>OZ240240.1:0-3645043 GCA_965198105.1 Dehalococcoidia bacterium
ACAAGGGCGACTTGCCCCTGCCTCCCGGGCTCCGCCTCGCGGTGGTTGCATGTATGGACGCACGCCTAGACACACACAGCTTGCTGGGGATCGGGGAAGGCGATGCTCACGTCATCCGGAACGCCGGCGGCGTGGTGACCGACGATGCGATCCGCTCATTGACGATCTCGCAACGCCTGCTGGGCACGACGTCGATCATGCTCATCCACCACACGGACTGCGGAATGGTGACCTTCCGCGACGATGACGTGAAGGACGCGATCATGGCCGACACCGGCCTGCGGCCGGCCTTCGCGCTGGAGGCGTTCGGCGACCTCGAGGAGGACGTGCGACAGTCGATAGCGCGGATCCAAGCAAGCCCATTCATTCCCAACAAGGGCGACGTGCGTGGCTTCGTATACGACTGCGCGACCGGGAAGCTGAACGAGATCAACTGACCCTGCCTCCCGCCAATTGCCCGCATTACTCACGGAGTCTGAAACCGTGATATACTCGCAGGCCATGTGCTCCGAACAACAGTCGGCCGCCGTTATCCCGGCCCCGACCGGTATGGCGAAGCCGGGCAGGACCGCCGGTATCCGTCGTCATGGCTGCCCCGGCCTCCTATGGAACCGTCCGGGATTAAGTCCGGCTCGAGATCAGGGCTAGCCTCGATGGGAACACCGTCCGACTACACGCTGGGTTATGAGAAAGCCCGCGCGGTCGCGCCCGAGATGGCGGCCAACTACATAGAGCACACACTCATTGGAGATCCGCTGGCCGAAGCGATGGCGGAAGATCTTGCGGAGCTTGGTGAAGAAGAGTCGAGGCGACTCGTCCAGGCAGCTATGAATAACGAAGGTGAGGAGGCCCTGCGGGACGCGCCGGCTTCGCTGCGAGAATTCTTCAGAGACGCGGAAGCTCCGCCGGAATGGCTCGACTATTCGGCGTTCGCCCCGGGTGTCCGGATGTTCCACAGAAACTCGCAGGTGATCCTGGGGGCATTCGTCGCGGGCGTTCTGATAGAAGGATTTACAACGAATATAGCGAAGTCCTTCTTCATCACCGGGCGAGTGCGCGACCAGGGCGTCAGGCGTTTGGGCCAGAACAACCGTCACATGATGGAGATATTCCTTCCCGGCGGACTGTACAGGTATGGAGACGGCTGGAAGCTTTCGGTCCGTATCAGGATGGTTCACGCGCGGATGAGATACCTCCTGAACAGTTCGGGAGAGTGGGACACCGAAGCCTGGGGCGAGCCGATCAGCGCGGCGCACCTTGGTTACGCCATTTCCGCCTTTTCGGCCAGGCTGCTGAAGCACATGAAGACCTTGGGCGCCGATTACAATGACGAAGAGTACGCGGGCTTCATGGCCGTTTGGCGCTACAGCGGTCATCTGATGGGCATTCCCGAGACCATCCTGTTCCGCGATGCAGATGACGCCCTGAAGCTGTACGACGTCGGACTCACGTGCGAGCCCGATGCCCCAATGGAATCGGTCGTGATGGCGCACTCCCTGGTCAACTCGGCTCCGTTGATTGCCGGGATGACTACTCCGGAAGACCGCCGAAAACTAGCCCAATACGTGTACCGTATCTCCCGCGGACTTATCGGAAGAGAGGCTGCCGAGTCACTGATGTATCCGCCGTTCTCCTCCTTTGGAGCTGTCTGGTGGTTCAGGATGCAACAGCGTTATGGCCACATCTTCAATAAGCTGTTGCCAGGCCGTCGCCAGGACAGCAACTTCGCCAGATTCACGTCCCTGCTCGATACCTCGTTGTTCGACGAAGAAGGAATCCGCTATACACTGCCCGACCACGTCTACGCGGAAGAGTCCGCCACGTGGTGAAGCCGGCAGACTGCTGGAATCCGTCTATCCCTGACCGCACCACTACTCACCGGCGCTAGGTGCGCCCTTGGAATGAGATCGTCTGCCTTGTGCGCCTGTGCGTAACTGTTCAGACTACGTGAGAGATGCGGGTAGTTGGCGGGACGGAGAGAAGGTTCTTTCCTCTTCCCCCGTCCGCGGGGGAAGATTGAGATGGGGGTCCCCCCCCCCCGAACAGTTACGCCTGTGCCATTCCGCTACATCCGGCCTCCCTGATGGTGTAGACTCTAGGGCGACGAGCATCCACGATTATGTCCGACGGAGATAGGCGCTGAGGCTGCCGGCCCGATCCGCAGCCTCAAGGAGGGAAGGAGAGACCAGATGGAGATCAAGACCGAGCGGAAAGGGGGTGTAGTCGTCGCATTGGCTGAGGACCGTGTCGACGGCGCCAACGCCCGCGAATTCCAGGAGGCTCTCCAGGCCGTGATCGAAGACGCCGGCAACGCCTTCCTGCTGGATATGGAACGGCTCACCTACATCAGCAGCGCCGGCCTTCGGGTCATACTGCTGATCGCCAGGGCGCTGCAGAGCCAGAATACGAAATTTGCGGTCTGCTCGCTCTCCGACGCCGTCGGGGAGGTCTTCGAGATCAGCGGCTTCGACAAGATAGTCGCGACGCACGGCACTCAGGCGGACGCCATAGCTGCGCTGCAGGGCTGACCCAGCCCCGATGCGCAGTGGGACTATGAAAGCAGGAGCGTACCCCACCCGGGGGACGCGGGAGAGTGGCCGCAAGATGGTAATGGTAGAAGATGGAACAGGCCTATAAGATTCTCGTCGTCGACGACGAGCCGGATCTCGAGCCGCTGATCCTACAGCGCATGCGCCGGGACGTTCGGGCCGGCCGATACCAGTTCGTCTTCGCCCACAACGGAGTGGAGGCGCTGGAGCGGCTGAACGAGGATACAGACATCGACATGGTGGTGTCCGATATCAACATGCCTCAGATGGACGGCCTGACTCTGCTCTCACAGATACCGGACGTCAATCCCAACATCCGCTCAGTGATCGTGTCCGCCTACGGCGACATGAAGAACATCCGCACCGCCATGAACCGCGGCGCGTTCGATTTCGTCACGAAGCCGCTCGACTTCGAAGACCTGCGGGTCACCATAGACCGGACGCTGCGCCACCTTATCGAGTGGCGGGAGGCGCTCTCCTCCCGCGACCAGCTTGTCGCGCTGCAGAACGAGCTCGACGTTGCGAGCAAGATGCAGCAGTCGATCCTCCCGACCCGCTTCCCCGAGGGCCCCGGCTACCAGTCCTTCGGCAACATGGAGCCGGCACGAAACGTCGGGGGCGACTTCTTCGACGTTCTGCCGATGGCCAACAGCCGCATCGGGTTAGCCATAGCCGATGTCTCCGACAAGGGTGTACCGGCGGCCCTGTTCATGATGTCCAGCCGCACGCTGCTGAAGGGAGCCGCCATCGGCACAGAGCAGCCGTCCGAGGTGCTCCGGGAGGTCAACTCCCTCCTGCACGATGACAACGAGGCCCTGATGTTCGTCACCGTCCTGTACGCCGTGTACGACACCATGACCGGAGAGTTCATCTATTCGAGCGGAGGGCACGACAGTCCGCTTGTCGTCCACTCCGATGGAAGCTCGATCCTGCTCCCAATGACGGGAGGGGTTGCGCTCGGAGTAGTGCCGGACTACCCGTTCGAACAGCACACGGTAACGATCGCGCCGGGAGACACGGTGATCCTGTACACCGACGGGGTTACCGAGGCGATGAACGGCGGCGGGGAGCAGTTCGGGATCGAGCGTTTGCAGCAGGTCTTCATCGGCTCTCCCCCGGCGAGCCCCCAGGACGCGAGCCGTATGATCTTCGATGCCGTGTCGGCCTTTGCGGGTGACACTCCGCAGTCCGACGACCTGACGTGCCTGACGCTACAGCGCAGACAGCCCGACAGTTGAGCACGCGACACGACTTCAAGATCGAGACCGATCCAGGGCAGCTGGAGCGCATCGCGGCTGCGGTGGAAGAGATCGGCGAGCAGGAGAGCTGGTCCCCCGGCCTGATCTTCCGCATCAACCTGGCGCTCGAGGAGCTGGGCCTCAACATCATCAACTACGGACATGACGAGGGTATTCACGAGATACAGTTCAGCGTGACCTCGGACGATGAGATGGTCACGATCGAGATCTCGGACGACGGACGGCCGTTCGATCCGCTCAACGACGCTCCGGTGCCCGACGTGACGGCTGCTCTGGAAGACCGCCCGGTGGGCGGGCTCGGCGTCCACCTCGTCCGCACGATGATGGACGAGCTGAGCTATCGGCGGGCGTCCGGCAGAAATCATCTAACGATGATGACGCGGAACACCGAGTAAGGCGCGCCCCACGCCGCGGAAGAACTGCCGTCCTGAGCGGTGCTGACACCCGCCATACGGACGCATTCGGGGCGAGCCACCACTATTTGACAGTATACTGCCAAGTTGGTAATCTACTGTCAGGCTGAGAGGACTACAGGTACCCCAGTTCGCAGGGGAGGAATCTCCCCGCTCGGCCACTATCATTGTCTCTGAGTTTATTATGTAACCTGGATGTATCTCCTATACCTTGATGAGTCGGGGAACCACTCTAACGCTCGTCACTTCGTGTTGGCGGGCGTTTCTGTGTATGAGACCAGCGTTTACTGGGCTAAAGATCAGCTGGACCGCATTCAATCTGACTATTTCCCAGACTCTGAGGACAGTGTCCTCTTTCACGCGGCCTCCCTACGCGTTAGGGATGGCACCACGATTCCTGCACCATTCGACCAGTTGGCTCAGAGCACCAGACTCGAAATCCTCAATCGACTATATGACGCAGCTTTCGAAGTCTACGGAACGTTCTTCGCAGTCATAGTCGAAAAGTCGTTCCTGAATCAAGATGAAGATCCATACGAACGAGCGTTAGAGCAGATTCTGTCCCGATTTGATCAGTTCCTAGGTAGGATGTACAGAGAGCGAGGCCAACGAGACAAGGGGCTGATCGTCATTGCAGACTCCCACTATCGTGATCGACTTGAGGTTGTAGCGCGACAGCTAGCGGCACAGGGCACTCAATGGGGCGAGCTTCGCAACATCGTGGACATCCCTTTCTTCACCCTGTCCAAGAACAGCAGGTTGCTGCAGATCGCAGACCTGATCGCAAATACAGTGTACGGGAGATACGAGTCAGGCCACGCCTCGCGATTCGACAGCATGCTGCGAAAGTTCGACCAGGATGAAAGCGGTCGCATGCACGGACTATTGCACCTGACAGGCAGTCGGCACTCATGCTATCTCCCATGCTGCCTGACGCGTCGGCCCCAGACAACCGGATGACTAAACGGCAGTGGCCTGGTATCCATGGGCGGCCTCGAATCACCCTCCTGAGCACCCTTCTAAATCTCAGGGCTTTGATGGCCTGATCACTGACCGGCAGTCTGGCATGATGCCCCCCACCCCTCCTAAGGAGCAGCGAACATGACAAGGTTCACGACACGTCCGGTTATCATGGGGACCCGGGGAGTGGTCACCTCCGGCCACTATCTCGCCACCGCCGCCGGCTTCCGCATCATGGAGCAGGGCGGCAACGCGATCGACGCGGCGGCGGCCATGTGCTTCTGCCTTAACCTCCTGGAGCCGCACAGCAACGGCATCGGCGGCGAGGTGCCCACGCTCATCCACTCGGCTCGAGAGGGCAGGACCGTGGCGATCAGTGGGATGGGCTGGTCGCCGAAAGACCTCACGATCGACTGGTGCCGTCACAACGGCATCGACCTGATCCCTGGCGACGGATATCTTGCCGCCTGCGTCCCGGCCCCGGTGGACACCTGGGCTGCCGCGGTCGCGCGGTACGGTAATCTGAGCTTCTCGGAGGTGCTCGCGCCGGCCATCAGGCTGGCCGAGGACGGCTTTCCTATCTACGAGGGGCTGCACGACAGCCTGGCTGCGAGCTTCGACCGATTCAACGAGCGCTATCCGACGACGGCCGAGGTCTACTACCCCGACGGACGCGTCCCCGAGATCGGGGAGGTGTGGCGCAATCCCGACTTCGCCGAGGCGCTGAAGACGATGTGCGCCGCGGAGCGGGAGGCGCGGGGCAGGGGCCGGAGCGCGGGAATAGAGGCGGCGCGGGACGCCTTCTACAAGGGGCCGATAGCCGAGCGGATCGTGGAGTTCATCGCGGCCAACCCGGTGGAGGACGCCAGCGGGTCAGCCCATACCGGCCTGCTGTCCTACGACGACATGGCCGAGTGGCGCGCCTCCGTCGAGGAGCCGGTGACCTACGGCTATAAGGGTCTCGACGTGCACAAGTGCCCGCCGTGGACGCAGGGGCCTGTTTTCCTGCAGCAGCTCGCCATACTCGACGAGGTCGATCTGAAGTCGATGGGCCACAACTCGGCCGAGTACCTGCACGTCTGCATCGAGGCGGCCAAGCTGGCGTTCGCGGACCGCGAGGCCTACTACGGCGACCCCCTGTTCGACGACGTCCCCTTCGACGTGCTCCTGTCCCGCGGCTACAACGAGGGACGGCGCGGTCTGATAGGCGACCGGGCCTCGCTGGAGATGCGCCCCGGAGACGCCGGGCGGGGAGTCCCGGCCTACGCCTCGGGCGACGTGGCGGAGGACAACCGGCGCGCTCTCGGAGTCGCCGCCACGGCGGTACAGGACCTCGGACTCGGTCACGCCCACGTAGGCGACACCACTCACCTCGACGCCGTGGACATCGAGGGCAACATGGTCGCCGCCACTCCAAGCGGCGGCTGGATCGGAAGCTCCCCGGTCATCAGGGGGCTCGGCTTCCCTATCGGCACGAGAGGCCAGATGTTCTACCTCAATCCGGAGCGCCCCAACGCGCTCGCCGGCCGCAAGCGCCCGAGGGCGACGCTCACCCCCTCCCTGGTGACCAGAAACGGGGATCCCTACATGGTCTTCGGCACGCCCGGCGGGGACACCCAGGATCAGATCACGCTGCAGCTCTTCCTGAACTACGTGGAGTTCGGCATGAACCTCCAGGAGGCGGTCGACGCGCCGGCCGTCTTCTCACGCCACTTCCCGTCCTCCTTCTACCCGAGAGAGTCCTACCCCGGCCACCTGACCGCCGAGGCCCGGATACCGGACGAGGTCGTATCGGAGCTGGAGCGGCGCGGCCACGTCGTGGACCGGGCGGAGGCCTGGACTCCCGGGAAGCCGATGGCGGTCCGCATCGACAGAGAGCGTGGCGTCATATCGGGGGCCGTGGGGCCGAAGGGCAACATAGGCTACGCCCTCGGCTGGTAGGCTCTGTCCCTTCCCCCGCGGAGCCGGGGGAAGGTTAGGATGGGGGCGCCCCTGCCCCCTCACAAGCCGCGTATACGCTCCGGCGTCACCCTCACAGCCACAGAGTAGGCCAGCCCGAAGCTCTCCGGCGTCATCCCCAGCCCGGCGATCCCCTCCCTGTACTTCTCCATGTAGCGAGACTCGCGGTCCGCTCGCGGCGCGTCCGGATCGACGCGCGCCTCCCCGACCAGAACGGCGACGTGGTGCGCCTCCGGGTCGGAGTTGAAGTTGAGGGACACCCTCTCGTTCCCAGCCAGGTGCCTCAGCTTGTAGGCATCCGGACTGCTGTAGACCAGAAGAGAAGAACCGTCCCACAGGAACCAGACGGGGCGCGGCTGCGGCGTCGCCTTCGAGTCCACGGTCGTGAGCCAGATCACCTGCTCCGAGTCGAGCAGACCAAGCACCCTCCTGCCTAGCTCCGTTGAAAAATCGATCATGTCTTCTCCCTGGATGTATTGGCGGCGTGTACAGCCACGCTCGACAGAAGCCTATCCGGAGTCCTGTAGCCTATGGTCTTCGTCCTCCGGATCCTCAGCCTCCAAAGTTTGGTCGAGAACGAACCACTGTTTCGCCTCCCGCCCGACGTATCTAGTAAGACCATAGTTGGCCCCACCCCCGACAACCACCCCGATCCCAAATGGTATGACTTTCTCCACCGCCTTCCTCGTGAAGGTCACCCCAACTCTCCTAAATACCTGTTTGACCGCCTGCAGCGCTGCACCCTTAAGATACTGACGTAGCATACGAACACCGGCCTGAGTGCCAAGCTTCGCGCCGGCGCCGACTCCCGCACGTTGTACACTTCCAGTCGCTGCGATGAGGAAGGTGAGATATTTCCCGTCTTCCGAGGTGATGTCGTATTTGAACGTTGCTGCCAAGCACATGCACATGTCAACCTGGAGTTTCATACTGACTAGGGAATCTGCGGTGGCCCCTCCCACGAGCGCGACCGCAGTTCCCAGACCCGGAATTGTGCCCGGCAGTGCAGTGGCTGCTCCAAACATCATTGCTCTTTTGGAATACTCACTGACGATCTTGTCGGCTGCGCGCAGTTGATGGTCCCACTCGGAATCGCGGGGGAATCTTTCCCTACTCTGTTCTAGATACCTGTCGGCAAACTCTTGGGCATCCACGGGTGAGATTGCGATCGTTTCGATTGCTCGCAACAGGCGGGATCCACCATCTTCACTCTGATTCATCATCACCTCCACCCTCTGATGTGAACCGTCACCGTTCTAGCCTGCTCCGCTCTCGATTCCCTATTCCGATCTCGGCACGACGGGCAGATCGACGCGGGAGGGATGCTCGGCGCTGCGGTGCAGGTCGAAGGCGACCTCTTCGTCCTCCACCGCCGGGACCTTCTCGAAGACGCCATCGTCATGACCCGCGACGGCGACCCTGATCCTGTGTCCCCTCTTGAAGAGCGCCGAGGTCGGCTGCAGGCCGACGACGATCTCGGCTACCTCTCCCGGGACGAGGGGAGCCCCATCGGCCCGCCTGTAGGTGCGATGCGGCATGAGCGTCCGGTAGGGCGGCGCCTCGTCCGACAGCCTGCGGTGCAGCGCCCTGAGCTCGCCCCCCGTCACGTACCTGACGCGCCCGTCGGGGGCCACGTCCTCCAGGTAGACCAGGAAGGCGCCGTCCGCATGGGACGGAGTTACGTAGAGCGTGACCGCCGGGTAGCCGGTCACCTCCAGGTCGGCCGTCAGGGGCGCCGAGGTGTAGGTGAGCAACTGTTCGTCAGGCTCCGCCCTGTCGCCGTAGACGACGTCGGTCCCCTGGAACTCGGTGTGCCAGCGTCCTCCGTCTCCTGTTGTCGCCGAGAAGTCGACGACGTAGCGGTCCGAGGCGTCGGACGATGCCGGAGGCTCGGCTGTGAGGGCCCCGCCCTCGTTCACGTGCAGCCGCTGTACGACGGTACCCTCGATCGGCCAGGTCGAGGTGCGGTTCCAGGTCTGCGCGCCCATAGTCACGTACGTCACAGGCGGCCCCTCCATGACGCCCGTGTCGACGCCCTTCAGGTGGAAGTCGAAGAAGCGGAGGTCCTCCAGCCACTGGGCCATGTGGCTGGGCTGAGTCGGCGAGTAGTCGGGCAGGTACTGGTTGCCGTTCTTGTCGCCGCCGTGGTTCCACGCGCCTATCACCGCGCGCTGCGGGTTGGAGAAGGTCAGGAACCGCCTGATCACCGTGTCGGCGGTGTAGGCGTCGTTCCAGCTTCCCCAGCCGTAGATGGTCGCCCCGGAGCGCTCGATCTCGTCCCTCAGCCCGTGCATGCTGAAGTCATCTATCGTCACGCCGAGACCCGGAATCGGGTCGTCCCTGAACGCGATCTCCAGGCTCTTGCTGAAGTCGGGGTTCGTCGCGCGATGCTCCTCCACCGCGGCGGCCAGGAGCGAGCCGTCGAGATCGGCGTCCACCGGCTTGACGGTGTCCGTAGGCTTGCCCAGGATGGAGTTGGTCCACCTGTTCAGGTCGAGCATCCGGCATCTTTCGACGTACCTTTCCATAAGCTGATCAAGAAGCAGCCCGCCGGGATAGAAGATGTCCGTGTAGACGTCGAACTCGATGAACTTGGGCGCCACCGCCTTCACCGCCGGGTGATTCGTCGCGGCGAGAAGCTGGGCCGTGGTGCCGGTGTACGAGACGCCGGTGCTCCCGACGGCTCCGTTGGACCAGGGCTGGGCGACGATCCAGTCGACCGTCTCCTTGTAGTCGGCGATGGCCGCCCTGGGCCACATGTTGGGCCAGGTGCCGAAGGAGGCGCCGGTCCCGCGTTCGTCCGCGCGGACGAACGCGTAGCCGTGGCTCGTGAAGAAGATGTCCTGGTCGTCTACCGGGTAGTCCCTCTTGGCCCGCCAGTATCTGGTCGTATAGAGGATGGTCGGCAGCTTCGCTCCAGGCTGCAGCGGGGCGGGCAACGTCACGTCGAGGGCGATCCTGTGCCCCTCGCTCATCGTGATGTGGACCGCCTCGTTCGAGTACTCCTCGTATAGAGGGGGTGTGTAGTTCCTGTACTCGCCGAAGACAGAGCGGTGCTCGGCGAGTGCCTCGGCTTCGATCCGGGCGCGGTCCATCTTTCCTCCTGGACGGGACTAGGGGGCCATCAGCGGGATCTCCGCCTCGCGTAGCATCTCCATGAACCGACGGATGTCGGTGTCCGCCACCTCCTGAAGGTTGTCGAGTTGGACCTGCAGGCGTGCGGAGAGGTCTTCGAATACGTCGTAAGATCCCTGGGTGGGCCTCGCGTCGGTGCCGCCCACGACCGATGGGAGCTCCGTGAGCTTCTCATTGAGCCGCGCCCGCTCCATGCGCCGGACCTTGCCGTGCCGATTGTCCTGCGCCAGCTCGTCGCTGATGGCCGCGATCTTCTCTCTGACCGCCTTCGCCGTGTCGACGACCTCCGCCTCCTCCTCGGCTCTGCGTTCCCACTCCTCCAGCTGGTCTTCGAGGCTTCTCGCACGCACCACGGCCCTGCGGGTCTCATTCAACTTGTCGCGGATCTTGACCAGCAGATCGAACTGCGCCTGGAGGTCCTCCTGCGACGCGGCGCTCCGCGGGTCCTTGAGGAGCGCGAAGCTCTGTTCGTACCTGTTTCCGCCGACGGACAGGGTGCCCCGGTAGAGTCCCGGCGGAGCCAGGGGCGCGGTGCGTCTGGCCCGGCTCTTCGTGTCCGTATCCCCTCCGGGCAGAGGGTCGGCGTCGGGATATCTCATGTCCCACACGAAGCGGTTCATCCCCCGCTCGGCGGGAAGCTCGCCGCACCCGCTGGTCAGGTGCGCGGCATGCCTCCCCGACGAGTCGGTGACTGTCAGGGTCGCCTCGTCCTCCGGCGCCGCGCCCAGGAAATAGCCGAAGACGACGCCCTCGGGGGGATTCTCTCCTGCGTCGAGCCACACCTTGCGGCTGGAGCCGTCCGGGAGCCCGCGGTCGTAGGAAGCGGCGCCGATGCCCAGCATGGAGAGGCTGTAGCTCTTGCCGGGAGATGGGGTGGGCTCGGCGCCGACCTGCCCGAGGAAGCGGTAGGTGTCCCGTGGTCTGAACAGGTAGGCCTGGGCGCCCGTGATCCGATCGGCCAGCTGGTGCAGCGGCGACAGGTCGTCCATGATCCAGAAGGAGCGACCATGGGTGCCCGCCACCAGGTCCCCGTCCTTGACGAGCAGGTCGTACACCGGAACCACCGGCAGGTTGCCTCCGAGAGACTGCCAGGACGCCCCGTCGTCCAGGGAGACGTATACGCCCGACTCGGTGCCCGCGTACAGCAGGCCCCTCCGGCCGGGGTCCTCTCTGACGACTCTCGTGAAGTCGTCGTCCGGGATCCCGTCCGTGATGCTCTGCCACGTCCTGCCGTAGTCGTTGGTCTTGTACAGCATGGGACGGTTGTCGTCATGCTTGTATCGGGTCGCCGCCAGGTATGCGGTCGCCGGGTCGTGTGGAGACGCCTCGATCATGTGCACCATCGTGAAGGGCTCGACGCCGGGGGGAGTTATCTCTTCCCAGCTGCCTCCGGCGTCTCTGGTGACGTGGACGAGGCCGTCGTCGCTGCCTGCCCAGAGGACGCCGGGCTCGTGAAGGGACTCGGCGAGCGCGTAGACCGTGCAGTAGACCTCCGCCGCCCCGCTGTCCGGGGTGATCGGCCGCCCGGATATCTCCTGCTTGGTGACGTCGTTGCGCGTCAGATCGGGGCTGATCGGCTCCCAGCTAGTCCCTTCGTCGGTGGACCGGAAGACGATGTTTCCTGCGGAGTAGAGCACACCCGGATCGTGAGGAGAGAAGGCTATCGGAAAGGTCCAGCTGAAGCGGTACTTCATGTCCTTTGCGCCCCAGCCCCGGTAGCTCTCCGGCCACACCGTGACGATGCGGACCTGTCCGGTGCTGTTATCGTGTCTGAGCAGGATACCCCCGCCGCCAGGGGCACTCCCGACCGCGCCGGAGTAGGTGATATTCGGATCGTCGGGCTTGACGGCGATATGGCCGCTTTCGGAGCTGCCGACCGGGTAGCAGTCTATCCAGTGTATCCCGCCGCGGAAGGAGCGGCTCGGAACGCTGATGGCGCTGTTGTCCTGCTGGGTGCCGCTCACGCGGTACGGGAACTGATTGTCCACGGCGATGCGGTAGAACTCCGCCGTCGGCTGATTGTATATGGTGGACCAGGTGGCGCCGCCGTCAAAGCTGACGCATGCGCCGCCGTCGTTCCCCTCGATCATGCGCCGGGGATTCCGCGGGTCAATCCACAGATCGTGATTGTCCCCGTGTGGAGTGGCCACCTCTTCGAATGTGCGTCCCCCGTCGTCGGATTTCAGGGCCTGGAACGCCAGCACCCATACCGTATCCTCGTCCTGGGGGTGGGCGAAGATGTGCGAGTAGTACCAGGGACGGCCTCGCACGTCGACCCCGTCGTTGGTGCACTGCCAGGTCGCGCCGGAGTCGTCGGACCGGAACACTCCCCCGTCCTCGGCTTCGACCAGAGCCCACACGCGGCCCGGCCGCGCAGGCGAGGCAGCCACGCCGATCCGCCCGTTGACTCCCTCCGGGAGGCCGGGGTTATCGGTCAGTTCAGTCCAGGTGTCTCCGCCGTCGTCCGACCTGTGAATGCCGGAGCCTGGGCCTCCGCTCCGTATGTCCCAGAAGTCCCGCTCCGCCTCCCAGGTGGTCGCGTACAGGACGCGCGGGTTCGTCGGGTCTATCGAGATGTCGACGGCGCCAGCCCTCTCGCTCTTGAACAGCACGTGCTCCCACGTCTCTCCGCCGTCCTTAGAGCGGAACACCCCGCGCTGCTCGCTCGGTCCGAAGGCGTGTCCCAATGCGGCGACGTAGACCAGATCGGGATTCTTCGGATGGATGCGGACGCGGCCGATGTGGCGCGTGTCGGTCAGGCCCATGTTGCGCCAGGTCCGCCCGCCGTCGGTCGACCTGTATACGCCGTCCCCATGAGAGACGTCGATGCGGATGCAGGCCTCGCCTGTGCCGGCGTATATGACGTTGGGATCGCTGTCCGCTACGGCGATAGCCCCCACCGCAGCGGTACTGAAAAAACCGTCCGAAATGTTCTCCCAATAGGTCCCGCCGTCGGTCGTCCGCCAGACGCCGCCGGCGCAGGCGCCGAAGTAGAAGACGCTGGGCTCCCCGGGATGCCCGGCCACGGCGACAACCCGCCCTCCGCGGAAGGGACCGATGTTGCGCCATCTGAGCACCTTGTCGACCAGCTCACCTACAAGGCCTGCGGCCGGAGACGCTTGACTGTCCGATGTGGTTACCATTCCTGCTCCTCTCGCGTGACGTAGACGCGGCGTGTCATGTCTGTGGAAAACTAAGTGGCGGCGATTCGATCGTCGCGCGGCGTGAGTGCGAGTTTAATTGTGCCCCTTATGACTGTCAACGCAGGCGTCCAGGGAGTTCGGGGCGAGGCGGGAGCCGGTGGACATACAATCGGTGCTTGGATATGATTGCCGAACCCAGCAGCAGGGTTCGGAGGATCAATTGCAGCAGATCGAGATCACCAGAGAGACGGCGCAGCGCATCGCCGACAACGTCAAGACGGTCATCGTGGGCAAGGACCGGGCCGTGGAGCTGGGAATCATCGCTCTGATGTGCCAGGGACACGCGCTCATCGAAGACGTTCCGGGAGTGGGCAAGACGATGCTGGCGAGGAGCATCGCGAAGTCCACCGGGTGCGACTTCAAACGTATACAGTTCACCCCCGACCTCCTGCCGACGGACGTCTCCGGCGTATCCATATACAACCAGAAGAGCCAGGAGTTCGAATTCAAGGAGGGCCCCATCATCTCGCAGATCGTGCTTGCCGACGAGATCAATCGCGCCACTCCGAAGACCCAGTCGGCTATGCTGGAGGCTATGGACGAACGGCAGGTGACGATCGAAGGGGTTACGCATCCGCTGCCCCGTCCCTTCATGGTGATGGCCACCCAGAACCCGATCGAGTACGAGGGGACCTTCCCCCTCCCCGAGGCGCAGCTGGACCGCTTTCTCCTGATGATCACGCTCGGCTATCCCACAGCCGAGCAGGAGCTCGACATAGTCGAGAACCAGAGGATCACGCATCCCATAGAGAGCCTTCAGGCGGTGACGGGTGCGGACGAGGTGATAGAGCTCCAGGAGGCCGTACGACACGTCTACGTAGACGAGCTGGTGAGGCGGTACATCGTGGCGCTCACCGAGGCGACCCGCGAGCACTCCGACGCGGCCCTGGGGAGCTCGCCGCGAGGCTCGCTGGCCCTGTTCCGGGGCGGTCAGGCCACGGCGCTCGTCAGGGGGCGGGACTACGTGCTTCCCGACGACATCAAAGGGCTGGCGGAGGCGATGCTGAGCCACCGCGTCATAGTGTCGGCGGCGGCGAGGATGCGCGGGGTGAGCGGCCAGCAGGTCGTCAAATCAATCGTCGACGAGGTGCCCGTGCCAGGAGCGCAGGGCCAGGGTTGGTTCAGGAGATAGCGCCATCTTCGACGGCAGAACCCAGATCCTCAGGCGGTTCTACCTGGTCATCATCCTGGCCGTACTCACCGCCTTTACAGGGATGTCCACGGGATTCGCGCTCTTCTACCGTCTTCTCTATATCCTGAGCGTCACCGCGGTGCTCACTCTCGCTCTGAACTGGCTTAGCCTGTTGATGATCGAGGTCAGGGTAGACAGGAGAAGCCGCAGGGTGAGAGTCGGAGACAACGTGGAAGAGCGCCTCACGATCCAGAACCGCAGCTCGTTCCCAAAGCCGGTGATCGAGGTCGAAGACCTTACAGACCTGCCGGGATACTCGACCGGAGCGGCCGTGGGGCTCGCCTCCAAGGGACGTCGGTCGTGGCTTACATCGTCGCCGGCCCGCGCGCGAGGCGTCTACACGATGGGCCCTATTCGAGTAGCCAACACAGATGTCTTCGGCCTGTTTCGCCGGGAGCGGTTCTTCGGCGACAGCCAGACCATCGTGGTCTACCCTCGAATCGTCGATCTGCCCGACTTCACCGTCCCTCCAGCCGACCTGTCGGGAGACGCGTCGGCCCTGAGGAGGGCACACGACCTTACTCCGCACGCGGCCAGCGTCCGTGAGTACGCTCCGGGCGACAGCATCAGCCGCGTTCACTGGCCAAGCACAGCCAAGATGAGCAAGCTCATGTCCAGGGAGTTCGACCTCGGCCGGGCCAGCGAGGTGTGGGCCCTCGTGGACCTGCATCAGGATGTCCAGGCAGGAGAGCTCGAGGAGAGCACGGACGAGTACGCTGTCTCCATAGCGGCCTCGCTTGCCAGGAAGTACGTGTCCAACCAGCTGCCCTTCGGTCTGGTCGCCTACGGAGACCGCCGCTACTTCCTGCCGTCGGAGACGGGGACGGGCCAGTTCGAACAGCTCATGGAGTTCCTGGCGATGAGCAGGGCGAAGGGCTCGGTCCCCGTCGAAGACGTCCTGACCAAGGAAGAGATACTGTGGGGGCAGAACACCACCCTGATCATCATCACGTCGTCTCCCAGGATGGAATGGGCAGTCGCAGTCAAGCAGCTGATTCGCAGAAGGGTCAGGGTCGTGGCGGTTCTTCTGGACGGGCGGAGCTTCGGCACACACTTCGACACTCTGGCAGTGCTGCCTGAGCTGCATGCGGAAGGTGTACCGACCTACCTGGTGCGTAGAGGCGATGACATCTCGGTCTCCCTGAGCCGCAGCGCCGCTGAAACGGCGGCGGCGAGGGCAGCCAAGGCCGTGTAGCCATGGACATGACCGCAGCGCAGATCGCCGCCGCGCCAGCCCGACCCGTGCGTCAGCCAAACCGGCTCTTGGCGCTCGTGGAGCGGTACAGTCCAAGCCAGGGCTGGCCGACGCTGGTGATGCTGATACTGGTCCTCTACAGCGTCGGCTCGTCTGTCTCCAGCGCGAACTGGGTCGAGACCCCGGGCATATACCGCGTCCTGACCATCGCGGCGGTGACGGGATTGTTGCTGGCAAAGCTCAGAGCCCCGGCCGCGGCGCTTCACCTGGCAGGCCTTGGAATCGGCGCTGTGGTCGTAGTGTGGCAGACATCGTCGCTGATTACAGGAGAGCCTCTGCCGCAGCAGATCTACGACTTCTGGAGAAGGCTCGGCGAGTGGTATACGGCCGCCGCGACGGGCGGCATCAGCACCGACCTATTGCCCTTCACTCTGCTGCTCCTGACAGCGGCGTGGCTTCTGGGCTACGTGAGCGCATGGTTCATCTTCAGGAGCAGCAACGTCTGGGTCGGAGTGGTCCTCGCGTCGACCGCGATACTCACCAACCTCAGCTTTCTGCCAGGTCGGTTCATCGTCCAGTTCTTCGTCTTCATGTTCTTCACGATGATCCTGGTTGTCAGGGTGAGCGTCGTGCAGCGTCATGACGTGTGGAGACGGGCCGGGCTGCGGTTCAGCCCTCTTGCCGGATGGATGACGATCCACGCCGCCGTCTGGCTCTGCGTGATCGCGATGATCGTGGCCGCGTTCGTCCCGCTGCGGGTGTTCGTATCCTCAGGCCTCTCGGACGCGTGGGACGTCGGCCGCTCGCCGGTCGCATACTTGGAGGACGAGTTCGGCAGGCTCTTCGGCGCGGTTCCGTCGCGGAAGGACCTGGCCGGTCGCATCTTCGGAACAACCCTGCCCTTCTTGGGAGAGATCAGCCTGGACGGGGACGTCGTGATGTGGACGAAGACGAAGTACCCGTCGTACTGGGCGTCGCGGACGTACAGCGAGTACACTTCGCGGGGATGGGTGGCCGGAGACACGTCAGAAGTGGCGATCGATCCCGACACCCTCTCTCCGATGACGGCAGACTCGACAAAGCGGGAGTCGATAGAACAGAACATCCAGCTTAGCTTCGAGACGACGAGCCTTATGGCCGGAGGAAGTCTCGATTGGGTGAGTCGAGAGGCCGTCGTAGAGACCCTGAGTCCGAGGGTCTTTCAGATAGACATAACGGATCCTTCCGCAGAAGGCGACTATCCGGAGGATATACGGCTGCTAGCGGCCGAGCTGCGGGGACTGCCGGACCAGCCGGCGAACCAGCCGCTTGGGCCCGTCGTCGCCCAGATGATACCTGACGACCTGGCACTCGTAGAGGTAACGGGAGACAACACGGCCTCGGACAGGACGGCACTCGCTACGGTCACTCTACAGCGAAAGATCCCGCTGGCGCTGGACGTAGCGGCGATGAGGTTCGCGACCGAGGTCCGGGAGAATGAGCCGTACACGGTGCTGGCGTCCGTCTCGGTGGCCGAACCGGAGGATCTTGCAGAGGCGGGCACAGAGTACGACGGGTTCATCACCGATCACTATCTCCAGCTTCCCGACAGCCTCCCGCAGAGGGTACGAGACCTCGCGACCGAGCTTACGGCCGGCAGCGGAAATCCCTATGGCAAGGCGAGGGCGATACAGGCCTACCTGAGAGGCGACGAATTCACCTACTCACAGGAGATCGAGGCTCCACCGTCCAGCAGTGACGGCGTCGACCACTTCCTGTTCGAGACCCAGACCGGTTACAGCGACTACTTCGCATCGGCGATGGCCGTGATGCTGAGGGCTTCCGGCGTTCCCGCCAGGCTGACCGCCGGCTATGCACCCGGCGAGCTCGACCCCAACTCAGGCCAGTACTTCATACGCGACACGGACAGCCACGCGTGGGTGCAGGTCTACTTCCCGAGCTACGGGTGGATCGACTTCGAGCCCACGCCCGCCTGGGACCTTCCGGGCAGGGACACGGCGCCCACCGTCGATTCCGGGGAAGGCACGACGACGACTGAGCTCGGAATCGAAGATGCGCACGACATCTTCCCTGCTGAAGACCCGTTCTTGGAGGAGCTCAACCCGTTCGGCGGAAGCGACCTAACTCTTGAACGGTCCTACGACAGCCTGGTCAGGGCGGGTATCGGGATGGCCAGCGCGGCCGCGCTGGCGCTGGCGCTGTATCTGCTCTGGAACCAGGGGCTTTGGGGCAAAGACCAGGCCGTAAAGGCCTATTCGAAGATGGGAAGATTGGGCGTCCTGGCGGGCTTGCCGCGCCGGCGGCAGCAGACGCCGGGAGAGTACGCTGCTTCGATCGCGCGGTCCATCCCGGAGGCCACTGAGGGCGCGGAGCATATCACGACCGCCTTCGCCAGAAGATGTTACGGAGCCCGCGAGGACGACGAGGAGGACGACGAGGCGGTGGAACAGGCGTGGCGCAGCATACGATGGGGCCTTGCTCGACAGACGCTGCGAAGGCTACTGCGAATGGGAGGGGGACAGACGAGATGAGTCTGCACTACGACCTTATGGAGACTCGGTTGGGGTGGATGGGACTTCTATCTTCGACGAAGGGCGCTAGACGTACGACGCTCCCCCAGACATCTCCAGAAGAGTGCGTCTCGTCATTGGGTGACGAGATCGAGTCGGCGGAGTGGTCACCGAACCGGTTCGAGGGACTGAAGTCCCTGCTGGCCGCCTACTTCGAGGGGGAGCCGGTAAGCTTCGAAGATGAGCCTATCGACGTAGCCGACGCGTCGCCCTTCCTACAGGCGGCGTGGACGGCATGCCGCTCCATCCCGTACGGCGAGACGCGGACCTACTCGTGGCTTGCAGCTCGCGCGGGCAGTCCCAGAGCGGCGCGGGCCGCGGGCCAGTGCATGGCAAGAAACCGGCTGCCGATAGTCGTGCCATGCCAGCGGATAGTCGCGAGCGACGGCGGCCTCGGCGGTTTCGGAAGGGCCGGGAGCCAGCTGGACCTCAAGCGCGCGCTGCTAGAACTCGAGGCCGGCCGACTGTAGTAGGCCACCTAGGCGGCTTCGGCAGCGATCCGGTGTCCGATGCTATCGGAGCCGGGGTGGCCCGGGGCGCCGTACATGGGGCAGCCGGTGCATGACCTGATCTCGCCGCAGGGCGCGACCGCGCCCGTTTCGGCCTGCGCCGAGTAGGGAGAGCGTCTCTCGGCTACCCGCGCCCGGCGCGCATCTTCGCCAAACAGATCGAGCCGAAGCTGCCTGGCCGCCGGCGGGCGATGGCCGGGAAAGGCCAGGAACGGCGACGCCCTCTTCTTCACGACACCCATGGCCTGGAGGTCTCGCCAGGTGTCGATGCTGTGGCGGCGGCGGTTGCTCAGAATGCGCTGTGCGGACAGGGGCCCCACGCCGGGCGCCCTCAGCAACTGTTGACGGGTTGCGGTGTTGACGTCGAGCGGGAAGGCGTCGAAGTTCTCGACGGCGATGGCTGTCTTCGGGTCAAGGTCGCGAGCCAGGAAGCCCTCCCGGTCGAAGGCCAGCTCCAGCTCGTCATTGCCAAAGCGGTAGACCCGCTTCAGCCAGTCCATCTGGTAGAGGCGATGCTCACGCCACAGCGGCGTCGGCGGATGCTCCTCCAGCGGCGTATGGCGGACCGGACGGAAGGCCGCGTAGTAGATGCGCTTCAGATGCCACTGCGTATAGAGCTGGTCCATGCGCCTGAAGATGTCCCAGTCCGACTCGTCGGCAGCGCCGACGACGAGCTGAGTCGCCTGGCCAACGGCGCCGTCGGGACCGCCTCCGGTGAGCTTGGCTATCCAGCTCATGGGAGCAAGGATGTCGCGCTCCAGGTCTTTCATCGCGCTCAGCTTTCGCATGTGATCGACGGTGGGAGTCTCGATGTTCACGGACAGGCGCGTGCCTAGCCGGTGGGCGGCCTCGACGTACTGGTACTCGGTGCCTGGCATGACCTTCAGATGGATATATCCCTTGAAGCCATACTTCAGACGCACCTGTTCGACCACTCTGACCAGGCGCTCGGTGGTCTTGGAGCCGGTGCCGGCCACTCCCGAGCTCAAGAAGAGGCCGTCGACCGTGTGCCGCCGCTGAAGCTCGGCGAAGGTGCGGGCCAGCTCATCGACCTTGAAGGCGTGACGTCTCCTCGGCACCCAATGGCTATTGGGGCAGAAGGCGCAGTCCATCTTGCAGAAATCGGTGAACATGACCCTCATCAGGCTGATCTTCTTGCCGTTGGGCATGGAGGCCTTGTAGACGCCGGGAAGCGGGTTCTTGGCGCGCATAGAGTATGGCGCCCTGGAGATTCGGCCGCTACCTGTGTCTCCCGGCCTGGACAGGATGTCGTCGGTGGCCATTCCGCCGAGTATCTGGAGCTTCTCGTAGGCGTCGGGGGTATGTTTGATCAGCATGGTGAACAGGCTCCTCCTCTATGTAGAGAACGCATGTTCTCATAAAGAGAGGGGCCTTGTCAAGGGGGTCGACACCGCGAGTCTGTGGATCCACCTCCCCGCTTTCGCGGGTATGACGGGGCTATCTCACGGAGTCTGGATAGTTGCCAGCACTCTCTTCGCCCTGTCCAGGTCGCGTTCCCTGACCAGTACGCGGCAGGGATAGGCGGATACGCCCATGTAGGAGGCTGTGTCGCCCGATCGTACTACTGCGGCGACGCCATGCCCTACCAGCAGCTCGCGCCACATCTCGGCTACGAGCTGGTCAGGGGCCGTGGCGACACAGACCCACTTCAACCGGCGACGCTCTCCAGAGTGACCCGGCCAGCCTGACCCAGCATCTCGGACAGATCTCCCTCCAGCTCGCGGGAGGCGTTGACGCGGACCAGCGGCCAGTCCAGCGTAAACAGCCGGCCGTTGGACGAGATCTCCAGCCTGACCTCGTCCTCGCCTTGGTTCTCCAGAAGAAGGCGTTTGACATCGTCAAAGAGCCGCTGGTCGTCCTTCGGTCGATCGGACTCCCTGATCAGGAGATGGAGGCGCGTCGGCCCGTTGGACTCGTACTCCTTGGCGGGTCCATCAGCTACCGCAGACGGCGCAGGGTCGTCAACCGGCTCAGGGGGGAGCGGATCAGGCGCGCGGCGCTCCTCTTCGACCGGCTCCGCCGCACTTTGGACATCGTGCTCATCTGAAGGGCTGACATCTCCGATGGCGTACTCGGCCGCGTCTGAGGCATTGATGCTGATACGGTCGCCACGCGTCCTGACGGCGCCGGAAACCTGAATGAAGTTACCCTCGGCCCACAGACTTTGCGTTTGGCTCAGCAGCTCCTCCCATACGAAGACCTCGACAGGACCGTCCATCAGGGCGACCGCGACGATCGCGAAGGGCCTCTGCTTCCGGGTAGAGCGGTGGGTGACGGACGAGATCTGCCCCGCTAGGGTTATCTTGCGGCCAGCCATACTCTGATCCAGCTGGCTGCGAAAGACGATGGAATTGGAATCGGATGCGAGCGCGGCCAGCGGACTCCCGGCAGACAGGGCGACCCCCATAAGCTCCATCTCCCACTGGTGGCGCTCGCTGTTAGGCGTGCGAACATCGTTCAGCTCGATGGTGGCGAGAGGCGTCGGCACGGACTCTCCGAACAGGTCGAACATGGACGCCTGATTGGACGCCTTGAGACTGGCTTCGCTGTTCGCGAGGGAGATGATCCAGTCGAGAACGTCGAGGAGGGCACCCCTGTCTCCAAAATCATCAAGCGCCCCCGCCTTGACGAGGCTTTCGAGCGTCTTGCGGTTGAGGCCGCTCATGTCTGCGGACCGGCACACATGCTCAATAGAATCGAATGCCCCCTCTTTCGAGACCGCTTCGACGATGGGAAGCACGGCAGCGCCCCCCACGTTCTTGACGGCCGTCAGGCCGAACCTTACGCCCGGCACGCCATCCTCGGACATCTCGATCGAGAAGTCGGCCTGGCTGCGGTTGATGTTTGGGGGATGGACTCTTATCTTGAGCCTCCGGCATTCGTTCACGACTGCGGCGACCTTATCCGTATTGCCCAGGTAGGCGTTCAGGAGGGCGACCATATATTCGGCGGTGTAGTTGGCTTTCAGGTATGCCGTCCAGTACGAGATGAGACCGTAGCTAACGCTGTGGGCCTTGTTGAAGGCGTATCCAGCGAAGGGTTCGACGAGCGCAAAGACCTCCTCGGCAAGATCCTTCGAATATCCCTGTTCGAGCGCGCCTTCGATGAACCTGTCGCGCTCCTGGGCCATGATCGCGGGGATCTTCTTGCCCATCGCCTTTCGCACGATGTCAGCCTCGCCGAGGGTGTAGCCGGCGAAGGTTCGGGCGATGTGGAGGACCTGATCCTGGTAGACGATAACGCCATAGGTCTCCTGGAGAATCTCGCTTAGCGCGGGATGGGGGTAGCTGGGCTCAGCTCGACCATGCTTGGCATCGATAAAAGTTGTGATCTGTTCCATCGGCCCCGGACGGTAGAGGGCTATCATCGCCGCCACGTCGCTCAGGGACGACGGCTTTAGCTCCTTGATGTGCCTAGTCATCCCGGCGCTCTCCATCTGGAACACGCCCACCGTCTCGCCGTTTGACAGCATCTCGAAGGTGCTGGCGTCGTCAAGCGGGATGTCCTGAAGAGAGAGCTGGACGCCCCTGATCCTGAAGATGAGCTCCCGGGCGCCAGCCAGTACGGTAAGATTTGCAAGGCCTAGGAAATCCATCTTGAGCAGGCCCAGCAGCGCTATGGGGTCCATCGCATACTGGGTCATGGCCACGCTGTCATCGTCTCCCTTTATCGGTCTCTGCAGGGGTACGACATCGTCCAGCGGCTCCTTGGAGATGACCACGCCGGCGGCGTGAGTGCTCGAGTGGCGGGTGATCCCCTCCAGGCCCTTTGCCGTATCGATCAGCTTTTGGATCCCCTCATCCGCGCCGTACATCTCCTGGAGCTCCGGCGTCTCCGCAATGGCCTCTTCCAGGGTGATGTTCAGCCTGAAGGGAATACGCCGGGCCACGTTGTCGACGTCCGCGTACGACATCGCCAGCGCACGCCCCACGTCCCGGATAGACGCCCGAGCGCCCAGCGTGCCGAAGGTGATGATCTGAGCCACATGATCCCTGCCATACTTCGAGACGACGTAGTTGATGACCTCCTGGCGCCGGTCGTCCTGAAAGTCGAAGTCTAGATCGGGCATCTCTTTGCGTTCTAGGTTCAGGAACCGCTCGAACACGAGCCCATAGGGCAGCGGATCGATGTTGGTTACCTCCAGGCAGTAGAGGGCCAGACTTGCCGCTGCACTCCCGCGGAGGGTAGAGTAGATGCCGCGCTCCCGGGCGAATCTGGCGATGTCCCAGCCCACCAGGAAGTATCCGGCGAACTGAGTCTGTCGGATGACACTCAACTCGTAGGACAGGCGCTCCTCCTCGAGGGCGGTCACCCGTTCGAAACGCCGTCGCAGTCCGTCCCAGCATAGCTGCGAGAGATAGTGGTCGGCGGTCATGCCGTCCGGGACCTCGAAGTCCGGCAGGCGCGTCTGCGAGAAGTCGAGTTTCAGATCGCACATCTCCGCGATGCGCTGCGTGTTCGACACGGCTTCGGGAAGCTCCGCGAACAGGTCCTGCATCTCCTCCGCGGACCGGAGATAGTAGGAGTCGGCGGCCATCTTCAGCCGCCGTTCGTCCCGCACGTTCGTATTCGTGTGTATGCAGATGAGTATGTCCTGGAGCGGGGCCTCCTCTCTGCCAACGTAGTGCGAGTCGTTGGTGGCTACCACCGGAATGCCGGTCTCCCGGCTGAGCGCGGCCAAGCCCCTGTTGATCTCGGGCAGATTCTCCACCCCCTCGTGCTCCATGAGCTCGAGGTAGTAGTCGCCGAACAGCTCCCGGTACCAGAGCGCGGCCCTCTTGGCATCTTCGGTCCGTCCCTGTGCGATCAGGTCCGAGACCTCGCCGCTGGTGCAGCCCGATAGGACCACAAGCCCTTCGTGATGCTTCTCCAGCAGCTCCCGGTCGACCCGGGGCTTGTAGTAGAAACCCTCCAGGTGCGCCTTCGATACGAGCTTGACCAGGTTTCTATATCCGGTCGTATCCTTGCAGAGCACCGTCAGGTGGTGATAGGGGCTCTTATCGTGTGGACTGCGGGTATGGCGGCTGTCGGTAGCCACGTACATCTCGCAGCCGATGATCGGTCTGACGCCCGCCGCCTTGGCGGTCCTGTAGAAGTCGATGGCGCCGTACATGCCCCCGTGGTCGGTGATCGCGAGGCTGTCCATGCCCAGCTCCACGGCGCGGCCGACGAGACGGTCGATCCTGCTCAGGCCGTCCAGCATGCTGTACTCGGTATGGACGTGTAGATGAGTAAACACGGCAAGCTCGTTTACGGAACGGTCGTAGTCCGGGAGGCCATCATAACACTGGGGCTACCTGCCCGATTCAAGGGGACGGAAGCGGAATCGGCGTCACTTCCGGGACGGCGCTGCCGAAAACCTCTTCCCCCGTTCGAGGGCTTGCGATGTCACCCAGCCCATGTCATTCCTATGAAAATAGACAGCAGTCTAGCATCCGTCATTCCCGCGAAAGCGGGAATCCACTGGGAGCGCGGGCGTCTCGCCCGCATCCCTCTGCAAAAGAGAAGAGGGCCCCGGAACCCCCGGAGCCCTCTCTCAACCTACTCCTTGCTCGCAGACGCCTAGTAGTCCATCGGCGGCCCGGCCGGCATCGGAGGCGTGTCCTCCTTGATATCGGTGATCAGGGACTCGGTCGTGAGGACCATCGCGGCCACGCTGGCCGAGTTCTCGATGGCCGCCCTCGTCACCTTGGCCGGGTCCATGATGCCGCGCTCCAGGAGATTCGTGAACTCTCCGGTCTCGGCGTCGTAGCCCCAGTCGCCCTCGCTCTTGAGGCTGTCCGAGAGGATCACGTCGCCGGGGACGCCCGTGTTCTCCGAGATGAGCTTCAGCGGCGCCTCCAGCGCCTTGCTGAGGATGCTGGCTCCCGTCTTCTCGTCGCCCTCCAGGCCGAGATCGTCGAGAGCGGAGCGGGAACGGATCAGCGCGAGCCCGCCTCCGGGCACGATCCCCTCCTCGACAGCGGCCCGAGTGGCCGAAAGCGCGTCCTCCACCCGCTGCTTCTTCTCCTTCATCTCGACCTCGGTGGCCGCTCCTACCTTCAGTATCGCCACCCCGCCGGAGAGCTTGGCCAGGCGCTCCTGGAGCTTCTCCCGGTCGAAGTCGGACGTCGTCTCGTCGACCTGAGCCTTGATCTGGTTGATGCGTCCCTGGATCGCGTCGTCGGAGCCGGAGCCGTCCACGAACGTCGTGTCCTCCTTGCTGGCGACGACCCTGCGGCACCTGCCGAGGTCCTCGACCGCGACGGAGTCCAGCTTCCGGCCGACCTCTTCGCTGATGACGACCCCGCCCGTCAGGATCGCCATGTCTTCGAGCATCGCCTTTCGGCGGTCGCCGAACCCGGGTGCCTTGACCGCGACGCAGCTCAGCGTGCCGCGGAGCTTGTTGACGACGAGAGTGGCGAGCGCCTCGCCCTCTATGTCCTCGGCCACCAGCACCACGCTCTTACCTACCTGCAGGATCTTCTCCAGGGCGGGCAAGAGATCCGCAACCGCGGAGACCTTCTTGTCGGTGATCAGGATGTAGGGGTCCTCCAGCACCGTCTCCATCCTGTCCTGGTCGGTGATGAAGTAGGGCGAGATGTAGCCTCGGTCTATCTGCATCCCCTCTACGAACTCCTGCTCGTAGCTCAGGCCCTTCGACTCCTCGACGGTTATGACGCCGTCCTTGCCGACCTTCTCCATCACGTCGGCGATGAGACCGCCCATCTCGTCGTCGTGGGCGGAAAGGGATGCCACCTGCGCGATCTGGGTCTTGCCCTCGACCGGGGTGGACATCGTCTCGACAGACTCGCGAAGAGCCGTCACGCCCCTCTCGATCCCGCGCTTGAGCGCCATGGGGTTGGCGCCCGCCGCGATGTTCTTGAATCCCTCATGGATGATCGCCTGGGCCAGCACCGTCGCGGTGGTGGTGCCGTCACCCGCGACGTCGTTGGTCTTGCTGGCGGCCTCCTTGAGCAGCTGTGCGCCCATGTTCTCGAATGGGTCTTCCAGCTCGATCTCCTTGGCGATCGTGACCCCGTCGCTGCACACCTGCGGGGGGCCGAACTTCTTGTCGAGCACTACGTTGCGTCCCCTGGGCCCCAGGGTGACGCCGACGGTATTGGCCATCGTGTCGATGCCGCGCTTCATGGCGGCGCGCGCCTCTTCGCTAAAGGTCAACTGCTTGGGCATTACCCCCTCCTGAAGTACATCTTGATTCGCTGTCCCGCCTACGGTAGCTACTTGGTGAAGAGTATGTCGTCCTCTCTCAAGACGAGATACTCGACGTCGCCCTCCTTGTACTCGGTGCCGGAGTACTTGGAATAGACGACCATATCCCCGACCTGCACGTCCATCGGCACCCGGTTGCCCTCGTCGGTCAGCCTGCCCGGCCCGACCGCCACGACGGTGCCCTCCTGGGGCTTCTCCTTCGCGGTATCGGGTATGTATATCCCGCCGGAGCTTATCTGCTCTTCGGCTTCGGACGGCTCGATCACCACCCTGTTGCCAAGAGGCTTGAACGAGACTTTGCTCTTGGTAGCCATTCGCGACGACCTCCTATCCTCTCTTCGATTCTCCAAAAACTAGCAGTCGCCATGCACGACTGCCAGCCAAGATGATAGCGCAGCGAAATCACCGTGTCAACGACACGAATCCACCCAAATCCCCCACCTCTCCGTCACTCCCCCGAAGCCTGTCCCCGACCCCGATCGGGGAGCGGGAATCCACACTGGGAGCGCGGGCGTCTCGCCCGCATCCCTGACCGTCATACCGGCGAAAGATGGACATACTTAGCGACCAGTCATATAATATGTCTGCCCTAAACGGAGAGAAGATATGAAAAGGATTGGAGCCGCGAAATTCAAGGAGCAGTGCCTCGCATTGTTGGATCGGCTCGACGCCGATGGACTGATCGTCACCAAGCATGGCAAGCCCATCGCGCGTGTCGTTCCATATGACCGGCGGCCTGCCGGCCTGATCGGCAGCCTGCGGCACAAGGTCGAGATCAGGGGTGACATCTTTACAACCGGCCTCCGCTGGGATGCAGATGCTCAATCTTGACACGCACATCCTCGTCTTCGCCCTCAAAGGCGACCTGCGGCTGGCCGAACAGGGCCCGCTGGAGCAAAGCCGGTGGTCCATTTCGTCCATCGTGCTGTGGGAGTTGAGCAAGCTGGTCCAGCTCGGCCGTATAGACATGGACCTCGATGACCGCGAAGTGATCCGCGTCCTGAGCCGGATACACGTGTGGCCGATCGATCTCGACGTCGCGCGCGCCTCGACCCGCCTCGACTTCGAGAGCGATCCGGCGGACGAGATCATCGCCGCCACCAGCATCGTGCATCGCATCCCGTTACTCACGCGCGACCACATCATGCGGAGTTCCAACGTTGTACCTCTAGCCTCGTGACGGAGATCAGCGCCATCCGTCATTCCCGCGAACGAGCCTGTCTGGGTTGGCGTTGGGTATGGCTCAGGTGTACGTTTGAAGCGACATCAAGGTGGGAGATATTGAGATGCCGCTTCGACCGATGGGCCGAGCAGATGTGGATGTTGCCGCCGACGCTTGACGAGTTGTTGCCGGTGGATCATCCAGCACGGTTCGTCGCCGAGTTCGTTGACGCTCTGGACCGGGACGCGTGGGTCCTGGACATAGCTCTCCTGGGTAAGAACGCGACTGAATGGATGAGCACGGCGTCCACGACGGAAGCCCAACAGGCCCTCGGAACAGTCGTCGCGCAGCCGGACACCCTCCGGGCGTTCTTCGTGATACTGGCGTACACGGCGGTCACCGGCCCGCCAGGCCGACGCTTTTCTTCGTCCGGACTACTAGTCAGCGCGACGTAATGCCGTCCAAACGTTGCCGGGAGTCATTCGTTAGCCGGACCGCAGAATACGCGCTCGGAATATGCGGGACGTGATCCACAGCAACAGCAACCCCGTTACTGCGAATAACGCCAGCATTGCGGCGGTCCCACCGTCCGACACGTCGTCTCCCTCAGCAAGCCTCAGAAAAACCGTAGCCGGGGCCGTCAACGGGATGTAGGGAAGTATGGGAGTGAATACATCTAGTGGACCAGCAATCAGGCTCGCCACCGGCAGCCCGGCGAACAAGGCCAATATGCTCATTCGTTGTTGGGCCACCACCGGCGAAGGCACGAGAATACCAACTAACAGCCCCAGGGCGGAGTAGAGGAAATACCCCAGGACAAAGGCTGCCAACACCGTAACAAGCAATTCCGGCGACATGATGAAGGCCGTGTCGGCACTCGTTATCGAGCCGACGGCCGCTGGAACGGCGAAGGCTGCCACCGTGATCCACACCGCTATGTACACCAACCCGGTGGCGACCAGCGCCGCCAGCTTTCCCGCCATCACGGAAAACGCCGGCGCCGAGGTCACCAGCATCTCGACCATGCGGGTCTCGTTGTCTTCCGTGAAGCTCCTCGCCATTGCGCCGGCGCCGAACATGGCGGCGATCGGGAACCGGTGGGCGGCTTCTCACCCGGATAGAGATCATCACCTTCCCCCTGCCGCCGGAGATGGCCGAGCAGGCGCAGCAGGTGGTGAAGGAGGAGAACCGGCCCCGACTATGCCGCGAGAACCAGCCGCCCCGCACGCCTCTCTGCAATGTTTCGGGCAACAAAAAAGCCCGCATACGCGGACCTTTGCACAACCGTCGTTCCTGCCACGCGGCCTCTCCATCCGTCATTCCCGCGAACGTGGGAATCCATCCCTGCGGAGCCAGAGGCGACGGGAATTGCCTAGCCCGGGGCCTGCCCCGTACTCCGATACAGGGAGTCGGAATGGCGATGGGAAGAGACTGCTGGAACAGATGTGCTATAATTACCCACAGTGCGCACCGCACATTAACAACAGAATAGAGCGCGAGACCAGCGCGCTCATGACGAGCCGGCCTGCCCCGCCGGGCCGAGGATGGGGAGCCGCTGCACGGCGGCGGCTCCCCATCCCGTGGTTCCCCTCGTACAGACGCCGCATTGACGAGAGGGTGACTGCGCCATATCATCGCCCCATGGAACGGGTGGGCAAGGCGTCCGAGTCCGCAGCGCTGTGGCGCACCTCCCGGCTGCTGGCCCAAGCCTGTCGGCCACGCCAATGGACCAAGAACCTCTTGGTCTACATGGCGCTGTTCTTCACTGTCAACGAGGTCTGGTCTCCCAGCGACGTCGGCCAGATGGCCTCACTGCTCGGAAAGACGACCCTCGCCTTCGTCCTGTTCTCGGCCATCAGTGGCGCATGCTACCTAGTCAACGACGTCGTCGACGCGCGGAGGGACAGCCTCCATCCAGTCAAGCGTCTCCGGCCCGTCGCCTCCGGGGCGCTGTCGAGGAGGCGCGCCCTGATAGCCGCCTGCGTCCTGGCGGTGGCCGGGGTCGCCGCCTCGTTCCTGCTCGAACCGCTATTCGGCGCCGTTGCGGCCGCCTATCTCGCCGCCACGACCGCCTACACCTTCGCCCTCAAGCGGATAGTCATCCTGGACGTATTCGCGATAGCCGCCGGGTTCGTCTTCCGCGCAGTCGCGGGGGCCGTCGTGATTCAGGCGCCGATCTCTCCCTGGCTGTGCATCTGCACCGGACTCGGCGCGCTCTTCATCGCGCTGGTCAAACGCCGGAGCGAAGTTGCCGCCGCCCCGGAGCGGGCCGCGGACCAACGCAGCACCCTGGACTGGTATCAACGGGGCTTCCTCGACCAGCTCATCACACTGGCGGTGGCATCTCTGGTGGTCGTATACAGCCTCTACACCTTCACCGCTCAGAGCATGCCCGCGAACAACAGCATGATGCTGACGATACCGTTCGTCGTCTACGGGGTGTCGAGATACATCTACCTGGCGCACGCGAAGAATGCGGGCGAGCGGCCGGAAGAGGTCCTCACGACCGACGTCCCGTTGATGATCGCGATCGTCTCATGGCTCGCGACCGCCTCGACGGTGCTCGTCCTGTTCAGAGAGTGACGGGACAGGAGTAGGATATGGTCCCGCCTGACAGCCTGTTCGGCGCCCTCCACACCTGGGTGGGAGTGTACGCGATATCGGCCGTCGCCTTCGCTCTGTCCGGCCTGCTTCTGTACCGGAGAATCTTCAGGCTCGTCCTGCTCGGGCGTCCCTCCGCCCGCTTCGACCAGATCGGACGGCGCGTCCTGGGAGCCGTTCCGCTCATCTTCGGCCAGCGGAAGGTGCTTCAGAGCGTGTCCCTGCGCAAAGACAGGGCCGGCTTGGCGCACCTGTTCATCTTCTGGGGATTCATATCGTTCCTGATCAGCTACATACTGTTCATATTCGGCGATTCCGTATGGCCCCCGCTGTCGGAGAGGCTTCTCACGGAGACGGGCGTCAGGGTCTTCGCATACTATATCGATGTGCTGGCCGTCCTCTTCCTGGCCGTGCTGGGCTGGGCCGCTGCCAGGCGATGGGTCGCCAGACCTCACCGCCTGCTCTTCGATCTGACCCAGAAGCGCGAGTCGGCGATCATCCTCGCGCTCATCGGCGCGCTGATGGTGCTGACCCTCTCGACCGAGGCGTTCTACGCGGCTTCGGGCGGGGAGGGTCCGCACGCTTCCGCGCCCGTCGGAGCCGGGATCGGCGCCGTCATCGCCGCCTGGGGCGTTGACAAAGAGACGGCAAACGGGCTGCACGGCCTCTCCTGGTGGCTGCACCTGGGCGTCATTCTGGGCTTCGGCATGTACATCCCACTCTCGAAGCACATGCACATCATCGCGGCGCCGTTCAGCTTCCTGATGCGCTCCCTGGAGGCCAGAGGGACGCTGTCGACGCCCGCCGACCTCGAGACGGCCGAGAGCTTCGGGGCAGCCAGGGTCGAGGAGTTCACCTGGAAGGAGTTGCTCGACGGCTACGCGTGCGCCGTCTGCGGCCGCTGCACCGACTCGTGTCCCGCCCACATCACCGAAAAGACCCTCTCACCGATGCACATCGTAGAGAACCTCAAGGATCATCTCTTGGAGACGGGGCCCGGCGCCGCAAAGAGGAGTCCGGAAGGCCAGCCCCAGCCGCTGCTTGGAAACGGGATCCAGGAGGAGGCGATCTGGGACTGTCTCACGTGCGGCGCATGTGTCCAGGAGTGCCCGGTCGGCGTGGAGCACATAGACACGATCGTCGACGTCCGCCGTCATCTCGTGATGGAGCAGGCCAGCATGCCCGAGACGGCGATGAACGCGCTGCTGAGCATGGAGCAGCGCGGCCATCCGTGGAGGGGGACGACCTACACCAGGACCGACTGGGCCGAAGGGCTGGACGTCCGGACGCTTGCGGACCATCCGGACGCGGAGCTGCTCTTCTGGGTCGGCTGCACGGCGGCACTGGAGCGGCGCAGCCAGGCGGTGGCCAGGTCCATGGTGTCCGTCCTCAACCGGGCCGGAGTCGACTTCGCCATTCTGGGTTCGGAGGAGACCTGCACGGGGGATCCGGCGCGGCGCATGGGAAACGAGTACCTCTACCAGATAATGGCCCGGCAGAACATCGCCACGCTCGACCGTTACAAGGTGAAGCGAGTGGTCACCGTCTGCCCGCACTGCTTCAACACGATGAAGAATGAGTATCCTCACCTGGGCGGCGAATACGAGGTGATGCACTACAGCGAGCTCATATCGGAGCTGATCGAGCAGGGGAGGATCAGGCCGGTAGCCACGATAGAGGCGACCGTGGCATACCACGACTCCTGCTACCTGGGCAGACACAACGGCGTCTACGACGCCCCGCGCAGGATCGCTCAGGCGGTGCCGGGGCTACGGCTCGTGGAGATGCAGAGGAGCAGAGAGAGGGGGTTCTGCTGCGGCGCCGGGGGCGGGCACATGTGGATCGAAGAGAGCCGTGGGCCAAGAGTCAACCACGCGAGAACCGAGCAGTTCCTCGAGACCGGAGCGGACACCGTCGGAGTCTCCTGTCCGTTCTGCCTGCAGATGTTCGAGGAGGGGATCGGCTCCGTCTCGGACGGCGGCCAGCAGGCGCGCGACCTGCTGGAGATACTCGATGAGAGCCTAAGGAAGGAGTGAAGCGGACCTTCCCGAAATCACCGTCTCTCCCGCGAAGCCTGTCCCCGACACCGATCGGGGAGCGGGAGTCCATCCCCCAGCCGCTAAGACTGGATGCCCGCCTTCGCGGACATGACGGTGTGGTACGCCAATTTGCCCGCACATCTCACAAAGTCTGAACAGTTACGCTAGACCTGATGGCGCAGCCACTCCCTGAAACCCGGGGAGCGGTCTTCATGTTGCAGGGCGGCGTGTACCGACGCCTTGAGGAGTCCCTCCGGCGTACCCACGTCGAAGTGGACGCCCGGGAACCGGTAGGCGTACGCCTTCCGGGCCGGCAGCAGCGCCGCTATCGCGTCGGTAAGCCAGATCTCCCCCCCTGCGCCGGGCTTTACCGACTCGAGCGCCTCGAACACCTCCGGCGGAAGAACGTATCTGCCGACGATTCCCAGGTTCGACGGAGCCTCATCCAAAGCCGGTTTTTCGACCAGACCCACGACCTCCAACACTCGATCATCCACCGGCTTCGGATCGATAATCCCCTTGGCCGGGACCATCTCATCGGGCACCTCGGCCACCGCGATAATGCTGGACCGGTGGTCAGCAAACAGCTCTATCATATCGGCGATCGTGGGAGTATCGCTCAGGATCAGGTCGTCCGGGAAGAATACGGCGAACGGCTCGCTGCCCACGGCAGCGCGCGCGGTGAGCACCGCATGGCCGGGTCCGAGCTGCCGCTTCTGATAGACATAGCTGATCTCGGCCATCTCGGATATCTCTATCATCTGCCGGAGCGCGTCATGGGCTCCCCTGCTCTCCAGGGCCTGCTCCAGCTCGGGCAGACGGTCGAAGTAGTGCCCGATCGCCTCCTGCCCGTGGGTGAGGACGAATATGACGTGCTCGATGCCCGCGCGGGCCGCCTCCTCGACGGTGAGGTGGATGCTTGGCCGATCCCACACCGGCAGCATATTCTTAGGCACAGACCTGGTCACAGGGAGGAACCGGGTACCGAAACCGGCGGTGGGGACTATCGCCTTCCGTACTCTCATCACCGCCGACCGGAGAGGGCGCCGCGGCAGGCCCGGACATCGAGACCGCCGCTCACGCCGCCATCACCTCGCCCGTTCGATAGACCCGCCGGAGCACGGGCTGTCCCGCGCTTATGGCCATCAGCACGATCACGTACAGAAGGCTGGCGACCAGCAGGATCGGCGGCGCTGAGAAGGCGTCCGCCACGAACCCGAACCCCAGGTTCGAGAACGCCATCACACCGCCTGCGTGCAGGGTGTAGAGGCTGGCGATCCTGCCCCTGAGACGGTCGGGCGCTATCGACTGCACATAGGTGTTGGTGAGCGCCATGAAGGTGGCCTGCGACGCTCCCATTCCCGCGCTGGCCAGGACGGCAACCGGGACGTTGGGGGCCACCGCGAGCAGCATGGGAGTGAGGCCGCTCACCGCGGCCGTGTACATCAGGAACTGGCCCTTCCGAGCTTCGTCGCGTACGCCGGCCATCAGGATGAGGCCGAGCGCGGAGCCGACGCCGAACGCCAGCACCAGGTAGCCCAGGGTCGAGCCGTCGACGGCGCCCAGCTGCCGCTTCGAGAGCACGGGAAGCACCGAGTCGAACGACATCACCAGAGCGCAATGAAAGGCCGCGAGCAGGACGAAGAGGGCGATCGCACGATTGGTGTAGATATGTACCAGTCCCTCGACCATGCCTCGGGCAAGGCCGTGATCCTCACCGCTCTCGCCCCTGGACGCGGTTCGCACGAGCGCAATGGACGCCGCGCCTGCGACCTGAAGTCCGGCACTGATGATGAGCACGCCCTTGACGCCGACGGCATCCACGGCGAGAAGCGGGGATGCGACCAGCAGCACGAGCTTGGCTCCGTGACGGCTCAGGGCGCCGAGCGTGAAGGCGTTGAGCAGGTCTCTCCTGGGCACCTGGTTGGGGATCAGCGCCTGCATGGTGGGGTCGAGGATGGCGCGAAAGGAGCCGCTGAGGAAGACGAACACCGCCACCTGCCATAGCTGAGCGGCGTCGCTGAAGACCAGCGCCGCGAGAACGCCCAGAGTGAGCGCATTGGCGACCAGGGTCCAGAGGGCGACGCTCCGCCGGTCGAACCGGTCGGCCATCAAGCCGCCGATCGGCGACACGACCAGGAAGGGAAGCATCGACGAGAAGGCGATGATGCCGACCCACCCGGACGAACCCGACTCTGCCAGGGCCAACCATCCCGTGGCGACGAGCAGGGTCCACATCGCCGCTCCCGACAGCATGTTGGCGCACCAGGTGTACCGGTAGTCGCGATACCTGAACGCAGCGAGGTGAGGCATCGTGATGGGATTGCGCGGCCGGCGGATGTTGAGCAAGGCCCGGAAATCTCTCAGTCGAGCCTGTAGAAGCGCTGGGCGTTGTCGTGGAACACGGCCTGCTCGACCGTCAGGTCCAGCCCGCCCAGCACGGTGCCCAACGCATGGCGAAGCGCCGAATGTACCTGAGCATACGTGCCGGCCAGAGTCGACACGGGCCAGTCCGAACCGAACATCACGCGGTCGGTGCCGAAGGCTTCCACGACGGTCCCAACGTAGGGCACCAGATCGTCAGGCTTCCAGCTTTGGTGGTCTGCCTCGGTGACCATGCCGGACAGCTTGCACATGATCCTGGGGTTTTCGGCGGCGGCCATGATGTCGGCGCGCCAAGGGTCCAGCACCGCGCCCCTGATGTCCGGCTTGGCGATATGGTCTATCACCATGTCCATCTCCGGTAGCCTGTCCGACAGTACCGGTACGCGAGAGAGGTGTCTCGGCCTCAACAGCAGATCGTACGGGATGCCGGCACTCTCCAGGACGGCCAGCCCCTCGAGAACATCCCGCCTGAGCAGCCAGTCGTCGTCGGATTCGAACTCGACGAGGTGACGGATGGCGCAGAGCTTGGGTCTAGCGCTGAGGGCTTGGATGTCTCTCTCGACGATCTCGGCGGGCTGAGTCAGGTCTACCCATCCGACCACCCCCGCTACCGAGTCGTGCGAGTCCGCCACATCGAGCATCCAGTGGGTCTCTCCAAGGTTGTTGAGTACCTGGACCAGCACCGTCCGATCGAAGCCCGACTCGGCGGCCTGCGGCTCGAGATCGGAAGGCATGAAGTCGCGGTCCAGCGCGTCCATCCCGGACTGCTTCCAGGCGTACGAGACGGCTCCGACGATCCAGGGCAACTCCTGCCACCTGAAGGAGCGTCCGGCCTGCCAGTAGTGCTGATGCGAATCGATCATGGCGCGGCCCTCGCCTACCCGCGCGGCGACTCCCGAATCATCCGGCCCAGCGCATTCGCAGTGATCTTCTGAACGAGCGGATTGACGCCCAGCGTACCGCCGCACTGGGAGCTGCGGGCCGGGATATGGCCCGGCGGTCTCGATAGGCCCTCCGCCCACCAGATGGTGCTGGTGTTGAAGACCCAGTTGCCCTTTGGGCCAGGATAGGTCACGGCGTAGTGTATGGGGTCCTGCTTGTGCTCACCCGGCGACCTTCGCTCGTGCAGACAGCCGTAGAGGGGATTGGACGCCACGATCTCCAGCCCCGGAATGTCGGCCGGGTCCTCGTGATACTCGAACCCCACGACACCCGGGATAGTGTCTCCCAACCCGAGTCCGGTCCCCTCGTATATCCAGTGCTCAGGCTTCGTGACCTTCCAGTCGCCATACCCCACACCGTGGAATTTTAGCCCGAGCAGCTGTCCGTCGGGGTCCATGGGCCCCTTTCGCGCAAACGCCCTGGCGGGCGAGCCCGTGACAGAGCTGTCGTACATTATCACCTCTGTGGCAACCGAATTCCCGCAGAAGAAGGCTATGCTCATTCCGTCGTCACGGGCCGCGGTCGCACGGTCATACATCTGACGGGACCAGTACTCGTCGTGTCCGATTGACAGGAATGCCTTGCATCCGGCCAGTATCCGCTCGTCCAAGTGAAGGTCGAGGTTCGAGCAGTAGGTGACGTCGTAGCCCTGCTGCTCCAGCCAGAAGGTCATCGGGTGCTCCCACAACAGGTATTCGCCCGAACCGGCGGACAGGGGAGCGTCGTACCCCTGCTGATACTTGGCGTAGGGACGCTCGAAGCTGACCCTCACGTTCGGCCCCGTGTAGTAGACCGCCGGAGTGCCGTCCTGATACAGCGAGTCGTTTCCGGGCCACTTGTTGTACGACTGCCATGTGATGTCGCTGACCTGACACAGCAGGTCGCTCTTCCTGTGCTCCTTGACCACGAAGCTGATGTAGCTTTGTACAGGCAGATCCCCCTCTCTGGTCAGCTTTGCGAGGTAGACGCCGCTGGGCCAGTCGCCGGGTACGCGGAGCGATGCGGTCGTCTCCCACGCGCACTCACGGAGCCTCTCGACGGTCATCATGGGCACAGGCTGCGGTTCGCCCCTGAAGGAGCCGAGGCTGGCCATGTGCCTCCCACCCGTCCCGCCGTAGTAGCCCATCCGATAGACGTCTATCCTGAAGGTGCCGGCCGGGGCCATGCTGACTTTGAAGTCGATCCTCTCTTCTGGAAGCACGCTCATCTCTGAGGCGTATCCTTCGATTGCGACCGACCTCAGACGACGGATCGTCGGCATGGAGGCGAGGGTTATCGGATCATCGAAGCTGGTGTACTGCAGCTGCCACTCGATGGTGCCGGGCTTCTGGTTCTCTTCTACTATCCTGTTGTCCGGCAATCTCATCCCTCCCTTGCGTACCGCAGTGTACAGCAGGCCGATTGTACTCGCGTGGAAAGAGAGCGGTCAACGCTTGACTGCCGGCCTGACCCATAGCTAGAATGCGCCGTCACCACCAAGATGATAACCGTCACAGACGATGCGAAGGCCGAGCTGAAGCGTACCGCGGAGGCGCGCGGGCTGGACCCGGGGCAGTGTCTGAGACTGGCGGTGCCTCCCTCGTGGACGGGAGCGGGCGACTTCGGCGTGGTGATAGGAGGCCAGGGAGTCGCCGACAACGCCTTCGAGTTCCAGGGAACGGCCGTCCTCTTGGTCGACGCGGACCTTGCAGCCCAGCTTTCGAACGCCGTCTTCGACTTCAAGGACGGGCGTTTCACTCTGGACATCTACTAGGCGTATGAACCCTCTCGACACAGCCGAGATCGGCGGCACCGGCGTCCGGGTAACCAGGCTGGGGCTGGGCGGCGCGCCGATAGGCGGCAACCTGGCGCCGGTGACTGAAGAGGACGCGCTGAAAGTCATCAACAGGGCGGTCGAGCTTGGCATCGGATACTTCGACACCGCCCCGCTCTACGGACTGGGCAAGGGCGAAAGCTTCTACGGCGAGGTCCTGCCAGGCCTCAGCCGTGACTCTTTCAGTGTGTCGACCAAGGTCGGACGCGTCTTAGACCCGGTCGACTCCCCACCTCCGGGCCCATGGGTCGACGCTCCCTCGCTGACACCGGTCTTCGACTTCACCCGAGACGGCGTCATGCGCTCCTTCGAAGATAGCCTGAAGAGGCTGGCGCTGGACCGAATAGACGTCCTCCTGATCCACGACCCGGAAGGCAACTACGAAGCGGCCATAGGGGAGGCATATCCCGCGCTCGCCGACCTTCGGTCGCAGGGTGTCGTAAAGGCGATAGGCGCCGGCATGAACGAGTGGCAGATGCTGGCCCGCTTTGCGAGAGAGGGCGACTTCGACTGCTTCCTGCTTGCGGGCCGCTACACGCTCCTTGACCAGTCGGCGCTGAAGGAGTTCCTGCCGCTGTGCGAGGCCAGGCGCATCTCCGTCATCCTCGGGGGACCGTACAACGGCGGCATCCTGGCGTCGGACCTGTCTCCGTCAGCAACCTTCAACTACAAGATAGCCGCACCGGCGGTGCTGGCGAAGGCGAGGGCGGTCAAGGCAGTGTGCGACCGTCACCATACTCCGATCAAGGCAACGGCGCTTCAGTTCGGGCTGGCCCACCCGGCCGTCGTCGCAACGATACCCGGCCCTCAGTCCGCCGCCGAGCTCAAAGAGAATCTCCGAATGGCCGCGCATCCTATCCCCCGCGAGCTGTGGGCGGAGCTTCGCCGCCAGGATCTGATCTCGCCGGAAGCGCCGACACCGGCCGGCTAGGCATCGACCGGGATTTCCAATCGGGAGGAGGCACCTTGGCACTCGCACAAGAGAGATGCGTCGCCTGCCGACGCGACTCACCCAGAGTAACTCAAGAGGATATCGCGGAGCTCCATCCCCTGATACCCGACTGGGACCTGACGGAAACGGACGGGATCAAGAGGCTGGCGCGCAGCTTCAGGTTCTCCGACTTCGCCAACGCGATGAGCTTCTCCACGCGCGTCGGCGAAGAGGCGGAGACGGAGGGCCACCATCCGAGGATCACTCTGGAGTGGGGACGCGTTGGGGTTGAGTGGTGGACCCACAAGATCAGGGGGCTGCACCGCAACGACTTCATCATGGCGTCCAGGACCGACCACATCTTCCTGAAAGGCTTTGCGGCAGGCGAATAGGCGGTACCGCAGACTCAACGAATGAGCCTCCGCATGAGCGACTTGGCGTGCCCGGCGTCGGGCCGGACGGCGGCGGACCTAGCAGAGACTCAGTCTCCAAGCATATGGCACAGAGACGCCATCCTGACGAAGAGGGCGTTCTCGGCCTGCCGGTAGAACGCGAGACGCGGGTCCCGCACCTCGACAGCGAAGTCGCCGCTTCGCTGCATCGGGTCCAGGACGACGCAGTGGGGACGCAGACCGGCCATGAACTCCGCGTCTATCCGAAGGTTGAAGGCGTTGCGCGACTTCAGAAGCTGGACGTGCGCCACCGTGCGGGGTCCATTGAGATAGATCGCGTCCGCTTCTCGGATCGCGTCAACGTCCCGCTCGACTGCGAGGACCACTCCCCGCTCCTCGCAGTATGCGCTCACCTCCGGCGCCAGGCTCCCGCTGAACGGCACCAGAGTGACCCTAACGTCGTCGAACAGGGCAAGCGCCCTGAGAAGCGCGCTGACATTGCGGTGCTCCAGCCGCCCCACCGCCGCCAGGTGAACGCCGTCGACTCCTCCGAGCTCACGCTTCAACGTGTATATGTCCGCCAGGGCCTGCGTTGGATGGTCATCGGCGCTCCCGCCGTTGATCACAGGCAGCGAGTCGGCCTGCTCCGCCCTCTCCACCACGCCTATGTCGCTGCTACGCAGTACGACGAGGTCAATGTGCAGGCTGGCCAGGATATTGACGATGTTATCGACATAGCTGGGCGTGCTGACAGGGAAGAACTGGGAGGCGTCCTCGGTATGGTAGGCCCGCCCTCCGAGGAGCTCTATCGCTCGCTCGAAGGACGTTCTCGTCAGGAAGCTGGGCTCATAGAAGAGGCAGTAGATCGAGCGCCCGGCAACCCGGCTCTCTAAATTGACGCCGTTCCGCAGATCGTCGCAGAGCCCGAACAGCTCCGACTCGATCCAGTCACGCGTGAGCTGACTCGTAGAGGTGAGATGTCTGTGTCTGGCCATCGCGGTTCACGAACGCTGCCGAGTGTATACGAAATCCGGCGACAGAGCCACGGTCCGGGGGACGTGGTGACTGTTCAGACTCCGTGAGACATTCTGGCGAATCTGGTGGACGGAGAGGAGGCTCTTACCTCGGGGGTCCCCGCAAGCCTGAACAGTTACGTTTTCGGTTTACACCCGTATCGACCGGATAGTAGAATCGGGTTCCGCATTTCACAAATTCCGTTGCATGGGTCGGTGAAACCATACTAGGAAGCGGCCTGATCAAAGCCCTCACGCGACTATCCTCGAGACGGAGAGGAAGACCGTTCTATGGATGGTGGATCGTGGGAGCGGGATCGGTCACCACCGGCTACACCTCCGGGACCTTCTGGCAAGGCTTCGGGGCCTTCTTCGACCCGATAGTCGAGCACTTCGGATGGAGCCGCGCCATGACCTCCGCGGCCATCTCGCTCCAGCGCACCGAGTCGGGCATGGTCTCGCCGTTCGTGGGTTACTTCATCGATCGGTTCGGCCCGCGGAAGGTCATGCTGGTGGGCATCCTCCTGACCGGCGCGGGCTTCATCCTGCTCGGACGTATCAACTCGCTATGGCAGTTCTACTCCGCGTTCGCGCTCATCACGCTAGGCATGTCGATCGGGACGTGGATGGTCGTCACGACCGCAGTCGCGAACTGGTTCGTGGCTCTACGGACTCGCGCGCTGGCGCTGACATCCGCGGGCTCGGCGCTAGGAGGACTGCTGGTCCCGGTCGTGATATGGCTCATCGCCACCACCGACTGGCGGACGGCGCTGATGCTGATCGGCGTCGGATTCTGGGTGGTGGGTATCCCGGCGGCCATCGTGATGCGTCGCCGACCGGAGGATCATGGGCTCCTGCCGGACGGACGGTCTGACGAGACTTCCGACAGGAGCGGAGTCGATGCTCCGGCGGGCTCGGACCGGGCGCCAGCCCAGGAGCGGGTCGAGGCCAGCTTCACGGTCAGACAGGCGCTTACGACTCGCACGTTCTGGCAGATGGCCCTGGCGATGGGGGCCGGCCAGCTTGTAATGTCGGCGACGGTCCACCAGATTCCGGCGATCACCAGCTTCGGATTCAGCAGAGAGACGGCCGGAGTGGTCATGCTGGCGGTGTCGCTGATGAGTCTGGCCGGCAGAATCGTGAGCGGGTTCACGGGAGACCGGGTTGACAAACGGAAGGTGATCGCAGCCGCGTTCGCACTTCAGCTCGTCGGAACCCTGATCTTCGCCGCCACGAGCACGCCGCTCCATCTGGTGGGCTTCATCATATGCTGGGGGATAGGATTCGGAGCCTCGATTCCGGTAAGGTTTGCCCTTCTGGCCGACTACTTCGGACGGAGGCACTTCGGGTCGGTGATGGGAATCATGATGACCGTAAGCGCCGTGTTCGGAATCGCGGGTCCGGTCTTCGTAGGCTGGATGTACGACGTGCGAGGCAACTATCGCGACCCGTACGTCGTCCTGGCGCTGACCGTCCTGGTGGCGATTCCGCTGGTCTTGAGTCTGACGAGACCGGTCCTTGGGAAGGGTCGACCGGCCTAGCCCAGCGCCCGATCGTACGGGGGCATGTGCCGGCTGAGGAAGTCGGCGATGGCAGGGTAGGCTCTCAGACGATTGGCCCGCTTCAGGAAGCCGTGCCCCTCGTCCTCGAAGCGGATGTACTCGACGACCATCTCACGCTCCTGCAGCGCCTCGACCATCTGCTCCGTCTCCCCTATCGGCACGCGCGGATCGGTCGCTCCGTGCAGCACCATGAGCGGAGCTCTAATCCGGTCGACGTGTGTGATGGGCGAGATGTCGATTAGGAAGTGAGCGTCGTTCTCGATGCTGCCGTACTCGAGCTCTCTCAGCCGACGCCTGTACGAGCTCGTGTTTTCGAGGAAGGTGTGCATGTTGCTCATCCCGAACAGCTCCACCGCGGCGGCCCACAGATCGGGATAGGCCGTGATGCAGGCCAGCGTCATGAATCCCCCGTAGCTGCCTCCCATAGCCGCGATCCGCTCGGGGTGGCCCCAACCGGAGTCGACCAGCCATCTCCAACCACGCTCGATGTCCCGTACCGAGTCCATCCGCTTGCGCACGTCGTCCAGATGGATGTACGTGCGTCCGTAGCCTCCGCTGCCGCGGACGTTGGGCGCCAGCACACAGTAACCCCGATGTACGAGGTACTGGTATACGGGGTTGAAATCCGGCCGCTCCTGTCCCTCGGGGCCGCCGTGAATGTGAACGATGACCGCGTTCCCGCCGTCAGGGGTTGCACCGGGCGGAGAGTAGAGGAAGGCCGGGATGTCCCTCCCGTCGAAGGTTGGGAAGCTGAGCAGCAGCGGCTCCACGAAGGCGGATACGGGAATTCCTCCGGTATCGCTGTGGGGCACCTGACGAGACCGCTTGAGCTCTACGTCGTAGACCCATATGTCGGGCGTCCGCGTGGCTCCATTGACGGTGAGTGCGAGAGTCGTCCCATCGGGTGACCAGGAGATGCTCTCGCCCATGCGGGGGCTCTGGAGGGTGCACTTGGGCAGGTCCCCGACCGGAGTCTCGGTCTGGTCGCCGAGATTGCGAACGAATGCTTTGGAGTATCCCGCCTCGTTTACGACGTACGCCAGGAGCCGGCCATCCGGCGAAAGGGCCAGGTCTTCGACCTCCCATGTCGGCTCGGCGAGCATCGACAGCGTCCCGCTCTCAATGTCCAGATAGGCGGCGGCCTTGAGCTCACGTCCCTTGTTCGTCGTCAGATACAGGCCGGCGCTCCGCGTGTCCCATACGACGCCGCGGCAGTCGATCTCTCCAAGCAGTCCGTAGGCGGCGAGCTCGCCCGCCTCCGTAATCTGGCGAACCCCGCCGGACTGTAGGTCCAGCAGCAGCAGATCATTGTACAGATAGCTGTTCGAACGGCTGAGGACCAGGAAGCGGCCGTCCGGCGACCAGGAGACGACGCTGTTGGACGCATCCTCACGATAGACCATCTCCGGTTGACCATCCGGCACGCTCTGAACGTAGATATCGAAGAAGGCCGGGTCGCGCCGGTTGCTGGCGTAGGCGATCCCCTTGCCGTCGGGAGACCATGGACCGATGATGTGCTTGACTTCGGGGGCCCCGGTCAGAGACAGCGGCTCGTCCCCGCCCGGCGTCCAGAGATAGAGCTGGTGACGCTCGTCGCCGTCCCTGTCCATTGCGAAGAGCATACGCGCGCCGTCCGGAGCCCAAGCGAAGGCGCTTATGCTGCCGTCGACGCACGTGAGTTGATTAGGCCAACCCCCACGGCGATCGACCGACCAGACCTGGGCCGGACCGGACATCTGAGTGATGAAGGCGATACGTTCGCCAGATGCGTCGAACGCCGGAGCGTATGCGCTTCGGACGTTCAAGTAGCTGGCAAACGGGATGCTCTGCGCCAAAGCGTGTCTTCTACCTGCGAGTTTCGTAGTCGGCCCTCGCACGGTCGAGGGCCTTCGTGCGTAGCGCCAGAAGCTCATCCTTCTTCGACGCTGACCACGCCTGGGACCTGCTCAGGCTGACCAGGGAACCCTGGAAGCGCGGCATCACGTATCTCGCTATCAGCTCGTAGCTGTGCAAGACCTGCTCACGGGTGCCCCACTCGGTGGCCTGTATGAGAAGCCCCCCAAATCCGCCACTGTCCTCGTCGAGCCGCTCTATGGCTTCGATCAGATCGTCGGGCGTCCCAACGCACCACGCCCCTTTCTCGACCATGGCGTCGATGATCTTGTCCGAAGGACCGTCGATGACAGATTCGTGGCCGAGAGTGTTTTCGAAGTAGTCTCTCTGGTACCTTCCGGCGGCCACCCGGGCCTGTTCTATGGCGTCCCTGCGACTCTCGGCGAGGTGTACGTGCAGGACGACGCGCCACTCGTTCCGGTCCATCGCATTGCCATGCTCGGCGGCCGTCTCCTCCGCGATTCTCCAGAACTCTCCGAGGTCCTTCTCCTTGGTCCCTCCCCTGAGAGCGCTGACAGAGAGGACGCCCGCGCCATGCTTGCCCGCCAGGACCATCCCGGAGGGCGACTGAGCGGCCGCGACGGCTATAGGGAAGTGGGGCTGAGTGTAGGGCCTGAGGTGGGCGGTGGCCTCGTTGAGGGTGAACCACTCGCCCTCATAGGTAATCGGCTCGGTCTCGGTCAGGAGCCGGACTATGATGCCCAGAGACTCGTCCATCCGCCGTCGCTGCGTCGGTGGGTCTATGCCCAGCATGTAGGCGTCCGACACGAGGGCGCCCGGTCCAACTCCCAGCATTGCCCGCCCCTTGGTCATGTGGTCGAGGAGCACCATCCGGTTGGTCACCATCAACGGATGGTGGTATGGGAGACTCACCACGCCGGTCCCAAGTTTGATATGGCGGGTACGCTCGGCCGCGGCAGCGATGAACAGCTCGGGAGAGGCGATGGTCTCCCACCCGGCGCTGTGGTGCTCCCCGATCCATGCCTCGTCGAAGCCGAGGTGGTCGAGCCATTCGATCAGCTCCATGTCCCGATCCAGGCACAGCGTCGGGTTCTCACCCAGCCAGTGGAAGGGCGCCATGAAGATGCCGAACTTCATTCGTGCCGGAAGCGCCATTAGTCTGCTCCTCTCACTCCTCAGCCAGCACGCGGATTCTAGCACGCGGGCGCAGGGCCAACAACGATGTGACGAGCCTGTCAGGCCCTTACGAGCTAGCGGGCGGCGCCGTTCGGTGCGAACATCTCGGCGGCGTCTACGGCGCGCATGAAGACGACCCCTTCGAAGTTCTGCATATGCTCGATCAGGCGCTCCAGCATCCTGAGACGGCTGAGCCGGCCGATCACATACGGGTGCATCACAGGGACGAGAGAACGCCCATAGTGGTAGGCGCCTTCGAAAGCCGCCGACCAGACATCGTACACGTGTTGTGGCGTAGCCATGAACTGGCGAAGACCCAGCGAGGGAGCGTAGTTGAAGTAGGCGACATCGTCCATCTCCCAGTGAAAGGGGACCTCGACGATCTCCGCCCCGCTCGTCTCCAGAACGTACGGGATGTCCTCACCCATCAGGCTGGAGTCGTAGAGGAAGCCCCGATCAGCCAGCAGGTCCAGCGTATCCTCGCTAAGCTCGGCGCCCGGAGCCCGGTATCCTCTCGGCCGCTCGCCGGTGATCCGTTCCAGGATATCTGAGCCACGGTCCAGCATCTCTCCCTCCTCCTTGGACAGGGTCATGGGCGGTTCGTGCATGTAGCCGTGGTGTCCGATCTCGTGTCCCCTCCGAGCGATCTCCCTCACCATCTCCTCATGCGTCTCCGCCACGAATCCCGGGATATAGAAGGTCGCGGGCACGCCGAGCCTCTCGAGCACCTCGAGGATTCGAGGAACGGCCACGCTCGGGCCGTACTCTCTCAGCGACATCAAGCCCGGATACCTGGACGACTCGGGCGCCACGTTCATCGCTCCCGACACGCCGTCTATGTCGAAGGTCAGCATCACGACGCAGCGCGTGTCTCCCGGCCAGACTCCGCTCATCATTCACCTCCAAATACGGCTGAGGACAATCTTATCGTGTCACAGTCGATTCCGGCAAAGCGGATATAATGTGAGGAATGAGGCGCATGCTCCTTATCAGCGTGTCCATACTCTTCGCGATCATGCTCATCCTCTACGGTGTGGCATCCTTCATGATCGCCAATGGCGTCACGAAGGCCGAGCGTGAGGAACAGGAGGCGCACCCCTCCGAGTTCGGTCTGAAGTTCGAGGAGGTGGAGTTCCTCCCCCGCGGGGGCGAGTTGAAGCTCCGGGGATGGTATATGGAGCCGATGGCGTGCGGCCCGACTATCATTCTCGTCCACGGCCTGGGGGGCTCTAGGTCGAGCGGCGACGCTCTGGGGCTCGCTTCCGGACTCCTGAAACGGGGCTTTGGAGTCCTCACATTCGATCTGCGGGCCCACGGCGACTCGGAGGGCGAAAAGGTCTCGGGAGGCCTCCACGAGCGACTCGATGTCCTGGGTGCATTCGACTATCTCGTAGAGCGAGGCGTTTCAGGATCGCAAATCGGCGTCATCGGCCGTTCGATGGGGGCGGCCACTTCGATCCTTGCCGCGGCCGACGAGCCGGGTATCAGAGCCCTGGTTGCCGACAGCCCATATGCTGTAGGGTCGGAGCTTATCGCGCAGGAAACTGCGCGAAAGACGATCTTCCCCGAGTGGGTCATCCCTATATTCATCCGGGGAGCCGACCTCGCGGCGGGGCTCTCCCTCGACGTCGACCTGGACAAGCTGACACCTGTCAAGGCTATCGCTACCCTGGACTATCCGGTCCTCGTGATCCACACCCGAAACGATACCCGCATCCCAATTGAGCACGGAATCCGCGTCCACATGGCTTCGCACCGAGACAGTGCGCTGTGGATAGTGTCCGACGTAGACCACGGGGACGCATACTCGACGCTGCCCGAAGAGTACCTGAACCGGGTGTCTGAGTACTTCTATGGACGTTTCGGAGTAGGACAGCCCTGAGGAGCGCCGGCGCCCCAGCCGGGTCCGTTACGCGCCAAGCATCTCCTGTACAGTCGAGACGGCGTCAGCCGACGGAACAGTCCTCCCGTCCGGGTCTGAACGCCGCTTCACCTCGACGACATCCCTCGCGAGGTTGCGCGGGCTCACTACCAGGCGGATCGGCAGGCCGAGAAGATCGGCGTCGTTGAACTTGACCCCGGCCGACTCGGACCGATCGTCGTACAGCACCTCGAACCCCGCCTCGCGGAGGTCGCCGTAGAGCGCGTCGGCGGCAGCGGCCACCTTCGCATCCTGGGCGTTCAACGCGACCAGCGACACCTGGTACGGGGCTATCGGTGCGGGGAAGAGTATGCCCGACTCGTCGTGGTGCTGCTCGATCGCGGCGCTCAACATCCTGCCCACCCCGATCCCGTAGCACCCCATCATGAACGGCCGGTCCTGCCCGTCGACGTCGGGGAAGGAAGCATCCAGGGCGTCGCTGTACCTGGTCCCGAGTTTGAAGACGTGCCCAACCTCGATGCCCCGGCTCGTAGCCAGAGTCGAGGCACAGACCGAGCACAGGTGTCCATCTTCTGCGAGGGCTATATCGGCAACTAGGTCGGAGCCGAAGTCACGCGGATAGTTGACATTGCGAAGGTGGCAGTCGGGTCTGTTGGCGCCGCCGACGAAGTTGGCTCCCAGTTGAACCGAGTCATCCGATACGGTCTTCACACCCCTCAGGCCCACCACGGAGGCCGAGCCGGCCACCAGACCCGCGGCGGCGGTCTCTTCGGCAGTGGCTAGACGCAGATCGTTTGCTTCGAGGAGATTAGTCAGCTTGACCTCGTTTACCTCCAGATCTCCCCTTATGGTGACGAACACCATCTCACCGTCGGCTACGTAGAATACGGCCTTGAGCGTCTTGCTCGTCGGGACTCCGAGGAGGTCCGCCAGCTCCTGTATCGTCTTGACTCCGGGCGTGTGTACCTCCTCGATGGGCAGCGGGGTTTCATCGGGCTGGGTGGGCTTGGCGAACGAAGCCCTCTCCACATTTGCCGAGTAGTCGCAGCCGCTGCATACCACGATCGTGTCCTCGCCTGCATCGGTCAGCAGCATGAACTCCGCCGAGTCCTTGCCTCCGATCGCTCCGCTGTCGGCGGCAACCATGATGGTGTCGAGGCCGCATCTCTCGTATATCCGCCGATAAGCCCTCACCATCGCCTGGTAGCTCTCGTCCAACCCCTCCGTGTCCTTGTCGAAGCTGTACGCGTCCTTCATATCGAACTCACGTACACGGATCAGGCCGCCCCTGGGCCGCGGCTCATCCCTCAGCTTGGTCTGGATCTGGTACAGGATGACAGGTAGGTCCCGGTAGCTCTGGACGTGCGCCTTGACTATCGTCGTCAGCAGCTCCTCATGAGTGGGAGCCAACACGAGGGGACGGTCGCGGCGGTCGGTGAGCCGAAACAGGTCCGGGCCGTAGGCCTCCGTACGCCCCGACCGATCCCACAACTCCCTGGGCTGCACGACCGGCATGCGCATCTCCTGAGCGTCGGCCGCATCCATCTCCTCCCGTATGATCTGCTCTATCTTGCGCAGAGAACGCCAAGCCAGCGGGAGGTAGCTGTAGATGCCAGACGCGGCTTGATGGATCAGGCCGGCACGGAGCATAAGACGATGACTCGCCAGCTCGGCCTCGACCGGGTCCTCTCTCGTAGTCTTGCCAAAAAGCCGCGACCAACGCATGGGTTTCTCCTCGACGGGAAAGCTTAAAAGACACTAGACAGGTCTCAGGGAGCTGTCCTGAGACCGAGGACTAGGAGGGAGCAACCATCTCCCGTTCCGCTTTGCGGACCTCGTCCATCAGCGCGGTGAGCATCTCGTCCTCGGCCACGATGCGGGCCTTCTGCCCCTTTCGGAAGATGATGGCTCTTCCCGCTCCTGCAGCGATGCCGACGTCGGCGTCCTTCGCCTCACCCGGGCCGTTGACCTCACAGCCCATCACCGCCACCTTGATGGGGCTCTTGGTCTGCTTGAGCATCTCATCGACATCGTTTGAGAGCTTCACCACGTCGACGTCGGCCCTCCCGCAGCTCGGACAGGCGACCAGAACCGCACCCTCCTTCCGAAGCTCGAGCGCCTTCAATATCTCGAAGCCGACGTAGACCTCCTCGCGGGAGTCGTCGCTCAAGGACACGCGGATGGTGTCGCCGATTCCCTCGTAGAGCAGCATACCGAGTCCGATGGCGCTTCGTATGCTGCCGGACTTTATCGTGCCCGACTCCGTTATCCCCAGGTGAAAGGGATAAGGCACGAGCGTGGCCATGCGTCGATAGGCTTCAACGGTCGTGTCGATGTCGAACGCCTTCAGGGATATCTTGATCAGGTCGAAGTCCAGGTCTTCGAGGATGCCTATCTCCCACAGGCCCGTCTGCACCATGTGATCGACGACCGAATACTCCCCTTCCTGGGCTTCACTTGCCTTGGGCAGCATGTTGACGCCGTCCTTGTGACGAGACAGCCCCCTGGTCAAACCGATCCCTCCGACCGGTGGCAGGCTTCCAAAGTTGACGCCGATGCGTATGGGGACCTGGCGCGCCTTGGCCTCGCGGACGACCTGTTCGACCTTCGCCCGATCCCTGATGTTCCCGGGATTCAGCCGCAGGCAGTCCACTCCGCTCTCGAGGGCCTTGAGAGCGAGCTGGTGGTGGAAGTGGATGTCGGCAATCAGCGGTATCGAGACCTGACGCCGAATCTCCGAGAGGGCCTCCGCCGCCTCCATGTCAGGCACCGCACAGCGAACGATCTCGCAGCCGCCCTCCTCCAGTCCCCTGATCTGGGCGACGGTGGCCTCGACGTCACGAGTATCCGTCTTGGTCATCGACTGTACGCTGATCGGAGCATCGCCTCCGATCTTCACGTCGCCGACCTGAAGCGCCTTGGTGATCCTTCGACTTCTCATTCAAGCACCACCCGTCACCGGCGTACCCGTCCCATACCGCGACCGCCTTCCGAACCTTAGCGTATGATGTCCTGTCCGTTCAAGAGGCGGGAGATGTCGAGGTAGAGCGGCAAAACGACGATGAAGGCTATGACGAGGGCAAGTCCTACAAGCGTCACCAGCCCCTCGCGGCGCGGGGACAGGCGTTTGCCACGGCGCACCACCTCGACGACGACGAGAGCCAACCGGCCACCGTCGAGAGGCGGCACAGGCATCAGATTGAGGATGCCCAGACTGATGCTCAACAAGGCAATCAGCTCGAAGACCGGCGAGACCCCCGCCCTGGCGACCTCTCCCGTCACCTGTGCGATCCCTATAGGACCGCCTATAGGAGCAGGGCCTCCCCAGACCCACCTTGCGAAGGAGTTCCTGACGGTCAAGATGATGTCCCTCATCTTCTTCACCGCGAGCGGGACCGCCTCCCAGACGGGATGACTCCTCTGGATAACCCTCGGATTGGCCGTGCCTATCATGATTCCGATCGCGCCCTGGACCATCGTATCCCCAGGCTGAAGCCGGGCGTCGTAACGGCGGGCGTCTTCCAGGGAGACCTCGGAGGCGGGGTCGGTGACAGACTCCACGACCCTAAGCTCAGGCGGGTTGAGCCTCGCCTGGACACGGATATCTTCGACCACCGCATACTCCTGAGAGAGGCCGAGCCCGCTCACGATAGACCCTCGCCGGATGGTCAGATCGACCGATTCGCCCAGTTTGACCATCACGCGCTGCACAAGGTCCACATGGTTGTCGACCTTGCGGCCGTTTACGCTGAGTATGGTGTCTCCGGATCTGAGACCGGCGCGCTCGGCGGGCGACCCTGGAGCCACCCCTGTGATAGATACCTCTCCTACTACGGTGTCCCGGGGCAGCGCGAACAGCACCGCGAAGATCATAATAGGCAGAACCAGGTTGACGACCGAGCCCGAGGCCAGGACGATGATCCGCTGGAGCGGACTTCTGTTGGAAAAGCCGTTGGCGTCCGCCGGGTCGTCCTCACCGCCCATCCCTGCCATGCGCACGAATCCGCCCAGGGGAATCCAGTTGATCGAATAGAGTGTTTCACCGTAGCGGACGCCGAACAGGCGAGGCGGCAGGCCGAATCCGAATTCGGTCACGGTGATGCCGAACCGCTTCGCCGTGATGAAGTGGCCCAGCTCGTGGACGAAGATCAGTACCCCCACGACGGGGACGACGAGCAGCCAACCCGGCAAGCCGAACAACCCTATCCCTCCACCACCTCGACCACACGCCTCCTGCTCCAGGCGCCGGCGGCGAGTATCTCTTCGATCGAAGGTTTCTCGACGCTATGGTGGTTACTGAGGGCCTCTTGAATGACCGTCCTTATCTCCAGATAGCCGATGCGCCGGGCGAGGAACATATCGACTGCCGCGTCGTCGGCTCCGGAGAGCGCGGCGGGCCATGTCCCCCCTCTCCTGGCGATGTCGAGGGCGATATCGAAACAGGGATAACGCTCCGGGTCCCAGGGCTCGAACGTCAGGCTCCCCGTTGCCACGGGGTCGAACTGCCTGATGTTCCGGTTATGCACCCGCTCCGGGTAGAAGAGGGCGTACTGTATCGGCAAACGCATGTCGGGCGGGCTGATCTGAGCTTTGACCGAGCCGTCGACGAACTCGACCATTGAGTGAATCATGCTCTGGGGATGTATCACGACGTGTATGTCGTCCCACGGTACGCCGAACAGCCAGTGGGCCTCTATGACCTCGAACGCCTTGTTCATCATCGTCGCGGAGTCGACGGTTATCTTTGCGCCCATCTTCCAGGTCGGGTGGTTGAGCGCCTGCTCGGGCGTCACGTCCGCAAGCTCCTCGATCGGCGTGTCTCTGAACGCGCCACCGGAGGCGGTAATCATGATCCTCGATACGGCCTTCTGCTCGCCTCGGAGACACTGCCAGATGGCGTTGGGCTCGCTGTCGAGGGGGAACACCGAGACACCGTGCTCCTCGGCCTTCGCAGCCAGCATCTCCCCCGCCATGACGACAGTCTCCTTGTTGGCGAGGGCGATGTCTTTGCCCGTCTCCATGGCTGCGAAGGTCGGTCTCAGCGACACGTCCCCCACGGTGGCCGTCACCACCATGTCCACGTCGGGACCGCGGACCATCTCCTCCATGCTGCGCTCCGCACACCCGTTGGACAGGATAGGGGCCTTCTCCTCGCGACTACCTTCGCAGTAGACGAACTTCGGCCTGAACTCACGCACCTGTAGCTCGAGGAGATCCAGACTTCTCCGGGCCGCGAGACCGGTGACCGAGAAGTCTTCGGGGAATGTCCGTACCACATCAAGGGTCTGGGTCCCGATGGAGCCAGTGGAGCCCAGCACGGCCAGCCGTTTGGCGTTGCGGGTCATAGTAGTACGGCGAGATGATACACGACCGCCAAATTGAAGACAATCGAGTCGAGGCGGTCAAGCAGCCCTCCGTGGCCGGGCAGAAGCAGTCCGGAACTGTCCGCGCCTGCCTGCCGCTTGAGCCGAGACTCCACTAGATCGCCAAGCTGACCGACGACCGCTATGAGCAGTCCGACCGCCAGTGCTTCGGCCACAGTCGCGTCTATGCCTAACACGTGGAAGGCGGCCACCGAGACGGCCAGAGCGCCCAGGATACCCCCGACCGAACCCTCTATGGTCTTGGACGGACTGATCGCCGGCGCCAACCGTCTGCGTCCTACGAGCCTCCCGACGAACAGACTGGCGGTGTCGTTCGCAAACGTGGTCAAGAGCAGAAGCAGGACCCACTCCATGCCGTTGTCCAGTGCCCGAAGGAGTGGAGCGTGAAGGAGCAGTCCTCCCGTATACAGCGCAGCGGCAGCCGTGACAGCGAGACCCGAGAGCATGCTCCCTGACCCGTGGCGACAGATGACCAACGTCACGGACAGCAGAACGGCCGCGGACACGACCAGCGCCGCGATTTGGTCACTGCCCTCCATACTACCCAGCAGATGTCCCGCACCTACGAGACCCGCAGCCCCCGGGACCGCGAGGACGACCACAGGCCGGTCGCCCCATCGGCGCGCGAGCCCGCACATCTCCAAGGCCCCCAGGGCCGCCACCAGCGCGACCGCCCCTGTAAACCAGTATGAGCCCGCCCATATGAGCAGGACGAGAACGGGGACCCCGACCGATGCCGTGGCTATGCGAGCTAACATCGACGGTCCGGGACACCGGTCGGGAAGAGTCGGAGTCGCGGACGACGCGGGGGCCGACTCGGCATAAGCGTGGATGCCGCTCGCGGTCCAGATCTCCTTATGACGCAGGCTCCGCGATCCGGCCGAAGCGGCGGCGGCGGCTGGCGTAGGCAGCCAAGGCCCTCTCCACCTCCGCCTCGTCAAAGTCCGGCCACAACACCGGCGTGCTGTAGTACTCGGCGTAGGCTGCCTGCCAGAGCAGGAAGTTGCTCAACCTCTGCTCCCCCGCCGTCCGTACAACGAGGTCGGGGTCGGGCGCCGCCCCGGTGTACAGATAGCGTCGGAAAAGCTCCTCGGTGATCTCCTCGGGCGCGTGGCGGTCTGCGACTATACGCCTGACCGCGTCCAGGATCTCCGCCCGGCCCCCGTAGTCGAAGGCTACGTTGAGCGTCATTCTCGTGTTGTTGCTGGTCAGCCGTATGCTGTCCTCTACGGCCTCCTGGAGCTCGGGCTTCAGTCTGTCCAGCCGGCCCAGATGCCTTATCCGGATACCCTGACTGTGGAGCGCATCGACCTCCAACTTGATGACCTCGCTGAGTATCTCGATCAAGCTCTGGACCTCGTCTTCAGGACGATCCCAGTTCTCGGTAGAGAAGGCGAACAGGGTTAGGCACTTAACCCCGCGTCTTGCGAATGCTTCGATGATGACGCGGATGTTCTCCTTCCCTGCCCGGTGCCCTGCGGACCTGGGCATCCCCTGCTCCCGCGCCCACCGGCCGTTTCCGTCCATGATCACGGCGACATGATTCGGCACGGCGCCGAGGAGACCGTTGCTGCCGGAGTCTGCCCCTATGGACCCGGCCATCCCAACGTTCAAACCTCCATCACCTCGGCTTCCTTCTCACTCTTGAGGGTAGCCATCTGTTCGGAGAAGGCGTCTGTGAGCTGCTGTAACCGGCCTTGAGCTCGCCTACCGTCATCTTGTGAGAGCTGCTTGGCTCTCTCGAGCCGTCTCAGGCGTTCGAGGCCTTCTCTCCGGATGTTTCTGATCGATACGAGCGAGTCCTCCACGACATGCCCGACGACCTTCACCAGATCGCGCCTTCTCTCCTCGGTCAGAATCGGGATGTTGACTCGTATCGAGTTGCCGTCGTTGTTTGGAACCAGGCCTAGATTGGACGTGAGGATGCTCTTCTCCACCTCCTTGAGCGACCCCTTGTCCCAAGGCTGTATGAGAAGCACGCGAGCCTCCGGGACGGAGATTGACGAAAGCTGGTTGAGGGGAGTGGGCACACCATAGTAGTCGACCATCAGATTCTCGACCAAGGAAGGGGATGCCCGTCCAGTCCTGATCGAGTTGAGCTCGCGAGTCAGTGCGGCGACCGATCTCCTCATCTTGGCGTCGGTGTCGCCAAGTACGTCCTCGACCGTTACCATGAGTAACCCTCCCGTGGGGTAGGCTACGGGGTCGGCTCGGCCGTCACCAGGGAACCCACGCGCTCGCCCGCCAGAATGCTCTCGATGCTGCCGGGAACCTGATGGTTGAACACGACGATGGGGAGATCGTTCTCCATGCAGAGGGAGAGCGCCGTGCTGTCCATAACGCCCAGCCGCCTCTCCAACGCCTCCAGGTACGTGAGAGAGTCGAATTTGGGCGCGTCCGGGTCTACATGCGGGTCCGATGCATAGACCCCGTCGACGTTGTGCTTCGCCATGAGCAGCACGTCGGCCTCGATCTCGATGGCTCGCAGCGCCGCTGCGGTGTCGGTAGTCATGAAGGGATTGCCCGTGCCGGCTGCGAAGATCACGACCCTGTTCTTCTCCAGGTGGCGGATGGCGCGTCTACGTATATACGGCTCCGCCACCTGTTGGACGCCTATGGCGCTCTGAGTCCTGGTGTCCACACCATAGTGCCTTTCGAGCGCATCCTGTAGAGTCAGAGCGTTGATGATGGTGGCGAGCATCCCGGCGTAGTCGGCGCCCGACCTGTCCATCCCGTCCTCCTCCGCCTCGGCGCCCCGCCATATGTTACCGCCCCCGACGACCACGCCAAGCTGGATTCCCATGCTCCGGACGTCTCTAATCTGACGGGCCATATAGGAGACGGCCTTCACGTCGATCCCGTATCCGCGTTCACCTTTGAAAGACTCGCCGCTGAGCTTGAGCAGTACCCGACTGTACTTCGCACCGCCGCCGGCCATGGGGTTACTCTCCCAGAGAGAACCTGGAGAACCTGCGGACTCTTACGTTCTCTCCCAGCTTCCCAACGGTCTCGTTCACCAAGTCCTGCACAGTCATGGTAGGGTCTTTGATAAACGGCTGGAGCATGAGACAGATCTCTTGAGGATTACTGTCAGCCCCTGGCGGAATATCGCCGCTGTCCAAGTATGCGGGCGCCATGGCAGCCACCTGCATCGCTAGGTCATGCGCCAGCGTGCGGAAGCCGTCGGTCCTCGCCACAAAGTCGGTCTCGCAGTTGAGCTCCACCATCGCCCCGATCCGACCTCCGCTGTGGATATAGGAGTCGACGATGCCCTGGTTAGTCTCGCGGGACGCCTTCTTGGACGCGGAGGCGATACCCTGCTGCTTGAGGAGCTCTTCGGCCCGGCCCAAGTTCCCGTCGGCGGACTGCAATGCACGCTTGCAGTCCATGATACCGGCGCCGGTTCTGTCCCGCAGTGCCTTGATGGAGTCGACGCTGATCTGCAACGTACCCGCCTACGACCTCCCCTCGCTGGCGGCGACGGGCTCATCGTCGGGGGTGTCGACGGTCATTGGGGAGAGCATCTCAGGCTCGGCAGGAATCGTCGCGGTGACCGCGGCATCGCTCACGGGGACCGGGTCCACGACGAGCTCCCGGTTGGCCTCCTCGTCTCCATCGGCTTCGGCGGCCAACTCAGCCTCCCTGGCTATCCGTCGGTTCGCCCCTTCGATCATGGCGTCGGCCATGCGACCGGTGATGAGTCGGATTGAGCGGATGGCATCGTCGTTGCCCGGTATCGGATAGTCGATCAGGTTGGGGTCGCAGTCGGAGTCGACGAGCGCGACTATGGGAACGCCGACCCGCCTCGCCTCCGCGACCGCGATGGCCTCACGTCCGACGTCGATTACGAACAGGGCGCCCGGCATCTCGGTCATCTCCTTGATGCCGCCGAGATACTTGTTGAGCCGAGCGATCGTCGCCTCCAGCTTGAGCGTCTCCTTCTTGGGAAGTTGCTCGAACTCCCCCTTCTCCTGTCTGGCTTCGAGCTGAACGAGGTAGTCGATCCTGCTTTGGATCGTCTTGAAGTTCGTGAGCGTCCCGCCGAGCCATCGGGTCACCACGTAGAAGGCGCCCGACCGCTGGGCGTCGCTGACTATCGTGTCCTGCGCCTGCTTCTTGGTGCCCACCATGACGACCCGCTTGTCGGCGGCGACCGTCTCCGCGATGAACTCGGAGGCCTCCTCCAGCATCCCCATCGTCTTTTGGAGGTCGATGATGTGGATGCCGTTACGATGGGCGAAGATGTAGGACCTCATCTTCGGGTTCCAGCGCCGCTTCTGATGTCCGAAGTGAACCCCCGCTTCGAGGAGCGACTTCATGGTTATGGGCGGCGGCCCCTCCGGCTGGACCTCCTCGGCCGGAGGACGCTCTATCTCTTGGGTCTGTTCTACCATGCACTCTGCCTTCTGTGCGCCGTGTCCGAGACATGCTCCATCTGCACACCTCGGCGCGCCCGACGAAGTATAGCACAGGGCTTATAGGTGGGCAATCAGACCGGCAGCGAGGTCGTTGGTGCAGACCCCCGCGGATCAGCTGGAAGTATGAAGACCGAGGATCACTGTCAAGTCGTCCCTGGCAAGACGCCCGGCAAGGTAATCGGATATGGCCGCAATTGTCTCGTCCCTGTCGATGACCCCGTTTTCGTCGGTGTCGTACCTGTCGCCCAAGGCGCTTCCAGTGGTGACGTCGGTCACCTCGATGGTAACCGTGATGGTTGCGCTGACACCGAAACGATCCGTCGCTGCCACTTCAATCGTGTAGGCGGCCCTCGTCTCGTAGTCCAAAGGCGCCTTGGTCCGCAGCTGACCGGTTGACCGGTCGAGGTCGAAGGATCCGGCGTCCGCGCCGTCCAGATCATAGGTCAGCGAGTCCTCATCGACATCCGTGGCCGCCACCGGCTCGCCGATGTTCACTACAGCGGGTGTGTTTTCCGCCACGGTCCGAACAGTAGTGAGGACGGGGTTGCCCTCGCCGTCGGAGAACACCGGGGCGGTGTTCAGATCAGCCCGGGTCGCCTCGATGACGTAGACGTTGGACGCCATACCAGCCATACCATCAGGGGCACTCACCACTATCCTGATCACAGTGACGGTTGACACCAGATCTATCTGGTGCCCGTCCAGGGACTCGTCAGCATCGGCGATTTCAGCGTCGTCGAGGCCGAGGAGCTGGACATTAGCCCCGTGATCACTGGTCGGCGTTACGGTGACGCGCGGCTCGTTCACCTCGGAGATGTAGCTGGTGTGGTAGGCATCGAATGCGGGGGTCAACGTCTCCGGATCGGTGATTAGGCCGCTCAGCAGCACGTCGCAGAAGGGAAGGGGAAGTTGGAATACATCACCGACGTGGATTCCCCTCAGGCCCGCGGGGATGCATCCGGTCAACATGTTCCTGGAGAGATACAGCTCCAACAGGTTCGTCAGGTCGACCAACGCGGCTGGTATCTCGCCTGTCAGCTCGTTGCGGTCTAGGTGCAGATAACGCAGCTCGATGAGGCGGCCCAGTTCGATCGGTATCGGGCCGGTCAACCGGTTCTGCCACAGGTACAGTTCCCGGAGGTTCAGCAGGTTCCCAAGCTCATGAGGTATCGGCCCGGTCAGATAGTTTCGGTCGAGGTGCAAAAGCCGCAGCTCGGTGAGGCGGCCGAACTCGACCGGAATCTCTCCGGTCAACCGGTTCCGCCACAGAATCAACTCCCGGAGATTCGTGAGCTCGCCCAGTCGGGTGGGTATCGGCCCATCCAGCTGGTTGTTGTGAAGGTACAGGTGCTGAAGGTTGGCGAGGGCGCCCAGCTCCGGCGGTATCTCCCCGGTCAACCGATTTTCGGATAGATACAGGTGGAGCAATGAGACAAGATTGCCCAACTCGGCCGGGATCTGGCCGATCAACCGGTTTTCGGAAAGGTACAGCTCTTCCAGGTCGGTGAGGTTGGTGAGCTGGACCGGTATCTCCCCGGCCAACTGGTTTTCCTCAAGATGGAGGAACACCAGCGACTCCAGGTTGCCCAGCTCCGGTGGTATCGAGCCTGTCAAATCGTTGCCGTTCAGGTACAGGTGCTGCAGGTTGACGATCGTCCCGAGGGACGGCGGGATCGGGCCGGTCAACTCGTTATCCTCAAGATACAGTCTGCGCAGGTTGGCGAGGTTCCCCAGCTCAGGCGGTATCTGACCAGTGAGGCGATTCTCTTCAAGCTGCATGTAGGCCAGGTTGCTCATGTTGCCCAGTTCTGGCGGAATCGGGCCTGTCAACCTGTTTCTGGCGAGATCAATCCTTAGCAGGTCGACCAGGCTGCCCAGCTCGGCCGGGATCTGGCCGGTCAGCTGATTGTCGCTGAAGTCGAACCCGCTGAGGTTGTCAAGGTTGCTCAGCTGTGGCGGCACCTCACCAGTCAGCCGGTTGTGATCGAGGTGCAGATGCTGCAGATCAGCCAGGTTGCCCAACTCCGGTGGTATAGGCCCTTCAAACTGGTTTCGCTGCAGGTGCAGGTCAAACAGTCGGGACAGACTGCCGATCCAGGAGGGAATCTGGCCGGTCAGCTGGTTGCCGGAGAGGTCCAGCCTTAACAGGTTGGTGAGGTTTTCCAGCTCGGCCGGTATCGGCCCGGTCAGTTGGTTGTCGCTGAAGTCGAACCCGATGAGGCTGGTGAGGCCGCCCATTTGAGCGGGCACTGGTCCGGTCAGGTGGTTGAATTCGAGATGGATGTGCTGCAGGTGGACAAGGTTCCGGATCTCAGCCGGGATCTGGCCGGTCAGCTGATTGCTCTCTAGGTGCAGGTCCCGGAGGCTGACAAGGTTGCCTATCCAGTCCGGACTGTGCCGGTAAGCCGGTTGCCTCGCAGATCCAAGATCTGCATGCTGGTGAAGTTGGCTATCCAGGACGGGACAGGACCGGAAAATCGGTTGTCGCGGAGCTCCAACACCCGGAGGCTGGCGAGGCCACCCAGTTCCCATGGTATCTCGCCCGACAGTCCTTGCGCACCCAGGTCCAACCGAACAACGCGGCGCGGTGGGGCCTCTGCGCTGTCGTTGTCCCCCGCACTGAGCTCGACACCGTCCCACTCATCGATGGGCGTGTCGGACGACCAGTTCAGCCCGTCACCCCCGACCAGCTTGTCTCGCGCCGCCAGCAGTGCGTCGCAGTCTGAGACCAGCCCCGGGTTGTTGGCCGCGTCCTCCACCGCCGTCCCTGCGGCACACGAGGCAGAGCCGATCTGGGCGGAGACAGGATGAACCGCCATCGACACGGCGACCATCAGGACCAGCGTCCCGATGGCGGCCGCACGCGGCATCCGGATTCGATGGGGTAGTCGTGTCATCTCGAGCTATGACCTCCAGCACACGGTACAAGAATATCATGTGACCTCTGGACCCTGCGTCCATGTGCTTCTCGCAAGCCTGTGAAGCTCGTCGATCTGCCCGCCTGCTAGGCATTCTGAGGACGTCTACCCGCCTACTGGGGCTTGAACAACACGATGGTGTCCGAGTTCACGCGGACGTAGTACTTCTCGCCCGGCTCGAAGTCCGAACCGAGGGGGACTTCGGGTCTCCATGATGGGAAAGTCGGCGGTACAGACGACTAGCGGGTCGGCGACCTCGCGGTGCGTGGTGGAGACGGGGGAGGGTCGAACTCCCCGTCCAGGAGGCGCTCCGGCCAGGATATGCTACAGGCTTAGCCGGCCGTATGGTTCTCGCCCCTGCGCCGCCCGGCCGACAAGGCCGCTGCGCAGGAGCCAGCCGACGATCTTAGGTCGTCGTTATCGGCGTCGCGGGACCGCACCTCGAATTTCGGCGCCCGGCCGCCCCCCTCGAGGTGAGAGGACGGAGGACGTAGCCGCCTAGGCGGCTAGGGCTAGCTCTCTATTGCCAGCTATGATTTTGCCATCTTGGTACGAGGTTGGATGGCGCCTCGGCCTGCAATCCCGCAGGGACACCCCCTGTCGAACCCACGCGTCCCCACTGTCCAACCATTATACCACTATTCGGCGCTACACCTGGTCGTACCGGAAGCAGTCGACGAGGTGGTCGTTCACCAACCCCTCGGCCTGCATGAACGCGTAGCAGATAGTCGGCCCGACGAAGCTGAATCCACGGGAGCGGAGGTCCCTGCTCATCGCCTCCGACTCTTTCGTCCGTGCGGGCAGCTCGTCGAGGCTCTTCCAGGAGTTCCTGATCGGCCTGCCATCGACGAAACCCCAGACGTAGGCGGCGAAGCTTCCGAACTCCCTCTGCACCAGCAGGAAAGCCCTCGCGTTTCCGATAGCCGACGCGATCTTTTGTCGATTGCGTACGATGCCAGGATCCGCGAGCATCTCAGCAAACTTCGAATCGCCGTACTGGGAGACGATCTCGGGGTCGAAGCCGTCGAAGGCGCGGCGATACCCCTCTCGCCTGTTGAGGATGGTCGCCCAGCTCAGTCCGGCCTGGGCGCCGTCGAGCACGAGGGACTCGAAGAGCCTCCGGTCGTCGCGTTTCGGCACCCCCCACTCGGTGTCGTGGTAGCGCACCATCAGCTCGTCGTCTCCGGTCCAGTCGCAGCGTCTCATCGGCCCCTGCCCGTCGCCGACCTTTCGCATCCGTACCGCCAATTGTACAATCCGGGACGCATTCCGTCAGACATCCACCGGAGGGGGCTTTGGAAAAACTGAGGATCGCGATAGTCGGATGCGGGACGATATCCCGCCTGAACGTCCCTGGATACCTGCGGCACGAACGCTGTGAGGTGACGGCGCTGTGCGACCCCCACCGGGAGCGTGCGGAGGCGATGGCCGCCGAGTGGGGAATCGACCCGCGCATCCATACCAGCTACGAGCAGGTCCTGAACGACTCCAACGTCGACGCCGTGGAGCTGCTGACCCCGACGCGGCTCCACGCCGCTCAGGTGGTCGCCGGCCTCGACGCTGGGAAGCACGTCTCATGTCAGAAGCCGATCGCCAACACCATGGAGGAGGTGGAGGAGGTCGCCGCCGCCGTCGGAAGCAGCGGCAAGACCTTCCGCATCACCGAGAACTTCATCTTCTATCCGCCCATCGTCAAGGCCAAGGAGCTTCTGGACGCCGGTGTCGTAGGCGACCCCTCGCTGGTCCGCATCCGCACGCTGCGCGGCCCCAGGACGCTGGAGCCCGGCCTGGAGTACGGGCCCGGCTCGAGGGAGTGGCGGCGAGACCCCGGGGCGAACGCGGGCGGCATGCTCTTCGACGACGGCTGGCACAAGTACGCCACCGCGATGTTCTGGATAGGAGGCTTCGAGAGGGTGTACGGCATGATAACCAGGACTGACGACTTCATCCTGGAGGCGCCCAGCACGGTCATGTGGAAGTTCGCCGGGCGGGACTGCCTGGGAACCCTCGAATACACCTACGCTCCCGAGATGCCGATCAGGAGCAGGTACTACCCCCTGGATGAGTTCTTCGAGATACAGGGCAGCCGGGGGATGATCTGGGTCACTAGGTGCACGGGGGAAATGCTCGATATGCCGCCCGTGGTGGTGGTCACAGGCGACAGGACGGTGGGACACAAGGTGCCGTCCGACTGGATCGAGGGGTTCAACCAGTCGGCGGCCAACTTCGTCGACTGCATCCTCCGGGGAGACCAGCCCGACATGGACCTCGATTTCTCCCGGAGCGTGCTCCAGGCGACGCTGGCGGTCTACGAGTCGTCCCGTCTCGACCGCCCGGTCGAGCCCCGCTCTATCGTCCGGGGGAGTGAAGAGTCGACGCCCTGACTCACGCCTCGATGCTATACTAACGCCGGACGGAACCGCTGAGGAGTCCCGGAATGGCGACCAAGAGCCTCGCGCCCATCGAGACCGCGGACGAACGCGACCAGCTGCTGATCGAGATCCAGAAGCGCGTGCTGTGGCTGGCGATGCAGATGGTCCACCATGCGAATAACGTGCGCGAGAATCCTGGGGGAGTCAAGGTGGGCGGTCATCAGGCGTCCAGCTCCTCGGTCGCCACCGTCATGACCTCCCTCTACTTCGACTTCATGCGCGCCGGGGACAGGATCTCCGTCAAGCCCCACGCCTCTCCCGTCTTCCACGCGATCCAGTATCTGCTGGGCAATCTCGACAGGCGGTATCTCAAGACGTTGCGGGCCTACCACGGCCTTCAGGCCTATCCCAGCCGAACCAAGGACCCGGACCCCGTCGACTTCTCCACAGGCTCGGTCGGGCTCGGCGCGGCCGCGCCCAACTTCGCCGCCCTCGTGGACGAGTACAACGCGACGCACCTCTACTCTCAGCGGAGGGCGCCCCGGCGCTACATCAGCCTGCTGGGGGACGCCGAGCTGGACGAGGGGGCCGTCTGGGAGGCGATAGCCGAGCCGTCGATGGCGGAGGTGAAGAACGTCCTGTGGGTCGTCGATCTCAACCGCCAGAGCCTCGACCGCGTCATCCCCGGCATCAGGGTGCAGGCCTGGCGCCAGATGTTCGCGGCCAACGGATGGAGGGTGATCGACGCCAAGTACGGCAAGAGGCTGCAGGCCGCGTATGCGGAGCCGAACGGCGAGATCCTCAGGGCGGCGATAGACGATATGCCGAACGAGGTGTACCAGCGCCTCCTCCGCGTGCCGCAGGCGACGGTGCGCGAGTGGCTGCCCCGCACCAGCCGTCACCCCGAAGAGCTCGCCCGGTTCATCAGCCGGTGGAGCGACGAGGAGTTGCAGAGCCTCATCAGGAACCTGGGTGGGCACGACTTCTCTATGCTCAGGGAGGCGCTGTCTCAGGCAGCGCTGGAGGAGGGGCCGCACGTCGTCTTCGCCTACACCCTGAAGGGCTGGATGCTTCCCTCGGTCGGGGACCCTCAGAACCACTCGGTTACGCTCAGCCGCGGGCAGATGGAGCAACTCAGGGTCGAGCTCGGCATCGACGAGGAGGACGTATGGGAGGCCTTCCTTCCCGACAGCCCCGCGGGAAGGCTGTGCAAGGAGACAGGAGAGCGGCTCAGGTACGAGGCGCCCCGGAACCACGCCACCGTCGGGGTCTCATTTCCAACCGCCTTCGGCCACACGTACCGCGGCTCGATGTCGACCCAGCAGATATTCGGGCTCGTGCTCACGGACGCCTCCCGCAACCTGCCCGAGTTGGCCGAGCGGATCGTCACGGTCAGCCCGGACGTCGCCAGCTCGACCAACCTGGGGGGCTGGATCAACAAGGTCGGCGTCTGGGCCCGCGGGGAGCGCGGGGAGATGCCGGAAGAGGAGATCACCAGGTCGCTCAATTGGCAGGAGTTGAGACAGGGACAGCACGTCGAGCTGGGAATCTCCGAGAACAACCTCTTCATGATGCTCGGCCAGCTCGGCCTCTCCTATGAGACGGACGGCGAGATGCTGTTCCCGATCGGCACCGTCTACGACCCGTTCGTGCGCCGCGGTCTCGACGCCTTCTTCCTCAGCGTCTACGGCGGCGCAAAGTTCATCGTCATCGGCACGCCCTCCGGCGTGACCCTGTCTCCCGAAGGAGGAGCGCACCAGTCGCTGATCACGCCGTCGATAGGCGCCGAGATGCCCGAGCTGGATTTCTACGAGCCCTGTTTCGGCCAGGAGTTGGAGTGGGTGATGCTGGGCGCTCTGGAAAGGATCAGACGGCGGGAGAGGTCGACCTATCTCAGGCTCACGAGCAAACGGGTGGACCAGTCGCTCTTCCCGCTGCCGGAAGACGCAGCCGCCCGTGAACGGCTGCGTCTCCAGGTGCTCGACGGTGCGTACAGGCTGCTCGACGTCTCCGGCGAGCCCGGCTACGATCCCGGATCCAACGTCGTACACATATTCACCAGTGGCGCGATGGTCCCCGAGGCGGTCGCCGCCAGCCAGGCACTGCTCGAAGAGGGCGTAATGGCCAACGTCATAAACGTCACAGGTCCAGGCCCTCTCTACAGACGGTTCCAGGAGCTGGTCCGCGACGCCATGATCGGCAGGGGCGACCTCTCGTCGTTCATGGGCGACCTCCTGTCGAAAGAGGAGCGCACCGCTCCGATAGTAACCGTCGTCGACGGACATCCTCACTCGCTGAGCTGGCTGGGCGGCGCCATCAAGACCAGGGTTCTGCCTCTCGGCGTGACCGAGTTCGGGCAGTCGGGCGCTCCGAGCGATCTGTACGCAGAGTACGGGATAGACGCCGAGAGCATCATGGCGGCGTGCTTCGGTGCGTTGGAGACGTAGAGCGGCCAGCGAGTGGAGAGCCTCGTCGTCCTGCCGCTGTCCTACCTGCTGGGCTCGATCCCGACCGCCTACCTGCTGGGCCGTCTCATAAGAGGCGCGGACATCCGCCGCCTCGGGACGGAGAATGTCGGCGCCCTCAATGCCTACAGGGAGCTGGGCAGAGGGGTAGGCGCCGTCGTGCTTGTGGTCGATACGGGGAAGGGCGCGTGCGCCATCGTGATAGGACATCTGCTGGGTGCGCCCGAAGTGACCTTATATGTTGCCTCCCTGCTGGCGACGCTGGGACACAACTTCTCGCCCTTCGCCGGATTCAGGGGCGGTAAGGGCGGCGCGACTGTCCTCGGCATCTCCGCCGTGATGCTGTGGCATCTGACCGCGGCATCCCTGGGAGTCGGGCTGATCGTCCTGGCCGCGACACGTCACGCGGTCTGGTCCCTGACCGCCGTGTTCGTGGCGCTGAACGCGTTGACGATAGGGACCGGTCAGCCTCTCGGACAGATCATCATCTGCCTCGTTCTGTCGTTCGTGGTCGCCGGCACGCACCTGCTGCGGCAGCGTCCGGAGATAGTCCCGGCCGTGATGCGGCGAGACTGGCGTCGCCTGATGAGCATCGAGTAGGCGCCGACAGCGTCCGTCTGCCGGCTAGTCGTCGTCACCCCCGAACTGCGGCTCGAGTGTGGGCTCGGCGGCCAGAAGCAGACTGTAGAGCCGACCGGCAGTTCCTATCCACGCCCGCTCCTGGACCGTGGCGCGTCCGATCAGAGGCTGGTTGTTTACCCTGACCGACGGCGCGTCTCGCCTGCCGCTGACGGCGATCCTGTCCGGGAAGAACCTGAACGTCAGGCTCTCCAAGCCGGGCATGTTCAACTCGTGCCCTCTCACTGTGTTCTTGGAGAAGAGGTGCATCACGGCACTGCGCTTGAGGCTGCCAAAGTCGACTACCGGCTCATCGCGATCGTTGTACAGGTAGCCGTACGGACGGCTGAGCGTCGACCAGTAGAAGGCCCCGGCCGCGGAGAGCGCGCCGACTGCGATCAGGGTCCCTGCTACGAGCGTCCAAGGGAAGCCGGAGTCAGGCCCTGCCTCGACGGTGGGCCTTGCCGGAGTCTCCGGCCGAGGTTGGACCGGATCGGCGCCGCGCGTCGCCGGCAGGAACGACGAGATCACCATGTAGTCCGATGCGTAGGTGTACGGCCGATCCGAGTACTCCAGCTCCAGCTGGAGGTTGATCGTGTGGAGCCCCTCGGCTTCGGGCGTGAAGAATACGTCGTACATCCACGCCCTCCCTCCGGTCAGCAGACGCTGCGGCTTGACCTCCAGGACGCCACCCGTGTCTACGTTGGAACTGATAAGGGCCGACAGCCTGTCGGTGGCGATGCTGTACGGCTGACCGTCCACGTGCACCATCACAGTAGCCACTTTGGCCCTCTGTCCTGGCGCTATCTGGTCGGTCTTGATGGGCGTAAGCTCGATCGTCGGAAATTCCAGCGCCTCGAAGCCTGCCTGAGAGCTGACGCTGTGCCCGAACTCGGGCCAGACTATCTGCAACTCCACGTTGTAGGAGCCCTCGGAGGTTACGGGAGGAATCGTCCCCGAGTAGTAGCCGTCGCCAGCCAGGGCATCCCCGGTCAATCCCTGATCGTTCAGCTCGTGGGCAAGCACGGCTCCGTCCGGAGTCATGATCCTGGCCACCATTCTCACGTCGTCCAGGAATGCTAGCGACCCATCTTCGGTGATATAGGCCACGAGCGTCGATGCCTCGTTCAGCGGGACCGCCCCGTAGGAGACGAGAGCGGCCGCGTACCTGTTGGAGGCGAGATGCCAGGAGGAGACTGAACCCTCCATACCGCGTACCTCGACCGTCCACTGGCCGGGTACCGGGTCTACGAGCTGCCAGATGACCACGTGCGGGGTCTGAGTGACGGACGACTCGGCCCTGTCCTCCGGAGAGATCTCCAGTCCCGCCGGATTGGTCAGCCTGATCGAACCGTAAGGGTCCTCCTTGAAGAAGATCAGCCTGATGTTGCTGGTCCCTGGCGCAATGCTGAGCGGCGACGTCAGCACCTCGTTGAGGGACAGGTTCCTGCCGTCCAGGCTGGCCAGCGATCCGCCCGACTCGTCCCGAAGGATCATGTCAGCGAGCCTCTTCAACCCGTTCGAGGCCGATAACTCGACGACTTCGCCGCCGGACCGGCTCGTCACGCGGTCCAGGAATTGGGTGACCTGCGGTGCGGCCGTGGAGAGCGCAAGTCCTATCACCGGCCACCGGTTGTCCCTCAACAGGTCCAGGGTCGGACCGAGCCGGTCGGCTTCGACGCCCAGGTCCGCCTGCGGCCTCGCGCCGGCTATCAGATAGATGGTCGATCCGTCGGGAGCTCCCGTCGAATTGAGCAGATTGTAGGCCTTGGTCAGCGAGTTGACGATATCAGGCTGAGATATCTGGGAGGCGCCCGTATACAGCTGTTCGCTGACCACGTCGAAGCGCGGTGTGCCGGGCGAGGCCGGACCCTTCGCCTCACCAGGCCTGTCGGCGGCGATGAACACGAAGGAGTCGTTCGGTTGGAGAGTCGAGACGAGGCCGACGGCCGACCTGGTCAGGCCCGCCCCTCCCGCGGTCCCGGCGATGGCCGAAGAGTCCGCCACGAACACGACCGTCCGCTGCGTTCCTGGCGAGTCCGCCGCTATGGCTTGACTCCCTGCAAGAAGCGAGACGATGATTGCAAAAGAGACGAGAGCTAATCTATGTCTGAGCATCGGCAGCCACCCCCAATCTACACCGTAGTCACCGGCGTCTTGCCTAGTCAATCGAAATTTGGTACTGCTTTCCCACATTCGGCCGACAATGACACCCGGCGTCTGGTAACGATCGCCGCCCTCGTGTCGATGATGCTCCTCGCTGTGGCTGCCGCCTGTGAGGGAGAGTCCCGACGGATGGGCGTCGAGTCGGAGGTCCGGGGAATGGTCCAGGCGGTCGAGCCCAGATCGCTGCTCGATATCGAGTCGCTTACGGTCGTCGACGATGAGGGAGTCGTCTGGGTCTTCCAGGGCGGACCCCGGACGCTGGCGGGGTTCACCCCGTCGCACCTGCGTGAGCACATGCTGCTGGGCGAGCCGGTGAGCGTCTTCTACCACGCCGAGGGGGAGACGCTCGTGATCGACGACATCACCGACTAGCCGTCCCCGTTACGCGGCGAGCACTTAGTCAGCCTATGTCGGACCACTCCCCTCTCTTGCTCGGGCGGCTCTCCGGGCGCTCATCCAGAGGTAGACGGCTCCGCCTATGAGCGCGGCGAAGACGCCCATGAAGACGAACCCGCCCCCGGCGCCGGCGCCTATCGCCGCCGGCTCGATCTCCAACGGAAATGAGAGGAACGCCTCGCCAAGGGACTCTTGCTCCAGCGTCAGCTCAATCGTCCATGTCCCGGCCGCCTCGAACTTGACGTTCGTGTCGTAGTAGTGAGGAGTGGCGGGAAGGTTGACTGCGCGGGCCGCGTAGACGGGCTCACCCTTCTCATCGTGAGCGGTGAGCCATATCTTCGCCTGTGTGACGAGCTGTCCGTCAGAGGCGTCGAGTGGGGTGATCGAGAAGTGGACCGTACCGACGGCCGGCCTCTCCGGAAGAATGGCGACCACTATCTCATAGGCGCCCGTCCTCTCCCGCAACACCTCGTCGCCGTGCGCCTCGACCGTCGAGGAGGACAGCAGCAGCGCATACAGGAGAAGAGACGCCGAGATGGCTGTCTTCAAAGGAGGGTGAGGACCGCAAAGTCTCGTTCCGAACCCACTCCCTAACCGAACCTCCTCTTGATGTAGTCGTGAACTTGGCCCACCTGTAATTCGGTAGTGGCCGTAAGCGTCCGCACATAGAAGCGTTGAGCCTTGCCATCCTGGACGTAGACCGGAGAGCGGGATTTCTCACAGCGGATCATCAGCACGCGACCATCCTCTAAGTCGTCGAAATTCGCATGCATCGAGCCCCAGACACTCGCGCCCATACTGTGATTCACTATGTTGGCAAGATGCTGGCTCATGTGGTCCTCGTTGCGGAAGCCGTCCGCGTCCAGACCTACTGGCGTACCGTCATCGGCAACTCCAACGATAAGAGTGCCGCCATCTTTGTTGAGGAACCCGGCTAACGTCCTGAGCACGGCCAGTTTCATACGATCGTCCGGCTGACCCGTATGGAGGTTCACACGAAGCGTCGACTTGAATTCGACCATGTCCGACTCACCGCCACCGATCAACTGATCCAGATCGACATCATCAGGCCTATCTACAACGTCCGTTTTGGATGTGAGCCGCTCGTAGGCTTCACGGACAATCTGCGCCATCAATTCACGGCGGAGTCCCAAGAAAGCCCTATAGTTCAGGCTCTCCCAGCCTTCGGGCAGCGCATGGTACCTGTACATCCGCGCCAATTCGCCCTCACTGAATCGCTCTTTCAATCGCTCCTTCAGCGGTGGTAAGTACTCGGCGGGCGCCTGATCGGAGATCTGAGAGTTGTCCGTCCACTCGACGTAGGCATAGTTTGCGATCTGGTTCACGTCTCTCGTCTCCGTGATGTCAAGCTTGATTCCCTCGTAACAAGGGCCTTTCGGGTTGGTTCTGCGGCGTGAGGGCGGTTAGGCGAGGGATTTGGTTTTGTTCCGGTCGGGGCTTGTGTTGCGGCCGATGAGGTAGTTGTGGTGCGCCATACCCCGTCCTGGTAGGCATCAGCGGGCTCGCAACGGCTCCTGTAGCCTCATGCAGCGGTGGGATCGGGCGCCAAGGCAGCCGGTGGGACCAACATCTCGTCCATCTCGGTCAGCCGTGCCCGGACCATTCGCTTGATGTTACACGCCAGGGCCTTGAGGTAGACGGCGAGCCGGACCCTCTCTCCTCCACGTACTCGTAGGCGGCCAAGACCATGGCGCCGTTTCAACTCTGAGTTCGTACCCTCTATCCCCGCACGCAACCCGTACCGTTTACGCCATTGTCCATCCGACTCGGCCCGCCGCCTACGTCCGATGTTCACCCTGGCGAGGTCCGCACTCAGCACGTAGGCTCCACTCGGCGACCACTCTCCCCCGAGCTCAGGGCGACGACGCCACCTCACAGGACACCGGGAACGCAGCGAACAGGGCTCACACACCTCCCGGGCGAAGTGCATCTCCACTCGCTCGGGAGCCTCTTCATCCTCGTACTCGGACACGGCCTCATGTCCCGCAGGACACACCGCAGCCCTCCTTGCCGTAACGTCGATGTCAAAGTCAGCAGCCGTCAGCCTGACCAGCCCATCATTCTCATCGGCCTCCGCTGGCGCCCGGCCCCCGACAGGGCTCACCAACTCCGTCCCCCTGCGCTCCGCCTCCCATCCGTTCCGGCCAGAACCATACGACGTGTCGCACCACAGCTCCGAAGGGCCTATCCCTCGCTCTCTCAACTCATCGATCACCCCCACCGTCACACCGGCGTCGCCATCGCTCGATGGCGTGACCTCCACGTGGGTGATCATCTGCACGGCGTTCCCCTCTTCGCACGTCTCAGACACCTGCACCTCGTACCCCTTCCCCTTGTGTCCGCTGTAGGTCACCGCCGGGTCGTGCGGCGTCTGCATAGAGCTCGACCGCACCTCCTTCGCCTCCTTCAGCGCGATCGGCACCTTCCCCTCTGCCGCATCGTCGTCATCGGCGCTGGGACGACCGTCCCTGTGACGGCCCACGCGGCACTGCTCATGCAAAAGCCTCTCCAACAGACCGTACTCCTCCATATCCGCCACCGCCGTCCCGCGGAACCTATCCACCAGCCGGTACACGTCTCGCGCACACACCGACAGCCGGCGACGCCCCTCACCTGAACGTGCGTCCTCGTACCTCGATGCTTCTCCGGTCTCCTTCAGGTACCGCTGTGCCAGACCATCCCCAATCCCTTCTCCCAGACCGGGGTGCTCACGGCTCACCGCCAGCAGGAACACCCGGACCGTCTCGCAGAACAGACCCAACCGCGTCAACACCGCGATATTGCTCATGACATGCGTCGAGTCCAGGCGCTGCTTGCCTGTCCGCAGTCCCAGGGCCTCTATCATCCGGTCCGTCGTCTCACAGAAGGCCAATCGCCCGCCGTCGTGCTCCATCAACCGCACACGAAAGTTGTGCAGCGTCTTCTGGGCAAGGTGCGCCTCCTCCATCTCCAGCCGCAGCGCGTGGTGCCACAGCAGATTGAACTCCAACTCTTCCAACGCCTCCATGTCCGTCAGATCGAACATCTCCTTGAGCACCAGCACTCCCAGCACCGTCTGCACGGCGCGATTGGGCCTGCCCATGTCCGGGCTGTACAGCGGAGCGAACCGCTCCTCCTCTATCAGAACCAGAGCCTCGTTCCGGAATACCTCCGCCCAGCTCCTACGCATCAGCTTCGCCTTCCTCGGTGTGATCAGAAACTCCGACTGCCACAGGCTCTCCTGCGGTTCCCGGGCTTGAAACATCGTCCACCTACTCCTCAGCGTTCACTCCTCCACTCTCTCCGATCCTATTATCCCTCACTTCCCAATACCCTCGCCCATGACTTTTTACGAGTGAATCAAGCTTCGCCAAGTGGCCACGGGGAAAGAGATGATGCTTCTCGATGTTCTTGCTGCCCTTCGGCAGGGCCGGGTCCAACCTCTCGGCGACCTTGGTGTCAGAGAACAGGACGGGAGCGTCCAAGAGGACGAGCGCAGCCTCGTACGCGAAAAGTGATGGGCTGAGGGCAGACGACGTGGCGAGATCGTTCGGGAGAGTCACTTCCCAGAAGTCGGTGGTCAGCGTGACACTGCAGGCATGGCGAAGCCTCGTCATGAAATCCTCTGAGGTCGTGACGTCTCGAAGCATAGCCAAGTCCGACTCCATCCTAGACTCTGGCCCCGCCGTATATCTGCCAGTGACCGCAGACATGAAGAACCACTGTGCGATCACTCGGCGTAGGGTGTGTTCAGATATGCCGAACTCTGTCCTGCCGATCAGGTAGAGGACATAGGTGTAGAGCAGGGCATTCCGGGAGTTGACCATCCTTCGCGCTCGATATCCGGCGTGCCGAATACATTGCAAGAAGTCGTGCCAATACTGCGGATTAAGCACCTTCGACTGGGCATTTTGCAACCGCTTGAACTGGTCGGCCCTCCGATCGTCGCTGAAATCTCTGGTTTCGAGATCCTTGCCGCGCAGGATGGAGTAGACGTGCCCGAGCCGGGCTCGTTTGAACGCAAGGCTTGATTCCCTCGTAAAAACCCGTTTTGAGGAAGTTCCAGCGATTTAGCACATCTGAGCGCTACCGTATGTTGGGGTAGTATACGGAACAGAGACTGTATATTGTACCCAAGCGTGGGTACGTTTGTTCTAATTCGACCTGCACAGACTTTTTGCGAGAGAATCAACTATGACAAGGCTAGGGGAGAGTTGTTTGGGATCCGAACCGATGGTCTTGTGTCCAGAGATCAGCCCGTTCGCCCAGAACAACAGATATCCTACCGGGTACCCCCTGTACATCGAGTCAAACAGGTCGCGGATTTTGATGTTTGGCCAGACGAATGGTCGCTGGATGTCCGGCAAACCGATCTGCCCCATCGCGATGTTATTGACCAGCGTACCCAGGGCGTACGTCACCTGCGCGAAAGCCGTATTACTCATCTTGACTCCTCCAAGCAGGATGAAAGGAGACTCACTCCCTCCTTCCCCGGTATCTGCGCTAGCGCCGCACGAGCAGGCTCCACCCAGTGATCAGGGCCGTTCCCGCTAATCCATTCTAGTCGGTCGGTCGCCCGTCGCTCCTTGAATTCACCGATCTGCCGGATGATCACCTCGCTTAAGCTATCGCCAATCGGATAGCGATCCGTGGAGGCATGTCTTATCACACCTACATCCAGTCTATTCGCTTTGACATGAAATGCTCGGCGGCTCAGTCATGGCTTTCTGGCAACACGAGCGGATGGATTTTCCAGCGTCCGTAGACCGGAGTAGCCGCGGTCGTAGCCTGTCCGAACGAGGGCTGTGTAGTCGATAGTCGGATCGTTGGCGAATCTCAACCCAGCCGATCGTCACGCGCCCCGGGTGATCTGCATGACGGTTACGTAGGCGCCCTGGGGGTCCTGGAGGTAGACGAACCGGCCGATGTCCTCGACCTCCATCGGCGGCGTTATCTCCGTCGCGCCGAGCTCTTTCGCCCTCTCCCGCGACTCGTCGAGGTCGGCGACGGCGAGGTAGATCGACCAGCTGGCGGGCATCTCTCCCCACTCCTCCCGGATCGCCATCATGCCCGCGGCCGGCTGGCCGTCGATCACCTGCACGAGGTATTCGCCCGCTCCGTCCGCGGCCGGGCCCGGAGTGGCCGACCATCCGAACAGGCCGGCGTAGAAGTCCGACGCTCTGTCCGTGTCGCGGGTGTACAGCTCGCACCACGCCAGGGCGCCCGGCTCCCCGAAGAGTTGCGCTCCGATCCCCTTCCTGGGCTCCCAGACGGCGAACACCGCGCCGGTGGGATCCTGGATCAGCACCATGCGACCCTCTTCGAAGACGTCGAAGGGTCCCTGCAGCACGACCCCGCCCAGCTCCCTGGCGCGGGCCGCAGTGGCATCCGCGCTCTCGACCGTGAAGTAGGCCTTCCACGCCGGATGGCCGCCGGTCATCTCCCTCATCTCCGGCGGCATCTCGTAGATGGCGGCGCAGCTCTTCCCGCCTTTGCCAAGGATCGTATAGAACGCCCCTACGCCGACCGGGACATCCGTGTGCTCCAACTCCAGGAGCTGCGTATAGAACCCGGTCGATCCTTCCCGATCCGTCGTCGCCAGGTCGGCCCAGCTGAACATCCCGGGCTGATGCTTCTCTACCTCCAAGGTCGCCTCCCTAAGGCCCGTTTATGTGTATCAAAGTGCATCAAAAGTGTAACCTTCAATGGCTGGGAGGGGCTTGAGAGCTTGTCGGTACGAGAGCCGGCTCGTGCTATAATCATAGCACTGATGTTCGGCTTGTCAAGGGGCCACGCGCCAGATTGAGGCAAGGGAAGGAGTAACTGTTCAGACTTGCGGGGAACCCCCATCTCAATCTTCCCCCGCGGAGCCGGAGGAAGAGGTAAGAGCCTCCTCTCCGTCCACCAGATTCGCCAGAATATCTCACGGAGTCTGAACAGTTACAGGGAAGAGGGCAGCGATGTCGGCCGGCAATGCTCCTGATATAATTAGAGAGTGTCCCCACCCTGAACCTATACAACCCACCAGTCAGGAGAAAGGCCAATGATAAGCACGAGGCTTCAGGATGCCATCAACCAGCAGATCAACAGCGAGCTCTACTCCGCCCACCTGTACCTCTCGATGGCGGCCTATTTCGAGACGCTCAGTCTCGGAGGGTTCTCGCACTGGATGAAGCAGCAGTACCACGAGGAGGTCTCCCACGCGCTGAAGCTGTTCGACTTCATCACCGACCGCGGCGGACGCGTCGCCTTGCAGTCGATAGACCAGCCGCCCATCGAGTTCGATTCGGTGCTGTCGGTGATGGAGATGTCCCTCTCCCACGAGAGGGAGGTCACGTCGATGATCGATAGCCTGTACGAGCTCGCAATCTCGGAGAGGGACTATGCGGCTCACGTCCTGCTGGAGTGGTTCGTCGACGAGCAGGTCGAGGAGGAGAAGAGTCTCACCGAGATCGTGGACCACCTCAAGATGGTCGGCGACGACGGCACCGGCCTGCTGATGCTGGATGCGCGGCTCGGGCAGCGCGACGACTAGCCGAGGCTGCGCCAGCCCGACCTCGTTCTGATACAATCGCGGCCTGATCGGTACGTTCCGGATTCGTCCGTCCGGCGTAGGAGGGAGAGCCGTCCGATGGCCGCCATCACGACCCAGCAGTGCTTCTCCGACGACTGGAGGAGGAGCGACCCGGACCTGGTCGTCTACCTCCCGGCCGAGCCGCCGTACACACCCGAGTCGGTCGATCACACGATGATCGACTACACTCCGGGCGGAGACCTGCTGGCCGTATGGACGTGGGCCGCCGAGGTGAAGGGCGAGGACCAGAGCATGGCCTTCGCCCGCAGTACGGACGGCGGAGTCAACTGGACAGCCCCCTCGATAATCGACGGCGTGGGGCCCGGGCCGGGCCAGAAGAGCCAGTGGGGATTCCCCGTCGTCAGCCGGGCCGGCCGCATATACGTCTTCTACAACAAGTCGCTGGGCCGCAACCGAGGCGTCTACATACGCTGCAAGTACTCGGACGACGACGGTTACACATGGACCGACGGAGAGGTGGATCTCACCTATCGCCGAACGCCGTTCGACCACCCGGACCCGTCGATTCCGCCCTCCTGCATCATCTGGCAGAAGTCGACCCGCGACTCGAAGGGACGCCAGATCGTCCCCCTGTCCCACGGCACCGACCCATACGTCAAACCGGAGCTGGATGCGGCGTACATGGGTGGCAGCCACATCGCCATGCTGGGCGAGATGCGGTGCGAGTTCCTGCGGTTCGACAACATCGACGAGGGACCGCACCCGAAAGACCTCGAGCTGACCTGGCTGCCGGACAACGCCGACGAGCTCATCCCCGTCCCGTGCCGGAACGGGCCTCACGCCGAGGCTGGCTACTCATTCGGTCAGGAGCCGGCCATCGTCCTGCTGCCCGACGGACGCCTCTTCACCGAGATGCGCACAGTAAACGGAGACATCTGGTACACAGTTTCCGAGGACGACGGCCACACCTGGCGTCCGACCGAGCCGCTCCGGTACAGGGACGGCGGCGAGCGCATACTCAATCCGGTGTCGCCGAGCCCGATGTACCGGCTCGAGGACGGCCGCTACATACTCTTCCTCCAGAACCACGACGGCACCGGTTACGGCGGGAAAGGCACTCTCGACCTGAACAGCCGGAGGCCCCAGTTCTTCGCCGTGGGGGAGTACAGGGAGGACGCCCATCAGCCGGTCTGGTTCAGCGAGCCGAAGCTCTTCTGCGACACTCAGAAGGTGGGGCTGTTCCCCGACTTCCTCCACTGGCTGTCCTTCTACTCCAGCTTCACGGAGCGGGACGGGAAGCGCATCCTCTGGTACACGGACAGGAAACTCTTCATCCTGGGCAGGCACATCACGGACGAGCTTCTTGCCGACATGACCGTGCCCTCGTAGGCGGCCGGCGAGAGAGGGGAGCGACGACCGATGGCAGTGATCACGACCCAACAGTGCTACACCGACGAGTGGCACCGGACCGGCCCGGACCTAGTGGTCTATATTCCCGCCGAGCCGCCCAGGGACCCGGAGGCCGCCGACCACGTCCTCGTCGACTACACTCCTGGCGGCGACCTCCTCGCCGTATGGACGATGGCGACCAAGCCGGACCGGTCGGACTTCAACGTTGTGACGGCCCGGAGCACCGACGGCGGCGTCAACTGGACGCGGCCGGAGCCGATCCACCCGCCCGGACCCAGGCCCGGACAGGTGAGCCAGTTCGGCTTTCCGGTCATCAGCCGGAACGGCCGCATATACGTCTTCTACAATCGGACGACCGGGACAGGCCGCCCGGGGGCCGTCAATCTGCGATGCAGATACTCGGACGACGACGGCTACACCTGGACCGACGGCGGCGTCGAGATCCCCTATCGGCGCACCCGGTTCGACCATCCCGACCCCGGCATCGGCGCGACCTGCATCGTCTGGCAGAAGCCGACGCGGGACGCCAAGGACCGTCCCATCGTCCCCTTCACGCGGACCACCCATCCGTACGTGCTAACGGAGGTGAACGCAGACCACATGGGCGGATACGTCGACATGGGGGAGTGCCGGTGCGAGTTTCTCCGGTTCGACAACATCGACGACAATCCCGATCCGCAGAACGCCGTGCTCACCTGGCTGCCCGACGACGCCGACGAGCTGATATCCGTCCCCTACTCGTTCGAGCCTCACAAGTCGCTCGGATACACCTTCTGCCAGGAGCCGGGACTGGTGCTGCTCCCGGACGGCCGCCTCTTCACCGAGATGCGCACCGCCAACGGCAACATCTGGTACACCGTCTCCGACGACGACGGCCACACCTGGCGCCCGACCGAGGTGCTGCGCTACAGGGACGGCGGGGACCCTGTGCTCAATCCCATCGCGCCGAGTCCCATGTTCAGCCTCGAGGACGGACGCTACATCCTGTTCCTGCAGAACCACGACGGCTACGGCTACGGCGGCAGAGGCCCGCTCGACCTGAACAGCCGAAGACCGCAGTTCCTGGCCGTCGGCGAGTACCGGCCCGACGCGCATCAGCCGGTCTGGTTCAGCGAGCCGCTCTTCCTGTTCGACACCCAGAAAGTAGGCGTCTTCCCGCTCAACTTCATGTGGCTCTCGATGTACGCGAGCTTCACTGAGAGGGAAGGCAGGCGCGTCTTCTGGTACACCGACCGCAAGATATTCGTCCTGGGGCGCTACATCACGGACGAGATGCTGGCCGGTCTCACGGTGCCCTCCTGACCCGCCGGGAGCGCACCGGGGGGGCGAGCAGGGCTCTGAGGGCCCGGTTCGTACGTGGTCTGACGGCGACGGTGGTGGTGGTGGGCATTGCGGCTCTCTCCCTTGTCGCATCGGCCTGTGGAGGAGACAGCAGCGAGACCGAGCCGCCTCCTATACAGTCGCCGCCTGTCGCGCCAACCGGCACGCCCGTGGCCAGCGGCATCCCCTCTCCCCCGCCGATGCCCACTCCGTCTGCCGCGGAGCTGGCCGGCCCGGGGAAGATCGCCTTCTGGTCGACGAGAGACGGCAACGCCGAGATATACGCGATGAACAGCGACGGCTCCAACGTAACCCGTCTCACCTTTCACAACGCGATCGACACGGTGCCCGACTGGTCGCCAGACGGCAGCAAGGTACTGTTCGCCTCCAACAGAGTCGACAACTTCGAGATCTACGTGATGAACGCCGACGGGTCGAACGTGAAGCGTCTCACGGTGGACCCGGGCCTCGACACTCTTCCCGACTGGTCTCCTGACGGAACCAAGATAGCATTCGTCTCCGCGAGGGACGGCATTCCGCACATCTACGTGATGAACGCCGACGGATCGAACCTGACGCGCCTCACCGACAACTTCGAGGAGAACTTCGCGCCAGGATGGTCGCCCGACGGGACCAAGATCGTCTTTACTTCGGGCGTGCGATCCAATACGGACATATACGTGATGGACGCCGACGGCTCCAATGTGGTGCGCCTGACGGACGACTCCGACTTCGAGGAGGACCCTCTCTGGTCGCCGGACGGCGCCAAGATCGCCTTCAGGTCCGCTCCGGCCGGAACGGCCGACACGAACATCTTCGTAATCGACGCCGACGGCTCCAACAAGGCCGCCCTGACCACTCACTGGGCGGCAGACCTGTTCCACGCCTGGTCACCCGACGGCAGCAGGATCGTCTTTACGTCGGAACGGGACGGTAACCTGGAGCTGTACGTCATGGATGCCGACGGCTCCAATCCGACTCGTCTCACGGAAGACGCGGCCAAGGACGGCACTCCGGACTGGTCAGTCGGCAGCGTGCCCTAAGGGTGTATGGGCGAAGGTGCTTGCCGAGCCACATCATCCGTTCGCCCTGAGCCCGTCGAAGGGCCGTCCATGGTTCGACAAGCTCACCACGAACGGTCTGCAGACTACAACTGGACTTCTCACACACTCTCTAGAAGACGCGCCGCGGGCCCCATGAGCAGCAGGCGGCTCCTGATCGCACAGACGGTGGCTCTGGGCGCCGCCACGCTACTGGCTGCGGTCTCATGCGGGAGTGATCCTGAAACGGGGGCCACCGTTCGGAGCGCCGCCGCCCGCTCGAGCTTCGATCAGACGATCGCCCCACCCGTCGCGCCCTTCACCGACGCGGCGGCCACGGTGCTGGGGGACGGCTACCAGATCTGGAACGATCTGCCCGGCGTCGTGGTGTTCGACTACGACCGGGACGGAGACATGGACCTCTACATCACGGCGGAGGCGGGCCACGCCAACTGGCTGTACAGGAACGACGGGAGCGGGAGCTTTACGGACGTGGCCGAGCAGGCCGGCGTGGCGGCGATCACCACCAACACCACCGGAGCGGTGGCGTGCGATTTCGACAACGACGGCTACCAGGACCTCTACGTGGGCGCGTGGGGGAATCCAAGGGACGGCCTGGGGTTCCGGTCGCCGAGCGAATTTCAGGGCAACTCCGATCTGCTCTTCATCAACAACGGGGACGGTTTTTTCAGAGACGTCACGGACGCAGCCTTTGGGAGCGCGGTCAACATCCGCTCGGCGACGACGGTCGCCTGCGCGGACGTGGACGGCGACGGCTGGCTCGACATATACGTAGGCAACCTGGCCGACGACGACTTCATCAATCTCCAGAGGCCGAACCACCCCGGCCATTACAATATGCTCTACCGCAACAGGGGCAATCTGACCTTCGACGAGATCGCTGAGGAGGCCGGGGTGAGGGGACCGCAGGTCGCCATGCGGGACACGGAAGGACAGCCCATCCTGTTCCGGGATCCGGAGACCGGCGAGCAGTACGAGGGGTACGACCCGACCACCACGGACCAGCTTGGAAACAGGGTGGGAGAGCCGACCGGCCAGACCCACTCCGTAACCTTCTTCGACTACGACGACGACGGCGATCCCGACCTCTGGGTGGCGAACGACGGGGACCGGCTTCACGTCTACAGGAACGACTCCTCTCCCGGCTTGGTCAGGTTCGTCCCGGTTGCGCGCGCGATGGGAATCGACAAGGTCGGCGCCTGGATGGGCTTCGCCGTCGGCGACTACGACGGAGACGCGGATCTCGACGTCTTCGTCACGAACATCGGCTATCACCTGCGGCTGATCCCGCCTCAGCCGAATCCGGGCGGCTCGTGCGGGTACCACGAGTCCTTCAACTGGGGCACGTGCCTCCACTTCCTGCTCAGGAACGACGGGACGAGGGAGGTTCCCGGCCTGGGGACAGTGGGCCGGTTTCCGAACGTCGCCTGGTCGACTGAGGTAGCCCCCAGCCCCATCATGCCGCCCCTCTCTATCTATCCGGACAACATCCATCCCGCGAACGTCGCGCCCACCGGCCTGGCCGCGTACGACTTCGGCTTCGGCACGACCTTCTTCGACCACGACAACGACGGCGACCAGGACCTCTACTGGCTGGGGTCTACCGACGGACGGGGCGAGGGCCCCGAGGGCGACAACTTCGAGGCGGCAGGACGGATGCTGCGACGGCACGGGAGCCTGTTCGAGGACATCACCGTCCGGGCCCATCTCCTCGACATCTCGGGAGTCGACTACGGTCCCGTCGACGCGATGGATCTGCCGTCCGACCTGCGGTCGCTGCGAATCAGCGCCGAGCTGCACGAGGACGGCAAAGGCGTGGCCCACGGCGATCTGAACGGCGACGGCTACGCCGACCTCGTGGGCACGAACGCCAGCGGACCTCTATACGCGGACCCCGCCGCAGCGCTGGCCTCCAGATCGGAGGGCAAGGAGCCTGCCGTCCAGGTGATCCTCGCTCCCGGCCCGGTATTCGTATGGATGAACGGCGGCGGCGACAATCACTGGATCACCATCCGCCTGAAGGGCCGCATGGCCGTCGACGGCACCGGCAGCAATGCCGACGGCATCGGCGCGCGGGTCTACGTCAAAACGGAGACGAACACGGTCGCGCAGGTGCAGGAGGCGCGCGCGGGCTCCAGCTACCTGTCGATGAGCAGCATCGACCTGGAGTTCGGCCTCGGTTCCGCCGACGAGGCGGCGGAGATCACCGTGCTATGGCCAAGCGGAACGCGGCAGGTGGTCCGGAACGTCACCGCGGATCAGGTACTCATCCTGACAGAGCCGGCGGCGTCCGAGTAGCCCTTCAACCCCGTCCATCGACGTTGACCTTTCGACGATACTATGATACCAATCGGGGCGCGTTAGCGAACCTACCGTCAGCGGCTGTCGTCGCTGAAACGGAAATCGGTAACATGGAGAATGAGGCAGTAGGAGGTAGGATATGAGGTCAGCCGTACTGAAGATTCTCATCGCAGCGATGGCAGTCGCACTGTTTACATCTGTCATTGCATGCGGCGGGGCCGACGATGAGGCGGATCAGGCCCCCGCGCCAGCGCCGGCAGTCGATTCCGCAGAGCTTGCGAGGGTCGTCCGGGAGGCGATGAGCGAAGCCGCCCCGCAGGCCGTCTCGGCGGAAGAGATCAACCAGATGGTGCAGGACGCGATACTGCAGACAGCGCCCCGCGGCGTATCGGCGGACGATATCAACAAGATGGTGCAGGCCGCGGTGATGGCGGCCGCGCCTGAGACCGCATCGCCAGCCGAGATTCAGCAGATGGTCAGGGACGCGGTGGCGGCTGCGGCGCAGCCGGGCGCGACCAAGGAGGAGATCGAGTCGCTGGTCGCGGGAGCCGTCTCGCAGTCGGTGGCCGGCATACAGCCCGGCGTCACCGCCAGCGAGGTGCAGAAGCTGGTATCGGACGCTCTCAAGGCTGTCCCGACCCCGGCGACGATAACCGTGGTCGAGCAGGTCGACCCGCGCTTCGGCGGCGTACTGCGCACTACCAACATCCAGATGAACTCGATCGACCCGCTATCCTCCTCCGGCCTCGCGGCGGGCGGAATCGCAAGACACTCGCAGGAGTCCCCCTTCGCCTTCGATACGGTCGGACAGCCGCTTCCGGTGCTGGTCGCCAACTGGACGACGAGCAGCGACGGCCTCACCTGGCGCTTCACGCTCCGGGACGGCATCAAGTTCCACGACGGCCAGCCGCTCACGGCCAACGACATCGTGGGCAGCTACAAGCGGGCGCAAGGACTCGAGATCTCCGACCTGGTTGCCACCATCGTAGAGGACTTCATGGGCGGCGACTTCGACAGTGGTTGGACGGCGGTAAACGACAGCACGTGGGAGATAAAGCTGGAGAAGCCCGCCAACTTCGTGCTCGAGTCGATGGCCAACATCTACTCGATCTACAACCACATGCAGCCGCCCCAAGTCTGGGCGCTCAGCAACGAGGAGGTCAACAACGACCTCATAGGCACCGGCCCCTTCAAGCTGGACGAGTGGATTCCCGGCGACCGGACCATCATGTCCCGATACGAGGACTACAGTTCGCCCTCGGGGCCGCCCAGCGGATTCGCCGGACGGAGGGTACCGTTCGCCGACGTGACGGAGTGGATATTCATCCCCGACACGGCGGCCCAGGTGGCGGCCATCAGAACCGGGCAGCTCCATCTGCTCACCACTCCATTCGGCGGCGACGTCGCCGAGCAGATGCAGGACGACCCGAACATCGACATCCACCCCGTGACCTATCCCCCTCCCCGCATGTCGATATGGCCTAACCACACTTCCGGGCCGTTCAGCGACGTCCGGGTGAGGCAGGCGGTGAGGCTGGCACTCCCGTCCGAGAGGATCCTGACGGCGGCGTACGGCTCGAACCAGTACTGGAGAACCTGCGCCTCCATGTGGACCTGCACCAGCTACTGGGAGAACCCCACTCTGGACACCGAGGGGTATAACTCCCAGGATCTCGATGCGGCCCGCGCGCTCATCGCCGAGACTATGTATGAGGGCGCGAAGATGAGGCTGCCGGTCCGCACGCTGCCGCTCGTGGCAGACCCGACCCGGATCGTGGCCGAGACGCTGGAAGCGCTCGGCTTCGAGGTGGAGTGGACCGACATGGAGACCGGCGCGTTCATCGACCATATCGTGAACACGCGCGACTGGGACATGATCGTCACCTCGACCACGGGCTTCAAGGACCCGTTCGTGGGTAACACCGTCCACTACAAGAAGGAGGGATGGATACACCAGTATCAGGACTCCACCAACGAGATGACAGATCTCATCGACCAGCTCTACAGCGAGCCTCTTACACGCGAGCAGCAGAAGGAGATCACCGACATGATGCAGGTGGTCTTCATGCGGGAGCTCCCCCTGATACAGATCGGAGAGGGGCTGAAGCTCTTGGCCGTCCGCAAGGAGGTCCAAGGCTTCGAGGCCAACGAGGCGGTCCCGCTGTGGAATCTGTGGCTGGAAGAGGAGTAGCGGCCGCGGCATAGTCGGCGCGGCATACGCGCCGATAGGCCTTCAAGTCCCTATGAGGGCAACTAGGATGCCCGCGTTCCCGGATGGCGTCCGGGGCGCGGGTATCCTGGTATATCAGACATGCAGAAGTACATCCTCCGCCGTATCGTCCAGAGCCTGCCCATCGTCGCCCTCGTGGCGGTATTCTCCTTCGGCTTGATGCACATCGCCCCCGGCGATGCGGCGCTTCAGCTGATGCAGAACCCGGACATGTCCCAGAAGGACGTGGAGAGGCTCCGCGAGCATCTGGGACTGGACGGCCCCGTCCATGAGCAGTTCGTGCGGTGGGTCGGCCGGTTCGTCACCGGAGACCTAGGAACCGGCCTCCTGAACAGGAAGTCGGTAACCTCGCTCATGGCGCCCCGGTTGGAGCCTACCCTGAGCATCGCCGCCTTCGGATTCGTTCTCTCGGTGGGCCTCGGGATACCACTGGGCCTCTTGGCCGCATGGAAGGCCCACACCATAGTAGACCGAGTCGTGATGCTCTTTACCGTAGCGGGCTTTTCCATACCGGTCTTCCTGCTCGCCTTCGTCTTCGTCTGGCTCTTCGCTCTCAAGTGGCCGGTCTTCCCGGCAATCGGCTACGTGTCCATCTCAGAGGGCATCGTCCCGTGGCTGCGGAGCCTCGCCCTCCCGTCCATCACGATCTGCATACAGGTCGCCGCCATCTTCACCCGCATGACCCGCTCCACCATGTTGGAGGTGTTGCAGGAGGACTACATAAGAACGGCGAGGGCAAAGGGGGTGAGCGAGTACTACGTCTACGTCAGGCACGCCTTCAAGAACGCCTGCATCCCTATCGTCACGCTGCTGGGATTCCTGTTCATCGGCCTCGTGACAGGGACGATACTGGTCGAGCTGGTGTTCGCCATTCCCGGACTGGGCAGGCTCCTCGTCGACGCGGTTAACGGCCGCGACTACCCTATCGTCCAAGCGCTGCTGATGATAACGGCGCTGATCTACATATACATAAACCTGGTGGTCGACGTGGTCTACGCCTACGTCGACCCGAGGATCAGGTACTGATGGCCGAGATTACGACCGCCGCGGCCGAGCGCGGCTCTACTATCGAACGCAACCTCGCGCGGTGGCGCGGAGCGAGGCGCGCCCTGCGCGCCAACCCCAACATGCTGATCGGGTTCGCGATCGTGACCTTCATCATCCTGACCGCCATTCTGGCGCCGGTGATCACCTTTCACAGCCCCACCAAGACCGAGATATTCGAACGGCTCGAAGGACCTTCCCTGCGTCACTGGTTCGGGACCGATCATCTCGGAGTGGACGTCTACACGCGCACCGTATACGGGAGCCAGGTCTCCCTACTCGTGGGGATGCTGGTCGCCACCCTCGTCATCGGGGGCGGACTCTTCTTCGGCCTCATCGCCGGATACAACAGGGCGCTCGACGGGCCCATCATGCGCGTCGCCGACGCGATCATGGCGTTCCCGACGCTGCTATTCGCCCTGGCCATCATCTCCGTGCTGGACGGCAGCATCAGGAACGTCATAATGGTGCTCGCGATCTCGAGCACGCCGGGAATGGCCCGGCTGGTCCGGGGCCAGGTGCTGAGTCTGCGCGACCAGCAGTTCGTCGAGGGGGCGAGGGCGATAGGGGCCTCTACGCCGCGCATCCTCGTCGCACACGTGCTTCCCAACACCTTCGCCCCGATGATGGTGATGGCCAGCCTCGTCTTCGCGGGATCGGTGATGGCCGAAGCCGGGCTCGCCTATCTCGGCGTCGGCGCGCCGACCTTCACTGCAAGCTGGGGGAATATCATCTCACGAGGGCGGGACTTCATCGGGTCCGCGCCGTGGATCATCTTCTTCCCCGGCATGTTCCTCACGGCGATGGTGCTGTCGATAAACCTGATCGGCGACGGTCTTCGAGACGCACTCGACCCCCGGCTGAAACGGCGCATGTAGCGTGGCCGCAATCACCACGCAGCAGTGCTTTTCGGACGACTGGAGGCGTACCGACCCGGATATCGCCGTCTACCTTCCGACCGAGCCTCCCTTCTACGGGGAGGCCTCCGATCACTTCCTGGTCGACTACACTCCCGGCGGCGACCTGCTCGCTATCTTCTCCCGCTGCACGAAGCCGTACGGGGCCGACTACAGCGTGGTGTACACGCGCAGCAGGGACGGCGGCGTCAACTGGTCGGAGCTGTCGCTCATCGACGGCCCTGCCGGCAAGCCGGGACAGGTGAGCGCCTTCGGCTTCCCGGTCATCAGCCGCAGCGGCCGCATCTACTGCTTCTACTACAGGAGCGCCGGCTACGGAGACTCCCTGATCAACGCCCGGCTGCTCTGCAAGTATTCTGACGACGACGGCTACACGTGGATTGAGGGAGGGATCGACCTTCCCATCCGCAGGAGCAGGTACGACCACCCGGACCCGCAGGTTCCTCCCCACGCGCTGGTCTGGCAGAAGCCTATTCGAGACGCCAAGGGCAGACTCGTCGTCGGGGTAACGCGCGGGACTTCCACCTATCATAGGCCGCGGTTGGAGATGACCGTTGGCGGCAGAGAGTTCCGATGTGAGTTCCTTAGGTTCGACAACATCGACGAGGGGCCCGATCCGAAGGACATAGAGCTGACCTGGCTGCAGGACGACGACACGATCATCGAGGTCCCGGCCGAGTACGAGCCGTCCAAGTCGAGAGGCTACACCTTCTGTTACGAGCCTGCCGTGGCCCTACTGCCTGACGACAGGCTCCTTGCGGTGCTGCGGACCGGAAACGGCAACATCTGGTACACCGTATCCGAGGATGACGGGCTCACCTGGCGACCGACCGAGGTGCTTAGATACCGGGATGGAGGCGACCCGATCCTCAACCCCGACTCCCCATGCCCCATCTACGGACTCAAGGACGGGAGGTTCCTCCTCTTCATGCAGAACCACGACGGCTATGGGTACGGCGGGATGGGTCCCTTCGACCTGAACAGCCGGAGACCGCAGTTCCTGGCCGTCGGGGAGTACCGCCCGGACGCCCATCAGCCGGTCTGGTTCAGCGAACCCCTCCTCTTCTGCGACACCGACAATGTGGGCGTATTCCCTGAGTACAGGAAGTGGCTGTCGATGTATTCCAGCCTGACGGAGCGGGACGGGCAGCGGATCTTCTGGTACACGGATCGGAAGATATTCGCGCTCGGGCGGTACATCACGGACGAGATGCTGGCCGGATTGACTGTGCCTTCCTAGTCTGAAGTCTCGCCGTGTTGGGGGAAGAGCCGCCATCTCAATCTTCCCCCGCGGAGCCGGGAGAAGAGGTTGGGATCTCCATGATGCGGGCCATCGTTCCGCCCAGGATCAGGCCTATGTCCGTCTTGCTGAGGATGTTCGCGCAGTTGACCCTGATCGAGTCGATGCACTGAAGGTAGGTGTAGTGGCGTAGGTTCTGCGGTATGTCGGTGCCCCACGCCAGGTGGTCGGCCCCGATTCGCTCGACCATCCGGAGCAGCGCCGACCTTATCTGGGGCATCGGATAGTCCCAGTCGCCGCCGAAGTTATTGACGAAGAGTACCTGGAGGTTGAAGTTCGGGCTGTCCAAGGGCGCCGCGTCGAACACGTCGCCCGGTATCTCCAGGGAGTCGTCGGTCATGAAGCTACGGAAGTTCAGGCCGTGCGTCAGCACGACGGTGACATCGGGATATCGCTCCATCCACCTGCCCAAGCTTCTCAGGTCCTCCAGTAGCGGCTCTCTGCCCTCCCCGCCTTCGACCGGTATCCCCAACCCGGTAAAGAAGACCGGGATGTCCATGCCGGCCACGGCGTCCCACCAGGGGCGGAACAGAGGGGCGTCCCAGTGGTCGTTCTGGCCGTACCAGAATCTAGTGAAGCCCAGCCACTGGAGACCGTGAAGGCCCAGACCGTTGACGGCGTGGTCCAGCTTGGCGATGCATCTGTCCATCTCCCCTTTGACGAGCCACTCTTCGACGTGCGCCAGCGCGTGAAGTCGTCCCGGTAATCGTCTGACGCAGTCGGCCACGAACTCGTTCCCGATGCCCAAGTAGGGACTTCGATGGAGCAGGGCCCAGTCGACACCGGCGTGATTCATCTCGGCCACGAGCTGTTCGGCCGAGTAGCCGTTGATGACGTTGGTCGGAGGCATCACCTGACGAACATGGGTCTCTCCATTCTCCTCCCACTGGTAACGTCCGTAGCCGCCGGGACGGAAGCCGCACTCCTTCAGTGAATCGAAGCCGCCGCCGGAGGCCGGGTCCCACATGGCGCTGCCGTCTCCCGGCACGCCGTCGCGGAGCCGCCACACCGGCTGGAAGTTCGCCGCCATTCCATACTGGAGGTACTGCATGAACTCCGTGCGCGTCTCAAACCCCATCCGGCCGCGCTGATCGGGAACGCAGTAGGCGTGTCCCTCGTAGATCATCGCCGCTCCTCCCCGACCGACATGATGCGGGCCATGTTTCCGCCGAGGATCAGGGCCATCTCGTCCGGCAGGTCGTGGGAGCCGTCGTAACGCGGACGAGCCCGGCGCATGTCCCCATGTCGTACGGACGGCAGCCGCTGAGGCCCCAGGAAGTCGTAGTAGAGACGGATGTAGTCGAGCGACTGTCTGTAGGTGTAGTGCCGCAGTACGAATGGGAGATCGGTGCCCCAGATGAGCCGGGCCGCACCCATCCTTGCGACCAGTCTTTCGAAGGTGGGCCGTACCTGTGGAGTCGGATACTCCCACTGCCGTCCGAAGAAGTTGGGAAACTCCACCTGCAGGTGGAGCCGCGGGCTGTCGACCGGGGCCGCCTCGAACACCGCGTCCGGGATATCGAGCCCCTCGTCCGTCGCGAACAGCATCCAGTTGAGTCCGTGGGTGAGCACCACCGTAACGTCCGGATAGCGCTCCATCCAGCGCCGCAGCGTGCGCAGCTCGTCCAGGTAGCTTTGGACGGCGCGGGGCGTCCCGCTGCCCGTCGCACGAGGCGGCGGGCCCGTCCGCGAAACGAGGGTAAAGAATACGGGGATGTCGAGCGCCGCTACCACGTCCCAGAAAGGACGAAAACCCTCGGAGTCCCATGCTTCCGTCTGTCCGTACAGGTCGAGATTTGCGGGGTGGAACTGGAGACCGTGAAGCTCGAACTCCCGTATCCCTCTCAAGAGCCGGGCGATAGCCTCGTCCGGATCGGTCTGGGCGAGCCACTCCTCGACGTATGCGAGTCCGTGAAGCCGCTCCGGAAAGCGTTTTACGCAGTCGGCGATGAAGTCGTTGCCGACGCCCAGATACGGCGTCCGGTGGATCAGAGCCCGACGGACGCCTGCGAAGTCCATCTGCGCCACCAGCATCTCGGCAGTGAAACTCATCTCGGTCAGACCGGGCGGCAGCACCTGCTTGTAGTAGCCTTCGCCGTCCGCGGTCCACTCGAACCGGCCATGGCCAGCCGCACGGAATCCGCACTCCCTTAGCGCCTCGAAGCTCCATCCCACCGACGGATCGGCCAGTCCACCGCTGTCGGCCGGCGTTCGGTCAGCCGCGCGGAAGGCGGGCTGGTGATGGAAGGCCACGGCGAGCTGCAGGTGGCGCATGTACTCGCCGCGGTCCGTCCACCCCGCGTTGCCTCTCAGATCAGGAAAGCAGTAGACGTGCCCGTCGTAGATCATGAGGAGTTTCCGGCTAGTGCGACATCCACTGGCCGCCGTTCATGTTGATCGACTGGCCGTGTATCCATGAGGCGGCCTCCGTACACAGGTAGGCGATGAAGTCTCCCAGCTCGTCGTCGGTGCCGGCCCTGCGCATCGGGGTCGCATCGAGCAGCCTCTGCCACGTCTCGCCCCTGCCCAAGTCGTCGACCCGTGATGTATCGACGCTGCCTGGACACACGCAGTTGACGTTGATCCCGTACGGTCCGAACTCGTGGGCGAGGCTCTGCGTCATCCCCACCTGTGCGAAGCAGGCCGCATTGTAGGCCAACGAGTAGGCCGCCCCCATCTTGCCCGAACCGGACGAGACGACGACGATCTTGCCGCCCTCCCCCTGATCTATCAGCACCCTGCCGATCGCCCGGCTGAGAAGAGTCCAAGCACCTTGACGTCCTGTACCTTCTGGAAGATGGCTTCGTCCAGGTCGAGCGTAGACCCGCGGTCTGGACCTCTGGCGTAGGCAGCGTTGCTGACGAGTATGTCGATCCGTCCAAACTCGTCCAAGACCCTCTCGACCATCACGTCAACGCTGTCAGCGTCTCCGACGTCGACCACGAGTGGGAGAGCACGGCGGCCCAACTCACGAACCTGATCCGCGGTGCTCTCGATGTCACGCCAGCCGATCTCCTTCTCGTCCGGTGGGAATGCGGCGGGGTCCCGTCCGGTCCCGGTTGGGACAACGTCCGCACCCAGGCGCGCCAACGCTACCGAAGCGCCTCTGCCGATGCCTCTAAGCCGACCCGCTCCCGTCACTATCGCCACCTTGCCGTCGAGCTCGCCCATACTTGCCTCCTACGAACGCAGCCTCTGGATGACACTCCGCGTCGCGTCGACCAGCCTGTCCACCTCTGCGTCACCTGTCAACACGTTGACCGAGCTACCGGGTAAAACGCCTTCGTTCATCAGCCCGACCGTAAGTCCTCTCTGGAGCTCGCCGTCCACTTCCAGCATCGACCGGTGGTCGATGATCTCGTTCGCCGTGAAGTGTAGTCCGAACAGGGACGCGATACCGGTCACCTGGTTGGGAATCTCGAACTCGTCCAGCACCGCGCGCAGCTTGCCGCGGAGCGACTCCCCGATCTGCGCGAGCTGCTCGTATACGGGCGGGGTCAGGCGGCTGAGGGTCGCCTCCCCGGCGGCCATCGTCACTGGATTGGCGTTGAACGTGCCGGCGTGCAGCAGGACCGGACCTTCGCCCCTCGGATCGAAGAGAGACATGAGGTCTCCACGGCCGCCGAACGCGCCGGCCGGTGTGCCGCCGCCGACCGTCTTGCCCAGCGCCGTCATGTCCGGTACAACTTCCAGCAGCTCCTGAGCCCCGCCGGGAGAGACGCGGGCGCTCTGGACCTCGTCGAATATGAGGATGATGCCCATCTCCCGCGTCAGATCGCGCATTCCGTTCAGAAACTCCGATCTGGCGGGTGTATGGCCCAGCACCGAGGCCACCGGCTCCATGATGACACAGGAGAGATCGTCGCAGTTCTCCCGTAGGATGCGCTCGCTCTCCTCCAGATTGTTGTAGCGCAGCACTATCACGTCCTCCAGCAGGCTCGGAGGCTGCCCGGGATAGTCGTGAACCACCGTGGGGCCGTCGGGATTGAGTCGGCCGACGGGGACCCGGTGGCTTATCGTGGCGTATTCGTGAGCGCCCTGGTAGGTCCCCTCGAACTTGGCGATCTTGTGTCTCCTCGTGAACGCGCGGGCCGCGCGGATCGTGTTGAGCGTCGCCTCGGTGCCGGAGTTGGTAAAGCGGACCGAGTCCATCGAGGGGATGCGCTCGCACAGGAGTCTGGCCAGCCGCGTCTGCGACTCCACCGGGTTGCTGAAGGAGTAGCCGGCGGCGACGGCCCGCTGCATCGCCTCAACCACGTCCGGGTGGGCGTGACCCAGTATCAGGCTGGTCGCGTTATTGCCGAAGTCGAGGTACTTGTTACCGTCGACGTCGTAGACGTAATGCCCCTCGCCACGTTCGGCGTAGACCGGATGGGGGTCGAAGTAGTGCGCTGCCCTGGAGGTACCGCCCGGCAGATAGTTGACGGCTTCCTGGTGGAGCCTCCTGGATCTCGGAGTCCGGGCAACGTACTGCTCGACCTCTCGCTGCACGCGGTACTTAGCCATCTTCCACACTCCGTAGCGAACGTCGGCGGGTGCGGGGAATGGTACCCCACAGAGGTGGTCGACTCAACCGATAGGCAGGCGGGGCGAGGTGGGCTGGTGAAAAGAGCCGTCGTAGTCCCGGGCCGGTTGGACGGGCGAATCGCACGCGGCGTATACTCGCCACCGGAGTTGCGTCCCGCTATACGATGGGAAGGAGCGCCGCGGTGTCGACTCCTTTACCACAGCTCGCGAAGCATTTTGGGATATATCGTCCGGTATCTGAGGCATCGCCCGGCCATCGGTCCGCCTGCCGATGGACCGCGGGGAGATCACTGGTCGTGTGGGGAGGCGCGATTCTGCTGGCCGGCCTAGGCTGCGACCCCGGGGCCGGTGTGTCTACCCTCACTCCTGCGGCCACCGTCCCATATTCGGCCTCCCCGGTGACTCCCTTCACGAACGTGGCGCCGGAGGCGCTGAGGCAGGGGTTCGAGGTGTGGAACGACCGGCCCGGCGTCGCGGTGTTCGACTACGACCGCGACGGCGACCTCGACATCTACATCACCGCCGAGGCCGGTCACTCCAACTGGCTCTACCGAAACGACGGCGACGAAGGCTTCACAGACGTGGCCCAAGAGGCCGGCGTCGCCGCCATGACCACCAACAGCACCGGAGTGGCCGCCTGCGACTTGGACAACGATGGCTTCCAGGACCTCTACGTCGGCGCTTGGGGCAATCCCAGAGACGGCCTCGGATTCCGCTCTCCACCCGAGTACCAGGGCAACTCAGACCTCCTGTTCCGAAACAACGGCGACGGCTCCTTCAGCGACGTCACCAGCCACGCCTTCGGTGACGCGGTCAACATCCGCTCCGCTACAACCATCGCATGCGCCGACGTGGACAACGACGGCTGGCTCGACATCTACGTCGGAAACCTCGCCGACGACGACTTCAGGGACTTCGCCACCGCCAACCATCCCGGACACTACAACCTCCTGTTCCGCAACAACAAGGACCTCACCTTCGACGAGATCGCGGAGATGGCCGGGGTGCATGGTCCTCAGATCGTCATGCGGAACTCGGACGGGCGTCCGATCAGCTTCAAAGACCCTGAGACGGGTGAGAGGTACGAGGGGTACGACCCGACGTTCAGGGACAAGCTCGGCAACGTAGTCGGGGAGCCGACGGGGCAGACGCACTCCGTCATGTTCTTCGACTACGACGACGACGGGGACGTCGATCTGTGGGTGGCGAACGACGGCGACCGACTTCACGTGTACCGGAACGACTCGTCCGGGGGTGAGATCAGGTTCACGCCGGTGTCGCGGGCGATGGCGATCGACACCGTGGGGGCGTGGATGGCGTTCGCGCTTGGGGACTACGACGGCGACGCCGACCTGGACGTCTTCGTCGCCAACATCGGCTTCCACCCGCGGCTATACCCGCCTCAGAAGGCGCCCGGAGGCTACTGCGGCTACCATGAGTCGTTCGCCTGGGGCACGTGTCTGCACTTTCTGTTGCGGAACGACGGGACGCGCGAGGTCCCCGAGGCGGGCACCGTTGGGGACTTTCTGGACGTTGCGCCGTCGACGGTCGTGGAGCCGAGTCCGCTCATGCCGCCCGCATCGCTGGACCCCTTGAACATCGACGACAGCCAGAAGGTGCCGACAGGGCTGTCGGCGTACGACTTCAGCTTTGGGACGACCTTCTTCGACTACGACAACGACGGCGACGAGGACCTGTACTGGCTGGGCTCCACCGTCGCGCGAGGCGAGGCGCCCCAGGGACATGTCTTTCAGGGCGCCGGGCGAATGCTGGAGAGAGAGGCCGACGACTCTTTTCAGGACATCACCGTCCGGGCGCATCTTCTGGACATCGTCGGCGTGAACTATTCGCCTGTGGACCGTGGCGAGGTCCCGTGGAATCGGGCGTCGTTGCGCATCAGCAGCGACCTTCACGAGAACGGGAAGGGGCTGGCTCACGGAGACCTGAACGGCGACGGGTACGTCGACCTCGTCGGCACGAACAGCAGCGGCGACATATACGTGAACCCGGCCGAGTCGATGGCGGCCAGAGGCCGCAGCACCCAGCTGGTGCCTCCCGTCCGGCCCGCTCCAGGTCCACTGTTCGTATGGATGAACGGAGGAGGCGACCACCACTGGCTCACCGTCCGGCTGAGGGGCAGGATGGCCGTGGACGGGACCGGAAGCAACGCCGACGGAATCGGCGCGCGGGTCTACGTGACGACGACCGCGCCGGATGGCGGGCCTTTCGTTCAAGTCCAGGAGGTCCACACTGGAGCGACCTACCTGTCGATGCACAGCCTCGACCTGGAGTTCGGTGTGGGTGCTGCGAAGATGGTCGACCGGATCTCCGTGCGTTGGCCCAGCGGACGAGTCCAGGACCTGACCAACATAGCCGCAGACCAGGTGATTACCGTAACGGAGCCCGAGAGATGAGCCCGGTTCCGAGCTTACCGACATGGGAAGAGTGAGGCTAGCGGTCGTCGGCGCCGGTCAGATGGGCAGGAGACACGCGGAGCTGACCACCGCCGCCGACTCCTCCTCGTTAGTCGGAATCAGCGACGTGGACGGGACGCGGCGCTCAGTCGCCGACGAGTTGGGGGTCCCTTTCTACGAGGATGCAGATGCGATGCTGCGGCGGGAGAGGCCGGACGGCGTCATCATCGCAACGCCCAACGGCGACCATGCCTCCGTTGCCGAGCTCTGCGCCCGATACTCGGCGGACCTTCTCATCGAAAAGCCGATTGCAGACACCATCGACTCGGCCGACCGGATCGTACGCGCGGCGGAGCGCGCGGGCGTACAGGTGCTGGTGGGCCATCACCGGCGTCACAGCCCGTTCGTCGCAGCGGCGCGAGAGATCGTCAGGAGCGGCGAGATCGGCAGACTGGTGGCCGTCTCGATGCTGTGGGCGCTGCGGAAACCTGACGACTACTATGACGTCGGGTGGAGGCGGACTCCGCCCGCGGGAGGGCCGACCCTCATAAACCTGGTCCACGAGGTAGACAGCCTGCGCTTCATCTGCGGCGAGATCGGTGAGGTCTACGCCCGGGCCAGCTCTGCCGCGAGGGGGTTCGAGGTGGAAGACTCGCTCTCGATCTCCATCTCGTTTCACAATGGGGCCGTAGGATCGATCCTGGCGTCGGATGCTACCCCCTCCCCCTGGTCGTACGAGCTGACGACCCGCGAGAACCCGCTCTACTTCTCAGCGGACGCTGACTGCTACCACTTCATGGGCGCCGAGGGCTCGCTCTCCTTCCCCGGCATGGAGGTGTGGCGCTACGAGGATCGGCGCAGGTCAGGCTGGCAGTATCCGTTGATCAAGACGCAGCGGGCGGTGGTCCGAGCCAATCCCCTCACCCGGCAACTCGAACATTTCCATCGGGTGATCAGACGGGAGGAGAGGCCGATCGTGGACGGCAGGGACGGGAGCCGGTCGCTTGCGGTCGCCCTCGCCGTTATCGAGTCGTTTCGGAGCGGGCTGCCCGTGCGGGTTGCCGGCTAGGTTTCGTTGACACTCGTTCCCGGCCATGCTACCATCAGTTGCCTTGCGTTTTGCCGTTGATAGACGCGTTGATGGGGAGTAGTAGCACAGCCACCGGCCACAGAGAGTCGACGATGGTGGAAGTCGACGCTAGGAGTTGGCGAACTCGCCCCGGAGCACTTGACCTGAAGGAGACAGAGGTGATGGCGCGACAGGACGCTTCCCCACTCGGCGGGCGTTCTGCGCGCTTGGTGATCTAGACCTCTCACGCAGTAGGGTCGGGCGGTCGGCGCCGTTACAGCTATCGAGTGTCCTCCGGCAGGCAGCCGGGGGGAAGTAGGGTGGTACCGCGGGTGGCAGATCATCCCGTCCCTTGGCCGGACGGGATTTTTTATTCGCAAGGTCGCCGGCGGGACTGCCGGTCGATCGGGAGGTCGAACAGTGATGAAGATGAACGGGTCGCAGCTCCTCTGCGAGAGCCTCCTTCGAGAGGGCGTGGACGTCGTATTCGGCCTTCCGGGCGGGGCGATTCTCCCGCTCTACCAGACGTTGCCCCAGTATCCCCAGCTTCGTCACATCCTGGTGCGCCATGAACAGGGAGCCGCTCACGCCGCCGACGGCTACGCCCGCGCCACCGGCCGGCCGGGCGTGGCGTGGGCCACCTCCGGCCCCGGAGCCACCAATCTCGTGACCGGCATAGCCACGGCGCAGATGGACTCCGTGCCCGTCGTCGCCGTCGTGGGCCAGGTGATGAGAGCTGCAATCGGGAGCGACGCCTTCCAGGAGACCGACTCGACCGGCATCACGCTGCCGGTCACCAAGCACAACCATCTCGTCCTGTACGCCGAGGAGATCCCCCGGGTCGTCAAGGAGATGTTCCACATCGCCTCCACGGGCCGGCCGGGGCCGGTGCTGATAGACGTCCCAAAGGACGTTCAGACCGACGAGGTGACGCTGCCGTTCGACAGCTTCGACGAGTATTACGAGCGTGTTGAGATCGACCTGCCGGGCTACAGGCCGACGATGGAGGGCAGCGGACGGCAGATCAAGAAGGCCGCCGAGCTGATAGACCAGGCGGAGCGTCCGGTGATCCTCGCCGGCCACGGCGTCATATTCTCGGAGGCGTTCGACGAGGTCAGGGAGCTGGCCGAGAAGGCGCAGATACCGGTTATCACGACTCTCCTGGGCATCAGCGGCTTCCCCGATGACCATGTCCTCTGCGTCGGGATGCCCGGGATGCACGGGATGGCCTACGCCAGTCTGGCGATAGAGGAGGCGGACCTGCTCATCGCGCTTGGGATGCGGTTCGACGACCGGATCACGGGCAGGCCGAGCGCCTTCGCCACACGCTCCAAGAAGATCCACGTGGATATCGACCCCTCCGAGATAGGCAAGAACGTGCAGGTCGACGTCCCGATTGTGGGCGACATAAAGCGTGTCCTGCGGAAGCTGAATCCCCGTGTGACGGAGCGCACCCATACCGAGTGGCTGCGCCGCATAGAGAGGCTCAAGGCCGAGCATCCGTCGATGAGAATCAGGGAGACCGACAAGCTCCTGCCGCAGTACATAATGAGAGAGCTCTCGCAGGCGACTGACGGTAACGCGATCATAGTTACCGGCGTTGGCCAGCATCAGATGTGGGCGGCGCAGCACTACACCTACAAGCACCCTCGGACACTCATAACCTCCGGCGGGTCCGGCGCGATGGGCTATGAGGTGCCGGGCGCGATGGGCGCCCAGGTGGGAGCGCCTGACCGGGTCGTCTGGTCGGTCGCGGGCGACGGGGGCTTCCAGATGACGATGGCCGAGCTGGCGACGATTGCCGAGAACAGGATCCCGGTCAAGTTCGCGATCATGAACAACAACTACCTTGGAATGGTGAGGCAGTGGCAGGAGTTCTTCTACGACTCGGACTACGTAGCCACCGCTTACACCGGCAATCCCGACTTCGTCAAGCTGGCCGAGGCGTTCGGGATCATGGGTATCCGCGTGACCGACAAGATGCAGATACGGCCCTCCATCGAGCAGGCTAACGCGCACGACGGGCCAGTCGTGATCGACTTCATCGTCGAGGAGGAGGAGAACGTCTACCCGATGATAAAGGCGGGCGGCACGATCGACGATCTGGTGGAGGAGCCGGTGCCTGAGAGGCTGCGGAGATGACGACCAACCATGGGAGTGCGATGCAGACGATAAGCGCCCTCGTCAGGGACAAGCCGGGCGTCCTCAACAGGATATCGAGCATGTTTCGCAGGCGGGGCTTCAACATCGCCAGCCTCGCGGTCGGCCACAGCGAGGAGCCGGACCTTTCGAGGATGACCTTCGTCGTCGAGGGCGACGACCATACGGTCGAGCAGGTGACGAAGAACCTTCACAAGCTGATCGACGTCATCAAGGTGACGAACGTCGCCCCTGAGAACGTGGTGTCGAGGGAGCTGGCCCTCATCAAGCTCCGAACCGACGACGAGTCGCGGGCCGGAATCGTCCAGATGGTCGAGATTTTCAACGGCAAGATAGTCGGTGTCGCGCCCGACCACGTGATCATCGAGATCACCGGAGATCTGGACAAGATCGAGTCCTTCTTGGGACTGGTCAAGCGGTTCGGCCTCGTGGAGGTGATGCGGACCGGCACGATAGTGATGGAGCGCTGGATGGGGAGCCTCCACGGCGGCGAGGAAGGCACGAAGAGGTCCCGGAGAGGGTGGGGCGAGGCGGCGTCCGTATAGCATATCGGCATCAGACCGGGGGAGAAAGTTAATGGCCAAGATGTACTACGAGAGTGACGCCGACATGTCGCTGCTCAGCAGCAAGACCATCGGCGTCATCGGATATGGAAGCCAGGGTCACGCACACGCGCTGAATCTCAAAGACAGCGGCCAGAACGTCATGGTCGGTCTCTACGAGGGAAGCAAGAGCTGGGCGAAGGCCGAAGAGGACGGGCTCGAGGTCGCGGAGGTCGCCGACGTCGCGGCCCGGTCCGACATCGTCATGCTCCTGGCCCCGGACCACATCCAGTCTTCCATATACCGGGAGTCCATCGAGCCGCACATGCTGCCGGGAAGGACGCTCATGTTCGGGCACGGGTTCAACATCCACTACCGCGCGATCGTGCCGCCGGAGGAGGTGGACGTCTCGATGGTGGCGCCGAAGGCGCCGGGCCACCGGATGCGCGAGGTCTTTACCCGTGGGTCGGGCGTGCCCGGACTGCTCGCCGTCCACCAGGACGCTTCCGGAGACGCGGCGCAGGTGGGTCTCGCCTACGCCCGCGGGGTCGGCTGCACGCGGGCCGGCGTCCTGGAGACGACCTTCAAGGAGGAGACCGAGACCGACCTGTTCGGCGAGCAGACGGTGCTGTGCGGCGGCGTGACGGCGCTCATCAAGGCGGCCTTCGAGACGATGGTCGAGGCCGGCTATCAGCCTGAGTCGGCCTACTTCGAGTGCATGCACGAGCTCAAGCTGATCGTCGATCTGCTCTACCAGGGCGGCATGGAGTACATGCGCTACTCGGTAAGCGACACCGCCGAGTACGGCGACTACACGCGCGGCCCGGCGGTCATCGACGAGCGCGTCAAGGAGAACATGAAGCGAGTGCTCGAGGCTGTCCAGGACGGCAGCTTCGCCAGAGAGTGGATCACCGAGAACGACGAGGGCAGGCCGCGCTTCAACCGGCTCCGCAGGGAGAACGCCGAGCACCCCATCGAGAGCGTCGGCAAGGAGCTTCGCGGAATGATGAGCTTCCTGAAAGACGCGGACTAGGGGTTGACAGTTCGATCTTACAATCCTAACGATCTAAGAGACAAGGCTTGGAACTCTGAAGTCTATGCCACCGCTGTGGAGTTCATTCAGAACTTCTTGCGCAGCCGGGTTGGCCACTGTGCTACTACCCGGGATATTCGCAATGGTTTCAAGCAAGCGAATCCGATCTTGTGTGACGATGCAATAATTAGATCTGCAAATAACCGCCAACTTAAGTGGCAACACTGTGTGGACGCTGCGTTACAGAATCTGAAAAACCGGCGTGTTCTGACAGGCGGGAGAGATGGACGCGTGCCGGGGAAATGGTGCCTCGCATCAGAGTCGTGCGCTCCCCCGTCGGGCGATATCCATCCTGAAATTAGCGATGATGGATACCCTGTGCAAGAAAGATCGCAGTCGGAGATATCAAGTCAAACCGTTATGTCCTCCGTCGAGGAAAGAGAAGACAATATCCACGGGAATCTTCTCGAACAAATACTCAGCCTATCGCCTAAGGGATTCGAAATGTTGGTCGCTGAATATCTGAAAGCCAAGGGGTTTGCCGCCGTGGAAGTGACCGGCACATCCCACGACGGCGGCATAGACGGCCACTGCGAACTGCCCTTCATCAACGTGAGAGTTGCATTTCAGGCCAAGCGATATGCAATTGGTAATAATGTAGGTATCGATCCGGTGCAGAGACTGCAAGGTAGTATGAGCAACTCCTATGACAGAGGCGTGTTCATCACCACTTCCAGTTTTACTCGGGGTGCCAAAGAGTGGGTTGACGAGGCACAGGCACATATTAAGCTGATTGACGGAGATGATCTGGTTAAGCAGATGGTGGAGGTGGGACTGGGCATTAGAACTATTCCGGTGGTCGATCAAGAAGTGGATGAGAAGTTCTTCGTCGGCTTGGAGAACCCACGATGACTACAACCCAAACAAAGAAGATGTACAGCACGGAGGCAATCTACGCAGTTCGCCGTGATGGCCGGGTCTTGGCATGGCTCGACCAGGCGGACTGCGTTGTCCTTGAGTAGTCCTGTCATTTCCCGTTCGTCCCCGTATCAAGTACGGGGCAGGCTCTGAGCCTGTCGGAGGACGATCCAACCAAGGGCTACCTGGAGGAAAGAAAAAATGGTAACCGACGACAAGGTAGTGATTTTCGACACGACGCTGCGCGACGGCGAGCAGTCGGCTGGGATCGGGCTCACTCTCGACGAGAAGCTCGAAATCGCCCGCCAGCTCGACAGGCTGGGCGTGGACATCATCGAGGCCGGATTCGCCGCAAGCTCTCCCGGAGACTTCGAGGCCGTCTCGGCCATCGCCGGCGAGCTGCGCCGCCCCGTGATAGCCTCCCTGGCCCGCTGCGTGCCGGGCGACATCGACGCCGCCTGGGAGGCGATCCGCGGCGCCGAGCGCCCGCGCATCCACACCTTCATATCGAGCTCCGACAGCCACCTGATGGACCTGCTGAGGAAGAATCCCGAGGAGGTGCTCGACCAGGCCGTCAGCTCCGTCGAGCGAGCGCGGCGCCTGTGCGACGACGTCGAGTTCTCGCCGATGGACGCGACCCGCACCGACCTTGAGTACCTGTACCGGATGCTGGAAGCCTGCATCGCCGCCGGAGCGACGACGGTGAACATCCCGGACACGGTCGGCTACGCCCTGCCGTCAGAGTTCGCAGAGCGGATACGTCTCATCAGGAACAATGTTCCCAACATCGACAAGGCGATGATCAGCGTTCACTGCCACAACGACCTCGGCAACGCGGCGCCGAACAGCATCGCGGCCATCGTGGAGGGGGCGCGGCAGGTCGAGGGATGCATCAACGGGCTCGGCGAGCGGGCGGGCAACGCCTCGCTCGAAGAGGTCATCATGACGATCGAGACGCGGAGCGACGCGCTTGGCGTCTCGACCAACATCGACACGCGACAGATATACCGCACCAGCCGCCTGGTCAGCGACATCACCGGCTTCCCGGTCCAGCCAAACAAGGCGATCGTCGGCGCGAACGCCTTCCGCCACGCATCGGGCATTCACCAGGACGGGGTCATCAAGGCGCGGACGACCTTCGAGATCATGGACCCGCAGTCGGTCGGGTGGCCGAGCAGCACCCTGGTGCTGGGCAAGCTGAGCGGCAGGGCCGGGCTGCGGTCGCGGCTCGACGAGCTGGGCTTCAAGCTCGACCGGCAGCAGCTCGACGACGCCTTCCAGGCGTTCAAGGCGTTGGCCGACCGGAAGCGGGAGGTGACCGACGCCGACCTGATGTCGCTGATGTCGAGCCAGCGTCGGCAGCAGGACGTCGTGCAGGTCTACCGGCTCGACCACGTCCAGGTCACTTGCGGCAGCCAGGAGATTCCGACTGCAACGGTGAGGCTCGTCAACCCAGACGGCGAGACGGTGACGGACGCCGCTACCGGCGCCGGGCCGGTGGACGCCGTGTACCAGGCCATCAACCGGATCGTGGGCGTCGCAAACACGCTGACCGAATACCGGGTGGACGCCGTGACGGAGGGCATCGACGCGCTCGGCGACGTCACTATCCGCATCCGGCAGAACGGAAACACCTTCGTCGGCCGGGGATCGGACACGGACATAATCGTCGCCAGCGCCAAGGCTTACATGAACGCCCTCAACCGCCTGCTCGCGACGGAAGAGCGGACAGCCCCCAGGGGCGAGCCGTCCTGGTAACCCGCACTTAGATAGGAGCGCGCATGCCCCCGAAGACGATGTTCGAGAAGATATGGGACGCCCATGTCGTCCACGAGGAGGAGAGGCAGCCGACGGTCCTGTACGTCGACCTGCACCTGGTGCACGAGGTCACCTCACCGCAGGCCTTCGACGGGCTGCGCATGGCCGGGCGGAAGGTACGCCGTCCGGACATGACGGTGGCGACCGCGGACCACAACACGCCGACATGGGATATCTCTCTTCCAGTTACGGACCCGATCTCGAAGCAGCAGCTCGAAGCGCTGTCGCGGAACTGCGAGGAGTTCGGCATCACCCTCTACGACCGGTACAGCCCCCTACAGGGAATCGTGCACGTCATCGGCCCCGAGCAGGGCCATACGCAGCCCGGCAAGGTGATCGTCTGCGGCGACAGCCACACCTCCACGCACGGAGCCTTCGGGGCCTTCGCGCTGGGCATAGGCACTACGCAGGTCGAGCTCGTGCTGGCGACCCAGTGTATCGTCCAGCCGAAGATGAAGACGATGGAGGTCAGGGTGGACGGCCCGCTGCCGAGAGGCGTCGCCGCCAAGGACGTCGTTCTGGGCGTGATCGGAAGGATAGGCGTCGACGGGGGCACCGGATACGTGATCGAGTACACGGGCGAGGCGATCAGGTCTCTCTCCATGGAGGGACGCATGACCGTGTGCAACATGTCCATCGAGGCCGGGGCCCGCGCGGGCATGGTGGCCCCGGACGACACGACGTTCGACTATATGCGTGGGCGTCCCAACGTCCCGCAGAGCTCCGCCTTCGACGCCGCGGTCGAGGAGTGGCGGGCCCTCCCGACCGACCCGGGCGCCGAGTACGACGAGGTCGTCCGGATCGACGGGGCCGAGCTGCAGCCCTTCGTGACCTGGGGCACCAATCCAGGCATGGTCGCCCCGGTGACGGGCGCGGTGCCGGATCCGGCCTCCTTCGACGATGCCGGGGACGTCGAGGCGGCCGAGCGGGCGCTGGAGTACATGGACCTGCAGCCGGGCACGCGGATGGACGACATACCCATCGACCGGGTGTTCCTGGGATCGTGCACCAACTCGCGCATCGAGGACCTCAGGGCCGCCGCCGAGGTGGTCGAGGGCCGGAGCGTGAGCGAGAACGTCTACGCGATGGTGGTGCCGGGATCCGACGCGATCAAGAGACAGGCCGAAGAGGAGGGGCTCGACGGCATCTTCAAGGATGCCGGCTTCGACTGGCGGGTCGCGGGATGCTCGATGTGCCTTGGCATGAACCCTGATATCCTCGAGCCCGGTCAGCGCTGCGCCTCCACGTCAAATCGCAACTTCGAGGGCAGGCAGGGAAAGGGTGGACGCACCCATCTGGTCAGCCCTCAGATGGCCGCCGCCGCCGCCATCGCCGGCCACTTCGTGGACATCCGCGAGTGGTAGCGACTGAGAACTGAGGCTGAGTGATGGAGCCATTCGTAACACACGCCGGTGTCGTCGCGCCGCTGGACAGGGTGAACGTCGATACCGATCAGATCATCCCCAAGCAGTTCCTGAAGCGGATCGAGCGGACCGGCTTCGGGCAGTTTCTGTTCTTCGACTGGCGTCTGAACGAGGACGGCACGCCGAACCCGGACTTCGTCCTCAACCGTCCCGGCTACGAAGGAGCGTCCATCCTCGTCACTGGGCGCAACTTCGGCTCCGGCTCTTCGCGCGAGCACGCGCCGTGGGCCCTGCTCGACTACGGCTTCAGGTGCATCATCGCCCCCAGCTACGCCGACATCTTCCAGAAGAACTGCTTCGAAAACGGGATCGCGCCGATCATCCTGCCGGAGGACCTCGTCGGCAGGCTGATATCACGAGCTGCGAGCGACCCGGGGTACCGGCTGGAGGTGGACCTGGAGGCGTGCAGGGTGGGAGACGGTGAGGACTTAGACGTCCTCTTCACGATGCACCCGGACCCCGAGACGCACGACTTCAGACGCTACTGCCTGTTGAACGGCCTCGACGAGATAGACCTCGTCCTACGGCACGAGGAGAAGATCGCCGACTTCGAGCGGCGGAGTCGGGCTTAGCGCTCCTTAGTCCGGCCGGCGCCGTCCCGGACCGGCTCGTCCTCTTCGGCCGGGAGCCCCTCGAGCCACTCCTCGGGCTCATCCGCTCCTCGTCGCGCGATTCGCCTGACCCCGGTCGCCACCAGTCCGCGGAGGGCGGTAACCTCTCTGGTTATAGCCGCTCTGAAGTGGGAGTTGTACTCACCCATCTTGCGAAACTTCCTGTAGCGGCCGCTCAGCATCCGCCGTTTCGAGCCGGACTGCATATCTGCCAGGAGCTGCAGCAGGACTCTGAGGAGCTGGCGCGCCGCGGCCTCCGGGTTGGTGTGGGCGCCTCCCGGCGGCTCAGGGACGACCATGTCGATGATCCCCAGATCGAGGCAGTCGGTGGCCGTGAGGCGAAGAGACTCAGCCGCCTCGTCAGCCCTCGTCTCATCCTGGAAGATCAGCCCCGCCGCGTCCTCGGGAGAGATCGCCGAGTATATGGCGTGCTCCATCATCAGGACCCGGTCCGCCACCCCCAGCGCCAGGGCGCCCGCGCTGCCCCCCTCTCCGATAACGACGGAGATGGAAGGGACCTGGATGCCAGCCATCTCGGCCATGGCGGAGGCGATCGTGTATCCCAGACCCCTCTGCTCCGCGTCGAGGCTCAGATCGGCTCCCGGTGTGTCTATGAACGTTATCAGGGGAAGCTCGAACTTGGAGGCCAGCTTGAATGCCCGCTGGGCCTTCCTGAACCCCTCCGGAGATGTCCTGCCGCTGCTGCGGCTTCCCCGCTCCTGCGCGACGATCATGACCGTCTGGCCGCCAAGCTTGCCGAGCCCGACAACTATCGTGTCGTCATCGCCGTAGAACCGGTCCCCGTGCAGCTCGACGAAGCTGCCGAAGATCCGCCCGATATAGTCGGAGCTGGACGGTCGGGACTGGTGCCTGGCAAGTTGGACGGAGCTCCATGCCTCGGACCGCGGCGCCTCGATCTGGGGGCGGCGGTCCTTCTGCATCGGCTTGAGTCTGAACCCCGGCCCGAGCAGGTCAAGGAGTATGCCGAGCAGCTCTCTCAGCTCAGTCCTATCGACTACGGCGTCGATCATCCCGTTCTGCTGATGCGACTCCGCGGTGTGCGACCCGCGGGGAAGCGGCTCCGTGCTCGACTCCTCGATCAGCCTTATCGGGGACAGGCCCAGGATGGCTCCCGGCTCGGCGAGGATGATGTCGGCCAGGTTGGCGAAGCTGGCGAAGGTCTGTCCGGTCGCCGGATTGGCGAGTACCGAGATCATGGGAAGACCCTTCTCTCCAAGCTTGCCGTGCGCCACCGAGGTCTTGGCCATCTGCATCAGCGAGAGGACCCCCTCCTGTATACGAGCGCCTCCGCTGGTTACGACGGCGATGGCGGGCAGCGTTCGCTTGGCTGCCTGCTCCAGCGCGAGGGCGACCTTCTCACCCACCACGCAGCCCATCGTTCCGCCCATGAAGCCGAAGTCCAAGACTATCAGCATCGCCGGGCTGCCCCCGATGGTGCACGTGCCCGTAACGACGGCCTCCGTGAGGCCCGTCCGGCGTTGGTCCTGGAAGATGCGCTGCCTGTAGGAGGTGCGTGAGGAGAAGGACAGCGGGTCCAGAGAGGTTAGCGACCGGTTCCGCTCTCTGAATGACCGGGGATCGACCAACGAGTCGATCCTCTCCCTCGCGGTCATGCTGTAGTGGAATCGGCAGACCGGGCAGGTGCGGTGCTGCGCGTACAACTCCGACCCCGCCAGGTCGGCTTCACATACGAGGCAGGTGTCTCTGACGGCGACTACCTGCTCCTCGGCGCGGTCTCTTCTGACGACCGAGCTCAGCAGGTTCGTTAGGTTTTTCACCACCGGGTCGGCTCCGGCCGATGCTTACGGAATCGAGGCTTGCGAGACGCCTCTAGCCGATTATAACATCACGGGACTTGGAGCCGTCGCTGGGGCCGATTACGCCCTGCTCCTCGAGCTCGTCTATGAGCCGGGCCGCTCTTGGGTATCCGATGCGGAGACGGCGCTGCAAAAGCGACGTCGAGATCTTGTTGTATCTGTGGGCCAGCTCGATGGCCTTGTCCATGAGCGCGTCTCGCGCTTCGTCGGCTACCGCCCCGTTCCGGGCGCCGTTGTGGTCTCCTTCCGCGGGACTCAGCTCGATAGATGGCAGGGAGGCCCAGGGGGTGGTCTTCCAGAAATTGACCAGACTCTCGATCTCGCGGTCGGATATGAAGACGTCCTGCGCGCGTATCGGCTTGGAGCCGTCTATCGGCAGGTAGAGCATGTCGCCGCGTCCCAGGAGCTTATCCGCGCCAGCGGTATCGAGAATGGTGCGCGAGTCGACCTGCGAGGTGACGCCGAAGCTTATCCTGCTGGGGAAGTTGGCCTTGATCAGCCCGGTCAGAACGTCTACGGACGGCCTCTGAGTAGCCACGATCAGGTGGATGCCGGTCGCCCTGCCGAGCTGCGCCAGCCGACATAGCGACTGCTCCACGTCGAAGGCGGCCGACATCATCAGGTCGGCCAGCTCGTCCACTGCGATGACCAGGAAGGGCATCTTGTCAGGCATCTTCTCGTTGTATGTGGCGATGTTGCGGACTCCCGCATCCTCCATGAGCCTGTACCTGTTGAGCATCTCGTTGATCATGCCCTTCAGCAGGCCCACCACTTCGTCGGTCTCTACCACGACCGGAGTGATCAGGTGCGGAATGCCGTTATACGGCGTCATCTCCACCCTCTTCGGGTCTACGAGAAGCAGGCGAAGCTCCGCAGGTGTCTTCTCCATGATGAGGCACGAGATGATCGTGTTGATGCAGACGCTCTTGCCGCTCCCCGTCGCGCCCGCGATCAGCAGATGCGGCATCTTGGCGAGATCGATGACCATCGTCTCGCCACCGCTTCCCTTCCCGAGCGCCACCGGGAGGTCTCCTTTATGCCGCATCTCACGGAACCGCCCGCTCTCCATCACCGACCTCAGAGACACGAGGCTGGGCGTCGGGTTGGGGACCTCGATACCGACCTGCGCCTTGCCCATCACCGGCGTCTCGATGCGTATGCTGGGGGTCTTCAGGGCGAGAGCAAGGTCCTTCTCGCGGGAGAGAATGGCGTCGACCTTGACTCGCGTCTTCTCCTCGACACGCTCCACAACCTGTTTGCCGGATTCGTCCAGCATGGGACGGCCCTGCTCGTCGGTGCGCTTGACCTGCCGGTACCGGCGTATCCATCCTGGGATCAGGCCGTACATCGTCACGGTCGGGCCCGGCCTGACGCCGCCCAGCTCGACCTCGACTCCGTACTCTGCCAGAGTCCGCCTTATCGTCTCGGCGGTCTCATTCAGCTCCTCCACGGACACGTCAGTCGCCGGGACCTCCTCGAGAATACCGATCGGAGGGAGAGCCCAGGACGAGGCTGTCGATACCGGCGCGGCCTGGGCCAACGCGGTATTCCGAGTAATCTGCTCCGAATATGGGGCGACCGCGTCGATCTGCTCCCCATCGTCTGAGGAGTGCCAGAATCTGTTGAATTTACCGCCGATCACCGGAGTGACTGCGGGTTCCGGCTCGCTCGGCACTCCGTTCGGCTGTTCGAGGCCTGAGTCTTCCTGGGGAGGCATCTCCTCGACCGCCGTGGCGGAATAGACGATGGCGGAGTGGGCGATGGACGGAAGAGCCCGAACCGGCCCCTCTTCCGCACGTCCCGGATTGAGTCGCAGCGGCTCGGCTACGACTGGCTGGCGTACAGGCTCGACCGGCTGCTCTTCGATCTCCGCCTCAGGCGTCGAGGCCGCCTGGGCGAACCTCGATGTCTCTTCGGAAGCTAAGGGTGTCGAGCCCGCCCAGATGCTCGGACGCGCACTCTCACGCGGACTGGTCCGGGGCGCGCTCTCGGTCTTATACATCCTGCCGATACTCTTGACGGCTACCGCCAGGCCGAAACAGGCGAAGAGGCCGCCCTTGCCCAGCGAGCGGAGAGAGTACATCGCGAGGGAGGGAGCGGCAAGGCCGGCGGCCAGGACGAAGATGCCCGCAAGCCGCAGCGCGCCCATTGGGCCGGGAGAGCCGATGATGCTCAGGCCGATCTCTCCGCCGAGCGTCGTATCGCCGCTCAGCGTGAACGCGGTCATCGGTCCCGCGGCTGGGTTGAAGAAGGCCATGATGCCCGTCCCGAGCGCCGCGAGGCCAAGGGCTGAGGCCCACAGATTCACGCGGAGCAGCCAGCGGCGTCTGAAGACGGCGGTCCAGGCCAGCGCGGCCGGCAATAGGCCCAGCAGGACCACGCCCAGGCCAACTCTGGCTAAGACCTGTTGCTGCAGCGTCTCCCTGAACAGGTATGCGGCCGCCCCGGCGCCTGCCAGCAGGAGAACGGCGAGACCGTAGCCGTACAACGCCGCACCGCCCGACGAGGCTTGGGGTCCGTTGGCTTCACTACCTCTTTGCTTGCCCATCGAGTCCAGTCCTCTCAGAAAGAGTGGTGATCCCGAGGGCCGTGGTCGAGACGTGCGCCGAAGAGTGTGGCTTAACCTGAAACCTTGTCCACGATGCGGGGCTACAGCCGCTCGATGACGGCCAGCACCGTCGGGTTACGGCGCGCCTCTCTACGCAGCAGGTTCGAGACGCTCTCTACGACCCTTGTCCGGATCTCGTCCAACTGTAGGGGCCGGGTTTCCGAACGGTCTAGGACTGTTAGGACCTCTTTGGAGACCATTTCGAACAGCTCGCGGCACTCCTCATCCTCTGCGAATCCGTAGGAGACGACTCGAGGAGTCGCGAGCACCTCTCCGCTCTCGACGTCCAGGCTCACCACCACAGTAACGACGCCGTCCCGTGAGAGTCGTCTGCGTTCGCCCAGCACCCCGTTGTCCACGTCCCAGCGTCTGCCGCCTTTGACGGCCACCTGGCCTGCCGGCACCCAGTCCACGATCTCGCCACCGTCGGGCCGCAGCTCCAGCACGTCTCCATTCTCCAGCACGAAGGCATTGGCCTCGGGGACGCCCATCGAGTGCGCTATGGCGCTATGCGTCACAAGGTGCCGGTACTCGCCGTGCACAGGTATGAAGAATCTGGGCCTAACCATACTCAGCATCATCTTCAGCTCTTCGCGGCTGGCGTGCCCGTGAACGTGGACGAACGCTATGCGGCTGTGGAGGACCTCTGCCCCCTGCCGGAACAGATTGTCGATCGTCTTGGCGATCACCGTCTCGTTTCCGGGTATGGGCGACGCGGAGATGACGACGGTGTCGCCTGGGATGATCTGCAGGTTCTGGTGCTCCCCGTTCGCGATGCGCACCAGGGCGGAGGTGGGCTCTCCCTGGCTTCCGGTCGCCAGTATGACGACCTCGTCTTCAGGCAGGCTGTCCGCGTCGGCGAGCGGGATGAGCGTATCATCCGGCGCCGAGAGGTAGCCCATCCTCAACGCCAGCTTGACGTTGTTATTCATGCTGCGTCCGACCACAGTCACCTTCCTGCCGTACTTGACGGCGGCGTCGATGACCTGCTGCACCCGTGAGATGAGTGAAGCGAACGTGGCTATCAACACACGTCCGGGCGCGTCCGCGATCACCCTGTCGAGCGCCTCCCCGACCACCTGCTCCGACTCCGTATACCCCTCGACCTCCGAGTAGGTCGAGTCGGAGAAAAACAGGAACACACCGCCAGCCGTTATGTCGGCCAGGGCGGCGAAATCCGTGGACAGTCCGTCCGCCGGAGTATGGTCGATCTTGAAGTCTCCCGTATGCACGACGAGGCCCAGCGGAGTCCGTATGGCGATGCCCATCGCGTCCGGAATCGAGTGGCAGACTCTGAAAAACTCCACTTCGAAGGGGCCTATCCTGAAGGGTGAATGGGGCTCCACCACGTTGAGCCTCGCCCTGGTCAAAAGACCGTGCTCGCGAAGCTTCACCGTGATCAGCCCGTGCGTCAGACGGGATGCGTACACCGGGGCGTCGATGTCTCTGAGGACGAACGGCAGCGCGCCGATATGGTCTTCGTGGCCGTGCGTGATCAGAAAGGCCCGGACGCGAGAGCCATTCTCCACGAGATAGGATATGTCCGGGATCATGAAATCGATCCCCAACATGTCAGCGTCCGGAAAGAGCACACCCGCGTCGATGACGACGATCTCGCCGCCGTAATCGAGCGCCAGCATGTTGCGGCCTATCTCTCCTAGGCCGCCGAGCGGGACGACTCGCAGTGGGGTCTGGGACATACGGTAGCTATTCGAACAGATTCAGCTGACGTGTTTCAGCAGATTCCGGCTCGCGGGAGGCCTCCCTGGCGGTCCGCACGATGTCGGGCAGCTGCCCGAAGTCCTCTACGATCACCGACCGCAGCCGCGGGTTGTGCAGCGCGGCCGCCGGGTGATAGATCGGATAGACCGTCAGATTCCTCCATCGCTGCGACCGGCCGCGAGCCTTCGTGAGCGACTGGCTTGGGAAGAACTTCAAGAAGGAGTGGCGCCCCAGGGTGACGATCACCTCCGGCGCGATCATCTCCAGCTGGCCGTCCAGGTACGGCCTGCAGGCGTTGACCTCGCCGGGCAGCGGGTCCCGGTTGTTGGGAGGACGGCACTTGACCATGTTCGTGATGTAGACCGTCTCCCTGCGCAGTCCGATCGACTGGAGCAGCTCGTCCAGAAACTTGCCCGCGGGCCCGACGAACGGCCGTCCGTCCCTGTCCTCGTAGAAGCCCGGCCCTTCGCCGACGAACATAATCTCGGCGTCGAGCGACCCCTCGCCGGGGACGGCCTGCGTCCGCTTCTCCGAGAGCGTGCAGAGCGTGCAGCTCCTGATGCGGTCGATCAGGTCGTCGTAGCCGGACATGGGCAGGCGGGTGGATGTGGTGCGGATGCGGTTCCCGATATCGAGGGGAAGTGGCGGGCGCGTATGTGCGGCCTCGTTGGCTGTTCCATCGGGGCCATCCTAGCAGGGCGTCTCGCCAACAGTCAACGCGCGGTCAGCCCCCATCTCAATCTTCCCCCGTCCGCGGGGGAGAGGTAAGAGCCTCCTCTCCATCCCGATTCTAGATTCCCGCTTTCGCGGGAATGACGGTTGTGCGAAGGTCTCCGTGGACGGGGGATGAGGTAAGTTATAGGTGCTAGGGGGGATGGTCGGGGGAGCGGCGGAGGTGGTCGAGGATGAGCTCATAGAACTCGTCGCGGTCTTCGGCGCATTGGCACTCTTCGAAGAGGTGGATGCCATCGGGGCACGGGGGCAGGTAGTCGTGGTCGAGGACGGAGGAGCGCATGGACGGGCCTGAGGGGTGATCGTCCCGGGGCAGGGTGGGGTGAGCGGGCGCCGTGGAGCGGGACTCCCCGGCATCATCATCGGGGCGGTCTATGGCCGCGTCCGGGTCATCGAGGGCCTTGGGGCCGGGCCGCGCGACGGTCTTACGCTCCCGGAAGTCGGCGGTGAGCTTATCTATGAGCGTCATGGTGTCCTGGACGGAGAGTCCGGGGAGCTCGGGGTCGGGATCGATCTCCCTGGAGTAGGCTCGCGCGGCGAGGTGCTTTGCGGCCCTGATCCAGTGGTGGGGCCTGAAGTCGCTCAGCTCGCCCTTGACGACGGCGGTGAGGAAGTCGGCCATCTTCCTGCCCCCGTCGGTCTTCTGCCTGACGAGGGTCGGGAGGCGAAAGAGGGTCTCTTCGGAGAGGGTGAGGACGGGACGCCGGGGGCGTCTTGCGTTTGCGGGCCGCGGCGAGCTCGGCGCGGCGGGCATGGGCGGCGGCGCGGGCACCCCGCCGGCCGGCGGGGTGATCGAGGCCTGATCGACGGCGAGTCTTCCGAAGCCTATGCTGTCGAGCAGGAGCTGTGCGTCGAGGCGCTCGTAGGGCTTTGCGCCGACGGAGTCGTCCTCCATGATCCTGATGAGGCAGTCGACGATGGCTTCGCCGTCGCCGGTGATCTGGCGAATGTATGCGGCGTATTCGTCGACGTCATCGGCGAGCTCGTCGACGGCGGTGGCGAGCTTGGGCATGGAGGTCATATCAGCTTTCGAGCACCTTCAGCGCGCTGCGGACGTCGTTCGGGGTGGCGCCGTCTATTCTGCCGTCGACGACGTCGTGGAGGAAGCGGTCGATCGTCGCTCCGCCGCGTGTCTCGCGACGGAGGACGCTTGAGAACCCGCCCTCCGCTTCGCCGGAGTCGAGGAGTCTTCGGTCACTTCGGAGCCGCTCGGCGAGCGCGATCCTCCCGGGGAGCGCGACGCCTTCGCGGCGGCCCGAGACGACGTCGGTCTGGAACCTGACGACGTCCCTGAAGAGGTCGAGACTGCCGCCGATCACGATCATGAGAGCGGAGTCGGGAGGCCCGCGTCTGAGCAGGGCGGCGTCGAGGAACAGGTCCATCAGAATGCCGGCCACTTCGAGCCGGTCGGAGACGCCGGAGCCTTCGAGTTTGCCGGTGAACGCCTGGATGAGGAACCGGAGGATGTCGAGTCCGTCGTTGGTCTCCTCGCGGACGATGTCGGCGAGGGTTGGAGTGTAGCGGTCATCTGCGCGGGGCGCCATGCAATCCCTCCGAGCGGTGCGCGTCAGTATAATTTCATTATGAGATATTAGAACAAATATGTCAAGGGGGGGGGGGCGGCCCTTCGACAGGCTCAGGGGCGAACGGATACACATCAAGTCCTGAACTGTTACAAAGGAGGTATGTGTTCAGGCTTGAGGGGAGCCCCCATCTCAATCTTCCCCCGCGGAGCCGGGGGAAGAGGTAAGAGCCTCCTCTCCATCCCTCCAATTGCGCGCTATTCACGGAGTCTGAACAGTTCCAGCAGCGTCCCGTTCGTTGTTGCATCCGAGACGCCGTTGTTATACTCACGGCTGTAATGTCTCAGTACGTCGGTCTGCTCGGATACCCTCTATCTCATTCGATATCTCCCGCCTTCCAGCAGGCGGCCTTCGACCACTACGGCATGAGCGTCCGATACGATCTCTGGCCGACGCCCCCGGAGGCGCTCGAGTCCGAGGTGTCGAAGCTGCGCCTCAGCCGCTACCTGGGGGCCAACGTCACCGTGCCCCACAAGGAGCGGATACGGTCGCTGGTAGACGAGATCGACTCCCACGCTCGCTCGATGGGCGCTATCAACACCATCGTCGCCAGAGACGACCGGCTCATCGGGTACAACACAGACGGCTACGGATTCATCAGGTCGTTGCAGGAGACAGGCGGGTGCGATCCAAGCGGGAAGAGGGTGTTGCTCTTGGGCGCGGGCGGCGCCGGGAGAGCTGCGGCGTTCTCCCTGATCGCGGCGGGCGTCGCCTCGGTCGCCATCGCGAACCGGACGGTCGGTCGCGCCGAGTCTCTTGCGCGTGACGTAGGAGGAGCCGCCAACAACGTGGCGGCGATCCCCGCGGACGGAGAGCTCCTGAGGGAGGCGGCGTCAGGCTCCGAGCTGATCGTCAACTCCACCTCGGTAGGTATGCAGCACGGCGACGCCGAGGGAGTCTCGCCGCTGGACGCCGCTCTCATTCCACCGGGCTCCCTGGTGTATGACATGGTGTACAATCCGCCGGAGACGCCGCTGATGAGATATGCCGAGAAGGCAGGCGCCCGGACCCTTGGCGGCCTTATGATGCTCATCTACCAGGGAGCGGCCGCGTTCGAGTTGTGGACCGGCAACCCGGCGCCCCTGGACGTCATGGCGAAGGAGGGCCGGCGCGCGCTGGCGCTCATGACCAGCTAGCGGATGAGCAGTTGAAGTCCAATATCTTCATCACGGGATTCTCCGGCACCGGCAAGTCGACGGTCGGGCTCGAGGTGGCTCGCCGGCTGGGTTGGACGCTGGTCGAGCTCGACGACGAGATCGTGCGCGCGGCCGGAAAGTCGATCGAGACCCTCTTCAGAGAGGACGGGGAGAGCTCCTTCAGGCAGATAGAAGCCGAATGCCTGGACTCGGTCGCCGTGAGAGACCGCCAGGTGGTGTCTACCGGAGGCGGAGCGCCCACCAGTCCGCGTAACCGGGCCACGATGTGTGAGAACGGTATCGTCGTGTGTCTGGAAGCAAGGCCCGAGACGATTCTGGCCAGGCTCGATCAGGAGGGTCGCAGCGCCCGAGGGCCGGTCGCGCGCCCGATGCTGGAGGCGGGGGACGCCGCGGCACGCGTGCGCGCTCTCAAGGCCGAGCGCCAGCCCGCCTACGCTCTGGCCGATTGGACCGTCCACACCGACCGACTGTCGCCGGCGATGGTCGCAGAAGAGGTCGCAAGGGCATTGACCTCACTCTCGGCCTTCGCCGTGGAGCGTAACGGCGACGCCCCCGGCCCCCCTGAGCTTGTCGAAGGGCCGTCTGATCATGGTTCGGCAGGCTCACCACGAGCGGATTACTCTGGAGATCTGGCGGCCACCGTCCGCACGTCAGTCGGAGACTACCCTGTCTGGGTCGGCTGGGGAGCGCTCGACAGCCTCGGGGAGCGTGTCAGAGACATCGTCGGCGCCCGGACGGCCTACATAGTCAGCGACGAGGGAGTCTACGCTCACGCGAGGAGGGCGCAGGCCTCCCTCGAGGCAGCCGGGATACCGGCCCACCTTATTTTCATTCCCCGGGGGGAGGCCTCGAAGACTCTCGACACCGTGAGGCTCATATACGGCTGGCTTGCGGACCACAAGGCGGAGCGCGGCCAAGTAGTGGTGGCCGTGGGAGGCGGAGTCGTCGGCGACCTCGCCGGCTTCGTGGCCGCGACCAACGTCCGCGGGATGCCCCTGGTCCAGGTCCCCACCACCCTGCTTGCGATGATGGACGCCGCCATCGGGGGAAAGGTTGCGGTCGACCTGCCGCAGGGCAAGAACCTGGTGGGCGCCTTCCATCAGCCGAGATTCGTGCTCGCCGACCCGGCCACCCTGGAGACCCTGCCCAAGCGCGAGCTGGCCTCGGGATGGGCGGAGGCGATCAAGCACGGTCTGATCCTCGACCGCGAGCTGTTGGACTCCTTCGACAGGGATCAGACGGCCATCCTTGCGCTGGAACGTGAGGTCACGGAAGACGTGATCCAGAGGAGCGTAGCCGTCAAGGCCCGCGTCGTCTCCCAGGACGAGAAGGAGACGCTCGGCGTGCGCGTGCTGCTGAACTATGGACACACCATCGGCCACGCGATCGAAGCGGCCACCGGCTACGGCCGGCTCCTGCACGGAGAGGCGGTCAGCATCGGCATGATGGGCGCGGCCTACATCAGCCACGGGATGGGCCTGCTACCGGAGGCGGACGTGCGGCGTCAGCAGCGTCTTCTCGAGGCCTACGGTCTCCCTGTGTCGTACGGGTCGGACATCGACGCGGGCGCGATACGGGAGGCGATGCGGTCGGACAAGAAGACGACCGCGGGCGCCATCAGATGGGTGCTGCTCGACGCACCCGGCTCCGCCGTCACCCGCAACGACGTTCCGGACGAGCTGGTGGATGAGACGCTGAAGCGCCTAGCCCGACGACAGCCGGCCAGCGCGTAGCCTCAATGGAGGCACTGGCGCTTCTGGTCCTGGGGTTCGGGACGGGCGTCTACGGCGTCATCGTCGGCGCCGGAGGGGGCTTCGTCCTCGTACCCGCGCTGGTCCTGTTCTTCGACGTGGACCCCACCACGGCGGCGGGGACCTCCGTGGCGCTGGTGGCCCTAAATTCGCTCTCCGGCACGGTCGCGTACCGCCGGCTGGGTCTCATAGACTACCGGAGCGGCCTGCTGTTCGCAGCCGCCGCCTCCCCGGGCGCCGTAGCAGCGCCGTTCGTTCTCCGCTCGGTCCCCGACGATACGTTCAAAGTCCTGCTTGGCGCGCTGCTGTTGGCGCTGGCGGCTTACATGGTGCTGCGTCCTCGCGCTACCGGGATACCCGACCGTAGAGCACGAGCCTCCCGTACCGGCGGTGTCTTCAGCGCGACGCGCCGGATCGTGACGCGCCGCGGAGTCAATTACGACTATCGGTTCAACGAGGCGACGGCCACATCGTTCAACCTCCTGTTGGGATTCATCTCCAGCTTCTTTGGTACAGGGGGCGGCTTCATCCGGACGCCGATTCTCGTCCACGTCTTCAGATTCCCCGTGCTGGTGGCGGTGGCGACCTCCATATTCGCCCTCACCCTGTACACCGCGGCCGGCGCCATCAGCCACGCCTTCCAGGGAAACATCGACTGGTATCCAACGTTCGTATGGGCCGGCGCAGGACTCGTAGGAGGCGCGCAGGTGGGCGCCGGAGTTGCGGACAGGATCGGGAGCCTCTGGGTGTTGCGGCTTCTTCTTGCCCTCGTGGTGGTCTTAGGCGCCGCGCTCCTATTCCAAGGGATCGAGAGTATTACGAGCTGACGCCGAGGACCGGCGGCAGGGACAGACCGTGACCGAGATGAGCGCCAAGTTCACAGTCCAGGCGACCGACGGAGAGGCCCGCGCGGGCATTCTTCGGACGCCGCACGGAGAGCTGCCCACTCCGGCATTTCTACCGGTTGCGACTCTCGGATCGGTCAAGTCGCTCGATCCCAGCGACCTGTTATCGGTGGGTACGCGCATCGTCCTGGCGAACGCCTATCACCTGTATCTGCGGCCGGGCGTAGACCTGATCGAGCGTATGGGCGGTCTGCACGGGTTCATGCGTTGGGAGGGGCCGGTCCTCACGGACAGCGGGGGCTTCCAGGACTTCAGCCTCCAACATCTCCGCAAGATCACCGAGGATGCGATCGTCTTCAAGTCTCATCTGGACGGCTCGATTCACTCCTTCACGCCGGAGGCGTCGATCCGGTACCAGGAGTCCCTGGGCGCCGACATCATCATGCCGCTGGACCTCTGCATCGCCGCCAACGCGGAGAGGGCCGACGTGGAAGCAGCGGTCGACCAGACCAGCCGCTGGGCGTTGCGCTGCAGGGAGGCCCACTCGAAAAGCGACCAGGCTCTGTTCGGAATCGTGCAGGGAGGGCTGTTCCCCGACCTGAGGGAACGATCCGCCGGGTTCCTCACGGATCTCGGATTTTCGGGCTATGCGATCGGCGGCCTCAGCGTGGGCGAGTCCAAGGCTGACATGTACCGCGCCGCGTCGTTCACGGCGCAAAGGCTGCCCGCGGACGCGCCGCGCTACCTGATGGGCGTGGGCTCCCCGGAGGACCTCGTCAAGTGTGTGGGCGCCGGGGTGGACATGTTCGACTGCGCGCTTCCCACCCGCATCGCGCGCAACGGCTCGCTCTTCGCCGGAACGGGCCGCGTGAACATAGACAAGGCGCCGTTCAGGGAGATGGACGGGCCGATCGAGGAGGGATGCGACTGCTACACCTGCAGGACCTTCTCAGCCGCCTACGTAAATCATCTGTTCCGCGCCAGGGAGCTTCTGGCCTATCGCCTGGCGTCACTTCACAATCTACGGTTCGTGCTGCGTCTGATGGAGCAGATGCGCGCCGCGATCGAGGCCGGCCGCTTCAAGGAGTACAGGGACGAGTTCACGAGCCGCTTCGTACCGACCGACGAGGAGACCCGGCGGGTCCAGAAGAGGAGATGGGAGGACTCCCTGCGCAGACGCGGCGGGTGACGTCAGCCCGTCAGCCGCCGGCGACGGCGGGAACGATGCTCACCTCGTCACCGGGACTGGTAGGGGACGCCAGGCCGTCGAGGAAGCGCACGTCCTCGCCGTTGAGGTAGACGTTCACGAAGTTGCGCAGCTCGCCGGACTCGTCGCACAGCCGTTCCTTCATCCCCGGGAACTCGGCTTCCAGCGACGCGATCACGCCGCTCAGGGATGTTCCCTCTACCGAGACGCGGTCCTGGTTGTTGGTCATCCGGCGCAGGGGAGTTGGTATCCGCACCATTACGCTCATTCTGTCGACTCCTCCTGTGTCGTCCCTGACGGCCCGCTGGAGAGATGCACTTGGCTGCTAGCCTTCGACAACGTCACCGCTCACGGGGTCGATTCTCACGCCCGCCGAGGTGATCCACTCCAGACCCCTCGCTATCTCATCCTCATCGCCCTCAAGCTCCAGGATCACCCAGCCCATATCCTCGCGCACATCGGCGCGGCGTATGTTCGTGATGACGCTGAACTTCCGGCCGAGCTGATAGATTATCGGCTCGGTGATCATCTGCTGCGGGAAGGTGAACTTTACGCGCTTCCTGGCCATCGCTGATGACTCCATGTACTGGGAGCGGTCCGTTACCGAGCCGCCATAGCCTGCTGGAACGCCTCGTAGTCGGGCGCCGTGTGGACCTCGTCGGCGATCTCTTCCACGACCTCCTGGGTCTTGAGCCCGTTACCGGTAATGAAGGCCACGGTGAGCTCGTCCCGGTTGATCAGACCTCTCCTGACGAGTCTCCTCAGACCGGAGACGACGACTCCACCCGCAGTCTCGGTGAAGATGCCCTCCGTCTCGGCCAACAGCCGGATGCCCTCGACCACCTCATGCTCGAGGGCGGCCACACCCGTGCCGCCCGTCTCCGCGAGCGTCTGCAGGGCGTACGGGCCTGAGGCCGGGTTGCCGATCGCAAGCGACTTGGCGATCGTGTCCGGTCTCACAGGCCGGACCTGGGTGCTGCCGAGATCGAACGCCTCGACAATTGGGGAACACCCCTCCGCCTGGGCGAGGTGCATTCTGGTCTCGGCCTCGTCTATCAGCCCGATCTCTTTGAACTCCTGCAGGCCCTTCCATATCTTGGTATGGAGTTCGCCTGAAGCGGCGGGGACGACGCAGTGGTCCGGCGCGCGCCAGCCCAGCTGCTCCGCGACCTCGTATCCGAGTGTCTTGCTCCCCTCCGCATAGTATGGGCGCATGTTTATGTTTACAAATGCCCACCGGTTGTTGTCTGCGAGCTCACTACAGAAACGGTTGGCCTGGTCGTACGTGCCGTCTACGGCCACCATCGTCGGGCCGTAGATCGATGCGCCGATGATCTTGCCCTTCTCCAGGTACGCCGGGAAGAAGACCATCGTCTTCATGCCGGCCTTGGCGCCATGAGCCGCCACGGAGCCCATCAGGTTGCCGGTCGAAACGCACGCCAGTACCTCGAACTCAAACTCCAGCGCCTTGGTGGTTGTGACGGAGACGGGACGGTCCTTGAAGGAGAAGGACGGATTCACGCTGTCGTTCTTGATGTAGAGCTGATCCAGCCCCAGGACCCGGCCAAGGTTGTCCGCCTTGATGAGTGGTGTGAGCCCGGTTCCGATGTCAACGGCTCTCTCGGCCTCCACCGGCAGGAAGTCATCGTAGCGCCACATCGTGAGCGGACCGTCCGCGATCTTGTCGCGGCTCACTCTGCGGGCGATGCTGTCGTAGTCGTAGGCGACCTCGAGCGGTCCGAAGCAGAACTCGCAGACGTTGAGCGCCTCCACGGGATACTCCCGGGTACACTCGCGGCAGCGCAGGCACGTTACATGGGACAAGACTCAGTCCTCCGTGAGCCGGGCCGGGGCCGCGCGCTATGCGGGGCATCATAAATCCTGCCGGCCCGCGACGGCCGCAGAATGGTAACAACGGTCTGACGGAGGTGTCAAGAAAACCCGGGCTTGGCCGCGCGGCCGCCATGCCATTGCCGGCCGGGCGCGACCAATCTATACTCTCGTCAAGGCTCGGAGCGGATGCCAGCATGATCTTGGAACCACGCAATCTTCCCATATTTCCGTTGAACACGGTGCTGTTCCCGGACGCATCACTGCCGCTGCAGATATTCGAAGAGCGGTACGAGCTGATGATGACGCACTGCCTGGAGGGAGACTCGAAATTCGGGGTCGTGCTCATCCGGCAGGGTGACGAGGTCGGCGGATCGGCCGAGCCGCATCTGGTCGGAACGACGGCGCAGATCGTGCAGGTAAACCGGGTCCGGGGCGGCCGGATGTTCATCTCGGTCACCGGCCAGCAGCGGTTTAGGATCACCGAGATCACCCAACGACGGCCCTACATGGCCGCTCTCGTTCAACCGTTGGAAGAGGAGGCGGATCCGCCTCTGCCGCCCTCCGAGACGGAGGCCGTGAGAGACGCGTTCACAGCCTATTACAGGCTGCTGGTGGGCATTCGGGGCGGTTGGGCAAGGAGCGCTCGAATGCCCTCGGAGCCTGGCAGACTTTCGTACTTCATCGCCGGAATGTTGCAGATCAGGCCCCGGGAGAAGCAGGAGCTGCTGGAGCAGCCGTCCCCATCCAGACGGTTGGAGGCGGAGCTGGACCTTCTCAGAAACGAGACGGAGCAGCTCAGGCCTCGGGTGGCAGCAGAGCTCAGGAAGGGAGTCAGCCGTCAGTGAGAGGATGCCGGACCCGGTTGGATGCTAAGCCGTGATCAGTCCCTCGCGATCGAACACTTCCGCAAGGACGGCGACTCCCTCGCGGATCTCTTCCGGTGTGTTGTACCCGAAGCACAGGCGCGCGTAATTCCTGCCCGACTCGCCGTCCGGAGCAAATAGCGGGCCCGGCTGGTAACCGACTCCGGCGGCAAGCGCCTTGTCGAGCGTCTCGGTCAGGTCCGAGTCCGGCGGCATGCGCAACCATATGAACAGACCGCCGGATGGCCTGCTCCAAGTCGCTTGAGAGCCCAGATTCTCTCCGAGCGCGGCAACCATCGCGTCTCGTTTGACTCGAAAGATGTCGTTGATCTCGTCGACGTGCTCCCTGAGCGCACCCGTCGCGTATCTGTGGACCGCAAGCGCCGCAAACTGGTTCACTCCGCCGCCACTCTTGACGGCCGCTGCACGATCCAAGACCTCAGGAGGACCGGTCAGGTATCCGAGACGCATCCCGGGCGCCACTATCTTGGAGAACGAGCCGACGTACATCACCCGGCCGGTGTCATCCATAGAGTGGATGGAGGGCACAGGCTCTCCCTCAAATCTGAGGTCAACGTAACAGTCGTCCTCGAGGATGGGGACGTCGTATCTCTGCGACAGCTCGACCATCGCCCGGCGGCGCTCGAGGCTCATTACGGATCCTTGGGGGTTCTGAAAGGTCGGTATCGTATAGATCAGCTTGGGGCGCCGGCCGAGACTGATCACCGTCCGAATCGCCTCCTCCAACGCGTCGGGGACCATCCCGTCATCGTCACAGGCGACGCCGCGGATATCGGCGCCGAATCTCCGTAGAGTCGCGAGAGTCCCGGAGTAGACGAAGTCCTCGGTCAGCACGATGTCACCCGGGTCCACCAGCACCTCCACCACCATGTGAATCGGCTGGCTGGAGCCGTCGCCGAGGATGATCTCATCCGGCGACACCCGGATGCCACGGTCGGCGGCCAGCTTCTCTGCGACGAACTCTCTCAGAGGGGGATAGCCCTGGGGATGAGGATATATGGCCAGGTCCTGTCCCTCCGTCTCCAACGCCGCTCGCAGCGCTTCGACGAGGCCGTCGACTGGTATCGACGCGGGGTCCGGGTAGGCAATCGCGAAGTCGTACTTGGCCCTGCGGGGCGCCGTCCTCGGCCGTCCCGCCTCCGGCGCGCCTCTTGCGAACAGGCCCTCATAGCTCAGCTTTCCGGTCTCGCCCAAAAGAGCACCTCCCTCGGTGGGGTCTACGACCGACGCCTATCCCGACTCGAAGAAGTCTAGGTCGATCGCGAACGCCGACGCCAGCATCAGGAGGCTGAACTCCCTGTCCATCTCTCGATTGTTAAGTTCGAGCCTGAAGGTGTCGGCGTCGGTGAACGCCTCCTTCAGCATGCCGCTCCACTGCTTCGTGACTCTCGCAACCTCCGTCTCCCGCCGGTAGATCATGAAAGTCTTGGGTCTCAGCATCGGGCCGCGGACCTCCGCGACCGATAGACCGGCCGAGTCCTCGAGCGTGAATCTCCGCGTGGGGAAGGAGAAGCGGCGTCTCAGCGAGCCGAGGTTCCGGCCCGCCGCGTCGCTGACGTGGAGATGTGAGAAGAACCAGAAGAAGCTTCGGCTGGCGGTCAGCAGATCCTTCCCATCGAGATCCGTCACGCGGAGGGTGAGCGGCCGGTGGCTGCGCAGGAGCATGCGGCTCAAGGTGCCCGACTCCTCCTGGGCATGGAGCAGCGCGTCCCCCTGGGCTGTCATGACCGTATACCGGTTGGCGGTCTCGAAGCCGGTGATCGCCTCGAGTCGTTCGACCCGCTGTCTGATCATCAGCTCCGAGTAGTTGGTCAGATCGATCGACATGGACTCCTCCCACCGCTGCGAGTCTACCCTGGACTCCGGCCTTCGCCGGAGTGACGGTAACTTTAACCTTCTGCCGTTACGGGTCTACTTCGATGCGAAGCCGCTTGTTTATTCGGCCCTTGCTCTCGTGACCGACTACTCGTATCGGTCCCACCTCTCCGGTGTTCGCGACGTGCGTACCGCCGTCCGCCTGCAGGTCGAGCCCGACTATGTCGACCGTGCGCACCTCGGTGATGTAAGGGGGAAGGAGATTGATCTTCGTCCGTATCAGGTCCGGATTCGAAAACGCCTCCTCACGCGACAGCTGGCCGATCTCGATTGGACGGGCCGCCTCCACCTCCCTGTTGATGAGCTCCTCGACCTCACTGGCGAAGCTCGCAGACATGCTGTCCAGCTCGAAGTCCATCCGGGCCGACAGGGGTTTCATGTCGCCCCCCGTCACCGGCACTCCGTAGTCCCGCCATATGACGCCGCACAGGATGTGCAGCGCCGTATGCGTCCGCATAAGCTGGTACCGCCGCTCCCAGTCGATCGTCCCATGCACCCGGGCGCCCGCCGCGGGCAGCGGTCCGTCGGTCTGATGGACGAGACCTCTCTCGTGCCTCCGAATCCTGGAGACGCGGATCTCCGATTCGCCTATTCGCAAGGCACCGGTGTCGGAGGGCTGGCCCCCGCCGCCGGGGTAGAAGGCGGTACGGTCCAGCACTACGCCCAGATCCGTCAGGTCGACGACGGTGGCGTCGAACTCCTTCAGATAGCTGTCTCGATAGCACAGTATGTCGGTCAACGGCTCCTCCGCAGGATTGAGGCTGTCAGGCCTCAGACTAACACGTAGGTGTGGCCTTGAGAACCATGTGCGTCCATGGGCTAAACGGGGCTGTGTTAGAATTTCCCGCGCATCCGTACCAGGGAGAGTCGGCTAAGCCACATGACGAGAGGGTCGAACCATTACGACATTGCGGTCATCGGCGGTGGCATCATCGGCCTCGCCACCGCCATGCGCCTCAGCCAGGAGTTCCCCCGTCACAAGACTGTCGTACTGGAGAAGGAGCAGTCGGTCGCCCGGCATCAGACGGGCCACAACAGCGGCGTCATCCACGCCGGCATCTACTACACGCCCGGATCGCAGAAGGCCAACTTCTGCGCGACCGGTGGGGTGATGCTCAGACGGTTCGCGGATGAACGCGGCATCCCTTACGAAGACTGCGGCAAGGTGATCGTCGCGGCAAACGATGCGGAGCGTCCCAGGCTCGAAGAGGTCTACAGAAGAGGACTCGCCAACGGGGTCAAGGGCCTCGAGGTTATCGACGGAGACCGGCTGCGAGACCTGGAGCCTCACGCGGCAGGTGTGGGAGCGGTCTTATCTCCCGGCACTGGGATCATCGACTACGTCCGCGTCGCTGAGGCGTATGCCGAAGTGATGGTGGAGAGCGGCGGAGAGCTGATGACCGGCGCCGAGGTCCGCTCGATCACGAGATCCGGCGGCACGCTGCACCTGGAGACGGATCGGGGCGGCTTCTCGGCGGCGGCGGTGGTCAACTGCGGGGGCCTGCACGCCGACAGGGTGGCGCGCCTCATGGGAGTAGACGCAGGCGTCAGAATCATCCCCTTCAGAGGCGAGTATCTGTCGCTGAGGCCGGAGAGAGCGCACCTCGTCAAGGGGCTGATATACCCCGTACCGGACCCCAGAGTCGTCTTCCTCGGGGTACACTTCACCAAGCGCATCGACGGCAGCGTGGAGGCCGGTCCAAACGCCGTTCTCGCCTTCGCCCGGGAGGGGTACCGGAAGACGAGCTTCAACCCGCGCGAGATGCTCGGCGTCCTGGGATTCCCAGGCTTCTGGCGGATGTCGCTGAAGTACTGGAAGGTGGCCCTGTACGAAGAGTACCGCTCCATCGTAAAGGCGGCGTTCGTGCGCTCCCTGCAGCGGCTCGTCCCTGAGATAAGGAGTGACGACCTGCATCGGCCAGGCGCGGGAGTGCGCGCCCAGGCCGTCGACCGGAAGGGGAGGCTGCTACAGGACTTCAGCATCGCGGAGACGAAGGGCGCCATACACGTTCTGAACGCTCCTTCGCCCGGCGCCTCTTCGTCTCTGGCCATCAGCAGATATATCGTGGACCGCGCTCGCGCCTCTTTCGGACTGAAACCCTAGGTTGCCATTACCGGCCTCACACCCCCTGGGACCGGGCGGCAGCTTCTGTGCTCTTGACAGCTTGGACTGAATTACAGATACTACATCTCATGACTACCATGCTGAAATCCCGACCCGACATCATGGCTATCCTCGAGGACCGGGGCTACCGCTCCACAGCGCCGAGGCGTGCGATCATTGGCCTCCTCGAGCACAAGCAGGAGGGCTTTACCGCCGAGGAGATCAGCGCCGAGCTGCCGTCTGTGGGACGAGCGACCGTCTACAGGACGATCAAGCTCCTTCTGGGAGCGGGAGTGATCTGCCGTCTGAACCTCCTGGACGGCGCCCCGAGGTACAGCCTCTCCCGGGTGGAGCACCACCATCACACCATCTGCGTCAAGTGCGGCAACGTCGGCGAGTTCCGCGCGGCGACGGTGGAGCGCCTCATGAGGGCGATAGGCGACGACATCCCCGGCGATATCGTCGGCCATAGCATCGAGTTCTACATCACCTGCAGGCCGTGCCTTTCGGCCGAGGGCGGCTAGGGTACGGATCCGCCCTCGATCGCTCCCCCGGCGGTCCAGGCGCTTGACTGCTCGCGCCTGCGGGGCTATAATTGCGCTGCAACGGTTGTTGGAGGGTATCTTTCGCTCTGACAGCCGTGATCCGGTTGCATGACGCAGCCGAGGGCGTGCACCTTAACAACTGGATAGTGGAAGGAAACCGTTAAATCCGTAGAGTTTGATCCTGGCTCAGGACGAACGCTGGCGGTGCGCCTAATGCATGCAAGTCGAACGGTCCCGGTTCGCTTCGGCTTATCGGGACAGTGGCGGACGGCTGAGTAACACGTAAGTGACCTATCCCGGAGAGGGGGATAATTCCGAGAAATCGGGCCTAATACCCCGTATGATCTCTTTCAACACGTTGGAGGGGATGAAAGGTCCTCGCTTCGGCGGGTGCCGCTCTGGGAGGGGCTTGCGGCCTATCAGGTTGTTGGTGGGGTAAGGGCCTACCAAGCCGAAGACGGGTAGCCGGTGTGAGAGCATGATCGGTCAGAGGGGGACTGAGACACGGCCCCCACTCCTACGGGAGGCAGCAGCAAGGAATCTTGCGCAATGGGCGAAAGCCTGACGCAGCGACACCGCGTGGGGGAAGAAGGCCCTAGGGTTGTAAACCCCTTTTCTCGGGGAAGAGTAAGGACGGTACCCGAGGAATAAGGTTCGGCTAACTACGTGCCAGCAGCCGCGGTAATACGTAGGAACCGAGCGTTGTCCGGATTTACTGGGCGTAAAGGGCGCGTAGGCGGCCCGCTAAGTCTCATGTGAAATCTCCCGGCCCAACTGGGAGGGGTCATGGGAAACTGACGGGCTCGAGGTCAGTAGAGGAGAGTGGAATTCCCGGAGTAGTGGTGATATGCGTAGATACCGGGAGGAACACCCGAGGCGAAGGCGACTCTCTGGGCTGATCCTGACGCTGAGGCGCGAAAGCATGGGGAGCAAACCGGATTAGATACCCGGGTAGTCCATGCCCTAAACGATGGATACTAGGTATGGGGAGTATAGACCCTCCCCGTGCCGCAGCTAACGCATTAAGTATCCCGCCTGAGGAGTACGGCCGCAAGGCTAAAACTCAAAGGAATTGACGGGGGCCCGCACAAGCAGCGGAGCGTGTGGTTTAATTCGATGATAAGCGAAGAACCTTACCAGGGCTTGACATGCTTCTGAAATCCCCGTGAAAGCGGGGACCTCCTTCGGGACAGATGCACAGATGTTGCATGGCTGTCGTCAGCTCGTGCCGTGAGGTGTTGGGTTAAGTCCCGCAACGAGCGCAACCCCTGTCGCTAGTTACCTTTTCTAGCGAGACTGCCCCTAACAAGGGGGAGGAAGGTGGGGATGATGTCAAGTCAGCACGGCTCTTACGTCCTGGGCTACACACACGCTACAATGGCCGGTACAGAGGGTCGCGAAGGAGCGATCCGGAGCTAATCCCACAAAGCCGGCCCCAGTTGGGATTGCAGGCTGCAACCCGCCTGCATGAACGCGGAGTTGCTAGTAACCGCAGGTCAGCACACTGCGGTGAATACGTTCCCGGGCCTTGTACACACCGCCCGTCAAGTCATGGAAGTTGGCAACACTTGAAGTCGCCGGGCTAACCCGAAAGGGAGGCAGGCGCCGAGGGTGGGGCTGGCGACTGGGACTAAGTCGTAACAAGGTAGCTGTACCGGAAGGTGCGGCTGGATCACCTCCTTTCTAGGGAGTACCCCGACCTCGGTCGGGGAGGTCTATCGGCGGGCGAGGCGAAGACGGTTAGGGTAGAGCCGGATCTCCGAACAGTCGGAGAGGAGCTCCCCAGACACCCGACGCGCCTCCCTGAGAAAGCCCGCCGTTTTGTCGATTGGAATCATGGTTTCCTTCCACTATCCAGCAGTTAAGGTGCTTTTTTGCTCGGAGCCGTCGTCAAGACACTCCCTCTGTGTCCGTAGATAGGCCGGGCCCGCACAAAGCCGCTTCGTGGGGCTGTAGCTCATCTGGGAGAGCGCCGCCTTTGCAAGGCGGAGGTAGGGGGTTCGAGTCCCCCCAGCTCCACCACTACAGAACTTTTCCACACCTTCCCCGATTGTCCCTCCGTGTATCAGTAAGGCCCACTGCATAGCTGCAGATAGTATCGGCAGCGCTGAACCGACCCTCCCAACACGTCCCTCGTCTTCCACGCAATACGCCCGGCATCCCACACCAAGTGTGGTAATATCTGTGGGAACGACTCACAGGGAGGAAGCGGTATGACGCTTTCCGCGACGGGGGTGAGAGCCCTCAGGGAGCCGGGACGATACTCCGACGGCAACGGACTACACCTCTTCATCGGCAGGACGGGAAACAGGAGCTGGGTACAGCGCGTCACCATCGGCGGACGGCGACGCGACATCGGCCTGGGAGGCTATCCCGCCGTATCCCTGAAACAGGCTCGCAGGCAGGCGACACTCAACCGAGAGGCAATCGCCGATGGAAAAGACCCCCTGGCGGAGAGGCGAAGGAGATCAGTCCCCACATTCAGGGAGGCCGCAAAGACCGTCCATGCGGCGAACAGGCCCCTATGGAAGAACCACAGGCATGCCTCCTCCTGGCTGCAAACCCTCGAACGCCACGCCTTCCCGAAGATCGGTAACATGCCCGTAGACACGATAGGCCACGCAGATGTGCTCGCCGTCCTGAATCCCATCTGGGCGACGATTCCCGAGACGGCAAGGCGCGTGCGGCAGAGGATGCGAACCGTATTCAGGTGGGCCATGGCCCATGAGGCGGTCGAGTCTAACCCCGCCGGCGAGGCCATAGACGGCGCTCTGCCATCGTTGCCGAAGGTGAGGGCACATCTCAGGGCCCTGCCCTACCGGGATACGGGTGAGGCGCTCAGGACCGTCGACGCCTCTCAGGCATCACCGGCCTCAAGGCTCTGCCTGAGGTTCCTGGTCCTCACCGCGGCGCGATCCGGTGAGGCGAGGGGTGCCTCATGGGACGAGATAGACACCGACGGAGCCGTGTGGACCGTGCCCGCATCGCGTATGAAGGCGGGCGAGGAGCACAGGGTGCCGCTGAGCACTCAGGCGCTGGAGGTGCTGGAGGCGGCCCATCGCCTCAGGGACGGCTCGCCGCTCTGCTTCCCGTCGCCGCTGCGGCAGGGACATATGCTGAGCGACATGACCCTGACGAATGTGCTCCGAAAGACCGGACTCGCGGAACGGACCACGGTGCATGGGTTCAGGACGTCGTTCCGCACGTGGACGATGGAGCGAACGGACACGCCCTGGGAGGTCGCCGAGGCGGCCCTGGCTCACCGGCTCGGAGGGGCCGTGGCCCAGGCCTATGCCCGCTCCGACCTGCTTGAGCCGCGCCGCACGCTCATGCAGCTGTGGGCAGACTACCTCGCTGAGCCGTCCTCGGACGGCGACTGATGCGAAACCGGCCCACGCAGGCGCCATTCGGGACGACTGGGGCCGGAATCGGACGCGTGCATCTCCGACTGAGGCTCACGCCAGACGTTTCCCCCCGGCGACTGTCCCGCCGCGCCGCCTTCGAGGATGCGGCCGGGGCCGCTGGACTACCTGGCCGCGCAGCTGCGGCGGCTCTCCGCGTGACACTTCCGCATGTCCTGTCCCGGTGTGTCCCGGAACCCGCCTGGCGGCGGATTCGTTGGACGTCTGCACTGGACTTACCGTGAATCTTAGCGTTACGCGGGATTCACACTAAGCTCACGGTAAGATTCACACTACCAGCTAGGGGCCGATTCACGGTAAGATTGACACATGGCTAAGGATAGACGGCGGCGCTGCGACTACTGCGGTAAACAGTACCGCTACTTGCGATCGACCTCCAAGACCTGCAGCGACAGCTGCCGGACACGTCTCTCCAAGATGCGCCGCGAAGCGAAGCGCGCCGTGAGACCGGGCCGATATGCGGCCTTGGAGCACCTGGTGAAACCGCGACCGCAGCCGTCCGTAGGCGCGGTCCACGGCCATCAGGGTGACGTCCTGGACGAGCGCGAGGCGGCCGTGCCGCCCGTTCCCCCGCCCGAGGAGAAATCCGTAGCTGAGCCGAAGCCGAAGAAAAAGCCGCCACACTCGCGCCAGTGCAGGGCAAGGAACAAGGGCAACCCTTGGGGGTACAAGGCGATGGGCGGGTGCGACGGGTGCGAGGCCCGCGGCTGGTATCCGGTGGAGGAGAGGGAGATAATTATCCGCAACGTGCCCCGCCACTTCCCCGGCACGCCGCTCAATCGCGGCCGTCGCGGGTGAGCCGCCCCGTGCGCACCGGCATATCATATATTTTAGAGACTGGAAATGGGATCGTTTTCCTCGCGTGACGACGGGCGGGGGCGTACCAATTCTGTCACACGCGAGGCTGTCACCGGGCGAAAACCCTAGCGCGTGACGCGCGTGCGCGCGCGCGCGAGCTGTGACGGCCGGGGCAGTAGAGTCCGCTGGGACCAGGCCGTTGCAGGACCAGCCGAACCGTCGCGCACACCTCACAGTCCCAGTCGGTCGCGCAGCCCCCTGTGCGTCAACCGACACTCGGCTGTATCCGTACGTCGCGTGGGCGTGCAGGGATTGACATGCAGAACGGGCGTTCTGCATCATCTCCCGTCCAGACACTCACATGTGAGGTCGGTCCATGAGGGTCGCGTGCGTGCTCGTCACTCACCTGAGATCGAAGGTGGAGATGAGCCGACAGCCCCACCTGAAGACCGCGCCCGTCCTGATCGTCCACCGAGACGCTTCGAGGGCGAGGCCCATGGTCGTCGACCGCTCCCCTGGCGCTTCGGAAGTGGTGGCCGGGATGACCCTGGAGCAGGCGGTATCACGGCTCACGAACGCCGTCGTGCTGGACGCGGACGAGCCGCACTACTACCGGGTCTTCGATCAGGTGCTCAGGGCTCTTCAGGGGTCAGCGACCGGGTTGAGGAGGCAGAGCTGGGCACGGCCTATGTGCGCATCGACGGACTCGAAGGGGTGTATCGTGGAGAGGCGGGAGTCGTCTCCGCCCTGCTGAACGCCGTTCCCGCGTATCTCAGGCCGCGTCTGGCCGTTGCAGGTTCGAAGTTTCCGGCCTATGTGGCCGCCAGGACGAGCAGGACTCACGGGGCGTCCAGGGTGCCGGAGAACGTGGCGGCTTTTCTCGCACCGTATCCGGTCGAGCTCCTACCCATCCCATCCAAAATGAAGACCGCGATGCGCCGGTTCGGCCTATACACGATGGGGCGAGTCGCATCGCTGGGAGAGCGCCGGCTCACTGACCGGTTCGGCCTGGAGGGCAGACGGGCGTGGCGTCTCTGCAACGGCACCGACGACGAGGCCATCCATCCGATGGCATTCGTGGAGACTGTGGTCGAACGGATGTCGCTGTCCTTCTCAACCTCCCTCGTGCATGCACTTTCGCTGGCCGTCGACACCCTCCTCAGGAGGGCCTACGCCAGACCGGAGATGAGGGGAAGGTACGCCGGTATGGCCTCCCTGCGGTGTGCTGCGACCGGGTGGCCGTCCTGGGAGAGGAGAATCTCCCGTCGGCAGCTGGGAGAGCGCATCGCATGCCGTCCTGAGCAGGCTGGAGTCGGCCCCACCGGACACTCCCGTGGAGGAGGTGACGCTCACCCTATCCAGCCTGACGGGAGAGCAAGGGACCCAGATGGGACTCTTCGACGGCCCGCGCAGGGACCGGGAGCGGAGGATAGCGGAGACGGAGAGGCGGCTGCGGGACAGGCTGGGCGGGTTCAATGCGCTGTACAGGGTGGAGAGGTGGCTCCCTGGCTCCCTGGCTCCCTGGCACCCTGGCACCCTGCGCCGGAGATACGGGCCCTGCAGGTGCCCGTGGACCCCTCGGCGCGGGAGGCCGTCAGGCCGCTCCACTCGCCGGAGCCCGTGGAGGTCAGGGAAGGGACGGAGGGCGAGCCTGTCTCAGTGCTGTACAGGAGACGCTGGCGGCACGTGTCGCGTATAGACGACCGGTGGATGTTCGACCTGTGGTGGCTCCCGAAGCCGGTGACGCGCTCCTACTACCGCATCGACCCCGGTGATGGCAGGCTGTTGACCCTGTTCCGTGACCATTGGGACGAACGCTGGTACCGGCAGAGCGCTTGATGACAGATGGCTGCGTCGAGCTTCACGCCAGGAGCTTATGACACTGAGGCGCATCGAGGCTGGCTGGCATTTGCGCGAACTCCACGATCGGTACATCATGTGTGCGAGATGTGCGGAAGGTACAGTCTGATAGCGGACCTGGGAGAGCTTGCACGGCGGTTCGAGTTCGATGGCGATTGGGTGAAATTCGACTCGGCGTACAACGTCGCTCCAACCCAGGACGTATTGACCGTCGTGGGGGGAGAGACTAGGCGCGCGGGGTTCATGCGCTGGGGCCTGATTCCCCATTGGGCCAGGGACCCGAAGATCGGGGCCAGGATGATCAACGCCCGGGCCGAGACGGTCGCCGAGAAGCCGGCGTTCCGCGACGCGCTCAGGCGCCGGCGGTGCCTGGTGCTCGCGGACGGCTTCTACGAGTGGCAGCGGATCGGAGCTGACAGGAGGCCGATGCGCATAGTCCTACGGACGGGTGAGCCCTTCGCCTTCGCGGGGCTGTGGTCGGTCTGGAGGGATCCTGACGGCAACCGCATCCCGTCATGCGCCATCATCACCACCTCGGCGAATGACCTGCTCAGGCCGGTCCACAACCGGATGCCGGTCATCCTGCCCAGGGAGATGGAGGACTTCTGGCTTGACGAGAGTGTCGATGACCCAGACGCTCTTCGCAGCATCCTTACTCCCCACCCTGGCGACGAGATGGATGCCTATGAGGTCTCTTCCCTCGTCAACTCCGTCGCCAACGACGGCGCGGAGGTGATGGAGGCGGTCGGTCGATCTGCTTCCGCCCCTCTGTTCGAGTGAGTGTCCGGTCTGGAAGCACGATCGTGAGACCATGATGGAGAGTCTTCTGCAAGCGCTGGCCGGTATCGCGGAAGGCTTTGCGGGAATGGCTGCTACGCCTGTCATGACATCGCGTCCGGCATGTCGGCCAGGGTGACGCTATTTACTTACTCAGAGCGGGCTACTACGACGAGGCGCTTGGCGCTACGGGCCTAATCGGGGTAGGCTTAGGTCGCTACTTGGACGATATTGCTAACTGGTGTGCAGAGAGAGGAACAGCGGCTCTCACGGTCATAGTGGTGAGCGCGACGACTGGCAGACCCCAGCGAGGTTTGTCGTTAACCAGTATCATTAGGACAGGGTTAACCACGAACATTAGGACACCCTGAACGCCGATGATTCGGATTCTGTCAGGTTGCCGTTGTTGGGTCAATCACCTCCCTTCGTCGGACTTGTGGGCACCTCGCCGAGTAGGGCGCGGTGAGGGGAAAGCCTCTGACGGTAGCTGGTTCCCTCGATGACGATCTGGTAGCTGGCGTTGGCCAGGCGGTCCAGTGCGCTGTTGCCCAGGATGGGATCGTTGAAGAGGCCGAGCCACTCTTCGATGGCGCGGTTGGAGGTGATGACGAAGCTGGAAGCCCTGTGCTTGCCGATAACCAGTTGGTGGAAGTCATCCGATTGCTGGGCGGTGAGGCGGTGAAGGCCCAGATCGTCGAGGATCAGCAGGTCGGGTGTGAGGAAGGAGCGGAAGGTCTTGTCCACCGAGTTGTCGACCCTGGCCTGGCTCATGGCCTTGAAGAAGTCGTCGGCATGGATGAAGCGGACAGCGTATCCGGCTCTGACGGCGACGTAGCCCAGGGCCTGAGCCATGAAGCTCTTGCCCACGCCCGCCGGTCCCATCAGCAGGACGTGCTCATGCTTGGCGATGAAGTCCAGGGAGAAGGCGGCGTCGAGGAGCCGGCGGTCCAGGGTGATCTTGGCCGTCCAGTCGAAGTCTTCCAGGCGGCTGGTCTCCTCGAAGCCGGCCCGGTTCAGCCGGTTGTCGATGCGCCGGTGCTCTCTTCGGCTGACCTCGTCGGTCAGGATGATCTCCAGGAAGGATGCGTAGTCCAACTGGTCCCTTCGGGCTAGGGCTATGCGCTCGGGCAGGGTGTCTAGCATGGGGCTCAGCTTGAGGGCCTTGAGTAGCGGGGCCAGGTCGGCGTTGCGGGTCATGTCTGATCTCCTTGTTGTGTTGAGTTGGGTCTGTGGCCGTTGGCCAGGGCGAAGACGGAGCCGGGTCTGGCGAAGCGTCCCGGCGGCATGGGGTCGGGATGTAGCGTCGCATCCTGCTGCTCCAGGGCTTCGGTCAGGATGCGCTCCACGCGCTTCACGTCGATCAGGTCCACGTCCAGGGCCTTGCGGCAGGCGGCGTCCAGCAGGTCCGGGGTGTAGCGCTGGCCTAGCCGGAGAAGCTTCTGTCCCTGCCTTACCTTGGCCCAGGGCAGGGGGCCTTCGAAGAGCCGGTCGGCGAAGGCGGCCACCGCCTCCCCCTGCTCCACCGCGCCGCGCTTGATCTTGTCCGATGTCCGCGTGGTGTAGGCCGTCAGCTCCGCCGGGTAGTCGTCGGGATCGGTGGAGCGGCCGCCCCTGGGCTGACGGGGATGGACCTTGATCAGCTGGCCCCGGTGATAGATGCGCACCAGCTTGCTGCCCAGTCTGATCTCCACCTGCTGACCCGGCGGGCACAGGACCGACGGCACCGAGTAGAGGGCGTACTGGCAGGACACGTGGTGGTCGGGGTGGACCTTAGCCCTGCGCCAGTGGGTGATCTCGTAGGGCTCGCCGTCCCAGGCCAGCAGCTCCTGGCGCTCCTTCTCGTCGAAGACCTCCAAGGGCTTGCGCCGGGTCGTGCCGTGGATGCGCTGTCCAGCGACTTCATGACACCAGCGTGTCGCTTCCGCCCTCAGATGAAGCAGGTCCCTGAAGACACCGCCCTTGAAGAAGCGCTCCCTCACGTACTGGACGCCTCGCTCCACCTTGGGCTTGTCCTTGGGGCGGCGCACCCGGGCCGGGTCGGTGATGAAGCCCCGGTGCTGGGAGTACTCCAGGAAGCCGCGGGTCAGACGGGGGTGCAGCGCGTCGGCCCCGGCCACCGCCGCCGGGAAGTTGTCGACGACCAGGTACTTGGGGATACCGCCGAAGAAGGCCCAGGCCGCTTCCAGCCCGGCCACCACGTCCTCCAGCTTCTGGCTGAAGGTGGGCCAGACGAAGCTGTGCCGGGAGTAGGCCAGCACCACGATCAGCGCCCACACGGTCCGGCGACGGCCCGTCTCAGGATCCTCCATCAGCCCCAGGCGACCGAAGTCCAGCTCCGCCACCTCGCCCGGAGGGCTCTCCTCCATCCGCATCGTCCTGCGGTTGCGGCCCTGCCAGTTGCGCCGCGCTACAAAGCGATGCAGGGAGGTGTAGGACACCCGGCAGTCTCGCTCCCTGAGCAACTCCTGAATGCGGGTCATTTGCAGTCGGTCGCCGGTGAGCCACTGGTAGATCTGGTCGGCCCAGGGAGCCAGCTTGGCCTCAATGGGCGTCGACGCCTGCCTTGGACCAGGGCGGCTGATCGTCGCCAGACGGCCCAGCTGCTCATCGCTGGGGGCCGGTCCGTTCCGGACTACGCCCAGACGTTCCGCCGACGCGATGTACTTGCCTACCGTGTCTTTCGACAGCCCCGTACCTGAGGCTATGTGGCGCCGGCTCTCACCTGCCTGCCAGCGCCGGATGACTTCTGCGATCTCCACTCTGAACACCTCCCTGTACGCCATCGCTGCTCCTTACATCCAGGTTGCAGCAATGGTCGCCAATCAGACGTTCAGAGTGTCCTAATGACTCTGGTTATCTGTCCTAATGACTCTGGTTAAATCGCCCTTCTCTGTCCTAAAGACCCTGGTTATTCACAAGGTTCCCTCCGGCATGGACGATGTGGACATGGAGCGGCAGCGGGTATTCAATTACCAAGCGACGTACTCTAGGGTGACGATTTCACAGAAACGTTCCCGGAGTTGACGGGTGGTCGGTGGACTGGGAGTCGTCGGCTCGCCACATCGACCTGTTGACGAACCGACTCGTCGGAGTACTCTCCGAGTTGAAGTCGCCGTGAACAGTCACAGATGGTGGCAGGAGCCCAACAACGCCAAATCACAGGTAGGATGGGTCAAACTGAACTGGCGTTGACGCGGGCACTGATGCAGCAGTTGGCGGACTGCCTGACCGGCTAACCTGAGGGCAAGCGGAGACAGCAAGATCCAATTCTCCGGCTCTGGTCGTTCAGGCCGCACCTACGCCCCGTTGGGCGTGCCAATCTGACTCCTCGGCCGTGACTCCAACCAGTCCGTGAGTTCGGTCTCCCTCCATCTGACGGCAACGGGGCTGACCCTAACTGGCCGCGGGAACTCTCCGTCCTGCATGAGCCGATATATCGACGAGCGGCTCAGCCCGGTGATCTCCTCAACCTGCCGACGTCTCAGCAACCTGTCACCCATTTGTCATCATCCTCCCCGCGTGCTCAGTGTGTACCAGGGGGAACTCTTCATGTTCCGGTAGGTCGATGGGCCACTTCTCGTTGCAAGGACGTGTGCGCCAACCGCGCCGGAGTGGATTCATGACCAGCGCCCCGTCCCAAAACGTCGGTGGGTATCCCTCCCCTACTCCCTTCGTCCGCCTCCGAATGAGGCCCTTGGGTGATATATTAGATTGAGATTGCCGATAGCAAAGCGCCATTCTCCGCCAAAAGGTCGCCAGTGAGTCGCCAATCAGGCCGTCCGTACCTCCACATCAAGCTGCCGAAGGTCCAGGAGCTCCTCGACCAGGGGGAGACCCACGCCGCGATCGAAAGAGAGACCGGCGTCTCGGTGCGCACGGTGAGTCGGTGGCTGAAAGATGGGCGGTTGCGCCGCCCAGAGCCCGACCCCGAGGTGGCGCCCTCGTAATTGATTAGCGGAGGGGAGTCTGTAGAGAGGTACAGAGGGAAGGAGAGTGGAGAGGATCGCCGCTGAAGACACGGCAGAGCCGATCCACCACAGACCGGTCGCCGCCATTGCGGGCCAGAGTTCTGATCACGCTGGTGAAGGCGGAGAACGCATCAGCGCCACCATCGTTTTTCGAGCAGTGGGATACCTTCCGCGCGATCACTGCCGGGCGGAGCGCTCGCTCAGCACGGTTGTTGGTCGGCTCGATGCTCGGATCGTCCAGAAACCGCAGCAGGTTGCCCCGGTCGTCATGCCAGCCGAGTTCGTTCTGCAGCCTGTAGTTGTCCGCATCCGCCATCGGACGGTCGCGGAGATGATAGCTCACCTCTCGCTTCAACCGCTCGGCCGCCGCCGCAAAGTCCGACGCCTCTCCTCGGCAATATGCCCCCCACAGTTCCATCGCTTCTCTGAGAAGGCCGCTCAGACGCTTGCCGAAGCTGCGTCCTCTCCCTGTCTTGGTCTTGACCACCTCACTGATCGAGCGCAGCACGTGGGCCAGGCACTTCTGTTGCTTCACCCCGGACAGAGCCTGGGCATCGTAGCTCCGCCCTCGGTCCGTCACCATCACTCCGCCATAGTCCGAGGGAACCACCTGGCGCACCTCATGGTTACGGTGACGAGCGCGAACCTGGTACACCGTGGCTCGGTCCGTCTCGAATGCCATCAGGAATGCGGGCTCGCCGCCCACACGCCATCCCGTGTCGTCGGTGTGGACGAACGGACTGGTGCGCACCGAACCCCGCAGCCTCCGGTAGGCTTCCCCCACCGCACCGTTTGCACGTCGCAGCGCGTCCTGGGTGATCGCCCCCTGGCTCAACTCCACCCCGGTCAGCGCCCTGAGCACGGCGGGAACCTTCCTGACTGGAACGCCAACCGAGTAGTGGAGCACGTGGGCCGCCGCCATCACCCGTCTCCCAACCCGGTGCGCGCTGGCTCCGTACTGGTCCGATGCAACGTCCGGATGCCGACCCCGGACCGGCCTGCCGCACGACAGGCATCGGCATATCTGCACCCGGTACGCCGTGACCTGGGGACGAGGAGCCGGAGGAATGTCAGTCACGTAGGCAACTCCCACTCCCTCATGCTCGAGTCGGCCTCCGCATCCAGGACATGTGTCCCCAGGTACGGTCACCTCTACGATCGGCTCTGTGACCTGATCTGGGGACGGCAGCTTGCGGTAGCTGAACATCCCTTGACCCGGCTTGCGCCCAGGCCGCTTGGGGCTGGAGGTCCGCCTGCCCTTGGAGAACGGAGCCGCCTGGCGCTTTCCGGCTCGCTGGAGTTCTGCGAGTTGCTTGCTCAACCGTTCGTTGGCCGCCGCCAACTGGGCGTTCTGCCCTTGCAACTGGGCAATCTGCCTCTGCAGCCCCTTGACCAGCGTCATCAGCTCGTCGCGTTCACAGGGACGGAAGACTTTGGCCTCACACATAGCCAAAGTCTAAAACATCTCCCATCCACCACCGCAACCCCTCCACGGGCCGCCTAACCCGCTAATCAATTACGCGCCCTCCACTGATGTCCCGGAGAGTACACCGGAGGAGGAGTGGACGGCTCGTGCCCTTGTCGATGTGGGGATGGATCCAGCCAAGACCGTGGAAATCCTGCGGATGATCGAACAGACAGCCGCAGTGAGCAATGAGCGCTTTCGGGAGTGGCAGTCCAGGTATATCCCGCTGGCTGTGACCTTGCCCGATGAATGGGCCGCCGCTATATCGTTCCTTCCGATCCTCGGCAGGGACATCTGCAACCCGTCACTGGAAACCCTGGCGGAACTGATGCACGAGTCCGTGCCCTGGGAGGATGGGAAGCTAAGGAGCCGTTACGGTCGGCTGGCTAAGCCTCTCCTGCGCGATGCCCTAATCCGATTCCAACATTGGTTGTTCTTCGTGTCCGATCCCGAACAGATGGCCCGAATCCCATCCGGAGAAGCTGCTGTGGCCCGGGAAGTCCTACAGAGATGCCCCCACGTAGACAGACCGGTCCGGAGGCGCAGACCGGTCCATAAGGAGGACAGGGAGCTCGGTCTCCACCTGGTGCGGGAGATGCCGATGGGCGCACTAGCTCTGAGCTGGAGCCGCCATTTGGAAGACCCGCCGTGGCGTGGAACATACGGGGACTACAAGCGGGAGTTTCAGAAGGCTACTGCGGAAAGCAAGGATGCCCAACACCCCTACGAAAAGAGAACGGTCACCTTAGTCCTTGGCCTCAGCAGCCGGTTGAAATGGCCACCATGGGGCACACTCCGGAGCAGGTGATCAGCAAGGCCGAGAGTGTTTCAGTCCGAACGCAGTTCATGTCCGCCGGATAGCAATCGCTGTTTCAGCGACGGGTATCGACGGGCTCAAGACCTGTCACCAAACATGGCCAAACCGACATGCGCCGCGACTTCACGGACGGAAACTCGCGGCGAAAAGGCACTGACCAGCGTTCCGCCCTGCCGTCTCTGAAGTGGAGGGCTGCCTGCGTCTCTCGGCAACATGTCACATGGCCATAGCCTCCAGCACGGCGACAACCTGGTGGCATTCGAGATTGGGGCAGGACTCCTGATAACCGGCGCGGCGCGATTCGGCGGCCTTGTCTCAGCATCCGAGGGGCAGACGTGGCTGGAAACGAATCACGTCTCAGGTGCAAGACCCGTATGAAGCGATCGGGGTTGAACTGGAAGAGGGATAGACGGGCGTTCCAATCGACGGTGAAGGAGGCTCCTCCATGGATCCTGTAGACGGCTTTGTCGCGCTCATCCCGGAGACGTTGCTCGATGTGTCCGGCGCCTCCCGGGTGCTCATCCCCTCCACCATGCAGGCCCGGCGCACCCGTGCGTACATCTCCACCCTGTACATCCTCTGCACCTTCCATCGTGTTGGCTGTTACACGATGGAAGGCGGCGGGTGGTCCAGTATTCAAGCGCCCCTGATGTAACTGCTCAGCGATTATGTCCTCGCTAACTGTCAAGCGAAAATGTCCGCATGAAGGAGCATGTGACATTGACGCAGAGAGAGCAGACAAGGCTTCAGGTTCTCAACAGTTTGATAGCGGACCATATGACCACGGAGCAGGCAGCGACATTGATGGGAGTGAGCGCGCGCCACACAAGGCGTATTCTGGCGGCCTACAGAAGGGACGGCGCAGCCGCACTCGCTCACGGCAATCGAGGTCGCAGACCGGCCAACGCCACACCGGACCCGTTGGCGACCGACGTGGTGGGCCTAGCGAAGACCCGATACGAGGGAGTCAATCACACGCACCTGGGCGAGCTGCTCAGGGAGCGAGAGGGCATAGACATCGGTCGTAACGGTGATTATCTACTTGAATCAAGGATAGATACCTGTTAAGATCAGTTCATGGAATTGGGAACGTCGTCTATCAGCAGCCGATCCAGCTCCTTCTTGGCCTTCTTTCCGAACAGCTTCTCGGCCACTTCGGAGTCGGACTTTTCGACGATGTTCTTGGGTAGCAACTGACGGCGTTTCTTAGGAGCCTGGGCCATGACTAACCTCCTCACCTTGATCGACGACTACAGCACCGACGCCAAGTGTCGGGAGCTCCTCGAAAAGCTCCGGTGGCCGGACGGGATCGCCTGTCTCCGGTGTGGCTCCCTGAGCGTGAGCGAGTTGACCAAGCGGCCGATCTTCGACTGCAACGAATGTCGCTACCAGTTCTCCGTCACGGCGGGGACGATCATGCACGATTCCCACCTTCCGCTCCGCAAGTGGTTCCTGGCGATCTACCTGATGTGCGAGTCCAGGAAGGGTATCTCCGCCAATCAGTTGAAGCGGACCCTGGGGGTTGCGTACAAGACGGCATGGTATCTCTCCCACCGCATCCGGGAGGCGATGGGGAATGACCCCTTCGACGGTCCCACGCTGTTCGGTGTTGTGGAGGTGGACGAGACCCTGATCGGAGGCAAGGCAAAGGGGAAGGGCCGGGGCTACACGGGAAACAAGACCTGGGTCGCCGGAGCCATCCAGCGCGGCGGTCGGATCAGGCTCAAGCACATCCCCGACGTGCGCCGGCATACCCTCCACGCCTTTGTCGCCGAGACTGTCAGGGACGACGCGGAGGCGATCTACACCGACGAACTGGCCTCCTACATTGGGATCGAGGACCACGACACCCGGCACGAGACGGTCAATCACTCCATCGAGGAGTGGGTTGTCGGAGACGTCCATACCAACAGCATCGAGGGAGTATGGTCGCTGTTCAAGCGGAGCATCATCGGGGCCTTCCACAAGGTCAGCGAAAAGCACCTTGACCGCTACCTGGAGGAACTGGAGTGGCGGTACTCCAACCGGGACAACGACCATATCTTCGTCGATACGCTCCGGCGCATCGTCAGCACCGGACGACTCCGGTATGAGGAGTTGGTAGCGTAGAATAGAAGGTGGTCTCACGGGGAAGTGAGTTTCAGGGTAGACCAATACCCGGAAAGGAGGCCGCCCATCGTGGCACCAGAACTGCCACAACTGGAGTTTTAGAGCGGGGTGACTCGCTTCTAGTGCAGGCTCAGGCCTGACGCGAGTCGCCCCGCAATCCTCCCTTGACTTCCCCGTGAGGTTGTCACGACAAGTATAACACCGTGCCTCTAACGGGCCTACGGTGTAGGTGTGGGTGTGGGTGTCGGTGTCGGCTCCAGGGCCGTGATGCGGTCTCCGAGGATGCGGAGCTGGTCCTTTAGCCCCATGAGCGTCGCCTCCTCCGCGCCGACCACATCCCGGCGACCGGTCTGACAACCGTTCTCCCAGACCTTCTCCAAGAGCACGACCGCCGCGATCTCTGTATCGGTGACTGGTCCTGGCGTCGGCGTGGGTTCGTTCCTTTCGGCATCGTAGCTGGAGTAAAACCTGTTGGCGTCGTACTGCTTGTATCCCGCCAACAGAGCATCGGTATCCACCTCGCATCCTGTCCGATGGTCGTCGATGTTCTCCGCCAGCTTCTCCGACTGTGCGTACTCGCTGAAACTGCACGCTATCAGGGCCAATGCTCCCAAGACGACGGTTACGGTTATGATCCTCAAAAGGTGCCTCCTTGCGGCAGGGTTCCGGGCTCTCTGCACGGGATGCACCATCACGCGAGCTGCAAGGAGGCGCGGTAGTCCTGCCTTCAACTCGCGTGAGGAGAGGTTGCCCGTGCAGAGGCTGTGAGACCTTACATGGGTCTCCCCCCTGCGTCAAAGAGATAGCGTGTTCTAAAGTCATCGGTTCTTAGTGCGGTCCATGAGCTTCCTGAGCACCTGCATCCTCAAGGATTCGAGCTGCTCCTGGCGTTCCCACTCATCGACTTCTTGTAGCGTTTGCCGAGCCTCCGCGACGGCGCGTTTGTATTCCTGCTCATCCCTGGCTGTTCCCCTAACCCTACGCTGTACGAATGGTACTCCGTATACGACGATGCCCGGGAGCAGACATAGGACCGCTACCACACCCCATAACCAATGACCCAACGGTACCAGGGGCTCCACTAGAAACCCCCCTGGTATTGGGGCAAGTGTCCCCAGGCCAATCGCCACACGTTGCCACATTCACCCATTCTAGCCGTCGCCCCGTCTTGATTCAAGTAGATAATCACCGTCGTAACACGTTGCGCAAGATACTGACTGACGCCGGTGTGAACAGTCCTCGCCGTCGCAGGCCGCCGAAGCATCGTGTCCGGCGGCAGCGGATGACTCGCGAGGGAATGCTGATAGAGATAGACGGCAGCTACCACAGATGGCTGGGAGAGGATGGCCCCCGGTTCACGTTGCTGCTGGCGGTCGACGACGCTACGGGTTGTGTCGTCAATGCCCTGTTCTGCGAGCAGGAGAACACCCGCAGCTACTTGCTGCTGATGCGGGATCTGATACGGAGCCGCGGCATACCACTCGCACTCTATTCAGACCGCCATGGTGTCTTCAAGCACACGCCGCCGTCGGAGATCGCCGCCGCTCCCACCCAGTTCTCCCGGGCAATGGATGAGCTTGGCGTGCAGCTGATATTCGCACGGTCTCCACAAGCCAAAGGCCGCGTGGAACGCACCGCGGGCACGCTCCAGGATAGACTGGTCACGGAGCTGAGACTCGCAGGCGCGACCACCATCGATGACGCCAACCGCGTGCTCGACGACTTCCTTCCCCGCTTCAATGAGCGCTTTGGTGTGCCGTCCCAGCACGCGGAGACCGCGTATCGGGTCCTGGCCCCGGGGATGTGCCTGGACACAGTCCTTTGCCTGAAGTACAGACGCAGGGTGGGCCGGGACAACACGGTGAAGTACCGGTGGCGCACCCTGCAGCTGCTTCCCGATAGTGCTCGACCGAGCTATGCCGGGTCGATGGTGGAAGTGCTCGAAGGGCTGGACGGCGAGGTTGCGTCAATAGTGGTGTAAACGTGATCAGGCGGCGACCTTCTCTGCCGTAGCCTCGACGGCGATTCCATCCACGTATTGGGCCCCGAGGTAGACGTCCGCCATCAGCTCCGGCGCCTGCAGCCGGCGGAACCTCTTCTCGGCCACCATCAACATCTTCCATATGACCGCTATCGCTCTGTCCACTCTCTTGTAGCGCCTGGCCGCATCGGTCCTGAGCCGCAGCGCCGCGAACGGTGACTCGACCGGGTTGGTCGTACGAAGGTGACGCCAGTGCTCTCTGGGGTAGTCGTAGAAGGTCACCATACGCTCCCAGTCCCGCTCGATTGCCTCCCTGGCAGCCTCGTACGAGTGGTCGCCGCACCACCGGGTGAAGACTCTCCTCAACCTCTCAGCCTCAGCCCGGGTCTCGGCGTACGGGATGTTGCGCAGCATCAGCCTCCCCTGATCATGCTGACGCTTCGGCAGCTTGTCCAGCACGTTCAGGATCTTGTGGTTCCAGCAGCGCTGTTCCCCCGCCTGAGGCCAGACGTTGCGAAGCGCTCCCCAGATACCCAGGTGTCCGTCCCCGACCACCAGCCTGGGGCAGTTGAGGCCACGGTCCCTCAGGTCCCTGAGCACCTCAGACCAGCTCCGGGTCGACTCTCTGTAGCCGGGTACGGTGTTCCACGACAACCAGTTCGCCGTCACGCCTGGACACATAGCGAGTGTACCCGCTAGCGGGTGTCGGTCAATACGACCGCACGGCCTACTGCACCTGCTATTCACTATCTTTCTGGAACTCCGACAGGCTGTCCATGGTGATGGCGCCTCGGCCGCCGGTGGCCTCGTAGAAGTTGTACCGACGGGACTCGTCCTCATCCGGGTGGCTGAACCAAGAAACGTCGGCACTCAGCGTCTCCAAGGCCTCTCGGGTCGCTGGGTACTTCTCATCAACCAAGAGTATGACGGCCCCACGAAACTCCTTCTGTGATTGCGAAACGTCGGGAACGCGCGCTCCATGCTCGGCGATGATCTCCTCGATGGTGTAGGTCCTGATCCGACTTGCGGTGAACATCCAAGACCCGTCAGGGGCGCTGACGTGCTCGCCTTCCTCATCGAGCAGCCACTCTCCATCTTCGGCAACCCAGAGGTCGGGGACTTGGTCCGGCGGTAAGAAACCCGCCAGGTAAAGCTCGATAGGACCGTAGGGAACGACGTTGTCAGCTGCACCTGCCACGGTGAATCCCCCAGCGGAGTACCGGCCGCCACCATGGTCCACGAGGTCGGCAATGTCAAATCCTCCCAGGTTGCCGTCGGCGCTACTGAAGCCCCAATGGGCACCCCAGGCTGACGGAACGACAAAGTTTGCCCATTGATGCATAAGCTCGTGTAAGGTCGGCCCTTCGGCAAAGATGCTCAGGTCGTGGTCGTGATAGATTGAATAGCTCCCAAAGAAAACTGCACCCTGGAGTTTACCTGCCGATCCCCAGTCTTCGTTGTTGGCAAAAGTCTCCATGCCAATGCCTTTCACATCGTTCTGCACACCCACGTGGTACGCTCCCGCGTAAGCGCCGGGTTCATGCTGGTCCGGGCCCACATTCGAAACGAACATAAGGAAGTCGAACGCATCGTCAAAGCGCTCGTAGAAGTGCACCGCATAGTCCCTTAGCGATGGCTCGCCGCCCGCGAGCTTCTCCGTAACCGGCATGACGTACACGTTATCGTTGAATATTTGTGGCTTCGTAAAGTCCGTGACGGGTGTGGGTGTCGGCGTGGCGGTAGGCGTCGAAGTCTGAGTGGGTGTCGCTGAAGGAACGGGTAGGGGCGTGGGGGTTGCCGTTTGGGTCGGCGTAGGCGTAGGCGTGGCGATAGGCGTCGGAGTCTGAGTTGGTGTCGCTGAAGGAACGGGTAGGGGCGTGGGGGTTGCCGTTTGGGTCGGCGTCGGCGTGGCGGTAGGCGTCGAAGTCTGAGTGGGTGTCGCTGAAGGAACGGGTAAGGGCGTGGGGGTTGCCGTTTGGGTCGGCGTCGGCGTGGCGGTAGGCGTCGAAGTCTGAGTGGGTGTCGCTGAAGGAACGGGTGAGGGCGTAGTGGTGGGAACCGGAGTTTGAGTGGGTGTCATGGTGGGAATAGGGGTTGCCGTTGGTCCTGACGTGGGCGCGGGACTGTCGCTGCAGGCGCTCAGGACGACCGAGACGGTCAGAACTGTCACGAATGCGAGCCGGCGAATCCTCTCTGCGTATCCGCTCATTTCGGTTGTTTACCCTCTTTCGTGTTGGGCTTGCCGGAGGCAGAACCGGCTACGGCGTGTTTGAGCATCGCTCAGGCTCTTGTGCCCCTCTAGCGTTCAATTGTCGCTGACGGCCCAGTGTCTACAAACGTGGCGGGATTCTCGGTGTCAATGTCCGTGCATCCGTTTCTGTTGCAAGCTACGACCCAGTAGTGGTTGTAGTCATCATCAGGGCTGGTGTGGGTGTAGGTTGTGCCTACAACATTGGTGGCCAGTTCCTCACAGACAACCAGCGTGTCGCCAATGGACTTGCATATGGAGACAGCGGAATCGGTATAGTAGATCTTGTAGTAATCAGCATCGGGTACCCCGCTCCAACTGACGACTATGGCTGTCCCGTCGCGTCGGTACTGGACATTGGAGGGTGGCGCTGACGGCCTGGTGTCGACAAACGTAGCGGGGGCTTCACTTTCAGTGTCCGTGCATCCGTTACCGTTGCAGGCTGCGACCCAGTAGTAGTTGTCGCCATCAACAGGGCTGGTGTGGGTGTAGGTAGTCCCTACAACATTGGCGGCCAGCTCATCACAGCCAACCGGTATGCCGCGGTGGAGACCGCATGAGGAGCCAAAGGTATCATCGTAAAAGATGCGGTAATAGTCGGCGTCGGGTACCGTGTTCCAACTGACGACTATAACGGTCCCGTCACGGCGGTACTCGACATTGCCCGGCGGGGCTGACGGCCTGGTGTCAACAAACGTGGCGGGGTTTTCGCTGTCTATGTCCGTGCACCCGCCACTGTTGCAGGCTACGACCCAGTAGTAGTTATCGTCATCACCAAGACTGATGTGGTTGTAGGTGGTCCCTACGACGTCGGTGGCCAGCTCCTCGCAGGAACGGCGGTTGCTCAAGACGCTCAAGGCGCTGAAGTTGCCCAAGGCGTCCAGGGCGCTTGAGGGGAGACTGCATGAAGAGCGATCGTCGTAGTAGACGTTGTAGTAGTCTGCGTCGGGCACCGTGTTCCAACTGACGACTACGGCGGTCCCGTCGCGGCGGTACTGGACATTGTCGGGCAATGCTGACGGCCCGGCGTAGACAGGCGCGACGGGGTTTTCACTGTCAATGTCCGAGCATCCGATTCTGCTGCAAGCTAGGACCCAATAGTAGTTGTCGTACTCATCAGGGCCAGAGTGGATGTAAGTAGTCTCTAGAACTTTGCTGGCCAGCCTTTCGCAGTCAAACAATCTGCTGACCTGCAACTCGCATGAGGGACTAGGGTAATTACTGTAGTAGATGCGGTAATAGTCCGCGCCGGGCGCCGCGTTCCAACTGACGACTATGCCGGTCCCGTCGCGGTGGGACTCGACGCCGTCAGGAGATAGAGGCAGTACAGATGGTGGCGGTGTATGAGGGGTAGCAGACTTTACTCCCTTGGGGAGTACCCTATAGTCAAAGTAAATGGACTTGTGGAAGTAAAGAGCGTAGGTATTATCGAATACCAGAGCGTAATTGCCGGAAGACTCGGCTGTGATCGAGTCACCGGATGAGTGCGCCCTAATTGACCTCACCACATCTCCCAACGGATCGGTGACAAGAAAACCGACGTCCAGAGTACTCGAAGAGTTTAGAGGATTCTCAAAACCGGAATTGGTGACCTCGAATTGATACTCAAGGATCTCTTCCTTGTTCATGCTGATGTCTATTGGGTGGTAACCGCCGGTCTCAACCGTTAAATTCGATCTGGTCCAGGGGACGTGGAGGACGGGCGTGTCCGTTAGTGTGGCGTCGGACCCCGGAGTTTGCCTGGTCGAATCCTCCCCTGTGTGCACCGTGCTGTCGGTGCAAGAGGTCATGGCAACGACGGCAATGAGCAGTGCCCCCGCGAGGACACTGAGAAACCCTGGCCGCTTCACCCCCCCAAAAGGCGAACGCGGGAGTAAGTGCGCCAGTCGGGCTCCAAACGGACTGTGCAAGCGCAGCTTCACCGTGGACTTGGTGATTGCCCATGGGCTCATCAGACCCATTGCGCCCTTTGGGCGCTTCCGCCTTTCCAGTTTGAGTCTAAGCGTGTTTGGCCTCCGGCCTTCTCTTCGCTGCCAGCATGATCTCGTCCCTTTCCGGGAAGTGAAGCCCGCCTACGCCTTGGCGGTTACACCGTCTCCGCTGAGGTTACGATGCGCCGGGCGGCGAGGCTTGGCCATCACTATCGGAACCCCAGCATACGGCGAAGCCGTCGGTCCTCACGCCGCAGGTGTGGTAGAGCCCAGCGCTAACGGCGACGACCGGAGTTAAGCCGTTACGTCGATGCCCGCTTCGATATGATTCTTCTCCTCGTCAACGTCTGGGTAATTCACAGCTGAACACAACGCCCCGTTCTGCTTGGATTATCGTGAGGGCCTGGGTTTCAAATTGCCATGATCAATGTCGAGTGTCTCCAGGTTGAGGACGGGATATTCGGTCGACGAGCCGAACTTCCAGGGGTCGTCACTTGATCCGTCTCCGTCCAGGTCCACATTCCAGTCGGCGTAAGGGCCCGCGTACCCGGTGGGCGACTGCAACTCGTCGGTGGTCTTGGCGTCGCCTCCGGCGCTTTCTGTTTGACCGGAGGTTTCCGTATCCCAGTAGCAGTTGGTTACGGCGCCATCATCGCCGTTTCTTTCAATCAGCCCACCACCATCTTGAGGCACTTCGCCTGTGGAGAAGCAAACCGTTACGACGCCTCGGTTCAATCCAATTAGACCGCCGTGGCGGTCTGCTCTGCCGGATACAGCTCCCACAGCGTAGACGGCAGTGATAACACCGGTGTATTGGTTGTCCCCAACGAGGCCGCCAACGTCTGCAAAGCCGTTTCCGGAAACGGCGCCCGCAGCGTAACTGGCGGCAATGACCCCGGAGTTCACGCCGGCCAGACCACCGAAGTTGTCACCTTGCCCCGAAACCCCGCCGGTAGCATAGCTAGTGATGATCTTCCCCTCGATCTCGTTTGCGCCCACCAGCCCGCCAACGTTTGCAAAGCCGTTGCCAGACACACTGCCCGCCGCGTAACTGGCCGCAATAACGCCGGAGTTCAAGCCGGCCAGACCACCGAAGTTGTCACCTTGCCCCGAAACCCCGCCGGTAGCGTAGCTATTGGTGATCTTGCCCTCGATCTCGTTTGCGCCCACCAGCCCGCCAACGTTTCCGAAGTTTGCAAAGCCCTGGCCGGACACACTGCCCGTGGCGTAAGCGGCAGCGACGACGCCGGAGTTCACGCCAGCTAAACCCCCGAAGTTGTCACCTACCCCCGACACGCCGCTGGTAGCGTAGCTATTGGTGATCTTCCCCTCGATCTCGTTTGCGCCCACCAGCCCGCCAACATCGGCGGTGCACTCGCCGGGACAGTCCTTGCCGGTCACGCTGCCCGCAGCGTAACTGTCGGAGATACTGCCGGAGTTGAGACCGGCCAGACCGCCGAAGTGGTCCGTGAATCCGGACACGACACTGGCGGAATGACTACCGTCTATCGTTCCGCTGTTTTCCCCGACCAGACCACCACCACTGGCATAGCAGGTCCGACGGTCAGAGTCACTTATTCTCCGGGCGCTTTCTACGTTGCCGGTGTAGCGACTGTTTTGAATGCTGCCGTCATTGAAACCCACCAGTCCGCCGATTTGGTCAACACAACCGGCAACGAGACCATCGGCAAAGCTGTCCTCAATTACGCCGAGGCCAATTCCAGCCAGCGCGCCTGCGGCTCCGTATCCGAAAGCCGCTACGCTTGCGTCCTCCAATCCAACACCCGAGACTGTGCTTCCGGCGCCGAGAACTCCAAACAGACCGACGTCGGGCGACCTGCGAATGTACAGATTGGAGATCGTGTAGCCTCCGCCTTCGAAAGTCGTATCGAAGGGGTTGTTGGTTTCTCCGATCGGAATCCACCCGCCGCCGCCGTTCCAATAGACATCGCCCTCGTCCGCTTCGCCGTTCCCGTTGGTGTCGAAGTCCAGATTGGCTGTCAACTCATACCCGGCACAAGTTGCGGCAGAGCACATCGTGCCGGTGTTCGCATCGGAAAAAGCAGCCGCATAGTCGGCATTGTCAGAAATGCCGTCACCGTCCAGATCCCACCGAATAGCGTCAAGCTGCGCCAGGTTGTCTACTTCGATGAGACCATCACCATCTCGGTCACGCGCAGACGCTGAAGTTCCAGTCGAAGTCGGCGTGGGTGAGGTTGGCCCGGGCGTGCCCGTCGGGGGTGCAGTCTGAGTGGCCACGGGTTGCGGCGTGGGCCTGGCCGTCGGCGTAGCCGTGGGAGAACCAGACTCTACGGGCCCCGATCCGGTTAACTCGGCCGGGTTCTCGTCGTCGATGGACGAGCATCCCCTGCTGTTGCAGGCGACCACCCAGTAGTAGTTCTGGCTCTCGTCGGGGTCGGTGTGGACGTAGGTCGGCTCAGCTATGTCCGTGGCCAACTCCTCGCAGAAGCTGAGACTACCGTCCCTGTTCAATCTGCAACTCGAATCGAAAAAGTCATCGAAATAGACGTTATAGTGGTCCGCCCCATCCACCGGATTCCAACTGACGCGAATCGTTGAACCCTCTAGCGCATACCGTACATTGGCCGGTGCGGCAGGGGTGGATTCGGTCGGCATAGCCGTCGGTGTCAGAGTTTGGGTCGGCGCGGGTTGCGGTGTGGGAGTGTCCGCTGGCGTCGGGATCCGGGTCGATTCAGGTTGTAGTGTTGGTATGTCGGATGGCGTCGGGGTCTGAGTGGGCGCAGACTCCGGTGTGGCCGTCGCCGTTGGCGTGTCATCTTGAGGATCGTCGCCGGAAGACTCCTCCTCGCCGATCAACTCTGAGTCAATACACCCTGATGTCACCAAGGCGGCGCGCACGTCGTCATCCCAACCCCCTTCCATCTCCTGGATTTGAGCGAGGTAGACGAGCCCATGGACCAGCAACGCCGTGTAGTCGTAGGGCGCGTCGGCGTCGAATCCAGAGGCGGAAACAACTGAGTTCCGAAAGAACAGCAGCACCGCGTCGTGCAGATCGGCGAGCGCCATGGGCGGGATGAGGGATTCGGCTTCCTCCAGGCTCGGCCTCACGATCTCCAGGAACTCTCCCCAGGTTGGCGGCTCGATGTCGTCCGGCAATGCTGCGCACCATTGGGCGTATTCGACGACCGTCATCTCTGCGGAGTCTGATGCAGTGGGCGCCACTTCCGTACTGTCGCTACAGGCGACAAAGGTCATCAGGAAAACCGCTAGCGCCACCAGGGTTAAGAGACTATGCATTCCTGACTTGCTCATGATCAATCCCCCTAGTTCTGAAGTTGCAATCGCCGGCAGTATTCAGCTCTCCTCGCAATCCCACACGCATTGTTGTACGTTGGTCGTCTCATTCAAGGCGCAATCGCGTTGGCACAGCTGCACCGGACCCTCGGCTGCCTTGGGCTCGGAGAAGTACCTATCGCCCCTCGTCGGTATCCTGTAGGTCTCCGAATCCTGCTGCATACAGACAACCTGAAGCTGTGTGATTGTGGGTTCAGAAGCCAGGGCATAACTTGCCGAAACCACGAGTGGGCTGTAGAACACGCTTGTAGTCACCGGAGCGAAACGCATCAGTTGGAACGTTGGCATACCATGAAAGACTGCCGGCTCGGCAACTTCCAGTGACGGGAAAGCGGGATAGTAACGCAATGTCATAGCCTGCACCGGTTGCCGAGAAGCAGTAGAGGCAGCTGACGTACCTTGACTCACTCCCACAATCAGCATCCTCTGATTGCTTCCGTCCTTCGGCTCCAGCCAGTCCCCGGGCTGGTAGGAGGCGGGTTGCTCGCCCTCGTCGCTGATCAAGAAAATCTGAACGTCGTCGCCGCCGATTTCGGGAGCCGAGATCGCCGCAGCGACTTCGACACCAGACCGGTCCTGCCCGGTTGCCTGTGGGGGAGCAAGCGGTAGGCGTATCTCCTCCGGGAACTCGTTGATTTCGATGCTGTCGCCCTTGAAATCGACTAACCCCCGTTCCAGAACGGGTACCTGGCCTTCCTTGGTGGTAGTACGGATGTAATCGGCAACACCATCTGCCGTGAAGATCAGGTCGAATACCCATGTGCTACCTTCGACCTCCTTTTGATTGTCGTTGTATTGTACGTAGATAGCTGGATCTGTCTCACGTTGGTCAAAAAACTCGATAGTTACGCGTGCCAGATTCCGTCCCTGTTTTTTGTACGAAATGGTATGGGGTACATAGGGACAGGCGTCGTCACGGCTGAAGTAGGGGCGACAGTAAGCGGTCGACCCGAGGATCAATCCCGAACGGCTTCCCAATAAGGTCCGTGACAATAAGTCATCGCGGGGCGAATCTGCCCAATCGGGTCTGCTCGGTGTCGGGATACTGACTTCCATCTCGTACCGGTCTGCGGGAGCGAAGTCCCTCTCGGTGGCAAGGGCATCCCACATCGCCTGCGGTATGGGCAGCGGAACGGGGTCTGCGCCAAGAGCCAAGTCGGATATCCCCGGCCATTCAGCCGCATCGCCCGCATTGTCCGTGACCGTTACGCTGACGATACCCGACGGCTTGAAATCCATGGTGAAGACGTAACTCTCCCCACCTTCCGTTCGGAAGGTGAGCACGCCCCGGGAGGGTCCGGTGTTCTCGTATGTGTATTTGCCCTTCGTTAAGTAACTGCGACCGATGTCTGGATCGCGCTCAATCTGGATCGCTTCTCCCAATTCCACTTCACACGTAACAAAATGCACAGTGCATCCAAAGACCAGACCTGGGATGAAATCGTCCCGGCCCCATGCCAAAACGTCGAACTCTTCCTGGCTTCTCGGGGCTCGCGGAACGTCGACATCACTTTCGGTTTGTTGCCCCAAGCGCGGCATTTTGAAGCTCGTATCGAAGGGCGTCTCCGTGTTGACCCCAGCGTCGAAGCAGTCGTCGACGAATGATCCCGCGGTCAGGGACGAGAAGGCCAGGGCAATATCACAGGAGCCACGCGACGGGTCGTCGAACTCCAGAACGATCCTGCTTGTGTCCGGCCCTGTGTATGTATAGGTGCAGTTGGCGTCCAGGGTTACGCCGTCAGCGCTGTATCGGCAACGTTGTTGAGTTACGAATCTCCAGTGGCGGTCAGGAGCGCCCACGGGCTCAGTGCCGAACCGGTCGGTGGGATAAATGGGCCCCGGATAGGTGGTTGGGATTCCCAGGAAAGGAGGCGACCACCCGCAATCACTTTCTGTGTTGACCGGGCGTATCCGGAGAAAATACTTCTGAAGGTTTTGGAGATCTCCATATGTCGTTGCACCGATGCCTGGGCCGAGTAGTGTGCGCCGGCCAGTCCATGGCCCATCGTCGCCGCGTCGCATCTCCACCTGGTAGCCGAGAACTGAGGCCTTGCCCTCCCGCTGCACGGCCGGAGTCCATTTGGCGGTCACATATTCGTCACCATGATTGGTACGAAGATTTCGCACTGGCTGACAGGCGGCAACCAGGTCCTCAATGTGAATGGTTACGTCAATCGCGTCACCTTCGCCGCTCTTGTCGTCTGCGCCGACGGTCACTGTATAACGGTTCCTGGTTTCATAGTCGTAGACGACCCCGTCCCTGGTGCGAACCTGTCCGGTTGTAGGTACGATGGTGAAGCTTGCGGCATCCGGCCCGCTCAAGGTGTAGGTGAGTGTGCCGTCGCCTTCCGCCGAAACGGGAGCGCCAACATTGATGCCTGCCGGTGTGTTTTCTGGGATCGAACGAGTAGCTGACTCACCTTCCGTGAATTCGAGCTCCTGGCTGGCCGGCGGCATACTCGTCGCTTCTGTCGAGCTGGTTCCCGGGGCCTTGAGCGGATTCCCAGCGTCTATTTCCGAGCACCCTCCCCTGCTGCAGGCCACAACCCAGTAGTAGTTGTCGCTGCTGCTGGGGTCGGTATGGACGTAGGTAGTCCCAATTACGTTCCTTGCCAACTCCTCGCAGAAGCCGGGGCTGCCGTCCCTGTTCAACCTGCACCTGGAGTCGAAGAAGTCGTCGTGGTAGATGTTGTAGTGGTCAGCGCCGGCCACAGGGTCCCAGCTGACGCGTATCGTTGAACCTTCCACGGCATGCCGCGCGTTGGCCGGTGCGGTGGGGATGGCCTCAGCGGGCCCTGCCGGGTTCTTCGAGTCTATTTCCGAGCACCCCCCGCTGTTGCAGGCCACAACCCAGTAGTAGTTGTCGCCGCCGCTGGGGTCGGTATGGACGTAGGTAGTCCCAACCACGTTCCTTGCCAACTCCTCGCAGAAGCCGGCGCTGCCGTCCCTGTTCAACCTGCACCTGGAGTCGAAGGAGTCGTCGTGGTAGATGTTGTAGTGGTCAGCGCCGGCCGCGGGATCCCATGTGATGTGTATCGTTGAGTCCTCATGGGCGAAGCGAACGTTGGCAGGGGCGGATGGAATGGTCCCGGCGGGTGGAGTCGATGGTGTCGGCGTCTGAGTCGGTGTGGGTCCCGGTGTGGGCGTGTCAGATGGCGCCGGCGTCTGAGTCGGCGTAGGCACCGGAGTGGGCGCATGGGTGGCCCTTGGCATATTCGTCGTTTGTGTCGAGCCGGTTCCCGGCGCCTTGACCGGATTCTCCTTGTCTATTTCCGAGCACCCTCCCCTGTTGCAGGCCACAATCCAGTAGTAGTTGTCGCGGCTGTCCGGAGCAGTGTGGACAAAAGAAGTTCCCTCTACGTTCCTTGCCAACTCCTCGCAGAAGTGGGCGATACCGTCCCTGTCTATCCCGCAACTGGAGTCGGAGGAGCCGTCGTGGTAGATGTTGTAGTAGTCAGCGCCGGCCACAGGCTCCCAACTGACGCGTATCGTTGAACCTTCCACAGCGTACCGCGCGTTGGCCGGTGCGGTGGGGATGGCCTCAACAGGCGCTGCCGGGTGCCTCGAGTCTATATCCGAGCATCCCCCGCTGTTGCAGCTAACTACCCAGTAATAGTTTTCGGATAGGCTCGGGGTGGTGTGAACGTATGTCGTCCCGGTGACGTCCGTGGCCAACTCTTCGCAGAAGCTCAGGTTGCCGTCACTATTGAAACCACAGGAAGAGTCGGCGAAGTCGTCGTAGTAGACCTTGTAATAGTCCGCCCCATCCACCGCGTCCCAATTGACGCGTATAGTCGAATCCTCCCAGGCATACAGGGGATTGGTCCCGCCTGGCCGAAGTACCCTCCCGGTTAGCCGGTTACCATCAAGGTACAGGGTTGGTATATTGCCCAGTTCAGCCGGTATCTCCCCGCTCAACTGGTTATCAGAGAGGTCCAGCCGGTGCAGGGTGGGTATATTGCCCAGTTCAGCTGGTATCTCCCCGCTCAACTGGTTATCAGAGAGGTCCAGCCGTTGCAGGGTGGGTATATTGCCCAGTTCAGCCGGTATCTCCCCGCTCAACTGGTTATCAGAGAGGTTCAGCTCTTGCAGGTTGGGAAGACTGCCCAGTTCAGCCGGTATCTCCCCACTCAACTGGTTATTGGTGAGGTCCAGCTCTTGCAGGTTGAGAAGACTGCCCAGTTCAGCCGGTAGCTCTCCCTTCAAGCGGTTATTACGGAAACCACCGAGCCGCAACTGGGTAACGCACTCGCCGGTTACGCGCCCGTTTACGGTTATCGTGGTTGTGCTGACGCCGGCCCAATCGCCAAGTGGAGCGTCGGTCAGCCAGTTCGTATTGTCCTCCCAGTTCGGGCCGTCAGTGGCGTTGTATAAGGCGACCAGCGCAGGCTCATGGCTGCTTCGTGGTCCGCACTCGGGCGTGGATGCCGGACCCGTCGAAGTCTGGCCGGAATCGGCTGTCGCGGTAGAATCGGGTTGAGGCGCGGCGGACAATCCTTCGCCGGTCGCCCCGGAATCATCGTCGCCCAGGCAGCCGGCCGCAGCTAGCCGCTCGCGGGCGTCTTCAGGCATGTCATTCAATGCCTCCCCAACTTCCTCGAATAAGGACACAACCTCGCTGTCGAAGAAGATATCAATAGGGTTGAAGATTTCGTCCTGGGGTTCGGCATCAATCAGCGCCTTCATGGCTTCAATTGCATCCAGGTACTTGTTGTGCCAGTCGGCGACTTCAACCGGAGGGGTGGTCGAGCTCATCCTCTCTGCCACTCCAGCATAGAATGCCGAGACTTCCCCGTAGGTTTGATCTTCGTCGCCCGGAGGTTCTTCTAGGGACGCCTGGGAACACCACGATAGGTATTCGTCCCACGCTCCGCCTTCGTCACGGGGCGCGGTTTCCTGGCTGTCGCTGCAGGCAGTCAGAGAGGCAAGAAGCAGGAGCCCTAGTAGTAGGCTGGCCCAGCGTGAGTTCAAATGACCCTCCACCGATGCTGTAGTACCGCGGGGGCGGCGCAGAACGCCCGGGGGGTGATCACAACTCGCCCTTGGCAGAGCACGGCGGCTGCAGGGACCGGTCTGTCGAGCGCCATGTCATAACCTCCCTAAGTACGGGCGGGACTTAGCGGCGCCTGCAACCCCCTCCGTTGTCCGCAACGGAGTTGCAGCTTGTGATTCCGCTTATCCTGTGATTCCTATTTCGCACTAACCCATGAAAACTCTAGGGCCTCAGCATCGATGTGGTAAGTGCCAGACATCACTTTTTGAGCGGTAATTGGGGCAGAAAGTGTTAGCTCAGTGAGAGAGTGTTTCTGCATCTTTTCACTCTTGCCAGCATAGACGAAAGTGGCTAGATTGGTGGCCATCTTCACACCGCGGTGAACTCCCAACACTCCAGGCCTCACGCGCATACCGGAGGAGAGATGTCTCAAGGGGCATCGCCATGGCCGGGACCTTCATCCAGTCAGGGCAGCCGCTAGGGCCTTTGGCATGAGCGGCTCGACGCTCATGCGCCTCGACCCGGACGGGCTGAGATTCGTCGCGACCATACTGGTATGGGCGCACTGGTTCGTGGTCGCCTTCACTTTTGTGCAGCTGGCGTACCGGCCCGCGGGTTGGCCGGAGCGCTACATCGTGTATGCGCCGCTGTTCCTCCTGCTCGTGGCGTTCAATGGGATGACGCACTATCGGCTGGCGACCAAAAGGACCATCACATGGCGCTGGATTCTCGCGTTCGCGGCTATGGATATGACAATGGTCTCGGCCGCCACGGTGGCAGGGGGAGGGTTCGACCACTACTTCTTGCATCTGCTGTACTACCCGCCGCTGGCCGGGTACGCGTTGGTTCTCACCTCCTTCAGGATGACGATGGTCTGCGTGACCGTGGTGTCCGTCCTCTATCTGGCGATAAGCCTCACCGTGGGGGAAGGAATCGACATGGGGGCAAGGGACGAGAAGCCCCTGCTCGCCAGGATCTTCGTCATGTATGCGGTGGCCGCAACGGTCAACCTGATCTCCAACTTCGAGCGGAGCAGGTGGAGAGCGGCGATGGAACGGGAGCGTGAGCTGCAACGGGAACGGATCGAGCTCTCCCAGGCGATTCACGATACGGCCGCCCAGACCGCCTTCATGATCGGCCTGGGGATAGATGCGGCCAAACAGGTTGCCGGAGACTCGAACGACGAGCTCACCGCCAGGCTCGATGCGACTTCACGGCTTTCCAAGGCCGCTGTCTGGCAGCTGAGACACCCGATAGACATGGGCCGCATATTCGAAGGCGGTGAGCTGGGCTGGACCCTGGACTCGCACGTCACGACCTTCGGAACCATAACGTCGGCGTCGGCGGAGCTGACCCGGAACGGGGTGGAGCCGCCGCTCTCAATGGAGGTCAGGAGTCTCCTGTTCTCCATTGCCCACAACGCCCTCGCCAACGCCCTTCGCCATGCCGGAGCGAGCCGGGTGCTGGTCGAGCTCGACTTCGGGCGGGATGAGCTCAGGCTGTCGGTGTCGGACGACGGTGTGGGACTTCCCGACGACTACGAGGAGCGGGGCCACGGCTTCGCAAACATGGAGGCGTCGCCCTGCGTCTGGGCGGACGCCTTATCGTCGAGCCCAGGGGAGCGCTGGGGGGCGCGAGCGTCACCTGCGTGACGCCATTGGGTCGCGGACAACAGGAGGGGTAGGATGTCAACAGAGTCTCGTCGCATAAGGGTGTTGCTTGCAGATGATCACTCGGTCACGCGGGAAGGTCTTAAGTCGATTCTGGCGGGATCCGAGGAGTTCGAGGTGGTGGGCTTGGCCATGGACGGAGTGGAGGCGGTGAAGGCGGCCTCCGAGCTGTCGCCCGACCTGATCGTCATGGACGTCATGATGCCCAAGAAGGACGGGGTGGAGGCGTGCCGGGAGATCATGGAGTCTCGGCCCGAGACGCGGGTGATCATGCTGACCGCCTCGACGGAGGCGAACGCCGTGATAGAGGCGGTGGCCGCCGGCGCCGCCAGCTATCTTCAGAAGGTGGCCGATATGGACCAGGTCCTGGACATGATGAGGGAGGCGGTCACGGGCGAGGGGCGTCTGCCGACCCCGGTGGTAAAGCGGGCCGTCGACCAGATTCGGAGCGGGGTGAAGACGAAGGATGATGTCGACCTGACCCCGAGGGAGAAGGAGATACTTGTGTCCTTCTGCCAGGGCATGACATACACCGCGATCGCGGAGGCAAGGAAGGTCAAGGTGGTCACCGTCCGAAACGCCATCTACACGATTCAGATCAAGCTGGGCGTCGACTCGAAGCAGGAGGTCGTGGCGTGGGCCTTGCGCAACGGGATGCTGGATGACTGACTGCACGCGGGTTGCATTAGAGGGAATACCCTGCCGGGCCGCGCAACGGCTACCGCATTGAGGAAGGGTGGAAAGGCACGAATGGGGGTGCTGCGACCATCAACAGCCCTGCCAGCCATAGGTATCCGAGGCGTGTGTGTCCATTGTGAACTTGAGTTGTTCACCTGGTCATAGACCAACGGCCCAAGTATATCTGAGCTTTTTGTCGCGATCGGATAACAGATATCCTGGCCCAGGAGGTCACCAGGGGTATGCGGGAAGCTGCATCGAGAGGCTTTTGGATGTCCAGCGGGGCTCCCTTCGGCTACAACCGGGTGATGGTCCAGGATGGACCCAAGAAGAGACCCAAACTGGAGCCGGACCCCGGTTCGTCCCAGGTCGTCAGGCGCATCTTTGACATGTCGGAGGCCGGAAAGTCGACGCTCGACATCGCCCGAACGCTCAACGACGAGGGCATCGCCAGTCCTAGGGGAAACCCTTGGGGCAAGACGACCCTCCACGCAATCCTCATCAACGAGACGTACACAGGCACATTGGTCTGGGGCTTGAACGCCAAGGACGGGGCCGACCCGGTGCGGGTGGACGATGCGTTCCCGGAAATTGTTTCCAAAGCCCAGTTCGACCGTGTGGCCAAGCTGATGCGCTCACGCGCCCCCAAGGTCGTCAATCCCCGCAGGGTTGCAAGTCCCTTCCTCCTCAGCGGGCTGGTCAAGTGCAAGGCCTGCAGGCGTGCACTGACCGGCCAGTACGCCAAGAGCGGCAAGTTTCCATATTACGTCTGTCAGACCCTCATGAAGCAGGGCAGCGGATCCTGCGACACCCCGAGGCTCAACGCTCGACGATTCGAGAACTTGGTCGTCGAAAAGATTCGCTCCAACATTCTCACCGAGGGAAACATCCGCGACTTGGTGAAGACCGTGGACGAGAAGATGGATAGAGTGGCCGCCGAGCAGCGCAAGAGGCTGGAGACCATAGACGCGGAACTTGAGGATGTGAAGCGGCACCTTGGCCGCATCTGGCACTTCATCGGGGAGACCGACAATGTTGATATGGCCGACGCCGGAAACCACATCAGGGAACTCCGGGACCGGCAGGAACTCCTGTCAAGCAACTGTGTTGAAAGTCAAGATGAGTGTCCGACGAGTGACGGGGTGCTGGCGCGCTGAGCGCGCCAGGGAGAGCGCTGCTTGAGCATGGAATTCAGTATGACGAGCAGTTTGCGCATACAGGCTGTGAGGGCCACCTTCTTGGGCTTACCAGCGGCCAGCAGTCGCTGGTAGAAGTCCCGGATGACGGGATTGAAGCGGCTGGAGGCCAGCGTTGCCATGTACAGGACGGCTCGGACCCGGGCGCGTCCACCCCAGACGGTGCGTTTGCCGCGCGTGGCGCCGCTGTCCCTGTTGAAGGGGGCCACGCCCACCAGCGCGGCGACCTGCCGGCGGTTCAGCGTGCCCAACTCCGGCAACTGGGCCAACAGAGCGAGGGAAAGCTGCTCACCCACCCCGGGGACGCTGCGCAGGATGTCATCCTTCTCCCGCCCACACCGGACTGCTGCGCAGTGTCTGTCGCAGCTCTTCGTCGATGTCGCTCAGCTCCTGCTTGAGCCAGGCGATGTGGGCCTCGATCCGGGGTCGGACGGCACTGATCGCGCTCCCAAGCCGGTTCTTCTCAGACACCAGGATGGCTATGACCTGGTGTCTGCGGGCAACCAGCGAACTCAGGACCTGGGTTTCGGCGTCCTTCATAGGACGCACGACTGGACGAACCGCGTCGGCGAAGTGGGCCAGTGAGGCCGCGTCCAAGGCGTCGGTCTTCGCCAGTGTCCCGGTGGCTCTGGCGAAGTCTCGAACCTGTCTGGGGTTGACAACGGCCACTGGCAGCGACGCAGCTGCCAGGGCTGCCACCGCAGGCAGCTCCAGACCGCCCGTAGGCTCCAGCACCACCATAGCGGGGTCCAGGGCCTTGAGCCGGGAGACCAGCTCCCGGATTCCAGGCTCGTCATTGGAGATGGTCCACCTCTGGCCAGTGGGGCGGACCGCGACGTCCGCACAGGTCTTGGACACATCGATGCCTACGTACACTGTTTCGGGTTCCATTCATACCTCCTGTGTAGAGCATTGGCCCTTCCTTGCGAGATGCGGGCTCAATCGGCCCGGGCAACCGTTCGGGCTCTGCTTGGGGATGGTGCGGCGACCCTTGCTTGACAACGGTCTTTGACGACCAAGGGCGGATCGGTCTGCCGCACCCCACTCCACGTATGTGAAGTCACTATTGGGAACCGTTACCAAAACATACAAGGGCGGAGTAATATTAGGCCACGGGGCGGAGCAAAAGTGTACCGGTCGGGCGTCAGTGTTCAGCGAGAATGTCCGCCTGCGGTGGGTGTCGTCGGGAGCCCTTAGTGGCAGCGAGGCCGGTGGAGTCTAGACGTCGGGGAGATCGGCTGCGGGGCGCAGGGCGGCCGCCTGCCTGCTCTGCTTGAGGCGGTAGCTCTCGCCGTTCATCTCAAGGATGTGGACTCTGTGAGTGAGGCGGTCCAGCAGGGCGCCGGTGAGTCTCTCAGAGCCGAAGACCTCGGTCCACTCGTCGAAGGGCAGGTTGGTGGTGACCAGGACCGACCCTCTCTCGTAGCGCTGACTGAAGACCTCGAAGAGGAGCTCAGCGCCGGTCTTGGAGAGCGGGACGAAGCCCAGCTTGTCGATGTCCAGCGATTATGTCCGCCTAAGTGGTCAGGGAAAATGTCCATCTAGTCCGCTGTCATACGATCGGACTGTGATACGCGGGACCTGCCCCTGGTGCGCATCATGGGCGGGCTCTTGGCTTCGGCGTACTTGCGGACCGTGTTCCTGTGGATGCCCAACTCCCTGGCGATTGCCCGAATGGAGAGGCCCCGAAGCTTGGCCTGCTGCACGGCCTTCCACCGAACCCTCTGTCGCGGCGTGGGTTTCCTGCGTGGCGATGCCGGAGGCTTGCGAACTCTGCCGCCGCCGTTCAATGTGGCGCTGTCGGCCTCGATGGCGTCGAGGGTTGCCAAGCTCTCCTTGGGGTGGCTGCCCACGCCGTTGACCCTACGATCAAGGCCGGGGCCATATCGGAGAGGACCATTGGAGGCACGGAGAACTCCAGGGCGCGGCGGCGCCTCCTGTGTGGGGATCGTGCGTCCCCGGTACTGCACGAGGAGCTGACCGTCCAGGCCCTCATGGACCTCCAGCTGCGCTCCGGCGTAGCTGGGCCGCTCCTTACCAGGCAGCAGCTGCAAGGTACGCCAGTTGTACTTGACGGTGTTGTCCCTGGCCACCTTGCGGCGATGCTTGAAGCAGAGTATCTGGTCCAGGGCCACCGATGATTCCATAGGGCGGTAGGCAACGCTTGAGTGCTCTGCCGGAACCCCGAACTTCTCGTTGAAGCGCGGCAGGAAGCGGTGCAGGACTTCATTGGCCTCGTCGATGGTGGTGACGCCCGCCAGGCGCAGCTCGGTCACCAGCCGGTCCTGGAATGTCCCCGCCGTCCGCTCGACCCGGCCCTTCGCCTGCGGTGACCTGGCGAATATCTGGCGTATCCCCAGCTCCTCCATGGCGCGAGCGAACTGGGTTGGCCCGGCCGGCTTCTGGCGAGGCTCTCCAGTATGCTTGAAGACCGCGTGCCGGTCGCTGTAGACGGCCAGCGGTATCCCGCATTGCCGGATCAACCCCTCCATGAGAAGGAAGTAGCCGCGGGTGTCCTCCTCCTGACTGAACAGAGCGTCAGGCACAGTGCCGGTGGCGTCGTCCACGGCCAACAGCAGGGCGAACCGGGGTCCTTGTTCCCCCAGCCACCGATGGTGGCTCCCATCTATCTGCAGCAGCATCCCTTCTTGGGCCATGCGTTTGCGCCGGACACGGTGTCTGGGCGGCCGGCGGCGGCGGGGGCTGTCCATGCCGGCGCTGACCAGGATGCGGCGCACCGTAGAGCGGCTCAGGTCGATCCCCTCTCGTTCCATCAACAACTCGGTCAGATGCGTATGGTTCGTTCCAGCGTAGCGAGTGCGGGCCAGCTGCACCACGTAAGTCATCTTGGTCTCCGTCGTGGTGTTGGCCGGTCGGCGGCCACGATTCCCGTGGGCGAGTGCGGCGGCGCCCTCCTTCCTATAGACCGCCAGAATACGCCTCGTGTGGCGTTCGCTCACTCCCAGGACCTCGGCCGCCTGACATACCGGCACCTGATCTGCCAGAACGCTGTTGAGCACCTGAAGTCTCGTCTGCTCCTTCTGCGTCAATGTCACTCCTTCCATGGGATGACATTTTCGCTGACCAGTTAGCTACTGACATAATCGTAGAACAACGACAGGAGTGGCGCTGCAAAACCGTACCACCCGCCGCCTTCTATAGAGTTGGAGGCAACTCGATGGAAGGTGTGAAGGATGTACAAGGTGGAGCTGTACGTTCGAGTGCGCCGGGCCTGCATGGTGGAGGGGATGAGCACTCGGGAGGCTGCCCGGGTGTTCGGTCTGCACCGGGACACGGTGCGCAAGATGCTTCAGTACTCGGTGCCTCCCGGGTATCGCCGGGAGTCACCGCCGCGCCGCCCTAAGCTGGACCCGTACCGCGGGGTGATCGACCGTATCCTGGAGGATGACCGCGGTCTCCCGAAGAAGCAGCGTCACACGGCCAAGCGTATCTACGACCGTCTGAGAGCGGAGCACGGGTTCGACGGCAGGTACACGATAGTCAAGGACTACGTGCGCGAGCGTCGCCGCCGGACACGGGAGATGTACGTGCCGCTGTCCCATCCTCCCGGAGATGCCCAGTGCGACTTCGGCCAGGCGAAGGCGGTGATCGGCGGAGTGGAGCAGACCGTCCACTACTTCGTCCTGGACCTTCCCCACAGCGACGCGTGCTTCATCAAGGCCTACCCCGCAGAGACGACGGAGGCGTTCTGCGACGGTCACGTCTCGGCCTTCTCGTTCCTGGGCGGCGTGCCCAAGAGCATCCTGTACGACAACACGAGACTGGCGGTGGCCAGGATCCTGGGAGACGGTCGAAGGAAGCGTACCCGCGTCTTCTCTGAGCTGGTATCCCACTACCTGTTCGAGGATCGGTTCGGCCGTCCCGGCAAGGGTAACGACAAGGGCAAGGTGGAGGGTCTGGTGGGATACGCTCGCCGGAACTTCCTGGTGCCCATACCGTCGTTCGAGAGCTTCGATGCCCTCAACGCCCACCTGGAGGAGCAGTGCCTGGAACGGCTGGGGAGACGGCTGCGTGGGCACAGGGAGACGATAGGCCAACGGATGGAGCGTGACCTGGAAGCCCTGCTGTCGCTCCCCACCGTGCCATACGATGCCAGCGACAAGCACGTGAGCCGTGTCAGCTCCCTGTCGCTGGTCCGGTACCGGACCAACGACTACTCGGTGCCAGTGGCCTACGGTCACAGGGATGTGTTGGTGCGCGGCTATGTGGGTGAGGTGGTGATCAGCAACGGGCCGGAGGTGATAGCCCGGCACAGGCGGTCCTACGGACGCGACGACTTCGTCTTCGACCCCATCCACTACCTGCCGCTGCTGGAGCGCAAGACGGGAGCCCTGGACCAGGCCGCACCGCTGGCCGGGTGGGAGTTGCCGGAGGAGTTCGGGGTGCTGAGGCGTCTGCTGGAGTCGAGGATGGGCAGACGAGGCAAGCGGGAGTTCGTGCAGGTGCTGCGGCTGATGGAGGAGTTCCGCAGGGAGGAGGTGTGCGAGGGTGTGCGCGATGCCCTCAGGCTCGGCGCCATAAGCTTCGACGCCGTCAAGCACCTGGTGCTGTGCAGGATCGAGGGACGACCGCAGAGACTCGACCTGGAGCTGTATCCCTACCTGCCCAGAGTCACCGTGACAACGACATCTGCCGGCGACTACATGGCGCTCATGTCGGGAGGCGGGCGGTGAGCGAGAGGTCGACGGTGCTGTTGGAGCACCACCTCAAGGAGTTGAAGCTGCCGACCTTCCTGAGGGAGTACGGCAAGGTGGCCGGCCGGTGTGCCGCAGAGGGCGTAGACCATCCGGGCTACCTGCTGAGGCTGGCTGAGCTCGAGCTCATAGACCGTCATCACCGGATGGTGGACCGAAGGATCAAGGCTGCACGCTTCCCTGCAGTCAAGAGTCTCGACACCTTCGACTTCCTGGCCATGCCGTCGGTGAACAAGCACCTGGTCATGCAGCTGGCGAGATGCGAGTACGTCGACCGTCGTGAGAACGTCATCGCCGTCGGCAACAGCGGGACCGGCAAGACCCACGTGGCCCTCGGCCTGGGGCTCGCCGCCTGTCAGAGGGGGCTGTCGGTCGGCTTCACCACCGCCGCCTCCCTGGTACACGAGCTGATCGAGGCCAGGGACGAGCGGCGGCTGCTCAATCTGCAGAAGAAGCTTGCCCGGCTCAAACTGCTCATCGTCGACGAGCTGGGTGTCGTTGTTCTACGATTATGTCAGTAGCTAACTGGTCAGCGAAAATGTCATCCCATGGAAGGAGTGACATTGACGCAGAAGGAGCAGACGAGACTTCAGGTGCTCAACAGCGTTCTGGCAGATCAGGTGCCGGTATGTCAGGCGGCCGAGGTCCTGGGAGTGAGCGAACGCCACACGAGGCGTATTCTGGTGGTCTATAGGAAGGAGGGCGCCGCCGCACTCGCCCACGGGAATCGTGGCCGCCGACCGGCCAACACCACGACGGAGACCAAGATGACTTACGTGGTGCAGCTGGCCCGCACTCGCTACGCTGGAACGAACCATACGCATCTGACCGAGTTGTTGATGGAACGAGAGGGGATCGACCTGAGCCGCTCTACGGTGCGCCGCATCCTGGTCAGCGCCGGCATGGACAGCCCCCGCCGCCGCCGGCCGCCCAGACACCGTGTCCGGCGCAAACGCATGGCCCAAGAAGGGATGCTGCTGCAGATAGATGGGAGCCACCATCGGTGGCTGGGGGAACAAGGACCCCGGTTCGCCCTGCTGTTGGCCGTGGACGACGCCACCGGCACTGTGCCTGACGCTCTGTTCAGTCAGGAGGAGGACACCCGCGGCTACTTCCTTCTCATGGAGGGGTTGATCCGGCAATGCGGGATACCGCTGGCCGTCTACAGCGACCGGCACGCGGTCTTCAAGCATACTGGAGAGCCTCGCCAGAAGCCGGCCGGGCCAACCCAGTTCGCTCGCGCCATGGAGGAGCTGGGGATACGCCAGATATTCGCCAGGTCACCGCAGGCGAAGGGCCGGGTCGAGCGGACGGCGGGGACATTCCAGGACCGGCTGGTGACCGAGCTGCGCCTGGCGGGCGTCACCACCATCGACGAGGCCAATGAAGTCCTGCACCGCTTCCTGCCGCGCTTCAACGAGAAGTTCGGGGTTCCGGCAGAGCACTCAAGCGTTGCCTACCGCCCTATGGAATCATCGGTGGCCCTGGACCAGATACTCTGCTTCAAGCATCGCCGCAAGGTGGCCAGGGACAACACCGTCAAGTACAACTGGCGTACCTTGCAGCTGCTGCCTGGTAAGGAGCGGCCCAGCTACGCCGGAGCGCAGCTGGAGGTCCATGAGGGCCTGGACGGTCAGCTCCTCGTGCAGTACCGGGGACGCACGATCCCCACACAGGAGGCGCCGCCGCGCCCTGGAGTTCTCCGTGCCTCCAATGGTCCTCTCCGATATGGCCCCGGCCTTGATCGTAGGGTCAACGGCGTGGGCAGCCACCCCAAGGAGAGCTTGGCAACCCTCGACGCCATCGAGGCCGACAGCGCCACATTGAACGGCGGCGGCAGAGTTCGCAAGCCTCCGGCATCGCCACGCAGGAAACCCACGCCGCGACAGAGGGTTCGGTGGAAGGCCGTGCAGCAGGCCAAGCTTCGGGGCCTCTCCATTCGGGCAATCGCCAGGGAGTTGGGCATCCACAGGAACACGGTCCGCAAGTACGCCGAAGCCAAGAGCCCGCCCATGATGCGCACCAGGGGCAGGTCCCGCGTATCACAGTCCGATCGTATGACAGCGGACTAGATGGACATTTTCCCTGACCACTTAGGCGGACATAATCGCTGGACATCGACACCACTCCCGGACGCTCACCCCCGCCTCGCCGGTACATTATTACTCCGCCCTTTACATCTGCCGCACCTGTTCCGGAAGTTCTCCCGGCTGGAGGGCGAGGACCGGGGACGGGACATCGCGGGGTCCGGCCTGGGCCTCGCCATCTGCAAGGGGATAGTGGAGGCCCACGGGGGACGCATCTGGGCCGAGAGCGACGGGCCGGGCCTGGGGGCGCGGTTCACCTTCACCATTCCGGTGGCCCAGGGCGCCGGTATCGGGGCCGCCAATCTCCCGGTGCGCTCCGGGCGGTCGGAGAGGGAACGGGAACGCATCCTCGCGGTGGACGACGACCCGCAGACCCTCAGGCACGTCCGGGACGCGCTCACGAATGCGGGTTACGCCCCCGTTCTGACCGGAGACCCGGAGGAGGCGCTCAGCCTGGTGGAGACGAACGACCCCCACCTGGTGCTGCTGGACCTGATGCTGCCTGGGACCGACGGCATCGAGCTGATGCGGGGCATCCTCGACATGGCCGACGTTCCGGTCATCTTCCTGTCAGCCTACGGCCAGGAAGAGACCATCGCCAGGGCCTTCGCGAATGGGGCCGACGATTACGTGGTCAAGCCCTTCTCGCCGATGGAGCTTGTCGCGAGGATCAAGGCGGCCCTGCGCAAGCGGGAAGCGCCCGAATGGGCCGAGCCGTCGGAACCCTTCGTGCTGGGGGAGCTGGCCGTCGACTACGCCGAGCGTCGCGTGACACTGGCCGGGCGTCCCGTGCGCCTGACCGCCATTGAGTACGGACTGCTCTTCGAGCTTTCGGTCAACGCCGGTCGCGTGTTGACCTACGACCGGCTGCTGCGACGGGTCTGGGGCCTGCGGAGGTCGGGCGACTCGCGGCGGGTGCGCACCGCCGCCAAGCAACTCCGCCGCAAGCTGGGCGACGATGCCAACAACCCCACCTACATCCTCAACGAGCCCCGCGTCGGCTACCGGATGGAGAAAGGGGAGGAGCAGGGGGGGAGACGATACCCGTCCGGTCTTGCCATCGCGCAGGAGCAGCGGCGATAATACAGGCTGTACTGACCTTGCCGACGACGACGGAAATGGAAGAGCCTCCAACCCTGGAGGGCCGGAGGCTCGTGGGGCCTGAGCCGGGGGTTCCCGCGTCCCTCTCCTTATATTAGGACCTCCCAGCGAAAAGTTCGCAATTCAGTCTTACACGGCCCACCAGACTTGATAAAATCAAGAACCTTCATTTGACGGACTCAATCGACACGGAAAACTTAAGTACTCGTGGGCGGTTGGTTTGGGTCCGTTCAAGCCAGGTCAGATTGTTAGACAGTAGTGTGCCACACAACAGCCTGCCGGAGAGGATGGGGCCGCTGGGACTAGGCGTGGTGTGAGCAGCGGCCCCGCTCCGCTCCTTCGCAAGCCCGCCCATGCCGTCAATCATCCAGCAGCCCGTTCTGCGCAGCCCACACCACGATCTCCTGCTTTGAGGAAACGTCCAGCTTCACCTGGATGGTGTAGATGGCGTTTCGGATGGTGACCACCTTGACTTCCCTTTCCGCCGCAATCGCAACGTATGACATGCCCCGGCAGAACGACACAAGGATCTCCTTCTCCCTCTGCGTCAGGTCGATCTGCTGCTTCGACTTCGCCTCGCTCCGCATCCTGTGGAACACCCGCCTCACCACCTCGGTCGGCAGACGCCCCTCGCCCGCAGCCGCGCTCTTCATCATGCCCAGGACCTGGTCCATCCCGGCCACCTTCTGAAGATAGCCCGCCGCGCCGGCGGCCACCGCCTCTATCACGGCGTTCGCCTCCGTCGAGGCGGTCAGCATGAGCACCCGTGTCTCGGGCAGAGACTCCATGATCTCCCGGCACGCCTCCACCCCGTCCTTCCTGGGCATCATGACATCCATGACAATCAGGTCGGGCGACAGCTCGGAGGCCGCCTTCACCGCCTCCACGCCGTCCCTGGCCTGGCCCACCACCTCGAACTCCTCGGACCGCTCCAGAATCACCTGAAGACCTTCCCGCGTGACCGAATGGTCGTCGGCGAGCAGCACCCTTATGCGACGAGACTCCGTTGACAATTTATCCCTCCTGTTGTCCGCCACCGGACAATGGCATCACGCAGGTCACGCTGGCGCCCCCGGCCGGACCCGCGGGTTCGACGATAAGGCGTCCGCCCAGACGCCCGGCGTACGCCCGCATGTTTGCGAAGCCGTGGCCCCGCTCCTCGTAGTCGTCGGGAAGGCCCACCCCGTCGTCGGACACCGACAGCCTGAGCTCATCCCGTCCGAAGTCGAGATCGACCAGCACCCGGCTCGCCCCAGCATGGCGAAGGGCGTTGGCGAGGGCGTTGTGGGCTATGGAGAACAGGAGACTCCTGACCTCAACCGAAAGCGGCGGCTCCACGCCGTTCTGGGTCAGCTCCGCCGACACCGACGTTATGGTGCTGAACGTCGCAACGTGCGAGTCCAGGGTCCAGCCCAACTCATTGCCTTCGAATATGCGGCCCATGTCTATCGGGTGTCTCAGCTGCCAGACAGCGGTCTTGGAAAGCCGCGAGGTGGCATCGAGCCTGGCGGTGAGCTCCTCGTTCGAGTCTCCGGCAACCTGTTTGGCCGCGTCTATCCCCAGGCCGATCATGAAGGCGGTCTGCGCGGCCGTATCGTGAATGGCCTGGGAGAGCTCGATCCGTTCCCGTTGCAGTTCCCTTTCCCTTTCTATAGCCGCTATGGCCCTGCGCCGTTGAAACCGGGTGATGAAGTTGACAACCAGGACCACCCCGAACATCGCGAGCACCCTGGAGAACAGCATCTTCTCGTTGGTCCCATCGAAGGCCATGCCCGAGCCGACGGTCAGGCTCACGCCGATATAGATAGAGGCGGTGAACGTGGTCCAGGCGAGATTCAGCAGAGCGGAGGTGAAGACGGCGGCGAAAGCGGCAAGGGCGGGATAGTAGGGAATGTACAGGAAGTTGTCGAAACCCCCATCGACGACAACGCTGGCCGTGATCAAGGCTATGTCCATGGCGCTGAGGACAAGCAGGTGACGCCACGTCACCCTGCACCGGGAGAGCAGACGGTAGTGCACGTAGCCGTTCAGTGCGACCAGCGGCACGTGCATGAGCATGAACGGAATGTACTTGGCCTCCGTGAACGCCGGTCGATAAGCCAGCTCGATCACGGCGCCGACCCAGAAGAGCCAGCGCAGCCACACCGTGATGTTGGCGGCGTACGATGCCTCGTCCGGGTCGAGCCAGAGCATCTGGAGGAGCCGCGTCTGTATTGCGCCCATCGATGCCTTCATAAAGTACAGGCCCCTCTTCCAACACCCAGCCTAACCCTGGTGTGAGGCGACGCCGGAGCCCCAATAGATGAGAACTGTCCGCCGGCGAACCTGTCGCAACAACCTCGCGCCGGCCTACCCGCGGCCTTTGCACCAGGAATAGCGGCGCATACACGGCGTAGCCCTCCGGCCAACCCGCAGGCCGGTACGCCAGCTTCGCAAGACTGAAGGCCCGGCTTCGGCAATGTGCCCGAGACATCTCCTCTACGGTACGCGCGTGAGAACATCAAGTGTGACGGCGGTGTGGTTATGACTACTAATCTAGCCACTTTCGTTTGTGTAGACAAGAGTGAAAAGTTGCAGAAACACTCTCTCTCAGAGCTAACAAAGTGCCGTCTAAATTACCTCACCAAGAAGAGTGATTAGGCACTTACCAAACCGATGAAGAGTCTCTAGTGTTTTCATGGGTATATGCGTATGAAACATGACAATACAGGCAGAATCACAGGCTGAAACTCTACCTGCGGAAATCGAAGTAGGTCCCGCTGAATCCCGCCTGTGCGAGGGAGGCATTCACATGGCGCTCGACAGACCGGTCAATGCACCTGAGACGGCGGACGGTACGACGGCCCCTGCCGTCGCTGCGCCGCTCGCCTCGGGCTTCGCCGCCTGTGGCGGCCTAGCACAGATGTCCCCCCCCCCCCCCCGATTTCCGTCACACGCCCATAGCCATGTCGCTCCACTTCTTGTCAACCGCGCTCTACACCGCTGCGCCGCCGGAGAGCAGGCAAGACGCTTGCCAATGGACTCCGCTCGACAGGTTGGAAGAGCGCACGTTTTCCAGCAGTCGCAGACCAAGAGCCTCGCAATACTCCTGTGCATTCTCTTCAACCCGCGCTGGGGAGAGATGCAGTGTCGATAGTCAGGTCGATCAAGTCGTGTGCGATTCTCGGACTGCGGGTTCTACGGCGCGCTCTATGGTTGCTCGGTCGCCCCTCCTCGGCGCAGGAACAGTTCCTCATCCAGTTCTCCCGGATCTCCCGGCGATATCGACGGAGCGCCATCCACTACCGTTGCAAGTGCGCCACGCGCCCTCGCTCGCAGAATGGAACCGGCGGCGTCCCATACCCCCGCACAAGGGGGAGCAACGATGACTCTCACCGGTAGGTCTACGCTCCCTATGATGCTGTTCGCCGTCATGTCGCTCGAATGGCGACAATCGGTACTGAAGACAGCGTCGATGTCACACGTACGTTCATCCCCCCTTACAAGCGTATGTATTTGATTTGGGACCTCTGGAGTTCAAGGTTACATTTCATAGCAGGACAGCTTTGTTGGTACAAAATCGCCCCCAAATGCTCATTGAGAGGCCTAATCCGCCGTTCCCGCCTATACCTGTATCCAGAAGTGGTGGGGTCGGTTCGTACTTGGGATCTCGCTTTTACATACCCCTGTCAGCCCCCGGTTTTTGGACTCGGCTAGCCGGGGGTAGATGGTGACCGCCTTCCGGCGTCCTGCGCCCCTCCCGCTGCTGCTCATCGGACTGGCGGTCATTGCGGCCCTGGCGCTCACCCCCTGGATTGTCCACGCCCAGAGCCGGGACTCCGGCAGCGATTTCACCCTGGACGCCGCCAACGGCTATCCGACCGGCATCTGGTCGGACGGGACCACCATGTGGGTCGCGGACTTCGAGGACGCCAAGCTGTACGCCTACCGGATGTCGGACCGGAGCCGGGATTCGGGCAAGGATTTCACTCTGGACGCCGCCAACGGCTCTCCGGTGGGCATCTGGTCGGACGGGACCACCATGTGGGTGTCGGACTTCGCCGACGGCAAGCTGTACGCCTACCGGATGTCGGACCGGAGCCGGGACGCCGGCAAGGACTTCAACACGCTTTCTGCCGCCGGCAACAAATTTCCCGAGGGCATCTGGTCAGACGGGACCACCATGTGGGTCGCGGACACCGGCAACGACACGGTGTTCGCCTACGACCTGTCGACCAGGGCCTGGGACTTCGAGAAGGACATCACGCTGGGCCCCGGCCACAACTCTCCGATGGGCGTCTGGTCGAACGGATCCACGATGTGGGTTTCGGACTGGCGGGACGCCAAGCTGTACGCCTACAGCATGTCGGACCGGAGCCGGGACGCCGGCAAAGACTTCGCGTTGGACGCCGACGATGAGTCTTACGAGGGCATCTGGTCGGCCGGGTCCACGATGTGGGTGGCGTCCCGCGACGACGCTAAGCTCTACGCATACGACTGGAACAATCCTGCCACGGGAGCGCCGACGATAACCGGCGCGGTCCGGGTGGACGAGACGCTGGCGGCGGGCACCCGCTCCATCGCCGACGCGGACGGGCTGGACGCCGTCATCTTCGAATATCAATGGGTATCGAACGACGGGAACGCCGACACGGACATCGCGGGCGCGACCGATTCGAGCTACAGCATCGTCCCCGGCGACCGGGGCAGGACGATCAAGGTCAGGGTGTCCTTCACCGACGGCGACGGCAACGATGAGTCGCTGACCAGCGAGCCGACGGGCCGGATCGGGGCCTCGGGCATCTGCGACCGGACGCCTTCGGTGATGGCGGCCATCGTCGCCGGGATGCCCGGCGTCGGCGACTGCTCGGAGGTTTCCGAGACGAGGCTCAGGACTTGGACCGGCTCCCAGCGCTCCGGCCCCGACGTCACGCCCGGGCTGCACCTTCAGGGGAGAGGACTGTCGACCCTGCAGGCCGGTGATTTCCGGGACCTGCACGCGCTGCGCGCCCTGGACCTGAACAGGAACTTCCTCGAGACGGTCCCGGAAGGACTCTTCGAAGACCTCCGCGCGGTGGAGGAGATCGATCTGTCGGGAAACTTCATTGACGAACTGCCTGACGGGACGTTCGCCGGCCAAACAGCGAATCTGAGCGTTCTGGACCTGTCGGCGAACCGCCTGGAGCGGCTGTCGGACGGCGTGTTAGGAAACCTGGACGCACTCGTCTCGCTGTCCCTCGCGGGCAACGGGCTCTCGGGCCTACCGGCCGGCCTTTTCGACGACCTCGCCAGCCTCGAAGTTCTGGACCTGTCCGCCAACTCGATAAACGAGCTGCCGGAGGACGTGTTCGCCGACCTCGGGAGTCTCGCTGAGTTGGACCTTTCGGGAAACAAGCTCAAAGACCTGCCGGTCGGCCTCTTCGAAGGTCTTTCGGGACTGACGGACCTCGACGCGGGCGACAATCCGGGCGCACCTTTCACGTTCACCGCAGAGCTGGAGCGTCGGGGAGACGATACGGTCATGGTCCGATTGGCCGAAGGCGCGACACCGTTCGATCTTCAGATCGAACTGTCGGCCCGTAACGGAGACCTGTCCGCCGAGACCGTCACCATCGCATCAGGCAGTTCATATTCGGACGTTATCGAGGTTCGTGCGCACGGGCATCTTCCCGTCACGGTAGAGATCGACTCCGCTGGTTTTCTGTTGCCTTCCGGGGGTTCAGCGTCGGGCATCCGCGCCGACCGCGGCAGCGCCATGCTTATGTGGGTCGGCAGACCATTGGTTCAAAGGGAATGGATCCAGGATGGACCCTTTGCTCTGCATCCGGAGAACGCGGACCCGAAGAGCATCTGGTCCGACGGCGAAACGCTTTGGGTGGGCGATGAAAGCGCCCGGAGGGTCTTCGCCTACAAGCTGTGGGACGACCCCGGCACCGCGGTCAGCGAGTACGGCACCCGGGACCCCGGCTGGGACCTTCCGAGCCTCGGCGATGAGGACTTCTACGTCACTGGCCACGGCCCCCGCCTGTACGTCGCCGAAGAGTCCCTTGAAGGCGCCAGCCGGGACGTCTTCGGCTACGACCTGACGGGTTTCACGCGGGCGGAGGACCGGGACTTCGTCTACGGGGGCTTGAACGTCGCCGGGGGAGTGTTCATCGTGCGCGGCACGGCGACGGACGGCCGTCACCTGTGGATCACAAATACCACGTCGCACGCGCACGCCTTCCGTCTGTTCGACGACCCGGAGACGCCGAGGGACGAATACGGGAGGCCGGACACCTTCCAGAAGTTGACGATCCCCGGCAGGGGCCAGCTGAGGGGCCTCTTCACCGACGGGCGGACGATGTGGGGCGTCAGGTTCGCCTCGAACGACGCCTCGGCTCGGAGCGTGAAACTGTCCGACGGAACCGATGCGGGGTACGACTTTCCGCTCCACGAGGACAACGACCACGCCTCCGGCATCTGGTCGGACGGGGAGACCTTCTACGTCGTCGACGCTGACGACGACATGATCTACACCTATCATGGCGTCAGCGGCGTCGTTCCGCCGGTCGTCGAAGACGCGGAGACCGCCGCCGCGCTGGTCGGCAACACAGGGCAGTCCGGCGACGCCGGCCATGACCTGGGCTCGGCCGGCGCGAAGAGGGCCCAGGCGTTCACCACCGGGACCAGCAAAGCCGGGTACGCGCTGGCGTCCGTCGGGATAGAGTTCGGCGACGTTTCGGATCCGCCGCTCGCGCCGTCCGACCTCGAGGTGACGCTCAACTCGGACGGCGGCGGCGACCCGGGCGACCCGCTCTGCACGCTGATCGCCCCGGCGAGCTTGTCCGAGCGGAGCGTGAACACCTTCGCCGCTCCGGCCTCTGGGACGACCTGCTCGGTTCTCGAGAAAGAGACGACCTACTTCGTGGTCGTCGAAAGGGCCCGCGTCACCGGTTCTGGCGCCATCGCCGTCAGTGGAACGGCGAGCGGCTCCGAAGACACAGGAGCCGCGGAGGGGTGGTCCATCGCGGACGGAAGCGCGACATATTCTTCTCAGGCCGCCGCTCAGGGATGGGCCTCGGACGCGTTTTCTTACAACATCGAGGTGCGCGGCTCCTTCATCAACAACCCGGCCGCCGGCGAGGCGACGGTCACGGGCACGGCGCAGGTAGACGAGACGCTGACGGCGGACACCTCCGGCATATCGGATGACGACGGGCTGTCCAACGTTTCGTACAGCTACCAGTGGATTGCGGGAGGGTTGGACATCGCCGGAGCCACCGGCTCCAGCTACACGCTCACGTCCAACGAGCAGGGCAAGCGGATCAAGGTGCGGGTGGCATTCGTCGACGACCGAGGCAATTATGAAACGCTGACCAGCGAGGTCACGCCGTCGGTCAAGGCGGCGGATCGGCCCGGAACTGTTTCGCTCTTTCCGGCACGGCCGAGGGTCGGGACGGTGGTCAGCGCCAGGCTGAGCGATCCCGACGGCCTCGAGGGCGGCGGCTCGGGTCCCGCGGCGTCCCTGGGCGCAGTTTCGTGGAGCTGGGCCAGGTCTTCCGACGGAAACGTCTGGACCCGCATCGAGGCCTACGGCGAAGGAGACAGCTACATTCCAACCGAAGAAGACGAAGGGATGCTGCTCAAGGCTGAGGCGTCGTACACCGACGGGCAAGGCTCAGGCAAGTCCGCTCAGGCTGTTTCGTCCGCCGTCGTGGGCGCCCGCGGACCGGGTCCGGAACTGAAGGTGACGGAGATAGTCACGGGCCTGTCCCACCCCTGGGGCATCGATTTCACCCCCGACGGGACGATGCTGTTCACCCAGCGCGCCGGCGTGCTGAACGCGAGGCTGGCCGACGGCACCGTCAAGCGGGTCGCCGCGGATCTGAGCGACCTGCTCGTCGACGGGTTCGCCGGTCTGCAGGCGCTGGCCGTGGACCCGGACTTTTCGACCAACCGGCGGTTCTACACGCTCCAGGGGCACGCCGGACGCGAGATGCAGGTGATCGCCTGGACGATCGACGCGGACTACGACGAGGCCACACGCGTCGTCGATCCCCTGGTGGAGGGCATACCGGTCGGTCCGGGCCCTTGGCACTCGGGAGGCCGGCTTGTGTTCGGCCCGGAGGGATATCTCTGGATCGTGACCGGCGACGGGCGGGTGGTAACGGGCGCGCAGGATCTGACGTCCCTTGGCGGCAAGGTCCTCCGCGTAGACCCAGGGACGGGCGCCGGGGCGCCGGGCAATCCCTTCGGCGCCTCCTCGCCGGTGTACGCCTACGGCTTCCGCAACCCCCAGGGCCTGGCGCTGCGCCCGGGCACGGACCAGATGTGGCTGGTGGAGCACGGCCCGAAACACGACGACGAGATCAATCTGCTGGCGCCGGGGGGTAACTACGGCTGGGACCCGATCCCGGACGACGGCACGTTGGTCTTCTACGACTATTCCGACGAGGCCGGCGTCCCCATGACGGACCTGGCGAAGTTCCCATCTGCGCGCCAGGCCAGATGGTCCTCGGGATTCCCCACTCTGTCAACCAGCGGGGCCGTTTTCCTGGATGGCTCCCAATGGGGGGAGTGGGAAGGGCGACTCGCGGTGGCCACGCTCAAGACGAAGTCGCTTCGTGTCTTCGAGTTCACCGAACAGGGCGATTTCGTGAGTCAGATCGTCGTTCCGGAGCTCGACGGCAGCCAGGGCCGGCTGCGGACCCCGGTGCTCGGCCCCGACGGGGCGCTGTACATCGCCACCTCAAACAAACCCGGCGTCGACAGGATTCTCAGGGTGGCCGCCAACCGTGCCGCGACCGGCGCGCCCGTCATCAGCGGCACCGTCGAAGTCGGCGAATCGCTGACGGCGGACGTGTCCGGGATCGCCGACCCCGACGGGCTCGACGATGCCGCGTTCAGTTTCCAGTGGGTCCGCAGCCACTCCGGGAACAACTTCTCCGACATCGAAGGAGCCACGGCTTCGACCTACACCCTGGTTATGGCTGACCTTGGCAAGACCATTAGCGTGCGGGTGTCGTTCTATGACGACTGGGGTACCCAGGAGACGCTGGCCAGCCCGAGGACCGTTAAGGTATCAGTCGTGGCGTGCACGGCTGGCGAGCAGGCCCCGGCGGCAACGGCGGTAGAGATCGAAGCCGTCCCCGCTATCGTCGAGTCCACCACCGAGGAATACTTCGTGCTCTACGTGCGGCCCGACCTGGATTCCGAACGAGAGTTCCCGGTCTCGGTGACCCTGGGCGAAGACGGCACTACAACGCTGACCGAGCAGCTGTCCCCGCTCCCCAAGGAGCACTACCGGGTGGAAAAGTTTCTCATCGCCGACCCGGCCGACATCGACAACGACTGCATCGACGACATCACCGAACTGGGGGACCCGGTGGGGATGAACCCGCTGAACCCCGCTAGGGCGGTCCCTTTTCGTGATGGCGCGGTGGCCATTCCCGACCGTGAGACATTCGAGGCGCTTTCCTACAAGGGCAGAGATGTTCCCTATCACCGCCATCTCCAGGACCTGGAGTTTGTCAAGTTCTACATTATCGGCGTGGCTACCGACAACATGGGTGTCTATTTCATGAACACCGAGACCCACCGAATACATCCCGATTTCGGGGATGCAATTGGTCTCTGGGAGGACCCACTCTGGGGACAGGGGTACATGGGCGGCGAGATCATATACCACCCAAATGTGGTTGCTCCCGATGGTTCCCTGGGCGTCTACCTCTACCAGTTCCAGCCTATGGATGTATACCCCTTCGGCGATGTGGCCCGTTCGTATGAGGTTTTGGCGGCCATCATGCCGTTGCTTGATGACAACCTTGCCTACTACCCGATGCTGAGGAGAGCCCTGCCGCTCTATCACAGAGAACGCGCCCTCTACGATGATTCCCGGATCAATGTGGTGTTGAGAGAGGACATCCTGCCAGATGTTCCGTTCAGCCCCCTCAACGTTGGGGATGGGTACGGTTTCCTTAGGCTCATGTCGATGGAGGAACGCCCCGACCCGCGCGACGTGGTGATCTACGAGACCATCCCCAACGAGCTTTCCCGGGTCGCCGGCCTCATCACCACCGTACCCCAGACACCGCTTTCCCACGTCAACCTGCGGGCCGTCCAGGACGGTGTCCCCAACGCCTTCATTCGCGACGCCCTCGACGACGGCGACATCGACGATCTCATCGGCACATACGTCCACTACAGCGTCACGGCGGACGGCTACTCCATCCGCGCCGCCACTCCCGCCGAAGTCGAGGCCTACTTCGCCGCTTCGCGCCCTCCCGGAACCCAGACGCCGGAACGGGATCTCACAGTCACCCAGATCACCGACCTGGACGACATCGGCTTCGACGACTGGAATGCGTTCGGCGTCAAGGCGGCCAACGTGGCCGTGCTGCGGACGCTGGGTTTTCCCGACGGAACCGTCCCCGACGGATTCGCGGCGCCCTTCTACTTCTACGACGAGTTCATGAAGCATAACGGGTTCTATGACGATATCGAAGAGATGCTGGAAGACCCGGACTTCCAGTCGGACTATGGCACCCAGGAGAAAGAACTCAAGAAACTGCGCAAGAAGATCAAGAAGGGGGAGACGCCCGACTGGATCATCGACGCGCTGGAGGAGATGCACGCCACCTACCCTGAAGGGCAATCCCTACGCTACCGGTCGAGCACAAACAACGAAGACCTGCCGAGCTTCAGTGGCGCCGGGCTGTACGACTCCAAGACCCAGGATCCGGAGGAGACGGAGGAGGACGGCATCGACAAGTCCATCAAAGGGGTGTGGGCCAGCCTGTGGAACTTCCGGGCATTCACTGAACGCGAGTTCCACCGCATCGACCACATGGCGACGGCCATGGGGGTGCTGGTGCACCCCAACTACTCGGACGAGCTGGCCAACGGCGTGGCCGTCAGCTTCGACCCTATCTACGGAACGGAGGGGAGCTACTACGTCAACACGCAACTCGGCGAGGACCTGGTCACCAATCCCGACGCACACTCGGTGCCCGAGGAAATCCTGTTGGACTTGTCCGGTTCATACACCACCCTGGTGACCTCGAACCAGGTGCCAGGAGGACAACTCCTCATGAGCGACGCTCAAATTGGCCAGTTGCGCCGGCATCTCCAGGACATCCATGACCATTTCGAAGGTCTGTACGACCCCGGACCCGACGAACCCTTCGCAATGGAGATCGAGTTCAAGATCACCAGTGACGATGTTCTGTCCATCAAACAGGCCCGCCCCTGGGTGTTTGGCGTTCCCACCTCGGCCGAAGCCTCGGGAACTCCACAGGAAGAACCGATATGGTCGGCGACCTTGACGGTAGGGATCGGAGAGAATTTTGCCGGCTATACGACATTCCTGTCTTCGCCGGAAACCAACACCCTGGGCGCTCTCTCGTCCAACACCATCACGTTGGACAATACCAGCTACACCGTCAGGGCTCTGGGGGTCCTGAACGGTAAGCTGATTCTCTCAGTGATGCCAAAACTGACTGCCGACTTTGTCCTGGTGGTTGGGACGGACGAATTCGCCTCTACCGACGCATCGACCCTGGAGGGAGACTCCATCTCCATCATCCAGTTCCAGTGGAACGACCCGGGACTAAACTTGCCGGAGGGGAAAGAGGTCGCCGTCAGAGTAACTGAGCCAGCCGAGAACACCCCGGCCCTGGGCGCGCCCACCATCATCGGTACTGCGCAGGAGGACGATATTCTGACTGCGGACACCTCCGGCATTGAGGACGCGGACGGGCTGGCCAATGCTTCCTACAGCTACCAGTGGGTCCGGAACGACGGGGTATCCGACACGGAGATAGAGGATGCAACGGACTCGGCCTACACGGTGACGGATGATGATGTTGGCAAGACGATCAAGGTACGGGTGACATTCACCGACGATGCTGACAACCAGGAGTCCCTGACCAGCGATGCGACGGGCCCGGTGATTGCGGCGCCCAACCGTCAGGCCACTGGCAAGCCCACCATCGACGGGACGGCCCGCGTGGGCCAGACGCTGACGGCGGACACCTCGAACATCTCCGACCTCGACGGGATAACCAACGCCACCTTTTTCTACCAGTGGAGGGCCGGGGGCCTGACCATAAGCGGGGCCACCCGCTCCACCTACACCCTCACCGCCAACGAGCAGGGCAAGACCGTCACGGTAAGGGTGAGATTCGTCGACGACCGGAACAACATCGAATCGCGGGCCAGCGATGCGACCGAAGAGGTGGCGGCGGCACCCAACCGTGATGCCACGGGAGCTCCCACCATCACCGGAATGCCCCAGGTGGGACAGACTCTGACGGCGGACACGTCTAACATCGCCGACCAGGACGGGCTGTCGAACGTTTCCTACGGCTACCGGTGGATCGCCGGCGGGTCGGACATCGACGGGGCCAACGGCTCAACATACACCCTGTCGGAGGACGACGTGGGCAAGACCATCAGGGTGCGGGTGTCCTTCACCGACGATTCCGGTAACAGGGAATCCCTGACCAGCTCTGCGACGGCAGTGGTGGCTGCGGCCCCGGAGGGCAACAGCCCGGCCACGGGCGCCCCGGCCATCGGCGGTACGCTGCAGGTGGGCGAGACCCTCACCGCCTCAACGTCGGGCATCGCCGACCAGGACGGCCTGGACGACGTTTCCTACGGCTACCAGTGGATTGCGGGAGGTTCGGACGTCGGCGGGGCCACCGGTTCCACCTACACCCTCACCTCCAGCGAGCAGGGACAGACCATCAGGGTGCGGGTGACTTTCACCGACGACGCTGGCAATGCAGAATCGCTGGCCAGCGCTGCGACCGCCCAGGTGGAAGCCAGGCCCAACACCCCAGCCACGAGCCAGCCCACCATCACTGGCACGCCCCAAGTGGGCGAGACGCTGACGGCGGACACCTCCGGCATATCGGACGACGACGGGCTGACCAACGTTTCGTACAGCTACCAGTGGATGGCGGGAGGCTTGGACATCGCCGGAGCCAGTGGCTCCAACTACACTCTCACGTCCAACGAGCAGGGCAAGACGGTCAGAGTTCGAGTGACCTTCACTGACGACGCTGGCAATGCAGAATCGCTGGCCAGCGCTGCGACGGAGGCGGTGACGGCGAAGCCCACGCCGCTTACCGCCAGCTTCAGCAACGTACCAAACAGCCACGACGGCCAGACCGCCTTCACCTTCGAGCTGCGCTTCAGCGAGGAGTTCGGCATCAGCTACGTGACGCTGCGGGACCACGCCTTCAGCGTCACGGGCGGCACGGTGAACAAGGCCAAGCGACTGACCCAGGGAAGCAACATCGGGTGGACCATCACCGTGACGCCCGACTCGGCCGCCGACGTGACCATCGTCCTGCCCTCTGCCACGGACTGCGACGCTGACGGGGCCGTCTGCACCGCGGACGGGAGGAAGCTGTCCAACAGGCTGGAGGTCACCGTTAGCGGTCCGGGGCAGTAGTCCCGTCGCTATAGAGGGTTCCAGGCCGAAAAGATAGACCGGGCGGTGCATAGCGCTTGTCTTTCCGGGCAACAAGAAATGCCCGCGTATGCGGATGGCCGGAGGAGGGGACAGCGGCATCTCCCGGTCGCGTCTATGTCAGTAAGAGCCCAAAGTTGCAGAAACACCCTCCCTCAGAGCTAACACTCTTGCCGTCCTAAGAGTGTGATTAGGCACTTACCAATTCGATGCAGAGCATCTAGTGTTTTCATGGGTAAAACCGATCAGATGACAGGCGGAGCTTAAGTGACCTGCCCCCCAAGAACTGGTCCAAGCTGGATGTTAGTCTTGGGCCGTTAGAAAGGGGGTCGAGATGGCCAGAAGGAAACACACGCCGGAGCAGGTGATCAACAAGCTCAGAGAGGCTGAGGTGGCGATAGCCGAAGGCGGCACAGTCACCGAGGCCGCACGCCGGATAGGAGTCACTCAACAGACCTTCTACCGGTGGCGCAGCGAGTATGGAGGTCTCAGAATCGACCAGGCCAGGCGCCTGAAGAGAGCGGTGGCCGATCTGACGCTGGACAACCAGATACTGAAGGCGGCGGCGGAGGGAAACTTCTAAGCCCTTCCCGTCGCCGCCAGTGTGTCGACCACGTCAAGGAGGCCCTCGGAGTCTCAGAGCGGCGTGCCTGCAGGGTGCTGGGTCATCCCCGGTCCACACAGCGATATGAGCCGAGCCTCGTGGAAGATGAGAAGGCGCTGACCGAGGATATCGTGGAGCTGGCCAGTCAGTTCGGCAGGTACGGCTACCGTAGGGTCAGCGCCCTCCTGAGGCATCGTGGCTGGCGTGTGAACCACAAGCGGGTCGAGAGGATATGGCGACGTGAGGGGCTGAAGGTGCCTGCGAAGCAACCAAGGAGAGGACGGCTGTGGCTCAATGATGGCTCCTGTGTGCGGTTACGGCCGGAGTGGAAGGGCCACGTGTGGGCCTACGACTTCGTGCAGGTGAGGCTCCATGACGGCAGAGGGGTGAGGTTGCTGACGGTCATGGATGAGTACACCCGGGAGTGCCTGGCAATCAGGGCCGACCGCAGCATACGGTCTGCCGATGTGATCGAGACGCTCTCCGAGCTGATGATGATCAGAGGAGTGCCCGACCACATCCGCTCGGACAACGGACCGGAGTTCACGGCCAGGGCTGTGCGTGAGTGGCTTGGGAGAGTGGGAGCCCGGACGCTCTACATCGAGCCCGGGTCACCGTGGGAGAACGGCTACATAGAGAGTTTCAACGGTAAGCTGAGGGACGAGCTGCTGGACAGGGAGATCTTCTACACGATGCTGGAGTTGAGGGTCCTGACGGAGCGGTACAGGCAGACCTACAACCGGGTCAGGCCCCATAGCTCCCTGGGCTACAGGCCGCCGGCTCCCGAGACCTTGCTGCCTGCCGACCCTCTTCCTGTTCTTGTCGGACTAACATAACGGGTGGTACAACTATCGGGGGCAGGTCACTCTCGCCTCTCACAATGTCCCACTTTCGCTGGTTGCCAACATTCCCGGTTCGCAGCATTGGTCATCGCCCTCACGGGCATGCTACTGCTTGGGCACATGGTTCTGGATGATCCTGTAAGCCGTACGGCATATGCTCAGGCAGCCGACCCCGCTGTCGAGTACGCCGAGAACGGCACGGGGCCGGTCGCCGCATTCAGCGCCCGCGACCAGGACGGAGACGCCATCGGGTGGGCTCTGAGCGGTCCCGATGCCGACCTGTTCGCCATCGCCGCCGGCGTGCTGAGGTTCAGGGCGCCCCCCGACTACGAGGACCCGCAGTCTGCAGCAAGGGGCGCCCAGCCGGCGGAGAGGAACGTGTACAGGGTGACCGTCGAAGCCTCCGGCGGCACACACGACATTGCCGTGACCGTCACGGACGTGGACGAGGCGGGAATGGCGGGCATGGACAGGCCTCAGCCGCAGGTCGACCGGCCGCTGGAGGCAAGTCTGTTTGACGAGGATGGGGGGGTGACGGACGAGCGGTGGCAGTGGTCGAGATCGGAGGACAGGAGGAACTGGACGGACATGGAGGGGGCGAGATCACCGGTGAGGATTCCGGTGCCGGCCGACGTGGGGATGTACCTGCGTGCGACGGTCACCTACTCCGACGGGTTCGGTACGGGCAAGACGGCCTCTGCGGTGAGCGCCCAACGTGTGGAGGCCTGGCCGCGGTTCAATGCCGCTCCCTCCTTCGTCGAACCGGACGACGGTGCCTTCATCGTCGTCCGGTCGGTCCCGGAGAACAGGGCTGTGGGCGCGACCATTGGCAGGCGGGTATCGGCGACTGACGCGGACAACGACATACTATTCTACGAGCTGTTGGACACCCCCGACCTGGAGGACGAAGCCGGTCGTGCGAGGTTCACCATCGACAGCCTCTCCGGTCAGCTAAGGGCCGGCAGGGAGCTGGGAGCGGACCCCGGGGAGATAGAGGACGAGGACTCGACGGCTCTGGCCGGCGATCCTGCCCTGCCTCCTGACGAGGATGCCGACGATGCCGGCAACAGCGAGTACGTCCTGCGGGTGAGGGCGAGCGACCCGTCGACCGCCTCGACAACGGTGAACGTCATCGTCAGGGTCAGAGAGGTTAACGAGGCCACCCACTTTGTCGATGAGGACCCTCCGACGGTGCTGAGGGTCAGGGAGAACGAGGACCCGCCGGTCATCACGCTTGAGAACGGCAGCGCAGTGGATGCCGATACCTACGCCGTGACCGATCAGGACAGGAGAGACACCACCTTCTCGTACTCGGTGTCGGGCGACGACAGCGATGCCCTAGTGTTCGAAGACGGTGTTCTCAGCTTCGAAGAGGGCCACGAGGTCGACTTCGAGGCGCAGAGCTCCTACTCGATAACCGTTGTTGGCCGCTCCAGAGCGGGCTCCCGCAGGCTGAGCGCGACCCTGGAGGTGATCATCGAGGTGGTGGATGCGGAGGAGGATGGAGAGGTGTTCCTGTCCCAGAGGGAGCCTCAGGTGGGCAGCGTCGTATATGCCACGGTGAGCGACCCCGAGGGCGGCGTGGCCATCAGGAGATGGGAGTGGGAGCGGTCCGAAGAGATCACGGTGGACGACAACGGCACACCGTCGGCCTATTGCCGGGACGACCCCGGCACGCCCGGCACTGTCGTCGTTAGCGGCTGGACTCGCATAGACGGAGTCTCGACGCCTACCTACACTCCCACGCTGGCTGACGTGGACAGGTGTCTGCGTGCGACGGCGGTCTACAGGGACGCTATGGGTGACTCGGAAGATCGGGCGATGGAGGCGGCGGAGGCACCTGTGCAGAGCAGGAAGGCCGCCAACGCCGCACCGAAGTTCGTGGACCAGGACCTGACCTCCACGGGAGCCCAGACGGACAGGACGAGCCGTAGGGTGGTGGAGAACACCGAGTCCGGACAGAGCATCGGACTGCCGGTCAGCGCCTTTGACGAAGACGACGAGCTGCTGATCTACACCCTGGGCGGTGCGGACGCACAGGTCTTCGGCATATCGAGAAACGACGGCCAGCTGAGGACCAAGGCTCCCCTGAACTACGAGGCCAGGAGGATCTACACGGTGATGGTGATCGCCACCGACCCGTCGGGCGCCTCGACCGGCATACAGGTGACCATCAACGTCACCGACGTGGACGACCCCGCTCGCATAACCGGAGTCAGCTCGGCGGACTACGCCGAGAACGGCACGGGGCCGGTAGCCACCTTCACCGCATACGACGAGAGTGGACATGCGATCGACTGGTCTCTGAGCGGGCGCGACGACGGCCTGTTCACCATAGGCGGCGGCGTGCTGAGATTCAGGGCGCCCCCCGACTACGAGGACCCGCGGTCTGCGGCAAGGGGCGCCCAGCCGGCGGAGAGGAACGTGTACAGGGTGACGGTGGAGGCCCACGGTGGCACGCACGACGTGGCCGTGACGGTCACGGACGTGGACGAGGCGGGTACGGCGAGCATGGACAGGCCTCAGCCGCAGGTCGGCCGGCCGCTGGAGGCAAGTCTGTTTGACGAGGATGAGGGTGTGACGGATGAGCGGTGGCAGTGGGCGAGATCGGAGGACGGAAGGACCTGGACGGACTTGGAGGGTGCGACATCACTGGTGAGGAGTCCGGTGCCGGCCGACGTGGGGATGTACCTGCGTGCGACGGTCGCCTACTCCGACGGGTTCGGTACGGGCAAGATGGCCTCTGCGGTGAGCGCCCACCGTGTGGAGGCCCGGCCGCTGTTCAATGCCGCTCCCTCCTTCGTCGAACCGGACGACGGTGCCTTCATCGTCGTCCGGTCGGTCCCGGAGAACAGGGCTGTGGGCGCGGCCATTGGCAGGCCGGTATCGGCGACTGACGCGGACGACGACATACTGTTCTACGAGCTGTTGGACACCCCCGACCTGGAGGACGAAGCCGGTCGTGCGAGGTTCACCATCGACAGCCTCTCCGGTCAGCTAAGGGCCGGCAGGGAGCTGGGAGCAGACCCCGGGGAGATAGAGGACGAGGACTCGACGGCTCTGGCCGGCAATCCTGCTCTGCCTCAGGATGAAGATGCTGACGAAGCCGGCAACAGCGAGTACGTCCTGCGGGTGAGGGTGAGCGATCCGTCAACCGCCTCGAGAACGGTGAACGTCATCGTCAGGGTCACAGAGGTTAACGAGGCTCCTCACTTCGATGAGGAGGCTCCGACGGTGCTGAGGGTCAGGGAGAACGAGGACCCGCCGGTCATCACGCTTGAGGACGGTAGCGCAGTGGATGCCGATACCTACGAGGTGACCGACCAGGACGGAGTTGTCACCGGCCCTGACGGCTACGACGACACCTACTCGGTGTCGGGGGCCGACCACAACGTACTTGAATTCGACATTCAAGGCGTCCTGAGATTCAGAACAGGCCATGAGCCCGACTACGAGGACCAGAACTCCTACTCGATAACCGTCGTGGCCCGCTCCGGCGAGGGCGCACGCAGCAAGACCGCCACCCTGGATGTGACGATCGAGGTGGTGGACACTGAGGACGATGCAGAGGTGATCCTGTCCCAGAGGCAGCCGCAGGTGGGCATCCCGGTACACGTCACGGCGATCGACGACGATGGAGGCGTGACCTTCAGGAGGTGGGTGTGGGAACGGTCCGATGAGATCACAGTGGACGACAACGGCACACCGTCGCACGAGTGCATGGACGACCCAGACACGCCCGGCATCGGTACCGTTGGCGGCTGGAAGCAGGTAGGAAGGGTCAGGTCAGCGGTCTACACCCCGCAGCCAGCCGACGTGGGCAGGTGTCTGAGGGCGAGGGCGGTCTACGCGGACAACATAGGCGACGCCGACGACGAGGTGACGGTAGCGCTGGAGGTCCCTGTACGAGGCAACAGTCCGGACAGCGGTTTCGTCAACGCTGCGCCCGTGTTCCCCGACCAGGACTTCCTCACAGAGGGAGACCAGTCGGACAGGACCAGCCGGACCGTGGCCGAGAACACGGAGGCAGGGAGGAGCATCGGAGCGCGGGTAAGGGCCCGTGACGATGACGGCGACCTGCTGATCTACACCTTGGGCGGTGCAGACGCCGCAGTCTTCAGCATATCGAGGAACAGTGGTCAGTTGAAGACTAAGGGGGCCCTGGACTACGAGTCGAAGAACGTCTACACGGTTGTGGTGACCGTCACCGATCCGTTTGGCGCTGCGGACAGCATAGAGGTGACCATCGACGTCACCGATGTGGACGATCCCGCAGTGATAAGACTTCTACATAAGTAAGAATTGACACGTGGGAGGTCGTCGACCTGAACGGAGCGGAGTTGGACTCTTGCAGGCGGAGGAGGCCCACTTGACCGGCGCCCAAGATATCCTGGGACATCGGAATGGCCGCTTTCTTGAGACGATAGACATCGAGGGACAGATCGCAGACCAGCTGCTTGAGCTGTTGGACTTCCTGCCGGGTGGCATCCCGCACACCGTCACGGGCGAGCCTCTCCCAGTCCGCCTCCATGATCTCCTTGGCCCATAAGAGTGAGGCCTGATGCCGAACACAGAAAACTGGAGCTGAGATTCTCGGCGCAACTGTGGTAACTAATGTGGTAATCACTGCCGAACTAGCCCGTTTCCATAGTTATCTACTATTCCCCCCAGCTCCACCACCTACGCCAGCTTGGGGCCTGGAACGGCGCAGAGGCTCCATAGACTGCTTCCCGGCGGTTCGAGTCTCCCCTTCGACACCCAGGTGACGTACGAGGACGCGGATCTGGCCCTCCATGGCCTCTAATATACTGCTCGGCATGATCCGCTCCATACGGAGATCCGTGAGGGTCATGCAGATGGCCCCTGGGCCATGGCACGTTCGTGTGTGGCAAGTGCCCGGGAATCTGTCGGTCAAGGTTCGCCGCGCTAGCCGCTGCTGCGGGCGACCTGGGCAACCAGGATGCTGAGTAGAGGCCCCGGAGGCTCCCGGCGGGAGCGATCCACCGCACCGGCACTAGGACCGGCTCCCGGATCCGGGAGCCGTTGACCGGCTTCTCATAGTAGGATCTCTCACCGAAAATGCTTGCAGTACAGGAGACTCTGGCCTATCCTATGATATAAATGATACGTCGTCGCACTGAGCGGCTGTGTCCTTGCCGACGACGACGCAAGCGAAAGGTATGACAATGCGCGCACTTATAACGTCAATCTCGTTCATTGCTCTCGTCCTGGCCGCTGTTGCCTGTCAGGGAGATGTCGGCCCTGCCGGAGAACAGGGGCCTCCCGGCTCGGCGGGGCCTCCTGGTCCCCCGGGAGACATCTCCTCCCTTGACCAGGCCGCCGTCGCCGCCTTCATCGAGCAGATTCAGGAGATGTCGGGCGCCGATCTGGCCGCTCCTGCATCCGCTCCCCCCAAGTGGGAGCCGGCCGAGTACACCCAATACTTCGTCAAACAGGCCATCGGCAAGTATGAGTCCGAAGGTCTGGATACAACCGTCGCCTACTACAACACCAGGGAGAGCATCGACGGTCAGTGGTACATGTTAATCCTCGACCAGGACGACATGATGCTGGCCCACGCCGCCAATCCCGACCTGGTTGGCCGGCCCGCCTCTGATGCCGTCGGGCCCAACAACTTTCCCGCCGGAGAGGCGGTAGTCGCGGTTGCCGACGAGGATGGCGCCTGGTTCAGCTACACCTTCACGAATCCGACCTCGGGTACGGTCGAGGCCAAGCATTCCTGGATGGTCGAACATGACGGTCTGACGTTTGGATCAGGCTGGTATGAGCGAGGCCCCGGCAAGTCCGACGCCCCGGCTTATACCAGGGCTTTCGTAGGGCGGGCTATTGACCTGTATAACGCCATCGGCCGCGAGGACACGGTGGCCTACTACAACACCAGGGAGAGCGTGGACGGCCAGTGGTACGTCTTCATCATCGACGAGGATGGCTACACTATATCGCACCATAACGAGATGTTCAGGGGTCGCGATCCCGCCCTGCGCGTCGACGCGACCGGGTACTTCTACGGCGACGACTTGCTGGGCGCCACCGAGTCGGGACGCTGGGTCGACTACGTGCTGCTGAATCCTGAAACGGGCGACGACCGGCAGAAGCACACCTGGGCCGTGCGCCACGACGGGCTGATCTTCGCGTCGGGCTGGTACGAATAGCTGTCGGCCGTCCTGCCGGCGTGGCCATGCAGCAGTGCGGGCACACCGCAACACGCAGCTGCTAGCCGCTGGACGCGACGTTCGAGAAGGTGTCTCTGACGACGGAGATGAAGTTGCGCGCGGGCGTGGAGAGCGTCTTACCTCTCAGCGTGACCACGCCCGACTGCTCCATTGGCAGAAGTCCCGTCAGGCTTACGATGCCCAGCTCGTCCTGATCCTCCGGCTCGATGGCCAGCCGCGGCCCGACCGAGACCCCCATGCCGAGCGCGACGTATCGCTTCACCATGTCCATGCTGTCGAGCTCGACGACCACTTCGTATCTCAGGCCCTTTCGCTGGAACTCCTCTTCAAGCATTCTGCTCGTGTAGGACTCTCGACGCCTCAGAATGAGGGGCCACTTTGCTATCTCGTCGAGAGAGGTGAGGGGCCTGTCCAGCAGCGGATGTCCCCGTGGGGTGATGAGCACCCTCTCGTCTGCGAATATGCCTATGAAGTCAAACTGCTCCGACCGCTCCGGGGCCGGCACCAGGGCGAGGTCGACCTCGCCCTGGTCGACCATCTGAAGCACCTCGTGGATGAGCCCTGACCGGATGCTCAGGCGCGTGTGCGGGTAGCTCCGCAGGAAGGAGCGGACAGCGCCCAGCAGGGCGTGTGAGATGATGTCGTGTGTCGAGGCCACCGCGACCGGGTTGAGGCCCTCGGCCGCCGACGTGCTCGCCCCCAGGCGGTCGATGCCGTCGACCAGCGACGTCGCCAGCTCAGCCAGCGCGGTCCCGCTCGGCGTGAGCTGGATAGGCCTGCGGACCCGGTCGAAGAGCTGAAACCCCAGCTCCTCTTCCAGCTTCTTGATATGGCTCGTCACCGTCGGCTGCCCCAGTTCCAGCTCGATCGCGGCCTTGGAGATGCTGCGGAGCCGGGCGGCGACGCAGAAGCTTCGGAGCTGGCGCAACTCCATTGGGGAACGGCCTCCTCCTGACCAGCATCACGAGAACGAATACATATTATCACACAATATACCTTTACAAAATCTGGAAAACATGCAAAATAGTTCATATAAAGCATGCAAAACAGGGATTCGCGCGACAGGGCCGATACGTCGTCGCAGCTACGGGAGAGTATGAGAGATGAGTGTTGCTACACAGGAGCCGGCTGAGGAGGCTCTGGACAGACCCCGGATTCCGGCGCCCTCCGCGTTCGGCGGTCAGGTGCTGAACTTCGCCGACGAGACGCTGGACGCCGTCGGCGCTCTGGGGTCGGACTGGGCGGGCGTGGATGGGCCGCAGGCGTCCGACAGGATCCCGCGGCGGCAGCCCGACAGAGATGAGACTATCGACGACTCGGTCAAGATATATCTCGGCGAGATCGGCGCGGTCGATCTGTTGACCAGGGAGCAGGAGTGGGTCCTTGCGCGCCACATAGAGGCGGGCGCGCACCTGAACAGGATCGAGGAGGAGCTGAAGGAGAGCGGCGGGGTCCCCCCGACGGCTTGGCAGGTGGTCCACAGGCTACTCACCCTCGTGTGCGACGCGTGGCCCCTGGCCGATGCGATCGGCAGGTACACCGGGTCTCAGACTGAGGCGACGCTGTACGGCGTGATGCTCGACCCCTCGTTCAGGGAAGCTGTGGACAGGGACGACTCGGAGGAGCTCATTAACTTCCTCTCCGAGGCGCTGAACACAGAGCCGGAGAGGATCAGGGACAGGATCGTCGCCATATCCCTGAACAGCAGAATGCTGCCGGCCGAGCTCGTGGAGCTGGTGCCGGGCGACACCACCCTTCAGGAGATTTCGGCGCTGGTCGAGGACGGGGCCCTCTCCCGCCTGATGGCGGACGAGGCGTCCGCGTACGTCGGCCACGTCCGGAGGATCTGTACGGAGAGCGAGACGGCGCACGAGCATCTGACCACCGCCAACCTGCGTCTGGTCGTCAGCATCGCGAAGCGGTACCTGAACCACGGTCTGCCGATGCTCGACCTCATCCAGGAAGGCAACCTGGGACTGCTCAGGGCGGTGGAGAAGTTCGACTACCGCAAGGGGTACAAGTTCAGCACGTACGCAACCTGGTGGATCAGGCAGGGGATCACCAGGGGAATCGCGGACAAGAGCCGCACGATCCGTATCCCCGTCCACATGGTTGAGCGTATCGGCAAGCTCAGGCGCGCCAGCCGGCAGTTCGTGCAGGAGAAGGGCCGTAACCCTACCGGCGAAGAGATGGGTACCCGGGTTGAGATCAGTCCGGTGCAGGTGCAGGAGGCCTATCAGGCCGCCCAGACGCCTATCTCGCTAGAAGCTCCCGTCGGCGAGGAGAGCGGCACGGTCGGCGACTTCATCGAGGACGTGAGCAACCCGGCTCCTATCGAGGCCGCGTCCGGCGGGCTGCTGAAGGACGAGATCGAGACCGTCCTGAGCACGCTGGACCAGCGTGAGGCCCAGGTGCTTCGCCTGCGCTTCGGACTTGGGGACGGCCGGAGCCGCACGCTCGAAGAGGTGGGCCTGGACTTCGGCGTGACCAGGGAGCGGATCAGGCAGATCGAAGCCAAGGCGCTTAAGAAGCTTCGCTCTCCAGGCCGCAGCGACTCCCTCTACGACTTCTGGGAGTAGTTTCCCCAGCTGGTGGAGAGCATGTCTTCACCAGCCACTGCGGTCAATCCCCATCCTGTGCCTTCCCCCCGGCTCCACGGGGAAGAGGGCAAGAGTTCGGCACCGCTCCGCGAGTCTGAACAGCCCCTCTTTGCGCCAGTCGTAGACGCCCCGAGCAGCCCGACCGTATAATGCCGAGGTTGCCCGCTGGCGAAGACAGCAGCCCGATACAGGCGAGGAGAAAGAGACTTGGCCCGATTCAAAGTGGTGGCCCAGAAGCCGAAGGGGATTACGTTCGATCTGGCGGGAGGGTCGTATGAGCTCGAGCTCGAGTCGCTGGGACCGATCGGGGCGCGGATCGAAGAGGTGGCGGCGGAGACCGAGGAGGAGTTCATCGAGGCTGCGCGGGACGCCGACGCGGTAATCGCGCGGGGGCGCCAGATAACGGCGAAGATCATCGAAGGCCTCGAAAGGTGCAAGATCATCGCCCTAGGCAGCGTCGGCGCCGACTCGGTCGACGTGGGAGCGGCGACCTACCGGGGCATACCGGTGACGAACGTGCCCGACACCTTCATCGAGGAGGTGGCGGACCACACCATGATGTTGATTCTCAGCACGTTCCGCCGCCTCACCACTATGGACAGGTACGTGCGGGAAGGCCGGTGGACCGAGGGGAGGCCGCTTCTCGCGTCATACCCGAGGCTGCTGGGACAGACGCTGGGCTTCATCGCCTTCGGCCACGTGGCGAGAGCCACCGCCGTCCGGGCCAGACCCTTTGGTGTCCGCATGATCGCCTACGACCCGTACATCGAGGAGCTGTCGATGAGCGAGTACGGGGTCGAGCCGGTCGGCCTGAATGAACTTATGGAGCGGTCTGACATCGTCTCCATGCACGCCCCTTCGACTCCAGAGGCGCATCACATGCTCGGCGAGGAGCAGTTCCGCCTGATGAAGCCTACGGCCCTCTTCATCAACAACGGACGCGGCCCCACGGTCGACGAGAAGGCGCTGATCAAGGCGCTCGACGAGGGCTGGATCGCCGGCGCAGGGCTGGACGTGCTGGAGCAGGAGCCGCCCGACCCGGAGAACCCCCTGCTGCATATGGACAACGTGATCCTGACGCCCCACGTGGCCTCGGCTTCGGCCAGGATGGGACCGGGGACGAGGCGTAGGGTGGGTCAGGAGATCGCGCTGGTGCTTTCCGGGCGGTGGCCGCGGACCTGCGTAAATCCGGCGGTGCTGGAGAAGACCGATCTAAGGCGCTGGCAGCCGTACTCGATGGGGAGGGGCCCGGGAGTCTGATTTGCCGAAGGCCCCAGTCGGTCCCGGAGTCAGCCCGCCGCAGATGAAGCCAGCCTCTCCACTAAACTGAAAAAGAACGTTCGGTGGTCTCGGCCTCGATGCGGTAGTACTCCGGCAGGTCTATGAGCGCCTCGATCCTGGCTCTGCGCTCGGCCACCTCTGCCGCGCCGATCCCGGTGAGGCCCGTGTCTCGCAGGCTCATGTAGGCCCGCTCCAAGCCCATGACCGCCGCGATCACCGGCGTGGCGGCGTAGATGATGATCTGGTAGCCCAGCGCCTCGTACTCCTGTACGGAGATATCGTCGGCGCCGGCTATCACGAGCAGGGGAATATCGGGCACTCCCTTGCGGAAGGCGGCGAGGTCATCCCTCTCTCGGACGCCGCGCGGCATCACGACGTCTACGCCGAGTTCCTTCAGAGCGTTGCCGCGGCGGACCGCCTCGTTCATCGAGCCCTCGACGGCCGAGAATCCGTCTGTCCGGCCGATGATCACGAAGTCGTCGTCTCTACGAGCGTCCAGGGCGTGGCGCATCTTGTCGAGGAATTCGTCGATGGGGACTATGTGCTCCAGCCCTCTGTGGTAGGAAGCTCGCTTCGGATAGACCTGGTCCTCGATATGGACGGCCGCAAGGCCCGCCTCCTCATAGGCCGTCACGGTCCGCCTGGCATGCAACGGGTCCCCGAAGCCGGCGTTGCCGTCCACTATGACGGGGAGATCGACCGCCGCCGCCACTCGCGCGGCTACGCCAAGCTGCTCAGTCATCGTCATGAGCGGCTCGGTAACCGCCAGATGGGCGCCCGACATGTAGCCCCCGGTGTAGACCGCCGGGAACCCCAGGGACTGGACGACCCTTGCGCCGATCGCGTCGTACGCCCCCGGAGCGACGACCGTCTTCCCGCTATCGAGAAGCCTCTTCAGCCTGCTTCTAGGCGACTCTGACATACGATTGGCCTCCCTAAGATGCCGTAACCGCCGCGCTACGCCCCAGGTCTGTACCCATCGACAGGCCTTCGATGAACGCCAGACCGGGCAGCTTGCTTAGCTCGGCCGACGGCATCTTGAGCTTGGAGGAGCGGCTGCCGGAGCCGAGGATCAGGTACTCCAGGGACAGCAGCTTCCGGTCGGCGTAGATCGGGAGCTCCGGGGACAGACCTATGGGCGTGACCCCGCCGATCATCATCCCCGTCATAGCCATCGTCTCCTCGGGGTTCGCGAAGGAGGCCCGGGACACCTCCATGAGCCGCCTGACCGTCTTGTTCACGTCCAGACGGTCCGATCCCCTGACGATGCACACCGAATACTTCTTTGGGCCTCGCTTGGAGGCGACGACGATCGCATTACCGCAGTGGTCCAACGGGTATCCGTACTCCTCGCAGAAGCGGGCGGTGTCCGCGAACTCCGGGGCGATCCGGACAAGCTCGTAGTCGACCCCCAGCCTGTCGAGCGTAGAGACGACTTTTTCTTCGATTACGTCAGGTTCGGTCACCTTCCACGCTCCCTGAACTTACGTATGGTCCGGTAGGAGACCGGGGATGCCGCGGCCGAATTCGGTTGTCGTGTCCAGAGTGGCCATCGTCTCATGCGTCAGCCGCGCGACGTTAGTGATGAGCTCCTGTGCGGTCTCAGGGCCGCGCATGCCGAACTTGGTCATGACGGCGATCGCGTAGGGAAGCCTGGGCAGGAAGACTATCCCTGCGTCGCACCGCACGTTCTCGATCCCGCCCGTCTTGTTGGCGAGCGGGACATCTGCCGGAATCCCGGCTCTCAGGGGGCCCTGCTTGGGCTTGCCGAGCACCTCGATGCACCGCTTTGCGACGGCTGGGGAAGGCTGCCCGCCGTGCAGACGCTCCAGTATGCCGACCATGTCTGCCGGCGTCGAGACGTTCTCCCTGCCCTGGGCGACCGCCTCGTCGTCCTGCATCTTGCGCCGCAGGTGGGTGGAACGGAGTCCGAGCCCGTGTACGAGGCTGTTCGTCTCCTCCATGCCGGCCAGGTCGATGCATATGTTGGTCGCGGTGTTGTCGGAGACCACGATCATTAGCGCCGCCAGGTCGGCGACGGTCAGCTCGACGTCGTCGTCCATCTGGGTCAGGACGCCGCTGCCTGCGGCGTGCTCGCGCGGCGTCACGCGCACCCTGTCCTCGAGGTCGACCTCACCGCGCTCAGCGCGCAGCAAAAGCTGGGCAAGGACGTGTATCTTGATCGAAGAGGCTGTTGGAAACTCCTCGTCGGCCCGTATCTGCAAGCGGTGCGTGCTGTTGAGGCTCGTTACGGCCACACCGGCCACGCCCGGAAAGTCGGAGACCATCGCCGAGACCGCTCTTTCGAGCCGGCTCCACAGATGCCTGCTGCTCATCGTCTCCTGCGCCTCACGATACGGGCGGCCGGTGCTGTATCCAGGGTCTGGCCCGCTCGAAAGCGGCCGACGCCGCGAGCACCGTCTCCTCGTCGCCCCTCCGTCCGACGATGTGGAGGCCGACGGGAAGCCCGTCCGAGGTAAAGCCCGCCGGCGCGCTGGCCGCCGCGTGTCCGATCACGTTGATGGGCAGGGTGAATGCCCCGTTCCAGTACTGTTCGGGGTACGCGGAGTCGCCGCGTATCTCGCCCGGGAACTTCCCGTTGCGGGGCGCCGGGAAGCAAGCGGTCGGCGAGAGCAGCAGATCGTACGTGTCGAACAGCTCGTTCATCCGGCCGATCAGCGCGTCCCTCTGACCGAGCGCCCTGGCGTAGTCGGAGGCGGTGACCCTGGCGCCCATCTCTATGAAGAAGATGGCAAACTCGGTGAGCTGATCCCTGTGGGTCTCCAGGTACTGACCTGTGGTGGCGTAGCAGTCGCCGGCCTGGAGCGGGCCGAAGACGTCGTACGGCGGCTCCAACGAGAGGTCCGACTCCTCAATGTGGCACCCTAGATCCTCGAATGCGCGGGCCGCCTTCGTGGTCAGCTCCAGCACCTCCGGATGGACGTCGGCGAAGCCAAAGTCGGGACTCCAGGCGATTCGCAGGCCCTCTATGCTCCTGTCCAGCGCGTCCAGGAAGTCGGGAGGCTCCTCGCGTATCGTGGTCGGGTCTCTCGGATCGGGCCCGGCCATCACCTGGAGGAGCAGGGCGGAGTCGCGGACGGTGCGGCTGAGCGGGCCCTGCTGGGAGAAGAGGTTAGGCATAGGGTCGCCGGCAAGGCCGGAGTAGGCCGACACCCGTCCCTGGGTCGGCTTGATCCCGTATATCCCGGAGAAGTGGGCGGGGATCCGGATCGAGCCTCCTCCGTCTCCTCCCGTCGCCAGGGGGCAGAGACACGCGGCCATTGCGGCCGCGGCCCCGCCACTGGAGCCGCCCGGCGTCCGGTCGGTGTCCCAGGGGTTCGTACCCGGCGGGCCGAACATGTTCTCGCATATGCCTACCAGTCCCAGCTCGGGGGTGTTGGTCTTGCCCAGGATTATGGCGCCGGCCCCCTTGACGCGCTCCACGACGGCGGCGTCCCTCTCCGGTATCCGGTCCTTGTAGATGAGCGAGCCATGGGTGGTTCGGACTCCCGCGGTCATCTGCGTGTCTTTGACCGATATCGGAAGGCCGTGCAGCGGGCCCAGCTCGTCGCCTCGTACGACGGCCTCCTCGGCCGCCTTCGCGGTGGCCATCGCCTCGTCGCGCGTCAGGAGCAGATAGGAGTTCAGCTGCGAGTCGAGCCGGTCGATGCGGTCGAAGTAGAGCTCGGTTAGCTCCACCGGGGACACCTGCTTCGCGGCGATCATCTCGATCAGCTCTGTGGCGGGGGTGAACGCCAACTCTTCGTCTACCATGGCAGTCTCCTCGTTAGAGTCTAGTACAGGTCTTCGATGCAGGCGATGACTTCACCTCTCGGCAAGAAGGTCGTAGGCCAGCGCGAGCATGATCTTCGTCCCGCTTATCAGGCTGTTGATCCCGACCGACTCATCGGTGCCGTGCACATTGCTGAGCATCGGGTCGTCATCCGGGTGCGAACCGGAGAAGCCGTAGGTCAGGGTTCCTAGGGACCGGGTGAAACGGGAGTCGGTAAACCCCGTGCTGATACCCGGGACCCACTCGATATACCTCCCAAGCACAAGCGCGGTGGCCGATCGTATGCGCTGGGCGAAGTCGGTCTCGAAAGGCGAGGCGTTTGGGACCGCCATGTAGTCGATCTCCAGATCGACGCCTGGGATGCCTGCGAGGGCCTCGGTCAACTCCTGACGAACGTAGGCATCGTCCTGGTGCGGCAGGGTACGTATGTCACAGGTGACCGATATCGACTCGGGCACGCTGTTCGACTTGATACCTCCGGCCACCATCGTGGGCGTGACCGTCATTCTCGATAGAGCCCGCAGCACGGACGCGAGCCTGGGATCGGTCTCCTCCGTCTCGGCGATGATCTCCTCTATGTTCTCCGGAGAGGCCTTGTGCTCGATGGCAAAGGTGGAAAGGTGGCCGAACAGGCTCGTAGAGGTGTCGAGCTCGGGCTCGTACGCCTCGATCCGCTGCAGGACCCGCGCCAGCCTGTACATTGCGTTGGTCCCCTGCCATGGTACCGACGCATGGGCGCTCGTTCCCTTTACGGTGATCTCGGCCTGGAGGCGTCCCTTTTCGCCTGTGCCGAGCACGTAGGTCAGCGATCCGGCGGCTACCGGCTCTCCTCCACCCTCGTTTACGGCGAACGGTGCGTTCAGCTTCTCCGGATGGTTCTCCGCCAGCCAGCCGAACCCGTACCTTCCACCATGCTCCTCGTCGGCGCCGGAGGCGAGGATCAGGCCGTCTTCGAGCCTGACGCCGTTTCGCTTTAGGAGCCGCATGGCCATCATCTGTGCTGCGAGAAGGCCCTTGCAGTCGGACGCTCCTCGACCGTATACGCGGCCGTCGGCTACGGTGGCGCCGAAGGGTGGGAAGCTCCACTTGGCCTCGTCCTCGACCGGGACGACGTCGGTATGGGACATGAACATGAGCCCCGCCCTACCGGTGCGACCATCCAAGCGTGCGATCAGATTGCCGCGCGCCGGGTCTCTCGCGAGGGTCTCCGACTCTATACCGTCCTCTGCAAGCCACTCGCCTATGAAGTCGCACACCTCCGTCTCGTTGCCGGTAGGCATCGCGCCGGTGTTGACCGACTCGATTCTGACGAGTCCCCGGTGGAGGGCGACGATCTCCTCCACCGAGGCGTCAACCTGGGCAAGCATCTCAATGGGAACAGACACGGGCATCTCCGGGTGGAATGGCGGGATTGGGTGGGCCCGATTCTAAGGCATCGGTCTGGCCCCCGCAACAAGGAGATGCCCCCATCCTGCCCTTCCCCCGCAGAGCCGGGGGAAGGGAGAAGAGAGGGGAGGGAGGCCGCCTATGCGATCCGGCGGAAGCTCGGATAGGCTACCGAGAATAGCAGGGTAAAGACGGCCAGCAGAATGCCGCTGAGCATGAGGGCGAAGGGGGTGTTGGTGAACTCGGCGAGCAGTCCGAACGGCACGGCGCTCAGCGGCATCAGACCGAAGCTCATCATGGTTATGCTCATCACCCGGCCCCGCATCCGAGGGGCGGAGTAGACCTGCGTCAGGGTCATGTTCAACGACATGAAGGCGGAGCTCACGAGGCCTATGAAGATGAGAAGCGGGATCGTCGGCGCGAAGCTCTCCATGCGTGCGAATACCGCCAGGGTGACGCCCCAGACGAAGCAGGAGATGAGCAGGACGCCGCCGCGCCGTCTGAAGGAGCCCATCGAGGCCAGGATGAGGGTGCCGGTCAGCGCGCCGACCCCCATGAGCATCATCAGTATCCCAAGATCGTCGGACTGTACGTCGAGCGCCTCACGCGCCCACGCCGGGAGAAGGGCATAGTAGGAGAAGCCGAACAGGACGGGGATGAAGTTCATGATTATCAGCCCCCTGAGCGTGCGGTCGCCTATGGCGTAGTCGAGTCCCTCGCGGATGTCGCCCGTCATTCCCTTCCCAGACCGTCCCGCCGGCTCCGTTCCGGCACGGACCAACGACATGGAGAGAGTCGAAAAGAGGTAGATGCCCGAGACGATGAAGAAGACGCCCGCCGTGTCGACCAGCAGGATGAGGAATCCCGCAAGCGCCGGGCCGACGACCCTCGTCAGGTTCATGCTGGAGTTGTTCAGCGAGATGGCGTTCATCAGCCTTCGCTCCGGAACGATCTCAGAGATGATCGCCTGTCGGCTGGGCATGTTGAACGCCATCAGGGAGCCGTTGACGACTCCCATGGCCATCACGTGCCAGAAGGTCACGACGCCGGTAACGTCGAGAACGGCCAGCAGCAGGGTCATCAGGGCGTTGCCGCTCTGGCTCATGATCACGAGCCGTCTTCTCGGCACCCTGTCGGCCAGCGCCCCTCCGATCAGGGAGACGAAGGTCACGGGTACGGCGAATGAGACCATCGAGAGGCTGAGATACAGAGGCGAGTCGTCGGTCAGTCTCACGACGAGCCAGCTCCGCGTGATCATCTGCATGTTCATGGCCATGAACGAGACGAAGGAGCCGGCCCACATCCAGCGGAAGTCGCGGTACCTGAGCGACTCGAAGACGGGGTAGCGGACCAGACCGGCGAGCGGCCCGTGCCTCCGTGAGACGCGTCGGGGCGCGGCGGCCGGGTGCTCCAGCCTCGTCCTCACACGCGCGTCTCCTGGTGACTCGACTCGCTCGGGGCGGCGGTAGGTACGGCGCCGCTGTCGCGTGACGGGCGCATCCCCGGCTCCGACGTCGCGCGCAGGGCTGTCCCCGCAACGACCAGGCTGAGCGGCGCGAACGCCATTATGAGAAGCGTCCGTTCCAGGTCGCCTGTGGCCTCTTGAAGGAGTCCGGCTACCACGGGCCCGGTCCCCGTGCCCATGGCTATCATGGTCATCAACGCGGAGACGCCGACGACTATCTCCCGCGGGCGTATGCCCGGCAGGTGGAAGGGCACGGTATAGAGTACGGGGTACATCCCCCATGCAACTCCGTTAAGAACCGACAGAGACAGGAGCAGCGGTATGGAGCCGGTGAGCGTCATGCCCACGTAGGAGGCTGCCATAGCCGCACCGGCGAACTGGAGGACCGTTCTCCGGGCGCCGAAGTTCATCACGGCGTAGCTGAGGCCGAGCCCGGATATGCCGCCGACGAAGATGCTGATCGCCAGGATGGCGCCCGTCCATCGGAGAGGCAGCCCGTGGACGTCCAGCATCATGGTCGGATAGAAGTTCAGGAACGCCGACCATGCCAGCGTAGCTCCTATGAAGCCGCCTCCGCCCACCCAGAGGTCCCTGTGGGAGAGCGCCGAACGGAGAAGTCCAACGCCCCACGTGCTGTCCTCCCGGCTCCGGGCCTGCGTGGGCCGCTCTCTGCCGAACACGATCCACATAGCCATGAGCGCGGCGAACATCGCGCCGAAGATCCGCAGCACCAACCTCCAGTCCTCGGCAACGGCCTCGAGGATCAGCGGAGTGGCGACCAGTCCGGACCCGACGACGAGTCCGAACATCAAGCTGGAGATGCTGTTGGCGAGGATCGCCTCTCGCGACGGGAACCACTGGTGGATGAGAAGGGCGCGGGCCGGCTCCCGGGCGATGATCGAGATGCCGAACGCGAGCCGGCCGAGGATGAGCACGGCGAAGACCGGGGCCCAGCCCTGGAGGAGTATACACGCCGTCCCGACCGCCAGCGTCGCGGTGGTCAGCGGCTTGGGCCGCAGCCGGGAGGCGAGCCAGCCGAACGGCAGGGTCAGGGCGATGTTCCCCCAGAAGGCCGCCGAGCCGAGCAGCCCCTGCTGGGCCGGCGACAGCCGGAGCTCCGAGCTTATCGCGGGCAGCAGCAGGCCGATGGTGGACACGACCATGAACCCCGACACCGAGCAGACCGACCACAGAGTGAATACCACCCAGCGGTACCGGGAGACTCCGAGGCCCAACTCCGCTGCTGTTGTCAGTGTCTTTCCAGCCTTGGTGAGGCGCGTGAACCTTAGAGGGTGTGTGGGAAATCCCTTCTCCCCTTGTGGGAGAAGGTTAGGATGAGGGATGTCAGAAGAATCACCCTCACCTTAGTCCTCTCCCGTCAAGGGAGAGGAGAGCTTGGAACATCTCTTCCCACACACCCTCTTACCCTATTCGATCAGCAAGAGCTCGTCGGTCGGGCCGTAGTCGGAGAGCAGCTCGCATCCGTCCCTGGTGACGACGACCATGTCCTCCGTCATGTATCTCTCGTCGTGGTCGTACCTCGGGCCGGTGGAGCCGTTCTCGATGCACATGACCATCCCCTCCTCCACCGTCCAGGTCTCGCCCGGAGCCAGGATCGGACGCTCGTGGATGAGCAGTCCTATGCTGTGGCCGACCATCACCCGCGTGCCGATGCCAAGATCGCGGTAGGCCCGCGTCGCCGTGTCGAACAGCTCCTGCGCGGCGATGCCCGGCCTGACGGCCTCTATCGTCCGCTGCTGCACCTCGTAGGTCCGGGAGTATGCATCGCGCTGGCGCTGAGAGGGCGGCCCCACCGAGGCCATGCGGCCGAAGTCGGTGTAGTAGCCGTTGAACAGGGCGCCGTAGTCGGACCTGACGACGGTCCCGGGTTCGAGAGTCGCGCCGGTGCCGAGGGTATGGCCGCCCACGGTCCGTTCGCCGGAGGCGAGGAAGTTGAATACGACGATGTCGGCGCCGTAGCTCATCACGTTGGCCGCCACCGCGTCGGCGACCGACTTCTCGGTGTCCCCCGGCCTGGCGTCGGCGTACGCAGTGAAGATCGCCCTGTCCTGTGCCCGCGCCGCTTCGCGCAGGAGCTCGATCTCCATCGGAGTCTTGATATGCCGGGTCCTCTCCATCACGTCCGTCCCGTCGACCCAGCGGACGCCGGGAAGCTCGTCCCGGAGGTTCTCCCACCGGTCGGCTGGGAGGTACCGCTTCTCGATCCCCACCTTCTCCCCGCTGAACTCCTTCTCATGCAGAATCCGGACGAGGGTCTCCAGGGCGCGGTCTCTCTCCGGGTATCTGGGGAGGCGGCGCACGTCGTCGATGAAGGACAGGAAAGGATTCCCGTTGTCCGCCATGATCAGCGTCGGCTCCCCCTCCAGCGGCCATACGACTATCATCGAGTACCTGTCCTCCGGGAGTATCAGCAGGTCGAGGTTGTGGTACCCGGAGAGGTAGGTTATGTTCTCCGGCGAGAAGCCTATGACCGCGGAGAGGCCCTCCTCCCGCATCAGCCTCTTGAGGCGCTCCTCGTTGAACAGGTCCTTGTCAGGTATCGAGATCCGGGACATTATGTCCAGCATGGGTCTGTCTCCTCAGACGCGGGAGCGAGGCTGCTTCCCTGCGGCCCCGGCTATCCTGAGATACCGTTGCGCGCCCTCGATAAGCCAGGGTATCCAGCCTATCGAGAAGAAGCGCGCGCCCAAGCCGGCGTAGTGCCGCACGTTCGACTCGTTGACCAGAGTGCCGGGCACCCTGCCGGCGGCGGCGATCCGCCGGATAGACTCCTCCACCACCGCCGTCACCTCGGGATGGGCGTAGTTGCCGGGATGCCCCATGCTCTGCGCCAGGTCGCCGGGCGCGATGAAGAAGACGTCGATATGGTCGACCTCCAGGATCGAGTCCAGGTTGTCGATCGCCGCTATATCCTCGATGAGCACGATGATCATCGTCTCGTCGTTGGCCTTTGAGAAGTAGTCCTCCACGCCTATGCCCTGCCGGCTGGTCGCGGAGCCCCGGTGGCCGATCGGGCCAAACTTGGCGGCGTCCACTATGGCCCTCGCCTCCGCGGCGGTGTTGACGTGGGGGACGGCGATGCCCTGGGCCCCGAGGTCGAGCGTGCGGTAAATGACGCCGGGCTCGTGCTGGTTCACCCGCACGATGGAGGACTTCCCCCACAGGTCGCAGGCCCTCGTCAGGTCGGGGATGTCCCCGAAGTCGACGGGGCCGTGCTCTCCCTCCAGCCATATCGCATCGAAGTCCAGCAGGCCGAAGTGCTCGATCAGGTCGGCGGCCATCGGCCCCAGGGCGACCGACACGACGCCTCCCTCAGCCAGCTTGCGCTTCGCCGTATTTTTTCGTATCTGGGCCATGCCAGCCTCCTGACTGTGCCTAGCGGATCAACACCGTAGCATTGTTATGCCCGTATCCGGCCCGTGCAGAGGCGACTAACTGGTGAATCCGCCCCAGCGGTCATGGCGTGACAGTTGAAGTTAGTGAGGAGTGTGCACGGGGTTCTCCACTTCCCGTCCCGAAAGAGCGGCCCGGCAGGGGACCCCCATCTCAATCTTCCCCCGTCCGCGGGGGAAGAGGTAGGAGATAGTCCTTCCCCCGTCCGCGGGGGAAGAGGTAGGAGATAGTCGTGGGGGACACCCCCACACCCCCGGTCAACATCGCCAGCCTCCTGACTGTGCCTAGCGGATCAACATCACAGTGTAGACGGGTTCTCCACTTCCCGTCCCGAAAGAGCGGCCCGGCAGGGGATCCCCATCTCAATCTTCCCCCGTCCGCGGGGGAAGAGGTAGGAGATAGTCGTGGGGGACACCCTCACACCCCCGGTCAACGTCGACGGCCTCCTGACAGCGCCTAGTCCGGGACGTCGAGGCTGACCACGATGGCCGCGTTGGCGACGATGGTGGAGTCGCGGCCCGGCTCGGCCCCCGGCACCTTGATACCGCCCTCGATCACGTTGATGCTCTTCGTGCCGTAGGGAAGCTCTTCGAGCACCTCGTCCCGGACGACCGTTTCGGGATACGGTACTGCGATCGTCACGTCCACCAGCATCTGATCGGGATCGTACCCGAAGACGCGCGGGAAGGCGACGCTGCTGTGGCGCAGCGCATCGAAGACGGCTCTACGTGCGGCCTTCGTGGCGTCCCGTCCGTGAAGGTCCACGCCTGTACCCAGCTCCAGCAGGCATCGTCGAACCGCCATCGAGTCGCACCTCCGTAAGCTCCGTTCCCCCTTGTCGTCCCGAGCGAAACGAGGGACCTGGGGCGGGGCTCACGCCCCTTCGGCCGCAACGAGAGGAATATACCACTCCGCGCGAACCGGATGATAGCTCCCAGGTAAACGTGGCGAGTTGAGGGGGGACCCCCATCTCAATCTTCCCCCGCGGAGCCGGGGGAAGAGGTAAGAGCCTTTTCAGGATGATGCGAGCATGACCATGCCTACTCCCCGCGGAGCCGGGGGAAGAGGTAAGAGCCTTTTCAGGATGATGCGAGCATGACCATGCCTACTCCCCGCGGAGCCGGGGGAAGAGGTAAGAGCCTTTTCAGGATGATGCGAGCATGACCATGCCTACTCCCCGCGGAGCCGGGGGAAGAGGTAAGAGCCTTTTCAGGATGATGCGAGCATGACCATGCCTACTCCCCGCGAGGCCAGGGGAAGAAGAAGAGCCTTCTCGGTTGCCCGGTGCGTCATTAGCACGAAGGTGGTGGAGCATCACCAGTCTTCGAGCGGTCTGTTCGCCCAGGGGACGAGCTGCTCGAAGGGATCGGTGAGATCGAGGACGTAGCCGCCGCGCTTGGCGCGGTCGATGAGGGAGGCGACGGCAGACAGCCTAGGCAATCCCAGATGGGCGATGTCCATCTTTTTCATGAGGTCCCATGCCGTATAGTTGGAGTCGGCGAAATCGGCCCAGTTGTTGGTGAGGAGCTCGCAGAACCGGCGGACCTTGAGCTCGGCGAGCTCCCTGGCGTACTTCCTCTCCAGGCTCCTGACGCGACTTTCAAGCGAGCGGGGCATCAGGAGTCCTTGAGCGCCATGGCGTCGATGGTATTGTCGATGCGTCTGGCGAGCTCGCGTCCATAGCCGGCTTCGTGGGCGAACTTGAGGATGGTCTGGGCGGCCCTGAGCCTCGTGTGAGGGTTGTCGTCCTGCATGGCCTCGTAGATGACGGAGGTGGCCTCGTATGCCATGGACTGGATCTCGGACTCGGCCAAGCGAAAGACCTGCTCCTTGAGCCCGTCCAGGGTTTCCCTGAAGGCGTCGTCTCGCATCCACCTGTAGATGGTGTCCCTGTGGACGCCGGCCTGCCGGGCGCGTTCGGTTATTGGGCCGGGCTTGAGCAGGTATGGGAGAGCGGCCTTCTGTCTCTCGGAGAGCCTGGAGGCGAAGAGGGCCAGACTGTTCTCAGGTGTCGTATCTTCATGCATTATGTCGTTTCCCGTATCTGGCCAGGGTCAGGATCGTCGTATGAATGGCCGCTCAATCCGACAGGTTCGCCTGCCAGAAGCGGCAGCTCGCAGCACGTGGATCGTATGGGTGGGCGGGTTGGTCAAGATGGGGCCTCCTGTAGAGGATGCACGACGTATAGCGAGATTATAGCACTGGTGTTCTGGGCTGTCAACCTATCCTTCTCCCCTGGCGGGAGAAGGAGCAAGAGTCCACGTGGGGTCGGGGAGAGTCGTCTCGACTCACCGAACGTGAGCAGTTACGCTCTGTGCGCAGTCTATAACCTCGTCCCGACACGTTGCTATAATTGGCGAGCTGCGAGGAGACGCGATGACGAGCGAGACGATGGCAGGCAAGGTTCAGACGGTCCTTGGCCCGATCGACGCGGACCGGCTGGGCGTGACGCTGACGCACGAGCACCTGTTGTGGGACCCGACCGACGGGTTTGTGCCGCCCGCTCAGGCCGGTCTGCGCGACCTGTACTACAGACGAATCGCACCGGACGCTCCGGGACTCGCGGAGACGCTCGGTCGCATCAGGCGTGACGCGGCCGTCAACCTCGACAACTGCAGGTTGCTCGACGTGCCGGCCGCGATCGAAGGGGCGATGCTGTTCAAGCAGTTCGGTGGACAGTCGATCGTCGACACGACGAGTCTCGGGTCTGGGCGGGACCCGGTCGGACTGGCGCGAATCGCCCGCGCAACCGGTCTGAACATAATCATGGGCGGGTCGTACTACATCGACAGTCTCCATCCTCCGGAGGTCGACGCGCTGAGCGAAGAGGAGCTGACCGAGCGGATCGTACGCGAGGTGACGGAGGGGGCGGAAGGTACGGGGATCAAACCCGGCGTGATTGGAGAGATCGGCTGTACGTGGCCGATGACCGACAACGAGCGGAAGGTGCTCAGGGCGTCGGGCAGGGCTCAGCAGATCACGGGCGCGCCTCTTCACATCCATCCCGGCCGGGACGAGGCGGCTCCCTCCGAGATTCTCGACATCCTGGACGGGGTGGGGGCCGATCTGAACAACGCGATCATGGGGCACATCGAGCGCACGCTGTTCAAACTGGAGACGCTGAAGCAGGTGGCGGAGAGCGGGTGCTACATCGAATGGGACTTGCTCGGGAATGAGCGGTCATACTACACCGACCACGTCGTAATCAGGGACCTGCCAAACGACGCGATGCGCATGGACCAGATGACCTGGCTGGCCGCCGAGGGGTTCGGCGACAGGATAGTGGTGGCCCACGACCTGGCGTTCAAGTACCAGTTCATAGGCAACGGGGGCTATGGCTACCACTACATCCTCTCCCGGATTCTGCCTAGGATGCACGAACGGGGCTTCGGCGACGATCTCGTACGCAACATCTTCATCGAAAACCCCAAGTCGGCCCTGGCCTTCTCGAGGCCCGCATAGGAAACGGCTTCCCACCACGTTCTAACAAAGAGTACCGGAGGCTGCGGTGTACGACCTGCTCTTCAAGAATGGCTCGGTGACAGACGGCACGGGGAGTCCAGCCTACGCGGCGGACGTGGCCGTCAAGGATGGAGAGATAGCCGCCATCGGCAGGCTCGAGGAGGAGTCCGCGAAGACGATAGACGCGGCGGGTCTGGTGGTATCGCCCGGCTTCATAGACCTGCACACCCACAGCGACATGTCGTTTCTGCTAGACCCGAACGCGCAGAGCAAGGTGAGGCAGGGCGTGACCCTGGAGCTTACCGGGAACTGCGGCATGAGCTTCTGCGCGCCCCTACTGGGCGAGGCGGAGGAGGTATTCAGGACGCGCCTGGCCCTGTACACCGACTCGTTCGATGTGACCTGGAGCGACTTCGGCGGTTACATGGACGCTGTGGAGAGGGCGGGAGCCACGCTTAACCTGGCGTTCCAAGTCGGGCACGGTACTCTGCGCGCCTGCGTCATCGGGCAAGAGGACAGGGCGCCCGATGACCGGGAGCTCGACCGCATGAAGGCGCTGCTCGCCGAAAGTATAGAGGCGGGCGCCATGGGCTTCTCGACCGGCCTATTCTACGCGCCCGGCAACTACACGCGGCTGGAGGAGGTCATCGTTCTCGCCGATGAGGCGGCGCGGCGCGGGAGGGTCTACTCGACCCACATCAGGGACGAGGGAGCGGGCACCGTGGGACTCTTCGTAGCCATCAACGAGGCGTTGGAGGTGGGGCGCAGGACGGGTGTCCGCGTACAGATCTCTCACATGAAGTGCATGGGAGAGCTGATGTGGGGACGGGCGGCGGACGCCCTTGGATTTCTAGAGCGCGCCAGGGACGAGGGGATAGACGCCGCGGGCGACCAGTATCCGTACACCGCCTCCAGCACCTCTCTCACCGGCGCCATGTTCCCCCGCTGGGCGTTGTCCGGCGGACGCGCCGCCACCCTGGAGCGCATGGCCGACCCTGAGCAGCGGGACAGGATGCTCACCGACATCAGGTCGCGGTTCTCGGTCGGTCGCGGCTCGGACGCCACCGTCATCGCCCGATACGTCCCCAATCCCGGTTTCGAGGGCATGACCGTAACCGAGATAGCGAGGGAGATGGAGCTGGAGCCGGAGGAAGCCGTGCTTCGCCTCTACCAGAGGGAGGAGGCCAGCGTAATCAGCCACGGCATGATGGAGGACGACGTGGAGACCTTCGCCAAGCATCCACTGGTCTCGGTGGCCTCCGATGGCTCCTCCATATCGACGGAGGGCATACTGTCCTCCGGGAGGCCGCATCCGCGCAGCTACGGCACGAACCCCCGCTACCTCGCGCACTACCGGCGGGAGCGTGGTCTGATCTCGCTGCCGGAGGCCATTCGCAAGATGACGACGCTCCCGGCCCAGCGGTTGGGGCTCAGCCGCCGCGGCCGCATTGCGCCCGGGTTCGCCGCCGACATAGTGGCTTTCGATCCCGACACCGTGGCCGACACAGCCACCTTCCAGGCGCCGCACAGCTACCCGGTGGGTATCCCACACGTCGCTGTCAACGGGGTGGCGGTCATCGAAAACGGTGACTTCACCGGCCAGACTCCGGGCAAGGTGATACGCGGTTTCGACGACTAGGGGTGCGAACGGTCTCTTGCGCACGTACGACGCAATCGTCATTGGGGCTGGACACAACGGTCTGGTGACAGCGGGCTACCTCGCTAAAGCCGGTCTCTCCGTCCTGGTGCTCGAGCGACTCGACAAGGTCGGCGGGGCCTGTACCACCGAGGAGCTCTTCCCAGGCGTGTACGGCCCGGTCTGCGCGCGTAACTGCGACATGCTCCAGGCCAAAGTCATCGACGATCTGGACCTGAGAGGACATGGCTTCGAGATCGCTGAGACGTACGCTTTCAAGCGACAAGGCCGGCCCTTTCGCCCATTTCCCGACGGCGCCCACCTCGGCGGGCCGGACGTCGACACTACAGGCGATCTCGCAGCCCAGATTCGACAGCTCTCGCACCGCGACGCCGGTGCGGTCCCGCAGTGGGAGGCGTTCTGGGACGCCGTAGTGGAGATGCTCGCGCCCTACTACATGACCGGGCCCCCGACCATACGCGGACTGGTAGAGGAGACCCGGAGCACGGCGCTGGAAGATACCCTCGGCAGACTCCTGACCTGGAGCCTTGTGGATCTGGTGGAACACTATTTCGAGGATGAGCGGGTGAGAGCCTACTTCATGTCGCCCTCGGAGTCGGACCCGTCACAGCCCGGTAGCATCCTCAGCCTCGCCTTCCTCCGATGCGGCTCTGTTCTCGCCCGTTCCCGGGACAAGGGAATACCAGTAGGGGGTATGGGAAGCATCACACGGGCCATGGCGAATGCGGCCCAAGAGTTTGGAGCCGCTATTCGGACCGGCGCCGTCGTTGACAGGGTGATCGTGAAAGACGGGGCCGTCTCGGGAGTCCGTCTCTCCAACGGCGAGGAGATCGGGAGCCGGATCGTCGTCTCCAACGCGGACCCCAAGCGCACATTCTCGACGCTGGTAAGCGCGGACGAGGCGCCCGCGGACGCACGGCGAGTTCAGGCTATGACGGTCAGGGTATCCAGCCTAGTCCTGTCTGTGATCATCGGCGAGATGCCAGACTTCGGCCGCTATCTAGGGAACAGCTACGACCGTCGACTGGTGCCGAATCCAATCATGATCGGCCCGTCCGTCCAATACTACGAGCGGGCTTGGAGAGATACGGTGGAGGGCCGGTGGCCACGATCGCCTATCATGACGGTGAGGGTCCCGTCCGCTTTCGACTCGACCTACGCTTTGGATGGTCGCCATCTCCTGACAGTCTGGTCCACCTATCAGCCAGCCCGGCTGGTCGAGCGTAGCTGGGGTGAGGTGAGACAGGAGGTGGCCGACAACCTGATCAGCGTCGTCGACTGCTACTTTCCAGGCTTTCGGGACAGCATAGTCGACTGGGAGCTTCAGACTCCCGAGGACATCCAAACGAGGACCTGGATGACGGCGGGCAACATACATCACATAGACGCCACTCCCGATCAGTTGGGTCGGCAGCCGTACCGGAGTCAGATCAAGGGTCTCTATATGTGCGGGGCGGGTACGCACCCTGGCGGAGAGGTGACGGGAGCGCCCGGCCACAACTGCGCAAAGACCATCCTCACAGATCTCTCGATTCCAGACTAGGTCGAGTTTCGCTTTGGAGGGTCGTCTCCACTATCTCATATGTACTGAACGAGTACACGGCCTAGAACCTCATCCCGGCACGTTGCTATAATTGCCGGACTGCGGACAGGAGGTGCGAGCGATGACGGATCCTGTCGCCGCGGGCCGGGCCGATCTGGACGAGGTCGCCCGCCGGCTCCGGCGAAGCATCATCACGATGGTGACGGAGGCCGGATCAGGACACCCGGGCGGATCGCTCTCCGCCGTGGAGATCCTCTCCTCGCTCTACTTCCGCGTCATGCGCCACAGGCCGCCGGAGCCCTCATGGCCGGACCGGGACCGGTTCATCCTGAGCAAGGCGCACGCCTGTCCCGTCCTCTACGCCGCCCTCGCCGAGGCGGGCTACTTCCCGGAGGAGGAGCTGAGCAGCTTCCGCAAGCTCGACAGCCGCCTCCAGGGCCACGCGCACGTGAAGACCCCCGGCGTCGAGATGTCCGGAGGCTCGCTGGGACAGGGGCTCTCCTTCGGCGTCGGAACGGCGCTCGCCTCCAGGCTGGACGGCCGGCCCTCGCGCACCTACGTGCTGCTAGGCGATGGAGAGTGCGACGAGGGACAGGTGTGGGAGGCCGCGATGTCCGCCGCCCACTACGCGCTGGACAATCTGGTCGCCATAGTGGACCGCAACGGTATCCAGAACGACCGTCGGACAGACGAGGTGATGCAGCTCGAGCCCCTGGCAGACAAGTGGCGGGCCTTCGGATGGGACACGGTGGAGATCGACGGACACGACCTCGAACGGGTGCTATCGGCACTGGACCGCGCCGGAGGCGTAACGGGGAAGCCGTCGGCGATCGTGGCCCGCACCGTGAAGGGGAAGGGCGTCAGCTTCATGGAGGACAATCCCGACTTCCACGGAAAAGCGCCGTCCCCCGAGCAGGCCTCCCTGGCCCTGCAGGAGATCGGCTGATCAGGACAAGGGGGTGCCGCCGGTGGCCGAAACAGCCTCTACGAGAGAGATAGCGGGCCAGACGCTGGTGGAGCTGGGCGAGACGCGCCCGGACCTGGTCGTCCTGGGGGGCGACCTGAACAAGTCGACCTTCACCAACCTGTTCGGCGCCAGGTACCCGGAGCGCTTCTTCGACTTCGGCCCTGCGGAACAGAACATCGTCAGCGTCGCGGCCGGGCTCGCCGCATCGGGAAAGATCCCCGTCGTGAGCACCTTCACCGTCTTCGCCACCAGCCGGCCCTACGACCAGCTCCGCGTCGGCGTGGCCCAGTCGGGCCAGAACGTGAAGGTGGTCGCAACGCACGGGGGGATCATCACGGGGGAGGACGGCGTGTCGGCGCACGGCATCGAGGACATCGCGCTCATGTCGGCGCTGCCGGGGTTCAACGTGATCGTCCCCGCCGACGGGCCCGAGACGGTGGAGGCGGTGCGGGCCGCCGTCGACACGGAGGGGCCATTCTACATCCGGGTCTCACGCCCTCCGACTCCGGTCGTGCACGCCGACGGCGTCGATTTCGCCGTCGGCAGGGCCGAGATGCTCCGCGACGGCGCGGACGCGGCGATCATCGCCTGCGGCATCATGGTGCACGCCGCGCTCGTAGCGGCGGACGCGCTGGCCGCCGACGGCATCCGGTGCAGGGTGCTGAACATGGCGACGGTGAGCCCGCTCGACGAGGCGGCTGTAGTGGAGGCGGCGCGCGACACCGGTGCGGTCGTAACGGCGGAGGAACACTACATCAACGGCGGGCTGGGCAGTCTGGTGTCCCAGGCTCTCTCCCGCGAGCTGCCCACACCGGTCGAGTCGGTAGCGCTGCGGGGCTACGCAGAGTCGGGAACCGCCGAGCAGCTGCTATCGAAGTACGGCCTCACCTCCGGAGACATCGAGCGGGCCGTGCGCCGTGCGATAGCCCGCAAACGCTTCTAGAGACTGAAATTCCTACCGCCGTCGGCGGGGAACCTGAAGGGCTCCGGCGGGGAGCTTTCCTGAGGCGAGCTGGCGCGTCAGCTTCTGCACCTGGCGGAACTGGTTCAGGAGCTGGTTGACGTCCCGCGGGGTGGTCCCGCTTCCCCTTGCGATGCGGCGCCTGCGGCTCCCGCCGATGATCTCCGGCCTCCGCCTCTCCTCCGGCGTCATCGACAGGATCAGCGCCTCGATCCGGGCAAGGTCGCCCTCGTCCACCTCGGCCGCGCCCATCCTCTCGCGCATTCCCGAGACGCCGGGGATGAAGTCCATTATCTGGCTGAGAGGCCCCATCTTCCTGAGCTGCCGTAGCTGGCCCAGGAAGTCCTCGAGGTCGAAGCTCGCCCGTCGTATCTTCTCTTCCAGACGGGCGGTCTCTCGCTGGTCTACGTCGGTCTGCGCCTTCTCCGCGAGAGTCTGGAGGTCTCCCATGCCCAGGATGCGCGACGCAAGCCGGTCGGGATGGAACACCTCGAGCGCGTTGACGCGCTCCCCCGTACCGAAGAACTTGACCGGCAGGCCTGTGGTGGAAGAGATGGACAGCGCCGCGCCGCCGCGCGCGTCCCCATCCATCTTGCTGAGGACGAGTCCGGTCAGCCCGACGCGCCGGTGAAACTCATCCGCGACCCGCACGGCGTCCTGCCCGGTCATGGCGTCTACGACGAGGAGCGTCTCAACCGGGGATACGGCGTCTCTGATCTGCTCCAGCTCATCCATCAGATCGTCGTCGATCTGAAACCGGCCGGCCGTGTCGACGATTGCCCACGACGCGCCGATCTCGGCGGCGCGACTTACCCCGTCGCCCGCCACCCTCGCCGCCGGAAGTTTAGGGCCGCCGCTGTACACCTCGACATCGACCTGCCTGCCGAGGGTCTCCAGCTGACGGACAGCGGCGGGACGGTGGAGATCGGCGGCGACCAGGAGGGGCTTCTGCCGCGCCTGCTTGAGGTAGAGGGCGAGCTTGGCGGCGGTCGTGGTCTTGCCGGAGCCGTTCAGCCCGGCTATCAGCATCACGGAGGGCGGCGGCGCGCCGGGGGTCAGGCGCTTGACGCCCGCGCCCAGTATCGCAGTCAACTCCTCCCCGGTGATCCTTACGACGTGCTGGCCCGGAGTCAGGCTCCTGAGCACCTCGTCTCCGAGGGCCCTCTCGCGGATCCTGGCGATCAGGTCGCGGGCGACCTTGAAGTTGACGTCGGCTTCGAGGAGGGCCAGCCGGACCTCTCGCAGCGCCTGGTCGATGTCCTTCTCGGTGAGCCGTCCCTTGGCACTCAGGCGCTGAAGGGCGCGGTTCAGCTTCTGAGACAGAGCTTCGAACACGGTGGTCGTCAGGCCGGGCTGACGGTCTCGACGAGGTCGCTCATGACGGAGGCCATGAACTGGACGCTGGCGATCGTCTCGCGATACTGCATGCGGGTCGGGCCGACGGCGCCAACGGCACCTACAGCCCGGTGGGGTACTCCGTACTGGCAGATGACAATGCTCAGGGGCCACAGCACATCGCCCCGGTTCTCCGATCCTATCGTCACCCTGGCAACGTCCCCCTCGGGCGTCTCATCCAGCACCGCGTGGACGAGGCTCCGATCTTCCAGCCCCTCGACGAGGGCGCGGACGCGGCCGTTGTCCTCGAACTCGGGCTGGCCGAGCAGATTCCTCAGGCCGTCGACGTAGTGTCCGCTGTAGAGCTCGCGCTCCTCATCTCTCAGGATGACCACCGCGGCGTCGACGACCGCCTCCTCCAGCGGATTCGACGCGACACTCTTCGACTCTATCTCGCGACGCGTCAGACCGCGCAGCTCATCTCTCATCCTGCTGGCCGTCGACTCAAGCTCATGCGCGTCCACGGCCTCCTCCAGACGTATCAGGTGGCGTCGCAGACGCGCCTGCTCCATGACGATGATGAGCATTGCCAGGAAGTCCTGCAGGCGGACCAGCTCAAGGTGTCTGACTCTCGATTCAGGGGCCTTGGGGAGGGTGGCGATGGCCATGTTGCCGACGAGCTGCGCCAGGATCGTCGCCGCGGCGCTGGTCCACTCGTCGAGGTCCCGCTCGACGTCTCCGAGGCGTCTGCGCACGAACCGGCGCGTCCTGGGCGGGACCGCGCTCTGTGCATCTGCGGTCATCGACTCGACGTAGAGCCGGTAGGCCTTGTCGAGCGGGACGCTCCCCGACGAGGGATGACTCCTGCTGATGTACCCCTCCTCGTCGAGCCTCGCCACCTCCTTGCGAATCGTGGCGGAGCTGACGCCGAGGCCGCACAGGCGAGCGATGGTCTCCGACCCAATGGGGGCCGCCGTCCGCGTGTAGTGGTCGACGATCAGGTTGAGGATCGTCTCCTGTCTCTGCGTGAGCATGCTACCGGGGTCCCGGCCGTCCGACCGATCCGTTGACCAGCCGCTCCACGAACTCCTGGACGAACGGCCGGTCCTGGTCGATATGGTATTGCTCCATGAAACCGGTATAGAAGTTTGCGTGGAACTTCTCGGCGAGCCCGAAGCCGCTCCTGATGGAGGGGTCGCCGCACTCCTCGGAGAGTCTCCGGACGGCGACGCTCAGGTCGCGGTGGCTTCCGCAAGGCCAACTCCGCTCGTGGGCAACGGCCTTCACGGCGTGAGAGGCGGCGCCCCACATCTTCTCGGAGGCCTGCATGGAATCCCCGTCAGCGAACTCCGGGTCCGCCGCATCCAGGAACGCCCGAGCCGTCTGGACATGCTCCCCCACCATCATGCGACTCCTCCCCCTCTCACCATGGATGGCACTTTCGAGCCTACCACAGCGGCGTGCCGCACGCTAGCTCTCATGCGGGGGAAGAGGTAAGAGCCTCCTCTCCGCGCTAGCTCTCATGCCGCGCGAGCTCGTTGAACCGTCTCGCGGGCCGTTGCTATACTGCTCCAAGCATCACCTTGAAGGAAAGACATGGAGATCACCTGGCTTGGCCATTCATCCCTCATGCTGCGGACCGGGGGAGCGACCCTGGTCACCGACCCGTTCGCTCCCTCCGTCGGATTCGCAATGCGCAGAGATGAGGCCGACATCGTCACCATCAGCAACGACCATCCCCATCACTCCCACCGAGCCGCGCTGGACGGCGAGCCGAGGTTCATCGACGGGCCGGGCGAGTACGAGATATCCAACTTCTACATCACAGGGATGGGCACACGCCTGAGCGCCGACGCCTCCGAGCGCCGGACCAACACGATCTACACCTTCCAGACGGAGGAGCTCACCCTGTGCCATCTGGGCGACCTAGGAGGGATGCCCACTCCCGCGCAGGTGAGGACGCTGAACCGGACGGAGGTGCTGTTCGTCCCGGCGGGAGGGGTATGCACGATCGGCGCCAACCGGGTGGCGCGCCTCGTCAGCGCCATCGAGCCTCGTATCGTGGTGCCGGTGCACTATCGGACGGACGGAGTCGACGTGGAGCTGGACGGGCTGGAGGAGCTTCTAGCCGAGCTGGGCGTCCCTGAGGTCGAGCCCCGTCCCAGGCTCTCGGTCACGTCGAGGAGCCTCCCGAGGGACCTCGAGGTTGTCGTGCTCGCCCGGTCGGCCTGAGACCCCCATCCTGACCTTCCCCCGGCTCTGCGGGGGAAGGGACGAGGGCGCACTGTCATCCTAGGGTCCTGACCGCGTCGAGAGTCTGCTCGTCGGGAGCGATGATGAGAAGCGTACGCGCCTCGGTCAGGTTCAGGTAAATGACCTGGCCCTCCAGCCTCAGGAGACGTTGGGTATCGTCGTCCTGCGCCGTCGGCTGCCACTCCGCATCTGTGCGGGCGCGGCTGAAGTCCAGGAAGGCCTCGAAGAACTCGGCGGCATCCTCATCGCTGTCCCAACGGAGAAGGGCATAGAGGAGGGTCTCCCCCTCGGTATCTTCGTACAGGGAGAAGCGATCTCCTCCCCAACCGGCGGCCGCCAGAGCGGCGCTCTCGGTCGGCAGGTGCATCTCCATGTACGCCTGGATAAGGAACTCTCCGAAGGTGTCGGTGGTGACCTCTCTCCATCCTCCCTGAAGGGCCGGGGCGAGGTCCGGCAGCTCCACCGTCAGCGGTTCCTCGCCGGACCGGTACTTCTCCGGGTGGATGATCTGCTCGGTCGACTGCGGCGGGGCTGCGTAGACGCCGTCGACGAGGTCCCAGCTCTCGGCCTCGGTGTAGAGGCCGACGATGAACCTGAATCCCTCCACGTAGGGGAAGGCGAAGGTGCGCCTGACGACGTGGGGCGCCTGCCGATAGGCCCTGTCGGCGGCGGCGGACGGCGCGGCCCTGGCCTGCGCCTGCTCCTCTTCGTCCAAATGGTTGAGCATATAGAGAACCTCTGCCACTGAGGCATCGCCCTCCACGAGCCCGCGGAAGGCGCGGCGCCTGTCGCTGTCTCCCTCGAGGGAGTCGAACGTGCCGCCCATGTCGAAGTGCTGCTGCTGCAGGCCGTGTACGTACTCGTGTACGTAGGTGAGCTGGTCCCTGGGGCTCAGCTCATCGGCCTGACCGACTACGTAGAGGCGCTCCTCGTCCGCGTCGTAGAAGCCCAGAACGTTCTCCGTGTACAACGGAAGGAGGATGTCCAAGAGGCTCTGATCGCTTGCGATAATGCCCAGCGTCCTGTAGAGCGCCTGCTGACTCTCTATCTCGTCGGCGTTCTCGTCGAAGCTGGACTGCATCCGCTCTCCGAGCTCTTCCCTGTCGATGAATTTCCGCTCGATGGGGCGTGCCGGGAAGAGCGACCTGATCAGCGACGCCCGGCCTTCCAGAGAGTCGAGAAGTCCGGGTGCCGGATCGGCCGCCGGGCGGCGCGGCAGGGGCAGCGGGACGGCGACGGTGGGAAGGATGACCGGCGCTGGGACGAAGACCGGGGTCGGCGTCGGAGGGATGGGCGTGGGCGTGGGGGTGGGCGACGCGGTCGGGACGGACGCGGCCATGGGAACGGCGGCGGGCGTATTCGCCGCTGTGGTCGTCGCGGGGGCCGTCGTCGGAGGCGCCGGCGTCCGATCGTCCGAGCAGGCAACGGCCAAGAGCGCGGCCGCGATGAGGGCGGCTATGGTGGTCGATCTCGGCATCTTCCGGTCATCGTCACAAGAGTTAAGGTTGGGCCGTGCGTGTCACGGTAGCAACGGGATCATCCGCCGTCAATGGCGAATCGGCATGCACCGCATCGTCAAGCCATGCACGCCGACCGGACAGCGGCGTTTACCTTGACACTGTATAGGGCCGCCTATACCATAAAGCTGTTAGGAGGACTATAAGAGAGGGTTGAGAATAGACGTACAGGGGGGTGAGTCGTGGATACGACTGTCATCACGATCCTCGCCGTCCTCGGAGGCCTGATAGCAGGTGCGGTCATTGGTTACGTTGGACCGAAGCTCGTCCATGGCAGACGCTATGAAGCGGCCAAGACGGCCGCGTCGCGCGTCCTAGAGGAGGCCAGAGAGCAGAAGAGAAGCATCCTCATCGAGGCCAAAGAGGAGGCGTTACAGACCCGGTCGGCCGCGGAGGCCGAACTTCGCGAACGGCGCTCAGAGATGCGGCGCTCAGAGCGGCGGCTCTCCAACAGGGAGGAGAACGTCGAGCGCCGGGGGAACAACCTGGAGAGCCGCGAGAAGAGTCTTAGCGAAAAGGAGAGGGGTATAGAACAGCTCCGGGCCGACCTGGAGCAGATGAGACACAAAGAGCTGGAGCTGCTCGAGGAGAGAGCCGGCGTATCGATCGGCGAGGCCAAGGATCTGCTGATGCACCAGGCCGAGCAGGATATCCAGCACGAGCTGGCCCGCCTCTACCGGGACATGGAGGCGACGGCGCGAGAGGAGGCCGACCAGAAGGCCCGCCGGATACTGTCTACGTCCATACAGCGTCTTGCCTCTGACGTCGTCTCCGAAGTCACGGTCACCACGGTACCCCTCCCCAGCGACGACATGAAGGGCCGTCTCATCGGCCGCGAGGGACGCAACATCCGCGCGATCGAGAAGACGACCGGCGTGGACCTGATCATCGGCGATACGCCGGAGGCCGTCACCGTTTCCTGCTTCGACCCGGTGCGCCGCGAGGTCGCCAGGGTCGCCCTGGGCAAGCTGATCGCGGACGGTCGGATTCATCCGGCGCGGATCGAGGAGATGGTCGCCAAGGCCCGGAAGGAGATCGACACCACCATATGGAAGAGCGGCGAGGAGGCGATCTTTGACATCGGCATACGCGGCCTCCATCCCGAGATCATCAAGCTCATGGGACGGCTGAAGTACCGCTACAGCTACGGCGAGAACGTGCTTCAGCACTGCCTGGAGGTGGGTCACTTGGCGGCGATGATAGCGGCCGACATAGGGGCCGACGTCAAGACCGCCCGCGCCGGCGGCTTCCTGCATGACATCGGCAAGGCGCTGAGCCACGAGGTGGAGGGACCCCACGCCGAGATCGGCGCCGAGGTGGCCGCGAAGTACGAGGTCTCTCCCAAGGTGTACACCTGCATCGCGGAGCACCATGACGACGACATGAGCACGGTCGAGTCGTACATCGTGTCGGCGGCAGACGCGATCAGCGCCGCCAGACCGGGCGCCCGCAAGGACACGGTCGAGAACTACATCAAGCGTCTCGAGGCGCTGGAGGAGGTCGGAAGAGGCTTCGCCGGCGTGGAGAAGTGCTACGCCATCCAGGCGGGACGAGAGGTCCGCATCATGGTGAGGCCTGAGGATGTGGACGACGATGCCGCATCCAAGATGGCGCGGGACGTAGTGAAGAAGATCGAGGAGACGCTAGTCTATCCCGGACAGATCAAGGTGACGCTGATCCGAGAGAGCCGTACCGTCGAGTACGCCCGCTAAGAGAGCAAGGGTGAGCGACCGCCCGGCGTCTCACGGGAGCGATGCGGGAGCCTCCGCCGCCTCGGTCGACCTTCACCTGCACACGACCTGTTCGGACGGGCGTCTATCTCCCACCGAGCTCGTCCGCCTTTGCGGAGAGCGCGGGCTTCGGGTCATATCGATCAGCGACCACGACTCGACCGAGGGGATCCCCGAAGCCCTGGAGGCTGCGAGGCGGTACCCCAACCTGACCATCGTCCCGGGGATCGAGCTGAGCACAGATATCCCCGGAGCCGAGGTGCACATTCTCGGATACTTCGTGGACGACCGGGACGAGGCGCTGCAGCGCGCTCTCAGCGGCTTCCGCGAGGGACGAGAGGACCGGGCGCGGCGTATGGTCGACAGGCTGGCGGAGATCGGCGTGCGTCTCTCCTGGGAGCGCGTCGTCGAGCTGTCGGACGGTGGCGCGGTCGGGCGGCCCCATATCGCTCAGGCCATGGTGGAGGCGGGCGTGGTCCGGTACCCCAGGGACGCATTCGATCTCTACCTGGGCCGGAACGGACCGGCCTACGTCGGCAGGGCGAAGCTCTCTCCCGAAGAGGCGGTCGGCCTCGTGGCGGAAAACGGCGCCCTTCCGGTGCTGGCGCACCCCACCTACGCGACTAACGAGCCGGACGCCGGCGCCTCGGAGGAGCTGGAACGGCTCCTCACGCGTCTCAAGGCGAAGGGGTTGGTGGGGATGGAGGTGTACTACAAGGACTATCCGTCCGACGTGGTCGAACGGCTCCGGTCGCTGGCGGACCGGCTGGGGCTGATAGCGTGTGGTGGAAGCGACTACCACTCCTCCGGGAATCCGGACGAGCCGGAGCCCGGGACGGTGGGCCCTCCGATGGAGAGCTTCGAAGCCCTCCTGAGCCTGCGCGGGGGATCTCCAACGCCGTGAGCGGCGCGGGCGGCGCTCGGGAGAGGCGATGGACCTGACCGCGGTCCCGATGATAGCCGGCGCCTACCTATGGGGAGCCGTCCCCGTATCCTACCTGGTGGGGCGTTACCGCAAGGGCATCGACATCCGCGACTACGGGTCAGGAAACGTCGGCGCGACAAACCTGATGACCCACGTAGGGCCGTGGACAGGGTTCATCGTCGGGGTCTTCGACTGTCTCGCCAAGGGAACGCTACCGGTGCTGATTGCCCGCGAGATGCTCGATCTTCCGGTGTCGCTGCAGGCGGCCACGGGGCTGGCCGCCATCGCGGGCCACAGCTGGTCCCCATATCTGCTATTCACCGGCGGCAGAGGCGTGGCAACCGCCGTCGGGGTGATCTTCAGCTTCTCCTGGTCACCCTGGATGTTGTGGCAGGAGATGCTGGTCATAGCGGTCATACTGGGGATGGGCCGTATCGTCTTCCACGAGACGGGGCTCTGGACCTTCGTGTCGCTGCTCGTTCTGCCCGTCCTGGCGCTGATCTTCGGCAGGGAGCCTGAGATCGTGACGATGACGCTGGGGATAGGTGTGCTGCTGATGGCCAAGCGGCTGACGGCCAACTGGGAGCGGCCCGATCGCGGCTACCCGATGGTGCGGGTGCTCGCCTATCGGGCGCTGTGGGACCGGGACGTTCCGCGCAAGCAGCAGTGGACGGGCAGGCAGCCCGCCGGAGATTAGGAGTCCACCGCCGATGTCCGAGGCTCGGTACTGCGTGAACCATGCCGACGCTAGGACGAGCGTCGCGTGCGGCAGGTGCGGGGAGCCGATCTGTCCGAGGTGCATGGTGCACGGTCCGGTCGGCATCCGGTGCAAGGAGTGCGCCCAGGTGCGGGGACTGCCCACATTCGAGGTGACGCGGCCATATCTCGCCCGCGCCATCAGCGCCGGGCTGGCGATCGCGATCGCGGGCGGGCTGATCATCTCCCTGCTTCGGGTAAATCTCGGATGGATATACTGGTTCGACTGGATTGCGCTCATGGCGATGGGGTACCTGATAGCCGAGGGGATCAGCTCGGCGGTCAACAGGAAGCGCGGGCGGACGCTCAAGATCGTGTCGGGCGGGTCGATGCTAGTGGCGTGGTCGATCATCGCCATCTTTGGCGGTGCGTGGCCGGTCTTCTTCGGCACGCTCTTCGGGCTGCTGCCGCTCTTCGTCGCCTTCTACTTGGCCATCAACCGGTTCTGAGGCCCGGCGGAATGATGGAGACGCGGAGGAAACCGGGGATGCGGCGGATGTGGAAGCAGTGCGGCTCGTTGACAGAATTCGTAGTACATAGGTAGTATTTATACGACACCACACGATCAGGACGGTGCAGATGGACGAACTGGACAAACAGATCATCGCAATGCTCCAAGAGGATGGACGGGCCACGAACGCCGGTATCGCACGGGCTGTCGGCGTCAGCGAGGGCACGGTGCGCCGCCGGCTCAAACGCCTCGTCCACGAGGGGTACATCAGCGTCGTCGCCCTGCTGGACCCCGGCCGCATGGGTTACGCTTCCGAGGCCCTCGTCGGCGTTCAGGTGGACCCCGACAGAGTGGACCAGGTGGCAGACGCGCTCGCCCAGCTCAACGAGGTGAGCTGGGTCTCGGTCACCACCGGCGCATTCGACATCTTTGCCTGGGCCGCACTCCGGTCGGCGGAGTCGCTCGGCATCTTTCTTCGTACCGAGGTCGGCACGATCCCCGGAGTACGCCGCACCGAGACGTTCGTAAACCTCGGGGTCAAGAAGCGCGGCTACGGCGTCGCCGTCTGATCCTCGGCCGTCCGCGGCCCGTACACTGCGCGGGGACTGAAGGGCGCACCGCGTCCCGTGGCGCGCCGACCCTCGCACGACTATCTCTGCACAGACCAAAGGGGGATTGCATTGCTAAAGACCGTCAGCTGTGGAGACGTCCGCCGGGAGCACACCGGGAAGACGGTGACTCTCTCGGGCTGGGTGCACCGCCGCAGAGATCACGGCGGACTGACCTTCATCGATCTCAGGGACAGGGAAGGGATCGTGCAGGTGGTGTTCAACCCCGAGAACACGCCCGACGCACATGCGTCCGCGGGCAGGCTGCGCAACGAGTGGGTGGTGACGGTGGTCGGGGAGGTACAGGAGCGCCCACCGGGGACCGAGAACCTCGATCTCTCCACAGGCGACGTCGAGGTGGTCGCCGACCACCTAACAGTGCTGAACGAGTCCAGGACGCCGCCCTTCTACGTGAACGACGAGAGCGCGGAGGTCGACGAGCTGCTCCGGATGCGGTACCGCTACGTCGACCTACGCCGCGCCGGAATGCGCGACACGCTGATTCTCCGTCATCGCGTGGTGAAGTACATCCGGGACTTCCTCGACCGGCGGGGATTCCTAGAGGTCGAGACTCCGATTCTGATCAAGAGCACCCCGGAGGGAGCGCGCGACTTTCTCGTGCCGAGCCGGCTCTACCCGGGACAGTTCTATGCCCTGCCGCAGTCACCCCAACAGCTCAAGCAGCTGCTGATGGTGTCGGGCGTCGAGAGGTACTTCCAGATCGCCCGCTGCTTCCGGGACGAGGACCCGCGCGCGGACCGGGTGGTGGAGCATACGCAGCTCGACCTGGAGATGAGCTTCGTCGAGGAGGACGACGTGCTGGGGCTGGCGGAAGAGTTGTACACGTCGCTCGTCGAGACGCTCTTCCCGGACAGGTGGCTGATGAAGCCCTTCCCGAGAATGACCTACACGGAGGCGATGGAGCTCTACGGCACGGACAAGCCGGACCTCCGGTTCGGCTTGGAGATGGCCGACCTGTCGGACGTGGCGTCAGAGACTGAGTTCCGCGTCTTCCAGTCGGTTCTGGCCGGCGGGGGTATCGTGAAGGGATTCCGAGCGCCGGGATGCGCCGGATACTCCCGCAGGGAGCTCGACCGGCTGACGGAGTTCGCCAGGGAGCGAGGGGCTCAGGGGCTGGTCACCCTGGCGCTGACGGGAGAGCCCGGCCCCATAGAGGGGATCACGCAGGAGCAGGTCCGCTCGGCCGTTTCGCGATTCCTGTCGCTCGACCAGGTGAAGGCGATCGCCGAACGGACGGAGGCTCAGATCGGGGACCTCGTGCTCATCATCGCCGGCCCGGCCAAGTCGACGAACGTAGCGCTGAGCGCGCTCCGTCACGAGATGGGGGCGCGTCTGGGCCTGGCGGATCCGACTATGCTAGCTTTCGCCTTCATAGTCGACTTTCCGCTGTTCGAGTGGAGCGAGGAGGAGGGGAGGTGGGACGCTACGCACCACGCCTTCACGATGCCGAAGGAGGGCTACGCCGAGTACATCGAGACGGACCCCGGGCGCGTCATCGCCCACTGCTACGACATGGTGTGCAACGGCGCGGAGCTGGCGAGCGGGAGCATCCGGGTGCATAGCCGCCCGCTTCAGGAGCAGATCTTCCGGGCGCTTGGCTACACGGACGGGCAGATCGAGGAGCGCTTCAGCCAGCTGCTGACGGCGCTGGAGTACGGAGCGCCCCCGCACGGAGGCATAGCCCCCGGCATCGACCGGCTGATCATGACGCTGACCGGCACGGAGAACATACGCGACGTGATCGCGTTTCCGAAGACGCAGACGGGGGTCGACCCGCTGTTCGAGGCGCCGGCGCCGATAGATCCCTCGCAGCTTGCGGAGCTGCGCCTCGCGGTCCTCCCTGAAGACACTTCCTGACGGTTGGGAGGGGAACCCCCATCTCCCTCTTTCCCCCGCCGACGGGGGAAAGAGGGAACGGGAACGGACGGCGCGCCGTGCCCGGTGTGGTCACCGGGTACGGCTGTTGATATAATCGCGCCAGACCGGCGGCCATCGTGCGCAGCCGGCCGCCAGCTCCAACCCGCCAAGACGGAGGCCTGCAATGAGTTCTACGCACGCGACTCTCAACCGGGAGAGGCTCCTTTGGATGTACGAGACGATGGTGACGATCAGGAGGTTCGAGGAGCAGTCCCGCCGGGAGGCGGACGCGGGTAAGCTGCGCGGCATGCACTCCTCCATAGGACAGGAGGCGGTGCCGACGGGGATCTGCGCACATCTGCGGGACGACGACTACGTGCTCGGCACCCATCGCAGCCATCACCACTGCATCGCCAAGGGGGTGGACCTGAACGAGATGCTGGCTGAGCTGCTGGGCAAGGCCGACGGGACGAACAAGGGCAAAGGCGGCACGATGCACATCGCCGACATGAACAAGGGCATGCTCGGCGCCAACGGCGTGGTCGGGTCGAACATACCGGTGGCGACGGGGGCCGCGCTAAGCGCCAAGGTGAAGGGTACCGACCAGGTGAGCGTCGTGTTCTTCGGCGACGGCGCCGCGAACCAGGGCAGCTTGCACGAGGCCATGAACCTGGCGAGCATCTGGGCCCTGCCGGTCATCTTCGTCTGCGAGAACAACCGGTACGCTGAATCGACGCCGTTCGAGTACGCGATCGCCGGCGCATCGGTAGCTAACCGCGCGGCCGGGTACGACATGCCGGGGGTACTGGTAGACGGGCAGTCGGCCCTGGAGATGTTCGAAGTGGGCGGTGAGGCGGTGAGGCGGGCCCGTGCCGGCGGGGGACCGACGCTGATAGAGGCCCAGACCTACCGGTACCAGGGCCACTTCGGCGCAGACAACCCGCTGGGTTACCGGACTGAGGAGGAAGAGGCTTACTACCATACGAAGGACTGCATCGCCGGTCTGACGGCTTACATCCTCGACGGCGGACACGCGACACAGGTCGAGATCGACGAGATTGACCAGCGTGCGGTCGAAGCCGTCGCCGCCGCCACGAAGTTCGCCAACGACAGCCCCTTCCCGCAGTCGGAGGAGCTGTTCGACGACGTATATGTTTCCTATCCGCGCGAGCAGGTGATGGTAGCCACCAGCGAGCCCGGTGTAGTTTCGTCGCAGGAGGTCCAGTATGGTCCAGGCTCAAGCGGTTAGACGGCTCACCTACATCCAGGCCGTGAACGAGGCGCTCCGCCAAGAGATGGAGCGCGATCCGTCGATCATCGTGATGGGCGAGGACGTCGCGGGCGGGGCGGGACGGCCCGGCAAGGAGGACGCCTGGGGCGGCCCGATGAGGCTGACCAAGGGGCTGATCGGCCGGTTCGGCGCGGAGCGCATCCGCGACACGCCGATATCTGAGGCAGGGTTCGTCGGTGCGGGGGTAGGGGCGGCGGCTACGGGACTTCGCCCGGTCGTGGACCTGATGTACGTCGGCTTCTACGGAGTGTGCGCGGACCAGATCACCAACAACGCGGCCAAGATACACTACATGTTCGGCGGCAAGGTCAAGGTGCCGCTCACGATCATGACCGGGACGGGAGCCGGCACCAACTCTGCGGCCCAGCACTCGGAGACGCTCTACTCAGTCTTCGCCCACTTCCCGGGACTGAAGTGCGTGGTGCCTTCCAATCCGTACACGGCCAAGGGGCTGTTCATCTCGGCCATCCGCGACGACGATCCTGTCATCATCTTCAACAACCGGCAGCTTATGGGGTTTCGCGGCGAGCCTCACGTGCCGGAGGAGCCGTACGCCATCCCGATCGGCGAGGCTCATATCGCCAGAGAGGGGGACGAGATCACGCTGGTGGGGATCGGGTACACGACCCACGTCTGCCTGCAGGCTGCGCAGGAGCTGGAGAGCCAGGGCCACTCGGCCGAGGTTATCGACCTCCTGTCGGTCTCCCCGCTGGACAGCGAGGCGGTCCTCGCGTCGGTGCAGAAGACGCGCCGCATCGTCATCGTCGACGAGGACTATCCACGGTGCAGCGTCGCGTCGGACATATCGGCGCTGGCCGCCGAGGAGGCGTTCGACTATCTCGACGCACCGCCCCGCCGCGTCACGGCGCCGCATACTCCGGTGCCGTACAGCCGTCCGTTGGAGGCGAGCTTCCTCCCATCCAGGGAGAAGGTCGTCAGGGCCGCTCTGGAGCTCCTCAGCTAAGGGGATCGCTATGGCGACGCCAATCGTAATGCCGAGGCTGGGCGACTTCATGATCGAGGGCACGGTCGCCAGTCTGGCGAAGTCGATGGGAGATCCGGTCGCGCAGGGCGAGGTGATCGCCGAGATCGAGACGGAGAAGGTCAACTACGATCTGGAGGCGATCGGCAGCGGTTTTTTTTACCCCGTCGTCGAGGCTGGAGCGACCGTACCGGTCGATGGGCTGATCGGCTACGTGCTGGCAGAGGGAGAGGAGCCGCCGGCCGCAGCTGCGACACAGACGGCCGCCACAGCCGCGCCGAGCGCGGCCCCTCCATCCGCACCCAGTCGACGGCAGGCGGCGGCAAGAGGAAACGTCGTGCCGTCGACTCCGGGCGCGCGCAAGCTGGCCGCCAAGCTGGACGTGGATCTGTCGGAGGTCACCGCGACCGGGCCGCGCGGCAGGGTGGTGGAGGCCGACGTGCGCACCCACGCCGAGCGTCAGCGGGCCTCCCGAATGCCTCCCGGTCTGCCCGCGCCGTCGAGGTCTGTGCCGCTGGCGGGCATGCGCAAGGCGGTCGCCGAGCACATGCTGGCGAGCATCACGACGACCGCGCAGCTCTCCTACGCCCTCGAGATAGACGTCACGGAGGCCCAGAGACTGCGGCGCGAGCTCTCGAGTGAGTCGGGTCTCTCGGTGACGCTGGGCCACGTCCTGATGAAGGCCGCGGCGGAGGCCCTGAGGCGCGTCCCTGCGATCAACACGGTGCTGTGGGACGGGGAGGTCCTCTATTTCGACGAGGCGAACATCGGCTTAGCCGTCGCACTCGACGACGGTCTCATCGTCCCGGTCGTCCGCGACGTCGGCGGGAAGACGATCTCGCAGCTGTCGGCCGAGGCGAACGAGCTGGCCGACAGGGCGCGCGGCGGCCGGCTGATGCCTGACGAGGTGCTGGGCGGCACCTTTACGATCAGCATACTCGGCACGGTGGACGCCTTCACGCCGATACTGAACCGCGGTCAGAGCGCGATCCTGGGAGTGGGACGCTCACTTGATAAGCCGGTGGTGAGAGACGGCGAGGTGACCGTGCGGGAGATGATGACGGTCAGCCTGACGGCGGACCACCAGGTGGTGGACGGCGCAGTGGCGGCTGCCTTCCTTCGCCGCTTCCAGCAGATGGTCGCGCGTCCCGCCCGGCTCTTCAGATAGCGGAAGAGCCGCAACAGCCGCACGGTTGATCGATGGAGTACGCAGGTCTCGGCCGCACCGGCCTCAAGGTCTCCAGAGTCTGCCTGGGCACAAACATGTTCGGCGCCGGGTACGTCGACGACCGTCGCGCGATAGGCGTAGTCGACCGCGCGTATGAGTGCGGGATCAACTTCATCGATACGGCCGACGCCTATCACGACGGGCTCTCCGAGAGGGTGGTGGGCCGGGCCGTCAGGGGACGCCGCCACGACTTCGTCATAGGCACCAAGGGATTCATCCCAACGGGGCCCGGCGTCAACGACCAGGGGCTCTCACGCAAGCACCTCGTGGCAGCCGTGGAGGCGAGCCTTCGCCGTCTGGATAGCGACTATGTCGACCTATACCAGGTCCACTACTGGGACCCGGATACGCCGCTTGAGGAGACGCTGGGTACGCTGGACGAGATGGTGCGCCAGGGCAAGATCAGGTATCTGGGCTGTTCGAACTTCGCCGCGTGGCAGCTGGGGAAAGCGTTATGGGCGAGCGACAGGCTGCGCCTGGAGCGCTTCGAGTCGGTGCAGCCGGAGTATAACTTCAGCCGCAGGGAGATAGAGCGGGAGCTGTTCCCTCTCTGTCTCGACCAGCGGGTATCTGTCATCCCCTATCAGCTGCTCATGGGCGGTATGCTGACCGGGCGCTACAGGCAGGAGAGGGGGCCGTCCGCCGACAGCCACATGGCCTCCCGCCACGCCCACCGGGCGAAGGAGACGTACTGGACTGACGAGTCGTTCGAGAAGGCGGAGGCGCTGAGGTCGATGGCGGCGGAGACGGGATACGAGCCTGCACAGCTTGTCATAGCCTGGGCCCTGTCCAAGCCTGCGGTCACCTCGGTGATAGTCGGTGCGAGCCGACCAGAGCAGGTTACGGGGAACGCGGAGGCGTCCACCATCGAGCTATCCGCCGATCTTCTGGAGCGGCTGGACGCTCTATAACGTCCGGCATGATTAGTCGATAACCGCCGTAGTCCCCCTAGACAGGCTGCGGGGAACGTGTCAAATTAGAGGTGAGTCACTGTACAGAACCGGGTTTGAACACACTGCGGAATATCAGCGGCTACTCTTCTGAATAAGCCGGAAAAGGAGGCGACATGGAAGGATTGGCCTTGATTCTCTTAGGAGGAGCGCTCTTCGCCCAGTCGTGGAATTTCCTGGGGCTGTACTCCGACGGGCGCACGGTGGGAGCCTTCGTGGCCGCGCTGGGGCTGGCCGCGCTGCTCACGCTCGTGTTGGAGCCGATGGTGCTCATCGGGGACAACCTGGCCCTGATGGAGAAGCTCGGGGGCGACGCCGGGGACGCCAACCCTCTGGCCGAGCTGACGGTGATGAAGATGCTCATCATCACGTGGGCCGCGTACGCGGTGGGCGTCGGAGCGACGGGCATCTGGGATTATGAGGAGCGGGCGATCGGTCTGTACAGCGCCTTCCTCGCAGTGGGCACCGCCGTGGCATTCCTGTTCTTCGCCATTACGCTGGCCCCTCCGTACGGCGAGGCGGTATGGATAGCCCTGTCCGCGGCGACATTGATACTTTCCGTGCTGGCCGGGCTGGTCTTCTTCTATCTGACAGTGCCGTTCAACGTACTTCGACTGGTGGCCGGGTGGTTCCTGCTGCTAGGCTCCCTCGTCGTCGCGCTGATCGGATGGGCGATCATAACGACGATAATAGAGGTCACCAAGTTCTAGAGTCCCGGACTGACCTGGAACTGGCCCGTTTAGAAGCGAAGGGCTGGGGTAGGAGACGTACAGCGACGGCTCCGCCTCCAGCCTCTTCGTCCGCAGTGTCAGCGGGGGTTGCGCTTTGCCCAAAGAGGACGCTCATGCTCTGCCGTCGGTAGCGGAGGAGGATGGCCGCACCAGGCGCTCGATCTCCGATCTGCTGGAGGAGGCGGAGCGGGAGGCGGAACGATTTACCTGGGAGGGGACGTTCGCGGACTACCTCAAACTCGTCGTGAAGGCTCCGGAGGTCTCGCGGCTTTCTCACAACATGGTGTACGACGCGATCCTCGCGGAGGGTGTCGGCGAGTCGCCGACCGGCGAGACGGTGTACGACCTGTTCTCGGGTGAGCTCTTCGGCATGGACGGGCCTATCGACCGGCTCGTCCAACATTTTGGAGCCTCAGCCAAGCGGTTGGAGGACCGCAAGAGGATTCTCCTTCTGCTCGGCCCTCCCGCGAGTGGCAAGTCGACGCTGGTGGCGCTGATGAAGTCGGCTCTGGAGCGGTTCTCTCGGACGCCGGAGGGCACGGCCTACGCGATCAAGTGCTGCCCCATGCAGGAGGAGCCTCTCCATCTGATTCCGCGCCAGATGCGGGCCGGATTGATGGATGAGCACGGCGTCTACATCGAGGGGGACCTGTGCCCCAGATGCCGGTACCTGCTTCGGACCGCCTACAAAGGCCGCATCTCAGAGATGCCTGTCGAGAGGGTGGTCTTCTCCGAGCACGAGGCGGTGGGCATAGGCTACTACGTAGCTACGAACCCCAATCCTTCCGACGCTTCCCTGCTCGTCGGAAGCGTCGATACGACACGCCTGGAGGGAGACAGGCTGGAGGTGGCCGGAAGGGCATTTCGGCTGGACGGCGAGCTCAACGTCGCCAACCGGGGGCTGATGGAGTTCGTGGAGATATTCAAGGCGAACAAGCACCTGTTGACGACTCTCCTCGGCGTCGCGCAGGAGCGGCTCATCAAGATGGAGAGGTTCGGCTCCGTCTATGCGGACGAGGTGATCATCGGCCACTCCAACGAGGGAGACTTCAAGACCTTTACCGCGGACGAGCATTCGGAGGCGCTGAGTGATCGGCTCGTCACCATCCAGATGCCGTACAACCTCGGCGTTCACAACGAGGTGAAGATATACGAGAAGATGGTGAGTGAGAGCGGGCTGCAGGGCACACATGTCTCGCCGCTCGCCTTGCCGGCCATGAGCATCTTCTCCGTACTCTCCCGCCTGGAGACTCCGGCAAGACAGGGGATGTCCCTGCTCGACAAGCTCCGGCTGTACGACGGGGAGGCGCTCCCTCACTACAGCAAGCAGGACGTGGTGGAGATGAGGAGACACCACGCGAACGAGGGGATGACGGGCATATCACCACGCTACGTGATGAACCGCCTGAGCACGGTGGCCGCGTCTCAGGACGTCATCTGCGTGTCACCGCTCAGCGGGCTGAACAGCCTGTGGGAGGGGCTGCGTGAGCACGTCTCCCTAGACGAAACGGATCATCTCAGGTATATCGACCTGATGAAGGACACGGTCCAAGAGCATAACCGGCGGGCGATAGACGCGGTGGAGAAGGCCTCCACGCCGAGCTTCGAGCAGAGCGCGCTGGAGCTCCAGGAGGAGTACCTGAGCGCCGTGGAGGAGCATCTCTCCGGCGGCGGTTCAAACGATCGCGAGATGCGCGAGATGGAGAAGCACGCGGGCGTCCCTGATAGAGGGCGAGAGCAGTTCCGCAGGGAGATGCACGACGTCTACGCGGGTCTCAAGGAGAGCAGGGTCTCATATGACTATTCGATCGAGCCTCGTCTGAAGGCGGCAGTGGAGGCTCGTCTACTGCCGACGCGGCGCCGACTCGAACGCTCGCTCACGATGCCCAGGTTCGCCAAGCAGCGGGTGGAGTGGCGGCGGCGGCGCGACGGCGTCGCAAGGCGTCTCACGAACGAATACGGCTTCTGCGGCATATGCGCGGAAGACGCCATCGAGTACGTGATCCACATCCTGAAGTCGAGGTCGGTCATCAGGACTCCCAAGAACGAGGGAGTCGAGTGGCAGTGGGAGCTGAATCCGCGCGGGCCCGAGAGCCCGGAAGGGCTGGCCTAAGGGTGATGAGCCGATTTCCCCTCATCCCCGTATCAAGTACGGGGCAGGCTCTAACCTTCTCCCGCCAAGAGAGAAGGGATGGTCGCATCTTCCACCCACCGTGGAATAGTTCCGGCAGCAGCGCGGGACAGGCCCCCCTGCCAGGCTGAAAAGATCGTGAGCCGGCGGCGGAGAGCCCGGAGAGAGGCCGAACGCAGGGTCCGCGGGAGACGCGGCAGCGGCTACAAGTGGTGGGTGATCGCGGCGGCGGCGATCGCGGCTATTCTGATAGCGGCGTCGCGAATTCTGAGATAGCTTCCGGTAGGGCTCGCCCTACTGCGCGTGGATACGGGGGAAGCGTCCCCAGCGCCGTTCGTGGCAGTCGACGAGGCTGCCGAAGCGGGCGGAGAAGGGGGCGCCGAGTATTGAGTCGGTCGTCATGATGAGGGCGTCCTCGCGGTTATCCTTGTAGTACGCCTTGCGCAGTCCCCGCTCCGCGAATCCGTACTTGGAGTAGAGCCCTCTCGCGGCATCGTTGGAGACTCTGACTTCCAAGGTCACCACCTCAACCCGTTTGGCGACGGCCTGCTCTATCCCGGCGATGAGGAGCATCTCCCCTATCCCCCGCCGCCTGTACTCCCGCCTGACACCCACCGATACGATGTGGGCCTCGTCCACCGAGTACCAGATGCCGAGGAAGCCTACGAGATAGTCCTGGCCGGGTTGCCACGCTGGAGGGCGTATGCGCCACCATGCCGCCGTGCGGAGCCATCTGAGGAGTATGGATGGATTCCCGCCTGCGCGGGAATGACGGGAATGACGAGGAGCGGGGGCTCGCCTCTCGCCCTCTCCCCCGGCTGCATCAGGCTGCGGGACGAGGCTCGGGTCGGACGACACTGCGACCAGGTAGCTGGCGCGCCGATTCTTCAGCTCCCGCGCAAAGGGTGTCGGAGGAAACATGGTAGGAAAGGCGTCGCGCTCCATCTCGGCCGACTGGGCGATATCATCCCTGGTGAGAGGCCGGACGGCAAAGGGCATCGCCCGCGCTCCAGATTGTCGTTGCAACGTTTTCAAGGCAGCGGCTCGACGGGCTCAGCACGAAACGGGGCCGGGGAAACGCCCCGAGGGGGATTCTAACACAGCTATGAATGAGCGCCGCGCGGATACATGAAGAAGAGTTTCGGAATCGACGCTCAAGATACTTGCCAACCCCACTCCATCTGCCTGTAGAATGTCAAGGGTGGGGACGGCGTCTCCCATACCCCGCATCTCTCCCCGGACCGTAGGAGCCCCGTGAACGTTATCCTCAGAATAGCGGGCATGTGCCTGCGCCACAGGTGGCGGCTGTGCGCCGCATACGCTTGCATGATCGGAGCGACGACCGCCTTCCTGCTGCTGCCGAAGTACATCGGCAGGGCGGTGGACCGGATCGCCGAGGTATACAGCGGGGGCACGCCTTCCGAGAGCGCAATTCTTGGAATCGTGCTCGTGATCCTGGGCCTGATGACGATTCGGGGCGTACTATCCTTCGGGCAGAACTACCTGGGAGAGGCGCTGTCCCAGGTCGTCGCCTACGACCTGCGCAACCGCTTCTACGATCATGTCCAGCACCAGAGCTTCGGATTCCACGACCGCAACCATACGGGCAACCTGATGTCCCGCGCCATCATGGACGTCGAGGCCATACGTATGTCCATCAACATGGGGCTGGTGCGCGGACCGTACTTCGTCTCGCTCTTCGTCGTGGTGGCTATCCTGCTGATCGATCTCGATTGGCGCCTTGGGTTGGCCAGCATCGGGTTCATGCCGGTGGTCGGACTCAACTCCGCCATGGTGCGGATGAGGATGCGCATGATCTGGCTCGGCGTGCAGGAGAGGTTGGCTGAGCTGAACACGATAACGCAGGAGAACCTGACCGCGGTCAGAGTGGTAAAGGCCTTCGCTTCCGAGAGCCACGAGGAGGCCAAGTTCGACGTCAAGAACAGGGAGACGGCGCAGGAGCTGGTCCGGGCCGAAAGGCTCCGCGCCGCCAACATGAACTTCATACTGTTCACGTTCATGGTGACGCTGGCCGTGATCATGTGGCTGGGCGGCTGGCTGGTCATAGGCGAGCATCTGACCTGGGGCGAGATGGCGCAGTTCATAGTCTACATGCAGATTCTGGGGATGCCGGTGCGCATGTTCGGATGGCTCGTGAACTCATACGCGCGCGCCGCGTCGGCCGGGCAGCGGGTGTTTGAGGTGCTGGACACCGAGTCTCCCGTGCAGGAGGCGGAGCGCGCACGGGAGATGCCCGCGGTCAGGGGGCGCGTCCGGTTCGAGAAGGTCAGCTTCCGATACGACGGCGGGCTGCCCGTGCTGAGCGACGTGAGTCTGGAGGCCGAGCCGGGGCAGGTGGTGGCCCTGCTGGGGGCTCCCGGCAGCGGCAAGACGACCGTGGTCAGCCTGATCCCCAGGTTCTACGACGTCTCCGAGGGTCGCATCACGATCGACGGGATGGACGTTCGGGACGCCACCCTGGGATCGCTGCGGCGCAGCATCGGGATCGTGCAGCAGGACGTGTTCCTGTTCAACTCCACGATCCGGGAGAACATAGCGTACGGACGGGAGGACGCGCCGCTCGAGGAGGTGGTCGAGGCCGCCCGAGTGGCCCAGCTGTACGACTTCGTCGAGTCGCTCGAATACGGGTACGACACCCATGTGGGCGAGCGGGGATCGACCCTGTCGGGTGGGCAGCGCCAGCGTCTCGCGATCGCGCGGGCGGTGCTCCTCAACCCGCCGATTCTGATCATGGACGACTCGACGTCGAGCGTCGACACCGAGACCGAGGAGCAGATTCGCCATGCCATGGAGTCGGTCATGCTCGGCCGGACCACCTTCATCATCGCTCACCGGCTGAACACGGTCCACAGAGCGGACCAGATACTGGTGCTGAAGGAGGGGAGGATCGTCGAGAGGGGCGACCACAGGGAGCTGCTGGCCACACGGGGTCTTTACAGGGACATCTACGATCTCCAGCTGCGTCCCCAAGAGGAGGTATTGCGGGAGATCCGCGCGCCGATGCCGGCAGGGCGGGAGAGTCCGTCATGATGATGCACGGAGCCTTCCGCGGGATCGACCGCCCGGACGACGAGGAGATCTTCGGCAAGGTATACGACCAGCGCGTCATCAGACGCATGATCCCCTATATACTCCCACACCGTCATCTCCTCGCCCTCGCCACCGCGGCGATGCTCGTCTACGTCGCAACCCTCTCCTCGGTACCCTGGATCATCAAGCTGGGGATCGACCGGTACGTGCTCACCGGCGACTTTGGCGGGCTGACCTGGCTGTTCGTCATACTGTTGGGAGTGGCGCTCGCCAACTGGGGCTCCGGCTACGCCCAGGACGTGCTGATGGCCAAGATGGGGCAGACGATGCTCTACTCCCTCCGGCGCGAGCTCTTTGCCCATCTCCAGAGGCTGTCGGTTTCCTTCTACGACAGGACGGAGGTTGGCCGTCTGCTGTCCCGGGTGCACGGCGACGTGGGCCAGCTGCAGGAGTTCGGTCACATCATGGTGATGACGCTGGGCGAGCTGCTGAGCCTGGTGGGCATCGTCATATTCCTGTTGATCATCAACGTCAAGCTGGGACTGATCGCCATGGCGGCCGTACCAGTTCTGATGGCGCTCATGGTCGTCTGGCAGCCTCTGGCCAAGCGGCAGTATCTGAAGGCCCGAAGGGCGGCGTCGATCGTGAACGGGGCGCTCAACGAGAACATCACCGGCGTGAGAGTGGTGCACGCGATGAACCGGCAGAAGCGCAACATGGAGCTCTTCGACGAGAAGAGCACTCACCTTCTGGGGACCACCATGGGTGCGAGCCGCATCTCCGCCGGTCTGCTTCCGGGCGTGGACATCCTGACGGCCGTGTCCATCGGTCTGGTGATCTTCTTCGGGTCGCGGATGGTGGGCGAGACGCTGGAGATCGGCGCTCTGATCGCGTTCGTAATGTACATCCAGCGCTTCTTCGACCCCATACGCAGCCTGACGATGTCGTACACGCAGCTTCAGCGTGCGATGGCTTCGGGAATCCGCATATTCGACCTGCTGGATGCCGAGCCTGATCTGGTGGACGCACCGGGGGCGAAGTGGATGGGGCCTCTCAGAGGGGAGATCGAGCTCCGCGACGTGAGCTTCGCATACACGCCGAACGAGGACGTCCTCAAGCGCGTCTCTCTGAAGGTATACCCCGGAGAGACGGTCGCGGTGGTCGGCCCGACGGGCGCGGGCAAGACGACCTTGGTCTCGCTGCTGTCTCGGTTCTACGACGTGGAGCGGGGCCGGGGAGCGGTCCTGGTGGACGGTCAGGACATCCGCGACGTGACGAGACACTCCCTCGTGAGTCAGATGAGCATGGTGCTCCAGGAGCCTTTCCTCTTCTCGGCCACGGTGAGAGAGAACATCAAGTACAACCACGCTGAGGCGACGGACGAGCGGATGACAGCGGCCGCGAAGGCGGTGGGCGCTCACGAGTTCATCACACGGCTCGAGAAGGGATACGACACGGTCCTGGACGAGCGCGGTGTGAACCTGAGCATGGGCCAGCGGCAGCTGATCAGCTTCGCACGCGCGATCGTCGCCGACCCTCGCATCCTGATCCTGGACGAGGCGACGGCGAACATCGACAGCTACACCGAGATGATGATCCAGCGGGCGCTGCGCGGGCTGCTCGAGGGGCGCACGTCGATCGTGATCGCGCACCGTCTGTCCACGATACGCGGCGCCGACAAGATCGTGGTGCTCAACCGCGGAGAGGTCGTCGAGGTCGGCACACACGACGAGCTGATAGAGAACGACGGGCTGTACGCGCGTCTCTATCAGGTGAACTACGCCGCGATGGAGGAGCCGCTGGGCACGGCAGGGCGCTAACTTCTCCCTCGGGCCAACTCGCCCCGTCCCGAGCACGAATCCTACGAGGGCACCGAGCCGGACTATCCAATACGGATGCGTTTCGTCCTAGCAGACGCCGGGGTCCGAGGCTCCCATAGCGTCTTAATGTCCAGGAAGTCTTCGTAGCTCGCGTCGGGAAGGTCAGCCAGTGCACCCCTCAGCGAACTGAGTGAAGCCTTCTCATCGTCTGGGTGATGCACGAGGGTGAGCCTGCCACACGGCTTTCCACGCCGAGTGATGATGACGTCTTGGCCATCATCGAGGCCCCTGAGTATCTCGCTGACCCTGGCTTTGAACTCTCTTATGCTGTAGGTAGTCATGTCGCACACTGATAAGTGACCATATCCATGAAGTGCTGTGACTACATATTACTCCCACCGAGCGGGCGAGGCAACACGTCCGAGCGGTAGGCTGGAGTAGCGTCTAGAAGGGGATGAGGGCGGTGCCCAGGGCTATGTCCGACATGAGCGCCGCGCCGAACAGCACACTGGCGGAGCCGGCCACGCCGGAGACGGCAAGGCGGGCGACGCCGAGACTTCCCACTATGGCGAAGGGGACGCCCAGCAGAACGGTGATCACGGCCATCGAAAGCATGGTCCCGATCCCGAAGAGGACGAGATACCCCAGACCGACCCAGAATGAGGGGAGAGTCGGCAACAGCAGGAGCATCACGGCGGCGCTGCCGGCGAGGCCGTGCACAAGGCCGATCGCGTAGGACTTGACTCTGAAGAACGGCTTCCCTAGGTGGAAGAAGCCGTGCCTGAATTCGACCTCCGGGCTCGCGGCCGGGTCGTGGGTGGCGTGGATGTGAACGTGGTGGCTGTCGTCGTGGCTGTGTTCGTGGACGTGCAGACGGCCGCGTTTAAGGTTCCAGAAGACCTGTATGCCCAGCAGCACCATCATCACGCCGACCCCGAACTCGAACACGTGGGCCACCGACTCATAGCCGTCGATCAGGCCGCGGAACGCCAGGATGATGATCCCGAGGAGCAGTAGGGGAGTGGTATGGCCAAGGCCCCATGAGCCGCCCACCCAGATGCCGCGCCATATATTTCGGTCCTCGCCGACGATTGTCGATACGGCGACGACATGATCAGCGTCGGTGGCGTGCTTGAGCCCTAGGAGAAAGCCCAAGGTCAGGGCCGCTAGCGCGCCCGACTCAACGTCCATCTCTTGGAATAGTCCTCCCTCGGCTGGATGCGGCGCCGCGCCACCCCGGTTGAACGTGAGATCGGAGTGCGACGCGGACCGGCGGAGATGTTTGAAATATCCGACCGAATCTTAGCAGATTTGACTCTAAGACAGAACCGTCGGATACGGAGGGTAGCCGCTCTATCAGAAAAAACTTCCCTGCGGGGCCTTCGAGGGGTAGCTGACGCCGAGGTGCTCGTAGGCCCTGCGGGTGGCGACTCTGCCGCGCTTGGTGCGGTCCAGGAGCCCCATCTGCAGCAGGAACGGCTCGTACACCTCTTCGATGGTATCGGGGTCCTCGCTGATCGAGGCGGCGAGAGTGTCCAGCCCCACTGGGCCGCCGTCGAATTTCTTGATGATGGACAGCAGCACGAGGTGGTCGGTGGCGTCGAGACCGATGTCGTCCACCTCCAGCCGCGCGAGCGCGTCCCGCGCTATCTCTCCGGTGACGACGTTGTCGGCCATCACCTGTGCGTAGTCGCGCACACGCTTCAAGAGCCGGTTCGCAACCCTGGGCGTGCCCCGTGAGCGGCGCGCGATCGCGTCGATACCGTCCTGATCGGCGGTGATATCCAGGATTCGAGCCGATCGTTCCACAACCAGGCGCATATCCTCTTCGTCGTAGAAGTCCAGCCTGTGGATGGAGCCGAACCGGTCCCTCAGCGGGCCGCTGACCATGCCATACCGCGTCGTGGCTCCGATGAAAGTGAACGGCTTGACGCTGAGCTTCATGCTGCGCGCCTTCAACCCCTTGTCGATCACCCATGACACGAAGAGGTCCTCCATCGCCGGGTAGAGCACCTCTTCGACGATGCGGCTCAAGCGGTGCACCTCGTCCACGAACAGTATCTCGTCGGCCTGCAGCTGGGTGAGGATGGCCACCATGTCGCCGGGCCGCTCGATGGCCGGGCCGGAGGTCGTCTTGATGCGCACGCCCATCTCCGTAGCCATGATGTTGGCGAGAGTCGTCTTACCGAGTCCCGGCGGACCGTGCAGAAGGATATGGTCGAGAGGGTCGCCGCGCTGTCTGGCCGCCGTGATGGCTATCTGAAGATTGCCCTTTACGATGTCCTGGCCGATGTAGTCCGCCAGACGCCGGGGCCGGAGGCTGGTGTCGAGGGAGCCGTCCTCCTCATGGGGCTTACCTGAGACGAGACGTTGAGCCATTCCTGCTGCCGGAGGCTTGGTGCCGGATAGCCATTCGTTTTCAGAACGTGTGTTCATTGTATGAAGCATCGCCTCAGGATTTCAAGGAAGGGAGACGCACTTTCATTCGGCTATAATCGAGTCTGACTCGGGAAGAGACTAGCCACCAGGAGGCGCGACGTGAGCGAGAGACGGGACGCGAAGGAGCTGAGAGCGTTAAGCCGCGAGGTAGGAGAGATATGGGACCGTAACGCGGAGTACTGGGACCGGAGGATGGGCGAGGGTAACGATCACCACAATGTGTTGATCCGGCCGGCACAGGAGCGGCTGTTGGATCTGCGGGCCGGCGAGCTGGTACTGGACGTCGCCTGCGGCAACGGTCAGTTTGCCAGGCAGATGGCACGGCTGGGAGCCAGGGTTGTGGCCTTCGATGTGTCCGAGCGGATGATCGAGCTAGCCAGGAAGAGGACGGGCGGCGACTGCGGCCAGATCGAATACTCGGTCTTGGACGCGACCGACGAGAGAGGCTTGGCCGCTCTCGTCGAAGGTCGCTTCGACGCGGCCGTGTGTACGATGGCGATGATGGATATCCCGGAGATCGAACCGCTCCTATCCGCGTTGAACAGGGTGCTGAAGCCCGGAGGCCGCTTCGTCTTTTCGGTCAGCCATCCGTGCTTCAACACGGAGGCGACGACGATGCTCGCCGAGGACGTGCTCAGGGAGGGGCGACGGGGCATCGAGTACTCGATACGGGTCTCCGAATACATCCGTCCGGCGATCCGCCGGGGTGAGGCGATGAGCGGACAGCCGTTGCTCCAGTACTACTTCGATCGTCCGATCAGCCTGCTGTTCAAGACATGCTTCGACGCGGGGTTCGTGCTGGACGGTATCGAGGAGCCGGTGTTCTGCGAGCCGGGAGCACCGGGGCGTCTCACCTGGTCGAACTACAGCCAGATCCCTCCCGTCCTCGTCGCACGGATGCGCCTGCCGCGTTGACACCTCTACACCCATTATCTACACTCGGATTTGTTGACCGACCGCTTACAGAGGATTGGTCGGGCCGGCCAGCCGGAGTCAAAGGAACCAAGTAATGAGCAGCGCGTCCAAGAGGGAGTGGAGCGATACGACGCTCGAGCGTCTGAAGAGCCGCTTTGGCGAACGCCGGGAGCGATTCGAGTCGGACTCCGGCATCGAGGTCGATACGGTGTACACGCCCGAGGATCTGGACGGCTTCGACTACGGCGAGCGGCTCGGCTATCCGGGCGAGTACCCCTACACGCGCGGAGTTCAGCCGAACATGTACCGCGGCAGGCTCTGGACGATGAGGCAGTACGCCGGGCTGGCGTCGCCCGAAGAGTCGAACCGGCGGTATCGATATCTGATAGAGCAGGGACAGACCGGACTGAGTGTGGCTTTCGACCTGCCGACGCAGACGGGCTACGACTCGGACCACGAGATGGCGTCCGGCGAGGTGGGAAGAGCCGGCGTCCCCATCTCAAGCCTGGCCGACATGGAGGTGCTATTCGACGGGATACCGCTCGACCAGGTCAGTACCTCGATGACGATCAACGCGACGGCGTCTATCCTGCTGGCCCTCTACGTCGCGGTTGGAAGACGGCAGGGAGTCCCGGCCGAGAAACTCAACGGGACGATCCAGAACGACATCCTGAAGGAGTACATAGCGAGGGGGACCTACATCTACCCTCCCCGGCCGTCGATGCGGCTGGTCACCGACGTCTTCCGGTACTGCAGCGAGAGCGTTCCCAGATGGAACACGATCAGCATCAGCGGGTATCACATGCGGGAGGCGGGTGCGACCGCCGTACAGGAGCTGGCTTTCACCTTCTCCAACGCAATCGCCTACGTGAAGGCGGCGATCGATTCGGGGCTCGACGTCGACAGCTTCGCGGGACGACTGTCCTTCTTCTTCGTCGCGCAGAGCAATCTGCTGGAGGAGGTGGCCAAGTTCCGCGCCGCCAGACGCATGTGGGCGAAGATCATGCGAGAGCGGTTCGGAGCCGAAAAGCCCCGCTCCTGGATGCTGAGGTTCCACACGCAGACGGCAGGAGTGACCCTGACGGCGCAGCAGCCGGACAACAACGTCATCCGCACGACGGTACAGGCCCTGGCGGCGGTGCTCGGAGGTACACAGTCGCTTCACGTCAACTCCAGGGACGAGGCGCTGGCGCTCCCTACGGAGGAGGCGGTGCAGCTTTCGCTCAGGACGCAGCAGGTGCTGGCCCACGAGAGCGGTGTCTCCGAGACGGTCGATCCGCTGGCGGGCTCCTACTACGTCGAGCGGCTGACGGACCAGCTGGAGGAGTCGGCTTTCGACTACATCGACCGCATCGAGGAGATGGGAGGCGCTCTGGAGGCGCTGGACAGCAGCTACCAGATCCTGGAGATCCACGAGAGCGCCTACAGGCACCAGCGGGAGATAGAGGAGGGCAAGAGAGTGGTCGTCGGCGTGAACAGGTACCAGGCGCCGACCCCGCCGATCGAGAAGATCCAGACGATAGATCCGGAGGAGACGAGACGCCAGCTCGACCGGCTCGCAAGGGTGCGCCGCGAGCGCGACGAGGAGGCGGTCCGTGGATCGCTGAGACGGCTCGAAGAGGTCGCGCGGAGCCCTGACAACACCCTGCCAGCCATCCTAGAGTGCGTGGAGGCCTACGCAACCGTGGGAGAGATATCCGACGTGTTCAGAGGCGTGTTCGGCGTACAGCAGGAGTTCGCTCCGTTCTAAGGGCTTGGCGAGACGGCCGAGAAGAGAGAATATCCGGCGGGAGATCCATCCATGTCTGACATGCTGCTAACCGAAGATGAGTTGCTGATCCAGAGCACGGTGCGCCAGTTCGCCGATGAGCAGCTCGCGCCGAGGGCCGCGGCCTACGACGAGAGCGGCGAGTTTCCGTGGGACAACTTCCGCGGACTGGCCGAGCTGGGGCTGTTCGGACTGACCATCGACGAGGAGTACGGCGGCAGCGGCGGTACCACCCGCCAGCTGGCGATAGTCAACGAGGAGATAGCCCGCGCCTGCGCAGCAACGAGCGTCATCTACATCGCCCATCTGTCGCTGTGCACCCACCTGATCCAGTCGTTCGGGACCGACGGGCAGAAGCGGCGCTTCATCCCGCCTCTGGCGCGTGGCGAGAAGATCGGCGCATTCGCTTTGACGGAGTCGTGCGGCGGCAGCGATGCCGGCGCCCTCAAGACGACCGCCACGAAGAGCAACGGACACTACGTGCTGAACGGCAGCAAGCTCTTCATCACGAACGCGGCGGAGGCGGACACCTTCCTAGTACTGGCCTCGCACGACCTGAGCCTCCGTACGCGCGGCATCGACGCACTCGTGGTCGACGCCGATACGCCGGGGATTACGATCAATCCCCAGCACGGCAAGATGGGTATGCGGGCCTCCTCGACGGCCGAGATCGTCTTCGAGAACTGTTCGGTCCCGCAGGAGAACCGGCTCGGAGAGGAGGGGGAGGGGTTCAAACAGGCGATGAACGCGCTCAACGGGAGCCGCATCGCCATAGCCTCCCAGTGCGTCGGCATCGCGCAGGCGGCCTACGAGGCGGCGGTCGGATATGCGAAGCAGCGTGAGGCGTTCGGCCAGCACCTTGCCGACTTCCAGGCGATCCAATGGATGATCGCGGACATGGCCACGGCCGTGGGCGCGTCAAGGCTTCTGGTGCAGCGCGCAGCCACGCTCAAGGACATGGGAGAGCCGTTCATCAAAGAGGCGTCGATGGCGAAGCTGTTCGCGTCGAGGGTGGCGATGGAGTCGGCCGACAAGGCCGTGCAGATCCACGGCGGCACCGGTTACTTCGCCCCCACTCCCGCCGAGCGCTACTTCCGCGACGCCAAGGTGACCGAGATCTATGAGGGCACGTCGGAGGTCCAACGGATGATAATCTCCCGTCATATCCTCCGGTTGGACGCCCTCTAGCAGAGAGGCGGAAATCTGTGACTACCGGAACGTCCTGCGTGGCCAGGCACATCAACCACGTCTGCATCGCGGTCAACGACATCGAGGCGACGATCGCCTTCTATCAGAGGGTGTTCGGCGTAGGAGAGGCCGAGATCGAGGAGGTCGAGGACCAGGGGGTCCGCGCCTCCCTTATACGCGTCGGCGGCTCACAGATCGAGTTCATCCAGCCGACCGATCCGAACGGAGGGGTCGCACGGTTCATCGAGCGGAAGGGCGAGGGGATGCACCACATCTGCTTCGAGGTGGACGACATCCAGGGGACGCTGGACGGACTCGACGCCGAGGGAGTGCGGCTGATCGACAGGACGCCGCGAGAGGGTCTGTCGGGCGAGATCGCGTTCATCCACCCGCGCGCCACCGGGGGCGTCCTAGTAGAGCTGGTGGACGCGGCCACGTCCAGGAGGTAGCGAGTGGCGTCGGGTGTCATAAGGGTGCTGGTCGCCAAGCCGGGACTGGACGGTCACGACAGGGGCGCGAAGGTGATAGCGCGCGCCCTCCGGGACGCGGGCATGGAGGTGATCTACACCGGCATCAGGCAGACGCCGGAGATGATCGTCGAGGCGGCGCTGCAGGAGGACGTGGACGTGATCGGGCTCAGCATCCTGTCGGGAGCGCACCTCGCCCTCTTTCCAAAGATATTCGACGGCCTCCAGTCCAACGGGATGGACGACGTCATCGTCGTAGCGGGAGGCATAGTACCGGACGATGACCGCGCCGCCCTGGAGGGCATGGGCGTCGCCGCCGTCTTCGGGCCGGGCACCCCCACCTCCGCCATCGCCGACTTCATAAAGGGTGCGGTGGACGGCAAGAGGGCGTCAGGGGGAGAAGCAGCGTAGCACCGCTTCAGCCTTACTCAGGTCAAGGGATATTTGAGGATCTAGCGGCCGAGGGTGGAGAAGAACTCCTGGTTGCTCCTGGTCTTGCGGAGCCGCTCCATGAGCTTTTCGTTTGCCTCGGAGGACTTGTTGGTGTCGGAGGCGATCATGGTCACCATGCGGCGCAGCACCCAGACCTGCTTGAGGGTGGCCTCGTCCAGCAGCAGCTCCTCCCGCCGAGTGCCGGACCGGGCGATGTCGATCGCGGGAAAGATGCGGCTCTCGGAGAGCTTCCGGTCGAGATGGATCTCCATGTTGCCCGTGCCCTTGAACTCCTCGTATATCACGTCGTCCATGCGGCTGCCGGTGTCGACCAGGCAGGCGGCGAGGATGGTGAGGCTTCCCCCCTCCTCCGTGTTGCGGGCCGCGCCGAAGAAGCGCTTGGGCGGATAGAGCGCAACGGGGTCCATGCCGCCCGACAGCGTGCGCCCGCTGGTGGGCACGGCCAGGTTGTAGGCGCGTGTGAGCCTCGTGATGCTGTCGAGGAGCACGACGACGTCGCGGCCGCTCTCGACCATGCGCTTGGCCCTCTCCAGCACCATCTCGGCGACCCGGCAGTGGTCTTCGACCGGCTCGTCGAAGGTGGAGCTGTAGACCTCGCCGTGGACCGACCGCCTCATGTCGGTGACCTCCTCGGGCCGCTCGCCGATGAGCGCGACCATTATCTGGATGTCGGGGGCGTTGATGGTGATGCTGTGGGCCATCTGCTTCAGTATGGTGGTCTTGCCGGCCTTCGGGGGGGAGACGATGAGCCCGCGCTGTCCGCGGCCGGTCGGCGCGAGCATGTCTATCAGGCGCGTGGAGAGCTGCTTCGGGGAGGTCTCCATCTTGATCATCTCTGTCGGGAAGATGGGAGTGAGCGACTCGAACTTGGGACGGCTCCGCGCGGTGTCGGGCTCGACGCCGTTGACGACCTCGACCCTGACCAGTCCGAAGTAGCGCTCGCCGTCCTTCGGCGGGCGGACCTGTCCGGCGATCTCGTCGCCGGTGCGCAGCCCGAAGCGGCGGATCTGCGACTGCGACACGTAGACGTCGCCGGCGTTCGAGGCGGTGCCATTCTGCTTGAGGAAGCCGTACCCGTCGTTGACGATGGACAGGATGCCGCTGGCTACGATCTGGCCGTTCTTCTCGGCGTGAGCCTTGAGCACGGTCAGGAGCAGCTCCTGTCGTCGGGGCTCGGAGCCCCCGCCGAGGACGCCCATGGAGGAGGCTAGCTCGATCAACTCCTCGTTGGTCTTGGTCTGTAGCTCTGTGATGCGCATTTCATTCTCCGGTACCCTATGAGTGCAGGCCTTGTCTGTAACGGGCGGTCTCAGAGTGGTCGTCGCCGTCGTATCCGTGGAGATGCTCCGCGTCGGCTGGCGGCGTCGTGCGCGTCCTCCGACGAGTGGTGATCCTATGCCCTGGTCCGGATGGGAGTCCTGACTAGTGCCTTTGAAGCCGTGACGGCGGTGGAGCTAATTCCGGGAGCCTGTCCCTCGCACCGGGTGAGTGCGAGCCTTCTGAATGAACATCTTGCACTTGAGATACGCCGCATGCAAGGCGGTGCGGGTGATGATTTCGCCTACTACAGGTAGACTGCGATACGGTTCGGGGTTACGGGAAGACTGAGTAAGGAGGGGAACGCAGACATCATACCACGGCTGCGAGGGTTTCGCCACATACGGAATCTCACACTTTGACCCACAATGGCACACATAATCTATAGAGCCCGGTTCCCTACTCCATGACGCGGAGGCTGGAGGGGACGTCCATTCTGCGGAGCCTGAGTACAGTGAACAGGGGGGCGACGGCGACTGCCACGACTCCGAGCAAGACGGAGGTCGCCAGGGTGACCGGCTTGATGACGACGTCGACGCCGAGGTCGGGAATCGTGTTCGGTATCAGCACTGCGACGACCCACTGTAGGAGCAGGTATCCGCCGACGAGGCCGAGGAGTGTGGCGATCACCCCCAGGAGCGCGCTCTCGACGACGGCCATGCCGAGTACGGACCGGACGGGGAGGCCGTATGCGAACATGGTGGCGTGCTCCCTCCGCCGCTCGTCCATGTTGATGCTGGCGGTGTTGTAGGCGATGACGAGCGCGAGGGCGATGACCGCGGCCTGGATGAAGAGGAGCAGGTTCGTGTACTGCGCGAACTGGTCCCTGAAGACCTCGGCAGAGGCGGTGGCCTTCTGGACCGACCCGACACCGGGAAGGGCGAACAGCTCCCTCTTCAGGGTGTCTTGGTCGACGCCGGGGGCGGGTCTGGCCTGGACCAGGTTGGTCATTCCCTCCACGCCAATGGTCCCGGCGTGGCCGATGTCCATGTAGACGTCGAGCCTGGAGGGGTGGGCGTGCAGCCCGATGACGGGAAGCTGCGACGCCTCAAGGGCGAAGAGGCCCGGACCTCCGGCAACCGGGTGGCGGAGGATGACTGTCTCGCCGGAGCCGACGCCCAGATCGTCGGCCGCCTTTCCTGATATGACCAGTCCGGGTAAGGAGGAGTCGAGCGCGCCCTCGACGATAGTCGGTCTCCACAGCGCGCTGTCGAAGTCTATAAGGTTGACCAGCACGTCGAAGGAGCCGGATGGACCCGCAAGCGTCCCGCTGAGCAGCAGCCCCGGCTCGACATCGGCTGTGGCCGGCGAGTCGACGATGCCGCGCACGGTGGGCGAGTCGGAGGGGTAGAAGCTGTCGAGGGAGATCTCGATCCTGTCGGGACTGGCTCCGGCGGCCTCCGCCTCGCTCAGGTCGAAGACGTCGACGAACGAGTCGAACATCCCCATCATCAGCACCAGAACGGAGATGACGGCGGAGACGGCGAGAGCCGTCAGAGCGGTCCGTCTGGGGGCGCGGACGATGTTCCTGAACGGGATCTGCCACACGGTCGGGCCCGGAAGCTTCGCCCTCGCCAACAGCCACGCGAGGCCGCCCGCGCGGGAGGCGAGGTGCCCGGTTCTGATGGCGTCGATCGGTGAGACGCGCACCGCGCGCCATACGGGGACGGCTGTGGCGGCGAAGGGGATCAGGAAGCCGAGCGCCGCGGCTCCCACGAACAGGTTGGGGCGGAAGGGTGTCAGCCATACGGGGAGCGGGAGAAAGTCGATCAGGATCGATCTGAGCGCCTGCGCTGCGCCGATTCCCATCGCGACGCCGAACAGGACGCCGAGCAGGGCGATCTGGGCGCTGAAGAGCAGCGGTCTGAGGGCCACCTGGCGTGCCGGAACCCCCAGCGCCAGCGCGATGCCGATCTCGCGGCGCTGCGCCTCCACGACCCGGCTGGTCAGGTTGAACGCGGCGAAGACGGCGCCGGCGAATATGGCGATTGCGAGCACGGTGTTGAACTGCCGGTCGCCTTCGACGTCCTCGACCATGAGCCTGATAGAGGGGTCGTCCATCCTTCGCTCGACCGTGCCTCCCAGACCGGCGAACCGCGACTCGACGGCTTCGAGCAGGTCGCCGCCCCCTCCCGGCTCAGTGGTCAGCAGGAGGTCGTTGACTCTCCCCTTCATCCCCGACAGCCGCTGCGCCGTCTCTATGGAGGTGAAGACGGCCGCGAAGTTGGCCTGGGCCAGGAAGCCGCCCTCCTCGGTGACGACCGTGAAGTATTCGGGGGCGAGCACCTGGCCGACGTAGCGCACGGGCATATCCCCGGTCAGCGTCAGGGAGCCCTCCGCCGGAAGCTCGTAGAACTTGGCGAAGTTGCGCTCGAGGACGACGACGTCCCTCCCCTCGTCGGTCTCCTGCAGCAGACGGCCGCGCGCCGGGTGGAGCGAATTGACGTGCGGCCCGCCGTCCGAGAGGTCTACGCCGATCAGACGGCCGGGAACGATGACGACGCCCTGGTCGGTCTGGACGGACACCTGGGTCGGGAGGACCAGCCGCTCCTCGGCAGTGGCCACGGAGCCGTCGTTGGCTTCCTGGAGGGCATCCAGCAGCGATCCGCGCTCGACGAAGCTGCCGGTGCCGAGCTTCACCCTGAGGTCGAAGGTGTTTGCCGCCTCGTAGCTGGCGTCGTTCGACATCCCGCGCCAGTCGCTCATGCTCCGAAGCCCGGAGAAGATGCCCGTGCCTACGGCTATGACGAACGCGATGGCCGCTACCTGGATCCAGCGGGATCTGAGGTCGCGCCAGGACCATCTGAGCCAGATCATCGCCCCCCTACCTGCCGGAGTCGATGGGAAGAGTGTGCTGGCCGCCCTCTCGCAGGGTCCTGTTGGCGACGCCGACGAACTCGCGGAACAGGGGATGCGGCCTAGTGGGCCTGGATAGGAACTCCGGGTGGAACTGGACGCCGACCATGAAGGGCTGGTCAGACATCTCCATGATCTCCACGAGCCGCCCGTCGGGCGAGAGGCCCGCCGGGAAGAGTCCGACGGTCGCCAGCGGCTCCCTGTAGGCGTTGTTGAGCTCGAACCGGTGCCGGTGCCGCTCGTCGACCGACGGGCGGCCGTAGGCGCGGGCCGACCAGCTCCCTTCGATGAGGTCGCAGGGGTAGACTCCCAGGCGCATCGTGCCTCCCATCTGGGTGACGTCCTTCTGATCAGGCATCAGGTCGATGACCGGGGCCGGGGTGTGCGGATCGAACTCTGTCGAGTTCGCCTCCTCCATGCCGAGGAGCTGGCGCGCGGTCTGGACGACCATCACCTGCAGACCGAGACAGAGGCCGAGATAGGGCACGCCGTTCTCTCTCGCGTAGCGCACCGTGTCGATCATCCCCTCGATGCCCCTGGGGCCGAAGCCTCCGGGGACAACGATACCACAGACCGAATCGAGGTGGGCGTCCGGCCCGTCCCTTTCGACGTCCTCGGAGCGGACCCAGCGTACCTCCACGTCCCGGTTGTGGGCGATACCGGCGTGGAGAAGCGCCTCCCTCACCGATATGTAGGCGTCGGGGAGGTCGACGTACTTGCCGACGACGGCGATGGGGATTGAGGTCTTGGGCTCCTTGATAGTGTGGACTAGGTCGCGCCACTCCCTCATGTCCCGCGCGGTGGTGTGGATACCGATCGTTTCGAGAATCAGGTCGCCGAGACCCTCGTCTTCCAGGATCAGCGGAACCTCGTAGATGGTCGGGACGGTGGGGAGTGTGATGACTCCCTCAGGGAGTACGTCACAGTGGACGCTTATCTTGTCCCGTATGTCGTCGCTGACCGGGTGGTCGCTGCGGCAGACTATCGCGTCGGGCTGGATGCCGATGCTGCGAAGCTCCCGGACGCTGTGCTGAGTCGGCTTGGTCTTGAGCTCTCCGGTGGAGCTAATATAAGGAAGGAATGTGAGGTGTACGTAGAAGACGTTATCCCTACCGACCTCGTTGCGCATCTGGCGAATGGCTTCGAGGAAGGGAAGCCCCTCGATGTCTCCCACGGTGCCGCCCACCTCGACGACGATGACATCTGCGCGGCTCTCTTCGGCGAGATGGATGATGCGCTGCTTGATCGCGTCGGTGACGTGCGGCACCGCCTGGATCGTCCCGCCGAGGAACTCGCCCTTGCGCTCGCGGCTTATCACGTCGCTGTACACCTGGCCGGCAGTCAGGTTGGACGCCTTGGTCAGGTCCATGTCGATAAACCGTTCGTAGTGGCCCAGGTCGAGGTCGGTCTCGCTGCCGTCGTTGGTGACGAATACCTCTCCGTGCTGGTACGGGGACATCGTTCCGGGGTCGACGTTCAGGTAGGGGTCGAGCTTGAGCACTGAGACGCTGACACCGCGGCTTTTTAGGATACGCCCGATGGAGGCGACGGTGACCCCCTTGCCCACCGAGCTGACGACGCCTCCCGTGACGAAGATGAAGCGGGTCATCGGGCCGACCGGAGGGTGGTGCTGCGGGTAGGACGCTCCTGTGAGACAGGTAGGAGAGGGGTGCGGAGTCGGGCGGTTGGTGGCGCCGCCACTATTGGGTAGCCCTTGCGGGGCCGGCTGAGTTCGGGCCTGTCAAGCTGCCAGATGGCCCCTCCCTTGCTGAAGAGAGTATAGGAGCGCGCCGGAATCGTTGTCAATTCTTTGGTTGGGAGTAAAAGGTGGTCAGCGGCTAGCGTGATCGAGCGCCTGTTTGACGAAGTCGATGCCGACCAGGGCCCGCCAAGCGTCGAGAAGCGTCCGAGTGACCGGTCCGGGCAGAGTGTCTGCGAGACGTAGCCCGTTGACTGTATCGACGGGGATCAGGCAGTGGCGGGTGCTCGATACGAACGCCTCGTCGGCGACGTAGACGTCGTATACGCAATAGTCGTCCTCGTCGACCGGAATGCCGAGCGAGTCGGCGAGCTCCAGGATGGTGTGCATGCTTATGCCCGGCAGCACGTGCCGGCGGTCGGGCAGCTTGATCCGATCCTTGTGGACGAACATGAAGTTTCCACCCCGGCATTCGGTGATGCTCCCCTCCGAGTTGTCCATCAGGTAGTAGAGGCGCTGCGCCGCCTCCTTCGGGGTCGACTGCGGACTCTGCCTGGGTACGGGATACGTGGACGGCGTGACGACGCGGACGCCGTCCACGTATCCGCTGGCAAAGCTGCTGAAGTCGAGGAACTGGCAGTGGATGATCACGTTGACGGTCGACTCCTCCTCGGGAGACGCCGGCGGAATCCGGCTGACGACCTGGGTGATGACGAATTCGTCTCCGTGCCCTAGGGCATGACGGTTGATTTCGAGCAGGCGGAGGGAGGTCTCCTCCATCTGGTCGATGGTCAGCCCCGGATCGATCCCGGTGGCGTCGAGGCCGTTGTAGAGGCGCCGCAGGTGCTGTCTCAGCTTGAATACGCGGTCCCCGAACGTCCTGGCCGAGTCGTAGAAGCCCCCTGCAGACTGGGACTCCTCGCTTTGCAGCGCGGCGACGGCCTGGCTGTGCGGCATCAACTCGCCGTTGAGATAGGTGGTTAATTCTCGTTCAGGGGAGAACATGATCCAACGTTAGTGTAACCTCATCCGGGACTGGCCTCGGCCTGTCGCGACAGGCCGAGGCGTCTCTTGAGCTTGGTCAGGGTTGTGAGGCAGTGGATCAGAGGTGTCGTGCGGCGGCCCGCGGTCTTGCCCTCTCCAAGGGCGGCAATGAAGTCGTCGGGCGTTCCGTCGAACTCTCGCATCTCGACGTAGGCTCGTCCGAGCTCGTAGGGCGTGTGGGCGTCGCTTACGGCGGACCTCAGCAGTCCATGCCTCTGCGCCAATGCCGCCGCCCTCCGGTCGGAGCTCTGGAAGGTGTTGCGGGCGTTGAACACCTCGACGATATCGGCGTAGGGGAGCACCTCCCGCAGGCCGGCTTCGCCTATGACCGCTCTCCGGAACCGGTCGAACGGGTGGGGAATAGAGACGAGCCCGCCCTGCGCCTTTATCAGCCGTGCCGTCTCCGCGGCTGGCAGACCGCGCGGCACAGGCTCTTGGAGGAAGAGTCCGATGATCTCGCCGTCCGCGCTCCTGATCTCCTCACCCACTATTATGGGAAAGGGCGCGACGCGCTGCACGGCGAGCGCTCCGTCTATCGTGTTGTGGTCGGTGACGGCGATGCAGCCGAGCCCGACCTCGAGACACCTGGCCACGATCGCCTCCGGCGTCGCCTCGGAGTCGGGAGAGAAGTGCGTGTGCGTATGGAGATCGACCTTCAGCACTGGGGGAGGTCCGGGTGTGCTCCACGGTCTTGCTCGTCGAGCATCCTCATCTGCTCGCCGAAGGCGGTCCGGATCTGCGTCACCCGCAGCTCGGTGTCGTAGAGCATCTCGTTGCAGTGGCGGGCGAGGCGCATGCCCATCTCGTAGGTCCGGGTGGCCTCCGATAGAGAGAGGCCGCCGGCTTCGAGCTTCTGCACCGCCTCTTCGAGGAGTCCCAGGGCCTGCTCAAAGCTGAGATCGTCGAAGTCCATCTCCCCGGACGGGCTGTCGTTCATACCGGTGTCGCGGCCTCCTCCCCTCGAACGGAGGTGACGTCGGCATCGAAGGAGCCGCGGCTCAGAGTGACTCCGACGGGCTCTCCAACGGCGACGCCCGAGGCGTCGTTTACCACCACTCCATCGCGCCCGCGCCGGACGATCGCGTAACCTCTCCTCAGAGTGAGAGTGGGGCTCAAGGCCGTGAGCTGCTGCCGGAGCCCGTCGGTCCGCCCGGATATCACCCGGAGTCCGTGATCGAGATGGGTCGACGCGGACTTCAACAGATCGTCGATCCGGAGTCTCATCGTATCGGTATCGGGGAGACCTCGGTCCAGGCTGGGGCGCAGCTGGGCGACGCGCTCCGAGCCCGCGGTTACACGCGCCGCCATGGCTGCCGAAAGCGTCTTCTGCGAAATGGAGAGGCCGTGGGCGAGCTCCAGGCGGTCGGGCACGGCCATCTCGGCAGCGGCCGACGGGGTTGAGGCACGATGGTCGGCGACCAGGTCGGCGATCGTGACGTCGGTCTCATGGCCGACCGCGCTTATGACCGGGACGCGGCAGGAGAAGACCGCGTGCGCGACCGCCTCCTCGTTGAACGGCCAGAGGTCTTCGAGCGAGCCTCCACCCCTGGCGAGTATGACCGCGTCGACGCCGCCGACGGCGTGCAGCGCGCGGAAGGCGCCCACTATACCGTCCGCCGCGCCCTCGCCCTGTACGGGCGTCGAGGTCAGGACCAGCTCGACCAGGGGGTATCTGCGCCGGACCACCGTCTGGATGTCCTGCCACACCGCGCCGGTTGGCGAGGTGATCACTCCGAGCCTCCTCGGATGCCTGGGCAGCGGCCTCTTGCGCGAAGGGTCGAACAGTCCTTCGGCCTCCAGCTTCATCTTGAGCTGCTCCAGCCTCATCTGAAGCTCCCCTACACCCTCCGGCTGGACCATGTCGACGATCATCTGCAGGTCGCCTCTGAGCTCGTAGATCGAGATGCGTCCGTGGGCGATGACGGCCGCGCCGGCACTCAGCCGGTCGGCTCCGAGCGCGGTACGGAACATCACGCAGCGGAGCGACTTGCCGGCGTCGCGAAGGGTGAAGTAGGAGTGGCCCGATCCCGGCCGGGAGAGGTTGGCGACCTCGCCGCTCACCCAAAGGTCCTGCAGCAGGATGTCGTATTCGAGCGCCTGTTTTATATAGGAGGTGATCTGAGAGACGGGGTAGACCGCCACGTCAGACCCTCGACAGGTACTCGCCGGAGCGGGTATCCACCCTGACCGTCTCGCCTGCGTTGACGAAGAGCGGCACCTGAACGGTGAGCCCGGTGATCAGCTTCGCCGGCTTCGTACCGCCCTGTGCGGTGTCTCCCTTGAACCCCGGGTCCGTCTCCGCGACCGTCAGGTCGACCGTTATGGGAAGCTCGATCGCGATGGCTTCGCTGCCAAAGAAGACCATCTCGACCGAGGTCTGCTCGACCAGATAGTCGAGCCGGTCTCCCACCTGCTCCCCGGACAGCGGGAACTGGTCGAAGCTCTCCATGTCCATGAAGTAGCGCATGCCGTCCTCTTCATAGATGTACTGCGCGGTGCGCCTCTCGACTGGGGCGGGCGTCAGCTTCACGTCGAAGCCCTGGAATGTGCGGTCGGTGACGCGGCCGGTCCGCAGGCTGCGAAACCTGATGCGCATGACCGGCGCCCGCTTCTGCATCTTGCTGCGCTCGTAGTCGACGACCGAGTAGGGCTCGCCATCGAGCTCTATAGCCATCCCCTTGCGCAGCTCCCTGTAGCCGATCGTCATCGCGCTCTCCTGGCTTATGAGCCGAAAGCCGGGAGCTTGGCGGCCCTGGAGAGGACGCGCGCCCGACCGTTCTCCATGACGACGATGTCCTCGATTCTGACGCCTCCCCAGCCGGACAGGTAGATGCCGGGCTCGACGGTGAACACAGTGCCGTCTTCGAGCACGTCCTCCGAGTTGGCGGCGACCCTGGGGTGCTCGTGGACGGCGAGGCCCACTCCGTGGCCCAGGCCGTGTCCGAACTCGTCGCCGAAGCCGGTCTCCGTGATGATGTCACGGGCGATCGCGTCCGCCTCGCCGCCCGTGGTGCCCGAGGTCACCGCCTCCTCGGCGGCCAGCTGGGCGCGGAGGACCGTGTCGTAGACGCGCTTGAAGGTGTCGTCCGGCTCGCCGACGATCCAGGTCCTGGTCAGGTCGCTGCAGTAGCCCTCGTAGGACGCTCCCATGTCGATCACTACCGCGTCGCCCGCGTCGATCACCGTGTCGTCCGCCCTGTGGTGGGGCAGGGCCCCGTTGGGCCCGGTCCCTACGATCACCTCGAAGGAGACCGATTCGGCGCCGAGCTCCCGCATCGTCCTCTCCAGCTCCCATGCCACGGTGCCCTCAGTCATGCCCGGCTCGATGGCGGGCGCCACCCGGTCCATCGCCTCGTCGGCGATGGCGACGGCCCTCGTCAGCAGCTCCAGCTCGCCCTGGTCCTTGACGGCACGGAGCTTCTGGACGATCTCCGTCGTCGGGACTAGCTCCGGCTTCTCCCCCTCGGCATCCTCCAGCGCCTTCAGGAGCGCCGAGTGGGAGGCGACCGTCAGGTCATCGCTCTCGAACCCTACGCGCCGGACGCCCATCTCCTGAGCCAGCCCGACGAACCAGGGGTCACGTCCGATCCGCTCGATTCGGAAGCCGGGCGACTGGTTGGCGGCCTGCTCGACGTATCGGAAGTCGGTGGCGAGCACGGCGTCGTCGGCGGATATCAGCAGGTGGCCGGCGGAGCCGGTGAAGCCGGAGAGGTAGCGCCGGTTCTCCGCCGACGAGACCAGGATGCCGTCGAGCTCCTCCTCGTCGAGCCGCCGACGCAGACGTTGAATCCGCAGGTCTGTGCTCATTCGTCCCCCTTCAGGTGCGCGGCCAGATAGTCCAGCGCGAACAGGTAGCCGCGCCAGCCCAGGCCCGCGATCTGTCCCACGGCGATGGAGGCCAGTACGGATCGGCGGCGGAAGCGCTCGCGGGCGTGGATGTTGGAGAGGTGTACCTCCACGACGGGCAGTCCGCAGTCGGCGAGAGCGTCGCGCAGCGACAGGCCGTAGTGGGTGAGCGCGCCGGCGTTGATGACCACGCCGTCGGCGCCGGCCGCAGACGCCTGGAGGTGGTCTACGATAGAGCCCTCATGGTTGGACTGGAACAGGTCGACCTCGACGCCGAGCTCGTTGGCCCGGGAACGGACCGCCTCCTCAATCTCCGTCAGGCTCTTCACTCCGTAGACGGAGACGTCCCTGCGTCCGAGCGTGTTGAGGTTGGGTCCGTTGACGACCAGGATCTTCATGGCCGGGAGTCTGTCTTTTCGTGGAGTGTTTCAATGGTAACGGCGCGATGGCCAGGATTCAATTGTCTGAGCTGATTTCCCTGAAAGTGTCTCAAAGTGTCTCGTTTTGTTCCATTTTGCTTCATTCGCGCTTGGCCGGATGGGACAGCCTGGGACGTTTTGGGACTGAAGGGGACACTTTTGATACGGAGATGAGACAGATTTGCGACAGAAGTTGACAGGACTGAGACAGGGTTTCCGGGACTGAAGTTTGTGCCGGGGCATGATTCTCATACCCAAATATAGCACATTTGTTTGTCTGTCTGAGAGCAGCCCGCTAATCTTCGGCCCGCGGATGGGCCGCGAGGTAGACGGCCTTGGCCTCGGACGCCGTCACGTGGGTGTAGACCTGCGTGGTCGCCGGGCTGGCGTGGCCGAGGAGCTCCTGGACGACCCTGAGGTCGGCGCCGCCTTCCAGGAGGTGCGTGGCGAATGAGTGTCGCAGGGTGTGAGTATGGACGCCGGTTCCGAGTCCGACCCTGGCGGCGTAGCGGCGCACCTTGACCTGGATGCTCCGCTGGCTCAGGCGTCCGCCGTATCTGTTGAGGAAGAGAGCGTTGCCGCTGTCGCGGCCTGCGAGCTTTGGACGCACCTCGTTCAGGTATGTGGCCAGCGCATTGCGGGCGGCCTCGCCGATGAGAACGGCGCGCTGCTTCGATCCCTTCCCGGTGACTCTGACCTCGCGGGTGGCGAGATCGACGTTACCGACGTTCAGATCGCGCACCTCGCTGACCCGCAGTCCGGCGGCGTAGATCAGCTCCAGCAGCGCCCGGTCGCGCGCTCCCAGATGCTCCGACGTATCTGGGGCCAGGACGAGCCTTGCCGCCTCGTCCTGGGAGAGAAATCTGGGCAGGCGGGAGTCGAGCTTCATGACTCCGCGCCTGGGCAGCGGATCGGCCTGCAGGAGACCCTTGCGCACCAGCCAGCGGAGGAATCCCCTCAGCGTGCTCAGCTTTCTGGCGATGCTCCGGCGGACGTAGCCGAGCTCGCTCAGCCAAGCGAGATATCCCCGGACGGAGGTCCTGTCGATCCGGTCCAAGCCGCTGAGATCCCTCAGGGTCATGTAGTCGTAGAGCGGCCGCAGGTCTGTTACGTAGTTACGGACGGTCAGCTCCGCCAGCCCCCTCTCGGCCCTGAGGTGCTTCTCGAACTCGTCGATGAGACCGTCCCATGTCCGTCTGTCCATGGATGGAGCGTAGCCGGGCTGCCTTCCAGACGCCAGAGGATATTGGGTCTTGTTTGGCGAACGTAAGCCTTCCAGGACGGCGGGCCCTCAGGCAAAGATCCCCAAGGGATTGAGGGAGCGGGGAGTGTCGGTAACGTCCATCTCCTCTTTTCGCTTCATGTATCCCACCACCAGGTAGGTGAGTGGCGTGGCCGCCGACTCGTACAGTATCTTGGTAATCCACTGGGCCAGGGCCGTGCTCAGCAGCCCCGCCGCACCCCAATCTCCTCCCAGGCCAAAGGCGATGTAGATGAAGATGAAGGAGTCCAACCCCTGGCCGACTACGGTAGAGCCTATGGTGCGGACGAACAGCAGCCGGCCCTGCATCCGGTACTTCAGCAGGGACAGCACCGTGGAGTTGGAGAACTCGCCAATCAGATATGCGACAAAGGAAGCTAGGAGAATCCAGGGTACCTGTCCCAGGATGGTATCGTAGGCGTCCTGGTCCTCCCAGAAACCTGCTGCTGGAATGATGCCGGCAATCCACAGGGAGCCAACCACCAGCAGATTGGCCCCGAAGCCCAGCCAGATCACTCCCCGGGCGATCCGGAAACCGTAAACCTCGGTCAGCACGTCGCCTACGATATAGCTGACGGGGAAGATGATTATCGCGGCTGGCAGGACTACCGAGGAGCTGCCGAGGAATTCGAAGGGGAGGGTCAGCAGCTCTATGGGCTTTACCGCAATGATGTTGGAGGCAATCAGTACGGTGATGAACAGGGCCACGACGATGATGAAGGTGCCGGTGAACCGCATGGGCGCTCCTCTGTTGTTGTGGGGCCGTCTATGGTAGGACGGGCTCGACCCGAAGACTTTCACCCGGCGGCGGTGGCAGGCTACCAGGCCCTTGCGGGTATGAGGTTGACAGCGGGTATGGCCGGGCTTTTGTCATGCTTTTCCAATGACGTGCGGGGTATTATAGCCCGGAATGCGTTGCACCTGAGAAGAGCCCCCATCTCAATCTTCCCCCTGCTCCGAGGGGAAGAGGTAGGAGGGCAGAGTGAACATCACGCGGCTTAGCTGGCGAGAGGTCTTCGATCTTACCCGCTCCTTGAGCCGTGGCATCCCTGACGGCTCGCGCGTCTGGGGTATCCCGCGTGGAGGCGGCTACGTGGCGGCGCTGATGTACGGAAACGACATGGGTTCTGACCGCGGGATACGAGTGGTTTCCACCCCGGAGGAGGCGACCGTAGCGGTCGACGACGTGATCGACAGCGGCCGGACGCTCCGGAAAGTCAGCGAGCGATACGGCCTGAGGGTCAGGGCGCTGATCGACAAGCGCAAGGTGAAACGCGCCGAGTGGATCGTCTTTCCATGGGAGGAGGGCTGGGAGTCAGAGGGCGCGGAGCTCGTCACGCGCATGATAGAGATGGTCGGCGATGACCCAACGCGCGACGGTTTGATCGAGACGCCCGAGCGCGTTGTCAGCGCGTGGCGCGAGCTCTACGCCGGATACGCCTATGATCGCGAGGCCCTGACCCGGCTCTTGAAGTGCCCTCCGGCGGACGATCCCGCAGAGGCTGACTCCAATCCCGTGTTGATATCCGACATCCGGTTTAGCTCTATGTGCGAGCACCACCTCATGCCCTTCTCAGGCACCGTCGAAGTCGAATATCTCCCTCTGGACGTCCGGAACGGCATTTCGAATATACCGCGCGTCATCGAGCTGATCTCGCGCAAGCTCCAGATCCAAGAGCACTTCACACAGGAGATCGTCGACGTGCTGTCCGAGGTGACCAGATTCGCCCGCGTGAAGATCTCGGCTTCTCACACGTGCGCGGGACATCGGGGGCACGACGACGGCGGGACCGTCCTGACAACGCACGCCGAGGCACGACAGCATCAAGGGCGGAGAGAGGACGTGCCGGGGACCTGAACGTGGACCGCGTCTTCTAGACCGCCATCTCCATCGGCTCCTCTTCGGGGATGGGGCCGTGGTACTGGCACTCGGTGCATCTGGCGCGTTCGCGGCCTGAGGCGAGGAGGAGCTTGCCGCACTCAGGGCAGGGCTGCGGCAGCGGCTTGCGGTTGACGGCGAAGCTGCAGGCGGGATAGTTGGAGCAGCCGTAGAAGTTTCGTCCGCCCCTGCCTTTCTGGGGCCGTCTCTGGCGGCGCTCGACAAGGTCGCCTCCGCATTCGGGGCAGTCTACGCCCGTCCTGGCGAGCAACGGGCGGGAGTTACGGCACTCGGGGAAGCCGCTGCATGAGAGGAAGCGTCCGAAGCGCCCCGACTTGATGACCATCGGACGCTCGCACTTCTCGCAGACCTCGTCCGTCTCCTCGTCGATCTGATCTCGCGGCACTCGTTCCGCCTCGCGCATGGCCCGATCTATGGCCGCGTCGAAGGGAGTGTAGAACTCCCTCAGGACGGGAGTCCACTGACGCTCGCCGCTGGCGATGTCGTCGAGCTCTTCCTCGACGCGGGCGGTGAAGCCGATGTCCATCACGTCGGGGAAGTGGGCGGTGAGCAGACCTGTGACGGCTTTGCCCAGCTTGGTCGGGACGAAGCGGCCCTGCTGCTTTCGCACGTAATCCCTGGCCATGATGGTGCCGATTATCGGCGCGTAGGTGCTGGGACGGCCGATCCCCTGCTCCTCCAGCGCCTTGATGAGCGTCGGCTCCGAGTACCGCGGCGGGGGCTGCGTGAAGTGCTGCTCGGGGGTCAGGGAGCGCACGTCGATCGCGTCCCCTCTTTCGAGCTCAGGGAGCGGGTCGGTCTCATCGTCGTCGCCGTTGGCGGCCACGTCGTCTCGGGCTTCCATGTAGACAGCCCGGAAGCCGGCGAACTTGAGCACCGAGCCCTTCGCCCTGAAGACGTAGTCAGCGCCGGAGCTCGTCCCGGGGGCCAATACGTCGACGGTGGTCGAGTCGAACAGCGCGTCGGACATCTGGCTCGCAAGCATCCGCTTCCAGACGAGCTCGTAGAGCCTGAGCTGGTCGGAGTTGAGGTGCTGCCTCAGCGAATCGGGCTCTCGTTCGATAGAGGTGGGTCGGATCGCCTCGTGCGCCTCCTGCGCGCCCCTTACCTTCTTGGTGTAGAGGCGGGGGGACCTCGGCGCGTAGCGGTCGCCGAACCTGCTCCTGATGTACCGCGCGGCCTCGGTCCGCGCCGCGGATGCGACGCTGGTCGAGTCGGTCCTCATGTAGGTGATCAGGCCGACCGAGCCCTCGGCTCCCACCGACAGACCCTCGTATAGCTGCTGAGCGACCTGCATCGTACGGCGGGCGGTGAAGCGGAGCTTGCGAGACGCTTCCTGCTGGAGGGTGCTGGTTATGAACGGCGCGGCGGGACGGCTCCTGGCCTCTCTCTTCTGAACCTTGTCCACCGTGAAGTCGCTGCCCTCCAGGTCGGATGTGATCTCGCGGGCGCGTTCGCCGTTCGGGATGCGTATCGTCCCCTTACGGCCCTTGATCGAGTGCAGGAGGGCCTTGAAGGCGGGCGACCGGCCGTTCCCCCGCTTGGCGAGCATCGCCTCTATCGACCAGTACTCGACCGGAGTGAACTCTTCGATCTCCTTCTCTCGGTCGACGACCATGCGGAGCGCCACCGACTGGACGCGTCCGGCGGAGAGTCCGCGTCGGACCTTGCCCCAGAGCACGGGGCTGAGTCTGTATCCGACGAGTCTATCCAGGACGCGCCGGGCCTGCTGAGCGTCGATCAGGTCCTGATCGAGCGCCCGCGGGTTGGCGAACGCCTCCCGGATGGCGACTGCCGTGATCTCGTGGAATACGACCCTCTTGACCTTGGAGCGGTTTATCCTGGCCGCGTCTATCAGGTGCCACGAGATGGCTTCGCCCTCACGGTCGGGGTCGGTCGCCAGATAGACCGTCTCGGCCGATTTGGACGCCTTGGCCAGCTCGGAGACGACCTTCCTCTTGTCGGGCATGACCTTGTACACGGGGTGAAAGCCGCGGTCGTCGACGTTCACGCCCATCTCGCCCTTGGGAAGGTCTCTCACGTGGCCCATTGACGCCTTCGCGTCGTACTTCGAGCCCAGGAAGCGCGCAACAGTACGCGCCTTCGCAGGTGATTCGACGATTACCAGATCTTTTGCCATCTGCTATTACACCGTCCGATACTCGGCCGCGGTCTCCCGGAGCCGGATGTAGTTCATTCCGCCCACCTGTTTGACGACTCCCCTGAGCTCCATCATCGCCAGCGTCCCGCTCACCGTCGAGATGTCGAGTCCGCTCGCTCTGATGATCTCGTCTATGTGGACCGGGTCGAAGGTTACGTAGCTCAGCAAGTCCGCCTCCTTCTCGTCCTGCGGGAAGACGGCTGCGAGCTCCATCTGCTCGCCGACCCAGGTGAGATTCAGCTCTTCGAGTATATCCTCGCACCGGGTTACCAGCTTCGCCCTGGACTCGCTGATGAGGCGGTTGGCGCCCCTGCTTCCGGGGGAGAAGATGTTGCCCGGCACGGCGAACACCTCCCGGTTCTGCTCTAGGGCGTGGTTGGCCGTGAGGAGAGCGCCGCTCTGCTCACCGGCTTCTATGACGACGGTACCGAGCGTCATCCCGCTCATGATGCGGTTGCGTCTGGGGAAGTTCTGAGCGTCCGGCCTGGCGCCGAGGGGGTGCTCGGAGACCAGGGCGCCGTTCTTCACTATCTCGGCGGCCAGCGAGGCGTGCTCCCTGGGGTAGACGACGTCGATGCCGCTGCCAAGGATGGCGATCGTGCGCTGTCCAGCTTCGAGGGCCGCCCGGTGGGCGATGCCGTCGACGCCGCGCGCCAGTCCGCTGACGATGGTCACGCCGGCCTTTGCCAGGTCGTGGGAGAGCACCCGCGCCGCCTCTCTGCCGTAGGCGGTCGGCTTCCGGGTTCCGACGACGGCGATGAGGCGCTCCTCTTCGTCCAGCGGCTCCCCTTTGGTGTAGAGGACGGGCGGCAGGTCGTATATCTCCTTGAGTCTGGCAGGGTACTCGTCGTCGTGCCAGGTGAGCGCGCGCGCGCCTGCGGCGTCCAGACGCTCCATCTCCTGGTCGGGGTCTACCGTCCCTCGCCGCGTGACTATACGGAGCGCGGTGCGGCTGTCTATGCCCGCGGCCTGTAGATCGTGAGGGCCGGCGCGCCAGGCTGCCTCGAGACTTCCGAAGTGGCGCTCCAACGCCATGAAGCGCGCCCTGCCGACGCGCGGCACGCGGTTGAATGCGACCCAGTACTTGAGCTCGTTGACGATCATGGGGCTCCGGTCAGAGATTCTAGCGCACCTTCGCGTGCGGTCAAAGGGGGGCGCGTATCACATCTATCTCATACAAGCTGTGTATAATGGCAAACCCTCAGTCTCTATGGGGAGGAAACGTCCTCCGCGAATAAGGGCAATCAGTACCACACGAGCGATCGGGAAATGACACACCAGACATCAGCAACGCCTGATTACACGATGGGCTTCAGCGATGAGATGCTCGAGTCTCTCAGAAGATACACCGCTGAGACCAGCGCCGCATATCTACTGCCGAATCTGAGGCCGGGTCTTCGCGTTCTCGACTTCGGCTGCGGGTAACGGCGGGGCTGGCAAGGGCCGCAGCTCCCGGCGAGGTGCACGGCGTCGATATGGAGGAGTCGCAGATCGACCTGGCCAAGGCCGTCGCCGAGGCCGGAGGAATAGACAATACGACATTTCACGTGGCCGACGTAATAGATCTGCCTTTCGAGGACGGTTTCTTCGACGTCGCCCACTGCCATAACGTCCTCATGCACATTCCGGACACCCGCGCTGTTCTCGAAGAAGTCAAGCGCGTCCTGAAGCCCGGCGGCATCATCGGCTGCCGGGAGATGATATGTGGGTCGAGCTTCACGCACCCCGATTTCGGCGTCATCAGAAAGGCATGGGGCATGTTCGAGGACCTCCTGGCGGCCGACGACGGCCATCCTCAGATGGGGAAGGAGTTGAAGGGTCATATCGTCGAGGCCGGCTTTGACAACATCCGGGTCACCGGGTCGTTCGACATCTACAACACGCCCGCGGACATCGAGTTCATCTACGGATTCGCCAACAAGTGGTTCCTGTCGCCGGAGATCGTGGAAGCGGCCATAAAGTTTGGGGCCTCGACCAGGGAGCTGTGCGACAGAATACGTGATGCCTATGACAGGTGGAGAAGGGAGCCCGGGGTCTTGCGCCCTGGCGTTCGGCGAGGTCGTTGCCAGCGCGTCTTAGAGGGTGACTGATAAGACAGCCGAAAACGTTCGTGGCGAGCTTGTCAAACCATGAACGGCGCTTCGGCCCTTCGACAGGCTCAGGGCGAACGGACCTCTTTTTGGACACCCTCTTAGCCGTTCAGGGGAGCCTGAGGGAGGAGTCAAACTCGATAGGTCGGTAGATCCACCGCTTCCATACTGCCTACCGACCTTGTCCTCCTCCCCGCTTCCCCGAACTTCGCCACGACTCCCGGCGAAGACAGGCGCGTGCTGGGACGCTTCGGGCGACGACTCGATGACTGGGTACCAGTACCGGTACCGGTCACCTCATCCAGCGGATGGAACCCGGACTGGACGGCGATACCGGGAGCAGTTGGAACACGACTTCATACGACGAAAACTACACCTTTTGAGCCTGAGGATTCCCCCATACGGCAACTCCCGAGCCATGGCACCGGCTGTACTGCTCGCCAGCATACTGCTTGCGAACATGATGCCGGATGGTCTCTTAAGCCATCTGGCATACGCGCGAACAGCCAACTCCTCCATTGAGTATGCCGAGAACGGTACGGCCCCAGTCGGCCGGTTCAGAGCCCATGACCAGGACGGAGATGCCATCGAGTGGTCTCTGAGCGGTCCCGATGCCGGCCTGTTCACCATCGATGGCGGGATACTGAGCTTCAATGAGTCCCCCAACTACGAAGAGCCGCAGTCTGCGGAAAAGAGCGGACAGCTAGCGGACAGGAACGTGTACAGGGTGACTGTTGAAGCTGCGGGCGGCACGCGCGATGTGGCCGTGACAGTCACGGACGTGGACGATGCCGGAACGGTGCGCATGGACAGGCCACAGCCGCAGGTCAGCCGGCGGCTCGGAGCCATCCTGTCGGACGAGGATGACGGGGTGACGGCCGAGAGGTGGCAGTGGGCGAGGTCTGAGGACGGGACGACCTGGACGGACATACTAGAGGGAGCGATGTCGCCGATGCGGAGTCTGGCGCCGGATGATATGGGCATGTACCTGCGTGTGACGGTCACCTACTCCGACAGGTTCGGCTCGGGCAAGACCGCCGCGGCGGTGAGCGCCAACCGGGTGGAGGCCAAGCCGCTGTCCAATGCCGCACCCTCCTTTGCGGACCAGGACGGCGATGAGAGCACCCCCTATATCGATGTTGCCCGGTCCGTCGCCGAGAACACGGCTGTGGGCACGGTCATAGGCAGGCCGGTATCGGCGTCGGACGCCGACGACGATATGCTGTTCTACGAGTTGCTGGGCACCCTTGACCTGGAGGATGACGAGGGTGCTGCGCGATTCACCATCGACAGCGTCTCCGGCCAGATAAGAGTCGGCAAGGAGCTGGGCGCGGACGCCGGGGAGCGGGAGGACGAGGACTCGACGTCTCTGGCCGGCGTCCCTGCGCTGCCTGAGGATGAAGTTACCGGCGTCGCCGGTAACAGCGAGTATGTCCTGCGGGTGAGGGTGAGTGACCCGTCGACCGTCTCCGCCACGGTGAATGTGATCGTCAGGGTCACTGATGTGAACGAAGCCCCTCTCTTCGATGAGGACGCACCGAGGGTGCTGAGGGTTACGGAGATTACAGAGAACACAGACGCGGTCATCGCGTTCGGGGCCAGCGACACCCCGGTGGGTGCCGCTACGTACGCGGTGACCGACGAGGACCGCATTGTCGCAGGCTCCGACGGTTACGACGACACCTCCTACACGTACTCGGTGTCCGGCGCCGACCGCGATGTCCTTGCCTTCAACAGCGATGGCGTTCTGAGTTTCAGAATGGGCCATAAGCCTGACTTCGAAAACAAGAGCTCGTACTCGATAACCATCGCGGCCCGGTCCGGTCAGGGCTCCCGCAGGCTGACCGCCACCCTGGATGTGACCATCCACGTGGTGGATGCCGAGGATATTGGAGAGGTGTTCCTGTCCCAGAGGCAGCCGCAGGTGGGCTATGAGATACATGCCACGGCCAGCGACCCCGACGGCGGCGTAGCCGTCAAGAGGTGGGTGTGGGAGCGGTCCGATGAGATCAGCGTCGATGACGGCGGCACACCGGCCGAATGCCGGAATTACTCAGACGGATGGGCCCCGATAGTTGGAGCTTCGTCGGCTGTCTACACGCCAAGGCCGGCCGACGTGGGCAGATGTCTGCGGGCAACTGTGACCTATAAGGACAACATAGAGAACGCAGCTGATGCCGCTGACGAGCAGGTGGTGGGGGTGTCGGAAGCTCCCGTGCAGAGCAGCAGTCCTGCCAACACCGCTCCGAAGTTCGTGGACCAGGACTTCAGCACCGAGGGAGACCAGTCGGATAGGACGAGCCGGAGGGTGGCCGAGAACACGAAGGCCGGGCAGAACATCGGAGCGCCGGTCAGCGCGAATGACGATGACGGTGACCTGCTGATCTACGCCCTGGGTGGTGCGGACGCCACGTCCTTCGATGTATCCAGGAACAATGGCCAGTTGAAGACGAGGGCTCCTCTGGACTACGAGGCCGAAAGCAGATACACGGTGGTGGTGACTGTCACCGACCCCTCGGGCGCCGCGGACAGCATACTGGTGACCATCAACGTCACCGATGAGGACGACTCCGCGCAGATAACTGGAACCAGCTCAGTGGACTTTACTGAAAACGGTACGTCCACGGTCGCCACCTTCTTTGCCCATGACCAGGACGGAGATGCCATCCAGTGGTCTCTGAGCGGTCCCGATGCCGACCGGTTCACCATCGATGGTGGCGTCCTGAGCTTCAGAGATCCCCCCAACTACGAAGAGCCACAGTCTGCGACAGAGGGCGTGCCGCGAGCGCAGAGGAACGTGTACAGGGTGACTGTTGAAGCTGCGGGCGGCACGCGCGATGTGGCCGTGACAGTCACGGACGTGGACGATGCCGGAACGGTGCGCATAGACAGGCCGCAGCCGCAGGTCAACCGGCCGCTCGGAGCCATCCTGTCGGACGAGGATGACGGGGTGACGGGTGAGAGGTGGCAGTGGGCGAGGTCTGAGGACGGGACGACCTGGACGGACATAGAGGGAGCGATGTCGCCGATACGGAGGCCTGTACCGGCTGACGTGGACATGTACCTGCGTGCGACGGTCACCTACTCCGACAGGTTCGGCTCGGGCAAGACCGCCATGGCGGTGAGCGCCAACCGGGTGGAGGCGATGCCCCTGTTCAATCCCGCTCCCTCCTTTGCCGGCCAGGACGAAGATGGAGACACCCTCCACATCGACGTCTCGCGTTCCGTCGCCGAGAACACGGCCGTGGGCATGGTCATAGGCAGGCCGGTATCGGCGTCGGACGCAGACGACGACATACTGTTCTACGAGCTGCTGGGCACCCCAGACCTGGAGGATGACGAGGGTGCTGTGCGGTTCACCATCGACAGCCTCTCCGGCCAGATAAGAGTCGGCAGGGAGCTGGGCGCGGACGCCGGCGAGCGGGAGGACGAGGACTCGACGTCACTGGCCGGTGTCCCTGCGCTGCCTCCCGGTGAGGATGCAGGAAACCCTGACAACAGCAAGTACGTCCTGCGGGTGAGAGTGTCTGACCCGTCGACCGCCTCCGCCACGGTGAATGTGATCGTCACGATCACCGAGGTGAACGAAGCCCCTCTCTTTGACGAGGACGCACCGAGGGTGCTGAGAGTCAGGGAGAGAGCGAATCCACCGGTCATCACGATTGGGGACGGCGCCCCCCCTGTGGGTGCAGCTACCTACGCCGTGACCGACCAGGACGGCATTGTTACAGGTCCCAACGGCTATTACGACACCTTCTACACGTACTCGGTGTCCGGCGCCGACCGCAAGGTCCTTGCCTTCAACAGCGCAGGCGTCCTGAGCTTCAGAGCGGGCCACAAGCCTGACTTCGAAAAGAAGAGCTCGTACTCGATAACCATCGTGGCCCGGTCCGGCGAGGGCCCCCGCAGGCTGACCGCCACCCTGGACGTGACCATCGACGTGGTGGATGCGGAGGATCCTGGAGAGGTGTCCCTGTCCCAGAGACAGCCGGAGGTGAGTTTTGAGATACATGCCACGGCCAGCGACCCAGACGGCGGCGTGACCATCACCAGGTGGGTGTGGGAACGGTCCGATGAGATCATCGTCGATGACGGCGGCACGCCGGCCGAATGCCGGAATTACTCAGGCGACTGGACCCCGGTAGTTCGAGCCTCGTCGGCTGTCTACATGCCAAGACCGGCCGACGAGGGCAGGTGTCTGCGGGTGATCGCGACATACAGGGACAATATAGATGACGCTGACGATCAGGCAATAGGGGTCTTGGAAGTTCCCGTAAGAGGGCACAGTCCGGTACCGGACGGCGGGTTTGTCAATGCTGCGCCCGTGTTCTCCGACCAGGACTTCAGCACCGAGGGAGACCAGTCGGACAGGACGAGCCGGAGGGTGGCCGAGAACACGAAGGCCGGGCAGAGCATCGGAGCGCCGGTCAGCGCCCATGACGAAGACGGCGACCTGCTGATCTACACCCTAGGTGATGCGGACGCCGCGTCCTTCGGCATATCGAGGAACAGTGGCCAACTGAAGACTAAGGCTGCTCTGAACTACGAGGCCAGGAACACCTACATCGTGGTGGTGACAGCCACCGACCCCTCGGGCGCTGCGGATAGCATATTGGTGATCATCTACGTCACCGATGAGGACGACCCAGCAGAAATACGTCTCAAATGAGTGAAATTAACCACGGTCTCAACTGCTCCAGGGTACGCCGGAAGGGCAGGTGAGCCATCCGCGTCTTGGTGGTCAGATAGCTCTCCCTGCACCGACCTGCCTGCCCAGGTCCATGGGACAATCGGGAAGATGTGGGAAGATCTTTGATGGCGGAGAGGGTGGGATTCGAACCCACGGTCCCCCGGTAAGGGGACACGCGATTTCCAGTCGCGCCTATTCGTCCACTCTAGCACCTCTCCGGGCGGTCGCACGGGGAGCCCGCGGCGGCGGAGAGGGTGGGATTCGAACCCACGATGAGATTGCTCCCATACTGGTTTTCGAGACCAGCGCCTTAAGCCGCTCGGCCACCTCTCCCGAAGGGGAATTATAGCATGGTGGGGAGGATCAGGATTCACGGGGTTGGAGGATTTTCGAGATTAGGGCGCGGCCTATCGCTGACGTGCCGGCTGAAGTATAATCCCGGCGTCGTACCGCTCCGGCGGCGGAGCAGGAGGTGAGAGGCATGGCGCAGGAGCCCCTCTGGTACTTCAACGGAGATTGGGTCCCGATGAGCCGGGTGCTCATATCGCCCGACGATCGGGGTTTCAACGGCGATACGGTCTTCGACTCCTTCCGGACCTTCGGGGGCGAGATCTTCCGGCTGAACGATCATGTCGACCGTCTGTACCGGTCGCTCAAGTACATGCAGCTCGAGATCGCCGAGCCGCCCGAACGGATGAAGGAGATCTGCCGGGAGGGGATGCGGCTGAACTCGGACGCCTCCGAGAACGGCGAGTTCGGCTTCTATCCGATGGTGACGCGCGGCCCCGGCGGCAGGACGAGGGACGCGCACAGCCCGAACGTGATCGTCAAGGTCAACGGAAACGCCAGCAACGGCCGCTTCGCGCCGCTGTACGAGACGGGCGTGCACGGCGTGATCGTCCGCACCAAGAGCTATCCGGCCGGGTCGCTTGATCCGAAGGTGAAGCACCACAGCCGGAACAACTTTGCCCTGGCCGACCTGGAGGCCGCGGCCATCGACCCGGAGGGGTATCCGATACTGACCGACTACGACGGCTGTCTGACCGAGGGGATCAGCTACAACGTCTTCCTGGTCACCAACGGCGTTGTCCGGACGCCGACCGACAGGCATATCCTTCAAGGCGTTACGCGAGGGGTCATCCTGGAGCTGGCCAAGCAGCTCGGGATTCCGAGCCGCGAGGAGGACCTGCAGCCCTACGACCTCTACACGGCGGACGAGGCGTTCATAGTCAGCACCAGCCCGTGCGTCGTGCCGATGACGAGCGTGGACCGGCGCACCGTGGGAGACGGCAGGCCGGGACCGGTGGTCCGGCAGCTCCTGGCCGGATTCGGGGAGATGCTGGGCGTCGACCTGGTGGACCTTGCGAGGCGAGACGCAGTCCGGGAGAGCGCAGCGAGCTAGACTAAGGAGATGAAGATGGCCGACTACACGACCTATTTCAACGGAGAGTGGATACCGTACAGCGAGGTGAAGATAGACCCGAACGACCGGGGCTTCATCGGCGGCGACGTCGTGTTCGATGTGGCCCGGACCTTCGACGGGAAGAGCTTCCGGATGAAGGAGCACGTGGAGCGGCTGTACAGGTCACTGGGCTACGTGCGCATCGACTGCGGCCTGTCCAAGCAGGAGATGACGGAGATCAGCGAGGAGGTGGTCGACCGCAACGAGGATGCAAGGGTCGAGGTGGGCGACTACAGCATCTGGCAGTTCGTGACCAGGGGGCCGGGCGCCAGGGCGCGCGACGCCGGTCCGCCGACGGTGTGCGTGAAAGTGATGCCGGTCGGGTTCGACGGCTTCGCCCGGTACTACGACGAGGGGTGCCACGGGGTGATCGTCCGGACGCGAAGCTATCCGGCACAGTCGCTCGATCCCAAGGTGAAGCACTGGAGCCGCATGAACTTCGCGCTCGCAGACTTGGAGACGTCGGACGTCGATCCGGAGGCGTACCCGATTCTGACCGATCTGAACGGCAACCTGACCGAGGGGACGACGAACAACGTCTTCCTGGTGACCGGCGGCGTGATACGCACGGCTCCCGACAACGACATCCTGCAGGGCGTGTCTCGGGGGATGGTGCTTGACCTGGCGGCGCAGCTGAACATCCCGCTGGTAGAGGAGGAGATACAGCCCTACGACCTCTACACAGCGGACGAGGCCTTCTTCTCCAGCACCGGCCCTTGCGTGCAGCCTATGACGAAGGCGGACAACAGGCAGATCGGGGACGGAAGGCCGGGTCCGATCTCGAAGCAGCTGCTGGCGGCTTGGAGCGAGGCGGTGGGCGTTGACATAGTCGGCCAGGCGCAGAGGTACGCCGGCTGACCCATCTGTCGTCAGCGCTCGCGGCAGTACGCCGCATCTCGTCTCCGGGGCCCGACCGCCTCGTCTACGCCGGTCTGCTGGTCGTCATCGGCGCCGCGTTGGCGCTGCGCCTCTACGGGTTCGACTGGGACCGCGGATTCGACTGGACTCCGCATCCCGACGAGCGGGCCATCCTGTCGAGGGTCGAACAGCTCTCGCCGCCGCCGCTGAGCGACCTGGGCTCGCTCCTTGACGCCGACCGGAGCTCCTGGAACCCGCGCTGGTTCCCGTACGGGAGCCTGCCCCTGTACCTGCTCAAGGGCGTAGATCTCGCCTCCGACCTCCTCCCCGGCGACGGCATAGACGATCTGCGGACCGCCGGCCGCCTCCTGTCGGCGGTGGCCGACGTGGGGACGGTCCTCATGGTGTGGCTGCTGGGAAGCAGACTGTACGGCCGGAGGGAGGCGCTGTTGGCGTCAGCGCTGGCCGCGCTGGCCGTGCTCCACATCCAGCTAAGTCACTTCTTCACGGTGGACACCTTCCTGGCGCTCTTCTGCGTGGCCGCCGTCTACTTCATGCTGCGGGTGGCCGCCGAGGGCAGACTCAGAGACTCCGCTCTGGCCGGGGCGTTCGTGGGAGCGGCGCTGGCCACCAAGGTGAGCCTTGCGCCTATCTACGGCGCCTTGCTGATCGCGCACCTGATGTACGCCTTCTCGTTGAGCGGCGCTCGTACGGACGAACGCTCCTTCGGTCTGCGATGGCCTACCGCCGTCCGAGGCGTCCTCGTCGGCGTCGCCTTCTCCGTAGGAGTGCTGTTCATAGCTCAGCCCTATATGTTCCTCGACTGGGGACGCTTCTATACCGACGTGGTCGAGCAGTCGGAGATGGTCAGGAGGATCAGGGACTACCCCTACACCCGGCAGTACGTCGATACGACGCCGTATTGGTATCAGGTGCGCCAGCTGGCCGCGTGGGGGCTGGGATGGCCCCTCGGCATCGTCGCCTGGGCCGGTCTGCTCTACGTCTCGATAAGAGGGCTGCGACCGTCGTTCGCCCTCCCCTATCTGGCGGCGGGCTGGGCGCTCCCGGCGGCGGTCCTGCTGGTATCGACCAGCCTGCCGGCGATCCTGCTCGCCAGCCTGATATCGCTCGCGGCGCTGCTCATCACGCTGCCGGTCAGGTCTGTGGAGTCAAGGGCGGCGGTCGTACCGCTCGCCTGGGTCGTGCCCTCGTTCCTCATCACCGGCGCCTTCGACGTCAAGTTTCTCAGATACATGCTGCCGTTCACGCCCTTCCTGCTGCTCTTTGGCTCCCGTCTTTTTTTCTCCGCGTGGGAGCGGGCGCGCTTGCGTGCGGTCCGCTCCCTGCTTGCCGCGGGACTGGCGGTCGTGCTGGTCGGCACAGCCCTCTACGCCGCCGCCTTCTCGTCGATCTACAGGGAGCCGCACCCGGCGGTTCGCGCCTCGGAGTGGCTTGAGGAGAACGCGCCGCGCGGCTCGGTCGTCCTCAAGGAGCACTGGGAGGAGGCGCTGCCCGGGATGGATGGCTTCGTGATGCGCGAGCTGCCGATGTATGACGACGACTCCTTCTACAAGACCAGGCTGATCGCCCAGGAGCTTGCCAACGCCGACTACCTGGTCTTCTACAGCAACCGCCTGTACGGAACGATCCCCAGGCTGCCGGCCCGGTATCCGGGCAGTACCGCCTACTACCGCGAGCTCTTCGCGGGCCGTCTCGGATACGAGCTGGCCGACCACCAGGCGGCCTACCCGGAGCTTGCGGGCGTGGCCCTGCTGGACGACACCTTTCGCCGGCCGGGGCTTCCGGAGCCGGAGGCGCTGCAAGACTCCCGGACGGTCCCGGTCTCGCTCCGCCTCGGCTTCGCCGACGAGAGCTTTACGGTATACGACCACCCGAAGGTCATGGTGCTTCGCAACACCGGCCGCTACGACGCCGAGACGACCAGGCGAACGATTGAGGAGGCGTCGCTTACTGTAGCCCAAAGGGCGCCGCCCGCGAGGGGGAACGGCGTCAGCCTCATGATGTCTGAGGAGGAGGCACGGAAGCAGCGTGCGGGCGGAACCTGGACGGACATCGTCCGCCCGGACGGATGGATGAGCCGGGTTCCAGTGGTCAGCTGGCTGCTGGTGCTGCAGGGGATAACGCTGGCGGCGCTGCCGGTGACGCTGGTGCTCATGGGGCCGTTGACTGACCGCGGGTACCTGTTCGCCAAGGTGATTGGGCTTCTCACTGTCGGTCTGGTCGTCTGGCTTCTCGCGAGCGCCGAATGGATGGCTTTTTCCAGTACGTCGATCGGCGTGGGGGTGCTCGTGGTTGGTGTCGCGTCTGCGGTGGTGGCCTTGCGTAGGCGGCGGGAGCTGATCGACTTCGTACGGCGCAGGTGGCCCGTTCTGGCGGTCGGCGAGGTTATCTTCCTTGTCGCGTTCCTCTCCTTCGTGCTGCTGCGCATGGCCAACCCGGACCTCTGGCACCCGTGGCGCGGGGGAGAAAAACCGATGGACCTCGCCTACCTGAACGCGGTGGTGAAGTCCAGCTATATGCCGCCCTACGACCCCTGGTTCAGCGGCGGGTACCTCAACTACTACTACTGGGGGCAGTTCCTGGTGGCCGTCTTCGTCAAGGCTATCGGGATCACGCCGACAGTTGCGTACAACCTGGCCGTTCCTACCTTCTTTGCCCTGGTGGTGGGAGGCTCCTTCTCGGTCGTGTACAACCTCGTCGAGGGAACACGGCGATCAGCGCGGCCCGATGAGGACGGTCGTTCGAGCTGGCCCCCCGTTCTTGCCGGAGCGGGGGCGGCGCTGTTTGTAGCAGTCATGGGCAACCTCGATGGTGCAATACAGCTCGGAGAGGGCGTGTGGCGGGTCGTTGCCAGGGGACTTCCCTTCGGCGCCTTCGACTACTGGCGCGGCAGCCGCATGATGCCTACAGACCTGCAGGGCATCACGGAGTTCCCCTTCTTCACCTTCCTGTTCGCCGACCTGCACGCGCACCTGATGGCGCTCCCCTTCACACTGCTGGCGCTGGGACTTGCGCTCGCGGTGGTCCTGGCGAGGGCCGGACCGGGGGCGTGCCGCCGTATCTGGGGCTGGGAGGACACGATGCGTCTGGCGGCGCTCGGCATCGCCGTAGGATCGCTCAGACTGATCAACGCGTGGGACTTCCCGGTCTATCTGACGATCGGAGCGTCCGCGATACTCTTCGCCGAGCTCTTGGTACATGGAGGCTTCGGGCTGATCATGCTGCTCAGGGCCGGGGTGAAGTCGGCGTTCATGTTCGCGGTCGGCTACGCCGTCTTTCTTCCGTTCCATCTCAGCTACGAGACCTTCTTCACGAGCGTCGAGTCGACCACCAACACGACGGTGCTCTGGCGCTTCCTGGCCATCTGCGGTCCGTTCATATTCATCGTCATGACCTTCTTCCTGGTGGAGTCGAGAGATCTGTTGGCGGCAGCCTCGGCGAGATCGGCAGCGGCGATCAGGTGGGTGGCGGGAGCGGCGGCGGCGGGTGATGAGGAGACGGCGGCTCGACCGGGCTCGTCGCGTGGCGTCTGGGCGGTCGTGGGGGTGATGGCCCTCCTGGTCGGCGCTGGCTTCCTGCTGACAGCCGTCTTCTCGGGGACGGCAGGCAGCACCATCCCGTTCGCGGCAGTGCTCCTCGCGCTCGTCTGCGCGACGGCCGTACGGTGGCTCTTCTCATGGCGGCCCGATGCTCCGCACCTGGTGCTCGCATCCGTAGTGATCGCGGCAGCCCTCGTACTCGTCATCGGACTCGACCTCGTCCGTGTTGAGGGAGACATCGACCGGATGAACAGCGTCTTCAAGTTCTATCTACAGGTCTGGGTGCTGCTAGGCGTCGGCTCTGCCTACCTGCTGTGGCGGCTGGTCCACGAGGCCAGACGCGGCGGATTGGGCTGGCGGAGCGGCGCGTGGGCCGTGGTGCTGGTCGCGCTGCTGCTCGGCGGCTCAGTCTACCCGGTCCTCGGGACGAGAGCGAGGCTGGCGGACCGGTTCTACGGGCAGGCGACGCCGCTGACGCTGGACGGCACGGCTTACGTCGAAGGTACCGTGTACCACGACCACGAGGGTGACATCGACCTGGAGGCCGACTTCGAGGGCATACGATGGCTGCGCGAGAATGTCCAAGGCTCACCGATAGTGCTGGAGGGTCACACTCCAACCTACCGTTGGGGGAGCCGAATCAGCGTCTACACTGGGCTGCCTACCGTCGTCGGCTGGAAGTGGCATCAGGAGCAGCAGCGATGGGACTACCGCTACCAAGTCGGTCTGCGAATCGAAGATGTGGACAGGTTGTATAGCACTGCCGGCCGTCAGGAGGCGCTCTCGCTGCTCCGCAAGTATGAGGTGAGCTACATCTACGTCGGGCCGCTCGAACGTCTCTACTATCCTGCGCGCGGCCTGGACAAGTTCGACCGGATGGTCGGCGCCGGGCTGGACCGAGTATTCCAGACCGATCAGGTGTCGATCTACCGCGTCATGGACGACGGCGCCTGACCCGTGTAAGTATCCTAGGGGACGCGGCTGACATTAAGACGGGTGTGGTCGGTCTGGACGTTGTAAGCTGTCGGCACTCGGAGCGGCGCACCCGGTGCTCACGTGATACTCTTGGCCCGACACCCCGAGGAGACATGACATGAAGGTCACCGGCTCATATCTCATAACCCGGTCGCTGGAGGCCGAGGACGTCCGCACCGTCTTCGCGCTGGCCGGAGACCACACCCTGCCTCTCATGGACCTGATGGACCGGAGGGGATTTCGGTTCATCGACACTCGTCACGAGCAGGGAGCGGTCCACATGGCGAACGCCTGGGGCCGCATTACCGGCCAGCCCGGCGTCTGCATGTTCACGACGCCGGGCCACGCCAACGCCATTGCAGGCCTGACACTGGCTCAGCACATGGAGTCTCCGGTCATAAACATCGTTGGCTGCGCCGAACAGGACCGGCTCGGTCAGGGCGCCATGCAGGAGATCGACCAGATCGGCATGGCCAAGCCAGTGACCAAGGGGGCCTGGTTCGTCGGGGACGTCCGGCGCATACCCGAGTACATCGCGCGGGCTTTCCGGACCGCTCTGTCGGGACGGCGCGGGCCAGTACACCTGACCATCCCACTCGATGTCCAACAGGCCGAGGTCGATGAAGGCGAGATCGAGCTCTACGACCCTCAAGGCGCTCGCGCCAGGGGGCGGGTGCTCGCCGATCCGGAGTGCATCCGGGAGGCCGTCGATCTTCTGCAGTCGGCCAAGCGCCCGATCATATTCGCGGGTGGAGCTGCCTATACTGCGACGCGGGCCTCGCTGGAACGCCTCCTCGACATCACCCGCATCCCTCTGTTTACTGAGGACGCCGCCCGCGGGATCGTCTCCGACGACCATCCCTACTGCGTAGGATACGCCGACTCCAGGATCAACGGCGCTGCCACCAAGCTGTCGGAGGCGGACGTCGTGCTCTTCCTGGGGAAGAAGCTCGACTTCACCATATCGTTCGGAGGGCCTCCCGCACTGGCGCCGGACGTAAGGATCATCCAGGTCGAGCCCTCCGGAGACCTGATCGGCCTGTCGAGAGGCGTGGACGTGCCGATCATGGCGGACGTCGGGGCCGCGGTGGAGCAGCTCGCGCTCGAGGCCGAGGGCCGGCCGTGGAGCGACCATCCCCTGCTGGATGAGATGGAGGCGCTCCGGGACGCAGGGATGGCGAGGCTGGAGGCGTTCGCCGCCGAGCCGCCGCTGAACGCAATGGCCGTCCATCGAAGCCTGCGCCCGTTGCTGGATGACGATACCGTCCTCATATTCGAGGGGTCCGACTTCGCCTTCCACGGCGCTGGCTACTATCCCAACCGGCTACGCGACCGGTGGTTCACCAACGGCACGCTGGGCATGATCGGGTGGGGCGTGCCCTTCGCAGTCGGCGCCAAGGCCGCCCTCCCGGACAGTAAGGTCGTCGTCCTGACCGGCGATGGCGCCTTCGGCTTCCATCCCATGGAGATCGACACCGCTGTAAGATTCGACCTGCCCGTCCTGATCGTAGTCGGCACCGACTCCATCTGGGGCATCGACTACCACCAGCAGGATCAGCTCTACGGCCGGGTGGTCGCGACCGAGCTGCTTCCCAGCCGCTACGACAAGATCGGCGAGGCGCTTGGCGCCCACTCCGAGCATGTCGAGGAGGAGGCCGAGTTGACACCGGCGTTGAAGCGGTCCCTCGACTCCGACCGGCCCGCCGTCGTCAACGTCCGCATTCGGCCGTCGCCGAGTCCCCTCACCGAGGCGATCATCCGCAACAAGGGCGGATAGGCAGACGAGCGGTAAGACCCGCCCCTCGACTTCACGGAAGACTTGCACCCGTGACGGACGGATAAGCTCACCATCCATTCCGATCCGGGCTCGGCCCTCTCACGTCCGACAGGTTCGGCGCGCCAAGGGTCGGCTGTTCTTCCTGTTGTCGTCGTGTCCCCCCAGACCTGCGTGGAACGAATCGGGCGCCGGAAGCGTACTATCCATTGAAGGGCCCCTTACGGACTTGACGGGGAGAGGTCCGAAGCGTCGAAGAGAAGGCGCCTCCGTCCAGACCGTTGGGCTACAGTCCGTAGTCTCCTCTCCGGCACGCCGCTCCTCCGACTGACTAGTGGAGCGGGGTGCCGGCGGTCGTTCCTCCGTCGACGCCCACGATCTGGCCGGTGACGTAGGATGCCTCGTCGGAGGCTAGGAACAGGATCACCCGTCCTATCTCGGACGGGCGGCCCTCCCTCTTAAGAGGCACGGCTTGTATGTTGCGGCTGCGGAGCTCCTCGCTGTCGGGCATCGCCGCGTAGGTCCTGTCGAGCATCGGCGTATCGGTCGAGCCGGGGGATACGGCGTTGACGCGGATGCCGTCGGCGGCCAGATCTATCGCCATGGAGCGGGTCAGGGAGACTACGGCGCCCTTGGTGGAGGCGTAGACGGGCATGTCAGGCCGGGGGCGGACGGCCGTGGCCGACGCTACGTTGACGATGGCGCCGCCGCCCGCCCGGATCATCGCCCTGGCGGCGTGCTTCGCCATGAACAGCGTACCCTTGAGGTTGACCGAGAAGAGGCGTTCGACGAACTCGTCGGTCAGATCTGCCAGCTGCCGGTTCTGGTTGATCCCGGCCGAGTTGACCAGCACGTCCACCCTCCCCAGTCTGGCGAGGACCTCGCCGACGATGGCTCCGGCGCCCGCGTCGGTGGAGACGTCTCCGGGGACCGCGACGGCCCCACCGCTGGCGGATGCGATCTCATTCGTCACGTCCGCTGCTCCGGCCTCGTCGATGTCCGCCACGGCCACCCGCGCTCCCTCCGCTGCAAAGAGAAGCGCGGTGGCGCGGCCTATGCCCGACGCCGCTCCGGTGATCAGGGCGGTCTTCCCCGCCAGACGTCGAGTCGTCAACGCGCCTGCTCCGGCTTGAAGATGGAGTGGGTGGAGCGGGAGACCGGATTCGAACCGGCGACAGCCTGCTTGGAAGGCAGGAACTCTACCGCTGAGTTACTCCCGCTCGTCATCAAGCATACGTAGGAGCCCCTGCGCCAGTCAACCGGGACCCCCCCCTCTTCCCCCGGCTCCGCGGGGGAAGAGGTTAAGAGCCTCCTCTCTGCTCCGCCGATTGCACGCATTGCTCATTGAGTCTGAGCAGTCAACCGTGGAATTGCGTGAGAAGTTGCGCGAGCCGCGCGCGGTCGATGTTGCCGCCGCTGAGGAGGCACACGACGGTCTCGCCTCCGCTCAGGCGGACCTTTCCCTCCATCAGCGCTGCGTAGGTGGACGCCGCCGCAGGCTCGGCCAACACCTTGGCCCGCTCCAATATCGTGCCCATTGCGTCGACGGTCGTAGAGTCGTCGACCGTGACGACGTCGTCCACGAAGGCGTTGACGTGCGCGATGTTGTGGAGCCCGGCGAACGGGGCGGCAAGTCCGTCTGCGACCGTGTCGAGCCGGTCGAGGTGCACCGGCTTCCCCGCCTCGAGGGCGAGAGTCATTCCCGGCGCGCCGACCGGCTCGACCCCGATCACCCTGATGGCCGGGTTGGTCAGCTTGAGCGCGGCGGCGACGCCGGAGATGAGGCCGCCGCCCCCGACACCGCATATGACCACGTCCGGCTTGCACACCTCCTCGAGGAGCTCCAACCCCAATGTTCCCGTCCCCGCGATCGTGTCCGGGTGGTCGAAGGGGTGGATGAGCGTCAGCCCGCGCTCACGCTGGATGTCCAGAGCGGTCTGTAGCAGGTCGCCGTCGGTCAGGACCACCTCGCCGCCGTACCCGCGGGTCGCGTCGACCTTTGCCCTGACCGCGTTTGCGGGCATGACCACCGTCGACGGAGTCCCCACCATCGACGCCGCGTACGCCAGCGCCTGCGCGTGGTTGCCGGATGAGAAGGAGACCACTCCCCTAGCCAAGTCTTCGGGGGGCAGACTCGCTATCCTGTTCAGCACCCCTCTGGGCTTGAATGAGCCGGTCTTCTGGAACATCTCCAGTTTCAGGTAGAGGTCGACTCCTACGCGGTCGCCCAGAAAAGAGGACCCGGTCACCGGTGTCCTGTGGACGTGTGGAGCTATGACTTCGGCCGCCCTCTCGATGTCCTCCAAGGTCACGAGGGTTGGCGACTCGTCTATCGCTTGACTCATTTCGGTGGCCTCCCTGTAGACTTATGGAGTGACACGATTATACCGGCTTGGAGAAGGGCTGACAGTTTATGACCAGCAAGATCACTCACGTAGTGACGGGCGTGTCCGGCTATACAGGGAGATATATCGCGCGACGGCTGCTGGAGCGCGGCGCCGCGGTAAGGTCGCTCACCGGACATCCCGAACGGCCCAGCCCCCTCGGCGGCAGGGTCGAGACATATCCCTACAGCTTCGACGATCCGGCGGCGCTGGCCCGCAGCCTGGAGGGCGCGGATACGCTGTTCAACACCTACTGGATCCGCTTAGCGCGCGGAGGGTTGACGTACGACCGCGCCGTGCACAACAGCCGCGCGCTCTTCGAGGCCGCGCGGCGTGCGTGCGTGCGGCGCGTCGTCCACGTGAGCATAACCAACGCCGAGACGGACTCGCCGCTGCCGTACTTCCGGGGGAAAGCGCTCGTCGAGCAGGCGTTGAGAGAGTCGACGCTCTCCCACGCCATACTCCGTCCGACGCTCATCTTCGGCCGCGAGGACATCCTGCTCAACAACATCGCGTGGATGCTCAGGAGATTCCCTGTCCATCCGATACCGGGCGACGGCGGCTACAGCGTCCAGCCCATATTCGTCGAAGACATGGCCGATCTCGCGGTAGAGCTCGGCGCCGGTAGCGGCGACGTGGGGCTCGACACCGTGGGACCGGAGGTGTTCACCTACGATGAGATGGTCCGTCTCATAGCGCGCAAGACGGGCGCGGCGGCCAGGATGGTCCACGCGCCTCCCTGGGCAGCGATGGCGGGAGCCTGGCTCGTGGGACTCCTGGTCAGGGACGTGGTGCTGACCCGCTGGGAGATCGACGGGTTGATGGCCGGTCTGCTGGTGTCGAGGTCTGGGGAGGCGCCGCCCGGAACGACCCGGCTCTCCGACTGGCTGGACGATAACGCGGAGCGGCTGGGAAGGCGGTACGCGTCCGAGCTCGCCCGGCACTACCGGTAGCCGTTCGGAGAGGTTGGTGCGGGCGGGACGCCCGCGCTCGGGGCATCAATTTGCGGGCAGGATGCCCGCGCTCCCAGTTGTCGTGCTACTCCATGTCGCCCCAGGTGAAGCCGGTCTTCAGCTCCACGTTGAGCGGCACGGCCAGTGACATCGCCGACGGCATGAGCTCCATGACTATAGCCTTCATCTGGTCCATCTCGTCCGACGGCACCTCGAAGATCAGCTCGTCGTGCACCTGGACTATCATCATCGAGGCGAGGCCGAGGCCGTCGAGGCGCTCCTGGATGCGCACCATCGCGACCTTGAGGATGTCGGCTGCGGTGCCCTGGATCGGCATGTTGATGGCCATGCGCTCGCCCGACGCCCGCACCATGCGGTTGCCGGCGGCGATCTCCGGGATGTAACGCCGCCGGCCCATCAGAGTCTCGACGTAGCCGTTCTTGGCGACCGCGACCTTCGTCGAGTCGACGTAGGAGCGGATGCCGGGGTACCGGCCGAAGTAGGTCTCGATGAAGGCCGCGCCCTCGTCGGCGGCCAGGTCGGTCTGACGGCTGATGCCGTAGGCGCTGAGGCCGTAGATCACTCCGAAGTTCATGATCTTGGCGATCCGCCGCATCTCGTCGGTGACGCCGTCTATCGGTACGTCGTACACCGACGCCGCGGTGGCGGCGTGGATGTCCTCGCCCTTGTGGAAGGCGTCGACCAGGCCCGGGTCCCTCGAGATGTGCGCTAGGACGCGCAGCTCGATCTGCGAGTAGTCGGCCGCAAGCAGGCTGCGCTCGGGCGCGCCCTCGGCGACGAACGCCTTCCGCACCCGGCGTCCCAGCTCGGTCCGAACGGGGATGTTCTGCACGTTCGGATCGTTGCTCGACACCCGTCCGGTGGCCGATCCGGTCTGGTTGTAGCTGGTGTGGAGCCGTCCGGTCAGCGGGTTGACGAGCGTCGGCAGCGCGTCGACGTAGGTCGACTTGATCTTGGAGAGCTGCCTGTACTCCAGGATCTGGTCGAGCACCTCCAGCGCGCGCGGGTCGACGTCGCCGGCATCGTCGCGGTTGAGCAGCTCCTTCAGACCGTCGAGCGCGGCGGCGTCGGTCGAATATCCCGTCTTGGTCCGCCTGGTCGGCGGAAGCCTGAGCTCGTCGAACAGCACCTCTCCGAGCTGCCTCCCTGAGTTGAGGTTGAATTCGTGGCCGACCAGGTCGAACATGCCGGTCTCGATGGCTGAGAGCCGCTCGGCCAGCTCGGAGGACATCTCAGACAGCAGCTCCCGGTCGAGCGCGACGCCGTTGAGCTGCATGCGGACGAGCACCGGCGCCAGCGGCATCTCGACCTGCTCGAACAGATCCACAGACTCCTTCTCTCGCAGCTCCGCCTGGAGGACACCGCGCAGCCTGCTGGCGAAGTCGGCCTGCGCGCACGCGTACTCCGACGCCCGTTCGATGGGCGCCTGCGCCATCGTGATCCGCTTGCGTCCCGTGCCGATCAGATCGGTGACCGGCGGCATCTCGTGTCCGAAGTAGTCCAGCGCGAGCGCCTTCAGGTCAATCGCCTTCTTCCCGGACAGATGGGCGGCGAGCATCGTGTCGAAATCGAGGTTGCGGACCCGAATCCCGCATCGGGCCAGCGTTGTCATATCGTGGTTCGCGTTGTGGGCAGACTTGCCGATCGTCTCGCTTTCGAGCAGCGGGCCCAGGCCGTCCAGGACGGTTTCGAGCGGCAGCTGGCCGCCCTCCGCGTGTCCCACCGGCACGTACCACACCCGTCCCGGCTCCGTTGCGACGGCTATCCCGACCGGCTCCGCCCGCATCGGGTCCTTCGACGTCGTCTCCACGTGGAAGGCGAATTTTTGTGCGCCTGCGAGCTCTGCGACTAGCTGCTCGAGGGACTCCTCCGTGTCGACGGTGGTGTACCGAATGTCGGGGCCGCTCTCCGCTCCGACGGTCCCGGCGAGCTCCCGCTCGCCGTCCGCGCCGGCGGGCCGCGGAATGCGGGAGACGGCGCTGAAGAACTCCAGCTCGGTGAGCAGGTCGACGACCTTGCTCCGGTCGTACCTCCAGAACTCGCAGGCGTCAAGGTCGAGCTCTACGGGCACGTCCCTGACGATGGTCGTCAGCCGCTTGCCCTGGACGGCGTTGTCGCGGTTGTCGCCCAGGGTCTGCCGCAGCCTGGCCTGCGCAATGCTGTCGAGAGATTCGTAGACGCCCTCGACGCTGCCGTACTGGTTGATCAGGCGTATGGCGGTCTTGCCGCCCACGCCGGGGACGCCGGGGATGTTGTCGGACGAGTCGCCCTGCAGCGCCTTGACGTCGGGCAGCATCTCCGGACGGAGCCCTCCGTACCTTTCCATGACAGCGGCCTCGTCGTAGACGGTGCGCTTCTGGGTGCTGGCGCTCATGAGCACACGCACCCAGGGCGAGACGAGCTGGAGGGTGTCGGTGTCGCCGGTAAGGATCAGCGTCTCGATCTCTTTCCGTTCGGCCTGGCGGCTCAGCGTTCCCAGGATGTCGTCGGCCTCGTATCCCGGCATCTCGTAGGTGGGGATTCCGAAGACGGTTACGAGCTCCCGAATCCGAGTGAACTGGCCGCGCAGCTCGGGAGGAGTGGGCGGCCGGTGCGCCTTGTAGTCGGCGAACTCCAGGTGGCGGAAGGTCGGCTTGGGGAGATCGAAGGCGATGGCGCAGTGGGTCGGCTGCCAGTCGGAGAGGGTGCGGAGGAAGGAGTTGAGGAAGCCGTAGACCGCGCGCACCTCCTCTCCGGTGGCGCTGACGTTGAGCGGTTGCCGGATGGCGTGCCATGCGCGGTGCACGAGGGCGTGGCCGTCCATCAGGATGAGCAGGGGACGCCGGCCGAGCATGGTGGACGTGCTGTCTGAGGTCACGAGGCCTCCGAGGAGGGGATGGTGCGATTATACACGTCTGGGCCGGGTGTCCGGCATGAGAGGTCTGTATACTGATAAGAGGGCGGCATGTACAATCGACATCCATTCGAGCGACGGCGCCATGACTGAATCCATAACATTCGTGCTTCATCCAGAGACCGAATCTGCTTCGCTCGACCTCTTCCTCAAGAGCGTCCAAGACGTTACGCGTCTGATCAAAGAGGTGGACTACGTCCTTACACGAGAGCGACCCAAACGCAAGTGGATCGTCACCGAGCTTCACGCCAGCGCACCAACGGTCACGATCAGTCCGCTTGTGGACGGCAAGACGCTTGACGTCGTCGCGGAAGGTCTCCGGCTGCTCACCAGCGAGGACATGGAGGATTCCAGAGAATCTCCACCGCACTTTACTGCAGACGTTCTAAAAGGCGTGAAGAAGATGGGACGCCTGTTTCGTGGCAAAAACAAGGCTCGGGATCTCTCTTTCCATGTCAACGGTAGCCAGATAGCCAAGGTAGACGCACGGACTGGAAGGAAGGTTGACCGGATTCTCCAGACCACTTTCGATGTCCTCGGTTCGTTGGAGGGAACGCTCGACGCGGTTAATCTGCACGGCCGCTCCATCGGTCACTTTATGATCTGGGAGCGCATGAGCGGCCAGCCTGTCAGCTGCGAGTTTCACAAGAGCCGGTGGACAGACGAGGTCAAGTCTTTGCTCCAACGGAGGGTGCTGGTCGCTGGCAAGGTGAGGTACTTTGCCAATGGGAAGCCCACTCTGATTCGAGATATAGGCCATATCGAAGATCGCACGGTTGCGGTCTCCGCCAACATATCGGACTTCGGCGCGGTTCCTGATCTGACCTCCGGTCTGCCCCCTGACGCATACTTGGCGAGACTGAGGGAACAGTAGTAGAGATTCCGACAAGGCGTGTTTGGGACGCTTGCACTATCATCTACCACCTCGCTGGCTACAAGGATGCGCAGCCAGATGTGCCTCGGGTCATCAAAGACGCTATTCAAGGGCACACAGAGATAGTAGTGTCCGTCCTCGCAGAGTGTGAGGTGGCGAAGCTTGAAGGAGATGACGACGCGACGGCAGAGCGCCGGATTACCGACTTCTTCAACCGTCCATACGTAGTTCGTGTCGCTGTCGATCCGTTGGTCGCCAGCGAGACACGGCGGCTCGTCAGGGAACGCGGTCTCAAACCCCCAGACGCGATCTACCTCGCCACGGCGATCCGCCATCAGGTTCCGTTGCTCGAAACCTACGACGGTGATCTGCTCGCGCTCAGTGATAGAGAGGGAAGTCCAACAGTGACTATCCGTCGTCCTCACCGTCCCCCAGAGCGGAACCTATTTTCGCTCCGCCAGAGTTGAACAGACCTGCCCACCATCGGAAAATGTCCCTCTGGTGGTGAACCTGCAGACCAGTGCGCCCCACACCTACCATGTCACCTCTGTAGCAACCTGTCGCCACAACCTGTGCAGTAGCCTGCGTCGGGTCGGTTGCTTTCTCCACAGTGGCCGCAGAAGAGCCGTCGCACCTTCGAGTCGGCGGATGCGCCACAGAAGCGGCAGAACCGGCTCATGACCCGGATTAGCCGATCGCACTCAGGGCATTCGATTTCGGGGTAGTTCCGCCGATATCTAAATGGAGATATGCGCTGTCCCCACTTGAACCGGCCGAACACCCATATCGCCCCAGCGAGGGTCAACAGAATGGCGAGGGGGATAGGGAGCAGGGCCGACACGAGTATGTTGAATACAGCGTGGGTGCAGGCGCCGAGCGCGAGGGCGCCCACCACGAGCATCGACCTCCTGTAACCGGAGGCGTGGTGCAGGCCGAGGGCGTAGCCCCAGATGCCGCCGAACACGAGGTGCGCCACGGTGGAGAGCGGAGCCCTCAAGATCATGACCTCAGGACCGAACTGTAGTACGTAGAACAGGTTCTCCAGCGAGGCGAAGCCGAGGCTCGCCGCCGCAGCGTAGACGAGGCCGTCCATCGGCTCGTCGAAGTAGAGGGAGCGGTAAGCCTTGAAGCGAACTGCGGCGAACTTGCACGCCTCCTCCACAGGCCCCACGACGAACAGCATCCCCGCCGCTACGCCTCCGAGTCCGGCGCTCTCTTCTAGGAACGAATCGCCCAAGACCAGCGCCTCGACGATTGCCGCGGGGATCGTCGCCAGACAGCCAAGACCGAAGGTGAGCGCGATCAGTCTGCGTGGCGCGGGCTGGTAGGAGTCCTTCCTCAGGTAGAACCAAAGCCAGAACAGCCCGGGCGCAAAGGACACCAGCACAAAGCCAACGAACGCCAAGACTCAGCCGGCCGTCATCCCGCGGTGCTTCTCGTCCTGATGGCCCGTTATACGCCGGACCACCAGAATTGCCAGCACACCTGCGCAGATGGTGATAGCACTCGTAAGAAGATCCCACTGTAAGGCGGCAGCCGATGGAACGGTGTCTGGCGAGAAGGCTTCAGAAAATCCGAAACTGTAGCCGAAGACGAGTCCAATCAAGGAGGAGACGACCCACAATCCCCACCACCATGGCAGCAGTGCAGTAACACGCCCATTTTTCCAGTCGATGGCAGTTCCTCTCAGCATGTGTGGGGTGCTGCCCCTCCATATCTCAGCCATAACCTGGTACGGTCGAAAGTAGAACATGATCGGAACGAACCACCAACCTACCGCCCAGCTTGGGGAGAAGCGCTGACCGTGTGCGGCGAGCGGTTGCAGATTCCTTGAAGCGCGGTGGGTCCACATCAAGAAAGCGACTACTGTTGGGGCGTACACCAAGAAGAGGAGAATCAACAAAGCATCCAGAGCTAGTATCGCGTCATCTAACTCGGAGTTCGGAATATATTCCCCAGCCTCCAGTCGCGATACCAAGTCGATGACGTAGAACGTCCCCAGCATGTGTATTGCATAGGCGACACATGTTGCGACCAGCAGTCCTACGGTCCAGTTCGCGCGTATCCGCGCCGACTCATAGCGGCGTGTTCCACGGGGATGCGTATCTGCGCGGCCGTAGCCGGGCCGCGTTTCCTCTTCAAGGGGCAGGCCGCACTGGTAACAGTACGCCGACCCAGGTTCGTTGGTGGTGCGGCACCTGGGACAGCCGGAGCCAGACGACTGCAGTTGGTGCTCGTCAGGAGAAGGCGGCGCCTCTCTTTCCGTCAGGCTCCGCCCACAATCGTGGCAGAAGAGGCCATCGGTGGGATTGAGGACGCCGCACGACGAACATGCGACGGCCACACGCTCGCCACAGTAGCTGCAGAAATTGGCCTGTTCAACAATGTCGCCGTCACACTTCCGGCACTTCATCACGGTCACGGATTATACACGTCCGGCTAGACTTTCATTCTCCGGAGGGTGGGACGCCATATCCCGAGCCAGAGGACGGTGAGTCCGAATATGCCTGCACCCGCCGAGACGGCGATGGGCCATGTCCACTGGTCGGCCGCGACGCCCATCGGCAGCGCGCCGACGTAGACGAAGGCCGCGCCGATGGTCCAGAAGCCCATCACCCGTCCGAGGAGGCCGGAGGGGACGGTAAGCTGGAGGACAGTCGTTCCCAGAGACACGTAGCTCATGCTGCCCATCCCGACGAACAGGAGAATGGCCCATGAGAGCCAGAACCACGGCGACCAGGCGAAGGCGAGCAGCATCGTCGGGAACAGGACGAGCGTGCCTATCATCAGCCGGTTTCGGTGCTTGAAGTCGCCGAGCGAGGCGAGGCCGACGTTCCCGATGAGCGAGCCCGTACCGGCCGCCGCGATGAGCAGTCCGACTCCTCCCGCGTCGGCGTTCAGCACCTGCTTGGCGAACGCCGGCATGACCTGGATGTACGGTGAGGCGAAGAGTCCATAGGCGAAGCCGATCCCTATGATGGTGAAGACGATGGGCGTCGAGGCGAAGTACCGGAGACCTTCGACTAGCTCTCGGATGGGAGATGTCCTGGAGTCTGCCCGCAGTCGGGTCCGCGGCTGTATGCGCGACATGAGAGCGAAGCTCGCCAAGTAGCAGCTGCCGTTGAAGAGGGCCGCGGCGTCCAGCCCCGCGAGGTCGATCACCAACCCGGCCACCGCAGGGCCGACGATTCGGCCGGTGTTCATCACCGCCGAGTTGAGGGCGACGGCGTTCATTATGTCGTCCCTAGGGACGAGGTCGGCGACGATCGCCATCCGACCGGGCATCTCCAGTCCCTGTATCACTCCGAGGACGAACGCCGTGACGTAGACGTAGGACATCTCGACGCGGTCGGTGAAGACGGCGGTGGCCAAGAGGAGAACGACGCCGCCGGCCGCCGCCTGGGTGGTCATCAGGAGCTTACGCCTGTCCAGCCGGTCGGCGATCAGTCCGCCGAAGAGCAGCATCCCGAAGTTGGGCGCCCCGTAGAGGAAGATGACGAGTCCCAGCAGCGAGGACGAGGAGGTCAGCTCCAGCACGAGCCATCCCATGACCAGGAACTGCATCCCCTGGGCCGACGCCTGGCCGACGGACCCGAGCCAGAACCAGCGGAAGTCCTGGTTTCGCAGCGCCCGGAGCGTCTGCAGACCGGTCCTCCTCAGACTCCGGCGATGTCGCGCGTTTCGCTGAGCAGCTCGTCGACCTCGTCGGGCGACTCGCCCTCGGCGTAGATGCGGAGGAGGGGCTCGGTGCCGGAGAATCTGACCATGGCCCAGTACCCGCCGTCGAGAACCCAGCGCACGCCGTCGCGCGTGTCGACGCGCTCCACGCCTCTGCCGCCCAGTGACGGCGGGCTCGCCGCGAAGATGCGCTTCCGGATCGCGCCGCGCTCCTCCGGCTCGAACTCGATGTCCAGCCGCTCGTAGGCGTGCGGGCCGGTCTTCTCGGCGAGCATCGTGATGAGCTCGGAGGCCGACCTGCCGGTCTTGACCATCATCTCCAACAGCATGAGGCCGCTCAGGATGCCGTCGCGCTCCGGGATGTGGCCCCGGAAGGCGTAGCCGCCCGACTCCTCGCCGGCGAGGAGCGCGTCCTCGCGCATCATCACCGGGCCGAGGTGCTTGAAGCCGACCGGCTCGTTGAAGACGGGTACGCCGTACGCCTCTCCGAGCCGGTCTATCATGCTCGTCATCGTGATCGACCGGACGAGCGGCCCCCGGTTGTCCAGCACCTCGAGCTGGTGCAGACACAGCAGTGCGAAGGTCTGCAGCGTGGTGAGGAACCTGCCCGTCTCGTCGATGACTCCGAGCCGGTCGGCGTCGCCGTCGGTGGCGAGGCCGAGGTCGGCGTCCGCGCCGGGCACGATCGACATCAGGGTCTGGAGGTTGTGGGCGATCGGCTCCGGCTGGGCCATGCCGGGGAAGGCTGGGTTCGGCTCTCCGCGCAGCTCCGTGACGACGGTGGAGCCTCCTTCCAGCAGCTTTGCCAGGTAGCCCGCGCCCGCGCCGTGCATCGAGTCGACGAAGAGCTTGAGGCCCGCCTGCCTGATAGCGTCGAGGTCCACCAGGGTTGCGACCTGTCCCAGGTAGAGCGACTCCGGGTCGACGTACTCCAACAGTCCGTGCCGCTTCGCCTGGGAGAGCGTGGTGCGGCGCACTCTTCCCGACGCCGCGGCGTCGGCGATATAGCTCTCAAGGTCGTCGATTGCCGCCTGCCCGGCGCTGCCGCCGTACTCCGGCTTGTACTTGAAGCCGTTCCACTGTCGTGGGTTATGGCTGGCGGTGATGACGACGCCGCCTCCGGCGGCACGGGCGACGACGTTGTACGACACCGCGGGCGTGGGCGCGGGACGGTCGCAGAGGAAGGTAACCACGTCGTTCGCGGCGGCGACCTCGGCGACGGCGGCCGCGAACTCGGCCGAGGAAAACCTCGTGTCGTAGCCGACTACGAGGCCGCGGCTCGCCTTATTCTGCGCCTGGAGGAGCGATGCCGTCCCCTGCGCGCACAGACGGACGTTGTCGAAGGTGAACCCCTCGGCGATGATGCCGCGCCAGCCGTCTGTACCGAAACTGATCGACATGGGCATCGAAACCCGCCGTGGGAGGCGCTCTACGATCCGGCCGTCCCGGACCCCACCTCGCCGACGAACGCCTCCCGCCTGAGTGCAGCGGCCCTGTCGGTGCGCTCCCAGGGAAAGTCCACGTCGTCGCGGCCGAAGTGTCCGTAGGCCGCGGTCTGCTTGTAGATGGGGCGGCGGAGGTCGAGGTCGCGGATTATCGCTCCGGGCCGCAGGTCGAAGTGCCTGTCTATGAGACTGACGATGGTCGAGTCGTCGATCCTGTTCGTCCCGAAGGTCTCGATGGATATCGAGATGGGACTGGCCGCTCCGATGGCGTAGGAGACCTGGAGCTCGAGCCTGTCGGCGAGGCCTGCGGCGACGACGTTCTTGGCCACGTAGCGCGCGGCGTAGGCGGCGGACCTGTCGACCTTCGTCGGGTCCTTGCCGGAGAATGCGCCTCCTCCGTGGCGCGCGAAGCCGCCGTAGGTGTCGACAAGTATCTTACGCCCGGTGAGCCCAGTGTCGCCGACCGGCCCCCCTATGACGAAGCGGCCGGAGGGGTTTACCATGTATCGCGTATCCCGGTCCCTCATCTCCTGGGGGACTACCTCCTTGGCTACGTCCTCCACGAGGTCCCTCTCGATCACCGACTGGCTGACCTCGGGATTGTGCTGAGAGCTCATGACGACAGTGTGGACCCTGCGAGGGACTCCATGGGCGTACTCGACCGTCACCTGGGACTTGCCGTCCGGCCGCAGGTAGGGCAGGTGCCCCTCCTTTCTGACCTCGGCCATGCGCCGGCAGATGCGGTGGGCCAGCGAGATGGGCAGAGGCATCAGCTCCGGCGTCTCGTTGCAGGCGTATCCTACCATCATCCCCTGGTCTCCGGCGCCAAGGGACTCCACCTCATGGCTGTTGTTGCTGTCTTCACGCACCTCCAGCGAGCGGGTCACCCCGCGGGATATGTCGTGCGACTGCTCGTGGATCGAGACGGCGATGCCGCAGGACTGGTAGTCGAACCCGAAGCTGGAGTCCTCGTATCCGGCGTCCCTGATGGTGTGCCGGACGACGGTTGGGATGTCGACGTAGCCCTCTTCGAGCGTAATCTCTCCCATCACGACGACGAGGCCGGTGGTCACGCAGACCTCGCAGGCGACGCGGGCGTACGGGTCTATCGTGAGGAACTGGTCGAGTATCGCGTCCGATATCTGGTCGCACAGCTTGTCGGGGTGTCCTTCCGTCACCGACTCGGAGGTGAACAGGTAGGACTCCGAGCCGCTAAAGCTGAATGTCATCTGAGTGTGCCTCCTCTGGTTGCGTTATGCCCAGACGGGCCTTCTCGCCGTCTCTCAGCACGATGAGAAGGGCGCTGCCCTGAGCGATCAGCCGTTTTCTTCCGTCTAGTAAGCCGGTCAGCTCCGCCGAGACGCGCATCGTCCTGCCGGATCGCTCCTCCAGCCAGGCGGCAGCGGCTATCGTCTCCGATGTCTTGGCGGGCCGGCGGAACTGCGTCTCCATCGTCTTCATCATCGTGGTCTCGCCCTGGTAGTAGGGTAGGTTCTCCATCACCTCGTAGAGCAGTCCGGTGATGATCCCGCCGTGGACGATGCCCGGCCATCCCCCGTGCTCTTCGCACGGCGTGAAGTGCGTCTCCAGCCGGTCTCCCTCCAGCCGGAGGTCGAGTTGCAGGCCAATGGGATTGTCCGGGCCGCACCCGAAGCATAGGGGATGCTGCCGTACCTTGGCGGCGTTCAACGGTCTACGTTCCCTCCTCCCATGAGGCCAGGTAGCGCTCCTGCTCGGCGGTCAGGGTGTCGATCTTTATGCCCATCGCCCTGAGCTTCAGCCTTCCGACCTCCTCGTCGATCTCGCGCGGGACGGGGTGGACGCCGGGCGGGAGAGTATGGGCGCTCCGGGCGAGGTGCTCGATCGACAGCGCCTGGTTGGCGAAACTCATGTCCATGACTGCGGACGGGTGGCCCTCCGCAGCCACGAGGTTGATCAGCCGGCCCCGGCCGAGCAGGTACAGCCTCCGTCCGTCGTCAAGGAGGTATTCGTCGACGAACTCACGGACGCGCTGCTTGCCGTCAGCCATCTCCTCCAACGCCTCGACGTCGATCTCGGCGTCGAAATGTCCGCTGTTGGCGATCAGGGCGCCGTTTTTGATCGCTTGCAGATGATGCCTGTCGATGGCGTGCTTGTTGCTCGTGAGCGTTATGAAGATGTCGCCAACCCCGGCAGCCTCCGCCATCGTCATGACATCGTGCCCGTCCATGGCGGCTTCGAGCGCGCGGACCGGGTTGACCTCGGTCACGATAGTATGAGCGCCCATGCCCTTGGCCCTCATGGCCACGCCTTTGCCGCACCAGCCATACCCGGCAACGACCACCCGCTTCCCCGCAATCAGTACGTTCGTGGCACGGATGATCCCGTCCAGCGTGCTCTGTCCCGTGCCGTAGCGGTTGTCGAAGAGATGCTTGGTCTGCGCGTCGTTGACGGCGATTACGGGGTATCTGAGCTTCTTAGCCTCGGCCATGTTCTTGAGGCGTTCGACTCCCTTCGTCGTCTCCTCCGTCGCGCCAATGACCCCGTCCAGCAGATCGGGCCGTTCGGTGTGGATGCGGGTCGCCATATCGGCGCCGTCGTCGATCATGACATGCGGCGCGTAGGCGATTGCGGCCATTATGTGCTCGTAGTACGTGTCGTCATCCACTCCTTTCTTCGCGTACGTCGGAATCCCGTACTCGGCCACGAGGGCGGCCGCGACGTCGTCCTGTGTGCTCTCCGGGTTGCTGGCGCACAGCACCGCGTCCGCTCCGCCTGCCCGCAATGCCAGCATCAGGTTGGCCGTTTCAGTCGTAACGTGGCAGCAAGCCGCCACCCGAATGCCTTCCAGCGGACGCTCTTCGGTAAACCATTCTCGTATCTGACGCAACACCGGCATCTCCCGCCCGGCCCAATCTATCCGGAGGACGCCCTCTTTCGAAAGGACGGGGTCCTTGATGTCACCTCTAACAGTCTTCGTCGCCAACTTAATATCCTCCTAGCTCTCCATGCTTGCACCGACGGCGCGCCACGGGAGCGTCTCCCGATCCCCGAGGGGGGTGAACCGCGACAGCCTCGTCATCGCCTCGAATCTCGTCTGGATCTCGGGCCGTGTCAGCGAGCCGATACGGCCCGTGCTGAAGCTCTCGACTGCGAATGAGCCCATCACCGAGCCGACGACGGCTGCCCGGCGGAAGCCGGCGTCGCTGAGGTCTTGCGTAGCCGAGAGGTATCCCAGGAAGCCTCCCGCGAAGGAGTCTCCCGCTCCGGTCGGGTCCACTACGCTCCTCAAGGGGAAGGCCGGAGCTGAGAAGACCGAGCCATCCTCGAAGAAGAGGAGCGCGCCGTGCTCTCCGCGCTTCACGACGACCGCGGTCGGGCCCAGGGCGAGTGTTGCCTCCGCCGCGCGCACCAGGTTGGGCTCTCCGGCGAAGCTGCGCGTCTCACCGGCGTCCATGAACAGGACATCGGCCGAACGGACCGCCCGCTCCAGCAGCTCCCCCTTGCCGTCTATCCAGAAGTCCATCGTATCAAGTGCCACCAGCCTGGGGCGGGACTCCATCTGCGCCAGTACGTCGATCTGCAGCTCCGGGTCTATGTTTGCAAGGAACAGGTAAGGTGCTCTCGCCATCTCGGGGGCCAGCCGGGGGGAGAAATCGGCGAAGACGTTGAGCTGCGTGTCGAGCGTATCCCTCGAGTTGACATCCTCGGCTCCATAGACGCCCGACCATCGGAAGGTCCTGCCCGGTCGGACCTCCAGGTTCGCCGTGTCGACGGAGTGCTCCTCGAGCATTTGCAGATGCTCGTCCCTGAAGTCCTCACCCACCACGCCCACCAGGCTGGTGGGAGCGAAGTAGCTGCTGGCTATCGAGAAGTAGACGGCGGAGCCGCCCAGCGCCTCGCTGCACCTTCCGGTCGGGGTCTCGACCGAGTCGTAGGCCACTGAGCCGACCACGAGTAGGGACACGCTGCCAGTCCTCATGTTCTCTCGGGCAGCCGTCTTACAGGTCGGCCCCGTAGCTGGTCGGATGGCCCTTCTCGATCCAGACCGACGTGCCCTCCTCGATGTTGAAGAGGCGCTCCGAATCGATGCCCATCGCGGCGGCCATCTCGCAGGCCAGACCGCTGCGCACGCCCTGAGCGCAGATGAAGAGCAGCTTCTTGTCCTCCGGAAGCTCGTCTATGCGGGCCAGAACGTCGTCGACCGTTATGAACAGGGCGTTCTTGATGTGGCCGGCGGCGTACTCGTCAGGACGCCGTACGTCGACGAAGGCTACATCGTCGTCGCCGTACATCTGCGCCGCCTCGTCGACGCTGACGCGGTAGTAAGGCTCACCCGCCTCTTGACGCGGCATCATTTCACCTCCTGTCTGCTCCCAAGGTACCTCTCCACGATAGAGGAGAGCCGTTCCAGCGTAGGGTGCGGGATCAGATCCGGCGCGGTTACGATCGCGTCCTGGAGCGCCGATCCGCAGCCGCAGTCGCGTACCGGGGTCAGCCCGGCCACGACCTCCTTGATCACGCTCTGGGCGGCCTCCGCGTTTCTCAGCAGGTTCGCTACTACCATCTCGACCGACACGCTCTCCTCTGCCTCGTGCCAGCAGTCGTAGTCGGTGACGAGCGCCATCGTCGCGTAGCATATCTCGGCCTCGCGGGCGAGCTTGGCCTCCGGCAGGCCGGTCATCCCGATCACGCTCGCCCCCCAGGACCGGTAGAGCTCCGACTCGGCCCGGGTGGAGAACTGGGGGCCTTCCATTACCACGTAGGTGCCCCCTGGGTGAGAGGCCATACCCTGATCGACAGCGGCCCGGTGGAGCAGCCTGCTCAGGTCGGGACAGAACGGGTCGGCAAAGGCGACGTGCGCGACGATTCCGTCCTCGAAGAAGGTGGCCGGACGGCCCTTGGTCCGGTCGAGAAGCTGGTCCGGTATCATCATGTCCAGAGGCTTTAGCTCCTCCCTCAGGCTGCCGACGGCGCTGACGGAGAGTATGCGTTCGACGCCCAGCGTCTTGAGGGCGTAGATGTTTGCCCGCGACGGCAGATGTGTGGGCGATATGCTGTGTCCCCGCCCGTGCCTGGGCAGGAAGGCGATCTTCGCGCCGGAGACCGTTCCGGTGACGATCGAGTCGCTCGGTCTGCCGAACGGTGTATCGATATCGAGCTCGCAGCGGTCGGTGAGCTCCGGGAAGTCATAGAGTCCGGAGCCGCCGATGATGGCCACCCTGGTCTGGTCGGTAGATGTGTGACTGTTCATCGTGCTTGCAGCGCAAAAAAAGGCTTCTCTAGATGAGAGAAGCCTTGAACGATTCCTCTACTCTCATCTCTCGAGCGTGCGCTCGTCGGAATTAGCACCGTGTCTTGGGCCGTGGAGCCGTTCTGACCGGTTGCTGGGCTTCAAGGGGCCGATCCCTCTGCCTCTCTTGATAAGAGCCTCGACTGTCTTGTCTATCAGGTTGCCGTTTCGGGCTGATACCCTCCCTCCAACTTCTGGACGCCGTCTGCGCGTGAGAGATGCTACTACGCGTTGGGCAGGAGTGTCAAGGAGAGCCTGCCCGACCGCGTCGGCTCGCGGAACTTCGGCTACAGCCTGCCGAATATAGGCAGTCTCCCGGCCAGCGGCCGGGCATACTCTACGAAATCGGACGTTGCCATGCCGAGGGAGGTGTCCAGATAGCGCGCCGGCATCGCCTGTACACGGCCCGCGACGCTGGACAGAGGGACGGTCGTGAAGCCGCAACCGTATGTCGCGCCCGGTTCACGCACGAGCGAGACCATCTCTCCGGAGCGTCCCTCCAGGGCGAACCTGACCGCCTCGCGTCCGGCCCGCTCGGCCTCTGCGGCGTCGGTCGGGGAGACGAGGGTCGCCATCGAGCGCTGTATCGTCCCCGGCTTCTCGTACCTGACCCGCACTCCGAGCCGTCTTCCGGCCAGTCCTGACAGGTAGCCCCCCGCGCCCATATAGTAGGGATGGCCGAAGTCGTCCACGAACCGGGGTTCGTCCGGCCTCCCTAGCACGCCGTCCGGGCCGCGGGCGTTCTCGGCGACGACCGCAACGGCGAAGCCGAACCGGCGATAGGCATCCTCCATACGCTCCAGAAACGTCTCCTCGCATACCGGCGTCTCGGGTACGCAGATGAGGTGAGGAGCGTCCCGCTCTTCCCTTTTCGCAAGGGCCGACGATGCGGCCAGCCAGCCGGTGTCCCGGCCCATCACCTCCATGACCGTCATGGGCGACGCTGTGCCCATCCCCTCGGCGTCCCTCCCCGCTCCCATCGTCGCCAGGGCCACGAAGCGCGCCGCGCTTCCGTAGCCGGGTGAGTGGTCGGTTCCGGCGAGATCGTTGTCGATCGTCTTGGGGACGCTCATCACCGTCAGGTCTAGGTCCCGCGAGCCGTGCTCGTTGGCCAGCAGCATGGCATTCTCCGCCGAGTCGTTGCCGCCTATGAGGAAGAGGTGGCTGATCCTGTGCCGGGCGAGCGTGCGGAAGATGGGAGGCAGGTCGTCGTCCGTGACTTTCCTACGAGTCGACCCGAGAGCGGCGCCGGGGCTGCGGGCGATGCGCGTCCACACCCTGTCGGACCGGCCGCCGAGCTCGACCAGATCACCGCTCACGAGGCCCTCCACTCCGTGTCTGGCCCCGTAGACGCTCGCGAACGCCCGGCTGGACAGCGCGGCGTCGCCGACGCCGCGCAGGCTCCGGTTCATGACCGCCGTGCCGCCCCCCGACTGCAGGATCATGGCGTTGCGTTCGTGTCGCATCGCGCACCATACTACCCGCATACGCGCTCACTTGACAGGGGCAAGCTGTTCAGAACAGCTACCCTGTTCAGAACAGCTACCAAGGTGCGGGCGTGATTGACCGGACGTTGGGCCGTTGCTATACTCGCCCCGCTTCAGGTGTGATGGATGGCGCCGCAGAAGCACCGCTCCCCTGGTACGGAGGCCGATATGGCAGTAACCGCCGTCGAGGTTGTATACAGAGGCATCTTTCAGAAGTCGCTGTCGAGGAACATATGCCGCACCATCGTGCTGGCGGCGCGGAGAGAGGGGAAGATAGGTACCGCGTTCGGACGGTACGGCGACTCGCCGGAGCGCAACGGGATACCCGCCAAGTACTTTGCGATTGTCGCCGATGAGGAGGAGGAGCTTCAGGAGAGCCTGGCTAAGTACGAGCCCAAGGAGGTCGACGTCACCATCGTCGTCGACGACACGCTGTGCAAGGGTGTCGAGTCGTGGGCCTGGTACGGCCTGCAGCCGATCAACGAGCTGACGGTGGAGGGCGGTACGGTCCTCGTGACGTCGATCCAGCCCGCGGACGACCTCGTCGAAGACATCCACGTCAAGGACGTGCCGTACAATCTCGCGGTGGTCAACGGGGCCAAGAGTTTTTCCGGTCTGTGGGTCTACAAGGATGACCACACCGACGTCCGCACCTTGGGCGCTCTCGCTCGGGTATGCCCGAAGCTGGTCGGTCTGCGGGCCTATCAGGAGACGATAGTCGAGCAGTGGGGAGACGATCTCAAGTCCGTCTCGGCTGAGCGGGCGCACGACCGCGTTCGCATCACGCCGGTCGAGCCGGGGCAGGGCAATACTGTGGAGCCGTTCAGGTTTGATCAGCCGGGCTGGACCGAGATGGAGGAGGCGATAGTCATCCGCGGCGTCGAGGCCGGCGGGGGCTTCCGCGGAGGCGACGGCGGCTACGAGCCCGTGCGCAGCGAGGTGTTCAAGAAGTGGTCGACGCGGACGATGAGGCCGGTCGTCAACTTCGAGACCTGCACCAAGTGCACCCTCTGCTGGCTGCAGTGCCCCGACTCCTGCTTCGACGTGACGCCGGAAGGACTGTACGACTCGAACATGGAGTCATGCTGCGGCTGCGGCGTCTGCGAGGAGGTCTGCCCCGTGGCCGACTGCATAACCATGGTGAACGAGGAGTCGTTCACCGACAACTCCAGTCAGTACGACCACTGGCAACGAGACCGGGACGACTACATGAGGTGGCTGGAGGAGAAGATCGCCGTCGCCAAGGCCGAGAAGGGCGACGTGGGCAGGTCACACGGCTTCTTCGAGTGGGGCGAGTACGAGAAGCAGGTGGAGATGACGGGGGTTGGAGATGACGACTGAAGTTAAGCCCGCGCTGGAGCGGGAGGAGCTGATCAGCGGGTCGGAGGCGATCGCCATCGCCTGCTCGCTCGCGGACGTCGACGTTATAACGGCTTATCCCATCAGGCCGTACGATACGGTTATGCAGTTCGTGTCCAAGCTGGTCGCCGACGGCGATCTCAAGTGCGAGTACATAGTGGCGGAGAGCGAGCACTCGCAGTTCGAAATCGTGAAGCACGCCTCCGCCGTCGGCGCCCGGGTCTTCTCCGGTTCCAGCGGAGTCGGCTGGTTCTACGCCTTCGAAGCTCTGGCCGTCACGTGCGGCCTCCGGCTCCCGGTCGTCGCCATGGTCGGCAACCGGGCGCTGGACGATCCCGGCGCCTTCGGATGCGAGCACAACGACGCGCTCGCGGTGCGCGATCTGGGCTGGATGCTCCGCTGGGTGGACACGGCCCAAGAGGCGATGGACGCGGCCTTCATGGCATGGCGCGTTGCGGAGGACCCTCGGGTCTTTCTGCCGTGCGCCATAAGCACAGACGGCGCCTTCCTCACCCACTCACAGCAGATCGTAAAGGTGCCGGACCAGAGCCTGGTTGACGAGTACCTGCCGCCCTACGATAGGGGCGAGCTCCAGCTCCATCCGGACAATCCCATCACGATCGCGCCGCAGGTCAACGAGGACTGGCTGATGGAGATCCGGCGCCAGACCGACGCGGCGATGCGCCGGTCCCGTGACGTGATCATCGAGGCTCACGACGATCTGGAGCGCATATTCGGCCGCGGAGGCGAAGACCCGTTCATCGAGGAGTACATGACCGAGGACGCCGACGCGGTTCTGGTCGGAATGGGCACCATCTCGCTCCCCCTGAAGGTGACCGTGCGGCGGCTCAGAGCGAAGGGCCGCAAGGTCGGATACGTCCGCGTCAAGTGGTTCCGCCCGTTCCCGCAACAGGAGTTGAACGACTCTCTATCCAGGTTCAAGGCCGTGGGCGTGGTGGATAGGGACTACTCTCTGGGCTCCCCTTCGAATGGAGGTGTGCTCTACAGCGAGGTCCGATCGGCGCTTTACGACGCCGACGGGAGGGTTCCGGTCATCGGGTTCATCGCCGGACTGGGCGGCCGGGAGGTGACGGTGCCGATGGCGACGGAGATGTTCGACGCCACCGAACGGGTAGCCGATACGGGCGAGATCGAGGAGCCCCTGCGCTGGATCGGAGTCCGTGAGTAGATTCTTGTCCCTTCCCTCGGCTCCGCGGGGGAAGGTTTAGGATGGGGGCGCCTGCCCGCATATCGCACGAAACCGGTAGTGTGGAAATTAGGAGCGGTGAGATGACGACCGTGCAGACCCTTCCGCTGATCAAGGGTGTCCATAACTCTCCGTTGGAGGAGTACTTCACCTCCGGCCACCGTACCTGTCAGGGGTGCGAGTCGGCGCTTGTCATGAAGCTGATGGTCAAGGCATCCGGGCCCAGGACGATCGTCTTGGGCAGCACCGGGTGCATGTACGTCGCGAACACGACCTACTACTCGACGCCGTGGGTGGTGCCCTGGATGCACACCCAGCTTGGCTCGTCCGGGTCGGCAGCCACCGGCACGGCCGCTGGCCTCAAGGCGCTGATGGAGAAGGGGAAGATGAAGGAGGAGCCGATCAACGTCATCGCCTTCTGCGGCGACGGTGGCGGCGCCGACATGGGCATCTCGTCGATCTCCGGAGCGCTGTCCCACCAGCAGTACAACCTGGTCGTGCTCATGTACGACAACGAATCGTACGCGAACACCGACATCCAGGTGTCGGGCTCCTCTCCGTGGGGCGCTCACACCACCTTCAGCACGCCTGGGAAGCTTCACCGGATCATGCACAAGCGATGGAAGAAGAATATGGCCGCGATGATGGCCGTGGGGCACCCTGGGGTGCGATACGTGGCGACCGGCTGCGCCTCCTACGCCGTCGACATGATGAACAAGATCAGGAAGGCTCTCGCGGTCGGCGGGCCTACCTTCATCCACACCTACGACCCCTGCCCCAAGGGGTGGGACTACGATCCGATGTACTCGCACGAGCTCGGGATGCTGGGCGTGGAGACCGGGATATGGGTCCAGTACGAGATCGAGGACGGTAAGCTGATTCTCAACGGCCCGTCCAGGTCTATTGCCAACGGCAGGCGCAAGAGGAAGCCGGTGGTCGACTTCCTGAAGCGGCAGGGGCGGTTCGCCCACTTCACGGACGAGGACGTCGACTACTTCCAGGCGAAGGTCGACCAGATGTGGGAGAAGTGGTGGCTGCCGGGAGTCATTCCGATGAATCCCGACGAGGCCCTGGAGCGCCTGTAGAAGTCAGGGGAAGCCCCCCATCTCAAATCTTCCCCCGTAGACGGGGGAAGAGGTAAGGTCTACTCTCCGCCCGCCAATTGCCCTCATCTCTCACGGAGACTGAGCAGTTACGTTCCTGTGAGTGTCGGGGCGCGTTCGATGCTTCGCCGATTCCCTATAGCTCTTCCCGAGTCGGCCACCCTCGTGCAGACTTGCCGATGGCGGCGCCATTTGTTGCCATGTCTGCAGGATGGTACTATGGCCCGCAATCCGAAGGGAGGTGGTCTCGTGGCAGCAGACAGGCTCACAGGAGAAGAGATCGAAGAGTTGAAGACCCAGGCCTCTACACACTTCTGGCCCCATTCGAGGATGGCGGCCGACATGTCGGATGAGACCGGCGTGAAGCTCGTCACCAGCGCGGAGGGGGTCTGGGTGGAGGATGTGGAAGGGAGGCGCTGGCTCGACGTGATGGCCGGCATGTGGCTGAAGAACATCGGCCACGGCCGCCGCGAGATCGCCGACGCCGTCTACGAGCAGATGCAGGAGGTCAGCTACACTCCGGGAGGCACCGTCAGCCCGGCGACTGTGAAGCTGGCCGCGAAGGTCGCCTCCCTCGCCCCGGACAAGGAGTCGAGGGTCTACTTCGTCAGCGGCGGCTCGGAGGCGGTGGAGTCGGCGCTCAAGATGGCGAAGCAGTACCACAAAAACAACGGCGAGCTGGGACGATGGAAGGTCATAAGCCGGTCAGGCTCGTACCACGGGGCGACCTTCGCCTGCATGAGCCTCGGCGGCGGCGGAGTGGCCGTGCCGGAGAACTTCGGCCCGCTCATGCCGGGCAACGTCCACGTCGCCCAGCCCAATCCGTACCGCTGCGCCTACTGCGCGGACCGCGGGGGCTGCAACCTCGAATGCGCTCGCGACGTAGACCGCGCCATCGAGCACGAGGGGCCGGCCACCGTCGCCGCCTTCATAGGGGAGCCGATATCCGCAGCGGCGGGTGTCCACGTGCCGCATCCCGAATACTGGCCGACCATCCGCGAGATCTGCGACAGGCACGGCGTAGTGATGATCTGCGACGAGGTCATAACCGGCTTCGGCCGAACGGGAAAGATGTTCGCGACCGAGCACTGGGACATCAAGCCCGACATCTTCACCGTAGCGAAGGCGCTTACGAGCGGCTACCTGCCGATCGGCGCGGCCGTGGCTAGTCCGAAGATCGCCGACGCCTTCACCGGCGATGAGGATTCCACATTCCGGCATCTGATTACCTTCGGCGGCAATCCCGCGTCATGCGCGGCGGGACTCGCCAACCTCGAGATCATGGAGAACGAGGGAATGGTGGAGAACTCGGCCGCCATGGGCGAGTACCTGTTCGACCAGCTACAGACCCTCTACGAGCACCCGATCGTTGGGGACGTCCGCGGCGGACTGGGCCTCATCGCGGCGGTCGAGTTCGTCAAAGACCGTGACACGAGGGAGAAGTTCCCCAAGGAGGCTGGGCTTGCCGACAAGATGCGTTCCCTCCTCAAGCGGCACGGGCTGCTGACCCGCGAGGGGGACACGATCTTCATGGCTCCCCCGCTCTGCATCACCAGGGAAGAGGTCGATCACATGGTCGGACAGGTGGACGAGGTGGTGGGAGAGCTGGAGCGGGTGCTCTAGGCACAGTCCCTCGAATCATGATGCGGGGCCTCCGCATCTAATCCCATATGGATCTCCTCGCGAGTGGGGTTGGGACGAGGCGCCTAGGACTGCTGGTCGCGACCGCGTTCATAGCGGCGCTGCTCGCATTCGGCTGCTCCGGGAGCGGCGACGGCACCCCGCTTGTGCCCACCCCCACGCCGAGGTCGTCCGGCCAGCCGACGGCTGCTCCGGATGATCGCGGCGCTCATGAGCGCCAGCTCTCGGCGAGCCCCGCCGCCACGGCTGGGGCAGCCGTATCTCCCACCGCCACACCCGAGGTGGGTCAGCCGGAGGAGGAGGATGACGAGAGCTCTATCGGCGTGATGCCGTCGCGGCGCGGCCCGCCGGCCATGATCTCCTCCAGCGGAACGGAGTGCTTGCACAGGTTGGTCTTCCAGACCGACCGCTTGAGGAAACAGACATTCCCAGATTCGTCGCCGTCGACGCCTCTCCCCAGTACATGCAGGACGACGATCCCGTCATCGCGCTGGAGATCGACGGAGACGCGCGCGCCTACCCGCTGGCCATACTGATCCAGCACGAGATCGTCAACGACGAAGTCGGAGGCGTCCCCGTCACCGTCACCTACTGTCCGCTGTGCAACTCGGCCATCGTCTTTGACCGGAGAGTCGACGGAAGGGTACTCGACTTCGGCACGAGCGGTATGGTAAGGCACAGCGACCTGGTCATGTGGGACCGTCAGACCGAGTCGTGGTGGCAGCAGATCACCGGAGAGGCGATAGTCGGCGAGCTTACGGGGAGTCGGCTGGAGTTCATTCCAGCGCCGGTCGTGTCCTGGGACCAGTTCGCGAGGACACGCCCCGGAGGCTTGCTGCTGACTCGGGGTCTTGGCCTGGGCAGGAACTACGCCCGCCCGCCTTACGTCGGATACGACGAGAGGGACAGCCCCGGACTATCCAACCTGTTGCCCGACTCCAGACTGCCCATCAAGGAGCGGGTCGTCGCCCTGTCGGTCGGCGACCGGCACTTCGCCTACCCCTTCTCCCTGCTTTTGGAGCGCCTCGTCGTCAACGACACGATCGAGGGCAAGGACCTGGTGATCTTCTTCTCGGAGAGCACCTTCTCTCCGTTCGCTCCGGACCTGAATCCCGATCTGACACACCAGGCCAGCCAGCCGGTCGGCTCCACGGGCGTGTACGAGCCGATAGTCGACGGCCGCAGGCTGACCTTCAAGGTCGACCAAGGGCGCTTCCTGGACGAGGAGACGGGCTCCGAGTGGAGCATCCTGGGTCAGGCGACCGCCGGTCCGCTGACGGGCGCTCAACTCGCACCGGTCCTGCACGGGAACCACTTCTGGTTCGCCTGGGTAGCCTTCAGACCGGACACCGAGCTGCGCACGGAGCCAGCCGGTTAGACGCCTATCCGGCGATGGTGTCGAGCGTCCTCATGATCGGGTGGCGGATGCAGGTAAAGATCGGCGTGTCTCTGAGCGTATAGAGTGAGCCCTCGACCGCGCGGAGATCCATCACGAGGTCCAGGAAGTCGGACGGGCTGTCCGTGTCGAAGGCGACTACGAACTCCTGGTCGTCGAGCCCGAACGAGTAGGAGGTGTGGATCCTCACGGACGGGTAGTTGTGTCCCACCCTGAAATGGTCGTTCATCATCCGCTGGCGCTCTTCCGTCGGCAGCCGGTACCATTCGCGCGTCTTCACGAACGGATAGACGATGAAGTAGCGCGCGTCGCCCGGCCGGGCCCGCGCCTTCGTGCCCTCCTGTCCGGCATGTCGGTGCCTGGCGACGTATTCCGACCGGCGCGTCATCGCGAGGTAGGAGTAGGGCTCGCTCAGGTAGCCGCCCAGCGCCGTCGCCCTCAGCCGAGTCGCCGTCTCCTGTATGGCGTTGAGCGAGTCGGATGCCTGCCACACCAGGAAGTCGGCGTCGGCGCGGAGGCCGACGAGGCTGTAGCTGCGGAGGAGGGTGTGCGCCGCCGTCTCATCGACGACGGCCGCGAGCTCCCGCTTGTGGTCGAGCCGCTCCTGATCAGGGAGCCTGCGCCAGGCGAGGTCGGCCTTGTAGAAGCTGTACTTGACGAACTGACGACCGTCGGTCTGGTCCATACTCCTCTCCACCGGGACGGCGAATTATAGCACGGTCGGGCCTGCCGCTCTGTTGACGCGGTCATAGCTAGTCGCTATCATGTCATCAGGCGCTGAGCGAGTTCGGAGGGCGTAATGCCATTCACGCGCGGGTTCGGTCTGCCGGAGCTGATAATCATCCTAGTGGTGGTGATGATAATCTTCGGCGTGGGGAGGCTTCCGGAGGTTGGTGGAGCCGTCGGCAAGGCCATCCGAGAGTTCCGAAAAGGCCAGACCGCAGTCATCGACGCGGCGACCGAGGCCGAGGCCGACGGCAAGGATAAGCCTCCCGCGTAGAACGGCAGCGCCTCGCTCCCGTCCCGGTCGGGAAGAAGCTTCTCACTCAGACGCCGGGGCATCCTTCCAGAGGTGGGCGCTCACCGTTCCCGCGAGCAGGACGAACAGCACGTTGATGACCACCCAGTAGAACAGGCGGATCTCGCTCTGCCCATCCTCGCCGACGGTCAGGTCGTCGAACCAGTTCCAGAAGAAGAGGACCGCCAGGGCTGTAGCTGCGTAGAACGCCGCGTTGACGCAGATAAACCTGTTGGTGTCGGCGCCGTCCGTTCCGGAGCCTCTCTTGAAGACGCAGGTCGTTGCCAACGTGACGATAACGCCGACGGCCATGATCCAGTTGAGTATGTTCCACACCGAAGAGACATCCACGGAGTCCTCGTAGAAAGGGCTCAGCACGAAGTGGAACAACACGGCGACGGCCATGAGACCGAGGATGACGGACAGCGGCTTCTTGAGCATCTCCATGGCGACTCCTCTCCTGTTGACGTGGAGGATGATGCGACCTGCAACCGGCGGCACATAGATAGCACACGCTGCAGTCTGGGTCAATCGACCTACTTCGACGGCTCCGGCTGCTCCGCCTCCTCCCGTCTCTGCCGTCTCGCCAGCTTCGCCAGCCAGACGCCAGCTTCGTACAGCACTATGATGGGGAGCGCCACGAGAGTCTGGTTTATCGGATCGAAGGTTGGGGTGATCATCGCGCCGAGAATGAAGGCCACGACTATCGCCCACCGCCGCTGCCTTGCCAGAAAGCTCGGTGAGACGACCCCGATCTTTGCGAGGAAGAAGAGGACGACCGGGGTCTCGAACACGACACCCATCCAGAACAGCAGCGAGATCATCAGATTGACGTACTTGCTGATACTGATGAAGGGTGTTGCCACATCGCTTCCGAACTCCTGCAGGAACCGCACCGCGGGGGGGAACAGCACGAAGTAGCCGAAGGCCGCGCCCGCCATAAAGACCAGGAAGACCGCGGGCATGAGAGCGTAGAGGTATCGCCGCTCCTTAGGCGACAGGCCGGGAGCTACGAACATCACGGCCTGAAAGAGCACGAAGGGCAGAGAGGTGAAGAATCCGACCAGCAGCGAGGCCTTCATCGCCGTACCGATGAACTCGGTCAGCTCGGTATAGATCGGCTTCTCGTTCGGGGTGCCCGCGAATCCCTGCGCCGGCTTCATGAGCAACACGAGGATCTGCTCGTGGAAGGCGAAGGCCGCCCCGGTGCATACGAGGACGGCGACAGCGGACCAGGTCACCCTCCTGCGGAGCTCTAAGAGGTGCTCGCCGACCGGAAGGGGGCGGTCGTTCATGGGCCGGTCTTCTCCTCCGGCGCCTCGGTCTCAGCCGGCGGCACCGCCGGCTTCCGTTGGAAGGCGACCGGGCCATCGGCCTCTCCCTCAGTGCCGGCTTCGCCTGTCTTGGGCGCGGCGGCGCTCGGGCCGCTGCCGCGCCGGACTATCGGGGCGTCCTCTTCCTCCAGTACCATCGTCGGCAGCTCCGCCGACATCCGCCGGAGGTCGCCGACTATCTTCCCGAGGAACCTGGCCGCCTCCGTCATTCTGCCGGGCCCGAGGAAGATGAACGCGACGAGTAGTATCGTGACGACCTCCAGAGTCCCCATCCCGAGGAGGTTCATGCCTCGCCCCTCAGGTTCCCGTTTTCACGGGAACGACGGTTCGAGGCTCCGTCATTCCCGCGAAGGCGGGAATCCAGTTGGTGGGGGTGCGGGCCTCCGGCTCTGAGAGAGCATTCCCCGCACTGAGGCGGGAGCTCCCATCCGTCACGCAGCCCGGTCCGTACTCCGAAGCCGCCCAGGAGCTCTGCCACGACGCATAGCGGCAGGCCGACGACGTTGAGATAGCAGCCGGAGACCGCCGAGGCCGGGCGGAAATCTATGTCCTGGATAGCGTAGGCCCCCGCCTTGTCCATGGGCCTCCCGGACGCGACATAGGCGGCAATCTCCTCGTCCGAGCAGGCCCTCATCCAAACCGCCGTCGACCTGTACCCGGACAGCCTGCGACCGGACGGCGCATCCATCACCGTGACGCCGGTCAGGACGGTGTGCTCCCTGCCTCGAAGGGCCCCCAGCATCCCTGTCGCCTCTCCTTCGTCCGCCGGCTTGCCCAGCATCCGTCCAGCTAAGAAGACGGTCGTGTCGGCGGCTATCACCACCGTCCGGTCGGTGAGGGCGCGGGCGGCTCCCACGGCCTTGCGAACCGACTGTCTGACGACGAAGTCGTGCGGGGCCTCGTCCTGCGCGGGGATCGTCTCCCCGACCAGCGGATCGACGAAGTCCACCCGGAGATCCAGCGCGCGGATCAGACGGCGCCTGCGCGGCGACGTCGACGCGAGCACAACCGGCGCCGTTCCGACGCCTCCGCCGCTCATGCCGGCGCGGTCTCCATTCTATACCACCGTCGCCCCGGTCAGGGTCGCGACGCACTCCACGTGGAACGTCTGGGGGAACATGTCGAGGGGCTCGACTCGGTCTACTCGGAATCCGCCCCGCACCAGCAGGTCGAGGTCGCGCGCCAGCGTCTCCGGCTCGCACGAGACGTAGACGACCCTCCTCGGGGGCCGGCGCACGAGGGCCTCCAGGGCGTTAGCGTCACAGCCCGTCCGCGGCGGGTCCAGCACCACGGCGTCCGGTGCGTCGGGCAGCTCATCAAGGACGTCCTCGGTCCGTCCCTCGACGAACTCGAGGTTGTCGATGCCCAGCGTGTTGATCGCCGCGTCCTTCAGCGCGGAGAAGGACTCCTCGATCGCGATCACCCGCCTGGCGAACGGCGCGAGCAGCACCGCGAACGTTCCGACGCCTGCGTAGGCGTCGACGACCGTCTCGCCGCCCGCGAGATCGAGCCGCTGCCGCACCAGCTCGCCGAGCCTCTCGGCCTGTTTCGTATTCACCTGGAAGAAGGACGGCGAGGCTATCCGAAACGGCCTGTCGAGCAGGCGCTCCCTGTAGTGGCCCTGGCCGGTGGGAATCGGTATCTCCTCGTTGTGCATCGCCGGTTGGACTAGCCAGTCACCCGTGTTCACACCGTAGCGCATCGTCAGCTGCGAGGTCTCGGCGGCGCTTCCCTGCAGCCTGGCAAGGGTCTCGTTTATCCACGAGTCCATCAGCATGCACTCGTCGATCCTGACGAACCGGCGCCGTATGCGGTTGACGAAGCCGATCTGTCCTCCGTTACGCACCGTGAAACGCGCGTGGTTGCGGTAGTTGAGCTGCTGGGGACTGGGCAGGGTGGGCTCCACCGCCACGTCCTTCAGCGCTCGATAGGCCGACATCTGCTCCATGACGGCGGCGTGCTTGAGCTCGAGCTGGCGTTCGTAGTCGACGTGCTGCCACTGGCAGCCGGTGCAGGGCCCGAAGTAGGGACACGGGGGCGCCACGCGGTGGGGAGAGGGGCGCAGCACCTCGACGACCACGCCGGAGACTATCTGCCTGCGGCGGCGCCTGTAGCGGACGATCTTCGCGACCACCTCCTCGCCCGCGATGCCTCCGAAGACGTTGATCCTCTGGCCGTCGTAGAGGGCGTAGGTGTCTCCCAACGGAGCGGCGCCATCCAGCGTGAGCGTCGCCAGCTCCTGGTCCGAATGGGTCTCTATAGCTTCGACCTTCTGCACGTTCTCAGTCTCGCTCTCCTGCGGGGGCTGCTTAGATTATAGAGGCTCCCGTCACCTCATAAAATCCGAACCCGATTCTGTTATCATTCGCGGGAGTACCGGAGGGCGTTATGGCGGTCCAGAGGCGGCTCCCCCCCTGGCTGAAGGTGAAGATGGCCGGGGGCGCGAACTTCATCAAGCTCCAGCAGAGGCTTCGCACCGGTCGGCTCCACACGGTCTGCGAAGAGGCGCGCTGCCCCAACATCGGCGAGTGCTGGGACAGGGGCACGGCGACCTTCATGATCCTGGGCGACATCTGCACCCGCGCGTGCGCCTACTGCGCGGTCACTACGGGCGCGCCGACCGGCCTCGACCTACAGGAGCCCGCGCGCCTGGCGGAGACGGTGGAGAGGATGGGTCTCCGGTACGCGGTTATCACGTCGGTCAACCGGGACGACCTGCCGGACGGCGGAGCCTACATATTCGCCCAGTGTATTCGCCAGATCCGACGGCGGCTGCCGGAGTGCAGGGTCGAGGTCCTCATACCCGACTTCTGCGGGGACGAGGAGTCGCTCCGGACGGTCATGGAGGCCTCTCCGGATACGCTGAATCACAACATCGAGACGGTACGCCGCGTCTTCGGCAGGGTGCGCCCGAAGGGCGGCTACGACCAGTCCCTGGAGCTGCTGGAGCGGGCGAAGAGGATGGCGCCCGGCGGCGTGACGAAGTCGGGCATGATGGTCGGCCTCGGGGAGACGTGGGACGAGATCGTCGAGACGATGCGGGACCTCCGATCGGTCGACTGCGATCTCCTGACGGTCGGCCAGTATCTGCGGCCCTCCCAGAAGCACGCTCCCCTGTCCAGGTGGTACACGCCCGAGGAGTTCGAGGAGATACGTTCTCAGGGAGAGGCGCTGGGGTTCAGACACGTGGCGTCCGGTCCGCTGGTGCGGAGCTCCTACCACGCCGACGAGCAGCACGTCGCCGCGACGATGGCGGCGGTGTAGCTGCCCGCGCTTCCCAGGCGCCCCCATCCCCGTATCGAGTACGGGGCAGGCTCTAGCCTTCCCCCGCCGAGCCCTGGGGAGGGACAGGAGGAGCAGCATTCGCCCGTGGTCACCCTCGCTCTAGCCCCTCTCCCATCATAAGAGAGGCGGCTCGCTGGGGGAGTGTCTCTAGTCGGACGAGGGCAGCTTGCGGGGCTCCTGCACCTCCATCGTCGTGTCGTGGCACTGGATGGAGCCCTCGCCGGCCTTGGTGCAGAGCACCATCGTCCCACACTCCTCGCACCGGTATCTCTTACCAAGCTGGTTAGCCATTGTCGTACGCCTCGCGCGGCTACTGCCTAGTCATCGGCTCGCCGCAGCAGGCGATCGTGCCGTCGCCGCCGCGGGTGACCACGAACTGCGCTCCGCAGACGGAGCAGCGATATCTTTTCCCGGTCTCGTTCGGCAAAGCTCGGCGGACCTCCCGTAGTGTGAGCGAAGGATGCGGAAGATTATAGTTATACCTGAATTGAGCGTCAACGCCTCCCAGTCCTCGTAAGTGTTCAGAGTTGCGGGGACCCCCATCTCAATCTTCCCCCGCGGAGCCGGGGGAAGAGGTAAGAGCCTCCTCTCCGTCCACCAGATTCGCCAGAATGTCTCACGGGGTCTGACAGTTACCAGTCCTCAACGAGGGAAGTGCGAAACTGCCTTCTCACTCTGACCGTCATTCCCGCGTACGCGGGAATCCACATTCTGGACACACTGACTCCCGCTTTCGCGGGAGAGACGGGTTGAGCACATTGAGTTTTACACTTGCCTCGTCCTCGACAAGGATCGGAGGGAGTCGATCACGGCCTGCGCCGTCTCGTAGTCCCTGCGCCCGCCCGGCAGGATAGGCGGCACCAGGTAGAAGGAGTGGAATCCGGCCTCGCGCAGCTCATGCAGGGTCTGCAGCACTATGTCGATACCGGACCGCCCCTTCGCCAGATCGTCGATAACCCACTGGTCGACTTTACCGAACCTGATGCTCTCACCGGTCATCACCTGGATCCCGGGGAAGAGGGGCTGACGCAGCGCGCCGCCGTGCCGCTCATCGTAGGCCGAAAGGAAGGCCGCGGCGAGCGCAGTGTCGAACGTCGGCTGTGAGACGAAGTAGTGGGCCCCGGCCTCCGCCTTGCGGCGGGTCAGCACCGTCTCACTCTCCAGCGGCCGCGTCAGGTCGACGGTCGCGCCGATACAGAAGTCGGTCGGCCCGCGGAGTCTCAGCCCGCGATAGTCGACGCCCTCGTTCATCCTGGAGATCGACTCGATGAGCCGGGTGGGCCGGACACTGCCGACGTGGCCCGCCATCGCGCGCTCGCCGCTGTCGAAGGCGTCTCCCTCGAAGACCAGCACGTTGTAGAGGCCGAGCATCTGGGCTCCGAGGAGGAGGCTCTGAGCGGCGAGCAGGTTGGCGTCCCTCGCGGCGATGCTGAATATGACGTCCGCGCCGACGTTCTGCCTGATCCAGTGAGCGGCGATCGTCGAGAGGACTCTGACCGACTTGGCGGGGTTGTAGGCGACCGACAGGAAGTCGGCGTTCAGGACGCGCGCACCCTCCATCAGCGCAGGGTCTCCGCCACGGGGCGGAGACAGGTCGCAGATGAACACCGGCGCCTCTTCGCTTCCGAATCTGTCGGTTACCCTGGCCAACGGCTTTTTCCCCGAAATCTGTCACATTCCGTAACATTCTGCTTTCTTTTGTAGCTGGGCGGGGTGACAGCGGGAGACATTTGGGATACAGGAGTTGAACGGAAATGGGGCAAAGTTGGACAGGAAATGGACAGAATGTGACAGTGGCGAAGAGGCGTCGCCGGGCGCGGCGCAGATGGGCGGGTGTCTGGTCGAGTGGTCCTCATGGCCCCATTATAGCACATGCGTTCGCTCATGGGGAATCCCATCTTTTTTCAGTCGGCTTCCAGATTGACACTCATGGGGTCGCTTGCTATATTCCGCGTGGCTCCGGGCGCCCGCGAGGGATGTCCCCGCATGTGGGGCCGGGTACATTCGCATCACCGAGCTTCCGGGGGGAGAACCGCAGTGTCGCTGAACATCGTAGTATGCGCCAAACAGGTGGTTGATCCCGAGACGCCGGCCTCCGCGTTCCGCATCGATCCGGAGGCCAAGCGGGTCGCGTCGGCTCCCGGCATTCCGCCGGTGGTCAACGGCTTCGACGAGAACGCGGTCGAGGCGGCGATCCGCATCAAAGAGGCCGGCGACGCCAAGGTGACGGTCCTCTCCGTGGGGAACAACTTCGTCATGGACGTGATGAAGAAGCCACTCTCGATGGGCGCGGACGAGCTGGTGCTGGTGCAGGACGAGGCGGTGGAGTACCTGGACGCGTCGGCGACGGCCCACGTGTTGACTAAGGCGATAGAGAGACTCGGAGGCGCCGACCTGATCCTGTGCGGCCGGCAGGCCTCCGACTGGGACAACGCTCACGTGCCCCTGGGGGTCGCCGAGATGATGGATATCCCGTGCGTGACGGTCGCCCAGAGGGTGGAGGTGGTCGACTCGGGGCTTGTGGTCCACCGCGTGATTACGGACGGGTACGAGGTGGTGGAGGCCTCTCTTCCTGCGCTGGTGACGGTCAGCAACGAGCTGGGCGAGCCGCGCTATCCGACTCTCCGGGGGATCATGACCGCCAGCCGGAAGGCGCCGACGGTCTGGTCGGCCGACGACCTCGGGCTGGATACGGCGATGCTAGCGCCAAGGCTGGAGCTGACCGACCTGTTTGTGCCGGTCGCGGACAAGGTGTGCGAGTTCATCGAGGGCGAGGACGAGGTGGACGCCGGACGGAAGCTCGCCCTGCGTCTGCGCGAGGAGAAGCTCATCTGAGGGGGACCAGTGCCGGGCATAATCGTACTGGGTGAGGTCGACGACGGACAGGTGCAGCCGGTGACGGCGGAGCTTCTTGCCGCCGGGCGCAGGCTGCAGGAGACTCTGGGCTGCGACGTCGGCGCGGCGCTGCTGGGGGCCGGTGTGGGCGACGCAGCCACCGCGTCCGCCTTCTCCTACGGAGCGGACGTGGTCTACACGGTGGATGACCCTCTGCTCGGGGAGCCTTCGGCGGACGCCGTGGTGGCGGCGCTGCACGAGGTGTGCCGTCGAGTCGAGCCCGACGTCGTCCTCGTCGGGAGGAGCGCGGTGGGGAGGGACGTCGGGCCGAGGCTGGCCTTCAGGCTGGGCGTCGGAGTCGCCCAGGACTGCATCGATATCGCCGCCGACCCCGAGACGATGCGTGTCGTGGCGACGCGCCCCACCTACGGCGGCAACGCTCTGGCGAAGGTGACGTTCCCCGGCTCAGGGCCCCAGGTCGCAGTCGTCAGACTCAAGGCTTTCGAGCCGCTGGAGCCGGACTCCGCCCGCGATGGACAGGTGGTGACGATAGATGCGGGGCTGGACGCCTCGGTGGTACGGTCCCGCCTGGTGGAGACGGTGCGGAGCGAGTCGGAGGGCGTGCGTCTGGAGGATGCGCCGGTGGTGGTGAGCGGCGGACGCGGGCTGGGCGGCCCCGAGCCGTTCGAGGTGCTGGAGGAGCTGGCGCGCGTGCTCGGAGGGGCCGTCGGGGCCTCGCGGGCCGTCTGCGACGCAGGCTGGCTGGACCACGGCTACCAAGTGGGGCTTACCGGGAAGACGATCACGCCGGACCTGTACATCACGGTCGGCATATCGGGCGCCAGTCAGCATATGGCCGGATGCTCGGGTGCGAAGCACATCGTCGCCGTCAACCGGGACGCGGATGCTAACATCTTCAAGTCGGCCAGCTTCGGCGTGGTCGGCGACTGGAGCAAGGTCGTTCCCTCCTTTCTGGAGACCGTCAGGGAGCTGGTCGACTAGCCACCTCTCGGAGGAGCGGCGCTTTGACGGACGACGACTTCGAAAGCGACCTCGACGAGATCGTCAGGAATATCGACTCGGCGGAAGTGATCTCGATCTTCTTTCCGACCCTCCGGCGGTCTGTCGTCATAGACACGCGTACGAACGAGCATGACGGTGCGATGGTGCGCCTCATGCCGATGGTGGCGTCTCCCCAGGAGAGGCTCCGGAGCCTCAGGCGGCTGCGGCCGAGCTTCCCCAGGGTCCACAACCTGGCGCTGATTCCCTGGCTCAGGTATGTCGAGAGCCTGGTGAAGCTGGGGGTGTGGCCGCGCGTCCTCTCCCGCCTGGAGGCGGCGGGAGAGGAAGCGGCCGCGGCTGAGTGCGGGGAGGTGCTGAGGGAGCTGCAGGCCGTGGAGAAGGCTGAGATGGCCTCGGTAGTCAGGGGGGAGAACTACCACACCATGTGGTCCGCCGGGGGCTAGCGTCGCGCTCAGATCGCGAGGCCGGTGCGTTTGTTCGCCGCCGTTGTGAGTAGCTGTGGGACCTTACTGACTATCGAACGGCGTTCACTTCGAGCTGGACGCCCTCATGCTGCTGAATGCAGCTGATTATCTCGAACAGGTTGCGGGCGTGGGGATTGCCGGACGGACCGAACATGCGCATCAGACTCTTCGGTTGCTTGTTCGTGAGGGAGCCTAGCTCCTCGAACCCGATGGTCGCGTTGATGTAGTCGCGCAGCACGATCTTGCCCGCATCGACGTCACCTGCAAGCAGGCACTCGACGCCTTCCTTCAGCAATCTTTCTCGAAATGCGGGGTCGCGCTCGGCGCGGGCCTGCACGGTCTCCTTGAAGTCACGGGTGAGCGGCATGGTTCATACCTCCTGGTGCTTGCGACGCCTGTACTCCCGCCAGAGATCGCGGGCGTCCTCGATGTCCCTCTGCTGGCGCTCCTTGGTCCCACCGCCCAGCAGGACTATCAGGGTGTCTCCGTCCCTGCCGAAATAGACTCTGTAGCCTGGGCCGGCGTGTATGCGGCGCTCCAACACGCCGCTCCCAACTCCTCTGACGCTGGACAGGTTTCCAGTCTCCATGCGGGCGAGGGATGTCCTCACCCTGGCCGCTGCGTTGGCGTCGAGACCGTCGAACCAGCCACCGAATGGACTGTGGCCCCGGCGATCAATGTATTCTCTGATCTCGATCATGTGGGTATGGTAACTATATAGTTACCATGCTGCAATACTTTGGGCAGACGCTGAGCGGCAGCGCCCAGGCTAGAGGGGACAGGCGGCAGATGGACCCCGGCCGGGTACGTCGAGAGTCTGGTGAAGCTGGGGGTGTGGACGCGCGTCGTCTCCCGTCTGGAGGCGGCGGGCCAGGAGGCGGCCGCGGCCGAGTGCAGGAAGGTTCTGAGGGAGCTGCAGGCCGTGGAGAAGGCTGAGATGGCGTCGGTAGTCAGGGGGGAGAACTACCACACCATCTGGACGGCCGGTAGCTAGCGTCGCGCTCGGGCCGCAAAACTGGACACGATGCCAAGCGTATCTTGGAGTGGTTGGGACGCTTCCCGCTCACCACATTCGGCGACCTCTTGCCTGAGAAGTGCACAATGGGAGAGGTCAATGACGCTCTCCCATTTGTGCATCAAGCTGGGCCATCTCCAAAGAGCACGAAGATCATTCTAGCTGCTTCTTCCACCACCAAGTCCTGGGTTTCCTGTAGACGTTCAGTATAGGACCACCCTGACCCGAGAACTCTAACTTGTACCGGTACCTTTTGCCTTTCAGGTAATAGGTCAGCCCGCCGAGTGAAGATCCAGGTCCATGCTGGTAGATATAGCTAATCTGTTTCCGTACCCAAGTTCGGGACCTTACTGAAGTTTGATGTACCGTAGTTCTTCGTCCCAACCAACACCCAAGTATGAGGGTCCTCCCGTGTCTTAGGCTTTGAAGCAGCAGCGGCTACGAGCTTGTTGCCCCAGGGAGATTGCTTAGCATCCGACATGCTGAGCCCGTTTCGCAGCGTACGATAGACGCCCAGTATATCGGCGTCCTGACTGTCGAAGTCGAGCCTGTACAGAAAAGTCCTGCCCTTCAGAAAGTGAGTCAATTCATCGGGCGCGGCTCCGAGTCCCTTGGCACAGATTCTGTCGATCTGTTTTCTTACCCAGGGCGGCACATCCTCAAAGTCCTCATCGTCTAGAACCCTTGTGCCTATTAGCTCCCATTCTCCGGGCTGCAACTGATTTCTTCCATTAGACCCGAGGAAAAAGGTCAGAAGTTTGGCACCGATGCTCTCCGTCATCTATCGCTTCTCTTCTGTTGGCTGCCTGCCAACTACTTGTCCCGACTTTAGAAAGGGATTCGGCCGCTTCCCCGGTGTTCGCTTGCCCACTTCTCGATAGTTCTCACATCAATGGCGAAGGCCAGGCTATCGTCATCGGGTAATTCTTCTAGACGGAACCATCCAACCCCACCACCGGCATCCTCTATCGAACCAATGGGGGCTGCCAGCCAGATTCCGGCTCGGTGCCTGTTCTCATAGTAAAAGCGCTCCACAGCAACCTTCATGCCGGTGGCTTTCTGAGTCTCGTATACGGCTGCGTCCATGCGGCCTTGACCTGAAGATGGCTTTCCACCTGGCAAGCCCCACTTACCTACTCTCCTGCCGCTTTGCCTGCGCCTCAGAAGAACTTCTTTGTCTGGACTTACCACTAGGAGAAAACCAGCTCTACCCATCTTGGAGCGTGGGTAATGCACGCGCCGACTCCCGTCACTCTCGCTTGCCCATTTCTTGATTCCCTCGTAACAAGGGCCTTTCGGGTTGGTTCTGCGGCGTGAGGGCGGTTAGGCGAGGGATTTGGTTTTGTTCCGGTCGGGGCTTGTGTTGCGGCCGATGAGGTAGTTGTGGTGCGCCATACCCCGTCCTGGTAGGCATCAGCGGGCTCGCAACGGCTCCTGTAGCCTCATGCAGCGGTGGGATCGGGCGCCAAGGCAGCCGGTGGGACCAACATCTCGTCCATCTCGGTCAGCCGTGCCCGGACCATTCGCTTGATGTTACACGCCAGGGCCTTGAGGTAGACGGCGAGCCGGACCCTCTCTCCTCCACGTACTCGTAGGCGGCCAAGACCATGGCGCCGTTTCAACTCTGAGTTCGTACCCTCTATCCCCGCACGCAACCCGTACCGTTTACGCCATTGTCCATCCGACTCGGCCCGCCGCCTACGTCCGATGTTCACCCTGGCGAGGTCCGCACTCAGCACGTAGGCTCCACTCGGCGACCACTCTCCCCCGAGCTCAGGGCGACGACGCCACCTCACAGGACACCGGGAACGCAGCGAACAGGGCTCACACACCTCCCGGGCGAAGTGCATCTCCACTCGCTCGGGAGCCTCTTCATCCTCGTACTCGGACACGGCCTCATGTCCCGCAGGACACACCGCAGCCCTCCTTGCCGTAACGTCGATGTCAAAGTCAGCAGCCGTCAGCCTGACCAGCCCATCATTCTCATCGGCCTCCGCTGGCGCCCGGCCCCCGACAGGGCTCACCAACTCCGTCCCCCTGCGCTCCGCCTCCCATCCGTTCCGGCCAGAACCATACGACGTGTCGCACCACAGCTCCGAAGGGCCTATCCCTCGCTCTCTCAACTCATCGATCACCCCCACCGTCACACCGGCGTCGCCATCGCTCGATGGCGTGACCTCCACGTGGGTGATCATCTGCACGGCGTTCCCCTCTTCGCACGTCTCAGACACCTGCACCTCGTACCCCTTCCCCTTGTGTCCGCTGTAGGTCACCGCCGGGTCGTGCGGCGTCTGCATAGAGCTCGACCGCACCTCCTTCGCCTCCTTCAGCGCGATCGGCACCTTCCCCTCTGCCGCATCGTCGTCATCGGCGCTGGGACGACCGTCCCTGTGACGGCCCACGCGGCACTGCTCATGCAAAAGCCTCTCCAACAGACCGTACTCCTCCATATCCGCCACCGCCGTCCCGCGGAACCTATCCACCAGCCGGTACACGTCTCGCGCACACACCGACAGCCGGCGACGCCCCTCACCTGAACGTGCGTCCTCGTACCTCGATGCTTCTCCGGTCTCCTTCAGGTACCGCTGTGCCAGACCATCCCCAATCCCTTCTCCCAGACCGGGGTGCTCACGGCTCACCGCCAGCAGGAACACCCGGACCGTCTCGCAGAACAGACCCAACCGCGTCAACACCGCGATATTGCTCATGACATGCGTCGAGTCCAGGCGCTGCTTGCCTGTCCGCAGTCCCAGGGCCTCTATCATCCGGTCCGTCGTCTCACAGAAGGCCAATCGCCCGCCGTCGTGCTCCATCAACCGCACACGAAAGTTGTGCAGCGTCTTCTGGGCAAGGTGCGCCTCCTCCATCTCCAGCCGCAGCGCGTGGTGCCACAGCAGATTGAACTCCAACTCTTCCAACGCCTCCATGTCCGTCAGATCGAACATCTCCTTGAGCACCAGCACTCCCAGCACCGTCTGCACGGCGCGATTGGGCCTGCCCATGTCCGGGCTGTACAGCGGAGCGAACCGCTCCTCCTCTATCAGAACCAGAGCCTCGTTCCGGAATACCTCCGCCCAGCTCCTACGCATCAGCTTCGCCTTCCTCGGTGTGATCAGAAACTCCGACTGCCACAGGCTCTCCTGCGGTTCCCGGGCTTGAAACATCGTCCACCTACTCCTCAGCGTTCACTCCTCCACTCTCTCCGATCCTATTATCCCTCACTTCCCAATACCCTCGCCCATGACTTTTTACGAGTGAATCATTTCTTGATCACTATCTTATCAGGGCCGAAGGCGAGGTTATCGTCGTGAGGCAGCATGTCCACCTGAAACCACTTGGCATCTAGACACTCCCTCTGTTGAAAACGCAAAGCTCCTCCCAAATACCTCCCACGCCACACCTCAACGTTATGTCGTCTGCCCTTGAAGTACAGGGAGTCAGCGCTGGTACTGACGGCGGTTTCCTCTAGTGTCTCCCTTATCGCCGTGCCTTTGAGGCTCTCTCCTTTGTCGCGCATGCCTCCAGGCAAGCTCCACTTTCCTTTATCCCTCCCATATCCTCTTTGGATAAGGAGTATCTCGTTCCTGTTATTGACTACCAGAGCGAATCCCGGCATATCTCACACCGTAAGCGGACTGGGGATGTGCATTTGACGCAACAACATGCGAATATGGGGGTCTGTGGAACCTGTCCGGACGCTGCACACGATACATCCTTAACGGTTCGAGACAAACTCTGGATCCACGACCTCCACCGTCTCCCTTGGCTGCACCCGGTCGGCAATGTCTTGGCCCGACTCGATCTCCATCATGCGCAGCTCGAGGTCTTCTGAAGGTTCAGCCACAGCTGAGGCGTGGTACCGAAGTAGCGGGACAGGCGTAGTGCGGTGTCGGCGGTGACTCCGCCTGACCCTTCAGGATCGCCGTGATCCGGTTGGTTGGGACACTCAGTGCGTTGGCGAGAGAGTTGGCCGACAGGCCAAGCTCCCCTCCAACTCCTCGGCCAGAATCTCGCCCGGATGCACCGGGCGCATACCGTTGCTCATCCTCATCTGTTCCGCAACCGGCTAGACGCGGGCTTCGCTCTGCTCCTTCGTTATCTCGACGACGCGTGCGGTGAGGTGTTGAGGCACCTCTTCGTAGTGGTCGAACTCGATCGTGAAGGAGCCGAGCCCCTGGGTCTGCGAGCGCAGGTCGGTGGCGTACCGCAGCATCTCGGACTGCGGCACCTCGACTTCGATGGCTGAGGTACCGTCGCCGAGCGGCGTCATCCCCTGTATGCGTCCGCGTCGGCTGTTGAGGTCTCCCATCACGTCGCCGGCATACTCGTCCGGCACCGTGATCTCGGCCTTCATGACGGGCTCCAGCAGCGAGGGACGGGCCTGTTCGATGCCCTTGGTGATGGCGTGGGAGCCAGCAATCTCGAAGGCGATGCCGGAGGAGTCGACCGAGTGGAAGCTGCCGTCGACGAGAGTTGCCTTGATGTCTATGACCGGGAATCCCGCCACCACGCCCTCCGGGAGCGCCTTCTGGATCCCCTTCTGGACGGAGGGGATGTACTCCCTGGGCACGGCCCCGCCGACGACCTTCTGATCGAAGGAGAAGCCCGCGCCCCTCTCCAGCGGCTCCAGATCGAGGAAGACGTGCCCGTACTGGCCGTGGCCTCCCGACTGCTTCTTGTGCTTGTACTCGACCGTCGTCGGGACGCTGATCGTCTCCTTGTAGGCGACCTTGGGGGTCTCCAGGAGGATCTCCACTCCGAACTTCCTCTTGATCTTCTCGGCGGCGACATCGACATGCGTGTCTCCAAGCCCTCCGAGGAGCACCTCCAGTGTGTCCGGCTCCCGGTCCAGAGAGATGCTCGGGTCCTCCTCCACGATTCGGGCCAGAGAGCTGGTCATCTTGTCGACGTCCGCCTTCGACTTGGGATAGACGGCCATCCGGTAGACGGGGTGAGGGAACTGCATGCCGTCCACGACGAGCGGATTGTCTCTCTGTCCAAGAGTGTCGCCCGTCAGCACCGACGAGAGCTTGGCGACGCCGCCGATGTCTCCGGCGACGACGGCTGCCACGGCAGACTGCTCCTTGCCGCGTATCTCGAAGAGCTGTCCGACACGCTCCTGTTCCGACCTGCCGGCGTTCCATGCCTGGGTGTCGCTCTCGAAGGCGCCGCTGAACACCCTGAAGAATGAGAGCTTGCCGACGAAGGGGTCCGCGGACGTCTTGAAGACCAGGGCGCACAGGGGGCCGGACGGATCGGCCGGCAGCGCCGACTCTTCACCGGAGGAGGGGGTCTTCGCGCTTTCGGCCGGCCGGTCAGCGGGAGACGGAAGATAGTCGACTATGGCGTCCATCAGCTCCCTTGCGCCGGCGGCGGAGGGCGACGCGCCCGCCAGGACCGGAACGATGCTGCCGTCGGCGACGCCCTGCCTGAGGCCGGCAGAGATCTCGGCCTGGGTCAACTCCTCGCCTTCGAGGTACTTGGTCGCCAGGTCGTCGTCGGCTTCGGCGACCGCTTCCCCCAGCCTCTCGCGGGCCTCCTCCACCTCGTCCGACATCGAGTCGGGCGCCTGGCTGCCGGGGTCGAGCAGATTGACGACGCCTGAGAAGCCGGACTCCGCGCCGATGGGCAGCGCGACCGCTATGCATTGCCGTCCGAACCGGTCGGTTATCGACGACAGGGCTCGGGCGAAGTCGGCGTTGTCCCGGTCCATCTTGCTCACGAAGATGATGCGGGGCAGTTCCCGCTCGTCGGCCAGCTTCCACATCTGCTGCGTGCCGACCTCGACCCCCGACGGTCCGTCCACTACGACGACCGCCGCGTCCGCCACCCTCACGGCGGAGGTCACCTCGCCCCTGAAGTCGGCGTAGCCCGGCGTGTCTAGGACGTTGATCTTGTGAGACCGCCATGGGCAGGGCAGTATGGAGGTCTGGCTGCTGCTCTGACGACGCACCTCCTCCGGCTCGAAGTCGGACGCGGTCGTGCCATCTTCGATCGTGCCTATCCGGGAGGTGACTCCGGCGGCGCTCAGCATCGCCTCCGCGAGAACGGTCTTGCCCGCACCGCTGTGTGACAGCAGCACCACGTTGCGCAGTCTGTCGGTGGTGATATCGGGCATGTCCGGCTCCTTCCTGACGGGTGGGGTCGCCCCATTCTATTCAAAGGCCGAGGCGGGCGCAACGGCTCTCGGCGTGTTGCAGGGCCCTTTCCGTTGTTGCATTAAGGTCGTCTATCCCGTTCGACCTGAGCTTGTCGAAGGCCTGGCAGTGTTGAAAAGGTGCGGGGCGGCAAGTAGAGTTAGGCTGAACGGAGCCCACCGTTTTCCAGGGTGAATCATCCAATGTAGAGGAGCTGTGCGTATGAAGGTGTACTGGAGGTTGACGAGGCGCGGCCAGAGGCTCGTGCTGGCCTCGGACGATGGGGAGCATGAGGAGGAGATCGGAGGCGTCCGTGAGACTAAGCGAGGCTTCGACTCCTTCGCGAAGACCTTCGGGTACGACCCCGGCCGGGCCCAGAAGGGGATCGGCAGCATGGACGAGGCGAAGGAGTTCGTGGAGCAGTTCAGTCCGTGGGAGCTGTACCAGGGCGGCCACGGCCTGACGGTGGAGACGGAGGTGCGGCCTGAGCTCAAGTGAGGCGCTAGGGAGATTCCCCCTCATCCTGACCTTCTCCCGCGCAGGGGAGAAGGGACTTTGGGGTGTGAGCCTATGCTGGGCCTGATAGGCGGGACGGGACCGGAGGGCCGCGGTCTGGCGCTCCGCTTCGCGCTGGCGGGAGAGGAGGTTCTCATCGGCTCCAGGGACGCGAAACGAGCCGAGCAGGCGGCCTCTGGAATCCGGTCATATGAGGTGAAGGGATCTGTGGACGGCGCTCTCAACGTCGACGCGGCTCGCAGGGCCGACATCGTCCTGGTGGCGGTGCCCTACGAAGGCCATCGGGAGACGCTGACGGCTCTTCGCGGCGCGCTTGCCGGCAAGCTGGTGGTCGACGTGGCGGCGCCGCTGGTGGTGGATCGTGGCCGCGCCAGGGCGGTGCGGGTCGAAGAGGGGTCGGCTGCACTCCAGGCGCGGAGCATTCTCCCCGACTCGACTGTGTCGGCTGCGTTTCAGACGATAAGCGCCAGGGACCTCCTGGTCCCGGACAGGGCTATAGACAGCGACGTCATCGTGTGCGCCGACGACGGCGGAGCCAAGTCGACCGTCATGGGGCTGGTGGAGAAGATCGACCGTCTCAGGGCCGTGGACGGAGGAGGGCTGGAGAACGCCCGCTACGTCGAAGACTTCACAGCCCTTCTGCTGAACATCAATCGTATCTACAAGGCCCACTCCTCTCTCAGGATCGTGGGGGTCTGAGCCCGATGAAGCCTCTGAGCCTGCTCGCGCTGGCGGCTGCTCTCCTGACTGGCGCGGTCTCGTACGCGGCGCCCAGCCCGGACCTGTCGGGCCCGATCCGGCCGGTGTCGACCACGACGGAGATCAACTTCCCGGACGAGCTAGTCATAAGGCTGCAGGTGGAGGCGGACGAGGAGATAAGGGAGATCACCGTCTTCTACAGGCTGGGGCGGCAGAAGACCACGATCTACGGCTATCCAAGCTTCACTCCAAGCACCAACGTCGAGACGGAGTTCAGGATCAGCACCGGCGGCGCCAGGTTCCTGCCCACGGGCGTGGACATAGAGTACTACTACGTGGTGCGGGATGCCGCAGGGGGCAGGTTCGAGAGCGAGCGCACCGTCCTCGAATACAAGGACCCGGCCTTCGACTGGCAGAGGACGCAGGACGGCGAGCTCGCGATTCTGTGGCACGACCGGCCGCGGCGCGACGTCGAGCGGGTGCTGGCCGACGTGGCGCCCAAGGTGGACGAGATCAAGAGCCTGTTCGGTCTCGATGAGGCCGGAGTGATGAAGGCGGTGATCGTCAACAGCAGAAGAGAGGCTCGGCAGAGCTTCCCGTTCATAAGCGAAGCGGCGTCGTCCGGCCATCTCTACGGAGGGTTCGCCTTCGGCGAGATGGGGGTCTTCATCCTTCACGGCCTCCATCCGAGCGGCATCATCCACGAGATGGCGCATCTGCTCCTCCACGAGGCTGTCGACTCCCCCCTCGCCAGAGTCCCCTCCTGGCTGAACGAGGGGCTGGCCATGTACTTCGAGGAGGGCTCGGCGGACCGCCATCCGGAGCTCGTGAGGGCACAGCGTAGGGGTGACCTGCTGCCCCTGCGGTCGATGTTCTCTCAGCCGGGCAGGCCCCGGGACGTCCACCTCTTCTACGCGAAGTCCCGGAGCGTCGTCGGCTATATGATGGACGAGCACGGCGCCGACGCAATGACCGATCTTCTTGCAAGGCTCGACCGGGGGGAGAGCATCGAAGAGGCGGTCCGCGCGTCGTACGAGATGAGCCTCGACGAGCTGGACAGACGGTGGGAGGCCGATCTCACGGGAGAGGGGGTCCCGCAGCAGCCGATCGATCCGCTCTCCTCGGCCACGACGTTCATGATCGCCGGTGCCGTCCTGGTGACGGCCGCCGTCCTCGCCTTTCGGTGGCTCAGGAGCCTCGTAACCGGGTCTGGGCTGTAAAAGGAAGCCCCCATCTCAACTTCTTCCCCCGCGGACGGGGGAAGAAGTAAGAACCTCCTTCAGCCCCGTCCTCTTGTCCCTTACCCTAGCTTCGTCGGGGGAAGACGTAAGAGCCTCTGCGCCCTCGTAGTCGTGGTATGATTGGCGCATCCGGGTGGAGGTGCACGGCTGGATGGCGGACGAGTCACATGTAGAGGTGCGGGGGGTGAGCCAGGTCTTCTCGTCCGGCCAACAGAGACTCGCCGCGCTCGACCGTGTTGACCTGTCCATCGAGAGGGGCTCCTTCGTCTCCATAGTCGGGCCCAGCGGCGGCGGAAAGACGACCCTGCTGCGCGCGATCGGCGGTCTGCTGTCTCCGACGGCCGGGAGCGTCCTGATCGATGGGAGACCTCCGGCCAGCGCGCAGCGCAGGAAGAGCATCGGGTTCGTCTTCCAGAGTCCGGCGCTCCTGCCGTGGCGGACCGTGATCTCGAACATCCAGCTGCCTCTGCAGGTGAACAGGGCGGCCTCTGACGACAGAGCGGAGGACCCCGAGCGGCTGCTGAATACCGTCGCCCTGGAGCGGTTTCGGAACTACTACCCCCACCAGCTCTCCGGGGGAATGAGGCAGCGGGTCGCGCTGGCCAGGGCGCTGGTGCTGCGGCCCGATCTGTTGCTGATGGACGAGCCGCTCGGCGGGCTCGACGAGATTACCCGCGGGGCGATGCGCTACGAGCTGCTGCGGTTGTGGGAGCTGTCGAGGCCGACGGTGGTCTTCGTTACCCACAGCATCAGCGAGGCGGTGATGATGTCGGACCGCGTCGCAGTCCTCTCCTCGCAGCCGGGCAGAGTGCTGAGGCATTTGAAGGTGGCGCTGCCCCGCCCCCGGACGGAGGATATGGAGTTCTCCGACGCCTTCCTGTCTCAGGTGAGGGAGCTCAGGCGGACGCTGGAGCTTGACCGGTCCGCCGTTCCGGCGGGCCGAGAGCCGGACATCTAGCATGAGGCTGGTACGGAGACCGGTCTCTGTCGATACGCCCGGACGCGGCGTGTATCGACGGATGGCCGAGGCCCTGGGAGACGCCGCATCTCTCGTTGGCTATCTGCTGCCCGCGGCGGCGGCCCTCGCTGTGGTGGCCGTCGGTTGGGAGGTGTGGACCCGCGTCGCCGACATCAGGCCGTACCTGGTGCCGCGGCCCTCGGTGGTGCTCGACCGCCTGCTCGGAGATGTTGGCTTCTTCGCCTCGCACGGCGCTACGACGCTGTTGGAGGCGACGGCCGGCTTCGCGCTGGGCACCCTGGTGGCCCTGGCCGGCGCGACCGCAATGGCCCACTCCCGCCTGCTGGAGAGGGCGTTGTTCCCGGTGGCGGTCTTGGTGAAGGTCACGCCGCTCGTGGCCTACGCGCCGCTGTTCGTGATCTGGTTCGGCTTCGGGTCGATGCCCAAGGTACTCGTGGCCGCGCTCATCACCTTCTTCCCGGTGCTGGTCAACGCGATGATCGGGTTCAGGTCGGTAAGCCCCGAGACGCTCGATCTGCTGAGCTCTCTGAAGGCGTCGAACAGGGAGATATTCCTCAAGCTGCGCATCCCCAGCTCGCTGCCCTACCTGTTCGCCGCCTTTCGCATATCGATTCCGCTGTCGGTAATCGGCGCGACCGTGGGGGAGTACTTCGGCGGCGGCGACCGCGGTCTGGGGAGCGTGATCGTCGTCGCGCACTACGATCTCGACATGCCGACCCTCTTTTCGGCAGGGCTGACGCTTGCCATCATAGGTATAGGGTTGACGATACTGACCGCTTACGCGGAGAGGCGCGTGCTATTCTGGCACGACTCCTCGATCGTGACCTGAGCGCGGACACATCGGATTGGATTAGCTGGTTCGGGAGAGTGCCGTATGTTCGGTCGACGCGTGTTGAAAGGCGCTGCGTGGGCGGGCCTCGCGCTGGTTGCGCTGGCCGCCTGGGGCTGCGGCGAGAGCGAGCCGGCAACGCCGGACAGGCTCGTCTTCATGGCCGGCTTCAAGCCCCAGGCCAACCTGCCGTTCGTGGCGGCGTACGTGGCTCAGAAGAGGGGCTACTTCGCAGAGCAGGATCTGGAGGTCGAGATCCAGCACGCCCCCACCGGCGGCTCGATCCGCTTCGTGGCCGCGGGCGAGGTGGACGTTACGACGGCGGACGCGGCAGCGCTCCTGAAGCGGGTCTCTGACCAGGAGCTGCCGGTCTCGGCCTTCGCCCTGTTCGGACAGCGGGGCCAGCAGGCCTTCGTCGCCCTGGAGGAGAGCGGGATGCGCACGCCCGCGGACTGGCGCGGCAAGACCTTTGGGTACAAGGGATCGTCGCCTCCGCCGGAGTACCTTGCGGTGCTCACCGAGGCGGGCCTTGACAGTGACAGCGTGAATGCCGTCAGGGTCGGATTCAACCCGAGAGTGCTTACGGACGGCGAGGTCGACGTTCTTGCGGTGTTCAAGTCCAACGAGCCGGACACGATTAGAAACACGCTGGGGCACGAGGTGATCGTGTGGGACCCGGAGGACTACGGCGTTCCGGCGATAGGTCTCACCTACGTCACCAGGACGGAGCTCGTCGACGAGGACCCGGAGCTGCTGGAGCGGTTCCTCAAGGCGACGCTCCGCGGGCTGCAGTACGCGATGGAGAACCCCGAAGAGGCGGTGCAGATCGTGATGGAGTTCGCGCCCAACGAGGACCCCGACCACCAGATGTACATGCTCACCACTGAGATAGCGGGCGCGGAGAGCGAGCTGACCGACGAGCACGGCTTGGGCTGGATGACGGACGACCAGTGGCGCGCCCTGTACGATCACCTGGTGCGGTTCGAGGCGCTGCCCAGGCCTTTCGACGTGGAGGGGGCGTACACCGACCGGATCCTCGAGGCCGTCTACGACGAGGGCGAGCTGCGCTGGCCCTAGGCGCCCCCGGATTCCGCTACATCCGTCGTTGTGGCGAAAGCCGGAATCCACTCTCCCCCTGGTGGAGGATTGAGAAGGGGGCTTCCTCAGCCCCTCCCTTTCAAGGCCTCTGGGTTCACGCAGGAGGTCATGGGCTTGCCGGTCAGCGCCTCGATGATGTTGGCGGCGGCCATCAGACCCATACCCCGGACGGTGGCCGAGGTGGCGCTCGAGATGTGCGGCGTGACGACGAGGTTCGGCAGGGTGAGCAGTGGGTCGTCCATCGGGACCGGCTCCGGGTCGGTGACGTCCAGCGCCGCCCCGGCGATCTTTCCGGTCGACAGAGCTTCATAGAGGGCAGCCGGATCGACCGTGCCTCCGCGCGAGCAGTTTATGAGGAAGGCGCCGCTCTTCATCCTGTCCAACTCGGCGGCCCCGATGATGTGCCGCGTCTCTTCAGACATCGGCACGTGGACCGAGACGAAGTCGGATTTTTCCAGCAGCGTATTCAGGTCCGGCATCCACTTGACGCCGAGACTCCTCTCGAGCTCCGGCTTGCGGCCTCGCGCCGTGTAGAGCACTCTCATGTCGAATCCCCGCGCCCTGCGCGCAACCGCGCTGCCGATGGCTCCGAGACCGACGATGCCCAGCGTCGCTCCGTGGACGTCAGCGCCGACGTACGGCCCCTGGTCGAACACCGTCCACGCGCCCTCGCGGATCCGCCGGTCGGCCATCACGACGTTACGTGCGGCGGCGAGGATCAGCGCGAAGGTGAAGTCGGCGCAGGAGTTGGTGAGGACTCCGGGCGTGTTGGAGAGGAGGATGCCGCGCCTCGTCGCCTCCGGGATGTCGACGTTGTCCATCCCGACCGCCCTGTTGGCGACCACTCTGAGCCTGGGGGACGCCAGGACCTCCCGGTCGACGATGTTGTCGATCTCGGTCAGTAGCGCGTCGCACTCCGCGGCCTTCCGCACAAGCACCTGCGGGGGCGGAGGAGAGTCCTCTTCCCAGACGTCGACCTCGAAGCGCTCCCGGAGAAGCGCGATGGCCTCCGGCACCCTGTCGCGCGTTACGAAGACCTTCAAGTGGCGAGACCCCCTTCGTGGCGGTTACTGTGTCAGGCGGCGCGATTGTAGGTTCTGCGGCGAAGCTCGGTCAAGGCAAGCGGACGGCGTTGACAGTCCTCCGAAGGGGGACTAGACTCGCGCCTAGCCTGAGCATTGGGAGCACGTAAGATCATGGTCAGATCGACCGCCTCGCTCGAAGCCGAGTTCCGGCGTATCACGCCCAGGTCCAGAGCCCAGTGGGAGAAGGGAATGCCGGTGATGCCCGGCGGCATCATGAAGGAGGGGTACTGGTCCAGGCCGTATCCGATATACATCGACCGGGCCGACGGCTGCTACCTCTGGGACCTCGACGGCCGCCGCTATACCGACTTCGCCAACCACCACACCGCCGTGATTCTGGGCCACAATCACCCGTCCGTGATGGAGGCGGTGGAGGCCGAGATGCGGAGAGGTCTGGCGCTGGGCGCTCCAACGGAGTTGGAGTGGGAGATGGCCGATGAGCTGACACGCAGGCTACCGGGGGCCGAGAAGGTACGCTTCGTCAACTCGGGGACGGAGGCGTCGCTCCACGCCACGAGGCTGGCCCGGGCGGCGACCGGTAGACCCAAGATCGCCAAGTTCGAGGGGGCATACCACGGGAGCCACGACGCCCTGGAGGTGAGCGTGGCCCCCTCGGCCGACAGCGCCGGGCCCGACGATTCTCCCCAGGCCGTTGCGGAATGGAAGGGGATGAGCGACTCCTCGGAGGAGGAGGTCGTCATCCTTCCGTACAACCAGAGGGAGTCGGTAGAGCTGATCCTGAGAGAGCACCGAGACGAGCTCGCATGCGTCTTCTACGACGGCAAGCCGGGGCTGATGGAGATATCCCCGGACTTCACCCGCTTCGTACGCGAGATCACCGAGGAGCTCGGTATCCTCATGGTCATGGACGAGGTCGTCAGCTTCAGAGCAGGCTATGGAGGCTACCAGGGCGAGGTTGGAGTCGAGCCCGACGTGACGATCCTGGGGAAGGTGATCGGCGGAGGCTTCCCGGTTGGCGCGATAGCCGGCAAGTCCGAAGTGATGGACGTCCTGGACAATACCGAGGTACGACGCGGCCCGCGTCAGAGCGGCACCTTCTCGGCCAACAACTTCACTCTCGCCGCCGGTCTCGCCACGCTCCGGGAGCTGACGCCGGAGGCGTACGACCACCTGGACGTTCTGAGGAACAGGCTGCACGCAGGGCTGGAATCCGCCTTCGCGAACGAGGGTCTGCCGTGCCAGGTGTTGAGCGCTGGCTCGGTGGTCAGCGTGGCCTTCTCCGACGAGATCGTCAGAGACTACCGGAGCCTGGCCTCCTCGGACGACGACCTCTTGGACCGCCTGAGGCTGGCCGTACTGATCAAGGGTCAGTACACTCAGGGCGGGCTCGGCTTCTCTCTGTCCACCCCGATGCAATCGGACGACATAGACGCGCTCGTCGGCGCCGTGAACGAGGCACTGGCCGAGGATGAGGAGGGCTAAGCGGCGCACGCCGTCATTCCGGCGGAAGCCGGAACCCAGTTCCCGGAGTGGCGATCCAATTCGACCGGACAGGAGAAAACGATGGCGACTCTTGCGATAGACGGAGGTACGCCGGTCAGGCGGGATCTCCTGCGCGGCCACCGGGTGAGCGCGGGGTACGAAGAGCTCCGGCAGATGCTGGAGGTGTTCGACAACGGGAAGTTCTGCTCGGTCGATCCGACGGCGCCGAAGGTGCCGGAGTTCGAGCGCGCCTTCGCCGACTACGTCGGGTCGCGCTATGCGGTGGCGTTCAACTCCTGCACGACGGCTCAGCACGCCTCGCTCGTCGCGGCCGGAGTCGGCCCCGGCGACGAGGCGATCGTCCCGCCCCTGGCGTTCGCGTCGACGGCCTACACCGTCTTCATGGTGGGAGCGACCCCCGTCTTCGCCGACGTGGACGACAATTCGATCACGCTGGACCCGCATCGCGTCGCAGAGGCGATAACCCCGCGCACCCGCGCCATCGTTCCCGTCCACTGGTTCGGGTTTCCGGCGGCCATGGACGAGATGCTGGACGTCGCGGCCCGTCATGGGATAACCGTTATAGAGGACTGCGCTCACGCCAACGGAAGCGTATACAAGGGGCGGAATGCGGGCACCATCGGCGCGATGGCCTGCTGGAGCCTCCAGGAGAGCAAGGTGCTGACCGCTGCGGGCGAGGGGGGCGTTCTGACGACCGACGACGAGGAGCACGCCCTGATGGCCGACTCGATCAGGGACCACGGGAAGGACAAGAGGCGCGCTGCCGGGTCCGGCTACAGCATCGTCAGGGTCGGCAACAACTACAGGATGTCGGAGCTGCACGCCGCCTTCGCGCTTGCCCAGGTGCGCAAGGCCGAATCGATGCAGAGCGCCCGCAGGGAGCATTCGGAGTACCTGGACGCGGCCATACCGGAGCTTCCGGGCGTGTGGAGGCCCCGGTCCGTCCCTGACGTGCAGATAGGCTGCTCCTACTATCCGGTCCGGTTCGACGAGGAGCGCTTCACCGTCGATCTGGGGCGGATAGCCGAGGCCCTGCGCGCGGAGGGCGTCCCGGGCGGCACGCCGGGGGTTGACGAGTTCTCTCCCCAGTATCCGCTGTTCCGCGAGAACTGCGGTCCGGCAGACCTGCCTGTGTCGGAGCGGATCAGCAGGGAGTTGCTCGTCCTGCCCCTGTATCCCGACCTGAGCCGGTCCGACCTGGACGACATCATCACAGCGGTAACCAAGGTCGTCGAGGCCTACTCGACCCGAAATTGACCGTCAAAAATCGCTTGTGATACACTGCACAAGCGTCGGCGGAGGCGTCCATGAACAGCCGCGGGATGGCCATTGCACTTCGGCTGGTCGGGATCGGCTGGTACGTTGGGATATGCATCGGCGGTGGGGCGCTTGGCGGCTGGCTGCTGGACGGCTGGCTGGGCCTCGAGGTCCCTGCCTTCACACTGATCGGTCTGGGTTTGGGAATCGCTTTGGCCGCCATCGGCATGTTCCGGATGCTGCGGGCGGTCTTGACCAGCGACAGCGACTCGAAGAGCTAGGAGAATTGAGGTAGTGTCCAGGCTCCTGCGCAGCCCTAAAGCGCTGGCCCTTCTCGCTCTCGTTGCAGTCGCGTTCGTGATCAGCCTCGCAGGGGGCGCTCTCGGCAACGAGTTCGGCGGTGGATTTCTGGGTTCACCGCTCGCTCACATCCAGCTTCCCGCGGAGTCGATCACAGCCAAACCTCTCTTCCTGGGCTTCACGATCACCAACACGATGGTAGCGACCTGGTTGACCATCGCCGTTCTGGCCATCATCTCCTTCGTCGTGTCGCGGCGGATCCAGGAGACGCCAGGACGTCTTCAGGGCGCGGTAGAGGCGGTCGTGGAGTTCTTCCTCAACCTGGCCGAGAGCGTGGCCGGGCCGGAGAAGGCGAGGCGCTTCCTCCCGCTGGTGCTGACGATCTTCCTCTTCATCGTGACCTCGAACTGGCTGGGGATACTGCCCGGGTTCGGGTCGATCGGGCGGATCGAGGCCGCGGATGACGTGATCCACCACGCCGAGGACCGGCTTGAAGAGGGCGAGGCGCTGGACCTGACGAGCATAGAGATGCAGGTATTCGAAGGGGACGGGGCCTTCTCGTACGCGCCGTTCGGGTCGGTGGACGACCACGTCACGGCCGCGGAGTACGAGCACGGGGAGGTCGCCGAAGGGAAGCGCGCCGGCCTGCTCGTGCCCTTCCTGCGAAGCGCCAACACGGAGATCAACACGACGTTGGCGCTCGCGCTGGTCGCGATGTTCATGATCCACCTGTGGGGGTTCCGCTCGCTTGGGATCTTCGGACATGCCGGCAAGTACCTGAACTTCAAGGGAGGACCCGTTGGGCTGTTCGTCGGCATCTTGGAGGGAATCAGCGAGGTAGCCCGGCTGATCAGCTTCACATTCAGGCTGTTCGGCAACATCTTCGCCGGGGAGGTACTCCTGTTCGCGATGGCCTTCCTGCTGCCGATGATCGGCACCATCCCGTTCCTCGGCCTGGAGCTGTTCGTGGGCCTCATCCAGGCGTTCATCTTCTCGATGTTGACGCTGGTCTTCGCGGCGATGGCGACAGTCTCTCACGGGGGCGAGGAACACTAGAACGAGTGGTGGCCGGTCGACCACCGACCTAAGCAGCAACCATCAATCACCAATCAAGGAAGGAGCAAGAGGTCATGGAAGGAGATATCGCGGAGGCTCTGAAGAACATCGGAGCCGGGTTGGCTATAGGTCTCGGGGGGCTGGGGCCCGGGATCGGGATCGGGATGCTCGCCGCGAAGGCGATGGAGTCGCTGGGGCGTAACCCGGAGGCGGCGGGCCCGATTCAGCAGAACATGATCCTGGCCATCGCGTTCGCAGAGGCTATCGCCATCTACGCGCTGGTGGTCGCCGTCATCATAGTGTTCGTGTAGCAGCACCTCTACCGGCACCAGGACGGTTGCCGGATGAGCGGGCCGCATCGGAGGTAGTATGCAGGCTCTAGGAGTCAGCTTGCCCGTACTGGCCACCCAGCTGGCCGGCATCATCGTACTGTTCGCGCTACTCTACTGGCTCCTCTACAAGCCGGTCCTGCGAGTGCTGGACCAGCGCTCGCAGAGGATAAAGGAGAGCCTGGAGACGGCGGACAGGGTCAGGGAGGAGTCGGCCAGGTCTCAGGAGGAGATGCAGCAGCGTCTCGAAGAGGCGCGCGCCGAGGGACAGGGGCTGATCGCTCAGGCCAGAGAGGTGGCCGAGCGGTACCGGGCCGAGGAGCTGGCCAAGGCGAGGGAGGAGATCCAGGCGGAGCGGGAGCGGGCCGAAGCCAATATACAGAGGGAGCGCGACGCGGCGATCGAGGAGCTGCGGCGCGAGTTCGCAGGCCTGGCGATCGACGCCGCGGAGCGCGTGGTCGGACGGTCCCTGGATGAGGACGCGCACCGCGACCTCATCGAAAAGACTCTCGAGGAGGGGACGCAGTTCTCCAGAAACTAGCCAACCCACGACCCGACTGCAACCAGGGCAGCCATAGACTTGAGCTTGGGCCATGCCTCGATTAGGCTCGGCGAGACGGTACGCGCAGGCTGTGTTCGAGCTCGCGTCGGAGGCGTCGCAGCTCGATGAGTGGCTGGACGACCTGACCTATCTCGCAGACGCCCTGGCGAGCGAGCAGTTCGGAGAACTCTTGGACTCGCCCCAGGCGTCGGAAGAGCAGAAGGCCGAGATGATACGTACGACGCTGGGAGATCGGGTCGGTCCGCTTGCCCTGAACCTGGTCTCTATTCTGGCGTCCCGGAGCGTCACGCACCTGCTGCCTGAAATTATCGACCGGTACGAACGGCTGCTCGACGCCCACCGGGGGATAGAGCAGGCGGAGGTCGTCTCGGCTGTGCCTCTCGGCGATGGGCAGAGAGCAAAGATCGAAGAGATGCTGAGAGGCATAGTCGGCAAGGATATCCGCATGAGTTCACGAGTCGACCCTGCGGTCGTCGGGGGATTCATCGCGCGGGTCGGCGACCGGGTCATAGACGGCAGCGCCATTGGACGGCTGCACAGACTGCGCCGGGAGCTTGTCGGAGAGCGGACGTAGGCATCTGACACGGTTTACACCTAGGGGTCCGAGAGGTAGAGGGAGGCCGTCATGGCTGTCCGGGGACAGGACATCGCATCGGTAATCAAGCGCCAGATCGAAGAGTTCGGCGGCCAGTTGACGATGGTGGACGTCGGGGTCGTGATCGAGGTGGGGGATGGAGTCGCCCGGATTCACGGCCTCTCCGGCGTTGCCTATAACGAGCTGCTGGAGTTCCCCGGCGGCGTGATGGGCATGGCATTGAACCTGGAAGAGGACAGTGTGGGCGCAGTCATTCTCGGCGACGCCCGCTCAGTGAAGGAGGGAGCAGAGGTCCGAAGCACCGGACGCATCGTCGAGGTCCCGGTCGGCGAGGCGCTCATCGGGCGGGTCGTCAACGCCCTTGCAGAGCCTATCGACGGGAAGGGTCCGGTGCAGACCGCCGCGCGCCGCGCGGTGGAGGTCATCGCGCCCGGCGTCGCCGCCCGCCAGGGGGTCAACGTCCCGGTCCAGACCGGCGTGAAGGCGATCGACTCCATGGTGCCCGTGGGACGCGGCCAGCGGGAGCTGGTCATCGGAGACCGGGCCACCGGCAAGACGGCCCTCTGCCTCGATACGATAATCAACCAGAAGGGCGGCGACCTGCTGTGCATCTACGTCGCCATCGGCCAGAAGGCCGGCAAGGTCGCCCAGACCGTGGCTCTCCTAGACCGCTACGGGGCGATGGAGCATACGGTCGTGGTGGCGGCGAACGCCGCCGATTCGGCGCCTATGCAGTACCTCGCGCCGTACGCCGGCTGCGCCGTCGGCGAGCACTTTATGAATCAGGGCAAAGACGCCCTGATTGTATACGACGACCTCTCCAAGCACGCCTGGGCGTACCGGCAGATGTCACTGCTGTTGCGGCGTCCGCCCGGCCGTGAGGCCTACCCCGGCGACGTCTTCTATCTGCACAGCCGCCTGTTGGAGCGGGCCGCACGGCTGTCGGAGGAGCTGGGCGGCGGCTCGCTGACCGCTCTTCCCATTATCGAAACGCTTGCAGGCGATGTCTCCGCGTACATCCCTACCAACGTCATCTCCATAACCGACGGGCAGATTTACCTGGAGCCGGAGCTGTTCAACTCAGGCATCCGCCCCGCCGTCAACGCCGGTCTGTCCGTGTCGCGTGTCGGCGGGACGGCGCAGACGAGGGCCATGAAGACGGTGGCGGGCAGCCTGCGGCTCGACCTGGCGCAGTACCGGGAGCTGGCGGCGTTCGCACAGTTCGGGACCGCAGACCTGGACGCGGCGACGAAGGCGCAGCTGGAGCGCGGTCAGCGCGCCGTCGAGGTGCTTAAGCAGAACGAGAGCTCGCCCCTGAAGCTGCCCCAGGAGATCACGGTACTGTTCGCCCTCGCCAGGGGACACCTCGACGACGTCGAGATCGGCAGGGTCCGCGCCTTCGAAGAGGCTCTTCACAGCTTCATGGAGTCCAACCACCCGGATATCCTCAGCAGGATCGAAGAGGACAAGAGCATCAGCGACGAGACGGAGGCTGTGCTGACGGATGCGATCGCCGAGTTCAAGGCGAGCGTGCCCTACTAGGCCGACGGTATGCCTAGCGTAAGAGAGATAAGGCGGCGCATCAGGAGCGTCGAGAACACGGCCAAGATAACCAAGGCCATGTCGATGATCGCCGCTTCGAAGATGCGGCGCGCCCAGGAGATGGCGCTCCAGGGGCGGCCCTACTCGGAGCGCATGCGCGCCCTTCTCTCCAACCTGGCTGCACAGGAACGCGAGGAGGACGAGCTGCACCCGCTTTTGAGACGGCGTGAAGCCAGAAACGTCACGATGGTGCTGATAACCCCGGACAGGGGCCTCACCGGCGGGCTGCACAGCAAGATCAACCGGGCCGCGGCCCAGTTCATCGTCGAACAGCCGGTGAGCACGCGGCTCGTCACGATAGGCCGGAAGGGGCGTGACTTCATGGCGCGCACCGGCCAGGAGGTGCAGGCGGTCTTCACCGACATGGGCGACCGTCCGTCGATCCTCGATATTACGCCCGCCGCAAGCATCCTGATAGACGACTTCACGGCTGAGCGGGTGGACGCCGTCTACATCGCCTACGCCGACTTCGTCAGCACGACGGTGCAGACGCCGGTCGTTAGGCCGCTTCTGCCGGTGACGCCGACCGACCTGCGTCCGGAGGAGGCGGTCGGGTACATATACGAGCCAACCGGCGAGGCGGTCCTTTCGGCGCTGCTTCTGAGGTTCGTCGAGCTGGAGCTGTACCACGCCGTCCTGGAGTCGGTGGCCAGCGAGCAGTCGGCCCGCATGGTGGCCATGAGGAACGCGACCGACAACGCCAACGAGATGATAGTCGATCTGACACTCGAGATGAACAAGGCGCGCCAGGAGAACATCACGACCGAACTCCTGGACATAGTTGGCGGCGCAGCCGCGGTCAGCGCCTGATCGGCCCGCATCCGCCGGATATCACAGCACTCTTCGAGGAGATAGGATGGCCAACGGAAAGATAACGCAGGTGATCGGGACCGTCGTGGACGTCGAGTTCCCGCCCGAGGAGATGCCGAGCATCTTCAACGCGGTGGAGACGGACGTCGACGGCCAGAAGCTGGTGCTCGAGGTCGAGCAGCACGTGGGTAACAGCTGGGTCAGGTGCCTGGCCCTGGGGCCCACCGACGGCCTGAAGCGCGGCACGGAGGCCGTCGACACGGGCCAGCCCATCTCCGTCCCCGTCGGAGACCCGACCCTGGGCCGCCTCTTCAACGCGCTCGGCGACACGATCGACAACCTCGAAGAGGTGGAATCGGACGAGAGATGGCCCATCCACAGGCAGCCCCCCGGATTCGACCAGCAGGCCACCGAGGTGGAGATATTGGAGATGGGCATCAAGGTGATGGACCTGATAGCCCCCTTTACCAAGGGCGGCAAGGTCGGAGCTTACGGCGGCGCCGGCACCGGCAAGACAGTCATCATCCAGGAGCTGATCCGCAACATCGGGGCCGAGCACGAGGGCGTCTCCGTCTTCGCAGGGGTCGGCGAGCGCTCCCGTGAAGGCAACGACCTGATGACCGAGATGCAGGAGTCCGGCGTGCTCGGCAGCACCGTCCTCGTTTTCGGCCAGATGAACGAGCCGCCCGGTATTCGCGCGCGTGTCGGGATGACGGGCGTGACGATGGCCGAGTACTTCAAGGAGACGCGCGAGCAGGACGTCCTGCTCTTCATCGACAACATCTACAGATACATTCTCGCGGGGATGGAGGTCTCCGCGCTCCTCGGCCGGATGCCCTCAGCGGTGGGCTATCAGCCGACCCTTTCGACCGAAATGGGCGACCTGGAGGAGAGGATCACCTCGGCCGGCGCCGGGTCGATCACGTCGTTTCAGGCCATATACGTCCCGGCGGACGACTATACGGACCCCGGCATCGTGACGACCTTCGGCCACCTGGACGCCGTCATATCGCTCGACAGGTCCCTGGTCGAGCAGGGACTCTACCCGGCGGTCGACGCTCTGGCCTCCTCGTCCCGCATCCTCGAGGCCTCAATCGTCGGACAGGAACACTACGACGCGGCCCGCGGCGTGCAGCAGGTGCTCCAGCGCTACAGGGATCTCCAGGACATCATCGCCATCTTGGGCGTCGAAGAGCTGTCCGACGAGGACCGCCAGACGGTCGCCAGGGCGCGCAAGATCCAGCGTTTCCTGACCCAGCCCTTCTTCGTCGCCGAGCAGTTCACCGGACAGGAGGGCCGCTACGTCTCCGTGAAGGACACCGTGCGGGGCTTCCAGGAGATTCTCGCCGGCAAGCACGACGACCTCCCCGAGCAGGCCTTCTACATGGTGGGCGCAATCGAAGAGGCGGTAGAAAAAGCCGAGAGGATGAGGGTGGAGACCTAGATTGGCGAAGCTCCTGTTCGAGATCGTCACGGCCGAGCGTCTCGTGTCGTCGCAAGATGTCGACGTCGTCGTGGCGCCGGGTGTGGCGGGCGAGTTGGCAGTGCTGCCGCGCCACGCGCCTCTGCTGACGTCCCTGCGCCCCGGTGAGATCATGATCCGCAACGAGGGCGAGGAGAGCTACATTGCGGTCGGCGGCGGGTTCATGGAGGTGATGCCCGGGAAGGTCACCATCCTGGCCGACACGGCGGAGCGCGCCGACGAGATAGACGAGCAGCGGGCCGAGGAGGCGCTGAGACGGGCGCGGGAGCGCGTCGACACCTCCTCCGTCATGGATCTGGAGCGGGAGCTCGCCTCCATGCGGAGGTCCCAGGCAAGGCTCAGGGTGGCGCGACGTCGCAGACCTCGCGGAGATACGGGCGGAGGCCCACGCTGATCCTCTCCCATCGAGGGAGGGACGAGAACGCACCCGACGCCAGCCGGTCCTTCCACTACTCATCGTCTGGGTAGGTAGTGGGTAGCCAACCTCGGTTGAAACCGGACTGTTCGGCTGGTATCCTGCCGCCCTGAGCGGGCCCACCAAATCTGTGCGAGTCGAGTAAGATTTCCACTCACGCTGGGCAATCTCTACGACTACGCCTGCCGCGCACGCGATAGCTGAGAAGGAGAGCACGACATGACGGAGGAGAAGAGGGAACAGGACGAGGTCAGTGAGGCACAGATCGCCGTTCACTGGCGAGAGGAGGAGGCGATCCGCCCCGCGCCGGGGTTCATCGCCCAGGCCAACATGGCGGACCCCGGCGCGCCGGAGCGGTTCGGTCTCGACAACTTCCCGGAATGCTTCCGTGAGTACGCCGACCTGCTCACGTGGGACAGTTACTGGCATACGACGCTCGACACGTCGAATCCTCCCTTCTGGAAGTGGTTCGTCGGGGGCCGGCTGAACGTGTCCTACAACTGCGTCGACAGGCATCTCGACGAGTATCGGAACAAGGCCGCCCTGATCTGGGTGTCCGAGCGGGAGGACGAGGTCGATCAGGTCATCACCTACCAGGAGCTGTACGTTCGGGTGAACGAGCTCGCCTCCCTGCTGCGCGACTGGGCGGGAGTGAAGACGGGCGACCGGGTCACGTTCCATATGCCGATGACGCCGGAGCTGCCGGTGGCTATGCTCGCGTGCGCGAGGCTGGGGGCGGTCCACTCCCAGGTGTTCGGTGGATTCAGCGGCGCCGCGTGCGGCGACAGGATCGTGGACTCCGGCAGCCGCGTTCTGATCACGATGGACGCCTACTGGCGCGGAGGTCAGCTTCTCGATCACAAGGCGAAGGCCGACGAGGCGGTCGAGCAGGCGGCAAAGAGCGGTGTGGAGGTCGACAAGGTCCTCGTGTGGCGGAGGTACCCGGGAAGGTACTCCTCGGAAACACCGATAGTCGAGGGACGGGACTACTTCGTCGACGAGCTGCTCGCCGAGCACCGCGGCAAGAGGGTCGAGCCGGTCTCGATGTCGGCGGAGGCGCCCCTGTTCCTGATGTACACGAGCGGTACGACTGCCAAGCCCAAGGGGTGTCAGCACAGCACCGGCGGATACCTCTCGTACGTCGCGGGGACTACCAAGTACTACCAGGATATCCACCCGGAGGACGTCTACTGGTGCTTTGCGGACATCGGATGGATAACGGGTCACTCCTACATCGTCTACGGCCCGCTGGCCGTGGCCGCGACCAGCGTGATGTACGAAGGCGCGCCGAACTATCCGGACGCGGCAAGGCCGTGGAGGATCGCGGAGCGTCTCGGCGTGAACATCTTTCATACGGCTCCCACGACGATACGCATGCTGCGCAAGGCCGCGCCGGACGAGCCCGCGAAGCACGGCTACCACTTCAAGCACATGACCACCGTAGGCGAGCCGATCGAGCCGGAGGTGTGGCGCTGGTACTACGAGGTCGTCGGCAAGGGAGAGGCGGTGATCGTCGACACCTGGTGGCAGACGGAGACGGGCGGATTCATCGGAACGACGCTGCCCGCCCTCCAGCCGATGAAGCCCGGCAGCTGCGGTCCGGGAGCCTTGGGCATCAATCCCGTGATCCTGGACGAGGACGGCAACGAAGTGGAGGCCGGCAAGGGGAGGGCAGGGAACATATGCATCAGGAACCCGTGGCCGGGCTTCATGCAGACGATCTGGGGCGATCCGGACCGGTTCGTAGAGACCTACTTCGCGAAGTACGCAAAGGACCGGAGCAGCACCGATTGGCAGGACTGGCCCTACTTCGCGGGCGACGGCGCGATGGAGGCGGCGGACGGGTACTTCCGAATCCTTGGCAGGGTGGATGACGTCATCAACGTGGCCGGTCACCGGCTGGGCACGAAAGAGCTGGAGTCGGCGGCGTTGACGGTCGAAGCGGTGAGCGAGGCTGCGGCGGTGCCGGCGTATGACGAGCTGCGGGGCCGTGTACCCGAGATGTACGTATCGCTCAAGCCCGGCGTCGATGCGGCGGAGGACGTGGCCGGCCAGGTTACCCAGAGCCTCAGGCGGATCATCGGGCCGATCGCGCGGCCCGCCCACGTATGGGTAACCGACGACCTGCCTAAGACGCGGTCCGGCAAGATCATGCGCAGGGTCATCGCGTCGATATCCAACTTCGTCGACGTCGGAGACACGACGACGCTCGCCAACCCGGAGGTGGTGGAGGCAATCCGGCAACAGGTGCAGTCGGCCAAGGTGGAGGCGGGCGCGGTGCCCGCAGGCGTGCCGGATGAGGTGATCGAGGAGATAAGGCGGTTCGGAGAGGAGTAGGCCCGGCTCAGGTCGCCTGTCTCAGGTAGAAGGTCATCGCCTGGAGCGATAGCACCGGGTCGATATTCATCAGCACGATGCCAACGGGCACCTGGGGCGCGACCGGCGCGTAGTTGAGGATTCCGGTCAGTCCGGTCCCGACCAGCTGGTCGATTACCGACTGGGCCTGTGTGGACGGCACCGCCACGATTCCAATGGTCGCGTCGGTCGTCCTGACCGTCTCGGCCAGTTCTGACATCGACTGGACCCTCAGCCCGCCCAGGGTCGTCCCTATACGCTTCGGGTCGTTATCGAAGACCGCGACGATGGAGAAGCCCTCCGGGGCGAATCCGGGGTAGTTGATGATCGCGCGGCCCAGCCTGCCGACGCCGACTATGCAGGCCCTCCAGCTGCGGTCGAGACCGAGGATTCGCCTGAGTTCCTCCAGCAGGAAGGTGACGTTGTAGCCCCGTCCCTGTTTCCCGAATCTGCCGAAGTAGCTCAGGTCCTTCCTGATCTGCGCCGGCGTCATCTGGAGCCGGCGGCCGAGCTGCTGCGAGCTGACGACTTCGGAGCCCTCTTCCATCAGGCTGGTCAGCGCGCGAACGTACAGGGGAAGTCGAAGCACCACCACTTCGGGGACCTGCTCGGACTGCATACGCCTCCTCGGTCGTTCTCAGGCTCTATCCGGGAACCATGTCGGCGCCGGAACGCGGCCTATTCTAGCTACTCGTGACGAGGCCAGTCAATTGGACATGCGCGGCTTGACAGACTGCTCGCGGGGCGCTTGTGAAGCGGTTCACCGGCAGTTGACGTTTCTTGACACCCTAGTAGCGCGATGCTAGAATTTACGTGCCATCGGGGTGGGTTTCTCTGGACAGATGGCCGCCGGGCGCAGCCTCGGCGCCCTGTCGTCACTTACCCTGCTGTCTTCGCCCTAGACGGCCCTAGGTGTCGGTGTATGCGGACGCATGTAGGGGACAAGAGATGACCGACAAGAAGGTGGAGATCAGGCGGGGGCTTCGCGATGTCTACATAGACTCGACCCGCTCGAGCTTCATCGACGGCAAGGTCGGGAAGCTGTTGTACCGTGGCTACAACATTCATGAGCTTGCCGAGCACTCGACGTTCGAAGAGACGATATACCTGCTCCTCTACGGCGAGCTTCCGACCAGGGAACAGCTCGCCACCCTCGACGCAGAGCTAAAAGCCAGCCGCCAGCTCCCCGGCGAGGTCGTCGACCTCATCAAGCTGGTCAAGGACGCCCATCCAATGGACGTGCTGCGCACCGCCGTCTCCGCGTTGGCGGCCTTCGATCCGGAGGTCTCCGATAACTCCATGGAGGCGACCCTGCGCAAGGGCGTTCGTCTGACCGCCCAGGCCGCGACGATCGTCGCGGCCCACGCGCGCGTCCGTGAGGGAAAGGCCCCGGTCCAGCCCAATGATGAGCTCAACCACGCAGCGAACTTCCTCTACATGCTGTTCGGCACGGAGCCCGGACCGGAGGACGCCGCACTGATGGACAAGGACTTCGTCCTGCACGCCGATCATGGCGTCAACGCGTCGGCCTTTGGCGCCCGGGTAACGGCGTCGACTCTGGGCGACCTCCACGGCGCCGTTACGGCAGGCATCGCCGTGCTCAAAGGCCCTCAACACGGCGGCGCCGCGGAGAAGGTCATGGAGATGGCCTTGGAGATAGGGAACGAGGAGAACGCGGAGCCTTACGTCCGTGAGCAGCTGGGAAGGGGAGGCCGGGTCATGGGATTCGGCCACCGCGTCTACAAGGCTGTGGATCCCCGATCGATTCACCTGCAGGACGACCTGAAGATACTGGGCGAACGTAAGGGAGAGCCCAAGTGGTATTCGATCCTCCAAGAGGTCGTCGAGGTGATGCGGCCCTACTCGAAGAAGGGTATCTGCCAGAACGTGGACTTCTTCTCCGGCTCGATATACTACCTCCTGGACATCCCGGACGATCTGTTCATCTCCATATTCGCCATGGGTCGCGTGCCGGGTTGGACCGTGCAGGTGATGGAGCAGTTCGAGAGGAACATCCTGCTGAGGCCCAGACTGTTGTACGAGGGGCCCATGGACCGGGATTACGTGCCCATCGAGGAGCGAAGCTAGCGCCGAACTATCCAGACCCCGCGCGCAGAAGGGAAATGCAGTGGTAGCACAAGAAGAAGAGACGCTATCCGAGTGTCAGCATCACTGGATGATCGAGAGTCCCAACGGTCCCACCAGTGTGGGCGTGTGCAAGCTGTGCGGAGAGCGCTCCGAGTTCAAGAACTCGATGCCCGGATCGGGTTGGGACCGTGGAGGGGCTCATGCGAGGCGGGCGCGACAGGCCCGGAGTGCGGGGCGTTGACCTAGGGCCGCCACATACCAAGGTATCAGGGATTGAGAGGGGCATCGGTACGCTGATGCCCCTTCGTATTTCAGAAAGCGAGCCATTGCAACCAGACTCGGTCGAGTCGAAGATCCGCGAGCGCATCCTCATGGAGGGCAGGATCAGCTTCGCCCACTTCATGGACATGGCCCTCTACGATCCTGAGCAGGGCTACTACGCGAACCGGTCCCGGACGGCGGATTCTCGCGACTACTTCACCAGCCCAGCCGCACACCCGTGCTTCGGCGCGCTCTTCGCCGTCCAGCTGGAGCGCATGTGGGAGATTATGGGACGCCCCAAACGGTTCTACGCGGTGGAGATGGGAGCCGGAGACGGCCTGTTGGCCCGCGACATCACCGGCTACGCCTCCGAGCTGTCCGACGGCTTCGAACGGTCGCTGCGCTACGTTACGATCGATCGCTGTCCTTCCGAGGCCTCGGGCCGAGTGGAGACGATCGCGAGCGATCGGGTTCCGCTCAGTGGCGTGGTGGGCTGCATCCTGTCCAATGAACTTGTGGACGCCTTCCCGGTTCACCGCTTCACGGTGGATGGCGGACGTTTGAGGGAGGTGTTCGTCGGGCTGGACGAAGAAGGTGAGTTTACCGAGCTGGTGGGCGGGCCGTCTACAGATCTCCTGTATCGGCGCGTCGGCGAGAGGCTTACGTGTCTGCCCGACGGTTGTCGCGGCGAGGTGAACTCCCGGATCGGCGAATGGATGGCGAATGTCGCCGGGGCGCTGGAACGCGGTTTCGTGGTTACTGTCGACTACGGGGACGAGGCCGACCTACTCTACTCGGCTGCCCGCGCACGCGGGACAGTCCAGACGTACTATCGCCATACGCAGGGCGGCAGCCCGTATCGGCGGATCGGTCGCCAGGACATCACCGCCCACGTAGACTTTACTGTGATGATGGATGAGGGACGTGCGTCGGGTCTGAGCACTCTGGGCTACGTGACGCAGCGTCGGCTCCTAGAGAGGCTGGGAATCGGCAGGATGCTGGAGCTCCTACAGACCGGAGATCTTGCCCAACAGGAAAGAGATGCCAATCGGCTCGCGATGATGGAGCTCATCAGACCCGACGGGCTTGGGAGGTTCAAGGTACTTGTCCAGGAGAAGGGTACTGACGTGGTCTCGCTGGACGAGCTGTTTCCGAACGACGAGCGTGTCTCAAGCCTAGTAGCGCCGTCGCTGCAAGCGGGCCGGCTGAGGCTGATGGAGGCTCGGTATCCTCATCTTGCCTGGCAGCCACCCCAGTTCTGACCGCGGGCCGGCTGCCCGTCACTCGGCCACGTCACCATCGGGGTCCCCCGGCTGACGTATGTCACCGCGCCGCGCCGTGGTGATAAATCCGGTGTGGCCTACCATCCGATGCGAGGGGCGCACGCTCCGGCCGCTGACGGACCAAGGTCTGATCAGAACTTCCACCGTCTCTATGAGATGGAAGGTCCGCTGGGCCCTGAGGGACCTGGTCAATTCGTGCACCTGCAGGACGGTCGGAACGAAGCTGAGGAGTATCCCGCCCGGCACCAGTGAATCGGCCGCGTGCGGTACGACGCGCCAGGGCTCCGGCAGGTCGAGCACTATACGGTCGAGCCGCTTCTCCTCGAACCCCTCATAGACGTCCCCTCTTTTCACCGTCAGGTTGGAAGGATCGGGGAATCTCGCCTCCACGTTCGACATCGCACGCTCTATCATGTCGCTGCGCAGATCGTATGAGATCACCTCTCCGGGCTCCCCAACGGCTCGGAGCAGAGCGATCGTCACGGCTCCCGAACCGGTACCGCCCTCGAGGACGCGGGCCCCCTGGAAGATGTCACCGTGAATCAGGATGGCGCCTATGTCCTTGGGGTAGACGACCGTGGCTATACGGGGCATGGCCCGGGTGAAGTCTGCCATCGTGGGCTTGACCGCGAAGAGCCTGTGGCCCGGCGCGATGGCGACCCAGCTACCCTCCTGTCGTCCGATCAGGTCATCGTGTTCGAAGCTGCCGACGTGCGACTCGAACTTGGCGGACGCGCGCAGACGGACCAGATACCGCCGGTCTTTCCGGTCGACGATGAGTGCGTGATCGCCCTCGCGGAAGGTGTAAGCCGATGTGAGGGCTTCGCCCTGAGGACGGTCAGGTCTCAAACGGCTAGAGCCTGTCCACCTCGGCCACGATGTCGCCGATGCTGAATTCGGACATGTCGGCATAGACACGCTTGAATCGGACCGTTCCGTCCTTGTCTATCACGATGACGGCGCGGTTGGCTGTGCCGCGCTCCTCATTGTATACGCCGTAGGCCTTCGAGACCGCTCCCTTCGGATGGAAGTCGCTCAGGATGGGGTACGGTATGTTGCCCAGAGACGTCGAAAAGGCGGTCTGAGTGGGGCGAGCGTCGGTGCTTATACCCAGTACCTGGGTACCTCTCTCCTCGAAGGCCGACACCTCTTGTCGGAGCGAGGAGACCTGGTGCGTTCAGCCGCCGGTAAAGGAGAAGATATGGAACGACAGGATGACGTTCCTCTCGTCCCTATACCGGCTAAGCGACACGCTCTCCCCGGTGTGGGAGTCGAGGGTGAAGTCGGGAGCCGGCTGGCCTACATCTACCATCTTTTTCCTCCTGTGGCTGTGCAAGTTCTGTGCGTAATAGCCTACGCCATCTTGGTAAAGCGAGTGGTTACGCCGAATCGGCCTATGCTGTCTCGCGCCTCCAGCGCAGGTCGGGCCTCCGAGCCGCCCGCGCCTCATCGACGCGGGTGTTCGGCGTGTCGTGAGGTGCGTCGTGTAGGAGCTCCGGGCTCTCTTCAGCCTCCCTGGCGATTGTCTTCATGACCTCTATGAAGTAGTCGAGAGTTTCCTTAGATTCGGTCTCCGTGGGCTCGATCATCAGGGCCTCGTCGACGATGAGAGGGAAGTACATCGTGGGTGGATGGATCCCGTAGTCGATCAGCCTCTTTGCCACGTCGAGCGCACTGACGCCGCAGGCCCTCTTGAGGTTCCTGGCGGAGAAGACGACCTCGTGCATGCAGACCCTGTCGTATGGGAGATCGTAGTAGTCTCTGAGCTGATTGAGGATGTAGTTGGCGTTGAGCACGGCGTCTTCGCTGATCTGGGCCACGCCGGTTCCACCAAGCGTCCTGATGTATGCGTATGCACGGACGAGGGCGCCGAAGTTGCCGTGGAACGCACCCATCCTGCCGATGGTCTTCTCGGGCGCGTCAAGCGAGTAGACCTCCTGTCCGTCTTCGCCGTCAGACCGTCCAACGACGGGGACGGGCAGGTATGGGAGGAGGGTGGGGCCCACGATAACGGGTCCGGCGCCCGGCCCTCCTCCGCCGTGGGGCTGAGTGAAGGTCTTGTGGAGGTTGGAGTGTATTACGTCGAAGCCAAGGTCGCCGAGTTTCACACGCCCAAGGAGCGCGTTCAGGTTCGCCCCGTCGCCGTAGACGAGTCCACCGGCCTTGTGGACGATCCGGCAGACATCCAGGATGTTGGTGTCGAACAGGCCAAGTGTGCTGGGGAGGGTTATCATCAGGCCTGCCAGCCGTTCATCGACGGAGCTGCGCAGGGCATCTAGGTCGGTGTTGCCGTCGGAGTCGGAGGGGAGTGTCACTACTTCGAACCCGGCCATTGCCGCGGACGCGGGGTTAGTTCCGTGGGCGCTGTCCGGTATGAGGACGTTCTTGCGCTGGGTCTCGCCTCTTTCCAGCAGGTAGGAGCGGATCATCAACATGCCGGCGAGTTCGCCGTCCGCGCCCGCCATGGGCGCCAGCGAGACGCCTGCCATTCCGGTGATCTCGACAAGGGCCTCCTGGAGCTCGTACAGAAGCTGGAGGGCTCCCTGCACGGTCGACGCGGGCTGCAGCGGGTGTATCTGCGTCAGTCCGGAAAGAGAGGCGATCTCGTCGTGTAGCTTGGGGTTGTACTTCATAGTACAGCTCCCCAGCGGGTAGAAGTTGTGGTCGATGGAGAAGTTGAACTGGCTGAGCTGTGAGAAGTAGCGTACGAGCTCGCTTTCGCTGACCTCAGGGAGGTCCAGGTTCTCTCTGAGCAGCGAGGCGTCCGGCAACTCCTGGACGGGCACGTCGAGAGGCGGCAGCGTGGTGCCCACGCGCCCCGGCGAGCTGCGGTCCATGAGCAGCCGCCGCCGGCTTTCGTCGTTGCTCTCTTGAAGTCGGTTCATCTCGAAGAGCCGATCTCGTCCAGCGCGGCTGCGAGCGTGGCGATCTCTTCCTTGGAGTTCAGCTCCGTCACGCAGATGAGCATTCCATTCGGCACCTGATCGCTGATGTCCAGACCGCCAATGATCCCTCGGGACAGGAGTCTCTCGTTGATCTCAGACGGGAGGACCGGGCACTGCACCACGAACTCTCGGAAGAAGGTTCCCTGCAGGGGCAGGGAGTAGCCTGAGAGCCGTTCGATCAGGGATGCCGCATAGTGAGCCTTGTGGTAGCAGAGCTCTGCGATGTGTGCGAGTCCGCGCTTGCCGTTGGCCGCCATGTATACGGTCGACATGAGGGCGATGAGTGCGACCGACGTACATATGTTGGAGGTGGCGGTCTCCCGTCGAATGTGCTGTTCCCGGGTCTGCAGCGTCAGGACGTAAGCTGTCCGTCCTCTCGTGTCTACGGTCTTGCCCACTATCCGGCCGGGCATCTGCCTGACGTACTGCTGCTTGCAGGCGAAGATACCCGAGTATGGCCCACCGAAGGTCGGCGGGACACCCATCGCCTGCGCCTCTGCCGCGACGATGTCCGCTCCATAGTCTGCCGGTGGCCTGAACATGCCGAGGGAGATGGGGTCTACATAGGCAACGAGCAGAGCGCCCGCAGAGTGGGCCATGTCCGAGAGACTGTCCACCTCTTCGAGATAGCCAAAGAAGTTGGGCTGCTGGACGAGCAGGCAGGCGGTGTCGTCCGATAGGTCTAGCCTCTCCCTGGAGACGACGTCGATGACGATACCCTGGGATTGCGCGTACGTCTTGAGCACTTCCACATAGAGGGGAGACAGCGAGTCGAGCGCGACCACGCGATTCCGCTTGGTGACTCTTGCTGCCATCAGCGCCCCCTCGGCCAGCGAGGTGGAGCCGTCGTACATCCCCGCGTTCGCGACATCCATGCCGGTCAACTGACAGCAGAGCGTCTGGAACTCATACTCGGTCTGGAGGGTGCCTTGAGACACCTCGGGCTGGTATGGGGTGTACGCGGTCATATATTCGCTACGGCCGGTTATCTGCCGCACGATCGCCGGGATGTGATGCCGATAGGAGCCCGCGCCCAGGAAGCAGGCGTATTCACCCGGTACGGCGTTCTTCCCGGCCAGATCGGCCGCATATCTCTGGAGCTCGAACTCCGACATCGGAGGCGGGAGGGCTATGCCGGGATTACGAAACTCTGCGGGGACATCCTCGAACAGCGCGTCGATCGACGGGACGTCGATGGCCTCCAGCATCGAACGGCGGTCCGCCTCGGTGTTAGGCACATAGGGCGAGGCGAACGCGGAGCTTCCCATCGGCTGAGCGCTACTCCTGGGCGGCGAGATACGCGTCGTACTCCGCTGCGCTCATCAGGTTGTCGAGCTCCGCCGCGTTGGTCACGGAGATCTTGACCATCCAGCCGGAGTCGTACGGCCCGTCGTTCACAAGCTCGGGACTATCTTGGAGCTGCTCGTTCCTCTCCAAGACCTCTCCTCCAACGGGCGAGTAGAGGTCAGAGACGGCCTTGACCGACTCGATCTCACCCATCTTCTCGAACTGGGTAAGTGCGCCGCCGCTGTCCGGGAGCTCGACAAAGACGACGTCTCCGAGGCTCTCAGCTGCGAACTCGGTGATTCCGATAAGGGCTGTGCCGTCGGCTTGCAGGCGCACCCACTCGTGCTCTTTGGAGTACTTCAGATCCTGGGGGTTCATGCGCTCCTACTCCCGAATTCAAGAGAGGAAGGATGCCGACTCCTGCGCTCCATCGTTGTCGGCCACGGATCCTGAATTCGCAAGCGTGGGTCCGATGGATGAGCGGTCGGTAGCAACATAGCCCAAACCCAAATTCATGTCAAGGCGGCGAGCGGCGTCGTAGTTGGTTTCCACCGCTCGGCAAGGAGACGGGAAGGAGTTTGCTATACTGAGGAGGACCGATCAGCAGAGGGGAGTGGAGTTGCAATGAGCGGAAGGTGGATGCGCAACGGGTTCATCTACCTGTTGGTGATCGTGGCAGTGATGGCGATCTTCTTCACGCTGTTCGATGAGCCTCTTGGCGGCGGGAGCCGGGAGGTGCCGGTGAGCGAGGTGATATCGCTTGCGGCTGGCGGTCGGCTGGAGCTGATCGAGGTGAGCGGCGATAAGCTGGAGATAACTACGAGGAATGGAGAGAGGCTGACCTCTCGCAAGGAGGATGGGTCGAGCGTGGTGGAGATGCTGGAGCGAGCGGAGGTGGACCCTGTGTCGAGCGGGGTTCAGGTGGTGGTGAAGGGGTCGAGCGGCCTTGGTAGCCTGTTCGGGCTTCTGATCAACTTTCTGCCGCTGATCATCTTTGGGGGGATACTGCTGTTCATGATGCGTCAGGCCCAGGGGAACACGAACCAGACGTTCAGCTTTGGGCGGAGCCGGGCGCGTATGTTCGCTGGGAACAGTCCGGCGGTGAGTTTTTCGGACGTTGCGGGAGTGGAGGAGGCGAAGGAGGAGCTTCAGGAGGTGGTGGAGTTTCTGAAGTTTCCCGAGCGTTTTCTGTCGTTGGGAGCGCGGATACCTAAGGGAGTGCTGCTGGTAGGGCCTCCTGGGACGGGTAAGACGCTGTTGGCGCGCGCGGTGGCAGGTGAGGCTGGGGTTCCGTTCTTCTCGATAAGCGGCAGCGAGTTTGTGGAGATGTTCGTTGGAGTTGGGGCGTCGCGTGTGCGCGACCTGTTCGACCAGGCGAAGCGCAACGCACCGTGCATCGTGTTCGTGGACGAGATAGACGCGGTGGGCCGTCACCGCGGAGCGGGACTTGGAGGCGGCCACGACGAGCGAGAGCAGACGTTGAACCAGATACTGGTGGAGATGGACGGATTCGACACGAGCACGAACATCATCGTGCTGGCGGCGACGAACCGTCCTGACATCTTGGATCCTGCGCTGCTTCGACCCGGCCGGTTCGACCGCCGGGTGATGCTGGACAATCCTGACGTACGCGGCCGGTTGGAGATACTGCGAGTACATGCGAAGGGGAAGCCGTTGTCCGAGGACGTGGACTTCGAGGCGGTTGCGAAGCAGACGACGGGGTTCAGCGGAGCGGACCTTGCGAACCTGGTGAACGAGTCGGCGATACTTGCGGCTCGCCGGAACAGGGAGACGACGAGCGCGTCTGAGTTCGCGGAGTCGATAGACCGTGTGATAGCTGGTCCTGAGCGGAAGAGCAGGGTGGTGAGCGCTCGGGAGAAGGAGTTTACGGCGTATCACGAGGCGGGCCACGCGCTGGTGGCGCATCTGCTGCCGAACGCTGACCAGCCGTACAAGGTGACGATAGTGGCTCGCGGGATGACGGGCGGACACACGCGTTATCTTCCTGAGGAGGACCGGAAGCTGTGGACGCGCCACCAGTTCGAGGACATGCTTGCTGCGGCTCTTGGAGGGAGGGTTGCGGAGGAGGTGGTGTTCGAGGAGATGACGACTGGGGCGAGCAACGACCTTGAGCAGGCGACGAACGTTGCGCGGACGATGGTGACGCGGTACGGGATGAGCGAGAAGCTTGGGCCCCGGACGTTCGGGAAGCGAGAGGAGCTGGTGTTTCTGGGTAAGGAGCTACACGAGCAGCGGGACTACAGCGACCGGGTGGCTGAGCAGATAGACGACGAGGTTCACGGTCTGATAGATGGCGCTTACACGAAGGCGAAGGCGCTGTTGAGGGATCACGGGGCGACGCTGAAGCGAGTGGCCGACTATCTGATAGCGAACGAGACGGTGGAGGGAGAGGCTCTACAGGAGCTGTTCCGTAGTCCTGAGGGAGGTCTGGCCGACCCTACCCCCGCCGGCTGATCCCCGTTCGTGTGAACACGCCCTGGCCGGGAGAGAGTCTCGGAAGGACCTCGTACAGGGCGGTTAGCACCCCTTCGATCTCCTCGGCGGTCGTGTAGCCCATGTGTCCGATCCGGAAGATCTTTCCGCTCAGGGACTGTTGACCGCCCGCGAGCACCACGCCGTGCTCCTCTCGCATCATGCGGAGTAGACGCGCCGCGTCGACCCCTTCGGGGATGTTCACTGCCGTCACCGTGTTGGATGCGACTCCCTCGTTGGGGAAGAGCGTCAATCCCATCTCCTTTACTCCGCGTCGAGTCGCCTCGCCGATTTCGGCGTGGCGCCGGAAGACGCTCTCCAACCCCTCGCTCAGTATCTTTTCCAGCGCCAGGTCGAGGGCGAACATCACGGAGATGGAGGGTGTGTAGGGGGGCTGTCCCATCTCCAGATAGCGCCTGTACATAGCCACATCGAAATAGAACCGGGGCATGGTTGCCTCCGCGTGGGCCCGCCAGGCCCGCTCGCCGAAGCTGAGGAACGCCAAGCCGGGGGGAAGCATCCATCCCTTTTGAGACGCGGTTGCCACCACGTCGCATCCCCACGAATCGGTCGACAGGGGGAGGGCGCATACGCTGCTTATTCCGTCGACTAGGAGCAGCCGATCGAATTCTCCTTTGACCACTCCGGCAATCTCCTGGAGGGGGTTGGTCACTCCGGTCGACGTCTCGTTGTGAACGACGAGTACCGCCTTGACGTCCGGCCGCGACTCAAGCGCAGTGCGCACCCTCTCAGGGGCAACGCCCTGCTCGGGCGGGCACGACAGGTGAATCACGTCTGCGCCGTAGATCGAGGCGATCTGACCGAAGCGGTCGCCGAAGACGCCTGCGGAGGCGCAGAGCACGGCATCTCCCGGCGAGAGGGTATTGACGACCGCGGCCTCCATCGCGCCGGTGCCGGAGGCGGTCAGGATGTAGAGATCGTTCTCAGTCTCGAAGACCTGCTTCAGCCGGTCGGTGACCCTGTACAGGATCTCCTCGAACCCCGGCCCGCGGTGGTTGATCATCGGTTGGGACATCTCTTGTAGGATGTCGTCGGGCACCGGTATGGGGCCCGGGATGCGCAGGCTCATTTGGCCTCCTCCATTCGGCCTCCGATACCTAGGTGCTGAAGGGCGGACCGGCTGTCGGTCGACAGCTTCAGACCCTGCTGCAGTCCTGCCCGGTACTTGTCGCCCAGCCGGCGCCGCATGTCGAAGGTCGGCCTCTGTCCCTCCTCGCGTGCCCGTACCAGCTCATCGAGTGTGGGGCGCACCTCGTCGACCCGCCAGAAGAAGGAGAGGAGGTAGGCGAGCTCCCTCTCGTTGGCTGGGGCGGGGACGTCCTCAAGGTCGATCAGATGGTTGTCGACCTTCGTGTATCTCAGGATTCCAGCCCGGTCTCCGATCTCGGAGCCGTAGTATCGCCGCCGGGTCAGCTCGACGACCCGACGGGCGTACTCCGTCTCGCCGTATACGCTGACTGGAAGCCACTCGTCTCTCAGATTGACGATCTCGTTGCCGGCTGAATCGACGACCGCGACCGCTACGCTGGACCGCAGCACCGGGTCGTACTCGAAGACGACGGCCTCCCGCAGCAGCGCCTCCTGGAGCATGAGTGTAAGCTCCCGCGGGATCTTCTTGTAGTGGGGACCGCTGGCCTCCTCGTTCCTGTCGGCGCCAAGTCCGCCCGTGTTGAAGGCGAAGTAGCGTTGCGCCTGTCCGCCGTCCGCCATCGCCCTTAGAATCCGGTACATCTGGTTCGCGTTCTCGTCTTCGAGCCCTATGATAAAGGGATCGGAGAAGTATTCGACGTACGGCTTGCCGATGGCGCCGGTGGCTGCGCCCATTTGGACCGCCTCGCCGTACATCAGCATCCTGATGTACTGCTTCAGGCTCAGCCGCCTGAGTGGGGGAATGACCGTGTTCTGGCGCATCACGGCCTGCCAGAAGACAAGGTCGGTGTGCTCCATGGGCACGTGTACCGACTCTCTCACCGCTCCGTCCGTTATCTGCTCTAGCACATGGGCCGCGCCCTTCCTGGCGAGGAGCCTGGGACGCGACAGGATCATGCGCATGTTCCGTACGGGGTTGCGTAGGAAGTCGGGCCGGCCGCTGGCCGCGTCCACCGGAACGTTCTCCAGCGTCTCCTGCGGATTCGGGCTGTCGCCCGCGCCTCTGAGCACGTTGTGAGTTATAGGGTCGTCGTCGTAGGTCAGGCCGAACGGGACGGCGTAGAAATTGTTCTCGGTGCCGTCGATGCCGTAGGAGATCGTCATCTCGGTGTCGTTACGAGTCGATTTCACAGCCTCGTCGAGCTCCTGCAGGAGCACGATGTCGTCGTTCATGGGGAAGACGCCCTCGGCCTCCTCCTCGGTCAGCGCCAGCTTCCGGGCGAGCTCGCTTCCGGCCAGCTCGATCATGATGGTGAGCGTGCTCTTCCCGTGCAGCGACGGCCCGAGAGTCACGACCGCGGTATTCCTGAGCTCGCCCTTGAGGTTCCGTATACGCGCCACGCTCAGCGCAGCCTGTATCGCCAAGCCGTTGGCCTGTTTGACTAGGAACATCGCGATCGACAGTGGCCCCATCTTGTGCTCGCCGACGTAGTCGAAGCCAAAGTGCAGCGACAGCCCCTTCGTCGGCGCCTTGAAGATGAGCTGGGTCAGACCCGACTCATGTACCCTCTCGCGGAGCTCGTCGCCGAGGTCGATGTCGTCGAGCCAGGTCGGCAGGGAGACCTCCAGTATGTCGGGCGTCTCATCCAGTCGAGACTCCGGCAGATCGAAGGTGAGCTGACGCCACATGTAAGGGAGCTGTAGGTATCGCGAGCCGCATACCAGCTGACGCGCGTGGAAGGATCGCCCCGGTGCGTCTCCTATCTGTCTGTCGGTCTGAACCACGGTGTCTCCGGCGTCGAAGCGCTCTAGCAGGTACCGCGTGATTCGAGGAAGCACCTCGGCGAAGAGCTTCTGGCTGTCCTCATCGAATGAGAGCGCGTCCCGGTTGGGTGTAAAGCCGTCGACAAAGTACTGGGTGAGGTCGGGGCGCCTCACGACACCCAGCTGACTGAAGAAGGCCAGCCCGCCGCTGTCCAGGCGTATAACCGCCTCCGGGCCCGCTCGGCTGGCCGCCTTGTCTGCCTCGTTGGCCCGGGCCGACTCCTCTTCGATGGACGCCGCCTCGCTCAACACGGCCTCCCTGCGCTCGTCCGGCATATCTTGGAGCACAGGCATCCGGCTTATGAGCCAGTCGTCGGAGGGGTTGAAGAACTCGGTGTCCCGTCGGTGCCCTCTACGGGATACTGCGACCAGATCGTCCAGACTCCTCAGAAATGCCGGATCGATGGCCGGGCCCGTGAGGAGAGAGCGTGGTTGAGCCTTGTCTTGTGAGCTGGGTCTCTGTTCTGCCAACTCTGTGTTTTGGCGGCCGGAACGGCGCCCGGCTGCTTCAGGGGATATACGTCTCTCGGTCGGTAACATGCTACAGGCTCGAAACGTCGCGCGGCAAGGGCTGCGGGTGCGCGGCGTAGCCAATCCTTTCGAAGACCCGACCTCGGTTGTCGTGCTATGTCATCCCGGCTGAATGGATGTCCGCGGCCAGCGCCGTCTTCGTCTCCTCGACGTCCTTTGCGATCTGCTCCTTCAGGGCGTCGACCGAGTCGTACCCTATCTCGTCCCTCAGCCTGCGTACGAACTCGAGCCGGAGGTCGTGGCCATACAGGTCGCCGTCGAAGTCGAGAAGGAAGGCCTCGACGGTGCGGTCCGTCTCTTCGAAGGTGGGGCGCGTGCCGATGCTGGTCGCGGACATGTGACGCTGACCGCCGACAAGCGCCCAGGCTGCATATATCCCGTCGGCCGGCATAGCTCGGTCCGGCGCCATCTCCAGGTTGGCCGTCGGGAAGCCCAGCTCTCTGCCTCTGCCCGCACCCCGCACGATACGTCCGTCGAGCGTGAAGCGCCGGCCCAGCAGAGATCGCAGACGCGACACCTCCCCCTCCGCGATGGCCTGTCGTATCACGGTGCTGCGTATAGGCTGTCCGTCGTTCTCAAGCAGGTCGATGACTAGAAGAGAAAAACCCATCTCCGGGCTCAGCGAGCGGAGTCTCTCCACGTCTCCCTCTCTCGCGCGGCCCAGTGCGAAATCGGGCCCGACGACGAGCGTCTTCATCCTGAGTCTCCGCATCAGGAGCTCCAGGAAGTCCCTGGCGGACAACTCCGACATCTCACGGTCGAAGGTGACCGGTACGACGAGATCGGCGCCGATCTCCGCGATGAGGTGGACCCGCTCCTCCGGTCCGGTGATGTAGCGCGGAGTGAATCCTGGGGTGAGTACTGATCTGGGGTGATTGCGGAAAGTTGCGACGACCGAGAGGCGGTCCGATCTGCGGGCCTCCTCGACCGCGGAGGAGATCAGGTGCTGATGTCCCAGATGGACACCATCGAAGACGCCGACTGTGACGACCGAATCCCTGTCAGGAGATACCTGCGCCAACTCTCCGTCTATCCTCATATGGTCGCTCCGCGAGTCGTCTGTGATCAGAGCCTATATATTTCTGTAGCAGAGTGTAGCAAAGTGTAGCCTTTACCCGCTTTCGCGGGCATGACGGTAAAGGTAGGTAGACGCTAGGTCAAATGCGATTGAGGTGAGCACTTCCCGGGGCTGTGGTACGTTCGCCAGCCTCTGAAAAATACCTTGCGCCCTCCATGGTGCTGGGATAGAATGCCCTGAGATTCCGGCCCTTCACAGCCTGCTACCGTACGGCACTGCCCCGCAAGCCGCGGCCCCGGAGGAGAGCAGTGACAGACGGAGACCTCGCCCTCACCGCTCACCTGCTGCGCCGCGCCGGATTCGGCGCAGGACGCCAGGAGCTGGAGCGGTATGGCGCGATGGACTACGAGGAGGTCGTCGAGGACCTTCTTCACCCCGAGCGCCACCCCAACGAGTTCACCGATCTTCTCGACCGGTACTACGAGGGCGAGGGCGTGCCCAGCGCCGCCGCCAAGTGGATTTACAGGATGGTGAACACGAGGCGGCCCCTCCAGGAGAAGATGGCCCTCTTCTGGCATCACGTCTTCGCGACGGGCTGGGCCAAGTCGGAGCACGGCCCCGCCTCCTTCGGCCAGATCGATACCTTCCGCCGCGTCGGCATGTCCGACGTGCGTACCATACTCATCGAGCTGTCGAGAGATCCGGCCATGATCTTCTGGTTGGACAACAACGAGAACCACAAGGTGGAGATCAACGAGAACTACGGACGGGAGCTCCTGGAGCTCTTCTCGATGGGTGTGGGCAACTATACCGAGGACGACATCAAGAACGCGGCCCGCGCCTTTACGGGCTGGACGTTCTCTCAACCGATCCCCCTCTATCCGTTCGGTCACTACCCGACGCGGTTCGTCTACCGAGAGGACGACCACGACGACTTGGAGAAGCGCTTCCTAGGCGAGACGGGCCATTTCAACGGGGAAGACATCGTCGAGATCATTGCCAGGCAGCCAGCGACGGCACGGTTCCTCTCCCGCCACCTGTACAACTTCTTCGTAGCCGATGAGCCGCAGGTGCCGGCTTGGGAGCAGGTGCCGCCGGGGGACCCCGCCGCCATCGAGTCGCTCGTGCAGGCCTACATGGAGTCGAACGGCGACATGCGCGCCGTCCTCCGCACCCTGTTCAACTCCGACTTCTTCAAGACCTCGCAGTCCGGGAAGGTGAAGAGCCCCACCGAGCTGGTCGCCGGAGTCATCAAGCTGGTCGGGACGCACAGGTTCCCTCAGCCCGGAATGCTCGACTACGCCAACGCCGTCACTCTTATGGGGCAGTCCCTCTTCGATCCTCCGACGGTCGAGGGATGGCACACGGGCAAGGAGTGGATAGACGGCGGGACGCTGAACGAGCGCGTCAACTTCGCGGTGAACGAGGTCTCCGACGCCGACAAGCCGGGGATCCGCTTCATCATAGACAGGATCGAGTCCGCAGGCGAGCCGCTCTCTCCAGGCGAGCTCGTCGCACAGTGCCTGGACCTCGCTGGCCCTGTCGCCGTGGGAGAGGAGACCCGGGAAGGGCTCCTGCGCTACGCCGAGGCTGGAGGCCCCCTAGACTTCGCGTCGGAAGCGCAGCCCGGGGACGGCGAGTCGCGGGTCGTTCGCATGATTCAACTTATCGTCGCATCGCGGGACTACCAGTTCGCATAGCACGACGAGGAGTGTCAGCCGCCATGACCAAGAACGGAAACGGGGCCCCTCCGGTGATGGTCGTCGTCCAGCTCTCAGGGGGCAACGACTTCATGAACACGGTGATACCCTTCGACAACCCGGTCTACCACGACTCCCGGCCGACCGTGTCGATCCAGGCCGGCGATGTCCTCCCGCTTGACGACGCCCTGGGATGGCACCCCAGCATGGGGCCGATGAAGGAGATGTACGACGCGGGCAAGGTCGCGGTGGTGCAGGGGATCGGTTACGAGAATTCGAGCCGCTCCCACTTCCGCGCCATGGACATCATGCACACCTGCACTCCGGAGAGCGTGGGAACGGAGGGCTGGGTAGCCAGGGCCGTGCGCGAGATGGATCCGCACAAGGAGAATGTTCTGACCTGCGTCAACTTCGGACGCGGCCTCCCACGCGCGATGGCCGCGCCCGGCGTGCCGGTAGCCTCGGTAGGCGATCTCGAGAGCTACGGCCTGATGACCGGGATCGGTGATGAGCGGGATCGGAACGAGGCGCTCGACATCTTCAAGCAGATGTACGCCCCCGCCATCGGCTCCGGCCCGGTCATGGACTATCTCTCCCAGACGGGGCTGGACGTCCTGAAGGGCGCCGACCAGCTCAGGCTCGCCCCCGAGAGGTACGAGTCGAACGTCGAGTATGCCGACAACCCCATCGCCAGAGGCCTGAGGGACGCCGCGAAGGTGCATCTGGCCGGTCTGGGGACGCGCGTCCTCTATGCCAACCACGGAGGGTACGACGTCCACGCGAACGAGAACCCGACCCAGCCGAAGCTGCTGGGCGAGCTCTCCGCCGCCATCATGGACTTCTTCCAGGACCTGAGGGACCACGACGCGGCGGACGAGGTCGCTATGCTCGTCTTCACCGAGTTTGGACGCCGCATCAAGGACAACGGCAGTGGCACCGACCACGGGTCTGGAGGGGGCGCCTTCATCATCGGCGAGCGCGTCAACGGAGACCTCTACGCCGAGTATCCGCCCCTCGCGCCCGACCAGTGGCTGAACGGCGAGGACATGGTCCATACGATCGACTTCCGCGGCATATACGGCACGATGCTGGAGCAGTGGATGGGTCTCGACCCCGCCCCGATCGTGGGCGGGGTCTTCGAGCAGGTCCATCCCTTCAGGTAGCGCGACGATGTCCAGGCCCTACGCTCTGCTGAGAGCCGGCTTCCCCTACGTCAAGACGATAGGCATGCGGCGGGTGACCAACTACCCCGTCGACGTCGCCCCCGGCCGGGAGGGGCGGATCTATGTCCTCTGCCGGACCGACATTGGCGCCGACGTGCGGATACTCAACCTCGACGACGAGCACCTCGGCACCATCAGCAGGCTGGGCACGGGCGGCGGCGACCTCCAGTGGCCGGTGGGCATCATCGTCGACCGCGAGGAGAACATCTACATCTCGGACGAGGCGCTCAACCGCATATCGAAATTCAGCAGGCAGGGCAACCTCCTCGGCATGTGGGGGGAGCCGGGCACGGCGGACGGGCAGCTGAACGGTCCGGCCGGCCTCGCCTTCGATGCCGACGAGAACGTCTACGTCGTCGACTCCCTGTCCCACCGCGTCCAGAGGTTCACGAAGGACGGCGAGTTCCTGCACGGCTGGGGGAGCTTCGGGACCGGGGAGGGGCAGCTCAACTACCCGTACGGCGTAGCCGTCGACGACGAGGGCAACGTATACGTATCCGACTGGCGCAACGACAGGGTGCAGAAGTTCACAGCCGACGGCGACTTCATCCTCGCGTTCGGAGGCTCCGGCAGCGCCGACGGGGAGTTCAACCGTCCGGCCGGGCTGTGCGTCGACAGGGACGGTGACATCTACGTCGCGGACGCTCTCAACGACAGGGTCCAGGTGTTCAACCCGGGCGCAGAGTACGTCACCAAGTTCATAGGAGACGCGACGCTCTCCAGATCGGGCCGGGTATACCTGCTCGCCAACGCGAAGGTGATGCGTCTGAGGGAGATGGCCAAGCTGGAAGAGCAGAAGCTGCTTCGCAGGCCCAGATCCGTCACCGTCGGAGACGACGGGATGATGTACATCCCCGACACCGGCTCCTACAGAGTACAGATATACCAGAAGGAGGCCGTCCCCCTGAAAGAGGGCGAGATCTTCCCCCTGATGCGCTCCCCGACCCTTTCGACGACGTAGGGATCGTCTGTTCCGGCCCTCTCAGCTCCAATTCGGTGGCCGTGTCAACACGTAGCCGTCGGTCTTGGTTACTCGGCGAGGCAGTTGACTATCGCAGATGAGTTGACAGTCTGGGCGGCGACCGTCGATTATGTGTATACCCCCCCCCGGCGATAGCATCGCTGGGCCGACGCCCCGCAAGGGGCGTTTCTCTTTCCTTGGTCTGAGGGCTGAACTCGTCCCCACTCCAACGCTCCACCCCTCTCGGCAGTCGAAACGCGGGCCGTCCGTATTCGGTGGCCGCACTTTCGAGTATGTCGGGGGCGTTCGGAGGCGAAGATGTCGGCCACGCTTAGTCACCAAACATCTCAAGCATCGAGACCTGTTCCGGCGTTAGTCGAAGTGCAGGGTTGCTTGGCGAGGGATAGATCATAGCGTCATCCCAGAGATGGCGTCTGACGCTGGTGGCGATACCGATCCTGACGCCGCGTTCTCGCAGCTGCTCGACGAGCGGGGCTGCCTCGAACAGGAAGACCTGCTCTATCGTCCAGGGTTGGGTAGTGCCACGGGAGGACGCCGCCGGAGTCCTCGGGCCGGTCAACACCAGAAAGAAATCGGGCAGGGCGTCCGGCCTTATGTTCAATAAGCCCTCGTCGGTCGAAGACTTCTTGACGTTCACCGATCTGCCAGCGAGCGGCCCTGACGCGAAATGGCCGTCCTCACCCTTGTGCGTCGCCGATTCGTGCAGATCAATGTCGAAGATTTCGGCGGCGACGAACTCCCCGATGTGGCCCGGATGCGCGGGACGACCTATGATCGTGGCGATCTCCCTATCGACGTCGTTCCTCTGCCTGATGAGCGACGCAAGCCGCCGCAGCCGTTCGCGCCCTGTCATCGCTCTCGGGTCTCCTCCGTCAATATCTTTCCCAGCCGAGGGTCCATGACCTCCCTGAGCTTTGGAAGATACTCCAGCATCCATGCCCTGGTCTCGGCGAGCTTCTCCGGCGGGTCGTCGATGGAGCCGTCTCTTCTCAAGTTGATGCTGGAGAAGGCGTGGCGGTCATGCCTGTACCAGTGCCACTCACCTGGAAGGCACTTTTCGATCTGCGTCTGATCATCTTTCAGTCGGTCGAATATCTGCTTGGTCCGCTCCTTGTCTTCCATCTCGATGTGCAGGGTTACCCACGCGTCGTTCTTCCACTCCAGGGACGCCGCGTATCTGATGCCGCTATGGAGGCGGGACCGAAAGTGCCGGCCGGTATGATTGAAGCGCTGGACGGGCCTGTCGTCAAAGTCTGCCTGGATCAACTCGCCGATCAGCGGCTGGAAGAATACGCGGAACTTCCGGGCTACCGCGGACATCCCTCCTGACGGCAGTGTGATGTCCTTGTTCCAGCCGCCGGGATACACTACCGGCCGGAATTCTGGCGCCGGCTTCGAGTCGCCGATCTTGATGACTCTAACCTGGACGCCATAGAAGTCGATCCCATCGCGCGTCCACTCGTTGAGCCGGTGCAGGGCCTTGGCGTGCTCATATCCGAACTCGGGAGCGACCCATATCGCTATGCGGGCGTCGTATCCGGCCGCGTAGATGAGCAGTTGTCCGAGATGCGCCATGTCGGTCGTTCCGTACTGGTTCTCGATGGCGGCCTCCACGCCTCTGTCGACCTCTTTGGCCAGGATATCGAGGTAGTACGGGCCCACTGGCGCTTCAGACTTAAGCAACTCCAGCTTCATGTTGAGGGCCTCACCCAGAAGGTGCAGATTCTTGGCGAGCCACGGGGTGAAGTCGTCGTCCTCGCGGGGCCACACTGTTTGTACGCCCACCGTCTCAATCCTCCCAAGCTCCGGCTTTCCCACAGTGGCTATCCTCCTCACGTGCCGGTGTCGTCCGGCCCGATCACGAAGTCGCGGCGGTCGCGGTAGAGCAGCGCGCGGTTGAGGACGTAGTCGTCCGCGTCAAGATCGATCTCAGCGCACTCCGTCATCGTCCAATACTTGTAGTCTCCCAGAAAGAGGTACTGCCGCCTCTGGTGGAAGAACCAGCACTCGACGCCCTCGCCCCATCCGATGCGTTCGCAGAAGGCGGCCAGCAGCTCCTGCTGACCGTCCTTCTTGACCACCACGTACTCGTGGGGCCAGGTTTCGCGGTAGGTGACGGCCTCACGCCACGGAGCGCGGGCGATGAGGCCCATGATGTCCAGGTCTCACTGCTCCAATTCCGAAGTTTGCTAGAGCCCGAGACGGTCCCGAATCATCCTATGGTACTGAGGACCTGTTATCCGACATTCGCAGGGGTCCTTGAATTGATTCTGGTTGAGCTTCAGCTTCAGGTACTTACACAGTTGTGCCAGACGGCCGCGTCCGATATTGCCCGACCGTCTGGACTTGGAGGAGACGTAGAATTGTTTGACGCCGTCGACGAGATAGTAGCCGTACTCTTCTGGCGCTCTGCGTAGTTCTAGGCCTTGGTCCGGATCGATTCTGTTGAGACGAGTCAGCTTGTTGAAGCCGCGGTCGACGACCGAGCCGCTAGGCATCCACGGCATGAATCCTTGCCCTCAACGTTCTCAAGGATTTGGTCAGTTGAGCCCCTAGCTTCTCCGGTGGTGTCCGTTCAAGGTCTTGCAAGAGGTTCCATATCTCCTCCTGCACCTCTCGGACTGCCTCGTACTCGGTCGAGCCAACTCCGTAAATCCCAAGCTCTTCGATGCTCACCAACACCTCGTCATCCAGTACCTGGTAGCTATACACCAGAGGATGACTGAGCTGTACGCGGCCCTCGTCGAGGCTGTGGATGGCGCCTAGGCCGGTGCCAGTCCCCTCGCTCAGTCGCTCGAGGAGCTTGCGATTCTCCAAGCCGATGTCGACGGCGGTCTGTACGTCCTTCTCAAGTTTGGCGATAGTCATCATCCACGCCTTCCGCTATAGCAGACACCTCGATCATATCCCCTCGCAGGGCGGACTGACCAGACCCTACCCCCCGCCCATCACCTCGCGCACCGTCGTCCCTATCGCGCCCGGCGACGGCGCCACCGCGACGCCCGCGGCGGACAGCGCCTTCACCTTCTCGCTCGCCCTGCCGGCGCTGCCGGTGATGATCGCCCCCGCGTGGCCCATCCGCTTTCCCGGAGGCGCGCTCTGGCCCACTATCAGCCCGACCACCGGCTTCGTAAAGTCGCTGCTGATGAACTCCGCCGCCTCCTGCTCCTTCGTCCCGCCGATCTCGCCGATCAGCACGACCCCGTCCGTCTCGTCGTCCTCCTCGAACATCTGCAGGATCTTCACGAAAGACGTCCCACTCACCGGGTCGCCGCCGATGCCGACGCAGGTCGACTGGCCGATCCCCAGGCCGGTCAGCTGCCCGACCGCCTCGTAGGTCAGCGTGCCGCTCCGCGACACGACGCCGATCCGCCCCGCCATGTGGATCGCGCCGGGCATGATGCCCACCTTGCACCGCGCGCCCGGCGAGATCATTCCCGGGCAGTTGGGTCCGATCAGCGTGACTGGCTTGTCGCGGATATACCGCACCACCCGTACCGTGTCCAACACAGGGATGCCCTCGGTGATGCAGGCTATGGTAGGGATTCCGGCGTCCACAGCTTCCACGATCGCGTCCGCCGCGAACGCAGGCGGCACGAATATCAGCGACGTGTTGGCCCCCGTCTCGCTCACCGCCTGCTCCACGGTGTTGAAGACGGGGACGCTCCCCTGGAAGCTCTGGCCGCCCCTGCCGGGCGTGACGCCGGCCACCAGGTTGGCGCCGTACTCGGCGCACCGCGCCGCGTGGAAGCTGCCCTCCCGGCCGGTGATCCCCTGTACCAGCAGCCGCGTCTTCTCGTCTACAAGGATGCTCATTGGGATGCCGCCCCTATCGCCTCGGCCGCTCCGCCGAGGTCGTCTACAAGCGTCACGTCCAGACCCGACTCGGCCAGGATCGCACGTCCCTCTTCCGCGTTCGTCCCAAGCATTCGCACGACCATCGGCCTCATCGCCTCCGGCATCCTCTCCGCGGCCATCACGATCCCCCGGGCCGCCACGTCGCACCGCAGTATCCCGCCGAAGAGGTTAACCAGCACGCGGCTCACGCTTGGGTCCGCCAGGATGATCTCCATCGCCCTCGCCACCTTCTCCTCGTCCGCCCCTCCGCCTACGTCGAGGAAGTTCGCCGGCGCCGCCCCGGCGGCTTGGATCACGTCCATCGTCGCCATCGCCAGCCCGGCGCCGTTCACCATGCAGCCGACGTCACCGTCCAGCTTGACGTAGCTCACGTCCGCGCCATGCGCCTCCACCTCGAGCGGGTCCTCCTGCTCGGGGTCGCGGAGATCGGCGATCTCACGATGGCGGAAGAGCGCGTCGTCGTCGAAGTTCAGCTTGGCGTCGACCGCCAGAGCGCGACCGTCCGAGGTCACCACCAGTGGGTTGATCTCTACCAGCGCGCAGTCCTCCTGCTCGAAGAGGCGGTACAGGTTGCCGATGAGCCCGGCGACCGGTCTGATCAGCTCGGCCGGGAGGTTGAGGCCGTAGGCGATCCTCCTGCCCTGATAGGGCTGAAGGCCCAACACCGGGTCGACGACGACCCTGAGTATCCGCTCCGGCGTCGTCTCCGCCACCTCCTCGATATCCATGCCGCCCGCCTCGCTGGCGATGACCGTTACGCCGCCCGCCGCGCCGTCTATCAGCATTCCCAGATAGAGCTCTCGCGCGACGTCGATGGTCTCCTCCACCAGGACGCTGTCGATCGGGACGCCGTCCGGGCCGGTCTGAAAGGTGACGAGACGGGTACCCAGCAGGGCCGCTGCCGCCTCTCCCACCTCCCTGGCCGACGAGACGAGTCTGATGCCGCCCGCCTTGCCCCTGCCGCCGGCGTGGACCTGGGCCTTGACGACCGCCCTCCCTCCGAGGCTGCGGGCGGCCTCCTCAGCCTCCGCCGCAGAGGAGGCAACGCCGCCCCGGGGCACCGGAACCCCGTACTCCGCCAGGATACGCTTGGCCTGATACTCGTGTACGTTCATCGCCTATGACACGTCCATCTTTCTGAGCCTCCTGACTGTCAGGAGAAAGAACACCACGGTGACGACTGCCACGCCGGCAATCGCCGCCGGTAGCTCTATTACCCGGTCTTCGAGCGGATCGAAGCTATTTTCGTCTATCCCGTGCAGCATGGCCAGGACGTAGGCCCGGATGCTGAGGTACCTGATCCCCCCCAGGAAGGTGGACAGCAGCCCCTCCCATATGAAGACGTAGATCAGGCCCGCGGCCAGCGCGCGCGTCGTCACCAGTCCGGCCCACGTGAAGACCGAGGAGTAGGCGAGCACGCCGCCGCCCACGGCGGCTCCCACGGCTAGGGCGGCCCTTAGGTCGCTTTCGACGACGAAGACCGCGGTTCCCAGACTGCTCGCGCCCAGCAGAGTGGTGGCGACGCCGCTCGCCACCAGCGCCGGAGCGCCGATGATGAAGGGCGCCATCGTCTTCGGAAGCGCGATCAGCCACCTCGGCACAGGCTTCAGGATCAGGTAGCTCAGCGTCTTGTCCTCGATCTCATTGCCAAACGAGGCGGTGGCAAGGACCAGCGCGACTATAGGCAGGGCCCCGGTAATCACCAGCGCGTCGAGCACCGTGTCGATGAAGAAGCCGTTCGACTCCTGGTCCTCGCTCCCCGTTGCCAGGATGAGGGCGGTCAGGCCGATGGGCAGAGCGGCGAGGAGCAGGATGAGCAGCAGCCGCCACCGGCCGCCGAGCTGCCGCAGGGAGAGACGCAGGACGCTCGTCATGCCCCCTCCACCAGATAGCCGAAGACGCTGTCTAGGGACTCGTCCAGCGGCTCCACCCTGAAGAGGCGTATCCCGCGCTCCTTGGCCAGCCTGGGAAGCGAACGCTGGAGCTCCGCTATGTCGCTCGTTAGCAGAGTCAGTGACGACTCGTCGTCGATCGAGACGGAGTCGACGGCGTCGAGCTCGATGAGAGCGGCGGCCATCGCTCGCGTGTCGCTGCTGTCGACGCGCACCTGGTAGGGCCGCTCGTCCAGCTTGGCGCGAATGGCCAGGAAGTCTCCGGCCGCGGCCAGCTTGCCTGCCACCAACAGCAGGATGTTGTCGGTCAGTGTCTCGATCTCGTCGAGGATGTGGGACGAAACGAGCACCGTGCGTCCTTCCGACGCCAGGCGCCTCATCAGGTCCTGGGTCGAGATCCGCTGCTGAGGATCAGTGCCGTTCAGCGGCTCGTCCAGCAGCAGCACCTCCGGGTCGTGTACCAGGGAGACGGCGAGCCTCGTGCGCTGGCGCATACCCCTGGAGAAGGTGGACATCGGCCGGTGCTGGACGTCGGACAGGGCGACGTACTCGAACGCGCGGTCCACGGGCGGCGCCAGAGGGTCGAGTCCGTGCAGCTCGGCGGCCAGCTCCACGAACTGCCTCGCCGTGAGGACCTCGTACAGCGACTCGTGGCCCGGCATGAAGCCGATGCGCCGATAGAGGGGGGGATTCTCCCGCACCGGCTCGCCCAGCACGGTCACCTCTCCCTCCGATGGCTCTGCGAGTCCGGTGATCAGGTTCAGCAGCGTCGTCTTGCCGGCGCCGTTGGGACCCAGAAGGCCGGTGATGCCGGGGCCGACCTGCAGGGACACGTCGTTTACCGCCACGACGTTGCCGTACCACTTGGATGCCGACCGGACGTCTATCGTCGCCGACGCGGTCAAGCTGCGAGACTCCGGTAGCGCCACCAGAGAAGGAGGCCGAGCGAGGAGATGAGGAACAGGTACCACGCGACGGGGACGGCGGTGTGCAGCTGGGACGCCGCCTGATTCTCATCGAAGAGGTCGCCGGGGAATATCCGGTCGTTCACCTGCGACGAAGCTCCGAACAGGTCCACCAGGCTGAGCCACTTCGCCGCGTCGCCGGTCACGTAGTCGCACTCCGCCTCCTCAAACACCGTGGTCGTTTGGTTGCCCTGGACCCTCGTCTCTGACACGAAGGCGCAGTCGGTCTGCGCGGTCAGGATGCCGGCCGCGGCGGCCGAGATGATGAAGACGGCGATTACGAAGGCGGTTGCGTAGGCCCGCCTCGTCGTGAAGGCCGAAACGACCAGAGGCACCGTCGTCGTGAACGCGGCGACGGCCAGCCCGGCCAGCAGGAAGCGCGGCACGTCCAGCCAGTTCTCCTTGATATACTCCAACGGCTCCGCAGCGGCGAGCACAAGTCCCAGGAAGAGCACCACCTGCCCGGCGAGCACGAAGCTCAGAGTCACCGACAGGAACGCGAACCACCGAGCGGCCACGTAGTCGGTGCGGGTCAGCGGACGCACGAGGTAGAGGCCGATGACGCCGTCGCGCCTGTCTGGGCAGAGCAGCTCCGGCGCCATGATTGCCGAGAAGAGCGCGAGTACGATCGACACGATCGCGTAGTACTCCTCGTGGCGGAACAGCTCGAAGTCCCCCAGTCCGACCACGCTGGCGATGATCGCGGACACTACCGCGGGGGTCATTACGCAGACGAACAGCACCACCGGAAGCATCTTAGAGCCCCAACCGCGTCCGATGCCTAGGACCGTCCGCACGCCGTTGATCCACAGTGCCCTGTGGGCGCGCATGCGGCCCTCGCGCGGCCCGTCGTAGCGGCGGTATCCGAGATCGTAGACCTCGCCCCGGGGGCCGCTCATCCCGCTCCGCCCCGGAATATGTCCGCCAAACCGTGGCGGCGGGGCGCAAGCCTGCGGAGACGAGCGTCAACCTCCACGACCGCGTCCCGGATCAGATCGTACTGCTCCTCGCCTGCCCGCTCGACGACGAGCGACGCCCCGTCGGCGGCCGCTTCGACGCCCCGGGACGCGAGGGCGGCTATCAGCTCGTCTCTCCGGTCGTCCACATCGATGAACAGCGTCTCGGTCTCGCGCGTATAGCCGGAGACATCGCCCTGCTCCATGACCCTCCCGGAGTCGAGCACGACGATGCGATCGCATATGCTCTCCACGTCTCCCATCAGGTGGGTGGAGAGCAGGATGCTGATGCCGAACTCCCGCCCGATGCGGGCGATCAGCGTCAGCATCTCCTCCCGGCCCCCCGGGTCGAGGCCCGCCGTCGGCTCGTCCAGCAGTGCGAGGACAGGATCGTGCACCAGCGCCTGCGCCAGCTTCACGCGCTGGACCATCCCCGTCGAATACTCGCCGATCTGCCGGTACCGCTCCTCGTCCAGTCCGACGAGACGGAGGATGTCTGCGGCGCGCGTCCGCGCCTGGGCGGGCGGCAGCCCGCTGATCTGCGCCATGTGGATGACGAACTCGGTGGCCGCGACGCTGCGCGGCAGACAGTCGTGCTCCGGCATGTAGCCGAGACGGCTCCGTGCCTCCAGAGCCTCGTAAGGGTGCTGTCCCATCACCTCGGCCGACCCGGCCGTCGGGCGCAGAAGCCCGAGGAACAGCTTGATCGCCGTGCTCTTGCCCGCGCCGTTCTGCCCCAGCAGCCCGGTGATCCCCTCCGAAACCTGAAAAGCGGCCTTATCGAGAGCGACGACGGACCCGTACCGTTTGGTCAGCTCCTTCGCTTCGAGCAGAGGCCGCATACCGTCTCTCCGTGCCGGTTTAGCCTGCGGTTGTGGCGGTCAGCGCCCGTCGAAGTCTGCGTGGATGCCGCGTGCCACCCCGGGAAAGTCAGAGAGACTTCCTGGGCCTGCCTCGCCGTCTCGCCTTGACCCAGAAGTATATCTCGTCGCCGACCCGCTTGATGGTCAGGTCCTGCCCGCCTAGTTTGGCGGCAGTTCCAAGCCGCCGTCTGACCGCGGCGACCGTCTCGCCCTCGGACGGTCGGAGGCAGCCCGCCTGCCCCGGCGCCAGCTGGTTGACGTAACCCAGGTACTCCCTGGTTATCTCCGCGCGTCTGCCGGTTGCGGCCCTCAGCTCGGCCTCCTGCTGCGACACCACCTCGAATGTGGGCACTGTCCACCTCCATCTGAGTCAACTGTATGGCGCCCCATTGTAGCCACCTAGAAGACTCGCGCACAACCCGCGAGTCGATACGGGACGGCGGTGTGCGGCGTTGGCGGAGGGGGTGGGATTCGAACCCACGAGGAGCTTGCGCCCCCAACGGTTTTCAAGACCGCCGCATTCGTCCTCTCTGCCACCCCTCCGCTCAGGGGACCATTGTAGTTACTCTTTGGCCGGCCGCACAACCGAATAGACCCTGCCCTTCCAGCCGCCGCCGCGATGATATAATCTGCCGGGCGCGCCCGGCGCGCTTATCACCGTATGCACCGTTCGCACCAATGACACCAGCAGTAGAGACGACCGCCAGCCATGGTCTCTTGGCGAAGGGCGCCGCCGAGATCGGGGTCGCTCTGGACGGGGCCCAGCTGGAACGGTTCGATCGATACTTCCATGAGATTCTGAAGTGGAATAGCCGCGTCAACCTGACGTCGGTTACGGAGTGGGAGAGCGTGCAGACCACCCACTTCCTCGACTCTCTGACAGTCTCCCGCGCCGCTCCCTCTGGATACATGCTTTCCGGACGCCTTCTGGACGTCGGAAGCGGCGCAGGCTTCCCGGGCGTGCCCCTGAAGATAGCCTTTCCTCACCTTCAAGTCACACTCATCGAGTCGAGGGGTAAGAAGACAGCCTTTCTGCGCCGTCTGGCCGAGGTACTCGACCTCGAGCTGGACGTCAGGACAGGCAGGGCCGAGAGCCTGGCGCACCAGCCCAATCTCAGAGGGCGGTTCGATCTCGTCACGTCGCGCGCGGTCGGCAGCCTGTCCGTTCTCGCCGAGCTCTGTCTGCCGTTTTGCCGTATAGGCGGTATGGTGATCGCACAGAAGAGGGGGAACGTCGATGAGGAGCTTGGGAAGGCGGGGTATGCCACCGAAGCCCTGGGAGGTCGGTGGAAGGGGATCGAAGAGGTGCCTTCCTCCCTGCTCGACGACGGCCGGCGTCTCGTCCTGATGGAGAAGGTCCAATCGACTCCGGCGTGCTATCCCCGGAGGCCCGGCGTTCCGGCAAAGCGTCCGCTGTTGAGACCGCCGCACGGCCGGAGCCATGTCCATGCTTGCTGACCGGCGGGGCCGCTCCGAGCCGACGTCGCTGAGGAGCCGCGTCTTCTCCATCCCGACCCTCCTGTCCTTCGGTGTCGCGGCGGGTGTCATCGCGCTCTTCGCAGTCAGGTTCGATCTCGACTGGCGAGCCACCTGGAGCAACGTGAGGGGGATCGACCTGTGGATGTACGCGGCAGCCCTCCTGCTCTACTATGCGAGCTTCCTCTTCCGTGGCATCCGATGGCGGCTTCTGGCGATAAACGCCGGGGCCGCGTCGACGCCGGGTTGGAGGCCGCCGTCGGTGGTCCAGAGCTCGCTGCTTATCGTGATTGGCTGGTTCGTCAACTCGATAGCGTGGCTGCGTCTGGGGGATGGCTACCGCGCGTACGCCTTCGCGCGGGAGGCCCGAAGCACCTTCTCGTGGAGCCTGGGCACCGTTCTGGCCGAGCGCACGCTCGACATGGCGCTCATCTTCGGAATACTGGTGATCGGGGCGGGCGCCCTGGCAGTCACCTCCGATGCGGCCGGCTCAGCCCCCATCCTGATCGCCGGGTCCGGGATGGCCGTGGGCCTTGCCGCCATAATCGTCGCCATGAGGATAGGCGGTATCCGGCTGGCTCGCCTCATGCCCAGCCGAATCGAGGAGGCTTACGCCGGCTTTCATGAAGGTACGATGGGGAGCTTCAAGCAGCTTCCGGGGCTTGTCCTGCTCGGGCTGATCGCCTGGGTTCTCGAGATGGGACGCCTGTATTTCGTGATCGCGGCGCTGGACATCGAGGTGGCTCTTGCGCTGATCCCCGTTCTGGCGGTGAGCCACGCCATTCTCAGCACCGTCCCCACTCCGGGCGGCCTCGGCGCGGTCGAGCCCGGGCTGACTGGCCTGCTGCTCCTGAGCCTCGACCGGCCGGACGCCGTGTCGGTGGCGCTCGTCGACCGGTCGATAACATACGTGAGCGTGATCGTCATCGGCGGCGTAATCTTCCTGCTCAGGCAGATCGTGACCGCGAAACAGGGCCGCTTGACCTGAGACCCGCTCATATGAGCGGGAATTCATGCATCTGTACGCTTGACTTGCCCGGAGTGTGGGCGTACACTCGCGCCCGATGCCCACGCCAAGGGAGGCGGTACCCATGCCGAAGAGAGTCAGCCACGTGGTGAAGAGGCCCGGAAGACTGCATGGACGCCCCAACGTGGACATCCCCGTCGCGGAGGACCTCGTCACCGAGCCGGGAATCCCTCAGCGAGAGATCGACGTCTCCTTCTACAGCCGCGTCGACCCTATCGAGTCTCAGAACGTCGAGAAGGCTGCCGACCGGGAGTGGGTCTGGACGGTCTACACCGACGAGGTGAGAGAGTACCGCGAGCAGCACGACCGGAACAATAAGCCGCTCGTCGACGCCGCCGCGGTGACCGGAGACATCGAGCCGACGGCTCCTCCCGCAGGGAGAGACCTCACCGAGGAGATCCGCACCAGGGCCCGCGAGCTCGGCTTCGGAGAGGTCGGCTTCACGCGGTACGACCGCCACTACACCTACGTCAGCAAGAAGCGCTGGGCCAAGTTCGACCATGCGATATGCATCGCCCTGGAGCAGGACTATGCGCAGACTCAGACGATCCCAAGCCTCGAGGCGGAGTACGCCCACTTCGGCACCTACGAGATCGAGGGCGCCCTCGCGCTGAAGCTGGGCGACTATATCCGCTCCTTCGGCTACTACGCCCAGGTGCACAGCCCGAACGACAACAGCGCCGCCTACATCCCGATGTTCGTGGCAGCGGGCCTCGGACAGCTCGGCGCGAACGGCCAGCTCCTGTCTCCCCACTTCGGGTCCAGGGCGAGGCTGATGATTATCACCACCGACGCGCCGGTCACCTACGACGAGCCGGTCGACTACGGGATCCACAAGTTCTGCCAGCAGTGCCAGGTCTGCGTCAACCGGTGCCCGGGCAGGGCTCTGGTCAAGGAGAAGGTCTGGTACCGGGGCGTCGAGAAGAACAAGTTGATCTACGACCGATGCCGCCCCGTCATGGCGCGCTACGAGGGCTGCGCGGTCTGCATGAAGGTGTGTCCGGTGCAGCGCTACGGCATGAAGCCGGTGATGGAGCACTACGTCGAGACGGGTGAGGTGCTCGGCAAAGGCACCGACAACCTCGAGGGGTACGAGATCCGTGACAAGGGCTACTTCGGGCCCGGTCAGCTGCCCCACTTCGACCGGCAGTTCTTCGACTTCCCGCACGGGAGGCGGGAGGACTGGCTCTTCACGCAGTTCAAGGAGAGGCTCAGCAGAGAGGACGTCCCGGACGAGTCCGAGCTCGTCGAGTTCGCCTCCAACGTCAAGAGGGTCCTGGACGAGGGCACGACGACGATCGGCGACGAGTAGCTCATCTCGGCGCATGTTCAGGAAGCCGGACATAGACGCGCTGTTCGACGAGCTGAAGGCCAGGTTCGGCGGCTGTCCCGATTACGAAGAGCTGCTCCGGGACGCGCATCTCGGAATCGCCTATGCGGACGTAGATCGCCCCCTCAGTGACGAGATCGACGCGAGGGTCGCCGCCCTAATCGAAAAGCACCGCCCGCGGGACGGCTGACCCGGGTACCTGCGCAAAGCCCGCTCCTCTTCAACGCAGCATACGGCAGCGCCGCCGGCCGCATAGCCGACGGATATAGCCTTGCCGATTCCCCTGCCCGCGCCGGTGACGACGGCCACCTTACCAGACAACACGCCGTCGACGGACATCAGGGTCTCTCCCTCAGGCGTCTGTGCCTTGCTATGAACCCATCGGCTGAGACGCAGCCTCAATACCGGCAGGTGTGGCTGCCCGGCCTGGATTCGAACCAGGGACTTCAGCTCCAAAGGCTGACGTGCTACCGCTACACTACCGGGCAACGGAGATTGGCAACTCAAATATAACGCATGGCAGCGTAGCGTCACCAGCCCGCACGTACGGGAGCCGTCTAGAGTAACGACCATCCGTCGGATATACTGTAGCCACTCTCAACCCGAACGCACGGAGACGACAGCAATGACGGACGAGATGGCAAGCTACGACGTAGTGGTCGTCGGCGCCGGCAACGCGGCGCTGTGCGCGGCGCTGGCGGCCCGGGAGCAGGGCGCGGCCACGCTGGTGCTGGAGAAGGCCCCCGCCGCGGCTCAGGGCGGCAACTGCATGTATACGGGGGGCGGATTTCGATTCGTCCACGACGGAGTCGAGGACCTCCGGTCCCTGTTGCCCGACCTCACCGACGAGGAGGCGTCGGCAGTCTCGATGGCTCCATACTCCGCAGAGGAGTTCCGCAGCCACCTGATGACCGTCACTCACGGCGACACGGACCCCGGCCTGGCTGACGTGATCGTCTCCCGGTCGCGCCCGACAGTGGACTGGATGCACTCGAAAGGCGTCAAGTGGGAGCTTCCACCAAGTACCGGCGGCCTCGCAGGTGCGCCCACGACCATACCCAGCAGCGTGGGCCTGCGAGCCTTCGAGTCCGGGCTGGGCCTCGTCCAGATGCTGACCACGGCCTGCCGGCGCAACGGCATAGCGATTCTGTACGAGACCAAGATGCTCCGCCTGGTCCAGGACGCGAGAGGGGCGGTATCCGGCGTCGTCGTCAGAGACGCTGACGGCGTGCATGAGATCGGCGCCGGCGGCGTCGTGCTGGCGTGCGGAGGGTTCGAGGCGAACGCTGAGATGCGCGTAAAGTACCTCGGCGGCGGATGGGAGAGCGCGAGGGTGCGGGGCTCCAAGTACAACACCGGCGACGGCCACCGCGCCGCTCTCGAGATCGGTGCGAAGCCTGCCGGCCAGTGGACGGGATGCCACGCCACGCCCATCGACGTCAACGCGCCCCCCACCGGTGACCCGGGGATCACCGAACGGATGCCGCGCCGCGCCTACCCGCTGGGGATCACCGTCAACCTTGGCGGCCGCCGCTTCGTGGACGAGGGGGAGGGATTCGCCGAGCAGACCTTCGTCAAGGTGGGGCGTCGGATCCTGGAGCAGGAGCGGAGCATCGCATACCAGATCTTCGACTCTCGGGCCATCCCGCTCCTGGAGGAGAGGTACGGCGTGTCGCAGGCGACGGAGGCCGGCAGCATCGGGGAGCTGGCCGGCAGGCTCGGAATCAACCCAGCCATACTGGATGCGACCGTGGACGGATTCAACGCCGAGGCTCACGACGCAGCCTACATCCCGCGCGAGCTGGACGGCAGATCGACCAGGACGCTCGACCCGCCGAAGAGCAACTGGGCCATCAGGCTGGACCGCCCCCCGTTCGCCGCCCACGCGGTCACCGGCGGCATCACCTACACCTACGGAGGGCCCAAGATCGATGCCAACGCCCAGGTTCGGGACATGGAGGACAACCCGATCCCCGGTCTCTTTGCCGCGGGCGAGATCGTCGGCGGCATCCTCTATCATAACAGCCTCCGCGGCGGCGGCCTGATGCACGGGGCGGTCTTCGGAAGACTCGCCGGGTACAACGCGGCCAGGGGAGCGCTGTCGAGATGAGTCGACCCGCAGAGGTCGATGCGGTCCAGGACCTGGCGTCGCGTGTTCGCCGGGGCGTGCAGCAGATAATCGTCGGCAAGGACGATGTCATAGACTTGGCCATCGTCGCCCTGCTGTGTCGCGGCCACATTCTGGTGGAGGATGTGCCCGGCATAGGCAAGACGACTTTGGCGAAGGCGCTGGCCCAGTCTCTCGGATGCGTCTTCGGCAGAGTCCAGTTCACCCCGGACCTGATGCCCATCGACGTTCTGGGGGTCAACTTCTACAACCAGAAGAGCGGCGACTTCGAGTTCAGGCCCGGCCCGATATTCAGCCAGGTCCTCCTCGCCGACGAGATCAACCGGGCCACTCCGCGAACCCAGTCCGCCCTGCTTGAGGCGATGCAGGAGCGCCAGACCACGGTCGACGGCGTCACGATGCCCCTACCCGACCCGTTCCTCGTGATGGCGACCCAGAACCCCATAGAGCTGGAGGGCACCTTCCCGCTGCCGGAGGCGCAGCTCGACAGGTTCATGGTGCGGATCAGGCTGGGCTATCCGTCAGAGGACGAGGAGTCGGAGATACTGACGCGATTCGAGCGCGACGCCCTGTTCTCCCTCGATCCGGTCACCGACGCTGGAGAGCTTGTCCGCGTCCAGGACATGGTTGCGAGAGTCACGGTCGAGGAGTCGGTCCGCCGGTACACGGTCAAGATCGTTCACGCTACCCGTGAGCACCGCACCCTCATGCTCGGAGCCAGCCCTAGAGCGGCGCTGGCTCTCTACAAGACAGCGCAGGCTCGTGCCGCGATCGATGGGCGCGACTTCGTCACGCCGGACGACGTCAAGGCGCTTGCATCGCCGGTGCTGGCCCATCGCATGATCCTGACCTCCAACGCCAGGGTCCGCGGACACACCGCCGATCAGGCGCTTGCGGAGGTCCTCTCCTCGGTAGCCGTACCGGTCGAGGGGTAGCGTCCGGTGTTCAGCCAGTTCTGGCAGGACTTCTGGGTGCTCCTGTTCGCAGTACTCATCCTCGTGGGCGTCTTCGCCGGAAAGGCCCCGGTGCTCGCCTTCGGCATCATGGGGCTGAGCATCGCCGGCATCGCGCTGATGTGGAACAGGATCGCGCTCGAACGGGTCGCGTACGATCGGCGCTTCTCGCGTCAGCGCGTCTTCATCGATGAAGAGGTCACCGTCACGATGACCCTGGCGAACAGGAAGCCCGTGCCTCTCGGACGCATCAAGATCGAGGACGAGGTCCCGGACGGCATCGAGATCGAAGAGGCGGACCTGATCGCAGGCCCCAACGTTCGTACGCTGCGCCTCTACACCTCGGTCGCGTGGTACGAGCGCATCCGCTGGAGCTACCGGGTGAAGGCGCGTAGAAGGGGACTCTACTACTTGGGCCCCGCCCGGATGGAGAGCGGCGACCTGTTCGGCTTCTTCGCCAGCCGCCGGACGGCGAGCGAGCAGGACTACATCCTCGTCTACCCCAGAGTGGTCCCGCTGGACGATCTGGGACTTCCGGCCTCACGACCGCTCGGCGAGGTGAGAGGCGGTATGACAATCTTCCCGGATCCGTCCCGGCCGGCGGGCGTCCGCGAGTACCAGCGCGGCGACCCTTTGAAGCTGATCGACTGGAAAGCCAGCGCGAAAGCCCAGCGCCTGCAGGCGCGTACCTTCGACCCCAGCTCCAGCAACAGCGTCGTCCTGGTGGTGGCGATCGAGACGACCGAGCGGTCTTGGGAGGGATACTCTCCGACCAATCTGGAGCGTGTCATCACCGCCGCGGCATCGGTAGCGGCCTACGCAGCCGAGCGCCAATATAGCCTCGGCCTCTTCTCGAACGGGGCTGCGATCCTCTCGGACCGTCCCATGAAGATAGGTCCCAGCCGCTCGGTAGACCAGCTGACGATGATCCTGGAGGCGCTCGCCACGATACGCCCTCTCGGCATGGGCGCGATGGCGCCCCAGCTTGCGGAACACGCGCGGAGCCTGCCGATGGGCGCCACCCTGGTAGTGGTCGCGTCTCTGATGCCGCCCGATCTCGCCGATACGATCTCTACCCTGCTGGGAAGGGGACACGGCATCGTCATTCTCAACGCAGGGGACGACGAGTTCGAGGGACTGCCGTCGGGGGTGCCCCTGCACAACGTCGGAAGGTACCTAGAAGGCTTGGAGTTCGCAGGTGACCTCCGGCAACGATAGGCTCGTCCTGGCAGCCCATATCGTCTCCGAGGGGGCGTGGATGTTCGCCATTCTGAGCCTCTTCGGGCTGTGGTTCGGGCTCGAGCGAAGCCCGCTCGCGTGGGCCGCTGTCATGGCGATAATGGGGATATCGCTCATATCGGCTCGCACGCTCAACCTGATAGCCATGCCGGCGGCGGTCGCCGGCCTGACGCAGATGGCGCTGGGCATCGTCGTTCTCTTCCTCACGCTGGGCGCCCAGATCCCAAACGGCGAGTCCGGCGTGGACCTTGGATGGATAGGTCAGATCAATTCGAGCCCCGGTGCGGACGACAACACCCGCTGGGGAATCGTTGCGGGCGCATTCGCCGTCTACCTATGGTGGCGCGGCGGCAGGATAGCAGGCTCGGAGAACGCAACCGAGTCTCTCGCCACGAGCTTCAAGGCGGGCGTGCTGGCGCTCTCCCCCGCCATAATCGTCGACATCGCAAACGAGGCCGACCTGAACGTATTCCCGATGATGTTCGTCTTCTTTGGGGCGGGCCTTGCAGGGCTCAGCTTCGGCAACCTGCTTCCGACGTTCCAGGCGCCGTCGCAGATGAGCACCTGGCCCCGAGTGATCGGCGTCGTCGTGGCCGGCGTGCTGGTGCTCGGTCTGGCCTTCAGCCTCCTGCGCGAAAGCGCGCTGCAGACCATCGCCGCGCCGTTCGTATGGCTCCTAAAGGGACTGGGTACCGTGGCGTTCTACGTCGCGGTCCCGTTCGTCTACGTGATGACATTCATAGTCCAGGGCATCTTCGCCGTCATCGGCTGGTTCTCTACCGATAACGAGACGGAGTTCGATCTGACGGGACCGATAGGGTTCGATCTGCTGGAACGGCCCGAGGCCGATCCTCCCGCATACATGGCCATCATAGGATGGGTGATAGTCGGGCTCATCGTACTCGGCGCTATGCTGTTGCTGGCTCGGGCGTTCCGTAGAAGAAAGAGGTGGCGGCTGATCGAGTCCTCCATCGTCCGGGAGTCGATCAGGGAGGACGCCGACGTCGGACGTGACCTTGCGCAGCTCCTGTTCGGTCTCCTGCCCGACCGTCTCAAGAGGCGCCGGTCCAGTCCGCGTTTCAGGCTTCCCGACGGCGGCCCGGACGTCGTCGACGTCTTCCGGATATACTACGGTCTCCTGGCCCTGGCCGAAGAGAACGGGATCCCGAGACCGCCCGCACAGACGCCTGCCGAGTACCAGCAGACGCTGGAGCAGGCCTTCCCGGCGAGCCTCGTCCGATGGTCGACGGCCGCGTTTATCAGGGCACGCTATGGTAACCATCGGGCGGAACGGCGGGAGATAGACGAGATGCGCCTCTCGCTGGACCGGCTGATAGCGGGGGCGGAGTAGGTGGGGCCTGGCCTCGACGAGCTGGGGCTGGCGTCGGACGTGCTCTTATGGCACGCCGTCGTTCTGACCATCGTCTCCTTCCTGGTGGGCGTGCTGGGCGGATTCGTGGGCCTCGCGCTGGGAACGATGCGCCTGCCGGCGCTGCTCCTGATCGGCATGCCGTCCCCCATCGCCGCCGGCACCAACATACTGATCAGCGGCATGAGCGCCCTGACCGGAACGCTGCGGCACCTGAGAGAGGGGCGTGTGGACGTGCGCATAGTCCTGGCGATGGGAGTTCCGGCGGTGGCCGGAGCATTCGTCGGCGGATTCGCGAGCGAGATGGCGCCCGAGTCGCTTCTGCTCCTCGCCGCCGGAGTGCTGGTCGCTTGGCAGGGGGTCGAGTTCATACTCATGGTGAGGCCCCGCGCGGGAGGCGGCGTCTTCACGTCGGAGAACCTCGAGGGGGCCGCCGGGAGCTTCACCCCGCCCAGGATCGTCGCCGAGGGCGCCATCGGACTGGGCGTAGGTCTGCTGGGTGGGGCCGTCGGCCTCATCCTCGGGAGCATCCGGCTGCCCGCCATGATCCGCGTGTTGAAGGTCGACCCGAGAATCGCGGCCGGGACCAACCTGTTCATAGGCCTCTTCATGGGGTCGGTCGGCTGGGTCGGCCACATGGTCCGTGGCCAGGTCGACTATCCTATGCTGGTCCTGATGGGCGGCGGCGCGATGATCGGCAGCTACTACGGGGCCAGACTCACCGGCCGCGTAAGACTCGACCGCCTCCTCGCGGTTATGGGATGCGTACTGATGGTCGTCGGCGTGATCCTCGCGTGGCGCGGGGTATCCGCAGTTTAGGAGCCGTCTACGGTCTCGGCAGGCCGAGACCCCTCGTCGCGATGATGTTCCTCTGGATCTCCGAGGTGCCGGCCCGGATGGTGAAGGAGAAGGAGTCCATCCACTCCCTGGCCAGTCTCCCATTCAGCTTGGCCCACGGGGAGTCCCTGTCTAGGGTTCCGTACATGCCGGCCACCCTTATGCCGAGCGCATGTATGCGCTGAGCTATCTCGCTGCCCGTCAGCTTCGATGCGGAGGCCTCCATATTGGGGACCGAGCCCTGGCTCTGCATCCAGCCGACGTAGTAGGCGACCATCCTTCCCGCCTCGTTGGCTACCCACAGCTCGGCAAGACGGCGTCTCAGCAGGGGATTCCCGGCGAGTCCATACTGCTTCGCCAGCTCGATCATCTCCTCCAGACTTCGGCGATTCGCGGCAAACCTGGCGATGCCCGACCTCTCGAAGTCGAGGCTCGTCGCCGCCACGTACCAGCCGCGGTCACGTTCGCCCACCATGTTGGACTTTGGGACCCGGACTCCTTCGAAGAAGATGTGATTGAAGTAGTGGACGTCGAACATGTTGAGGATTGGACGCACCTCGATCCCCGGCGTCCTCATATCTACGATGAATACGCTGATGCCCCGGTGCTTCGGCGCGTCCGGATCGGTGCGGGCCATCACGTAGCAGTGTGTCGCCCTGTGCGCGCCGCTGGTCCATATCTTCGACCCGGTGAGGACATAGTCGTCCCCGTCCTGCTGAGCTCGGAGCTGGAGTGAGGCGAGGTCCGATCCCGACTCCGGCTCGCTGAACCCCTGGCAGTAGACCGCGGCGCCGCTGGCGATCTCTGGCAGGAGGCGGGCCTTCTGCTCGTCCGTGCCGTAGAGCATCAGCGTTGGACCGACCAGCTCCGTACCGATGGTGACGTCGCGGGTGGGAGCGCGGAAGTAGGCCGTCTCCTCGCTGTAGATCATCTGCTCGATGTGGGGACGGCCCTGGCCGCCGTACTCTTGCGGCCAGGCGAGGGTCAGCCAACCGCGCTCGGACAGCTTGGAGGTGAGCCGCCGGACGCGAGGCCAGTTCTCATCCTCGAAATAGGAGTCGGGATCGACGCCGGGCCAGTCGGCGCCAAGCTCCGTGGTGAGGAGGTCGCGGACCTCCTTCCGGAACGCCTGCTGCTCGGCTGTTAGTCGAAAGTCCAGAACGCTAGATCAAGCCCGCTCCCCGGAGCTCGCTCAGGGACTTCTCGGCGGCGTCGATCGTCTCGTCGATATTCTCCTCGGTGTGGGCCGCCATCATCAGGAAGCGCGGGCCGGAAACGTGGACTCCGTTGTTCAGCATCGCCAGCGTCCACTGGGAGTTCCGCTTGCCGTCCTGGACAGTGGTCTGCTGTTCGTGCGTCATTAGACAGACCTCCTTGTCGCAGTCGTGGTCGACTCCCAGGCGCAGGAAGACGGCGCCCGGCGGTCCGCTCGCGCACCCGGGCACCTCCATGCGGCCGAGCAGATCGTTCAGGCCGTCCTTGAGCCTGCTCCCCATGGCGTCCGCGGTGTCGTTGACCGGAGTGTCCCTGACCAGCTCGAGAGCCGCAATTCCGGCCGCCGCGGACAGCGGGTTGGCGTTGAAGGTACCGTTATGGCCGATTCGCCTGTTCTGATCGTAGTCGCGGTCGCCTGTCGACTGGATCATGTTGATGATCTCGGCTTTGCCTGAGACGGCGCCGCCTGGCAGACCGCCGCCGACGATCTTGGCAAGGGTCGTCATGTCGGGCGTAACGCCGTAGTACTCCTGGGCGCCGCCCCTGGAGACACGGAAGCCGGTGACGACCTCGTCGAATATGAGCACGACCCCATGGCGCTCCGTGACCTCGCGCAGCTCTCCCAGGAAGCTGGGGGCCAGCGCGTGTATGCCCATGTGGGCCCCGGTGGGCTCCAGTATCACGGCCGCGACGTCATCGTCGCTTTCGAGGGTCTTCTCGACAATCGAGATGTCCCCGTCGGGAAGGACGATCATCGTCTCGTGGGTCTCGTTGGGGATGCCGCCGAGTCCGCTGCCGTCCACCGACAGGTAGTCGCTCCAGCCGTGGAAGTGGTCGTCGAACTTGATGACCTTCGTCTTTCCGGTGTAGGCCCTGGCCATCCGGATGGCCATCATGTCCGCCTCGGTCCCCGAGCTGTGGAAGCGCACCTTCTCGGCGGACGGAATGAGCTCGGAAACGAGCTCAGCCCACCTGATCTCTAGGTCCGTCGAGGCGCTGAGATGAGTGCCGCGGGTCATCTGCCGGTTCACCGCTTCGACGACCTTCGGATGGGAGTGACCCAGGATCAGCGCCCCGTGTCCGGTCCAGTAGTCGACGGTGCGGTTGCCGTCCACGTCCCACTTGATCGGACCCAGCCCATGCGTGGCGTACAGGGGAAAGGGCGACATGCGTCTGGCGTCGTGGGTGACCCCGTCAGGGAAGAGGTCCCTGGCCCTCGCGTGCCGCTCGGCAGATCCTGGGTGGAGGTCGATGTAACGCTGTTCGATTCCTGTGACCATGGTGCTCCCTTTCATGACGAGGGCCTTCATCCCCCGAAGGCCGCGCAGCTATTATAACGGGCAAGCCCGACAATGCAACGCCATGCTAAGATGGGCGCCGGAGGTAAGGATGAAGAGCTACCTGTCGCACCTAGAGTGCACCTACTGCGACGCCACCTTCTCCGCCGACGAGCCGCATCGGACGTGTGCCGAGTGCGCCAAGGTCCTGTACCCGCGGTACGACCTCCAGGCCGCCGGACGGGAGCTGTCCAGGGAGTCCTTGAGCGGTCGGCCTGCGAGCATGTGGCGCTACTTCGAGGTGCTTCCAGTACGGGACGAGGCCAGGGTCATCACGCTCGGAGAGGGTTTCACGCCGATCCTGAAGGCGGAACGTCTGGGCCGGGAGATGGGCCTGCGGGATGTATATATCAAGGACGAGAGTATCAACCCGACGGCTTCCTTCAAGGCCCGCGGGATGTCCGCCGCTGTGTCTAAGGCAGCGGAGCTTGGGCTGACCAGGCTGACGGTCCCGTCCGCCGGCAACGCCGCCGGCGCGATGGCGGCCTACGCCGCCAGAGGAGGCATCGAGGGGTACGTCTTCATACCCAGGGACGCCCAGGAGGCGACGATGAAGGAGGTCTCGGTCACGGGCGCCGGCCTGACGCTCGTTGACGGACTGATCGGAGACGCCGGACAGCTCTCCCGTGCGAAGGCGCATGAGGAGGGGCTGTTCGATCTGTCCACGCTCCAGGAGCCGTACCGCGTCGAAGGGAAGAAGACGATGGGATACGAGATCGCGGAGATGATGGGGTGGCGGGCTCCTGACGTGATCGTCTACCCGACCGGCGGGGGAACCGGCATCGTCGGGATATGGAAGGCCTTCGAGGAGATGGAGGAGCTCGGCTGGACGGACGGCAAGCGGCCTAGAATGTTCTGCGTCCAGGCCGAGGGGTGCGCCCCGCTGGTGCGGGCCTTCCACGAGGGAGCAGAGTTCGCCGAGCCCTGGCAGGACGCCCGGACGATCGCCGGTGGACTCAGGGTGCCGTCCGGCATCGCCGACTACCTGATTCTCAACGTGCTGCGCGAGAGCGGCGGCGGTGCGGTGGCCGTGAGCGACGACGAGATGGTGTCGGCGATGAGGGAGGTCGCCTCGTTGGAGGGTCTCTTCATCTGCCCCGAGGGCGCCGCGACCGTGGCCGGGCTCAACAGGCTGCTGTTGAGCGGGGACATCTCACCGGAGGAGACGGTCCTGCTGCTGAACACCGGCTCCGGGCTGAAATATCTGGATCTGATCGAGTAGGGCCGGGTCAGCCGGCCTGCCGGTAGATCTGGATCCGGTGCCGGTTGCTCTCCGTCACGTACAGCAGTCCCTCTCCGTCCAGATAGACGGAGGTCGGCGCCCAGAACAGCTTCTCGATGTGAGAAGACACCTCGTGGGGATCATCGACGAAGAAGTCTATCTCCAGCTCGAGGTTCGCGTTGGCGCGCGCCTGGGCCTCCTCGACGTTGATCCTCAGGAAGTCTTCGGCCCACTTCGAGTGCGTCGCCTGTCCCCTGAGCATGGTCACGGCGGTGCCATCCTGATCGAACACCTGCACCCTCTCATTACCCCAGTCGGCGACGTAGACGTAGCCTTCGTCGTCCACTGCGACGCTCGCGGGCCTGTGGAGCTCCCCTTCACCCCTGCCGGGGCTGCCGTATGCTCTTCGGAGCTCGCCCTCGGGCGAGAAGCGCTGGATCCGGTCGTTGCGCCAGTCCGCCACGTAGACGTCGCCGTAGGGCCCGACGGTCAGTCCCCATGGCAGGTCGAACTGTCCCTCGCCGGCGCCGGTCGAGCCGAAGCTCAGCAGGTGCTGGCCGTCCTTGGTGAACTTCTGAACGCGGTCGTTCTGATGGTCCGATATGTACAGGTTGTCGTCGCCGTCGAAGGCAAGGCCGGCGGGCCCGTTCAACTCGCCCGGTGCAGCCCCGTGCGTTCCCCAACAGTATAAGAAATTACCGTCCGGGGTAAACGCGGTGACGCGGTGAAGATACTCGTCGGTGACGAAGACCTGGTCCTCGCTGTCGACGGCCACGCCGGTGGGCCACATCAGCTCGCCGTCCTCCTCGCCGTAGTGGCCGAACGTCCCGAAGTACTCGCTGTCGAGGTCGAACATGGTGACGCGGATGCCGCGGACGTCACCCTCCAGAGACCGGCTCGCCGTGTAGAGCCGTCCGTCCTTGCCCCTGGCGGTATCTACCGGATAGTAGAAGCCGCGGCCCTCCATCGTCGACAAGCCGATCGTGTGGCTGTATTCGAGAAGCTCGGTTCGAGATTCGATGGTGCCGGTACTCATCGTGAGTGCCTCCGATCGCCGGGCGCAGCCGAGGTCGTAACCGTCGACAGCCGGCGTCTAAGAGCGCTGGAACTCGGGCGTGGCGACCACGAGCTGGAGCATCTGGGCCACCTTCTCTCTGGGACCCTCGGCGGACTCGGTAGAGGCGAACTGGACCAGCGCGGAGCGCGTCTCGTCCGACACCGTCAGCGCGCCGACCTCGTCCAGGCAGCCGTCCACGAGCGAGTCGGGCGTGAGAGACCCATCCGCCCGTGCGGCGATCCGGTCCATGATCTCCCTGGAACCGGCGTTGCCTGTGTCCGAAAGCTGCTGACTCGCAAAGTTGAGCCGCTCCACCAGCGTCCCCGTGTCTATCCACTCAATCCCCTGGTGCCATCCCTCCACCGAAGGCGGGTTGGTAAGCTGCTGGCCCATGTACGATAGCTGGTCGGTGCGTTCCCTCATTGTGAAGGCCGGATAGCGGAACTCGCCCGACAGCCTGAGCACGCCGGCGACGATCTCGGTTGGGCTCTTGACCTTCTCGTACCAGCAATCCTCGGACTGGAAGAAGTCCGAGTTGAACAGTACGCGCAGCATCGAGCCTATGTCGTAGTCACTCTCGAAGTAGGCGTTCGACAGTACTTCGATCGCCTCGGGGTCTCTGGGCGGAGTGTACGGCCACTGGGGCACGGGCGGCTCGTCCGCGACGAAGAAGTGGTACATATGCCTGGAGATGAACCGGGCCGTAGCCGGCTGCCGACAGATGATGTCGATCACATCCTCGCCGTTGAACCGTCCCTTCTGTCCCAGGAACTCCTTCTCTCCGTCGTCGTGGTCGTCGGCCCTGTACTCGAAGTGCCAGGCGATCCGGCCGTAGGGCCAGATCGAGTCCCGGCGGGCGCGAAGCCCCATGTACTCCGCGTTTGCCATCGTCCAGCCGGTGAATGCCCGTGAGCACTCCTTGATGTCCTGCTCGGTGTAGTTGCCCACTCCCATCGAGAAGAGCTCGAGGAGCTCCCTCCCGTAGTTCTCGTTTATCGCCCCGTTGTGGTTGTCGTTGTTGTCGAGCCAGACGATCATCGCCGGGTCCTTCGACAGCTCGATCAGCAGAGTCTTCAGGCTGCCCATTCCGCAGTGCCTGAACATCCTGATCTGGTCCATCAGGACCTTGCCGTAGGTGATCTTCGGATATCCGGTAGCGAAGACGTTGTGCCAGAAGAGCGCCACCTTGTCCAGCAGCGGCGCCTCGGTCGAGATCATCCGGTATAGCCAGTATGAGCCGGGGGCGAACTGCCCCATCATCCCGGACTGCTCGTTGTGGTAGCGTCTGATGACGTCGTCGGGCATACTCCGCGTGTCGGCAGGATTGAGCAGGTCCTCGACGACCGTTTCGTAGCCCTTGTCGACGTACTCGTCCAGCTCCTGGCGGGTCGCGCCAAAGCCTGCCCGCCGCATAAGGTGACCCATTATCGCGACGTCGTGGTTTGCCATGACCACCTCCTGTTGTAGCTCCTGGTCCGGGAGTCGCTTCGCCGCCGATGCGCCTTAGCTCAGGAAGTCGAACTGCTCGAACTTGCCGTTGACGATCGGCGCGGCCTCGATGCCCAGCCCTCGCTCGAGTATGGTCGAATAGGTGGACCGGAAGTCGTTGTTGAAGTGGAGGTCTCCCTCCAGCTGGTCCTCCTCCTTGAGCGACGGAAACTCCCCGTACATGCCGCCGTTCACTTGGCCTCCGATCACGAAGGCGGCGCTGCCGGAGCCGTGGTCGGTACCCGTACCGTTGTCCTCGATGCGACGGCCGAACTCGGAGAAGAGCAGGATGATCGTGTCGTCCGCGCGTCCATGCTCCTCGAGATCGTCGTAGAAGTCTCCGACGGCTCCCGAAACGTCGTCCCAGAGCTTGCCGTGAGCTTCCAGCTCGCTGGCGTGCGTGTCGAAGCTCCCGTGCTGGGTGTAGTAGACGCGGGTACCCAGATCGGCAAACATCGTCTGGGCGACGCTCTTGAGGCTCTGAGCTATCGGGTTGTCGGCATATTCGACGTTGGAGCAGTACTTCGCGGGCGCCGTCCGGAGGATGTCCGCTCCCTTCAGGGCGTCGAGGCCGGTCTGCCCCAGGAACTGCGCAACTGCGTCCTTGCCCTCCGTAGCGCCGTACATCTTCGCGAAGGCGTCGAGCGCATACCGGCGCAGCGCCTCGTCCTGAAGATCCGGGAACAGCCCGTAGGTCTCCAGGTCCCCCACCGAGGCGACCGGCACGCCCTTGGCGCTGAGGGCCCTCGGGAGCCCGCGCCCGAAGTTGACGCCGGTCAGCACGTTCTCCCCGTTCGGATCGATCTCCCTGATCGCTTGGCCCAGCCAGCCCTCGGAGCCGATCTTGGTGGGCTCTGCCGTGTGCCAAACGTCCATCGACCGGAAGTGTGACCGGTTGGGGCTGGGGTACCCGACGCCGTTGATGACGGCGACCTTGCCCCTGTCCCACAGACGCTTGACCGGCGCGGCGTGGGGCGTCAGGCCGAGACCGCCTTCCAGCGGAAGAGCCTCCTCGGGCGTTATGTGTACGTTCGGGCGATAGTCGTAGTACAGCCCCTCCTCATACGGGATGAGGGTGTTAAGGCAGTCGTTGCCGCCGGAGAGCTGCACGACCACGACGTTTCGATCGTGTCCGTTGGAAACCATTGCGCACCTCCCTACCTTGCCATGCCGAGCGTCCGCTGGAGTTGGGTGCTAGTTTAGTCCTGGGCCTACGTCGTGTCAACGCGACGGGTTGCATGGTGGGAAATCCCGGCTAAAATACGCATCATCCAGAATGGTGGGGGCATGACCAATGGCCGACGAGGGAGGGACGGGAAGCATGCAGAGGCTGTTGTACCTGCAGACGCAGACCACGGCAGTCGACTCGGATGTGATAGGCATGTCGACGGTGGAGGAGGGAGAGATACGTCTGCCCTCCGACGATCCCGAGGAGTGGCCGTATTCGAACGTGCTGGAGGCGATGAGGGACGGCTGGAGGATCGTGAAGTTCCCGGAGCTCGCCCTCCTGCATCACGACCCTCTGAATAGCACGCTGGGATGCGAATTCATCCTGGAGAAGTGAGGTCTCAGCCGATGTCGAGAGTCTACGACTGCAAGCCGACCCTGAACGATCAGCAGGTTCTGGACTTCTGCCGTAACGGCTATATGGTCCTGCCGGCGGTCGTGTCGGACGAGGTGAACCGCCGGACGGTCGAGTTCATGGCCGAGCACGCCGAATCGCTCGAGCCGGTCGAGATCCTGGGGGAGGAATGGTTCGACGAGGGCGTCATCAAGAACCCTGAGGCCGCCGGCGCTGTGCGGTCGCTGCTCGGCAGGGACTTCCTCACGCCAAACATGATCAGCAGTCACCGCACGGTCGGGCCCACGCCGGCGCAGAACTGGCATCCGGACGCCGGTTCGATCATCACGCACCACCTGGACTACCTGCAGGTCTTCTACTATCCGAGCGGCGCGACGAAGGAGATGGGGCCCACCGAGATCGTCCCGGGCTCCCACATGAGTCCCGCCAGGGCGGCGATGCTCGGCCGGCTCAGGAGCCTGAAGACCTCCAGGCTGACGGTCTCGCCGCCGGGGTCGATCGTCATCACCGTCTACTCGATTCTGCACCGCAGGAGCGTCAGCACCTATACCGGAATCCGTGACAACCTCAAGTACAACTACTGGCGGACGGCAGAACCCTGCCGGGACTGGGTGGTCGACCCCGACTTCAACTTCTCATGGATGAGCCTCACGGAGCGCCCGCCGCTCGGCGCGGACCAGGCCAGGATGTTCGCCTGGCTGTGCGGAGAGGAGTGGGAGCATATGGGAGGCCAGTCGTGGCCCTCCTTCACCCACAGGACCCTGGATGACGACCAGGCGGGGCTGCCGAAGGGACTGCGACGGCGAAGCTGACACGCCGCGTCCGCCCACGCCAAACCCGCCGCGGCCCGCGAACGCCAGACGGCCCATGTGTCCCGTCCTCCTCCTCGCCGTCGCGGCTGCAACAACGAAAGGGACAGGTAACAGCTCAGAGTTCGTGAGTCGTCTCTGTCGCCCCGAAGCGGAGCGAGGGGTCTGGGGCGGTGGGGTTCTACTCCTACCTCTTCCCCCGCGGACGGGGGAAGAGGTAGGACATAGGTGCTAGGGGGGATGGTCCGGGGGGCGGCGGAAGTGGTCGAGGATGAGCTCGTAGAACTCGTCGCGCTCTTCGGCGCACTGGCATTCTTCGAAGAGGTGGACGCCATCGGGGCACGGGGGCAGGTAGTCGTGGTCGAGGACGGAGGTGCGCTTTAACGGGCCTGAGAGGTGATCGTCCCGGTGCAGGGCGGGATGAGAGGGCGCCGTGGAGCGGGACTCCGCGGCATCGTCATTGGGGCGGTCCATGGCCACGTCCGGGTCATCGAGGGTGTCGGGGTCGGGCCGCGCGACGGTCTTACGCTCCTGGAAGTCGGCGGTGAGCTTATCTATGAGAGCCATGGTGCCCTGGAGGGAGAGTCCGGGGAGCTCGGGGTCGGGGTCGACCTCCCTGGAGTAGGCCCGTGCGGCGAGGTGCTTTGCGGCCCTGATCCAGTGGTGCGGCCTGAAGTCGCTCAGCTCTCCCCTGACGACGGCGGTGAGGAAGTCGGCCATCTTCCTGCCCTTGTCGGTCTTCTGCCTGACGAGGGTCGGGAGGCGATAGAGGGTCTCTTCGGAGAGGAGGAGGACGGGACGCCTGGGCGTCCCGGCGTTCGCGGTCCTCGGCGAGTTTGGCGCGGCGGGCATGGGCGGCGGCGCGGGCACGGCGCCGGCGGGCGGGATGATCGAGGTCTGATCGACAGCGAGTCTTCCGAAGCCTATGCTGTCGAGGAGGAGCTGGGCGTCGAGGCGCTCGTAGGGCTTTGCGCCGACGGAGTCGTCCTCCATGATCCTGATGAGGCAGTCGACGATGGCTTCGCCATCGCCGGTGACCTGGCGGATGTATTCGGCGTACTCGTCGACGTCATCGGCGAGCTCGTCGGCGGTGGTGGCGAGGGTCGGCGCGGAGGTCATGTCAGCTTTCGAGCACCTTCAGGGGGGTCATGGGTCGTCCGAACGGGCGTTGTATAATGTCATTATGAGTCATTAGAACAAATATGTCAAGAGGGGCAGACAGGGTAGTTTCTTAGTCGCCGCCTGTACGACGGACGGTGACGGTCCGGTGAGGCAGGACCTGGACGATCTGGTGGTACGACTGATTGAGGACGAGCTGGCCAGTCTGGGAGGGCCGCACCTCTCCCAACAGCGCTGAGTCGTCAGATTCTCCTTGCAAAGCGGGAATCCACTGGGAGCGCGGGTGTCTCGCCCGCATCCTGAGCTTCCGCTTTGCTCCGTTCGGAATGACGGAGCTATACTCTGATGCCGGTAGACCCAACACCCCGGGGAGGCAGGAATGAGCGATCTGACGTACTTCGACTGCAACGTAATCGTGGGACAGAGACCGATGAAACACCGCCGCGAGAGATGGTCGACCGAGCACCTGCTCGAAGACATGGACCTCGCCGAGATCGCCGGCGCTCTGACCGTTCACGCCGTCGCGACGACCTACGATCCCATGTACGGGAACGGCCGTCTGCATGCGGAGGTGGCGAAGGCGCCCGAACGTCTCTTCCCAGCCTGGTGCATAGCTCCGTTGGGCGGTCCCGGCGCCTACCGGACGGGGGACGACCTGCTGCGTGCGATGGACGAACAGGGCGTGAGGGCCGTCCGGATACCGCCGGCCGGTCTGTCTGACCATTCGGAGTTTCTGGGGCCGACGTTGGACGCGCTTCAAGAGCACGGCGTCCTGACGCTCATGGAGGCCGGAAGCGACCGTCACCCGGCTGGCTGGGGAGCCGCCGACCCGTTCGCCTTCTTTCACGGTCTGCTATCGAGGCATCCTCGACTGCCGCTGCTCCTGATCGACCACTACTGGGCGCAGCAGGCGCAGATACACCGGCTCATGGAGCTTCACGATAACCTGCACATCGAGTTCTCCAGCTATCAGATCAATCGGGGTCTGGAGCGGTACGTCGCCGACTTTGGAGACGAGCGGCTGCTATTCGGCAGCGGCATGACTGCCAAGTCGCCGGGCGCGGCCCGGAGCTTCGTCGACTACGCCCAGATCCCCCAGGAGTCGAAGCGGAGGATCGCGGGCGGCAATCTGCGCAGGCTCCTGCGCGGCATCGGCCCGGAGCGGTTGGAGACCGTCCCAAGGCCCGACGACCCGATCCTGACCGCCGCGCGCGACGGGCGCCCCCTGACCACGCCCGTCCTCGACGCTCACAGCCACGTGCTGCATGAGGGAGGTGAGACCGCCGGACTCAGGTACGTCATGTACCACGGCGACGCGGACGGCATACTGGAGGCCGGCACGTGGTGCGGTATCGACCGTGTCGCCATGATGAGCTGGAACGGCCCTGTCTGCACCGATGCGAGGGACGGAAACGGCATCGTGTGGCGCGCGGTCCGGTCCCACGGCCGTTCGGTGATCGGAGTCGCGGTCGTCGATCCGACGCACATGAGCCCCGAAGACATCGAGGAGGAGATACGCCTCAGGTACGTCGAGCAGGGCTTTGTCGGCATGAAACCCTATCCCAATATGAACCTCAGCTATGAGGACGAGGCGTTCACGCCGTGGTGGAGCTTCGGTGACCGCAACCGGCTATATGCGCTGGTGCACGTGGCCGACCAGACGGGAGGGCTGCCGGCGATAGATGGGCTTGCGGACCGGTTTCCGGACGTGAGCTGGGTCGTGGCCCACGCGGGTGCCGGCTGGGCCTTCGCCGAAGAGGTGGCCGCATGCGTTCGGCGGCATCCTAACGTCTACGCCGAGATCACCTACACCTCGGTGACTAACGGAGTCATCGAGTTCCTCGTCGAGGCGGCCGGCGAAGACCGAGTCGTCTTCGGGAGCGATCAGCCGATGCGCGATCCGAGACCGCAGCTCGGTTGGGTGGTCTGGGCCGACCTTCCGGCCGAGGTCCGAGCGAAGGTTCTCGGCGGGAACTTCCAGAGGATCCTAGACCGCGTGAGGATATTCGGCTCGCCTGGTCAAGCGTAACTGTTCAGACTCCGTGAGATATTCTAGCGAATCTGGTGGACGGAGAGGAGGCTCTTACCTCTTCCCCCGCGGAGCCGGGGGAAGATTGAGATGGGGGTCCCCCGCAAGTCTGAACAGCTACGGTCAGGCCCAGCCGTCGACCCAGTAGGCGGCGAGCGCCTCCTCGTCAAGCTCCACGCCGAAGCCGGGGCGGTCCGGGATCATCACCCGCCCGCCGACTGCTTCGAGCGCCGTCGTGAACACTCGCGAGATGTTGGTGATCGAATCGTCCGGGAAGTATTCGAGCCAGGTGGCGTTTGGCGTACTGGCGACGAGATGGACGTGCGACTCCTGACGCGAGTGCGGAGCCACCGGAACCCCGCGGGCCGCCGCAAACGCGGCGATTCTCCTCCACTCGGTGACGCCGCCGCACACTCCAACGTCCGGCTGCAGCACCGAAGCCGCCCGAGCGTCCAGCAGACGCATGAACGCCCATCTTCCGTAGTCGATCTCGCCCGTGGCGACGGGCGTCCGGACTCCGTCTGCGATCGCCGCCATCATCTCCACCTCGTCGGGCATGACCGGCTCCTCGATCCACGCCGGACCATAGGGCTCGAAGGCCCTGACGGCGGCGATCGCGGAGGGCGCGTCACGCCATGCGTTGTTGGCGTCCAGGAGCAGCTGTACGTCAGGGCCAATCGCGCTCCTCGCCGCCTGGAGACGGGCGGCGTCCTCGCGGATGGAAAGCAGGCCCACCTTCACCTTGACCGCCTCAAACCCTTGTTCGGCGTAGTCCGCCACCTCGTCAGCCAGGTCCTGCGGCCTGGCGCTGCGGGCGTAGTATCCGCCGCTGGCGTAGGCGGGGACTGTGCCCTCCCGGTGGGCCCCAAGATACCGGTAGAGCGGTAGGCCGGCCGCTTTGGCGTTCGCGTCCCACAGAGCGTTGTCGATCGCGCTCATCGCCCTGAAGACCAGGCCGCCTCGACCCTGGAGCAGGGACTCCCTGTACATGCCGTCCCATATCTGCTCGGTGTGCTCGGACTCGTGACCGACGACGCAGCTCCGCAGCAGGTCCCGGACGACTAGGGTGGCGAGATGGCCCGCGCGGTTGCCGACGTAGCAGTATCCCAACCCTTCGATGCCGTCCTCGCGCCGGACTCGAACTAGGCAGAAGTGGCGCTCCCGGACGATCCGGGTCGCGAAGGTGGCCGGCCGGTCCAAAGGAATCTCGGCGGTGCAGGCTTCGAGATGTACGACCTTCATCCAGGAATAGCTCTACTACGATAGGGAGGTGCGGGCCGGGGTCATAGTCTGCGACTACGGACATAGTATACTACTCTGACGTCGGCGTAGGGGACATCCCTTCCTAAGAGGAGTAACTGTTCAGACCCCGCAAGTCTGAACACTCTCTTTTTGGACGCCCTCTAAGGAAAACCCATGACGGACGGGGGAGCGTAGCCGGTGACAGGAAGACGACGAAGCGGCCTCGGAGCTGCCCTTCCGCTGCTTGCAGGACTGGCCTGCGCGCTGTTTCTGGCCTGCGGCGGAGAGCCCGCCCCCCGGACGCAGCCGGAGGCGCCTTCTCCGGCAGCGACCGCTCCGGCTCGATCACAGGAGAACACGCCGACACCCACGCCGTTGCCGCCGTCGAGCACACCGACACCAACGCCAACAAGCGCGCCCGCCGCAACCGACGCCGCGCCCAGAGCGCCCGGCTTCTCTCTGGTGTCGGGGGTAGGGAGCCGCGTGACGCTCGACCAGATGTTGGATGAGCACGACGCGGTGGTGCTCGTCTTCTACCGGGGGTTCTTCTGAGGTATCTGCCGGCAGCAGCTGGTCGAGCTGCAGAGCGCGTATCCGGAGTTCGCGAGGCGTAACGTCGAGCTGGTAGCCGTCAGCACCGACGGACGCGCCGGGGCCCTGCAGATGGCGCTCCTGGCGGAAGCCGGATTCCCAATCCTGACCGATCCGGCCGGCGCGACCGCCCGCAGCTACGGCGTCTTCGATCTCCTCGGTGACGGCGTCGCCGCCCCGGCCACCTTCATCATCACCGGAGACAGGGGCATCGTCTGGAGTCAGGTCGGCGAAGACATAGCAGACCGCGCCGCGCCGTCGGAGATCCTGGCCCGTCTGGACGACCTATAGGCTGTATCGAAGGGACTGAGAGGGCGCATATTGCAGCTCTTCGGGACGCAGCTGGCCAGGAAATCCGAGGGTCGGTCGCATGAGGGTGAGTGGATCGGTCTTGGCGGCAAACTTGAGGTTGGTGAAGGTCCCGTGTCATCCGCCGTGCGAGAATTCAGGAGGGGAGGGCTGAGCGATGCTTGAAGTCGGCGCTCGGGCTCCGGACTTCGCCGTTACCCTGGGTTCCGGCGAACGGTTTACTCTCTCAGAGCACCGGGGCCGGAACGTCGTTCTCTTCTTCTACCCTCGGGCCTTCACTCTTGGATGCACAGCCGAGGTCGGGGGCTTCCGCGACTACCACGACGACCTCGCCATCCATAACGCCGTCGTCATAGGCATCAGCACCGACAGCGTCGACAGGTTGAAGCGTTTCGGTGACGCCGTCTCGACGCCGTTCGGTCTCGGGAGCGACGCGGCGGGGGATATCCGCCGACTCTACGACGTCCAACGCCGGTTCGGCCTGGGTACGTCTCGCGTAACCTACGTCGTCGACGGCGACGGGATAATCAGGGATGTCTTCCACAACGAGATAGTGATGAGCAGCCACGTCAAGAACGCGCTGCGAAAGCTCGAAAGCCTATGAGCGCCGGCGGCCCGTATCCTCGGCGGCCGCTACGCGCGCGCCGGCGGCCACGTCCACCCACCGGAGCACAATCATCCCTGCGATGATGATGACGATGATCGAAGTCACTGCGACCCTCGCGTCGAACGCCGCCGTGAGGAACACGTAGAGCGTCGGGCCGAAGACTGCCGACGCCCTGGTCGTGAATCCGAAGAACGAAAAGAACTCCCCGCTTCGCGTCTCCGGGGTGATCTGAGCGAACAGGCTCCTCGCCAGCGCCTGGCTTCCGCCCAGCACCAACCCGAGGCAGATCCCCAGAATCATCCACTGGTAGCCGGCATCCAGACCCAGCGGCTCCCACACGGCGCTTCGGACAGCCTCCGGCCACCAGTCCACCGGGCCGTCCCCCAGAGTGGCCGGGTGCTGCCGTCCGACCGCCGTCTCGCCGTCGAGACCCCCGCCCTCTATCGAAATGGTGTAAGCGGAGTGCTCCGACAGGCGGACGCCTTCCAGCAGCCTTTCCGCCCTTCCAGGCGGGAGCAGCTCGCCCTCGGCGATCTCGTGGCCCTCCTCCCGCCACATAGAATCGGAGTGCGACTCTCCCAGCTCGGGCACGGCGTCAGCGGCGTAGGCCGCCGCGTCCGCGCTGTAGCTTAGCTGGTAATCGAACTCGCCGTGCCGGGTGGGAACCAGGGGCGCTACAGCCACTCCGGCGAGCACGATGAGCACCCATCCGGCAAGCGCTGTGGTGAGCGCGGTCTTCGTCGCAGTCCGGCGCGCCAGCCACGCGAAGGCCATCGCGCCTCCGGCGGCGACGAACTGGACGATGAGGATCGTGACCATGTTGAAGATCAGCGGGATCCCTATCGAGTCGGCGGCGAAGGCCCCTGAGATCGATATGACCGTCTGCACGCCGTCGTTGAACAGAAGGTAGGCGCCGAGGTAGACGAGGACGACCCTGAATCTGCGGATCTCCCTGAGCGTCCGGCCCAGCTCCACCACCGCCAACGAGAGGGCCTTCCACGGAGTCAGCCTGCCGACCGGGTCGTGGACGGGCGGTTCGGGCAGCATCTTCAGCGTCCAGAGCGCCCAGCCGAACCACCACACGCCGATGGATGCTATCGACGCCCGGGTCACGAGGTCGGCGGCATCCGTGTCCCGGGTCAGGAGAATCAACGCGAGGTGGATTAGCAGGAGCAGTCCGCCGCCGACGTAGCCGTATCCGAACCCTCTGCTGCTGACATCGTCGAGGAGATTGCGGGGCGCGATGTGAGGGAGAAAGGAGTTGTAGAAGACCAGACTTCCCGCGAAGCCGACGTTGGCCAGTATGAACATCCCCATGAGCCACGCCCACGGGTGAGATGTGTATGCCGAGAAGAAGGCGAGGCCGATGAAGAGCGATCCGGCGGCTGCGTAGACTGTCAGGAGGGTCTTCTTCAGGGCTGCGCGGTCGGCGATGATGCCCAGGACCGGACTCGACAGCGCAACGACCGCCGTGGATACGGCCACGCCCATGCTCCACATGGAGCTGCCCGTGAAGGTGATGCCGAGAAAGGAGGCGTCTTCTCCCAGAGCCTCCTTGAAGAGGAAGACGAAGTAGATGGGTATGATCGCGACTACGCCGCTGGTGGCGAAGGCGGAGTTGGCCCAGTCGTACATGCACCAGGCGCGGATGATCCCGCGCTGGCGTGCCGGTAGCTCTCCGACGGTTGGGGCTGCCGTGGCGCGCTCCTCGGTAACTGTTCAGAGTTGAGGGGCGAGTCTGAACAGTTACGCTACTCGTTGTTGGGAAGACGGCTAGATGATACCTTAGCGGCCGTGGATAAGTCAGCGCGGGCGTGGCCTGCGCACCCAACCGGGATAGAAGGAGAACAGCAAAGGTGAGTGAGCAGACCGATCGTTCCACTGCCGGCGGGGTGACCGGGGATACGCTCTATGAGGCGCAGTTCGATCGGGGCTACGCCAAGTACGGGCGGCTCTTCGTGACTCTCATAGCCTTCGTCACCGTAGTCGGCATTCCGTTCATCCCGTTCCTGCTGCTGTTCAGCCTCTGGTATTTCCCGGCCTACTTCCGGCGCATCTCCGCCCGGCTGACGACGCAGGCGGTCGAGATAAGAAAGGGCGTCTTCTTCCGCACGGAGACGACGATTCCGCTCAACAGGATCACCGACGTGCGGCTGCACGACGGCCCCCTCATGCGCTACTGCAATATCCGCGGGCTCAAGGTCGAGACGGCTGGAGGGTCGGGCACCGACTCGGGGTCCGAGGGAGACCTCATAGGCGTCATCGGCGCTGAGGAGATGCGGGACGCGATCCTGCGGCAGCGACAGAGAGCCATGGACGCGGAGCGGACGGAAGAGGCTCCCCGCACCGTCGCCGCGGATACAGATGTGCTGACCGAGATTCGCGACATCCTGGCGCGAATGGAGGCGAAGTGGCCGCCGAGCTAGCGATGCCCGGTTAAGTCAGTCGAACTCTCATCTGCTGAAGAGTGCGCTCGAAGGGGTTGAAGACCAGGGCCAACACCTCCAGCGTCACCACTCCAAGCAAGGCCTCGTCCCGGGACTCGCCGAGCACCACGGGTGTGTGTCCCCTGCCTTGAGGAAGCTCGATCTGACACTCCGATATGCCCCGGCGTAGAGTGGTGCCGTCAGCCAACACGAAGTCCATCTCTCTGGTTGGCTCGAGCCCCAGGCTTCGCCACACCTGTTCCGGGAGCAGCGTGTAGGTCGCTCCGCTGTCGACGAGGAATCTTACATCCTCTCGGCGGTCTCCGCTCTGAACCGTTCCGTCTATATACGTGATGCCCATGGAGGTGCTTTCCGGTCCGCTCGTTGCGGGCTCTACCGGACTGGCGCAGACAGTTCAGAGCTGGAACCCGAGTGCCGCAGCCACGGTCTGCTGACGATCGTCGAGCGTGACGAACGAGATGTCGTTCATCAGTCCCGCTCTTCGAGGAATCTCTTCAGGGCGCCGGGAACGTGCACGTCCCCTTTGAACGGCATCCTCCGCTCACGAGTGCCGACCAGCACGCCTCGCCTCTCCAGCTCCTGGGTCCGCTGCTCTATCGTCTTCTTTGGCTTTTCCATCTCTCTCGATCTACCCGCTCGCAGATGGTTCCATCTTCTGCCTGCCGCCCACGCACATCGTAACAGGCCCGTCTCGTCGTCGCTACGCGCTCAGCGCGTCATCCATGCTGGGTTGCTGTCCGTCGGCGCGCCGCACGCGCTCGGCGGCCTGGTACATCGACGGATGAGGCGGGACCTCGAACACCTTGCCATCCAGCAGCTCCCCGATGGTACGGATCTGTATCTTCGGGAAGTCCTTCTGCCAGACGGCGGAGTAGTAGAAGCCCGCGCTGACGGCCTCGGTCCGCATGGCGCTGGTAGGCTCCTCCAGGGTGATGAAGAGTCCGAGCGCGGCCTTCTCGCGCTCGACGGTACCTTTCAGGTCTCGTATGAGAGGAGCCGACACCCTGCCGCTCTTCACCTGTACGACGGCCTTCTTCATTCCACCGCGCGGCCCGTCTATGAAGTAGACGAGCCCGTCGATGCCCCTGTCTGCGCCGCGTTTGCCGCTCTCGCGCGGCAGCGCCTCCAGGAGCGACATGGCCCAGAACTGGAACTGGTATCGGTCCTGCTCCGCCAGGGCCCGGGCGCTGCCGACGTCGGCCGGCTCGCCGACGACCTCGTAGTCCTTCCCGGGGACGATGTCGAAGGCGGTCCTGAGCCGGTTCTTCATCAGCGCGACGGCCAGGTGGGTGACGTCTATGCCGATCCAGTGGCGCTTCAGCTTCTCCGCGGCCGCCACCGCTGTGCCGCATCCGCAGAACGGGTCGAGCACGACGTCGCCCTCGTTGGACGATGCCGCGATGATGCGTTCGAGCAGGGCTTGGGGTTTCTGGGTCGGGTAGCCGAGACGTTCTCTTGCCTGTGATCCAATTGGTCTAATGTCGGTCCAGAGGTTCTGCAGAGGCACTCCGGGCATTTCGTCAAGGTATCGTTTGTACGCTGGGACAGCACCTGGACGTGTTTGCATTATGCGCCCTTCGTCAATCAGTTTGGCCATCCTCTCTTCGCTGTACCTCCAATACCTTGTGACTCCCATTACTTCGTACGAAGGATTACCTTTTGCAGCCCCACCTGGGCCTGTCAGATCTCCGAGTCGGTAGCGCCGTCCTGTGTCGGGCTCGACGTGTCGGTAGAACTGGTCTATGTAGTCTCTGTCATACTCGGTATACAGTGGGTTCCAAGTCCATTTGCTGCTCTTGGTGTAGAAGAGAATCAGGTCGTGTACGCGCCCATGCTGTTGACGCCCCTGTTTGGTGTCGCTGTGGGCACTCGTCCGCTTCCAGGTGATCTCGGAGCGGAAATTCTCGGTCCCGAAGATGGTATCCATCAGCACCTTGAGATAGTGGCTGGCGGTTGGATCGCAGTGGAGGTAGATCGAGCCGGTGGGCTTGAGGACGCGGTGCAGCTCCACCAGGCGCGGGGCCATCATCACGAGGTAGGCCATCATGGCGTTGGCGCCGACGAACTGGCGGAAGGCCCAGATCATCTCCTTGACGGCCGGAGGCGCGTCCGGGTTGGTGATGATCTCGCGCTCGTAGATGCGCTCCGACTCCTGGGTCCACTCCCAGGTGTCGGTGAAGGCCTTGATCTGCGCCGGCGACTCCTCTCCGGACCGCTCCTTGAACAGCACGTTGTAGCTGGCGTTCGAGTTGAACGGCGGGTCAAGGTAGACGAGGTCGACCGACTCGTCGGGGATGTGCTGCCGGAGGATGTCGAGGTTGTCGCCGTAGTAGAGCGTGTTGGTCATGGGGTATATCCCTATGGGATGGTAACGGGTATGAGGCGGCCCTTCTCGGTGACCCTATGGATGAAAGGACGAGGAGTCGTAGCCGAGGCTGCGAGGATGTTCTCATAGGCCCGGAGGAAGCATCGCATTTTCTCCCATCTCAACGCGGTGCCTCCCCACAAGTAGAAGCACCCTATATCATGCTGTCTGATTGCCAGGAGCTCCGACTCTTCCCGGTGGTGTCGGCTGTCGTGTCCTATCAGGGTCCATCCCATGCCGCCCACTCGGGGCATCCAGTCGTCGTCCCGAGCGTCAATGGGGAAGTGATCCTGGTGATGTTCGACCCGAGTCGGCAGCTTGAGCACTCCTAGCGCCCGAGGCAGGGAAATCCCGACATCTCTGTCAAAGAACAGTACCAGCGAGGCGAAGACGGCCGGTCCGGTTTCGATGTCCGCCATCGCTCAGGCCGCCAGCGAGATCCCTTCGAATGTCAGACCTTGGACGATCTCTTCTTCGCCAAGTCCGAAGTCGTCCCTAATGTCCGCGACGCTCTCACCGGCGCTCCAGCGTCCTTTCAGCACCCATGTGGGGATACCCCTTACCGTAGGAGCTCCAAACGATATCCGGGGGTCTATGACTACAGAGTTGTTTCTCCCTTTGACGTGCCATATCAGAGCCATCTCCTCTTCATAGTCGAACTGAGCGAACCGCGCGCCGACCATCTCTTGCCATACGAGCTGTCCATGCGCGTCGCCCACGATGAGGCTGCCGAACGACGCGTCGTCATCCACGTCAATCAGGTTCAGCATTGCATGATGGCCTTCGGTAAGCCACTTGTATTCGGCGAATGGATATTCGGCGTTCAACACCTGGGCGGCATAGGTCCGCGCCTTGCGTATCCGTTGGAGCGACACGCCGAGCTTTCGGAAAGTGGCGACGAACGCCACTTCGACCAACTGGAGGTACGATAGGTGCTTCCGCTTCTGGTGTCCTGGCAATGCCGGACCAAATTGACCGTCACCATGATGCCAATGGGTGACCGTTTGGGCGGCAACACCGGCGTATCTCGCTGCATCGCTGATCCGGTACGCGGGCAAGTACAGTCGGCGACGCCAGGGTTCTACGTTCCGCTCAGCTATGATGGATGGCATGAAGACCGCCTCCCATTCAACTGCTATTTATCATAGCACGCCCGTTCGTATACAGATATGCTCGCCCGCTTCGGGTGCAGGGCTGCCCGACCGATCTCTTTGAGGGGGGCACGACAGTCCCTTCTTGCCATCCTCTAGCCCGCCCGTTCGAAGATGGTGGCCACGCCCTGGCCTCCGCCGACGCACATCGTGACGAGGCCCGTCTCGTCGTCCCGGCGCGACATCTCCTCCATCAGCTTGACTGTCATGACCGCGCCTGTGGCGCCGACCGGATGGCCCAGGCTGATCCCGCTGCCGTTGACGTTCGTCTTGTCGAGGTCGAGATCGAGCTCCCGGATGCAGTAGAGCGCCTGCGCCGCGAACGCCTCGTTGAGCTCTATCAGATCGATGTCGTCCGCGGTCATCCCGGCCTTGTCCAGCGCCTTGCGCACCGCGGGCACGGGGCCTATGCCCATGACGGCCGGCTCGACGCCGGACACCCCCCGCGCGCCCCAGCGCAATCTCGGAGTGATTCCAAGCTCCGCCGCCTTCTTCGCCGACATGATCACCACCGCGGCCGCGCCGTCGTTGATCGATGAGGCGTTGCCTGCGGTGACTGTGCCGTCCTTCTTGAAGACTGGGCGGAGCTGTCCGAGCCTTTCGAGGGTGCTGTCCGCCCTCGGCCCCTCGTCGACGCCGACGACCACGGGGTCGCCGCGGCGCTGCGGGACGGAGACCTCGACGATCTGGCCGGCGAACCTGCCGTCTTCGATGGCCGCGGATGCCCGCTTATGGCTCATCAGCGCCAGCTCGTCCTGGTCGTCTCTGCTGACCTCGAACCGCTCGGCGACGTTCTCGGCCGTGACGCCCATGTGGTAGTAGTTGACGGGGCAGCTGAGGCCCTGGACCAGAGCGTCGGTCAGGGGCGAGTCGCCCATGCGCAGCCCGTCGAAACGGGCGCGATAGCTCAACAGGTAGGGCGCCTGGCTCATGCTCTCGACGCCGCCAGCGACCGCGACGTCCACCTCGCCGGTCCTGACGAGCTGCGCCGCCGTGTTGATCGCCTCGAGGCCGGATGAGCACTGCCGGTTGACGGCCAGGGTCGGCACCTCCTCCGGTATGCCCGCCCGGAGCGCGGAGAGGCGGGCGGCATAGCCAGCCTCGGCCGCCTGGAGGGCGTTGCCCATCACCACCTCGTCGACCATCCCGGGCTCCAGGCCGGCCCGTTCGACAGCCGCCCTGATCGCCGCAGCCCCGAGGTCGGGCGCGGACACGTCCTTCAGACCGCCTCCGAACCTGCCCATAGGCGTTCGCGCGCCGCTAACTATGACCGCATCCTGCATTTTCTCCTCCTGATGAGTGATGTCGAGTGGTCGACGACCAGCATATCATCTCGCGCTCTCGACCGGAAATCGGCGAATTGTAACTGTTCAGGCTTGCGGGGAACCCCCATCTCAATCTTCCCCCGCGGAGCCGGGGGAAGAGGTAAATCGGTCTGCCACGCCCCTCCTCTAACATACAAGAGGTAAGAGCCTCCTCTCCGTCCACCAGATTCACCAGATGTCGACGCCCGTTGCGGTTCGACAGGCTCACCACGAACGGGCTTGATCCCCTCCATTCCGAACAGATTCGGCGAATTGCCGGGCATACACCCCTGTGCTATTCTTAGCCCCACTTTCCCCAACACCGCAGGGCCTCTGAATGTACGTCGTTGGCACCGCAGGACACGTCGACCACGGCAAGTCCACTCTGGTCGAGGCGCTGACAGGCATCGACCCGGACAGGCTCCGAGAAGAGAAGGTTCGGGGCATGACGATAGACCTGGGATTCGCTTGGCTGACGCTGCCGGGAGGCAATGAGGTCAGCATCGTGGACGTGCCGGGCCACGAACGATTCGTCAACAATATGCTCGCCGGCGTCGGCGGGATCGACCTGGCCCTCCTCGTCGTCGCAGCCGACGAGTCGGTCATGCCCCAGACCCGGGAGCATCTCGCAATCCTCGACCTCTTGGGCGTCGGGCGAGGACTGGTTGCCATCACGAAGAGCGATCTCGTGGATGAGGATTGGCTCGCGCTGGTCGAGTCCGAGGTCGAAGATGTGCTGGCCGGAACGACCCTCGACGGCGCCCCCATCGTCGCCGTCTCGGCCATGACCGGGGACGGTCTTCCTGAGCTGAAGGCGGTCATGGCCGGACTCCTGGCGGAGACGCCCTCCAAGCCCGACCTCGGCCGTCCCAGACTGCCGGTCGACCGGTCCTTCACTATGGCCGGATTCGGGACCGTGGTGACCGGTACGCTGATCGACGGCCGCCTGTCCGTCGGCGAGTCGGTCGAGCTCGTGGTCTCCGGGCGCAAGGCGCGCGTCCGCGGACTCCAGACCCATCGGACCAGGCTGGAGGAGGCCCTTCCCGGGACCCGGGTCGCGGCCAACCTCAGCGGCGTGGCCCACGAGGAGGTCTCGAGGGGAGACGTCATGGCCACGGGCGGCTGGCTCACTACGGCCACCGCGCTGGATGTCCGGCTGAGGGTGCTGGACGACGCGCCGCATCCACTCCGCCACAACATGTTCGTGACCGTCCACTCCGGCAGCAGCGAGGTCATCGGACGCCTCAGACTTCTCGACTCCCAGACGGCGGTCCCCGGCGCCACGGCATGGGCCCAGCTGAAGCTCAATACGCCGGTGGCGGTCGTGAAAGGCGACCACGTCGTAATCCGATCCAACCAGACGACCCTCGGCGGGGGAGAGGTCGCCGATCCGCACGCGCGCCGGCACCGGCGCAACCACCGGCCAATCCTCCAACGCCTCGACTCGATGCTGGAAGGATCGACAAGGGAGGTCCTTCTCAGGACGATCGAGAGCTCAGAGCCGGCCGAGTTCCAGACGCTCGTCAACCGCGCAAACCTCGAGCCGGAGGCTGCGGCTGCCGATCTGAGAGAGATGGCAGACGAGGGGGAGGTCGTCTTCGTCGGGAGCCGCGCGATCGGCCCCGGCGTTCTCATCTACACCTCGGCCGGATGGGAAGAGACGGTCCGGAACGCGGCCGAGTTCCTCGACGCCTACCATCGGCGTCACCCGCTCCGCACGGGCGCACCGAAGGAGGAGCTCAGAAGCAGGCTGCGCATGGCGCAGCAGACCTTCAACGACCTCCTTCCCATGCTGGAGGCGCGCGGCACGCTCGTCGAGGAGGGGACGCTGATCAGATCGTCCGGTCACGAGCCTACCGCCACCGAGGAGCAGCGGGCGGCTATCGACGACTACGTCAAACGGCTCGAGGCCGACCCCTTCTCTCCGCCGACGGACGCCGCGCTCGACCCCGAGTTGCTGAACCTGCTCGAAGGCGAGAACCGGGTCGTGCGCGTCAGCGACACCATCGTCTTCACGACGTCCGCCTACGAGCGGATGGTGTCCAGCATCAGGGCGTATCTCGAAGAGAACGGCGAGATCACCGTCGCCGACGTCAGGGACATGTTCGGAGCCAGCCGAAAGTATGCTCTGCCGCTTATGGACTATCTGGACCACCAGCGCGTCACTCGCCGCGTTGGTGACGCTCGCGTGTTGAGATGATCGTTTGACCGCCGACAGCCATGAGAAGGAAGGCCTGCTGGAGGTCGGCCTCGGCCGGCGCGGATGGTCGGTGTCCGCTCTCTCCTCGCTGCTGCGGGTGCTCCAGGCGGCGCTCAGAGAGTTTGCGCGGAGCACCGACCGGACACGGGAGCTCTTCATCGATCCGTCCCGCCCACTGCTCCGCGCGTCCGCCGAAGTCTCGGACGACGATCTCGTTCTGAGCTTCTCGTTCGAGGTTCCCGGGGAGTCGGAGGCGTCGGATGAGCTGTCGAGGATCGCCTTCGACCGGCTCATGAGCGGCCTGAGCGACTTCATCAAGGTGCTGCCGCAGAGAGGTCTGTGGGGGGAGACCGTTGCCAGTCCGGGGGCCCCTCGGCACGACTCGGCGACGGCGCGACGACTGGACGAGCTTCGCATGGAGCTGCGCCGCTTCCCGCGCGTCTGGCTGCGTCATGGCTCCCGTTCGATCCTATTCGAGGGCGATCGCATGGAGATCCACTGATGGGTCTTCACACGCCGGGGGTCTGCCGACGAACCCCCTATCCGGAGCCGTCTGCATGTCCTTGGACCTAGCGAGGACGGCTGTCCAGATCGACGGCGTGGTCGGCGAGCTCAGGGAGCGAGAGGGAGACCGCCGGCGTCGATTGGAGCGAGCCGGAGAAGCCGCTGGATCGCTCGTCGTCGGGAATCAGGAGGAGAAGCGCCGCCGGAGCGAGTCGACCCTGGCATGGCCCGTCCCGCGCCTCCTTGACAGCCCGGCGGCCCGGTACGGGCCGCCCTCCCTGCCCGGGCGGTTCTCCGTCGCGGCAACCGACGGATCTCACATAGACGTCGATCGCCACATGCCGGTAAGATGCTTTCTGATCAACATCGGAACGTCTGCCCTCACGTACGGTCCGGGGGCCGACGCCAGACTTTTCAGCAAGCCCACGTTGTACGCCAGCGAACGCGAGCTCGTCCTAGAGGACGACGCGGCGCCGTCCGGCAGGCAGAATATCGAGGGGGCCGTCCTCGGAGCCAAGCGGACAGTCGAAGAGATCCGGGCCCTGGTCGAGGCGCTGAGGGAGCTACCCTCCGATCTCCCGGTCGTGGGGCTTATGGACGGCTCTCTCATAATGCTGAGCATGGCCGGACAGGGATATCCCGACTTCGTGCGCAGAAGGCTGCTGGAGGAGGGGTTCGTCCGTGCGCTCGACGAGCTACGAGAGATGGCGCGCAGCCGGACGCTGGCTGTGGCGAGCTACATAAGCCTTCCGGGGAGCTTCGAGATCGTCAACGCCCTGAGACTGGTGGCATGCCCGTACGAATCTGCCGAGTGCGGCGCCTACTGCGGAAGCATCCCCCTGGGGAGCAAGCCCTGCGACGAGGTCGCCCATCGCCTGCTCGACCGGGACCTCTTCGCATCGACGCTTCAGCCGGGCGAGCGCTCCGGTCTCTTCGCCGCCTCGTCGAGACTGGTCGCCAACTACTATGGAGGCCATGAGATCCACTTCTTCTACGTGAACAGCGGCGAGGAGATCGGCCGCGTCGAGGTGCCGGCCTGGGTCGCCGAGGACGAGGCCCTGCTCGGACTCACCCACTCGCTCGTGGTGGACCAGTGCAGCCGCGGTCCCGGATACCCGGTGGCGCTGATGGAGGCTCACGAGCAGGCGGTAGTAACCGGCTCGGAGCGCCGCAGCTTCAGCCAGCTGGTCGACGAGGCGCTCGACAGCCAGCGTCTGCCGGTGTACACATCCGAGAAGAGCCGGTCGAAGCGCCTCCGCTGGATCTGACCCGCACTTAACCAAGAAAGACGTAACTGTTCAGAATTGAGGGGGGACCCCCATCTCAATCTTCCCCCGCGGAGCCGGGGGAAGAGGTAAGAGCCTCCTTTCCGTCCACCAGATTCGCTAGAATATCTCACGGAGTCTGAACAGTTACGGATGTGACCTACACTTAGCCAAGAAAGACTAGTATTGTCACAGGGAGAGAAAAGATTCGGCGAGGTGGTGGAGGCATCCACCACCGGGTTCGCCGTCCAATGCTATCGGCTGTACGACGCGCCGCCGGTCGGCAGCCTCGTACTCTGTGGAGAGGCAGGCACGGTCTACGGAGTCGTCTGCCAGATCGAGAACCGGAGCATGGACCCGGCCCGTCACCCGATACCGCGCGGCGCGGACGAAATCAGCGAAGAGGCGGTCTATCTGAGCAACCCCCAGCTCGAGCGACTCCTCTGCACCGAGCTCCGGTGCGCGGTCGTCGGGTATCGGGAAGACGGAGATATCAGACGGGAGTCCGCGCCCCTCCCGCCCCGCATCCACTCGTTCGTCTACCTCTGCGACGGTCCCGGTCTCCGGGAGTTCAGCGGCGCGCTCGACTTCCTTCCCACTCTCCTCGAGGCGCGGGGAGTCGGCGTGAGGGATGACGTGATCGCCTCGTTCCTTCGGAGGGCCAGTCTCTCGCACGAGGAGCCCAGGCATCTCCTGGTGGAGGCCGGCAGGGAGCTCGCGACGCTCTTGGGAGGCGATCTGCCCAGGCTCAACGGGCTGCTCAAGAGGCTTGCCGTCTGATGGCCCGCCTGGACGGGCCGGGGTCGGACGGGAGGGCCGCGCGTCTTGGGATGGTGGTCTCCGGCTCGCTCTCCGATGGAGTGGAGGTCAAGCTCGATCCGGGCGCCTCTATCGAAGACGTCAAGGTCGGCAGGTATGTGACCGTGGAGGGAGACCGCATGCGCTTCTTCGGCGTGGTCACGGACGTCTCCCTGGGGTCGACCGATCCCTCCCTGCGGCTGAATCCGCCCGACGTCTCCGATCCGTACATCGCCGACGTCGTATCCGGCACGACCGCCTTCGGCATCGTCGACGTGGAGCCGTTGCTCACCCTCGCCGCCGACCCCGATGAGGCGATCGACGGTCCGCAGCCTGCAAAGACCGTCCCGGCGCACTTCTCGCCCGTCTCCCTCGCTTCCGACCGGGACGTCCAGATCATCTTCGGCACCGAGGACGAGGGACGCTTCTTCATCGGCAATCCGCTGGATATGGAGACCAGGCTGTGCCTGGACATGGACGGCCTCGTCCAACGCAGCGCCGGCGTCTTCGGCAAGACAGGCACGGGAAAGACCTTCCTCACGCGGCTGCTGCTGATCGGCGTCCTCCAGAGCGGCTCGGCCGTCAACCTCGTCTTCGACATGCAGAACGAGTACGGCTGGAAGGGATTCAGCGAGGATGCCCGCGAGGTCAAGGGACTCAAGCAGCTCTTTCCCTCGAAGGTTGCCGTATTCTCCCTGGACGAGAGCAGCTCGCGGCGGCGTGGACTCAGGCCCGACTACGTCGTGAGGATTGGCTACCAGGAGATCGAGCCTGAAGATATACATGTCCTCAGGGACCTCTGGGATCTTTCGGACATCGCAGTCGAAGCGGCCTTCTCCCTGGAGCGGCGCTTCGGAGCAAGGAGATGGCTGAGAGAGTTTCTCGCGTTGGGGCGGGCCGAGGTGCTGGAGCTCAGCGATCAGATCGGAGTCAACCAGAGCACGCTGAGCGCGCTCTACAACCGTCTCGGACGTCTCCGGCGCTTCGGGTTCATGGACGAGGAGGCGGCGCACGACTCCGTTAGGCAGATCCTCGACTACCTGAACCGCGGCATACACGTCGTCCTCGAGTTCGGGCGGTACGGCTCGGACGTCGCCGCCTACGTGCTGGTGGCCAATCTGCTGACCCGCCGCATACACGAACGATACGCGCAGATGGCCGAGGCTGCGCTCAGCGACGGCGCCGAGAAGCCCAGGCCGCTGCTGATAACCATCGAGGAGGCCCACAAGTACCTGAGCAGAGGAGTCGCCGGTCAGACCATCTTCGGGGCCATCGCCAGGGAGATGCGCAAGCACAACGTCACCCTGATGGTCGTCGACCAGCGGCCCAGCGGGATCGACGACGAGGTGATGAGTCAGCTCGGAACCAAGGTCACCTGTCTCCTCGACAACGAGCGGGACATCGACGCCGTGCTGACCGGCGTGTCGGGCAGCCGGAAGCTGCGGGGTGTGCTCGCCCGGCTGGAGTCGAAGCAGCAGGCGCTGGTCTTCGGCCACGCGCTCCCCATGCCCGTGGTCGTTCGCACCCGGGAGTACGGCACCCCGGAGTCATACCGCGAGCTTGGATGGGTGGACGGCGATGAGCTGAAGGCCCAGCTGGAGCGCGACGTAGAGGAGCTCTTCGGCCCGCCGCCACGCTAGCCTTCGAAGAGGGGCCATGACCGAGCGCAAGAAGATAGCCGCAGTCGTCACGACATGGTTCCCCGGCTCTCACGCCAACCTGATCGCGTCGAAGTTCGTCGAGGGGTTCCCGGTTGACGGCGCCGTCGTTGAGCCGAAGGTCGACCTCGTCTCGATCTACATGGACCAGCTCAACTGGAACGACGTCGGCATCGAGCTGGCCCGCAGGCACGGGATAGGGGTCTACCCCAGCGTCCGGGCCGCGCTCACGCTAACATCTCCCAGCGCGACCGGCGACTGGCCCACGGCCAGAGACTGGCAGGATGGAGAGCTCGCGGTCGACGGGGTCCTGCTGATCGCCGAGCACGGCGACTACGCGGCCAACGAACGCGAGCAGCGGATGTATCCGCGGCGCCACTTCTTCGAGCAGATATGCGGCGTCATCGCAGTCTCGGGGCGTCCGGCGTCCGTTTTCAACGACAAGCACCTCTCCTACAGCTGGGCCGAGGCTCTCTGGATGTACGAGCGGGCGAAGACGCTCGACATTCCCCTGATGGCCGGCTCCTCTCTCCCGCTGGCACGCCGCGACCCCGAGCTGGAGCACGACATAGGAACGCCCATCGAGGAGGCGCTCTCGATCGGTTTCATCAACTGGTACCACACCCGGCTCGACTCCTACGGCTTCCACGCGCTCGAGACGCTGCAGTGCATGGTGGAGCGCCGGGACGGTGGAGAGACCGGAATCGCGGCGGTCCAGTGCCTGGAGGGCGCGGTCGTCTGGCGGGCCGGCAACGAAGGCGCCTGGCCCCGGGACCTGGCCGACGCGGCGGAGACGCTTGCCGAGCCCAGGAAGCCGGGCCGCATGGAGGACAACTGCGAGACGCCGACCGTATTCATCCTGGAGTACCTCGACGGCCTTCGCGGATACTCCCTCGTGCTCCCCGGCCACCTGAAGGGATGGGCATACGCCGCCCGCGTCGAAGGCAAGGTGCAGGCCACCGGCCTGAATCGGGGCGGCGACCTCGACGACCCCTTCAGCAGCCTCGGACTCAATATCCAGGAGATGTTCCTGACCGGAGAGCCTCAATACCCGGTCGAGCGGACGCTGCTCGTCAGCGGCGCTTTGGAGGCGCTCATGGAGTCACGCCACCGGGGAGGCGTCCGGCTCGAGACGCCGCACCTCCGCGTCAGCTACAGGCCCTACGGCTAGCCGGTGCGCGCCGGCCTCACCCCACGACGTCGCTGAACACCCGCAGGAAGTTGAGTCCGAGGAGCTTGCGCAGCTCCTCCTCGTTGAACCCCCGATCGGCGAGCGCCACCGTCAGGTTGGGCCAGTCGCGAAAGTCGTTGTAGCCCACTATGTGATACTCGTCTCCGAGACGGTGCTCCTCGATCCTGAATCCCGTGTAGTTGAAGCTGCCCGGGAGGAGTGGGGAGAGCGTGTCGTCGGGCATGTCCGCGGGCCACTCGATCATCGAGTCGGTGCCGGGGCCGGGGCCCGCCTTGTCGGTCCCGATGCCCACGTGGTCGATCCCCATCACGTTCACCAGATGCACGACGTGGTCGACGAAGTCGTCCAGGGTGGCCTCCGTCGTCTCCTGGATGAACCCCGGTATGACGACCGCGCCGAAGAATCCCCCGCTGTCCGCTATCGCCTTCGCGAGGCCGTCGCTCTTGCCGCGGTCGTGATAGCAGACCGCCGCGCTGCACGAGTGCGACACCACCACCGGCGCGGACGACACATCCAGGGCGTCCCAGCCCACCTGCTCGCTGCAGTGGCTCACGTCGACGATGATGTCGAGCTCGTTCAGCCTTTCGACAACCGCCCGGCCGAAGTAGGTCAGGCCGCCCTTGTGCACCTCCGTGCACCCCTCGCCCACGAGCGTTCCTATGTTGTAGGAGAGCTGGCACATGCGCAGCCCCATATTGTGGAAGACGTCGATTCGCTCCAGCCTGTCGGTGAAGGGCGTGGTGTTCTGGAAGTCGATGACGAGGCCGAACCTGTCTTCGCGGTAGGCCCGCTCGATGTCGTCGGCCTTTAGAACGAGCAGCATCCTGTCGTCCAGCGCGTCCACTATCGCCCTCGCCTGGGCGATGCCCGTGACGGACGTCTCGAATGCTTGGTCAATCGGCCCCGGCCCGGCGTAGGTCCCGCAGGCCACGTTGACCCCGGAGGCCGCCCAGAAGTCGAGGTACTGCTCCCGCGCCTCCGCCGACGTCTGTATCTCGCGGGCGGCCATCGCCTGCAGTATCGGAGTGGCCTGGGCGCGGGTCATACCCAGCGCGTGAAACTCCCGCACCGCCTCGCGCATGCTCTCGGTGAACAGGAAGCCGCTGGTGGCCGGCGGCTGCTGGCTGTCGATTACCAACGCATCCCTGTGAAGCTGCCGCGCCTCCTCGGCGCTGAGCACCGGACGCCTTATCCTCTCTCTCGTCGCCATCGATCGCCTCCTTGTCGGGGAGTCTACACTCCCATCTCTTCCAGCCGGTCGTCGTCGATGCCGAAGTGATGGGCGATCTCGTGGACGACCGTCATCCTGATCTCCTCAACCACCTCCTCATCGCTCGAGCAGACCTGTTCGATGGCCCTCTGGAAGAGAGTGATCTTGTCCGGCAGCACCATGTCGTAGTTGTACCGGTCGGGTAGGGGTATCCCCTCGTACAGGCCCATCAGCAGCTCGTCCTCCGGGATGCCCGCGCCTACTAGCTGCTCATCGGTGGCCCACTCCTCCACGATGAGATCGACGTTCTCGACGTGAGCCGCGACCTCCGCGGGAATGTCCGCCAATGCCTCCCGGACCAGCCGCTCGAACTCCGTCCGCGTCATAGAGAGAGTGTACAGGACGCGGCCCCTGGGCGAAACCACGGCGCTTGTGCCGTGGCGGCTTGCCGGCTGCATCGTATCGTCTGCACGCCGACACACTCGACGAGGAGGGTGGTCAATGCTTCATCGTCAAGGTCGAGACCGATGAGGATGTCTGGTAGTGTTCAGATTTGCGGGGGAAGGCTTTGCGGGGGAAGGCTAGGATGGGGGCTCCCAGGTCCGCGATGTCGTAGGTTCTAAGCTGGAAGGAGACCCCCCATCTCAATCTTCCCCCGCGGACGGAGGAAGAGGTAAGAGCATCCGCTCCATCTAACGTACGCACGTCTCATCGAGTCTGAACAGTTACGGATGTCTCCTCCTCACTAACTTCCTCCTCCTCCTCCTCCTCACTCCTCCTCCTCACTAACTTCAACTGTCACGCCATGACCGCTGGGGCGGATTCACCAGTTAGTCGCCTCTGCACGGGCCGGATACGGGCATAACAATGCTACGGTCTGGAACAGGTGGGCATACACTCATGCACTTCTGTGGCGGGGCCATTGAGCATGCGCTCCGCTTGGGCTGGCGGGGCCTGTTGCGCCGGGGGACAGCCCGTCCTATCCTTGCAGTGACCAGGCTAACCGAAGGCAGGGGAGGACTACCTCCAGCGACTAGGGAGTAGAACGATGAGCCTTGAGAGGATTGCAATCCTGAGCCCTGGAGATATGGGCCATGGCGTCGGGAAGGTGCTCGTGGAGCACGGGTACGAAGTGATTACGTGCTCCTCACTAACTTCAACTGTCACGCCATGACCGCTGGGGCGGATTCACCAGTTAGTCGCCTCTGCACGGGCCGGATACGGGCATAACAATGCTACGGTCTGGAACAGGTGGGCATACACTCATGCACTTCTGTGGCGGGGCCATTGAGCATGCGCTCCGCTTGGGCTGGCGGGGCCTGTTGCGCCGGGGGACAGCCCGTCCTATCCTTGCAGTGACCAGGCTAACCGAAGGCAGGGGAGGACTACCTCCAGCGACTAGGGAGTAGAACGATGAGCCTTGAGAGGATTGCAATCCTGAGCCCTGGAGATATGGGCCATGGCGTCGGGAAGGTGCTCGTGGAGCACGGGTACGAAGTGATTACGTGCTTGGCGGGGAGGAGTCGGCGGACCAGGGATCTGGCGGCGACAGCGGGCTTCCGCGACGTTCCCACACTGGAGGAGATGATCTTGCAGGCTGACCTAATCATGTCGATTCTGGTCCCCGCACGGGCGGTGGGTGTGGCCAAGGAGGTGGCACACGCTATGCGATCCGTTGGAGCATCGTTGCCATTCGCGGACTGCAACGCAGTGTCTCCCGAGTCGGCGTTGGAGATAGCCTCGGTGATCAGCTCGGCAGGTGGAGACTACATCGATGGCGGAATCATAGGCGGCTCACCGGCAAGAGGGGACGTACCTCGAATATACACATCCGGCCCGCGCGCCGGCCTCATGGACGAGCTTGACGGTAAAGGCATCGCTGTAAGGAACCTCGGACCTTGTGTCGGCAGAGCGTCCGGCATAAAGATGTGCTATGCGTCCATGACGAAGGGGACGAACGCGCTGCGGGTGGCGATGCTGACCGTTGCGGAATCACTTGGGCTGTACGACGAGCTGATCGAGGAGCTTACGCACAGCCAGGGCAAGGAGCTTTCCGCTATGGAGTCCGCAATACCGGGACTGCCCGCCAATGCAGGTCGGTGGATCGGTGAGATGGAAGAGATTGCCCAGACCTTCGATGACGCTGGAGTAACACCACGATTCCACCAAGGCGCCGCTGAGATATTCAGGCTGCTGGACTCCACGTCGTTCGCGGGAGAGAGTCCGGAGACTATCGATCGCACCAGAACCCTGAAGGACACAATCGAGGAGACGGCCAGGAGGCTGCCGGGAGGAGCCGGGGCGGCCGATTGAGAGTCCGCTTGTCAGGATCACTCGCGAACTCCCGATCGGACGTAAGAGAATTCGATTCGGCTCTCATCTCAGTCGTGCCGTCAACTCCTCCTACACCTGAAGCCCGCCCTCACGGAGGTCCATAGCCAGGTTGCGGAAGTCGGCGACCCGGTGGATGGTGCACAGGTCCGCGTCGTGCTGGTCCTCGGCGTCCCGGCTCGTTCGGGACAGGATGATCAGATCGTCCCCGTCGATGACGCCGCTCGGATACATAAAGCTGCGGTGGACGCTGTCCGGCCAGCGAGCTACACAGCCGGCCGGGAACCAGTTGAGGCAGTCGATGCTGTAGTGCAGGAAGAGCCACCTGCGCTCGTTGCCGGGGCCGCCCCAGTATTTCGTGTCTCTCATGCGCTCTCCCCACCCAAGCAGGTCCTGCGAGTTGGTCACCAGGTTGCTGAGCATCCAGTACATGGCCTGGGACTGGTCGTGGATGATGAAGAACTTGCACTGCCCGCCGGGCCAGGCCGCGAATTGGGTGAAGCTCAGCTCGTTGGCATCGGGGTCATAGTCCAAGACGGCCGCCATGTTGGCCGTCGCCTTCTCGTCGATGATCGGTCGTGCGAACACACGTATACGGCCGGACACGTCGACGGTGTTTGGCTCCAACCAGACGAACGGATGACGCCACCCACGGAAGACGTGCGGCCTGTCGTCCACCGGGAACAGATTGCGGGTGAGGGAATCGGGGACCGGAGGTGGAGGAACGACGTTGGAGGCGCTCCAGGCTCCGGGCTCCAGGGGCGACCTCTTCCTGTCCAAGCGCACCATCACCTTGCCCTTGTAGTCGATCCCGGTCGAGTCGTAGTCCATCGCCCAGTACAGGGAATCCGGTCGTATCACCTGGGAGGTGGAGATGTTCCAGAACGGCCCCTCCAGGACGGTCCTGGGGTCGGTCCACGTCCGCCCGCGGTCATCGCTCGACACGATCCGGAAGTCCTTGTGCGTCTCATGCTGGACGAACATCAGCAGCTGGCCGTCGACGACGAAGGGGCGGCCCTCCTCGTACGGCAGCGTCGGCATCTCGTCCCAGGTGCGGCCCGAGTCGTCGCTGCGCAGGATCCTCAGGCACCGCCCCACGTCGGTTCCGCGGCGCCCCCACTGAGGAGCGGCGACGAGGAGAGTCCCGTCGTCCAGTCGGGCGAGGTTCGGGTCGTGAAAGAAGTACCGATCGGGGTCGGGCACCCGGGCGGCGACGACGAAATCCTGAGCAAGCGGCTGGACGTTTGGATTGGTCACACGGCCCTCCTGTTCTACAACCTGAGTCAACAGTAAGAGTATATCGCCTGGAGGGACTGACGTTCAGGGCAGCCCACTGAGTGTAGCTGTTCAGACTTGCGGGGGGACCCCCATCTCAATCTTCCCCCGCGGAGCCGGGGGAAGGGATTCAGCATCCGGCCCGCGAGAGAGATGATCCTGGCTGCTGTGGCCGAGGGCAGACGAACGGAGCGCGGCCGGTTTGCCGCGCCGGGACAGAGCCCTTCACCAGATGGCGGCCTGGGCCGTGACGCCTTGAGTCACTCTTCGTCGGCTCCGTTCTTCTCGGGCACACCCAGCCGCGAGAAGGACCGGGCCGCCTTTGCCATCTCCTTCAGACGCGTTTCGACGGCATGGTGGACCGTACCCTCCGGATATCCCCCGTGCGGCTGCCGCCCGCCGGCGGGAAGACCGGTGAGGATCTCGATCCCCTCGTCCACCGACTCCACGCCGTAGACGCGGAACCTCCCCGCACTGACCGCGCCGACCACCTCGTCGTCGAGCGAGAGATGCTTGACGTTATCTTTCGGCACGATCACTCCCTGTCGGCCAGTAAGTCCCCGGAGCTTGCATATCTCGAAGAAGCCTTCGATCTTGTCCGTGGCGCCGCCGATGGCCTGGACGGCGCCGTTCTGATTCACCGATCCCGTCACGGCGATGCCCTGGTCGATAGGCAGTCCCGATATGGCGGACAGCAGGGCGTAGAGCTCGGTGGATGAGGCGCTGTCGCCGTCGATCTCTCCGTAGGTCTGCTCGAAGCCTATGCTGGCGCTGAGCGAGAGCGGTTTGTCCAACCCGTACTTGCCGTGAAGGTAGCCGGTGAGGATCAGGAAGCCCTTGTCGTGAATCTTGCCGCTCAGCTTGGTCTCCCGCTCGACGTTGATGAGCTGCCCCCTTCCCAGCGAGACGCTGGCGGAGACGCGGTTGGGCTTGCCGAACCGGGCGTCGCCTAGGGCCAACACGGCCAGACCGTTCACCTGACCCACTACGTCGCCCTCCGTGGATATCTGGATCGTGCCTTCCTCGATCAGATCCCGGAGCCGGTCCTCCGTGAGGCTGGCGCGGTAGCGCCGCTGCTCTATCGCCTGCCGCACGTGGTCGCCTGTTATGACCTCGTCCTCCTCGAGGCCGGCCCAATGGTTGGCTTCCGTGGTGACGTCGGCGATGTCCATGAACCGGGTCGTGAGCTTATCCTGGTGCTGCGCAAGCCTGCTGGAGTGGTCGATGACCTTCGCCACGGCGCTCTTGTGCAAGGGCCTGAGTCCGTCGGCGCGGCACCGGCCTGAGATGAACGCGGCGTATCTGGCCTCGTTTTCCGGCGTCCGGTCCATCACTGTATCGAAGTGGGCGGTCACCTTGAAGTAGCGACGAAAGTCCTCGTCGAGAGCCTGAAGCAGTCTCAGTATGCCGGGGGTTCCCACGACGACCACCTTCGCGTCTACCGGAATCGGCTTGGGACGGAGCGTCGAGGACGGCGACGGACTGAACTGCTCTCCCATGTTCTCGATGCGAATCTCCCCGCTCCTCAAGGTCGTCTTCAGCGCCTGCCAGGAGAGGGGATTCGCCAGCAGGTCGCGCGCCTGCAAGATCAGATAGCCTCCGTTGGCTTCGTGGACTGTTCCGCTCTTGACCATGGTGTGGTTCGTATTGAGCGAACCCATACGCGCCTGGTAGTCGATGCGTCCGAACAGGTTGTAGTAGGTGGGACTGTGCTCGAAGACGACCGGAGCGTAGTCGCAGACAGTGTTGTCGACGAGGTCGTTGACTCTGTACCTGACGAAGGCGTCCTCATCGTCCGACGGGCGGCCGAAGGGTCCGGGAGCGGGCTCGGAGGGCTTGAGAAGGTCGAGATGCTTGACCATGTCGGCTTCGACCTCGTCGAGATAGCCGACGACGGCTGGGAAGTCGGAGAACTTCTCCTGGAGCTCGTCGACGATAGGAGTGAGGGTGTACAGGACGATCTCCTTATCGACCTCCCGCGCCTCCTCCGCGGCCTCTTTGCCCAACCTCCTGATCTCCGCAAGTGTTCGATTGATGGTATGCTGTAGCTGACCGGCCGTTTCTCGCAGCCTCTCCCTCGCCTCCTCGGACAGCGACGAGTAGTCCGATTCGGACAGAGGCTGGCCATTCCTCAACGGGATGGGGGCGATGCCGGAGGGGGTCGGTCTCAAGGCGAAACCGGCCTCGAAAGCGGTCTGCTGCATCGCCGCCGTCATCTCTTGGCGTCTGGCCTGTATCCCCTGCATCGCGGTCTCCATGCGCTCGGTGTACTCATCGCTCTCGAACGCCCGGGCAACATCGCGGCGCACGGTCGCTACCAGCTCGTCCATGTCCGCCGCGAGCTGTCGCATCATGCCGCACGGGAGGCTGATGGGCACAGGCTGGGAACGGTCTTGAAAGTTGTAGACGTAGCCCCAGTCCGGCGGGACGGACTTCCGGGCGGCGACCTTTTCCACGTACGCCCTCAGAGCCGTGTTCCTGCCCGTGCCGGGGAGTCCAGATATGAAGAGGTTGAAGCCCGGCTCATCCACTCCGAGGGCGAGCTCGAGGGCCCTCAACGCCCGATCCTGTCCGATCATGCCGTCCAACGGGGAGACCTCGTCGGTGACCTCGAAGCCCAGGCTGTCGGGGTCACACCTCCTGTTCAGGTGCTCGGTGGGGATCTCGAACCTCTCGGCGCTCATCATGACTCCCTTCGCTTGGCTCGACGGGCGCGGCACGTGGTTCGAGTATACGCGCTTGCCAGACGGCTCACCACGAACGGGCTGGTCTCTCCACTCTGAACAGTTTACCCTTCTGTTGCATCCTTGACGGGGCCGAATCTTGCATCTACGCTCTAATCGACGCTCTGAGGGCACCTTCGGCAGCGGGATGGGTCTGAAGTCCCCAGCTTGGGAGGCCAAGATAGTGACAGCTACGCGGAGTACCACCACCGCCGTAGCGCTTCTAGTGGGAACGAGGAAGGGGGCCTTCATCGCAACCAGCGACGAGAGACGGGTCGACGGATGGCTTCGACCCGGTAGGGGTCTATGTTGGAACGACCAGCGGCCAGATCTTCTACAGCAGGGACGAGGGCGACGAGTGGGAGCTGCTGGTCGACAGCCTTCCCCCCGTCAACTCTATCGACGCCACGATGCTGATCTGACGCGAGACCGGCCAAGTTGGGTGTGACCGGAGCCAGCGAGGAGTCCCTCAGGCCAGCGTCCGAAGGGCTGGGTCGCCGAGTCGTGGCGGCCTTTCGTCCGTACTGGATGGTGGTCACGCTGGTGGGGCTGCTAATCCTCGTCACCGCCGGTATAGGGGTGGTGAACCCGCTGCTCATCCGGGTGGTGTTCGACTCGGCCCTCTTTCCCGCCGCCGGCGGTCCCAACCTCAGCCTGCTGTGGACTCTGGCCGGGGTGATGGCGGGGATCACCGTCGTGGGCGGCCTGCTGGGAATCTGGCAGACCTATCTGACGAACCGGGTCGGTCAGAAGGTGATGCGGGATCTCAGAGACCGGCTGTACCGCCATCTGCAAAGGCAGCCGCTGAGCTTCTTCACCGATACCCGTACCGGAGAGATCCAGTCCCGGGTCGCCAACGACGTGGGCGGGGTTCAGACGGTGGTCACGAACACCGTGTCGGACACCATCGCCAACGGGGTCATCTTTCTCAGCACCCTGGTGGCCATGGCGGTACTTTCGTGGCAGCTGACCCTCGTCGCCATGGGCACGGTTCCCGTGTTCGCGCTGATGACGCGGTACGTCGGGCAGCGCCGCCGCAGGGTGACGGCGCAGGCCCAGGAGTCTAGGGCCGAGATGTCGGCTATCACCCAGGAGACGCTCTCGGTGTCGGGGATCACCCTCTCCAAGCTCTTTGGGCGGCAGGACCAGGAGATAAGGAGGTTCAACGAAGAGAGCCAGAGGCTCTCGGACCTGACGGTGCGCCAGCAGATGACGGGCCAGTCGTTCTGGGCGGTGATGCAGATATTCTTTTCGGTTTCGCCCGTGGTCATATACCTGCTGGCGGGCTACCTGATATCGGGAAGGAGCCCGGAGGGGATCACGGCCGGGACGATCGTGGCCTTCACGACGCTTCAAAGCCGCCTCTACTTTCCCATCGGAAGCCTGCTGCAGGTGTCGGTGGAGATCCAGTCCTCGCTGGCGCTGTTCGAGAGGATATTCGGGTACCTGGACATCGAGCCCAAGATCGCCGACTCGCCAGGCGCGGTCGAGATCGATGCTGACAGAGCGGCCGGCAGGGTGACCTTTGACTCGGTGGGGCTGACGTACGGCTCGGAGAGGGAGGAGGGATCGAACGGCAGCTCCCCCGTCGGAGCGCGCCAGTGGGCCCTGGACGGGGTCAACTTCGACGTGCAGCCGGGCCAGCTGGCGGCCTTCGTAGGTCCCAGCGGGGCGGGCAAGACCTCGATCACATACCTGATATCGAGGCTCTACGACGTGACCGAGGGCTCCGTGCGCATCGACGGCGTGGACGTGCGGGACATCTCCCTCTCGTCACTGTCGAGGCTCATCGGGTACGTCACACAGGACAGCTTCCTGTTCCATACCAGCGTGCGGAGCAATCTGCTGTACGGGGCGCCCCAGGCTACCGAGGCGGAGATGGAGAAGGCGGCCAGGGCGGCGTTCATCCACGATCGGATCATGGAGCTGCCCCAGGGCTACGACACGGTGGTGGGGGAGCGGGGCTACCGGTTCTCCGGTGGCGAGAGACAGCGGCTGTCCATCGCCCGCGTGATCCTGCATCAACCGAAGATACTGGTGCTGGACGAGGCGACCTCAGCCCTCGATATCTCCAGCGAGCGGCACGTCCAGGCGGCGCTGAAGCCGTTGATGAAGGACAGGACGACGATCGCTATAGCGCACCGGCTGTCCACGATCGTAGCGGCGGACGTGATCTACGTCATCGACCGGGGCCGCATCGCGGAGCAGGGGAGCCACGAAGAGCTGCTGGCTCTGTGCGGGCTGTATGCCCGGCAGTACCAGGAGCAGTTTGGGGGAGGTCTCGTGGAGTGCCGTTGCGAGGACGGGATCGTGATGACCGACGGGACCCTGGTCCCGGCGAGGTCGTGAGATAGAGTGGCGGTCGAAAGGGGGTAGAAGGTGGAGCTTGGAGCGTTCTCGATCAGCCTGGCCGTAGCGGACCTCGAAGCATCGAGAGCCTTCTACGAGAAGTTGGAATTCGAAGTTGTTGGGGGCGATCCGTCAGAGAACTGGCAGATACTAAGGAACGGCGACCACACGATCGGACTGTTCCAGGGGATGTTCGAGAAGAACATACTCACCTTCAATCCGGGATGGGACGCTCACGGCAATCCCGTCGAGTCCTTCACCGACGTGCGAGAGATACAGAGACAGGTGAAGGCGAATGGCGTGAGTCTGGTCAGCGAGGCAGATGAGAGCACCACTGGCCCGGCCAGCTTCATCGCAACGGACCCCCCGACGGCAATCCAATCCTGGTAGACCAGCACGTTTGACGAGGGCTGGGCGTTGGTCACAAGGCCCTCCTGTTCTACAACCGGAGTCAACAGTGAAAGTATACCGCTCGGGGGCACTGACGTTCAGAGCAGCCCCCCAACAGGCCGATGAAGAAGTCCAACCCACGCGGAAACAATGGGAAATGCATCAGTACACCCTGTTGGCGATGGAGCCAGCCGCACCCACCGGATCGGAGGCAGAGATTGGACACTGTCGTCGACGGCCTGCTGTTCGACCTGGACAACACCCTGCTCGATAGACAGGCCACCTTCATCAGAGTGGCCGAGAGATTCTACGAAGAGCACTTGTGCGCCACAATGTCCGTGACACGGTACGAAGCAGTCGAGATGATGGTCCGGTGGGATGGAGACGGCTACGCTGACAGGGAAGGCATGCTTACGCGGTGGCTCAGCGAATGGCCCGAGGTCGGCCTCGACATGGTGTCGCTGACGAGGTGGTACCGCTCTGAAATGCAGCGACAAGTGCAGCCGGACATGAAGATCAACGGATTTCTTGCCTATCTCAACGAACGCCAATTGCCGTGGGGCATCGTCACAAACGGGTCTACGAGCCAGCATGGCAAGTGCAGGGCAGCGGGTCTGGCTCTGCTCGCCCCGTTCATCATCGTTTCTGAAGAGGCTGGCTATGCCAAACCGGATCCGAGGATATTTCGCGATGCGCTGAATGCGACCGGATTAGCGGTCCCCGAGCGGGTCATGTTCGTCGGGGATAATCCTCTGGCCGACATAGACGGGGCCAAGCGCTTCGGAATGAAAGCCGCTTGGGTCCGGCGAGGCCGGCAGTATCCGGCCGATCTCCAACCCCCGGATCACGTTATCGATCACGTTGGCGAAGTACAGGGTATAGTCAGCGTGACTCCATAGTCGCCGTGCGCAAGAGACGAGACTGCGCCGGAACGACGGAGCCTTCACCAACTGGTAGTCAGGTTGTCTGACCCGCCCCTACGGTATATCCTTGTCCACCGTCAGGAACACACTTCAGGAGGCAGCTCAGACCATGACGAGCCTATCGAAGTCCGTCGCGATCGTCGGAGTCGACGAGTCGGACGAGATCGGACGCATCGAGAACAAGTCCTCGCTCCAGCACCACGCTGAGGCGGGCTATAACGCGCTGGCGGACGCCGGCCTCACGGTGAAGGACGTCGACGGACTCTTCACCGCCGGCTTCTCGACGCTGGTCACCGGCGAGTATATGGGGATCAAGCCCCGATACACCGACGGGACCGCCGTGGGAGGCTCCTCCTTCATCATCCACGTCGCCCACGCGATGGCGGCGATCAACGCCGGCTACTGCGAGGTCGCACTGATCACGCACGGCGAGGCGGGCCGGAGCGCCCGTGACCGCGCCGGCGCAAACCTGTCGGAGCCGGCCCCGCAGTTCGAGCAGCCCTACGGCTTCATCGGCGCGCCCATCCTCTACTCTGTAGCGGCACGCCGCTACATGCACGAGTACGGAGAGGAGCGCACCCGGCAGGCGCTGGCCGAGGTCGCCGTCTCGACGCGCAAGTGGGCCCTGATGAACCCCAAGGCCTATATGAAGGACCCGATGACGTTCGACGACTACCACGCTTCCCGGTGGATATCGTGGCCTTTCCACCTGTTCGACTGCTGCCTCGTCACCGACGCTGGTGGCGGCGTCGTCGTCACGAGCGCGGAGCGCGCCCGGGACGCGAAGAAGAAACCGGTCTGGGTGCTGGGCGCCGCCGAGTCGCACTCGCACGGGATGGTCAGTCAGATGCCCGACCTGACGAGGACGGTCGCCAACGTCACCGGCCCGGCCGCCATGAGGATGGCCGGCATCGGCCACGACGACATCGACCTGACGATGATCTACGACTCCTTCACCTACACGACGCTCGTCACACTCGAGAGTCTGGGCTTCTGCGGCCCGGGCGAGGGTCCCGACTTCGTCGCCGGGCAGCGCACGGCGCCGGGCGGAGACTTTCCGCTCAACACCTCGGGCGGCGGCCTCTCATACACCCACTCGGGGATGTACGGGGTCTTCCTCCTGCTGGAGGCCGTCAGGCAGCTCAGAGGAGAGTGCGGTGAGCGTCAGATCGACAACCCGAAGACCGCTATCGTAAACGGGACCGGCGGCTCTCTGTCGTCGACCGGTACCGTCGTGCTGGCGGTCGACTGACCTCTACACCGCACACACCACGAGCATCGCGCACACAAGAGGAGCCGAAAACCCATGACTCAGCAGTACAAAAAACCGATCCCTCATCCCCAGGGCGAGTCCGACGTCTACTGGCAGAAGGCCAGGGAGCACGAGCTCTGGCTGAGGAGCTGCAACGCGTGCGGAGACGCCTACTTCTACCCACGCGACATCTCGCCCTGCTGCTTCTCAAAGGACACCTCTTGGATACAGGCCAGCGGCCGGGCGACGCTATATACCTACGCCATCGTCCACCGGGCGCCGCATCCCGGATTCGCCGGTGACGTTCCCTACGTGCCGGCCTTCGTCAAGCTCGAAGAGGGTCCGCGGATGCCGACCAACATCGTGGGCGTCAGCGACCCCACCCCCGAGAAGCTACCTATAGGCATGTCTCTCGAGGTGGCCTTCGAAGACATAACCGACACGATCTCGCTGCCCAAGTTCCGTCCGGCCTAGGGCAGTAACTCACTTGCGTGCGATGGCCACTAGGCGTCGTGCGTCCACTCCGTACGCGCTGCCGTCAAGGCCGCCGAACAGCCGGACGTCACCAAAGCCGGCCTCGAACAGTCGGTCCTTCAGCTCCTGGCCCGAGTAGATCGTGGTTTCGAACCCGAATGTCGTGGCCTCTCCCTTCTCGATGATGGTCCACTGGTTCCTGACACGGGTCCAATCTTCGACTATCTCGCGCCGCTCGACGCGCAGCTTGCCATCGGCCAGCTCCTCCGAGGTGGTCGGTAGGAATTCCCTGGCGAGGCACTCCTTGCCCATCATATCCATTACAAGAACTGCTCCCTTTCGGAGACTGTGATGTACGTTCTGCAGGACTTTCAGGTCGTCCCGTCTGTCGTCGAAGTATCCGAACGACGTGAAGATGCTTATGGCAAGATCGAAGGCCTCCGGGCGAACGAAGCGGCGCATGTCCTGCTGTACCCATTCGATTTCAACCTGTGCCGCGCGGGCCCTGCCCCTGGCCTTCTGGAGTAGAGCGGTCGAAAGATCGACGCCGGTCACCCTAAAGCCTCTCTTTGCGAGCGCTGTCGCATGTCGACCTGGGCCGCATGCCAGGTCCAGTACGCAGCCCTCATCGAGACCTGCAAGGTCGAGGATGCCGTCTACCTCATCGGCCGCGATTGCGAAATTTTGCTCCGGGAACATGAACGGATAGAGCTTGTCCCAGAAGGTCTCATCCTCAAACCACTGTGACATTGGAGCTCTCCTCTCGTCGATCTATCATCGATCCGTCCCGTCGGTCATGAGTGGCTTATCCGCCGCTCTGCTCTAAACAAAAAGAGCCTCCCCGTTCTGGGGAGGCTCTTTAGTGGATCCGTATGGCGTAAGTCGCTAGGTCCTCCCCAACTGTGGGTAGGTGTGCACCACCACTACAACGCTAATCGAGTTGGGACGGACGAAAGATGCTGCCACGGGACTGCCCTCGCTTACTCTGCGTTATCATATCATATCTCCAAGCACACGCTATGCTGCCTGTCGGGTCCAAGTGGAATGACCATGAGTAGACACAAGGCGGTGATCTTCGACCTGTGGGGCACCCTTGTGGACGAGTTGAGGTATCCCGAGGCCAACCGGCTCGTCTATCAGCAGAAGATCTACGAGTCGGCCGATCTGCTCGGCGTCGAGCGCGACGGGTTCTCCAGATTGTGGGCGGCAAGCTCGGCCAAGCGCATGGTCGGAGCTTTCCCCTCGATCGAAGCAGCGCTAATGGACATCTGCAGGGGGCTGGGAACTGAACCAGACGAAAACCGTGTACAGGCCGCTGCCACAGTACGGTTTGAGTACGTATGCTCGGCGGGATCGAGGTGATGCTGTACGAGCCGCGGCATCCTCAGCCCTGACTGGCCCAGGCGTTGAGATGCGACTCTCAGCCGCGGATTGCTCTATGGGCGGTTCGTACAGGTGTCAGGCTTACCTCTTCTCGATCAGTCGGCCGGACAAGTATTTGTGGATTATGCTGGACAGCAGCGTCTGATAGGGTATGCCTTCTTCCCGGGTCCGCGAGTGAGCGAGGTTGAAGTCGCGCTCGGTTACCCGTAGATTCACCCGCTTGGTTTTGTTGAACGTATTGCGAGCCGCCAGACGGGCTGTCTCGATCTCGCGTTCGGCGCCGGGAGTGGAGAGCAGCTCGTCCCGCTCGAATCGTTCGAGAATATCACGCTCTGTTGCGCTCATCCTGTCGGTCACGATAGCCGCCTCCTCGAATAGCCTCTAGTCGTCTTCCGGCTGGGAATAATCGCCGTGTGCATTTCGACAACATAATCGAAGCGAAGACGACTTGGACGGCCGCCGCTAAGACGGCGGGCCGCAGTCGTCGCACTGGCAGAGGCCGCGGAGCAGCTCGAACGGGTAGATGCCGGTGAAGTGCTCGTCGCTCCAGAGGAACTGGACTGCGTACCTGCCTACCATCAGGTAGTCCACCGCGCTGATATCGGCGGGCACCGTCGCCGGATCGAGCAGCTTACGTCGGCTCCACTCCTCGACGCACTGGGCGCAGCCGCAGTTGATCCTCAGGTACTTGGCGTCGTAGCGGCTCGAATGGCCGTCCGACCACTCTATGCGAATCTCATTCCCGCACAGCTCGACGTCTGTCGCGCTCACCTTAGCGGCCATAGACCCACCTCCAATGCGGTCATCTTTCAGGGGTCGAAGCCACCGCCGCCGGACCCTCCCATGGACGATCCGGTCCACTTCGGCCACCTGATCGCGGAGTGGAAGCCGCCGCCGCCGAACCCTCCCATCGAGCGCGGGAGGGCGAACCCTATCAGCACCGCCACCAGGCATATCAGGACCCAGTACGCGGGAAACACCCATATGAAGACTGCGGCCCCGGCCGACAGGATGAGTGCCAGACACAGCCGCGCACCGGACAGCGTTCGGTAGCGCGGCCTCATCCGACGCACGGCATGAGAGCCGGCTGGGTGGGCATCCCGGACATGTCTACGGAGATACCACTTGGAGCCGAACGACTGGTCGCAATCGGGGCACAAGGGCATTGTAGTCCGTGATGGTAACATACGGAGCACGGCGAGCCTCAGACTGTGGACGGCGTTGGAGGCGAAATTGTCCGAGTTCGAACGCACCTTCTCGTTGGACGAAGCCCGGGATATCCTCCCGTGGCTTAGAGAGTGCTTCGACGCCATCCGACCGATGCTTGACGATCTGGAGGGAACGAAGCTCCGCGTCCGAACGCTGCTCAGCCGCCTGCAGTCCAACGGAGGGCCTGGGGCCGATCAGGAGCTTGGAGAGGCCACCAGGGTCCTCCACCGGACCCAGGAGCAGATCGACGAGCGGCTCTATGCCGTCACCGAGCGCGGCATCCTCGTCCGAAGCGTCGAGCACGGCCTCGTCGACTTCCCCTCAGTGAGAGACGGGCGCGTCGTCTTCCTCTGCTGGCTGGCGGACGAATCGGACATCACCCACTGGCACGCCGTCGATACGGGATTCGCCGGGCGGCAACCGCTATGATATCGCGCCGGTTGCCCTGTCCAGCTCCTCGGAGGCCCTCTCCTGGCGGCGGCGCCACTCCGCCGCCATCTCCCGGTGGCGGGCGACGGAGGCGTCGGCGAGATCGATGAGGCGGATGGTCTCCGACCGCGACGGGCTTCCGGACGCCTTCTTGTTGGCCAAGTTCTGCACGGGGTCCAGCGCGGCTGCCACCTGCTCCGCCGACAGCCTGACCGGCTGACCGGACACCTCCACCGCGGCCTGCTCGATCATCGCGGACGTGATCCCGTCCGCGCGTAGACCCTGGTCGATCGCGCTCGCGACCGTGTGGCCGACGATGGTATGGGCCGTCCTGAAGGGCAGTCCCTCGTCACGCACCAGCAGATCGGCCAGCTCGGTGGCGGTCGAAAAGTCCTCGGCCGCCCGCTTCAGCATCAGATCCCCGTCTATCTGAACCCCCGCTACGGTGATGCGCATGAGCGTGATCATCACCTCCGCCTCGGTCAGCGACTCCCACAGAGGGTCGACCGACTCGTGGGTCATGTCCCGGCAGTGCATGAAGTTCAGACCCTTCTGCACCGTCAGGCTCGACATCAGCGATCCAATCAGATGGCCCGCCTTCGCCTTGATATGCTCCAGCGTGCCGGGGTTCTTCTTCTGGGGCATGATGCTGCTGCTGAACGCCGCCTCGCTGGCGACCTCCATGGTGCTCCACTCGTCCGAGCACCACAGATACATGTCTTGAGCCAGCCGGCTGATCGTGACCCCCAGCGATGCTATCGCCGCAAGCACCTCGGTGACGTAGTCCCTGGACGCCACCGCGTCGGTTGTGCTCTCCACCACGCCGTCGAACCCCAGCAGCCCGGCCGTCAACTCCCGGTCAACCGGGAAGCCGGTGCCCGCGAAGGCGCAGGCGCCCAGCGGGTTGAGGTTGAGACGCGGATACGCCTCCAGCAGTCGGTCGCTGTCCCTCTGCATCGCCATTAGCACGCTGGCGAGGTAGTGTCCCAGGGTCGTGGGCTGAGCCGGCTGCAGGTGTGTGTAGCCCGGCATCACCGTGCCGGCGTGCGTCCGAGCTATCTCGATCAACACCTCGCGCAGCCGCATCAGCGGATCGAGGAAGTCCAGGAAGCGTTCGCGCGCCGCCATGCGGGTCATAGTGGAGCCCAGATCGTTGCGGCTCCTTCCTGTGTGCAGTCGTCCGCCCGCGTCGGTTCCGACCCGTTCGATCAGCGCCTGCTCCATCGTCGAGTAGAGGTCCTCCGGCCCGGGGACGGCGTACAGCGCCTCGACGCCTTCGGCTTCCATCTCCGCGAGCGCGTCGAGCAGCGACCGCACCACCGTACTGCCCAGGATGCCCTGCCGCTCCAGCATGACCGCGTGCGCCCGGTTGATGAGCATCATCAGCTTGAAGTCGCGCTCAAGCGAGTCGGTCCTCGGCCGGACTATGTACTTGACCACCTCAGGCGCCAGGGGCACCCCAAGTCTCTCTCTCATCTGCTCTTACCCCGCGGCGATTCCCAAATCGTCGCGGAGGTCTTTTATGACCTCCTCACGGCTGCGCCGCTTAACGACAGGGCGAAGGTCTATGGGGAGGTTCTCGATCTCCGGGACGATCTTCATGCTGACGAACACCGGCCCCGGCCTGTCGAGAATGCCCTCGATGTTGATTGCGAACTCCTCCAGATCGTCGAATGAGTGGGCCGCCGCGTAGCCGGCGTCCTTCGCCATTCCGTGGTAGGAGACGTCGGCGGCGCTGGGCACCGGCTGACCGCCGGTAGTCGCGTAGCATTCGTTGTCCAACAGGATGTGATAGAAGTTGCTGGGCTTCTGGTCCGCGATGGTGGCCAGCACGCCCAGGTTCATCAGCAGCGAGCCCTCCGAGTCGAAGAGCACGACCTTCACGTCGGGCTGAGACAGCGCCAAGCCGAGCGCCAGCGGGGCGGGGCAGCCCATCGCGCCGCCGATCGCCGCGTCGCGCTTGGGATTGGTGCTGACGTCCTTCCAGTGCTGCCCGCTCTGGCCGCTCGCCATCACGATGGCGTCGCCCCGGTGCTTCTCGAACACCCTGAACAGCTCTAGCGGGTCGATCATCCATCACCTCCCCGTTTCCCGGCGGCTCCGCGAACACCACGATTGTAGCCACTGGCCCGGATACGGTCAATGTCCTCGGCGGTGGGCGCCGCTGCCGCGCCTTCGTGAGTGTGCGTTGTGCCGACTGACCGTCACACGGCGCCGTCTTCTCTCTCGAATGCGAAGAGATCGGCGGTGTGGGCATCCAACGCCTTGGCAATGGCGCGGATGTTCCTTAGCGACGGGTTTCGCACACCTCTCTCTATACCGGAGAGGTATGTCACGTGGACGCCCGCACGGTGGGCGCCAAGTGAATCATATACTGCATCTGGTACTCACGCTGCTTACATTTGGCGTGTGGGCAATCGTTTGGATCGCGTTAGTGGCCCTTGGTGGTGAGAAGGGGAGCTCGTCTCTGTCGATGAGTGGGGGAATCCCTCAGTTGCAAGGTTATAGCGTTCGTTTCATAACCCAGGTCCACTCGGAGTCAAGGTAAAGGGCCCCGGCGTGCTATACTCGCCCCGTTCCGAGTACCCAGCCGGACGCGGAGGCCTGTATGACCGAAGAGATCTACTATGCGGACGCCACCGAGCTGGCGCGGCGCATCGCGGCCAGGGAGCTCTCGCCGGTCGAGGTCGTCGAGTCGTTCCTGAGGCGTATCGACGAGGTCAACCCGAAGATCAACGCCGTCGTCACCCTGGCGGACGATGCGCTGGAGCGGGCGCGGGAGGCCGAGGCCATGCTGGCGGGCGGAGATTCTCTCGGCCCCATGCACGGCGTCCCGTTCACCATCAAGGACTGCATCGACACCGAGGGCGTCAGGACCATCAGAGGCTCCCGGCTCTTCGAGGACTACGTCCCGACGATAGACGCCACCGTCGTCTCAAGGCTCAAGCAGGCGGGCGGCATCCTGCTCGGCAAGACGAACATGCCCGAGTTCGCCCTCTGGTGGGAGACCGCCAACCCAGTCTTCGGCAGGACCGAAAACCCGTGGATGAGGGGCCGCACGACGGGCGGATCGAGTGGAGGCGAAGCCGCAGCGATCGCGGCGGGCCTGTCGCCGTTCGGCGTGGGCAGCGACGTGGGCGGCTCGATCCGCCAGCCCGCCGCCTTCTGCGGCATCGTCGGCCTGAAGGCGACCCACGGTCGGTTCCCTCTGACCGGTCACTGGCCCGCGGCCCTGCTCAGATTCATGCACGTCGGACCACTGGCGCACTCCGTCCGCGACATGGCTCTGGGTCTGAGCGTCATGTCCGGAGCGGACGGGGCCGACTTCTACGCCAGCGCCGTGCCGCCCTACCAGGCCGCCGACCTCGAGCCTCTCCCGCCTCTGAAGATCGCCTGGTGTCCTGAAGGACCCTTCGCGCCCGTCGCCCGCGAGGTGCAGGATACGGTGGCGAACGCCGCATCGGTCCTCGGCGAGTTCGGGTGCGAGACGCACCAGGTGCCGCTCGGCCTGTGGGAGCGCGTTAAGCCGCAGGCGATCACCGCCGCCGTATACACGGCCGAGGGGGGCCACTACCTCGGGCCGATTATCGCCGGGAGGGAGCACCTGCTGGGACCGCCCATCAAGCGGCGCCTCCAGATGCCGACGCCGTCGATGAGCGAGCTGATGGACGCAATGGAGAGGGTGGAGCTGCTGCGCACCGACGTCGCGGACCTGTTCAGCCGCTACGACCTGCTCCTCTGTCCCACCAGCCCGGTTCCGGCCCATCCGCACGACCCGATCTCATTGGACCCGGGCGATGAGGACTACCCCGCGCCTACGATAATGGTCGGCGGCCAGGAGGCGCCCGGCCGAAACTCGCTGCTAGCGACGATGCCCGCCGACCTGACGGGGTCCCCAGCCATCTCCGTCCCCTTCGGCTGGAGCGGCGACGGGCTGCCGATAGGAGTGCAGCTCATATCGGGGCATCTGCAGGAAGGGAAGATTCTACAGGCGGCCGCCGCGCTGGAACGGGCCGGCGGCGCAACTGGCCGGCGGCCTCCGGTCTGACGCGGAGCGCCTACGTCGTCTGGTAGACCTGGATGCGGTGGCGGTTGCTCTCGACGACGTACAGACGGTTGTACCGGTCCAGCTTGACCGATACCGGAGCCCAGAAGTAGGGCTCTATGCGCGCCGACGCCTCGTACGCAGTGTCGACCGCCGGGTCGAGATCCGGCTCTATCTCAGACGCCTGACGCGCCTCCCATTCGTCCGAGTTGGCCTCGTAGAACTCCTCGGCCCACTTCGAGAGCGTCGACTCTCCCTTCAGGATCTGGACCGGCTCTCCGTCCGGCGCCAGCACCTGGACCCTCTCGTTGCCCCAGTCGGCCACGTAGATGTAGCCGTCCCCGTCCACGGCCACGCCGGACGGGCGGTGGAGTTGGCCCGGGCCGTCACCCGAGCAGCCGAAGGATGCCAGAAACCCGCCCTCCGGCGTAAACTTCTGGATTCGGTCGTTGCGCCAGTCGGCCACGTAGACGGCGCCGCTCCCATCGACAGTGACGCCCCAGGGCAGATCGAGCTGGCCCGCGGCGGCGCCTCTCTGGCCCCAGCATGCCAACAGGGTTCCGTCCTTCGCGAAGCGCTGGATCCGGTTGTTCAGATGGTCGACCACGAGAAGGTCGCCGTCGCGGGTCGGGCAGACGCCCGACGGTCCGTTGAGTCGGCCCGGCTCAGAGCCGCGCTCGCCCCACTTGGCGATGAAGCGCCCGGAGGCGTCGAACACCGTGATCCGGTGGTTGTACTCGTCGGCGAGGTAGAGGTTGTCCTCCTCGTCGAACGCCAACGCCGTGGGCCAGACGAAGGCCCCGTCACCGTCGCCGTAGTCGCCGAAGTCCCCGAAGTAGTCGCCGCCGGCCATGTCGCAGATGCCGACGCGTATGCCGTAGGGCTGGTCAGGGTTGGTCCGGCTTACGACGTAGACGCGGTCGGCGCCGGAGATGGCCATGTCCACCGGGTTGCTGAAGCCGCGGCCCTCCATCGCCACGATTCCGATGGTGTGGCTGTAGGACAATCTCTGTAGGGCCTGTGGTGCTTTCATCGCCTAGACTCGGTGTGCGCGACAGATTATACCCCACGCAAGCCGCGCACAACCCCGCTAGCCGACCCGCACCTGTACGCCGGCTCGCTCCTCCTGGAGGGTCAGGAATACGGAGCTGTCCCGGTCGGCCCATCCGCGCGAGACCGCCTCAGACATCTCCGCCTCGCACAGCTCGACCACCGGCATCGGGACGCCATGCTCCCGGGCCAGCGCCGTGGCCAGACCGATATCCTTTCGAGCGAGCTTCAGTGCGAAGCGCGGGTCGAAGTCGCCGCTGAACAGCGTATCGGGCAGCCTCACCTGGATCCCGAAGTTGCGGCCGACGGCGCACCTCTGGAAGACCTCCACCATGACCGCGGGATCGATCCCGGCGCTGATCCCAAGCGTCAGACACTCGACCATCGCCAGCTCGATGGAGAATGCGGCGCTGTTGTGCGCGATCTTGCAGACGCAGCCCGCGCCGACCTCCCCGACGTGCATCACCGTCTTCGCCATCGTATCCAGCACCGGCCTCACCCGGTCGAACGCGTCCTCAGGACCGCCCGCCAGCACCGTAAGGTCCCTGGTCTCGGCGCCCTCTTTGCCGCCGCTTACCGGCGCGTCCAGCATCTCGGCGCCGCGGTCTCTGATGAGCCGGGCGACCCGCTGCACGAGAGAGGGGGAGTTGGTGGTGTGGTCCACGTACACGTCGCCGGCGGAGAGCGCCTCCAGAATACCGTCGTCTCCCGTCACCACGGCCTCCATCTCCGCGGGCCCCGGCAGGCAGGTGCATACGACGTCGGACTGAGCCGTGACTGCGGCCGGGGAGTCGGCCCAGACGGCCCCCATCTCGATCAGCGGGTCGCAGGCCTCCCGTCTCACGTCGTGGACGGTCATCGGAAATCCGGCCCGGGCGATCTGCATCGCCATTGGCGTACCTATGCTTCCCAGTCCGATGAACCCTATCCGCATGATGTTTTCTCTCCTGGTGATGTGGGGCACGCTGTCCCTGGACTCCTGTTTTCGCACCGCGGCGTCACAGGCCGAGCATGGGCTCGACTTCCCGGAGCCGCCGCCGACGGACCTCGTAGTCCGGGATTACTCGAGCGACCTTCTTCCAGAACGCCGCCGAGTGGTTGGCTACCAGCAGGTGGGAGAGCTCATGGACCGCGACGTAGTCGGCGAGCTCCTGATCGACCATGGCGAGACGCCAGTTGAACCGCAGGCTTCCCTTGCTGGAGCAGCTTCCCCATCTCGTCTTCTGGTCGCCGATGGAGATGCGAACGGGCGAAGCCCCCACCACGGAGCGCCATCGCTCCACCGACTCCCGCATCAGCTCCTCGGCCCGCCCCATGTACCAGGACAGGAGCGTCTGCCGCAGGGCCGACCCGCGCTCCTCTTCCTCGAGCCCGGCAGGGCACCCAAGCCTCAGGGTGCCGGATTCGAGGCTTGCGGACGGCGACGGATCGTGCGTGAACTGTACGAGCAGGGAGACCTTGCGTCCGAGGTAGTAGAGCGTCTCACCAGTTGCGAGCTGTCTGGCCGGACGCTTGGGCCGGTCCTCCGAGAGCTTGCGAAGTATCCATGCGGCCCGCTTCCTGACGATGGTCTCGATCTCCCGGTCGAGGGTCCGCATGGGCGCCGCTACCAGAACGCCCTTCTCGGGGTGGACGGTGATGGAGACCGTCTTCCTCCTGCGGGCGCTCCGCGCAACCGTGTACCGGATACTGGAGTCGCCGAGACTGATCGAGCACAGTCGTGTCATCGCGGCAACTGTTGTCTCAGCAGTATCAGGCGACCTGGAACTCGCGGGATGATGCGATGAGCTTGAGAACGTCGGCGACGCGGCGCTCGCTCTCGTCGCCCTGGACGCGGCCACGCAGGTTCACGTCGCCCCGCACGGCTACATGATCGATGATGTCCCGCCGCGTCGACTCGTTCAGATTGACGGGGCCGACCAGGTCAGAGCAGCCGTCGACGAGCTCCTCAGGCGTCAGAGAGCCGCCGTTCGACGACGCCAGCCGGTCGATCATGTCCCGGACGCCCGGCTCCGTCGGGTCTCCCAGGTATCTTGCGGCGAAGTTGATCCGCTCCACCAGCGATCCGCTGTCGATCCACTCCGCCCCCTCGTGCCATCCCTCGACGGACGGGGGATTCATAAGCTCCTGGCCCATATAGCCGATCGCCCGGGCCGCCTCGACGACGTCCAGCGTCGGGAACCGGAGCTCGCCGGCAAGATGGAGCGTCCCGGCCACCAGCTCCGCAGGGCTCTTCACCCGCGCGAAGCGCACATCTTCGGACTTGAAGTGGTCCGAGTTGAAGAGCGTCCGGAGCACCGAGCGTATCTCGTACCCGGAGTCGAAGTACGACTCCATGAGGCTCTCGATCAGGCTCTCCCCATCGGCGTTCACCTCATCCGCGACGAAGAACTGGTAGAGGCGGGTAGAGACGAACCGGGCCGCGGCCTCGGTCTCGACGATGATGTCGATGATGTCTTCGCCGTTGAAGCGGCCCGTCCGGCCCAGGAAAGTCTTCTCACCGTCGTCGTGGTCGTCCGCCCGGTACTCGGTCTGCCAGGCGACGCGGCTGTAGGGCCAGATCGACGCCTTGTTGGACCTGAGCGCCATGTACTCGGCGTTCTGGAAGGTCCAGCCGGTGAAGGCCCTGGCGGCCTCCTTGATGTCGTCCTCGGTGTAGTTGCCGATCCCCATGGAGAAGAGCTCGAGGAGCTCCCTGCCGTAGTTCTCGTTGATGGCTCCGCTGTGGTTATTGTTGTTGTCGAGCCAGAACATCATCGCCGGGTCTTTGGAGAGCTGCACGAGCAGGGTGTCGAACCTGTCGAGGCCGTACTTCCGGAGCATGTCGATCTGGCTCACCATCGTCTTGCCCTGATTGACCTTGCGCTCTCCGGTCGCGAACAGGCCGTGCCAGAAGAGGGTGATCTTCTCCTCTAGGGGCGCCTTCGTCGTCACCATGCGGTAGAGCCAGTTGGCCGCGCCGCTGTTGACGATCCGCAGCTCGCTCTGGTCCACGTGGTAGCGCCGTATGAGGTCGTCCGGAAGCGAGTCGCGTTCGCGAGGGTGGAGCAGGTGCTCGACCGTCGCCTCGTATCCCTTTGACAGATACTCTTCGAGCTCGCCGCGGGCCGCCCCGAATCCGGCCCTGCGCAGCAGGTGAGCCATCAGCTTGATCTCTTCTCTGATCATCGCATTCCTCTTCGCTCTGGATTCGCTCCTGGCGTCGACAGTGGGAGCATTGCTCAGGCAAGGGCTCTTTTACGGGTATACGCCCCTGACCCGCGTTGCCTCGGCAACGCGCCCCACCGCCAGCATCGTGGCCGCGTCCCTCATCGGGATATCGTTCCGACCCGCCAGCTCGGCCACTTGGCCGAAGCTCCTGACCATGATCGATTCCATCCTGCCGTTGACCTCGTCGATGTCCCAGAAGTACCCCTGAGTGTCCTGGACCCACTCGAAGTAGGAGACGACGACACCGCCCGCGTTTGCGAGTATGTCGGGGATTACCGTCACGCCTTTGGACGCCAGTATGGCGTCGGCCTCTGCGGTCGTCGGGCCGTTGGCGCCCTCGACCACGATCGACGCCTCGATGCGTCCCGCGTTGTCGGCGTCGATAGCCCTCTCCAGCGCGGCTGGGATCAGGATGTCGCAGGGGGCCTCCAGGACATCCCGCGCGGATACCGGGTCCGCGTCTCCATAGCCCGCTATCCCGCTACTGGCGTCCTTGTGGGCGCGCAGACTGTCAGGGTCGATCCCACTCTCGGAGTAGACCCCGCCGCTGCTGTCGGAGGCTGCCACGATCACGCAGCCCTGCCCTGCCAGCAGCTGTGCGGCGATGTAGCCGACATTACCGTAGCCCTGCACGGCGACGCGCAGGCCTTCGAGCCCAAGACCCACCCGCGCGGCGGCCTCGCGCGCGGCGATCATCACGCCGCGGCCGGTGGCGTCGACTCTCCCGAGCGTTCCGCCGACGCTCAAGGGCTTGCCGGTCACGATCGCGGGCACCGTGAAGCCCCGATGCATGCTGACCGTGTCCATGATCCATGCCATCACCCGGCCGTCGGTGTTGACGTCCGGCGCGGGGATGTCCCTGTCCGGGCCGATTATGACCGATATCTCGGTGGCGTAACGGCGGGTGAGGCGCTCCAGCTCGACCAGAGACATGGTCTTCGGCTGGCAGACGACGCCGCCCTTCGCGCCCCCGTAGGGGATCCCCGTGACGGCGCACTTCCAAGTCATCCACATCGCCAGCGCCTTGACCTCGTCCAGGGTGACGTCTGGATGGTACCTGATGCCCCCCTTGCCGGGCCCGCGAGCCATGTTGTGCTGCACCCTGTACCCGGTGAACACCTCGACCTCTCCCTTGTCCATCTGCACCGGAAAATGGACGATCAGCTCGCGCTTCGGGTGGGCCAGCATCTGCCGGATCCCGTCGTCGACGCCCAGCCGGTCGGCCGCCGCGTCAAACTGCCGGACGGCCATGTCGTAGACCGGGCCGTGCCCGACGCCGGGCTCCACTTCAGAGGTCATGACCGAAGATGTGTCTGGCATCGCATCTCCTCGTCGAGAGCCAGGGGTTGAACGGCGACTCAGACGAACCGGGCCACCGCCATCGTCACTACGGCCACCAACACCATCACCGCCGTGCTGCGGGCGAGCCGCGGAAGGCGAGCGCCGATCCGGATCACCTGCTCTGCGACCTCAGGTGAAGCGGAGCCGTCGACAACGGCTCCGCCGAGCTTCACCATCAACCCCGCCCTGCGGATCATCGTGATCCCGGACGTGATGGCTCCGACCGAGGCGGCAAAGCCTACGAGCATGGCGATACCCCAGCCCGTGTCGATGAACGCGTCGAGGTTGCCCCATCTCATCCTGAGCGCCAGGCCGGAACCGACCAGGATCGTCACGACGGCACTGCTTATCAGGACGGGGCCCATCACCGGGAGCAGCGCGCCCAGCACCCGCAGCCTGACTGCGAGCTCGAGCGTATGGAGTCTCGGCTGGAGGATGGCTGCGAAGAAGATGGCGGAGCCCGCCCAGAACACTCCGAACACGATATGCAGGATACGCAGCGCGATTAGCTCCTCTGTGGGCATCTGTCACTCCTGTTCGGCCACTACCCTTGCCTCGATCACCAGGGAAAATCATATCCCAGCGCCGTGGCCCGCACAAGGCCGGAGCGTTTGACGTAACAGCTCCAGCCTGGGCCTTATATATTATGTGTAAGTCGATCACACGCCCGTCGCCGTACCGCCCGTCCGAAACCGTCTCTCCAGATCGCGGTAGGCATCCAGACCGATGACCTCCTCGAACTCGCGGAAGGAGACCATGTCTCCGTGGCCGGACGAGGTGCCGGCGTCGTTGATACGTCTCGTCACCGCGCGCACTGCACTCACCGCCGCGAACAGCCCCGACAGCGCGTAGATCGCTATCGAGAACCCCATCTCCTCCAGCTCGGCAGCCGGTATGAACGGCGTCTTGCCGCCCTCGATCATGTTAGCCAGCAGGGGCAGGTCGATCTCGCGGCAGATGGTCTCCATCTCGTCAATGGACTCGGGCGCTTCGATGAAGATGACGTCCGCACCGGCGTCCGCGTAGGCGCGGCACCGCGCTATAGCCTCCTCCAGCCCCAGCGGCCCGCGCGCGTCGGTGCGTCCGATTATGACGAGGCCGCTGTCGCCCCGCGCGTGAACCGCCGCGCGCAGTTTGGCCACGTGCTCGTCCATGGGGATGACGCTCTTGCCCTCCAGGTGGCCGCACCGCTTGGGCCACGTCTGGTCCTCCAGGATGACCGCGGCGACGCCTATTTGTACGCACTCCTGTACGGTGCGGACGACGTTGACCGGGTTGCCGTAGCCGGTGTCCATGTCGGCAAGGACCGGTATGGATACGGCGCTTACGATGTGCCGGACCCGGTCGAGCGCCTCGGTCATCGTCAGCAGCCCCAGGTCGGGCATTCCGAGCGCGGACGCCGACAGTCCGAACCCTCCGACCATGATTCCCCTGGAGCCGGCCTGTTCGACGAGTCTCGCCGAGAGGGCGTCGTAGGCCCCGGGGAGCACGAGGATGCCCGGCTCATCTATCATGCGGCGCAGAGCGGACGCAGCGTTCATCGTAAGACCTCCCCGTCGGTCGGCCCGTATTCTACCCCAGATCGTTCCGAATCCGGCGATCCAACGGTTGCATCGGACGCGGCGGGTGGGTGAGACTATGGGCGGGTCGATAGAGGTCTTCGGAGATGGCGGACGAGGTGGCGACATGAGCAACGCGGTCGAGCGGGTGCGCGCCCTCGGCCAGTCGGTCTGGTACGACAACATACGGCGCGGCCTGATCGAGTCCGGCGAGCTGCAGAGACTGATCGACGTCGGCGTGACGGGACTGACGTCCAATCCCATTATCTTCGAGAAGGCGATCGCCGGTAGCACCGACTACGACGACGACCTGATCGCCCTCGCCAGAGAGGACAGGAGCGCTGAGGAGATACTTGAAGCGCTCGCCATGGACGACATACGCGCCGCCGCCGACCTGCTGCGCCCGATCTACGACGCGACCGGCGGCCGGGACGGCTACGCCTCGTTGGAGGTGAGCCCGCACCTCGCGCATGACACCGGCGGCACGGTCGAGGAGGCCGCTCGCCTCTTCGACTCTCTCGACCGCCCCAACGTGATGATCAAGATCCCGGCGACGCCGGAGGGCATCCCGGCCGTCCGGGAGGCGATAGGCCGCGGCATCAACGTCAACGTGACGCTGATCTTCTCAAGGGACGCCTACTCGCGCGTGCGCGACGCCTACATGTCCGGCCTAGAGGACCTCGCCCGCTCCGCCGGCGATGTGGGCGGCGTCTCCTCGGTCGCCTCCTTCTTCGTCAGCCGCGTCGACACGGCGGTCGACACGCTGTTGGAGCCGCGCGCTTCCGAGGGCGACGGCCAGTGCTCGGAGCTGCTCGGCACGATAGCGGTCGCCAACGCCAAGCTCGCCTACCAGGCGTTCGAGGAGTCGTTCGACTCGGACCGCTTCGCGCCCCTCCGGGCCGCCGGCGCCCGGGTCCAGCGGCCCCTCTGGGCCAGCACGGGGACCAAGAATCCCGACTACAGCGACGTCCTCTACATCGACTCCCTGATCGGCCCGGACACCGTCAATACGATGCCGGATGCGACGCTGACGGCCTTCCTCGAACACGGCGCCCCGGTGCGGACGATAGACGAGGAGGTGGATGGGGCCCGGCGGGCCGTCGAATCGCTCCCGGAGGCTGGGATCGACCTAGATCAGATCACCGACAGACTGCTCGCCGACGGCGTGAAGGCATTCGCCGACTCGTACGACCAGCTTCTCTCCAACATAGAGGAGAAGGTTGCCGCCCTGCGGTCGCGAGAGCGCGTCCGCGCTGCCGCCCCGCTGAGCGACGGGCTGCAGCTGGCCGCCGCGCTGGACGACCTGGAGAGTGAGGGTGTGGTCAGCCGGATATGGAGCCGGGACGGCGCCGTCTGGGGCGCGGATGGGACGGCCGACGGCCTGGGATGGCTCACCGTTACGGACGCGATGCGCGAGCAGTTGCCCGCTCTCCGACAGCTTGCGGAGGAGGTGCGACAGGAGGGCGTCCGCCGCCTGCTCTTGCTGGGCATGGGAGGGAGCGTCCTCGGGCCGGAGGTACTCTGCCGGACTCTGGGGTCCGCGGACTACCCGGCTCTGGACGTCCTGGACTCGACGATCCCGTCGGCCGTGAGGGATGCCGCCGACCGTCTCGACCCCCAAGATACGCTCCTCCTGGTCTCCTCGAAATCGGGAGAGACAGTGGAGACCCGTTCGCTCTACGCCTACTTCAGCGGTCTGGTCTCCACTGCGACGGGGGACGCCGGCGCCCGGTCCGTGGCTATTACCGACTCAGGCACGCCTCTCCACTCGATGGCGAACGAGCGGGGATTCAGACGACTGTTCCTGAACCCTCCCGACATCGGCGGACGCTACTCCGTCCTCTCGTACTTCGGCCTCGTACCCGCCGCGCTGGCGGGCGTGGACGTCGAGACTCTGCTGGACAGGGCGGACGGGATGAGGGAGATGTGCGGCCCCGCCGCTCCGGCGGGGACAAATCCCGGGGCCAGACTGGGCGTAGCCATAGGCGCCATGGCGACGCGCGGCCGCGACAAGCTGACGCTGGTCTCCTCCCCCTCCCTGGAGGTGCTGGCGCGCTGGGTGGAGCAGCTCGTCGCGGAGAGCACCGGCAAGGGCGGCCGGGGGGTCGTCCCCGTGACCGGGGAGCCTCTGCTCGCTCCCGAGCATTACGGCGACGACCGGTTTTTCATATATATGCGCCTCGAAGGAGACGACAACCGGGCGACCGACGAGGCCATCGCCTCCATCGAGTCGGCGGGGCAGCCGGTGGTGCGACTGGAGATGCGCGACGCGCACGACCTGGGAGCCGAGCTGTACAGGTGGGAGATGGCCACGGCTGTCGCCGGCGCGCTGATCGGCGTCAATCCCTTCGACCAGCCCGACGTGGAGAACGGGAAGAGACTGACGGAGCAGATGCTTCACGACTACGCGTCCGCCGGCCGGATCCCGGATGTGTCGGCCGGCATGTCGCCGGAGGAGCTCCTATCCGATGCCGGTGTAGGGGACTATCTGTCGATCATGGTCTACGCCAGGCAGACCCAGGAGTTGGAGAGGGCGCTCTCAGCGCTCCGCAGAAGGGTGGCCGAGCGCCTCCGCATCGCGACGACCCTCGGATACGGACCGCGCCTCCTCCACTCCACCGGCCAGCTCCACAAGGGAGGCCCCAACACCGGCCTCCATCTGCAGGTCGTCGCCCAGGAGGAAAAAAACATTCCCATCCCAGGCCAGCCCTTCTGTTTCGGCACGCTGCTGGAGGCCCAGGCGGCGGCGGACCTGGTCGCGCTCCGGCAGGCGGGTCGCAGGGTGGCCCGTCTGCCGATAGATGGTGACGGCTCGGCCGCTATCGGCGGGCTGGCCGGCTGACAGGGCATCGCGTCCATGCTCTCGTCTCCCGATTACGACGTGAAGATGCGCTTCGACATGCCGGTCCCGATGAGGGACGGAGTCAGGCTGTCCGCCGACATCTACCTCCCGGACGCCGACGGCCCCTTTCCGGCGGTCCTCGTGCGCACTCCGTACGACAACAGCACGGCTCTTCACCTGGAGTCGGGGCGGTTCTACGCGCGGAGGGGCTACGTCTACGTCGTACAGGACTGCCGCGGGCGCTATGACTCCGAGGGGGAGTTCGACGCACTGCACCAGGAGGCGGAGGATGGTCACGACACCCTGGAGTGGATGGGCGTCCAGGAGTGGTGCAACGGCAGGGTAGGCATGGCCGGAGCCTCCTACGACGGGCTGACTCAGTGGCAGGCAGCGCCGCTCAGGAGCCGGTATCTCAAGGCCATCGTACCCCGCGTCGTGCAGTCCAACTTCTGGAAGCACGGCGCCTACATCGGTGGAGCCTTCAGCCTCGTGCTTGGTCTCTTCTGGTGCCTCCGTCACAGCGGCCGCACGAGACAGAGCGAGGACGTGTACGACTGGGACGAGGTCTACAGGACTCTGCCGCTGATAGAGGCCGACCGGAGATGGGGCAGGGACGTCAGACACTACCAGGAGTGGATCAGGCACCCGGCCTACGGCGACTACTGGCGCCGGATCAGCAACGAGGAGCGCTACTCCGAGATGGACGTCCCGGCCCTCAACATGACGGGCTGGTTCGACGGGTCGAACGGCCCCACCTTCACCAACTTCAACGGCGTATCGAAGCAGGGCCGCACCGAAGAGGCGCGGAGGAGCCAGAAGCTGATCGTAGGACCCTGGTATCACAGCCTGTCCACCCCTGGGTCGACCAGGATCGGCCAGATCAACTTCGGGCCTGTCTCCAGGGTGGACCTGGAGGCGCTGGAGCTGCGTTGGTTCGACTACTGGCTGAAGGGCATCAACAACGGCATCATGGAGGAGCCGCCAATCAGACTCTTCGTCATGGGCGAGAACGTCTGGCGCGACGAGAGCGAGTGGCCCCTGGCCCGCACCGAATTCACCCCGTTCTTCCTCCACTCCGGCGGCAAGGCGGACCGGATGATAAGCGACGGCGCGCTCGACCTCGCCGCGCCTGCCGAGGAGCCTCCAGACCGGTATACGTACGACCCCAACAACCCCGTGCCGACCCTGGGGGGCACCCATCCCATGCAGCCGGAGCAGATATCCGTAGGGCCGTGGGACCAGCGGCCGATCGAGGCCCGCGGAGATGTGCTGACCTACACGAGCGACACTCTGCAGGAGGATATGGAGGTGACCGGGCCCGTGGCGCTGAAGCTCCACGCCTCCTCATCCGCGCAGGACACCGACTTCACTGCGCGCCTCATCGACGTCCACCCGGACGGACGGTCGATGGTCCTCTGCGAAGGCGTCATACGGGCCAGGTACAGAGACTCGATCGAGCATCCCGAGCTCATGGAGCCCGGAACGGTATATGAGTTCACCATCGGAATGGAGGTCACGAGCAACCTCTTCAAGCGCGGCCACCGCATCCGCCTCAACCTGTCCAGCAGCAACTATCCGCGCATCGACCGGAACCCGAATACGGGCCATCCGTTTGGGATGGACGCAGAGATGCGCGTCGCCGAGCAGACGGTGCACCACTCCAGCCGATACCCGTCCCGCCTGGTGCTGCCGGTCATGCCGAGGGTGCGTAGTGAAGAAGAAGATGCGGGTGAGACGCCCGCGCTCCCAGTAGGTTCATAGGAGACAGAAAGATGAAATTCGACAAGAGCCTCGAGCTATACGAGCGCGCCAAGCGCTCCCTGGCGGGTGGAGTCAACACCAACTCGCGGATCAGCGAATTGCCCTGGCCGCTCTACTTCGAGAGGGGTAAGGGCGCCCTCCTGTACGACGCCGACGGCAACGAGCTGATCGACTACGTATTGGGCAGAGGGCCGATGATCTTCGGCCATTCGCCCAACTTCCTCCTGGACGCCGTGGCCGAGGCGATGACGACCGGGCAGATATTCGGAGGGCAGCACGAGCTCGAGTTCGAGGTGGCAGAGCTCGTCCAGCAGATGGTCCCCTGCGCGGAGCTGGTTCGCTTCATGTCGTCGGGCACCGAGGCGGTGCAGCTGGCGCTGCGCGTCGCCCGGGCGTACACGGGTCGCGCCAAGATCGTCAGGTTCGACACACAGTTCCACGGCTGGGGAGAGAGCATCTTCTACGGGATGTCGGACTATGAAGGGGACGAGCTGCCCACTGCCATTCCCCAAGCCAAAGGATTCGCCTCCGGCACCGCCGCCGACATCGTTCCTCTGCCGATCAACGACCTCGACATACTCGTACGGGCGCTCGACAGGCACCACGACGAGGTCGCCGCCATAATCTCTTCGCCCATGCCACACCACGTCGCCATAGAGCCGGGATACTTCGAAGAGGTCCGCCGCATCTGCGACGAGCGGGGCATCATCCTCATCTTCGACGAGGTCGTCACCGGCTTCAGAGTCGCGGCCGGGGGCGGCCAGGAGCTGCTGGGAGTCACACCCGACATCGCCACCTTCGCCAAGGCGATGGCCAACGGCTTCCCGGTCGCTATGGTCGCAGGAAACGACGAGATGATGGGCCTCATGGAGGACGGCACGGTCATGCACGGCGGGACCGTCAATACCAACGTGATGTGCATGGCGGCCGCCGACGTCTGCCTGCGCAAACTGGCCGAGGAGGACGGCGCGGTCTACGATGAGCTCCGATCGACCGGGCATGCGCTGATGGACGGCCTGCACGAGAGGGCCTCGAAGCACGAGATCGCGCTCGAAGTCACCGGCCCAGGCCCCTACGTCGACGTCGCGTTCCTGGACGAGCCGGAGCTATCCGGCTACGATGGACTCAAGGTCGACGAGCGACTCGCCATCTACGACCGCTTCTGCCTTGGGATGCTCGAACGGGGCGTCCGTCTCATGAAGGGCGGCACCGGGGGCGGCTCATGGTTCATGTCCACGGCCCATTCGGACGAGGTTATAGAGAGGACGCTGGACGCGGCGGACGACGCGTTCGCGTCGATGACATGACAGAGGAGACGATGATGAAGCTGGACAAGAGTCGGGAGATGTTCGAGCGGTCCAAGCGGTCGCTCGCCGGGGGGCTGAGCAGCTGGGTACGGAGCAAGGAGCCCGTTCCCCTCTTCTTCAAGAGCGGCAAGGGGTCGAAGCTGATCGACGTCGATGGCAACGAGTATATCGACTATATCCTCGGACAGGGGCCCGACATCTTCGGCCACGCGCCCGACTTCCTCCGCGAGGCGGTGATCGACGGCATGCGCCGAGGGCAGATGTTCGGAGGGCAGCACGAGGCGGAGATCAGAGTGTCGGAGCTGATGCAGCGGGTCGTGCCGTGCGCAGACCTCGTCCGCTTCTCTTCCTCCGGCACCGAGGCGGTACAGTCTGCGCTCATGCTCGCGCGCGGCCATACGGGCAGAGACAAGGTCATCAAGTTCGAAGGCCACTACCACGGCTGGATGGACAACATAAATTACCAGCCTAACCCGGACGCCCCCCAGGCCGCGCCGGACGAGATCCTGCCGCCGGTGCCGATGTCTGCCGGAGTCGCGCCCAGCATGGCTGACTCGATCATACTCGTTCCGTGGAACGACATCGACGTGCTGCGCAGGACGGTCGACGAGCACTCCGGTGAGATCGCTGCGATCATCACCGAGGCCATAATGTGCAACTCCAACGTAATCTTCCCCAAGCCCGGGTATCTGGAGGGGGTCAGGTCTCTCTGCGACGAGCGGGGCATAGTGCTGATCTTCGACGAGGTGATCACCGGCTTCAGGGTGGCCCTGGGCGGAGCCCAGGATCTCCTCGGCGTCACACCCGACATCGCCACCTTCGCCAAGGCGATGGCCGGCGGGTTCCCGGTCTCGATGATCGCGGGACGCCGGGATATCATGAGCCTCCTGGAGGACTCCACGGTGTGGCACGGCGGGACGGCGAACGGCAACTTCCAGGCGATGTACGCGGTCGAGGCCGAGCTTCAGGAGCTGATGGCAGACGACGGGGCCGTCTACAAACAGCTCTACGCCACCTCCAACAGGCTGATGGAAGGCCTCCGGGCTCTCGCGCAGAAGCATGAGCAGCCGCTGCTGATACAGGGCCCCGGCCCCACCTTCCACATCACCTTCACCGAAGCGGAGGAGATAACCGACTACAGGTCCCACGCGCGGGCCGTGGACGAGGACAAGTACAGCAGCTTCAGGGCGGCCATGCTAGAGCGGGGAATCCGGCTCAACGTGTCCGGCCAGTGGTACGTCTCGACCGCGCACTCCGAAGAGGATATCGAGGCCACACTCGCTGCGGCGGACAAGGCGATGGCCTCGTTCTAACCTCCTACCGCTTGTGGCGCGTGAACAGGAGCCCCGACCACGTCCGGTCGATCGAGCACACCTTGTAGTCGACGAGCCCGGCGGCCAGTCCGAGCTCCCGCACGCCCGCCTGCGTCAGGTCGGTCACCATCCCGGACGCGGCCTTTTGCCAGGCGATCCACATGGAGGCGGCAGGTCCCAGCAGACGGGACATGTCTTCGAGTCCGTCCGAAAGCTCGGCGCGCGATCTCGCGAACCAGATGACTAGGTCGCTCTCTGCGGGTCCGGCGCGGTCCAGCACGGCGCCGTCCGGCAGTTGTCCCAGCGTCGCGGCGAAGCCGTCGGGGGAGCCTATCAGCGTGACCGACGTCCCGGTCCTGATCCCCAGCTTCTTGACCAGCGGCGTACCTGAGTAGGCATCGAAGTAGGTCGGCGGCACGACCGGGTCGCGCGGCGGAGAGGCGATCGCCCGCTCCAGGTCCCTTTCGATATCCTCCCAGCACGTGAAGACCGCGTCCGGCAGGGTCTGGCGCACGCGCTCTACCTTCGACGTCTCTCCTCCGACGAACAGTATGGGGACACGGCGCGTCGTCTTCCGCTCCCGGAGGGAGGCGGCCATCTCCCGGCCGTGAGAGGGCAGGCGGCTGAGATCGACTACGAAGGCATCGGGCAGCTCGTCGAACAGGCTCTTGAGACTGGCCGAGACCGGCACCCGGTGGTCGACCCGGTATCCGATCCCCCGCAGCCGCTCCCCTCTCTCCGCCGCCTCGGCCTCGTTCCAGTGGATCAGGCGGACACGGCCCCGCAGACTATCCATGACGAGTCCATCCTATCATCACCGGCCGGGGGAGGGACACTCCTCGTCGTAAGTGTCGAGGGTTGAGGGGGCTGGTCAGATTTGCGGGGGACCCCCATCTCAATCTTCCCCCGCGGACGGGGGAAGAGGTAAGAGTCTCCCTCTCCGCCCCGCCAATTGCCCATTACTCACGGAGTCTGAACAGCTACGGTTGAGGGGATCTGGTTGCGAAAAGGTCAGATTGTTTTCCGCCAAGTGTCGTATTTTCATGCATCTGCCGTTTCTCGTAGCTGGCCGGGGTCAGGATCGTCGTAAGGATGCCGCTCAATGTCGGCTGATTTGCCTGCCAAGAACCGCAGCCCGCAGCATGTGGATCATATGGGCGGCCGAGGTTGGTTCAAGGGGTTTCTGTCGAGTGGTGTGCGCTGGATGAGACAATCGTAGCACTGTTGTTCGACTGATGTCAAATTCACCGCCCAAGCTGCTCGGGCAGCGTTGGAGACTGCTACCGGGGTGATGATGCTGCACCTCGTTGGGGATAGATTTCCGCGTTCGCGGGAATGACGGAGGTGGGGGGTCTGGGTAGCTCAAGATTCCCCGCCTGACTGTCAACCTGAGCGAAGCGAAGTGTCCGGCACGAAACCAGAGTCAAAGACCCCTCCCCAGGTCCCGAGCGCAGCGAGGGACGACATTGATCTCCTGCCTACGAATACTCACCTCTTGTTTTCAGGTATAAAAAATCATCGTCTTCGATAGGCGTTGCATTCCCGCTGCTTAGCTGATATGCTGATGTGCGTACTTACTAGCGATATGACCACACCTCACCAGGCTATGGGCAAACGATTGGTCGTAATCGGCACTTCGAGTGCGGGCAAGACGACGATCGCCAGGCAGATCGCCTCCATCCTCAATGTGTCTCACATAGAGTTCGACGCCTACCGACATGGGCCTAACTGGACCGAGACGCCCGACGATCTGTTCAGAGAGCGGCTAAGCGCGGCACTGCAGGGCGACGGGTGGGTCGCAGACGGGAACTACAGCGTCGCCCGCGACGTCGTATGGCCCAGGGCGACGACACTGGTATGGCTCGACTACCCGATACACCTGGTCATGTGGAGGCTCTTTTGGCGCACCATGCGTCGCGGAGTCCTTCGCGAAGAGCTTTGGAACGGCAACAAGGAGAACCTCTGGTGGCATCTCGTCCCCCGCCGTTCGTTGTTCGTGTGGGCGTGGCAGACCCACTGGCAGCGGCGGCGAACGATGCCTGCGGCTATCGCTCAGCCGGAGCATGCCCATCTAGACCTCGTCCACCTGCGTTCTTCGAAGGCTACAGGCGAGTGGCTCAGGACCCTACAGGCCATGACGGCGCACGGCGACAGGAGGGAGAAGAGATGACGTTCGGACAGACCATCGCCAAGACCAGGAAGGACCTTGGACTCAGCCAGCGCGAGCTGGCCCTCAGGATCGCCAAGGAGGACGGCACATCCATATCGCCCCAGTATCTCAACGACATCGAGCGCGACCGGCGCAATCCTCCCGGCGACCATCTCTTGAGGCAGCTCGCCCGCGCGCTCGGCCTTGATGAGGACTACTTGTACTTCCTGGCCGGCAAGTTTCCTACCGACATGCGCTCGGGAGCAAAGAACCCCAAGCAGGTCGCCGCGGCGTTCAAGGCGTTCAGACGAACACTGAGAGGCGGACGATGAGGTGGGTCCACGACCGGTCACGCCGTTTCGATAGGCGCCCCTTCTACGCCCAGCACGAGCTCGACGCCCAGTGCGAGCAGATCGTGTGCGGCTTCCTCAAGAGCAAGAACGGCTCGGCAGCCTATCCGATCACGACCGACGATCTGACCGTGATGATAGAGAGGGATGCCGCCGAGCTCGATCTCTACGCCAACTTTGCCAGTGAAGGGCGCGGCGTCGAGGGCGTCACCGAATTCCGGCGCAGGCGCAAGCCGTCGGTACGCATCGCAAAGTACCTATCGGAGTCGCCGTCGAGGGAGAACCGCCTCCGCAGCACGCTTGCCCACGAGTACGCCCACGTCGTGTTTCACGGCTTCCTCTGGGCTCTGGAGGACCGCCTCCGCAAGCCCGGAGCTGCCCAGCCGCACTATCGGCGCTGCCGGAGGTCCCAGGTTATCACGGCGCCCCAGAGCGACTGGATGGAGTGGCAGGCGGGTTACGCGGGAGGCGCGCTCCTGATGCCGATCACGCCGTTACGGGAGATCGTCGAACCGGCGCTCTCAGGATGGCGTGCCGGCAGGATGGTCCGCACCGGCACTGAACACCACACCGAGCTCGTCGAGCGGGTGGCCGCGGCCTTCGCCGTGTCGAAGGATGCCGCCAGAGTGCGGCTGATGAAGCTGGGCTACGCGGTCCCCGACGAAATCCCACAGGCCTGATTGCAGAGAGCAAGTGTCCGTGAGCTACATGCTTCCGAAATGGGATTCGGGTTACTCCGTCTTCTATCTCTCGTCGTGGGACTACTTCCTGTCCGGCTTCACCGACTCCGACTCCGGCCGTTCGGCGATCAAGGCTGCCGCTCGGATGCTCACGGAGAGCGCAGAGATCGGCCGGCAGTGGCGAATCCCGACCAATCAGCAGTGGCAGTAGACGCTCGAATGACCCTCTAGAGAACCCCCACTGAGCCTTTTTTCTTTTGTCCGTGAGTACGCTTGTCAGCGGATACGCTATAGCGTCCGCAGCAGGAGCAGGAGAACACAGTTGTCTCAGATCGTGGTAGAGGACCTGGTCAAGACCTTCCGCATCGCCGAGCGTAGTCCTGGGATATGGGGAGCACTGCGCGGCGTCGCCCGGCGGCGTTACCGCACGGTGAGCGCCCTAGACGGGGTGTCGTTCGAGATCGAGCCCGGCGAGCTGGTCGGCTATATCGGCCCGAACGGCGCCGGCAAGTCGACGACCGTGAAGGTCATATCCGGGATCCTGGTGCCCGACTCCGGGCGGTGCACGATCCTCGGCCGCGTCCCCTGGCGGGAGCGCGTGGCCCACGTCCGCAATATCGGTGTCGTCTTCGGCCAGCGGACGCAGCTCTGGTGGGACCTGCCGGTCATCGAGTCGTTCGAGCTTCTCCGCGAGATATACAGCGTGCGGTCCGAGGAGTACCGCCGAACGCTTGACGAGCTCGTAGCGGTGCTGGACTTGGAAGCGCTGCTCGACGTACCCGTCCGGCAGCTCAGCCTGGGACAGCGGATGCGGTGCGACCTGGCCGCCGCCCTGCTTCACCGGCCATCGATACTCTTCCTCGACGAGCCGACCATCGGCCTGGACGCCGTGTCGAAGCTGACGTTCCGCGACTTCATCATGCGCTTCAACCGGGAGCGCGGCGTGACCGTCATACTCACCACCCACGACATGGACGACATCGAGGCGCTCTGCACCCGCGTGATGGTGATAGGCGAGGGGCGCATCCTGTCGGACGGTACGCTGGAAGCCCTGCGAGAGAGCATCACGCCGGAGCGCAGGCTCATCGTCGACCTCGAGGAGCAGGACGCTGCGGTCACGGATGCAGAGGCAACGGTGATGCGGCGGGAGGGACACAGGGTCCACCTGAGCTTCGACCCGCGACGCACTCCCGCCGCCGACCTCATCGCGAGGATCGCGTCGAATCATCCCGTGCGGGACCTCTTCGTCGAGAGCCCTCCTATCGAAGAGATCGTCGCGCGAATGTACGAAGAGCAGCGCCGATGAGGGCCTACGGGGCCGTCCTGAGCGCCAACTTCCGAACGCTCCTGCAGTACAGGGCGGCCGCGATCGCCGGGTTCACCACCCAGATATTCTGGGGACTCATCCGCGTCATGATCTTCGAGGCGTTCTTCCGCTCCGGCACGGCCGCACAGCCCATGACTGTGGACGAGGTGGTCACCTACATCTGGCTCGGCCAAGCGTTCATCATGCTGCTGCCCTGGAACATCGACCGGGATATCCACAACCTCATCCGCTCGGGCTTCGTCGGGTACGAACTGCTGCGACCGGTCGACCTGTACAACCTCTGGTTCAGCCGTGCGCTGGCCTTCCGCACGGCCCCGACGCTGCTGCGGGCCGCACCGCTGCTGACCCTGGCGATGCTCTTCTTCGGGATGGGCCTGCCGGCGTCCCCGGCGGCCGGCGCGGTCTTCGCCCTCTCGATGGCAGGCGCGCTGCTCATTAGCTGCGCATTCACGACGCTGGTCAACATCACCATGATGTGGACCGTCTCAGGGCAGGGCGCGGCGAACATGGCGGGCGTCGCCGTCACCATCTTCACGGGCATGATCGTGCCGATCCCATTCTTCCCTGAGTGGGCCCAGACGATCATCGAGGTCCTGCCGTTCCGCGGAATCGTCGACACACCCTACCGCCTATACCTCGGACATATCCCCACCAGCGAGGCGCTATCCCACCTGGGCCACCAGCTTGCCTGGACGGTCGCCCTCGTACTGATCGGGAGGTGGGTGCTTTCGCGCGGCCTGCGCCGCCTCGTGGTCCAGGGAGGCTGAGATGACCGACACGATCCGGCTCTATGTTCGGTACGCCAGCATCTCGATGCGCGGTCAGATGCAGTACAGGGCGTCGTTCGTCATGGAGACGATCGGACAGTTCGGCGCCCTTGGGACAGAGTTCATCGGCATCCTGGTGCTCTTCAGCCGCTTCGACACGCTCGAAGGGTGGAGACTCGCCGAAGTAGCCTTCCTGTACAGCCTCGTTCACCTGGGCTTCGCATTCTCCGACACGCTCTGCAGGGGCTTCGACAGCTTCGGGGTCACAGTCAGACTGGGCGACTTCGACCGTTTGCTTCTCCGACCGCGCTCCACGGCATTGCAGCTTGCGGGGCAGGAGATCGTGCTGAGGCGGCTCGGCAGGCTCGTGCTGGCTCTCGGGGTGCTCATCTGGGCCACCGCGGCCCTGGACATCGACTGGACGGCGGTGAAGGCAGCCCTGACCGTCCTGACGGTGCTGTGCGGCGCGGCCCTCTTCGCGGGTCTAATGATTCTCCACGCCACCCTGGCGTTCTGGACCACCGAGACGCTGGAGATGACGAACATCGTCACTCACGGCGGGGTGGAGACGACCCAGTTTCCCCTCTCGATCTACCGCTCGTGGTTCCGTGGCATCTTCACGTTCGTCTTCCCGCTGGGGGCCGTGAGCTACTTCCCAGCCCTCGCCATCCTGGGAAGGCCGGACCCGCTGGGCTCGCCCCTGTGGTTCCAGTACGCAGCGCCCCTGATCGGGTTCCTGTTCCTGCTAGTCTGTCTGCGGGTCTGGGAGTTCGGCGTCCGCCACTACCTGTCGACAGGTAGCTGACCTCGCGCCATCCAGTCGCGCAGCGGGGCCGCAGGAAAGGGGAGTTCGGCAGGTCCGGGTCAGCCGATGGGGGCTAGTATGGGCACCTGGCGTTCGGCGTAGAAGGGAAGCAGCGTCACCTCGGCCTCGACGGGACGGCCTCGAATGTCGACGGAGACGACGGCCCCGGGATCGGAGTAGTCCTCCTGGACGTAGCCCATCCCGATCGCCCGGCCGAGCGTCGGCGAAAAGCTCCCGCTCGTGACCCGCCCGATCAGCAGTCCGTCCGATACGATCACATAGCCCTGACGGGCGATCCCCCGGCCTACCATGTAGAAGCCGACCAGTCTGCGCGAAGGTCCCTCCTCACGGATGCGGAGCAGCGCATCCCTCGCCACGTACTCTTCGCGTTCCAGGTCGACGAACCTGTCGAGACCGGCCTCGAAGGGGTTGGTGCCGACATCGATGTCGTTGCCGTGAAGGGGCAGTCCAGCCTCGAGGCGCAGGACGTCCCTGGCGCCCAGCCCGCAGGGGGCGGCTCCTGCCGCTGCGAGGGCCTCCCATATCCTGACGGCGTCGGCGGCGGGCACCATCAGCTCAAACCCGTCTTCGCCGGTGTATCCGGTACGGGCGATCAGTGAGGGCGCGCCGGCGACCTCGGCCTCGACCACGCGGAAGAGCCTGAGGGAAGTGAGGTCGTGGGCGGTAAGTCCGGACAGGGTCAACTGGGCCGCGGGGCCCTGCAGGGCGATCATGGCCAGCCTGGGTGTGGCTATATCGATCTCGACCCTGTCCGACTCCCTGCGCCACCGTTCTATCCAGTCAGAGACCGTCTCGGCGTTGGAGGCGTTCGGGACGAGCAGGTAACGCTCGGCCCCCAGGCGGTAGATGATGGCGTCATCGATGATGCCGCCCTCCTCGTTGCAGATCACGCCGTAGCGCGCCCTTCGTATGCGCAGCTTCGGGATGTTTGGGCTGAGCACGCGGTTCAGCAACGCCACCGCGTCCGGTCCCCGTACCTCGAAGCGGCCCATGTGGGAGACGTCGAACAGTCCCGCTCCCGACCTGACGGCCCGCGCCTCGTCCAGGATGCTGGAATACTGCACCGGCATGCGCCAGCCCGCGAACGGCACCATGCGGCCGCCGAGCGCCTCGTGCAGGTCGTGAAGCGGCGTCCGTCTCAGCTCGCTGGTGTGTTCGTCCATCGCCTTCACATTATACGCCACCCTCACCCGAGTAGCCCCCGCTACCCCGGCGGGTAACAGTTCAGATTTGCGGGGACCCCCATCTCAATCTTCCCCCGCGGACGGGGGAAGAGGCATTTAAGAGTCGGCTTGCATCGCAGCGTCGTATCGCTCCGCGCACGCCTCGACGACGATATCGATATCCTCCGCCAGGAGGTATCGGTCGGCGACCAGCTTCTGCGTAAGCTCCCGAACACGCTCGAGATAGGTCTCGCGACCGCTATAGCGCTCTTCCAGCGACGGCCGTACATCGCCGCTCTCCTCACGCGCCGCCTCCGTCTTCGGGAAGAAGAGCGTGAATCCCTGCATCGGGATCAGCTGTTCTGGCGCCCCCGTCTCCGGGTCCCTTATATTCCAGCCGACGTGGGTTCCGACAGGCGCATCCAGGTCCGGCAGGCGAATGCCTCCCGTCTCGTTTCCGTCGCCGTCCACTGCAGAGACGTAGCAAGGATACGTCCGGCCCTCCCTGGCCGGATACCGCCCGACTCCCTCGCCGATCTGTGGCCCAAGGTCGACCTCTCGAATCACCCAGAGCCTCTGCGGGTCCGGTTTAATCAGGCCCGGTATTGGAGGCAGCTTGTCCAGGGCCTCGTTGCGGGTGACCGCCGTACCATCGTCCAGCCGAGGGTGGCTGCTTGGCGGCGGCTCGACCTCCTCAGCGGCCCACCTGTCCAGGTTGATCAGCGCCGCCCTGAGCAGCGGACCATAGTCCACAATGTTGAAAGGGTATTGGCCCTTGCTGCCGTCCGGTCCGGCGTCCTGACGCTGCTTAACCGATCCTGCTCCGTGCTGCGTACCCGCGAAGTGGTACAGGCGCGTTTCGTCCGCCTCAGCCGCGTCCTCCGCGCCCACGGGATCGGTGTGCGCCAGAGAGCCGTCGCCTCGCCAGTACTCGGCGGATGAGTTGGTATAGATTACCTTCGGCATCTCACCCAGCTTCCGCTGCCGCCGTAGCAGGCCGTCCGTACGCTCAGTGAGCGGGTCCGATATCTCAGCGTCCGCGAAGGGAAAGAGGTGGCCGAAGCCGGTCTCCGACTGCTGTGAAGGCTGGCCGAAGCGGTGATTGAACTCGCCGCGCCGTCCACCCGCCACATGAGGCAGGAGTCCGTCGTAGACCCTTCTGCCATGCTCATCGACGTTCAATCCAAGATAGAGGAAGTGCCTGAGCATCCGCCCGGTCTGCGAAACGCCATAGGCGTAGGCCCGTTCGAAGCTAGCGTCGATCGGATTCAGCGCGGAAGGATGCCGAAGCCATAGGGCCGCATCGCGAACCGCCAGAAGGCCCGTCCCCACCACAACCGGTCGATCCGCTGGATAGACGATGCGGTATATCTTGCCGGGCTGGAATCCCGGCTCGAAGTAGACGTGCTCGAGGCTTGGCACCACCTTGCCGTCGACCTCCCGTGCGAAGCGGTAGGATGAGCGGGGAGCCTCAGTTTCAGGTCCGTCCTCCCAGTCCCGGACCAGCAGCCTGGCGTCGAGGCTGTCCGGATCCTTCACCGGATACGGCCTGTGCAGCCGGTTGGCCAGCAGCCATGTATGTTCCAAGACATTGGGCCTAATCTCCACAACCGCCTGCCCCTCTACGGGTTGTCCGTCCACCTCGACAGGCGGCGCCTGAAGGCCAAGTAACGCGTCACTCCGGTAGACGTCCCACTGCCAGCCTATCGACAAGACCGAGAATCCGTGATGGAACAGGAATCCGTCTCCGGGCGGCTGCTCCGAAGAGGGGGTGAGTGACAGAGAGACCCTGTTGAAGGTGTTCACGGCCATCTTGCGTCCGCGGTTGACCACGTCGACCAGAAGCTTTCCGCCGCCGTTCGACCCACTGGGTGTCAGCAGGGTGAAGTCAGAGCTGAACCGTACCAGGCCTCCATCGTCCTTTGGAGCCAGATCGAGGTCTACGATCGAAGTGTTGGCCGCGTTGTCCGGGTCGGCGCCGAAGGTCACGACACCGTCGATACGCTCATATTTTCCCGCGTTCCCGAAGGACCGGCCTCCCGCATACGGACCGCGGGACCTGATCTCCAATTGAACGACAGCCATAGTGACCTCCGTGCAACTATCCTACGGGTCTGGTGAGAGCCATAATACCTTACCCTATATATATCAAAGGCCCGATTTTCTTGACCGCCCACAGGGGCCAAAGCTATAATTCCGTACCCGTAGCCCCGATTCCCTTCCCACGAGGACACCAGTTTGGCCGAGGTGACGACCGCACCCGACATAGAAGAGATCAGCGCCAGGGCTCTGAGCCTGCTGGACGAGATCGAAGAGATCGATGGTCTCGGAGAGTGGAGGGTGGCCTTCCTCGGGCGTCGGGGGGAGTTGACGCAGATCCTCCGCAGCCTCGGCTCACTCCCGCATGAGCAGAGGCGCAGCGTGGGCGGAGCCGCCAATGCTGCAAAGAGTCTCCTCGAGAGGCGGCTGGCCGACCGAGAGCGCACCCTGAACGAGGCGACCCTCTTCACGGCCCTCGATCTGGAGGCGATTGACGTTACCCTCCCGGGATGGCCGGTCCCGTCCGGGGGGCTTCACCCCACCACCCGGACGCTGAGGGAGATATGCGGCATCTTCGCGTCGATGGGGTTCCAGGTGGTTGAAGGACCAGAGGTGGAGTGGGACCGCTACAACTTCGAGATGCTCAACATTCCTAAGCACCATCCTGCCAGAGACATGTTCAACTCGTTCTGGATCGACCGCGTCGACCAGAGCGGCGAGCACCCCATGGTGCTGCGTACGCACACCTCTCCGATGCAGGCGCGGATCATGGAGAAGACCCGTCCGCCGGTCCGCGTCGTCGTTCCCGGGAAGGCGTTCCGATACGAGGCCACCGATCCGACTCACGAGTGGCACTTCTTCCAGGTGGAGGCGCTGGCGGTAGATGAGGGCATCACCTTCGCCGACATGAAGGGCACCCTGTTCGAGCTTGCGCGCCGGCTCTACGGCGAGGAGCGCCAGGTCCGATTTCGGTGCGACTACTTTCCATTCGTAGAGCCCGGCGTGGACATGTCGATTGACTGCTTCTCATGCAATGGCGACGGCTGCCGCGTCTGCGGAGGGACGGGCTGGATCGAGATCATGGGAGCCGGCATGGTCCACCCGAACGTGCTGGAGGCTGTCGGCTACGACTCGAGCATCTACACCGGCTTCGCCTGCGGGATGGGCGTCGAGCGCATCGCCATGCTCAAACACGGAATAGATGACATCCGACTTTTCTATGGAAACGACCTGCGTTTCCTGCAGCAGTTTTAGGCCCCACTGAGGCGTCGCAGAAGGATAGATGAAGGTACCGCTCTCTTGGCTCCGGCAATATGTCCCCCTGTCGGTCGCGCCGGACGACCTCGCCCACCGGCTCACGATGGCAGGTGTCGAGGTGAACGCCGTCGAAAAGATAGGCGGTGACTGGGACCGCGACAAGCTCATCGTAGGATGGGTTGTAAGGGTCGACCGTCACCCCAACGCCGACCTGCTTACCCTCCCGACCGTCGATCTCGGCAACGGCGAGACGATGACCGTCGTCTGCGGCGCACCGAATGTCGCCGCGGGACAGAAGATCGCCTTCGCCCGTGAGGGAGCCATGCTCTTCAGCCCTCGTTCCGGAAGAGTAGAGCCGTTGAGAGCGGCGAAGATCAGGGGCGAGGTCTCCAGGGGGATGGTCTGCTCCGCGTTGGAGCTGGGCCTGGGAGAGGACCACGACGGCATCCTCGTGCTGGACGAGAGCGCCCGAATCGGCATGCCCCTCGTCGACTATCTAGGCGACTCCGTCCTCGATATCGAAGTTACGCCCAACCGGCCCGACTGCCTGGCGATCCTGGGCGTCGCTCACGAGGCCGCCGCCCTCACTGGACAGGTCGTGACGGAGCCGGACGCATCCTACCCGGAGGATGGCCTGCCGATCGACACCCAGGTCACCATCGAGATCGCCGACCCTGCGCTCTGCCACCGGTACACGGCCAGTCTGGTCACAGGAGTCCGCATCGGCCCCTCGCCTCGGTGGATGCAGGACGCCCTGTCCAAAGCGGGCCAACGACCGGTCAATAACATCGTGGACATCACCAACTACGTGATGCTCGAGTACGGACAGCCTCTCCACGCCTTCGACTTCGATCAGGTGAGGGACCGGACGATCATCGTACGGCCCGCGCGCGACGGGGAGGTGCTGACGACTCTCGACGGACAGATACGCACCCTGAGGCCGCCTATGCTCATGATCGCCGACTCGCGCGACGCGGTCGGACTGGCAGGCGTCATGGGAGGCGCCAACTCGGAGATGCACGAAGGCACGACCTCGGTCCTCCTCGAATCGGCCAGCTTCGACCCGATCAACACCCGGCGCACGGCGTCGGCGCTGAGGCTCTCAACCGAAGCATCTCACCGTTTCGAGCGCGGCATCCGGTCTGAATTGGCCACGCTGGCCCTGAGACGCGCGACACAGCTCATCCTCGAGACCGCGGGCGGCACAGCGGCCGAAGGTATTGTCGACCTGTACCCCGGACGGAGGGAGCGCTCTCCCGTCTCGCTCAGCGCCTCCCGGATCAGGCAGGTACTCGGGGTCGACTATGAGATGGCAGAGATGGAGCGGATCCTCGTCTCGCTCGGCTTCCGGTGCTCGTCACCCTCCACCGGTGAGAAGACGCTGATTGCGGAGGTTCCGTACTGGAGATCGGATATCTCCATAGAGGACGATCTCGTCGAAGAGGTGGCCCGGATCGGGGGCTACGACGCGATCCCTACGACGACGCTCTCCACCCCCATCCCTCACCACCAGCCCGATGACCTGATAACGGTGAGGGAGCGGGCCCGAGACCTGCTGGCCGCGGCCGGGATGCGGGAGACGATCTCGTACAACCTGACAAGTCTCGGAGCGCTGGACGTCTCCCCACGGCCTATACGAATCGCCAACCCGATGAGCGCCGAGCAGGAGTATCTGAGGACCAGCCTAAGGAGCGCAGTGCTTGGCACCTTATCATCCAACCGGCGAACTGCCGCCGGCGCAGGTATCCGGATCTTCGAGATTGGCCGTGTCTTTCTTCCCAGGGAGGGAGCGGTGGGGCCGGAGCTTCCGGATGAGAGGGAGATGCTCGTTGGCGTCCTGTCCGGACGGCGATTTCCACCCTCCTGGCGCGCCCCGTCCGTGGACATGGACTTCTTCGACGCCAAGGGCGTGCTGGAGAGGCTCTTCGGCGGACTGGGCGTCCCGGCTGAATACGTCAGAGCGGAGGACCCGGTCCTCCACCCGGGCAAGACGGCCCGCATCTCATCAGGTGGGGAGACCATCGGGGTCGTCGGTGAGCTCCACCCGAGGGTGAGCTCCAGATTCGACCTGGGCGAAACCCCGGTGGCGCTCTTCGAGATCGATGTCCGGACGCTCGTCCGAGCCGTGGAGGCAGCGAGTGGCGACTACAGAGGCGTCAGCCGGTTCCCCCAGGCCTATCGGGACCTAGCACTGATCGTAGACGGAGATATACCGTCCGCCCGAATCCAGGAGATCATCGAAGACCAGAAGCTCGTGCTGGAGAGCTCGCCGTTCGACGTCTACACCGGCGAGGGCGTGCCTCCGGGCAAGCGTTCCATCGCCTACTCCGTCACATTTCAGGCGGCGGACGGGACCCTGACGTCCGAACAGGTAGACGATGCGCAGACGGACATCCTGCGCCGGCTGAAGCGTGAGATAGGGGCCACCCTGCGCGACTGACGACAACGTGGGAGGGAACATCTGACCGGGCACGGGCATCGTCATCACCACGAATCGATGCTTGGCGTCGAGGAGGCGCGCGACCGCATCCTCGACGTCTTCGCCGTGCTGGACTCACGGGAGACGGCGGTGCTCGACTCTCTTGGTCAGGTGCTCGCCAGGGACGTCGCGGCGCCCCGCGACATTCCTCCGCTGGCTAACTCGGCGATGGACGGATATGCGGTCGCGGCTCAAAGCATCACGGGGGCGTCGTCCGACTTCCCCGTCGTCCTCCGCGTTATCGGCTCCGTGGCGGCGGGAGAGCTGCCGAAGGAGCGCGTGACGCCCGGCGCGGCGATGCGCATCATGACCGGCGCCCCGATCCCGGACGGCGCAGACGCCGTCGTTCCCTTCGAGGAGACGGACGAGGCCGACCGCGGCGCCGACCTTTCTCACATCGGGGTCCGTGTCGAGGTCCTGCCAGGTTCCGATGTCCGTCCCGCGGGCCAGGACGTCAGGAGAGGCGAGACCGTCCTCATGGCGGGAACAACGCTGCGCCCTCCCGATGTCGGTGTCATCTCCTCCCTCGGTTACCAGCGCGTGGAGGTGATCCGCCGGCCAGTCGTTGCCATACTGTCGACCGGGGACGAGCTGCTCGAACCCGGCGACGCTCCTGCTGCCGGGAAGATATACGACAGCAACAGCTACGGCGTGGCAGCAGCAGTATTGAAGAGCGGCGGCATACCCCGCAGGTTGGGAATCGCCAGGGACGCCATCGAGTCGGTCACCGCTAAGATACGGGAGGGGCTGGCCTCCGATCTACTGGTCACATCCGCCGGCGTCTCCAAGGGCGACTACGATATGGTTAAGGAGGTGTTGGCGACGCACGGCGAGATCGACTTCTGGTCGGTCCGGATGAGGCCGGCGAAGCCTCTCGCCTTCGGTCTGCTCGACGCCGGCGACGGCAGGCGGGTGCCCCATCTGGGCCTGCCGGGCAACCCGGTTAGCGCACTCGTAGCCTTCGAGCAGTTCGGCCGCCCCGCCATCAGGAAGATGATGGGCAAACCTCCTACAATCAGACCCACCATTCAGGCCGTGCTTGACGAGCCTATATACAACACCGACGGCCGACGAGTGTACGCCAGGGCCGTAGTGACCAAGCGGAAAGGCGTCTATCACGCCCGGCTTACCGGTCACCAGAGCTCCAATCTGCTAACATCAATGGCTCGCGCCAACGCGTTGGCCATATGTCCCGAGGACGTGGAGAAGAGGGACGCAGGCGAAATCGTCGACGTCCAAATGCTAGACTGGCCGGAGGAGATCATCTGATGGCGGATCGGCAGACTGAACGTAAGAAAGAGCGGCAGCCCGTGGCCTTTCGGATCGACGTCAAGGAGGCCGAGGCGAGGGGGCGTTCGCTTCCTACGCTCATAGCCAACAAGAGGTGCTACGCCTGTCAATCGGCCGATGACGAGCCGCCGACTCCGGACTCGGACCCCGGTCCCTATATCGAGCGCATCGTAGAGCACTGCGCCGATACGCCAGACTACCTCCTGGCCGATACACCGCTGAAGGAGGCCCTCTTCAGGGCCATTCTGGCCCGCAGAAACGAGCCAACGTCGTCGGAGGAGTTGAACATAATCCTCGCCCAACGCTGGGCGACGACGCTCGGCCTTCGGGACATCTCGAAGGACGTCATAGAGAAGATCCTAGACGGCGCATGGTCCTACTGCATCGTGAGGGTTCCCTCGGAGAACGATTGAGCGGTAGGGACGCTTCAGGCCCGTTCGCGGGTGAACCCAGTCGGACTAGGACGGGTGGAGTTGCGCCTTATCCGCATCAGGCTCTGCCTTCCGCTTGGAGAAGAAGATAGACGGTTGAAGTTGAGCTACCCTCTGTCCGATTCGTCGTCGTCGCGGACTTTACGGCGCCTGGGGACGACTTCCACGTCGGCTGACGTGAACTCGGCGGTCGAGATGACCACCCTTCGCTCCGCCTTCTTCTTTGGCTTTCTGGTCTCTCGCTTGGGCGCGTGTCCTCTGGGCATAGGTCCATCCCCCTTACGAGCCTTCAGGCGGCTGCCGGAGCACCACTATGTGGCAGTTTAGGGCATCTGTCCGACGGGTGTAAAGTGCAGGGGGCGGACGCCGGGCGTATTGTTTGGCCCAATCGCTTTTGGCTATAATTGGCGAGCACTCTCCCCGAAAGGAGTTCGTCCGTATGGCAGAAGCACTAGCCTTCTTCCGCGGCAGGATCGTACCCGTCACGGAGGCCAGGGTGAGCGTTATGACTCACGCTCTCCACTACGGAACAGCCGTCTTCGAGGGGATTCGCGGCAACTGGAATGAGGAGCAGGAGACGCTCTTCGTCTTCCGAATGCGGGAGCACTACGACCGGCTGATCAGGGGCTGCCGGATGCTTCTCCTCGACATTCCCTACACGGTTGAGGAGTTGTGTGGGATAACTGTCGATCTCCTGAGGGGCTGCGGGTACAAGCAGGACATCTACATCCGGCCGCTCGCCTACAAGAGCCAGGAGCTGGTGGCAAACCTGAGACTTCAGGAGATCGAAAGCGACTTCACGCTGATGACCGTCCCCTTCGGAGACTACATCGAAGGCGACGGCGCCATCCGGTGCACCACCTCCTCGTGGCGCCGGATGGACGACACTATAATACCGCCCAGGGTAAAGATATCCGGCCTGTATGTGAACAGCATTCTGGCAAAGACCGAGGCGTCGCTTGCCGGCTACGACGAGGCGATACTCCTCAATCAGGACGGCAACGTCTCCGAAGGGTCGGGTGAGAACCTCTTCCTCGTGGATGATGGTGTCATCCACACTCCGCTGGTCTCCGACAATAACCTGACCGGCATCACCCGCGACTCTGCCATGGAGCTGCTCCGACGCGAGATGGGCATGGAGGTGGTGGAGAGGACGATCCGCCGCAGCGAACTGTACTTCGCAGACGAGGTATTCCTTACCGGCACTGCGGCTCATATCGTACCGGTCGGCGAGCTCGACAACCGGCCCATCGGCGATGGGCAGGCTGGGCCGGTTGCCGAGCAACTCCGCGGTATATATCTCGACTGCATCAGAGGGAACAACCTGGAGTACATCGACTGGTGCACTGCCGTACCTCTGGAGTGATGCCCGGGGAGCGCTGGCAGCGACGCGCATAGAACTGGAGGCGGATGCAGCGAAGCCGAACGATGTTCACGTTCGCGACCGACTACTTCCTCCTCGTCTTCGTCAGCACCATAGGTGTCATTCAGCTATCGGCATCCTTGGGAGGGCTGAAGGGCCTGCTAGTCTTCAAGTCCCCCGTCGTGGCGAGGCCCTTGGGCATCATCCTCGTCGTTGCCGCCATCGTCATCTTTTTCGCCACCGAAGATAGAATCCTCAACGACTTCAAGGGCGGCCTCGACGCCAACACACAGGCGCTCTTCTTCTTTCTGGGTGTTCTGGCGGGCGGAGCCGTCACGTTCATCGGCTCTTCTCTCATCAACATACGCATGAACGACGCTGACGCCTCACCCGGCAGCGGCTTCGACGCCCTGAGAGACACCAACTACTTGAGGGCGCTCGTCCTCAGCCTGAGGTACTGGACCAGAAATTGGCGACAGCAGATGAGAAGCTATTTCTCTGGATAAACGGGCTCGCTGGCAACTTCTCACCGCTCGACAATGTCGTGAGATGGCTCGCCAGCGACTACCTCGTTCCGGTCACCCTGGCTCTCACTCTGGTGGCCCTCTGGTTCACAGGCCAGGACGGACGGACGCGGATGCGCCACCAGACAGGACTGTTCGTCGCCCTTGCCTCCATGGGGCTCTCCAGTCTCTCGATATTCATCGTCAACATCTTCTATTTCAGGCCCCGCCCGTTCGATGCCCCCGGACTGGACGTCGAGCTACTCTTCTATAGACCCACCGACTCCTCCTTCCCCTCCAACTCCGCAGCCGCCGCCGTGGCTGTGGCAGCGTCGGTGTGGGCGGTAAATCGGCCGGTTGGCGCCTTTCTGATGGTGCTGGCCGCCCTGTACGGCTTTGGCCGGGTCTATGCCGGAGTCCACTATCCGCTGGACATCGCTGTCGGCGCGGCCATCGGCATCGTCGTAACCTGCCTCACGCTAGGACTGAAGAACCTCCTCCAGCCGTTGCCTACATGGGTGGTGAAGGCCGCCCGCATCCTGTGCCTGGCCTGATGGAGCATACAAGCCAGTCTGCCGCTTCAGAGACCGCCGCCATCGGCGAACAGATCGCGGTGATCCGCGGGCTGCTCGAGACCTCGATGTCCGCAGAGGCAATAGTCAGGCTGTCCAGACTGAGGGCTCCGGACCAGGCAGACGTGGTCATACGGCTTCCCCGAGACACCCGCAAGCGACTGCTCGGCTGGCTCACGCCGCAGGCTCTCGGACAGATCATCGACGAGCTGCCCCCGACCCAGGTCGACGAGGTCGCTCTCGAGATAGGGCCGCGTCGGCTCCCCCGCGTCCTCGACGAGGCGAGCCCGCACGTAGCCGCCGACGTTCTCAGACATCTCCCGGAGCATGTGGCGGCCAGGACGCTGAAGGACATGGCCGAGTCGGAGGATGTAGCGCTGCTGCTCCAGTACGATGACGACGCGGCCGGCGGCCTGATGACCCCGGAGTTCATCGCACTTGGCGACGAGATGACCGTCGCCCAAGCCATGGCCTTCGTCAGAAGAGGCGGCAAGGAGCTCCACCCCAACGATGTCTCTCACCTCTTCGTCGTAGACCACCGGGGAGTTCTCTTGGGCACCATAGACCTCGCGGAGCTCGTGCTCGGGCTTCCGACGCAGCGCATCTCCCTCCTGATGAGGGCGGACCCCATCCTCTCGGTGCCGACACACACCGACCAGGAGCAGTGCGCCCGGCTGATGGGCCGCTACAACCTGAGGCGGCTTGCCGTCGTCGACGACAACGGCAAGCTGATGGGAGTATTAAAGCTGGAGCACATGATCGGCGTCTTCGAAGACGAGGCCACGGAGGACATGTACCGGATGATAGGAGTGGGCGAAGAGGAGAAGGCGCTTGGCCCCTTCTGGGAAGCAGTCCGCGGCCGACTGCCGTGGCTGTTCGTCAACCTCGGTACGGCGATCCTCGCCGGGCTCGCGATCACACTGTTCGAGTCGACCCTCGACCGTGCCGTGGCGCTGGCGGTGTTCCTTCCAGTAATTGCCGGTCAAGGCGGCATCGCCGGCACCCAGACGCTGATACTCATCGTTAGGTCGATCGCGCTCGGCGAGATTGGCCCAGGGACCACGAAGCGACTGCTGGCCAAGGAGGTGGGCCTCGGACTGGTCCACGGCGCGGCGTTGGGAGTCGCTATCGGACTCATCACGCTGGCCTGGAAGGGCAGCGAATATATGGCCCTGATCGTGGCGATCGCCATGGTCTGCAACCTCGTCGTCGCCGGGATCAGCGGCGTGGTCGTCCCACTAACCCTCAGAGCGCTGCGCATCGACCCCGCCCTCGCCTCAGCCGTCGCGGTCACCACCATGACGGACGTGTTGGGCTTCCTGGTCTACCTCGGTCTCGCCTCCATCTTCATCGGACTCATCACCCGGACCCTGTAAGACCGCCGCGTCGTATTGACACCGTCTGCTCCGCCACGGCAAGATTATTAACCACACAGACCCGCGCCGCTTATAGTCAAACGTGGTTTCATCCCATAGACGACCCAGCCACACTGTCAACATGGCCAATCCCACATCGGACCGCAGCGAACGAGATCTCCTGTACGAGCTGATACGCGAGCAGTACGGCGAGCAGCTCACCGGCGAGCAGCTTGAGGACGTGCGGCGAATGATCGACACAGCCGTCGCCAACGCCGAGCGGCTGAGGGCGGTCCGGCTCGGCAACGCCGACGAGCCTCCCACCACCTTCACCCCGTATCGAAAGGAGGGATGACCGGTGGCCGCCGACCCCGTCTTCCTCCCGGTGCGCGAGCTGGGCGGGCTCCTCCGCCGCCGGCAGACGTCGCCCGTCGAGCTGGCCGAGCTCTTCCTCGACCGGCTCGAAACCCTGGGCCCGTGCTACAACTCGGTCGTAACGGTGACGCGGGAGCGCGCGCTGACCGAGGCGCGTGCGGCCGAGGAGGAGATCGCTTCGGGCCGCTACCGGGGTCCGCTCCACGGCGTCCCCTACGGAGTCAAGGACCTGCTGGCGACCGCGGGCGGCATCCCGACCACCTGGGGCGCCGCGCCTCTTCGTGACCAGACCTTCGACTACGACGCGACCGTCGTCAGGAGACTGACCGACGCGGGCGCCGTCCTGGTTGCCAAGCTCGCCATGATCGAGCTGGCCGGCGGCATGGGGTATCGTCAGCCCGACGCCTCCTTCACCGGCCCGTGCAAGACGCCCTGGGACCTCGGCTACTGGGCCGGCGGGTCGTCCAGCGGCTCAGGCTCCGCGGTTGCCGCCGGCCTCGTCCCGTTCGCCATCGGATCGGAGACCCGCGGGTCGATACTGTCGCCCGCTAACAACTGCGGCATAGCCGGGCTGCGGCCCACCTACGGCCGGGTCAGCCGCCACGGCGCGATGGCGCTCTCCTGGACTCTCGACAAGCTGGGGCCGATGTGCCTCACCGCGGACGACTGCGGCCTCGTGCTGGACGCAATCGCGGGGCCCGACCCAAACGATCCGTCCGCGGCCGACAGGTCCTACTCGTACGAGCCGCCTCCCGACACGACCCGCCGGTTCAGACTCGGCGTGCTGGAGGACGCGACCGCCGGCGCAAACTCCTCGGTGCGGGCCAACTTCGACGCCGCCCTGGAGACTCTGGCGCAGACCGCCGACGTCGAGCAGGTCCGGCTGCCCGATCTCCCCTACGACGCGGTGGCGTCGACCATCACCTTCGCCGAGGCCTCCAGCTCCCTCGAAGAGCTCGTGGACAGCGGCCAAGCCTGGGAGCTCACCGCGCCCGAGGACCGTTACGGACACTATGGACGGAGGGTCCTGTCGGCCAGGGACTACCTGAAGGCGCAGCGCCTGCGCGGTGTCATAGGCTGCGCCGCCGATGAGCTTCTCTCGCGGGTGGACGCAATCGCCGGACCGACGATGGGCTGGGTCGCCGCCCCGCTTGGGACCGAGTTCCGGGGCGCAGACCCGCCGAGCTACAGGGACCTGCTCGGCGCCGTCGGCAACGTCGCCGGGCTACCGGCCATATCGGTGCCCAGCGGCTTCTCCGACCAGGGCCTGCCGACAGGGATACAGTTCATGGGGCGCGCCTACGACGACGACACCGTAATCGCCATAGCCGCCGCCTACCAGTCCCTCACCGACTGGCACACGATGCACCCGCTGGATCTAATGGATAGGAAGTGATGGCCTGGACTGGAGCCCTAGACCGTTCTGAGGCGGGGCACCGACAGCTCTCCGGCGATGTGCTCGAACCAGTCGACGACCTCTTGGTGCAGCGGAATTCCGTTCACACGCCTCGACGTCTCATCCTCGTGCTCTGACAGACCGGGGTATAGCACCCTGTCATGCCCCGGCGCGGGCGGCGTCTCGCGTAGCTTCCTCAGCGTCTCGTCCATGTTCCGCTTGAAGGTCTCCAGATCGGTGAAGGCGGCGATGTCGTAGGCGGTGAAGCTATGATGGCCCGCCCCTGCCGGGGTCGCCAACATGCTGGGCACGTCGCCCGCAAGCGTCGTCGTCAGAATCTCGGCCATCAGGCCGAAGCCGTACCCCTTGTGGGAGCCCTGCTCCCTCGTGCCTCCCAGGGGCAGGATGTAGTAGTCGCCGCGCTCCCTAACGGGGGTCTCCTCGGTGAAGGGAGTCCCGTCTGCGTCTGAGACCCATCCCGGCAGCAGGTTGGCGCCGACCCGCTGGGCGAGCCTGACCTTGTTGCCCGCGATCGCCGACGTCGCCGCGTCGAACAGAAAGGGGGCCTCGCTCTTCGCCGGGGCGGCGATCGCTATCGGGTTCGTGCCGAGCCGTGCCTCTGCGCCGAAGGCAGGCGGCACGATCATCCCACCCGCTGTCATGCAGACCCCGACCATGTCCTGCTGCGCGGCCAGCATCGCGTGGTGGCCGATCGCGCCCGAGTGGCCCGCGTTGTACATCGTGACCATGCCGACGCCGACGCTCTTCGCCTTGTCGACTGCGATCTGCATCGCCTTCGGACCGAGGATCACCGCCAGGCCGCCGTCGGCGTCTATCGTGGCCGTGCCGGGCGACTCGCGGACGATCCGCCAGACGGGCCGCGGGTTCAGCTCGCCCGAGTTGTATTTCTCCACGTACTCCCGCAGCATGTTGGATACGCCGTGAGTCTCGACGCCTCGCAGGTCGGTGCTCACGAGAACGTCGGCGCCAAGGGCTGCGTCCTCCCGGTCCACGCCCATCTTCTCGAAGATCGCAGTCACCGTCTCACGCAGCGACTCGTGGTCGATGTTGACCTCGTCCTCCGTCGGAACCTTGAACCGTTCGAGCATTGGTACCCCCTACGTACCCTATCTGCCGCTGCGCATAAAGTCGGCCACCCGTTCGCCGATCATTATGGACGTCACGTTCGTGTTGGCCCTCACGCAGTCGGGCATGATCGACGCGTCGACGACGCGAAGTCCCTCCAGCCCGTGGACTTTTCCATACTGGTCGACCACCGCCATCGGGTCCGACGCAGAGCCCATCTTGCAGGTGCCGGAGATGTGCTGCCCGGTCGTCGCCTCCCGCATCATCCACTCGTCCAACGCCTCGTCGGACTCCAGGTCGGAGTCGAGCGGCTCCAGCCGGTGGTCGATGATCTTCCGAAACTCCTCATGCTCGGCCAGCTCCAGCGCGAGTCGTACCCCGTCCCGCATACGCTGCCGGTCGAACGGCTCCTGTAGATAGTTGAAGTCGAGAAAGGGCTGGACTTTGGGGTCCCTCGACGTCAGCAGCAACTCTCCGGCTCCGAGCGCGAGGAACAGGGCGACCATGATCCGGATCCCTAGCGGCTCCATACGCGAGCCTCCCCGGTCGACCAGCGCCGTGGCGTAGGAGCTCATGAAGAAGATCATGTCGTTGCGAAGCTGAGAACCCTCGGCCGTGTAGCGCAAGACGAACTGGCCCCGCGGGGCAAGACCATCGAACTCGTAATCCTCCTTCGTTTTCCAGGTAACGTAGACCATCGGATGGTCTCTTAGGTTCTGGCCGACTCCGGGACGGTCCGCCAGAACCTCTATACCGAGGCTCCTCAGATGGTCGGCAGGACCGACGCCCGACAGCATCAGAAGCTGTGGCGAACCGACGGCACCGGTGCACAGCACGGTCTCATCACCCTCGACGACGAACATCTCGCCACCGCTCTCCACCTCCACGCCCGTCGCCCGTCGTCCGTCGAAGACGATACGGTGGACTATACAGTCCGGCCGGATCGTCAGGTTGACCCTATGCCGGGCCATGTTCAGATAGCCTAGCGCAGTGCTCCACCGGATGCCGTCCGGGTTGTTGAACGCTGTCGGGCTCACCCCCGTCGAGTCGGGATGGTTGAAGTCGGCGCTATCGGGAAATCCCGCCGAGACGCACGCGTTATAGAATGCTGTCTGCGCCGGCAGCCACTCGTGACGCTTGAAGCGCCGGGCGATGATCGGCCCGTCCGTCCCGTGGTAGTCGTCGCGGAAGTCGACGTCCGTCTCCAGCTTCCTGAGGAACGGGAGCACCTTTTCGAAGCTCCATTCGTCGTTGCCCAGATCGACCCATGAGTCGTAGTCCTCGGGGAGGCCCCGTATGAACACCTGGCCGTTGATGGCGCTGGAGCCGCCCGTGACCTTCCCTCTCGGCACCATCATCGGCGGCGCCGTCTCTGTCGCCTTGCCGATGAACTGCCAGTTGTGGTCGCTTACCATCACGTCGGCGCCCGTAGCGTAGCCGTACTTCACCTCTTCAGGAAGGTGTTCGAAGTCGGGGTAGTCCGGGCCCGCCTCCAGCAGCAGGACCGAGCGGTCGGGGTCCTCCGAGAGGCGGACTGCCAGCGCGGCGCCTGCCGAACCGGACCCGACGACGACCGTGTTGTACCTCATCGCATCACCTCGCGTGTGTCAGCGCCGTCCGGCCGCGAGGAGGCTATGTCAGCCCAGCAACTCTTCGCGCAGACGCCGGATGACCGTCTCCAGCTCCTGTTCGTCCAGGTTGATGGGGTCGACTGCAAGCTCGTCCGGGTTGCCGAGAGAGTGCAGGAAGATAGGGGGGTCGCCCTGCGTCATCCGGTCGAGCACCTCGTCGCGGCCTGGCCCGACCCAATCTCGCGTGAATTTGATCTCCGCGTGCGGCACCAGGTAGTTCCACTCGTCGTGCTGAACGGTCACGTCAAGTCCGGGGATCTCGATCAGCGCGTCCACCACCTGCCGGCACATCTCGGTGAAGCGTTTGTTCTCGGCGTCCTCGTCCTCGTCCACGAAGATCCGCAGCGCCGTGGTCAGCCCTACGATCTCCTCCTTCGCCACCTTCATCCCCCTGCCGATGAACTGGTGGGGGGCGGCGTTGGCCGCGGCCGCCTCGATCAGGTCGGCTCGTCCGCACAGGATGCCGGTGCCCTGCGGGCCGCGCACCGCTTTGCCGCCGCTGTAGATGACCATGTCGGCGCCCTCGGCTATGAATCGCCTCAGATTGGCCCGAGGGGGCAGGAACGACGCGGCGTCGACGATGACCGGCACGTCCCGCGCGTGCGCCATCTCCGCCACCTGCTCCAAGGGCAGCGCCCGGCGCGAGACGAAGGGCGCGAACAGATAGGCGACCGCGGCCGTCCGATCGCTGAAGGCCGCCTCCAGCTGCCACGGCTGGCAGCGCCTGCCGTCTCCGATCTCGACGAACCTGGCGCCGACCGAGCGGTAGCACTGGTCGTAGGCGAAGCGGTGACTCCTGTGGATGATGATCTCGTTCTTCATCCCCTCCGTGTCCGGCAGCCGGATCATGTTGAGGGGATCGGACCCGGCGATCACCGCGGCCGCCTGTAGCACCAGGCCGCCCGCCGCTCCGCTGGCGACGAAACCGGCCTCCGCGCCCGTCAGCTCCGCGATCACCCTGCCGGCCGCCTTGTTCAGCTCGTCGAGCTCGACCATGACCGTGGAGGCGCTGTTCATCACCTCCATCACCTCGGGCCTCAGCTTGCTGCCGCCGTACGCGGTCGTCGTACCGGAGGCCGTTATCACAGGCTTCACGCCCATAGACCGGTAGACGCTGGCCGCATCGCTCCCTGTTGTCATCTGCCACTCCCCGTTGTTTCTGTCGCGCCTCGGCGCGCGACGCAGATTATACCATCCTACCGGATCGAGACTAGCTCTATCCGGAACGTCAGCGCCTCGCCGGCCAGATCGTGGTTGGCGTCGATCCGCACGAACTCCTCGTTGACCTCGACCACCAAGGCCGTGGCGCCCTGCCTGCTCGTGATCTTGTCGCCTACGTTTAGCCCCTCGGGCATATTCTCGGTCGGGACGTCCACTACCAGATCGGGCAGCCGGGGCCCGTAGGCATCCTCCGGCTCGATCCGGACCGTCACCTCGTCGCCGATCGACAGCCCGAGGACCGCCTGGTCGAAGCCGGGGATCACCTGCCCGGAGCCCACCGTGAAGGATAGAGGCTCCCTGCCCTCGGAGCTGTCGAACACCACGCCGTCGTCGAGCGTCCCCTGGTAGTGGACCTCCACTACGTCCCCATAGCCCACCTCGCGGTCCGGGCCTGCCGCGGGAACGGCCGGCAACGAGATCGGCCGCTCCGGGGCGATGCCCACGCGCTTAAGCTCGAACACCCCGTGCACCGCCGCCTGATCGACGTTCGGTTGGTAGAAGTCCCCCGTGATCGCATCCCCTCTCAGCCCCCCGATCCAGACCGATTCGATCTCAGGAAAGTCGAACTCTATCCTCAGCGCCTCGAAAGCCGAAGAGAGTCTCACATTCGTGAGCGGGAAGTCGGCAACGCCCTGCGTGGGCGCCGTGATTGCCGCGGAGACGCCTCCGGGGTCGTCGTAGAAGACGATCTTCAACGGGATAGGATTGCCCTGGATGGTGACCGTCCCCTCCCATACGCCGGCGACGAGCTCTCCGAGGCTGGGAGTGGCGGTCGGCACGACGGTCGGGATGGCGGTCGCCGCCGCCGTCGGGGGCGCGATCGGGGCTTGGACCGTCTCATCATCGCCGCACGCGCCCAACAGCACGGCGGCTACGACGACGGCGAGGAGGAGAACTAGCCCCCTGCCTCTGACGATCAAAAAGCTATTCGGATGCACAATCGGTCTACCTTACCATATCGGCAGGCTGCTTAATCTATCAGCATCGCATCTCCGAACGAGTAGAAGCGATACCGTAGTCTGACCGCCTCTTCGTACGCCCGCAGGACGAGCTCCCGTCCTGCGAGGGCGCAGGTCAGCATTAGCAGCGTCGATCTCGGCAGGTGGAAGTTGGTGACGAGGGCGTCGACTACCCTGAACCGGTGTCCGGGAAGGATGTAGAGGCTGGCCCATCCAGAGCCGGCGCGCACGACCTCGCCTCCACGCGGGTGCTCCGCCGCGACTGCTCCAGCAAGCGCACTGCAGTCGTTCCCACCGAGACGACGCGTCGGCCCTCGCGCTTCGCCCGGTTGATGGCGTCGGCGGCCTCCGTGCCCAGCGTCCACTGCTCCGAGTGCATCGGATGGTCAGTCGGCTTCTCTACTTTGACCGGGCGGAAGGAGTCCCATCCGACGTGCAGCGTGACGAAGACCGTCTCCACCCCGGCTCCCCGCAGACGGTCGAGCAGATCGGGGGTAAAGTGCAGGCCGGCCGTGGGCGCGGCCACGCTGCCCTCGACGCGGGAGTAGACTGTCTGGTACCGCTCCTCGTCCTCGAGCTTGGCGCGGACGTACGGCGGCAACGGCACCACGCCTACGCCGCTAAGGTCGTCTGACGACAGACGTACGCGACGGCTGCCGTCCGGGTCTACGCCGACGACCTCGCCCGTGAGGCCGTTAGCGCCGCGAGCCGCCGCGACCCTGAAGGCCGCACCCTCTCTCATCCGTCGTCCCGGCCTGACCAGGGCCCGCCACGCGCCGTCGCACAGCCGTCCGAGCAGCAGCAGCTCGACCCGCGAGCCCGTTCCGTTCCGCGTACCGCGCAACCTCGCCGGCACGACGCGGCTGTCGTTGAAGACCAGCACGTCGCCCTCGCGCACCAGTTCCGGAAGCTCGTAGAAGCGATGGTGCGACAATGTGCCGTCCGAACGTGAGACGACCATGAGCCTGGAGTGGTCGCGTGGCTCCACGGGGGTCTGTGCGATCAGATCGTCGGGTAGCAGATAGTCGAAGTCGGCCGTCTTCACGCCGTTCCCGAGGCGGGGGCACCCCTATGGAAGTAGGCCAACACCCCCCCGATCATCAGCGTGACCACCACCATCAGACTCGCAACCTTGAACCCATCGACGAAGAAGCTCCGCGCGGCCTCGTCCGGCAGGAGCTCGACCGCTGCGGGCAGCGCGAACGCAAGGGTGGTGGCGGCGGCCGTGGCTCCCAGGGCGTGGCCCATCTCCCGCGTCGTCTCCAGCATCCCGGACGCGACTCCCCTGTGTTCAAGTGGGAGGGAATTCATCACCGTCGCGTTGTTGATGGGGTTGAACAGGTTGGTCCCTATCGATATGGGCAGCATGAGCAGCGGAACGATCCAGAAGGAGACGTGGGGAGCGGAGAGACCCAACAGCAGGAAGCCTCCCGCGATGAAGGTCATCGCTCCCGGTCTCAGCAGCCGGGGATGGTATTTATCAAACATCCAGCCGGCCACCATGGGCAGAAACAGCCCCAGTGTCTGGCTTGGCAGCAGCACCACCGTGACGAAGAGAGGCGACCTGCCAAATCCCTCCTCCACGAGGATCGGCACCAGCGTCATCGTCGCCAGCATCGAGAAGTGGTAGGTCACGTTGGCTCCGAGCGCCATCGAGAACTCCCGGCGCTTGAAGTGGACGAGGGGAACGACGGGATTGCGGACTCTCCGCTCCACGAGGACGAAGGTGATGAGCAAAATGATAAACAGTCCGTGCATCGGGAGGTGGTAGGTGAGGCCGTCCGGCGAAACGAACGACTCCTCGCCGCCGTGCAGATGGGTTCCCGACAGTATCAGCACCGTCGCTGTGGCGACCAGCAGCGCGGCCCCGATCCAGTCCAGGGAGCCGGAGTCCTCTCGCTTACGCGGCTGACTCGGCTGTGAGAGTAACGGTATGGCCGATACGACTGCCACTGCTCCAAGCGGCAGGAAGGTCACGAAGATGAGCCGCCAGGTGAGGAAGTGGAGGAACAGCCCGAACACGGCCAGCCCAACCAGAGTTCCAAACCGGGCTCCGATGATGGGTACCGCGAAGGCCCGGCCGCGCTCTCCGGGCCTGAAGTTGGCCGCCAGGATGGCGTTCGCGTTCCCCATCACGAGAGCGGAGCCGAGCCCAGTCAACGCGCGCCAGACCACTATCTGCCACAGCTCCTGCGACAGGGCGATGAGCCCGGAGCCTACCGTCGTTGCGACAAGTCCCAGGAAGAATATACGAGCGTGGCCGAACCGGTCTCCCATCCGGGCGGCCAGCATCACGAGGCTGCCCAGCATCAGCAGGTAGATGATTACGATCCACGCGGCGTCGTCTATCGACGTGCCGAACCGGTCGGAAAGAGTCGGCAGCGAAATGGCAACCGGCAGGCTGGAGAGCTGCACCAGCATGTACGCGGAGGTGAGCGCAAGGAGCACGTCCCTCCGCTGTCGGCTGGCCACCAGCGGACCGAAGACGCCAGGCAGCCTCACCCCGTCTCCGGGTGCGCGGCAAGCCTCGCCGCGTCGAGGGTGTTGCTGAGCAGCATCGCTATCGTCATCGGCCCGACGCCACCTGGCACAGGCGTTATCGCCGCCGCTCTCTGAGAGACCGGGCCGAAGTCGACGTCGCCTACGAGCCGGTAGCCGCGCTTCCGCTCCGGCGCGTCGACGCGATTTATCCCGACGTCCACCACGACCGCTCCATCCCTCACCATGTCCGCGGTTATCGCGTGGGGACGGCCTATCGCAGCGATCAGGATGTCGGCCTGTCGGGTGATCTTCGCAAGGTTCGTGGTCCTAGTGTGACAGACGGTGACGGTCGCGTTGGCGCCCTCTCCGCGTTGCATGAGCAGGTTGGCCACCGGCTTCCCGACGATGTTGCTCCGTCCGCACACGACGGTGTGCCGGCCCTCGGGGCTGTGGCCGCTGCGCAGCAGCATCTCCTGGATTCCGGCGGGAGTGGCCGGCACGAAGCGAGGACGACCCGCCATGAGCCGTCCCATGTTGGCTGGGTGAAGGCCGTCCACGTCCTTGAGAGGCGAGATCGCCTCGATCACCCTGTCCTCATCTATCTGAGGCGGCAGAGGCAGCTGGACGAGTATGCCGTGCACGCTTTCGTCCTCGTTTAGTGTGCGGACCTTCTCCAGCAGGTCGTCCTCCGTGGTGGATCCGGGAAGCCGGACGACCTGGCCTCTGATGCCCGCCTCCGCGGCGGCCCTCTCCTTGCTGCGGACGTACACTGCGGATGCCGGGTCGTCCCCAACCAGCACGGCGGTGAGTCCGGGTACGAAGCCGTGTCTCTCGACAACCTCGGCGACGCCGGCCGCCACCTCCGTCCTGACGGCTGCTCCGATCGCCTTGCCGTCTATCAGCTCAGCTGCCATATGGCTCCCTTCGTGATCTTGACCGCTCGCCGATCCTCGACTGTCCGCGGAAGTGCCCTCATCCTAACCTTTGATTCGTGGCTCGCGCAAACTATAATGGCGGCTGTCCAATCCACTACGGAGATGCTCGATGAGTAGGCTTTCGGACGCACTGGCGTCCGGACAGTTCGTCGTTACCGCCGAGTTGAACCCGCCCAAGGGGACCGACTTGGCCTCCCTGTTCGACAAGGCCGAGCTGCTCCAAGGCGTGGTGGACGCCTTCAACCTCACCGACTCCCACCGCTCGATGATGGGCATGTCGCCCATGGCCGCCGCGCGGCTGCTCGTCGAGCGGGGCATCGAGCCTATCCTGCAGGTGACCTGCAGGGACCGGAACCGCATCGCGCTCCAGGGAGACCTGCTCGGCGCCCACGCGCTGGGCGTATCGAACATCGTCTGCATGACCGGCGACCATCCCTCCGGTGGGGATCACCCGGAGGCGAGTCCGGTGTTCGACGTGGGTGCGGTCGAGCTCCTGAGCGCCATAGCGGCCTTGGCAGGCGGGAAAGACATGGCGGGCAACGATCTGAACGGCGCCCCTGATCTGCACGCGGGCGCCGTCGTGAATCCGGGCGCGGGAGACTTGGACTCGGAAATCCGCCGGATGGCTGAGAAGATAGAGGCCGGCGCTGCCTTCTTTCAGACTCAGGCTGTCTACGACTCAGCGGTGTTCGAAAGGTTCATGGAGCGGGCCGCGCCGTACAATGTGCCCATCATCGCCGGACATATCCTTCTCAAGTCGGCAGGGATGGCCCGCAGGTTCAACGAGAGTCTTCCTGGGGTCACAGTTCCAGACGAGATCGTCGCCGGGTTGGCCGATGCCAAAGACCGCAGAAAGAGGAGCGCCGAGATCGCCGCGGCGATCATCGAGGAGCTGACGCCTATGTGCCAGGGCGTGCACATGATGGCGATCGGCTGGGAGTCGGAGGTCCCCGGCATACTGACCGCTGCGGGAGTCAGAGCAGACTCGTCCGTCGGGGCCTGACCGGCTCCATCGAGAGATGCTGGTCACCGGCGTCGACATCATCGAGATTCCTCGCATCAGGCGCGTGGCCGATCGGTACGGCGACCGCTTCTATGGGCGCGTCTACACGGAGCGGGAGGCTGCCTACTGCAGGGGCAGGGCTCCACAGCTCGCCAGCCGGTTCGCGGCCAAGGAGGCGGTCATGAAGGCGCTCGGCACCGGCATCCGCGGTGTCCGCTGGCAGGACATCGAGGTCGTGAGGGAGAGAGGGCAGGCCCCGACAATCCGGCTCCGAGGCAGGGCACTGGCCCGGGCCGAGCGGCTGGGCATCGAGCACCTCGCCGTCTCGTTGTCCCACTCCGAGCAGTATGCTGTCGCCTTCGTCGTGGGCGACAGCCGCGAGGGCAATATCATTCCAAGAAACCGGGAAGGCGAATAGGAGGCGCTGGTGCGTATCGGACTGTTCATCGGATCGTTGGGCGCGGCGGACAGCCTGGAGGGACAGGTGCAGCAGGTCGTAGATGCCGAGAGGGACGGCTTCGACAGCCTCTGGTCGGCGCAGATCCTCGGCGTCGACGCCCTTACCCTCTTCGCCCTCGCAGGACCTCGCACCTCGCGCATCGAGATGGGAACGGGCGTGGTGCCCACCTACTCCCGCCATCCGATTGCGCTGGCGCAGCAGGCGCTGACCACCAACGCGGCCACTGGCGGTCGGCTCACGCTGGGCGTCGGCGTCTCTCACAGGCCGGTCGTCGAGCAGCGCTTTCGCATGCGGTTCGATCCGCCCGCACGGCACATGGAGGAGTATCTGACCATCCTCAGAAGCCTGATTCATGAGGGCGCAGTCGACTTCCAGGGCGAGCTGTTAGGCACGAGCGCCGAAATCGGGGTGCCCAGCGCCAGCCCACTGCCCATCCTGATCGCCGCGCTCGGCCCCAGGATGCTCCGCATCGCCGGCGAGCTGTCGGAGGGGACGGTGACGTGGATGGTAGGCCCCAGGACGCTCAGAGACCACATCGTCCCAGTGATTACCTCGGCCGCCGAATCGGCAGGTAGAGCGAGGCCCAGGATCTGCGTAGCCCTTCCCGTCGCCGTCACTGACGACACCTCGACGGCTCGCCGGACGGCGGCACGGCTCTTCCATCGCTACGGCAGCCTGCCCAGCTACCGTAGGATGCTGGACAGGGAAGGAGTGGACGGCCCCGAGGAGGTGGCCGTCGTGGGTAACGAGGAGGAGGTCGAGGGGCAGCTCCGAGGTCTGGCCGAGGCGGGGGCGACGGACTTCATAGCCGGCATATTCCCCGGGGACGAGGAGGCGTCGGCTGCCCGCCCCCGCTCCCTTCTCGCAAGTCTCGTCGGCAAGATCTGACGCACCGATCATCGTCATATGCGTGCCGGGCGATGAAGATTGTAACCTCCAAGCAGATGCGTCTCATCGAGGAGCGGTCCGAAGCCGCGGGCGTCTCCACCGATACGCTGATGGAACGTGCGGGCTTGGCCGTCGCCCAGCGGGTGCGTCATCACCTCGGGCATCTCGCCGGCGTCCACGTCCTCGCGCTTGTCGGGCGCGGCAACAACGGCGCCGACGGTCTCGTGGCCGCCGCCCATCTGCGGCGCTGGGGGGCAGACGTGACGGCCTACGTCTGCTTGGAGCGGCCAACGCCCGATCCCTGGCTGGACCGCGCTCGAGCTCGCGGCGTCGTCATCATCCACGCCGCTTCCGACGACACACTCGAGGCGCTGCGCTGCGCTCTCGATCCTGCTCACGCGGTGATCGACGCCGTTCTGGGCACGGGACGGTCCCGACCTATCGACGGCCGGCTCGGAAGCATCCTGCGGAGCGTCAGTGAAGCTGCCGCGAAGCGGTACGGGCCGCGCGTCATCTCGGTCGACCTGCCCTCTGGCCTGGACGCCGATACGGGCGAAAGCGACCCGGCCACTCTGGATTCCGACGTAACGGTCGTACTGGGATACCCAAAGCTCGGCCTCTACCGGCCCGGCGCACGTGGGAGGAGCGGTGTGGTCGAGATCGTCGATATCGGCATCCCCGCGGGGATGGACGACGACGTCACCCTGCGTCTGATGTCTTCGGAGCGGGCTCGGACGCTGCTTCCCGAGCGGCCCGCGGCGGCTCACAAGGGCGACTTCGGCCGCGCGCTGATCGTCGCCGGCTCATACAACTACGTCGGCGCCGCATACTTGGCCGCGTCCGCCGCCACACGCGTCGGCGCAGGCCTCGTCACACTTGCCGTCCCCGAGTGCATCCTGGCCGCCGTGGCCGGCAGGGCGGCAGAGCCCACCTATCTCCCGCTCCCGGAGTCGGAGCCCGGGGAGCTCGACTCCGGAGCGGCCGCGGCTCTGATTGCTCGGAGTCTCCCCAACTACGACGCGCTGCTGGTCGGGTGCGGGCTGGGCCAGGCGCCGGCGACGAAAGCGCTGGTCAGGCGGCTGCTCTGCACCGGCGCGCCGCTGCCGCCCACCGTCGTCGACGCCGACGGCCTGAACATCCTCGCCTCCCAAGGCGAGGGGTGGTGGAAGCGTCTCTCCGCACCCACGGTACTGACTCCGCACCCGGGTGAGATGTCGAGACTCACCGGCGCATCTACGCGGGAGATACAGGCCGACCGCGCCGGTTACGCGATGCGCAGCGCCGCCGAGTGGAAAACGATAATGGTGCTGAAGGGCGCTAACACCGTGGTGGCTACTCCCGAAGGGAGAGCGGCGATCAGCCCTCACGCCAACGCCGGGCTTGCGTCGGCCGGTACCGGCGACGTCCTCGCCGGAGTAGTCGCCGGACTGATCTCGCAGGGAGTTCGCCCGGACAACGCGGCTGAGCTCGGCGTCTTCCTTCACGGCGAGGCCGGAGAGCGGGTACGCGACGACCTCGGGGCCGCCGGCATGGTCGCGAGCGATCTGCTGGCCGCACTCCCCAGGGTCATCCAGGACCTGGAGTCCGGGGCCTAGAGGGACGCGAGGAGACGATTGGCGCATCTCACGGGCAGGGAGCGGACCCGGTACGTCACCCGGATGTTCGGCAGGATAGCCCGGCGCTACGACCTGCTCAACGGCGTGATGAGCGGTGGACGGCACCACGCGTGGAGGCGCACCGCCGTCGAGATGGGCACGCCGGGCCTCGTCGGCTCGGCGCTGGACGTCGCCGCCGGGACCGGGGACTTCGCCCTAGAGCTCCTGCGCACAGACTGGGCCACCGACGTCGTAGCCTTCGACAACACGCTTGACATGCTCGCTCTCGCCGTCGAGAAGGCCCGCCGGAGGGGACTCGGCGATCGCCTGAGAACGGTGACGGGCGACGTCCACTCGCTGCCCTTCGCAGACGATAGTTTCGTCTGCGTGACGGTCGGCTTCGGTGTTCGTAACTTCGTCGATGTTCCCCGCGCGCTCGGAGAGATGGTGCGGGTGGTCCGGCCGGGGGGTAGTGTCGTCGTGCTTGACATCTTCCGGCTGGAGGGCCGCACGCTGCTGGATCGCCTGTTCCCCGTCTACTTCCGCACCGTCACCCCGTGGTTCGGGGCCCTCCTGGCTGGGGACCGTGAGGCCTACGCCTATCTCCCGAAGTCGGTCGAGACCTTCCTGAGCGCCGACGAGCTGGTTACGATGATGGAGGAGGCGGGACTGACCGGGGTGCGCTACCGACGCCTCGCGCTGGGCAGCGTCGCCATACACGAGGGCCGCAAGTCTTTTTAAGTCCAGCGTGATCTTGGAGTCCTGGATATCGACGCAGATGGTCAGGACCAATGCCTCGAGGCCTTCACCTGGAATCGGCGGACCGTCGTCCTCTGGTTACCAGATCGCCTGTGGGTAGTAGGCGTGGATGGTGGCGTCTGAGGTGACCAACGGGCAGTTACGCAGCGTAGCCGTCGCGACGATGGTGCGATCAGCAGGGTCTCGGTGGTCCCAGTCGAGATCGAGATTCTTCAGCCAGGTTGTAGTGTCGACCGGGAGGAGGTCTAGGCGGTCGATCTGTTGGAGCCTGGCGGTGAAATCTGCTATTGGCAGGGGTATCCGGAGTCTGCCCCTCTTCACCTTGATGCCGATCTCCCAGATCGAAATGGAGCTGACGGCGATGTGGCCGGCTTCTGACACCGCTTGCGCTGCGGCCTGAGAGAGCCGCTCGCGGTCGAGCGTCCAGAACAGCAGGACCGAGGTGTCCAGAACGACCACTAGGCCTCAGTCCACTCGCCGGTCGTCGGCGCGTCGATGTCTTCTAGATAGACCGGCCTGCTCCGGATGGCGCCGAAGACCTCTTCGACCGTCCTCTTTTTGGCGATGGGCAGAATGCGCAGGACGGGGCGGTTGCGGTCGGTGACGATCAGCTCCTCGCCGCTCTCTTCAATGTCGCGGAAGACGCGCAGCATGTTGGCCTTCAGCTTGCTCTTCGATATGCTGGTCATCGTTACCCTCGACCATAATGACCGTAGTCATGACCACGGTCATTATGGTACGGCAGGCGCCGTATTGTCGTCAAGTGGCCGGTGTGTTGGTGGCGCCTTCCCCCTCCTGGTCGATCAGGCGGCTGAGCTCCTCGCGGGCCCTTCGGATGATCTCGGACTGCTTGGCTATCTTGTCGTACAGGTCGGCCCTTGCCCGGACTCCTTCGGCTATCAGGAAGGCGGCGGCTTCGGACCTGCTGTTGGTCACCCCGCAGGCGACGAGGTCGTCGAGCCTCTGCAGGCTCTCCTTGCTCAGCCTGGCCATGACCACCGAGCTCCGCGAAGTCCGTACCGACTTCAGGGTCTCCCGGATCGAGCCGCCGACGCTCACGGCCACGTCTTTGCCCGTCACGAGGGCCTTCCGGACGGCCAGATCGAGGTCCTCTAGCGCGTCGCGGGGGGCGTTCGCACCTCTTGGCTCGTCGTTCGATCGACTCTCATTGGCCCGGTCGTCATCGCCGTTGCGCTCGTTGGCGGTGGTCATCACAACACCTCTTTGGTGAAAGATACTTACGTGTAAGGGTAGCACGGCGTAGCATGTTTGACAACTGTCCGCATGGGCAGGACGGAGGGACGAAGGGAGGGTTTAGACCCTCCCGTGGGAGGAGAAAACTATCCGGCCGGGCGCTCTGCGAGCTCGACCGAGGTCTCGAAGGTCTGGTTGTTGCTGATGTACTCGAGACGTACCACGTCAGCTACGTCGTATGTCCAGAGCAGGGACAGGAACCGCGCCATGTCGGGCGTCGGAATACCGTCCAGCTTGATTATCACGTCCCCGACGCGTATCCCCCCTTTGAAGGCCGGGCCGTCCCTAGAGAGCCGCGTCACGATGACGCCCTCGGTGACGTTGAGCTTGAGCTGGCTCGCTCTCGACGGCGTAACGTCCGCGCCGGTGAGTCCTATGAGCGGCCTCACCACTCGTCCCTCATCGATCAGGTTCTCGATGATTGGGCTGGCCACCGCTGAGCTCACCGCGAAGCCGATCCCGTAGGCGTCCCGCAGGATGGCCGTGTTGATTCCGATCACCTCTCCCTCGAGGTTCACTAGAGGGCCTCCGCTGTTGCCCTCGTTGATGGCGGCGTCGGTCTGTAGCAGGTCGTACAGGCTGCCTCTATCGGTAGTAAGGCTACGCCCCAACGCGCTCACGATCCCCAGAGTCACCGTCGGGCCGCCCTTGAGCGCCAGGACGTTGCCGACCGCGATCACCCAGTCGCCCACCTGTATCTTCTTGGAGTCTCCGAAGCGGACGAACGGCAGATTTTCGGCTTCGATCTTGAGGACCGCCAGGTCCGTCAGGGGGTCCTCACCGACCACCCTCGCCTCGTAGGTTCCGATGTCTGGAAGGGTGACTTGAATATCGTTTGCGTCCTGGATGACGTGGAAGTTGGTTACGATGTACCCGTCGGGCCGGACCACCATCCCCGACCCCACACCCTCGTCCGTAAAGTCGAAGAAGAGGCCCCTTGTCAGCGCCTCGACCGATATCGTCGCGACAGCCGGCTTGATCTTGTCCACGAGCTCCACAATGGACGGCAGGGAGCCGGTCGACGACGACGAGGGTGGGGCAGGGGGCGGCGTCGGGGCGAGTTGGACCGGGGCGGCCGCTTCTGGAGCCGGTGCGGACGGAGCTGCCTCGGGTTCCGGATCGAAGGAGCAGGCGGCAGTCCAGACGGTCAGGAGGGCCGATAAGAGCAGTGCGGAGGCCGGAAGGCTCCGTCCTCTACCCCGCCGCCGGAATGGCCACGACACGAAGCCTGACACGAGTCAAACCAGTCCACAAAAGCCTGATACCCTGTTCACCCCGCATGCGAGAGGAGTACGAGGCGTAGCGGGATGTAACAAGTGCGCCGAATAGCAAGATGATAGCGGACACGTATACCCAGGTCAACAGAGCCATGATCGCCCCGACCGTCCCATAGACGGCGTTGTAGACCGGGAAGATCTTGATGTATGTGACGAAGCCCCAGGTCGCACCCTCGAACGCCGCCGCCGCCAACAGCGCGCCCAACCAGACATCTGAGAGCCTCACCTTGGTGTTGGGAAGAAAGCGGTACAGCAACAGGAACGCCAGGAACGACAGCAACGGGGCGAGTAGCTGGGGGATCAGTCCCCAGAACAGGTTGGTTGCAGGGTCTGCATCGCGAGAGATTGTATCCGATATCTGCTCCAGGAAGGTCAGGATAGGGGTGATGAAAAACGTGCCCATCAGCAGCACGCCGGCGCCGATCACGAGTCCGAGGTCCATCATCCGCTCTCGGAGGAAGGGACGGGGCTTGCGGATGCCCCAGGCGGCGTTGATTCCCTTTCGGACGGCGCCGAAGGCGGCTGTGGAGGCCCACAAGAGAGCGACGATCGATGCGCTCCCCGTTATCACCCGAGCGCTGACGACACCCCGAACCGTCTCGCTCACGAACTCGGTCGAGACTGGCACCACCTCGCCGATTCCCTGGACCAGGTCGGCCTGCTGCTCGTCCGGTCCGCTTACGTAGCCCGCAATCGATATCACGGCCAGAACGAGCGGGAAGAAGGAGAAGAGCGCATAGAAGGCGATGGCGCCCGATATGTGCGCACAGTTCCTGGCCAGGAACTGGTTGACCGCGTCCGCACAGAATAGAACGAAGCGTACGAACAGCATCTGTCGACCTAGTGAGCTTCTGTTCTCCTAAAGTCGGGCTAGGTACTGGCCGACGAAGTCGACTCCCACCATGCCGCTGTATGCCTTCTGGAGACGGTCGGTCACAGGCCCAGGCACGCCGCCGGCCCCTATCTCAGCGCCGTTGAAGGCGGACACCGGCACGATGCAGAAGCTGGTAGAGGTGATGAAGACCTCGTCGGCGGTGTAGGCGTCGTAAAGATCGACATCGGCCTCGCGCAACTCGATGCTCAGCTCCTGCGCCAGCTCGATCGCCGTTTCACGACTGATCCCGGCTAGGATGTACTGCTCCTTCGGCGTGGTGATTGCGCCGTCCTTGACGAGGAAGATGTTAGCGCCGGGGCCCTCGCACAGGTTCCCGTTGACGTCGAGCAGTATCGGCCAAGCGTCCGGGTTCTGGGCGGTGACTTCCAGCTCGGCCTGCTTGAGGTTGATGTAGTTGTGGACCTTGGCCCTCGGACTCATCGCCTCTGGAGGCGTCCTCCTCACTGAGGGGACGATCACCGGAAGGCCGTCCCGGTAGTACTTAGCCCTGGCCTCGAAGGGGAGCGGTACGCACTCGACGATGACGGAAGGCTTGCCGCCCACGCCTCGCGTCACCCGCTGCGTGACCCAGTAGTCGCCGTTCTCCTCCAGGAGCGGCAGGTTGGCGTTGAGTACCTGCATCGTCAGGTCGGTCCATTCCTGCTTTGTGAGACCGGGGTCGAGCCTCATATACTTGAGGGAGTTCTGGAACCTGTCCAGGTGCTCGCTCAGCTTGAATATCTCACCGTCGAAGGTGCGAGTCGTGTCGAATACGGCGTCGCCATGCGTGAATCCAGCGTCGTGGATCGATATCTTCGCCTCGCTGTCGGGGAGGAGCTCCCCGTCGATGTACGCCACCATCTCTTGGGCCATTTTTAACCTTGTCTCCCGTCCGTCCGATACATGGGACCGGTTTCGGATCACCCTTAAGTGTATACGTGGCAAGCGCGGTTGACTAGCAGGGAGCCTCCGCTCGTGTTTTACCCCCCGACCTCAATTGGAACGCCTACGGAATTGCCCCACTCCGTCCAGGAGCCGTCATAGTTGCGGACACGCTCATATCCGAGCAGATACTTTAGCACGAACCAGCTGTAGGAGGCACGGACACCCAGACGACAGTAGGCTACCACCTCCTGATCTGACGTGATTCCACTCTTCTCGTACAGACGGCGCAGCTCGTCTGCCGGCCTGAAGGCGCCGTCCGCTGCTGCTCCGTCGTCCCAGGGGACATGTACTGCGCCCGGAATACGGCCGTTGCGGTAGATATCGGCCTGGCCTGGGGAGGAGGCCGCAGTGTTGCCCGCATACTCATCGTACGTGCGGGTATCGAGCAAACTCAGCGACAGGCTGCCTAGGTTGGTGGCTATATGGCCCTGTGTCGCTCTTAGACTTCTATCCGGGATGCTAGGCCTGTACGACTTCACGGTCGCCGCCGCCGTCTCTGTCGAGAGGGGCCGGCCCTCGGCAATCCACTTCGCACGTCCGCCGTCCAGCAGGCGCACCTCATCGTGACGGTAGTACTTGAGCAGCCAGAACGCCCATGTCGCCGATCGATTGTTGCCGTCCCCATAGAGGACAACGACGGTCGCGTTGTCGATACCCGAACTGCCTAGGAGCGTCGCAAGCTGTGACGACCTTGGAACGTCACGTCTCGTCTGGTCTTCGAGGTCGCGATGGAGATCCCAGCCGACCGCTCCCGGTACGTGGCCCGTACGATAGCCGGCCTCCAGATCCGTGTTGACCTCCGCCACCACGATTGCCGGGTCGTCCAGATGCTCTTTGAGCCATGCGGTGCTGACGAGTACCTGCGGTCGAGCCTTCGACTGGGTCACTTCTTACGTCCACCCCCCGAGTAGGCTTGGTCACGGACTATAGACCAGTGCCGTGGCCAGTTCAAGCCGGGGCCTTGAGGACCTACCCGCCTCCTCTTTTGCCCTTGCCGATAGTGTTGTTATAAGATTGACTCGGAGTTGCGCCAACGTACAGAGCGGCGAGCAGAGGGGAGTGGAGTTGCAATGAGCGGAAGGTGGATGCGCAACGGGTTCATCTACCTGTTGGTGATCGTGGCAGTGATGGCGATCTTCTTCACGCTGTTCGATGAGCCTCTTGGCGGCGGGAGCCGGGAGGTGCCGGTGAGCGAGGTGATATCGCTTGCGGCTGGCGGTCGGCTGGAGCTGATCGAGGTGAGCGGCGATAAGCTGGAGATAACTACGAGGAATGGAGAGAGGCTGACCTCTCGCAAGGAGGATGGGTCGAGCGTGGTGGAGATGCTGGAGCGAGCGGAGGTGGACCCTGTGTCGAGCGGGGTTCAGGTGGTGGTGAAGGGGTCGAGCGGCCTTGGTAGCCTGTTCGGGCTTCTGATCAACTTTCTGCCGCTGATCATCTTTGGGGGGATACTGCTGTTCATGATGCGTCAGGCCCAGGGGAACACGAACCAGACGTTCAGCTTTGGGCGGAGCCGGGCGCGTATGTTCGCTGGGAACAGTCCGGCGGTGAGTTTTTCGGACGTTGCGGGAGTGGAGGAGGCGAAGGAGGAGCTTCAGGAGGTGGTGGAGTTTCTGAAGTTTCCCGAGCGTTTTCTGTCGTTGGGAGCGCGGATACCTAAGGGAGTACTGCTGGTAGGGCCTCCTGGGACGGGTAAGACGCTGTTGGCGCGCGCGGTGGCAGGTGAGGCTGGGGTTCCGTTCTTCTCGATAAGCGGCAGCGAGTTTGTGGAGATGTTCGTTGGAGTTGGGGCGTCGCGTGTGCGCGACCTGTTCGACCAGGCGAAGCGCAACGCACCGTGCATCGTGTTCGTGGACGAGATAGACGCGGTGGGCCGTCACCGCGGAGCGGGACTTGGAGGCGGTCACGACGAGCGTGAGCAGACGTTGAACCAGATACTGGTGGAGATGGACGGATTCGACACGAGCACGAACATCATCGTGCTGGCGGCGACGAACCGTCCTGACATCTTGGATCCTGCGCTGCTTCGACCCGGCCGGTTCGACCGCCGGGTGATGCTGGACAATCCTGACGTACGCGGCCGGTTGGAGATACTGCGAGTACATGCGAAGGGGAAGCCGTTGTCCGAGGACGTGGACTTCGAGGCGGTTGCGAAGCAGACGACGGGGTTCAGCGGAGCGGACCTTGCGAACCTGGTGAACGAGTCGGCGATACTTGCGGCTCGCCGGAACAGGGAGACGACGAGCGCGTCTGAGTTCGCGGAGTCGATAGACCGTGTGATAGCTGGTCCTGAGCGGAAGAGCAGGGTGGTGAGCGCTCGGGAGAAGGAGTTTACGGCGTATCACGAGGCGGGCCACGCGCTGGTGGCGCATCTGCTGCCGAACGCTGACCAGCCGTACAAGGTGACGATAGTGGCTCGCGGGATGACGGGCGGACACACGCGTTATCTTCCTGAGGAGGACCGGAAGCTGTGGACGCGCCACCAGTTCGAGGACATGCTTGCTGCGGCTCTTGGAGGGAGGGTTGCGGAGGAGGTGGTGTTCGAGGAGATGACGACTGGGGCGAGCAACGACCTTGAGCAGGCGACGAACGTTGCGCGGACGATGGTGACTCGGTATGGGATGAGCGAGAAGCTCGGGCCCCGGACGTTCGGGAAGCGTGAGGAGTTGGTGTTTCTGGGTAAGGAGCTGCACGAGCAGCGGGACTACAGCGACCGGGTTGCAGAGCAGATAGACGACGAGGTTCACGGTCTGATAGATGGCGCTTACACGAAGGCGAAGGTGTTGCTGAAGGACCACGGGACGACGCTGAAGCGTGTGGCCGACTACCTGATCGCTAACGAGACTGTGGAGGGCGACGCTCTTCAGGAGCTGCTCAAGAGCCCGGACGGGGGCCTCCCAGACCCATCCCCCGCCGCCTGAGTTTTCCTGCTTAAGATAGGTCACCACGAACGAGTGTGACACTCGCCGCAAACGGCAAAATCCGGTGGGACTGAGCTTGTCGAAGGGTCAGACTGAAGGCCGGCTCCCCACTAAACCGGAAAAAACTAGATCCCGTCGACAGCCTCCTTGAACCTGCGGATCGCGTCGACGTGGCCCTCGGGTGAGGACAGTCCCGCGCCTATCGTGTTGACCGACAGGTGGCTGATTCCCAGCTTCTTGCGCGCCTCGACGTCCCTTACCCACTGGTCCGACGCGCCGTCGCGGATGGCGACCGACGCCTCGATGCCTATGGCGTTCGGGTCGCGGCCCGCCTTCTCCGCGGATGTCCGGATCTTCTCTATCATCGCGCGCCCGGTGTCCATGTCGCGGAAGAGCGCGTACCAACCGTCTCCCATTCGTCCAACGCGGTCGAGCAGGCGGTCGTCGCCGCCACCGAGCCACACTGGAATGGGCCGTTGGACGGGCAGCGGGTTGATACCGGCGTCGGTAATCCTGTGCCACCGTCCATCGTAGGTGACGTGCTCCTGGGTCCATAGTCTCCGCATCAGCCCGATCTGCTCCTCAGACCTCCGGCCCCTGTCGTGGAAGTTCTCTCCAAGCGCCTCGTATTCGACGTCGTTCCATCCGGTGCCTATCCCGAGACGCAGACGTCCCTTGCTGAGCACGTCGACGGCCGCAGCCTGCTTGGCCACCAGCACCGTCTGTCTCTGGGGAAGGATCAGAATGCCGGTGAAGAGCTCGATGGTCTGCGTCAGGCCTGCCAGGTATCCGAACAGGACCATAGGCTCGTGGAACATGTCTCGACTCTCGTATGCTCCACGCCAGCCGGGCCTGCTGGCGACGTTTGCGCCGATGACGTGGTCGAAGATGACCAGATGGTCGTAGCCTAGCGATTCGGCCGCCTGTACGTAGTCACGGACTCCGGCCGGGTCGGCGCCGATCTCCGTCTGCGGGAATACCACTCCTATTCTCATCGCTGGACTCCTTTCCGATTGCGAGTCGACGGTTCCGGGTTAGAAGGGCCTATACCGGTTGGCAATAGGCATACGGCGGCCGCGGCCGAAGTTGCGATGGGTGATCTTGATGCCCGGCGGCGCCTGACGCCTCTTATACTCGCTGCGGTCGACCAGGGAGACGACGCGTCTCACCACGTCCGGGTCGAAGCCGGCCGCGACTATCTCGTCGACGCTCCGGTCCTCCTCCACGTACGCCTCGAGAATCGGGTCGAGCACCGAGTAGGAGGGGAGGCTGTCTTCATCCTTCTGGCCGGGCCGCAGCTCGGCGCTGGGTGGCTTATCGATCACAGACTGCGGGATGACCGGCTTCGCGCCGAGGCTGTTGCGGTACCTGGCGAGCCTGTATACCAGCAGCTTGGGGACGTCCTTGATTACGGCGAATCCTCCCGCCATGTCACCGTAGATGGTAGCGTAGCCGGTCGCCATCTCGCTCTTGTTGCCGGTCGTGAGCACGAGCCAGCCGAACTTGTTGGACAACGCCATTATCAGGTTGCCTCTGATGCGGGACTGGAGATTCTCCTCCGCGATTCCCCATTCGGTAGAGTCGAAGTGCGGCCCCAGTGCGTCCATGAAGACTGAGAAGCCATCCTCAATGGGTATCTCCCTTAGCTCTATGCCGAGATTTCCGGCAAGGGCCCGCGCGTCCAGGACGCTGCCCTCCGAGGAGAAGCGCGACGGCATAGAGACCCCGACAACGTTCTCAGGTCCCAGGGCGTCCGACGCGATGGCCGCGACCAGGCTCGAATCGATCCCGCCGGACATGGCGACGAGTACGCGGTCGAAACCGCATTTGCGCACGTAGTCGCGCGTACCGAGCAGGAGCGCTGCATAGACCTCGCCGTCGCCGTGATACATGGCGGCACGGTGCTCCGCCGCCGGTCGGTCCGGACTGGAGGTGGGGGCCGACGCTATTCCGGCGCCGTGTGCTTCCGGATTCGCCGAACTATCGTCCAGCTCCAGGTCCACCACCACGAGGTTCTCCTCGAACTGGCTTGCCCGTGCGATGAGCTGGCCGCACGGACCGAGGACCATGCTGCCGCCGTCGAAGACCAGCTCATCCTGCCCGCCCACCATGTTGACGTAGGCCAGGAATATCCCGTTGGCAGCGGCACGCTGCGAGAGCATGCGCTCCCGTTCTACCCTCCGGCCGGCGTGGAAGGGGGAGCCGTTGATATTCACGATCAGCCGGGCCCCCGCGCGGCTCTGTTCCGCGATGGGGCCGTCCGGGTACCAGATGTCCTCGCATATGGTGATGCCGACGACGACGCCTGCTACCGGATAGATGGGGTTGCCTTCTCCGGGCTTGAAGTACCGGTCCTCGTCGAAGACGCCGTAGTTGGGTAGATGGACCTTGTGGTACACTCCGGCGAGCCTGCCTCCGTACGCCAGACCGGCGGCGTTGTAGACGCGTGTCGCCGCGGGAGTGAAGTCATAGTCGTCATCCTGGACGGAGTAGGGACTGTTGTCCAGGTATCCGAAAATGGCGGCGATTCCGTCGGATGCGGCCGAGATTCGGCCCACGCACTCCATGTTGTCCCGAACGAACTGAGGTTTGAGTACTAGGTCCTCGGGCGGGTAGCCGGTGATCGCGAGCTCCGGGAAGGCAACAATGTCCGCCTTTTGATCCCGTGACCGGTCGATATATTCGATGATCTTGGAGGTATTGTCCTGCAGATCACCTACTGTGGGATTGATCTGGGCCATCGCCAGACGGATGGTGCTCATCGTTGACCCTCAGGTCTACGGTCGCCGTCGAATGGGGTCACCGGCTCCTGGCTACGAAATCGGCTATACGCTCCAGCGCTTGCTCGATATTCTCTGCCGAGTTGGCGAACGAAAACCTGATATAGCCTCTGCCAAACTCGCCGAACGACTCGCCGGCCAAGCATGCGACGCCCGCATCTTCCAGCAGTCCGTCCGCGAACCGGCGACTGCTCATTCCCGTCTCTTCGACGTTCGGGAAGGCGTAGAAGGCACCCTTGGGCATCGGACAGCGGATTCCCGGGATTCGATTGAGGCCATCGACGATGATGTCCCGCCGCTTCTTGAACTCAGCCACGATCCCGTAAGCCTCGTCCTGTAGGCCGTCCATCGCCTCCATCGCGGCCATCTGCGTGAATCCCGCCGTGCAGGAGACGCTGTTAGTCACGAGCCGCGATATAGGTTCCACAAGCTGTAGAGGCATGACGCCGAAGCCGATTCTCCAGCCGGTCATCGCGTAGGTCTTCGAGAAGCCGTCCAAGATGATCGTCCGGTCGCGCATTCCGGGAAAAGCCGCGATGCTGTGGTGCTCTCCCTCGTAGAGGTAGCGGCTGTACACCTCGTCCGACAGCAGGGTGATGTCGTGCTCCCGGGCCAGATCGGCCAGCGCCTCGAGGTCTTCCAGCGTCATGACGCTGCCGCACGGATTGTTCGGGGAGTTGACGATCATCAGTCTGGTCTTCGATGTGATCTGCCGTTCGACCTCCTCGACGTCGATGTTGAAGTCCCTCGATTCGTGCAGCCTCATCGGCACCGGAACGCCGCCGACGAACCTGATCATCGACTCGTAGATCGGGAATCCCGGATTGGGATAGAGGACGTCGTCGCCTTCATCGACAAGCGCCAGCATTGTGAAGAACATGATCGGCTTGGCGCCTGGAGTGACCACGACGTTCTCGCCGGTGACGGAGACGTCGCGCGCGGCGGATATCTCGGAAGCGATCCTGTCTCGGACCTCCGGGAGACCCGGAGAGGGGCCGTAGTGGGTGTAGCCGGCCTGCAGCGCCTCTGTTCCCGCCCGGGTGATGTTCGAAGGCGTATCGAAATCGGGCTCGCCTATCTCCAGATGGATGACGTCCATCCCCTCCGCCTCCAGACGGCGGGCTTTAGCCAACACCTCGAAGGCGGTCTCGGTTCCGAGCAGGTCCATGCGTCCGGCCAGCTTCATTGCAAGACCTCGATGGTTCTGATGAACAGTATACACTCCGGCGTACGATCGGGCGTACGATCGGGTATGTGATAGAATTCGGACGGGCCGAAACAAGCGAAGGAGACTTGACTGTGAAGGTCTATGTCGGGGTACCGCGGGGGTTCTGCGCCGGAGTCGTGCGGGCCATCGACGTCGTCGAGTTGGCCCTGGAACGGTTCGGGGCGCCTGTCTACGTCAAGCACCAGATCGTACACAATCCTTACGTCGTGCAGTCGTTGGAGGGCAAGGGGGCGGTGACGGTGGAGAACGTGGAGGAGGTGCCCGAGGGTTCAACGGTCGTCTTTTCGGCGCACGGCTCTCCACCTGAGGACTTCGAGAAGGCGAGGAGGCGCGACCTTCACGTCATCGACGCAACCTGCCCACTGGTGACCAAGGTGCACAACGAGGCTAGGAAGTACGATAACGAAGGCAGGAGGTTGATACTGGTCGGCCACCGCGGGCATCAGGAGGTCAAGGGGACGATGGGTCAGCGCCCGATGACGCTGGTCGATGAGAGAGAGGGCGTAGATCTGCCGAACTGGGATAGCGAAACACCGGTCGCGGTCATTACGCAGACGACGCTTTCGGTCGACGATACTCAGCGCTCCATTGATGAGATCAAGGACGTCTACCCGAACATCGTGGTCAGGAACGACCTGTGCTACGCCACGACGAACCGTCAGACCGCCGTAAAGCAACTGTGCCGCTTCGTCGATCTGGTCCTGGTAATCGGCGCCCCCAACAGCTCGAACTGCAACAGACTGAGGGAGGTAGCGGAGGCGAACGGAGTCACGGCATACCTGATCAACGGTCCGGACGAGCTCGACCCCAGCTGGCTCGAAGGGGTCGAAAAGATAGGGATAACCTCCGGCGCGTCCACGCCCGAGCTGCTGGTCGAGCAGGTGATAGAGGCGGTCGGCGCGAAGGACGTGATCCCGATCGACGGAGTGGCCGAGGACGTGAGCTTCGTCCTTCCAAAGGAGCTCCGGTAGAGGCCCGGGTCGTCGCAAAGCCCTTCATGCACCCATGAGGATCGAGATTCGCAGTCTTCTCAGGGGTGCGAGGGAGGCGCGGGGCACCGTGCTCATCATCGACGTGTTCAGAGCCTTTACGACGGCTTCGGTGGCTCTCTCCCGCGGCGCAGAGAAGATCGTGCTCGTGGCGGAGGTCGACGAGGCCCTGGATCTGCTCACCCATGGCGTCGGGGACCTCTGCATGGGAGAGGTTGGAGGCATCCGCCCCGAAGGGTTTCATTTCGGCAACTCGCCGTTCGAGTTGTCCAGAGCCGAGGTCCAGGGCAAGACGCTGATACAGTCGACCCGGGCTGGCACCGTTGGAGTGTCATCGGCCCGCCGGGCGGACCGGATCTACGCCGTGTCGCTGGTCATTGCCAGCTCGACGGTCGAGGCGGTACGGAGACGCGCGCCAGATCTCGTTACGATCGTGGCTATGGGAGCGGAGGGAGAGCTCCGCACGGACGAGGACGAGCAGTGTGCGCTGTACCTTCGCAATCTCTTCGAGGGTCGTCAGCCGGACCGGGAGGCCGTCCGCAACCTCGTCCTAGCGGGCGGTGAGGCTCAGAAGTACGGCGACCCTGAACGTCCGCACTTTCATGTGGAAGACCGGAGAATGGCTGTCGAGATCGACCGATTCCCGTTCGCGATCAGAGTCGACCGCGAAGACGGGCTTCTGGTCGCGAGGCGTGAGACAGTCCGATCTCCGGGCTGAGATACCACGGCGAAGGGTGCCTTAGAATAGGGTCTGGTACGGCCCTTTATCAGCAATGGAGGCGTGTCTCCGATGGAGTTCAGACAGCTTGGCGACTCCGGCCTGAAGGTCTCTGCGATCGGACTCGGCACGAACAACTTCGGTGCGAGGGTCGACGCCGAGGGCACTGCGAAGGTAATAGACCAGGCCCTGCACGAGGGTATCAATCTACTGGATACGGCGAACATCTACAGCAGGGGCCTATCAGAGGAGTATATAGGCAGGGCTCTGAAGGGTAAACGCAACGAGGCGGTGATTGCCACCAAGGTCGGCGGCAGGATGGGTGACGGCCCCAACGATGCGGGCGCGTCGCGGAAACATATCCGGCATGAGATCGAGGAGAGCTTACGGCGCCTGAGTACCGACTACGTCGACCTCTATCAGATCCATTTCGCAGACGAATCGACCCCGATAGAGGAGACGGTCCGCGTGCTGGACGATCTCGTCAAGGAGGGCAAGGTCCGATACACCGGGTGCTCCAACTTCGCCGCGTGGCAGGTCTGTGAGGGGATGTGGACCTCCGAGAGCCTCGGCCTCACGTCGTTTTCCAGCGTCCAGCCGCACTACAGCATGCTGGTCCGTGAGCCGGAGAGAGAGCTTGTCCCGTTCTGCGACGAGTACGGGATCGGCATCCTTCCGTACTTTCCGCTGGCGAGCGGCTTCCTCACGGGGAAGTACCGGCGCGGCCAGCCGGCTCCGGCCGGGACCCGGCTCGCCGAGAACGACCGCGGCATGTTCGCAGAGGCGAACTACGACCTCACAGAGGCGTTGGAGAGCTTTGCGGAGCAGCAAGGCCGCTCTCTTCTGGAGCTTGCCTTCGCCTGGCTGCTGGCCCGGCCGGCGGTGAGCTCGGTCATAGCCGGCGCCACCAAGCCCGAACAGATCGAGGCCAACGCCAAAGCGGTCTCATGGCATCTTACGGACGACGAACTCGCGCAGGTCGAGGCGATTCTCGAAGGCTGAGTTCTTGTCCCTTCCCTCGTCTCTTCGGTGGGAGGTTGGGATGCATTCCACGGACGTGGAAGGAGTCGTGACGCCGTGAGATCGGTTCCCGTCGGCCCGATACTGCTCGCTGCCCTGGTACTATCGGTAGTGCAGATATCCGAAGCGGACGCCGCCGTGCCGGAGGGCGCCGTGGAGTTTCAGGATGGCGCCGGTAATGCGGTCGACTCGGTCAAGCCCGACCAGCGGCTCAAGATATACGTCAGGCACGAGTCCCTCAACACTCTTGGTAGCTGTACGGCCACCTGGACCGAGTTGTCGTCCACGATCCCTGCGAACCAACTCCTGAACCTATCGACCGGGGCGCCCTACTCGGATGAGTACTCTCTCGACGCGGGATGCGCCTACGACCTAGAGACGCCGGCGAATACGCCGTTCGCCCTGGGTCCCGATGAGCGGGCCGAAATCGAACTGCCCGAAGACGCACCCCTCGACTACGCTGAGGCGTTGGTGGTCTGTTGCCCTGACACAGACCAGATGCAAATGCAGTTCGAGGTGGATATGGGGAGCACGCTCATATTCGAGTTCAACTTCAACCGGGTTGACAGCTACGCCGCTTCGGCACAGCGGGTCAAGGTGTTCAGCGAGTCGGACTCGTCGGGCGAGTGGATCGCGATCTCCGAGGTTGCCAGCGAGACGGACGCATCTCCCGCGCTGAAGTCGTCCCTCTTCCTGGGGGAGGCGACTCTCAGCCCAGATACTCAGACGAATCAGGCGGGGGACGCGACGGTCTGGGTACAGCCTGGAGACGAGGTGACCGTGGGATACTACGAGGAGGACGGGGCCACCCTGATCTCGTCGGACGCCGTGATGGTCGAGGCGCCGCCCGTGCCGGGTATCACCGGCGTGGGGCTGGCCGTGCTTGCGGGACTGTTGGCCGCGGCGGCGGCCTTCCGCATCCTCAGGAGCGGGAGGGCGCGAAGTCTAGGGTAGAGTGGGAGAGCCGTGTCCGGGCTCGACCCTGAAGGCGTTCAGAGTGCAGGCGAGCATGGCATAGTAGCCCAACGTGGCGGTAAGCTCGACCACGCCCCGATCTCCAAACAGCGATCTTGCCTCGTCGAAGGTCTCGTCAGAGACCCTGAGATTCCTGAACAGCTGGCGTCCGTACTCTACGATCGTCCTCTCTCGCGGTGAGAGCCGTCCGACGTCTCCCCGGTGAGCGACGGTCTCTATCGTCTCCGGCGGGACGCCCGCTTCACGAGCCAACGGCTCGTGGGCGGACCACTCGAAGCCGCAGTCGAACTCGCGTGAGGTGGTGATGATCGCCAACTCCCGGTCGGCGGGAGACAGCACCGACTCGAACCGGATATACGTCCCGAGGTGGGCGGTCCGGGCTGCGACCTCCGGGCTGTGCAGCAGCATGGAGAATGGGCCGCTCACACTGCCCCGACTCTCAGCTATAGAGTTGAAGGCGCGGGCATCCTTCGCCGGGAGGTCCTCTCTTACCGTGATCCGGGGTAGTCTGGCCATCGCCCGCCTCCTTGTCGCCGGTCCTACTGCCAAGCGCCGATTAGCAGGCCGATCAAGGTGAAGGAGACGACAGGGTAGCCCGAGTTGATCAGGTATAGCTTCAGGGGTCTGGACTCGAAGATGTAGTTGGCTGCGGACGTCGTTGCCACGAAGCCCACGCCGGCCGCCAGCCCAAGCAGCAGTCCGTCGATCGCCGCGTCTGCACCCGCTGCCTGGGCGAACAGAGCGATGGCGAAGGCGATCACGATAGACGCGATGATGCTAACGACGTAGCCCCGCGTTGCGCTTCCCTGCGCCTTGATCTGCTCCTCCGTAAAGCCGTTCGCAGCCATCCAGGGTCTTGCGAACAGCAACGGCGAATACCAGAGAGCGCCCGCGATCATGTTGACGGCGATGGCTGCGATGAGTGCGAGATAGTTGATGTCAGCCAAGTCCAGCTCCAAGGTGTTACCTCCCTCCGCTGCGAATTTAGGTGGCCCGGATTATAGTCGTATTTTCATGCATCTTGCCGTTTCCCGTATCTGGACGGGATCGGGATCGTCGTAAGAATGCCGCTCAATCCCAACTGGTTTGCCTACTAAAAACGAGTGTTTGCAGCATGTGGGTTGGATGGGTGGCCGGGGGTTGGGCCAAGAGCTTTCTGTCGGGCGTTTCGTGTTGTATGAGAAATGATAGCACTGATGTTCGGGCAGGTCAAATGTGATATGTCCAGAAATCGTAACTGATCAGACTTGCGGGGGACCCCCATCTCAATCTTCCCCCGGCTCCGCGGGGGAAGAGGCAAGAGCATCCTCTCCGTCCACCAGATTCGCCAGAGTATCTCACGGAGTCTGAAGAGTTACCAGAAATTCTGCCGCCTTGTAACTGCTCAGACTTGATGAGACAACGGGCGAGGGGAGCCGCTGCCAGCACCCCGTCATCCCAACCTTCTCCCGCCAGGGGAGAAGGAGCCCGCGTGGAAATCGGTGAGAGTCGCCTCAACTCACCAAACGTGAACAGTTACGCCGTCTTGACTTTTCCGGCGGACGCGGCGATAGTCTGCCGACCGGAGACTCCCGGTGAAGTGGAGCAGAGGCGGAGAACGGAATGAGCTTCGAAGGACGATTGACCATAGTGGCCCCCGGCGACGAGCCGATACAGATCCAAGGCTCTCCCCATCTCGACCGGCTGACGCCGTTCGGAGAGGTGATCGTATACGCGGACCGTCCCACCGATGAAGAGAAGATAGAGCGGGCTAGGGACGCAGAGGTGATCATCAACACGCGCGGGGCGGTCACGTGGCGGGCGAAGGTGCTGCGCTCGCTGCCCAAGCTGCGTCTCATATCGGTATGCTCCATCGGAACCGACAACATCGATCTGGCGGCGGCGTCCGAGATGGGAGTGGCCGTGAGCAACCAGCCCGGACGCACTGCCGGGGTGGTCGCCGAGCACATCTTCGGCCTGATGTTCGCGGTCGCGAAGAGGGCTGCATTCCAGACGATCGAGCTGAAGTCCGGCCGTTGGACGCGCATGGAAAACGTTTACTTGCAGGGAAAGAGGCTCGGCGTCGTCGGGACCGGCAACATAGGCTCCGAGCTGGCGCGACTCGCCAACGCGCTGGGGATGGAGGTGGTGGCGTGGACCTTCCACCCGTCGGACGAGAGGGCGCGGCGGCTGGGAGTCCGCTACGTCGAGCTCGACGAGCTTCTGGCCACAGCGGACGTGGTGAGCCTCAACGTTGCGCTGACCGACGAGACGCGGGGGATGATCGGCAAGCGGGAGTTCGGGCTCATGAAGCCCGGGGCGCTTCTGGTGAACGGAGGCAGGGGAGCACTCGTCGATAAGGACGCACTGGTGCGGGCGCTGCACTCCGGCCACGTCGCGGGAGCGGCCCTGGACGTCTACGACGTCGAGCCGCTGCCCACAGACGACCCCATACTGTCGTGCGAACAGGTGGTGCTGACGCCGCACATGGCCGACCAGACGCCGGAGGGGATGGAGCTGCTGAATGAGGGCGCGGTAGACAACGTGATCGCCTTCCTAGAGGGACGCCCCCAAAACATCGTCAACCTGGAGGCGCTGGGGCGGAGCTAGCCTGGTCTACAGACCCGTGGCGATCTGCTTCTGCTGCCAGTCGTAGTCGACGTCGCCTTCGTAGAACCTCTCCGGGTTCTCGACTGCCCAGATCTGCTTACGGATAAGGTAGTTGTCCGGGTCCAGCTCGAGTCCCTGACGCCAGCGGGCCAGCGCCTCGCCAATTCTGCCTTCCCTATACAGGGCCAGTCCTTGGCGGAAAATTACGTTGGCCTCGGAGTGCTCGGCGCCCAGGCCGTCTGCCGACTCCTCTCCGGGCGGCGCCGTGCCTGGTCCCGACACCCAACGTTCGGCGATCCCGGCCGTCTCAGGCCGCCGTATGTCGAAGCCGCCCAGTTGGCTAAAGCGAACGATGCCCTGTTCGTCGATGAGAAATCCGTTCGGGATGGCTTTAAAGCCGTAGAGGTCGCTCAGGATGTTCGCCCGGTCGACGAGAGTGGTGAAGGTAGCGCCGGCCCTCTCGACGTAGAGACGCGGCCGGTCGGGCGACTGCGCGTCGATCGCGACCGACAGGACCTCGACACCGCGCCCCCGGTTCTCTTCGCTAAACCGCTGCCAGCCTGGCAGCTGCTCCCTGCATCCTCACCAGGACGCCCACATGAACAGGACGACCTTCCTGCCCCGGTAGTCGGAGAGCTTCACCGAGCCGCCTGTCAGAGAGGGAAGCTCGAAGTCCGGGGCCGGGTCCCCTGCCACAATCGATCTCAAGGCCGTTCCCGTCAATGCTCAACTCACCTCTTGAGGCGCTTAGGGTATCTGAGGGTCAACCCGGTAGGGATTGCTGCGGGGCCGACGGCCCCGCGGGCTAGAAGCTTCAGCCCACTCCGTGGTATCCGACCGTGACGGAGTCTCCTTCGACGAGCACGGGCGTGATCCTCTCACCGCCCGTCAACTCCTCAAGGGTCTCCCACTGCTCCGGATGCAGGGCGAGGTTGATCTCCTCGTAGAGGACGCCCGTCTCGTCGAGCTCCTCCTTGAGGGCGCCCGAGTAGGTGCACTCCGGATGCGAGTAGAAGACTACCTTTGCAGCCATTCGAGTCCCCGTGCTGGCAGGAATTCTGCGCGCAGGCCTATGCGGTAATTGTACTGTACTGCTTTGTTCGAGTCCATTCTGGTGGTCTTTGGAATCCATCGAAGTGCCCTGCTGGTTAGCAGAAGAATGGATGTACCGCTCATTCGCTGACGCCTTCGGGCTTCTTCGGTGCATTGATGGTGTCGCCGCCAAGATCCACCCTTGCGTCCAGGGTTGTAGGAAGCGCCTCCAGACCAGGGTTGCTCAGGATCGCCTCAATGCACTCCCTGCTCCCGCCAACATAGGTGTCGTACAGGTCGATGTCAGTCGCCACGCACCAAGCCCGGTCCTCCGGCCACCAGATGTTCGGCGAGTCTCCCCAGAAAGGCCCGTCGCTACGCAGGAAGGCCGTGACGGCTTCAATAGGGCCACGGAATAGCAGATAGTCTCTCCCAGGTGCTCTAATTCGGGACCCAGCCTTGTATAGACGGGTGTCGATATTCCCATAGCCTTCCCAAAGGCAGAAGTAGCACTTGCTGGGAGTAGAGCTGAAATCCCTGAGTACCTCGACCAGGGTACGGCACTCCGCTTCGGGGATCGACCCGACCTGCGGATGAGAACCCCACGGCGGGTCTTCATACATCAGGCCAGGGTCTTCACTCAAACCTGCAATGCGTTCGAACTGCATCAACGGATGGATCGTCCGTCCCGTCCACGAAGCCACCGTACACCACCGCACCGGTTGCTCCTTCTCACCAAGATAGGCCGGATGGAAGACGCGAGCGTAGTCGGAGAAACCTCCGGAGAGCAAGGAACGAAGCGTCCCGAAGTTCGACAGGCTCTCCTCAATCCACTGACCGTGGGAGACGTCTTCAGACCATTCCAACCCGTCCGGCGCCAGTTGTGTCTGCTTTATCGGTACGGCACCGTCGGGGGATAGCATTGCCATGCTGGGCATGGTGTCTCCACCTGCTCCCAACAATCGGCGCATCTTCCGAATCAGGGATTCTACGGAGGAGTTCATGCGGTCGGCCATGACCGTAACCTGGTGGAGATAGGGGGACTCGGATTTAGCTATAAACATTGCGGGTTTGGCTATTACTTCCCACAATCGTTACCACATGATCTGAGGATTAGTTCGAGTCCTCTCTAGTGTACTGTATCCGAAGTACGCTGGCAAAAGCGTGCCACGCTGGCCAGGATTTGGTCAGCGGTCTTGGTCCATACGAAGGGCTTGGGGTCTTCGTTGGTGACGTCCAGGTAGCGGTAGATGGCAGCCTCCAGTTCGGCGCTGCTCTGATGCACGCCCCGGCGCAACTGCTTTTCGGTGAGCAGACCGAACCAGCGCTCCACGAGGTTCAGCCAGGAGGCGCTGGTGGGCGTGAAATGAATATGGAAGCGGGGCCGCTTGGCGAACCAGTTCCGGATCAGCGCCGTCTTGTGGGTGGCGTAGTTGTCGGCAATCAGGTGCACGTCCAACTCGGCGGGCACCTCGGACTCGATGGCATCGAGAAACTTGCGGAACTCCAGGGCCCGGTGGCGGCGGTGGCACTGGCCAATCACCTGACCGGTCCTGGCGTCCAAAGCGGCGAAGAGGGACGTGGTGCCGTGGCGCACGTAATCATGGGTGCGCCGCTCGGCCTGTCCCGGACGCAGGGGCAAAAGCGGCCTGGTGCGGTCCAGGGCTTGGATCTGGGACTTCTCGTCCACGCACAAGACCAGCGCCCGGTCCGGCGGGTTGAGGTAGAGCCCCACAATATCCCGCACCTTCTCGATGAAGAGGGGGTCCGCCGACAGCTTGAAGGTCTCGGTGCGGTGGGGTTGCAGCGCGAAGGCACGCCAGATGCGGCTCACGGTGTTGTGGCTCAGACCGGAACGCCGAGCCATGGACCGGGTGCTCCAGTGTGTGGCATCCTTCGGTGTGGTCTCCAGGGTCAGCGTCACGACCCTCTCAACGTCAGCATCGGTGACAGTGCGGGGTCTGCCAGGCCTTGCTTCATCCACCAGTCCGTCCAGTCGACTCTCCAAGAACCGAGACCTCCACTTGCCTACCGTCGCTTGCGACACTCTCAACTCTGCGGCCACAGCGGTGTTCGTCTTGCCCTTAGAACATTCCAAAACCATTCGGGCCCGCTGGGCCAACGCTTGCGCCGTCTTGGGCCTGCGCGCCCACTGTCCCAGTGTCTCCCTTTCATCGTCGGTGAGCGTCAACGGTGGGGTTGGTCGACCAAGACGCATGCGAATCCTCCTCACATGAGCTGTCAGGAGGATACCAGCTACCGAACACTTATGCCGCTAACTTCAGAGACAGGCCCACTAGTAGTGGGCCTGAGTGGACGGTAGATGGCACCATCTTTGAGATGTGGCTGGGCTCTTCCATGAAGCGCACGACGCCCTCTGCAAGCAACCTGGCTCAATAGGGCGTGAACTGCGCTCTTCGCTGGGAGAGGCCAGGTTGTGTAGCCCCGCCGAGTAATACCCGCCACGATGACAGGGAGGCATAAGCGGCAACAAGCGTCTTCCATGCCTCCACATGCCCCGCCCTGCTCGAATCTTCTTCACATAGTGTACGATTTATCATACAATATACTCATGTACACGATCCTGCAAAGCCCGACGTTCGACCGATGGTTGAGCAGACTGCGGGATCGGCAAGCGGTGAATCGCATCGTCGCCAGGCTGCTGGCAGCCGAAGATGGGCATCTCGGAGACGTGAGACCTGTAGGCGACGGCGTGTCCGAGATGAGAATTCAGTACGGGCCTGGATACCGGATCTACTTCATCACGCGAGACGCCGAGCTGATCGTCCTGCTATGTGGCGGCGACAAGGACAGCCAACGGAGAGATATCGAGCGGGCCAAGAGAATGGCGACGGAATGGAGGAGCTAATGTCTGAGGAGTATCGAAAGTTCGACGCAGCGGATTACATCAAGAACGAAGAGGATGTCCGGGAGCTTCTCAGCGCGGCTGTGGATGAGGACCCCGGTGACGGGGCTGTGATCCGTGCTGCTCTCAAACACGTCGCTCGGACGCAGAACATGAGCGCTCTCGCCCGCGACACCGGTCTGAATCGCGGCAACCTCTATGAAGCGCTGTCTGACGACGGCAACCCCACCCTGGCGACACTGCTTAAGGTCACAACCGCCTTGGGGCTGAGACTGCGCCTTGAGCCCGTGGGAGACAGCGCACGAGGTACACAGCCAGCCAGCGCCGGAAGCTCCTAGATTTCGACTGCCTCCGACAGCTTCGACCTCGTTTATCTCCGCCCCGCGTCGGCTACCGGATGCCGGAGGGGGAGGGGCAGGCGTAAGCGAAACAGTAGAGCCTGCGAAAGGATAAGTGGATATGCCTATTCGGTCCTTCAGCGAACTTGGGGAATTGTTTTCGAATCAGTCGACGAGTCTCTGGCAACGATTGGGTTACGTCAGGGAGTCCATCAAGGGTCGTGGCGTCCTGGGGCCAGTCAGATTCGGCGAGGAGACGATCACGGACCTGCTGATGATGGACCTCTTTGTCCAAGGTTCTACGGTGGCCCTCTTCAGACAGACCTCCAAGCCGGACGAAGCCATGTGGGGGACCGACTTCGAACTGTGGCTGGGCTCGGAACGACTCGGCTGGTTTCGATTCGCAATCCAGGCCAAGAAGCTCGACTTGAGAACGGATAGATACGCCTCTCTCACGCAGAGCAATGTGAATGGACCACAGATAGAACTGCTCGAACAGTACGCACAGCGCAAAAGAGCTGCACCGCTGTATTGCCTCTATAACCACACCGACGGAGCCGATGTATTGGATCACTGGCACTGCTGTACTCCACCTGCCGACCTGAAGGAGCTCGGCTGCTCCGTAACTCCTCTATCCAACATAGCTACGGCTACAGGCGAATGGGGCGGCAAGAACTTCGACAGCATTCACAAGAACAAGAGCACCTTGCCCTGGAAATGTTTGGTGTCCTGCCCGAAGGTGTGGTACCTGCTCCAGGTGATGTCAGGAAAAGAGTTCCAAGCTCCGATTATCCAGGAGACGCCCCTCTTTGACCCGGACTCCTGCTATCACGAGACATTGCCCATGGTGCTTCGGATGGAAGACCAGCCGGCTGTTGTGAGACGGAGCGAGCGCGGAGGTTCCCTGATATCGATACCGCTGGATGCGGAGCAAGAGATTGACGGGGCTTCGGACGGTTTCGGGCCAGAGGCCCGCCTGGACTTCAGGGAACGGTACGACCGGGAAACAGGAGCGCCCAAGTCAGCTGCCGTGATAGAAGTCCAAGGACCGGATCTGAGATGACTCGCGCGGTCTGCAAACTTCCGCTGGGAACGGGTACTCGTTCCCAAATCCACCCGGTGACGAAGGAAAGCAATGCCTATCCCTGAATCGACGCTCTCAAGCTGGAGCCACCATCAGGCCGCGACGGCCTTCAAACGGGCGCACATGCCTATCCGTGAGGCGTTGGACGCCTACAAGGGGCTGTCGCCGTTCAAGTACGAAGTATTTCTCCAGGGGTCCTACAAGAACGACACCAACCTCGGCCGGGACAGCGACGTCGACGTGGTCATCCGGTTGGCGACCAAGCTCAAGCCTCGCGTAGTCGCCCTATCCGGCGAACAGCTTCAGGAAGACGGCTCCCACAGGTTTGCACTGGAGCGTTGGCAGTCGTTTCGAGACCATGCAATGAAGGCGATGAGGGCCAGATTCGGGAAGGCCGTGAAGAGCGGCCGCAAGTCCATCAAGGTGCCGAAGGGCAAGATCCCGGCGGATGCCGACCTCGTGGTGACGTTGAAGTACGAGGAGGGCATAGGGTTCTATCTTGCCGACGATAAGCGGTGGGTCGTGAGCTATCCGCAGCAGCACCACCAGCGGGGATTGAAGAAGGAAAAGGCCACAGACAAGCGCTTCAAGAGGACCATCCGCATGTTTAAGGCGGCCCGGAGCCGGCTGGTCGAAAAGGGATCGATCACCAAAGAGGACGCCCCTTCCTATTTCATCGAGTGCTTGCTCTACAACGTCCCCGACGGGTTGTTCGCACCAAAGCTGGCGCCGACGTACGTGGCAATCCTCGACTGGCTGAAGACCGCTAAGCTCGAGGACTTCCAGTGCCAAAACGGTCAGGTGCGCCTGTTCGGCAGACAGCGGGAACAGTGGACCGTCGCCAAGGCGCTAGCTTTCGCCATGGCAATTGCAGGAGATGTGGGACGCCGGGGGTTGAGAGTGGACGGCTCACCAAACGTCCCAGCTTCCTCCGACCTTGGGCCGAATATACTCGAGAAACGGCAGTCGCTACTTGTAGATACAATGCCGACGAAGCGGTGCACGCACCAAGGTCGTTGTACAGTCGGGGGCAGTTTCGTTCGTCGAGACGGAGGACAGAGTGGACCTACCTGCTATAGAGGAGTATTGAGTCGACCGGTCAGAAGTTATAACATCTGTTAGTGTGATGCCGTTTGTGAAATCTCATGTCTGAGGACATCAGGGCAACTGTCAAGCGCCTCGCAGAGATCTATGGAAGCTACGAGGCGCTCGCACGCGAGATAGGTGTTTCATGGGTCACAGTACAGAGATGGATCAGTGGACGGACACGTCCATCGCCGCTGGCGACGAGACGCATTCAGGAACTCATTGGCGAGGAGGACACCTCCGATTCATAGCTCATTCCCAGAATGGTTGTCCGATCAGCAGGGTAGTTGATGGCTCACAGTAAGGACGCTACCGCTGGAACGATCCCCGCGCTGTCGTCCCGAGACTGGGCCAGACTGCGAACCTGGCATGACGAACATGGCCGCCACCATCTGCCATGGCGCCGAGGTTCAACCCCCTGGAAAGTTCTGCTGGCCGAGGTTCTCCTTCACCGCACCAGGGCCACGTCGGTGGAGAGATTGTACGACGAGGCCCTGAATAGATTCCCTGGCCCCGAGGCAATCGTTCGACGGCCAGCAGACTGGCTTCAGACGACGCAGCCCGCGGGGTTGACGTGGAGAGGGAAGTCCTTCATCTCAACATGCGACAATCTTGTCGTTCTGCACGGAAACCACGTGCCGTCGAAGTGGACCGATCTCACCTCCTTGCCCGGCATCGGACATTACATCGCCAGCACTGTACGATGCTTCGGCTTCGGATTGCCGGAAGTGATAGTCGATACCAACACCGTTCGGCTGGCCTCGAGGATCACAGGTCAGCCTCTGAGCCCCACCCACCACCGCAGCCGCAGAGCAAGGCTGGCGGTAACCAGCCTTCTGGCGAATGGCACGGCCGCGTGCGCGAGGGATAACTACGCCCTGCTCGATCTGGCGTCACTGATCTGCCGTACAGGAATGCCCCTGTGTGATCGGTGTCCTGTCGTCTCCGGGTGCGTGACGGGAAGCCGATTGCTGGCGGACCTGGCGACTGCTGGAGAAGGCTGATGTCAGAGAGCCAGTTCAGGTTAAAGAGTGCAAGGGGACCCAGCTTGGAGCTTGATCCTCATCCGGAATCCTGTGACCTTAAGGATATCCGCGCATATGCGGAGCAGTGTGGCAGGCCTATCGCGGTCGATCTCTTTTGCTGCGGAGGCGGCCTCAGCCTGGGACTCGAGGAGGCGGGATTTGACGTGATACTGGGAGTCGACGTGGACGAACACGCCGTTCAGACCCATCGCTCTCATTTCGGCGGAGTGTCTCTACAAGCCGATCTGTCTGACGCAGACGAGATTTCGAAGATACTGTCCGCCCTTGAGGGCGTAGATGTTTCGCTGGTCGCGGGCTCTCCGCCCTGCCAGCCGTTTTCGCGAGCTGGCAGCAGCAAGATTCGTTCGTTGATTGAGCAGGGAGTGAGGTCCAAGGAAGACGAGAGAAAAGACCTGTGGAAGGGATTCCTGAGATTCGTGAGAGAGCTCGACCCGTCGCTCGTACTGATGGAGAACGTCCCTGATCTGGTGTCGGGGGAAGACTCCATCGTCTTTCGGCAGATTGTCGATGCAATCGAGGATGCGGAATATGACGTCCACACCCGCATCCTGCCTTCCTGGCAGTTTGGAGTGCCCCAGCACAGGCAACGGTTGTTCATTGCGGGGGTAAAGGCCGGTGCGTCTTTTTCCTGGCCGAGGCCGGTCAGGAAGGATAAACCAGGGGTTGAAGAGGCGATCTCCGATCTGCCCGCCGTTGAGGCCGGAAAGGAGAACGACGGCCTGCCCTATGTTCGAAACGGCCGGGCGCAAACAGCCCTGCAGAAATGGTTTCGGAGAGGACAGCCCCGAGGGCGTGGATCAAAAGTCCACGATCACTTCGCGAGAGCTGTTCGAAAGGACGACCTGAGGGCGTTCCGCCAGATGACCTCCAAAACCCGATATTCGGAACTTCCCGCCGATCTGCGGAGATACACCACGGATCACTTCGATGACAGGTACAAGCGGCTTGACGCAAAGGAGCCATCCAGGACCATCACTGCGCACATCGCACGCGACGGCTACTGGTATATCCACCCTACGGAGCATCGGACTCTGACGATGAGGGAAGCTGCGCGGATTCAGAGCTTCCCAGATCGATTCAGGTTTGCGGGTACTCCGTCTCATGCGTTTCGCCAGATTGGTGAGGCGGTACCTCCCCTTGTGGCACGGGCGATCGGCAAGTCGCTGCTGCAGTCCATCAGGGATGACAGGGGTTCTCCACACGCGATGCGCACGAGAGATGCGTCCAGCGCCCTGTCAGAGTGGATTCGTCTGAAGGACGAATCAGAGCTGAGAGCTCCCTGGCGAATGAGCAGGGACCTCTGGCTGACACTGATGGGCATGGTCATCCTGGGGCGCAGGTCCGTTCGCGAAGTGGCGAATGCGTGGTCCCACTACAGGACTCATTGGCCGGATCCAGAATCATACCTTGCCGACAGAAACAGGGAAGCCCAACTTGATGGAAGAAATGGCAAGGCTCGCGAGCTGCTCGACAGCATCGCGATTGCCGTTGCCGATGCCGACGCCAGTCCAGATGAGCCTCCGGCTCGGGAGAGTCCTCTTGGACTCTCCTCCGAACGCTGGAAGATGGCATGGACGCTCGCTGGCAGGAGTTCCGATCTGCGTTCCACCACGTCGTCTCGACGCCTCGTCGAACGGGTTTCCGGTATATCGCGGCCGGAGGCTCATTTTACAGCCCAGATGGCGATGGCCCGCCTGGTCGGGGTGAACGAACCCGAAGATGCCTACTCGGCCATCCTGGAAATCGGCGATCAGTATTGCAAACCGAAAGACCCCCTGTGCGATGAGTGTCCCATCAAGGACTACTGTATCTCGTACATGGAGGGGAGTTTTCAGTCTGCAACTCCGTCAGGAAGGATGACTGCCCAGAATGGCTGAACGTGAACACATCCTGGTCGCACTGGTCGAGGAGGTGCTTGGACCTCGACATGGACCTCAGGAGATTCTGCCGGCGGACCAGGATCCTCGTGCCGAGTACATCACTGGCGTGTTGGCGCCGGTTTCGGCTCAACGTCCTCCCGATGACATTGAGTCGGAACCCGATGACCTCGTGGAGGAAGCCGGCAGTCATGACCCCCAAGAAGATCAGGATTCTCAGGGCGTCGTTGTCGTCCCGGGAATACTGTCGCCGGCCCTCGACCCCAAGGCCCTTCCCTCATCAATTGGTCTTTCGTTCACGCTGAGTGCACCTGAACAGGCCCCGGCAATCGAGATATGCGCCACATGGGCCAGGTATCAGACTCACAAGAGCGGTTGGCAGCGTAGACCGGAGGGATTCCTCACGGGCCGAGTGCCTGCTGACCGCGACAACACCTGGACCGCAGGCCAGGGTGTGAGCCTTCAGATGCGCGTTATTCAGATGTCGGCAGAAATCTGGCGTGTCTCGCTTTTCATGGTGAACACAGCACAAATGGCAGAGCCTCCACGCTCGTCTACCGGCGAACACCTCTTCCAGCCACAGATAAGGGTCATCTGCAGTCCGACCACCATTCTTCGGCCCGTAAGGCACACGGAGCCGGGCCCGGACCCCGAAGGCGAATCTGATTCTCAGATTTCTGAGGACGAGTCTCTTGATCTCGTCTATCGGGACAGGTCTTCTCTGGCCAGGGGCCATCTCTGCGGCGCCGTCTGGAGGTCGATTGATCCCGAGAGACCGCACCCGGATGTACCGTCTCCAGTCAAGGCCCCATTTGCGTGGACGGATGCGGATACGATTCCCACATCGGAACGTGGGAGATTTGCCCCGGCTGATGTTCGAACTGAAATGGTTCCCTGTTATCCGCTCGAGGCGCCCGAAATGGGATGGGACGAGCAGTTCGGTCCATCGCCTGTTCTGGACCCTGAGGAGCTCGCCGAAACCTGGACCTCACACGAGGTGAGATCAGCGCTTGCACCCATGGTGAACGGATACAGGGCCTGGATAGATGCTCAGCGGAGTCTGGTTCCGACACTGCCTGCCAGCCAGCGGGAGGTGGCGGAGCGGCACATCACACGTTGCGAGGAAATTCTGACAAGGCTGGGGGAAGCCATTGACCTCCTGGCCAGTGACCAGGAGGTGCGCCTGGCATTCTGCTTTGCCAACAAGGCCATCGCGGTGCAGTCGCAGTGGCGTGGGCAGGTACTGAACTGGCGCCCCTTTCAGCTCGCATTTATTCTCCTGAATGTTGCGGCGCTGGCGAATCCCAACCACGCAGACAGGAATATCTGCGATCTGCTCTGGTTTCCAACCGGGGGCGGCAAGACGGAGGCCTACCTCGGACTCGCGGCATTCACGATTGCCCTCCGAAGGCGTCGCAGCCAAGAGTCCGGGCAACCTGATTCAGGCAATGGCACGGGTGTTCTCTCCCGCTACACGCTCCGCCTGCTTACCATTCAGCAATTTCGACGAGCCCTCGGCGTAATCACGGCCTGCGAATATCTCAGGGTACGGGGCCTGGATTCGTCGGCGGAGCCAGTAGGATGGAGGCCGTCCGGCTACGGTGGCAAGGAAACCTTCCTGTGGGGAGGTGGCAGGTTTTCGGCAGGACTGTGGGTTGGAGGCAACGTGACTCCCAATGGACTCCTGTCCATTGGTCCTTTCCCCGGTCAGGGCGGCTATACCTTCATACCCGGGGCCTTGGACATTCTGAAGGGGGCCGCCCGAGACTATCAGGGTCCCGACCATGCGCTCAGGAACAACGTTCGTTCCCGCAATCTGTCCATCTCGGGGGAGCCAGCACAGGTTCTGTCGTGTCCCTGCTGCAGCTCTGTCCTTGCCGTGCCCGATGAGGGGCTGCTTGCGGGATCTCATACGCTCCATTTTCTGTTCGAGGGTGGAGGCACACAACCCCCTTCACTGGCACAGTTACAGCCAGTCGGTATCCCCCTGTCTGTCGACGACGTGGCTGGATCCGGGGCCGGTTCTGGAACTCGATCACTCTCCGTCACATTCACTGTTCCTGCCGGAGAGGTTCTTACAACAAGACAGGTCGACCGGTGGTGGTATCAGGTCATCGAGCCGGCCCTCGGGCAGAACGCCAGCCTGTTGGCGGCTAGGCCCTCACGTCCAGGATACTTCATCCTTGGTTACAACCCCACCAGTCCCTGTGACTTTGACATCTTCTGCCCCGATCCCGACTGCGAACTGAATCAGCACGCATGGGCCGAGCAGGTCCCGCTGGCAAGGACCGATGAGTCAGCCGGAAGAAGTGGAAGCGGACCCGTATCGCACGGTATGCCCGCAACTGCAACCACAGCTGAATTGCCGGTGGTTCAGGGACGTCAGTGGCAGAACGTTCCCGAGGCTTGCAGTCTTGGAGGGGCACCCTCCCTGTCGATGCGCATCCCTGTCCCGGCGCTGACAGTTGACGACCAGATATATCACCGCTGCCCCTCGCTGGTTATCGCGACGGTGGACAAGTTTGCAAGGCTGGCCTTCGAGCCGAAGGCTGCGAGCCTGTTCGGAAAGGTGAACCACTATCACAGCAGATGGGGTTATTACCGGGAGGGCACTCCCCCGTCCTGGGGGCAGCTAGACAGAAACTACCGGCCCCACCCGCCTGGCAATCGTGGGCGTGCCACTCTGAGAGTTTCGGTGCCCGAGTTCGATCCACCGGATCTGATTCTGCAGGACGAGCTCCATCTGATCGAAGGCCCTCTGGGCAGCATGGTAGGCCTGTACGAGACTGCCATTGAGGAGCTGTGTCTTGGCGAAAGGGAAACAGTGCCGAAGTACGTGGCGTCGACAGCCACGGTGAGACAGGCCGGCCCTCAGGTGAGGGCTCTGTTCAACCGGCGTATTGTGCAGTTCCCCTCTTGGGGCATCTCGGCCGAGGACCGGTTCTTTGCCAGAGAGAGGCAAGTACACCCTCTGGACAGCGCGAGAGCTGGTCGCCTTTATGTCGGGGTCTGTAGTCCTGGAAAGGGGGCCCAGACGCCAATTGTGCGCATTTGGTCCCGGCTCTTACAGTCAGTCCATGAACGTTGGCAGACAGGCGGGAATGTCGAGCTTGACCGCCTGTGGACCCTGGTCGGCTACTTCAACGCCATCAGGGAACTGGCCGGTGCCCTCTCCCTGTACAGACAGGACATCCCCGAGCGACTAGCGTTCCGAAGCGGTTCTTCCGCCCGGATACTCGATCAACACCTCGAACTGTCGGGCAGGGCCAGTTCGCTGGATCTGCCGAGCATGCTGGAGCGACTGTCGGTGGCGGCCCCCTCCGCCCCGGATGGCGTGTTTGCGACTTCAATGTTCGGCACAGGCGTGGACGTTGACCGCCTGGGGCTGATGGTCGTGCACGGCCAACCGAAGACGACGGCATCTTACATTCAGGCCACTGGACGCGTGGGTCGTGCCAGCGGAGGGCTTGTGGTGACTTTCTTCCGTGCGAGCAGGCCTCGCGACCTTGACCATTATGAATTCTTCACCGGCTACCACCATGCCCTCTACCGCCATGTGGAACCGATCACAGTGTCTCCCTTCGCGCCCCGGGCCAGGGAGCGTGCACTGGGCCCCCTGTCCGTTGTTCTCCTCAGACACGCTTCGGAGATCCGGGGTCATGCTGTAGACCCCGACTGGCGCGTGCAGCAACGCATCAGCGGAGGGTACCACTCCGAAGCCGGCCGAATGTCGGCTCATCGTCACGATCCAGAGGTCGAAGCGATCGCTGGTGTTATGGAACATCGAGCAATTCAGCAGCCATCGGGTCGGCGCCCTGTGCCGGGCGCTACCGCCGCCGAGACTCGATCGGAGCTGGATCGCTGGGCCGCCCTTGCAGGGCTGTATCAGGGTCCTGATCACTTCGTATATGACGAGAGCACTGCCAGTAACCCTCCTCGGAGACATGTTGTGCTTGGTGACGCTCAGCACCGGCAGCAAGGATTTGCGGAGGCGTACGAAAACACTCCCCAGTCTCTCCGGGAAGTGGAAGAGACTACGGGTTTTCAGACCTGACGATGACGCAGCCAATACGTCGTTCGCAATTCATTACAACGTACGGACCCGGAGCAATACTCGAGGGCCCCGATGGGCCACGCCTCATACCCACTCTGGGTGACTCGCGCGTCTTCGATGGACGACGCGCAACGGACTTTGAAATCACCGAGCAGCGCCTGTCCCAGGCACTGCTGAACAGTAACGGCATCCTGAGGTTGCCCTCGAATGCCGAGGTGAACGAACCTGACTTTCGATACATCTATGAGACCTTCGCCTTCCCTTCGTGGTCTCTCTGCGTACAGCATGGAATCCTGTACCACAAGACCAGCAGCGACACTCGCTCCTGCCCACGGTGCCCTTCCCACACAGTTTCAGGAGAGGCATGGCGACGAGCGCGCAGAGACTCCATTCGTTTCGTCCGTGCGTGCGCGTCCGGACACCTGGATGATGTTGACTGGCTCCGGTCGATTCCTCACAGAGGAGACAGTTGCACCCCTGCATATCTCCAGTGGCATGGCGGCGGCGGCGCCCTGCGCCAGATAGAGATAGTCTGTCCAGACTGCCAGGGGCAACTCAATCTCGGCATCGCGTATTCGAGAGACTGGCGATGCTCCGGGCGTTTGCCCGAGCAGGGCTCCTTTCGTCCCGGAGGTTGCGCCGAGCCATCAAAGATCATTCAGCGAGGTGCTGCCAACTTGCGGATTGCTGAACTCCGTACTGCTTTGACGATTCCTCCTCGCTATACCCGGCTCCACAGACTCCTCGAGATGAGCGTTGTTCAGAGTGCCCTGGTGGCCGCTCCACCAGGATCCCGACAGGAATTGCTTCAGGCCCTTCGAAATCTTGTTGCCAGCGGCCTCTTGATGCAGCCGGTAGTGGACGAGATCGAGACGTATTCCGAGTCTGCAATTCTCTCGGTGGTACGGGACACGCTTTCCGGTGGTACAGCCTCGAATGAACGGGAGCTACGCCTTGAAGAGTTCGAGGCCTTACAGGCGGCAGCGAATGATGGGGCCCCATCTCAGCCTTCGCCCACTCCGGGTTCTCCTCCGCAATTCGAGGTCATCCGGCAGAACGTGCGAACCCTGGTCACCAATTCAGGGCTCAACCTTCGTGTCACGCCGGTCAACCGACTTCGGGTCGTGATGGTGCAGACGGGATACAGGAGGCTTGGCCCGCTGAATCCCCCCGTAGATCTGGCCTTTTACGATGGGCAGCGGCAGTGGTATCCGGGAGTGGAGCTTTTCGGCGAGGGTATCTTCGTTGACTTCGCTGCTTCAGTGCCTTCTGAGGAACCCTTGCGTGAGATGAAGGGTTCCGCGAGCAACACGTGGTTCGACGCCTGGATCAGTCCGAGTGCAGTGCATCGGCAAGCAATGCCTCATTCCCTTCATGAACTACACCCCGTGTTCGTCTGGTGGCACACTCTCTCTCATCGCCTGATCAACAGCCTGGCGATCGATTCTGGCTATTCTTCTGCCTCCATACGCGAGCGGGTCTTTGTGGACATTGATGAGCAGACCGGAAATGCGACGGGTGGGGTGCTTCTCTATACGGCTCAGCCGGGTGGAGATGGGACACTTGGTGGTCTGATCGCTCTCGTTCCTCAATTCGAGCGGGTTCTCAGCGTCGCTGTGCGCGAACTGGACTCATGTTCGAATGATCCGCTGTGCGGTGAAGAGGCATTCGACGCTGGCAGGTACAACGGACCTGCCTGTTATTCATGCGCGCTGATTTCAGAAACATCGTGTGAACACCGCAACATGAAACTGGATCGCAGGTTGCTGCTGGACAATCTGTAGTGGACTGCACTGTGGATAGAGTTGTGGTCACGGGTACCTCTTGGATGGGAGCTGGTATCGGTTCGATCGAGTCGGCAATCGATGACCTGTTCCGCACCGCGTCTGATGAAATCATCCTCTCCGTCTACACGATAGGCTCAGGTACTGACCGTCTATTCCGCTGGCTTGAGGGGGCGTTGAACCGTGGCGTCCAGGTCAGTCTTGTCATTAACGCCCTGGGGGGCCAGCCAGCGGATGTCGTGACCCAGCTTCGCGACACTAACGAGAGATTCCAGCACTTTCACCTTTACGACTTTCGCGGTGAATCCGGTTCGTCTCTCCATGCCAAGGTAATTGTCGCCGATCACCGGGCGGCACTGATTGGTTCGTCCAACATGTCAAGAAGAGGCTTGCTCGCCAACCATGAGCTTGCCATGCTCGTCGACGGCGAACCTGCTGCTGTTGCAGGACAGGCCCTTGATGCATTGATGCAGAGTCCCCACGTCAGCCGCGTGTAGGTTCGGATCTCATGCGTACAAGGGAAGAGCGGAATCCCGGTAAGTTCAAGCCTTCCAAGTCTTGCTCTTGTCAGGCGTGGTGGCTCTACATAGGCGACTCGCCTGAGGCCGCCCGCTTGTGGGAGAGAACATGACAGATTCGAAACTCTCGGACATCCTTACGGGCATCATACGTAGAGAAGAGGAGCACCTACTCGCTAGCTTACCGGGAGAGAGGCGGTGGGGACTTCTGGAGTTGGTCAGGGCCATTGACTACTACTTCGTCTATGTCCTTGGCCTCAACGAGAAGAGGCGAGAGGAAGAAATAGATAAGGAAAGATGGGACCTCTACAGGCATGGTCAGAGGAAAGCCGTCTCACTGTTTGTTGACCAGTCCAGCATTTTAGCAGGGGCATCTCTGACATGGTCGACACCAGTCCATCAGCAGTGGGCGGACGCTGTGATTCAAAGCTGTGGACGACTGGGTATCTGTGAAATGCTCCTGGACCTTCACAAATACGACCTGGTTGAGCTTTCTATGCCGACTCCAGGGACGATTCATGCAAAGGTCGGTCAACGCGAACTGGGTGTGGAGCCTCTCGAAGCAAACGAGCGTAGCATCTTTGGCGATTTGGCCGAGGAGATTGACCAGCACGTTCGTGATCAGCTTCTGGCCATCCGACCGGGTATCATGGCGCTGATGTCACCTCTGGTCTCATCCTGGGAAGAACACTTCATACAGTATGACACCCTCCCGGAGGTCGACAGCTTTTTTCATGGTCAAGGACACCTTTGGGCGCGTGCGCACTATCAACCAGGGCAGGATGCCTTCCCTCCTCAGGCGACATTTGGAGATATTCCATTCGAGGTGTATAGGGAAGGTGTAGTTCACGTCATTTCATGGACCCTCAAACACTTGGCCTTCTGCGGGCTGCTCCTTTCGAGAGAACCGCAACTCGATTGGCGAAATGTGTTGACAATAACCAAGAGTGAGTCTCAACTTCAGAGTGACCTTGCGGTCGCCCTTGGGGTATCGGAGGTCGAGGCACGGCAGGTGCTAGATACGTTGAAGGTGATGCCCGAGAATGTCGATGCCCATACATCTGAACCTGCTGTCGATATCGCCCCTTTCCTGAGTATCAACTCCGGTGGCGTAGTCCATTCAATCGCGGGGGTGTTGGGAAGTCCGTTCGACTTCATGCTTTCCGAACTTAACAGGCGGTATCCCACGGATTGGGATCACGCGGTTAACGAACGAGAGGAGGTCTTTCGAAAGGAATTGTACGGTCTGTTCCCAACAGAACGATTTGTCAGGGCGGAGAGACCATTAAAGCTGAAGGACGAGGGAGCAACTGCAACAGATATAGATGCTGCCTTGTTCGACGCCTCAACAGGGACTCTTGGTCTATTTCAGTTGAAATGGCAGGATCCCTTTGGAGCGTCCATGAAGAAGCGAAATTCCAAGATGAAGAATTTCCTCACCGAAACGAACCGATGGGTTTCCACAGTAAGCTCGACCCTAAACCATAGTCCGACCGCCCTTGTTAGTTTGATTGGCGAGAGAGCGGCTCGCGATTTTGAAAGGGAAGGAATCCGCCTGTTTGTCATTGGCCGCCATTTTTCCCACTTTTCCGGTGGCGTGTACCGGGATCCTAGGGCGGCTTGGGGGACTTGGCCGCAGATGCTACGTCTGCTAAAGGAATCGCAGGTGGGAAACGATCCAATTGCATGGCTACACCAAACGCTACAAGAGCAATCACCCTCAATAAAGACACCTATAACCGTGAGAGAATACGAGACGCAAATTGGTGGATACCGGGTCAAATACGGTCCAGCACTTACGTGACAAGATCCTGGGCTACAAGCCTCTGTCCTTTCATTTCTGAGTAGATGATGGGGACCGTGCCCCTATGAGTCAGTAATCCCGAGAACATCGGGGAAATGGGTGGCACAGCCCACCGAGCCACAACTCAAAGACGGTTTTGTCCTACCGTACACGTTGGTGGCCCATTGCGAAGATGCGGGGCTGATGGGGACCATCGTGTGACGGATGCACCGCAAGCTGGAGGACGATGCCGACGAAACGGCCCAATGTCAAGGGCGGTGAGATATTAGGACACGTGGCGGAGCAAAACTGTACAAGTCGGTGTAGTTGCTCAGCGATTATGTCCGCCCTACTGGCCAGCATAAATGTCACCCGTCTATGGGTGTCGCAGGAGCGGTCGGTGGGAGTGAGAGCGGTGAGGTCTAGGTGTCGGCAGGGTCGTCGGCAGAACGCAGGGCGGCGCCCGTCCGGCTCTGCCTGAGGCGATAGCTCTCCCCGTTCATCTCCAGGATGTGAACGCGGTGGGTTAGCCGGTCCAGCAGGGCGCCGGTCAGCCTCTCCGAGCCGAAGACCTCCGTCCACTCGTCGAAGGGCAGGTTGGTGGTGACCAGGACGGACCCTCTCTCGTAGCGCTGGCTGAAGACCTCGAAGAGGAGCTCGGCCCCTGTCTTGGAGAGCGGGACGAAGCCCAGTTCATCGATGATCAGCAGCTTGAGCCGGGCGAGCCTCTTCTGGAGGTTGAGCAGACGCCGCTCGTCCCTGGCCTCGATCAGCTCGTGTACCAGGGAGGCGGCGGTGGTGAAGCCGACCGACAGCCCCCTCTGGCAGGCGGCGAGCCCCAGACCGAGGGCGACGTGGGTCTTGCCGGTCCCGCTGTTGCCGACGGCGATGACGTTCTCACGCCGGTCGACGTACTCGCATCGCGCCAGCTGCATGACCAGGTGCTTGTTCACCGACGGCATGGCCAGGAAGTCGAAGGTGTCGAGGCTCTTCGTGGCGGGGAAGCGCGCCGCCTTGATCCTCCGGTCCACCATGCGGTGATGACGGTCTATCAGCTCGAGCTCAGCCAGCCTCAGCAGGTAGCCCGGATGGTCCACGTCCTCGGCGGCGCACTGTCCGGCCACATTGCCGTACTCCCTCAGGAAGGTCGGCAGCTTCAGCTCCTTCAGGTGGTGCTCCAACAGCACCGTCGACCTCTCGCTCACCGCACGCTCCCCGACATGAGCGCCATGTAGTCGCCGGCCGATGTCGTTGTCACGTTGACCTTCGGCAGGTAGGGATACAACTCCAGGTCGAGCCTCCGAGGTCGTCCCTCCACCCTGCACAGCACCAGGTGCTTTACGGCGTCGAAGCTTACGGCGCCGAGCCTGAGGGCATCGCGCACACCCCCGTGCACCTCCTCCCTGCTGAAGCTCTCCATCAGACGCAGCACCTGCACGAACTCCCTCTTGCCGCGCCTGCCCATCCGGGACTCCAGCAGCCTCCTCAGCACCCCGAACTCCTCCGGCAACTCCCACCCGGCCAGCGGTGCGGCCTGGTCCAGGGCTCCCGTCTTGCGCTCCAGCAGCGGCAGGTAGTGAATGGGGTCGAAGACGAAGTCGTCGCGTCCGTAGGAGCGAGGATGCCGGGCTATCACCTCCGCCCCGCAGCTGATCACCACCTCTCCCACGTAGCCTCGCACCACCACCTCCATGTGTCCGTAGGCCACGGGCACCGAGTAGTCGTTGGTCCGGTACCGCACCAGCGACAGGGAGCTGACGCGGCTCACATGCTTGTCGCTGGCGTCGTAGGGTGTGGCCGGGAGAGGCAGCAGGGCCTCCAGGTCACGCTCCATCCGACGGCCTATCGTCTCGTCGTGTCCTCGCAGCCGTCTCCCCAGCCGCTCCAGACACCTCTCCTCCAGATATGCGTTGAGAGCATCGAAGCTCGCGAACGAGGGTATGGGCACCAGGAAGTTCCGGCGAGCGTACCCCACCAGACCCTCGACCTTGCCCTTGTCGTTACCCCTGCCGGGACGGCCGTAGCGGTCCTCGAACAGGTAGTGGGACTGTAGCTCCGAGAAGACGCGGGTACGCTTCCTCCGGCCGTCTCCCAGGATCTTCGCCACAGCCAGCCTCGTGTTGTCGTAGACGATGCTCCGGGGCACGCCGCCCAGGAACGAGAAGGCCGAGACGTGACCGTCGCAGAACGCCTCCGTGGTCTCCGCGGGATAGGCCTTGACGAAGCATGCGTCGCTGTGGGGGAGGTACATGACGAGGTAGTGGATGGTCTGCTCCACTCCGCCGATCACCGCCTTCGCCTGGCCGAAGTCGCACTGGGCGTCTCCGGGAGGATGGGTGAGCGGGACATACATCTCCCGTGTCCGGCGGCGGCGCTCCCGCACGTAGTCCTTGACTATCGTGTACCTGCCGTCGAACCCGTGCTCGGCTCTCAGCCGGTCGTAGATACGCTTCGCAGTATGACGCTGCTTCTTCGGGAGACTGCGGTCCTCCTCGAGGATCCGGTCGATCACACCGCGGTACGGGTCCAGCTTAGGCCGGCGAGGCGGCGACTGCCGACGGTACCCGGGAGGCACGGAGTACCTCAGCATCTTGCGCACCGTGTCCCGGTGCAGCCCGAACATCCGCGCCGCCTCCCGCGTGCTCATCCCCTCCACCATGCAGGCCCGGCGCACCCGTGCGTACAACTCCACCCTGTACATCCTTCACACCTTCCATCGTGTTACAGCCAACACGATGGAAGGCGGCGGGTGGTCCAGTTTTCAAGCGCCCCCGATCAGCACTCGCCCCCGCCGGCACGGTCCATTATTACTCCGCCGTTTATGTCGTTGTTCTACGATTATGTCAGTAGCTAACTGGTCAGCGAAAATGTCATCCCATGGAAGGAGTGACATTGACGCAGAAGGAGCAGACGAGACTTCAGGTGCTCAACAGCGTTCTGGCAGATCAGGTGCCGGTATGTCAGGCGGCCGAGGTCCTGGGAGTGAGCGAACGCCACACGAGGCGTATTCTGGCGGCCTATAGGAAGGAGGGCGCCGCCGCACTCGCCCACGGGAATCGTGGCCGCCGACCGGCCAACACCACGACGGAGACCAAGATGACTTACGTGGTGCAGCTGGCCCGCACTCGCTACGCTGGAACGAACCATACGCATCTGACCGAGTTGTTGATGGAACGGGAGGGGATCGACCTGAGCCGCTCTACGGTGCGCCGCATCCTGGTCAGCGCCGGCATGGACAGCCCCCGCCGCCGCCGGCCGCCCAGACACCGTGTCCGGCGCAAACGCATGGCCCAAGAAGGGATGCTGCTGCAGATAGATGGGAGCCCCCATCGGTGGCTGGGGGAACAAGGACCCCGGTTCGCCCTGCTGTTGGCCGTGGACGACGCCACCGGCACTGTGCCTGACGCTCTGTTCAGTCAGGAGGAGGACACCCGCGGCTACTTCCTTCTCATGGAGGGGTTGATCCGGCAATGCGGGATACCGCTGGCTGTCTACAGCGACCGGCACGCGGTCTTCAAGCATACTGGAGAGCCTCGCCAGAAGCCGGCCGGGCCAACCCAGTTCGCTCGCGCCATGGAGGAGCTGGGGATACGCCAGATATTCGCCAGGTCACCGCAGGCGAAGGGCCGGGTCGAGCGGACGGCGGGGACATTCCAGGACTGCGATGATGAATCTCGGGCCACCTCGGCTCGGGCCTGACTCTTTCCAGGACTGGCATCATGCCTTCAGTCGGATCTGTCGACTCGATTCGAGGTGGTGCCCGAAGTGTCTTCGGCAAGGCGAGCAGTGACCTGATAGGAGCTTGGCCCCACGCCCCGCCGCAGTCCTGTCCGCTCACCTAGCTGGCACATCACACCTTCCAGGAGGTAGAGATGACGGGAGTCGTCGGTCATGAAGGCAGTCGTGGTATTGAGGTGGTCGTCGGAGTCGATACCCACCAGGATGAGCATGTGGCGGTGGCCATTGATCACCAGGGTGTCCGCCTTGCGGAGCTTCACACAGTGGCGACCAGCAGCGGGTATGGGGAGCTCGAACGGTGGTCCCGGAGATTGGGAGAGGTAAGCGCCTTCGGGATCGAAGGCACGGGTTCCTACGGCGCCGGAGTCGCCCGCTTCCTGACCAGTAGGAGTTATACCGTAGTGGAGGTCAACCGGCCCGATCGGTCAACCCGCTATCGGAAGGGGAAGAGCGATCCCACTGATGCGGAGATGGCAGCGCGTGCCGTGCTTGCAGGAGTAGCCGATGCCACTCCCAAGTCAGGCGAGGGTGAAGTCGAAATGATCCGCATGCTCAAGAGCGCCAGGGACTCAGCTGTCAAGGCTCGCACCCAGGCTCTCAACCAGATGAAGGCCCTGGTCGTCACGGCGCCGGCCCAGCTCCGTGAGCATCTCAGTGGCCTCACCGCTACTGCTCTTGTCACCCGGTGCAAAAGCTTCCGGCTTGGTCGTCTAGAGGATCCCACCACGGCGGCCAGGTATGCTCTTCGCTCCCTTGCCCGTCGCCACCGTCAACTCGTCAATGAGATACAGGACCTGGAGGCCGAGATCAAACGACTCACACGGACGGCAGCCCCAGCCCTGGTAGAGGGCTTCGGTATAGGACCAGACACGGCGGCGACCCTCCTCGTCGCTGCCGGGAGTAACCCGGACCGTCTCCGCTCCGAGGCGGCCTTCGCCTCCCTGTGCGGTGTCAGTCCCATACCTGCTTCCTCCGGCAAGACCAATCGGCATCGGCTCAACCGCGGCGGACACCGTCAGGCCAATGCGGCTCTCCATCGCATTGTTGTTGTCAGACTTCGTTACGATGAACGGACCCAGGCATACATGCGTCGTCGCACAACCGAGGGGATGAGCAAGGCTGAGGTTATCCGCTGCCTCAAACGCTATGTCGCTCGCGAAGTCTTCTCCGCCCTACGGAACCCAACTCCATCCCCAAGCATCCCTTGACATGTATAGGAGCATCCGGCTGGTCACTGAGCTGCGGTTGGCGGGCGCGACCACTATCGAGGAGGCCAACGAGGTGCTGTGGAGTTACCTGCCCGGCTTCAATGAGCAGTTCGGAGTGCCGCCGTCACAACCCACCATCTCCTACCGTTCCCCAGATGGCCTGGATGTCTCGTCCATACTCTGCTTCAAACACCGACGCAAGGTGGCCAGGGATAACACCGTCAGGTTCGACTGGCACACGCTCCAACTACTCCCGTCGACCGATCGTCCCAGCTACGCAGGATCCTACGTGGAGGTCCAGGAGCGTCTCGACGGGGAGCTCGTAGTGCAGCAGGGGAACAGCACGATCCCTACCCAGGAGGCCCCACCACGTCCCGGTGCTCTCAGAGCCCTCAACGGCGCCGGTGGCCGGGATGCGAACGAAATCGGCGGACTCCTGCGCTCTTTGCCTCGCTACAACGTCAATAACCGCAAGACCAGGACACGAACCAACGGGGTCAGCAAGGAAAAGCCCAAGCCGCGCCGTCAACCCACTCCACACCAGAAGATTCGATGGAAGGCTGTCCAGAGAGCTAAGCGGCGGGGACTATCTCTGCGTGGCATCGCCAGGGAGTTGGGCATCCACAGGGACACGGTCCGCAAGTACGCTGCAGCCACGAGCCCTCCGATGTACCGCGGTCATGCCAAGACCCGCGCAAATGGCGCAGCTCCTCAGTCGAAGACTACTGACCTACAGGTCTCGGACACCACGACTACTGACATTTTCCCTGAACAGCTCGACTGACAGAATCGCTGGACATCGACAGCAGGTCAACGAGCACACAGGCGACCCTCATGGATAGACCTCACTTGTGAGTGTCTGGACGAGAGATGATACAGAACGCCCGTTCTGTATGTCAATCTCTGCACCTTCATGGGAAGGAGGTGGTTGACCCTCAAACCGCACGGTGATAATAGTCCGCATACCCGGTCCACAGGGTGGCTCAATGTCCCTGGCGACGACTGGTCTATAGGTCCTGGCGAACGGCAGGTCCGGCAGGCCCCTGTCCGAAATGACGCTGACGGAGATACTGGGAACAACGGGGCTGACGAACCGGCGACTGTCAACGTGAGATTCCCTGTATGGCCCACGTAATGACCGAACCTTGTATTAAGCACGTAGACGAAGAACTTTTTGCCAGGTGCATCCTCCCGTTCCCATTTAGCTAGGTGTTGAAGAAGGCTGGTTTTGGGTAGCGGACGAGTCCCAGATGGGTCTCTGGTGGTCCAAGTGATCGTTGATCTTAGTCAGTGACGGCAGGCGGTGTGCGGGACTGTCTCTGATGTGACCCGTAACGGCGCCGTCACAGCGGTCTTCAGGCTGGGCTCTGTGCCAGTCTGGCCAAGCGGACGAGGTCGTATCCTGCTACCGTCAGCTCCGCCCACATCTGGTTGTGGTCCACTCCACGGTACCTCAACTTGCGACCGCCTCCAACCGTCTTCACCCAGCCGAATACCTCCTCAAACCGTTTGCGCACACGACTCAACCGTCACGGACTGACCTCATGCCAAAACCGCGAGCAGCAGCGTCAAGTCGTCGTCCGCGCGCGCCGTTACTCTCGGTGAGGACAGAAAGGCGGCGAGGCTGCTAGCAGCAGCGCTTGCGTCTTCTTGCTTGTCAGCCCAGCTAAAGAGAGGGTAATTGATTAGCGGAGGGGAGTCTGTAGAGAGGTACAGAGGGAAGGAGAGTGGAGAGGATCGCCGCTGAAGACACGGCAGAGCCGATCCACCACAGACCGGTCGCCGCCATTGCGGGCCAGAGTTCTGATCACGCTGGTGAAGGCGGAGAACGCATCAGCGCCACCATCGTTTTTCGAGCAGTGGGATACCTTCCGCGCGATCACTGCCGGGCGGAGCGCTCGCTCAGCACGGTTGTTGGTCGGCTCGATGCTCGGATCGTCCAGAAACCGCAGCAGGTTGCCCCGGTCGTCATGCCAGCCGAGTTCGTTCTGCAGCCTGTAGTTGTCCGCATCCGCCATCGGACGGTCGCGGAGATGATAGCTCACCTCTCGCTTCAACCGCTCGGCCGCCGCCGCAAAGTCCGACGCCTCTCCTCGGCAATATGCCCCCCACAGTTCCATCGCTTCTCTGAGAAGGCCGCTCAGACGCTTGCCGAAGCTGCGTCCTCTCCCTGTCTTGGTCTTGACCACCTCACTGATCGAGCGCAGCACGTGGGCCAGGCACTTCTGTTGCTTCACCCCGGACAGAGCCTGGGCATCGTAGCTCCGCCCTCGGTCCGTCACCATCACTCCGCCATAGTCCGAGGGAACCACCTGGCGCACCTCATGGTTACGGTGACGAGCGCGAACCTGGTACACCGTGGCTCGGTCCGTCTCGAATGCCATCAGGAATGCGGGCTCGCCGCCCACACGCCATCCCGTGTCGTCGGTGTGGACGAACGGACTGGTGCGCACCGAACCCCGCAGCCTCCGGTAGGCTTCCCCCACCGCACCGTTTGCACGTCGCAGCGCGTCCTGGGTGATCGCCCCCTGGCTCAACTCCACCCCGGTCAGCGCCCTGAGCACGGCGGGAACCTTCCTGACTGGAACGCCAACCGAGTAGTGGAGCACGTGGGCCGCCGCCATCACCCGTCTCCCAACCCGGTGCGCGCTGGCTCCGTACTGGTCCGATGCAACGTCCGGATGCCGACCCCGGACCGGCCTGCCGCACGACAGGCATCGGCATATCTGCACCCGGTACGCCGTGACCTGGGGACGAGGAGCCGGAGGAATGTCAGTCACGTAGGCAACTCCCACTCCCTCATGCTCGAGTCGGCCTCCGCATCCAGGACATGTGTCCCCAGGTACGGTCACCTCTACGATCGGCTCTGTGACCTGATCTGGGGACGGCAGCTTGCGGTAGCTGAACATCCCTTGACCCGGCTTGCGCCCAGGCCGCTTGGGGCTGGAGGTCCGCCTGCCCTTGGAGAACGGAGCCGCCTGGCGCTTTCCGGCTCGCTGGAGTTCTGCGAGTTGCTTGCTCAACCGTTCGTTGGCCGCCGCCAACTGGGCGTTCTGCCCTTGCAACTGGGCAATCTGCCTCTGCAGCCCCTTGACCAGCGTCATCAGCTCGTCGCGTTCACAGGGACGGAAGACTTTGGCCTCACACATAGCCAAAGTCTAAAACATCTCCCATCCACCACCGCAACCCCTCCACGGGCCGCCTAACCCGCTAATCAATTACAAGAGAGGATCAAAGAAGGGCGTGTGCGGCGTATTGTCAGAGGCCGCATTCAGCGCCATGGACTGTATGCCGTCTGTGAACATCGCCAGACGGCTGGCGCCGCTACGCCGCGTTCTTACATCAAGGGTGTTTTGCCAGCCGGACGATGTGATGAAGTTGGTGGTGTTGGCGTACTCGCCGCGCTGCGGTGCGCTGAACAGCGTATAGCCGCCGTCCTCATCGTCCTGTGGCATACGCTTGTCCGCCGTTACCATCGCGCCGTCGCCTATCTGCGCCGCGCCCGTGATCTCGGGCGTGCATATTGCGACTACCAGGGTCGTGGCGAAACTCTTGAGTTCTTTTTCGCGCCGGCAGGCTTCGACTTCCAGTTCTTTTCTTGCATAATGGACCGCTTCGTTGAGGATTTCTTCGAGCACGTCCTCGTCGAACGGCTGCACATGGAGGCGCATGAGCCTGGCAGCCCTCCGGGTTGCAGCGTCAGCTACAATACGCGAGCCATCGGCCGAGAGCTCAGCCGACCCCGCTCCGTCGGCTATGGCGGCTACAAGCATCCCTTGAGGCGCATCCTCCCCTACGCTCGAACTGTCCTGGCAGGGCTGACCGATTTTTGCGTGGCTCGTACCCTGCACGGAAGCTCGCACTACGCGCCAGCCTTGGGGCTGGCTGCGTTCAGGAGTATTCGCTTTCAGCTGTTCGCTTACGGCAGTGGGGTTTGCGGCGTCCATTATATCGCCGCCCAATCACTTAAGCCGTCGGTGTCCAGCGAAACCTCGTCGTCCGTCCGTGAAGCTGAGACGCGAGACATGGACTGAGACAGCCAGACGAACATACTGCTGAACTCCAACCCCTTAAGCATCAAGGGACGGCGTGGGCTTATCTGCGTGAGCATGTCCATATTCGCGCTCTCGACACCGACGGAAAACGCTGCGACTCTCTTCTCTCCATCTGCTTGCTTGAGATTGCTGGACGCGGCGTCGACCGAGTCGGTGGGCGCGCCGTCTGTCATCAGAAACAGCCATGGACGGTAGTAGTCGATGCCGTTATCCCTGTACACCTGCTTGCGCTCCTCTATCTTGTCTAGGGCAAGGTTTATGCCGGCGCCCATCGCAGTGGCACCGTTTGCGATTAAGGTAGGAGATCTAAACTGGTCTGCGGTTACGAAGTCTTGAGCTACTTCCGCCGTGCTACCGAAGGTGATTATGGCGACTTCCACGCGTAGAGATGCAAGTGGGTCATTGCCAAGCTCGTCTGCGAATCTGGCCAACCCTTCGTTGAGCGCATCAATCGGCTTGCCGTACATTGAAGTAGAGACGTCCACCAGCAGCACGCAAGGGCATCTCGGTTCCGGGTTTTCGGCGAACTGTATCTCGTCGGGTATGAGTTCGTTGGTCATTTATTCACTCCCCTTTCCTACTCTCAGGACTAGCTCGTGAGTTTTTTCCAATACTATGTTCTGTGTTTTCGGTGGGTATCTATACGCCATTCGCCATGACCTAGATATTCAATTTTCACCTTGTATGTGTATCTTTTGCCTTTGAGGTTGTACACACCATCTCCCTGGTTGTTGATGGTGTTTCTTACAAATTCATTTATCCAAGGCGGGCGGCGGTTGCTACTGAGCTGTTCCCACTGAGGTTTGGATCTCCAATACCATGTTCGTGGTCTTCGGTACACTTTCGGAGTTCCTAGACTGCGTGTCAGCCATTTTCTGATTACCGGAAACTCCAACTTGTACCTGTAGTGCATGCCCTTGAGATAATGGACTACGGTTTTGCCTGCTCCGGCCGGGACCGGCTTCTTTCGGATATTGTCTATGCTGTCGTGTACCCAGGTTGACCACTCATCCGGCTTATGGAACTTGTAACCAGGGACCGGCGGAAGATTCTTCGCAGCTTCTGCGCCAACGTTAGGCTGCGCTTTCTTTAAGAATGCCTGTTGTGTGTTACTCTTCTGCTGTGTGCTAGGCTTCTTCGGCGCAGGGGTCGGATGGATCGAAGTCGTCTTGTGTTGCGCCGGGAAGGCTTCTATTGTGCGAGCACACCAAGTACAGCCTGTACTTTTCCCAATGTTGAAATTATTTCTGAAGTACCAGTGGTTGGGATTTACCTTGCACTGGCTCAGGTCTTTCGTCGCTTCTTCAAGGGCACTCGCCCATTCTTTGGGCTCAGGACGCGACTGCGGGTCAGTATGCCCTTTGTCGAAGCATCTCGCGAAGAGTTCCTTGATATTCGAATGGAGAGAATCCCATGGCACTGCCGTTGGGGCAGGCGCGAGTGGAACGTTTCTATTCTTGGTATGTAGAAAATAGCCGCGTGATATGTACGCTTCCACTTTCGGAGGTTCTCCTGCCCCCTGATATATGCCTCTGAACGGATGACTTCCTTCCATTAGCAGTTGGTATATCGTCACCGCCAGCGCGAACCTGTCATGAAAGGGCGCTCTGTCGATGTTCTTGAAACTCACGCCCTGTAGTTCGGGCGGCGCGTACTCCGGCTTTCCCACGACGCAGCGGTATATCGTATTCGGCGTAGTCTGATAGTCCCTCACCTGAAACGAGTCGGAATCTATCAGCGTTACATTGTCATCTTTTACGATGTATGCATTTGACTCGTTTATGTCGCCCACTACATACCCTCGCCCGTGTAATTCGTCTAGCGACTTAGCCAGGCTCTGGGCGACTTTGCAAAGGCTAACATAGTTGACATGCTGTGCAGTCTTTTTTCTGAGTGAGGGAATGTAGTAGTCGAACAGGCTATTTCTTTTGTTCACCTTCGGCATGATGAAGCCTATGGCATTGTCTGCGCTGTCATAGAGGAGGTGCTTGGGCCATGCGACATATAGGTGTCCACTGTGCTCGTCTTCAGTGCGTGGCGGGTACTGGATCATCAGTGCCAGCTTCTTGAAAACGTTACTCATGCGCCTTTCATGATGATATATCTTTGCTACGATGCTTGAGTTGTCTCGGATGTCGAACACTGAACCCTCGCCGCCTGCCCCCAATTCCTTTCCTAAAGTCAAAGGCCCATTGTACGACGCATCTTTTGCCCAGACTCGCGTGAGGGTCTTTTGCGCCATGTGGAACTCTCCACCTTAGCCTTCTGGTTCTCCTGTCTTTCTACGAGTTACTCAGTTTATACTTACCCATTTCTCGACCGTTCTTACGTCCACGGCATAAGCCAAGTCCTCCGCTGTAGGCAGTTTGCGTATAGGAAACCACCTCGCTTCAGGCTTCAAGAAATGCTCTCCTTTGGTTCTCCCGAGATAAATTCTCGCGCGATGTCTGTTTTCGTAGTAAAGGTGGTCAATGGCAACTTTGATACCAGTAGATCTGTAAGTTCCTCTCTTGGCGGCGTTGCTGCGGCTTTCGCCATACCCCGTCTTGTCACCCGGCAGAGACCATTTGCCATCCCGCATGCCTCCTTTTCGTCGAATCAGGAGGATTTCATCCTTGTTGTTCACTATCAGTGCGAAACCGGCCTCCGTCATCTGTGAACGGGGATAACAGACACGACGGCTTCCCGGGTTCTCGGCCGCCCACTTGCCAATGACTATTTTGTCAGGTCCGAATGCCAGGCAATCGTCATGGGGCAGCATGTCTTTTTGAAACCACTTCGCATCTAGACACTCCCCCTTCTGGTATTTGAGATGTCCGCCTTTGACACCCCCTCGCCAAGTTTCCAGGTTGCCTTTCTTGTTTCTGTAATATAGAGAGTCAGCGGTCATTCTGATGGCGGTTTCTTCGTACGTCTCCCTGACTGCCGCGCGTCTGAGGCTTTCGCCTTCATCCCTCATGCCGCCGGGCAGACTCCACTTACCCTTGTCTTTGCCGTATCCTCTTTGTATGAGGAGAATTTCGCGTTTGACATTCACTACTAGACCAAAAGCTGGCATGGTGTCCCCTACAACCTGGTGCGGACGGGTAACCTGTTGTTCTGTCAGCAGCCTCAAGCCGTTCAGTCGGCGTGAACTGTCCGGGGCGCGATGCGCCCAGAATGATCTGATGGGGCCTCTGAGCCCCGAGTTACTACGCAGACCCCAAATTACTATAGGTGCAGTCGTTTCGCAACTAAGCATAAACCGCTGGCTGGCAGTGGCTTGACTTAATCAGACCGACTAAGCCCGAATCCACCGCAACATCACAGACATCTTGAAGGCGGCAGGCGTCGCCACACTCGGCCCCACGGTGAATATGGGACGTCGTTTGGCTCGCTATGTAGCTCTGAAGGACCCAGAGTGGCCTTCCTGAAAGTTGATTCTCTCGCAAAAAATGATGATTGAGGGCCTTGGCATTGAGGATAATAGGATCTGGAGATGGAGAAGGAGAGTTCAGGAGTAGGTAGTCGATGTTTCGAACGAGAGAGTCTCAAGAGAGCCTATGGCAGTCGGAGTTTCTGATCACGCCGAGGAAGGCCAGGCTGATGCGGAGGAGTTGGGCGGAGGTGTCTCGGAACGAGGCTCTGCCGCTGATAGACGAGGAGCGGTTCGCCGAGATGTACAGCCCGGACATGGGCAGGTCCAACCGCGCGGTGCAGATGGTGCTCGGGGTGCTGGTGCTCAAGGAGATGTTCGATCTGACGGATATCGAGGCCCTGGAGGAGTTGGAGTTCAACCTGCTGGCATCACTAGCTGGGGTTGGAGATGGAGGAGGCGCACCTTGCGCAAAAGACGCTGCACAACTTCCGCGAGCGGTTGATGGAGCACAACGGGGGGCGGTTGGCGTTCTGCGAGACGACGGACGGGATGATCGAGGCTTTGGGTATTCGTACAGGCAATCAGCGCGTTGACTCTACGCACGTCATGAGCAACATCGGGGTGTTGACGCGGTTGGGGCTGTTCTGCGAGAGGATCCGGGTGTTTCTGCTGGCGGTGAGCCGTGAGCACCCTGGCTTGGGAGAAGGGATTGGGGATGGTCTGGCCCAGCGGTACCTGAAGGAGATCGGCGAAGCATCCCGATACGAGGACGCGTGTTCGGGAGAGGGGCGTCGCCGGCTGTCGGTGTGCGCGCGCGACGTGTATCGGCTGGTCGATCGGTTCCGCGGGACAGCGGTGCCGCAGGTGGACGAGTACGGGCTGTTGGAGCGACTGTTGCGCGAGCAGTGCCACGTGGGTCGTGTGAAGTGGCGTCGTCGCCCTGAGCTCGGGGGAGAGTGGTCGCCGAGTGGAGCCTACGTGCTGAGTGCGGACCTCGCCAGGGTGAACATCGGACGTAGTAGGAGGAGGGCCGAGTCGGATGGACAATGGCGTAGACGGTACGGGTTGCGTGTGGGATAGAGGGGACGAACTCGGAGTTGAAACGGCGCCATGGTCTTGGCCATCTTCGGGTACGTGGAGGTGAGAGGGTTCGGCTTGCCGTCTACCTCAAGGCCCTGGCGTGTAACGTCAAGGGAATGGTCCGGGCACGGTTGGACGAGATGTTGTTCCCACCGGCTGCCCTCGTGACCGCTCCCACCCATGCATCAACCTACAGGAGCCCGTTGCGAGCCCGCTGATCCCTACCAGGACGGGGTATGGCGCACCACAACGACCCTACCGACCACAACACCCCCGACCAGAACAAAACCAAATCCCTCGCCTAACCGCCCTCACGCCGCAGAACCAACCCCGAAAGGCCCTTGTTACGAGGGAATCAAGAGTGGAGGCGTGGGTTGCGGATGCACTTACTGTTGACCCCCGCTGAGAGGCCCCGGTAAGATGCCATCGGTTAGCTAGAGAGTTGATACTGCCCAAAGGGAATAACGGAGAATGCTGAGAAGATTCTTTAGCATCACTATCACCGCCAGCATCCTTGCCGTCGTCGTCGGTGTTGGATGGATAGCCTTCGGCGAAGTCAGGAAATCAGAGGCTGCGCACGCCGACGCAAGCTTCTCTATGGTAAATCATCAGACTGGCCAGATGGGTGAATCCCTTAACAGTGCCGGGACCTTCATCAGCACTGAAATCAGTGTGGACATTGGACGGATCACTGACATATCGGCCCTGCTTGAAGAGTGGTCCCCTAGATACCAACAGGCCCAAACCGCGTACCGCAAATTTGATTCTGCGATCATCGCTGCCGAAAGCAGCGCAGCGGCTTACTTCGCGGCACAGAGGGCCTTGACCGAAGGATTTCATAGTGAGGAATTACGTGAACGAGCGCGGGCGGAATATGATGCTGAGTTTGAACTTTACGAACAGTGGAGGCAGAGCGCACGTGCTATTCAAGAGGAGGCATTAGAGATTGTGCACCGCCTCAGTGACATGGATACCACCCTACAAAAGCTGAAACTGCGGTCAGATTTTTCGTTCGACGCGGCTGGCTTTAGTGAGGTCCCCTCCGACATTCTGGCCCTGGAGGATGAGTTAGCTCAATTTCGTATCGCGTCTGACAATATCCGAGAGTCCAGAGCTTCACCATTTGACACGAACGGTTGAGTCAGATGTCATTGCTATCTCAGAACTTACGTGAGTTTGCCACGTTCACGATGCGTCTCGTAGCTTTTGCAGCTACGTTGGCGATCATGGGGGCGTTTTTCTTGCCATGGACAATGCTTGATGGGATGAGTCAAGCCAGCAGTGGTGCGGAATTGGTCGCGCTGGTGGTATCCCCCGCCGTCAACTACCTCTTCGCGGTATCGACGCTTCAAGCTGCAGTGCTTGTAGGATGTCCCGCTCTCTTGATTGTATCGGCTACCATGGTGATGGTGAAGTATGCACGGCGCAGGACTGCCCCGTTCGCCACCTGTCTGGTCTTCGCCTCGTCGGTATTGGTCATCTACGGTGCGCCGGACCTCACTGCAAGTAACGAGATCGGAGCCTATGTTGGCCTTTCGCTGATAGTGATGTTATCGGCAGCCTTGCTTATCCATCAGGCTCTCATCAAATTACGCGGTAATCTGTACCATCGACGCAGACTGCCAACAGTGTACCAGGCTCTTTCTGTCCTCACCGGCAGCGGCCTCTATCGATGGAGTGAGAGGTAGGTCACTCCTAGGCCTACTCTATTTGCACGCCGAGAAATTCTGGGTGGCATATACTGTTTCACTGACAAATCCATATTCTGTCGTTTCCCGTATAGCTATCCCGACGCCGATCCTGCGGGAATCTCTATCGAGGATGTTCTTGCGGTGACCTGGGCTACTCATCCATCCTTGCACAAGTCCCCGTGCCGCTTCCTCGGCGTCACGATCGTAGTCAACGGGACGGTAGGACCTGCCGCGACCCACCCACTGGGTTACCCTGGGATGTTCAGCAACATTCTCGCTCAGTCCATAGGAGTACGAACCGTCCCCCCGATAGGCGCGGCAATTGTACCCAGCGGTCATCGCTCTGTCGGTTGGATCTCTGCCACCTATGTCATGACTCATGAGACCCAGCCTGGCCATATCTTCGCTGTGCGACCGTGCTATGTCCGAAATCGCGGCGTCGTGACGGAGCGGTTGTAGGCCAGCACTGACTCTCCACTCGTTGGTGAACTCGATCACTAGTTTTTCAATCTCTCTGCGATTGAGGGGGCTTCCTCCCGCGTATTTCTGTGAGTTTGTTGCTCGCGATGCATCCTGTACATCTGGGGTGGACCTGATTTCCTCGGATATTGCAGTGGACGCGTCACTAGCCGCCTCCTTTGAGAAGCTTGCCACGCTATCGTACGCATCTGATGCTGTCTGCCATGCGGTCACCGCGATGGGTACATTCTCGTGGAACGCCCACAACCACAGTGGGCCTATGACCAGACACGCCATCACGAACAGCTTGAACCAACCACCTCCACTCCCAGCGGAGGGTGGCCTATAGCTTGGTCCGGATCTACGTCTGTACGGACTGCCTCTAGTTGCTTTCCCGCGACGTCGGGATTCTTCGCGAAACCAATCGCGGTCCTGAAGTCCCAATCACAGCCTCCAGCAAACAGATGATTCCAGGCTCCATAGCTAGGGCCACTCGGTCCTCCGCACGTCGGCGGCGTGGCGGTACCCGTCGCGCGCCCTCGCCATGTTGACGACGTGGAGCGTGATGCGCGGATCGGACGTATCCCGCTCCCGATGGACGGCGTACTCTGGCAGGAAGGCGTTCTCCTGCCTGGTGAAGACGTGCATATCATGGCGGCGGGCAAGTGCCTGGGCTAGGCCCTGGGTGTACACCTCGGAGCCCGCCTTGTACCTCATCGGATAGCCGTGGATGACCTGGAGGACCCTCACGGGCCCTAGTCTACCGGGATTCGGTGTCACCTGAAAGCCGGCTCCACGCCTCTCAGCCTAAAGCAATCCCGGGTGTACTAACGGCTCGACAGATGCGTGGCCATGTGGATGCGGCTACAGTCGGGGTGAGAACTCAATCGGCTGACGGCATTGACTGACTGAAAGGAGCCACGTCCATCAGAGCGGCAACTTGACGGCGATTCAGCGTGCCCAACTCCGGCAACTGGGATAGCAGCGCGAGGGAGAGCTGCTCAGATATTCCGGGGCCGGGCCTGACACGCGAATTGACTCTAGGGCACGATCGGCTAGGAGATGGGTCCTACGACTCGAACTGATCAGACCAATCGGCCCTTTGGTCTTCTCGTCTAGCGTCCAATTCATAGTTGGCAGCAAGATGGCGTAGCAGTTGGGCAGTGAACGGCCACCTCGCTCCGACCTTCGCCGCATCCTCGCGATACTTGTCTGCGAGCGACTTCTCCTGTGCCCCGCCTTCGAATGCACCTCTCGTCGTCACACCGCGAAGATTGATCCTGCCGGTTGTGAAGCCAATCCCGATGTGTCGCGCCCCAAGATCATCAAGCAGTTCACGAACAGGCTGGCATGGCCAGGTCCCGTCTTCACCTACCGGAGCATTCGCAAGCATCTGCCCGATCTGCTGGTCACCTATGTCCTCGCGATCACGCTCCCTGCACATGCGTCGAGTCTCATTGACCCAAGCTGAGAGCGCTTCGACATCTACGGAGCCGTCCCCCACTAGGCCAGGTAGTAAGCGCAGCTCCCAGAGAACACTGAACGCAACCGCAGCACGACGATTCAGTGTTGGCAACCAGCAAAAGTGGGACAGTTTGAGAGGCGAGAGATCATGGGTCGAATGGAGGTCTGGTAAGCTCCCTTAGGGAGCATACCCGGAGATCTGGGGCGGCTGTCGGAGTTGACCCACCTGGACCTGAGCTAGAACTCGCTGACCGGCGAGATACCGAGGGAGCTGAGCTGGCTGTCGAACCTTGAGGAGCCCAGGCTGTCGGGAGTAACGTCCCAGCACGTGGTGTATTAAGGAGATCTACATAAAGAGAGACCACCGCGTCATCCTTAACGGGCAAATGGTAAAGCTCGAGAGAGGAGGACAACGGTGGTCAAGGACAGCATGGACCGCATCGTCAATTGCGATCGAGAAGGAGTCGCACGAGTGGCTTGACATACATAGGAGCATCCGGCTGGTGACCGAGCTGCGCCTGGCGGGCGTCACCACCATCGACGAGGCCAATGAAGTCCTGCACCGCTTCCTGCCGCGCTTCAACGAGAAGTTCGGGGTTCCGGCAGAGCACTCAAGCGTTGCTTACCGCCCTATGGAGTCATCGGTGGCCCTGGACCAGATACTCTGCTTCAAGCACCGCCGCAAGGTGGCCAGGGACAACACCGTCAAGTACAACTGGCGTACCTTGCAGCTGCTGCCTGGTAAGGAGCGGCCCAGCTACGCCGGAGCGCAGCTGGAGGTCCATGAGGGCCTGGACGGTCAGCTCCTCGTGCAGTACCGGGGACGCACGATCCCCACACAGGAGGCGCCGCCGCGCCCTGGAGTTCTCCGTGCCTCCAATGGTCCTCTCCGATATGGCCCCGGCCTTGATCGTAGGGTCAACGGCGTGGGCAGCCACCCCAGGGAGAGCCTGGCATCCCTCGACGCCATCGAGGCCGACAGCGCCACATTGAACGGCGGCGGCAGAGTTCGTAAGCCTCCGGCATCGCCACGCAGGAAACCCACGCCGCGACAGAGGGTTCGGTGGAAGGCCGTGCAGCACGCTAAGCTTCGGGGCCTCTCCATTCGGGCAATCGCCAGGGAGTTGGGCATCCACAGGAACACGGTCCGCAAGTACGCCGAAGCCAAGAGCCCGCCCATGATGCGCACCAGGGGCAGGTCCCGCGTATCACAGTCCGATGGTATGACAGCGGACTAGATGGACATTTTCCCTGACCACTTAGGCGGACATAATCGCTGGACATCGACAACGTTTACAGACCTTCCTGTAGCCGAAGGGGGCGTTCGAGCCTAGGAAGAAGCCTCTCGAAGCGGCCTCCCTCATCCCCCGTACGACCTCCTGCGCCAAATTTTCGCTGTAATATTCGTCCACGCTCTCGATGATTCCCTCAAGCAGCCTGCCGGTGGCGTTGTCCTCGGCCTGCTCGGTGATGGACACCACGCGGATGCCCTTGCGCCGCAGCTGGGACTTGAAGGCCACAGCGTGCTCGCGCTTGCGGGTGAAGCGGCTGAATTTCCATACGAGGATCACGTCGAAGGGGGCCTTCGGCTTGCCGCCCTCCTCGATCATCTCCCTGAACTGGGGCCTGTCGGCGACGCGGCCGCTCTCGGCCTCGTCCACGTACTCGCGGGCCACGGAGTAGCCGTTGGCCTTGGCGTACTCCTTGAGCGCCCTGAGCTGGGCGGACACGGACAGGTCCACGTCCTGCCGGTCGCTGGACACCCTGGCGTAGAGAGCCGCGGGGGTAAGAGGCTCTAGTTGTTTATTCTTCATGCTGTCCTCCTGATGTTACCGAGTCTTACTCGGTATGTTGAGACACCCGAAGGTCCGTTGTCAAGGGGCAGCATCTCTCGGCGGAGTCTGAGTTTGATTCTTGTGAGGGATCTAGCAAAGACTGGAGGGGATGGTAACACAGTCATCCCTAGCTCTTGACGGTGACTCAAAACCTCCGTCAAGCTCAGAATTCCCCGCGCTGATTCATGATTCCGCTGCTAATACGGTCACCGCGCCTTGCCAATTGGGTTGGCATTTCAATGTGGGCACACTTCCTACCGGTCCGCTCGAATTGCCTCGAAGTGCTTCTTGCACGTAAAGACGAGTTGCTTCTTGGCGAGGGATAGGTCTGCTGGCCAATACCTGCCCTCGTCAAACTCCGTATTTGTAAACGCCTGAAAGCCCTCGGAGTCCCTCTCGGCCTCCGCCTTCCAAGACGCAGACGCTTGCATGGAATAGTGCGGAACGGCGTAGAGGGGTCGGCCTGTCTTTCCCTTCAGGTCACGTTGCCGGAGAAATGTCCGCACCTTCTTGCCAATGGCGATGACCGGCCCGCCAGGCTTCCCTACAATAGCGATCTCTTCCAGAAGTAAGGGGTACCACTCCTCGTACCTGCGGTCACGGTCTAGGGCCGCCACCGCCACTGGCATCGCACCTTTCGACACATCCGTTAGGTGGTAGGTCTCTCCGTGTTGGCAGAGGAATCGTTCTATCGAGATCATGAAGAGCGCCAATGCCTCATTAGGGTTGCTGGGCCGACCAAAGTTCCGGAATCCCTCTGTTATTTTCTTCCCCGCGTCTTCAATGCCGTCGGCCCATCCGAAGCTCGGTTCCATGCCAACGATGATATAGTCCGCCTGGCTTTTGGGTTCCTTGCATGGCAGATAGATGCCGCTGCCCTGCGCTACTCGTTCCATGACATGGGCCTTGTCCCTTTCGACCTGGGCTGTAAAGCGCCGCTCCAAGTCGTCGTATGCGGTCTTGTCTAACGGCATTCTTGCTACTCCTTTCCGGTCTTGCACTGTTTCCATCAACCCCGGCTGGGCAGCATTGCACACGCATTGCTCTTCAAACTGAGACACCACCCATCTACTCGGTATTCAGGCACCTCTACTGGTCTTTCCTTACCGGGCCTTGGCTATGTCACGAACGGACTTTTAAGCGTCCGTTACTCACCCAGGTCATAGCGGGAGCGGACATAGCCCAGCCAATCATTCCATCTGCCCGCAGCGTCGTGTTCTTGTACCCATCCGACCCACTCCTGATGTGTGAACACGGCAAACCGCGCCTGGCCCTTGAAAAGCTGTCCCCACTGCCTCAGCCCTGCTATCCCGCTCCGCCTGAGTGCAGCTTCCGCATCATCGTTGCGTTCGTCAACCGCTACCGCCGACACTACGAGGTCGTATCGTCCAGACTGGGCGATGCCTTCGGCCAGAGCTTGCTGACGGAACAGTTGGAAGCCGTCCTTCATTGCTGGGCAGTGGGGTAGGCTAGCCAAGGCTTCTTCATCGGCAACGGGTACCAAATGCTCCCAGTAACTTCGTCCCCAAGCTGCCTGATGGCATTGATCTGCATGATTCTTGACAATGTCCGCCGCGTGATTGCAGCGGTTGGGGTCAGGGTTGCCCAGTCGTCTGGAACTTCCTTTGTGCCGCCACGCAGAGCACTCGTAGAAGCTCTTCTCGGTGAGCTTGTTCTCGACCAGTACCAGCCCTCGGCCCCTGTTCACCAACAGGCCAAGGTCCGGCGAAGTCTGGTTGGCGCCCCTGGTGCCTCCCTTTTCCCCAAGCAAGTGGGAAGGATGTAGTTCACCATCCTCCGCATACTCCAATTTGATTTCTTCCAGAGAGTCGATCTCCGGGGCGACATGACGCTTGAGAAACGAAGCGAATAACGCCTTGCCGTCATCAGTACCCCGGAACGGAAAGTACAGGTTGGCGCACAGCATCCATGAGCTTGTGAGGATGGGCACACCCGCGTGCTTTCGAACATCGTCTTCGATAAGGTAAGCTGGCAGCGAGTTGGGCGACCCCGTGCGGATGCCGGGCCAAAGGCCCTGTTCCCACAAATCTCTTGGCAGAATATGGGCGTAGGGGAGACCATTCCACTTCCCATGCTGCTTCGATTCCACATTAGCTTTGCGCCACTTGATCTGGTGCTGAGTCATCCACCGACCGAAGTTTTTCATTTCCCTCCCTACTAGGTGACTTGTCGCGTTGCAGCCAGGCTATAACCCCAATTCCGATAGAAAGCGGGGAGCGTTGAGGATTCTTGTGCCCTGATGCTCCTCAAGGGGCAACAGATCCTGCCGATCTCCGGTCACCAGGTAGTCGGCGGAAGCCTCCACAGCACACTCCAGGACACGGTTGTCGGCGTGGCCGCCCTCGACCACCTCCGGGAGCCTGTGGGGTTCAACGACGGTGGCACCATTCCCCAGCGCCCTTAGAGCCTGGGCCAAGCGTTCCTCGGTCCAATCGAACTTGCGCCTAAGCACTCCGGCAACTTCCTCAAGAATGAAGGGGGACAAGCACAGCTCGAACCGTCCCCTGAGAGCCAGTTCAAGGACCAGGCGCTCGTTGCCTGGGAAGTTCAGACCGGAGACTATGACGTTGGTATCTAGGACGACTCTCATGTACGGGAGGAACTGACCTCGGCCCGATACTCTTCCACCAGACCAGCCACGTCCTCGGGGCCGATGCCCTTCTCCCTGGCCCTCTCCTCTCCGTACTGGAGCAGCTGCCTCCACTCGCACTCTTCGATGTAGCGGAGCACCGCCTCCCGAAGAAACTCGCTCCTGGACCGTCCCTGCTGCTTCATCACCTCGTCCACCCGGTCCGCCATCTCCGGTGGCAAGGAGAATGTGATGGTCTTGGTTGTTCGCGGCATGTTCACCCTGTTGTTATCGAGTCTTACCAAGATAGTGCGACATAGGCTGGGCTCCTGTCAACCATGCTCTGAACGCTCGCCGACAGGCCCTCCTCACAGGGAGCGAGATTCCAGGGGACGCTGGTGGCGTTACACCCGTGTACAGGAGATCGCACTGGGCAGCAAGTTGTAGTACGGACGATTCCGTAGTTGAAATGGGGGTGAGTGGCGTTGTCTGCTAAATCGGAGCGAGCAATTTGATTCCGGTGCATGGGGTGTCGACACATCGAGCACGTGAGATCATTAGTTGTCCACGATTCGCAGAAGTTGATTGCGGATGGTCTGGCTATCCGCCGCCAGGTCAACTGTGGCGAAAGTGATCCGGTGGCCTTGGATAATGGCAGATTCGTTGTAATCGACACCCAAAGACGGATAGAGCAAGACGCCGGTAGCGTGGCAGGATATAGAGTCGCCGGGCTGTTCCTGGGAGCGCAAGTAGGCGTATAACTGGTACATGTGCCCACTCTTCAGCATTTGTCGCCCAAATTGCCCGTGCGCGACTATTGACGTGAACTTGGTGTCGATGACGATTTTCTGGCCGGTGTCAGGAGTACTATGATCCCGGCGCTCAAGCACGATGTCAGTGATCATTTCCGGCATGATGGTGTGCAAACCCGGCGTAGAGTCGGACGCGGGCCATTTCATGTGGACACTTGGTTTCACCCTCCATCCCCGATGAGACAGAGCAACGTCATAGAAACCGGCGACTGCGTTTTCGTAGAGTCTCCATCCCTCGGTTTCGCTCCTATTGACGATGGGCAACAGGGCCACCCCCGATTGCTCGGTGGGGATTGAAAGGTCCAAGGCCAGACGGGCAGCAGCGAGCATCTGGCGCTCGTGAGCGTCCACCCATCCGGCGTTGTCCAGTACCGCCGCTTCGCCCGCGTACCGGGGATCGAGATGCCCGACCACGCCAACTCTCTCCAAGCGGAAAGCCAGATCTCGGCACCTTTGTTCAAGGTCCAAGTCATTAGCGAGTTTGCTGACGACGTCGGCGATGTGTGTCAGAGCAGCCTTGATGTAACGGTTGCGTGGAGTGTCAACCGTCAGTTCGTCAAACACGCAGGCAACCCGGCCCCGTTGCAGCAGTTGTCGTCGTTCGGTGCGGAACAGATCGATGCGCCCGCGTACCCGGCTAAGATCAGCCCATTGGCGCTGGTAGCCGTGGGACAGGTTGCGGCGCAGGCGTCGTTCCACGGCGTTTGTGAGGATCTCGGCCACCAGATGCGGTATGTCGTCCGGGGCATCTTCCAGTCCGACTCGGCGGGAGGCGGGAAGCTCGCGGTATAGCCGAGATGCGTAGAGCAGCAACAGCCAGATGTTTCGAACGGGGATGCGGCCGATCAACCCGGATGTCGGGGGCTCTGTTCCGTATGTCATGAGCCGCTCAAGAGTTGATTCCCTCGTAAAAAGTCGCTGCAGTCGTAAATAGAACAAACGTGCCTACGCCTGGGTACGATATATGGGAGCGACCCCGTTTGCTCGCGCAACATCCTGTGGCGCTCAGTTGTTCGAAATCGCTGGAATCTCCTCAAAATGGGTTTTTACGAGGGAATCAAGAGTTGATTCTCTCGTAAAAAGTCTGTGCAGGCCGAATTAGAACAACCGTACCCACGCCTGAGTACAATATACAGTCTCTATTCCGTAAACTACCCAACATACGGTAGCGCTCAGATGTGCTAAATCGCTGGAACTTCCTCAAAACGCGTTTTTACGAGGGAATCAAGAGTTGTGACCTGGCTTCGTCTGCCTTGTCAGGATCGTTAAACCAGTACTCGCGCAACAGCGGGGCGATCTCGGTTTCAACCACCTGCATGAACCATTCCTCGGGGACTGCGATGGGTTCCCCTGGCTTAGGGACGATGAAGCTGTGGCCAATACGGAACTGGCGGCCGAGGTTGGGGTCGTCGGCAATTTGGTTGTTCAATGCGTCAATGCGGCGCGATATATCAGTCAGAAAGTCGGTAGGAATTTCGCATTGCCGGTGAACCCAATCACGCCAAGTATCATTGAGCGCTGGTTCGAGGTCGAAGAATGCGAATCGGCGCCGCAGTGCGAAATCAACTAAGGCCAATGAGCGGTCAGCGAGGTTCATGGTGCCGATGACGTACAAATTGGGCGGGATGTGGAATCGCTCACCGGCGTCGTGCTGGTAGGTCAATGTCAATGCGTTATCGGACGTTCGCTTATCGGCTTCAAGCAGGGTCAGCAACTCCCCAAAGATGGATGCAGGATTCCCTCGGTTAATCTCCTCAATTACCATGACATAGGTGCCATTCGAGTCCCGGCGGGCAACTTCAGACAATTCCAGGAAGGGACCGTTCACAAGTCCGAGCTTGCCGTCGCTCTGGGGTCGGAAACCGCGCACAAAATCCTCGTAGGACAGGTTGGGGTGGAATTGAACCTGCCGGACCTTATCTTCGTCTTTCTGCCCGATGAGGGCGTAGGCGAGTTTCTTAGCCAGCCAGGTCTTGCCAGTGCCAGGTGGCCCCTGGAGGATCATGTTGCGTTTTGCCTGTAGACCTTGGAGCATTGATTCGAGTGTGGCACGGTCGAGGAAGCAGCCGTCGGAGATGATGTTGGCGATGTCGTAGGGCGACGGTGACTCCTCTCCCTCTCCCGGTTCCTGGTCGTCAACCTCACGCTCTTTCGGATAGTCTCCTTCCTCTTCTTCATCGAGCATGCCTCCAGCGCCATCCCTCAGCGCCCATACCACTGACTGCGCGTCGAGACGGTGGCGCAAGGTAAGTCCCCGCTTCGCTGCTTCTTCGATGAACCGATCAAGGAAGCCGAGGGCATGTTCGTACAACATTGCCTCGTCCGCTCCCTGCTCGGGTTGCCCGTACCCCGTTTGATCAAAAGCTGAACTAAACGCCGTTACATGGAAAGGCGGGTATTGCCGGACCTCCAGCCCCATCAGCAGAAGGGATATCACATTCGCGCGAGTTCCAGGGCCGCTTGTCACTGACCTGGGAAATTGCTCAGAGAAGACGCGAATGCGATCTGACACGGACGAGCTACTCTCCGACCAGATTACTCGCAGTGCATTCAACGCCTCGTCTGAGGATCCTTCGACCCATTTGCGTAAGTTGTCCAGTTGTGTGAAATGGACAAGGTTGTTTTGATTCTTGACGACCCCGCTCCTTACAAGGTTGGCCCAATCGTTTGCTCCTGTCATCACAGCCTGGCGCGCCGCAGACAGGGCTTGCCCTATCTCTATCTTGTATTTGATCTCTTCACTTTCAAGTCTTCCAGTGTCGACATACGCTTTGGCGCGTTCGATATACTCTTCCCAAGACCCAGACCGGGGGTCGGGGCCATCAACTAGCGCTGAAAAACTGTCGTCCGACACTGAGTAGAGGGTATGCCTTGAGAATTTGTTGCTCGGGAACGCTCTTTCGAAGTCTTTCCAATTGACCGGGAGGAAATATCCGTGATCACCCTCGAAGACTCCCCCTCCCTGCGCCGCTTTCATGTCTGGGCTGTAGAAGGGGGACCCGGTGACGGTGCCTACACCGACGATCTTCCGCGTACCACCCCTGGCGATAATACGGTCTCCCGGCTTGATGTCAAACCAAAAGCGGGTCAGTTGTGTTAAGCCGGCCTTCGTCCAGCCGTTGCGTCCAATTCTCTCTCTGTACTTGTTCTGCAATTCTTCTCGTGAACGAAAATCGCCTAGGTCCCACCCGATGGATATGACACTATTCTCGCGATCGTACTTCCAGACCTGATCGAACCTTGGTCGTTCACTGTGGTTGAACGGGGCCATAACCCAGTTCTTCGCCATTACTACCTCCTCATCGGATATTCGGCAGCGGGTTGATACCTTGGTCTTTGCCAATTCTCCGCTGTAACGGTGGAATTAGGCAAGACCCTACCCGAGCACAAACCACCACACCAGGACTCCGGCGACCACCAGCCCGAATAGCCCCGCGGCGACCATGCCAAGGGTGAAGGCCACCCGCCTCAGCCTGTCGCGCTCTCCATGCTCCCTCCGATAAGACTCCTCCAACCCCGAGTTCCGCTCCTGCTCCAGGGTGAGCTGGGATTGAAGGAGCGCCACCTGTTCATCTAACCCCCGAATCCGCTCCTGGGCCACGTCCAGCAGCGTACCCTGCGATCTTGCATCCACGCCGTTTTCCGGCAGGTCGTCATCAAGCATCACGTATACCCGGTGCCGACTTCCGCGCTGCTCCCGTCTGACCTGGATATCCCCCGAGGCGATCCGACTGGCCGGAGACCACAAAGGCGTGGTCTGGCAGCAGTGCGGGAACGGCACGGAGCTCGATCTCCCGGTGGAGGTGGCCCCTGGCGTGTCCCTGAAAGCTATCATCGACTGGACCGACCGGGTGGCGGGGCGTTCAGCCGAATCCAGCAGGCAACGCAAACCGGGCGCAGAGAGAAAGCCGAAGCCGGACCCGGAGGCTCTCTACCCCGACCACCTGCGGGCCGCCATGCCGGAGCCGTCTGAGCTGCTCAGGTCCTCCCTCGCCGTACGGCTGACACGCGCCGAGAAGGACGGCTGCGGCGCCCCCCTCTGGCAGGCCGACAGGTCCGGCCCGGCCCGCTACCCGCTGGCCGACTACATCAAGCACAGGATGAAGGGCTTCTTCGACCTGCTGATCGGCGACGAGGTCCATGAGTTCAAGGGGCGCGGCTCAGCCCAAGGCATCGCCGCCGGCATCCTCGCCGACGTGTGCGGCAAGTCCCTTAGCCTGACGGGGACCCTCTTGGGAGGCTACTCCTCGACCATCTTCCACCTGCTCTACCGGTTCTCGCCTGAGATCAGGACGGAGTTCGGACGTTCCGACGAGCACCGCTGGATACAGCGGTACGGCTTCGAGGAGGTCACCGTCGGCAAGCCCGACGACGACGCGGTGGAGGACGGGCGCAACAGCAGGCGCCGCAGCTACCGCAAGGTCACAAGGGAGAGGCCGGGCCTCGTGCCCTCGGCGTTGTTCCACATCATCGGCAACACCGTCTTCCTCAGACTGGCGGACGTTGCCTCCGGCCTGCCGGACTACGAGGAGAAGATCCTCGTGTCCTCGATGGACTCGGAGGAGGACGCCACCGGGTACTCCCAGCGCACGGCCTACAACACCGTGTTCGAGGAGCTGAAGAAAGAGCTGACGAAGGCCCTCAAGAGCGGCTCGAAGCGGCTGCTGGCGACCTACCTCCAGACGCTCTTGGCCTACCCCGACGGCTGCACCAGGGGCGAGACGGTCTTCGACCCCCGGACGGGCGACGTGATCGTCCAGGTGCCGCCGTTGTCCGAGGAGAAGCTCTACCCGAAGGAGAAGGCGCTCGTCGACCTGGTGGCCGCCGAGCGGCTGGAGGGAAGGCGGGTGCTGGTCTACGTGACCCATACGGGGACGCGTGACATCACCGGGCGGATGGACGACTTCCTCACCCGTCACGGCTTCCGGGTGGCGGTGATGAAGGCCGACGCCGTGGCCCCGAACCGCAGGGAGAAGTGGGTCGCCGACAAGGTGAAGGAGGGCATCGACGTCCTCATCTGCCACCCCAGGCTGGTGCAGACCGGCCTCGACCTCATCGACTTCCCGACGATTTGCTGGGACGAAACTGAGTTCTCCGTCTTCCAATCAACACGAAAAAGTTCGGTTCTCATGGGCAGTCGATTTGGACACAACCGGGGTTGAATAGGGGCAACAGGTTGCGGAGGCTACAGACCTCCCATCCTTGGTGGATCGAAGAACAAGTCTACCGACCGCCTACGGGATCAAGCCTTCTCAAGCAGACTCAGCACCTTGGCAGCTCAACGACCATGTGGCGGCCTCACACAAGATTGGTTCTTCTACGAATAGCCTACCCGTGCGGCAAGCTTCTGGTACTCCTGAAATCCGATCCTCGGTGGGTTTCGTGTTGGCGGGATCCTGCCGAAGGTCTGAAGCATGAACTTCCTTGTTAGGACCGGAGGATCGTACAGTTCAAGGAACAAAGGCCTGCACGCAAGAAAGACAGGGGTCTCCCTGATGCGTTTCCGATAGAGAGCGTCCCAACGTTCGACGCGAGGGTAGTTCTTTGGATTGCTAGTCTCAACGAGTTTTCGGGGCGGATTATTTCGAATCATACAGTTGCTTGGCGGTTCCAATCCTTGATTCTCATACCACTCGGCCGCTTCGCGATGCGACTCAAACCGATTGATGACTTCCAGAATGGCGGTCAGTCGCCAGTGTGGATCGCCGTAGCCACAGTACCTGCCCTTGACCGTCATGTACACGACAACATCCGATTTGTTGATACGCGGTGCAAATCTTGATCCTCGACATATTGCACTGATCGAAGGGAACTGTGACTCGAAGTCCGGCTCCCTCCGACAGGAGTGATCCACGTATGGTGGCAGGCAGAATCTCTCAACGGCAGATTTACCGCGAGCATTCATCGCGAGCGGGTGGTACGAGGTGAGGTAAATTGAGTGGCTAGCTAGGCCATCTCTTTCTTGTGGCATGGTGATGTTCTGCCCTGTTACTAAGGGGGATTATAAAGCTTGTGTACCCAAGCTGCGCCGACTATAGACGTTTCGCCACGATTCAGATCTTATGTAGCAAGCTGTCGATGTATCTCTTTGACACAAGGACATGGCCAATGCAACACCCGCGCCCAGTGCTGCGCCCTTAACCAACCACGACGAACTTGACAACCACATCCACAACTCAATTCCATGGAGATGAGGCGTCGTCAAGGTGTGCTCTGATAGGACAACATCGGACAGTCTTCTTCTTGAAGAGGAAGCCTATTGCCAGTGAGCGGGATGGGGGCCGTCACCTCGCTCTACAGGAAGCAAAGGGTCCCAATTTGGTTCCACATCCAGGCATCGGGCCACTAATTCTGGATGCTGACGCAAAATCTTGGCCCAAATCTTCTTTGCTGCGGCCTCTTGTTCTAAGTTCTGATCACTTACGTAGGCGTTTTTCACAGTAGTATACCCGTCTTCTTCCATGAGACGAAATCTAGCCTCGACTCCAAAACTTGCCTCGGGCTGTCTCTGATCAGAGTTGAACTTGATAAACTCTAACAAAACCTTCATTTTGTCTCACCTCCTTGCTCCCCTAAGCATAGCAGCGGTCGTCAGGTTCACCAAGAGAGGCCTGACTTGTCGGTAAATGGTACCGTAATTGAATCTGTAGTGGACTTATAAGCCAACTAACCTTCAGTCGATTGGCTAGGCTCGGATTCGATCACTACGAACCACCCCGGAACAGCAAGCCGTCTACTCGGCGGGACGCCAATGTCCGAATCAACATCATAAAGCGGCCCTGCTAAATCCAGTTGCTGAATCACGTCAGAGAATTCAACCACAGAACTATCCTCTAAGAGGAAATCGGGAAGGCTTTCAAATGTGGGAGCAGAAATGGAATCATCTCGTGGAGCCTGGTCCGCCAAAGTACCGTGATGGTCGTCGGGTCTAGCATGAATGCTTGCGGCTACGCATGTGGGATGGAATAGGCACCTCCAAGGGATAGAACGTCGGTCTCGATGGATGGAAGCAAAGTCCTTCCTATGATATGGCTCGTGCACTAACTGTATTGTGTCGAGAGGAACAAGTGTGCAGCCCATTTGCCGAATATCGTCAGGTTGACTGCGAAAAGCTAGACAATGCCAATGGTTAGTCGCCAGACTCTGATCAACGTTGTTGTAGAAACAGTAGATCGGTTTGGCGTGAGCTTTTCTAGCGAATTGTTCCAACAGTTCTATTTGAAAGTCTACACCTGGTATTCCTTTCACTGGATGGCGAAGTCGGTAACTGTAATTCGTGGATTCGTCGAGGGTAACCTTCTTTGCTTGGACAGCATACCGAATGTAACCTTGCGTCGGGTTGCCGATGAACCACATCCAATCAATCCCAAATAGGTTCTCCTGTTGCTTCGTGGTTCTTGACACCTTAATCTGACTTGATGCAGCCCCTGCCATTTGTAGAGCGGCTATGTCAGTTACTGTTTCTTCGGAAAAGCCAAGTTTGAGTTGCCTAGCTTGGCCTAGCCACTCCCAGGTAGTCCTAGCAAGGTACTCGAACAGTGGGAGGGCGGCATCAGTAGAGGACATTGCTGTGGGAGATGCATTGCTCGTTGTTGTTGTCATCGGTGCTTTCCACCCCTTCTGCCTAGTTGATGAGCATAGCGGGCTGGCAGCAGACCGATCTGCTAGGCCCTCCTTGCTTGAGTCTTCGAGCGTTTTGTGTGAAGTTCCAAAATCGTGGGCCTGTTTTGAACGTCGACATCACCATCTTCGAGATGTGGCTGGGGAGTCTATGACGTTTGCACTTTAGCACGGACACTCAAAATCGGCCAAGCGCGGCCCTAGGAGTTTCGCGTTGCCTTAGCTGACCAGCTTCGCATTCTTTGGACGTTGCTTGCCACCATGCACCGAAGGCTCCGCGCACCACTTGGCGGCCAAGCGGCGCATGGCAACGTACGTCTCCTCCTCGAAGCCCAAGAGATCACAGATCACTCGTAGGTCCAGAAGAGCACGGTTGGGATCAGCGTCCGCAATGTAGGCGGGCTTCAACTCCATGTCACTGAGTTCCTTGAAAATGGCCTCAGAGGTGCGCAGCTGCTTCTCGCTGAGGGCGCGGAGGTCCAGGACGGGCAGTGATTCAACGTTTCTGATAGTAGTGGTGCCTCGACCACTGTGCTGCCGGTTTGAGTGCCACCAATACAGCAGCAGCCCGAGAGTAGAGTTAGACCAAAGTGTGAAGGCGTAATCGAACCGGCTGTCTGGGAATCTTACATTGGGCCACGCTCTACCGCCCATGTTCTCCCGCTCGGTGAACGCTGCCGTCAACGGCTGCGAGTTGAACCTGAAATCGCGATTGACATGAGCGCGGCTGGCCGTAGCCCAGGCAACGGCGGCCTTTTCCTCCATTCCCGACTTGACACGGAGCTGGGAGTCTGGCTGGCAGGCCATGCGGCTCTCGTTCTTTGCATCGTGGTTCCACAAGGATGGATAGGTAGCTGTAGGAGTCGGGGCGATCTTTTCGAAGGGACCGCGAGGTCGTGGTCCCGTGATGTCTCGATCAACCAAGCCGAGTCTAGCCGTCTTGTTCAACGGAACCACGTTCACGTCCAACGCCGAGTGGCGGCCGGGAAGCCACAGCTTGGATTGAGCCAATGCGAAAGCTGTCTGAGCCACCGACAGATCGGTCAGACGGACCGCATCCCACGATGCCCCGTCCGTCTGGACCGGGACGGTCATGCTTTCGCCGGCCAGCTCATCACCGATCATCAAAGCGGTGCCGCCATAAGGCCCATCCTCAACCCGTCTCGCCCGTTCGGGGTTGGAGACGTTCATTGCCAGCGAACCGGCATGGGCAAACCCTTGGGCGCGACGGCCCAGGGATACGAAGTGCCCGCGCCCTGTCCCTGTCCCTGTCCGTACCTCGGACTCCTTGAGCTTACGGGCTATAACAAGACACTCAGCCATGCCCGTATCGGCCGAGAACGACAGGTGGTCGTTGTCCGAAGCAGCTATGCTCAGCACGGTAAGGTCGGTATAGTTCTTGGCCAGCGTCTCCCTGAACCCTTGCCAGGATAGTCCCGCAGCTGCCGACAGGGGCAAGACCAAGGCAAGGACTCCACCGGCCTTGAGCTTCTTGTGGGCCAGCGCAGCGAATGCTGAAGCGATTCCAGCGTTGCCGTGGTAGCAGGAGTCTTTCCCTAACTGGTTGATCCGGTTTCCCATCTTCGATTGGTCAGCAGGCGTGGCATCAAACGCAGCGAACGCGGGGTTGGTGATATCCGCATGGGCGCCCTCATGGTTGGTTGCCCTCGTAAAGGGTGGATTCATTATCACCAGGTCAAAGTTCGCGTCCGGGATGTCCACGTTGATCTGGGCAGCAGTCTCCTCGCCCACGCTGCCGGTGCGCAGAGCTGGGTCGCTGGTATTGAACAAGGTCAAGGCTGTAGAGGCTTGGAGCAACTCCAAGGAACCTATCTTCACCGTGCTGTCCTTCTGCTTGCCATAGGGCATGGTGTAGAGACGGGACTGATGGAATCCCACGTTGGGCCGCATACCGGACAGGGTGGAGCCGGTGATGTGAATGGCCGAGGGCATGACGTCGCAGCCGTACAGGACCTCCTCCATCATCACTGGATGCAGCGATGTGGAGTCGCTCCCGGCGCGCTCGTGGTGGGTAGCAACCTGCTCGTACACTGCCGACAACAGGGCTCCTGTGCCGCAGGCGAAGTCCCCGATGCGGAGCCTGCCGATGGCTTCGGCGTCGGCCCAGTCCACGCCCTCCATCTTGGCCACGGCTAGACGGGCCAACAGCGCGGCCGAGGCTGGAAGCGTGTAGAAGGTAGCCAGATACTTCCGGTCGGCGATAAGCCGTTGAAAGATGCGGCCTGTCAGGTCGTGGGCGTTGTCAACACCGGTGGCCTCCACTTCCTGGGCAGTTTCCAACAACTCTCGCAAGATGCCAGTGGCAGCGTCTCCGGGAAGCTGCTCCAAGATGTCTTTGGCGATGGCAAAGATAGGCCAGTAGTTGATCTTCAGGATGTCTTCCCAGGCCGCAAGGGCCTCACTCTGGGGATTTGCAACGTTGGGGCCGCACACCAAACGCAGAGGTTTCACCCCTTGGTGCATCCCAGTGATGCGCTGGTGAAAGACCATAGCGTTGGCGATGATGGCACAGGCCATGCGACGGGTCTGGGGAACGTCGCTCATTCCCAGCAACCGGGCAATTACAGGGGCGACGTTGGGGCGCAGCTTCGCCATTTCCTCCAAACGGGTGGCGGCCTGGCCAATGCCTTGCTCAAGCGTGTCAGCCGCCTGCTCCACTGCATTATGTGGGACCGACACCAAGCGTGCTATGTCAGCCAGATCGCTCACTGAGCCGCCCAGCCATCCCGATTCGGGAAATCGGCTGCCGTCCTGGTGCAGGACGTAGTAGGAAAGGCGGACTTCGGAGAGGAGCTGGCGCACATCGTAGGCATCCTCCACAACCTGCGGGTAACGCACCGCTATAGCTGCCTCGACTGTTCGGGGCTGGCCCTGCACGCGAAGCCCCAAACGTTCGGAGGCATCTCTCTCCACCTCAGCGGCAGGTTCATATTCGGCTTCGACCACTACAGGGGAGCGACCGGGGGCGGCAATCAGAACGTCTGCGTGGCGGCCCGGATAGTCGGGGAAGGTCTGGGTGTTCTCGGAGCGGACTTCACAGCCAGGCATCATCCCCCGCAGCAACTCGCCCAGGGCGTTGTTGGCGTTTGGCTCCGTTTGGCGCGGCATACTACCTCGTTGTCCGATTCCCTCTACCGGATCGATGGATCGCCGGATACAGACGCGAATGTCTGGTCAAAGGTCTTGATCTCTCGGACGCCACGTCTGCGGCAACTGGCCAGGTGGCATAGGTCCCGGGCTTGCAAAGTGGGGTGTTGCTCATGGAGACGCCGAGCCAGAGCCACATCCTCCCCTTCTAGCGGCCAAACCTCGACTGCCGCGCTCGCCATCAGTTCCAGCGTCGCATCGAAGGTATGCGGCCTTCCCGTTGGCAGGTATACATGGGCCAGTTCCTGCATGACCTCCGCCGATGTGCACAGAGGCGTGCCGCTCCGGTTGGCTTCGACGAAGAAGTCCTGGGCGGGCGTCTGGAGCGCGTGTGGGCGTCCCACCGCGTACATGAAGACGTTCGTGTCTACGAAGATCATGTGCCCGTGACTCCTGTCCCGCGAGACTCATTCATGACTCGCAGGTGTTCGCTCCAGTCCGGCTCGGTCTCCGGACCGTTCAGCGAGGCGCAATACCGGAAAAACTCCGTGACATCATCCGGGGACTCGAAGAGCTTGACACGCTGCCGTGTTTCTAGGCGCTCTCGTGCGGCTGCGCGTATCCATGCGCTAAGTGACATGCCTTCGCGCCGCGCCTGATCGACGAAGCGGTCGCGGTCAGCGTCCGGCATTACCAACTGCACTCTGGCCATATCGCCCTCCTGTCAGATCGCGATGAGTGTGTAATATAGTTACACACAGCATTGACAAGAGTCAAGGGGCAAGAACAGCGACTAATCCTAGGGTGTCGATGTTCAGGGGTCTTTAGGCCAGTGATGTTCTCAGACCGCGTCTATATCTCCTACGGGGCCAAGCTGAACTGCCCCGGGGGTAGCGCTTTACCGTTCGTACAGCTCTATCGTTTCGGCGACCTGCTTGAGAACTCGCTTGAACTCTTAAATTGCGTTATCGGTCCAGCGCCGAGTCGAGCCTATCACGGCATCGTCGTCAAAGCAGGTACGATCAGATAGGAACGCATATAAGCGATACGACATGTGCGACCAAGCCGAATCTCAATTCGTTGAGAAAGCGACTGGGCAACTGGTCGTCAACGGTCAAATTCCTCGGTGATCACGTCCAGCCCATGTGCTCTGAAGAGGGCCATCTTGTCAATAATGTCGAGGCACCTCGACCTTATTGATGGATCCGTTGTTCGACTATAGACACGGACAATCAACTTCGCAATGGTACTAGATGTCCCCGCGACTGCTGTAATTATGTCCCCGGCTTTGTCTGGCGCCAATTCGAAAACGCGCTCGCAAGCCATCAGGACAACACTTGGCATGTTGGCAGTGGTCTTCTCGAGGGCATCGAACAAAGGATTGTACTCGGGTTCGAAGGCAGGACTTCGTATGTATTCAGCGATGAGGCCCTCGTACTCCCTCAATTCCCGTCCTTCAAATCCGTAAAAGCATCGAGCAGCTTCGTGCCGGACCTCTCTTGCTGGGTCCGAAAACAGCTTGACCAGCATTCCTTCGGAAACAGATCGGTGTGCACTCAGCTTAAGATTGGCTGCATACACCTCGGCTGCGCCTAGTCTTTGTGATTCAGACCCAGATGGGCACAGGGTCGCAAGAGGCAAGGCCTCTTCAACCGTCAGTGAGGCGTAACAGGCCCAAAGAGCTCCGGTGCTCGCTACACCCTCATACTCTGACTGCATCATTCGGACCAAGATTGGTTTCAATTGGGTGAAGTGGGTTGGAATTGCGTATTTCAAGAAGTACTCGCAATGGTGAGTCGCGAGCAACCTCTCGTCGGCATCGCATAGTGCAACAAATAGCTCTACGGCTAAATCACGATCGTGGCGAAGCACACTCAATAATACCTCCGCCACGCACGCTCTTACCGCATCCGAGGGATCATTAACCAAGAGGCGCAAGGGAGGTTTGAAGAAAGAGAGATAATGCTCATCTTGGCCTAACAACCTAGCTATGGACCCCGCTGCTGAACCCCTTACCGAATTTATGCCCACCATTATCGGGTCATATTGCTGGAGTTCTTGACCCCCCTGATAGTAGGTCATGTCAGACGAAACCGTTTGGGGGTTGGGATCGGGGTGCTCAGTGGCGTACCAAGTCACCATTTCCAGTACTTCGTCGGGCAATTGGCAGCCGGAAAAGTGAACAAGCGGTCTAGTCACCCAGCGGCCGAGCGGCCGTCCCGGAATTTTGTGGCAGCGCAAACAGGCTTGCACTACGGTCTCCATGTCCATGTCCGGCCCCGCCAAGCCAAGGAGGATTGCTTCGAAATAGGAAGGGTTGGAGTCGTCGGGAATGCGGTGAACGAGATTGGCAAACCTGTTAGGGTTTTCCCTAGTCTGATTTTGGAGAAGCCGAGATAGCTCGTGAGCCCCTCCGCCTAGGAATTTCCCCGGCTCGTAACTTGGGGAGTCGGAAGAGTAATGTTTGATTGCTCCCAACCACTCGTTATCATTCATCTTGCTCGCGGACGATTCCGGTATTGGGGAGGTAACACGACCGCCCTCAGGACTTCGCCGTTCCAAGGGACCAGCATCTTCAAACTTGCGGCGCAGTTCCTGAAGTCGGCGGGCACCTCTTTCTGACAAACGGGAAGGCTCCAAGTTCCGTAGCAGTCTCAGTTGGGAAACGCCCCACCGTCGTCGGTTGTCCGCTCTTCGCTCCCGCTCGGGATAGTAACCAAGAATCGCCTGTTCCAAGCCGCCGAAGTTTGCCGAAGAGCAAAACGGCGTCACTACTTCAACAAGTTGCTCGACCGCATCCACGGAACTGGTGGACACGTAACCTATAGAGAACCTCCTCTCTGGGTCTTCCAAGAGGTATTCGATTGCTTCATCCGCGAATAGGTTGCTTGCTGCTGCATATGAGCGGAGAAGGAGGTTTTGCATTGTTGCTAATTTGGACTCCCCTAATGCACTTGCATACGCCCGAAACTGATCAGGATCGTTCACTGCCACCCAGGATAGAGAGGATTCCAACTCTGCTAGGAGACGGTTATCCAACCCATCTTTGAGGGCAATGACGCCATGTCCCCACACCCTGTCGCGCCACGGAGGGTCCTGGCTGAGATCGGCGGCCATGTCCATGATGGCGGTCATCGGCGGAAGCAACAACTCGACAAATCTACGAGGAGCGGCGTTGGCCGCCTCGGCGATCACCTTCTCCCCAGTCCCATCCCATCTATGCTTGAGTGGAAACTCTTTCATATTTCCAGATTGTCCGGCGACAATGAGTAACCGTTCCAGGTAAGCGGCAACTAACTCACAGACCCATTCCGGGCGACTCCTTACCACTTTCTCAACAGGGAACCAGAAGGACGGGCCCCCTCGCCCGGAATAGAGCAGACCGTCGACAGCACCCGCTTTGATTAACGTTAGCACGAAATCGAAGAAGGCTCTGCTCGCTACGATATCAGAAATAAAAAAGAGATCGGCGAGCCTTTTGTTCCACAATTCGGAAGAGCCGACAAACTGGGACAGCAACACCGCGGTTCTGTCTGGCCTATCTTTCTGGACGGATGTCAGTAACCACATTACTCGGTTCATCGTCCCATCGTCGCCGCCCTGTAGCCAGCGTTGTATTGCCCCGAGAGCATCCAAGAGGTCGAACCAACCAGCTGAGTCGTGAAGGGCCGCCCATACGTGGCTTTCAAGGTCCGTACCCAGGAGAGGTTCGATAATGTCCCACTCCTCTTCGGTGGGGTTATCGAACGTACCTACTAGGGATAACACGATGGTCTTGATATGCGGTCGAATCTCCTTATTCGTTAGCACAGCTTCCAGGTTGCGGCAACAGTCCTGAGTGGATATGTCGCGCAGATGCAACAGTACCTGTCTAACTTGGGTACGTATAAACAGACTTTGTCTTTGGTCCAGTATGTATGAAACCAAATCGAAATCAGGGGAAGATATCATCCGACGGGCGAAGATGTAATCGAAGAAACTCTCGTGGAAGAAGGAAATCCGTTGGCCATCCCGGACAAGCACATTCTCGGATACCATGATGGATACGGCATCCTCGTACTCATCGAGCAAGCCTGCCGCCACCGAAAGAGCCTGGCGCTCGGTCATTGTTTTGACCATGCGGTCTATGACGCCTTCCACATGAGAGGGATCGAAACGACGGTGCATAACTTTAAGTTTATGGCTCCAGAATTTGTCAAAGAGGTCCTTTGCAGTCTGAAATCCTGTGGCGTTTCCATCACCATCTGGCAGGGCTTCCTCCAGCAATCTCAGGTGGATGGGTAGCCTGAGCAAGTCGATCTGCTTTGGACTCAGCGTTTTCGGGTCGATCCCCAACTTCGCTGTCAGAGTTCTGACAGTCCCCTTGTCGAATTGTTCGACCGGAATTTCTTTGGCAATTCCGCCCTCTTTCGTTAGGTCCCGGATTCTCGGGTCGTTGTCGATGTCAAATTTTCGGCAGGCGCAAAGAACTTTGATGTTGTCATAGGACTGCGCTTGATGCAGCATGGCACTTATGCAGTCGAAGAATTCAGGGTTACGCCCAGACGCGTGGCTCACGGCATCTACTTGGTCGATTACCAATAGGCAATCTCGGCCCTCGGCTATACCTGCGAGAACACTCACAGGGGATGCTGGCAATCCCAGCGAGCTTCCCAACTCAGTAGGTGTGGCTGAAGGGTCCAGGCGGTCAACCCTTAAAGCCAGCATGGGCCAATTCCTGTCCTGGATTCTTCGCAAGGTTTGGGAAATGACTGCAGTTTTCCCCACACCCGCTCTTCCCGAAACCATCACCGCCCTAGCCGACGTGTCGTCGAAGGAGTCGAGTATCAAGTCTACTTCGGTCCTCGGAACGACTTCCCCGCCAATGCCAACGGGCCGTATTCCTGATAGGTAAGTTTGGTTAAGTTCCAAGATCGAATCAATTACGGCCTGTCGGTGGCTCCATTGCTGGCTGGCGAATCCTCTCGAATGAAGGAACGCCCAAATATCTGTGGAAGTCAAAGTCTGATGAACCTGATTGGACGCGAAATCCAAAAGGACACTCAGGGTGTTGGACGGGTTGCCAATTACCAGAACTTCGAGCCGAGATTCAATTAATTCACGAAGTTCGTCCTCGTCTATTGTCGTGACATTGACTCGTTTGAGCCGATCGTAGGTATCTACCCTGCTTGAAGAACACCAACGGTCGTGCAACTGATTGAAGTTATGGGACGAATCGTTGGACGAGATAAAGTTTCCCTCAAAGTCCTCCCAAGAACTGGAGTCTTTCGCACGTTTCTCCAACTCATCTAAAGGATGGGCAGCGTGAGAGGATGTGAACACGCAACTGGAATTGGGGTCTTGCAGCTTCTGAAAGAAATTTAACAGTACGCCTCGTGAATCCAGTTCGCTCAGGGACCAAACCCCTTTCCCGGTTAACTGACGCTTGACTTGGTGGTATTCATTACCAAACGAACCCCGGACTGTAAATTCGATTCCCGCGCCTTCGTCCCCGGCGGGTTCCAAGTGTATCGAGTCCGCTTCACCATTCATCACGCGCATCATACAATTCACGGTCCACAGATACTCATACCGATTGCCAGCTTTGTCGCTAGGTCCGCCTGGGAGTGGCATGCCCAGAGTCTCCTGCCCAGTCTAACGGGTAGAGTAAGGCGTATAAGTCACCATCCGTTCCGACTTCTGGTGTGGGAATTTCGGCGCTGATGGCAATCACGAAATTGAGAATGCCGAGGTCTGGTCTGCCCTCTGTGGGTGTTGGAGTCTCATAGGCGTCTACTTCAAACCTCTCTGCTAACCTCCACAACCCCTTATCCTTAAGGTAAATGACGGCTTTGGCTATCTTTAGCCATTCGCCTGCCTCTTTGCGATGTACGATTACTGATACCATACCCACCTCTTAAGTCAATTTGACACATCTCTTGGTTCCGTTTGCTTTTGGGGTCTATCTATCCAAGGCGCGGAAAAATCTCTGAGAAAACCGCCGCAACCATATCTGAGTTTCGGTAGCGACATTCCCCGTCTAGCCACGCCTAGCGTCCAGCGTACGGCACCTATCGCTGCGCCTATAGCGGTCACCAACCTTCTCGAAGGCCGAACGTCGTTCCACAGAGCTCGGCGAACCTATCCAAGCCGCGCTCCCACTCCATCTCGCGCTCGATCATGTCATCTATCTCTAGCTCCCGCTTCAGGAACTCAACCGCCTGAGCATGACTCCTCGTATGACTACGGACAGTTCTGATGAGTTCCTCCATCTCTTTGCACGCCGCCGGTACGCTGACCGTAGGAGTGGGGATAGATGAAGGAGTGGCGGTGGGCACGACGGGTGCTTCGATGGTGATGCAGCCTATTAGAAGCTGTAGGCTGACGGCGAATAACAGGACACCCATGGTAGCGAAACTCATCTCACGTCCGTGGCTTGCGCGTTGGTGTGCTCCCATCACTCTCCCAATGTGTCGTTATGAACTCGGTCACATCACTGGCGTCGTTAGCCCGAGAGAAGAGATCGACAATTCGGTCGAGGCGGCTTGCGAAGCTGAGCAGCATCCCCGCGACCGACGTCCGAGAGCCGGGGCGCCAGCGAATCCATCTGAGCATAGGGCAATGATAGTATTCCTAGACCCCGCAAGCAAACGGAACCAGCTGGGCCGCATGATGGACGCAGCCGAGCGCGGCCGGTATCCTCGATAGCAACATCAGTGTCGCTGAAAAGAAGTAGTCCCCAGACGTGAATCAGACGTTCTGGGGACTTAGAGCTTCCTTGTCAGCGCTGCTGAAAGGAGAGCGACTCTATGTTTATACGATTAGCACGAGAGCTCTGTCATGTCAACTCTGCGGCGCTGGCGGACCCGATCTCTCTTCTCGCAGTGCTGTCGGTCAAGCTCAACGGGTGGCTCTTCGACTTCTTCGGCGTCAGATGCTCTGGACTGTCTTCGAAGCTCAGAGAGCCGCTGCTGCTCGCAGTCGTCGTCATATCGGTGCTCTGAGAGTCAACTCGGCCAGAAGACCGTGTACTCCGAGACGACGACCTGCTCGTCGTCGAGCATGGCCCAGACAGTCACGTCATAGCAGCCGGGCCCGTACTCGTCGAGAACGACGCTCAAGTCTGCACGCACGTCGAAGTCGACGTTCGTGATCTCCCAGCGATCCGCCGTGATGCGATGACGAGTGGTCTCGACGATCAGCGACGGCGCAGCGACTGCACTCTCATGAAACGCTCGACGCTCGGTCGCATTCGCAGCGTGCGGCAGATCGGGGTCGATGTCATAGGGGGAGACTCTCATCGTGTTCTCGACGACGCTCGTCTGCGAGCCGTAGGCGCGGCCCTCTGGCAGCGGTGGTCGCAGCTTTGCGACATAGAGACCGTAGTTCACGCCGGAGACTCGCTCCAACTGTCCGAGCGTGAGTGGTGAAGGCGGCTGATGATAGTGAACATACACGCCGAGATCGGAGTCTTCTGAGAGCGTTGCGCCGGACTTGAGCGTTCCCGCCAGCGACAGATAGCCGTCGTCGTCGATGTTCGGCATCGTCGAGAAGCTGATGTAGTCGCCCTCGAACTGCTGAACAGCGTTGAAGACCCAGTAGGTGGGCGTCTTATAGCCCCATGCCAGTCCGACGTTCAGCTTCTTGTGTTCGGGTCGCAGAATCTCTTTTCGATGACCTGGACTGTTCAGCCATGACGAGATCGCTTCTCTCACCGTCTCCTTAGGGTCGGGCGCGCATTTGCTACATGCGTTTCGCAGAATATTCTCCTGATTGTTCTGAAACCCGCCTGCGAGCGTGTAGCGCATTCTCGGCGTCATCCCGTTCATGTCCCAATGACTGTTGTAGTTACCGGCCAGAGACGCCTCGGCGTGCTGCTGAGCAGCGTCGTTGTCGCCAAGCGTCAACGGCTCAAGGTCGTGCTCTGCTCGAATCTCGTTCACCAGATCGAGCATGTAGATGCGAAGCTCGCTGAGCGAGTGCTCGACGGGAATCGCCGTTGGACTTGGCGTGACAGTCGGGCTGAGAGTCGTCGCTGTCGACGTAGATGTCGATGCGATCTGCGTCGGATTGATCACAGCGGAAGTCGCGCGAGCGCGCGTCTGCGTTGAGCTTGAGCTATCCGGAGAGAAAGTGCAGTCGGTTAGTACGGCGATGAGACCGATCAAGCCGATGATGACAAATACGATGCGCAGTGCAATCTTGATCTCTTTCGGTAGCCAACGAGTCCAGAAGAACATGACAAGCCCCCTTCATGACAAGCCCCCTTGTGGAATAGGTGCGGATTTTGCCAAATGCCGTTACCTGAACCCATGCGGGCCACAAAGGGGCGCGAGTTCCGCACCATCTTCTTCTAGCTCCAGCCCTTGGCAAGCAGGCCGGAGGTCGTGCACCGCATGAAAGCGGCAACAGCATTTGGCGTCGGCATCGTATCACACTTGCCAAGAACTACGCCGGCGTCTCGGCGAGTATCTGCTGCAAGTGGACGTGAACGAGGTCGATGACGTAGAATGACCCTCGAAGAGATTCACCCAAAATCTTTTCTTCGAGGGCCATGATCGAGCGAGCACAGAGTGTGTTTTTCTCGCACCAGTTCGACTCGTTTTCAGTGTAGCAGATCGGACAAGACGGACGCGTTCTCGCTCTCTTCAGAGAAAGGACAGCAGACATGAAGAAGCGTCGAGTTCCGGACGATCTCAAGCTCAGAGCGAACGAGAAGCCTGTCAAGCCGAGCTTCGCACTGGTGCGTCACATTCGCTCTCGCATCAGTTCCATCGCAGTCATCTACAGAGCGTTGACTGACTCTCGCTGGTGGCGCGACATCTCCAAAGCGAGCAGAGACTATCGCGGCTGGGGCAAGCGAATAGAGCGATACCAGTCAGCGACGACCGAGTTCGGCCTGCGCGAGTTCGGCTCTGCACGACATCTCAATCGTCTCGGCATCGGAGTCGTCGACTGCCTATGTTCGCCCGGTCGGGGGCACAACGCATCTCGAAGAGAGCGTCGTCGTCGCCGTCGTTGCTGACTGCTTCGTCTAAGAGACAGGCTCGACCTGCCAGCGCAGCAGATCGAGTCTCCCCGTCTGTATCGTGTTCAGCGCCGTCGTCTGAAAGGCGAGCACGCTCATGGCGCAGTGCAGAGCGACGCGCGCGAGCCCGCGCTGACAGTGCGCGTTCAGACGCCGTGACTGCTTCAGCGATTTGAATAGACGCTCGACGCTCTGCCGAAGCGGATAGAGACTCTTCCACTGCTTGCTGTCTCTCGGAATCGACGGATAGCGTCGAGACACTTCCGGCTTGTCCCACTGCACGTCGTCGCAGTAGCGGACGCCCTTGCGACTCTTGAGACTGCACCCATCGGCTCGACAGCGATAGAGCCTCCCCTTGTCTTCGTCGGAGTCCACGAGCGTCATTCGCTCTCCACCGATGCACTTCAGCACACCGTCGGGCGCGTGCAGATCGCCCTCGATCTCGTTCTTCGATCTCTGCGCTCGCATCGGAATGAGAGGCTGCGCACCCTTTGCGATGATCACGCTGTGATTGGCTTGAGAGTCATAGCCTCTGTCCGCCATGACGAACCTGGGGCTGAAGTCGCTGAGAGTCTCTTCGAGCAGTCTCGGCATCGTGATCGTCTCGTTGAGATTCGCTCGCGTCGTGAAGCCGGCGATCGGGATGCCGTGAGTCGCATCTACGACGGCGTGATACTTGTAGCCGAAGTGCCAGTCTTTCTCGACGATGCGTCTTTTCGACGACGGTCGAGGACGCTCGATCGTCTTCGCCGTCCAGCCGGCGTCGGGGTCGGGGACGGCCGCTCGATCTGGGTTCGAGTGAACGTACACGTCTGTCGCGTCGACGGCGATCTTCTCTCCGAAGTCGGGCAGCAGCTTTGCTATCTCGCGCGTGAGTGTTCGCGTCTCGCGCTCGACAACGTCGCGACAGCGAGCCAATCGAGCGTTGAAGCGATTGAACGTAGTCCGATGAGGCAGCACGTCGCCGAAGCCGCAGATGCGTCGCAGCTTCGAGTCTGCTCGCAGACGACGGATGAGATCGTTCGTGTGCGAGAGGAGCAGCGGACGAGGACCGACCTTGAGACCCTGGTGAACACCACCCCCGTGGGCGTCTTGGTGTTCGACGCCAAGACGGGCGGCGTGACGTCGGTCAACCGGGAGGCCAGGCGGATCGTCAGCGGCCTGTGTGCGCCCGGCGGCTCGGCGGAGCAGCTGCTGGAGGTGCTGACCTTCCGGCGGGCCGACGGCCGGGAGATCTCCCTGGTGGAGTTCCCCCTGGCCCAGGGGCTGAGCACGGGGGAGACGGTGCGGGCCGAGGAGATCGTCCTCCAGGCCCCCAACGGGCGGAGCGTCACCACCCTGGTCAACGCCACGCCCATCTTCTCGGAGGAGGGGGAGGAGGGCGAGGTCGAGTCGGTGGTCGTGACCATGCAGGACATGACGCCGATGGAGGAGCTGGAGCGGCTGCGGGCCGAGTTCCTGGGCATGGTGAGCCACGAGCTGCGGACCCCGCTGGCCGCCGTCAAGGGATCGGTGGATACCCTCCTGGAATCCGCCTCCGACCTGGACTCCGCCGAGATGACCCAGTTCTTCAGGATCATCCGAGACCAGTCCGAGAGCATGCGCCACCTGATAGGCGACCTGCTGGACGTGGCCCGCATCGAGACGGGCGCCCTGCCGGTCTCCCCCGAACCCGTCGATGTGGCGAGCCTGGTGGACGAGGCCAGGAGCAGGTTCCAGAGCGGGGGCGGCCGGGCCAACCTGGTCATCGACCTGCCGCCGGACCTGCCCCGGGTCATGGCGGACCGGCGGCGCATCGTCCAGGCGCTGGGCAACCTGCTCTCCAACGCGGCCAGGCACTCGAACGCGCTGTCCCCCATCCGGGTGGCCGCGGCTCGGGATGGCGTCCACGTCGCCTTCTCGGTGGCGGACGACGGGGTGGGCGTGCCCGCCGAGCGGCTGCCGCACCTGTTCCGCAAGTTCTCGCGGCTCGACGGCGAGGAGCGGGGACGGGAGATCGCCGGGTCGGGCCTGGGACTCGCCATCTGCAAGGGCATCGTGGAGACCCACGGGGGCCGTATCCGGGCCGAGAGCGACGGGCTTGGCCTGGGAAGCCGGTTCACCTTCACCGTTCCGGCGGTGGAGGAGGCCGTCGCCCTCCCCCCTCCACGGTCACGCCGGCGCAGGTCGAAGACCAGGGAGCGGCCCCGCGTGCTCTGCGTGGACGACGACCCGCAGACGCTCCGGTACGTCCGGGACGCGCTCACCCAGGCGGGCTACGCGCCCGTCGTGACCGGAGACCCGGAGGAGGTCCCCCGGCTCATGGCGGCGGAAACGCCCCGCCTGGTCCTGCTGGACATGATGCTGCCGGGCAGCGACGGCATGGAGCTGATGAAGGACATCCGCGAGGTCTCCGAAGTGCCGGTCATCTTCCTGTCCGTCAACGGCCAGGAGGAGGTCGTCGCCCGGGCCTTCGACATGGGAGCGGCCGACTACGTGGTCAAGCCCTTCTCGCCGACGGAGCTTGCGGCCAGGATCAGGGCGGCCCTGCGCAAGCGTGCGGCGCCGGAGCTGGCCCAGCCCTCCGAGCCCTACGTGCGGGGAGACCTGACCGTCGACTATCCCCGGCGCAGGGTGACGGTGGCCGGAAACCCTGTGGAGCTCACCGACATCGAGTACCGGATGCTGGTCGAGCTATCGGTCAACGCAGGGCGGGCGCTGACCCACGAGCGTCTGCTGCAACGGGTCTGGGGACCGGACAAGGGCGAGGACTCCGGGCCGGTGCGGAACATCGTCAAGAGGCTGCGCCGCAAGCTGGGCGAGGACGCGTCCAACCCTGTCTTCATCTTCGCCGTGCCCCGCGTCGGCTATCGGATGGAGAAGCGGGAGGAGCAGGAGGGGGCGTAGGCGTAGGCCCTCTCTAACCTTGCGTTCCTCCACCCCCACGCATCACACTACGGGAATCGAGAGACCTTGGTGCGTCGAAAGGTTGCCCAGCCACATCTCGAAGATGGCGGTATCTACCGTAAGCGGTGGTGGGCCTAAGTTGACGGTAGGCAGAACCATCTTTGAACTGTGGCTGGGGCTGTAACCTCTCCAATCATGGGAACCGCTGGCCCAGATACGGGCAATGAGGCTTTGGGCCCTTATACTCTCAGATTCTCGCCTTCGTCCACCACCATGAGCGGTTCCGTTTGCTTGCGGAGTACGTCGCTTGAAAGTCCCTATGACTATTGGGGGCGAAACACCCAAAGGAAACGGAACCTATGGGGTCTATAGCGGGGCCTAGAACCGGTACAGCGCATCCCCAGACGCGGGCTTGGCCGGGCCTCCGCTGAACCCAGCGGGAGCGCCGTCGGCGCGCCAGCAGGCCGCGCCGTGAATCACTCCTCGCTGGTGATCGAACATTACGCCGTTCATCCCTCCGGCGACCTTCGCGGCCTCCTGTACGTCGTGCCCCATCGCCTGTAGCCGCTTCCGCACGCGCGGCAGGATGCCGCTCTCGGCCTCCAGCGCCTGCCCCTGTGTCCACACTCGCGGGGCTTCGACCGCCTCCTGGAGAGTCATGCCGTGGTCAATGACGTTCACGATCGCCTGTAGCACCGATGGGAAGATTCGTGTAGCGCCCGGTGTGCCAAGCGCCATGAACGGCTTGCCGTCCTTCATTACTATAGTGGGCGCCATGCTGCTGACCATTCTCTTGCCGGGCGCGATCGAGTTCGCGTTGCCTGGGTGTGGATCGAAGATGTTCATGGTGTTGTTCAGAAGCATACCCGTGCCCGGAGTCGTCACCTTGGAGCCGAACGCCGCGTGTATGGTCTGCGTCGTCGACACCACGTTACCGTCGCCGTCCGCGACAGTCAGGTGGGTCGTGTCCTCGCTCTCTCCCACGTACGCCGAGGGGTCGCCGTAGCTGTAGCTGCGCGCCGAGCCAGTGTCGATCTCGCAGCGCCGCGAAGCCGCGTACTCTTTGGCCGTAAGCGCCGTCACCGGCACCTCGGCAAAGCCGGGGTCGCCCAGGTACTCAAACCTGTCCGCGAACGCGATCTTCATCGACTCCGCCAGCAGATGCACGCCCTCCGCCGTGCCGAATCCCGCTCCGGTCACATCGAACCCTTCGAGAATGTTCAGCATTTCTACGATTGCCGTCCCGCCCGAGCTGGTCGGCGCCATCGAGACTATCTCGTATCCGCGATACGTGCCCCTTACAGGCTCCCGTAGCTGTATCCGGTAGTCGCGAAGGTCATCGGAAGTGATGATCCCGCCGTTCGCGGCCATGTCATCAACCACCTTCTCGCCGACATTGCCCGTGTAGAGCACGTCCGATCCGTGCCTCGCTACAGATTCCAGCGTGTTTCCGTAGCCCTCCCTGACGATCAAGTCGCCCACAGACGGCGGCGACCCGCTGGGAAGGAACACATCCGCACTGGCCGGGAACATCGCCAGGTCTTCCCGGCTCTGGCGGATGATGTCCACCAGGTACTGACTGGCCCGAAAGCCACGCCTCGCGTATCGAATCGCGGGCTGGATCGCTGTTTCCAGCCCAAGCCTCCCATATTGCTCCTCGGCATAGCACCAGCCCTTCAGGGATCCGGGCACCCCAACTGCCCTGTAGCCCACGAGGTTGGCGCGGTCTGCAGTCTCCATGTAGTCCGGCCAGGTGTCAGAGACCGTCTCGTACATGTCCGGGGTTGCCGCATGAGGCGCGACCGAGTAGTTGTCGATATTCACGAACTCGTTGTCCGAAGCGTTGTAGAAGTTGATGAACCCGGCTCCGAAGATGCCGATCATCATCGGCTCCACGACACTCAACGCGAACGCAGACGCCACAGCCGCGTCCATCGCGTTCCCGCCCATCGCGAGCATCTCCAGACCCGCAGCCGACCCCAGCGGGTGATTCGTGGACACCATACCGTTCGTCGCAACCGCGTCGTGCTTGTACGTCTCGAACGGGCTTCCATCGTTCTTCTTCCAGGTCATGGCCATGATTCATCTCACGTCAAGACTCCCCGATAATACTACTACCAACGTAGATACCGGGCAATGCAGCGCCCACTTCGTAGCCGTCCCATAGGCGGTGCGGAATGCAAGACGGCAGGAAGTGTTGATAGAGTTCGCAGTACAGTACGCTCAGCTCACTTTTCGGACAAAAGTGGACAGTAGGTGGAACTCCTTGGTCGAGCACAGTTGATCCTGCTCGATTGATTAGAGCGACTGGAGCTGAATCCAAGACCACCCCATTCGCCCGTCGCGAGGCTCCCGGCTCCCATCCTTCCTCTTGGTGAAAGCCGAGAAGAGGCTAGGCTCCAGCAAAACCCCCCGACCTTCTTACATCTGTAGGGAGCACCGTCGACCAGTGTTCGCCTGTGCCGTCCGCCGCAGAGACGAGCAGAGATTGACATGCAGAACGGGCGTTCGGTACTATCTACTGTCCAGACTCCCACCAATGACATGAGGTTGATCCATGAGGGTTGCCTGCATGCTCGTCACTCACCTGAGAGCGAAGGTGGAGATGAGCCGACAGCACCACCTGAAGGACAAGCCCGTACTGATCGTCGACCGAGATGTTTCGAGGGCAAGGCCCCTGGTCGTCGATCGTTTCCTCGGCGCTTCGGAAGTGGCGGCCGGGATGACCCTGGAGGAGGGGGTCTCACGGCACACGAACGCCGTTGTGTTGGACACCGACGAGCCGCATTACCGCCGCGTCTTCGGCGGGATGCTCGCCGCCCTACAGGGAATCAGCGACCGGGTTGAAGGGGCCGAGCTGGGCACGGCCTATGTGCGCCTGGACGGCCTTGAAGGGGTGTATCACGGTGATGCGGGAGTCGTCTCCGCCCTGCTGAACGCTGTCCCCGCCTATCTGAACCCGCGTATTGGAGTTGCCGACGCCAAGTTCCCCGCGTTCGTCGCGGCGCGGACGTGCGCGGCCCACGGAGCGTTCAGGGTTCCCGACGATGTGAGGAGCTTCCTCGCCCCGCACGCCATAGAGCTGCTCCCCGTCTCAGGACAAATGAGAAACGAGCTGCACCGGTTCGGCCTGCACACGATGGGGGCCGTCGCATCCATGAGGGAGCACATGCTTGCGGACCGGTTCGGGCGTGACGGAAGTCGTGCCTGGGGGCTCTGCAACGGGACCGATGATAGCCCTGTAGTCCCCCTGGCGTTCGAGGAGTTGGTGGCCGAGCATGCCTCGCTGCCATTCCACTCCTCCTCCAAAGAGGCCCTGTTCGTGGCAATCGATATCCTCTTGAAGAGGGCGTATGCCCGGCCGGATATGCGAGGTCGGCATGCCGATGCGGCGGGCCTCCTATGCGCGGCATCCGGCTGGCCGGCGTGGGAGAAGAGCTTCAGGTTCAAGCAGCCCGTCGGGGCATGGGAGAGGGCCTCCTTCGCCGTGCGAAGCCGGTTGGAGGCGGACCCTCCGCGCAGTCCCGTAGAGGACGTGACGCTCACCCTGTCCGGCCTCACCAGAGAGTCGGGGACACAGTTGGGACTGCTGAGGGATGCACAGGACGACAGGCGCAGGAGGCTCGTGGAAGTGGACCGGAGGCTGCAGCCGTTGATGGGAGGAGGCCACGCGCTCCACAGGATCGCCGAGGTCGCGCCCTGGCACCCTGCGCCGGAGATGCGGGCATTGCAGGTGCCCATCGACTCTTCGGGCAGGGACGCCATCAGGCTTCTGCACGCACCGAAGCCCGTGGAGGTGCGGGAGGGTCCTGGGGGGGAGCCGGAGTCCGTGCGAATCACGAGACGCTGGCAGAGAGTGGCGCGTATAGACGACAGGTGGACATTCGACCTGTGGTGGCTCCCGAAGCCGGTGACCCGCTCCTACTACCGGGTCGACCCCGGCGACGGCAGGCGGATAACCCTGTTCCACGACCGTAGGGACGACCGCTGGTACCGGCAGAGCGCCTGATGGCAGATGGCTACGTCGAGCTTCATGCAAAGAGCTTCTATTCCTTCGGGGTGGGGGCGTCCCATGCGCACGAGCTGCTGGCGCAGGCTAAGGAGTACGGCCATCGGGCTCTGGCCCTGACCGACACGAACCTCTGCGGGGCGCTGGAGTTCGCGAGGCTCGCCAACAGCCTGGGCATCCGGCCCATCACAGGCGGCGAGCTGACTCTGACCGACAGCACAAGGCTCACGCTGCTGGCCAGGACCCGGGCAGGGTACTCCAACATATCCCGGCTATTCACCACGGCCAACGCCGTCGGCCGCAGGGAGCCGAGACTCGATCCGGCGCTTCTGTTCCACCACTCGGAGGGTGTCATCCTGCTGGCGGGCGGCCGCGACGGGCTCATCTCGAAACTGGCGGTGGACGGCCGTCTCGGCGAGGCCCACGAGTTGCTGAAGCGGTACCTGGACTGGTACGGCACCGGGTCGGTTTACGTTGAGCTACAGCGGAACCTCCTGCACGGTGACACCGACCGCAACAGGAAGCTGGTCAGAATCGCCGGAGAGATCGGCGTCCCCGTGGTTGCCACCAACGACGTCCACTACCATCGCCCGGAGCGGTCCCGTCTCCAAGATGCGCTGGTCGCGGCGAGGCTCAACACCACAATAGACCGGGCGCTGCCGCACCTCCGGCCCAACCACCACTTTCACCTGAAGTCCCATGCCCAGATGGCGCGGCTCTTTGCCGAGTGGCCGGAGGCCGTCTCCAACACCCTGAGCGTCGCGGAGCGGTGCGAGTTCGACCTCGGCACCGACCTCGGCTACACCTTGCCGGCCCCCGCCGTGCCGGAGGGGTACACGGCGCAGAGCTACCTCCACAGGCTCTGCTACGAGGCGGCCGCGCGGCGCTACGGCTCAGTGCCGCAGCGGGCCAAGGAGCGTCTCTGGGAGGAGTTCCGGCTGATCGAGCGCCTCAACCTGGCGGGCTTCCTGCTCCTCTACAGGGAGATCGCACTCGTCGCTCAGCGCATCATGGAGGAGCGGGGACTGGTAGACCCCGAGACGCCGGTTGAAGAGCGACCTCCCGGACGAGGGCGCGGCTCGTCGGTGGCCCTGCTGGTCGGATACCTCATCGGCATCAGCCACGTCGACCCCCTGAAGTGGGACCTCACCCTGGAGCGCTTCATCTCGGAGGACATGACGACGCTCCCCGACATCGACCTCGACTTCCCCAGGGGTCTCAGGGATGAGCTGATCGAACGTGTCCACCAGCACTTCGGGCCGGAGTACGCCGTTCTGACAGGGGCCATAACCACCTACAAGGTGAAAGGCATCGTCCAGGACCTGGGCAAGGCCCTTGGGCTTCCAAAGGAGCACCTCTCCCTCCTATCGAAGCAGTTGCACTCCCACGACGCCGCGGACCTCCGGAAAGAGATGGAGCAGCTTCCGGACTTCGGTGACAGGGTGGACGCGCCGGGATGGCGGGACCTGCTCGATCTAGCCCCTCAGCTGATGGACGCGCCCAGGGGACTCAGCCAGCACGTCGGCGGCATGGTCCTCAGCAGCTCTCCCATCCCGGAGATGGTCCCCATGCGAGCCGGGGCCATGGACGGTCGCTACATCATGGACTGGAACAAGGACAGCGTGGCCGACGCCGGGTTCGCCAAGATCGACATCCTCTCCCTGCCGGTCCTCGACCAGATAGAGGAGGCCCTGGACCTCGTGGAGGCACGGAGGGGCAGACGACCCGACATCAGCAGGATAGACCCGGATGATTCCGGCGTCTACGACATGATAAACACGGGTCTCTCCAAGGGAGTCTTCCTGCTCCAGTCGCCGGCACAGCTCAAGATGGGGCAGAGGCTGAAGTCCCGCAACCTTCTGGACCTGGCCTACCAGGTCGCCCTCATCCGGCCCGGCGTCGGCGTACAGGGCAGCGCCGTCTCCCAGTTTGTCGAGCGCTACCGGCACGGGGCGCAGTGGGAGTACGACCACCCGCTGGAAGCCCGCGCCCTGGAGCGGGGCTACGGGATCATCGTATGGCAGGAGCAGGTCGTCCAGCTCATCGAGGACGTGGCCGGGATGACCGCGGCGGCGGCCGACGAGGTACGCCGCGCCTTCGCCAGGCCCAACAGCGAGCACCTGATCGCCAAGCACCGGGAGAGGTTCCTGGAGCGCGCGCTTGGGAACGGCGTGCCGGAGGAGACCGCCAAGAAGATATTCTCCAAGATCAACGGTCACTACATGTTCCCCGAGTCCCACTCCCACGCCTTCGCCGTCACCGCCTACCAGGCCGCGTGGCTCAAGCGCTACTACCCGCTGGAGTTCTTCGTTGCGCTGATGAACAACCAGCCGATGGGCTTCTACCCGGTGGAGACCCTGAAGCAGGACGCGCGACGGTTCGGAGTGCCATTCCTGAACCCGTGCGTGAACGAGAGCCAGGCGGTGTGCGCCCCTGAGAACGACTCGGCGAGGCTGGGCCTGCAGCTCATCAAGGACGTTGGGGTTGAGTCGGCGAGGCTCATCGTGGAGGAAAGGGAGAAGCATGGCCCCTACACCACGGCGGGAGACCTGGTGCGCCGGACGGGACTGAAGCCGCAGGCCGTGTTGTCGCTGGTGATGGCCGGGGCGTTCGACGGCATCACCCACAACCGCAGGGAGGCCCTGTGGAAGGCGGGGATCCATACCCGGCCCTCGCGGAACGGCCAGGTCGCGTTGCCTATCTCCACGGAGGACAGCGTACCTCGGCTTCCGGACTTCACGGATAGGGAAAAGATGGTGGGCGAGTACAGGGTGATGGGCATCTACCCCAAGGGCCACCTGATGGAGTTTGTCAGACCAAGTCTTGGTCCCAGCGTCCTACCCAACGCCGACGTCGAGACGCGCGGAGACGACGAATGGGTTACGGTCGCCGGCTGGTCCGTGGCGAGGCAGCATCCGCGAGGGCGGGACGGCACGGTCTTCGTGACCATCGAGGACGAGACGGGCGACGTCCAGGTGATCATATGGCGGGACTTGTTCGCCAGGCGCCGCAGGGAGCTCGGGAGCCAGGTTGTGGAGGTCACCGGGCGCGTATCCAGGTGGGACGGGACCATAAACGTGGTTGCGACGGACGTGCGCACCGTACGGTCAGGTGTAACCATGCCTGTCTCCCACGACTGGCGCTGACGTTTATCCCGGTGTACAGGGATTGCTTGGGTGCTGCCACCTGATTCATTATTAACGCGAGATGTGTGGTAGATATAGCTTGATAGCCGATATTGGAGAGCTTGCAGGTCGGTTCGAGTTCGACGGTGACTGGGTCAAGTTCGAGTCGGCGTACAACGTCGCTCCGACTCAAGAGGTCCTGACTGTCGTGGGCGGCGAGACGAGACGGGCCGGGTTCATGCGCTGGGGGCTGATTCCGCACTGGGCAAAGAACGCCTCCATCGGGAGCCGGATGATAAACGCTAGCAGCCCGTCCGAGGATTATCTAAACGGTGCTTGCGGGTCAGCGACAATGGATCGCGACAACTAATTTTGCCGGTTGCCCCAGCCGGCCCCAGATAGCTTTGCGAATAGCGTCGTGCTCACTACCTCGGCAAAGTTCCTGATGCGTTGGGCTGGCCCATCGCCCCGTGCTTTCCTGTGCAGATTGCCCAAAGCGGAACAGTTTGAGCAGGTTGTGGCCGGTGCAGATCAGCGACCATTCGCCGTTCACCTTCTCCAGTCCCCGCAGCAGGAACTGCCGGAATCCCCGGCCCTGCTTGATCTGGCCGAATACCGGCTCCACAGTTTGCATCCGCAAAGCGTAGCGCTGCCGACCCCGCTTGTGGTCTGTAACTTCTGTCGCATCCGGTCCTTGCGGACAAGACTGCGACGGGGCTTGAGGCCAGGCTCCTTGACAGCAGAACTAGAACTTGACATTTAACACGGATACTTGACGGGACGTGACCCTCCAGAGCGGGAGACTCGGGGACGAGTACGACGTGCCCCGGTAGTTGGACAGGCCGCGCCGGCGCGAGATGCCGCCGATCCCCCCTCCCTAAAACTTTAAAACTTTACGAAGCGGCCAAGCTGACGGATAGCTTCGAGAAGCCAAACATTTTGGCGGGCATACAGACGACCGCCGACCAGATAAAGTCGGGGCAAAAGGAGTACGGGAGCGCGGAGGAGCGTCAGGAGGCGCAACAGCCGGATGAGCACAACGCGGTGATGCGGCTGTTCGGGGCGCTGGCAAAAGCCTTGAACGCTGGATACAAGTTCGAGGAGAGGGGGTCGTTGGAGTGGAGGCTGGTCGTCGGGGTGGCCCAGTACGGCTGGGTGGGGGACGACGAAGAGGCTCTCCAGGTGTTGAAGATGCTCGATCTGCTCACCTCGTCCTACCGCGTCCGCAGGGAGAAGTTTGCTCGCCCAATTCCGTCCCAGACAGCGTCCACCCGAGGGGGCCACATGACCGACACAGGCGTGTCTAAAAAAACGCGAAGCCGTGAATATATTATTTTTTATAACGGTAGAGATACCTCTTTCCCCATAGGATGGGGAATCGGGCCTAGGCCCGATTCCTCCGCCGCACTCCTGCGCACGTGCGTTCTGATTCTTCTGGTTGCTCTGCTGGCGGTCGTCGGCCTGAGCCGGGCAAGCTTCTTCCGGAGGTTGAGCAGACGCCGCTCGTCCCTGGCCTCGATCAGCTCATGGACCAGCGAGGCGGCGGTGGTGAAGCCGGCCGACAGCCCCCTCTGGCAGGCGGCGAGTCCCAGACCGAGGGCCACATGGGTCTTGCCGGCGCCGCTGTTGCCGACGGCGATGACGTTCTCACGCCGGTCTACGTACTCGCAGCGTGCCAGCTGCATGACCAGGTGCTTGTTCACCGACGGCATGGCCAGGAAGTCGAAGGTGTCGAGGCTCTTGGTGGCGGGGAAGCGTGCGGCCTTGATCCTGCGCTCTACCATGCGATGGTGGCGGTCTATCAGCTCGAGCTCTGAGAGCCTCAGCAGGTAGCCCGGATGGTCGACGCCCTCAGCGGCACACTGAGAGGCCACCTTGCCGTACTCTCTCAGGAACGTCGGCAGCTTCAGCTCCTTGAGGTGGTGCGCCAACAGCACCGTGGACCTCTGGCTCACCGCCCGCTCCCCGGCATGAGCGCCATGTAGTCTCTGGCTGCTGTCCTCGTCACGCTGACCCTGGGCAGGTAGGGATACAGCTGCAGGTCGAGTCTCTGGGGACGACCCTCCACTCTGCACAGCGCCAGGTGTTTGACGGCGTCGAAGCTTATGGCGCCGAGCCTGAGGGCATCACGTACCGCCTCGTGGACCTCCGTCTTTTGAAAGTTCTCTATCAGCCGCAGCACCTGCACGAACTCCCGCTTGCCGCGCCTGCCCATCCCCGGCTCCAGCAGCCGCCTCAGCACGCCGAACTCCTCCGGCAACTCCCACCCGGCCAGCGGAGCGGCCTGGTCCAGGGCTCCCGTCTTGCGCTCCAGCAGCGGCAGGTAGTGGATGGGGTCTAAGACGAAGTCGTCGCGTTCGCAGGACCGCCTGTGCCGGGCTATCACCTCTGCCCCGCAGCTGATCACCACCTCGCCCACATAGCCTCGCACCACAACCTCCATGTGACCACTGCCGGAGGTGGTGACGAGGCCGGCGATGCGGTGCCCAGAGATGATCAGAGCGTGGCGATCGATGTACAGCTGGCGGCTCAACCACTGTGAGGACCGGGAACATTGAAAATGAACAGGGGCGGTGAGGACGGGGATCATCCTGTATGTGGAGTGAACGACTCCAGACATGAGCCAAGCCCTGAGGAAGCCGTCGGCACATGCCGAGCGGACGGTGTCCCCGGGCCTAGGCGGCGCCAGATCCCCGAGCCCGGGAGGGGAGGCTCCCGCACAGACGATCTGACGAGCGAGATGCAAACGGTGTTCCGGCTCTCGGTCTCCCTGCCCAGCGTACAGGCCCCCGATTGCGCGTGACCACGACGGCCCCGGCCGACAGGCAACCTGAGCATTGATTTCGTCGTCATACCGACGCCTTTGCGGCGGGCTTGGAGTCCTTGTCAAGGGGGTAGATTAAGGAATTTTGGCGACTGCGAAATCCGTTTGTGTATGCAGAAGTCAGCCAAGTTATAGCTGGACCTCGCGCAACTATACCACGACCCCGCTACTTTTGCAGCGTGCTTATGACATGAACTCGTAATTGCGTAATTGAGTTGCTGTTATCATTTGTCCAAGGATACAGAGTGTCAGAGGGCACGGACCTCTGGTCATAGGATGCCCCCGTCAGGGGTGGACCCCGGAACGGATTGTCAGGAGGCGACCGAATGAGAGTGAAGAGACAGGGGAGTGCGGTCCATGGGACAGCCGGATGGCCGGGCGCCCTGCCGGGCCCGGCGCGCAGGTGTACGCGGTCGCCGGAGTCGTTGCAGTCCAGGCCCGGCGCGCTGCGGATGTCGAAGCCTTTACGCTGTTCTGGGCACGTGCACGGCCGGCAGTCGGAGGGATCGGACGATCGCGCGGCGCAGCCGAAAACGTTGCGGGGACGCTGGTGCGAGAGGACCATAGCCCATCCTGGGGCCCTGCCGCCGAAGCCTCCAGCCTACCGCTCCGGCCATCGGGAGGGTGAAGGAGTCCTGTCCGTGTCCGCGTCATTACGGCGACACCGAGGGTGGCCCGGGGCCTCGTGCAAGCCCGGACGGGCGGACGCGTATCCGCCTTCAGTCCGGGTTGGTCACCGTGGACGGGGCTCGGTGCACGGGACGCCCACCGGAAAGCCAGGACCGTACTGTCCTCATCCCGGTGCCGGTACGCCGCGAACGGAGCGGTGCCGGTCTCACCTTCGACAATGGCCCTGCCGGATGTGGAGAACCTTCAGACTATGCCGTCACCGGCCCGGTCACCCGGAACGGATCGGGCATAGGAGGTGGGTTGAGGTGGCCTCCCATCGGCCTGTTGAACAGCAAGGCTTTTGAGGCAGGACGCATCAGCACGTCCGCTCTGCGGGACGAACAACTGGAGACGTTTGAACGTCGCTGCGCGTGGGCGCATGAGCGTTGGGAGACCATCAGGCCACAGCCCCTACCGATTTGACAAGATGCTCATACTCCCCAAAGACACGGAACCGGAAGAACGGCTACATGAAGAACGGCGCTACATGAAGAACGAGGCGAACCTACGGGTTGGGCGAAAAACGTCAGGGCGTTCGGCTGGAAGGCGTAGGCGATGATACCTGTGGCTACATACCAACAGCAAAGGGAACCGTCTATGGAATTCGACGCCTGGCAGCGGTGGTCGGGGGGCGAGTTCTGCCGTTACTGCCCCCACACGCTGGAGTCCTATGCCGTCAGGCTGTTCCCCTCCCACTACATGGTGCGCGTCACAGGGCGGGTCGAGCCTCTCTACTTCCTGGAACGAATCGCCGAGGCCGACATCAGCACTGTCCACTGTCACCGCTGCGGGTTTGATTTGGGGGCCAGCACCGCCGCCACGTGCTTCGTCAGGAATTTCAACATCGGTGAGATTGTCGACGCCCCGCAATGGAGACCCTGAAAGCCTATGCCTACACACCAGACCAAACGGAACCCACTGACAGGTACATTATCCGGTCCAGCCGGGCCTGCGGTGGACGAGACGGGGAGGAGAGAGGTTGAGACATATGGGTGACAGACTGATGCGCCGACGGGACGTTGAGGAGATCACGGGACTGAGCTGTTCGTCGATCTACCGGAAGATGGATGACGGGACATTCCCGCGGTCTGTGAGAGTCACGTCAGGGTCGGTCCGGTGGAGGAGGAGCGAGATCATGGACTGGATGGAGTCCCTGCCTGTCACGGGAGGAGAACTCGCGCACCGCGGGACTTCGGCCGGGGACGGACAGAGACCCTGGAGGGGACGGCCCACGACGCAGCGTGGTGTGAGATATGCTCGGGTCACATACCGCGGGCTCTCTGCTTTTCCGAAGGAGGTACCCTCAAAAAGTGTGTAAACGATCAGGCGGTGTACCCTCTCTCTGAACTAGACGGGCTTGGAGGCCCGAGAGAGGAGAAACACCGCCCATGGAGGATGGAAACATTGAAAGCGGACCTGCGTCAAGGCCGGAATGGGAGCACCTGGAGGAGTGGCTTCGAGGTCAGATGCAGGGGCTGATCCAGGAGCTGCTCGAGCAGGAGGTCACAGAGTTCCTGGGAAGGGCCAGGTCGATTCGCCGATCGGAGCCGGACAACGACGCCGGCTATCGGAACGGCTACGCACCGCCGCGACGACTGACCCTGAGTTCCGGGACCATACGGATCAGGAGGCCTCGGATACGAGACACGGAGGAGAGATTCGAGAGCCGGCTGCTTCCCCTGTTCGTCCATAGGACGAGGGAGGTGGCCGACCTGATCCCGGAGCTGTACCTGCACGGTCTGTCGGAGGGCGACTTCGACCTGGCGCTGCGGGGACTGCTCGGGGAGGAGGCGCCGATATCTGCGAGCACGGTCGCCCGGCTCAAAGACAAATGGAACGCCGAGCTTGCCGAATGGCGTGCGAGGCCCCTGGACGACCTCGATGTGGTCTACATGTGGGTGGACGGGGTCTACGTGAAGGCCGGGTTGGAGAGGGAGAAGGCGGCGATCCTGGTGGTGATGGCGGCGTTGAGTGACGGGAGTAAGGTGGTGGTGAGCGCCGTACCCGGGTACAGGGAGTCGACCCGGAGTTGGTCTGAGGTGCTCAGGGACCTGAGGGACCGTGGCCTCAACTGCCCCAGGCTGGTGGTCGGGGACGGACACCTGGGTATCTGGGGAGCGCTTCGCAACGTTTGGCCTCAGGCGGGGGAACAGCGCTGCTGGAACCACAAGATCCTGAACGTGCTGGACAAGCTGCCGAAGCGTCAGCATGATCAGGGGAGGCTGCTGCTGCGCAACATCCCGTACGCCGAGACCCGGGCTGAGGCTGAGAGGTTGAGGAGAGTCTTCACCCGGTGGTGCGGCGACCACTCGTACGAGGCTGCCAGGGAGGCAATCGAGCGGGACTGGGAGCGTATGGTGACCTTCTACTACTACCCCAGAGAGCACTGGCGTCACCTTCGTACGACTAACCCGGTGGAGTCGCCGTTCGCTGCGCTGCGGCTCAGGACCGATGCGGCCAGGCGCTACAAGAGAGTGGACAGAGCGATAGCGGTCATATGGAAGATGTTGATGGTGGCCGAGAAAAGGTTCCGCCGGCTGCAGGCGCCGGAGCTGATGGCGGACGTCTACCTCGGGGCCCAATACGTGGATGGAATCGCCGTCGAGGCTACGGCAGAGAAGGTCGCCGCCTGATCACGTTTACACCACTATTGACGCAACCTCTTTCCGAAGCGGCGAAAGCCACACGGGACTTCTCCGTACCGCTCCGCGACCGCCCTGCTCGGGAGACGCCGCGCGGACCGCAGCTGGCGAGTCCGGAGGCGCCCGCGCTCGATTCCGGCCCCGGTCGTCCCGAATGGCGCCGGCATGGCCGGCGACCGGATCAGACGTCGCCCGCGTACGGCTCCGTGAGGTAGTCCGCCCACAGCTGCATGAGCGTGCGGCGCTGCTCGAACAGGTCGGAGCGGGCATAGGCCTGGGCCACGGCGCCTCCCAGCCTGTGAGCCAGGGCCGCCTCGGCGACCTCCCAGGACGTATCCGTCTGCTCCATCGTCCACGTGCGGAACGACGTCCTGAACCCGTGCACCGTGGTCCGGTCCGCAAGTCCCGTCCTGCGGAGCACCCTCGTCAGGGTCATGTCGCTCAACATATCGCCCTGACGCAGCGGCGATGGGAAGCAGAGCGGCGAGCCGTCCCGGAGATGATGGGCCGCCTCCAGCACCTCCAGCGCCTGTGTGCTGAGGGGCACCCTGTGCTCCTCGCCCGCCTTCATGCGCGATGCGGGCACGGTCCACACGGCTCCGTCGGTGTCGATCTCCTCCCATGAGGCGCCCCTCGCCTCACCGGAGCGCGCTGCCGTGAGGACCAGGAACCTCAGGCAGAGCTTCGAGGCCGGTGAGGCCTGGGAGGCGTCGACGGTCCTGAGCGCCTCACCCGTCTCCCGGTAGGGCAGCGCCCTGAGATGTGCTTTCACCTTCGGCAGTGACGGCAGTGCGCCGTCAATGGCCTCACCTGCGGGATTGGACTCAATCGCCTCATGGGCCATGGCCCACCTGAACACCGTGCGCATCCTCTGCCGCACGCGCCTGGCGGTCTCGGGAGTTGTCGTCCATATGGGAGTCAGGACGGCCAGCACGTCTGCGCGGCCTATCGTGTCGACGGGCATGTTCCCGATCTTCGGGAAGGCGTGGCGCTCGAGCGTCTGCAGCCATGCGGAGGCGTGCCTGTGGTTCTTCCAGCGTGGCCTGTTCGCCGCATGGACGGTCTGAGCGGCCTCCCTGAAGGAGGGGACTGCTCCCCTTCGCCTTTCAGCCAGGGGGTCTCTGCCGTCGGCCATTGCCTCGCGGTTGATGGCCGCCTGCCTGCGAGCCTGTTTCAGCGATACGGAGGGGTAGCCTCCCAGGCCGATGTCCCTGCGCCGTCCGTCGATGGTGACGCGCTGTACCCAGCTCCTGTTGCCCGTCCTGCCGATGAAGAGGTGCAGTCCGTTGCCGTCGGAGTATCGACCCGGTTCCCTGAGTGCCCTCACTCCCGTCGCGGAAAGCTTCATGTTACACCTCTCCCTGTGATTCGTTACCACAGATATTACCACACTTGGTGTGGGATGCCGGGCGCATTGAGGGGAAGACGAGGGACGTGTGGGGAGGGTCGACTGGAGACTACTGATACCTATAACAGCTATGCAGCGGGCTTTACTGATATACAGAGGGACAGTCGGGGAAGGTGTGGGAAAGTCCTGTAGTGGTGGAGATAGGGGGACTCGAACCCCCAACCTCGGCATTGCGAACGCCGCGCTCTCCCAGTTGAGCTATATCCCCACGCCCATCCAGGCGCCCCGATTATAGCATACGGAGTGAGGCCTCTTAGTCTACTCACACAGTGGGGAGAAAGCGTTTGCCAATGCGATGTCGACCCGATCCAATGGCCAGCTTACCCACGAGCCGATCACATGCTATCATCGTCGGCGCGGGCTCCACATAGCTAAGGAGACGGCATGGCGGACTCTCTACAGCAGGCGCCGGCGGCCGGCACGCGGGTGGACGAGGAAGTCGAGCAGTTCGATGCGATCGTCATAGGCGCCGGAGTCGCGGGACTGTATCAGCTGTATCGTCTGCGTCGACTTGGGCTCTCGGTGCGGGTCTTCGAGGACGGCAGCGGGGTCGGGGGCACCTGGTATTGGAACCGCTATCCGGGAAGTCGTTGCGATTCGGAGAGCTACGCTTACGGATATTCGTTCTCAGAGGAACTTCTGCAGGAGTGGGACTGGAAGGACCACTATACCAGTCAGCCTGAGAACGAGAGCTATCTCAACTATGTAGCAGACAAGTTCGACCTGCGGCGGGACATCCAATTCAACGCGCACGTGGTATCGGCGGTCTTCGACGAGGGCGAGAATCGCTGGCATGTCCGAACCGAAGATGGCCGGCGGGCGCGGGCGCAATTCTTAATTACGGCGGTCGGCATCCTGTCCGCCCGCTATGTGCCCGACATCGAGGGTCTCGACAGCTTCGAGGGCGACTGGTGCCACACCGGCAGATGGCCCAAGGAGGGCGTCGACCTAGCCGACAAGCGCGTGGGGGTAATAGGCACCGGGTCCACCGGCGTGCAGCTAATCCCGGCAATCGCCAACGAGGTCGCCCATTTGACCGTCTTTCAGCGCACTGCAAACTACTGCGCGCCGCTCCGCAACAGCCCGATCGACTCCGACTGGATGGGCGAGATCAAGGCAAGCTACCCGGAGATCTTCAAGAAGTGCAGCGAAACTCCATCCTCGTCAACGTACGGCTTCGACCCACGGTCAGCTATGGAAGTCTCGGCTGGAGAGCGTCTGGCGCAGTACGAGAGGCTGTGGGCGGAGTCGGGTCACAAGAAGTGGTTGTCCAATTTCCGGGACATCATGGTTCCCGGGGAGGCCAACGAGGACTACGGCGAGTTCGTCCGCAACAAGATCCGGGAGCGCGTCAGGGACCCTGTGGTGGCGGAGATGCTGGTGCCGAAGGACCATCCATTCGGCTCCAAACGCATTCCATGCGAGACCGGGTACTATGAGGTGTACAACCGGGACAACGTCTTGCTGGTCGACGTGCGCGAGACCCCCATCGAGCGGATCACCCCCAACGGTATCAAGACCAGCGACGCCGAGTACGAACTGGACGTCATCATCTTTGCCACGGGATATGACGGCATAACCGGGTCATTGACCAGGATAGATATTCGAGGTGAATGCGGGCAGACGATCAAGGAGAAGTTTGCCCAGGGCCCGCGCATCTATTTGGGCGTCCAAAGCGCCGGCTTCCCGAATCTCTTCACCATCAATCAAGCCGCCGGCGTCGGCGTCTACACCAGAGGCGCCGAGTGGATAGTGGATTGGGTGAGCGAGTGCTTGGGCTACATGCGCGAGAACGGTTTCACGCGCATGTCGGCGACGTCGGAGGCGGAGGAGACATGGGTGGAGTACGTCGCCAAGGGGACCGCCGGCACGCTCCGGACCAAGGCCAACTCCTGGATATTGGGGGCCAACATTCCCGGCAAGGCACGCGTCGTGCTCACCACCAGTCCGGACATTCCTCCAGTCTATCGGGCCAAGTGTGAAGAGATAGCGGCCAAGGGCTATGAAGGGTTTCTGCTTAGATAGCTACTGGGCCGTAAATCCGCCGTCAATCACCAGCTCGGTCCCCGTGACGTAAGAAGACTCATCGGAAGCCAGGTAGAGCGCTCCGTACGCTATGTCTTCGGGAGTGCCGATTCTTCTAAGTGGGGTGATCGCTATTCGGTCCTCTCGGTCCTCGGGCGTGGGGAAGGTCTTTTCCGTCATGGGGGTCTCGATCAACCCAGGATGCACCGAGTTGCAGCGTATGCCTTCACCGGCGTACTGGATGGCGGTTGCCTTGGTCAGGAGGCGTACCGCTCCCTTGGAGGCTGGATAGGCGCCTGCGCTGGGCCTGGAATCGCCCACCAACCCCGAGACGGAGGAGATGTTGACGATGGAGCCGCCTCCGGCTTTACGCATCTCCGGGATGGCATACTTGGTGCCCAGGAACACCCCTTTGGCATTCACCTCCAACACCCGGTCCCATGCCGCTTCGGTAGCGTTCTCGATGGAGACCGGTCCGCCACCGGCGTCAAGGCCGGTAATGCCCGCATTATTCACCAGGATATCCAGCTTGCCGAAGCGGTTGACGGTAGTCTCTACCGCTGCCATCCAGTCCGCCTCGCTGGTCACGTCCAGGTGAGTGTAGGCGGCTTCTCCGCCCGTCTCACGGATTTCGGCCTCGACCTTTAGCCCCTCCTCGTCCAGAAGGTCGCCAATGACCACCTTGGCACCTTCTCCGGCAAACAGTCTAGCTTCCGTAGCGCCCTGCCCTCGGGCGCCGCCGCTAATCAGCGCTACTTTTCCATCAAGCCTTCCCATCTTCTACCCCTTCGACCAATCATGATCCTTGCCATGCCATCGAGGCATGTAAGAGACGATGATAACAGGCCGTCACCGACTGCTCTCAGCGGCAGCAGTCAAGTGCTTCCGCTGCTCAAGACGGTTGCCATACTTCCCGATGACAAATTTGGTATATTGCCTGCGGCGACCCAAACGCCACAGTGAGATGACACCAGAGAGACCGAGAGAAGCGCTCCTTCTGCCGCCCTACCGGGTGCTGGACCTGGCTGGGCCGGCTGGCGTTCTGTGCGGCAAGCTGCTGGCTGACCACGGGGCCGACGTGGTCCTAGTCGAGCCTCCCGATGGTCACTCGGGACGGGCCCGGGTTCCCTTCGCCGGCGACGACCCTCACCCGGAAAAGAGCCTCTACTTCCTCTACTACAATACAAACAAGAGGTCCGTCACCCTGAACCTGGAGACCGAGGCCGGACGTTCGCTGTTCCGGCGGCTGGCGGCGAAGGCCGACGTGGTGGTGGAGAGCTTTCCGGTGGGCTACATGGGCAGTCTGGGGCTGGACTACGAATCGCTGAAGGAGGCCAACCCAGGACTGGTCATGGCCTCGATTACCCCCTTCGGCCAGAGTGGGCCGTGGAAGGATTTCAAGTCCTCCGATCTGATCGCGATGGCCTCCAGCGGCTTCATGCAGATCACCGGGGATCCAGACGGCCCCCCGGTCAGGCAGGGCAATGAGCAGTCCCACTTCGCCGGGGCCCAGTACGGCGCGGTGGCTATACTGGCAGCCCTCTACTACCGGGATATGCTATCCGGAACCGGACAGTATATCGACGTGTCGCAGCAGGAGGCGCTGATTACCTACTACACCGATGCTCACCCGGCTCTGGCCTGGCAGCAGCTGGGGGAGAACGTGACCCGGGTAGGGACCAGCTCCACCCTGTCGGTGCCTCTGGGTGCCTATCCCTGCCGGGACGGCTGGATTTCCGCAGGTGTCGTCACACCCCGTGAGTGGGACGGGCTCGCCCAGTGGATGCACGAAGTTACCGGCAACGAAGAGATACTGCGGGAAGAGTTCCGAGGCGGCAATCAGGAGCGTGCGCTCTTCGACGAAGAGCTGACCGCCCTTTTCATCGATTTCACTACCAGGTTCACTGCCGAGGAGCTGTTCCATGAAGGACAGCGGCGCAACCTCGTCTTCGTACCGGTAAATGACGTAACCAACCTCATCGGAGATCCTCAGCTGGAGGCCAGCCACTTCTGGGCCGAGCTGGACCATCCGGAGACCGGTCCGCTCAAGTATCCTCTGGGTGTATTCGACAGCGAAGACGTTGGTTCGGCAGAGAAGGCTGCGCCTCGACTGGGCCACGACAACGAGTCCATCTACTGCCAAGAGCTGGGGCTCACTAAGCAGGAGCTTGCTGTCCTGCGAGCCGACGGCGTGGTCTAGCGATCGAGGCTCCTCTCTCCGGCGCAGTAACAAACTCATCAGAATCTCGGAAGGAAAATGACCAGTAGAGCATTGGACTCGATTCGGGTGGTGGAGCTGGGGCCATACGTGGCCCTGCCGCTGACCGGCCGGATACTGGCCTCTCTGGGGGCCGAGGTTATTCGGGTGGAGACCAACAAGGCTCTGGATGAGATGGCCTTCATTCCGTCCTGGTCCCGCGGCGCCGGCCAGCCGGACTACAACCGTCAGAAGAGACGGGTAACTCTGGACGTGCGTACCAGCGAGGGTAAAGAGCTGTTCATGGAGTTGATCAAGATCAGCGACGTGTTCATGACCAACTTTCGCCGCAGCATACTCGCCCGATGGGGGATCGACTTTCCCGAGGCACGCCGGGTCAGGCCGGATATCATCATAATGTGGCAGACCGCTCTAGGGGGAAACGGGCCCTACCACACCTACAAATCCTACGGAATTCTGGCGCAGCACATGTCGGGGGTCTCTTTGATGACCGGCAATGAAGGTGACCCTCCGGCAGCCATCAACTCCTCCTACTCCGACTATCACACCGGCGTGTTCCAGCCGGTGGCCATCATCGGCGCCCTGATGCGTCGACACCTTACCGGTCTCCCAGTCACCATGGAGTCATCGGTGTTGAAGTCCGGGGCCGTCACCGCTGGACCGGCAATTCTCGATTTCCAGGTCAACGGCCGGCTGCCCCGGCGCATGGGCAATCGCGACCCGTTTGCCGCGCCTCACGGGGTCTACCCCTGCCAGGGCGAAGGGAGGTACTGTGCCATCGCGGTGCACACCGAAGCCGAGTGGCAGGCTTTTTCGCAAGCGCTGGGCAGCCCGGCCTGGAGTCGGGAGACTCGCTTCGCCACTCGCTTGGACCGCTACCACAATCAGGACGCCCTGGATGAGCTGATAGCCGCCTGGACCGTCCAGTACAGCGCTGACGCGGTGATGGAGCGATTGCAAGCCGCCGGTGTCCCCGCCAGTGTGGTATCCCAGGGTCAGGACCTGCACTCCAGTCCGCACCTGAGGGCCAGAAATTTCTACCGGGAAACGGACTACTACGTGACCGAGCGGGGCACGCCAGCCGCCCAGTGGGAGCAGGCAAAGAGCATATCCTGGAGCAGTCCAGTCCGGCTGTCGGAAACCCCGATGGAATACGGCCATTACAGTAACGTGGGCGAAGACAATCCTTACGTATTTGGAGAGCTATTGGGTATCAACCAAGCTGAGATCGAGAGGCTCACGGCGCAAGAAGTCCTGTATTAGCCGGATGAAGAATCCGGTCAACGGAGGTACGGCGGTGGACTACAGCAGCTACGAACGCCTGCTGATCGAGAAGAGAGATGGTGTTGCCCTGCTCACCATGAGCCGGCCGGAGGTTCTCAATGCCACAGACTTCCGGCTGCACAATGAGCTGAGCCGCATCTGGCCCGACCTGGGCAAAGACCCCGAGGTCAGAGTAGCAGTGATTACCGGCGCGGGCGACGCATTCTCCGCAGGCGGCGACTTCGAGATGATGGAGAAGGTCATCGGCGACCCTGAGGTAATCGCCAGCAGCATGCAGGAAGCCAGCGACATCGTATACAACATGATCGACCTGGACAAGCCGGTAATCTCCGCCATCAATGGAGTAGCCGTAGGCGCCGGGCTGGCGGTAGCTCTGCTGGCCGACATCTCCATTGCGTCGGAGCGCGCCCGCATTACCGACGGACACACCAGATTGGGGGTTGCCGCCGGCGACCATGCCGCAATCATCTGGCCTCTGTTGTGCGGGATGGCCAAGGCCAAGTACTACCTGCTGACCTGCGATTTCCTCGACGGCAAGGAGGCCGAGCGCATCGGACTGGTCAGCATGGCCGTGCCCCACGAGCAACTCATGTCAACGGCCATGGAGGTGGCCGGGAAGCTGGCCGCCGGCCCCCAGCCTGCCATTCGTTGGACCAAACGGGCGCTGAACCAGTGGCTGCGGATGGCCGGCCACACCGCCTTCGATTACTCGCTGGCCCTGGAGATGATCGGCTTCTTCGGCAGCGACGTACGGGAGGGCCTCGCCGCGGTCAGAGACAAGCGAACTCCGGATTTCCCATCAGCGCGTTAGCGGCCGGCGAACCGGCCGTCTAGCTTGACAGTCCGCTGACAGGACTCTATCATGCGCGGCAGCACGAACATACAGCCACTGCCCGTTCGGGTGCCCATCCAGGGAGAATAGGGAAGGCGGTGAGAGTCCGCCGCGGTAGCGCCACTGTAAGCGGGATTTGGAGCCGGGGTCCACTGTCGGAATTCTGACGGGAAGGGCCCGGCGGACAGAATCCAACCGCGAGCCAGGAGACCTGCCTGAACGGGAGGTGACCACTCTCCGCAATAGAGAGGGTGCCTCGGTCGTCGGGTAGCATTCCCGGGCAGAACGAAACCATCACCTCCAGCGGAGAGCCGCCGGAGGTGATTTGTTGAGGGCCGTTGCACTTACCACCCTGCGCGGCTATCGCCAATCGGGTGTTACCACCCGATTGGCGATCGGCTCCTCGATCCTTGCTCTGCTGACTTTGGCAGCAGTCCTCGTCTCACTGAGCCTCGGGCCTGTCACCATACCCGCCAGCCACGTCGGCGCGATCCTGCTCTCCCTGCTGGGACTCGATGTCGCCGACTACGGCCGCACCGAGCAGCTGGTCATCGAGCAGATCAGGCTTCCCAGGATCATCGTGGGAGCTTCTGTTGGCGCAGCTCTGGGAGTCGCTGGGGCGACGATGCAGGGGATATTCCGCAACCCTATGGCCGACCCCGGCATCATCGGCGTCTCAGCCGGCGGCGCTGTGGGAGCAGTCGTCGCCATCGCCACGGGGATGGCGGGCATCTTCTTTCTCGCAGTCCCGACATGCGCTTTCGTGGGCGCCATCGCGGCCTCATTCCTCGTCTATGGCATCGCGGCCGTCGGTGGACGCTTCTCAATGGCTACTCTCCTGCTTGCCGGAGTCGCGGTCAATGCTTTTCTCAGTGCAGTCGTCTCCGCAATAATCATCCTTCTCCCCGACAACGGGGCGCTTCGAGAGATACTGTTCTGGCTCACGGGTGGGCTGGACTCGCGCTCCTGGGAGCATGTCCGTATCTCCGCACCGCTAATACTTGGCGCCGCCGCCGTGATCGTGCTGATGGCGCGCGACCTGAACCTGCTGATGCTAGGTGACGACGAGGCCCACTCGATGGGGGTTCGCGTGGGATTGGCCCGTCCGCTCCTCCTTGCGGCGGCGGCGCTGGCGACCGGCGCTGCCGTGGCGGTGAGCGGCACCATCGCCTTCGTCGGCCTAGTGACGCCCCACGTCCTTCGACTGGTGCTCGGCCCGGATCACCGAGTGCTGATTCCATTGAGCGCTGCGGGGGGCGCCGTATTCGTCATTGTCGCCGACACCGTGGCAAGGACCATCGTCCAGCCGGCCGAGTTTCGCGTCGGGATTCTCACCGCATTCGTCGGAGCACCGTTCTTCATCTTTCTACTGATCAAGAACAAGCGTCAGGTCTATTCGCTATGAGACGAGGCCATCGAAAGGAGTCTTGATGAGAATCCGGCAGATTCGCGTCCTTATCGTTCCCTTAGCTCTCCTCGTCGCGTTGGCGTTCGCGGCGTGTTCGTCGGAGTCCCCGGCGCCAACCGCGCCTTCTGAAGCACCAGTACAGACGCCTACTGTCGCTCCAACGGTGGTGCCGACCCCGGTACCCACTGCAACGCCTGACCCCACACCGACCTCTGAGCCTGCGGAGAAGTCGTTCGAAGGCGTCAGGGGAATCGTCGACCCCGCAAACTTCGGCTGGCCGCGCGAAGTCGAGGGACTGAACGGACTGGTGACCATCCCCTCCAAGCCCCAGCGCATCATTACCGCTTCCATCGGGCATGATGAGATAACGCTGGCGCTAGTGCCGAGGGACCGGCTCGTAGGGGTTGGGAGCGTCACGAAGAACTCAACCTACTCCAACGTCGCCTCGCTGGCCCAGGACATAGCCGAGATTTCCCGTGACCCGGAGACGATTATCGCCCAGAGGCCGGACGTTGTCGTCACGAGTCCATTCTTCCCGGCCGAGGCGGTCCATGCCCTGTCGGAGATAGGTATCCGGGTCGTTCAGACGGAGCTGAAGCACGACCCCGAAGCGCGGATCAACAGCATCCTCTTCATGGGCTACATCTTCGGTGAAGAGGACCGCGCCCTTGAATTCGCGGCGGAGGTGCGTGACAGGTACGACTCCCTTGTCGCGGTGACCGGTAAGGCAGAGCCTCGGCCGCGGGTTCTTGCTCTTACGCAGTACTCGGACAAGCTGTGGGTGGCTGGCGGTAACTCCACCGAGGGCGGTGTCATTGCGGCTGCAGGCGGCATCAATGCGGCCGAAGAAGCGGGCATCGAAGAGAACCAGGTCATCAACCTTGAAGGGGTCATTGTCATGGACCCTGAGATCATCATCATAGCCCAACCGGTCGAGTTTGGCGCTGAGGAGTTCCGACAGAGCCTGCTCGCAAACGAGGCGCTCGCCGAGATTCCGGCAATCAAGAACAACCGGGTCTACGTGGTCGAAAGCAAGCATTTCACAACGCTTTCCTACTGGAACATCCGCGGGGCAGAGGACCTCGCCCGGATTCTTTGGCCGGAAGACTTCCCGGAGCCGTCACCCGCCTCCTTCAGCCTAGTTGAGTAACGGAAGATGAACTACAGCAGGCCACCGGCGCTCAGCGCTCAACACCTCTCTTACGAGATAGAGGCAAAAACGCTTTTGGATGGCGTGAGCCTGCATGCCGACCGAGGGCAGCTTGTCGGTCTAATCGGTCCCAACGGCGCGGGGAAGTCCACGTTGCTGAGGGCGATATCGGGCATACTCCGATATCGTGGTGGTGCGGTGCGGCTGGAGGGTACGGACTTGAGGTCCCTGTCGTCCAAAGATGTTGCCGCCGGTCTCGCGCTCGTCCCCCAAATTGCGCCGTACACTCATGGATTTACAGCCATCGAGCTCGTACTCATGGGGAGGTATCCACACTTGAGGCGCTTCCAGATCGAGGGTCAAGAGGACAATCGCATAGCCCGAGACGCGATGCGATTGATGGAGGTTGAGCAGTTCGCCGACAGGACGCTCGATACCCTGTCCGGGGGGGAGCGCCAACGGGTATTCGTCGCACGCGCCCTAGCGCAGCAACCCCGCATTCTTCTGCTGGACGAGCCGACGTCGAACTTGGACGTGCTTCATCAGCTCAAGGTGTTCGATCTCGTACGGCAACTCGTCGACGATGGGTTGACGGCCGTCGTAGCCATCCACGATCTGAACATGGCGGCGCGCTATTGCGACCGGCTGATGTTGATGAGAGGCGGACGGGTACTCGCGGAAGGGACGCCCGAGGAGGTGCTGTCGCCGGAGACGATAGAGTCCGCCTTTGGCGTGAAATCAGCGGTGTACCGCGACCCGGCAGCCGGTTCTCTGGCGATAAGCCTGATTGGCCCGGCAGAAGAGCGTCCATCAGAGGGCAATATGGTTATGCGCCAACAGGGCCCAATAGGGGGTAGAGATGAATCTGGATGAGGTCATCGCTCATATCAGACCGGCTGATCCAGAGGCAAAACGGCTGGCCGCTGCCGATGACCCAGTGATCGTGTACCGCCTGTCAGGTCCGAAAGTGGCTAAGGTGTGGGAAGGGGCAGTGGTGGCGAACCTTTCTGACAGGCTGACCGTCCAGCATGTAGAAGAGGTCACGGTGTAGGAGCAGGTCCCAGCACACGGTAGCCCAGATTCTCCTCAGTCCGCTCTGCGGCGGGCAGGACCTCGACTACGACATTGGACAGTCCCACCACGTCGCCGTTTTCGTCGAAACTGTAGCTGTCACCGATGGCCCCGCTCCACGTAAGGTCATACAGACAGTCCCGGAAACCGTCGGCGTCCTGGTCATCCCCAATCTGCTTCAGACACTCGGCGGCGATGTACACGTCATCGTAGGCCGAACCTTGGAACCAGGGCAGTGTCGCGACGACACCGTAGCGGGCTTTGAAGCTCGCCAGGAAGTCCTTGCCCGCAGGGGTAATCAGCTCGGGGTTGGGTATGATGGCCTTCAGGCCGGTAGCGGCGTCGCCGGCGATGTTCAGGGCTTCGGGCGCCGTGGGCACGATTTCGGAGTAGATGGGGCCGTCATAGCCCAGCTCACGGGCCTGTTTGATGATGGTCCCCCCAGAGGCCTCTCCCTGGGCGGCCAGGAGTAGCGCGTCGGGGGCCCTGTCGAGTAGTTTGGTCAGCTGGCTGCGAAAGTCGATAACGTCGGACGAGTAGCTTTCCGCCCCTACTACGGCGCCGCCCAGTCTCTCGAACTGAGCTACGGCGGTGCGGCGCGCACCCTCCGCGTAGTCCGTGGACTCGGTGATGGTGGCGATGTTGCGGACTCCATCGACCCAGAGCGTGTTGCCGATGTCGATGCCAAGTTGAAGGTCGTTGATGGCGGTGCGGAAGATGTAGTCTCCGGCGGTGGCTATGTCAGGACTGGTGGCAGACGCGGAAAAGAGGATGACGCCTTCCTTTTCGGCCAGGGGCGCCGCACCGAGCATCGCGCCGCTGCACGTGGCGCCGAGGATGATCTTGACGCCGTCCACGTCTGTCAGCTTGCTATATGCGGTAATGGCGTTCTGCGCAGCGCACTTGGAGTCCTCTACGATGAGCTCCAGCATCCGGCCGTTGATACCGCCAGCGGCATTGATCTCCTCCACCGCCAAGAGCTTGGCCTGAAGCAGCGGATTGCCGTAAGACTCGGCCACTCCAGTTAGCGCGTCCATCGCGCCAATCACGTAGGGCTCGTCCGACTCCCCGTCCGCACAGCCGAGCACCAAGAGCAGGGGCAGACCCAGCAATACAAATGGTTTCCAGAGTATGGATCCCATCGCACTCCCTCCGGCCATTGGTGATTCGCCCAAGATTCTCGGTCGGGGCTATCGTTACGGGAAGTGTAGCATGCCTGCCCTCGATAGTTGTATCAGCTATGTTACATCGGCAGACCGCCCTCTCAGGATTGGCACTGACACAGCATCTCCATCGGAAGCCGGATGATCCCGCCCTGATACTCCACCCCCGACCGCGGGCTTGGTATATCATGTGACACGAAATTCCAAGCCTCCGCAGGATGAATGGGATGCGCTTGAGCGTGAGCTACGATCTCCAAACCCTCCGTGGGGATGTCTTTGGCGGCATCACCGCGGCAGTCGTGGGTCTGCCGGTGGCGCTGGCCTTCGGCGTAGCGTCAGGACTTGGTGCGATTGCGGGCATGTACGGAGCGATCGCCGTCGGGTTCTTCGCGGCGGTGTTTGGGGGGACGAAGTCTCAGATATCCGGCCCAACCGGTCCGATGGCTGTGGCGATGGCGGTCATCGTCACCACCCATGCAGAGAATCTAGCCGAGGCATTCACGATAGTCGTCATGGCGGGCATGATCCAGATCCTCCTGGGCGTGCTGAGAATCGGCCGTTTCGTCTCCTATACGCCGTATTCGGTGATATCCGGATTCATGTCCGGCATCGGGATAATCATCATACTGGTACAGACCCTGCCCTTCCTGGGCTCGGACGTCGTCCCAGGCGGACCGGTTGGATCGATTCAGGCTTGGCCGGACGCGATAAGAGATTTCAACCTGAACGCCTTCGCCATCGCCGCGGTCACCCTGGTCGTGGGAGTGGTCTGGCCCGCACGGCTGAGGAGGCTCCTGCCGCCGACGCTGGCTGCCCTGATCGCCGGAACGCTGCTGAGCGTCCTGTGGCTGAGCGACACGGCCGTCATAGGCGAGGTGCCGACCGGCCTGCCGGAGCTGAGCCTGCCGCCCTTCTCAGTCGACGGTGTTGCGCGGGTCGTGCAGCCGGCGTTGATCATCGCGCTGCTCGGCTCCATCGACAGCCTTCTAACCTCGCTGATAGCCGATTCTATGACCCGTACGCGTCACAACCCGAACCGGGAGCTTGTCGGTCAAGGCATCGGAAACACGCTGGCAGGGTTTATCGGGGGTCTGCCCGGCGCCGGGGCCACCCTGGGCACGGTGGTGAACATACGCGCCGGCGGACGGACACAGCTCTCGGGAGTTCTGCGCGCGGCAATCCTGCTGGCGCTGGTACTGGGCCTGGGGGAGTTCGTCGAGGTGATTCCCCATGCGGCTCTCGCCGGCATCCTGGTGAAGGTGGGCTGGGACATCATAGACTGGCGGTTCCTCTCCCGCATCCACCGCGTTCAGCACGCGCACCTGCTGGTGATGCTGATAACTCTCGGGCTCACGGTGTTCCTCGACCTCATCACTGCCGTGGCGATAGGTCTGATTGCAGCGGGAATGGCCGCCGCGCGGCAGCTCGAGCGTCTGGAGCTGGACAGCGTCGTGTCGGTGCCGCTGCTCGACCGGAGCTTCTTCGCCGGTCAGGAAGGCGGAGACAGCGAGGACGCCTTCTCCGCGCGCGTCGGTCTGGTGGCGCTCAGGGGCAGCTTTACCGTCGCATCATCTGTCAAGCTGATCAACACGATCAGCGCGGACATTCGCGACCATGAGGTCGTCATCCTCGACTTCTCGGAGACCGTCTACATGGACGACAGCGCCGCTATGGTGGTGGAGCAGCTGGTGGACGTCGCCATAGCGGAGGATACCGAATGCATCGTGATGGGTCTCGATGGCCTGCCGGCGGCGACCCTTCAGGGGCTCAACGTCCTGAAGCGTGTGCCCGAGGAGCACTTTGTGGCGACCATGGATGAAGCACGGGAGGCCGCTGAGCGGATACTCGCCGCGTAGCGTCCGGCGACGCGCTCGGTTGACTCCGCCCCCTAGCTGGATCCCTTGACAACACCCGCCATGGACGAAAGACTCGAGGTCAACCGAAAGAGCTGGAACGAAAGGACGCCGGTCCACGCGGCATCGGACTTCTACGACGTCGAGGGGTTCAGGTCGGGCCGGATAACCCTCACCGAAATCGAGCGCCGTGAGGTCGGCGACGTGTCCGGCAGGTCGCTCCTCCACCTCCAGTGCCACTTCGGTCTGGACACGATGTCGTGGGCGCGCCTTGGCGCGAAGGCGACGGGCGTCGACTTCTCCGACGTTGCAATCGAGCGGGCGCGGTCGCTGAACGATGAGCTCGGCCTGGACGCTCGATTCATCTGTTCCAACGTCTACGATCTGCCGAAGGTGCTCGATGAGAAGTTCGACATAGTCTTCACCTCATACGGCGTCCTGAACTGGCTGCCCGACATCTCCAGGTGGGCTGAGGTCGTGAGTAACCACCTCAAGCCGGCGGGTGTGTTCTACATCGCGGAGTTCCACCCGTTCGCGGCGGTGTTCGAGGCGTCGGAGGCGGGTGACATGGTACCGACGTACAGGTACTTCCACCACGGACTGTTCCTCGAGGGCGGGGAGCCAAGCTACGCGGGCAAGGAGATAATCGATACCCCGACTTACGAGTGGCAGCACAGCCTGGGCGATATAGTCTGCGCGTTGATCGCCGCGGGGCTGAGGATCGAGTTCATGCACGAGTTTCCTTTCACCTGCTACCAGGCCTATCCGGCGATGGAGCGGGACGACGACGGGTGGTGGCGGCTTCCGAAGCACAACGAGAGCTTTCCTCAGATGTTCTCGATCAAGGCGACCAAGTGAGCGCGGGAGATGGACGGCAGCCCTGTAGTTGCTGTGATGTGCTTCGCGGCACGTTCGGCTAGGAGTTTCCGATTTGGAGAGCAGGCAGATCGGACGCAGCGGCGTCATCTTCACCCGGCTCGTCCTGGGAAGCGTCACCTTCGGTCGTGAGATCGACGAGGAACAGGCCTATCGGGTCATGGACCACGCCGTCGAGCGCGGGATCACCACCTTCGACACCGCAGAGCAGTACGGCGGCGGCCAGGCTCGCGAGCGACGCAAGCATGCGCTCGGGTTCGAAGACAGCCGCGAGGTCTCCACGGAGATGCACTCGGCAGAGGCCATCATCGGCAGGTGGCTGAGGTCGCGCGGCTGCCGCGGCGAGATCACGCTCGGCACGAAGATCAGCACGGGTGGCGGCGCCGAGAACGTGGCCGCCGAGCTGGGACGCAGCCTGGAGCGTCTCAACACAGACTATGTCGACCTCTACTACATGCACGTGCCAAACAGGGATGGCACTCCCATCTCGGAGACGCTGGAGGCGCTCACGAAGGAGGTCGAGGGAGGCCGGGTACGCGCGATAGGCTGTAGCAACTACAGCGTCGGCCAGCTGCGCGAGGCTCTGGACGCCAGCGCCTCCGGAGGCTACCGACGCTTCGAGATGGTCCAGCCGCCCTACAGCCTCGTCTCTCGGGACATCGAGGAGACGATCCTGCCGCTGTGCCGGGAGGAGGAGGTCAGCGTCGCCACGTACAGCCCGCTCGGGGCGGGGCTGCTTGCTGGTACAGCGACGCCCGACCGGTCGCGGGCCCTCAGGGGCAGCCGCTTCTACGTCGCCCCAGACTACATGGACCTCTACTATACGGAGGCCAACTTCAGGATGGTCGAGCTTCTCCGCGCCAAGGCGGCTGAACTGGGTGTGCCCATGACGAGGCTCGCGATGGCGTGGGTGCTGTCCAACCCGGACGTCACGGCAATGCTCGTCGGCGCCGACGATACACGGCAGCTCGACCAGGCGGTCGCGGCCTATGAGATGCGTCTCGATCCGGCGGTCCGCGACGAGATGTCCGCTTGGCGAACTTAACTTCCTTCGTACACACTCCGTCTCTTCCGACTCCGATTGACGCCATTGGGCGCTGTTGCTAAGGTTGAGGCCAGCCGCCACCGGGCAGGGTCTAAATCAGGAGGGTTGAGCATGACAACCGTCCAATCGCGGCAGGACACGGAGCTGATGGCCCATCTGCTCAGGCGGGCCTCGTTCGGAGCGACCCGCGCCGAGCTCGAGCGTGCGCTCGACCGGGGCTACGAGGCGACCGTCGAAGAGCTTCTGAACCCGCGGGAGTGCGACGAGCTCCCGTACGACCTGATACGCAGGTATCACGTCGAGCAGTCCACGCTGAGGAATCAGACCGGCGCCAAGGCGCAGTGGATATACCGCATGGCGACGACCCGTTGCCCGCTGCTGGAGAAGGTCACCCTCTTCTGGCACAGGGTCTTCGCGACCGCCGCCACCAAGCTGATCTAGGCCAGACCGGTCGCGAACCAGCTCGAGATGTTCCGGCAGTATGGGATGGGCAGCTTCCGCGATCTGCTCGTCGAGCTGTCGAGAGATCCGGCTATGCTGATGTGGCTCGACAACATGGACAACCACAAGTCCTCGATCAACGAGAACTACGGCAGGGAGATACTGGAGCTGTTCTCGATGGGCGTGGGCAACTATACGGAGCAGGACATCAAGGAGTGCGCCCGCGCCTTCACGGGATGGAGCGTCGTCAACCCCGACTACATGACGATCAAGATGCGGAATAACACCGCCCGCCCCTACGGCTACATGTCGTGGCAGTTTCAGCACGATGCGGAGGACCACGACTCCGGAGTCAAGACCTTCCTGGGAGAGACGGGCCGCTTCGACGGCGGCGACGTCGTCGACATAATCTGCAGGCAGGAGGCGACTCCGCGGTTCATCGCGCGGCACCTCTACCACTTCTTCGTCGCCGACGACGTACCGGTCCCGCAGTGGCCCTACACGCCGCCGAAGGACCCGGAGGCGATCGAGCTGATGGCCGAAGCTTACTACGAGTCGGGCTACGAGATCAGGTCGATGCTGAGAACGATGTTCAACTCCGACTTCTTCAAGGCCAAGGAGGCACGTTTCGCACGCATCAAGAGCCCGTCCGAGATGGTCGTAGGAGCTCTCAGGGTGGCGGGTGGACTGGGCATCCCCTCGCCGGAGTGCTACGAGGCGGCCAAGATATGCTCGTACATGGGCCAGGACCTGCTCAATCCGCCCAGCGTCGAGGGTTGGTACGGCGGACCGGACTGGATCAACACGGGAGCCTACGTAGAGCGCGTCAACTTCGCCAGCAGGATACTGGGGGATCTGGATAGGCCCGGCGTCCGGGCCCTCATCGACCGGATCGCCGGGTCGACCGGCGGAGCGGATACCCCGCCCGAGTGCCTCGTCGACACATGCCTGGAGTTCGTCGGTCTCATGTCGGTGGAGGAGGAGACCCGGCAGAGCCTGATCGACTACGCCGAAAGGTGGCGTGAGGTCAACTCCGAGGACCGGCATGGTGCTATAGCCGCACTGCTGCGGCTGATCGTCACCACGCAGGAGTACCAGTTGGTCTAGGGAGGGACCGGGCGATGGCCGCGACGACCGGGCCTAAGACTTTCGAGCTCGAATACGTGGACACGGTCGGCTTCGCCGCCGACCAGGGCGGTCGTGGCTTCCACCTGCCGGTCGCGATGGCGATCAGGAACGACGGCAGGATCTACGTCGCCAGCCGCAGTCACGCGGAGGCCCTCAACATCGTCGGCATCCAGATGGTCAGTCTTCGGCACGACTTCTACGGCACCATCGGCGGATACGGACGCGGCGACGGACAGATGGTCTCTCCGACCGCGCTGGCGCTCGACAGCGACGACAACCTCTATCTCGCCGATGATGCTCTGCAGCGCATCACCGTCTATGACAGAGAAGGGCGCTTCCTGTCGAAATGGGGGACCGCAGACGCGGGCGGCGGCGAGATCGACGGCCCGTCAGGCCTCGCCTTCGACGGGGGCGGCAACCTGCTCGTCGTCGACCACAAGAACCACCGGGTGCAGAGATTCACCAGAGAGGGCCGCTATCTGGACCAGTTCGGCTCTTTCGGCACCGGCGACGGACAGCTCAACCGCCCGTGGGGCATCACGGTGAGCGCGGACGGGCACATATACGTGGCCGACTGGAGGAACGACTGTATTCAGAAGTTCGCTCCGGACGGCGGCTTCGTCGCCAGGTTCGGATCGTCAGGCGATGGCGACGGCGAGCTCAACCGGCCGTCTAGCGTGGCCGTCGACTCCGACGACAATCTCTACGTGACCGATTGGGGCAGCCAGAGAGTGCAGATGCTCGACCGGGACGGCCGGTTTCTGACGAAGCTGCGCGGCCAAGCCACGCTGTCGCCTTGGGCCCTTGAGTACCTGGAAGCGAACGCGGACGAGCTCAGAGCGCGCGAGACCTACGAGCCGGTATATGTGGTCGACACGGATGACCCTCACGAGACCTCGGCGAGGATCGAGCCCTACTTCTGGGACCCCGTCGCAGTGGTGCTGGACGTCCAGGAAAGGCTCTACGTGCTGGAGACCGGACGCCACCGGTTCCAGGTCTACAGGCGGCCATGACGGGAAGGCGCGTACCGAGCCGGGACGAGTTGGCCTCTTACGTCCGCCGCCGCCGCAACTGGGGGCGTTGGGCGGACGGAGGTGAGTCTGGCGCGGTCAACCTGATCACATCGGAGAAGCGCGTCTCCGCCGCTCGGCTGGTCACCTCCGGCAGGACCGTTTCGCTGAGCCGTGAGTGGCCGGTCGTCCCGACTGCCGAGAACCCCGACCCCGCCAGCCTCTACGTACTCTTCTTCGGTACGCCGTCGGAGGGCGGAGCCGGCGACTATCTGGGCGCCGCCTATCACGGTCACTCGGTCACACACGTCGACTCCCTCGCGCACGTGTGGGACGAGGACGGACTCTGGGAGGGGCGCGACCCTTCGAAGACGATCGTCCCGTCGGGAGTCATGCACGGCTCGGTCGACGCGTGGAGGGAGGGCATCGTCACACGGGGAGTGATGGTGGACGTTCCCAGGCACCGGGGCGAGGCGTACGTGTCCCACGATAAGCCGGTCCATGGCTACGAGATGGAGGAGATAGTCGCCAGCGAGGGGCTGAAGGTCGAACCCGGCGACGCCCTCGTCGTCCACAGCGGTCGGGAGGCGTATGCCAGAGAGCACGGAGGAACGTGGGGAGGCCGTCCTGACATGCCGGGCCTCCATCCCTCCTGCCTGCCGTTCGTCCGTGAGAACGACGTGGCGGTGCTGATATGGGACATGCTGGACCTGATGCCGCTTCCGTACGGCGGTCTCAATCTGCACACGGCCATCAACGCCTTCGGCGTCGTCCTTTTAGACAACGCCCTGCTGGAGCCTCTCGCGGCCGCGTGCGCTGAGGAGGGTAGGTACGAGTTCATGGTAACGATCTGCCCGCTGGTGGTCCCTGGAGGCACCGGCTCTCCGGTGAACCCGATCGCGCTCTTCTAGACCGGCGACGCCTACAAAAGAAAGAGGCAGGCGATACTCGCCTGCCTCCATTCGCTCCGATCTTGTTGGCTATCTGACCCGCGCCGTACCGCTTCTACTAGGGCGCGGGCAAAGATAGCCGACGGCGCTAGGCCGTCATGTCGGTGACTCTAGTAGCGGGGGCGGTACCCTCCGCCACCGCCTCCTCCTCCGCCGCCGTCGAAGCGGCGCCCACCGTTCTCACGGGGCCGCGCCTCGTTGACCGTAAGGGCCCGACCTTGGAAGTCCTGGCCGTTCAGGGCCCTTATGGCGGACTCCGCCTCGTTGTTGTTGGGCATCTCCACGAAGCCGAAGCCCCGGGCACGGCCCGTCATCCGATCGGTAATGACCCTGGCGCTCGTAACCTCACCGTGCTGGGTGAAGGCGACGTGCAGCTGGTCCTCGGTAACCTCAAATGGCAAGTTGCCTACGTAGATGTTCATGCAACGCTCCTTCTTCAATTCTCCCGATCCGTGGCAAGCGTCGCATGCGATTTGTGCTGTGACAGTAACGGATTTGTGCTGTGACAGTAACGCAGGAAGCGGAACGACATTGCTAACCGGTCTGGAATATCCTGTATTATATCACAGTCGGCAAGAGTAGCTCACTACAACTACACTACCGCCTGTTCGGACTCTAAAGCGATAACCGCACTACGTGCCTCCGGGTGCCCGCTCTTCCCACCTCTCGAAAGCCCATAGACTCGAATGTACCGACGAGCCCCATGAAACGGTAGCTTGGAGAGTCAGGGTCGACTGGGTAGGCTTCAATCACCGCTGCGCCTCGCCTTCTGGCGTGCTTGACTGCTGCCCCGATCAGCCGTCTCGTCATCCCCTTGCCTCGGAGTCTGCGGGAGACGAAGAAGCATACGATGGACCAGACGCTTCCCGGCGCGTCTGCGGGACCGCCCAAGTTTCGGTAGCTGTCGCGCGGCGCGACGGAGCACCATGCGACCGGCTCGCCGTCCAGATAGCCCAGTATGCCGATGGGAGTGCCCCGCCGGACGACGCTCCGCAGCGCCTCCTTCTTGGCACGACGGTCGCCCCGGGATGCTCCAGGCATTGAGCGCCACACCATGCACCAGCAGTATTTGGGGCCGCCCCTCGACTCGAACAGACGCTCCAAGTCGGACCAGCGGTCGAGGTTGGCTTCGCGGAAATCGATGTCCCCGTCCGTCAGAGGATCCTCCTCCACGCGGCGCGCGAGCCTCCGACGCGTATCGACCGCGGGTGTGTCTGCGCCGCTTCGTTCATCTTGACACGGTATATTAAGACAATGTAGGCTCTGAGCCACCTGTTAAGGAGGTCATCGTATGGAGGCATACTGCTTCAAGTGTAGGACCAAGAGAGAGATCAGCAATCCGCAGGCGACGACTCTCAAGAACGGACGCCCTGCTACGCAGGGAACCTGTCCGGTCTGCAGCACCAAGGTTTTCCGAATAGGAAAAGCCTAGGCGTCTTCACATCCGTACGTTAGCAGCGGGCGGAGACGTACTTGGAGTCTTCGCCCGCTGTTCTAGTTCTGTGGCGCGACGAGGGCTAGCCGGGCACCTCGCTGCTCACGAGGCCGACGCAGTTGCCCTCCGGGTCGGAGAACATCGCAAAGGTGACCATGCCGGGGATGCTGGTCACCGGCGCCACGACCTTCCCTCCGCGCTCCTCCGCCTCCTTGAGCTTCGCGTCAATGTCCTCCACCTCGACGTAGAAGCTGACCAGATTCGGCTCTCCGTTTGCCGGCGCGATGCCTCCGTTAATGCCCTTCTCGCTGTGAGTGTCTATCAGGCCATAGTTCATCGGGTTCGACGCGTCAACGTGCCACTCGAACAGATCCGCGTAGAACTGCTGTAGGCTCTCGGCGCCGCTCGACCGGATCTCGAAGTGTACGACCGGATTCGGCATATCATTTCTCCCTTCTGATCTTGGACGCGGGACGCTGAGTGCAAGACTCCGTCACCGCCAGCCGGGTTACGCCCCGCTCATATCGGGCATAGGCATCGCCTCCCTGACCTCGATCTCGCAGCCCGCCGCCCACTCGAGATGCGGATGGTCCGCGAGTAGGGCCTGGGCCGCGTCCATGCTCTCCGCCTCCAGGATCGAGTATCCCATCACGTCACTTTCGCTCGGTGCGTTGGCCGCTCTCGTCATTCTCCGACCATCACCCAAGGGTGTGCCTATGTCCACAAGGCTGTCCCCGCAGCTCTGGGCCCACGTGATCCAGGCCTCCATGCCCTTCTTCATCTCCTCGGGCGTCATGTTCGCCGTCGCCTCCACGGCTGACTGCGGCGCGTGATAGAGCACGATGTATCTTCCCATTTCTCCTCCTCATGATTCCGTCGGGATAGTCCGGATACGGATGCTCTGTATCGTAGCGTCTCGTCGCGGCGGCCTTCAACCCTGTTCTCACCTGTCCAAGGACTGCCGGCTGCTTATGCCGCGCCGAGACGACGTCCCGCAGCCAGAGTTTGGCTCGTCTGACGGTTGCCTGCTATCAGGCTTAGGGAGGACCGACGCGGACCGTGATGATGTCGGTGTCGTGGTATTGCTGGTGCCGGACGGAGGAGGCGTAGCTACGCAGCAGGTGGAGTGAGAGCTCGTTCTCTGGTGGGGTCTCCACGTCGTGCTGCTGGAGCTGCCGCACGCGGTCCTCGATGTTCTCCTCGTCTCCCGCTCCGCCGATGAACTCCAAGTCGGCCACCGGGCCGTCACTGGAGGCGACGACTACCAGTCGCCTCTCGTCTCCGCTGTCCTCATCCTCTTCTGCGCTGAGGTCCAACTCCAGGTCCAAAGGGGCCAGCGTCAGCAGAGTCTCCTCCGCGACCGCGCTCAGCTTGTTCCTCATCTCGGTGCCCCAGGCTCTGCGGGCCGCGAACTGTGCTATAAACTCGTTGAGCTCCGGCAGGGCGTCGACGTGGAGCTTCGACTGGAACCTCATGCGCCGCGGACTGGTGAACTCCAGGTAGAGGATCATCAATATCGCCGCCAGACCTCCGGTCGTGACGCCGCTCTCAAACAGCGCCTCCCATACGGGACCGAGATTTGGAAGCTGGAACAGGCCGAACTGGAAGGCTGCGCCGATCCAGAAGCAGATCCCGGCGGCCACCACCTTCTCTCTGTTCTCCTCGGTCTGGATAACCGTCCGCGCGCCGTCGACGAACAGAGTCCCTGTGACCAATATGAGATACCCCGTCATTACAGGGCCCGGTATGGTGCTCAGAAGTCCGTACGCCTTGGGCAGGAACGCGAGTACGATCAATATCCCGCCGATGATGTAGCCGACTCTCCGGGAGGCGACTCCGGTTATCTGCGTGAACGACACCGTGCTGGGATTGATGATGTTGGGGACCGCCCCCGCGATTCCGGCCATCAGGTTGGCCGCGCCAGTGCCTGTCAGCGCTCCCTGCACCTGCCGAAAGTCTACCGCCCGGTCTGTCCGCCACGAGACCCGCTGCATGGCGATCGCCGCTCCGTTGGCCTGGATGGAGATGATGATGCCCAGGAACAGAAACCCTGGAATCAGCGTCCAGAACGGGATGCCGAAGTCCAGACCCAGCCCGGGCCACTCACTGGGAAGCCCCACCCAGGGGGCCTGCATCACCCTGTCGATCTCGTAGATCCCGAACGCCGCTGCGACCACGCAGCCCCCGGCTATGCCGATGAGCGGCGCCCAGAGACGCAGTACCGCCGAGCCTCGGAGCGCAAGCGCGGCGACGATGGTCAGGGTCGCGAGCGCGGTCAGGGGCGCCGCCGTGGGGTTCACCTCCGATGCGTCGTCCAGCAGACCGAAGACGACGGAAGCCAGGGTGATCGAGAGTATCATCATCACTGTCCCGCCCACGGTCGGAGTGACGATCCTCCTCAGGATGAACAGCCACCTGGATATGACGATCTGCACCACCGCTGATACGATGACCAGAGTCGTCAGGGTTGCGGGTCCGCCGTCCATCACCGCCGTGACGCAGAACGGGATGGAGAAGGCGGCCGTGAACATCGGGAGAACGGCGCCCGCGCCCACAGGCCCGAGTCGGCGCACCTGCAGCAGCGTCGCCACGCCGCAGACCAGCAGGGAGGCGAAGACCATCCACACCAGGTAGGACTCGTCTCGCCCCGACGCTTCGGCCACTACCACTGGCGTCACCATCAGGGTCGCGGAGGCGATCAGGCTGAACTGAAGACCGTAGCCCAGGGAGGCCAGAAGAGACGGATTTTCGTGCGACTCGTAGCGGGGGTTCTGAGAAGCCGGTGTTGTCGTCAATGGCAGCCCTCTCGCCGTCCTGCAGAGCCTTCTGCTTTCCGTGCACAGGAGGCAAAGGTCCCCTCGGTCAGCGCATCGGCTTCGGGGTCTCTTCTTCCGCCTCCACCCTCAGGTCGGGCATCCAGCGCAGCCACGACGGCAGGTACCAGTTACCCCTCCCCAGTACCTCCATGCTGGCCGGGACGAGCACCGATCGCACCAGCGTCGCGTCCAGGAGCACCGCTATGGCCAGCCCAAAGCCCATCAGCTGGTTGGCCACCGTCTCGCCCGCGGCGAACGCGCTGAACACCACGACCATGATCAGGGCCGCCCCGGTGATGATCCCCGCAGTCAAGGAAGGTATATCTCCGCAGATCGGCAGCGGAGGCTGGTCGATGTTTCGGACATGCAGGCGCCACTACCAATCTCGTGCGGGGGTTATGCTAGCAGAAGCCGGGCAGATCGTCTATTAGATTCCGAACGCGCCTCTAGACCGGCCATTGACGTTATCGACTAGCCTCTCGCACTTTTCAATTCGGTCCGATTCTTTGTATCAGTATATACTTGCCAAGCATCTCAATATGTGTATCATTTTAGTCATCTTATACGGGCTGGACCGATCACACGCTGGCCGCTGGGCGGGTAGAGAGCTTCGCCTATTTGAGCACGCGCTGCGCTCGGCGCAGCTTCAGAGCCGACATACCCAGCTCCCCTACCAGTGCAGCTCGGACAGAGAGGTCTTGCCCTCCGCGGGAGGGCCGTCGCTGATGACGTGGCCGCTGCTCATCTCCACCACCCTGTCGGCGATGCGCGATATCTCCCGGTTGTGGGTGACGACCAGGACGGCGCGGTCGGCCGCCGCCTGCTCGATCAGAAGCTCGAGTATCTGCGCCCCGGTCCTGAAGTCGAGCTCGCCCGTCGGCTCGTCGGCCAGCAGTACGGGGTTCCCCGTGGCCAGCGCCCTGGCTATCGCGACGCGCTGCTGCTCGCCGCCGGAGAGCTCGTGGGGGAAGTGGCCGGTCCGGTGGCCGAGCCCCACGGCCTCGAGCACCGACTCGGGAGTCCTACTGCCGCGCTTCCCCGCGACGTCCATGCCGAACTCGACATTCTCCAGGGCGGTGAGGCCGGGGAAGAGGTTGAAGCTCTGGAAGATGAAGCTCACGGTCTGGCGTCTGAGGGCGAACAGCTCAGAGCGTGAGGCGGCGGTGATGTCGCGCCCGCCCACCGAGACGCTTCCCGAGGTGGGCGTGTCGAGGGCGCCGATGATATTGAGCAGCGTCGTCTTCCCGCTCCCGGAGGGGCCGAGGACGACAACGAACTCTCCATCGGCCACGTGCAGCTCGACGTCGTCCAGAGCCCGCACCTCGGCAGGTCCGATCCGGTAGTGCTTCGAAACCCCAATCAGATCTATCATGCTGTGCTAGGTACTATAGCACTACCACCAGACGAACAGCACGCGACAAGGAGACTGTACAGGAGCGATCAGGGAACAGGGTGTCTTGGTGCTGGTCGTCGGCTCGGACTGATTACAGGACTCCTAGCTTCTGACCGGAAGGATGCCGCCGGACAGGGGGAGCCTACGAGGCTGTCTCGTTCGGGCTGCCCTCTGGGCCTGAGACCGCCTCGGCCGGGACGGCACGGTTCAGCAGCCACCCTCTCTTGACCAGAGCCGCCGCCGCGAATAGGACTGTGGCTACCAGGGCCATGGCGGGGCCGGACGGCAGGTCGGCGTGAAATGAGAGGTAGAGGCCGGCGACCGCCGAGACGCCGCCGACGAGCGCCCCGATGACCATGACGCCGACGAACCGCCTCGCGAGCAGGTAGGCGGTCGCCGCGGGTGTGATGAGCATCGCCATGACGAGGACGATTCCCGCGGCCTGAATGCCTATTACGATGACGAGGGCAAGGAGAGCGAGGAGCACGTATTCGACCATGCTCGTCCTGATTCCTATGACCTCTGCTCCCACCGGGTCGAACGTGGTGTATACGAGCTGGCGGTGGAAGGCGTAGAGCCCGGCCAGCACCACCGCCGTGAGTCCGAGTGAGACGAAGACGTCCGTTCGAGAGACGCCGAGCACCTGCCCGAGCAGCAGGTCTTCGATGTTCACGTTGACGTTGGTGGCCCTCGAGAGCATCACGAGACCGAGCGCGAACATGCCGGCGAAGATGATGCCTATGGACGTGTCCTCGCTTATGCCGGTACGGCGGCTGACGGAGCCCATCAGCAGGGCGATCACTATTCCGGCCGGCACGGCGGCGAAGAAGGGGCTGATTCCCAACAGGAAGGCGACCACCATCCCGGGCAGGACCGAGTGGGCGAGCGCATCGCCCATGAAGGCGCGCCCGCGGGTGATGACGTAGGCTCCCAGGACCGGGCACATGATGCCCACGAGCACCGAGACGATCAGCGCCCGCACCATGAATCCGTACTGGAACGGCCCTGCGACGTAGTCGATCATAAGACGCTCTCTATGGGTGGTGGTGGCGGTGAAGAAAGTGCTCGGGGGTGAATTCGATTCCGTGTGAGCCGTACAGCTCCTCCAGCACCTCTGGGGTGAACGCCACGTCCGGAGGGCCACATGCGCACACGTGGTGGTTGATGCACAGGATCTGGTCGAAGCGCTGGGCGAGGTTGGTGAGGTCGTGGGTTGCCAGTAGTACGATCCTACCCTCGTCGCGCAGGGACTGGAGGACTTCCACGATGCCCTCCTGGGCGCCCACGTCGACGCCGCTGAACGCCTCGTCCAGAAGGATGACGCTGGCCTCCTGGGCCAGCGCGCGGGCGATGAATACCCTCTGGCGCTGGCCGCCGGACAGCTCCGTTACCATGTCCGAGCGGTGCTCCCACAAGCCGACGCGCTCTAAGCACACCTGCACCATCTCTCTGTCCTGCTTGCCGGGCTGTCTCAACCACGCGATCTTGCCGCTTCGCCCCATGGTCACGACATCCAGAACGGTGGCCGGGAAGACCCAGTTGATGCTGTCGCGTTGAGGGACGTACGCCAGCGCGCCCTTCCGGGCCGCCGTGCCGCGCAGCGTCACCGTGCCCCGCTTAATGGACAGGATCCCGGCAATGGCGTCGAACAGGGTGCTCTTGCCTGCTCCGTTCGGACCCAGGACGCCCATCAGGGTACCCGAGTCCACCTCGAAGCTGACGTCGGTCAGCGCGGTGTGTCCGCCTCGCTCGACGGTCACGTCCTTGACTGTTATTCCCGTTTCGGAAGCTACCGTCACCAGATCATACTCTCCCGCGTCGTTGGCACCAACCTCCCTAAGCCGCTGAAGTGGTGACGAAGCCGTTATTTCAGAGCCTCGACTATGCGCTCGACGTTCGTCCGCACCATCGTCTCATACGTATCCGCTCCGCTGCCTTCCGTGCCGAGAGAGCCGGAGTAGATCCGGACGAGCCTGGCACCCGACTCGGTCGCCACGGCGTTGGCCAGGCGCTCGCTCACCGTCGTCTCTCCGAACACCGTCGTAACGCCGTACTCCTCGACCTCGTGGACTAGGTCTGCCAGATCTTCCGCGGACGGCTCCACATCCGTGGTGAACGACAGGACGACCCCCACGACCTCGAACCCGTACAGGTTGGCGAAGTATCCAAGGCTGTCGTGGGAGGTCACCAGCAGTCTGCGGTCATCCGGCACGGAGCTGACCTGCTGCTCCGTCCATGCGTGCAGATCGTCGAGCCGCGCGTTGTATGCGGAGGCGTTGGCGCCATAGGTGTCTCCGCGGTCCGGGTCGAGCACCGAGAGGCGCGCTGCTATGTCGTTGACGACGCGTTTCACGCGGAGCGGGTCGAACCAGAAGTGCGGGTCGTGAATGCCGTGGCCGTGGTCGGCGTGCTCGTCCTCGCCTTCAGCGGTAAGGTGCTCGATCTCCTCTATCGCGTCCTCGGCATCCATCTCTCCGCTTTCGACCTTGCCGACTATTTCGAGCACCATCACGGGCAGCTCCTCCTCTTCCTCGTGGTCCTCGCCCTCTTCCTCGGCGGCTGCGAGCAGCTCCCTGATCTCCTCCAGACCGGTCTCGGGGTCGATCTCACCCTCCTCCACCTCGTGCACGATGTGGCTAAGCTCTTCGAGCATCTCCACCTCGCCGGCATGTGACTCGGCGAATTCGATGGGATCGATGATTTCGCCCAGCTCGACGATGGCCGAGGGGTCCCGGGCCGCGTTCTGCAGGAGCTCTTTGAGCCACGACTCCTCCAGACCCAGCCCGATGGTCAGGACCAGATCGGCGTCGGCGACCCTGGCAACGTCCCGAGCTCCCGGCTGGAATGTGTGAGGGTCTGCTCCCACCGGCAACAGGCTGAAGACCTCGACGTGCTCTCCGCCGATGTTCTCGACCCAGTCGGCGACGATGTTCGTGGTCGTCACCACGCTGATTGGCTCGGCAGGAGTCTGGGTCGGCGGAGCCTCTGTCTGTGCGGCCGCATCGCTACCGGCATCGTCCGAGCACGCCGTTACCGTAAGAAGCAGCGCGAGCGCCAGGAACGCCGTCTTCCCCAGGATCAGTATGCAGTTGTTGATATTGAGTCCTAACATTGCTCGATCTCCTCTAGTTTTCCGTTGCTTTCATTGGGTGGAGGTTGTATCGGACTGGCCCGCGGATCGGTTGTCGAGATGGTATCGCTATTAAAGGTGCGGTGTGCCGGCTATTGAGAAAGGTCACAGGAGGGAAGTATATGGAAACGGATTGACCGCCGCATATATGATAAAAAGTCTCATTACTAGGCCGCTTGGCCTACGGCGTTAAGTTTTGAGCACTGGTAGATTAGCAGCTAATGGGGGTAGTGTCAACGGTATGACACTGTGTATCAACGAGCCAAGGCACAGCACTCCGTCCACCGAATCGGTGTGGGGACGAAAGGGCCTACGGCCAGCCTTCCCCGAGACGGGCCAGACGCGGTCGAAAGATCACGCTGGAGACATCATCCGAGCGAGCGCCGCGAGATCGGGAACGACGAGATCTGGAACGGCGTCGGTGCGGCGCGTTCCGCCTCCCCGACCTGCGCGGTCTACCCATACACTCCTGATGCCAAGCCGGTTGGCCGGCCCAATGTCATGGTACAGGCTCTCTGCGACATGCAGCCACCTGTCCCTCTCGGTACCGATTCGCGCAGAGGCGGCGCTGAAGTTGCGCAGACTGGGCTTGTAGCTTCGGACCTGCTCCGAAGTGACAATCACGTCAAAGTCGACGTTCAGCGTCTCGGCCGTCCCGGCGAACAGATCGTCGTCCACGTTCGAGATCACGGCGAGCCTGTAGCCTGTCTTCAATACTTTCAGAGCGGCCACGGTGTCCGGGAAGACCGGCCAGTCGGGCAGAGAGTCCGCAAGGCAGTCCAGGTCGGACTCCGCGCACTGGAAGCCGAGCTCACTTCCGATCATCGCCATCACCCCGCGCAGGACGCGGCGGTACTCCAGGTATTCCGGCGAGTCCTGAACCCTCGGCTCCACGTCCGCGAAGAGCGCCAGGATTTCAGCCTTGGACTTACATATTCCGTGGCGGTTCAGGACCTCGGCGACCGCTGTGGAGATGCCTGTCTCCCAGTCGACCAGAGTCCCGTAGCAGTCGAAGCTGACCCATTCGAAGCGGTTGAAATCGAGCATGAAGTTCAATGGTGCCGCCGGCGCTCAGGCGGGCTTGACCGCCCGGATATTCATGCTGTGGATGTTCGAGCGCCACCCTACGTCGCTCCACGGCGCCGACGAAACCACCTGAACTTGGATGAACCCGGCAGCTACTATCCGCCCGAGGTACACGTCCTTCATCTCGGTCCCGGCCAGACAAGATGCCCAGTTTGCGGTGTCCTCTGCCTCGTTCTGCGGTATCTCATCAACCTTGACTAGGTCGGAGACCATCAACCTGCCTCCGGGACTGAGGATCCGGTGGGCTTCGCGGAACACCAGGTCCTTGTCCGGGGCCAGATTTATCACGCAGTTAGAGATGACTGCGTCCGCCGTACCGTCTTCGAGCGGCGTGTCCTCGATTTCTGCGAGGTGGAACTCGACGTTGCTGAGTCCGAGCCGGTCGGCGTTGCTCCTGGCAAGTTCGACCATGTCCTCGGTCATGTCTATACCCACCACTCGGCCCTGCGCGCCGACCGCTCTGGCCGCGATGAAGCAGTCGATGCCGCCGCCGCTGCCAAAATCTACAACCGTCTCTCCAGGACGAAGCGTTCCAATGGCGTGGGGATTGCCGCAGCCCGCGGATGCGGTCAGGGCTTCCGCTGGCAGGTCTCTGGTCTGCTCCGAGGGGTAGAGCGATAGAGTGACATCCAGGCTCGAGCCGTCATCTGAGCAACAGTCAGTGGCACAGCAGTCGGAACCCGAGGCCGACTGCCTTGCCAACTCCCCGTACCTCTCGCGTACGACTTCCCTGATCTGAACATCATCTAGCAGTGTCATTGCAGTCGCTCCCTTAGTATCTTCAAGCCAGGCAGCGTAGCACAAACTAGGGGAAACAGCCTGACCCCTCGCACTCAGACTCCCCCTCAACTCTGAACGCCTGCGGAGGGAGCTAGTGCACCGCTCGGGGGTTCATCCTGCCGTTCCGGCGCCACCTTCCGAAAGAGTCGCGCTATCTACGATCCGTGGTTGGTTGCCTACGGGTGTGCCGTGACCCGGCAGAGGTACCTTATCCCTCTCTCCCGGTGCATCTTTTCAGGCAGTCCGGGTCACTCCTGTAACCCGCCATCTGCCGTGACCTCCGCCCCTATGGACGCGATCTTCGCCTTCAGATCATTGAGCCGGATGGTCGCGGGAGCTACGGTGTATGGCTCGTCGGGAGGTTCCAGCAGGAACTCCTGATCCTCCGGGTCCGGCGGACTCACTACGCCTCTTCGGCCGCCGGCCTCGGCCGTTGCGGCGGCTGCCGGCAGCCAGTTCCTGCGATGCCGACTCTCGATCGTGTAGCCGTCGCCACCGAAGGCGGATATGATCCCCATGTAGTAGATGTCCGAGGCGCTTGTGTCCGGTACCCACTCCCAGTCCGCCACCATGAAGACTATCGCCTGCCGGTCGTCCCATCGAGTCGGCCGCCGGGCCGCAATGTCGGCCAGCAGCTCCTGTGCTTCCTCCGTCGTTCCCTGTGGGTTGGTGTTGTCCGTCACGAACGCGGTTATTTCGTTCGGGCCGCTGCCCTTCAGGTATTCATGCACCCTGAACCTGAACTCTAGGGTCGCGACGTATCTGTCGGTCGGGGAGGCCCAGGTGTACCGCCGGACCGAGGTCGAGACCGAGAGCAGCTCGACCCTGGCGATGGTGTCTGAGATCAGGATGTTCTCCTCCAACGCCCGCACCCCCTCGTAAGGCGGCGACGAATGGGTCTTGGACATCTCCCCCTGCCCGGGTTCCTGCAGTCGCCATTGTCCGATCCGATTCTCTTCCCACAGCCGGTGCCTTTTGGTCAGCTCCCCTGCGTACGACAGCAGCACTTCGTCAGACCCCGTCGACGCAACCGTATCCTCCGACGCAGGGCTAGGTGTCTGTGTCGGCTGCTCGGACGCCGGGCCGTCGACGCAACCGTATCCTCCGACACAGACCATCCAAGCGATGGCTAGGACCACCGCCGCCGCGGTTCGCTGTAGTCTCGCCATACTCCACATCCCGCCTCTCGTCCTAATGTACCATCGCGTGAACATTTGCCGATACCGGGGGCGTAACTTCTGGCAACGGTCAGCTAACTGATGTCGAAGACCGGGAGGAAGAGCCAGTCGGCACCGTGGATGTCTAGCAGGGTGTTGAAGAAGGTTGTTCTCGGTAGCGACCTGATAACATCGTGCCGAGTAAGGGTGACATCTATCCTGACCATCGACACAGGGTGACAGATTATAAGGGGCAGCCGGAATCCGAGTCGAGACTCGCGGTGCCCCGGGACGGATTTGAAATGCTGAGCCTAGCCCTTGCGGAGGTATACAGGTGAGGATAATAGTCATTGGTCAGGCTCCCTTCGGGGCCGCGGTATTGGGAGAGCTCGCAAACAGGGGTGAAGATGAGGTGGTGGGAGTGTTCGCACCCCCTAAAAGAAGGGGCAGGTCCGACCCCCTGTCTGCCAAGGCTGAGGAGTTGGGTGTCCCCCTTGTAACGGTCACGTCCATGAAGACAGACGAGGTCTACGACACGGTCGTAGGGATGAACCCCGACATTGGGGTGATGGCCTTTGTGACCCTGATCGTGCCGGAGCAGGTGCTGAACGTGCCGAGGCTCGGGACCATTCAGTACCATCCGTCCCTGTTGCCGAAGCACCGTGGCGCAAGTGCTATCAATTGGGCGATCATCAATGGCGAGGACAGGACAGGACTCACCATCTTCTGGCCCGACAGGGGGCTGGACACGGGCCCCATTCTGATGCAGAAGGAGACGGCTATCGGCCCCGATGACACAGTCGGCTCCCTCTACTTCGGCCACCTCTTCCCGGAGGGGGTTAATGCAATGATCGAGTCCGTGGACATGGTCAAGGCGGGTACTGCTCCGAGAATCATCCAGGACGAGTCCAAGGCCACATACGAGGGCATCTGCCGCCCCGAGAACGCGGAGATCGATTGGGCCAAGGACTCGCAGACGGTATACAATCTGATCCGAGGCACGAATCCTCAGCCCGGAGCGTGGGGGCTCCTGAAAGGTCAGAAGATCAAGGTGTTCGACTCCGAGTTGGGAAGGGCCTCGGGCTCGGCGGGTGAGGTGCTGGCCATAGAGGAGGACGGGTTCGTGGTGGGTGCAGGCAGTGGATCGGTGAAGATCAAGCGTGTCCAGCCGCCCGAGTACCGGAAAATGCCCGCGCCCGAATACATTGAACTGTCAGGCTTGGCCGTGGGGGACAAGTTCGGCAGGTAGACGCAGGTTTGGGCAACGGCTGAAGGCTTGCGTTGAATAGTGGATGAAGGGGGAGCGATGAGAATCCTGGTCGTCAACCCATTCGGAGATACGGAGTTTCACGGCGAGGAGAACCTGTCGCGGATCGCGCGGGACGACACCGAGTTCTCCATTGTCAACATCGCGGACATGTACCCGCTGCGAAACAACCAGTGGCTCTACTTCAGGTACATGTGCACCGACGGGACACTGGAGAAGGTCATGTGGGCTGAGAAACAAGGCTACGACGCCGTGTTCATCTCCTGCAACCTAGACATCGGCCTCCACGAGGCGAGGCAGCTCGTGGACATACCCGTGACAGCGACGCTGGAGTCGGCGGCTCTGGTCTCTCACATGATGGGCGCGTCCTTCTCGCTTGTAACCGTCGACCACCAGAACGGCAAGATCCAGGAGTCCCTGCTGGAGACGTATGGGCTGCACGACCATTTCGTGTCACAGCGGCCGTTCGACATCGACGCCAACGACCTCTACCCGGACCGGACTCCGTCCGGCGAGGTTATCGAGGCCGTGGTGGACGCCGCGAGGCGTTGTGTGGACGAGGACGGCGCGGAGGTGGTGGTGCCGGGTTGCACGCTGGCCGGCTCCGTACTCACCCACGACGTGCCGGACGTCGAGAACGTGATTGGTGCGCCTGTTTTGGACGGCATGGTGACCGGCTTCAAGATGGCGGAGATGATGGCGGACTTGAAGGCAGCGGGCATACCCACGGTGAGCCGCAGGGGCTGGTTCGAGAAGCCGCCCGAGGCGGACATGGAGACCCTGCGTAGATTTCACGGACGACCGGTCTGAGAGACCGCCCGCAGAGGGTTCTGATGCGAAGAAACGGCAGTCACGGCTGTCTTATGCAGTGGCTCGACCTACGGGAGGACCGGCCTGAGGGAACGGCGGATTAGGATTGGCTGAGCACCTGGATTATCTGGTTATGGATGGCGAGGTCGTTCGGTACGACCAAGCCGTTCTGCACATAAGCACTCCCGCGGTCCGATACGGCGCCACGGCCTTCGAAGGCGTGCGAGCCTACTGGAACGACGAAGATGAGGAGCTGTACCTGTTCCGCGCCCGGGAGCACGTCTCCCGCCTCCTCCAGTCGGCCAGGCTTATGGGTATGGGCCCAATCGAGTACGGTGTTGGGGACGTGATTGCGCTGATGATCGATCTGCTGAAGGCCAACGACGTTCGGCAGGGCGTACACCTGAGGCCCAGCCTGTTCGTGGCAGGAGAGGGCTCGATACAGGCGCGGGGCCCAGTCGTGCTGGGAATCATAGCCGTACCCGCCGGAGCCGTCGTCGACACCGGCGGTTGGGACAGCCGACCGTTCCGTCTCGCGGTTTCGTCGTGGCGGAGAATCGAGGACAATACCACCCCTCCAAGAATAAAGTGCGCAGCCAACTACCAGAACGCCCGGCTTGCCCTGCTCCAGGCGGAGACTGACGGCTACGACGGTGCGTTGATGCTGGACTCCAGGGGGCATGTGACCGAGGAGGCTCGCGCGTGTGTCTTTGCCGTGCGCGGCGTCGATGTAGTGACGCCGCCCGTGACCAGCGACATCCTCGAGAGCATCACGCGGGACACGGTGATCAGCCTCCTCCGCGAGGTTCACGGAATCGAAGTGGTGGAGCGGGATGTCGACCGGACCGAGTTGTACGTCGCCGACGAACTATTCCTGTGCGGAACTGCTCTGGGTGTAACGCCTGTCGGTTCAGTGGACCGGTTCGACGTGGGGCGCGGTGCTCCCGGCCCCATTACCTCAGCTGTGAACAGGACCTACGTCGACGCCGCTTCCGGCCGGGACGAGAGCCGCTCTGCGTGGCTTACGCCGGTATACGGGAGATAGGGCCTGGCGTCGTCCAGTCGAACGAGGCGGCCCAACTTGCCCATAGTGGTGCAGGGCTTCCCGTAGGGTATCCATCTGTCGCTCGGAGAGACGACCACGTTAGGGACGTTCATCCTCCCCAGACTGACTCCGTGCTCCGACGAAGCGCAGGAACAGATATCCCGCTGCGCCCGCAAGCAGAGACGCACCGAATACCCCGATTTTCGCCTGGTCGCCGAGCGCGTGGTCGTGGAAGGCTATTCCGGACACGAAAATCGAGACCGTGAAGCCGATGCCGCCAAGCATGCCTACCCCGAGCACCTGGCTCCAGGTGACGCTGGAGGGCAGCCGACCGAGGCCCAGACGCACAGTCAGCCACGTCATCCCGAAGATGCCGAGGGTGTTGCCCGCCGGAAGGGCCACCAAGATGCCCAAGGTGATGGGACTTGCGGCAGCTTCCGTCAGGGAATCCCATGAGATGACGATCCCCGCGTTGGCCAGGGCGAATATGGGGAGGACCACGAAGCTCGTCCAGGGATGTATAACCCTCTCCAGACGCTCCATGGGTCCTTCGGTGCCCTGGCTCAGCTTCTCGACTTCCGCGACTATGCTCTCAGCCTTCTCCTCGTCACCCTTCTCCATCGCCAGCTCGAAGTCGTGGAGGAGGGCCGCCACCGCAGTCTTGTAGTCCTTGCGATGGAGATACGGCTCGGCCGGGGTGAGTACGGATAGCAGGACGCCGGCCACTGTTGCATGTATCCCGGACTCCAGGAAGAACTGCCACATGACCACGCTCAGGATGAAATAGAAGCCCAGGGAGCGGATCCCGATGCGGATGCACGCGGCGATGACAGCGAACACCCCCAGTGCCAGTCCGAGGTCCGTCCAGTGGATGGCCTCTGTGTAGAAGACGGCGATCACGGCGATGGCTCCGAGATCGTCGACGACGGCCAGCCCGAGTAGGAATATCCTCAATTCGGCCGGCAGCCTCCGCCCCAACAGGGCGAGCACTCCCAGAGCGAACGCGATGTCTGTCGCTATGGGGATACCCCACCCCGTGGTGGTCTCTCCGGAGCCGTTGAACGCGAGATAGATCAGCGCGGGCGCTACCATCCCGCCCACTGCCGCCATTGCCGGGAGGACGGCCCTCCTGAAGCTGGACAGCTCTCCGTGGAGCAGCTCACGCTTGATCTCGAGTCCGACCACGAAGAAGAAGACTGCCATGAGCCCATCGTTGACGATGTGCTCGAGGTCCTCGGATATGGCGAAGATGTATATGTCGAAGGAGATTGTGGTGTGCCAGAAGCTGGCGTACGAGTCGGACCAGGGGGAGTTTGCCCAGCCAAGCGCGCCCCCTGCCGCCAGTAGGAGGACGATTGCGCCGACCTCCTCCGTGTGGATGAAGGTCTGGACGGGAATCCGGATCGCCTTCACGAAATAGGACTGTCTGCGCATCTCTCTGGATTCGTCGGCCGGCTTGTGCTTCATCCGCGGAACCTCCTCAGAGCAGGCTGCCGACAGACAGTGCGAACCATGGTGGCCACCCAAGGCTGGGGCATGGACACTTGGGTAAGCAGATCGGCCATGAAGTGAATACGGGCATTCTACACCTGTCCGAGACTCCGTTGACACTGGGACGGTCAGACTATTACTCTATGTGCCCACGTATACGAAATCATGCGTCTGCGGCCACATCTTCAAGAAGAATTGAAGGGGCGACTTGGACTGTTGGGATCTATCCTACCGCGTCCCTGATGTGGCCTGGAGATTCGTCGTCGGACACCGTGCGTCCCACCGCGATTCCAGCTCTCCCGGAGCCTCCGTAGTCAGTAGCTGCGCTGCCTGACGGAATGCGGACTCCTAAGTAGGAACTTATGCCCCTGGCACTGCTCTGGCTCCAGCTTGGCGCGATGGCCGCGGTCATACTGTTCGCGTCTCAGTTTCTGGCCCGCTCCGCCGACGCCGTCGCGGAGAAGACTGGGCTGGGGCGCTCGTTCGTGGGCGTGGTGATGCTGGCTACCGCCACGTCGCTCCCGGAGGTGGGCACCGGTATAAGCGCCATAGTCCTTGTGGACGCGCCGGATCTGGCTGCGGGCGACGCCTTCGGCAGCAACCTCTTCAACCTCATGATCATCGGGCTGGCCGATCTCTACTGGCGCAACGGACCGGTGCTGACCGCGGTCAAGCTCACATCCGCCGTCGTGGCGGCCTTGGGTGCCGGGCTGATCGCCCTGGCCGTAGCAGCAATCTACATCCATCACGCGACATCCGTCACCTCGACCTGGTACCTAAGTCCCGCGTCCGTACTGATGATCGTGGGTTTCTTCGCCGCGATGCTACTGATCTACAGGCACGAGAGAGGAGCCGTCCCATCTGGAGATACTGAAGAGGGAACCCAGGCCAGCTACGCTCACCAGAGTCTGCGCAGGGCTTTTGGAATCTACTTTGCTTCCGCGGCGGCTGTGGTGGCATCGGCCGTGTGGCTGGCGACGGTAGGCGAGCATATTGCCGAGGAGATGGGCTGGGATGCGAGCTTCATGGGGACGCAGTTTCTGGCCTTTAGCACGTCGCTACCTGAAATCGCCACGTCGTTCGCCGCCCTGCGGCTCAACGCGCCGAACCTGGCCATCACGAACGTGCTGGGCAGCAACGTGTTCAACATGGGCTTCGTCCTCTTCGTCGACGACCTGGTCTACTCCCAGGGCACCGTATGGGCGGCCGTGTCCCAAGTGCACATTCTAACCGGCCTGATCGCCATACTCATGACGGTCGTCGTGATTGTCGGCGTGCTGACTCGGCCGAGATCGAGGATGAGACCGGGGTGGACACCCGAGGGGGTAGCGCTTGTTGCCGCGTATGTTGGCGCAAACGTACTGGTCTTCATGCTGGCATAGGCTGGAATCGGGTACGGTGATGTCGAGGTAGTCGAGCGGGTTGAGTATGTCGACGCCTTCCTATGCTCCACCCCGCGAGTCACTTGGGCGGCGAAGCGGTTGTCCGCCTCGGTATGTAGCGACTCGCCAGAGCCACTCTGCAGGTCCGAACAGGAAGCGGCTCAACCACGCCTGCGACCACCACACCTGCAGCGCCCACACCGCGAGCACAAACACCAAGACGGCACTTCGGTTCACAAAGTCGACATCGCCTAGCAAGAGTGTCAAAATAAGCACGCCCAGCACTGTCTGCGCCAGGTAGTTGGTCAGCGCCATTCTCCCGACCGCGCGCAGACGCTGCTTGAGCCAGTTGTCCACGCGGGCCATTATGTATCTGGGGCAGTTAGAAATTTCTTCTGTTGATTACCCTAAAGGCTAGGCCAATAAGAATTGCTGCTGCAATCAGGCATAGTAGCCATGCGCCAACAACGGTTCCCCACGAGACTTTGACATCGACGTAGTCCACCATAACCAGAGTTGTTCCTGTCAATACAAGCGACAGGTTCAGTCCGGCTCAGGGTTGAGAAGTCCGAACGTAGCCGATGAAGATGCTCAGCGCCCCGGCGTCTATTGGCGCCGTCTCTCTGCGATACCTTGGTACGGCGGCGGTCTGCATCCTGCTGGCCGCCACTATGCTTGCATGTACCGATGGGGGTGAAGATTCCGCCAGGGACGATCGGGTGCTCGAGGCTGGAGGCGAAGTCCCACTCCCTGAAAGAGTCTCTTGAACCACCCCGAACGAGAAGTCCCCTCGGTCTTGGTGATGCCTCTCGTGTTTGTCGACGGCCAGACTCCGCTCATCGTTTCCCTTCACCGCTACGGAGGAAATTCCCCGACCACACCACCTACGTGCACCTTCACGAGCGCGTGAACACTGACAGGTTCGCTCTACTGCTGCCCAACGGGCAGCTCGACGGCGAGGGAAATCGCTTCTGGAACCCCACCGACCGGTGCTGCGCTGGTGGCAAGACCGGAGAGGATGATGTCGCTTATCTGACTGAGCTGATAGCGAACGCAAGAAAGGTCAAGGACTTCGGACCCATGTACTTCTTCGGCTACTCCAACGGCGGGTTTATGTCACATCACATTGCCTGCAAAGGTCTACCCGGTCTTCGTGCCGTGGCCAGCTGGCCGATACGAGCTACGTCGAGGACTCTAGCTGCGACGGTGCCCCCCGCGTGTCCGTGTTGCACATCCACGGTACCGCAGACGACGTGATCCTGTTCGAGGGCGATAGAACTGAGCCGGATCCGAAGGGCGACGGTGAACGGGCATTCTATGCCGGGGCTCAGGAGATGGTGGTGCGCTGGAGCCGGTGGGCCGGCTGCGACTGGCCCGAACACCCCCGTGCCTACGCCACACTCGATCTGGACCAACACATGCTGGGCTCCGAATCGCTAACTCAACCTGAGTAACGCGAAACACAACTTGGCGGACGTACGGTTAGGACGCTCTGGCTGGGTGGGTCCAGCCGCCTGAACAGTAGTCGTCGGTAGCAAGAGCGTCAAGCTCCCGTCTGTCCGAGGCAGAGGTCTAGACGGGCGGACGGCGATGGGCTGTTCCGGCTACCCTCTCTAGGGCGGACGCCGCTTGAAGCAGAACGTCTTCGGCCAGATGCGGTCCGATAAGTTGCACGCCGATCGGGAGCCCATCTTGGGACCAGGCGAAGGGTACCGAGATGGCAGGAGAGCCGGTGAAGTCGGCCGGAATTGTGGCTCGAAGCGCATTCCGTCCATGCACTGTCTGGCCATCCACTGTCACCGTGGACGGTGGGTAGACCGCAGTCCCCGTCTCCAGCGATATGGTGTCGTGAGGATTCGCCGGGATGGGACTGGTCGGGCACAGCAAGAGATCGTATCGCGAGAAGAGCCGTGCCATGTCCTGCCGCAGCAGTTCGACCTTATTTAGCGCATCCAAATAATCGCTGAACGCCGGCGCCGGCCAGTCCAAGCGTCGCCTCATCGGCTGAGTCAGCTGCTCCTCCTTACCGGCGACTATTGGCTTCAGATAGTGACTGCCCTCCGCCGCGTAGATGACCATAGTCATCTCCTGCGGATCGAGCTCCTCCCAGGTGTCGAGGGAGACCGACTCCACGTCGCAGCCCAGCTCCTCAAATACCGATGCGGCCTCGGAAACAACACCCCGTACCTCTCTAGCTACAGGGGCGAACGGTCCATCCGCACACCACCCCAGCCGAAGCCGAGGCAGAGAGGTATCCAGCGCCGAACCCGTATATGGGGGCAGCGCGTCCGCATAGTGATCAAGCCCATCAGATCCGGACATCAACGAGAGCCCCAGCTCTATGTCACGAACGGAGCGCGCCATCGGCCCCACGTGCATGTACCGCAGTAGCGTCTCAGGCCAGTGACCGGTCAGTGGAAGACGCCCGTGGGTTGCCTTGAGACCGACGATGCCGCAGAAGCTGGCCGGTTGGCGGATCGATCCACCGACGTCGCTGCCCACGCCCAACGGCGAAAGCCCCGCCGCTATGGCGGCCGCCTCGCCTCCGCTCGAGCCTCCGGCAGTCCTGCCCACCTTCCAGGGATTCTCCGTCCGGCCGAAGACGGCGTTGCCCGTCTCCCACCACAGAGCGAACTCCGGCATGTTTGTCTTGCCGATAAGTATGCCGCCCGCGCCCTTCAATCGACTGACCACCGGAGCGTCCCTCTCCGGCACACGATCCTCGAACAGTTTCGAACCTCTCGTCGTCCGGACGCCCTCGGTGTCGATGCAGTCCTTTATCGTAAACGGCACTCCGTGCAGCGGCCCCAACGCGTCGCCGCGGACAACGGCCGGTTCTGCCTGACGAGCCCGCTCTATCGCATCGTCAGCCACCGATACGACGGCATTGACTCTAGGGTTGATCGCCTCGATGCGGTCCAGAAAGGCGGTCATCACCTCTACAGGGGAGAGTGCCTTTGAGCGGATGCGCCCCGCGAGCTCGGTCGCATCCGCGTAACAGATCTCTTCGCTCATCCCGCCCTCCCGGTCACTGCGGACGTCATCACTCGCCTTGCCTAGGCGGTCTAGACCGCCCTTACCGGGCCTACGAAGAGGTCCGCAGGAAGGAAGCTCTCTCTAGCGGTTGCGAAAGGGTGGTCGGTCCCTCGTGTTGAGACGCTGGCCATAGCAGTGTAGTACCGGCTCTCTCCGCAGACGCCGCTGCCGTTTCCACCGCTATGTCCGCGGAGCCACTGTGGATCGATGAGCTGTTCACCCTTCCACCTCCCCCGTGTGGCGATCAGATGGCCGAATCGGGCTAGATCTGACGCGCTTATGGTCGCCCATCCGGGTCCGCTTCGTACCGAGTGTCCATCGATCTCGTAAGGGGGATCGACATAGGCCGCGTGCGTGGGCCACTGTGGATAGAACCTCTCGTCATCCCGCATCACCTTGCCGGGCGGCCACTCCCAGCTCTCCGCTCCGATTCCGATCTTGGAGAACAACCTCTCGTCCAGCACCTCCTTGATGTCCCTGTTCCAGAGGACCGTCAGCAACTGTGTAAGACGCCACATGCCACTACTGGCATAGTGGCCAATCGTCCCAGGCTCGACATGCGCATAGTTGTCCCAGAGGGGGTCTCCTGTCCAGTCGGCCCACTTCGGAACACCCCAATAGGGAGCACGCCAGTCCTCAGTGTGCGCCGCCTCCTCCTCGGCCCTGCTCAGACCCGAGGCCCCCTTCTCCCAGTAGTAGCCGTGGTTGATCGGAAAGCCTCCGTGGTGGAGGTGATCAAACTTCCCGCCGAGCAAGTGGCGCCAAGTGAGCGTCTGGTGGTGGCCACGGTCCAGGTACTTGTGTGGGTGCGAGAGCTCTCCTTCACCGGTCCATGTGTCGCTGACCAGATCGTCCGGCTCTACCATACCCTCCTGTACGGCCAGACCGAAGACCGCCCTCACGAATGCCTTGGCCATTGAGGCCGTCTGAAATCTGTAGTTTCGGTCTCCCCAGGTGTGCAAAAGATAGCCGCCACGAGTGATCACGGTGCCCCAGTCGTTGCCTTCGTGGAACTCACCGCCGATGGCGGCACCTCTCGCATCGATGTCTGCGAGGAAGCGTCGGAGTTTCTCCGGGGCAAGGCCTGCCTGCTCGTGCGTTATAGTCTCCCAATCGTTCTCGGGATATGTCATCCAGTCCGGGACTTCGATGGTTCGCATGACTCGGCTCCCCTCTGACAAGTTAGGCCCCACCCGATTCGAGGACACCTGCCGGCTGGCCCCGCTCGACGTTCGTTGTCCGAAAGGAAGGAGCCCTGTGTTTGCAATGTATCTCATTCACAGGGCTCCTTGGGACTCGGAGGTCCGCGATCCACCAGCTACTCGTCCGTTCTTGTCGTAATTCCCTCGTCCAGGATCTCCTTTACTTCGGTGGCGAACTCGACGAGTTCCTGCTCCGAGGGCACGCCCTCCTGGCTCAGTCTCTCCTTGAACTGTGTGAAGAGCCAGTCCTCTCTTGTCCCGCGAGGGAAGTCGAATGTCTCCCGATCAAATCGGGGCAGCTCACCGGGCCCGAAATATCCCTTATCACCGATGGTGTAGCCCTCCAGGTTGTCGGTGCCCTTGCCGAGCACTCCCCCGGTCTCCACGTAGTGCTCCATGACGGGCTTCATGCCGTACCGCTGGATAGGACAGACCTTCATGCAGACGGCGCAGCCATCGTAGCGGACCACCATCGGCCGGCATCGATCGTAGGTGAGCTTGGTCTTCTCGACGCCGCGGTACCAGACCTTCTCTTTCGAGAGCGCCCGTCCTGGACAACGGTCCACGCAGACCTGACACTGCTGGCAGAACCTGTGTATGCCATAGTCGACAGGCTCGTCGTACGTCACAGAGGCGTCTGTGGTGATGAGCATCAGCCTGGCTCGTGACCCGAAGTTGGGCGCGAGAAGCTGACCGTTGTGGCCCATTTGGCCCAGGCCGGCGGCGACGAACATCGGATGATACAACGCGCTGTTGTCTTGCGGGCTGTGAATCTGAGCGTGATAGCCAAGGGATCGGATGTAGGCGGCTAGCTCCAAGGCCACAGGTCCCGACTCCTCGTAGGCGTCGAAGTGGGCACGCTCAGACTCCAGACTGGGGAGGGTCTGGGTCGGACCGTACGCCTGCTCCCAGGCTAGACATATCGCGTGGTCGAACTTAGCCCACCGCTTCTTGGCGGCGAACACATAGCGGCGATCGTAACGGGTGAAGCCGACCTCACCGAAGCCGAGCTCGCGGGCCTTGGTTCGAATCTCCTCGGTCACGTCTCGGCCAACAGGTGGCGCAGTGGGCTCGGTCTCACCGCTAACGGCCGCAGCGTCTACAAAAGGCCTGTTCCGTTCCTGGTGCTCCTGCCTATGCTCTCTGACATCTTTGGCGAAGACATCCCATATCCACCTGCGGTCCGCCGACTTTGTAACATCCTGGGACTCCAAGGGCTCGGCTCTGCTATAGAAGGAGATGTCGGCCTCGCGCCTGGGTATACCCGGCGTGCTGACCAGATCTTCCGCGACGGGGATATCCACATCGGGGCTTCCGTGCGTCCTCCCCGGCCGCTTCACCATGTGGCTGACAGTTTTGGGCATATCGATCCATCCCTCGAAGGTGGGCACTGTTCCGGGAGTCTAAGTCCTCAACATAGGCACGTCAAGGTGTGTTCGACCAGAGACCGGAGGGATTCGAGGGGTAGACACTAACAACGCCACGGCGTACGCTTGCTGCTCGGAGCGCCTACCGAACACGAGGGGATGCCAGTGGCAGCGAAAGATTGAGAGCAGGTAAGTGAACGTCATCTGGATAGTCTCCGACACCTTCCGGCAAGACCACGTGGGCGCCTACGGGAAACGACCGCACATTCGCACGCCGTCTCTCGACGTCCTGGCGTCGAAGTCGGTACGGTTCGATCGGCACTACGTGTCGGCCTTCCCCACGATGCCGGCGCGCGCAGACTTTGCGACTGGCCGCTGGGCAATGTCGTTCATGGGCTGGGAGCCCATTCCGGATGACACAGAGACCCTAGCCGAGCTGCTCGCCGACAAGGGCGTCCATACTGCGGCGATGGTCGATACGCCGTTCTACTTACGGCGTGGGATGAACTACGATCGAGGCTTCCGGACCTTCTCGATGTATACAGGCCAGCAGACCACATTCGTGCGTGTCGGCAACCAGGCTTTGAAGGACCAGGCGGAAGCGAGAGACACTCGTGACGATTGGCGCTACGAGTCGGACACGAACGTCGCACAGACAGCCATCAAGGCCATGCGGTGGCTGGAGCGTCACTACGAGGAGGACTTTTTCCTCCTTGTCGACGTGTGGGACCCGCACGAGCCGTGGGAGGCCCCGCTATACTACACGAAGTTGTACATGCCGGACTACGACGGGGAGGAGGTTCCGGCCGCCTACGGCTACTGGCGAGACGTCCCCGGCATGACTGAGGAGAAGGTACGCAAGGCACACGCAGCCTACTGTGGCGAGGTCACCTTGGTGGACACCTGGCTGGGGTACTTGCTGGGAATGGTGGAGAGGATGGGCCTGATGGACAATACGGCCATCATCTTCACCTCCGACCACGGCTTCTACTACGGGGAGCACGGCTTCCTCGGCAAGATGAACCTGGCAAAGCGGCCCGACGCGACACCGGAGCAGTTCATCCAGGAAACTGCCCCCTGGGACCGATCCCCTCTATACGAAGAGGTGACCCTCATTCCACTACTTATATACGTACCCGGAGCGGCACCTGGAGCCTATAGTGGGCTGACGGCAGCCGTCGACCTGATGCCCACCGTTCTCGATCTTATGGGCCAGGAGGTACCTCCATGGGTAGAGGGGAGTTCGCTTCTCCCGGCGGTCCGGGACCGTTCGACACAGGGCCGGGAGTTCACCGTAAGCACCGTACCGTTCGCCAATCCGGGAGACCCGGTGCGCTCCGTTGACCATGTACGCCGTAACCTGCTGGTCTCTCCGGTCACCACTGTCACGGCCGGCGATTGGACGCTGCTCTACGCATCGGACGCTAGCTCCGAGCTTTACAATCTGGCTTTTGACCCCCAGCAGCGGCACAACGTCATCAACGACAGGCCGGAGGTGGCCAGGGAGCTTCACAAGTACTTGGTCAAGTTCATGAGGGATACCAACCTACCCGAGCATCTGACCAGGCCGAGGGCCGAGCTACGTCTGTAGAAACGGGTCCGTACGCATTGTCAGGCGTCCAGCCTTAGGCAGTAGTACACCCGACACCGTACTAGCCGCGAAGCTATCCAAGCATGACACCCTACATAGTAAACAGGCTGCTGCAGGCCATCCCGGTCTTTTTCATCATAGGGATCGTAACGTTTGGACTGATGCGCGTACCCGCCGGCGACCCTGTTACGTTCATGTCGGCCGAAAACCCCGAGATGACCAACGAGATGATCGACGCGCTGCGGGAGGACCTGGGTCTGCAGCGACCACTGATAGTCCAGTACCTTGACTGGCAGTGGGGGGTGCTTCGAGGCGATCTCGGATACTCCTATGTGAACAACTTCCCCATAATTACCCTTATCGGTCAGCGACTGCCGAAATCGATCGAGCTCGCGCTGGTTGCTCTTGTGCTGGGGCTTCCCATCGCCCTGGCGGGCGGTGTTCTCGCCGCCGTCTATCGCGGGTCCTGGATTGACAACATCGTCACGGCGTTTGTTACGGCCGGCATCTCAGTTCCGTCCTTCTGGCTGGCCATCATGCTCATTATCGTCTTTGCCGTGAACCTTGGATGGGTGCCTGCTACCGGCCATGTATCGATATTTGATGACCCGGTCAAGCATATCAAGCTGATCTCCCTGCCGGCGGCTACCCTGGCCGTCGTGGTGGCGGCGCCCGCCATGCGGTTCCTGAGAGCAAATCTGATCGAGGTGCTCGAGCAGGACTACGTCAGGACAGCCCGTGCCAAGGGACTCACCGAACGGGTGGTCATCTCTCGACATTCCTTGAAAAACGCACTGATCCCTACCGTGACCTTTTTGGGAGTCCAGTCCGGACACCTCCTCGCAGGCACAGTCGTAATCGAGTTCGTGTTTGGGTGGACCGGCCTGGGGTGGTTCACGGTAGAGGCAGTTCAGACCAGCGACTTCCTGATCGTCCAGGGAACGGTCATAGTCTATGCCGCCTTGTTCATGGGGATCAACATCGCAGTGGACATCCTATACGCCTATCTGGATCCTAGGATTCGGTATTAGCTCAGATAAGGAGACTACATCATGTCAGAACGCAACAAGGCTCTCGTCCGCCGCTGGTTTGAAGAATGTGACCGGGAAAAGGGTCCGGCCGAGGAGGTGTGCACTCCCGGCTTTACGGCTCACCATCCCGACGGCCCTCCGATGAAGCTAACCACGTTCCGACAGTTAACGAGCACGATGTTCGCCGCCATTCCTGATCTCCGACACACGGTTGAGGACTTGATCGCTGAGGGAGACAAGGTAGCGGGTCTGGTGTCGATACGTGGAACCCACCAGGGTGAGCTGATGGGCGTTGCTCCTACAGGTAAGCAGATAGAGGTTTCAGGCATCGTGTTTGCCCGGATCGAAGGAGGTAAGGTCGCGGAATACTGGGGGGGAGCCCATAAACTGGGGGTAATGCGGCAGATTGGCGCTAGTCCAGTTCCAGTGCCGCGGGCCTAAGACGGAGTCCCAATGGGATAGCACTGAGCGAACCTTACAGTCTGAGAGATCGAGCATAATGGCACGATTTAGAGAAGAGACAGGGGCGGCCGGAGCCTGGGTGGGCAATGACCGGAGTTATCTGCTCCGTGCCGGACACAGGGCGGCCAAACTCCTGAGTTTCGCCCGTCGCCTGATCAGCAAGCCGGTTACGCTAATCGCGTTCGTGGTGCTGGTGACCCTGGCCCTCGTGTCTGCCTTCGCTCCCTGGGTTTCGCCCTACGACCGTCTGAAAATCGACATCGAGAATATCGACGCAGGACCTACTCTAAAACACCCGTTTGGAACGGACGAGGTGGGCCGCGATGTGTTGAGCCGTCTGATGCATGCTGGACGCGTCTCTCTCTCGGTAGCCCTGGGCTCGGAAGCGGTTGCCCTGGCGATCGGCGTTCCTGTCGGGCTCATCGCCGGCTTTCTTCGGGGCCCCATAGACGCGGTGTTGATGCGCATCATGGACGGCATTCTGGCCTTTCCCTCCATCCTGCTGGCCCTCGTTATCGCATCGATCTTTAGCGGCAGGTACTTCCCTGTGCTGCTTGCCATAGGCGTCATCCTCCTACCCGCCGTAGCTCGAATCGTAAGAGCGGGGACGCTGAGAGAAAAGGAGAGGGAGTACGTGATGGCTTCCTACGCCATGGGGGCTTCGGCGCCCAGAATAGCTCTGAGGCACATCTTGCCCAACGCATTCCCGGAGCTCATGATTCAGATAACCCTGGGACTGGCAATAGCAATCCTGATAGAGGCGACGCTCAGTTTCCTTGGGCTGGGGGTGCAGCCGCCAAACTCCTCCTGGGGCACACAGCTTCAATTGGGCTACAGGGAGATCTGGGTGACACCTTGGCCAGTGACTTTCTCAGGACTAGTCATCTTCGCCGCCGTTTGGGGGTTCAATGTGTTGGGAGACGCTCTGCGCGATCTACTTGACCCCCGGCTTAAAGGTGCTTAGACTACGCCGAAGAGAAGCCCGTTCGAGCGAGAGGAGCGATATATGAAGGTCAAGTTTCTACCTGTGCTCTCAGCAGCAGCGCTGGCGTTCGTCCTCATCGCGGCGATAGCCTGTGGCGCCGATGAGGACGATGAGGCGGCGGCAGCTCCCACGACGGTTGCAGCGGCTCCCACGGCGGCAGCAGCCACGCCGCCGCCGGCTGCGCAGGCGTCGGATATACAACGGGGCGGAACGTTTACCGTCGGGACTACTCAGCAGATCACAACCGTTGACGGTCATAGTGTAGGGCCGCTCAACAACAGGAATGCATGGGACGGGTTCCTCGCGCCCTATGTCAAGTTCAAGCCCAACGGTCTGGTCGGTCCGCATCTACTGAAGTCTTGGGAGACCTCGGCTGACCTTACGACCTATACCTTCACCGTCCAGGAGGGAGTAAAGTTCCACACTGGCCGGCCTCTCGAGGCGGAGGACCTCCGGTTCAGCACCCAACGCGCGATCGACCTGGAGTCGAGCTGGAGTTCGGGGTTGTTCGGCATCCAGAGTATTGAGGTCCTCGGCCCGCTTTCTCTGAGGATCACCAACGACAAGGCAAGCTCAGTCTTTCCCGACCAGTTCGAGCGTCACTATCTGGTCGCCAAGGACAACGTTAGCAATGCCCAGGGTGGCACAGCCGGCACAGAGGACGACTTTAGCAACCCCATAGGGCCGGGGCCGTTCAAGTTTGTGGAATATGTGCCAGGCGAAAAGGTCACAATGACACGGTTTGACGACTACTGGAAGATGGGCGAGGACGGCAAGGCTCTTCCCTACCTGGACGGGGTGGTCGTCAGGACGATACCGGACTCGACGGCACTGTTCGCCGCCCTCAAGACCGGGGAGGTCCATGCCTATTGGCAGCTGCCTGCCAAGCTGGCCGACACCCTCGAAGGCGACCCAAATGCCAGGTCGGTCCCAACAGCGTTCAGCACGCAGCACTTCTACATGGTGCTTGAGCATCAGCGTACGACCGGCGACAACGTCTTCGCTGACATCAGGGCCAGGAGGGCCTTGCTGCTCGCTCTCGACAAGGACGAGTTGGCCGCTGTCGGATTCGGCGACTCCGGGACTCCCTTGTGGACCAACCAGATGCTTCCATCAGACCTCCCGTTTGGCCCTTCGGGTTTTCCGGAGATCAGGCAGGACAAGGAGGAGTCCAAGAGACTCTTCGCGGAGTTGGGTATAACGGAGCTCCACTTCGTCTTTTGGGATTCCGGGTTTGCGGACGCTGTCCTGGCTGTCATTGAGCGGCAGATGAAGGATGTCGGCGTCACCGCTATCCTTCACAAGGAGAGGGTGGCTGACTGGTCGTGCGCCATGGGACGAGGAGGATGCGGACCGGACTGGAAATGGACCAACATGGTCAGTACCAACGGCGCCGCAAACCCGCCTGAGCCAAGCCTGCACATCGCCCAGCGCTGGCTATGCCCCGGAGTAGACTCGATGGGGAAGTGGTGCAATGAGGAGATGGACGCCCTGGCGCTGGCGGCGACACAGACCACTGACAACGAAGAGCGAGCCAGGCTCTACAGAGAGTGGAATGAGATCTTTATTGAGCAGATTCCCGCCATCTCCTGGGTCCAGGTACAGGACTGGCACGGTGAGCACAAGAGCGTGAACAACCTTGAGGACCTGTACCTCGTGCTCTGGTACGAGGCCGTTTGGCTATCGCAGTAGAGGCAAGCGTCACCTGACGTAGGGAAGGGCCGGGAGTTCTTGACGGAACACCCGGCCCTTCTCATCCCACCCCGAACTTGATTCTCGGTTCCCGACGGGAGGTACCTGCGATGGAGTTGGGACTCAACGGTAAGGTCGCGATCGTTGGCGGTGCCAGCAAGGGCTTGGGCCGCGCATGCGCCCTCGGTTTGGCTCGCGAGGGGACGCGAGTGGTCATCTGCAGCAGGGACGCGGAAATGCTGGGCCAGACTGCCGCCGAGATCGCCCAGGAGACCGGGAGCGAGATTGTCCCAATACCCGGGGATCTTTCCAAACTGTCAGACATCGAGGATCTATTCCGGGCGACGGTCGGGCACTTCGGCGGGCTTGATATCGTCGTCAACAACTCGGGTGGGCCTCCCCCTGGTCCGGCTCTGGAGGCCGACGAGGAGACGTGGCATCGCGCCATCCAGCTATCGCTGCTCTTCTTCGCCAGGATGAGTCGGGAGGCCGTGCCCAGATTGCGGGAGCGAGGTGGGGGACGGATAGTCAACATCCTCACCAGCACCGTGAAGCAGCCGCTTCCGAACCTGATGTTATCGGCGGCGACCCGTTTGGCGGCGCTCGGCTTCGCCAAGACGCTGGCAGACGAGGTGGCCGCTGACAATATCCTCGTCAACAGTGTGGCGCCGGGCTACTGCCTGACGGACAGGATGAAAGAGGTCGTAGAGGATCAAGCCATGGTCCGTGGTATCACCGAGGCCGAGGTGTTGCGTTCGCTGGAGAGCAGCATCCCGATGGGCCGCGTCGGCCGCCCCGATGAACTGGCCAACTTGGTGGTCTTCCTGGCGTCGGACGCTGCCAGCTACATCACTGGTACCACCATCCAGGTAGACGGAGGCCTCATCCGCTCGATCCTTTAGGCTTCATTCACACTACGTCCTCACTCGAATCTATCCCACATCCAACAAATCCGAGGTGAAACATGGGGACGGAAGAGAACATCCGAGTCTGTCATGAGTTCGTAGCAGCCCATCGGGCGCACGACATTGGGAAGATGGTGACCCTTCTTGCCGACGACATCACCATCCGAAGTGCCGCTGGTCGCGATAAGCCGCCCTTCAGGGGCAAAGAGGAAGCTGCGGCGCACTGGAGGTCAATGTACACGACCTTCCCGGATTTTCGGATGGACGTGATAGAAGCGACAGCAGTGGGGGACAGGGTGCTGGCCGAGATCGAGCACGGCGGCACGATGATGGGAGCAATGAAGGGAGCGTCGGAGGACTGGGAGGCTACACACTACCCGTTCTCTCAGCTCAAGGACAGGGGGCCGACGGGCAAGAGCTATCGGGTGCAGAGTGTCTTCAGGATGGATTTCTCCAATGGGAAGATTCGTTCGATAATGTCCTACTGGGACACGATGTCCATGCTAAGCCAGCTGGGGCTTTTGCCTGACTGAATACCGACAGGCCAACTATTCTGAGGTCGGGTCGGCACCGACCTGCTGCAGCATCCCCAGCCTGTCAAAGATGCCCCAGAACTCTGCCACCTTGTCCCCCTCTATGCGAAAGATGACGATCGCCAGCACATCGATCGCTTTTCCAGTAGCGGGGACTCCCATCAGGGTACCGCGATGCGTCCCGCGGTTAGCCACTCGGCAGGCCACCTTGTCGCCTCCGACTACTGAGTCGAGGATGACATGCTTGAGGGCGGGGATGGCGGCAAAGAACGCCCGTGAGTACTCTCTGTGCGTTGCCAGGTCCATGGGCGGGACGCCGGGGTGGTGTCCGGTATAGTCCGTCGTGCAGAGCTCCGGGGCCGGGCCCATCTGCCGGTCGAGCTCCTCGAACCATCGGTGGACGAGCGCCACTTGCTTTTCGGACATGGGGCTGTGTTCCTCTCGTAAGGCCCTTCGAGTATACCTCGCTCCGCGATGGTAATTGCGACGTAACTGTTCAGACTCCGTGAGATATTCTAGCGAATCTGGTGGACGGAAAGGAGGCTCTTACCTCTTCCCCCGGCTCCGCGGGGGAAGATTGAGATGGGGGTCCCCCCTCAATTCTGAACAGTTACATTGCGACTGCATAGTTGGTCAACTGTCGTTGGGCGTGCAACAATTGCCGCCTAAGACGTGGTTCTCCGACGCGAGCCACCGACTCTAGCTTCACTGGCCAGAGTGACTGAGCTACAGGGAGCGAAGGATCGGAGGCAGGTGACCCTACCGCGGCTCTACGAGCGTGAGCACTCTCTTAGAAACGCCGTGTTATTTTTGGCGCGGGATAACACCCTCTTTAGGCGAAGGCGATCGAAGTCTCAGGGAAAGGATTGGGCAATGGCCGGTTCCGTGGCGGAATACGGTATAAGTGTCACGCAAGATGTGTTGGTCCCCATGCGGGACGGCGTCAGACTGGCAGCGGACGTATACCGCCCCGCCATAGGTGGCGAGATGGCCCTAGGGCGATTCCCCACTATCCTGGGACGCACTTCGTATGACAAGGCCAACCCGGTAATGTGGGTTGACCCGGTTGCTAACTTCTTCACGCCCAGAGGGTATGTCGTAGTGCTCCAGGACCTCAGGGGCAGGGGCCATTCGGAAGGCACTGGGCAATACTACCACACGGCCAATGTGAGGGAGGGTCAGGATGGCTATGACACGGTCGAGTGGATCGCGGCTCAGCCGTGGTCAAGCGGGAAAGTAGGTACGGTGGGCTCCTCTCACGGAGGCAAGGTCCAGACGGCGATGGCCCTGGAGCGACCGCCTCACCTTACCGCGATGTGGACAGACGTGAGCACAGTGAACTTCTACGATGGCACGGGCCGCGTCGGTGGAGCTATGGCACTCCACATGTTCGGCGCCGTGCACCTCCACGCCCACGATGCCCAGGAGATCCGGGACGATCCCTCTGCCCGTCAGACGGTCATGGGGGCGATGGAACAGATGCGGGAGTGGGTCTTCAAGACTCCATTCAAACCTGGGCATACGTCACTGTCTGTGGTTCCCAACCTCGAAGGCGTCTTCTTCGACTACTACTATCGAGGAGAGTACGACAGGTTCTGGGCGATGGAGTGCAACAACTACGTGCCTCACTTTGACAGACACTCGGAAATCCCGCTGACGGTCAGCGGCGGCTGGTACGACGCGGTGCTGAGGTCGACCGATGTCTACGCAACGGCCATGCTGAAGAGGAGGAACGTCTGCACTCGCCTCATCATGGGTCCCTGGACCCATACTTCGATGAGGGGTCAGGGTGCAAGTTACGCCGGTGACATCGACTTCGGCCCGGACACCCACTGGGGAGACGCTGTTTACAACGAAGAGAGGCTCCGGTGGTTCGACCGGTGGTTGAAGGGTATCCCTACTGGGGTGGAGAGGGAACCGCCGGTACGGATCTTCGTCATGGGAGGAGGTGATGGGCGCCGCAACAGCGACGGCCGGCTAAATCACGGAGGCCGATGGCGGGAAGAGGGCGAATGGCCGCTTAGTCGTGCGCAGATGACCAAGTACTACCTTCGCTCGGATGGGGACCTGACGTTGAAAGAGCCGGGAGACGACGATGCGCTGGCGAGCTTCACCTTCGATCCACAGCATCCAGTGCCCACCGTTGCCGGCAGCGTGACCGGGTTCTACGAGCTGGTGCGGCTCCCCGAAGGGATCGACGAGAGTTACGTGCCGCCCCGTGCCAGAATGCGCAGCGTCGTCACCAGTGGCGGCGCCCACCAGAAGGAGGAGCCTGGCATCATCGGCGCACGGTCTCCCTATCCCACCCTGTCTGAGAGGCCGGACGTGCTCGTCTTCCAGACGTTGGCACTGCAAGATGAGGTGGAGGTCACGGGATCTGTCACGGTGAGTTTATGGATCTCGTCTACAGCTGTGGACACCGACTTCACGGCACGGCTGGTCGACGTATACCCGCCGAGCGAGGACTACCCTTCCGGATATCACCTGAACCTTACGGACTCGATCATCAGAGCCCGCTATAGGAGCGGATTCGAGAAGGCCGAGTTTATGGAGCCGGGAGAGATCTACGAGGTGGAGTTCAGCCTTACCCCGGTGAGCAATCTCTTCAAGTCAGGTCACCGGATCAGAGTGGACATATCCAGCTCGAACTTTCCGCGCTTCGACGTGAATCCCAACACTGGAGAGCCGGTAGGGCGGCACACCCACACACTTGTCGCGCGCAACACCATCCACCTGTCTCGCCAGCGGCCGTCTCACGTGGTATTGCCCATTGCGACTTCCAAGTAGACCACTTGGCTGGGGCTCTAATAGTCCATGCCTCTGCACAAGACCGGAATCTCTTGCTCCACCTCGCCGTTTCGGATTCCGTAGATCGTGTCGTGCAGGTTGACCGCCAGAGATATGTGGTTAGGCAGAATCTCCAGACGTTCTCCAATCGATACGCTGCCATCATGGTTACTCAGGGTCAGAATTCCGATCTCCTCGGTCAGACGGCTGACGCTGACTCCGGGCTGGCCTATGACTGACCCGAAGCTGGGAGTCCACGAGCCCAGCCCACCGACCTTAGCGGCCGTGAACAACATGGGATCGGCGCCGAAGGTCTTGTATCCCCCGTCGACGCACGCGCGGTCCTCGGCCGGCGTGCTGACCACTGTTACGAGGATGGTTGCGGAGCACGCCTCCTCTTGTATCCCAAAGGCGCTCACATATCCTCGGTCGCCAAAGACATAAGCGCCGGGGTGGATCTCCGTTACCTCAGGAAAGTCCGAGGCGTACTCGCAGAGTGCTGAAGCGGTTGGGGTGGAGCCTGCGACCACGTGCTCTATGCCAATCCCGGCCTTTCTAAGCGATCGAGCACTCTCTGACATGATTGAAGCGCTCTCGTACGCTATTTTCTTGACCGCCTCGGCCGACGGCAGGCTCATTGCGGACTCGTGCGTGATGATACCCACCAGCTTAATGCCCGGAACCCGATCAATCTCTTGGGCAATTCTGAGCGTGGGCTCGCCTGGAGATACTCCGAATCGATTGCAGTTGACGTTGATCTTGAGCAGTACGGGGACCTTCTTATTGGAGGTCTCCCCGACCTCGCCGATGGCTTTGGCGCCCTCAACGCTGTCGACGACGCAGCTGATGTCCGCCCTCGCGTGAAGGGCATGTAACGCCTTTTGCTTGTGGTGACCATAGAAGGGGTGGACGACCATTATGTCCGACTGCCCGGCGTCTGCGTAGACAGCCGCCTCGCCCAGCTTAGAGACAGAGACGCCGATCGCCCCGGCGGCGATCTGCAGCTCCGAGATATACGCCCCTTGTGCACCTTCGTGTGGGGTCGGAGCTTTATCCCCGCCTCGGCAGCCATGCTGGCCATGGCGTCGATGTTTGTCTGGAGCTTGTCAAGATCGACCAAGATCGCCGGCGTGTCCAGGTCCGGATAAAGAATGTCCTCGCTTACCAAAGAGCTACCTCCCGATTGTTGCTCCGATAGTATCCCATTACTTGTCAACTGCCTCTAGGTTCTACTGTTCGAGCCAGACGCTCTCGAACCACAGCACTAGGGGTAAAGGTCCTCGGACCGTTCAGACTCTTGTGCTCACCCGTGCCAGTCCTGCAGCGGGCTTTACTGATACGTAGAGGAACAATTGGGGAAGGTGTGGGAAAGATCTGTAGTGGTGGGCCGGCAGGGATTCGAACCCTGGACACTCGGATTAAAAGTCCGATGCTCTGACCAGACTGAGCTACCGGCCCATGAAGGGTAACTGTTCAGGCTTGCGGGCTCCGCCCCGCCAACTTGCCCGCATTACTCACGGAGTCTGAACAGCACCATGGAAGTACGCGGCTCCCCTGAGAAGCGGCGTAGATGTAATGATAACCGTTTTGCCGCCGGGATGTGCCGGCCTCGCTATTCGGCGTCGAGCTTGCTCATGATCAGAATCCGCAGCGCCCCGCGGTTGGCGAGACCGAAACGGCGCGCCTCCCTACCTTCACGATCGATCAGGAAGGTCGTCGGCAACGAGAGGACCCTGTAGTCGCTGGCGATGCTCCCGGAGGGGTCCACCCCGACCGGATAGGTAACCCCGGTCGCCTCCACGAAGGCCCTGGCCTCGTCCGGCGAGTCGCTCACCGCAACGCCCACGAAGACCACGTCGTCGTCTCTCATCTCCTGCCACATCTCCTCGAAGTCCGGCATCTCGGCGCGGCAGGGAGGACACCAGGAGGCCCAGAAGTTGAGCACCACGACCTTGCCCTTCAGGTCGGACATCCTCAGCAGGTCGCCTCCGAATAGACGAAGCTCGAAGTCGGCGGCGGGCTCGCCCGAGCCCCGGTCCACCGTGCGGGCCGAGCTCTGTGTCCTCACTGGGATGCGCGAGGCCGGCGTCGTCGTCGGAACCGGCGGTGCGGGGGTGGGCGTGTAAGTGGGCTGCGCCGCAGCTGCCGAGGGAGTCGCCTCGATCGGTGTTGGGGTGGCTGGGACGGCTGTCGTCTGAGCCGGTGGGGGCTCCGCCGAGCCTGAGCAGGCGACCGCCATGACGGTCATGGCGAACACCGCCGCACCGGCCACTGTCCGACATCGACTGCGGCCTGTCGTCTTCACGGAGCGGTGGTGTCGAGGACGTCCCACTCGGTGAGCGGCCAGTAGCGCAGCCAGGCTCTGCCGACGATGCTGTCGGCAGGCACGGGACGCCACTGTGACGCCGGGCCTGAGCCGCGGGGGCGTGAGTCGTCGCTGCGCCGGCGGTTGTCTCCCAGTACGAAGTAGGTGCCCTCGCTCACCGTTATGGGCCGCATGTCGTCCGAATCGGGGTCCGTAACGTAGGGCTCGTCCAGTGCCTCCCCGTTCACGAAGACCTGGCCGGCCCTTATCTCGACCGTGTCGCCGGGCAGCCCCACTATCCTCTTGACGAAGTCCCGGTTCTCTTCCGGGAAGCGGAAGACCACCACCTCTCCCCGGCTGGGTGGATGAAAGGCGTACACTGAGCCGCCTGTCTCCCCGTTCACGAACGGGAGGAAGTCGGGCAGGTCGGCGGGATCGAATCTCAGATAGACCAGGCGATTGACCAGCAGGTGCTGGCCTCCCGACACCGTCGGCTCCATGCTCGGTCCTTCGACACGGTAGTTCTGGACGACGAACCGGAAGGCGAGGAAGATGATCAGCGCCAGGATGACCGTCTGTACCAGGTCTCTGATCAGGGCCCGCGCGGTCGCTGGCGGCTGAGGTCGTAGGATGCCGCCTCCTCTTCTATAGGTGAGCTGCATACGCAACATTATATTGCGTCGCGGAGCCCCCTGCTCGCACTCCTCTCCAAACTGCTCAGGATATGGCCGCTCAACCAGTGCAGTCTCTCCGACTATCAAGCGTATGATGTAGAGAGACCGGGGCGATTGGAATGATGGGGAGAGGCCGACGCGATCGGATGGGGCTTGACGAAGCTGAGCTCGTGGCTCGCAGTCAGGACGGAGACCTGGCCGCGTTCAACCGGATCGTCGAACGCTATCAGGGCCTGGTCTACAACGTCGCCGCGCGAATCACCGGCAACCGTACCTCCGCCGAGGACGTCGCCCAGGAGACATTCACCTCCGCCTATCGGTCGATCCGGCGCTTCCGGGGCGGCAGCCTGAGGGCATGGCTGACGAGAATCGCGTCGAATCTCAGCATCGACGCGATTCGCTCCTCACGCCGCCGGCCTGAGGAGTCGCTCGACGAGCATCTGCTCAATCCCGCCTTCCAGCCTGTCTCCGCCGTCGAGTCCCCCGAGCAGCGGGCGCTGTCCAACGAGCTGGCCGATGAGATTCAGCGGGCTATCATGGCTGTCCCGGAGGAGCAGCGCGCGCTGCTGGTGCTGATAGACGTCCAGGGAATGAGCTACGAGGAGGCGGCACAGGCTGTCGGAGTTTCGGTCGGAACCGTCAAGTCGAGGCTGAGCCGCGCCCGCGCCCGCGTTCGCGGCCACCTCAGGCAACACCGGGAACTACTGCCCGGCAGATTCCGTCATATGTAGCAGAGCGAGGAATGCGAGTGGTCTGGCTGTGGAACAGACATAGACGTTGTCGGAGGCTGCTTTCGGCCTATCTGGACGGGGAGGTGACCGCGTCCGAGCGCCGGACGGTGGACGAGCATCTCTCGAAGTGCGGCGCGTGCGCGTCCGAACTCGAAGAGCTGAAGGCGACCGTGGCGCTGCTGAGGGAGCTTCCCTATCTACCCGTCCCCCGTTCCTTCGCTTTGGAGCGGGAGCCCGCGCCGGCGGACGGCGGGGCTGGCCTGCTGAGAGCGGCGAGGCTCGCGACCGCGGCGGCCGGCTCCCTCGCCGCGGCCATGCTGGTGGGGACCATGGCGGTAGGGGTGTTTACCGGGGGCGCGGACGATTCGGAGTCTGCCATGCAGGCCTCCGACGCTCCCGCTGCCGCCGCCGAGGTTGCCGCCGCCGTCCCGACGTCTGTTCCTCAGGCCTCCGTCCCTCAGGCCGCTCCCGCTGCTCCCGCCGCTCCCGCCGCCCCTGTTCCGGCTGCACCGGCTGCCGCCGCAGCTCCGACGGCCCCGGCCACCGCCATGAAAGCTGCCCCCGCTCTGGCCGCCGCCGTGGAGGTCTCCCCTACTCCGATAGCCGCCGCCATGGCCGCGCCCATAGCAGAGACGGCAAAGGAGACGGAGGAGGCTGCTGCTGCGGTGACGGCGGCGGAGGAGACCCCCGCCCCCTCTCCCAGCGCGACGCCCCTTCCGTCACCGACGGTCACGCCCGCTCCGGTCGGGATGACGCCTCGGGCCGCGGCGGACGTGTCGGCGGCGGCGGCCGACGAACCGGGACCGGAGGAGGAGCGGCGCCCCGGCCGGCGGTGGCAGCTCCTGGCGACGCTGGGCGGCCTGCTGGTCGTGTTCGCCGGCTCCACGGGCTGGCTGACCATCCTGATACGGCGCCGATCGCGGTAGAGAGGGAACCGCGGAGCGCCTTTTCGCGTCTATACTATTAGACGGGCCCGGCGCCGCCGGCCGACAACAGGAGGATGATATGAACAAGAGGTACATGCTGATAGCCAGCCTAGCAGCGGCCGCGCTGCTGGCCGCGGTTGCCATCGCCTGCGGGGACGACTCGGAATCCGGGAATACGGCATCCTCGGTCGAGGCGGCTCCCGAGACGATGGGAATTCCGCAGATGGCGGAGATAGTGTCCCCGCGGACCGACGGCTCACCGTCGGGGATATGGGTGACGGGACAGAGCTCGATCACGCTGGAGCCCGACCTCGCGATCCTGGACATTGGAGTGGAGAGTCTGGAGAAGACGGTGGCCGAGGCCCGCGTCGGCGCGGCCAACGCGATGGACGCGATGCTCGCCGTGCTTGCGAAACGGGGTGTAGCCGACAATGACATCCAGACCCGCTCGCTGACCATTCGTCCACAGTACGACTACTTGGAGGTGGTCAAAGAGGGCGTTCGGACCAGTGAACAGGTGCTGACCGGGTACAGGGTGCGCAACACCGCCTCGGTCAAGCTCCGCAACCTCAACGACGTGGGCCCGATCATCGACGAGGTCGCCGACGCGGGCGGAGACTCGACGAGGATCGACGGGATAAGGTTCACGGTGGAGGAGACGGAGCCCTTCGAGGACCGGCTCCGGCAGGAGGCGGTTGCGGACGCCCAGGCGAAGGCACAGCGCTTCGCGGAGCTGACGGGCGTGTCGCTGGGCGATCTCGTCTTCATCACCGAGATCGGCGGCGGAGTGCCGGTGGTCGGTGGCTTCACCGAGGATTCCGGGCTTAGGATGGCGCTGGCGGCGCAGCCGGCCGCTACGTCGGTGAGCGGAGGTGAGCTCGAGCTGCAGATGGCGGTGCAGGCCGTATTCGCCATACGGTAGGCGGAAGCCTGCTTGAACAGTTACCTATCCACTATCCGCTACCAACCACCCGCTCGCCCCTGCTACAATACAGCCGCTCGGCGTAGCCGCCGTGGAGGCTCCATGGTTCTCAGCGACCGCACCATTAGAGAGGAGATCGCGAAGGGCCGGATCGTCATCGACCCCCTCGGAGAGGGCTGCATTCAGCCAGCCAGCGTCGATGTCCATCTCCACCGCAGGGTGCTCGTGTTCCGCAACTCGCGCCGGCCCTATATCGACGTCCGCGAGGACATGAGCGACCTGACCGAGATGGTCGAGATCGACGACGACCGCCCTTTCATGCTACACCCAGGGGAGTTCGTGTTGGCCAGCACCCTGGAGCACATCGAGCTGCCGGATGACCTCGTCGCGCGTTTGGAGGGAAAGAGCTCGCTGGGCCGCATCGGGCTGCTGATCCACTCCACCGCCGGATACGTCGACCCCGGATGGAAGGGCAACCTGACCCTTGAGTTGAGCAACGTGGCCAACCTTCCCGTTACACTGTACCGAGGTATGAAGATCGGACAGCTCTCGTATCTTCGGCTGTCCACCGCCGCCGAGAACCTTTACGGCTCTCCAGCCCTGGGCAGCAAGTACCAGGGCCAGACGGAGCCGACCGGGAGCCGCATCTACCAGGACTTCGGGAGAGGTCGCAGGCGCGGTTGAATGAGCCACATGGATCGGGCTCTGTCGCTGGCCCGCAAGGCGCTGGGCTCGGTGAGTCCCAATCCCGCGGTCGGCGCGCTGGTCGTGAAGGACGGCGCGGTCGTCGGCGAGGGGTGGAATCGGCCGCCCGGCCAGGACCACGCTGAGGTGGTGGCGCTGCGGCAGGCGGGCCCCGATGCCAAAGGCGCAACCCTCTTCACGACGCTGGAGCCCTGCTGCCACCACGGCCGGACCCCTCCCTGCACGGACGCCATCATCGGCGCCGGTATCGCCGAGGTGCGCACCGCGCTGATCGATCCGAACCCTCTGGTCAACGGCGGCGGCATCGCCCGGCTGCGCCGCGCCGGAGTCCGGACGGAGTGCGGCGACTGTGCCGACCAGGCCGCCGAGCTGATCGAGGCCTATCTCAAGTTCATCACGACCGGCGTCCCGTTCGTCACCGCCAAGTTCGCGATGACACTCGACGGCAAGATCGCTACCCGTACGGGAGAGTCGAAGTGGATCACCAGCGCCGAGTCGCGCTCTTGGGCGCAGTCCCTCCGCGCCGTAACGGACGTCATCATGGTGGGAGTAAACACCGTGCTGGCGGATGACCCCCGGCTGACCGCGAGGGATGAGGCGGGCGCCCCGCTCTCCCGCCAGCCCCTGCGCGTGGTGGTGGACGGCCGGGGAAGGACGTCGGCGAGCGCCCGCCTGCTCTCCCAGAGGGGGGAGACGGTGGTGGCGGCCGCCGCCGTGGAGGAGGGGCGGCGCAGGGGCCTGGCGGACGCGGGAGCGCAGGTAGAGCTGCTGCCTGGGGGAGACGGGACGGTGGACCTCGCCGCGCTGCTCCGGCTGCTGGCGGAGCGGGAGAAGACGAGCGTGCTCGTGGAGGGCGGCGGGACGCTCCTGGGAGCGATGTTCGACCAGGGGCTGGTCGACAAGGTCGTCGCGTTCGTCGCGCCGGTGATCGTGGGAGGCGAGGAGGCGCCGTCGCCCGTGCGGGGCGTCGGCGTCGGCGGCATGTCGGACGCGCTCCGTCTCCACCGGGTCAGCGTGCGCGAGATCGGCGGCGACGTGGTCGTAACCGGTTATGCGAGAGAGGACGGGGGATGTTCACCGGGATAGTCGAGGAGGTCGGCAGGACGCGGGAGACGGGGCAGGGACGTCTCGTCATCTCCGCCAAGCGTGTGCTTGACGGGCTCGAAATCAGCGACAGCATATGCGTAAATGGAGTCTGCCTCACCGTCGTCGACCGCGATCAGTCCAGCCTCTCGGTGAACGTCGTGCCGGAGACCCTGCGCCGCACCAATCTGGGCGGCCTCTCCCCTGGCGATCCGGTGAATCTGGAGCGGGCGATGGCCGTCGGAGCCCGGTTCGGCGGTCACCTGGTGCAGGGACACGTGGACGCGACCGGAACGATACGGTCGATTGAGCCCGACGGCGACGCCCTGATGGTGGCCGTCGCCGCGCCCGAATCGGTGATGCGGTATGTGGTCGAGAAGGGTTTCATAGCCGTGGACGGGATGAGCCTCACGGTTGTAGACTGTCACGAATCCGGCTTCTCGGTTACGATCATCCCCTACACCAGAGAGAACACGAACATGGCGGCGGCGAGCGTCGGGAACGCCGTGAACCTGGAGCCGGACATAGTGGCGAAGTACGTGGAGCGGTTGGCTGGGGCTAGGTAGGAAGCGCAGAGGGGCGATGCCTGTATCTCGAGTCGAAGAGGCGGTCGAAGAGGTCAGGGCCGGCCGCATCGTCATAATCGTTGATGATGAGGACCGGGAAAACGAGGGCGACCTGGCGATGGCCGCCGAGATGGTCACGCCCGAGGCGATCAACTTCATGGCCACGGAGGGCCGCGGTCTGATCTGCGTCCCCATGATGGGGCAGCGTCTCGACCAGCTTCGCCTGCCGCTCATGGTGCAGGACAACACCGCCCGGCTGTCGACCGCCTTCACCGTCTCGGTGGACGCTCTGAAGGGGGCGACCACCGGTATATCGACGCAGGACCGCGCCGTTACGGTCCAGGCCCTGCTCGACCCGACGACGCGGCCCGAGGACCTGGGGCGGCCCGGCCACATCTTCCCCCTTCGCTACACCGAGGGTGGCGTGCTGGTGAGGGCCGGGCAGACGGAGGCGGTCGTCGACCTGGCGCGCCTCGCCGGCCTCTCCCCCGCTGGGGTGATCTGCGAGATACTGAACGAGGACGGGACGATGTCCCGCATGCCCCAGCTCGAAAAGTTCTCGGCAGAGCACGGCATCAAGATCGTCACCGTCGCTGACATCATCAAGTACAGGCGCGAGCACGAGAAGCTGGTGGAGCGAGTCGCGGAGGCCCGCATACCGACCAGATACGGCGAGTTCATAGCCGTCTCCTACCGGAGCATGGTGGACAGAGACGAGCATCTCGCCTTCGTCCGGGGCGACGTCAACCCTCAGACTCCGACGCTGGTCAGGATGCACAGCGAGTGCCTGACGGGCGATGTCCTGGGCAGCACGCGGTGCGACTGCGGCGATCAGGTCGACATGGCTCTGGCTGCAATCGGGCGGGAGGAGAGAGGCGTCTTCGTCTACATGCGCCAGGAGGGGCGGGGCATCGGCATACACAACAAGCTGAAGGCCTACGCCCTGCAGGACAACGGCCTCGACACGGTGGACGCCAATCTGCATCTCGGCTTCGCCCCGGACCTGCGCCACTACGGCGTGGGCGCGCAGATCCTCTCCGATCTGGGCGTCGGCAAGCTGAAGCTTCTTACCAACAATCCCAAGAAGGTCGTCGGCTTGGAGAGCTTCGGCCTCGAGCTGGTCGAGATGGTGCCCATAGTCGCGCCCGTCAGCGACGAAAACAGAAAGTACCTGATCGCCAAGCTCGAGCGGCTCGGCCATCAGCTCGACCCGGACATGTGACGCCCGGAGCCCCGGTGCAGAGACGACGGGTCCGGCAGGAGCTCAGGTGACCAGGGACATCCAGGGCGTTCTCGACGGCGGCGGTCTGCGCATCGGCGTGGTCGTGGCGCGGTTCAACGAGCTCATAACATCCAGACTGCTCGAAGGGGCCAGGGCCGGCCTGACGCGTCACGGGGTGATCGACGGCGATGTCACGGTCGTCCGCGTACCGGGCTCGTTCGAGGTCCCCGTTGTCGCCAGGGCGCTGGCCGAGAGCGGCGGATACGACGCGATCATATGCCTGGGCGCGGTGATACGAGGCGAGACCGACCACTACGCGCACATCGCCGGCCAGGCTGCGAGGGGAATCGTCGACGTGTCGCTGTCGACCGGCGTACCCGTGGCCTTCGGCGTGCTGACGACGGACACGGTCGAGCAGGCGATGGAACGCTCGGGCGGAAGCAAGGGCAACGCCGGGCAGAACGCCGCTCTGGTCGCGATCGAGATGGCCAATCTGCTGCGCACCCTGGCCTCCGGCTGACCTGACGACGTACTGGGTCTACCTCTCCTGATGCTTCAGCTTGTCCAGCGGATGCTCGAAGGAGATAGGAGGGCTCTGGCCCGCCTCTTCACCGTGATGGAGCAGGATGCGGACGCCGTGCCTGCGCTCATGCGCGCGGTGCACTCCCGCATCGGCGGAGCCTACTGCGTCGGCGTGACCGGCCCTCCGGGCGCGGGAAAGAGCACGATCGTCGACGGCATCGTCCAGGTAGCGCGCGGCGCCGGCGCCGGCGTCGGCGTCCTGGCGGTCGACCCGACCAGCCCCTTCACCGGCGGAGCCGTTCTGGGAGACCGCATACGCATGCAGCGGCACGCGCTGGACGAAGGGGTCTTCATCCGCAGCCTGGGGACTCGGGGCAGACGGGGCGGTCTCTCACGCACCATCGGCGCGGCGGTCAAGCTATTGGACGCCTCCGGCCGTGACCTCGTCATCGTCGAAACGGTCGGCGTCGGCCAGACCGAGCTGGACATAATGGGGGTCGCAGACAGCGTGGTCGTGGTGCTGACGCCCGAGTCGGGAGACGCCGTCCAGGCGATGAAGGCCGGCCTCACTGAGATCGCCGATCTGTTCGTGGTAAATAAGTCCGACCGGGAGGGCGCCGGCAGGCTCGTGGCTACGATGAGGTCCGCCTTGGAGATGGCTGCGTCGGACGAGGCGCCGCGTCCTGTCGTGCTGAAGACTCGGGCGGATAGGGGAGAGGGTCTCTCCGCGTTGTACGACGCGGTTATGGAGCACAGGCGCGCCATCGAGACGAGCTCGATCCTGGACCGGAGACGCCGAGAGCGCCGCCGCAGGGAGCTGACGGATACGCTCACCGACTCGGTGCGTCAGGTGGTGACGCGTCTTCTCTCCGAGTCGGAAGAGGTGAAGGAGCTGGAGGCAAAGGTAGAGGCCGGAGAGATCGACCCCTATTCGGCCGCTGCTTGCATACTGGAGAATGCCCCACTGGGCCCCAACCGGTGGAGGTAAGTCCGCCCCCTGAAGGGAGGCCTCCATCTCTTACGGAGTCTGAGCAGTTGCTCTCTCCCCCTTCTTGTTCGGATACAGGCGGCTCAGATATAATTGGCTTGGTCCGAGGGCACAGTACCGTATCGAATCTGTTGCAGCTAAGGTAGGTGGAGATGAACAGTCCGCGCAAGGCAGGGAAGGGCTACTCCAGGAGACAGTTCCTCAAGAGCATCTCGTTGGGAGCGGCGGTGGCTGTCGCGGTAGGCGCAGTCTCCGGCAGGCTCGTAGCGTCGGCTCTGGGCAGGCGGCGAACTCCTCCCCAGTTCCCGGAGGACTCCATATTCAGACCTGCCGACGATCGGCACCGCCGGACATAGGCTCGTCGCCGAAAAGTGGCTCCGTCATTCCCCTAAAGCTCTTGATCGCGTAGCGTCCGGGGAGAATATGCTCCTGCACCCTGTGATACTGGCCGGCGGCTCCGGGACCAGACTCTGGCCTCTATCCAGGGAGTACCACCCCAAACAGTTCCTCGGCCTCACCGGCTCGCGTTCGATGGTCCAGGAGACCGTCTCCAGGCTCGACGGCCTGAGACGGGTCGCTCCTCCCATCATCGTCTGCAACGAGGTGCACCGTTTCCTCGTAGCCGAGCAGATTAGAGAGCTGGGACGCTCGAGTCCCGCGATCATCCTGGAGCCGTCCGCTCGCAACACCGCTCCAGCCTTGGCCCTGGCGGCCCTGCATCTGACCGCCCGGCGGGGGGAGAAGGGCGGCGATCCCGTCATGCTGGCCATGCCCGCAGACCACGTGATAAGCGACGTGGCGACTTTCCGGGTGGTCGTACAGCGCGGCGCCGCGCTGGCCGATGAGGGCGCTCTCGTCACCTTGGGGGTCGTGCCCGACTCTCCTGCCACCGGCTACGGCTACATACGCGAGGGGGAGCCGCTCGACGAGGCCCGCTCGGCGTTCAGACTGTCGCGGTTCGTCGAGAAGCCGGACGCCGCTACCGCCCGGACGATGGTCGACTCCGGAGACTACCTGTGGAACAGCGGCATCTTCATGATGCGCGCCTCCGTCTGGCTGGAGGTGTTGGAGCGGCACAGCCCCCAGATCCTTGAGGCTTGCCGCGCCGCCCACGCCGCCGGATGGCTGGACGGGACGTTCTACAGGCCGGACCCGGAGCTCTTCGCCTCGTGTCCGAGCGACTCCATAGACTACTCTGTCATGGAGAAGATCACTGAGCCGGCCGACGGGCGCGACCGGATCGGCGCCGTCGTCCTGCCCATGGACGCGGGATGGTCCGACGTCGGAGCATGGTCAGCACTGTGGGAGGACGGCGCTCGGGACAGCCTGGGCAACGTCGTCCAAGGCGACGTGTACGCCCGCTCGGTCCGCAACTCCCTGCTCATCGGGAACCACCGCCTGCTGGCGGCGGTCGGTCTGGAAGACCTGATCGTCGTGGAGACATCCGACGCTGTGCTCGTCGCCGACAGGGACAGCGTCCAGGACGTCAAGGATCTGGTCGAGGATCTGAAGTCGGAGGGCCGCCGGGAGCAGGAGAATCACCGCAAGGTGCACAGGCCCTGGGGCAGCTACGAGACTTTGGACTCAGGGCCGGGCTTCCAGGTCAAGCGCCTGACGGTCAGCCCAGGCGCCGCGCTGTCGCTCCAGATGCACCACCGCCGAGCCGAGCACTGGGTCGTCGTCAAGGGCGTCGCGCGCGTCACCAGGGGCGAGGAGCAGTTCCTGCTGCGGGAGAACGAGTCGGCGTACGTGCCGGTCGGCGTGCGCCACCGGCTGGAGAACCCGCAGGCGTCCCCACTCGAGATCATCGAGGTCCAGTCCGGCGACTACCTTGGCGAGGACGATATCGTCCGTTTCGAAGACCGCTACAACCGTCACCGGCCGGGCCATCAGGATGCTGCTCCCGTCGAATCTTCCGACAGCCTGGGCTAGGCCACACTCAGTGGGGCCCCCATCTCAATCTTCCCCCGCGGAGCCGGGGGAAGAGGTAAAAGACCTCCTCTCCACACCAGATTCGCCAGAATATCTCACTGAGACTGAACAGTTGTGCCCTCTCGCGCCACTGGTGCACCTCCGGCGTTGACGATGTAAAATGGTCGAAACCGATTGTCGAGGGGCGCCGTCTCATCCGAGCCGACCGTCTCAGGCCATCAGAGAGGGTGATGAAATTGGCCCAAGAGCCGCTCCCGGAGTCCAGGGTCCCGACCGTTCCGCCTCGCATTCTCCTGGGTCCAGGCCCCAGCATGGTCCATCCGAGGGTGCTGCAGGCGATGATGTCCGACATGATCGGGTACCTCGACCCCGACTTCATCCTCATCATGGACGAGGTGTCCGATCTTCTCAAGCGCGTCTTCCAAACGGACGAATCGCTGACGATGGCCCTCTCCGGCACCGGCTCCGCCGGCATGGAGGCGGGTTTCAACAGCCTGCTCGAACCGGGCGACACGGTCGTCCACTGCGTCAACGGCTTCTTCTCGGAGCGGATGTTCGATATGGCCGGGCGCGTGGGAGCCAACGTCGTCCCTCTCAGGGCCGAATGGGGCCGGCCCTTCCCCGAAGAGATGCTCGAAGCAGAGCTGAAGAACCGGACCGGCGTCAAGCTCGTCACAGCCATACACGCCGAGACCTCGACCGGGATCAGGCAGCCGCTCACCGCCCTGTCGAAGCTGGCCAAGGAGCACGACGCGCTGTTTATGGTCGACGCCGTCACCTCGCTCGGCGGCAACGAGGTCGCCGTTGACGACTGGGACATAGACTACTGCTACTCCGCCACGCAGAAGTGCCTGGGCGGCCCTCCGGGACTCTCGCCCGTCGCCGTGAGCCCTCGGGCCCATGAGGTCGCGAAGGCGCGCGGCACGAAACCGGTCTCCTGGTATCTCGACCTCGCTCTCAACGCCAATTACTGGGGCTTCGAGCGCGTCTATCACCACACTGCCCCCGTAAGCATGATCCTCGCGCTGAGGGAGGGCCTGAAGATCGTGCTCGAAGAGGGCCTTCAGGCGAGGTTCGAGCGGCACCGCCGCAACGCGGTCGCGCTTTGGGCCGGACTGGAGGCGCTCGGCCTCGATCTCGTGGCCGAGGAGCAGTACCGGCTCGACCAGATCACACCGGTCTGGATACCGGAGGGCGTGGACGACGACGAGATGCGCCGTATCCTGCTCAGGGAGTACGGCATCGAGGTCGGGAAGGGGCTGGGCCAGTTCGCCGGCAGGGTGTGGCGCATAGGCCTGATGGGAGAGTCGAGCAAGGCACAGTACGTCCTCGCCCTGCTCTCCGCGATGGAAGATATCCTCCCGCGCCTGGGGTACGAGGCGCCCTACGGCGCCGGAGTCGCCGCCGCGAGCAGGTCGCTCGCCGCGGGCTAGTACGCTCTGCTCCGACGATCACCCATGAAAGAGATACCGCTGATCTTTCCGTTGTCGCTGCTGGTGATTGTGCTGCTGAGCGTATTCACGGGCGCGTACGCCATCTCGGAAAACGCTCTCGAAACGCAGACGGCGACGATCGAAACAGGTGCGCGGGAGGACACCGATACCCAATGGTTCGAGAAGGGAGCGATATGGCTCTGTCCGCTCCACTGACGGTCTAGCCATGACGCGGTTTGACGGTCAGGTAGCCATCGTTACCGGTGCGGCCACCGGAATCGGCTACGGGATAGCGAAGCGGCTCGCGGTGGAGGGCGCTCGGCTCGTCATGGTCGACGTCGACGGCAACCTGGGCGAGCAGTCCGCGAGCGAGCTGGCGGCCCGGGGGACGGACGTGCGTCTGGAGGTCGGCGACGCCGCCGAGCCCGAGGTGGCCGACCGCGCCGTCAGGCAGGCCGTAGACGCCTGGGGGCGCATCGACGTCCTAGTCAACAACGCCGGTATCATCGGGATAACCGGCAACGTGTGGGAGCTGCCCGCCGACGAGATGGACCGCGTCTACCGCACGAACCTGCGCGCCGTCTACCTCTTCTGCCGCGCTGTCATCCCGCACATGCTGGAGCGGGACTACGGGCGCATCGTCAACATCGCGTCGATTGCGGGCAAGGAGGGCAACCCGCGGATGGTGCCCTACTCCGCGACCAAGGCCGCCGTCATCGGGCTGACCAAGTCGGTCGGCAAGGAGTTGGCGCTCACCGGAATCCGGGTCAACTGCGTTACGCCGGCCGTGATCCAGACTCGCATGCTCGCCGGCACGACGCCGGAGCAGATCCGGTACATGGTGGAGCGTGTCCCCATGAACCGGCTGGGCGAGGTCGACGAGGTTGCCGCGTTGGCGGCTTGGCTCGCCTCCTCGGAGTGCTCCTTCAGCACCGGCGCCGTCTTCGACATCAGCGGCGGCCGTGCGACCTACTAGAAGATTGATGTAGTGCGGTGGCAATCGAACCTTTATAATACCTCCCACGCTTGGAAGGTCTGGAAGGGTTCTGTTAAAGGAGAAGAAAAATGCCAAGCATCGAGGAACGCTACCATGAGATGTTCAGCGGCTCCCGCGACTGGTACCAGAGGGGCAGATCGCTCTTCGCCGGCGGAGTTACCCATCAGACGCGGTTCACCTCCCCCTTTCCCCTCTACATCGAGCACGCCGACGGGCCGTACAAGTACGACGTGGACGGCAACCGGGTGATCGACTACGTGATGGGCAACGGCAGCCTGCTCATGGGGCACAACCCCCCGGCGGTCACGGCCGCCGTCACCGAGGCGGCGGCCAGGGGGACTCATCTCGGCGGCGCCACCGTCCACGAGGTGCGGTACGCCGAGGCCGTCAAGCGGCTGGTGCCCTCCCTCGACCAGGTGCGCTTCACCAGCGCGGGGACGGAGTCCACCCTGCTCGCCATGCGGCTGGCCCGCGCCTACACCGGCAAGAGCAGGATCGTAAAGTTCTTCGAGCACTTCCACGGCTGGCACGACTACGGCACGCCCGACAGCGGCCAGTCGACCGGGGGCGTCCCGCAGGCCGTCCTCGATACGATCATAGTGGCGCCGGTGGACGTCGCAGCCGTCGACAGGATACTCTCCGAGGACGACGACGTCGCAGGGGTCATCATCGAGTCCAACGGCGCACACTGGGGCACCGTCCCCCTGCAGAACCCTCAGTTCCTCCAGGACCTGCGTGACGTGACGAGGCGTCACGGCGTCGTCTTCATCATGGACGAGGTGGTGACCGGATTCCGCCTCTCTCCAGGCGGAGCGCAGATGCGCTGGGACCTCGACCCGGACATCACCACGTTGGCCAAGATCGTCGCGGGCGGCCAGCCCGGCGCCGCCATCGGCGGCAGGGAAGAGATCATGCAGGTGATGGCCATGAGGGACGACCCGGAGTGGGACGAGACCCGGCGCGTCGCCCAGGGCGGCACCTACAACGCTCAGCCTGTCACCGCTGCCGCCGGCATCGCTACGCTGGAAGCGGTCGCGACCGAGGGGGTCAACGCTCGCGCGGACGCGATGGCCGAGCGGCTCAAGGACGGCCTCAACACGGCCTTCATACAGAACGAGGTCACCGGCCACGCCCACGGCATCGCCTCGATAGTGCACGTCAACGTCGGCGCCGACTGCGAGTGCGACCGCGGCCTGTGCACCATGACGCACAAGGAGATCTACGACTCGATGACCGTCGACGTGACGCGCGCGCTCAGACGCGCCAACCTCGTCAACGGCGTCGACCTGATGGGAGGACGCGGCTACATCGTCTCCTCGGCCCACGATGAGGAGGTGATAGACCAGACGGTCGAGGCATTCTCCCAGTCGCTCAAGGACCTGCGCGCGGAGGGCGAGCTCTGAGGTCTTGCGTCTGGGTGAGTCCCCTCTCCCTCCACGGGAGAGGGGTAGGGTGAGGGTGACGGCTGATCCCACTGGAGGAAGAAAAATGACCATCATCGAACAGCGCTACTACGAGAAGTTCCCCACGTCCTTGGAGTGGCACCGGCGCGGCCTCTCCCTCTTCCCCCAGCCGCCCGAGGGGCCCGGCAAGATGGGCTCCTCCTTTCCGATCACTTTCGACCACGCCATGGGCCCCCGCAAGTGGGACGTGGACGACAACGAGATCATCGACTACGGGATGGGCAGCGGCAGCCTGATCATGGGCCACAGCCCACCCGAGGTCGCCGAGGCGCTCGCCGCCCAGGCCGCGAGGGGGACGATCGTGGGCGGCTCTCCGATGAGCGGGCCCACGACCCACGAGGTCAGGTACGCCGAGGCGGTCAAGCGGCTCATGCCCGCCGCCGAGCGCGTCCAATTCGCCCTATCCGGCACGGAGGTCACCTACCTCGCTCTGAGGCTGGCCAGGGCGTACACCGGCAGGACCAAGATCATCAAGTTCAAGGAGCACTTCCACGGCTGGCACGACTACGTCACCCCCGAATCGAACCAGGCGCTCGGGGGAGTGCCCAAGGAGACGCTGGAGACCGTCATCGTCGCCCCGCCCGACATAGACGCCGTGCGCCGCATCCTCTCACAGGAGCCCGACGTCGCGGGCATCATCCTGGAGACGCACGGCGCGCACTACGGCAGCTTCCCTCTTCCCAATCCGCAGTTCCTCCAGGACCTGAGGGATCTGACCGCGCAGCACGGCGTCGTCATGATAATGGACGAGGTGGTCACCGGCTTCCGCCTGTCGCCGGGAGGGGCGCAGGTGCGCTGGAACATAGAGCCCGATCTGACCACCATGTCGAAGGTGATGGGCGGCGGTCAGCCCGGCGCGGCCGTCGCCGGGAAGGCGGAGATCATGGACCTCCTCGCCTTCCGGGGCGACTCCGAGTGGGACACCGTCCACCGCGTCCCCCACACCGGCACCTTCAAGGCGCTTCCGACCACCGCGGCGGCCGGCATCGCGACGCTGGAGGCCATCGCCACGAAGGGGATCAACGCCAGGGCCGACGCGCAGGCGCGGCGGCTCAAGGACGGGCTCAACGACGCCTTTGCCAGACATGAGGTCCCCGGCCATGCGAGGGGCCTCGCCTCTCTCGTGCACGTCAACGTCGGGGCCGACTGCGACTGCGACCGCGAGATGTGCACCATGTCCTACGACGAGATCAGCCGGACTTCCGCGTCCTTCGAGAAGACTCTGCTCTTCCGTCAGGCGATGCTCGTCAACGGCGTCGACCTGATGGGCGGGATGGGCGTGCCCACCTTCATGGTGTCGTCCGTCCACGACGACGAGGTGGTCGATCAGACGTTAGACGCCTTCTCGAAGGCCCTCCAGGACCTTAGGGCCGAAGCCGCCGTCTAATGCCAAATCCCTTCCCCGTCCGCGGGGGAAGGCTAGGATGGGGGAATAGTTAGGAGGCCCAATGAGGCTGTTTCTGCTGTCCGGCGGCCGCCACCCGTACCACGAGAGCACGCCCGTCCTAGCCGACCTTCTGTCGTCCGCCGGCCACGACGTGACCACCACCGAGGACGCCCGTCTCATCGCGGAGCCGGGCCTCGCCGACTACGGCGTCGTCCTCTTCAATACCCGCCGCGCTGACGAGATGACCCTGACCAGAGAGGAGCAGCACCGGCTGACCCTCTTCGTGGGGAAGGGGGGAGGGCTGGTCGTGCTCCACATCGCGGGGACGCGCCCGGAGGAGTGGCCGCAGTGGCACGACCTCACCGGCGGCGGCTGGGTGCCCGGCCAGAGCCACCACCCTCCCTACGGCCAGTTCACCGTCAACGTCTCCAACCCCGCTCATCCCTGCGCCGCCGGCGTCTCCGGTTTCCTCACCAACGACGAGCTGTATATGGACCTCGTCCAGAAGCCGGACATCCACGTCTTCCTGACCGCCGAGTACGACGGGAAGACGTATCCTCTTGGCTGGACGCGCGACTACTGCGACGGAAGGGTGGTGCACATCGCGCTGGGCCACGACGGACTCAGCTTCCGGACACCAGAGTTCCAGAGGCTCATCCTGAACGGGGTCGAGTGGTCGGCCGCCGAGCACGAGAAATTCCACGATCCGACCGTCTCGCTACCGCCCGAGGAGAGGTAGCCGCTGCCCTTTCCTCCCTGTCAGCCTACGGGCTAAGCCTGAACGGCGGGTACCTGTCGGTCGTAAGCAGGAAGGCGTAAGCGACCACTCTGAGGCTCCAGCGAAGCGTCCCTTCCACGAACGTGAATATCGCCCTCGGGTACCGTCCGACGATCAGGATTGCCAGCCAGGCGATGATGGTGGCCGCCACTACCGCGATCCAGAGCACCGCCAGGACTATGTAGTGAGGAATCGCCAGGAGCCACTTGACGATGGGCAGCCACCTGTTCAGCTCGCGCTCCACATCCGGGTACTCGATATCGAGGCTGACCGCCTGCTTCTCGTCAGTGGACGGGTACTCGTCGCGGAGCAGCATCACGTACGCGGACACCCTGGTGCTGAAGCGGTTTAGCTCCAGGTTCCAGTCGAACCACCAGCGAGGATACTTCTTTCGGAACAGGATCATCAGCAGTATGGGAAACCACAAGAACCCGCCGCCCAGAAGAGGGACCAGATACTCGTCTATGGCCGGGTCACGCGTAGTGAAAGCCCCGCCTATGAGGGTGAAGACTACAAGGATCGGGATTGCCAGGATGATCCTCGCCAGCGCCGAGAGCCTGTTCCTGGCCTCGGGGTAGTCGATCGAAAGCTGGACGGGGTAGGAGCTCGCGTTGTCCATGTTTCCTCCTAAGATAGTGCCTAATAAGACAGCCGGAAACGTTCGTGGTGAGCTTGTCGAACCATGAACGGCGCTTCAGCCCTTCGACAGGCTCAGGGCGAACGGATCTCTTTCTGGACACCCTCTACGTCACGCCGACCGTGTCGCCGACGCCGATCGAGCCCGTCTCCACCACGAAGGCCAGCTTCCCACGTCTGCCCTGCAGCTCATCCTTCAGGCCGGGCCGGATCTCGTCCATCCGCGAGCAGGGCGCGCACGGCCCCGTCACCTCGACCACCGCCTCGCCGCCGAGCGTCACGCGCCTTCCGGCCTCCAGCGTCGCGAAGTCCAGCCCTGAGATCGTGACGTTCTCCCGGATGTCGCCCGGATTCAGGTCGAGCGCCTCCAGAGTCTCCCTGTCCATCAGGAGCACCTGCCTCGCCTTGCGGCTCCCCTCCGGGGCCGCGTGGCGGTCTCCGTCTATCCCCGTCTCGACGACGCTGGCCGTGCTCACCGACCGCATCGGGGCGCGGGTGGCCGAGCACAGATGAATGGCGACGATCTCTCCACCGTTCGGGGAACTCATGTGGCAATCCTCCTGACGAATTGGCCCTAAAGCTACACCCTTCGGCCATTGGAGGCAAGCCGCGCCATCGCCGCGTAGCTGTTCAGACTCCGTGAGATATTCTAGCGAATCTGGTGGGCCGAGAGGAGGCTCTTACCTCTTCCCCCGTCAGCGGGGGAAGATTGAGATGGGGGTCCCTCCTCAAGTCTGAACAGTTACATCGACGCAGGTGTATAATCGGCCCGCAGACCCGGCACGATACGATAAACCCTCGGAGGTGACGGCCATGGTCGATCTGGGAAGCGGCAGCTTCACCTACAGCGTAGTCGAGCAGTGGGAGAGCCTCCCGGAAGGCTACTGGTGGCGTGACGCCGCCGCCGTCGCGGTCGACTCGAAAGACCGCGTCTTCGTCTTCAACCGCGGCGACCACCCGATGATCATGTTCGGCAAGGACGGCGCCTTCCTCGGATCGTGGGGCGAGGGCCTGTTCAAGAACGCCCACGCCGTGACGCTGGGTCCGGACGACACCATCTACTGCGTCGACGATGGAGACCACACCGTCCGCCAGTGCACACTGGACGGCCGGGTGCTGATGACGATCGGCATTCCCGGCCGGCATGCTGAGCCCTATAGCGGCGACCCGTTCAACCGGTGCACCGACGTCGCCGTGGACCCCAATACGGGCGACCTCTACGTCTCCGACGGATACGCCAACGCGCGCGTCCACAAGTACTCCCCGGACGGCCGGCTGCTCTTCTCGTGGGGCGGCCCGGGGACCGATCCCGGCCAGTTTAACATCCCGCACAACATCGCGACGGACAGGGACGGCTACGTCTACGTGGCGGACAGGGAGAGCCACCGCGTCCAAATATTCGACAGCGGCGGGCGGTTCGAGACGCAGTGGAACAACCTGCACCGCCCCTGCGCCATCTTCATCTCGGACGATCAGCTCGTGTATATCGGCGAGCTCGGCTGGGGGCTGAACGTCAACCGGGCCCATCCGAACCTCGGACCGCGGATCACCGTGATGAACACCAGCGGCGAGCGGCTCGGACGCATCGGACACCTGGGATTGGGGCTCGGCCCCGGACAGTTCGTCGCCCCCCACGGGATCGGCATCGACTCCGAAGGGAGCATCTACGTCGGCGAGGTCGCCTGGACCAACCTCAACAACGTCGAGGGCAAGGACCCCGGCCGGGTGCGAAGCCTCCAGAAGCTCGTCAAGGCGGACTAGGCTGTGAGCGGGGAGACAGTCTCTAGGACGGTAACGCTGCTCGGTCACGAGCCGGGCGTCATCCTGAGCGACGAGCTGTCCGAGTACCGGAGCATGCACGCCGCCCAGGCGGTGATCCTGGACAGGTACAAGAGGCTTGGACTCGCGGGGCTCCACCGCCTGATGGGCCTCCTGGACGACGGCGCTCTCCCGGACTTCTTCGACGGCCCCGAGTATGAGGACCGCTACCTCGGGCGTCTGCTCGCCATGGAGCGCCTGCGCCCGCTGGCGCTGGAACATCTCGGAGGCGACGACCGCCACGAGGTGCTGGCGCTGAACCGCCAGTCAGCGGCCAACTACACTGTGATGCAGGCCCTCATCCCGCCCGGCTCCCTCGTGCCCTACGTCGTCCCTCCCTATCCCGGCGGCGTCAGCAGAGGCCACCCCAGCGTCCCCCAGGCGGTCGAGCTCGCCCGCTCCCGGTGGGAGGTCGTCTCTACGGTCGACGCGCTGGAGCGCCTCCTTGACGAGGAGCCGGGAGTGCCGCTGATCGCCGTATGCCCCCTCTACAGGGGAGTCGTGCCGCAGGAGACGCTCGAGGCCGTCCTCTCGCTGGCCCGGAGCAGGGGAGTCCCCACCTACGTCGACGACGCGGCCGGCGCGCGGATGAGACTGCTCGTCTACGGCCAACGACACGCGCTGGAGATGGGGGCGGACATAGTCTCGACGAGCTGCGAGAAGGCGGCGCTGCGCGGGCCGCGGGCCAGCCTGCTCGTCGGCAGGCCGCCGCTCATGATGAGGGTCGCCGCGAAGGCCAATGTGCTCGGCACCGACGCCCGCCCCGGAGTCGTGGCCGCCATCGCGCGGGCCCTGGACGACTACACTGTCGAGGATGCGACCCGCTACTACGCTGAGCTGGCGCGGAGACACAGGCGCATTACCCGGCTCCTAAAGCCCCTCTTCGGAGACTGCGTGAGCCCGGAGGGAATCTACGGCGGCGTCTGGCTTGCGCTGGACGACTTCTATCGGCTGGTGGGGGAGCGCGTCGGGACCGCCCGGCTCGGCCTGGCGCCGGTCGACATCTCGGTGGCGATGGCGATGCTCATGCTTCGCCGTCGCGGCTTCATGACCGTCTCGGTGCTCCACTACCCGGGCGCGTCGAAGCTCGTGCAGGTCTCCACCGCGGGGCTGTACGACGACCCGATCTCGGACGAGGAGATCGTCTCGGGCATAGAGGACTCCTTCCACCGGCTGGCCGAGGTCGCCCATGACCGAGCCGAGGTGGAGAGGGTCCTGTTCGAGAAGCCGGGTCCCTCTACACCTCCCTGAACTCGCCCTCGACGGTGTCCTCGGGACTCTCCCCTGATGCGGGGTCTCCGGGCTGTCCGCCCTCCGGCGCCCCCGCCTCTCCGGCGGCGTCCTGGCTGTAGACCGCCTCGCCGACCCGCTGAAGAGCGGCCTGAAGCTCCTCCGACTGCGTCTTCACCTTCGCCGCGTCCCTGGCGGCTACGGCCTCTCTGAGCGAGGCGACCTTCCCCTCGATCTCAGCCTTCAGCTCCTCGGGGACCTTGTCGGCGTTGTCGCTCAGCATCTTCTCGGCGGCGTGCGCCAGGTTGTCGCCCGTGTTGAGGACCTCTATCTCCTCGCGCTTCCGGCGGTCCTCCTCCGCGTGCTCCTCCGCCTCCGCGACCATCCTGTCGATCTCGTCCTGGGCGAGGCCCGAGCTCGCCGTGATGGTGATCCGCTGCTCCTTGCCCGTACCCTTGTCCTTCGCGGAGACGTTCAGGATTCCGTTCGCGTCGATGTCGAAGGTCACCTCGACCTGCGGGACTCCCCTGGGCGCCGGAAGGATCCCCTCGAGGTTGAACCTGCCTATCGACTTGTTCTCGGCGGCCATCGTCCGCTCGCCCTGGAGGACGTGGACCTCCACGCTCGTCTGGTTGTTTGCGGCGGTCGTGAAGGTCTCGCTCTTGGCCGTCGGTATCGTCGTGTTGCGGGGTATCAGCGGCGTGGCGACGCCGCCCAGCGTCTCTATGCCCAGCGTCAGGGGGGTCACGTCGAGGAGCAGGATGTCCTGGACGTCGCCCTGGAGCACGCCGGCCTGGATGGCGGCCCCGATGGCCACCACCTCGTCCGGGTTGACGCCCTGGTGCGGCTCCCTCCCGAACAGGTCGACCACCGCGCTTTGGACCGCGGGCATCCGTGTCATTCCCCCGACGAGGATCACCTCCTTGACCTCCCCTGCCGCGATGCCGGCGTCGGCGAGGGCCTTCCGGCACGGCTCGATCGTCTTGCGCACGAGGTCTTCGACCAGCTGCTCCAGCTTCGCGCGGCTCAGCGTGGTGACCAGGTGCTTGGGGCCGGAGGCGTCGGCGGTTATGAAGGGGAGGTTGATCTCCGTCTGCATCAGCTCGGAGAGCTCGATCTTCGCCCGCTCCGCCGACTCGCGGAGCCGCTGCAGCGCCATCCGGTCCTGCTTCAGGTCGATGCCCTGCTCCCGCCGGAACTCTTCGCATATCCAGTCGATGATCCGCTGATCGAAGTCGTCTCCGCCTAGGTGCGTGTCTCCGTTGGTCGCCTTCACCTCGAAGACGCCGTCCCCCATCTGGAGGATGGTGATGTCGAACGTTCCCCCGCCCAGATCGAAGACGGCGATGGTCTGCTCCAGGCTGTTGTCTATCCCGTAGGCGAGGGAGGCGGCGGTGGGCTCGTTGATTATGCGAAGCACCTCGAGGCCAGCGACGCGTCCTGCGTCCTTCGTGGCGTTCCTCTGGCTGTCGTCGAAGTACGCCGGCACGGTGATGACCGCCTGGGTCACGGTATCGCCCAGCTTCGCCTCGGCGTCCCGCTTCAGCTTCTGCAGCACCATCGCCGACACCTCGGGCGGCGCGTAGCTCTTGTCGGCCATGGATACGTGGGCGTCGCCGTTGGTGTGCGCGGACACCTTGTACGGAAGAAGCTCGACGTCGCGTTGGACCGTCTCGTCCACGTAGCGCCGTCCCATCAGGCGCTTGACCGAGTAGACGGTGTTCTCCGGGTTCGTCACCGCTTGGCGCTTCGCCGTCATCCCCACGTACCGCTCCCCGCTGCGCGGATTGACCGCCACCACGGACGGCGTCGTGCGGCCGCCCTCCGCGTTCTCCAGGACCCGAGGCTCCCCGGCCTCCACGACGGCCATACACGAGTTGGTCGTCCCCAGGTCTATCCCTAGAATCTTGGGCATTCCTTACCCCTCCTGATTGCTGTCTGTCTCCGGCTCCCGTTCGGGCGCCTTGGCGACGGCGACCTGCGCCGGGCGGAGCACCCTGTCTCGGAGCCTGTAACCCTTTCGTATCACCCTGACCACCGTCCCCTCGGCGCTGTCCGGCGCCTCCTCGTAGAGCACCGCCTCGTGCTCCCACGGCTCGAATGGCCGGCCCTGCGCCTCTATCGCCGTCACGCCCTCCGAGTCGAGCAGGTTCGACAGATTGCGCTGCACCAGCCTCAGCCCGTCGAGCCATCCGGGGGCGACGGCGTCCTCAGGCACGTGGGCGAGCGCCCGCTCCATGTCGTCCACCACCGAGAGCACCTTCATCAGCAGTCCGGTGCTTGCCGAGTGCCTCGCCTCCACCACCTCCTCGGCGGCCCTGCGCTTGTAGTTCGCCAGGTCGGCCTGGCTCCTCTGGGCCATCGCGCGGAACTGGGCCTTCTCTCTGAGCGCCTCCGCGAGTTGCTCCTCGACCTCAGCGGGATCAGTGGGCTCGGAGGCGTCGGGCCGCTCGTCCGCGGCCTGAGCCTCTTCGGTGCTATCGTCCTCGGGAATCAACTGTCTCCTCCGTCGCTTCATTCACCGGACGCTGCCTCTCAGCGTCGTCAACATCTGCTCGATGCTGTCCTCCACGAGCTCTCTCATCGACTCTCCCTGCGCGGCGGGAAGCCGCTCCCGCACCTCCATGAGCTGGTTGAACAGCCTCATGGCCATGCGGACGCCGGCGAGGTTGAGGCCCAGGTCTCCCACCAGGTGCTTGATCAGCTCCAGCCGGGCGATGTCGCGCTCCGAGTAGAGACGGAGCATCCCGACCGTCCGGGACGGCCGCACCAGCCCTAGCCGCTCGTACTTGCGGAGCGTCTGTGGGTGCATCGCCAGGATGCGGGCCGCCACGCTGATGATGTATACGCCCTGCATCTCCTGGCGCCCCGAGCCGCCGGCGAGCCGCCGGGCGAGCCGCTGCTCCGCTCCCAGCGTCAACAGGTCGAGATCAGTAGGCCGGCGGGAGGAGACGCGCCCGCGCCGCTGCGGCCCCGGGGCTTCAGGGTTCAACGAGGGCGCTCCCGCTCTGTGTGGATAATGAACATCTTCACAAACATATTAGAGGTTGATATATCCCGTGTCAACCTTTATAATTGGCCCATGTCATGGAATCTGACTCCCGATCTCCGGCGCGGTCCCGCGGAAAACCGCCCGCCCGCGTTCAGCGTATCAGGTAGTGCTGAGGGGAAGAAAGTCTAGTGGAGGTGAAGCGATGCTGTATCTAAAGGCGTGCCAGCGGTGCAAGGGCGACATGCACTCCAACCGTGACATGTACGGCCCGTACCAGGAGTGCCTCCAGTGCGGCCACATGGTCTACCTCGAGCAGCCGCGAAGGATGCTGGGAGTGCAGAAGCTCGGCGAGACCCGTCAGAAGGTCGCCTAGCCGGCCGCATCTGAAAGTCGCGGTCGAGGGGCCCTCTCCTAAGGAGAGGGCCCCTTTTTTTGTATCATCTCGTAACTGTCCAGACTCCGTGAGCAACGTGGCAGTTCGCGGGGTGGAGGTGAGGCTCTCACCTCTTCCCCCGGCTCTGTGGGGGAAGATTGAGATGGGGTAACTGTTCAGACTCCGTGAGATATTCTAGCGAATCTGGTGGACGGAGAGGAGGCTCTTACCTCTTCCCCCGGCTCCACCATGCTACCCCTTTCCCACACCGGCCCTGAATGTCCGCTGATGTATCAGTAAGGCCTGTCGGCTAGCTGGTTTCCGTATCATGCAGGCCGCAACGACCGTCCCTATTCGTCCCACGTCTTCCTCGTAAATCCCCCTGCATCCCACGCTAAGTGTGGTAATATCTGTGGGAAGGATACACAGAGGAGGAGGTGTGACATGAAGCTATCCGCCACAGGAGTGAAGGCTCTCAGACTACCAGGTCGATACTCCGACGGCAACGGTCTCCACCTGTTCATCAGCAGGTCGGGTGGCAGAAGCTGGGTGCAGCGCATCACCATCGACGGGCGGCGTAGGGATATCGGCCTGGGAGGCTTCCCAGCCGTATCGTTGGCTCAGGCTCGCAGGCAGGCGGCACGCAACCGCGAGGTGATCGCCGAAGGCAGAGACCCCCTGGCGGAGAGGCGCAGGCCCGGCGTCCCCACCTTCAGGGAGGCCGCTCATATCGTCCATGAGGCGAACAGGCCACGATGGAGAAACCAAAAGCACGCACTGTCCTGGATCCAGACCCTGGAACACCACGCTTTTCCGAAAATCGGCAACATGCCTGTAGACACGATAGGCCGCACGGACGTGCTCGCCGTCCTGACGCCGATATGGACGACTCTCCCCGAGACCGCAAGGCGCGTGCGGCAGAGGATGCGCACCATCTTCAGGTGGGCCATGGCGCATGAGACGATCGAGTCCAACCCGGCGGGAGAGGCCATAGACGGCGCCCTCCCGTCATTGCCCAAGGTGAAGGCCCATCTCAGGGCACTGCCCTACCGGGAGACGGGAGATGCGCTCAGGATCGTCGATGCGTCCGGGGCGTCACCCGCCTCCCGGCTCTGCCTGAGGTTCCTGGTTCTGACGGCCTCACGTTCCGGGGAGGCGATGGGAGCTTCTTGGGACGAGATCGACACTGACAGCGCCGTCTGGACCGTTCATGCATCACGCATGAAGTCGGGGGAGGAGCACAGGGTGCCCCTCAGCGTTCAGGCGCTCGACGTGCTGGAGGAGGCCGATCACCTCCGGGACGGCTCGCCGCTCATCTTCCCCTCCCCACTGAGACCGGGGCATATGCTGAGCGACATGACCCTTAGGAGTGTGCTCCGCACGACCGGACTCGCGGATCGGGCGACGGTGCACGGGTTCCGGACGTCGTTTCGGACGTGGACGATGGAGCAGACCGACACGCCATGGGAGGTCGCCGAGGCGGCGCTGGCGCACCGGCTCGGGAGCGCCGTGGCGCAGGCCTATGCCCGCTCCGACCTGTTCGAGACACGCCGGGGGCTCATGCAGCGGTGGGCGGACTACCTCACGGTAAGCTCCCCGAGCGACGGTTGACCGGAATCGGCTGTGCCTAAGCCTACGATCCCTGGAGAACTGCACGGCTGGGGTACAGCAGATCCCGTACAGGACGACGACCGTCGGACTCCGTCGCGACCGTCTCCCGGCTACGGGAAGCCCCGCGGCGACCTTTTCGCTAGGCCGGCAGACCGTGGAGGAGTTGCGGGGCAGGCGGATGCGACCGGTACGGGTATCAGGCCGCACTGCCATACGATTTCGCCGGCGCAGCAGTCTGCCGTCGCCCGCCGTTTCGTGTCTGCACGTAGTCGCGCGGTCGCGGTCCTCGGCTGCTCCCAGAGTCCCTCACGACCCCCCGGACGCGCTCCCGACAATGGGCCTGGATTCCAGCCAGCACTTGAGGTCGCGCTCCCGCCACCGTACGGCGCCAGGGCTGACCTGCACGGGTCGCGGAAATTCACCGGCCGCCATCAGCCGGTAGACCGACGACCGGCTTAAGCCGGTGATCTCCTCAACCTGCTTTCGTCGAAGAAGTCTGTCGTTCATGTGACCTCCTTTCCCGTCCTGATCTGTCTGGAAGATGCTCACCGTCGCCGAGTACACGATAGCATCTGACCAGGGGCCTAAGGTCGCGAGTTCTCGTCTCTGGACAGGTGTCAGGGACAAGCTCAAGTGATCTCCCTCGTTCAAAACAGCTCTGAATGGCAGGATTTGACGAGGTCTAATTATTGCTCATCGACGTGGTTGCCAACATGCTGTTAGAGAAGCATAAGCATGACTCCGTCTTCTTGGTCAGAAGAGTCCCTGAACTGCACGAGCAAGCACTCATGAAGATTTCATGCTTCCACCTCGCATGCGAGCACCGGACCGCAGCAGGCAGTCCGTGAGGGGAAGCCGGGGCATGTTACGGCGCAGCTCAACCGGGAGTGAAAACGGCTCCATCAAGGGATTCGGCGGCAGTTGAGGCACTTCCGCGGGACCGGATGATCTCCCGCATGCTGCCGTCATCGGAGCAATGAAGAGTGATGCTCGGGTCCCCGGAATTTGGCGAGCATCGGTACCGTCCATTGACCGGCGGCGTGACGCCCGGCGCCCGGGTCGTCTGAAACGCACTTAACCATGATTCCAGTGCGCCGTTGACATCCCCGTTGCAACCGAAGACAATTCGAGAGTTGGCTAGGCAGGGTAGCGTTTGTCAGGGTATGGCACGGTCCGGCTCGGCTCTGCAGGGAACGATCGGGGAAACCTCAGCGGGGTTTCCCCGATCTCTTTGTCTAAAGGAGCATCGACATCGAAACTTCGGACAGACGGCACGAGCAGCATTTCGCAATCATCCAATCCGTGAGGAAGAGGCTGCGCGGGACGTGGGAAGTCACCAGGTGTCGTTGTCAATCCAGTCCCGGGTGCAGAGGATGCTACGCGGTGGAGTTGTACGCGTCGGTTCCCTGAGCCTGGATGCGTGAGAATGAGCTGACCGGAGGTTGTGCGGGTGTTCGGTCTGCACCAGAATATGGAGCCGGAGGATACTCGAGCGGTTCGTGACCACGGCATCGTTGGTGGACAGCGCCCGTCGGCTCAGGCCGGACCCCCAGGTCTCGCCCTAGAGAGAGAAGGAGACCGGTTGCAGGCCGAGCACGATAGCGTGATGAAGCTTCCCTGCGTAACTGCGGTAGCGCAAGGATACAGATTCCTAGGGGCGAAGAAGCTGCAAGGGGGTCTGGTGGTCAACAAGACCCGGCCGTGGGGTTCGCCTGAGATATAGAAGACATGCGGCGTCGGAAACGACCGCGCCGCCGACGGAACGATGCAAGGTGCAGATAGTCGGACCATTAAACCATCACAGGCTGGGACGTTACTGCCGACTGCCGACCGAGCAGCCCGTCCGGGAGAGAGAAAAGCGGTGCTCCGTGAGATAGTTAAAACTCGAAACGGCTGAATATATTTCTTTGTATAGTGCAGAAAGGGCGAGGTTGGCGTGGGGTCCAAACCCCACTTCGTCCGTCACCGCTGCCCCGGGGGTGACTCTCGCGTCCGCCCTGCTGCCGGCTCCAGAGGCCCGTCACTTTGGTTCTGGTCCGACGCCGACGGGGCCTGGTGGACTTCCTCCGGGTCGTGTTGTTGTTAGACTCTAGGCACACAGGAGGTTGTGCATGACAAGCGAGAAGGCGCGCACGGAGCGCATCCAACGGGTCTACGACTCCAGGAACTACGGCGAGCTGACGAGCGAGTACGACGGGTGGGCGACGGACTACGACGCCGACCTACAGGCGCTGGGGTTCAGCGCGCCGAGGGCCGGTGCCGAGCTCCTGGCGAAGTACGTCGCCGACAGGGGAGCGAAGTTGCTCGACGCGGGCTCCGGCACGGGCATGGTCGGCGAGGAGTTGGCCCGTCAGGGCTTCAGGTGCATCACGGCGCTGGACATGTCGCCGGGGATGCTGGCGACGGCGAAGGAGAAGGGGGTCTACGAAGACCTCATGGTCGGCGAGCTGGGGAAGGCGCTGCCGTTCGAGACGGCCGCCTTCGCCGGAACGACATGCGTCGGCGTGCTGACGTTCGGCCACGCGCCTGCGGAGTCGCTGGACGAGCTGGTCCGAGTGACGAAGGCGGGCGGGCCGGTGGTCTTCTCGATGCGGACCGACTTCTACACGGAGGGCGGCTTCGACGTGAAGCAGGCCACCCTCGAAGCGGCGGGCAGGTGGCGCCTGCTGGAGCGGGGCGCGCCGTTCCAGCCGATGCCCAACGGGGAGCCGGACATCTGGTATGAGATGTGGGCCTACGAGGTGCTGTGAGGGGCTAGTCACCCTTGCGCAAGATTCCGTAACTGGAATACACGGACGAGTTCGGGCGGTGGTGGAGGGAACTCTCGGAGGGCCAACAGGACTCAGTGGCCGCATGAGTTGAGTTGCTGATGGAGCACGGTCCCAACCTACCGTTCCCCTACTCCTCGGACATCAGAGGCTCGCTTCGACCCCAGGCGCGAACTTCGATCCTGCTCATCGGAGGTGAACAGCGACAATCATTCTGGCCGGCGCGTTGCCTCAAGCAAAAGGTTACCGAAGCGGAGCTATTGCCTCACGCAGATGTTACTGAAAATAGGTCGGTGCCTCATGATGGATGTTACCCAAATCATGGAGGCACGGATATGGTCGCAGAGGTCAGCACAGCCACGAGGAGGTTACGTCAAGAGTTGTGTAAACGTGATCAGGCGGCGATCCTCTCGACCGGTGCCTCGATGGCGACTCCGTCCTTGTATTTGACGCCGAGGTAAACGTCCCCCATCAGCTCCGGCGCCTGGAGCCGGCGGAACCTCTTCTCGGCCACCATCAACATCTTCCATATGACCGCTATCGCTCTGTCCACTCTCTTGTAGCGCTTGGCCGCATCCGTCCTGAGCCGCAGCGCCGCGAACGGCGACTCCACCGGGTTGGTCGTACGAAGGTGACGCCAGTGCTCTCTGGGGTAGTCGTAGAAGGTCACCATACGCTCCCAGTCCCGCTCGATTGCCTCGCTGGCAGCCTCGTACGAGTGGTCGCCGCGGTTCCGTTTACCTAGGGAGTATACGGGTGCTATGATGCCCCGGCCGTGAATATCCGCGAATCCACCCGTGTCTACTTCAACGGGGAGGTAAGTACAAGAGACTCCCATCGGGCAACCAACAGGTTCCTGTTACTGCACACGAAGTTCCCTACTCGCACACCACACCGTCGCCATCGCGATCATCCATGTACGTGTAGGCTGGATGATCGCTACGGACAGGAGCTATCCCGTGCTCCCAAGCCTCCGCGCAACTTATCCGCCCATTTCCGTCGTCATCCCACAGTGCGAGAGCATCCACGGCGGACGCAGACTCAGGTGTTGGCGTGGGTGACGCCTGAACGGTTGATGGAACGACGACCATCTCGAATGACGAGCATTCCGACAGTACGGCGTCGAGAGCATCGGCCTCTTCTTGGTCGATTGTCAGCCCGTACTCTAGTCGAACTCGAATCACGCGGTCGGCAAACCAGCATTGGTTCAGGTCGGGGAGCCACTCTGCCGCATCCTTGTCTCTCTTCTGATGACGGTTCACCTCCGGGCTCGCCAGTGTAAGGTTCAGTAGGTCGGAAGCGAACCGGTTTCGAACCTCGGCATCTGCGGCGCAGAGGCCGCTGTCGTGGGCCTCGGACCGAGCCACGATATGCTCTATGTCTGTGTCTCTCGTACTGGAGAACCACCGTCCGGTGTACGGCCCGTAGATAATGTCTCCCATTTCCTCCACTACGCGGGCTTCTACCGATTGCCTATAGGGATAGTCATCAGGATCATATGGCGAGCACCGATTCTCGGCATCGATGATGAGTCCGTGCCATGTCAGCTTTGGCGTGGTCGTGGGATTCTGAGTAGGCATAGCTGCTGGGGACGGCGAAGCAGTCGGCGTGGCCGTGAGAATCGGAGTTGTCGCCGTCGGGGGCGGAGTAGCAGTCGGCGTGGGATACAAAGGAGTTGGTATGAACTGCGGCGCTTCCCACAGTATCAAAGCCTGCACGCCTGGAACGGCCCGGCAGTCGCCCCAGATGTTCTGCTCCAAGATGTAGCCTTCTCTGGAAGTGGCCGTTTCCTTGTACCAAGCTATAGCCAGAGTGTCCGAATCTTCATAGTTCTCATAATCGGCTACCCATTCGACTTCCATTGCAGCGCGCTGCTCGTCCGTAGTGTCTGGAATCATGCGTTCAGTCAGACCAGACGCGTCGCGTGGACACGGATCGGCGCTGAGGAACATGCCGGTGCGGAGGACGAGCAGACTGTCGTTCTCCAGGCAGTTGGCGAAGAGCGAGTAGGCCAACTCAGTCGCGGCCGTTGCTATCAGGGGCCCCTCCTGGAACAGTTGGAAATTGGCGTCGCCCATGGCCGAACTGAGGCAGGAAGCCTCGGCCTCGGAGATGTGAGCAATCAACTCCTGGCCGGTGGTCTCCGAGGTTATTCGCAGGTCTTCCAGGGGCATGGGGGCTGGCGTGGGTTCAGGGATGGCGTCATCGCCGCAGGCAGCGACGACTATGACCGCGAGCAGTACGGCCGCTCCCAGCCATCGAGTCCTGAGGAAACGCAAAACCCTCATAGTTGCCCCCTCAGGAGGCAATGAAGTTCCTGCAATTCTATAGTTGGAGTGTTAATCATCGCGAGTCGTGCCTCGCTCCGCTGGAATGTCATCCCGTCCGAGAACGGAAGCCGTAAGTGCATGGGCGACAACTTCGTCGTCTGTGGCAGTTTGCTGCTGGGTAGCCCCCAACGCAGGCCTGAGGGCGCCTGGTCTCGGGAAACGACAAAGACGAGCACGCTGAATCTGGCAGCGCAACCTCGATGTTGGACGACCGGCGGTAGACCTAGTGTACTGTATCCAAAGTACGCTGGCAAAAGCGTGCCACGCTGGCCAGGATTTGGTCAGCGGTCTTGGTCCATACGAAGGGCTTGGGGTCTTCGTTGGTGACGTCCAGGTAGCGGTAGATGGCAGCCTCCAGTTCGGCGCTGCTCTGATGCACGCCCCGGCGCAACTGCTTTTCGGTGAGCAGACCGAACCAGCGCTCCACGAGGTTCAGCCAGGAGGCGCTGGTGGGCGTGAAATGAATATGGAAGCGGGGCCGCTTGGCGAACCAGTTCCGGATCAGCGCCGTCTTGTGGGTGGCGTAGTTGTCGGCAATCAGGTGCACGTCCAACTCGGCGGGCACCTCGGACTCGATGGCATCGAGAAACTTGCGGAACTCCAGGGCCCGGTGGCGGCGGTGGCACTGGCCAATCACCTGACCGGTCCTGGCGTCCAAAGCGGCGAAGAGGGACGTGGTGCCGTGGCGCACGTAATCATGGGTGCGCCGCTCGGCCTGTCCCGGACGCAGGGGCAAAAGCGGCCTGGTGCGGTCCAGGGCTTGGATCTGGGACTTCTCGTCCACGCACAAGACCAGCGCCCGGTCCGGCGGGTTGAGGTAGAGCCCCACAATATCCCGCACCTTCTCGATGAAGAGGGGGTCCGCCGACAGCTTGAAGGTCTCGGTGCGGTGGGGTTGCAGCGCGAAGGCACGCCAGATGCGGCTCACGGTGTTGTGGCTCAGACCGGAACGCCGAGCCATGGACCGGGTGCTCCAGTGTGTGGCATCCTTCGGCGTGGTCTCCAGGGTCAGCGTCACGACCCTCTCAACGTCAGCATCGGTGACAGTGCGGGGTCTGCCAGGTCTTGCTTCATCCACCAGTCCGTCCAGCCGACTCTCCAAGAACCGAGACCTCCACTTGCCTACCGTCGCTTGCGACACTCTCAACTCTGCGGCCACAGCGGTGTTCGTCTTGCCCTTAGAACATTCCAAAACCATTCGGGCCCGCTGGGCCAACGCTTGCGCCGTCTTGGGCCTGCGCGCCCACTGTCCCAGTGTCTCCCTTTCATCGTCGGTGAGCGTCAACGGTGGGGTTGGTCGACCAAGACGCATGCGAATCCTCCTCACATGAGCTGTCAGGAGGATACCAGCTACCGAACACTTATGCCGCTAACTTCAGAGACAGGACACTAGGACTACGGCTAACATTCTTGATAACTCGCCGAAGATTATGGTTGGTACTCCCCAAAGAAACGGAACCGTCCATAGGTGTGCAGCTGCTGTAGCCACTGGCAGTCCACCACATCGGTCTTGCGCCCAGGCACGTTCCTGATGCGCCGGGGGTCTACCAGCATCACCTGGAAACCCCGCTCTTCCAGCACCTCGAACAGGGGTATCCAGTAGACTCCCGTCGACTCCATGACCACGGTCTGCACGCCGCACTCTGTCAGCCAGTGGGCCAGGCGGTACAGGTCCGCCGTGAAGGCCTCAAACTCTTGCACCGGCTGCTCCGCTCGGTCGGCAGGAACCGCGACGAAGTGGCTGGTGGCGCCCACGTCGATGCCCGCCGCGTTCAGGTTCAACTGGGACAGTCCCGCCGGTTTTGGGCTGCTCTTGCGTCTGCTCATCATCACCTCCACGATTACCGTGTAGGCGCATCGTCGGAGGGAGTCGCGGACTGTAAAACAATCTCCCCAACGGGATCGCCCGGTCGGGGCGTCACCAATGATGCAGTCGCAAGTCTCCCGGACCATGCTACCGATCGGGCAATACGCACCAGTGGCCATCCGGCCTTGATCCATACGACACGCCTCACCATGAGCATACATCCTTGGCCGGACTCACCAGTTAGTCGCCTCTGCACGGGCCGGATACGGGCATAACAATGCTATGGACGAACAGGGGAAGCAGCCGGCTCTCGAATCTCTCCTCCGTGTCTCGTATCCGAGGCCTCCTGATCCGTATGGTCCCGGAGCTCAGGGTCAGTCGTCGCGGCGGTGCGTAGCCGTTCCGATAGCCGGCGTCGTTGTCCGACTCCGATCGGCGAATCGACCTGGCCCTTCCCAGGAACTCTGTGACCTCCTGCTCGAGCAGCTCCTGGATCAGCCCCTGCATCTGACCTCGCAGCCACTCCTCCAGGTGCTCCCATTCCGGCCTTGACGCAGGTCCGCTTTCAATGTTTCCATCCTCCATGGGCGGTGTTTCTCCTCTCTCGGGCCTCCAAGCCCGTCTAGTTCAGAGACCCGTCTAGTTCAGAGAGAGGGTACACCGCCTGATCGTTTACACACTTTTTGAGGGTACCTCCGTCGAAGTCCCTGCTGCCCCTGAGTATCAGGGCCTGGTCCAGGGCGTTCTTGAGACGACGGTGTCTCTGCTCGACCACGCCGTTCTCGTGCGAGGAGCGTGGGTTGGTCCTGGTGGCCTCCACTCCGTAGTGGGACAGTACCGCCTCGTAACTGGCGTTCACCGCGCGACCCCTGCTGTCCCTCAGCTCGTGTGTCGCCGCCGACAGGTTGTCGGTGCGGACCACCCTCGGTACGCCTCCCAGCTCCCACAGCGCTCCCTGCAGTCCCTTCACCAGCGCCGCGAACGTCTCTCCGAAGCACACCTCCGCATAGCTCCACCCCGAGTGGCTCAGCACGATGTGGAACAGCAGATGCCTGAAGGTCTCCCCGCCAATGGTCACCCCAAGCCCCGAACAGTGGGTGAAGTCCACCTGCGCCTCACGTCCCGGTGGATAGTCCTGCTGGAAGTACACTTCCTTGTCTGGTCCGTGAAGTGCCCTGTAGTCGCGGATCCGGCGCTGAAGCGTCCTCAACTGGGAGCTGTCGAACCTACCCGGGTATCGCTCATCGAGCCACTCCAGGATAGTTGTCGCACTCAGCTCACCCTCGGGATCGGACCGAAGCAGGGGCTCCATGTCCCTCTCCCAGACGTCCGCGAACGGGTCCGGCCTCGTCCTCCAGCCCCTTCTGTTCCTCCTCCTCTCCGAAGGCAGCGCTCCCCGCTGCCATCTCCTTACCGATCTCTCACTCGTGGCGGACGCTGCCGCCGCTGCCTGCTGTGTCTTACCTTCCATCAGCTTCTGCCTCAGTAGAACTACCTGTTGATCCGTGATCAAATCCGGCACCTCCTGGGTGCCAGATCATCCTATCTACGGACCGGCCAAAATAGTTGTCGTCCGGTCAGAATGATTGTCGCTGTTCAGACGTGCGCCGTCTCGAGCGCATACTCGTCGAGGCCCTCGAGCAGGAGGCCACCCAGCCGGAGCCTCCACCGATGCCCCCAGGTCGATTCGCCAGGCCGGGCGCCGTCTTCGCTCGTGCCAACGGCCGCACCGCTCAACCAGCACAAGGAGAACGCCCATGACCACCACTACTGAACTCACCCCGCTGCTCAAGCGCCTCAAGCTCGGCGCCGTGCTCAACACCCTGCCGGAGAGGGTCGCCCTCGCACGCAGGGAGCAGCTCGACTACGCATCCTTCCTGCAGATCATTCTGACCGATGAGATCAACCGCAGAGACCACAGGCGGCTCGAGCTCCGTCTCCAGAGGGCCGGCTTCGAGCAGACCTGCCGTCTCGAAGACTTCGGCTGGTCCGCATCCGTCACACTCGACCGGCGACTCCTGGACGCCGCCTTCTCTCTCCAGTTCCTCGACCGCAACGAGCACGTCCTGCTCGCCGGACCGGTCGGCGTGGGCAAGAGCTTCATCGCTCAGGCTCTCGGATATGCCGCCGTCAGAGCCGGGCATACTGTCCGATTCGTACATGCCGACGACTTCTTCAGGGCCATGGCTCAGGCCAGGGTGGACCACTCCACGGACAAGACCTTCCGCTCCTTCCTCGCCCCGGACCTGCTCATCCTCGACGACCTCGGTCTCCACAGGATGACCCAACAGCAGTCCATAGACCTCTACGAGCTGGTCATCGCCAGGCATCGCACCGCCAGCTTCGTCATCACCTCCAACAGGGCTGTCGACGAGTGGCTTGGACTCTTCGACGACTCCATCCTGGGCAACAGCGCCCTCGACCGGCTCGCCAACGCCAGCTACCAGATCGTCATTGAAGGCGCCAGCTACCGCGATCGCTTGTCACCACACAGGGCGCTCCTCGACCGAAAGGAGGAGGTTGACCCTCAAACCTAACGGTGATAAAAGTCCGCATACCGGTCCTCAGGGTGGCTCAATGACCCTGGCGACGACTGGCCTATACATGCGCCCAGATTCAATTATCGCACTCTAAAGGAGGTCGCGACATCTCCCCTTGGCTCTAGCCGCCTCCCCGACTCTCGCCTCCGGAGCCGTGCTCCCACCGCTACCGCCAACCTCGGCGTGGGCTATCCATCCGGCGGACGGTGCCTGCATCGAGGGGGCGCGCTGTCTCCATCAGGGAAGGTGAAGGCAGGCGGCTCAGCCCCCGCGACCATCACGCCCAGGGCAAACAGAAGGCCGACCACGACGGCGAGCGAAAACCGAACAGACGTGCGGAGTGAGGGCCGGATGCCTGAAACCGGGCTAGCCCCCTTAGCTTTTGAAGGAGTCTTACCCTTATATAAAATAATATATTCAGGGCGCTGGAATTTTTTAAACACTACACCGTCACCCCTCTGAGCCCTCTGTTGGCCTCTGTGATGGACGGAACTGGGCCAGTAACTTTTCGCGCCGCACGCGGTACTGGGAGTTGACCAGGTCAAGCATCTTGAAGACCTCTAGGGCCTCTTTGTCCTCCCCAACCCAACCGTTCTGACGGGCGACGTTCGTGACCGCCTTCCACTCGATGGTGGTGACCTCCTCGAACTTATATCCCGCGTTCAGGGCTTTGGCGATCGCCGAGAACAGCCGCATCACCTTCGCGTGCTGCTCATCCATTTGGGCCTGCTGCTTTTCCTCCGGCGACGCAAAAGTTTTTTGCCCTTCCTTGATCTCGGCGGCGGACGTCATGATGCCGGCCAGGATGTTGAGTTTTTCAAAGCTGTCCATCAGTTGAGCAGCCTGGTAAATCATCAGGGGAGGGAGAGGACTCAGCTCGCGCCGGCGCGGCTTGCCCCATCTGGCGGGGCACGTCGTACTCATCCCCCAGCCTGCCGTGTGAACGGCGGAGTAATAATGGGCCGTGCCGGCGGGGACGAGTGCTGATCAGGGGTGTCGATGTCCAGCGATTCTGTCAGGCGAGTTGTTCAGGGAAAAGCAACTGTCTTGAAAGTCAAGTGGGAAGCCTGGGGGGTTCCGTTTGCTTGCGGAGTACGTCGCTTGAAAGTCCCTATGACTATTGGGGGCGATACACCCAAAGGAAACGGAACCGTTGGTGATCTGGTCCGTGCGCAACGGACTGCTGGGTGACTAGCGGCACGGACCGCTTTCAAACAGAATCGTCTCCCCGCGCTCTGCCAGGTCTGGACGTCGGATCGGGCGCTTGGAGCCGACAGGCTACATGGAGGTATTTCTATGGATACCCGCTGGACTATCTTCGCAATTGCCATACTAGTCTTCGCCTGCTTGTCGTGCGGCGGCCCCGAAGCCGTCAGGATGGGTACCGAAGGGGCATATCCTCCCTACAACTTTATCGACGACGAGGGAGAAGTCGACGGATTCGAGCGGGAGTTGGGTGACGAGCTGTGCCGCCGGGCCGACCTCGAATGCACCTGGGTGACCAACGACTGGGACAGCATCATACCCAACCTGGTGGCTGGGGACTATGACACCATCCTCGCCGGGATGAGCATCACCGGCGAGCGGGACGAGGTCATCGATTTCACGCAGCCGTACTTCCCTCCCGGCCAGTCAGTCTACCTGACACTGGCCGGGGCTGGCGGCGATGTGGTAGACGGCAAGGTGGCTGCCCAGGTGGCTACCGTCCAGGCGGACCACCTGTCGCAGTCAGGCGCGACGCTCTTGGAGTACGAGCTGGCCCCTGAGGTGGTCTCGGCCGTCTTGAGCGGAGAGGCGGATGCGGCGTTGGTAGACCTGGAGTTCGCCCGGGAGGGTATGGCGGAGCATGAAGGAAAGCTGGCCCTGGTGGGCCCGCGCGTCGAACTGGATTCTGGAATCGGCGAGGGCGTCAGGGAGGACGATGGCGACTTGAAGGACAAGCTGGACAAGGCCATCGCCGACATGAAGGAGGACGGCTCTCTGAACGCCCTCATCGAGAAGTGGTTCGGGCCCGAGGCCGAGAAATTCTAGTTCAAGGTCATGCTCCTCCAGACGACCTCTGAAGAGAAGGTCAACCCCTGACTCAGGCTGGTTCCGTTTCCTTTGGGTGTATCGCCCCCAATAGCCATAGTGACTTCCAAGCGACGTACTCCGCAAGCAAACGGAACCCCCCAGGCGGTTCCGTTTGCTTTTGGGGTTCACGGTTCCGTTTCCTTTGGGGTATCTCGTTCATCGGGGTCTTAAGGATGCGGCATCCAGTAACCGACATGCGTGCCTACAGGGCAGCATTCTTGGTCGTAAAGATTGCGCCATTTGTGAGGCTCGTGAATCATCGCCCAGGCCGCAACCGCAGAGAGTGTGGCGTCCAGTTCATGGTCGACCAGTCCTGCCGTCAAATTATGTACCATGTCCTCTTGGTCAGGCTCCTTTATGCACCGCAGCAAATACCGCAAAGCTGTTGGGTGGGCCTCGGTAAGTGGAGGATTCCATTCTTCGCGGAGATGCCTACCCAGAAGCATACCTTGTACCAAGCACGCACCCCGCAAGCTGTTGACTTGCTGAACCGCCCCGCCCAACTTTGAGGGCGGGAAACCGTTAGTCTTCAACTGGCGTCGGAGATAGTCGTCGACTGTTCGGTTTCCGCGCTTGCTCCAGAACATTGGAGCATCAATGCCAGCGGCAAGGATTGAAAGATGTCCTCTAAGTTGACCGCACCCTAACGCTTCTTTAACTTCATTGAGGGCGTCCCATGCGTCATTGGACAATCCGGTGATGGGAGATGGCTGTAGGGTTCCAGCACTGGCTCTGCAGACGCTCCAACCGAAGTTCCCCTTGCCGCCGGGGTCGAACCCCAAGATAAAGCCATTAGGTTTGTCAGAGTATCGAACCGCAAGGTCTCCCAAGACACGCTTGTCTGACATAAGGTCACTCCTTCTCATGTCAGTTGCAGACTCCGCTTGACGAGTCCTGTCGGATCGGAGGTTCGCGCCGTCCAGTCGACCTGTGAGGGATGCGCGAGCGTTACGACGGCCTGACCGGCGGCGTTCTCGTGGGTCCGGCTCTTCCATCGACGCCGGTTGTCCTCCACGTACTCGTCGATCTTGCGGTGAGCGTTGAGCCGGTGCCGGAGGTATCGTCCGGCCCGTCCGCCAAGGCACACGACCACGCGGACGCCTAGCGTCTCGATGACGGCCTCGTGGAACGGCCAGCAAAGCCGGGCCAGAGAATCCATGTCCAGCCTGTCGGGATCGGTCGACCGGCTGAATACGACCTCGCTGCACGGCACGGCTCCAGGGTCCATCTCCACCTGCTCCATGAGGTGCAGGACGCGACGCTGCCGATAGTTCCGGCCCGACGGCTTGCCGCCCCATGACTCATCCCTCCACGCCGACCAGTCCTCCGGGCCGTGCAGGACAGCCGCGACGTTCATCCGGACGGTGCGGCGCCATGAGGGATCGCCCGCCGGGTTGAGGCCCAGAAGGTAGAGGCTGGAGGGGTTGTGGAAGGCCCGGCGTCCTGAGTAGAAGGCAGAGCCGGACACGTCGAGCAACGTCTCCGGGATGAGCGCGACTAAGCGGTCTACAGTGTCGATGGGGGGCCTCCACCCAAAGGGAAACGGAATCCACTAGGCGAGTTGACAACTGACCAATGGCGCAGAAACAATAATGAAAATGGCCCACCCACAAAGCGGATGGGCCAGCCCACCTAGTACTCTCTAAGTATCACAATTCGTGTGCTTGGCCGAGCAACGAATCCGATACTAGAGGGCAGGGTGAGCTATTGTCAAGTAGCGGTGCGTCTCTCAGACTGCGACTGACGGCGGCTCAGACCGGCTCTGGCCCCATTCTCCACTACTGGTACAAGGTAGCTAAGGGCGATTACCGTCGCCTGTGCGACGACATGCCGTGGGATCGAGGCTTGCGGTACGGTTCGCCGGTCGTCAGGGAATGTGACGATTGTCGAGCCATGCACTACACCGACCGGCAATTAGGATGGGCAGCGTTCTCCCTGACCTACATCTTGAAGGGCGTCTTCGCGCCATCTCCAAAAGACGTGCTATATGTCCCGTCGGTGCTGGGATACAATGCGAACGGAGGCAACTCGATGAAACCAGTTTCGCTGATAACGTTCTCACGGTTCTGCGTTGCTGGGCAGAATGTACGAGAGGAGATCGTGGACAATTTCAGGGAATACAAGCATCGCAACCCTGATTCTCTCGCAAAAAGTCTGTGCAAGCCGAATTAGAACAAACGTACCCGCGCCTGGCTACAATATACAGTCTCTGTTCCGTATACGAGCCCAACATACGGTAGCGCTCAGATGTGCTGAATCGCTGGAACTTCCTCAAAACGGGTTTTTAGCGAGGACGCCATGATTGCGGCGACGGCCACCGTTCACAGGCTGATGGTAGTCACCCGCAATGTCGGCGATTTCGTGCAATTCGGCGTGGACTTGCTGAACCCCTTCCAACTGGAGTAGGAATTTCCAAGAATAAGAGCTGAGCGCAATACAGAAGCAGGAGGACTTCCAGAACGGAGCGTTGGCCCATCTCCTTACAGGACGCGCTCTTACTACCGCATCGACCCCGGCGACGGCAGGCTGTTGACTCTGTTTCGTGACCATTGGGACAAACGCTGATACCGGCAGAGCGCCTGATGACAGATGGCTGCGTCGAGCTCACGCCAAGAGCTTCCGGCACTGGGGCGTATCCAGGCAGGCGGGCATTGCGAGAACGCCACGACCGGTACATCATGTGTGCGAGATGTGCGGAAGGTACAGTCTGATAGCGGACCTGGGAGAGCTTGCCCGGCGGTTCGAGTTCGATGGCGATTGGGTGAAATTCGACTCGGCGTACAACGTCGCTCCAACCCAGGACGTACTGACCGTCGTGGGGGGAGAGACGAGGCGCGCAGGGTTCATGCGCTGGGGCCTGATTCCCCACTGGGCCAGGGACCCGAAGATCGGGGCCAGGATGATCAACGCCCGGGCCGAGACGGTGGCCGAGAAGCCCGCCTTCCGCGACGCGCTGCGGCGCCGGAGGTGCCTGGTGCTCGCCGACGGATTCTATGAGTGGCAGCGGACCGGAGCTGACAGGAGGCCGATGCGCATCGTGATGCGGTCCGGAGAGCCCTTCGCATTCGCGGGGCTCTGGTCGGTGTGGAGAGACCCTGACGGCAACCGCGTCCCATCATGCGCCATCATCACCACCTCGGCGAACGACCTGCTCAGGCCGATACACGACCGGATGGCGGTGGTCCTGCCCAGGGAGATGGAGGACTTCTGGCTCGACGGGAGCATAGACGACCCCGCCGCTCTCCGCAGTGTCCTGAAACCCCATCCCGGCGATGAGATGGAGGCCTATGAGGTCTCTTCCCTAGTCAACTCCGTCGCCAACGATGGCCCGGAGGTGATCGAGGCTGTCGGCCGACCTGCTGCCACGTCTCTGTTCGATTGAGCGTTCGGCCTGAAAGCACGAGCACCAAACGAAGCCGAATAGTTTCCGGCAGTGCCGGACGGTTGAATCGGTTCCCGCATGAATGGCGGCGGCTGCGATGGGTACACGACCGGAAAGGTGGCCGGACCGCCACGCGCCTCGCAGGTCCGGAGGTTGAGGAGAGGCGGAGTACGACGAGGGAGTCAGGAGACTGCATGTCATGGCGCTGAGGCTGGTCAACTGGAACGTGGAATGGGCGACACCTCGGTCGCGGAAGACCGCCGAGATTCTGAACCGGATAGATCGACATTCGCCCGACATCGTCTGTCTCACCGAGACGCACGCCGACCTGCTTTCGAGAGAGGGGCACACGATCTGCTCGCAGCCCGACTACGGGTACCCGGTCACGGAGGGCCGCAGGAAGATCATCCTCTGGTCCAGAGAACCGTGGGAGCGGAGCGACGACATGGGAATAGACTCGCTTCCGCCCGGACGCTTCGTGTCCGGAGTCACGCGGACCTCGGCGGGAGAGATGACGGCCATGGGGGTCTGCATCCCCTGGTTTGGGTCGCGCACCGAGGCCAAGCGGAGGTCGGAACGCAGGATGCGGTGGGAGGACCATGGGCTGTACCTGTCCGGCCTCTCCGAGGTTCTCGCGCGAGCTGCGTCGGAGCGTCTGATCCTGATGGGCGACTTCAACCAGCGGATCCGTCAGGGTGCAGATACGCCATCCAACCTCTACGAGGCTCTCCGGTCCGCCTTACCGCCGCGAATGACCATCGCAACGTCGGCGCTCGGCCTGAACGGTCGCAGAAGCATCGACCACATCGTGTTGAGCGAGGACCTGGCGGCCGAGTCCATGGGTGTGATCAGCAACCTGGACGGAGAGAGGAGGTTGTCTGACCATTTCGGAGTCTTTGCCCACCTTTCCGCACGGGTCCCCTAGCAGTATTGGTCCCGTCCCCGCAGGATGGTGTGTGAGCTGTGAGCTGTGAGTTGGCAGAAAGTCCTGGTCCGGTTCTGATGGAACGACCCGGGAGGATGAGATGGTCACAACGGTCGTGAGCTGGAACATCGCCAAGAGCCATCAGCCCTGGCGTCAGCTTGTGGAGATGGACGCCGATGTCGCCCTGCTGCAGGAGGCGGGCAGCGTACCGCCAGACGTGGCCGGCAGGGTGGATACAGGCCCGGTCGAGCACTGGGACTCGCACGTGTGGAACTCCCACTGGTACGAGGGCAGGTTCAGAGCCCTGTTCGACCGGTGGCCGATGGTGGTGAAGCTCTCGGACCGGGTCGACGTGGAGTGGTTCAGGCAGGTCGGGCCGATAGGCGAGCCGACTGAAGACGAGATCGCCGTCAGCGGAATTGGCACTATCGCCGCCGCCCGCATCACTTCTCAGGACTCGCCGCCATTCATCGTGGTGTCCATGTATGCCCGGTGGATCAGGCCGCACCCGTCCGCCAAGAGCGGATGGCGTGTGGGCTACCAGGACGGATCGGCACACCGCATAATCTCGGACCTGTCGGCGTTTATCGGCAGCACCGACCCGTCGACGCACCGCATACTGGCTGCGGGAGACCTCAACATGATCTGCGGCGCCACGGATGACAACCCGCTGGCCCTTCCGGCCCGCGACCGCACCGTCACGGACAGGATGGACGCTCTAGGCATGGAGTTCCTGGGTCCTCGACATCCAGATGGCAGACGGGCATGTCCCACACCTCGTGGTCTGCCGCCGGACACTCTGAACGTGCCCACGTACCGCACCACCAACCAGTCCCCGGCGACGGCACAGAACCAGCTCGACTATGTCTTCGCCTCCCGCGGCTTCCACGAGAGCGTCACAGTGCGCGCCATGAATTCCGTCGAGGAGTGGGGCGCGAGCGACCACTGTCGCCTGCTGATCAAGGTCACGGGCTAGCAGCGCATGTGAACGTTGAATCGGTCACGCCGCCGGACGGCCATCAGGACTAGGACGTCACAAGGAGCGGCAGGACAGGAGGTCCGCACGTGAACGAATGCGCGGCTCTCAGGGGCAGCCAGCGGTGGATTCAGGTGGCCGTGAATCGCTGCCGAACCATCATAGACGACGCGGTTGCTCAGGCCATCAACCTCGACAGAGGTGAGACGGTCGAGTGGCGCTCGCCCCTGGAATCGGACTGCTTCAAGGAGTACAGGGACGCTGAGTTCCTGAAGTGCACTGACGTACGTCCACAACATCGGCAGCTTGCCGACTTCTGGCCCTCGGGAGGGCCCGTGTGGGATGGTCTCGCCCGGACTAGCGGTGGGCGCTGTCTGCTGATCGAGGCGAAGGCGAACATCCCGGAGTTCGACACCAGCCCCACGGGCGCATCGGGGAAGTCCCTGTGCAAGATAGAGAAGGCGTTCCGCGAGACCAGAGAGTTCCTGAAAGTCCGTTCCGATACGGACTGGACGAAGTGCTTCTACCAGTACGCCAACAGACTCGCGCACCTCTACTTCCTGAAGGAGCTGAACTGCGTCGATGCGGCCCTGGTCTTCATCTACTTTACGGGCGACGACACGGTCCCGGACAGGGAGCCAGTCTCACGCGAGGGCTGGCAGACGGCGATAGACCTCGCGACCCATCATCTCGGTGTCAAGGGCGGCGAGATCTTAAGCCACGTGGCGGAGCAAAAGTGTACTATCCGTGCGCAACTGGCCAGCGAAAATGATGCTCCTTCACTCTTTGGACACAATCGACACGCAACAGTTAGGTGCTCGTGGAGAGTCGATTTGGATACAGTCGCATAGGTAAAGTGGTTCGACAAACGGGTTATGCACCCGGTTCCCCTACGCTCGGTTCGACCCTTGTCAGATCGCCTCTCCCTGACTCTCCACCCACGGAATCCGGCAACCGAAACGGGGATCGGCTAAACCGCATCAGGTAGGTGCGGACTTCTGCCACTACCGTTGAGGTCGTCGATGCAGCTCCATCAGTCCCAGACTTCCCCCTTCGGAACTTTCAGAAACTCATCGGGCGAGCGTGATGTAATCTCCTTCTCCGCCCGAGTAATCACGGAGAGGATTTCCGACTGCTTCGAACTACCCAGCACCCCGGCCGCCACGCCCAGTCCGAGCCCATAATCGACCACCAGCCCGCCCAGCAACTCGTACAAGGTGGATAGGTACAGGATGGTGTCCGTCTTGCCAAGGCCACCAGCACGTCGGTCGTGAATCAATATCACCGGTGTTGGATGTGAGAAGTGGGCCAGCTGCTTCTCTTTTTCCGCAACATATCTGCGCCGTTGAGCCAAGGAGGGCTTGTCCCGACCATCGTACAGTTGCTCTCGAACCATAGGCTCCAACTGCTCCCTGGCCGCTCGAATGTCTGGCCCCATCACGTGAAGCACATCCGAATCCACGGCCCAGGAAGTGATGGCCCGTATGTGGAGATATACCTTTCGCAGAATGAGTACACATTCTGCCTCGGACTCGATTGCCATCCTATTGGGGCCATCAATTGACAGGTGTAAGGCGCTCAGCTCGCTCAGGAACGCAATGCACCGTTCACATCCTGAACGCAGCCATTTTTCCGCTTCTGCGCGGGAGGAAATCCCCTTTGCTGTCATCGGTACGCCTCCAATGTTCGAGCCGGGCTCTCAAGAGTTCTCTCGCTGCGGCCCTGCTCTTCGAAGTGAATCCGCCGCCGCCCGCCTACGCTCCGAAAGGTCAACTGCTTCATCGAACGGCTGCGCGTCACCGTTTACGGCAATCAGCAGGAACCCATTTGAAACCAGCATGCCAATAACCTGCTCCGTCAAATAGCCCAATAATGCAGCGAAGGCCAATTCATCGGCATCGGTGTTTATTGACATCACGCCGCCGTGGAAGGACGGCCCGGTTAGTACACCGGCTTCGCTGTGGCAAAAGAACTTGCTCAGATGGTCGTACCAGTCCTTTCCATGAGACAAGTGGCTGACCCTATCGGCCAACCTGACCGTCGTTGGAGGTCTCTTCCCGTGCTGGCCTATCCCCTCCCTGGCGTCGATAATCATCTTCTGAATCTCTGCCGGACCAATGCTGCCCCGACTCAAACTGGACAGTGCATAACGGAGATCATGTTCAGAAGTGTTCAACACTCGATTGAGTTCCCTCGGTGTTCCCATGTAGGCTGCATATGCCTTGGACACAACCTGTCCGGCGCACTCAAGAATCACCCTCATGTGGACGGCCATCGAGTGCAAATTGTTGCTCTTGTTGGCTCTCAGCACGGCAATTATGTGGAACTGGGCTTTCCTGAGGAGAAGGCCGCATTCGTTGCGAACATGGACCTCGGCATGGTCTTTCGGATGTCCGAAGATATGAGGAAACGCCTCTTCAAAGTCAGCCTCTGAGAGCAGTTGCTGAATCATCTGGTTGGCTTCAACCAGGTAGCGGACCATGGTTCTCCGATAGTCGCTCACGGTCCGTTCTCCCCTGGGTCTCCGCCTTCGCCATGCGGTAGCCGATGCGGCTCTGTGAAGATGTAGGCGGGGTTGATGGTGCCGTTGCCTAGCTTACGCTGGAGGCTTCTCGCACCGCTGGGCATCAGCCGCACGTCGCCCTTTCTCCGATCCCAGACCCGCTCCACTAGACGGTCGCCGGCGCCACATCCCCATTTCACAATCGACTATTCGGCGACTCCTCATTGCGTTTACCACCGACTTACGGCCTAGTCAGACCGAGCCTCTTGTCAACCCTCTTCCCAATCCACGAGAACTTTACGAGACCATCTCTTTAGGTTGCGAACCTGACCTCTGGCCCAGCGTACCAGCCGTGCTCTGCGGCCCGCCGGACCACTGACAGTAACATTGGCACTGACTATTGGGCCCCCTGCACGAGCACTGGCCCGGAGTGAGACTGTTGGAGGAAGGAGATCAACTCCCAATTCATTACGCATGGCGCGGTCGATGTTCCGAACCCATTCGCGGAGGTCGCTCACTCGGTCCTGCATTCCCGTCACTTGTCCTTGATGCTCTTCCCTAACTTGGCCGATTCTGTTGGTGAGTTCTAAGGACACCCGGTCGAGTCCCTCTTCCACTCTAGCCCGATCCTGTCTTGTAGTTGAAGCTATGACCATCATCGCAATTTGATACCATCCAAAATACAATGCCAACTTGCCCAAGTTCACACATGAAAGACAGAGTCCTGTGTCTTGCCAACCCTGTACCAATTCAAAGGATACTGGGATTGTGAATGTTGTGAGGAAGATCACAAGATGCTGGAGCACAGACAGGCTCTTGAAAAGGCGAATGTATCCCCAGAACATCAAAACCTCCAATGTATCACTTATACCGGTTCAGTGTGAGACGCCACTAGTGTCCTGTCTCTGAAGTTAGCGGCATAAGTGTTCGGTAGCTGGTATCCTCCTGACAGCTCATGTGAGGAGGATTCGCATGCGTCTTGGTCGACCAACCCCACCGTTGACGCTCACCGACGATGAAAGGGAGACACTGGGACAGTGGGCGCGCAGGCCCAAGACGGCGCAAGCGTTGGCCCAGCGGGCCCGAATGGTTTTGGAATGTTCTAAGGGCAAGACGAACACCGCTGTGGCCGCAGAGTTGAGAGTGTCGCAAGCGACGGTAGGCAAGTGGAGGTCTCGGTTCTTGGAGAGTCGGCTGGACGGACTGGTGGATGAAGCAAGACCTGGCAGACCCCGCACTGTCACCGATGCTGACGTTGAGAGGGTCGTGACGCTGACCCTGGAGACCACGCCGAAGGATGCCACACACTGGAGCACCCGGTCCATGGCTCGGCGTTCCGGTCTGAGCCACAACACCGTGAGCCGCATCTGGCGTGCCTTCGCGCTGCAACCCCACCGCACCGAGACCTTCAAGCTGTCGGCGGACCCCCTCTTCATCGAGAAGGTGCGGGATATTGTGGGGCTCTACCTCAACCCGCCGGACCGGGCGCTGGTCTTGTGCGTGGACGAGAAGTCCCAGATCCAAGCCCTGGACCGCACCAGGCCGCTTTTGCCCCTGCGTCCGGGACAGGCCGAGCGGCGCACCCATGATTACGTGCGCCACGGCACCACGTCCCTCTTCGCCGCTTTGGACGCCAGGACCGGTCAGGTGATTGGCCAGTGCCACCGCCGCCACCGGGCCCTGGAGTTCCGCAAGTTTCTCGATGCCATCGAGTCCGAGGTGCCCGCCGAGTTGGACGTGCACCTGATTGCCGACAACTACGCCACCCACAAGACGGCGCTGATCCGGAACTGGTTCGCCAAGCGGCCCCGCTTCCATATTCATTTCACGCCCACCAGCGCCTCCTGGCTGAACCTCGTGGAGCGCTGGTTCGGTCTGCTCACCGAAAAGCAGTTGCGCCGGGGCGTGCATCAGAGCAGCGCCGAACTGGAGGCTGCCATCTACCGCTACCTGGACGTCACCAACGAAGACCCCAAGCCCTTCGTATGGACCAAGACCGCTGACCAAATCCTGGCCAGCGTGGCACGCTTTTGCCAGCGTACTTTGGATACAGTACACTAGGATGTATCAGCTCAAGTCGGAGGATCATCGCCTTAAGTTCCGACATCTGAGGAGTCTAGAGCAGAAGCCCTCAGCCTTGTCCTCAACTTTGTAGGCATGCACTTCTCGGGAAAATAAGCTTCTGACAATGCTTTTGAGGTCTCGCCGGAAGTTCACTCCGCTACCTGGGTCGCAAACTCAGTAATGGCGTTTAACAAGCATTGTTCAAAGTTACCAAGTGCCTCATCGCAGAATTCTCGTGTCAGCGCGTAAGCTCCTTCAGGGAAGTATTTGGCTACGATATCCTTGCGCTGAGCGTAGGTCATAGCTTCCCTGCATTCCGGCACAGTCCCTCCCTCATGCATGATTTTGTTTCTGATAAGGCTGTAGTGTTCAATCTGTATCCACTCTTGGGAGTGTACAAGCTGGGAGCCCGAAAGTTTTTGCTTGCTTAGCGAATATCTCCGAATGATCCTATTCCTTTGATCCTCGAATAGCGCATATGCCCCGACAAAGAACGAGTTCATCAATATTGTCTTTGAGTATTCACGACTAGTGTACTCTTCGCTATGGAATTCATAGAACTCAGCCTGAGCCTCTTCTTCAAATGTCTTCGCCTCCTCATCAATCTTCTGCATCCAATCCTTGAGGGCCTGATCCGCGAGTTGTTCCTGAGAGGAGAGAAAGTCGCGGTAAAGGTTGAAATGAAACGTGATCTGCCATCTGTGAGCAAGAACTGAGTTGAAGCCGACTTCTGGCATATTTGCTCCTGACTGCTAAGTTGTGCCATCAGATCATTGCTCAGCCTTCACCGCTCGAATTCCTCAAGTGCGTCATTGATTCCATAAGCTCCGTGCTTCATGAGCTTGTCTATCAAGTCAAGACACGTGGCACGAATAGTTTCATCGGAACTTTGCTGGTATGTGCGTAGAGTCAACTTTATGACGGTATTCGCATCTCCTGCCTCCCTCGTACTGATATCGGCTGTTGCAAGGCCAGCAACGTCAATGAAACTCTCGCAAACCAACAACGTGACTTCAGGAAGCTTGGCTGTGGTCCGTTCCAACGCCACCAATAGAGGGAAATAGTCACCTGAAGAAGCGCCGCTACAGACGAATCCAGTGATCAGATCATCATATCCCTCAAGTTGAGGTCCTTCAAACCTGAGAAAACATCTTCCAGCTTCAGCACGGACCTCTGCACTGGGATCGTTAAACAGTTCAATTAGTGCGTCCTCACAAAACGACCGGCACGTGGCTATCCTGACGTTAGCCGCCATTACCTGCGCTGCGCCAATCCTTTGCGGTTCTGTCCCGGAGAGGCAGAGCCTCGCTATTGCAGCGGCCTCTTGCAGATCTAGGGCGGCCACACAGGCTTGGCGCGCGCCAGCGGAAGCTACATCAGGCACCGGGGAAGTGACCATACGTGCTAATGTACTCGACAATTCCCGAAAGTGTGTCTGTAGGGCGAAGAATAAGAACCGCTCAACGAATTCCGTCCCGAGCAACGCGTCCTCTGTATTACAGAGTTGTCCGAACAGATCAACTGCCAAGTCCCGGTCATGCCGCAAGACGGCTATCAATGCTTGGGCAACGGATGATCTGACAGCAATCGAAGGGTCTTGGACCATCTTTTCCAAAGCGGGCCGAAGGTAGGTTATTCTCTTGCCGTCGACCTCGATCAGCCTCGCCATTGCCCGCGCCGCCCTGCCGCGATTTGTATTGATGGCGTTATTCAGGATGTCTCCGCGATAATAAACCCCTTGCCCGGGAGAAACCTCGGTTCGCCACAACTCTTGCTCTGGATCGGGATCTTCAGTCGCATACCACGCCACGAGGTCTAGTGCCTCTTGGGGAACGTCGCCTTTAGCCGAACTGGCGATCGGGTCGCAGATATAGCGGCCTAGCGGCCTTCCCTCGATTGAGTGACACCGCTCAGCGACTCTCACGATGGTCTCAATATCTAAACCGGCGTCAGTAACCCCGCGCAGGACCGCTTCGAAGTAGAATGGATTGGCGTGATCAGGAAACTTCAAGACCAATTCTGCGAGCCGCTCAGGTTCCTGCTTTACTCTGTCTTCCAAAACCCGAGACAATTCGAGGGCTCCCCCGACAAAACGCCCATCCTCCGTATATTCGTGCTTATCGGCATCGTGCTGGCAGATAGCCGAAAGCAATTGCTCATCGCTCATCTCCTCGACCACATCACCAGAAATTGGAGACTGCGCTGCCTGGGCTCTCATTGGCTTCGGCGACGCCGGCTCTTGCCGTCCAAACTTCCGTCGCAGCTCTTCGAGGCGTGTGCTGACATCCTTTGAATGTCGATCCGCGATGATCCCGCTCAGCAATGTAAACTGAGAGTATCCATATTGCTGTCTGTCCGGTATGCTCCTTTCCCAGTCGGTGTAATAGCCAAGCAGCAATGTTTCCAGTTGTTTGAGTTTCTCGTCAGAGCAATGGGGCGATATAGATTCGATCAATTGCCTCGCCGCCCAATGCGGGTCCGACAGGTAACCTATCTCCAAGCGCTCAGGGCTCTTGCAAAGCTGGTCTACTCCCTCGTCCGCGAATAGTTGTCCGTTAGAAGCGAGGCTCCGGATTAGCAGGTATTGGATTGTTTCAAATGGCGAATCTCGGAGGGGTTCGATCACAGAGCAGTATGTCTCTGGATGTTGCATGGCAAGCTCGGACAGAGCAATCTCCATGGCCTTTAGAAGAGCATGGTCGATACCGTACCCACTCTGGAAAATCCTATTAGACCAAATCGGATCTAGTAGAAGTCCGCGACGCTCTTGCGTGGCACAATCCTCTATGACTGCTCGCATGAACGGCATGACCTCACGAATGAAAGAGTCTGGGGCATTGCTGGCAAGTTTGCTCAGCGTTTCCTCAGCTGATTGGCTGTCGGCGATCGTGCCGTTGTTAAAGTCAAAGGGATTGGCCTGCCCCGCATCAAGGCTCAGCCGACGGCAACGATTGAAGTAATGTCCAGCTACTTCACAGCCCCACGACTGGTGCCTGTATGGCAGTCTATGCATGAGGCTCCAGAAGTCGCTGTTGACCGCTATAGGTCCTCTTGCGTCGTCGAGAATGCCCTTGTCTATTAGGCGGAGTACCAACTCCAGGAACCGCCGCCCTTGACTCCAATCTCCCCACACAGCTAGGTGGAGTAGACGGCTGTTCCAGAGTTCTGACTTATCAACGTAAGGCTCTACAAGTTCTGCCACCCTGTCAGCCAATTGACCCTGAACTACCCTCAAGAGCAAAACAGTCTGATCGACGAAACCATCATCCGGGTCATCCAGCCACTGCTGCACTAATCCCAGGGAGTCCACCAACCGGAACCACGAAGGACGGCGCACCGTTACCCAGCTTTGACGTGTTACGGGGTCGTTGAAGTCTCTTCCCGCAAGAGTAGACAAGACATCCCATTCTTGCCTTACCGGTTCAGATAAGTCGGCCAACAGTGCAAGGATCACTTGCTTGATGTGGAACCGAACGTCGGGACTGGAAAGGGTTTCTTCGAGGTTTGCGATGTACCGGTCGAATTCCGTATCACGCAAGTAGAGCAGAATCTGTCTCACTTGAGCGCGTAGGAACAGTCGTTGCTCCCCGCTTAGCAACAGGGCCAACAGGCTTTGGGAGCCTCCCGCGAAACGCCGGGCAAAGGCGTAGTCAAAAAAACCTTCATGGAAGAAGGAGTACCGCTTGTTTTCGAGGACCAGGATATGTTCCGACACCATAGCATCGGTGTCGCTACTCCAGTCTTCCACAACGACTTCTGGAGTGCTCAGAGTCTGTCTGCTGTGCATGTAGTCGCACAGGGCATATACCACCTGGGTCCACTGCACTGGCCGGTCAAGCCGCTCTCTAATGACCTTTTGCTTGTATTCCCAAAACCGCGCGTATAGGTCCTGAGCCGTCTCGAAATTGAGGGCGTTTATCTCTTCATCCGCCACCAACTCCGACAGGAGCTTCAAGTGTAAGGGGACTGATAGCAAGTTCAGTTGACCGAAGGTGAGCGAATTCGCGTCTAGACCGAGCCGCGCAACAACTTCACGTACGGTTTCGTGGGTCAGGCGGTCGACTGTCACGGTTTCGGCGACTCCATCTGAGTCCGTGAGTCGACGCAGGCGGTAATCGTTCTCAATATCGAATTTTCGGCAGGCCAGCAGGATACGCATATTGGGGTGGGCTTGTGCCTGCCGGATGATTTCGTATACGCAGTCGAAGAGCTCGGTGTTCCGGCCGGAGGCGAGACTCAAAGCGTCCAGTTGGTCTATGACAAAAACGCAGTGCCCGCCCTGAGCCACGGCGGCAAGGACGTTGGCGGGAGAGCCTGGCAGTCCAATCTGCTCGCCAACTCTATCTGGCAACTGAGTAGACTCCAAGCGGTCAGCGCGAAATGCCACCACGGGAGTGCCAGCGGTGACGAGCTCCTCAACCACCTGGAGCATCACTCCACTCTTGCCGACGCCCGCTTCTCCGCTTACCATAACGCCCGCTTTTCGATCATTTTCTTTCAGGCGGCCGTAAACGGTGGACGTCTCCTGGCGTGGGAGGACGATACGGCAGATGGCTTGATCGCGTAAGAGGCCAAGGTAGCGCTGGTTGGCCTCCTCGACAGCACTCAGGACGTGCGGGTCTTTATCCCAGTGGCGCCGGCTAAACCCCCGCGATTCCAAGTGCTTCCAAATGTCATGGGCCGTGAGTTCATGGTGGACTAGGTCCAAAGCCATTTCAGCCAGAACGTCTATAAGAGTTGCAGCATCGCCGTCTACCAGCGTTGATACACGACTTTCTATCGTAGTAAGAAGAAACCTCTCTCCGACCGGTTCCGTGTGGACACGCTTAAGTCGTTCAAATACCTCATGCTCTGGCAAGTGTGGCAAGGAATCTCGAACACGGTTGAAGCGCTTCCTCCATTCATCAGCACTAAGGAATACTTCGTTGAATTCTTCCCATGATGCTGATCTTCTGGCTCTATCGGTTAACTCATCTAGTTGGCCCGTCGAGTTGCCGGAGACGAATACGCAACGTACCGACGAGTCTTGAAGCCTTGTGATGAAGTCGGTGAGGACTCCCTCCTCTGCCAGTGTGTAGAGCGTCCAATTTCCACTGTGATGTTGTCGTTTTACCTGATGGAATTCTCGTACACCCTGCTTCGTGACCCAGAACTCAAACCCTTGATTCCCTCGTAACAAGGGCCTTTCGGGTTGGTTCTGCGGCGTGAGGGCGGTTAGGCGAGGGATTTGGTTTTGTTCCGGTCGGGGCTTGTGTTGCGGCCGATGAGGTAGTTGTGGTGCGCCATACCCCGTCCTGGTAGGCATCAGCGGGCTCGCAACGGCTCCTGTAGCCTCATGCAGCGGTGGGATCGGGCGCCAAGGCAGCCGGTGGGACCAACATCTCGTCCATCTCGGTCAGCCGTGCCCGGACCATTCGCTTGATGTTACACGCCAGGGCCTTGAGGTAGACGGCGAGCCGGACCCTCTCTCCTCCACGTACTCGTAGGCGGCCAAGACCATGGCGCCGTTTCAACTCTGAGTTCGTACCCTCTATCCCCGCACGCAACCCGTACCGTTTACGCCATTGTCCATCCGACTCGGCCCGCCGCCTACGTCCGATGTTCACCCTGGCGAGGTCCGCACTCAGCACGTAGGCTCCACTCGGCGACCACTCTCCCCCGAGCTCAGGGCGACGACGCCACCTCACAGGACACCGGGAACGCAGCGAACAGGGCTCACACACCTCCCGGGCGAAGTGCATCTCCACTCGCTCGGGAGCCTCTTCATCCTCGTACTCGGACACGGCCTCATGTCCCGCAGGACACACCGCAGCCCTCCTTGCCGTAACGTCGATGTCAAAGTCAGCAGCCGTCAGCCTGACCAGCCCATCATTCTCATCGGCCTCCGCTGGCGCCCGGCCCCCGACAGGGCTCACCAACTCCGTCCCCCTGCGCTCCGCCTCCCATCCGTTCCGGCCAGAACCATACGACGTGTCGCACCACAGCTCCGAAGGGCCTATCCCTCGCTCTCTCAACTCATCGATCACCCCCACCGTCACACCGGCGTCGCCATCGCTCGATGGCGTGACCTCCACGTGGGTGATCATCTGCACGGCGTTCCCCTCTTCGCACGTCTCAGACACCTGCACCTCGTACCCCTTCCCCTTGTGTCCGCTGTAGGTCACCGCCGGGTCGTGCGGCGTCTGCATAGAGCTCGACCGCACCTCCTTCGCCTCCTTCAGCGCGATCGGCACCTTCCCCTCTGCCGCATCGTCGTCATCGGCGCTGGGACGACCGTCCCTGTGACGGCCCACGCGGCACTGCTCATGCAAAAGCCTCTCCAACAGACCGTACTCCTCCATATCCGCCACCGCCGTCCCGCGGAACCTATCCACCAGCCGGTACACGTCTCGCGCACACACCGACAGCCGGCGACGCCCCTCACCTGAACGTGCGTCCTCGTACCTCGATGCTTCTCCGGTCTCCTTCAGGTACCGCTGTGCCAGACCATCCCCAATCCCTTCTCCCAGACCGGGGTGCTCACGGCTCACCGCCAGCAGGAACACCCGGACCGTCTCGCAGAACAGACCCAACCGCGTCAACACCGCGATATTGCTCATGACATGCGTCGAGTCCAGGCGCTGCTTGCCTGTCCGCAGTCCCAGGGCCTCTATCATCCGGTCCGTCGTCTCACAGAAGGCCAATCGCCCGCCGTCGTGCTCCATCAACCGCACACGAAAGTTGTGCAGCGTCTTCTGGGCAAGGTGCGCCTCCTCCATCTCCAGCCGCAGCGCGTGGTGCCACAGCAGATTGAACTCCAACTCTTCCAACGCCTCCATGTCCGTCAGATCGAACATCTCCTTGAGCACCAGCACTCCCAGCACCGTCTGCACGGCGCGATTGGGCCTGCCCATGTCCGGGCTGTACAGCGGAGCGAACCGCTCCTCCTCTATCAGAACCAGAGCCTCGTTCCGGAATACCTCCGCCCAGCTCCTACGCATCAGCTTCGCCTTCCTCGGTGTGATCAGAAACTCCGACTGCCACAGGCTCTCCTGCGGTTCCCGGGCTTGAAACATCGTCCACCTACTCCTCAGCGTTCACTCCTCCACTCTCTCCGATCCTATTATCCCTCACTTCCCAATACCCTCGCCCATGACTTTTTACGAGTGAATCAAACCCTTGATCTTCCGGTCCGGGCGGTTCTAGCCGTATCGAATCAGCCTTTTCGTCCATGACATCCAGCAGGCACGCAACAGTCCAACGTCCTTCGTATCGGTTGCCAAACTTTTCGGCAGCTCCGCCAGGTAACGGCATGGCTTGGTAGTTCCTCCAATCAATCGAGGCGATGTGGGTATATCAATCCTTAGAACATCTGCCGGATCTTGCCAGTCTTTGGATCGTAGCTGCTGGAGAAGATCACAAGGACATCCTGCGGGATGAACCACTGTGTACCTCTGCGTAAAGCCTTCAGGCGTTTTGACCTGATGTTCCTGCGAACGGTCTCTTCACTAACGCCCAAATAGGCCGCCGCTTGCGGTACGGTGAATTCTTCGGGCAAGGTCATAAATCGATCCTAATGGGATAGATACTGTGATGTAGTATTCTACAACACCTGTGGCTTATCGTTCGATGTGCTCCTGGAGCGGCTGGCGATGGGCTCACCCGGTTCCGGTACCACGGCATCTGGCCTGAGTGCTATTATCAGCGATGCCTAGCGACTAGGGTAATTCGCAGCGACTAGAGGGAGAGGATACGTCGATGGCTGAGCTAGTGTCGGCAACGTCGCGGCGGACGAGGACGGGAAGCAGCTACGCCAACCAGTGGGACCGCTTCGTCGCCTGGTCTCAGGCGTCGGGAAGACGTTCTCTGCCCGCTTCGCCCGAAGACGTGGCCGCGTATCTAGAAGACAGGTCGGAGACGGGCGCGAGGCCCTCTACCCTGCGGGTGGTGGCTGCGGCGATAGCCCGCAACCACAGGGACGCCGGTTTCGACGTGCCCGTCCATCAGGGCGCCGCCCGGACCGTGCTGGAAGAGTTGACGCAGGGACTGTTCTTGCCGGTGAAGCGGCGCGGAGGCATGAATGGCCTGACATCCGTGATAGGGTGATGGCCGCCTGCACCAACCCCTTGTACAAGGAGTTGGTGCGTCGATGGTTGGAGAGGGTCGGCGCGTAGTCGTCGATCGGGGGGATTCAGGAGGACCGTGTCAGCGGCCTCGGCCGGGACCCTCACTCAGGCAAATGATGACACTCAATGAATAGGACGATAGTAGGTCAACTTCAGAATCCCCTAACCAGGGAACGCGATCAAGTCGATAGAGCGCGTGTTCTCCTTTCCTTTCCGGTATTGGGGAGGGAGACGGAGCAACACGCTCTGGTTCTTCGCCGGTATCTGGACAACCGTCCCGAGAAGTTCTTCGATCGCGCAGCGTTTGATACGTATCTATGCTGGCTTCAAAGACATGACCAGACAAGGCCAAAGCAACTGAAGGCACATCTATCTCAATTCAATTCAGAGATCGACCGCGCATTGCTTTTCTTGAGGGAACTCAACCTGGAGGAATGGCACGATAGTCCTCTCAACACTGGAGACGACTATGATCTGATACGGATGATCGATAAGCATGTCCACCCTGCGTACCTGCGTTTGGTGGAGGGAGTGTTCACACCACTTCTTCGGCCCGTGGCTCACTTCTCGAGGCTTCATCGCAATAGAGGGGTGGAAGGGCTTGACGTCTGGTCGATCATCGAGGAATTGAAAGGCCAGAAAGAGGAACACCTAGTCAGGCCCTATCAACATACGGTCCGAAATGGTATCGCTCACGGGGGAATCTCATTCCTTCAAAGAGAGATTCGTTACCGCGACCACAGAGGAAACGAAGAGACCTTTGCCACAACCTACGTGATTCGGCTCTTCGATGACCTGTTGGATGTGTGTAATGGACTGGCTGCGGCCATCAAGGCGTTCCTCCTAACTTCACAGGGTCAAGGTTATGTGCCGCCTCGCGAGTTGATGATTGAAGCTCTGCTAGAACTTACGCGGGCGCCCTGGTGGGCAATTGAGGGTTGCGTCGAAGCCGAGATCGGCGGTCGATCCCAGCTAACTGTTTACGCCAGGCCGGACTCCCGTGACTACAGGAAAGTATTCTGGTCCACAGTGCAAAGTGGAATTCTTAGCGAAAGTTTGGCGTCCGGCTACGACCGGTACTTCTTTTCGCTCCGTTCGCCAAAGGCTTTGCCGGGTTGGGCGGCATTTGACGGCCACAAGCTAAGAGAGTTGCGGGAAAGAGGGGCCGATGATCTGTCCGAGTACCAGGGAATACTGGAGGGGAATGGCATCTTCTATGTGCCCAGACCGGCCATGCCTGCAATTCTCGCGAAAATCGACACCCTGGCCACAAGCGTCCGCATAGCCATTCCGACTGCCATCCAAAAGTTTCGGGACAGCTTGGGGAAACCCCGCATGTTCTGTAGGAACGCTACTCTTCACCGTAACTCTTGGGGCGCCGTTTTGCGGGGTGACCTTGTGATCGACGGGCTGGATGGCCAGGAGATAGTGGGAGCAATCCGCAAGAACTTCCGGCTCTTTGTCAAAATAGGGAAGAGACACGCACGTAGGAGGGGCGGATTCAACGCCTCTCACTTGTTGCCAATTGGATACGCCCAGATCGCTGTATTCAGAAGAGACCACCGGCAGCGTAGGCTGTCGGGCTTTGGACTCGCCGACGACTTGGTATGTACAGTGAGGCTCCATCGAATACGGCGTATCAAGGCGCCAGACATTCTCGGATCGACTATCGAGACGAAGGGGAAGTGGCGCATAGCCTGGAACAGGGCATGGCTGGATTCTGTAGGTCAGCATGTGTTGGATGGCTGACACAAGGGCATGCGGCAGCCTTCCATGGACGCCCAGGCACCGCTCTGGATAGGATCGGCTGGACCTGCGTCACGGTCCAACTGATGCCATAGGGCTCTGTTTAGACCGCCAGCGCGAATGGGACAAAGAACGGCGGGCAACGCCGACGGAAGCTCTATGGGACGTTCTTCCTGCCGCCGCCGCTGAAGTGGGCGCTCTTCGCCTCGTCCACCAGGACGGCCACCTCCGCCGGTCCGGTGGAGACCGATAGGGCGACTGTCGCCCCAATCACTCTTCGCCTAGAACGAGTCCTGTTGAACTTCCTCGAATGAGTGCGACAGCTTCGTTTACAGGCGAGGTACCCTCAAAAGGTGTGTAAACGATCAGGCGGTGTACCCTCTCTCTGAACATAACGGGCTTGGAGGCCCAAGAGAGGAGATACACCGCCCATGGAGGATGGAAGCATTGAGAAGGGTCCTGCGTCAAGGCCGGAGTGGGAGCACCTGGAGGAGTGGTTGCGAGGTCAGATGCAGGGTCTGATCCAGGACCTGCTCGAGCAGGAGGTCACAGAGTTTCTCGGCAGGACCAGGTCGGTTCGCCGGTCGGAATCTGACAACGACGCCGGCTACCGTAACGGCTACGCACCGCCGCGGCGACTGACCCTGAGCTCCGGGACCATACGGGTCAGGAGGCCTCGGGTACGAGACACGGAGGAGAGATTCGAGAGCCGGCTGCTGCCCCTGTTCGTTCACAGGACGAGGGAGGTAGCGGACCTGATCCCGGAGCTGTACCTGCACGGTCTCTCGGAGGGCGACTTCGACCTGGCGCTGAGGGGACTGCTCGGGGAGGAGGCGCCGATATCTGCGAGCACGGTCGCCCGGCTCAAGGAGAGGTGGAACGCTGAGCTTGCGGCGTGGCGTGCGAGACCCCTGGAGGACCTCGAGGTGGTCTACATGTGGGTTGACGGGGTGTATGTGAAGGCCGGTCTCGAGAGGGATAAGGCCGCAGTCCTGGTGGTGATGGCGGCGCTGAGCGACGGGAGCAAGGTGGTGGTGAGCGTCGTACCCGGCTACAGGGAGTCGACCCGGAGCTGGTCTGAGGTGCTAAGGGACCTGAGGACCGTGGCCTCAACTGCCCCAGGCTGGTGGTCGGGGACGGACACCTGGGTATCTGGGGAGCGCTTCGCAACGTTTGGCCGGAGGCGGGGGGAACAGCGCTGCTGGAACCACAAGATCCTGAACGTGCTGGACAAGCTGCCGAAGCGTCAGTACGAGCAGGGGAGGCTGCTGCTGCGTAACGTCCCGTACGCCGAGACCCGGGCTGAGGCTGAGAGGTTGAGGAAGGTGTTCACCCAGTGGTGTGGCGACCACTCTTACGAGGCTGCCAGCGAGGCGATCGAGCGGGACTGGGAGCGGATGGTGACCTTCTACGACTACCCCAGAGAGCACTGGCGTCACCTTCGTACGACTAACCCGGTCGAGTCGCCGTTCGCGGCGCTGCGGCTCAGGACCGATGCGGCCAGGCGCTACAAGAGGGTGGACAGAGCGATAGCGGTCATATGGAAGATGTTGATGGTGGCCGAGAAAAGGTTCCGCCGGCTGCAGGCGCCGGAGCTGATGGCGGACGTCTACCTCGGGGGCCAATACGTGGATGGAATCGCCGTCGAGGCTACGGCAGAGAAGGTCGCCGCCTGATCACGTTTACACCACTATTGACGCAACCTCCATATCCAACCCCCTCACGCCTAACCGCCCTCACTCCCCAGTACCAACCCGAAAGCCCCTTGTTACGAGGGAATCAAGCATGCTGAGCTTGGGTAAAGGCTTGCTGTTTTGCTCGGGCTGCGATGACAACTTCACCGTCACGGTCAAGACGGTCGACAACAAGAACGATGCCACCGGGGATCCTAACGATGATAAAAACGAGGGTTGTGGGGCGAGCTACGCCTGCGTGAAACCCGTGTCCGGATCTGGAGGTGCCCCACCTGGGCTAGGCGTCCACGTAGGGGCTCACATGGGGAACATGTTCATGGTCTTCGAGGACCCACCCAAGTCGGCTGCGCAAGACAAGATGAAGGTTTGGCATCATACCGAGTGGAAGTGGACCGCCGACATTAGCAAGGTGGGGCAACCTGTGCCCTGCCTCGAGGAGGCACTCGACGTGCTGGAGGAGGCCGATCACCTCCGGGACGGCTCACCTGTCGTTAACCAGTATCATTAGGACAGGGTTAACCACGAACATTAGGACACCCTGAACGCCGATGATTCGGATTCTGTCAGGTTGCCGTTGTTGGGTCAATCACCTCCCTTCGTCGGACTTGTGGGCACCTCGCCGAGTAGGGCGCGGTGAGGGGAAAGCCTCTGACGGTAGCTGGTTCCCTCGATGACGATCTGGTAGCTGGCGTTGGCCAGGCGGTCCAGTGCGCTGTTGCCCAGGATGGGATCGTTGAAGAGGCCGAGCCACTCTTCGATGGCGCGGTTGGAGGTGATGACGAAGCTGGAAGCCCTGTGCTTGCCGATAACCAGTTGGTGGAAGTCATCCGATTGCTGGGCGGTGAGGCGGTGAAGGCCCAGATCGTCGAGGATCAGCAGGTCGGGTGTGAGGAAGGAGCGGAAGGTCTTGTCCACCGAGTTGTCGACCCTGGCCTGGCTCATGGCCTTGAAGAAGTCGTCGGCATGGATGAAGCGGACAGCGTATCCGGCTCTGACGGCGACGTAGCCCAGGGCCTGAGCCATGAAGCTCTTGCCCACGCCCGCCGGTCCCATCAGCAGGACGTGCTCATGCTTGGCGATGAAGTCCAGGGAGAAGGCGGCGTCGAGGAGCCGGCGGTCCAGGGTGATCTTGGCCGTCCAGTCGAAGTCTTCCAGGCGGCTGGTCTCCTCGAAGCCGGCCCGGTTCAGCCGGTTGTCGATGCGCCGGTGCTCTCTTCGGCTGACCTCGTCGGTCAGGATGATCTCCAGGAAGGATGCGTAGTCCAACTGGTCCCTTCGGGCTAGGGCTATGCGCTCGGGCAGGGTGTCCAGCATGGGGCTCAGCTTGAGGGCCTTGAGTAGCGGGGCCAGGTCGGCGTTGCGGGTCATGTCTGATCTCCTTGTTGTGTTGAGTTGGGTCTGTGGCCGTTGGCCAGGGCGAAGACGGAGCCGGGTCTGGCGAAGCGTCCCGGCGGCATGGGGTCGGGATGTAGCGTCGCATCCTGCTGCTCCAGGGCTTCGGTCAGGATGCGCTCCACGCGCTTCACGTCGATCAGGTCCACGTCCAGGGCCTTGCGGCAGGCGGCGTCCAGCAGGTCCGGGGTGTAGCGCTGGCCTAGCCGGAGAAGCTTCTGTCCCTGCCTTACCTTGGCCCAGGGCAGGGGGCCTTCGAAGAGCCGGTCGGCGAAGGCGGCCACCGCCTCCCCCTGCTCCACCGCGCCGCGCTTGATCTTGTCCGATGTCCGCGTGGTGTAGGCCGTCAGCTCCGCCGGGTAGTCGTCGGGATCGGTGGAGCGGCCGCCCCTGGGCTGACGGGGATGGACCTTGATCAGCTGGCCCCGGTGATAGATGCGCACCAGCTTGCTGCCCAGTCTGATCTCCACCTGCTGACCCGGCGGGCACAGGACCGACGGCACCGAGTAGAGGGCGTACTGGCAGGACACGTGGTGGTCGGGGTGGACCTTAGCCCTGCGCCAGTGGGTGATCTCGTAGGGCTCGCCGTCCCAGGCCAGCAGCTCCTGGCGCTCCTTCTCGTCGAAGACCTCCAAGGGCTTGCGCCGGGTCGTGCCGTGGATGCGCTGTCCAGCGACTTCATGACACCAGCGTGTCGCTTCCGCCCTCAGATGAAGCAGGTCCCTGAAGACACCGCCCTTGAAGAAGCGCTCCCTCACGTACTGGACGCCTCGCTCCACCTTGGGCTTGTCCTTGGGGCGGCGCACCCGGGCCGGGTCGGTGATGAAGCCCCGGTGCTGGGAGTACTCCAGGAAGCCGCGGGTCAGACGGGGGTGCAGCGCGTCGGCCCCGGCCACCGCCGCCGGGAAGTTGTCGACGACCAGGTACTTGGGGATACCGCCGAAGAAGGCCCAGGCCGCTTCCAGCCCGGCCACCACGTCCTCCAGCTTCTGGCTGAAGGTGGGCCAGACGAAGCTGTGCCGGGAGTAGGCCAGCACCACGATCAGCGCCCACACGGTCCGGCGACGGCCCGTCTCAGGATCCTCCATCAGCCCCAGGCGACCGAAGTCCAGCTCCGCCACCTCGCCCGGAGGGCTCTCCTCCATCCGCATCGTCCTGCGGTTGCGGCCCTGCCAGTTGCGCCGCGCTACAAAGCGGTGCAGGGAGGTGTAGGACACCCGGCAGTCTCGCTCCCTGAGCAACTCCTGAATGCGGGTCATTTGCAGTCGGTCGCCGGTGAGCCACTGGTAGATCTGGTCGGCCCAGGGAGCCAGCTTGGCCTCAATGGGCGTCGACGCCTGCCTTGGACCAGGGCGGCTGATCGTCGCCAGACGGCCCAGCTGCTCATCGCTGGGGGCCGGTCCGTTCCGGACTACGCCCAGACGTTCCGCCGACGCGATGTACTTGCCTACCGTGTCTTTCGACAGCCCCGTACCTGAGGCTATGTGGCGCCGGCTCTCACCTGCCTGCCAGCGCCGGATGACTTCTGCGATCTCCACTCTGAACACCTCCCTGTACGCCATCGCTGCTCCTTACATCCAGGTTGCAGCAATGGTCGCCAATCAGACGTTCAGAGTGTCCTAATGACTCTGGTTATCTGTCCTAATGACTCTGGTTAAATCGCCCTTCTCTGTCCTAAAGACCCTGGTTATTCACATCACCGCTCATCTTCCCCTCCCCACTGAGACCGGGGCATATGCTGAGCGACATGACCCTGAGGAGTGTGCTCCGCACGACCGGACTCGCTGACCGGGCGACGGTGCACGGATTCCGGACGTCGTTCCGCACGTGGACGATGGAGCGGACGGACACGCCCTGGGAGGTCGCCGAGGCGGCCTTAGCTCACAGGCTCGGAGGCGCCGTGGCGCAGGCCTATGCCCGCTCCGACCTGTTCGAGACACGCCGGGTGCTCATGCAGCGGTGGGCGGACTACCTCACGGTCAGCTCCCCGAGCGACGGTTGACCAGGGTCGGCTGTGCCTAAGCCTGCGATCCCTGGAGACCTGCACGGCTGGGGTACAGCAGATCCCCCGTACAGGACGACGACGGTCGGACCCCGTCGCGACCGTCTTCCGGCCACGGGAAGCCCCGCGGCGACCTTTTTCGCTAGGCCGGCAGACTGTGGAAGAGTTGCGGGACAGGCGGATGCGACCGGTGCGGGCATCAGGTCGCACGGCCATGTGATTTCTCCGGCACAGCAGTCTGCCGTCGCCCGCCGTTTCGTGTCTGCACGTAGTCGCGCGGTCGCGATCCCCGGCTGCCCCCAGAGTCCTTTCGCGGCCCGTCGGACTCGGTGCCCGCCACGGGCCGTGACCTCACCCAGGCCATGACCTCGCTCTCCCGCCACCGTACGGCGCCGGGGCTGACTCGCACCGGCGGTGGGAACTCACCGGCGTCCTTCTGGCGGTAGATCGACGACCGGCTTAAGCCGGCGATCTCCTCCACCTGCTGTCGTCGAAGAAGTCGGTCGTGCATGTGACCTCCTTTCACTTCTTGATTCATTACCGGAGTGCCTGTTGCATCGGGTCGGCACAATCCCGTCAATGTGCTGTTTTCCAGCTGATCATCAGTCAATTTTTTTCTATGTCGTGTCATGCGAGCCTCCGTGATCGAAAGGATGCCACCATCGCTGAATGAATTCAACAAATAGCACGTAACCAGAGCCTTGCAACTAGGGTCACGATATCGCGTCCCGCAGACACGCCTCAGATACAGACTCAAGCCATGATTGGCAGGATATGGTGGGTCTACTAATGTGATCATCAATATGCTGTTAGAGAAGCGTAAGCATGACCCCTTCTTCGTAGTAAAAGAGTGCTTCTAACCTGCACGAGAAAGCACTCCAGTAGATCTCATGGTTTCAGTTCCGCATGTGAGCGCCTGACCGCTGTATGCAGTCCGTGAAGGGATGCCGCAGTATGTTGTGGGACACGGCTCACTTGGAGAGAAGAACAGCTGCATCAAGGGACTCAGTGGCAGCTGACGTACTGCCCTCAGGACCGGGTGATCTCCCGCATGCTGCCGTCATCGGAGCTATGACGAGTGGTGCTCAGGTCCTCGGGAGTTAGGCGGCCATCGGTATCGTCCATTGACCGGCAGCGTGACGCCCGGCACCCGGGGCGCCTGAAACGCACTTACACCGTGATTCTGGCACACCGTCTCCCACGGCAACGGCAAAGATTCGCTGTTGACATACGCGCTGAAACCGACGACAATTCGAACTCTGGGCTTGGTAGGGCAGCGTTCTGGCAGGGTATGGCACGGCCCGGCTCGGTTCAGCAGGGCACCGCAGGGAAGAGCGGGGAAACGCCGGTAGCGTTTCCCCGCTCTCTTTGTCTAGAGGAGCATCCACATCGAAACTTGGACAGCCGGCACGAGCGGCATCTCACAATCATGCCGATTCGTGAGGATGAGGCTGCGTGGGGAAGTCACCGGGTGTCGTCGTAAATCCAGTCCCGGGTGCTGAGGGATGCTACGCGGCGGAGTTGCACGCCGCTGTTCCGGAAATGCATGGTGGGTGGATGAGCGCCGCGGAGGCGGCGCCGGTGTTCGGGATGCACCGGGATACGAGGTCGAAGGATACTCAAGCACTTAGTAACCCCTGGATTGTCGATGGGCAGCGCCCCGTCGTCACAAGCCGGACCCGTACCGTGGGGTGTGCGGCCGGAAGTGATGGGCGCCCGCCGGACAACCGGCGTGGAGCTCATGCGTAGCCTGCGAGCCACGCCATGCATCACCTGGAGCTCGTCCATCAGCTCCGCTCACACTCCCCGCCCCTCGTGTTGGCGAGGGAGTCGCGGATGTCGATTCCCAGGAGCCGTACCCGGAATATGCCTCCGGCATACGCGTCTTCTCAGTCATCGTCGACAGGCTCCAGGCGTGTCAGGGCCACAAGGACAGCAGGCGAATCAATCCTGGGCTGTCGACTTGCCCCTACCTCGGAGGCAAGACGGAGGGCGGGACGGTCGCGACCGGCGATGCCGAGTGTCCTGATGGCCGTCAGGGCCTCTTCGTCCTCCCCGATCCACCCGTGCGAGCGAGCGACGTTTCGCGGCCCAAGGGACACTCCATGATGCTTTTCTTCATCGAGGTGCTTTCTTACTTCGGGGCCTCCGTGATTTCCTTGGGCCGGGCTTCATTCTCCTTGGCAGCTCTCTGGATGTCGGCCAGGCTGTTTGGCTTCTCAAGCGTCCACGAGTTCGATGCTCGATGGATTTCCGCGCTGACCACTCTAGGATTCGTTTTCAGAGGGTTTTGCCGGTCAGGTAGTGTCCTTCCCCATCTCCGCCTCTTTACCAGCATTAGATGGGGACGGAACCTGACACGAGGACCCAATCAGGTAACACTGCTGGGCCTGGCTCGTCCGCATATGCAGGAGTGAGTGAGTGAGGCAGGCTCCGGCCATGCTTCCACTCGACAACATGCAGGGCTGATCTGCCGGGACCACACAGCCACGGGGAGGTACCCGAGTTGCAGCACCGATATGTGGCTGACGTGGGAGACTTCGGCAAGTATGGCCTGTTGCGTTCGCTGGCCCCACTGGGACGAGCAGGGTCCGGCGTTCCGCCTCCGGAGTGCTCTGGTACCGGTTCGACGGGAAAGACTCGACCGGCGCTGCCGACGGCAGACACGTCCAGTATCTCTGCAGTCCGTCGCGCCACGAACGCAGCCTCATGAGTTGCGACCCCGAGCTGTTCGACATGATGCTCGACATCGTGAGCAATCGCCGCCCGATCGCGGCGGTGGAGACGAAAGGCGTCCTGCCCGCGGACACGCTGTTCTTCAGCGAGGGGTTTAGCTTCAACCGGATACCGAATGGGGAGCGGTGCGCAGGGCGGCGTGATTGGTTGAGAGCAGGGCTGGACCGGGTTAGGGAGGCCGAAATCGTCTTCTTCGACCCCCGACAACGGTCTCGAGGTGCCGAGCCGGAGCCGCTGCAGCCTGAAGGGACCGAAGCACGTCTACTACGACGACCTCCGTTCATGCTGGGAAAGAGGCCAGATCCTGGTTGTCTACCATCACATCGGGCGCACCTACAGAGGCAGCAGGGCGGACGCGGGAGAGCAGACTAGGAGGCGGTGCTGGGACCTGCGTGATCGGCTGACGGGCGCAAGGCCCATTGCACTGCGGTACAGACGCCGGTCGCCACGTGTCCACTTCGTGCTGTCCCAGCCCTCGCACGCCAGCCGCCTTGAGGCCCGCGCAAGAGCGTTCCTGGTGTCCCCATGGGATCGGGGCAACCCTCCACATTTCGAGCTGGTCGAGTGCTGAGTGTGGTGACCGGCACGGTACTTCAAGATGCCTGTCCCGCTGCACGGGCATGATTCCCGGACCATACAGGCTGCGCCTCTGCCGATGGAAAGCCCCCGGACCAGGAGGCCGTCCCTGGCATCCGAACTTTGCCGTCGTCCATCTCTTACCGACACGGCGGGCGGTACGCATCAGGAAGGCGGGCCACCGGTGATATGATGAGGTCAGGGTCATCAGTTCAGGAAGATCAGAACGACAGGAGGATTCCGCATATGCCCAAACTCGAACTCGTCTCACTTCGGGACGCGAGGCTAAAGCTCTCTCTGAAGGGGAAGCGCGGCGCGCTTCTGCGCCAGTACATGGACTTCATCAGCCGTTTGGAGACCGGACAGGCCGGCAAGCTCACTCCCGAGGAGGGAGAGACCACTGCCGCCCTCAGACGCCGTCTCGGGGCGGCGGCTCAACTTCTGGGCAAGAACCTTGTGATCAACCGGCAGGGAGACGCGGTCTACTTCTGGGAACAGGAGACTGGACGGACACCGCGGCGACAGGGCCGACGGCGCACAGCAGACGCTCCCGCCCAGGGCTAGCGTTGCCAGCCTCGCCAACCACCAGAGAGTAGGGGTAGTCCTGAGCCTCCGGCGGTTGAAAGGGCTCACGACAGTGTCCGGTCCGACCCCGAGTGGAAGCCCTCGCTGAGGGACTGCGCAGGCTCCGAGCCTCCGAGAGAGGCGGACCAGGAGAAAACCGTAAGTGCCAACCGGAGATGCCGACCGGATTCGCCGATACCTGGTCCGGAGGGTGCAGGAGGCCCGGTGCACCGGGGCGACGGAACTGACCCTTCGTTCGGGAGACGTTCACAGGGCATTGGGCATGGTGAACGCACTCCCCAACGTGTGCCAGGTGCTCGAAGGGGAGAAGTTCCACTCGATGGCGGGCGTGGAGTTAGTTAGGTACCTCAAGCGGCCTCCGTCGGGTCAGGGCGCGAACCTCTCCATCGAGTTCCGCATACTCTACGTATGAGATGTGGAGGCGGACCCTGCGCGACATCGGGGTCCCTCAGCTTAGAACGAGATATATACCGGTGCCGGCCACGGGAGATATGAAGTCGACGCGACGGCCGTGGATGATGAAGATGCAGGGCCCAAGCTGACCGACGGATGGGACGGCCTTTCCCAGAGTGGAATGATGGTCAGGGGCGTGCCCGCTGCCGTTGATACGAGACGTGACTCTCCAGAAGGGAGGAACACGCCATGGTTGACGAGGACGATGCACAGAGCCATATCGATGCCGGGATCGCCCACGCAGACAGTAACGAGTACGGAAAGGCGATCGCGGAGTTCAGCGAGGCAATCAGACTCACCACCGACCGGGCGTACGAGTGCTACGTCAGGAGGGCGGATGCCTACGCGCGGATGGGCGAATTTGACAGGGCTGCCGCAGACTATCGCATGGCGATAGGCCTCGATCCAAACTTCGATGTAGCATACGCCATGAGGGGAGAGATGTACGCCCAGCAGGGCGAGTACGATATGGCCATCGTGAACTACGGCATCGCCGTCAGGCTTGCCACGGACGAAACGTATGGAGCCTACGCCCATCTCAGGAGAGGGGAGGCCCACGTCGTGAGGAACGAGTACGACAGGGCTATATCGGACTTCGAGAATGCCATCAGGCTTGGTGGCGGCGCGGCCCATGCGCTCGCCAGCAAGCGCGACATTCGCGGCTACCTGGAATCGCAGTTCTCCGCAGCCTACGCCCACGCGCTGAAGGGGGATGCATACCTGGCAATCGGCGACTGTGACAGGGCCATTGCAGATTACGGCGAGGCGATAAACCTCGGAGCGGAGGAGGACCTTCGCGACTACTACATCAGGAGAGGCGACGCATACGCCATCGAAGACGACTGGGCCCGGGCAGTGGAGGACTATGACAGGGCGGTCCGCTCAGACGCCGACAGTCCGTCCGCCCATCTCAGGAGGGGGATCGGCTACATTCAGCTTGGAGAAGGCCACAGGGCCATCGAGGACCTGTACCGGGTGAGGGAGTTTCTCGACGAGATCGAAGACAGCGACTCTCCTGGAACGTAGATGACGGTAACCATGACGAGACGAAGTCACCGGACAGGATTCAGCGAATCATCCCGACGAGCTTCCGTTCCGCCCGCCGCCGGCGGTGCGTCAACGACGTGCAGGGAGACCCTCGGTGTCCCAGGGGAAGAAGCCTTCAGGATGCTGGACCGTCCACCGGTCCGCACAGCGACATGATGAGAGGGTTGCCGACGGAGTTGCCCGCCGGAGACGAGACGGAATGCTAGGCGGCCGCGACCGGCGGTGCCGAGGGTCCTGTCGGCAAGCCCCATGGCCGAAACAGAACGGCTGTGCGTAACCGACCCCGGAGCCCAAACCGGTCATGCCCCCTTAGGATTTGAAGGGGGCCGACCCTTATATAAAATAATATATTCAGGCTTTTCGGTTTTTTTAGTCACTAGATCTTCCCGCCCCGGAACCCTCAGGCGGCCTGCTCTTCGACCGGAGCTCGGCTACCAGTTTCTCGCGCCTCACCCGGTGTTGGGAGTTGACCAGGTCGAGCATCTTGTAATCGGTCAGGGCCCTCCTTATCCTCACTCCACCTGATCGGCACCGGCCGCAGCCTGCTGAAACTGTTTCGCTTCGGGGCTGTGCCACCTGTCAAGAAGTTCTCCGGCCTCTTGGGAAAGATGCCCCTGGCCATCGGTGCCCCGCTAAGAGCCGGGCGATCACGACACTGGCGTCTGTCACCGCCTAGTGTCATTTTCGCCAGTCAACCCCTGCCAAATCCATGCCCGTCAGGCATCCCTAGGACAGGCTGCTAGGACAACCTCCTTCTCGATGTCAACAAGTACCTGATAGACTGGTTCCAGGAAAACCTCCCCGAAGGGGACTTCCAGAAGAGGATCAGCCAGGTTCCGGTAACTACGTCCACCACGGGAGAAACAAGGCCAGAGAAGCCGTTGATGAGATGGTGGACGCCGGGAGAGAGTAACGCTCCAGACCGGCGTAGCCGCAATACACAGGGACGCGGAGGAGCGCGCCATGCTTAAGCCCCTCACGGACAGGTCACGGGCCCGGCTGGATGCCCTCCTCCAGACCTTCGAGGAGAGGGCAAGCTCGCAGGTCGGATACCCCAGCAACCAGGAATTCGACTACTCGGAACTGCTGCCGTTCCTCCAGTACGCCGCCAACAACGTCGGGGACCCCTTCCGGGGCAGCAACTTCGGCGTCAACTCCCACGAGTTCGAGCAGGAGGTCGTAGCCAGCTTCGCCGACCTCATGGGTCTGCCCCAAGACCAAGCCTGGGGCTACGTCACGTCGGGCGGCACTGAGGGGAACATGTACGGCCTCTACATGGCCCGGGAGCTATTCCCCGACGGCATGGTCTACTTCTCCGAGGACACGCACTACAGCATCCCCAAAGTTCTCCGGGTTCTGAACATGCGGAGCATAATGATCCGCAGCCAGGAGAACGGCGAGATAGACTACGAGGACCTCCACGAGACTCTCCGGATCCACCGGGACACCCCTGTCATTTTCATGGCCAACATCGGCACTACCATGAAGGGGGCGGTGGACGACCTGGACAGGGTGGGCTCCATCCTTCGGGACCTGCGCATCACCCGCTCCTACATCCACTCGGACGCCGCGCTGAGCGGCATGATCCTGCCTTTCGTGCCGGAGCCCCCGCCCTTCGGATTCGACGCCGGCGCCGACAGCCTAGCCATCAGCGGCCACAAGCTCATCGGCTCGCCCCTGCCCTGCGGCGTCGTCCTGACCAAGCGGGACTATGTGGCCCGCATCGCCCGCTCCATAGAGGTCGTCGGCGTCATGGACACCACCATCCCCGGGTCACGGAACGCTTGGACTCCCCTCGTCCTCTGGTACGCGCTGGAGCGGTACGGACGCGACGGCTTAACCGCGCTGGTGGGCGGGATGCTGGAAACGGCCCGGTACGCCGTCGATCGTTTCAACGACCGGGGCATCCCGGCATGGCGCAACCTGAACTCCGTCACGGTACTGTTCCCCCGGCCGGCCGAGGCGGTCATGAGGGAGTGGCAGCTGGCACCGTCCGAGGGCCTGGCCCACCTCATAACCATGCCCCACGTGACCCGCGAGATGGTCGATGGGCTAGTCGAAGACTGCAGGACGTAAAGGAGAGAACAGATGGAGAGGATAGTCATCATCGTCAGGGACCGGGTCGGCCTCATCGCCGACGTGGCTCGGGCCTTGGCCGACGCGGACGTCAACATCGAGTCCCTGGACACCGAGCGGACCGGTGAGCAGGGCATCATCACCCTCGCGACCGATGCCACGGACCAAGCGCTTCATGCCCTGAAGGACGCTGGGTTCCGGGCCGCCACCGACGACTCGCTGATATTCCGGCTACCGGACCAGCCGGGATCGCTGGCCAGGGTGGCGGAGCGGTTCAAGGAAGCGGGCGTGAACATCCAGAGCCTGCACATCCTGGACCGCCAAGACGGCCAAGCCACCGTGGCCCTCACAACCCAGGACCGTGCCCAGGCCGAGGCGCTGCTGGACCCGGACTCCATCGTGTGACCAGATGTGTCGGACCGCACCTAATTCTCGATAGTCACCAGCAACTGGGGTAGCCGGGGGCCATAGGTTGAGAGGGTGAGAGAATTCTTACCCACGCGCTTGGTGACGGGAATGTACTTCCGGTAACGGGTACTCTTTCTGCTTCGTTGAGTTGAAAGAGGTCGTTGTTTGGAACCGTACAGCGTTCTGTTGCCAGCGCAAGCAGCCTCCAGAAAATCCACGCGGGGCCAGACCTTCAAGAAGGGGAAAGCACCTGACGTGTCATCAGGGCCTTGGCTGCTTTATCCTTTAGCGGGAGGACTGCCTGGCGGTTTCCCGTTGGGTTTCTCCCGCGTGTTAGCCCGAATCCACCGAAGGACGGCCTTTGGGACAGCCCTTGAAGAAGCCAGAGGGTGCTCCTCCGAATCTGGGATAATGGTTTTGGAACAGAAAACCGCCCGGAAACAAGGAGCACCCAATAGATGCTGCCACAGAACAATCCCGACCGTATCCGCATTGTCTTTGACGACCACCGTTTGGTGGCCAATGCCGGGCTGATCCTGCCGGCCACCTTGGCCCGGCGCCTGGGCCTGCCCGAACTGGTCCACAACCATCTCGACCTTGGCCACGCCCCGGGCCGGGCGAACACGGGCGACAAGATGATGACCCTGGTTGCGTCTGCGCTGGCTGGCGGCGACTGCATTGACGACGCCGATGTGTTGCGCACCGGAGGGACGGCCTGCACCCTGGGCGGCACGGTCAAGGCGCCATCCACCCTGGGCGCCTTCCTGCGCAGCTTCCGGTGGGGCCACGTCCGTCAACTCGACCGGGTGAGCCGGGAGTTGCTGGCCCGGGCCTGGGCCGCCGGCGCGGGCCCCGGCGACGTGCCGTTCACCATCGACCTCGATTCCACCATCTGTGAGACCTCCTCCTCCTCACTACTTTCAAACTGTCACGCTCCTCCTCCTCCTCACTCCTCCCGACTAACTTCAACTGTCACGCCGTGACCGCTGGGGCGGATTCACCAGTTAGTCGCCTCTGCACGGGCCGGATACGGGCATAACTTTGCTACGGTCTGGCCAAAGAGGGCGCGCGACACCACGGCTATACCGGCAAGCGGGGCTATCACCCGCTGTTGGCCATCGCCGCCGGTACCGGGGATGTGCTGATGTCCCGGCTGCGCGAGGGCCGCGCCAACACCGCTCGGGGCGCCGCCCACTTCCTGCGGGAGACGGTGGGGCGAGTACGCTACGCCGGGGCCCAGGGGCAACTCACGGTGCGGGCCGGCAGCGGCTTCTACACTCATAGCGTGGTATCCGTCTGCCGCAAGATGGACGTGCGCTTCTCCATCACCATCCGCCACCACAAAAGCCTGCGCAATCTCATCGAGGCCATACCCGAGACGGACTGGATGCCCATCCCCTACTGGATGGACGGCGCCGCCGATGTGGCGGAGACTACCTACACCCCCTTCCGGACTGAGCCCGGCGCCGCACCGGCGCAGCTCATCGTCCGGCGAGTGAAGCCCCCCCCGGTTCCCAGCTGGCCCTCTTCGCCACCTACAGCTATCACGGCTTCATCACCGACCGGGACGGGGAGATGCTCGAACTGGAGGCTGACCATCGCCGCCACGCCGAGATCGAGAATGCCATCCGCGACCTCAAGTACGGCGTCGGTCTGAACCACATGCCGTCCGGCCGCTTCGCCGCCAACGCCGCCTGGCTGGCGGTACAGGTGATGGCCCACAACCTGGCTCGCTGGACGGCGCGAATCGGTCTGGGCGAGCAGATCCGGACACCGCGGCGGCGGAGCTGATGGATCGGCTGATGCGGCGTTACCCGGACCGTTACAGCAGGCGTCAGCTGCGGACGCTACAGCGCAGAGTCAGCCAGTGGCGCGGTGTGATGGCCAAACAACTCGTGTATGCTTCAGCCGAAAGCTGTGGGGCCAATAGTGAGGAGCGACCGATTGACATCGGGCTTGTGGGCGTCAATTAGAAGCCGCGAAGAGTTCGGTAACATTCTCCGGTGAGGCAACAGGGCCCGCTAAGGATGACGCGGTGGTCTCTCTTTCTTCCAGACCCCCTCCCTCTTACACCACTTCCTGGGACTCTACTGCCAGTGTTGCGGACGCTACAGCGCAGAATCAGCCAGTGGCGCGGTGTGATGGCGAAACAACTGGTGTATGCTTCAGCCGAAAGTAGCGAGATCGATGAGGTGCGACCGGTGGACATCGGGCCTGTGGGCGTCAATTAGAAGCCGCGGAAAGCTTGCTAACATCTTCCGGTGAGGCAACAGGACCGGCAAAAGTAATTGTCGTTGATCACCCCGCGCTCTGCCAGGTCTGGACGTCGGATCGGGCGCTTGGAGCCGACAGGCTACATGGAGGTATTTCTATGGATACCCGCTGGACTATCTGCGCAATTGCCATACTAGTCTTCGCCTGCTTGTCGTGCGGCGGCCCCGAAGCCGTCAGGATGGGTACCGAAGGGGCGTATCCTCCCTACAACTTTATCGACGACGAGGGAGAAGTCGACGGATTCGAGCGGGAGTTGGGTGACGAGCTGTGCCGCCGGGCCGACCTCGAATGCACCTGGGTGACCAACGACTGGGACAGCATCATACCCAACCTGGTGGCTGGGAACTATGACACCATCCTCGCCGGGATGAGCATCACCGACGAGCGGGACGAGGTCATCGATTTCACGCAGCCGTACTTCCCTCCCGGCCAGTCAGTCTACCTGGCACTGGCGGGGGCTGGCGGCGATGTGGTAGACGGCAAGGTGGCTGCCCAGGTGGCTACCGTCCAGGCGGACCACCTGTCGCAGTCAGGCGCGACGCTCCTGGAGTACGAACTGGCCCCTGAGGTGGTCTCGGCCGTCTTGAGCGGAGAGGCGGATGCGGCGTTGGTCGACCTGGAGTTCGCCCGGGAGGGTATGGCGGAGCATGAAGGAAAGCTGGCCTTGGTGGGCCCGCGCGTCGAACTGGATTCCGGAATCGGCGTGGGCGTCAGGGAGGACGATGGCGACTTGAAGGACAAGCTGGACAAGGCCATCGCCGACATGAAGGAGGACGGCTCTCTGAACGCCCTCATCGAGAAGTGGTTCGGGCCCGAGGCCGAGAAATTCTAGTTCAAGGTCATGCTCCTCCAGACGACCTTTGAAGAGAAGGTCAACCCCTGACTCAGGCTGGTTGCAACGGCATAGGCGCGGGCGACAATGGCCGCCCGCGCTGCCATCCTGTTACAATCATGCGGCAGCAACCCTTGGTGAGTCTCACAGTCCCAGCGACATCTCAAAGATGGTTCTGTCTACCGTCAACTTAGGCCCACCACCGCTTACGGTAGATACCACCATCTTCGAGATGTCGCTCGGCAGCCTGTCGGCGCACCGAGGACTCGCAATTCCTGTAGTGTGACACCTTGAAGGCGGAGGGATTGCAGACAGACGCCACCGGCTCAGGGCTCGCAGCAGCGCCGACCCGCATACGATCGGGGCTGCGCCTCGACAGAAACAAGCCCTGCGACGGCTTGGCACAACGGGAACCCCCTACCGTTGATGCCACAAACGCAGCGCCGTCAGCCCCAGACCCGCCAGGGCCACGCCGATCCCCGCCATTAGCGCCACTGCCCACACTGGGGGCTGGAAGCCGCCGGTATTCGGAAGTTCCACAATGCTCAATTTGTAGGAGATGCGGGAGTAGTAGAAGGCGCTCAGACCCTCGAATCCCGAGTCCGTGCCGACGATCAGCCAGACCCTGCCTTCGCCGTCCGTGGACACCGACAGGGGCAGGTCCATGTTGTCGAGCGTCTTGATCCGGTACTCCCGGTTCACCACCTCGCCGTTCGCCACGTTGCCCAGGACCACCATGTCCTCGCCGCCGTTGGCCTGGTTCCCCTTGTCGATGTTCATTCTCAGGTATCGGTTGCGGTCCTCCTTGGTCAGGGGCTCGACGGTCGAGGCGCCCGCCTTCACGAACACGCTCTCGCCGGGCGAGCCGCCGATGCCGAACGTAGCTGTCGGCACGTTGGCAGCCAGATCCAGGGTTACGGAGACCGCATACGCCGCGTTCGGCCTCAGCCCGCCAACCTGCTTCTTCAGGAACATGAACAGATCGTCGCTGCGGTTGTGTCCCTGGACGTAGACGCCGCTGCCCTCCAGACCGTCGGGAAGGGGGCGGTGTCCGTGGTCGAGCTCGAAGATCGACTGGTCGAAGTCGACGGGCAGGTCCGCGAACCCAACCGTCCATCCCTCGGCGTCGCTCCCGAAGTCGTAGTCGTAGACTGCCTCAGCACCATCCTGCGCCAGCGCCCCCGACGGGCTCGACAGGATTGCGATTGCGACGAATGCGGCGATGGGCAACATCAACTGGAGGTTGCGTTTCCCTGGTATTGATGGGCCTAGGCAAATCGACCCGTCCGGTCTGTCCCTGAAGTCTGTCATCTGGACAACTCGTGTAGGTTCCGTTACTCATGGGGTTTCCCAGTAATCGTCCGGCAGCAGCTCCCCTTCCTCTGGGGTCAAGACGGGGTACTGTTCGTTGTAGCCGAAAAACGTAACTCTGATCAGTTCGTGACCGCTGGGGTCCATCACGAAGAACTCCTGTAGCAGATACTCAGTGTTGTAGGCAGCCGTTGTCGACCCCCACGAGTCTTCAACTTTCCAGACGTATCCCCCTTGAACTGGCTTTAGGTCTTCAAGGCTAGGCGCAGCCGCGAACGAGTGGGCCACAAGAACCGCTGAGAGGATGTCTCCCAGCGGCCCTGCATCTGAGTTTTCAGGGATAAAGTACCACTGGTCTTCTTGGACGTCTCTCAAATACACAGCGAAGCTGTTGAAGAGCAGAATCTCGATAGACCTGTCCACAGGTCGGCTCAAGTCTATCTGCATAAATATCTGGCTGTCCCCGTTGGTAGTCAGCCATCCCGTCAAGGACGCCGAGACTGGCCCATCGCTCTCGGTGAACAGATCGCTCATGTCAAGATTAGCGGTGTATGCAATGCTCTTGACGTCCTTGATGGCGACAACTACTTCGCTCGGAGGCGTGGGCGTCGGCAACGGGGGCGGGGTCGGAGTAGCCGTTGGCTCCAGCGTGGGAGTGATGGTTGGTAACGGGACCGGAGTAGGTGTTGGGGACGACAAGGACCGGATTACGGGCGTGCCATGAGTCTCTTGAGGGTCGCTGTTCGTCCACCAGCAGGCGGAAGTGCCCGCGACGAAGACGAGCAGAACACAGATGGACGTACAATTCATCATCGGCCCTTCATCTCTCCACAGATGCCCATCATTACGAAGGAAACGCAACCCAACTGGACGCGTATCTTGCGGAGCGGGTTTCGGTGTGAGCTAGTCAACGTATCCTCCTGGTGGCTGATAATCGTGTGTCGAACGGTCTCATTGAACCGCCTCCGATGCGATGGCAACGACAAGAACGCGGTATTGCTCATGCCCCCTCCGTTCCCTGCGTCTCGCCCCTGGGCATCCGGTAGCCGACGCTGGGCTCGGTGAAGATGTAGGAGGGGTCGTTGGCGTCGTCCCCCAGCTTGCGGCGAAGGTTCTTGACGAAGGTGCGCACCGCCCCCGGCTGCCCGGAGTGTTCCGGCCCCCACACCCGCTGGAGCAGCTGCTCGTGCGTCAACACCCGCCCGGCGTTGACCGAGAGCTCGAAGAGCAGCCGGTACTCGATGTTGGTCAACAGGACCGCGCTGCCCGCCAGGGAGACCCGGCGTTCGGCATAGTCGATGGTCAGCTCGCCCCTCCGGTAGGGTTCCGGCGGCTCGGACAGCTCGGACGCGGCCCTGCGGCGCAGCACCGTCTGGACCCTCGCCACCAGCTCCGTCGGCGAGAAGGGCTTGACGACGTAGTCCTCGGCCCCCGCCTCCAGCGCCCGGGCGATCACCTGGTCCCTGCCGTAGGCGGACAGGAAGATGACCGGAACGCCGGCGAGCCTGGGGACGCTCTCCATGAGCTCGATGCCGTCCATTCCCGGCAGCATCAGGTCGAGCAGCGCCAGGTGGGGTCTCTCCTCCTCCACCAGGCGGCCCACCTGCTCGGGGTCGCCCGTCACCGTCACCGTGTACCCGGCATTCGAGAGCGCGTCCCGGACGAACCTGAGGGTCTGCGGGTCGTCATCGACCGCGAGGATCCTCGTCCGTCCCTGCCCCGCGCGGCGGGAGCCCTCGGAGGTTCGAGATTCACCGGCCGGGGCCGGGTGCAGGGCCTCGGCGGCCGCCGGCAGCGTGAAGGTGAACCGCGAGCCCAGGCCCGGCCCTTCGCTCTCCGCCCATATGCGCCCTCCGTGGGCCTCCACTATCCCCTTGCAGATGGCGAGACCCAGCCCCGAACCCGCAATGCCGCCCTCACGGTCGTCCCCGTCGATCCGGGAGAACTTCCTGAACAGCTGGGGCAGAAGATCGTCGGACAGGCCCGTGCCGTCGTCGCCCACGGTGAAGGCGACCTGCACGCCGTCCTGCGCGGCGGCCAGCCGGATTGCGGACGACTCCGGCGAGTGCCTCGCCGCGTTGGACAGGAGATTGCCGATGACCTGGGCGATGCGCCGCCGGTCCGCCATGACCGGGGGCAGGTCCGGCTCGACGTCTATCCGGATGTTGTCCCTGCCGCCGCCGCTCAGGAACGAGTTTCTGGCCCGGTCCACCAGGGCGGCGGCGTCCGACGGCTCCGGGGACACCGACAGCGTGCCGCTCTCGATGCGGGCCATGTCCAGCAGGTCGGTGATGAGGTCGCTCATCTGGTCGGCCTGGGTCTCGATGATCCGGAAGAACAGGTCCATCTCCGCCGGGTCCAGCGAGTTGGCCGACTCCTTCAGGGTCGTTGCCGACCCCTTGATGGAGGCGAGGGGAGTCCGCAGCTCGTGGCTCACCACCCCCAGGAACTCGGCCCGCTGCCGCTCCAGCTCCTCCAGCGGCGTCAGGTCCTGCAGGGTGACGACGAAGGACTCCACCTCGCCGTCACCGGCGCGGATGGGCGTGGCGTTGACCAGCGTGGCGACGCTCCGGCCGTCGGGGACGGTAATGACGATCTCCTCGGCCCGCACCGCCTCGCCCGCGCCCAGCGCCCGGGCCAGCGGAAACTCCGCCAGGGAGACCTCCCGTCCGTTGGCTCGCCGGAAGGTCAGGACCTCGAGGAGCTGTTCCACGTCCTGTTCCGCCGTTGTCAGCTCTTCAAGAATCCTTCTCGTCTCCCGGTTGATGGACACCGGGGCCGCCGTCCTGGCGTCGAAGACGACGACGCCGACGGGCGAGGTGTCGATCAGGGTCTCCAGGTTGCCCCTGGCCCGCCGCTCGTCCCGGTGCCGGCGGGCGTTGGCGATCACCAGGGCCGCCTGGGACGCGAACATGACCAGGGTCTCCTCGTCCTCCTGGCTGAACTCCCGGCCGGGGTCGCTCCTGGCCAGGTATATGTTGCCCACGCCCGCACCCCCGTGGCGGATGGGAGCGGCCAGGAAGGAGCCCACCGGAACGGGCGGGCGGAAGTCGGGCAGCCCCATCGACCTCAGGTGGGCGGCAACGTCTCCGACTCTCAGGGGGCCGGGGATGGCGCCGAGGTACTCTATGAACTCAGCCCCCTCCGGCAGCTCCCAGAGCCGCCGGGCCTCGCCGGGGGTGAAACCGGCGCCCAGGAACTCCTGTACGCCTCCCGAACCGTCCAGGAGGACCATCACCCCGTAGCGGGCGCCGGTCAGCGAGCGGGCGCTGTCGAGGACCTCCTGCAGCACCGTGTCGAGGTCGAGGCTCTCGTTGATGCGGTGGCAGGCCTCGCACATCCTGGTCAGGCGGTCCCGCAGGGCCTGAATCTCCAGGTCTCGTGCATCGGGTCTGTTCATGTCTCTCCCTCGTTGCGGGCTGCGGCTCGCCGGAGGACCTGCGTCACGGGAGCCAACCCGTCGGCAGTGTTTCGTTTTGGTGGTTCAGGCCCGTTTCGCCTTGATTCTAGCGAATTGGCCGAAACTACACAAGAATACATGGCAAATAGGGGTTGAAATACACAGTAACTACACACGACCGTGCTATGTTGGTAGCCGACTTGCCCAAACTGAGGGGAGGGTTTCGCTTGGCGTTCGTCGGGTTGGCACATGAAACGGAGACGGGGGCGCGGAGTTGCGCCGCCTCGGACCTGTCAAGGGAAAATGTCCTCTGGTTCCGTTTCCTTTGGGTGTATCGCCCTCAATAGTCATAGTGACTTCCAAGCGACGTACTCCGCAAGCAAACGGAACCGCCATCTCGTTTGGGCTGCCCTTTGAGCCTGAAGACTCCCAATATGGGAAATCCTGGTTTAACTTTGAAGACCAGTGGGGCGTTAATAGCTACGGAGGGAGGGATTATGAGAGTCCGTTTTACCTTTTTGGCGCTGGTGGCGTGTGTTTCGGCTGTCTTTCTCCTTGCCGCGTGCGGGGATGATGAAGAGTCGGCGGGAAGCCGTCTCGACACTGTCAAGGAGCGCGGCAACGTCATATGCGCAAGCCGCAACGACGTCCCCGGCTATGGGAGCCTTGACAGTCAGGGCAACACCGTCGGCTTCGACATCGACCTCTGCCGAGCCCTCGCCGCCGCCGTGTTGGGCGATCCCAACGCCATCGAGATTCGCCTGATTACCGCCGCGGAGCGCGGCCCGACAATCCAGTCGGGTGAGGTCGACATGTTGGTCCGGACGGTCACGTGGACGACTTCGCGCGACGCGCAGTGGGGAAACTACGCCCAGACGATGTTCTATGACGGGCAGGGATTCATGGTCAACAAGAGTCTGGGCATCTCAAGCGCGCTGGCGCTGCAAGGCGCCACCGTCTGCGTGACCCAGGGAACTACAACCGAGCTGAATCTGCAGGACTTCTCCAACCAGAACGGCCTGAATATCAACCCGCTGACCTTCGAGGACACCGACGCAGTGGTCGCCGCCTACGAAAGCGGGCAGTGTGAAGCCTTCACCAACGACCGCTCCCAGCTTGCCGCCATCAGCACGGGTTTCGCTGACAGGAGCGCGCACGTCATCCTGCCAGAGACCATCTCGGAGGAGCCGCTTGGGCCGGTGGTCCCCCACGGCGACGATCAGTGGTTCGACATCGTCAAGACCGTCATGGGCATACTGATATACGCCGAAGCCTACGGGGTGACCTCGGCCAATGTACCCTCCGCCGTTACCGGCGACACCAAGGTCGACCGGCTGTTCGGGCTGGAAGGATCCTTTGGGCAGGAGAGCCTGGGTATTAGCCAGACGGCCGCGCAGGACGTGATTCGCACAGTGGGCAACTACGGCGAGATCTACAACCGCCACCTCGGCCCCAACGGGGTCGACCTCCCGCGGGAAAACGGCCGGAACGCGCTCTGGGCCTCGGCTCCCTGCGCCGACTGCCCGAAGGGCGGCCAGATCTACTCTGCGCCCCTGAGGTGAACGGTATGACAGCGTGATTCACTTTAAGACACCACGAAGCCGGTCCGCTACAGGCCGTTGCCCTATAGAGGAGTCTTTAGAGAGTCCGTGACTGACGAAGAGAAACGTCCCATACCCAACAGCTATTGGGTGATTCCAAGTCGCTTAGCGGCGGGAGAGTATCCTGGCGCGGAGAACCCCATTGAGGCTGCGATTAAGCTGAGAACCTTGCTGAGTGCGGGAATCAGTCACTTCATCGACCTGACGGAGCCGGGAGTGTTGGTACCGTATGCCGAGATCGTGAAGGAGGAAGCCCGGCACCTAGGCCTGACCGCTGGGTATGAGCGGCATCCGATTATCGACATGAGCGTCCCGCGCTGCCCGCAGCAGATGTCCAGGGTCCTCGATGCTATCGATGCCGCCATGCGTGACGGCAAGACTGTGTACGTCCACTGATGGGGAGGAGTTGGCCGGACCGGCACCGTGATTGGCTGCTGGTTGGTGCGGCATGGACGGACGGGCAATGCAGCCCTTTGTCAGATTGCCGAGTGGTGGCAGGGAGTTGAAAAGGTATACCGGCAGCCCATTTCGCCCGAAACGAGCGAACAGAATGAGTACGTCCGCGACTGGACTGAGCCGTTGTAAAGGAGACTGCCCTTGGCGAGTGAGATAACAACTCAGGATCGTTTCCGCGGCTGTCGGTTCCGTTTCCTTTGGGTGTATCGCCCCCAATAGTCATAGTGACTTCCAAGCGACGTACTCCGCAAGCAAACGGAACCGTCCGCCGATGTTGGTACACTGGAGGCGCTCATGTCTAGGAAACACCTGTTGGCCGTCGTTATCGTAGTTGCGGCCATCTCTGCGGCACTTGTGATGTTATCGGATGGGTCTGAGCCCGCCAGTGCCGACACGCCTGCTGTTCAGGAACAGATTGATGACCTGCGGGATGACCTCCGGGCTCTGAGTGAACGGGTGGACGCCTTTGACGACCGCGTGGGGGCGTTGGAGGACGTAGCGATAGTGTGGGTGTTCAGGGAGCTGAGTAGAATGACGGACGATGAGATCATTGAGAGGCTCGACGCGCTGGACGATCAGCTTGCTATATTGTGCGAGGTTTTGGGCTCTGTGGTGTGCAAGCAGACGATTGAGCCGATGGAGAACATCGAGTAACGGGAAAGGGACGTAAGGAGGGGCGATATGGTCAAGGTGGGGGTCCGTGGGGTTCCGTTTGCTTGCGGAGTACGTCGCTTGAAAGTCCCTATGACTATTGGGGGTGATACACCCAAAGGAAACGGAACCAAGTTCGGTATGGTGGTCGGGCTACGGATCCCTGTCCTACGACCACGCGCGTCAGAGGGCCCAGGGAGGCGCACCGCGCCCCCTCGCTGGCGCACGTGGTTTTAGGGGACTCCGTAGCAAGCGTTCTCAACCTGAGCCGCGAGGGGGTTCCTATCGCTACGGACGATCATAATCAACGCGCGTTACTCATCCAACAACTTGCATGGATTCTCAGGCAACACCGACGCCACCGCCTGAACGCCTACCCGGAGCCTCCGGGGCTGGCGAGGAAGGCTCTCGGCATGATCGCGACCGCCGCCGTCTTGGGGGCGGTCGTTGTCGTTGTGGGGTGGGCCTGCTCCTCAATCGACGTCGACACCTATGCCTACTGCCCTTCCGCGGAGGAGGGGTTTCGCGTGGACTACGGACTTGAGCGTGACGCGCGGGATGCGATCAAGGCCCTGCTCCAAGACCCCGGCTCATACAAGGAGTACAGGATATTCTCACGGATGGCTAACGCCAGGACGCGGGATGACGGGACGGAGTATTTCAGGCGGCTAGAGGTGGAATTCGGAGCGCGTAACGGCTTCGGCGGGATGGTGAGAGGACGGGCTACGGTTGACCTAGAGGAACACCCGGAGGACGGCTGTCAGGTTACGAGGGCGCGGCTCTATGAATGAGGAGTTGAGGTCATGACGGAATCACCGCCCGAATTCGACGTCGACCGGGATGGCATCATGCGATTGAATCCCCTAACGGGGTTTCATATCGCCCAGCCCCCCGATACGGAGGGTGTGGCTCTTTGTGCTGGAAACATACGGACGACCTGAGGCTCCAGCTCAGAAGCTTCAATGTATACTGACTCCAGCTCAGGCCACCGTTCTCGGTACACGGTTACAAGACGCCGCGCATCGACAGGAACCGCGTTCTCTTCCATAGTCCGACTCTACCGTCGCCGGCGCGCGTCGTCAAACCTCAGGGTAAGGGGGTATATAATTCCCACCCCAAACCCCATAAGTAAACGGAACCTCACGATGGGTTCCGTTTCCTTTGGGTGTATCGTCCCCCAATAGTCATAGGACTTTCAAGTGACGTACTCCGCAAGCAAGCGGAACCACTCCAAGTACGTCATCAGACCCGACAGGGCCGTCATACCCGTCGTGCTCTTCTCCGACGCATACTGGAACGACAGAACTCCTTGCCTCATAATAGGTGCACCTCGTTGGTGATCGTTTCGCTCTTGCAAGAAACATCTTAGCCCCCTTCACGGCGGGCTCCAACGAGGTCTTCCTCTTATTTAGGTGGGGAATCTGGGTCGGTAGTCGTGCCTTGCGTACGTGGACATCGCCGAATGGTACGCCTGGAGTCCGGCGGGGCTCTTCCGCAACCAGTCGAAGAAGATACTGCCGTGCAGCCTCTCCAAGATGGACTCTCCGGTCTGCAGCGATCGAGTGACCCCTGTCCAGGCTTCCCAGGACTCACTGCCCCAGTGACGGGCCGCATCCGCGAGCGACAGGGGGTGATCCCGCTTCAGCAGCGATCCGCGCTCGGTGGGATGGTAGACGCCCTCCGCGTCCCTCCATGCGAGTCCCAACTCCATGAGCACTCTCATCAGCCTGGTCCCCACCGATCTGCGCAGCCCGGCCTGCCGCTCGACCTCCTTCGCGGATGCCGGCAGGGACTCGAAGACACCCAGCTCAACGGCGGCATGGATCGTCCTCGTCCGCCAGTGACCGACCATATCGCCCGACAGCAGTTCGAGATGCGACTGCGAAGGGCCTCTGAGCTCGAGTACGGCCTTTCCCGACTCGTCGATGACCGACAACGATCCGTCGAACCCCTCCACCCGTGCCTGCCCGTTGTAGAACGGTTCAACGTTCCTGAACCGCTCCCCGTACAGAGGCTCCCCGGTCATGTCAACGTGGTGCCAGCCGTCGGAGTCGCAGGCGCGGGCGCAGCGCTTGTGATACACATCCAGGTCGTGGAGCCACCGACCGTGGACAAGGTTCCCAGAGAGATCTATGTGGCTGTGCCTGCCGTCCTCGCGCTGCACCACGGCGTGACCGTCCCTGAAGTCGCCGGCATACCGGTATCGCTCCCCGTATGCCGGGGAGCCGTCGGGTGCAACGTGGAGGTAGCCGCCGTCGGGCAGCCGGACGGCGCAGCGGTTCTCCTGGAAGTTGCCGCACCACGCATGACGCTCCCCGTATAGGGGAGTCCCGTCCGGGAGGATGTGGTACCAGCCCTCCTCCGAATGAACGGCGGCCCGGCCCTCGTAGAATCCGAACGTTCGGACATGGCGCGGTTCGTAGGCCGGCAGCCCGTCGGGAGTTATGTGATATGCTCCCGAGCCGTCGAGGACGGGGGCGAGCCCGGGTTCATGGAACTTTTCGACGCTGCCGAATCTGGCCGGATACAGTGGCCGCCCGTTGGCGGTGTTCACGTTGTGCGGGATACGCACGCCGGAACTTCCTGGTGCCCATACCGTCGTTCGAGAGCTTCGATGCTCTCAATGCATATCTCGAGGAGAGGTGCCTGGAGCGTCTGGGGAGACAGCTGCGAGGGCACGATGAGACGATAGGCCGGCGGATGGAGCGTGACCTGGAGGCTCTGCTGCCGCTTCCTGCCACACCCTACGACGCCAGCGACAAGCACGTGAGCCGCGTCAGCTCCCTGTCGCTGGTCCGGTACCGGACCAACGACTACTCGGTGCCAGTGGCCTACGGTCACATGGAGGTTGTGGTGAGGGGCTATGTGGGAGAGGTCGTGATCAGTTGCGGGGCAGAGGTGATAGCACGGCATCCGCGCTCATACGAACGCGACGACTTCGTCTTCGACCCTGTCCACTACCTGCCGCTTCTGGAACGCAAGACGGAAGCGCTGGACCAGGCCGCACCGCTGGCCGGGTGGGAGTTGCCGGAGGAGTTCGGAGTGCTGAGGCGTCTGCTGGAGTCGAGGATGGGCAGACGAGGCAAGCGGGAGTTCGTCCAGGTGCTGCGGCTGATGGAGAACTTTCAAAAGACGGAGGTCCACGAAGCTGTGCGTGATGCCCTCAGGCTCGGCGCCATAAGCTTCGACGCCGTCAAACACCTGGTGCTGTGCAGGATCGAGGGACGACCGCAGAGACTCGACCTGGAGCTGTATCCCTACCTGCCCAGAGTCACCGTGACAACGACATCTGCCGGCGACTACATGGCGCTCATGTCGGGAGGCGGGCGGTGAGCGACAGGTCGACGGTGCTGTTGGAGCATCACCTCAAGGAGCTTAAGCTGCCGACCTTCCTGAGGGAGTACGGCAAGGTGGCCGGCCGGTGTGCCGCAGAGGACGTAGACCATCCCGGCTACCTGCTGAGGCTCTCAGAGCTTGAGCTCATAGACCGCCATCACCGCATGGTGGAGCGGAGGATCAAGGCTGCTCGCTTCCCTGCCACGAAGAGCCTCGACACCTTCGACTTCCTGGCCATGCCGTCGGTGAACAAGCACCTGGTCATGCAGCTGGCGCGCTGCGAGTACGTCGACCGGCGTGAGAACGTCATCGCCGTCGGCAACAGCGGGACCGGCAAGACCCACGTGGCCCTCGGTCTCGGCCTCGCCGCCTGTCAGAGGGGGCTGTCGGTCGGCTTCACCACCGCCGCCTCGCTGGTACACGAGCTGATCGAGGCCAGGGACGAGCGGCGTCTGCTCAACCTCCAGAAGAAGTTGGCCCGGCTCAAGCTGCTCATCATCGACGAGCTGGGCTTCGTCCCACTCTCCAAGACAGGGGCTGAGCTCCTCTTCGAGGTCTTCAGCCAGCGCTACGAGAGAGGGTCGGTCCTGGTCACCACCAACCTGCCCTTCGACGAGTGGACCGAGGTCTTCGGCTCGGAGAGACTGACCGGGGCCCTGCTGGACCGCCTCACTCACCGCGTTCACATCCTGGAGATGAACGGGGAGAGCTACCGCCTCAGACAGAGCAGGACAGGCGCCGCGGTTCGCTCTGCCGACGACCCTGCCGACGCATAGCCCCCTCCACGCTCACTCCCGCCTACGGCTCCATCTGACACCTGTCGCAGAGTGACTGCGATGATATATCCGGGCCATCTCGGCTCGGGTCTGACCCTTAGGGTGACTGGCTTGGATGCCTTCAAAATGATCTGTCGACCCGATCTCGAGGTGGCCCACACGGTGTCGACGGCTTCGGCGAGCAGTGACCTTATAGGAGCCTGGCCTCAAGCCCCGTCGCAGTCTTGTCCGCTCACCTGGTCGGCGCACCATCCTCCGGGAGGTAGGGATGACAGGAGTTTTGGGTCGTGAAGGTAGTCGTGCTGTTCAGGTTGTCATCGGAGTCGACACCCACCGGGACAACCATGTGGCGGTGGCCATTGACCGGCAAGGTGTGCGTCTCGGCGAGCGTCAAGCGCCGGCAACCACGTTCGGGTATGGGGAGCTCGAACGGTGGTCCCGGAGCCTGGGAGAGATTCATGCCTTCGGGATTGAAGGCACCGGTTCCTACGGTGCCGGAGTCGCCCGATTCCTGACCAGTAGGGGCTATGACGTAGTGGAGGTCAACCGGCCCGATCGGTCAACCCGCTACCGGAAGGGGAAGAGCGACCCCACCGACGCGGAGATGGCAGCGCGTGCGGTGCTTGCCGGAGTAGCCGACGCCACTCCCAAATCAGGCGAGGGCGAAATCGAGATGATCCGTATGCTCAAGAGTGCGAAGGACTCGGCCGTCAAGGCTCGCACCCAGGCCATCAACCAGATGAAGGCTCTGGTTGTCACGGCCCCGGCCCAGCTTCGCGAAACGCTCGATGGTCTCGCTGCCGGTGCCCTGGTCACGCGTTGCAAGAGCTTCCGTACCGGTCGTCTGGACGGTCCCCTGGCAGCGGCCAAGTACACCCTGCGCTCCCTTGCCCGCCGCTACCGTCAGCTCAGCAAGGAGGTCCACGACCTCGAGGCCGAGCTCGATCGACTCACCCGGACGGCCGCGCCAGCCCTGGTCGGTATCTTCGGCATAGGACCCGACTCGGCGGCCAACCTCCTGATCGCTGCCGGCAGTAACTCCGAACGCCTCCAGTCCGAGGCCGCGTTCGCCTCGCTGTGCGGTGTAAGTCCCATACCTGCTTCCTCCGGCAAGACCAACCGCCATCGGCTCAACCGAGGTGGGGACCGTCAGGCCAATGCGGCTCTCTATCGCATCGTTGTCGTCAGACTCCGCCATGATCGCCGGACCAACGCATACATGCGTCGTCGCACCACCGAGGGAATGAGCAAGACTGAGGTGATCCGCTGCCTCAAACGCTATGTCGCTCGCGAAGTCTTCTCGGCCCTCCAGGACTCGGCCGAGATAATCGCACGCGCGGCTTGACACCCTACTTGACACCCTATAGGAGCATCATTTTCGCTGGCCAGTTGCGCACGGATGGTACACTTTTGCTCCGCCCCGTGGCTTAAGATCTCGCCGCCCTTGTATGTTTTGGTAACGGTTCCCAATAGTGACTTCACATACGTGGAGTGGGGTGCGGCAGACCGATCCGCCCCTGGTCGTCAAAGACCGTTGTCAAGCAAGGGTCGCCGCACCATCCCCAAGCAGAGCCCGAACGGTTGCCCGGGCCGATTGAGCCCGCATCTCGCAAGGAAGGGCCAATGCTCTACAAGGAGGTATGAATGGAACCCGAAACAGTGTACGTAGGCATCGATGTGTCCAAGACCTGTGCGGACGTCGCGGTCCGCCCCACTGGCCAGAGGTGGACCATCTCCAATGACGAGCCTGGGATCCGGGAGCTGGTCTCCCGGCTCAAGGCCCTGGACCCCGCCATGGTGGTGCTGGAGCCTACGGGCGGTCTGGAGCTGCCTGCGGTGGCAGCCCTGGCAGCTGCGTCGCTGCCAGTGGCCGTTGTCAACCCCAGACAGGTTCGAGACTTCGCCAGAGCCACCGGGACACTGGCGAAGACCGACGCCTTGGACGCGGCCTCACTGGCCCACTTCGCCGACGCGGTTCGTCCAGTCGTGCGCCCTATGAAGGACGCCGAAACCCAGGTTCTGAGTTCGCTGGTTGCCCGCAGACACCAAGTCATAGCCATCCTGGTGTCTGAGAAGAACCGGCTTGGGAGCGCGATCAGTGCCGTCCGACCCCGGATCGAGGCCCACATCGCCTGGCTCAAGCAGGAGCTGAGCGACATCGACGAAGAGCTGCGACAGACACTGCGCAGCAGTCCGGTGTGGCGGGAGAAGGATGACATCCTGCGCAGCGTCCCCGGGGTGGGTGAGCAGCTTTCCCTCGCTCTGTTGGCCCAGTTGCCGGAGTTGGGCACGCTGAACCGCCGGCAGGTCGCCGCGCTGGTGGGCGTGGCCCCCTTCAACAGGGACAGCGGCGCCATGCGTGGCAAACGCACCGTCTGGGGTGGACGCGCCCGGGTCCGAGCCGTCCTGTACATGGCAACGCTGGCCGCCAGCCGCTTCAATCCCGTCATCCGGGACTTCTACCAGCGGCTGCTGGCCGCTGGTAAGCCCAAGAAGGTGGCCCTCACAGCCTGTATGCGCAAACTGCTCGTCATACTCAATTCCATGCTCAAGCAGCGCTCTCCCTGGCGCGCTCAGCGCGCCAGCACCCCGTCACTCGTCGGGCACTCATCTTGACTTTCAACACAGTTGCTTGACACATCGATGTGTCCAAGACCTGTGCGGACGTCGCGGTCCGCCCCACTGGCCAGAGGTGGACCATCTCCAATGACGAGCCTGGAATCCGGGAGCTGGTCTCCCGGCTCAAGACCCTGGACCCCGCTATGGTGGTGCTGGAGCCTACGGGCGGTCTGGAGCTGCCTGCGGTGGCAGCCCTGGCAGCTGCGTCGCTGCCAGTGGCCGTTGTCAACCCCAGACAGGTTCGAGACTTCGCCAGGGCCACCGGGACACTGGCGAAGACCGACGCCTTGGACGCGGCCTCACTGGCCCACTTCGCCGACGCGGTTCGTCCAGTCGTGCGCCCTATGAAGGACGCCGAAACCCAGGTCCTGAGTTCGCTGGTTGCCCGCAGACACCAGGTCATAGCCATCCTGGTGTCTGAGAAGAACCGGCTTGGGAGCGCGATCAGTGCCGTCCGGCCCCGGATCGAGGCCCACATCGCCTGGCTCAAGCAGGAGCTGAGCGACATCGGCGAAGAGCTGCGACAGACACTGCGCAGCAGTCCGGTGTGGCGGGAGAAGGATGACATCCTGCGCAGCGTCCCCGGGGTGGGTGAGCAGCTTTCCCTCGCTCTGTTGGCCCAGTTGCCGGAGTTGGGCACGCTGAACCGCCGGCAGGTCGCCGCGCTGGTGGGCGTGGCCCCCTTCAACAGGGACAGCGGCGCCATGCGTGGCAAACGCACCGTCTGGGGTGGACGCGCCCGGGTCCGAGCCGTCCTGTACATGGCAACGCTGGCCGCCAGCCGCTTCAATCCCGTCATCCGGGACTTCTACCAGCGGCTGCTGGCCGCTGGTAAGCCCAAGAAGGTGGCCCTCACAGCCTGTATGCGCAAACTGCTCGTCATACTCAATTCCATGCTCAAGCAGCGCTCTCCCTGGCGCGCTCAGCGCGCCAGCACCCCGCCACTCGTCGGTCACTCATCTTGACTTTCAACACAGTTGCTTGACAGATATTGATGAATGGATCACAGCAGGCAGAGCTTTTGCAATTGAGCACAGGTTGATTGGTTTCCGCCAGGAGTTAGACGCCTTGACGGCAATGGGCATCTTGACGAGAGGAGAAGATAACAGGCCAGTCGTAGACGAGATGTTCAGTGATGTGGTGGATCAACTCTTGTCGGAATTGGAGACTTAGGACTCGTCATCTGTCCACCAGTTCCAGCCTCCGCCTCTTTTACTTGTCAAGGAGCATCATTCTAGCACTATTGGCGCGGTGGCTGGTAGTATTGGGCTAGGAGGTTGATCCGATGGCGACAGCTTCGTCAACGATAAGGCTGTGGCAGTAGGACTGGCTAGTTGAGAATTCTGCTGGTGGGTTTGATGGTTCTGGGGGTTGTGGCGTGCAGCACGGACTCGGGTTCGCCGCCAGTTCTAGCGCCATTCACGGCGCCTGCTCCCACCTCTACCCCGGTGCCTTCGCCCGTTCCGTTCCGCACCGTTGCGTTTGAAGTTCAGGCTGAAGGCGGTTACGAGGTCACCGTAGACGTGCCATCTGGCTACTGGGTGGAGTTTCGATTCAGAGATCCGTGCGTAATTCACACACCAAGACCGCCACGCGCTCGGTCATAGACGGCTCCAGGGCGAGAAAAAAGTCTGAGATAACTGTCGACGCCGTATCTGGGGAATGCAGCGATGATCAGAGCTGGGACCGGGCCTAGCCGAACCGGTTCAAGACCTGCTTGCACAGATGGCCGGGACGTAGTATTTTGGCAGTGCCGATTGCAAAGCGAGGGAGATCAGAGTTGGTGCCAGTACTTACTGACGACCACCAGAAAGAACCTCTGCTCTCTCGTATCGAGGGCATTTGGGATACATGGGGAATCCCTATCGCTTCCCTCGTTGGCGCCCTCGTCGCCGCCCTTTTTGTTGTGTTCGCGATCCTCGTGAAGTTCGGTGTGGTGAACTAACCTGTCGTAGGCCCTCCCACGCCTTCATAGCCGACGGGGCCAACGCTGCTGCGCCCCCGATGGCTATGGAGATCAACGCAATCTGATCGGTCAGCGCCACGAGGTCGGCTGCTACGGAACCAGGCAATATGCTTGGGCCGAAGGCTGAAGCGCCGAGATATGCTCCCGTGGCACTCGTGACCAGTGGTGCGGCCGTCAGGAAGTGACTACGTGACGGTATCAACGCGACGCATCCTGCGGTGGCGGCAATCAGGATATACGCTGGCGCGATATCATCAAGGCCGACGTGTTCCTGTGGCCGCTTCACCAATACTATCCAAGCGTAAATGCCTGAGGTCACCATGTATAGCAGAAACTTGGTGGACTCCAGCCACGGCATCATGCCAGGATTTGCCAATCAGTAGGATGGCTTACGGATCTGAAGCCATTGGCCGCTCGGCTACCCCGCCATCAAGCTTACTAGATGGTCAACGGGGTCTCGGCGGCGCCTAGTTTCGGGCTGCTTCAACCCGTCTTCAATCTCGACGATCATGAATTCCCCATTGAGATCCTTGTCGTATTCGCCCACAAGCCGGTCACCCTTCCAGATGGCACCCGAATGAGGGCCACCGAATCTCAGAAAGGCGCAGGGGAAATGTTCGTTGTCCCTATAAGCCAAGATGCGATCTGGGTGCAGTACCAGTTCGATGAGGACAGAGATTATTGGCCGTTCATCAATAGTCGGGGCGATACTTCCAATCTCTCGCAACCGCCAAGTCCCGCAGTGTGCCCGCTAGCCTCCTAGTCCTCGACGATCCAAGGGTAGGAGGGAAAACTACGTCAACGTGCTCGATGAAATCTTCTTGAGGACGAGGGACGATGGAGAGGTTCTGTCCTCGGCACTCCTTGACTGTAACTGCCAACACACCCACAGACTCGTTGCCCAGTACGCCCGTATAGTGCTCCCAGGCGGACTGAGGGTCAATACGGTCACCGTCATATGCAGAGAAAGCGAATATCCCCTGCTTCCACTGTGGGGTGAAGGCCTGCGAGGTCACACGGTTGTGTTTTATGAAGTTAGGGAAGACTTGCCGGAGGACTTGGGTATTGTCGTTCAACTCGTAGCTTCAATAAGAGACCGCAACTTTTGCTCTATGGACCACCACGATTGATCCTCAGTCAGATCATATTGCTGTTCAGCCTCGTCGTCATCGTCGTCCATGTTGAGTACACACCATAACCCCCGCCGGTTGTGGAGGTCAACCGTCAGGCTTACCTCATATGGCGCAATGGGCCACTCTACCTGAACCTCTCCCTCGGGAGTTGGATATATGTAGGGCAGAGGGAGTTTATCAGGGTAAAGACGCTCAAAGCTGTTGGCTAACCACATTAGCCCCGACGGGCTGACGGTCTTCCCCTCACCGTCGAACCACCCCTTCTTCAGTCTTCTAAGGTCATGTATTTGAGATGGAATGTCGAGAGGGTGCAGGGGTACGACATCAATCACGGGTTCGATGCGAACGAGACGCCCCTTACGATTGTACAACCCCCATCCAGATACAAGAATCCTGTTATCTTCAGGCTCCCTGTAGTTATTGAACATCCTCATGATCGTGTCCCTATGGGTATCGTCAAGTTGGGCGTGCACCCTTCCTCCTTCAATGCGGTTGAGGATGAAACTCCTGCGGTCCTGATCGATCTCTGGAACGAGAGCCCGGATGCTGACCTCTTCCACCCTCCGGTTTGCGTTAGCGGAGCGGATCAAGACTTGTCTGGACTGCTTGGTGAGGTTCGAAGACACGCCTCCTGAAGAAATCTTCATGACCTCGTCGTCGAGGAGACTCTTCCCAATCTTGTTGAATTTGCTGAGAGCATCCGCAGGGAGTCGGATGTCAGGTTGAGTGCCCTCCAATGATGCATTCCCAATTTCGTCGACGATCCAGCGCCAAGCCTCGTGGAAATACTCCGCGTGGGCGTACTCATCCTCAGGAGGAAGCATTGGAGAACCCTGAGTATCTGACCGTTGGGGAGAAGTTAGGGCCATGTCGATATAGGCGACCGAACTCGCCTTCCCGACCCCGGTAAGATTGAATGTCACTCTGTCGGAGAATCCTTTAGGAGGACGCCTGACGTGTGGATGGCTCTCCAAGTATCGCCACTTGGCGACCTCCACAACCAACTCAGCAAGAGCGTGCAATTCTCCCAAAATCTGGAGGGGAATCGACCCATGCCCGAACCTCTCCCCTAAAAACTCAGGCCTAAAGAAGCCAGTAGAGGACGGAACTCCTGCCTGACCTAAGCCCTCGCCTGACACCGCTCCTACACCCCTCAACATACCTACGTCAAGGATATTCCGGTCGGATCCCCGCCTCCAGTAAGCGGATTGGCGCAAGTTTACCACCAATCTGTCTAAGACGCGCAACTGAGGTGAGGTGGTCCTCGGCGGGAGTTCATCATTCTCCACTACTGACCCGCCACCCGCGTGCTGGACTTTCTCCCGTCACCGATGGGATACTCTCGTCGAGGCCCCACTGCTGTCCCAATACGGATCGACAGGTTCACACGATAGAATGCCGCGCCAGACGGAGCCCAACGCCAACAATGCCCTAGAAAGCCTGCTCCAGGAGATGCTGCCCGGCAGGCACGTGCGGTCCGAGAACACCCAGACCATCACAGGCCGTCCCGGGCTACGCCCCGACATCATCGTCACCGCGCCCAGCCACTCGGCCGTCGTCATCGAGGCCGAGTACATGCCCGCCCGTACCGTCGAATCGGAGGCCAGGCTCCGCCTCGGGCTGGAGGTGACCGCCAGCGCGCGCGTCATCGAGGCCGCGATCGCCCTCCGCTATCCGGCCGCGGTCGGGGACGCCCGCGACCTGCGCGACGCCCTGTCGTCGTCGCGCCATGAATACTGCGTCTTCACGGAGGACGGCGGCGAGAGCCGCTTCCCAGAGTCCGGCTGGATGGACGGCTCCGTCGAGAACCTGGCGGACATGGTACGCCTGGTGTCCGTCCCGCAGCGCGCCGTCGACCGCGCGACCACGACGCTCCAAGAGGGCATCGACTTCTTCAAAGGCCAGAACGTCGCCGCTCGTGTTGTGATGGTGGTCGGTGCTCTAGGAACCATAGGGCTGATTGCCTTTGCAGTAACGTCGTGGGCGGTTCGGGCTTACCTTCCCAACGGTTCTGCCGTATCAACGCCGCTTTCTCTAACATCCAAGCCTTCACCAACTGCTACTCCCGCTCCCACGCCTACACCCACTTTGGCTTCCCTGCTTGAAGCTGCCGAATCAATCAGATCTATTGACCACCGATCTCGCGCGTTGCGGCTAGTTGCCGAAACTGCCGTGGAGCAAGGCGACTACGACATAGCTATCAAAGCGGGGGAAGGTGCCATCTACAGACGCGAAGTGGCTTCCGGGATACTGGCGTTCACGGCTCTGTGCGCAGCAAATGATGGTCTGTTCGATCTGGCGAAAGAAGCGGCCAGCCACATACCTACCTCTGACATCCACGATCGCGTTCTAATAGAAATCTTGGTCGTCGAGAGTTCGCGGATCAGCAATTCCGTCCAAGGAATGCACGTCGAATGTCCCGGACGTGATCCTGATTCGCCCTGATGTAGTTCTCCCCGTCCAGTTGCCGCCTTGGATGTCGCCGACAATTCACGGCGTCTGAGAATCTAAAGAAACCTGTCCCTGCCTTACCCCGACAGCAGTGAATTGCCATCGAAGCTGTTATGTGTTATATTGCTGATAACACATAACAGACACGGAGGGTAGTATGGATCGACTCACACGCCAGGCGCTCCGGAACGCCGCTCTGGTGGTCGCAAAGCTCGAACCTGACCAGACCATCACCCGCGAAGACCTGATCGACGAGCTGCGCAAGGCGCTTCCGGCAGCGAGGGATTGCCCGTCTGACGCGCAGATACTTCACGCCTATAGGCACTACGTGATGAACGCCGGGGTCAAGAGCGTCCATCGGATTGTGACATACGAGGAAGCAGCCGCACTCGCCGACAAATCTGTCGGGGCCATCAGACAGGCGGCATACCGAGGAACTCTCATGAAGTCCACCGAGTACTGGAACGGCAGGGAGCACACTGGCGTATACCTAACCAGCCTTTCGGACTGGTGCAAGTGGACGTCCCAGGAGTACCAAGAGGCTGACGACCGACACAAATCGATGCGAGAGGGCCGCGACGGCTTCTGAGACCAAAGCAAGAGACCGAGGGATTACGGTGTCCAGCCTTCCCTCGGCCTCTACGAGGAGGGTTACTCCCCATGCACAAGACGAAGACTATCGGACCGAGACGGCGGCCGCAAGGGCCGGCGGCGCTCAGCGAGAACGAACGAATAGCGGTCATACTCAGCACCGCCGACTTCGGCCCACTGCTCGGCGAACTGACGGCGGAGCGCGTCTATTCAAGAGGGCCACGCGGCTGGGCGCTGGACAGGATGCTGAGAGCCTATCTGGCCAGCTACCTGCTGAACCTATCCCACACGTCTGCGCTGGTCAGGCGACTCCGCAACGACGACAACCTGCGGCATCTCTGCGGCTTCCGCCGCCGGATCCCCCACAGGACGACGTTCAGCCGGTTCTTCAGCCTGTTGAGCGAACGGCGCGAACTGGTCGAGGAGTGCCTGGCAGACCTGACCGACGAGCTGGCAGAGATGCTGCCTGGGTTCGGGGAGACTGTCGCGGTCGACAGCACCACGGTGAAGACTCACGCCAACCCCAACCGCAAGACCGTGAAGGACCCCGACGCCACCTGGACGGCGAAGACAGCAGCCAGAACCAGGGAGAAGGACGGGAAGGAGTGGTCATTCGGCTACAAATACCACCTGGTCGCCGACGCGAAATACGACCTTCCGCTCTTTGGCTTCACCACCACGGCCAGCCAGCATGACGGACCGGTACTGCCCGAGTTGCTCGACGACGCCTCCGACACCCACCCGTGGTTCTCGCCCGACCATGTGATCGCGGACAAGGGCTACGATAGCCGGGCCAATCACGAGGCGGTGATCGAGCGTGGAGCCAACCCCATCATTGCGATCAGGCGCCCCGCCAGGACGCTGCAAAGGCAATTCCACGAAGGAGTGTACGCGGCGGACGGGTCGCCCACCTGCATCGGCATGGAGAAGATGGAGTACGTCCGATCGGACCCTGAGAAGGGACACCTGTTCAGGTGCCGGAAGGAAGGGTGCCGCCTGGCTGAACGGAAGGGCGTCCTGTACTGCCATGACGAGGAGTGGGTGAAGGATGCCAACCCGCGGTTGCTAGGCTCCATTCCTCGGGATACCGACGAGTGGAAGCAGCTTTACAGGATGAGGCTGTCGGTCGAGAGGGTGTTCAAGTCCGCGAAGGAGTCGCTCCGCCTCGAACGTCACCACCTGATGGGACTCAAACGGGTGGCTCTCCACGCGGCTCTGACGTTCCTGTCATTCCAGATGACCGCGATGTTCCATATTCTGATGGGGCAGCCTGAACGGATGCGCTGGATGGTGACCGAGCCGGTCGGCTAGTTCGCTCCTCTTCCTATCCCTGAATAGCTGTCCAGACGGACGGACGCGGGGCCGTTGACAATCCCGTCCGTCAGACTGTACGTTACCCCTGCCAAGCAACCGGGAGGTTCACGTTCGGGAGACTCCTCGTCGCCGCTATCAACCTAGCGGCGTTCTGGAGGAGTCGGAACACGACGTGTGCGCGTCTATCGCGCCCCCGAGTGGTCCCGGATGAGAACCCGCGTTGTTTGGCAAAATCGCGCAGCTTCTGTTCAACCACAAGGGGGCTTTTGCTATGGGATAGACCAGCACCCCTAAACACGAAGGGGACTCCCGTCGTGGTGAGACGGAAGCCCCCTGCGGAAAGTACCCGCGCTGGACGGGCGCTCCCCACGGGCCGCTAGGCCCGACATCAATTCTATGTCGGCCAATCCTGTGGGTAAAGACTCCCTCCATGCGCGAGGCAAGCAATGGAGGGAGTCTTTACTATGTTGCGATTCTTGGGGTTCAGGAAATGGAAGGTGGTGCTGCTCCTCATCCTTACCGTCGGAGGGGTAATAATAGCGATCGCTGAAAACGGCTTCGATCTTTCTCGCACCTGGGATGACTTGTCGGGAACCTTTTCTGGAACGCCCACTCCCACGGTCTATCCGTATCGGGCGGCCGGCGGTCAGAGGTCATATGCGACAGTGACTCCGACCCGGGTACCAAAACCTACGCGGACACCAATTCCCACGCAGACACCAATTCCTACAGCCACGCCCAGAACGACCATACCGCGAGTGATCGTCTACGGTACCCCGACGCCTCGTTCGTCGCCCATTCCGTCAGGGAGGGCACCAAAGGGCTATATGAACGGTACGCCCCTGACCCCGAGAACCATCGAGGATCTCGTGATCGAGTATACGAACGCCGAACGCGACACTCACGGGCTTCCCCCTCTGACCGCCGACCCCGCGATCTCGGAGATCGCACGTACTCACAGCAAGCACATGGCGTCGAGTAACAACCTCTCGCACGACCTGAACGGGAGAGGGCCTACGGACCGCGCATTGGACGCTGGATACAACTGCCGCTACAGTAAAGGCGATGGGACGCGGCTATTCGGCTTCAGCGAGAACGTAGCAGCGCATCCCAGGCTGAGAGGGTGGAGTGGCTATGCTGGACAGCCCCACTCATGGGAGCCTACCGACTACTCGGCGGACGACGAAGCGGCCGCGAAACGGCTGGTAGACCGCTGGATGGATAGCCCCGGTCACCGGGAAAACATCCTGGACGCAGACAACCGTCGGATTGGCGTCGGCGTCACGGTGATTCTCAGCGTTAAGTACAGCTACTTCCAGGAGACGGTCTGGGCAACGCAGAACTTCTCGCCGTGTGGCGAGTGAGCGAGGGAGGGTTTCATGAGACGATTGAATAGATGGGCACTGATTACAACGCTGTTTTCCCTAACAGTCATCTTCGCTGGGGGTTGTATAGAGGGGCCGCCAGGGCCGTCAGGGGAGCGCGGAGAGCAGGGCATCCAGGGCGAACGCGGTCTTCAGGGGGAGCGCGGAGACCAGGGCATCCAGGGTGAACGCGGTCTTCTGGGGGAGCACGGAGAGCAAGGAGTCCAGGGCGAGCGCGGGCTTCAGGGTGAACGCGGAGAGCAGGGAGTCCAGGGCGAGCGCGGGCTTCAGGGTGAACGCGGAGAGCAGGGCGTCCAGGGTGAACGCGGGTCTCATGGTGAGCGTGGAGAGCGGGGAATCCAGGGCGAACGCGGTCTTCAGGGTGAGCGCGGAGAGCAGGGCATCCAAGGACCCAAGGGCGACAAAGGCGATGCTGGTTCGACAGTACCACATCCCACGCCGACTCCGGTTCTCGCCGTGTCTACAGGGGATTGGTGGACTTGGGATGACATCCTCGCCCTAGAATTCGAGGAGGACGAAGGCGGCAAACCTCGGACGATGCTACTCGGGACAGGACCGTACCCTTCACTATACGATGTCCATCTCCATGTTGGCTGCGCCTTCTACCCGGAGGGGGAAGTCAAGATGTCTGTACAGGTAGCGAGAACCCAAATATCGGGTATTGGTCGCATCTATCTCCCCTGGGACAGCGGTGACCCGGTTGTCTATAGCATCGACGGACAGGAAGGACCACCGGCCCACCTGTCAGGATACCGATGGACTAACCGCGGCGACGAAGAGACCCGAACGGAGACTTGGATTGCCCCCTATTTAGTTGCTAATGACATTATCACCAGTCTGCTTGACGATTCTCGCAGACTGGTGATCACTGTGGATCCGGGAGAGGAACACTCCAAAGACTTCGTTTTCTTGACGGAAGGGTTCAGGGCGGCCGCGAAGCCCGCCCTGGAGTACTGCGACCACTAGGCGAACCCACCCAAAGCAAACGGAACCTTTGCGGCTCATGAGTGGAACCAGCATAGTGGCAAGACCCCAAAAGCAAACGGAACTCCACGATCTTCAACCCCTCCCAGATACGGCGTCTGTGGTTCGGGCAATAACTTTGTCGCCCCTGGACGCCTGTGTAGACGGGCGGCGTGTTTCAGGGGTGGCTAATTATGCTCGAATCTCGATTCAATTCCGATCTTGACATCAACGCAAGCCTGCATAACCCGTCGGGGGCCGAGCTGAGTCGGTGGGATAGGGCGGAGTCACACTCCGACATCCGGCATTTGGCCGAGTCGGGCGGCAGGTATAAGCTGAGGTTCGACAACTCATTCTCGATTGTCACTCCCAAGCGTGTCACTGTGGATTTCCGGGTGGTGCCGCCTGGGGGTCGATAGTGCTGAGGCCGTGGTGAGTTGGGGAGGCTATTTTCGCGCAAGGAGAACCGGAAGCGGCGCCGAGCTGGTGGGCGACGACAACTACAGAAGCAGTGGCGCCGATGCACGGACAAGGCAAAGTACAGGGATAGAGCCCTTGCCTTAGAGGCGGTCGCCGATCACATGAGGCGGATCGTCTACATCAACGGTGTGGGGCCAAGGGGCCGGCTGGACGCCTACCAATGTCCGCGTTGCGGCTACTGGCACCTAGGTCACAGTAAAGATGAGAGAGCGCGGCCACCGTCAAACTGATTTTGGAGGAGGCACCCATGAGCAGCGAAGTGAGGAGTCGACAACACGGAGAACGGATCGGCGCTACTCGCCTTTCGGACACAGGCGTCACGATCACTGTCGAATGCGTAGCGAGGCAACGAGACGGCGACCCCTGGGAGTCGGCGGTGCACTTGAAACTAGACGGCGACGAGGCCCTGCGCCTCACTCTGGATGACGCCGTGAACCTTGCCAACGCATTGACAAATGCAGCCCGGGACGGGCGCGAGCCTGGGGGCGTCATCCCGTCGTGACGGTCAATCACCCGGGGCAGGCTGGCGATCTCTCAGACGAGGAGCGGCTCAATCTCCTCTGGGATCTGAGTGAGCCGTTGCCCTACGACGACAGCACAATCCGCATATTCATCGACGCGGTCGCCTACGTGCTCGGTGGGTTTGATCTGCTGCCTAGCGAACGCCGGACTGCGGCTGATTTCTTCGACGGGCTCCAGATGGTGGTTGCCTCTCGTGTAGGTCAGGTACCAATTCAGGAGCCCAGAATCGCAGAACTTCAGGATCTAATAGCGGATTAGAGCAAAGCGGGCTGGATCGCTCCTTCAGTTAGAAGGGGGATTTGTCGCGGCTCCCCTTTTCGCGTGACGTATCCCAGTCCTCTATCTCTGAGTCCGTGGACTCCTTGAAGTAGGACATTCTCTTGCCTCTGCACGCCTGAGTCACGGAGCGCCAATCTAGTTCTACGTCAGGTCGCTGCCCGTCTCCAGACGAAAGATTCACATTGTGTCCCGACATGCGGTCCCTCCAAGCATTGGCGCTGTGGCAGAAACCTACACTTCCTGACCACCTGCCAAGCTCGGCGTACGACCACACTTCTCTGTCGTACAAGAATCCAAGGGCGCTGACATCGTATCCTTTGCGATTCTCTAGGTTCCTTGGAGACTTGGGGATGAGAAGCACTTCATAGTCAGTCCCGCTCACCGCATCTTCATATCTCTGCAACTCTTGAAAGTTCCTCACATCGTCCCATTCGAGGCCGCCTTTGCATTCGACCAACACATCGGTGTCCCCTCTCAGGCGAAAATCGGGAAGCCACCCACCTAAGGGATGCTTGGGTCTTTCCCACCTCCACCCATACTTATCGAAGAGCGCCGAGCAAATGGCTTCGTGCTCAGTTTCGAACTCATTGTTCTTGAAACGTACCTTCTCCATACTGCTCCTTTATTCGGGATTTCCCATATTGGCAACCTTCAGGCTCAAAGGGCAGCCCAAACGAGATGGCAGCATCATAGTCAGGTCCTGCAAGGCCAGTCAATCGCCGGTCTATCCAACAAGAGATGCGTTTGCAGTCGTAGTGCACTTGACCTGCCTCCCAAAAACTGGTCCGAGTTGAATGTTAGTCTTGGGCCACAGAAAGGGGGGCAAGATGGCCAGGAGAAGACACACGCCGGAGCAGGTGATCATCAAGCTGAGGGAGGCTGAGGTGGCGATAGCCGAGAGCGGCACGGTCGCCGAGGCCGCGCGCCGGATAGGAGTCACCCAGCAGACCTTCTACCGGTGGCGCACCGAGTACGGTGGTCTGAGGATCGACCAGGCCAGGCGCCTGAAACGTCTGGAGTCGGAGAACAGCCGCCTGAAGACAGCGGTAGCCGACCTGACGCTGGACAACCAGATACTGAGGGAGGCGGCGGAGGGAAACTTCTAAGCCCTTCCCGTCGCCGCGAGTATGCCGGCCACGTGATGAAGGCCCTTGGAGTCTCAGAGCGGCGTGCCTGCAGGGTGCTGGGGCATCCCCGGTCCACACAGCGATATGAGCCGAGCCTCGTGGAAGATGAGAAGGCGCTGACCAGGGAGGTCGTGGATCTGGCCAGTCAGTTCGGCAGGTACGGCTACCGGAGGGTCACCGCCCTTCTGAGGCATCGTGGCTGGCGTGTGAACCACAAGCGGGTCGAGAGGATATGGCGACGGGAAGGGCTGAAGGTGCCTGCGAAGCAGGCTAAGAGAGGACGGCTGTGGCTCAATGACGGCTCCTGTGTGCGGTTGCGGCCGGAGTGGAAGGACCACGTGTGGGCATACGACTTCGTGCAGGTCAGGCTCCATGACGGCAGAGTGGTGAGGTTGAACAACGACAATCATTCTTGCCGGCCTGTTGCCTCACCGGAGAATGTTACCGAGCTTTTCGCGGCTTCTAATTGACGCCCACAGGTCCAATGTCAACCGGTCGCTCCTCATAGATCTCACTGTTTTCGGCTGAAGCATACACCAGCTGCTTTGCCATCACGCTGCGCCACTGGCTGACCCTGCGCTGCAGCGTCCGAAGCTGACCCCTGCTGTAACGCTCAGGGTAGCGTATTATCAGCCGGTCCATCAGTTCCGCGGCAGTCGCATCGGGCTGATGCTGGAGCCAGCCCAGAACCTCGCACCACACTCCTTCGAACGGGTCCGGGCGTGTCCGCCAGGTGCGGGCAGCCCGTACTCTCCGTGCGTGTGTCGGCCGTACCTCTCCCTGTCTCCACAGATCGGGCAGCTGCGACAGGAAGCTCTCAAAGCTCTCCCCATCGGGTGTGCTCCCTGACTCGACAGAGCCGACCGCTGCCAATGCGGACTGGGACTCCCGTATGGTATGCAGCAACGACACCGGATCCAACTCGGACCGGCTGTTGCGCAACAGCCGCTTCGTCTCCTCTCCAACATCGTCACGACCGAGCAGACGGTCGCAGGGTGTGGTCGGCTTGCTGTAGCGCTTCGTCACGCTGCCTCCATTCCGGCTCTTGGCCAGCAGCTGGAAGGACGGTTGGAAGTAGTTCACATACAGACGCACAGCACCGTAGAGGTGGGCCATCGTCTGGCCTGCGACCGCTCCCGAGTGGCGCTCATGTCCGACAAAGCGTCGGATCACCGAGCCGTTCTTCTGTTCTATCCACGCCTGATCGTTCTTGCGGTACGCACGTGAGCGGGTGAACTCGATCTCATTCTCCTCACAGTACCCGACCAGCGTCTCGTTGATGAACACGCTGTCATTGTCGGAGTCTATGCCGCGGACCTGGACGGGGAAGACACCCGAGATGGCTTCCAACCCCTCGACGACCAGTGACTGTTCACGAGCCAGCAACGGTACTGCCTCGGTCCACCCTGAGCTGATGTCGGTGGCGACCAGGCTGTGGATGAAGGCGCCGGACACGGCACCGCCTCCGTGCGCCACCAGGTCGATCTCGAGGTAGCCCGGTCCTGGTTCGTTCCAGTCCATGAAGGTACGGACCGGGACACGGCTTCCCATCTTCCTCCTCCGTTTGAGCCTCCTGCGGCTTCCGGCCTGCTCTCTCACCGGTCTGAGCAGACGGTCCATGGTACTGGCGCTCGCCGAGAACAGCCGCTCTCGCACGTCGGGATCGAGGACGAGATGGCCGTGTCTCTCCAGCGACTGGACCATACTGGGCAGTGCTGCCTTCAGTCTCTTGCCGCAGATCCTGTCCGAAGCCTCCCACACCACGACCAGCGCCTGTCTGACCGCCTCGTCGTAGATGCGCCTACCCTTGGACGGGGCCCTCTTAGCTTCTTCCTCGTCATGCCCCAGGAGTCTGACGGCGTGCTTTCTGTGACAGCCCGCTATGGCCACGAACTCGTCGAGCATCCTGCTCTTGTCTCTCTTCGAGGCCTCCCTGTACCGGCTGCGGATCGCTCCGAGCACTTCTGTCCTCGTGGCTGTGCTGACCTCTCCGACCATGTCCATGCCTCCGTCGTTTGGGTAACAACATCATGAGGCAACGACCTTGTTTCGGTAACATCCAGGTGAGGCAATAGCTCCGCTTCGGTAACGTTTTACTTGAGGCAACGCGACCGTTCTCTTTGCCGTCATCGTACTGCTCCTTTCCGCACGATTGAGGCTGGCTGGGGGAGGGTGCGTTACCTATGCGTGTGCTCGGAGTCAGAAGTTATGCCGCGTTGCCCGTCCTGTGCAGGGATTGGCTGGTATTATCGGGCATCCCTTCACCTTGGGAGCATCATCGGCGGCTCAAGGTCCGGACGGGCCGCGCTGGGACCTCTTGTAGAAGAAGAGGCTCAGCGCGAGCACGGCTCCCCACACGGGACTGAAGATGGCCGCGAATATCAGGAGAGACCCCACTCCGATGCCCACTGCCGAGAGCACCCGCACCGCCGTCTTCCCCGTGTCTACCGGGCTCCATCCCGATATCGTCCACGCCTGCGACTCGGTAACCTGGACCCGTATCGAGTGAGACGCCTCCACCTCGCCCGCGTCGCTCTGTCCGGTGACCGTCAGGATGACATCGTACGGGAAGGGGCGGTGGTCGGGATAGACGTGTACCGCTGAAGTGCGCGTGGAGGTCTCGTCGACGGCGGCCGAAACGGGCACCGTGCCGTCGCCGAAGTCCCAGCGGATCTTCAGCTCCCTCAGACCCGCAGGCCGGGTGAAGGAGCCAGAGAACTCCACCTCCTCACCCTCCTCGACGGTCTGGTCCTCTCCGGCGAACACCTCCAAGACGGGCGCTCTGGTAACCGTTGCGATGAGCGTGTCTTCACCCTCCGCCCTCGCGCCCTCTCCTGTCGCGCTAATCTTCACGCTGACGATGTAGGGAGAGTCCCGGTCGTCCCCGTAATGGTGCGCGACCGTCGCGGTCACACGGGTCCCTACGGTCGTCGTGGGGGCCGTCCGGTCGCTGGTCACGACCGGGCTACCGTCACCGAAGTCCCACATGAACAGGAAGTTGTCCGTCCCCTCAGGCGGGATGAAGCTCGCTCTGAACCTGGCGACGCCGCCCAAGCTCAGCGTCTGGTCCTCACCCGCGTCGACAGACATATCGACCGGCGCCAGCCGCAGTACAACGTTGATCAGCGAAAAGGCCGAAGTCTGCTCAAGGAACTTGATCCTCCCCTTGAGACGCTCCACATCCTCCTGCACACGGGAGAGCTCGAACTGGACCTTCAGCGCGTCCTCGACCTTCTCCGCTCTCTCGAGCATCCGCAGCAGTGCAGCCTCCGTGGCCTCCATGTTCGTCAGCCGCGAGTTCAGGTCGACGTACTCGTCCGTCACGTCTTCGCTGTTCCTGACGACCGACGTCGTCTCGGCCATGTCGCTCAGGCGCTCGGTCGCTTCGTCGAGTCTCTGGGCGGGAACCCGTATCGAGATGATCGCCGTGTGCCTCTCGGTGTCCTGCGAGGAGACGACCCAGCCTCCAAACTCCTTCGCGAGAGCCCCTACCCCGTTCAGAGCGACCGACGGATCGTCGACCACGAGCTCCATGTCCACCGTCCAGACGATGATCCGGCTCTGGGAGACGAGGGCTACGTCCGCATCTGCCGGGCCTCTCGCCGACATCGCGGCAGCAGGAACCGCGGCCGGGGCCGGGGCTGGGGTCGCCTTCAAGGCAGGCGCCGACGGGGCCGAGGCGGTATTTCCGGGGCTGCCCGGAAGGCCTGGGACTCCCGCCTCCTGAGCCTGCGTAAAGTAGTCTGAGTCTTCGAACGCGACAGACTCTTCTGCGTCGTCACCGCCGCATCCCGTCGCCACGAGCAGGAGAACCACGCTCAGGGCCGCCAGTGTCCATCTCATTCTGTGTCTCATAATAGAGGGCTCCCCCATGCAGGATAGGGCGGCCTGCGGTCCCGAATCGCATTCGGCTATGCATCAACTCCGCCCATAAGTATAGACGAACTTGACGCGCAAGATGTTCCAGGCAGAAAGAAGTGGTGGCCCCAACGGAATTCGCAGCTATACTTGAAAGCGCTACTATTTCGTATCTAGTCCACTTGGGGAGACTCGAACGGGAGACTCCGTGAACCGTCCCATCTTGTGGGGAGTACCATAGCTTCCCTGGGCTTCCCTGTTGAAACCACCGAAAGTGTGGTAACAATTGTGGTAAGCTATCTCAATACGGCGCATATTTGTATTTAAATCCCATTCCCCCCGGCTCCGCGGGGGAAGATTGAGATGGGGGTCCCCCGCAAGTCTGAACAGTTACGAGATGGGGGGGCGGTTGCAATCCGTGGAATAAGGTGCGAGACTGGCCGCACAGTTCTCAGGAGGTAGTGCAGCTATGGCTCAAAGTGGCAGTGACTATCCCGTAGCGTTCGAGGTCGAATACCCGGAGTCGTCTTCCAGGCTGATGGCTCTCCTGGGTGTCCTGTTCTTCGTCAAGGGCATCCTGCTCATCCCGCATATCATCATCATCTACTTCCTGAGCATCGCCTCCTTCGTCGTGATGTACATCGGCTACTGGGCCGTGCTGATCACGGGAAGGTATCCGCGTGGGCTGTTCAACTTCCAGCTCGGCGTGCAGCGATGGTCGCTTAGGCTGAACGCCTGGATGGCCGGCTGGTCGGACCGCTATCCGCCCTTCAGCATGAGCTAGGCCGACCGTCTCGTCCCCTCTCCCTCGACGGGAGAGGGCTAGGGTGAGGGTGACAGTGGCAGCGACGCTGTGCGTCGCGCCTCAGAAGGTCAGCGAGTCCCAGAATCTCTCCTCCTCCCAGTAGTCTCCGCGCATGTGATAGCCCCGGGTCTCCCAGAAGCCCGGACGGTCTCCGCTCATCAGCTCCACGCCGTTCGCCCATTTGGCGCTCTTCCAGCCGTAGCGCTTGGGGACGACGAGACGCAGCGGATAGCCGTGCTCCCGTGTTATCGTCTGCCCGTCGTGGGTGTGGGCGAAGAGCACGTCGTCCCCTCCCACCAGGTCGAGCGGCAGGTTGGTGGAGTAGCCGCCGAAGCAGTGCACCATCACGTGGGTCGCCTCCGGCTTCGGGTCGGCCAGCTTCAGGACCTCCGAGAAGGCGACGCCCTCCCAGCTGTTGCTCATGCGGCTCCACTGGGTCACGCAGTGGAACGGCGCCTCCACCGTCGTCCCCGGCAGGCTGTTGAACTCGTCCCAGTCGAGCGTCACCTCGCGCTCCACGAGTCCCGATATCCTGAACTCCCATGTGTCAAGGTCGATGTTGGGCGTCGCGCCGAAGGTGAGAACCGGGAGCTTCTCGGTCACGAACTGACCGGGAGGCACGTCCTCGTCTCCGTCGTACCGCCCCTTCTCGCGCAGCCTGCCGAGCTTCCTTAGCACCAGCTACCCTCCGTCCGTGGCGTGAGCCTCAGTCTGCTCGTCATTGTACATGAGGTGCGGCGCCGCTAGAATCTGTACAGATATGAACGAAACCGTCGAGGAGATACTCAAAGGCTCCTACGACCTCCACGTCCACGCCGGCCCGGACGCGGCGCAGGCCAGGCGGATGGACGCCATGGAGGCGGCGCGCCACGCCTACGAGGCTGAGATGGGCGGCTTCGTGCTCAAGTCGCACGACTACCCCACGGCGCCGCTGACCTATGCGCTGGAGCGGATGTATCCGGGTCTCATCGTCGCCGGCTCCCTCGCTCTGAACCGGCAGGTCGGCGGGCTCAACCCTCACGCCGTACGGACGTCCGCTCGGCTTGGCGCGCGGGTCGTCTGGATGCCCACATACTGCGCCCGCTTCTACCGCTCGTCCGGAGGGGAGGGCGGCGGCATTGGGATACTGGACCCGCGCGGCGATCTGCTCCCCGAAGTGCACGACATCCTGGACGTCGTTGCCGAGTCGAGCATGGCCCTGGCGTCTGGACATCTGTCACCGTCGGAGACGCTGACGCTCTTCCGCGCTGCGAAGGAGAGGGGGTGCGAGCGGCTGATCGTGACCCACCCGGCCGGGACCGCGACGGACGATGAGCTGCGCGCGATGACCCGTTTGGGGGCCTTCGTCGAGTACACGTGGCTCTCCTGTCTCCCGTCGGGAGGCGGGACCGCTCCCGCCGAGGTCGCCGCCGCCGTCCGGCGGCTTGGAGTCGATTGCTGCATCGTCACCACCGACCTGGGCCAGTGGATGAACCCTCCGGCCGCCGAGGGGATGCGCATGGCTATAGCCGCCCTTCTCGACGCAGGGTTGGAGCCGGAAGAGGTCTCTACCCTGGTCAAGTCCAATCCGGCCCGTCTGCTTGGACTGGCCCCCTGAAGGCCGTCGAAGGCTCGATAGCGCGCGCAATTGGCGGGACGGAGAGGAAGCTTACCTCTTCCCCCGTCCGCGGGGGAAGATTGAGATGGGGGCCCCCGCTTTCCGCCTGCCCCTCTTGACATATTTGTTCTAATGCCCCATAATGAAATTATACAACGCCCCTTCGGAGGACTATGGGCTCCGCGCCGACCCTCGTCACCACAGACGACGAGCTCGCCGATGACGTCGACGAGTACGCCGAATACATACGCCGGGTCACCGGCGACGGCGAAGCCATAGTCGACTGCCTCATCAGGATCATGGAGGACGACTCCGTCGGCGCAAAGCCCTACGAGCGCCTCGACGCACAGCTCCTCCTCGACGCCATAGGCTTCGGAAGGCTCGCCGTCGATCAGGCCTCGATCATCCCGCCCGCCGGCGCCGTCCCCGCGTCGCCGGCCATGCCCGCCGCGCCAAACTCGCCGAGGACCGCGAAGGACGGGACGCCCAGGCGTCCCGTCCTCCTCCTCTCCGAAGAGACCCTCTTTCGCCTCCCGACCCTCGTCAGGCAGAAGACCGACAAGGGCAGGAAGATGGCCGACTTCCTTACCGCCGTCGTCAGGGGAGAGATGAGCGACTTCAAGCCCCACCACTGGATCAGGGCCGCAAAGCACCTCGCCGCACGGGCCTACTCCAGGGAGATCGCCCCCGGGCGTCCCGGACTCTCCCTCCGGGACGCCATGGCGCTCATAGACAAGCTCTTCCCCGGCTTCAAGCCGTACCACCGGGTCGACCTGAAGGCGCTCATTCGCCGCGGCTTCGACGACGCGGCCGCCGACGACCACGGTCCCCGCCCCTACAACAGGCCCAGCTCCGAAGCCGCCCGCGCCCGGCGCGAGGCCGGCGTTCGAGCTGAGGCCGAGGACGAGCCCGTCCCCTACAGGCCCAAGTTCGAAGCCCTCCGCGCCCGGTACGAGGCCCGGCTTCGAGCCGAGGCCGAGCGCGCCCGCCGCGACGACGAGGAACAGGACGAAGAGGAGTGCCGGGAGAAGAAAGGTGGGCCCGCCACTGGGAGCGCGGGCGTCTCGCCCGCATCCTGCTCCCCACCAGAGCGCCACCAAGGCCCCCCTGATCCCCCGGACGACTATGAGTCCAGGCCCGGCCGCCGCATCGGACTCAGCAAGTGGGAGCTCAAAGCCATCCAAAAGGGCCACAACCTCGGATGGGACTGCGGCATCCCGCCCTGACCCGGATCGCCCTGTTATCCCTTCCCCCGGCTCCGCGGGGGAAGGTTAGGATGGGGACCTTCTTCCAATGTCGTCCTGAGCGAAGCGAAGGACCTGGGGATAGGGGGCTCCTTCCGCCACTATCCACTATCCACCCTCTCGGATGGGACTGCGGCATCCCGCCCTGACCCGGATCGCCCTGTTATCCCTTCCCCCGGCTCCGCGGGGAGAGGTCGCCCTGGAGACAGGTGCAAACCTTGCGTCTGCTCCAATCCGTTACTGTCATTACTATGAAAATAGCCACCCCACGCGCCGCACCGTCATTCCCGCGAACGCGGGTAGGTGGATTCACATTTCAAGTGCAACACCTGATTCAGAAAGATCTCTGCCGGGGTCCTGTAGCCCAGGCACTTGCGTGGAGTATTGTTGTAGGCCTGAATCAGCCTGGTGAACGCCTGGTCGGACAATGCCGCCAGGTCGGTCTTGCGCGGCAAGGTGCGTCGAAGCCGGCCGATGGCGTTCTCCACCCCGCCCTTCTGCCAGGGGGAGTGGGTATCGCAGAAGAAGGTCTCGATACCCAGATCGTGGAGTCGGTAGTGGAGGGCGAACTCGGTCCCGTTGTCGAAGGTAACCGTCCGCCTCCAGTCGGGCGGGAGCTGACCGAGCAGTTGCGACATGGCGCCTGCGATGGAGCTGGACGCCTTGCCAGGTGGTCTGACGGCGATGAGGATGCGGGAGTGGCGTTCGTGCATGGTCAGCACCGCGTGTCCATAGGTCTTGAACAGCATCAGGTCCGCCTCCCAGTGGCCGGGAGTGCGGCGGTCAGCGGCGCTTTGGGAGCGCTCGGCAATCGGGCGTCGCTTGGCCATGAAGGAGGCGGGACTGCCCCCTCTGCGGCCTCGCCAGCCTCTCTTCGACTTCCCACGGGGGAGGTAGTGTCTCCACCCATAGTCCTGCGTGCGCGCAAGCTGACCGTATATGAACCGATAGATGCTCTCGTGAGAAATGACGACTCGGTCGGCCTCCAACTTGAGCCGACCGGCAACCTGCTCAGGAGACCAGCCCTGTGCCAGATGTGAGAGCACCCGCTCGCGGAGAGTATCGTCGCGCTCCATACGCGAGCCGTGCCATCTGCGCGCACGCGCCTGCTGGTCGGCATAGGATGGCTTGTATCCACCGGTGCGAGACCCATTGCGCTTCAGCTCCCGAGCAACTGTCGATGGCGAGCGATCCAGACCTGCAGCGATCTGCCGGATCGAACGACCCTCGGCTTGTAGACGGGCAATCTCACACCGCTCTTCAATGGTGACATGTCCATAACGCTTTCCCATGGCAACACCCTAACAAGGTGTTGCACTTCGTTTGTGAGTCTAGGGTATCCAGTCCCCGGCCTTTGGACTCCGACCTACGCCGGAGCGCCGCCATTTTCATCCCCATGGTGATTCCCTTACCATGATTCCACACCGTTCCAGCAGTTACGCAAAGTCTTCGCCGGGGGAGAAGGGGAGCCTCCTCTCCCTTCGATGGGAGAGGATTGAGGTGAGGGTGGTTCCCGCCGCCTTCAACCAAAGAGACTGCGATGACATAGGACAGCACACGCTCTCCGATGATCGATGAGAGTGCCGCGATCGTGTCGCGCCTGTCCCTCTGCCTCTTCACGCTCCTGCTGACGGCGGCCTGCGCTGATCCCAGTCCCGCGCCGTCTCCACCGCTCCCTCCGTCCACGCCTGCGTCCCCCGCCTCCTCCGCACCGCTCCCCTTGTCCACACCCGCGTCCCCCGCCTCCTCCACGCTGCTCCCCCCGTCCGCGCCCCCCGCGCCGTTTCCCCTGGAAGAGATGGACGTGGAGCGCGTCTTCTCCTCCCTCTCCTTCGCGCGCATGACCTACCTCACGCACGCCGGTGACGGGAGCGGCAGGCTTTTTCTCGTGCTTCAGCCGGGCAGGATCATGGTCTTCCCGAACGACCCCGGCGCGGCGGGCGCGGCCACCTTCCTGGACATCCGGGACCGCGTCAGCGACCGGGGCAACGAGGAGGGGCTGCTGGGGCTCGCCTTCGACCCCGGACACTCCGAGAACGGCTACCTCTACGTCTACTACTCAGCGGCAGAGCCTCGGAGAAGTGTCATCTCGCGCTTCTCGGTCGCCGCCGACGGAGACGCCGCCGACCCGGCCAGCGAGCGGGTCCTTCTGGAGATACTCCAGCCCTTCAGCAACCACAACGGCGGACAGATAGCCTTCGGTCCGGACGGCTACCTCTACGTGGGAGTCGGGGACGGAGGCAAGGCCGGAGACCCGTTCGACAGCGGGCAGGACAGGTCGACGCTCCTCGGCTCTATCCTTCGCATCGACGTCGCCTCAGTAGGTGAGGATGGCTCCTACGGGATCCCGCAAGACAACCCCTTCGCGGCGGACCTAGAAGGCGCCCGTCCGGAGATATGGGCCTATGGACTGCGCAACCCGTGGCGCTTCTCCTTCGATCCGGAGACGGGCGAGTTGTGGGCCGCGGACGTCGGCCAGAACAGATACGAGGAGATCGACCTGATCCTGCCCGGTCGGAACTACGGCTGGAACGTCATGGAGGGGAGCTCCTGCTTCTCGCCTCCCAGAGGATGCAACGCGGAGGGCCTGGAGCCGCCGATCGCCGAGTACGGGCGCGGGGACGGCTGCTCCGTCACCGGGGGATACGTGTACAGAGGCTCGCGTCTCCCGTCGCTCTACGGGGCGTACGTGTACGGCGACTTTTGCAGCGGAAAGATATGGGCGCTCAGGTACGACGGCTCCGCCGTCACGGAGCACCTGGAGCTCGTCGACTCAGAGCTCCGGATCTCCTCTTTCGGCGTCGGCCAGTCCGGCGAGCTGTACATCCTCTCCTTCGACGAGAAGATATACCGGCTCGTCGAGAGTCGGTAAGGCCGTTGGGGTCAGACCATCAACCGCAGCGTTCTGGCGACGAAGCTGCGCACCACTTCCCTGGCATCGTCCAGCTGGAAGTCCTCCATGAAGCGGTGGTAGAAGTTGGCGTGGAGCATCTGGGCCGCCTGGAATCCTCCACGCAGCACCTCGTCGTCTTGCTCGTCCGATAGCCGCCTGACGGCTATTGCCAGGTCGCGGTGGCTTCCGAAGGGCCAGCCCCTCTGCTGCGCCACGGCCATGACCGCGTTCGCTGCGGCGCCCCACATCTTCTCCGAGCCCTGCAACACGTCCCCGGCGGCGAACTCCCTGTCCGCCGCTTCGATAAAGCTCCGAGCTGTCTCGACATGCTCCTGAGTCAACATAGTCGCGTCCTTAGCCTCGATACTATTATACAATACCGAAAACGACCGACCGGAGGGAAAAGATGACGATGCCGGCGGCGCTGGTGACCGACCTGAAGCGCGTCCAGTGCGACGAGATAGCGGCGCCCGAGCCGGAGCCGGGCATGGCCCTGGTCAAGACGACTCTGGCGTCGATATGCGGCAGCGACCTTCACATCGCCTACATGGGCTGGAACGTGCACGAGCTCCCTCTGCCCCACGGATTTCCCGGCCACGAGGGCGTGGGCGAGGTCGTCGACCCAGGCGGCTCAGACCTCTCACCCGGCGACCGGGTGCTCACCGCGCCCTCCATATGGGTCGCGAAGTGCTTCGCCGGGTACCAGCTCATCGACCCGCGCTACCTGCTGAAGCTCCCGGACGGCGTGCCCGACCCGCACCTGCTGATGGCGCAGCAGCTCGGCACCGTCGTCTTCGCCTGCAGGAAGCTGCCGCCGCTGCTGGGCAAGACGGTGGTGGTCATCGGCCAGGGATCGGTCGGTCTGTTCCATGACTTCATGCTGCGGCGGCTGGGCGCCCACCGCATCATCGCCATCGAGCCGGTTGCCGCCCGGCTCGCCGCGGCGAAGACGATGGGCGTAGACGAGGCGATCGACGTGACCGGCAGGCGGGCCACCGACGCCGTGCTGGACCTGACCGGCGGCAGGGGCGCCGACGTCGTCATCGAGGCGGTCGGGAGCGTCGAGACGCTGAACCAGGCGCTGCACGTCGCGGCGGAGCTCGGGACGGTGGCCGCCTTCGGACTCCCCTCCACGATGGAGCGCGTCCCATTCGACTGGGACACCTTCTTCAGGAAGCGGCTGGACCTCTACTCGGTGTTCGGGGGGCAGGACGAGCTCGGTCTGCCCGCGTTCCGGCTCGCGGTCGACTTCATAGCGCGTGGCGAGATCGACATGGCCCCGTTCGTGACGCACCGGCTGCCCATCGACCGGGTCCAGGAGGCGTTCGACCTAGCCCACACGAGAGAGGACGGCGCTCTCAAGGTGTCCCTCACCTTCTAGCGCCGCCCGCCATACCTGAGGAGCCGACCCATATGACCCAGCTTCACGATCTCGGAGTCGAAGAGGCGTCGCGGGCGATGCGAGACGGGAGCCTCTCGCCGCTCGAGCTGATGGAGGCGCTGCTGGCCCGCGCCGAGGCGATGGAGCCGGCCCTTCGCGTCTGGGTGACGCTCGACCGGGAGCGGGCCGTCGCGGAGGCGCGAGCGCGCGAGCGTGAAATCGGCGCAGACGCCGGTCTCCTTCACGGCGTGCCGGTCGGCGTCAAGGACATCTTCTTCACCCGGGGGATGAGGACCACGGCCTGCTCTCCGATCTACGCCGACTTCGTGCCCGCCCACGACTCCACCGCCGTGGAGCGGCTCAAGAGCGCCGGCGGGGTGGTGATGGGCAAGACGGTGACGACCGAATGGGCCTGCATGGACCCGCCCCCGACCCGCAACCCGTGGAACGCCGGGCGCACGCCGGGCGGCTCGAGCAGCGGGTCTGCCGTCGGAGTCGCCGCCCGCATCTTTCCGGCCGCGCTCGGCTCGCAGACGGCGGGCTCGGTCCTGAGGCCGGCCGCCTACAACGGCGTCGTCGGACTCAAGCCGAGCTTCGGTAGGATCAGCAGGTACGGCGTCTTCCCGGTCGCAGAGTCGCTCGACACGATGGGCCTCTTCGCGCGCAGCGTCGACGACGCGGCCCTCCTGCTCAGCGTCCTGGCAGGACACGATCCCAAAGACGACTCCTCGGTGGACGCGCCCCCCGGCTCCGCCGTCGTCCCCGCCAGCGGGCCGCCGCGGATAGGCGTGGTCGGCGGCTTCTTCGAGGAGCGGTGCAGCCGCGAGGTCGCCGCGCACACGAGGGAGATCGTCGACCGCCTCGCCGACGCGGGGGCGCAGGTGGTGGACGCGCCGCTCGCGACAGACTTCGACGCGCTGCTGGCAGCCCACCGCGTCATCATGACCGTCGAGCTGGCCGCCGTCCACGAGGCCGACTTTGCCGCAAGGCCCGACGACTTCGGCCCCCGCGTCCGTAACTTCATAGAGAGGGGAGCGTCGACGCAGGCCGCCGCCTACGTCCAGGCGCAGCGGACCGTGCAGGAGTTCCGTAGGCGCGTCGCGTCCGTCTTCGAGGGCGTAGACGTGCTGCTCACCCCGTCCACTCCTGAGCCCGCGCCGGATGCGGGCACGACCGGCGATCCGATGTTCCAGACGCCGTGGACGGTGGCGGGGGTGCCCGCTATCACCCTCCCGTCCGGCCTGAGCGGAGAGGGGCTTCCCCTTGGAGTCCAGCTCGCCTCCGGCCTCCTCGACGAGGCAACCCTGCTGACATCGGCCCGCTGGTGCGAGCAGGTCCTGGACGTCAGCCTGACGCCCCCGTCCGCTCCCTGACGCCAAGACGTTCACACCGAGCCTGTCGAGGGGTGATTTTCTAGAACAGTCCGTTATGGGACTTGTATTATAATCCCCCTTCAAATCTAGTGGGCTACTTCGAAAACTCGCCGTAGTGAGCATTACGCCATCAGCCCTAGAAGAAAGTTGTCCAGCGTATGTTTTGGATATAGGGGGGCCGCGGAGTAGTACAGATGGTGCATCTAGGCTCCGCAATATCGACGTTGTCCGCCTTCGATGAGAAGCGGCGGCGGGCGGCGAAATTGAATCAAAGTGAGGGTGCGGCGGAAACGTCCCCTTTGGCGGTGTGTAACCGGAGAAGCAAGAATCAACCGGCAAGGGGGGGGAGAGACCGTGAGGAGAAGCATCACAATAGAGAATGCCGTAGAATAAGCCGTTGCTCATGAGAATCGTTCATTTCTCTGATCTCCATCTGGACTCCCCTTTCGCTTGGGCCGACGCAACAGGGGAGGCAGCCAGGCAACGTCGGCAGGCGCTTCGCGACACTCTCGTGCACATCCTTGATCTAACACGTAAGGTGAACGCCGATGCGCTCTTCTGTGGTGGCGACCTCTACGAGCATGAGTACTTCAGGCCTGACACCGCAGAATTCTTAAAGGACACGTTTGCAGGACTCGCCCCGATTCCAGTCTACATCGCGCCGGGGAACCATGACTGGTATGGACCGCAAAGCCTGTACGCACAGGTGGACTGGAGCGAGAACGTTCACGTCTTCCGGGAAGCGGTCCTCCGAGGGATTGAGTTGAATAACGGCCTGTGGCTATGGGGGGCGGCCCACTTGGGGCCAGCCAATACTGGCAATTTCCTCAACGGGTTCCGCGTGGAACGGTCTGGCATCCATATCGTCTTGTTCCACGGCGCGGAGCGGACGTGGTTCGCCGAACAGGGTGCCGGGAAGCAACCGCACGCTGCATTCGACGCCCATGAAATCGAGGCGGCAGGGTTCGCTCACGCCTTTCTCGGTCACTATCACCGCCCCAAGGATGCGGAGTTTCACACGTATCCCGGTAACCCCGACCCGCTGGCCTTCGGCGAGGATGGCGTACGCGGCGCCATCGATTCGCCCGCCTGACTGTGAGGGGCGAGATCGCCTCGACCATCGACATCCACGAAGGCGACCTGCGCGACAGACTGAACAGCTTCGAGGCCGTGCAGATCGTATTTGGTGACCTTCGCCCGACCTACGACATGGAGTCGATCCGCCGGGAGCCCACGGTGCGCGGGCAGTTCGTCCGCGATGTGCTCGACTCCGATCTTGCCGAGGATGAGAAGCGCCGCGTGATGGTCACTGGCCTGCGAGCATTGGACGGTCGTACCGACCTGGCGGCCCTCTGATGCGATTCGAGTCCGTGAAAGCGTACGCATTCGGGCCATTCAGGAACGAGACTCTTGAACTCGCGCCTGGCATGAACGTCGTGTATGGCCCGAACGAGGCTGGGAAGTCGTCGTGGCACGCCGCGCTCTACGCTGGCCTCTGCGGGATACGGCGTGCACGCGGAAGGGCGTTGAAGAATGACGCGGAGTTCGCCGAACTGCACAAGCCATGGGACAACGACACATCCTGGGATGTCGGTGCCATCATTAAGCTTGACGACGGCAGGCGCGTCGAATTGCGCCACGACCTCGCAGGAGGCGTGGACAGCAGCGCCCACGATGTTGACCTCGCGGTGGGCGTCGTGAACCATCAATGCAACCAGAGAAGAGACAGGCGCTGGAGGAGCGGCGGGCGCTCATTCGGGAACGGATAGCGGCGCGAGAGGATGCTGATCGGTGTTGGAAGGAGAATACGCAGCGGGCTCGCGAGGCTGCCGACAGGATACAGGAGGTAGCTGTGGCGACAGGGCTCACGGCGAGTTGTCCGGATGCGGCTGCTGCATCGCTCCTCGAATGGCAGCAGCATCGTACCGAGCGCCTCACCGAGATTGACAATCAGATGAAGGACTGGGAGGAGCTTCAACAGGTCCTCGGCGAGGGGACTCTCGACGAACTTATGAAGAAGGCCACAACCGCCCGTGACGAGGCGGTGTCCGATGCCGCTCGCACGGACAACGAAGTGCTGGCTGCCGCCCTCACAGGGCCCGGACTGACGGCATTGAGGGAAGCAACCAGCGAGCAGCAGAGAGTGGCCCTCCTACATGAGATCAAGGAGCGTCGCAGGCAGGAGAGAGAGCATGCAGAAGCCATCGCCGGCGTCACCGCGGCGGAGAAAGCTGTGGCAGAAGCCGCGCAGCTCGCTGGCATCGTAGGGAATATCCCTGACGAACAGATCGCAGCCCTCCTGTCCTGGCAAGACGATCGCAATGCTGAGCTTGAAGAAGCAGACGGCGAGATCGAAAAATGGGAAGAACTACAGCGGATCCTCGGCCAGGACTCGCTGGACAAACTAACACGCGAGGTTGAGCGCCTGTGCAACGAAGCTCGTGATCTGTCGGACGAGGTTGGCGTCGAGGACATGGCCAAGCTCGCCGATCTACCGACGGACGCCGAGTTCGGGCACGCCGAACGCGAGGCTCTCGAATCACGTACCGTCTTCGACCGCGCACAGAGCCAACTTGAGGTGTTCGCGCGGGAGCTGATGGACGTGGCGGAAGCGAAAGAGGCTCTCGTTGCCGCAGAAGGTAAATACTCTCGCGTCCGGTCGCTCGACCGCACGCTGGACTTGACGATTAGCTTCTTGGAACAGGCCGAGGAGCGCGTGCATCGCACTGTCGCGCCAGTTCTCGCCGAGACAGTGCGAGAGTGGCTTCCCAGAGTCACCGGCGGTCGGTATACGGACTGTCGCGTCAACCCCGAGAAGCTCGCTGTCGAGGTCGCAACGACGAACGGTCGCTGGCAGCGGGCCGAGGTACTCTCGCACGGAACAGCCGAGCAGGTCTACCTGCTATTGCGCTTGGCTCTCGCCCGCCACCTAGCCAGCCAAGGCTGCCCGCTTATCCTTGATGATGCTGTGGCCGCTTCCGACAGCCAGCGGAAACACGACCTGCTCGAGACGCTGCTCGCCGTGAGCGAATCCACGCAGGTGATCCTCTTCACCCATGAGGACGATGTCTGCGCGTGGGCGCAGGGACGGTTGGTGGGTGGACCGCACAAGCTCACTGAACTCAACGGGGCCAGAACGCTGACATAGTACCCCGACTCCCAGGCCGTGACGTGGCGGCTCGGGGAGTGCGATCATGCGTGCATGTGGTTCGGCTGATTCCCGCACACTCATAGGGAGAGACCTCGCGCCCATCCGACCGCCGTGTACTCACCAAGGGCACCTTCGTACTGCACCGGCAACGAGTTTCACTCAATGGGCCCTTAAAAGGTACTTCACGCGTGCAATAACCCTATGAGGGGGTATCCCTAAAGTTCGTAGTACAGTCCCCCCAGGCGTATCCCTAGCCCGGGGAAAACTCTGCGAGGTGGTTCCTGAGCAGGACACGCGCCCTGTGGAGACGCGACTTCAGCGACGAGACGGTCACGTCAAGGACGTCGGCGGCCTCCGCGTTGGACAGCCCCTCCACGTCCCGCAGCACGACTGCCGCGCGCAGGTCCGGCGGCAGGCTGTCGATCCCGTCCATCAGCTTGTCTCCGAGCTCGGCCGTGAGCGCCTGCCGCTCAGGAGTCGGGTCCCGGCTCGCCACCTCGATATTGTCGAGGCCCGTCTGCGTCAGCTCGCGGCCCCGCTTCTCCTTGCGCAGCCTCATCAGCGCGGCGTTCGTCGTGATCCTGTATAGCCAGGTGGTCACGCGGGAGTCGCCGCGAAAGCGATCGTAGGCCCGGTAGGCAGAGATGAAGGCATCCTGGGCCACGTCCTCGGCGTCCTCCGGGCTGCCCATCATCCTGAGAGCCAGGTTGTAGACGAAGTCGGAGTGCTCCTCCACTATGGTGTCGAAGCCGGGCTTGACGCTGCTCTCTTCCGCTGAGGTGTCTCGATCGTCCATGCCCGTCGCGCGCCGCAGAGAGCGCGTCCCCATCCCAATGAACCGATGTCGGAGGCGGCGCATCCAATTCTATCGAAAGGCGTTGGCAAACTCCAAGACCGGCGCCCTGAGGCCTGAAGTTGCTCGACCGCTTCTTCTCACTACTGAAAAGATCGGACCAGCCTGACTGTACTGAAGTCCGGGAGAGCTCGTCCGACTACATCGACGGCGAGATGCGCCCGTCGAATGCGGGGCGAATCAGGGCCCACCTGAAGTCCTGCCCTCCGTGCGACGCCTTCGTCAGGACTCTGCGCGCCACTGTGGGGCTGCTGCGCTCGCTGCCGAAGGCGCGGGCGCCCGAGGGCTTTCGCGGCCGAGTCCGCCGGAGTCTGTCCATGGACGCCCGCCCCTAGCAGGGCCGGGGTGCGCTCCGCCACAGGCCTGAGCCGATGAAGATCGCCGTCTGCGTGAAGCAGGTCCCCGTCGTCTCCATGATGAGGTTTGACGAGGAGACGAGACGCCTCGTTCGCGAGGGCGTGCCCGTAGAGATCAACTACTTCGACGTTCTGGCCATGTTGCTGGCCGCCGACCTCAAGGCTGCGCTGGGGTGCGAGGTGGTCGCGCTCACTATGGGGCCGCCGCAGGCTCGTGAAGCTCTGGTCCAGTGCATGGCGATGGGCGCAGACCGGGCGGTGCATCTGGTCGACCGCCCGTTCGCCGGCGCGGACACGCTGGCGACGGCTCGCGCGCTCTCCCTCGCGCTGAGCCGGGAGCGTCCCGACCTGATCGTATGCGGGCTGAACAGCGTAGACGCCGAGACGGGCCAGGTGGGGCCGGAGATCGCCGAGCTGCTCGATCTACCCCAGATCACGGGGGTCACCCGCCTGGAGGTGAGCAGCTCCCAGACGGCGATCACCGCCGAGCGTTTGACCGACGCGGGCCACGACCTCGTCCACTGCGCGCTTCCGGCGCTGATAACGGTGGCAGAGGGCGCGGCGCACGAGGTATATCCGAGCCGGGAGGCGCTCCAGGCGGCTCAGGGCCGTGATGTGAGCACCCTGTCCGCCGCGGACCTCTCCTCCGACCTCGCGCTGTTCGGCGCGGCGGGGTCGCCGACGCACGTCAGCGACATCCGCGCCGTCGTCTCGGAGCGCGAGGGCGTGCTGGTGAGAGACGCGCCGGTCGAGGAGGCCGTCGAGCGGCTGCTCGTCTACCTGGAGGAGCGGGGCGTCTTCGACGAAGGGAAGGGGGGAGATGGAGACACGCCGCCGCGAGGCCCCAGGCTGACGCCCTCCAATCCCGAGTCGGTCTGGGTGCTCGCCGAGCTGATGGGAGGCGCGCTCAGGCAGGTCACCTTCGAGCTGCAGGGCGCGGCCCGCGCCCTGGCGCGGCGGACGGGCGGCGGCGCGGAGGCGCTGCTGATCGGCGACGAGGTGGGCGCTCACTCGGCCGCGCTGACGGCGTACGGCGCAGACCGCGTACACCTCGCCGACGATCCCCGTCTGGCAGGCTACGACACCGAGCTCCACTCCGAGGTGGTGCGGAGGCTCATCGAAGAGCATCGTCCCGGCGTACTGCTCCTCCCCTCCACGATGATGGGCCGGGACCTTGCGGCGCGTGTGGCCGCGCGGATGGGCCTGGGGCTGACCGGCGACTGCATCGGACTGGAGATCGACGATGAGGGCAGGCTGGTGCAGCTCAAGCCCGCCTTCGGCGGAAACATCGTCGCGCCGATACTGTCCGGCACGAAGCCGCAGATGGCCACCGTGCGGCCCGGCGTCCTGGCGGCCGTATCGCCGGACTGGTCGGTGGAGGCCGACGTGCGGACCGTCGCCGTCGGAGAGCTGCCCGCGCGGCGGGTGCGCCTCCTGGAGAGTGTGACGTATGCGTCGGCCGGAGACGTGGAGATCGAGCACGCCCGCGCCGTGGTCGGCGTAGGCAAAGGCATCGGCGGTCCCCAGAACCTTCCGGTCGTCCGGGACCTGGCAGACGCTCTGGACGCTCCGATAGGCGTGACACGGGACGTGGCTGATTTGGGCTGGCTGCCGAGGCAGCGGCAGATCGGGCTGTCCGGGAAGTCGATCGCGCCGGTCCTATACGTGGCGGTGGGGCTGCGCGGACCTTTCAATCACACGGTCGGGATACAGAAGGCGGGTACCGTGGTGGCGATCAACAGCAGCGCCAGGGCGCCAATCTTCAAGAGCGCGGACTTCGGGATCGTCGGCGACTATGCGGAGGTGGCGCCTGTGCTGGCCCGCGCCCTCAGGAGTCGGCGGCCTCGTACTTCGAGGGACAGCTGACGATGATGTTGTGGCTCTCGAACAGTCCGTCCGGGGTGGGGCCCCCCTCCAGGATGATCTCCGAGTGCTCGTTGAAGAACAAGTCCGGGAACACTCCGTCGTGGAAGGCGAGCATGGTGTCGTCGCCGTCGGTCAGCTCGAAGTGCGCGAGGGTCGATCCCTCCGCGCGCGAGAAGGAGCCGGGGACCAGCTTGCCGCCGACGCGCACGGTCTTTCCCTCGGGCAGCCCCGACAGCTCGTTGGCCTCTCCAACCGTGTAGTAGTAGACCGTGGCGCTATCGAAGGCCAGGTAGCCGAGGTATCCGAGGGCGCCGACGAGTACGACGAGCGCTACGAGGAGCTTGCCTCGATTCGAGAAGATCGTTGCCTCTTGAGCGGCTATGGGCTCCGCCCGCACCTCTGCTGACTGGGCCACGCCGATCTACCCCTCTCCCGCGCCGGAGCCGGCCGGATCGTCGGCCTCCCGCTCGGCGAGGACTGCCTTGAGCGCCTCTATCTCCCGCTGCATCTCCCGCTGGCGCCTCGCCGTGAAGAACAGGTAGGCGAAGAATGCGGCCCAGGTGATGATGAAGACGGCGAACAGGAACGGCAGGTTCGCCTCCGGTTCCTTTTCTTCCTCCTGAGGAGCGATCTGTTGTCCCGGAGCGCCCGGCTCGTCTCCTGTAGGGAGGGCGTGAGCTCCATTCACCTCCACCGATAGGGCGGCGACGAGAGCCAGTGTGACGGCGATGACGGCCAGCAGAGCCGGAGATGCGCTACGCGACATTTCGTATAGCCTCGTCCAGGACGGCCTCCGCCCTTCTCAGCGAGTACCTCTCCATCAGCATGTATACGTAGAGGACGGTGAAGGCGGCGAGCGAGACCAGGAAGGTCAACGCCATGCGTCCATCCAGGTCCTGCGGGATATTGTTGGAGGGATGGGCCCCGCGCTCCCACCATATGGTGGCCATGTAGATGATCGGCGCGTCGATTGCCCCGATCAGCGCGACGACCGCGCCGTAGCGCGCGCCCTGGGAGCCCTTGGGCGAGTATGCCCGGAGCATCAGGTATCCGACGTAGATGAACCAGAGGATCAGCGTGGTCGTCAGCTTGGGGTCCCAGGTCCACCAGACTCCGAAGGCGGGCTTCGCCCAGATCGAGCCGGTCACGATTATGAGCGTTGCGAACACGACGCCCAGCTCGGCGGCGGAGTAGGCCAGGCTGTCCCACCGCTCCCTTCCGGTCGCCAGGTGCAGCAGGCTGGCGATCGCGACGACGATGATCGAGAGCATCCCCAGCCAGCCGATAGGCACGTGGAAGTAGAAGATGCGCTGAGAGACGCCCAGGTTGAGCTCGGTCGGCACCCAGAGGAAGATCATGTAGAGGGCCAGGCCCATCAGGAGGCCGGCAAGTATGAGAAGCCCGTCCCCCCGAGTGAGTGAGCCGCCTCTGCCGGGCCGCCGAACGTCTATGGAGTCGGCGCTGTCCATGATATGTGCAATATATCACAAGTGATGGGCGCCAGCCACGCGCATGCGATTGCCGTAACTGTTCAGACTTGATGAGAGTGCGGATGTTTGGATTGAGCGGATGCTCTTATCTCTTCCTCCGTCCGCGGGGGGAAGATTGAGATGGGGCCATCTTCCAGTTTAGGACCTACGAACATCGCGGACATGGGAGGCTCGCCGCGTTGAACTCTATCGAGGGGAGTCGTAGACCCGGCCGACTGACGGACCACGCACTAGACGATCGTCGAATCAGTTATTCGTATGGTGTAGTGGAAAACTTCGTTTAGGAAGTTGACCCAAGCTTCGCCCTCGTGAGCCAGGTCATCCAGGCGGAAGATCCTTGCGACGCCCATCTGGTTGAGCCGTGCGTCCATCTCAGGAGTAACCACGCCGGCGACCAGCATGTTAATGCAATTGGGGGGCGTCGCCTCGAAACTCTTCTGAACTGCGCCTAGTCTCTCGAGAGCCCCTGCAGGATCTTTGCCTCCCTTGATCTCGATTGTCGCGACCATTCGGTCGACACCATGTTCGGTGTGCGGCTTCGGCGATCACGTTTCCTGTGAGAACCCCGACGGGCATGATCTCGATCCCTGTGGCATCCAGCCCTTTAGAGGCGGCGATCAGAGGAGTCGTTCCTATGCCGGCGAAGGGGTCGAGGACAGAGGTGGTACTTCATCCAACGGAGACCCGGAGCTGTGCGGTTGCCCTGATATGACACCATCTTGCGGGTCAGCACAGGACTGGCGGTCAGCCTATCTTCGAACCGCTCCTCAAGAGCTCGCCTCGCTTGAACGTTACCCCCGTTCGGCGAGATCGCGAGTTTCATCTGCTACAACCTCTGTACAAGGATAGTGGGCGCCATCTTAGCACAGTTGCGAACGAACGTACTAGTGGGTTTTGCTGCGTTACACTGCTCGCGGAGAGCAGTTCGATACGCCGCCTCCGGTTCTCATGTGCTACTATTGACAGTACGATGATGTTGACGCTCGTCCTCTTCGACGCGACTACCGTGGCGGTGTCCAACCGCCCGGACGCGGCTTTGGGGAGGACGTAGGCACTCAGTACAGCTTGGTACCCGTAACGGCCTCCCCAACCGGGGAGGTCTTTTTTTGTGTGGAGGTGACGAGATGAGCCGAGACCTGAATGAGCGTGTCGAGCTGAGGACAGAGCGGCTGCTGCTTAGGCCGTTCGAGTTCGGTGACGTGGAAGACGTAGCCTCATACGCTTCGGGCACGGAGGTCGGAAGGTACCTGGCGCTGCCCCAGCCGTACACGCGCGATGACGCCGTCGAGTTCATCGCCCGCGAGGTGCTTGTCGAATGGTCTACCCGACCGACGTTCGCCATCATCTTCGAGGAGCACGCTGTCGGCGGCATCAGCCTGCAAGTCAGCGCGCCGGACGACATCGCCGAGATGGGCTACGTGCTGGGAAAACCTCAGTGGGGCAGAGGGCTGATGCCGGAGGCGGGGCGCGCCGTGATGGACTGGGGATTCGAGAGGTACGGTCTGCACAAGGTCGGCGCGACCGCGGACCTGAGGAACCGGCGTTCGTGGCGGGTGATGGAGAAGCTGGGCATGACCCGCGAGGGCGTGCTGCGGGGCAACGGGAAGCTGAGAGACGAGCACGTGGACGAGGTCTACTACGGCATCCTCCGGGACGAGTGGGAGCAACTCGGGTAGTAGCTGCCCCCTCCTCGATCTGCTTCCGTAGAGGAAGAGGTGGCGGGGCGTCTCTGGTCTACACCTCAGTCTCGTAGACTATCTTGCCGTCCTTCCACACGGGCACAGAGCCCGTCGTCTCTATGGCCCGCCTCCGGGCCTTGACGGCCGCTCTGCGCATTGCGGCCAAGGCCGCGAGGGAGTCGGGGGTTAGCTGCTCGGAGCTCCGCTTCTGTGTGGCCCGGTCACCAGTCGGCATGGTTCCTCCCCTGTTCGATCGGCAACGGTACACTACCTGAGCCATCATACACTACCCATTCGTCGACCAGGACCTTGTAGATAGAATGGAAGTTGCGCCACCCTGCATCGAATCGGCGGCGGACCGTCTCTTCCGGCACGTCGTGACCGCCCTGACGGACCCGATTGCGGACACGAGCCACCGCCATATCCGGCGAGGGCAGCCGCAAGAAGTAGAGCTTGACCCAGTATCCCTGCTCCTGCCAATGTGGAATACGCCGGGCAAAGCCGCGTCCGCTCAGGGTAGTCTCGAACGCGAAGCTCTCCCTTCTGCACACGTACTCTTCAATCAAGCCCAGCATCAGCCTGCCCGCACGGACCGTGGATCGTTCCGGCTGAAAGGGATTCACGCCGGACGCTATTAAGTCGGCATTGACGAAGGTGGGGCAGTCCGCTTCGTTGAGCAGGAATTCAGCCGCGAACGTAGTCTTCCCTGCGCCGTTAGGGCCAGCGATTATCAGAATCTTCTTCAAAGGAGCCGTCTCGGCCATCGCTGATGTGAACCTCTCCCATGCGACCTTGGGGTGAAGTGTGGAGGCTGTCTGAGCAGGGTTATCCCGGCGACGGAGCCGATGTGGGACTCAACTGCGGCGAACGGCTCGAAGCTGCAGCCCCTGACCGGGCTACCATTCCTGGTCAAGCTCATCTACATGGACAAAGATATCAGAGATGTAGTCGCTCAACGGATGCACGGTCTGCAGCCCAAGCACGCCCTTGCCTATCGTCAGGGCGGCGGGTAGTCTCTATCCGCTAGCGCCGGACCACCGGAAGCTCCAGCACCGACTGGTGATCGCCGTCGTGAAGCACCGTCTGGATGGCGGGCCGCGGCTCCGACTCCTCGTCGTGCGGACCGCCGGTGTTGAGGTTGCGGGCGTATGCCGGGAAGTTGCTCGACGAGATCTCCAGCCGGATGCTGTGCCCCTTTGCGAAGACCATGCTCGTCGGGCCGACGTCTATCCGGTACCTGTAGGCGCGGTCGGGCTCGATGGGCGATGCCTGCTCGAGCGACTCCCTGTACCTGGACCTCAGGATGCCATCGCAGACGTTGAGGGCGCGTCCGTCCGGATGGACGTCCACCAGCTTCGCCGTCCAGTCGGTGTCGGGCGCTGATGTGACGGCCCACAGCTCCAGGGCTACGTTCCCAGTGACGTCGGTGTCGCGCTCCAGCGGCTCCGAGGTGTAGACGAGGACGTCGGCCCTCGTCTCGACGCCGCGCTGGTCCTGTACGCCGACGTCGAAGACGGTCGGTACCCCGCTCAGATGCGCTCCTCCGAAGGTCGGCGCAGGGTGGAGCGGGTTGTAGAGGTACCTGTCGGGCGGCTCCCCGGCGCTCGGCGGATCTTCGGAGAGCCGGCCGTCGCCGTTCAGCGTGTTCGCTCGTCCCCCGCTGCGCAGGAACAGACTGAGCGTCTCCGCGTCGGGCGGCGGCCACGCCTCCTCGCTGCGCCAGGCGTTCTTACCCATCACGAAGATATACGTGTTCGGGTCGGTGTCTACGCCGTTGTCCTCGCCCTTCAGCCAGTGGTCGAACCAGGCAAGCTCCATTCCGTGGAGGTCGATCGCGTCACCCGATCCGCCGCCGCCGAAGTAGCCCTGTCCGGAGACGGCGGGAGGGGAGGGGCCGTGCAGCCACGGACCGACGATCAGGTGCTGCTGCGTGCGCGCCAGCTCCGATCCGCCGTTCCGCCTCATGCCCTCGTAGCACCGGAGGGAGCCGCGAACGAAGCCGTCGAACCAGCCGGCCCAGTTGAGGGCGGGCACCGTCGTCCGGTCGAAGCGCTCTCTGGGCGCGAAGGCCTTCCAGTAGTCGTCGTAGGTGGGGTGCGCCAGCCAGTCGTAGTAGTAGTCGGCGACGCCCCTCAAGGCTGGCATCCCTCCCAGGGGGAGGTGGTTTGCGATGGCGTGGGTGTCGCGGGACCATTCCCGAAGCGTCGACAGCGCGTCGGCGCCCAGTCTGCCCCTGACGTCGCTGGTCGCGAAGCCGCCGGCCCAGCCCGATATCCAGAAGAGCTGGAAGACGCCGCCGAGATAGGTCCAGCTGTCGTAGTAGTCGTCCGAGGTGACGCCTGGGACTATCGCCTTCAGTGACGGGGGCGCCGCCCCGGCGGCGAGCCACTGGGTCGCGCCGTGGTACGAGATGCCGAACATGCCGACGTTGCCGTCGCACCAGGGCTGCGCCGCGCACCACTCGACGGTGTCGAAGCCATCGTCCGGCTCGTGCCGGTAGGGGTAGAAGTCGCCCTCCGACATATGCCGGCCGCGCGTGTCCTGCACGATCAGCGCGTAGCCTCGGTTGACCGCGCGCACGGGGTCCAGGTAGAGACCGCGGTACCGCGGAGTGTGCTTGCCGTAGGGGATCCGTTGGAGGAGCGCGGGCGCGCGTCCTGCACCAGCGGGCCGGTAGACGTCGGCGTACAGCTTGACGCCGTCCCTCATCGGGATGGCTACGTTGCTCTCCACGGTTGCGACTGTGCTTCTCTTGTAATCGTCCTTGATCGGCTTGGGAAGCATTTTTCTCCTCAGCAGCCTATGGCGTAGCAGGGCCGTCTGGGGTCGCCTCCCGCGGACAGGACTCCCGTGTCTGGGTTGCGCGACGCGACGGTCGCGCCCATGCCGCAGCTGGGGCTCTCCACCACCTCGTGGCCCAGCGCCTCGAGCGCCTCGACCGTCTCCTGGGGGAAGCCGGGCTCGACCGCGAGCCGTCCGGGATAGTAGACGTGTGGATGGAAGGAGTTGGTGACGCTCAGGGTGCCGAACCTCGGCGCCTCGATCGCCTCCTGGCCGTCCATCCCGAACAGCAGCGTGTTCAGGATGAGCTGGACGTTTGCCTGCGCCTGGAAGTCGCCCCCCGGACAGCCGACGGTGTAGAGAGGCACGCCGCCCCTGGCGACGATGTAGTTGACGAGCGTCGTCCTGGGCCGCTTGCCCGGCACCAGGACGTTCGGATGGCCGTCGACGAAGTTGAACATCTCGATGCGCGTGCTCAACGGCGCTCCGATCTCCGGGAGGAAGACCGACTTGACGAATCCTCCTCCGCTCGGCGTGGCGCAGGCCATGTTCCCGTCGCGGTCGAGCACGGCGGCGTGCGTCGTGCCCCCGTCCTCTCCGCCGTCGCCGTCTCCAAGCGCGGGTGCCGGCATCGGCGCGGCCGCCGCGCCCCGCGCGACAGAGGAGTGGCGCCACGGGTCTCCGGCCGGGGGGAGCTCCGGGTGCGCCCTGGAGCGGTCGATGAGTCCGGCGCGCTCGCGGGCGTACTCCTTCGACAGCAGCCCGTCCAGGGGCACCTTCGCGAAGTCGGGGTCTCCGTAGTGGGCCTCCCTGTCGGCCAGCGCCAGCTTCAGCGCCTCGGTGACGGTGTGGACGTACTCCACCGAGTTGTGGCCCATCGCCCGCAGGTCGAAGCTCTCCAGGATGTTCAGCGTCTGCGACAGCACGGGGCCCTGGGTCCAGGTCGAGTGTCCGTAGATGTCGTAGCCCAGGTAGCTGCTCTTGACCGGCGGTCGGAACTGGGATGAGTAGCCGGCCAGGTCGTCCAGCGTCAGGATGCCGCCCACCCTCCGCGCTGAGTCGACTATCGTTGCGGCGATCGGGCCCTTGTAGAAGGCGTCTCGCGCCGCCCGTATGCCCTCGGCGCGGTGGCCGTGCGCGGCGGTCTCGGCGGCGGCCATCCGCTTGAGCGTTTCGGCCATCGCGGGCTGCACCAGCATGGAGCCCGGTTCCGGCAGATCTCCGTTCGGGTAGAAGATATCCCGCCCGCCCGGCGGGTAGAGGTCGAGCTGCTCGCGGGTGTGCGGCGCCCTGAGTCGCTCGATCATGTACTCGTAGTTGGGGATGCCGCGCTCCGCGTACTGAACTGCCGGAGCCAGCACCTCGCCCGCCGTCCTCGTGCCGTACCTCTCCACCATGGAGAGGAGGGCGTGGACGATGCCCGGCACGGTGAAGGAGAGGTGCGCCTGGTCTCCCGGTCCTGTGGGGATCGTGTCCAGCCCCTTCGAGGTGTAGAAGTCGACCGTCGCCGCGGCGGGCGCGCCGCCCTGGCCGCTCAGCGACACCACCTCGCCGGAGGCGGCGTCGTAGAGCATGAAGACCCCTTCGGCCGCGAGGGAGTAGTTGGCGAGGGGCTCGACGACCGCGGCCGCGAAGACGGACGCGGCCAGAGCGTCGAAGGCGTTCCCGCCGTTCAGCAGCAGGCGCATGCCCGCCATCGACGTCAGGTAGTGGCCGCTGGATACGACGCCCTGGGTGGCCGATACGACCGGGCGCGTCCTCGTCCTGAGCGCCAGGTGCTCCCCGTCCGCGGACGCCTGTCTGGTCTCGGCCACTGCGCTTCCTCCGTTATGATATCGGCGGCCGGCGGTCCGCCCAGGGGCGGGCGCGCTCGAACGCCGCCGACGCCGCCAGCACCGTCTCCTCGTCGCCCTCTCTGCCGATGATGTGGAGCCCGATGGGCATGCCGTCCGCTGAGAAGCCGCACGGCACGGTCGCCGCCGGGGCGCCGACGATGTTGATCGGGTGGGTGAAGGGCAGGAATCCCCAGTGGGGGCTCGGCTCGGTCTTGATGCCGTCGATCTCCTCCGGGTACTGGTCGCACGGGAAGGCGGTGGTCGGCATCGTCGGTGACATGAGCAGGTCGAACCGGTCGAGCTGCTCATGCATCTGCCACCTCATGACGTCGCGGTGGCCGAGCGCCCGCATGTAGTCCTCGAGGGTCACCCTTTTCGCGTCCTCCAGCGCCTCCCGCATGTACCAGGTGAGCTGGTCCGCGTGCTGTTCGAGCAGGTAGCCGTTGGTGACGTGCGACGAGGCGGTTGCGATCGCCCACCAGGTGGTGAAGGGGTCGTCGAAGACGAGGTCGGACTCGTCGACCGAGCAGCCCAGCTCCTCGAACACCTTCGCCGCCGCCGCGGTCGTATCCGCCACCTCGGGATCGACCGCCGCGTATCCGAACCGCGGACTCCAGCCGATGCGCAGCCCGTCGACCGATCTGTCGAGCGCGGCGGTGAAGTCGGGGACCGGGCCGCGCAGGGAGCTTGGGTCCCTCGCGTCGTGCCCGGAGAGCACCTGCAGCAGCATCGCCGAGTCCCGGACATTCCGTGTCATCGGCCCGGACTGTCCGTACAGGTTGGGCAGGATGGGCGCGGCCGCGCCGGCGTACTTGGGTACCCTTCCCTGTGTGGGCTTGATCCCGAAGAGGCCGCAGTAGCTGGCCGGTATCCGGATCGACCCTCCGCCGTCGCTGCCGGTGGCCAGGGCGCACAGCCCCGCCGCCTCCGACGCGCCGGCCCCCGCGCTCGACGCGCCGGTCGTGCGCTCGGTGTTCCAGGGGTTGCGGCAGTGGTCGCCCAGGCGGTTCTCGCCCGCCCCGAGCATCCCGAACTCCGACGTGTTGGTCTTGCCCAGGATGACCGCGCCCGCGTCGCGGACGCGCTCGACGACAGTTCCGTCCTCGTCCGGCACCCGGTCCTCGAAGACGAGGCTGCCGCTGGTGGTTCTGATCCCCTTGCTCAGCTCCAGGTCCTTGATGGAGATGGGCAGCCCGTGCAGCGGGCCCAGCTCGTCCCCGCGCGCGACCGCCGCCTCGGCCTCCCTCGCGGCCTCCATCGCCCCGTCCCCGTCGACCGTGAGGTAGGCGTTGAGCCGGGAGTCGAGCTCGTCTATTCGCCGGAGGTAGTTCTCGGTCAGCTCCACGGGCGACAGCTCTTTTCCGCCTATGAGCTCCGAGAGCTCATAGGCAGGTGTGAACGCGAGGTCGCGGTCGGTCATCGGGCTCTCCTCACTCCTCTATGAGACCGGGGGCAGGTGCTGCGCCCAGGGTCTCGCCTCTTCGAAGGCGGCGGAGGCGGCCAGCACCGTCTCCTCCTCCCCCGGCCGTCCTATGATGTGCAGCCCGATCGGCAACCCGTCCGAGGAGAAGCCGCAGGGGACGGTGGCGGCGGTGTAGCCGATCGTGTTGATCGGGTGCGTGAAGGAGATGAAGCCGAAGGCCGGGAAGGGGTAGACGGGCTGTCCGGCGATCTCCTCCGGGTAGTGGTCGACGGGGAAGGCGGGGATGGGCATGGTGGGGGAGAGCAGCAGGTCGTACCGCTCGAAGAGGTCCGCGAAGATGTCGATGAGCACGTTCCGCTGTCCCAGCGCCCTGGCGTAGTCAGCGCCCGTGACCTCCTTGCCCTCCTCCAGCACCTGCTTGAAGTACCAGGTGAGCTGGTCGCCGTGCGTTTCGAGCAGCTGGCTGTTCCCGGCGTACGCCCCCGCGTTGTGCGTCGCCCACCAGCAGTCGAAGGTCCAGGTGCCCAGCCGGACGTCGGCATCCTCCATCCCGCATCCCAGCTCCTCGAACACCGCGGCGGCGGAGGCCGTCGCCTCGGCCACCTCCGGGTCGACGGGCACGTAGCCGTAGTCGGGGGTCCAGCCGACCCGGAGTCCATCCACGCCCCGGTCGAGCGCGGCGATGTAGTCGCCGGGCTCCTCGCGCAGGGTGGTGATGTCTTTCGGGTCGCGGCCCGAGACCACCTGGAGGAGCAACGCGGAGTCGCGCACGGTCCGCGTCATCGGGCCGGACTGGGCGATCCAGTTGGGCAGGGGGGTCGAGCCGGCGCCGGCGTACTTTCCCACGCGGCCCTGGGTCGGCTTGATGCCGTAGAGGCCGCAGAAGCTGGCCGGGATGCGGATCGATCCGCCGCCGTCGCCGCCCGTGGCGAGCGAGCAGAGGCCCGCCGCCATCGAAGCGCCCGCTCCCGCGCTCGAAGCGCCGGTCGTGCGCTCCGTGTTCCAGGGGTTTCGGCAGTGGTCGCCCAGGCGGTTCTCTCCCGCGCCCAGGGCTCCGAACTCCGAGGTGTTCGTCTTGCCCAGGATGGTGGCTCCGCCCGCGCGCACTCTTCCGGCGACGACAGAGTCCTCCTCCGGCACACGGTCCTTGAACGGCACTGAGCCGGCGGTGGTGCGCAGGCCCCTGGTGATCTCCAGGTCCTTGATCGAGACGGCCAGCCCCTGCAGGGGGCCGAGCTCGTCGCCCCGCGTGACCGCCTCCTCGGCGGCCCTGGCCTGCGCCATCGCCTCGTCGTAGTTCAGGGTGAGGTACGAGTTGAGCTTGGAGTCGAGCCGGTCGATGCGGTCGAAGTAGAGCTGAGCCAGCTCGACGGGCGAGAGGCTCTTGGACGCGATCAGCTCGCGCTGCTCCCATGCGGAGGTGAAGGCCATTTCGCGGTCTGACAAGGTCTCTTTCCTTTCTATTGGGGGAGGTTTGAGGGCAGGGCGTATCCTATCCGTACGGTATGGCGGTGTCAACGAACGGAGAGAGGCGGCAGCAATGGGTTACATCCCGCCCAGGAGAACCCGTTACGTGATGACCGACAGACGACAGATGGTTGCGTCTATTCTCTTGGGGCTGCCGGGTAGGCGTGACCTAAAATGGTAAGTATCTTCGACGCTGCAAATATTAAGTGATTGAACTTCGTCACATATTTGAGATATCACCTTACGGGACTGTCCTCTCGCTACGAGGTAGACAGTGTGGGTGCCTTGACTGCGACAGTACTTCACGGCGTCCACATATGGCTGTGTGCCCTTCGCTAGGATCTTTCCCCATATTCCCACTGGGATAACGTGCAACCTCAATGACTTGTCGTGGAACTCTAGCTGAGCTTCAGCGCGGTACTCGGTGTCGCTTGTCAGATCCTTCAACCACCGGACGAAGTTGGACAACTCTTCCCTGTGTCTGGGGCGCGGCCCGCTTTCCCGCTCTCGAATCCCGTACTCTAGGATCTCCGGCAGGAACAGTCTGCTGAACAGGCCGAAGTCTTCCATGTCGACAAAGTAGTGGTATGGTGCCCGTACATCATCGCGGGACTCCAACTCCACCGGCAGGAGCTCTTCGTTAAACACGTTCTGGGCCGACCGGTTGCCCACTCTTTCCAGGATGAGGTTAATGGTCGCTAGGTCCATCGCGCGTCGCACTGAGGATGGTAAGAAATGACGCCCTGATGGAATCAGCCCTTGCCTCATGTACAAGAGCACGGCATTGAGGTAGTTCATATGTGGGTTGTCGTCGTAACTCATGCGGGCTATGACGGTCTGATCTTGGAGGAACGAACTCCGGTCCGTGCCTTCCGGCACCCAGCGGATAGACAGGTCGTAGGGCGCGTATGCCCCAGTGTGCTTCTCTAGATCGCGAATGTGACGACCAACCTTGGCCTGTAGCGCGAACTTGATCTGCCATTTCTTGGCTGAGGTCCCGAGGAAGGCCAACAGACGCAGTACCTGAGACAGCATGATCTCTAGATTCTTCGGCTCCTTGTGCCAGAGATACATAAAAGCGAGGCCGCCTATCAAGGCAGCCCCGCCGATTCCAGCCAGGATGTCCCGGATCAAGGAGACTACTGCGTCCATGGGCTTTACTCAGGCATCCAATGCTTCTCCCAGCGTGTACTTCAGCATGCACGCTTGGCTGCTACAGACGTAGGTTACGCGATCGCCTATCGGTACGACCAGAGATATCTTCTCCAGTGTGATCGAGTCGCCGCAGATGGAACACACGGCCTCGCCAGTCGTTACCCGGCGAAGTTCTCCTATGGATTCCAAGAACGTCTCTAGTTGCCTATCGAGGACTGCGGCGACGGTGCTGTCTCTAGTCATTGCGCAGACTCCTCCGGTCACGGTGAGAATGTCAGGCCTCTGCATTGGCTCCGGAGACACTTATATTATAACCTACATGGATTTCGATTCCACAGTATGCGCGACTGATGGAGCGAATTGGACTCTGACTAGCTTTGCACGACGCTTGAGGGAGGTGCCCGGATATGAAGATAACCGACGTCGAGTGCTTCGTTGCGGACGGGGGCTGGCGGCCCTGGATATTCGTCAAGGTCGAGACGGACGAGGGCGTCACCGGCTACGGCGAGTGCAGCGACAACTGGTCGCCCTACGCGATCGCCGGCGCGGTCGAAGACCTGAAGCCGTTGCTGATCGGCGCCGATACCAGGCCCTACGAGATGAGGTTCTGGGACATGATCCGGGCCACCCGGCAGAGTCCCGGAGGTATCGCGGCGAAGGCCATCGCAGGCATCGAGTGCGCGCTGGTGGACATCAAGGCCAAGGCGCTCGGCGTCTCGGTGCCGGAGCTGTTCGGCGGGCCGACCCGAGACCGGGTGCGCCTCTACTGGTCCCACTGCGGCACGACGAGGGCGCGGCACCCCGAAATCCTCGGCACTCCCCCGCTGAGGACGATGGACGACATCGCCGCCCTGGGCCGCGAGGTGGCCGCGCGCGGCTTCACCGCGCTGAAGACGAACATCGTCTTTCCCGGGGAGCCGGCGTCGTACCACATGGACGGCTTCGCGTCGGGGCCGGGCACGACTGACCAGGTCGCCTCGCGGGAGCTGCTCCGGCACGTCGAGAGGCTGATCGGCACCTTCCGCGACGCGGTCGGCCCGGACATCGACATCAACCTGGACCTGAACTTCAACTTCAAGCCCGAGAGCGCGATGCGCATCGCCAAACTGCTGGAGCAGTTCGACCTGCTGTGGCTGGAGGTCGACATGTACGATCCGGAGGCGATCCTCCAGATCAAGCAGTCGACCTCGACCAGGATCTGCACGGGGGAGAACCTGTACTACATGCGGGACTACATCCCGTACTTCGAGCTGCACGCCGCAGACGTCTTCATGATCGACGTCCCGTGGAACGGCTTCAGCCAGTCGAAGAAGGTGGGCGACCTGGCCGAGGTGTACCAGCTCAACGTGGCGCCGCACAACTACTACAGCCACCTGTCGACCTTCATGAGCGCGAGCCTGTGCGCGGTGCTGCCGAACGTGCGGATCATGGAGATCGACGTCGACGACGTGCCGTGGAAGGACGACATCGTGACGGCGGTCCCGGAGATCGTGGACGGCTACATGACCATCCCGGCGGGCCCCGGCTGGGGTGCGGACCTGGTCGAGGAGGAGCTCCGGCGCCGCCCGTGGCATGGGTGATTGATAGGTGTGCCGATACAAGGTATGATGATCTAGTGATCAGAACGTTTCGCCACCGGGGCCTGAAACGACTCTATGAAAGGGACGATCCCACGCGGCTGGCTGCTGGCTTGGCGGAGCGTATCGCTCTTGCCTTGGCGGATCTCGATGAGGTTAGCAAGCCTCGGGATATCGATTTGCCGGGGTATAGACTCCATCCTCTCAAGGGTAACCTGAAGGGGCTGTGGAGCATCTCGGTTTCCGGTAACTGGCGTATCGTCTTCCGCTTCGAAGACGGGGATGTGTACGATGTCGATCTGGTCGACTATCACTAAGGAGGTGTTGAAGCGATGGGTATGAAGAATCCCCCGCATCCCGGACTCAGCATCAGGGAGAACTGCCTGGCCCCTGTTGGCCTTAGCGTCACTGAAGCGGCAAAGGTGCTGGGTGTAGCTCGGCACACCCTTTCGCGTGTACTAAACGGTCATGCGGCCGTGTCGCCGGAGATGGCTATTCGTCTCGAAAAGGCCGGATGGTCCAGCGCCGAATTCTGGCTGCGGCGACAGACTTCATACAACCTGGCGCAGGCACGTAAGGGTGAAGACCGGATAGAGGTTGTGCGGCGCCAGCCGCAGCCTACAGGCTAAGATGGTGATTCAAAAAGGTGATGCCGCATGGCCTCCTCTCCCTTGACGGGAGAGGATTGAGGTGAAGGTGAAGGCGTTGACACGACTCCCCCTCATCCTGACCTTCTCCCGCCAGGGGAGAAGGGACTTCGGAAACACCCTTGGGAGACTACAGGTGGTGGAGCACATCGCCGACTCGGCGTCGCAAGGCGCGGAGATCGCGGACGGCTACATGACCATCCCGACGGGCCCCGGCTGGGGTGCGGACCTGGTAGAGGAGGAGCTCAGGCGCCATCCCTGGCGTGGTTGATTGTCGGAATCGGAGTACCCGGCATCTATTCCAGATTCAACGTGAGAAGAGCGTCCTCGGGCTGGTCAACGAATACCTCGATCGAGTCCCTAGGCAAGCCTCGCTACGATCCGTCGGCTGAGGTTCTCGTCCAGAAAGAGCTTCACACTGTAATGCCAGACGCGAGTCGGCGTTCGCGGATGGCCGCGAAGGCGAGTGCAGCGCGGACGTGCTGCGGCGTCAGGTCAGGGAAATCTTCCACGATCTGAGCCTCGGTCATCCCGCCCGCCAGATACTCCAGCACGTCGTAGACGGTGATGCGGGTGCCCTTGAAACAGGGCTTGCCGCTGCGGACGCCAGGCTTCACCTCAATGTAGTCTTCTATGCGCATGAGTTCATCTCCGTTGTCTCTGCCACATCAAGTCCTCTGAAGACGCTAGAGAGGTGCACCGGTGACCCGCTGATAGTAGGTCCCCATGAGCTGGCCCACCCCTATGAGGTGCCCGGTCATGGCGGATACGATCTCACCCTTCGTGGCGCCCTCCTCGAGGTCGATCTCCGTATCGAGCGCATAGACCTTGAGGAGGTAGGAGTGGTCTGTTCCCCTCTCAGGGCACGGCCCTTCCCATCCCAACCGTCTGAAGTCGTTCTTGCCGTGCTTGGCTCCTGAACAACGACAATCATTTTTGCCGGTCGCGACAATCATTCTTGCCGGTCCGTAGATAAGGATGGTCTGGTACCCGGGAGGTGCCAGATTGGTCACGGATCAGCAGGTAGTTGTACTGAGGCAGAAGTTGAAGGAAGGCAAGACACAGCAGGCAGCGGCGGCGTCAGCGGCCATGAGCGAGAGATCGGCAAGGAAATGGCAGAGTGGAGCGTTGCCCTCGGAGAGCAAGAGAGCCAGGCGGAGATGGAGAAACAGACCGGACCCGTTCGCCGACGTGTGGGAGAGCGATGTGGTGCCGCTGTTGCGGACCGATCCCGAAGGTGAGCTGAGCGCGGCAACCATCCTGGAGTGGCTCGATGAGAGACACCCCGGTAGGTTCGGAAGATCCCAGCTGAGGACGCTTCAGAGGCGAATGCGCGACCACAGGGCGCTGCAGGGATCTGACCGTGAGGTGTACTTCCAGCAGGACCACCCGTCTGGTCGAGAGGCGCAGGTGGACTTCACGCACTGCTCCGGGCTGGGCGTGACCATAGGCGGGGAGCCCTTCAGACACCTGCTGTTCCACCTCGTGCTCAGTCACTCGGGGTGGAGCTATGCAGAGGTGTGCTTCGGAGAGACGTTCGCGGCGTTGGTGAAGGGTCTTCAGGGAGCGCTATGGGAGCTGGGAGGTGTACCGAGGGTGGTGCGCACCGACAACCTGTCGGCAGCGACACACGACCTCAGGAACAGCAGGGGTCGGGCTGTGAACGCCAGGTACGAGGCCGTCCTGACCCATTATGGGGTGGAGGCCACCAGGACCAACCCTCGCTCTTCGCACGAGAACGGCGTTGTCGAGCAGGGGCACAGACGTCTGAAGAACAGGATCGCCCAGGCGCTGATCCTCAGGGGCAGCCGCGACTTCGAGTCCGAGGACGAGTACAGACAGTTCGTCAGAGGAGTCGTCGATCGGCGCAACAGGCTAGTGGACTCGAAGCTCGAGGCGGAGCGGCGTGACCTGCGGCCGCTTCCGCCGGCTCCGGTCCCGGAGTACGCCAACTACCGATGCAGGGTGCGCAAGTGGAGCACGATCAGGGTGGCTAACAGGACATACTCGGTTCCATCTCGGCTGATCGGCATGGAGGTGGACGTCCGGGTGTACGCAGACCGCATCGAGGTGTACTACAAGGGCCACCTTGTCGAGAGCATGGAGCGGATACACGGCGTCGGCGAGGCTCGTATCGACTACCGACACATCATCGGGTCGCTGGTGCGCAAGCCAGGAGCGTTCGCACGGTACCGCTTCAGGGAGCAAATGTTCCCGTCTCAGACGTTCAGGCTGGCGTACGACGCACTGTGTGGTTGGAGGGGCGAGCGTGCCGACGTCGAATACGTTCGCATCCTGCACCTGGCCGCGACAACCATGGAGTCCAGGGTGGACGAGGCGCTCAGGAAACTGCTTGAGTCGGGACTGAGCTTCGACTACGCGAAGGTGCGCAGACTGTCCGCTCCGGCGCCCCCAACGGTACCTGAACTGAAGCTGCCAGGGACGGTGGACCTCGGCCTGTACGATCGGCTCCTTGTGGGAGGTGCACGGTGATCGCAGACACAGGCGCACCGAGCGCGGTGGCCGAACGTGTCAGGGAGCTGTGCAGGCAGTTCAAGCTGCCCACACTGGCGGCGGAGACCGTCGGGAGGTTCAGTGAGGCCGGACATGCCGGCGCCCTCATCACCCTCTTGGAGGTGATGGAGCAGGAGGCGGAGGACAGGCGGATCAGGCGGGTGGACCGCCTGAGGAGAACGTCGAAGCTGCCGGCCGGCAAGACTTGGGAGACCTTTGAGCACGACAGGACTCCGGTACAACTGAGACAGCAGCTCGAGAGACTCAGTGAGGGTGATTTCGTCGACCGTGGAGTCAACGTGCTGGCGTTCGGGATGCCGGGCACAGGCAAGACCCACGCTATGTGCGCCATCGGACACCGGCTTGTGGAGTCAGGGCGTTCTGTGCTGTTCATCCCAGCATACCGCCTGGTGCAGGATATGCTGGCCGCCAAGAGGGACCTGGAGTTGCCGCGGGTCCTCAGGAAGCTGGACAACTTCGACCTGCTTGTGATCGACGACCTGGGCTATCTGCCGCAGGGAGCCGAGGAGTCCGAAGTGCTGTTCACGCTGATAGCCGAACGCTACGAGCGCCGATCTCTGGGCATCACCTCGAACCTTGTCTTCAGTGAGTGGGAGAAAGTGTTCGCAAACCCCATGGCGACCGCGGCGGCGATCGACAGGATCGTCCACCACTCAGTGATCATGGAGTTCGACCTGCCCAGCTATAGGACAAACGAGGCCCACAATCGTCACATAGAGCAGATGTCGGACCGGCAAGAATGATTGTCGCGACCGGCAAGAATGGTTGACGTGGAACAGCTCCTATGCGAGCCGCGCCGGTGCTCGGTAAGGCCTCGGGCACATCCGTGGTGGCAGGTGGGATGCCGTACAGGAGCCAGTGGACCCAGTTCTTTCCGTCCGGGGCGTCGGGCTCGACCAACACCACCGCGATGCTCTTCGTACCCTCCGGCGCGCCTGTCCATGAGACAGGCGGAGATAGGCCCAGTCCATAGCAGGAGTGCTTGCCGGGAATCGCCTCTCCGTCGGCGAATGAGCTCGTCACGACTATATTGGTCGGCACGCCCTCTTCCAGCGCCTCGAGGTTGACGTCGGCCTCCCTTGGCTGGTCGCCCGCATCCCCGCCGCCGGAGCAGGCGGCTATCGCCAGGATCCCGATTACCACAAGGGGGAGGCTCAAGAGGAACAGTCGGCCGGGCATCGCAGTCGCTCCTAATCAGTGTCCGTCTTCGTCATGCCGATAAACTAGCGGGGCATGGAGGTGATGTCAAACCTATGGAGTCGTGGACTCGGCAGGAGGCTCTCGGGAGCATTTCCCCCTCTTCCCCCGTCGACGGGGGAAGAGGGGGATGGGGGCATCCTCTGCAAACCCGCGATTGCTACGAGGGTGGCCAGTCGAGTGGCCGGCCCAGAGAGGGTTTTAGAAAACCTGTCTCATTCTGTAGCATTTTGTCTCATTCCGTATCTGGAGTGGGTGACGGTGTTGGACATCTGCGGTACAGAAGGTGGACAGGAAAGAGACAGAAGATAGACAGAGATGAGACAGAATTGAACAGCGGCCGGGAGGGAGCGCCGGGCGGGGCGCAGAGGCCGGTTGTCTCGCTGGCAGTACGCATGGCTCCATGATAGCACATGCGTTCGCTGATGTCTACGAAGGGGGCAGCTACTGGGACTGCTCAGAATAGAGGGGATCCAGCCCGTTCGTGGTGAGCTTGTCGAACCGCAACGGGCGTCGACTCAGGACGTGCCCTTTCGACAGGATGAGGACGAACTGACTCCATGGATGCACCTGCTTTAGTTTTGGCCCGAGATCCAACGTGTAGGGGCGTCCCTCGTGGGCGCCCAATCCCGACAGGGCAACTCTTGCGGTGCCCCCTACGGACGATGCCCAGGGCGCGAGGCAGTGATCCGGGTGCCCTTGAATCAGGGGCTTGCCACTGCGGACGTCCGGCTGCACCTTGATGTAGTCCTATGAGGGGCGTCGGTCATCTCCGACCGCAGCGCAGGCAGCCACCACCTACCCCCGTCATTCCGGCGAAAGCCGGAATTCATATTTTGGAGAGTGTTGCGAGCGATCCGGCGCAGTGCGCTTCTATGACAAGAGACGCTCAAAAGTAGCCAAATAGGCTTCCCCTAGAGCTCGGTTGGAAAGTGGCCGTCCGTGTTGCAGTGGATTCCGTAGTCCGATGACTCCGCTAAGGGCCACAAATACCTCATCTTCGTTACGAAAGCCATCGTTGGGCTCAGTCAATGGTCGCATAACCAATTCCCGATTGTCTTTTCGCTTGATAGTGTCGTTAATTTCGCCCAGTGTCATGAGACTATGTAAAGCCTCGTACTGTTCACTCTGCGATCGCTGCTCGATCCTTCGCCACACTCCCTCAGGAGTCTTCTGTCGGAAGTCGTCCATTGAGTGAATGTCACATACATCTGCAATAAATGTGGCAAATTTTCGTTCCATTTGCGTAACACGCTTTTGCAACGAAGTTTCAGAAGGGATCCCCTGCTTTCCGAAATCATCATCAACCAGCGCCTCTCTCATACTGTTCACAATCGTCGTAGTGATTTCACGTCGTTGTGCGTAAGAAGTCAGTCGATTTTTGACAAAACTTTTCACCGTGCTAGGGTTTGAGTCTCCAATCACATACTCCAATGCGAGTAAGAAGGCCTCGACATACTCTCGCAGGTGTTCCTCCTGGGGGCGTCGGTTTAGTTTGATTAGGATTTGTTCGTAGACGTTGAGACCCAGAGTGATGCCACCAGGCCGAAGCAAGACAGTTTCTCGGTAGATGTCTGCCCCAGCCATCTCCAATATCGTACTAAAGAAGGTAGCAATGCCTTGAGCTACGTGATCGCTACGTATTCTGTGGTCAATGCCCCTAGTCAACGGATTTCGTTGACTCTGCGTCATGTTCCTCGTTTTGTCCTCAAGCAATTGAACCTCACTGATGTCATTGCATATCGATGATATCTTGACTCTTCCAGTAGAGGACACGCCTGAGAGCGGGAAATAGATCCTATCTCTAAAGGGCTCCAATACGTTTAACCGCTTTGCAGTCAGGGCCACTTGGCCTCTGATCGAGTCTGGTCGTAGATCAGCTTCTAGGTCCCATATCAGGTCTGGAGAAACGGGCTTTTGTTCTCTATTGATCTGGATGAAGAACTCGGCCTGTTTGCTTTCTGGCATCTGTTCGAACGCGAAGACTGGAAGCTTCTGTAGGCTAGATGCTGACTGGTCTTCGCCGAATGCATATAGTCTATGTTGGCCGTCAATTATCCATGCAGCCCTGTAGCTCTTTGGGAAAGCTAGTTCACCCCACTCTAGCCATGAAGGGGTATTCTGATCGGGGATCGGATAAGGTTTGAACTGTGGCCTATCATCGAATGCAAGAATTATGTTATTGGGGAAAACCCCTCCTTTATCAATAAAGTTCTTGATACTCTTGAGACGCGATGTGGTCAACATTCGCTGATAATAGTTTTCACGCCCGGTTTCTCTGCGTGCGACATAGGCGACTTCAAGCAATTTTTGTGGTTCACAGAAGAAAAGATAACCGGTTAGATTCTTCTGCACTTCAACTTTGAATGCGGGTGTTCTGTGCGCCGAGAGGTCTTGCGGTGGGATATCAAGCTCACCTAGGAGATTGAACAAAGATGGCTGTTTACCGATGGTACTTGCTAGATCCTGGTAGTACTCGAGGACTTGATAGTCCATCAGATGGACTATTGGATCAGCAGCAGCTATCTTCCGGTCTGTGTCGGAGAATTCGAAGCCTTCGGATACGAGAACGAAATGAATTCGCCTATATGCACGGTAGGCTTCCTCTGTTCTGAAACTGCGACGAAGGGCACCTTGTTTCCCCTGGATCTCAAAGATGCGATCTCGGATCTGGGCGTTTGTTTGAGATGTGTGAGTTGCTTCGATAACAAGAAGTACATCATCCCATCCGCCAACCGCATCTACCTGGATACCTCCCACGATAAATTGTGCACCACCGGCGACGTCACGGAAGCCGATCCGTTTGAAGCTTCCCCGAACCTTGTTTTCGAATTGCAAGCCGGCTGACTGTGGAGGCATCGTGCAGTCTCAATCTGACTTTGAGGCTAGAGCCTCTTGTGCTAATCGATAGTACTCGGTGTTCAATTCTATACCGATGTAATGTCGTCCCAAGCGTTGTGCTGCCAGTGCCGTAGTTCCCGAACCCAAGAAGGGATCGAGGACCGTGTCTTCTGGTTTCGTGAACAGCTTGATGAACCAAGTTGGAAGACTGACAGGAAAGACTGCACAATGGTTCCTGTTGGAGGATTCGGTAGCCATGTGGATAACGTTATTGGGATATACTTTGGCCCGGCCGATCCAATTCGAGACGTTCTTACCAAACCCGCTTCCGACGCGAGACTCGTCTCGTGTTCTGTCTATCTCGCTAAGATTCGCCAGCCTGTCCTTGGCCCAGCCTCCGACCGGCCTCATCACAGCGTCCTGGTACATATGAAATTTGTGTTGTTTATTGAACTGTATCAGGCGTTCCCAGTTGTCACGGAACCGGTTCGGCCACTTGCCGGGGTGGGAGTTCTTCTTGTGCCACATGAACTCCTCAGTCCACAACCAGCCGTGCCTCCTCATTTCGAGTATCAACTCGATGACGTATGTGTGGCGCTCTCCGTTCACCACCCGTTCCTTGATGTTCAGGACGAACGTGCCCGTCGGCTTGAGCACCCGAAAGAACTGGTCGGCCTTGGGCATGAACCAGTCCACGTACTTATCGGGACGGATGCCGCCATAGGTCTGTCGGCGTTGGTCGGCGTACGGCGGCGAGGTGAATATGAGATCGACGGAGTTGTCGGGGACTTCCTTGAGAACCTCTTCGCAGTCGCCAAGAAGGATGTTGTCCAAGTAGGCCATCTTGGGTCAGCAGCTTTCTATTCCGGTCGTTGGAGGTAGTCGAGCTTCACGACGCCGATGTCCAGTCCCAACGTCCACCTCTGGAGGGTAGGGTAGTCCTCGGCGATTATACTATCCAGACTCTCCGCTGGCGATGGTCTAGAGCGTGGCGTCGGTGACTGGATTCCGGCTTTCGCCGGAATGACGGAGCGGGACGGGCTGGCAGTCCCGCACCGGTCCTCGACTTGTCGGTCACCAGTTCAGGTGCAGCATGATCACGTCGCCCCTCCACGGGAGCGCGTCTATCCATTTGCCGACTGTCTCCGCATCCTCCTGGTCGAGCTTCTTGTCCGAGACGTAGCCGTCCATCATCGAAATCATGGTGTCCCGGGTCAGCTCGACGAGTATGTTGCCTTCCGAGAAGACGCTCCACTCGACCTCATTGGAGTGCGCGGCCAGATGCCACGTGAAGTCGTACGCCGTCTTTTCCGGTCGTTCGAGGTAGTCGAGCTTCACGACGCCGATGTCCAGTCCCATCGTTCACCTCTCGGCGGGATCGGGTAGGGTTCGGACGATTATACTACTCAGGCTGTCGGCGGTCGGGAAAGGTGGGAAGCCGGGACCGGGGACTGGATTCCGGCCTTCGCCGGAATGACGGAGTCGCTGGGGACGATGCTCTCACGCCACCTTTCGAGGGAAACGGTAGATCGGACCAGAGTAATGGGGTTCGCCTGCCGCCACCCGCTCGATCTCAAGGGCGGTCTCGTCGGTGATGATCTGGTCGCCGCAGATTTCGCATACCATCGCCGGTACGTCTTCGACGATAACCAGCCGGTCGGCTCGGCGAACGCTGAACACAATCAGCCTTTCCTGATAGGCGCCCTGGTGACAAAGGGTGCAGTCACTCATCTCATACCTCAGTCCCTGAGGCCCAACTCCTGGAGCAGGGGAGGGATGCCCTCCTTCTCATCGTCGGTGAGAGGGCGGAGGGGACGGGAGAGGTTGTCGGAGTCGAGGACGCCCATGAGCTTGAGGGCGGACTTCATTCCGCCGAAGCTGGCCGCGTTCGGCCCTCCACCCTGCGCGAGCCTGGAGATCCGGGACGCGGCGACCAGCAGCCTCTCGCACTCGCGGGCCGTCTCGACGTCGCCCGCCTCTCCGGCCTCCCAGCCGCGGACGGCTATGGCGGGGACGAGGTTGGCGATGCCGGGGATGGCTCCGTGCACCCCGATCGCTCCGGCGGCGGTGATGCGCAGGGAGGACCCGATGAAGCGCAGCAGCGGGGCGCCCGCCTGCTCGCACAGGATGCGGAGCTCTGCCAGCGGCTCGCCCGCTCCGGAGCTGTCCTTGATGCCGACGACGGCCCCCTCGCCGGCGAGCGCGGCGACGGTCCCGGGCGCGACGGCCGTCTTGACGTTCTGCGGTATGTGGTAGACCCACAGCGGCAGCGGCACGCGGTCATGGATGTGCCGGAAGTGGTCGGTGATCTCGTCCTGCGCGTTGGCGTAGTAGTAGGGCGGGGTGGCGGCGATTGCGTCGGCGCCCGACTCCTCGACGGCGCGGGCGAGGTCCACGGTGAGGCGCGTGCTCGGATTGGAGATGTTGGCGATGACGGGGACGCGGCCCGCGACCTGGTCGACGACCGTCTCTATGGTCAGGACGCGGTCGGCGTCGGGCAGGGCGGGGAACTCTCCGGTGGTGCCGGAGGCCCAGATGCCGTAGACGCCGGCGTCGAGCAGGTAGTCGACGAGCCGGCGGAGCGAGCGCGTGTCGACGCTCTCGTCTCCGTTCAAGGGGGTGAGGATCGGGACGATTATGCCCTGGAATTTTTTCTGGGTGGTCAACTTTTTCTCCTTCGCTGGGAGCGCCCCCATCCTAACCTTCCCCCGCGGACGGGGGAAGGGAAAGAAGGAGCCTCCTTCGCTGATTCCCCCTCACCCTAGCCCTCTCCCGCGCGGGGGAGAGGGGAAAGACAGAGAGACTAGCGACTTTCCGCCTATCCTCCGTTTGCCCAGACTTCCTCCAGGACGGTCTCCGGCTTCATCGGCAGCCGGTCCATGCGGACGCCGACCGCGCGGTAGATGGCGTTGGCGATGGCGGCGGGCGGGGGGACGATGTTGACCTCGCCGACTCCCCTGACTCCGTAGGGGTGGCCGGGGTTCGGCACCTCTACGATGACCGTGTCGATCATCGGCAGGTCGAGGCTGACCGGCATCCGGTAGTCGAGCAGGGTCGGGTTGTCCATGTGCCCGCTCTCGTTCATGTAGTACTCCTCGTTCAGGCCCCAGCCGATGCCCTGGACGGTGCCGCCCTGCATCTGCCCCTCGACGTAGCTCGGGTGGATGGCCTTGCCGGCGTCCTGGACGACGGTGAAGCGGAGGATGGTGACCTTGCCGGTCTCCGGGTCGACCTCCAGGTCGACGATGTTGCCGGCGAAGGCCCCGCCGGCGGCGGTGGGATGCACGGCGCTGGAGCCGACGACGTGGCCGCCGGTGTCGGCGAGCTGCGACGCCAGCTCCCGGAAGCTCATGCTCAGCTCGGGGTCCGACTTCGACTGGAAGACGCCCTTCACCAGGTCGACCGAACCGGCGTCGACGTCCCAGATCGCGGCGGCGCGCTCGATCATCTGGCGTTTCAGGTCCTGGGCCGCCTCGTAGGCCGCCCACCCCGTCTTGTAGGTGACGCTGCTGCCGCCGGTCCCGCTGGTGTAGCCGACCGAGTCGGTGTCGACGACGGCGGGGTAGATGTCCTCGGCGGGGATTCCCAGCACCTCGGCGGCCTGGATGGCGACGGAGGAGCGGCTGCCCCCGATGTCGGGGGAGCCTTCGGTCAGGTAGACCTTGCCGTTGGAGTTGACCCTGAGCGTGCATGCCGACGGGCCGCCGCCGTTCATCCAGTAGCCGACGGCGATGCCCCGTCCCCTGTTCGGCCCTTCCAGCGGAGCCGAGTAGCCGGGGTGGTCCCTCATCGCCTCCAGCACCTCGACGCATCCGATGCGGGGGTAGACCGGGCCGTCGGCGCGGCGCGACCCCTCCCTGGCGGCGTTGAGGAGCCGGAGCTCCAGCGGCTCGATGCCGAGCCGCTCGGCCAGCTCGTCGACGACCGTCTCCGTTCCGAAGGCGGCGTTGGTGGCGCCCGGCGCCCTGTAGGCGTCGGTCTTGGGCTTGTTGACGATCACGTCGAGGCCGTCGACGACGACGTTGGGGATGTCGTATGCGGCGAAGACGGTCATGGCGCCCGCGCCGACCGGGGAGCCGGGGAAGGCTCCGGCCTCGTATGCGAGGTACGCCTGGGCGGCGGTGATCTTCCCCTCGCTGGTGGCGCCCATCTTGATCCTGACGAAGGAGCCCGGCGTCGGCCCGGTGCTCTCGAACGCCTCCGTCCTGCTCATCACCATCTTGACGGGGTGCCCGGTCTTCCTGGACAGGATGGCTGCCACCGGGTCGAGGTAGGCGGCGAACTTGCCGCCGAAGCCGCCGCCGATCTCCATCGGCACCAGCTTCACGTCGGAGACCTCCAGGCCCAGGATGGAGGCGGTGGCGTCCCGCACCTCGAAGGGGCCCTGGGTGCTGCACCAGATCGTCACCCGCCCGTCCTGGTTCCAGAGCACGGTGGCGTTGTGGGGCTCGATGTAGCCCTGGTGGACGGTGGCGGTGTGGAACTCCCGCTCGATGATGAGATCGGCCTTCGCGAAGCCCTCTTCGAGATCGCCGAGCTTGTGCTGGAAGTGGGTCGCGACGTTGCTGGGGCGGTCGGTCCTCTCGCCGAACTGCTCCGTCGTCTGGTCCTCATGGAGGAGGGGGGCGTCGTCCGCCATCGCCTCGGCTACCGAGAGGACGTGGGGCAGCACCTCGTAGTCGACGTCGATGAGCCTGCACGCCTCCTCGGCGACGTGGGCGTTGACGGCGGCGACGCCGGCGACGGGCTGGCCCCTGTAGTGGACCTTGTCGATGGCCATCGAGTTCGATCTGAGCTGCCAGAGGGCGCGGTCGCCCTCTCCGTAGTCGACGGTCGACTCTCTCCCGGTGCTGGGGAAGTCGGCGGCGGTCGCGACGGCGAGGACGCCGGGAAAGGCCTCGGCCCTGCCGGTGTCTATCGACCTGATGTTGGCGTGGGCGTGGGGGCTCCGCAGCATCTTGGCGTATACGAGGCCGGGGAAGGAGGTGTCGGCGCCGTACTGGGCGCGCCCGGTCACCTTGTCGACGCCGTCCGGACGGACGGGCCGGGTGCCGACCACGTCGTACTCGCCCGTGGCCAGGACGGTGTTGTGCTCATAGGTGGTGGTCATCTTTTTTCTCCTCCTAGGGGATTGGCCCCCATCCTAACCTTCCCCCGCGGACGGGGGAAGGGATTTTTCTCCTGCTAGGGGACTGGCTTGGGTGAGCGAGCGGTTCGATACTCCAAGACTCATGTCACCCTCACCTCAATCCTCTCCCATTGAGAGAGAGGAGGGTTTGTCCCTTCTCCCCTCGCGGTAGAAGGTCAGGATGAGGGGGCAGGGCAGGCTCCGCCGCCGATGGCGGGGAGGAAGTGCACCTCGCTGTCCTCCCCCACCTTGCCCAGCATACCCAGCGGCGTGACCTCTCCGTCGACGGCCACGGAGATGTTGGACTTGATGCGGCCGTTCTCGACGAGGCGGTCCTTGATGCCGGGGTAGGCTTTGTCCAGGTTCTCGACGATCCGGCGCACGCTGGAGCCTTCGACCTGCACCCGGCTTTCCCCTCCGGTCAGCTTCTGCATAAGAGAGGGGATGAAGACTGTGGCCATCGTTTCGAATTCACCCTCACCCAACCCTCTCCCGTCAAGGGAGAGGGGGTTCAGCCCGAAGAATCACCCTCTCCTCAATCCTCTCCCTCGACGGGAGAGGATTCGGACCGAAGAGTCACCCGTTCTTCTTCCAGACGGCCTCCATCAGGGCGCCGGGGTTGATAGGCAGCCGGGGCATCCGGACGCCGGTGGCGTCGTGCACCGCGTTCGCGATCGCCGGGGTCGGCGGAACGATGTTCGCCTCGCCGACGCCCCTCACTCCGTAGGGGTGGCCGGTACTCGGCACCTCGACGATCACCGTGTCGATCCTGGGGAGGTCGAGGCTGGTGGGCATACGGTAGTCGAGCAGAGTCGAGTTTACCATCGCGCCGTCGCCGCTCATGAAGTACTCCTCGTTGAGCGCCCAGCCGATGCCCTGCACGCTGCCCCCCTGCATCTGTCCCTCGACGTAGCTCGGGTGGACTGCCTTGCCGGCGTCCTGGACCGCCGTGAAGCGGAGGATCGTGACCTTGCCGGTCTCCGGGTCGATCTCCACGTCGACGATATTCCCGGCGAAGGAGCCGCCGCCGGGGCCCATGCCGCCCGCGTCTACGTTGCCCCTGCCGGAGATGGCGCCGCCCGTATCGGCGAGCTGGCCGGCCAGATCCGCGAAGCTCATGTTGAGCTCGGGGTCGGTCTTGGACTGGAACATCCCCTCCACGAGCTCGACCGAGTCGGGGTCGACGTCCCAGATGACTGCCGCCCTTTCGATCATCTGCGCCTTGACGTCCTGTGCGGCCTCGTGGGCGGCCCACCCGGTGGCGTAGGCCACGCGGCTGCCGCCCGTTACGTCGGTGTAGCCGACGGAGTCGGTGTCGCCCACAGAGGGTCTGACCTCCTCTGCGGCTATTCCGAGCACCTCCGCGGCCTGCATAGCCACCGAGGCCCTGGTGCCGCCGATGTCGGTGGAGCCCTCCACCATGCTTATGGTGCCGTCGGCGTTGACGCTGATCGAGCAGGCGGACTTGAAGCCTACGTTGAACCAGTATCCGACCGATACGCCGCGGCCCCTATTGGGCCCCTCGAGTGGAGCGCTGTAGTGGGGATGGTCGCGCATCGCCTCCAGCACCTCGACGCATCCGATGCGCGGGAAGACGGGGCCGTCGGCGCGGCGCGTGCCCTCCTTGGCGGCGTTCATGAGCCTGAACTCGATCAGGTCGATCCCGATCTCGCGTGCGAGCTCGTCGACGACCTGCTCAGCGGCGAAGGCGGCGTTCGGCGCACCCGGGGCGCGGTATGCCGCGGTCTTGGGCTTGTTGACGACGACGTCGAAGCCGTCCACGACGGCGTTGGGGAGGTCGTAGGCCGCGAAGACGCACTGCGCGCCGGCGCCGACAGGCGAGCCGGGGTAGGCGCCCGCCTCGAAGGCCAGATAGGCTTCGGCCGCGGTGATCTTCCCCTCCCTGGTGGCGCCCATCTTGACCCTCACGTAAGAGCCGGGGGTGGGCCCGCTGCCCTCGAAGACTTCCTGGCGCGACATGACGATCTTGACGGGGTGGCCGGTCTTTTTGGAGAGGAGAGCCGCGACGGGCTCGCCGTAGACGTTGATCTTGCCGCCGAAGCCGCCGCCGATCTCCATCGGCACGACCCTGACCTGCGATACGGGCAGGTCGAGGACCTGGGCGATGGTGTCCCTGGCCGCGAAGGCTCCCTGGGTGCTGCACCATACGTGCAGCCTGCCGTCCTCGTTCCATAGGGCGGACGCGTTGTGGGGCTCGATGTAGCCCTGGTGGACCGTCTCGGTGTTGAACTCGCGCTCGACGATGACGTCAGCCTCGGCGAACCCATTTTCGACGTCGCCCTTGACGTGCTGGAAGTGCTCGGCCAGGTTGCTCAGCCTGTCGGTCTGCTCGCCGAGCTCGGACGTCTTCAGGTCGTCGTGGAGCAGGGGAGCGCCGGCCGCCATCCCTTCTGGAGCGGTCAGGACGGCCGGCAGGACTTCGTACTGGACGTCGATCAGGGCCAGCGCCTCCTCCGCGACGTGCGGGCTCGTCGCCGCGACGCCGGCGACGGCGTGCCCGCGGTAGAGCGCCTTCTCGTTGGCGAGGACGTTGTCGCGGAGGTACTTGGTCGCGGTGTCTCCGTCCGGCGTGGCGGGGAAGTCGGCGGCGGTGACGACCGCCTGTACTCCCGGAAGCGCCTCGGCCCTGCTCGTGTCTATCGACATGATGTGGGCGTGCGCGTGAGGGCTGCGCAGTATCTTGCCGTGCAGCAGGCCCGCGGCGGCGAAGTCTGCGCCGTACAGTGCGCGGCCGGTCACCTTGTCGGCGCCATCGTGGCGCACGGGCCGCGTCCCGACGACGTCGTACTCCTTAGTCGACAGGACTACGTTTCGCTCGTACTCTGTCGTGGTCATGTCTAGCCCCCTTGCATCCTCTGGGCCGCGTCCTGTACCGCGAGCACGATCTTGTCGTACCCGGTGCATCTGCAGAGATTGTTGGCAAGCCAGAAGCGTATGTCGTGCTCCGTGGGATTGGGGTTCTGTTCCAGCAGCGCCTTCGAGGCGACGATGAAGCCCGGCGTGCAGATTCCACACTGCAGGGCCGCGTTCTCCAGGTAGGCCTGCTGAATCGGATGGAGCCCGTCGGGGGAGGCGATCCCCTCGATCGTGGTTATCTCCTTGCCCTGGGCCTCGACGCCGAGCACGAGGCAGGAGGTGACGATCCGGCCGTCGAACACCACGGTGCAGGCGCCGCAGTTGCCGTCGTTGCAGCCCTCCTTCGACCCCGTGAGGCCGATGATGTCGCGGAGGGACTCGAGCAGGCTCTGCCTGGGCTCACACAGGAAGTCGACCTGCTCGCCGTTGATGGTCGTTGTGACGTGGGTCTTTCCCTGCATCTATCGTGCCTCCTTCGCTCGCTCTATCGCGGTGTTGAGAGCCCGCCGCGTCAGCACCTCGCACAGGTGCTTGCGGTACTCGATCGTGCCTCTCATGTCGGTGATGGGCTTGGCGGCCTCCCTGGCGGCGTCGGCGGCCGCCTGTACCGCCTCGTCACCCACCGGCTGTCCGGCCAGCGCCGCTCCCGCAGCCTCTACGAAGAGGGGCGTTGGCGCCACGGAGGCCAGGGCCACGCGGGCCGACTGGAAGGTCCCGTTGTCAAGCTGGACCGACACCCCCGCTCCGGCCACCGCTATGTCCATCTCGTTCCTGGGGATGAAGCGGATGTAGTTGGCCCCGGAGTTCGGGGCCGGGGCCGGGTAGTGTATCGAGACCAGAAGCTCGTCGTCGTCCAGCACGTTCTGTCCCGGGCCGGTGCAGAAGTCCTCCACCGCGACCTGGCGGCTGCCGTTGGGTCCCGCGATGTTGCAGGTGGCGCCGAGGGCTATCATGCCCGGCACCGCGTCGGCGCTCGGGGCGGCGTTGCACAGGTTCCCGCCGAAGGAGGCCCTCCCCTGTATCTGGGTGCCGCCGATGAGGGAGGCGGCGTCGATGATCGCGGGGTAGTTGGCCTGGATGTCTTCGTCTGCGTACATGCGGTAGCAGGGGACGGCGGCGCCGAGGGTGAGTCCGTCGGCCGAGCTGTAGCTGATCTCATTCAGCTCCGGGACCTCCTTGATGTCCACCACGAGGTCGGTCTCCATGCCGACCCTGAGCTTGACCAGCAGATCGGTCCCTCCCGCGAGCGCACGCGCGCGGCCCTTGTGCTCGGAGAGCAGCCCTAGGGCGTCACCGAGTGAAGTCGGTCTGGCATAGTCGATCCACTTCAATAGCCTACCTCCTTCTTGAAGCTCCCAGATGGAAACATTCTTCGACTTCGTTCAGTCTATTGCCGGATGGCCTTCGACGCCTTGCCACAGGGCTGAACGCGCGTATCGCAGGGCCGTCCAGACGAAGCGGGCATAAGTATATCAGACCTAGTTTTGACGAACAACGCCCGGAGACGAAGATGGCAACTGTTCCGACTTGCGGCTCCCCCATCTCAATCTTCCCCCGCGGAGCCGGGGGAAGAGGTAAGAGCCTCCGCCCCGCCGATCATGGAGTCTGAAGGGGGAATGGAGGGGCGTCAGGAGTCTGTGGAGATTACGGCGCGTTTGTGGGTGGCGAAGCCGATTCGGGTCTCGCCTTCGAAGGCTTCGAGCTCGTAGGTGAGCCGGTTCCTGTCCACCCCGGTGAGCTCGCAGCGGACGCGGACCGTCGCTCCCAACGCGGTCGGCGCCACGTGGCGCATCCCGTCGACGGCGTAGCCGACGGTCGTGCTCCGCTCCGGGAGGAACGGCTCGGACGCCCTGATGCTCACCTCCTCCATCAGCATCAGGAGGGCGGGAGTCGACAGCACGTCGGCGCCCTCCCGCCCCATCCGGTTCACGGTCATAGGCTTCGTTACGGTCGTCTCGGTCTCGGCGGTCTGGCCGGGCTTCAGTCTCTGCAGGTCCATCGTTGGCTCTCCATTGTCGATCGCGCTTCGCCGGCGTGTCAGTTGAGCTGCCGCCAGTCGTCCTCCGCCTCGTCGAACCGCCTGCGCAGCTCCCTTACCACCTGGTCCGGGATGGGCAGCCGCTCGAGAAGCGCCTGGTTCGCCTCCATGTGGGCCGGGTTGCGGGTGCCCAGGATGGCCGTGTCCACCTCGTCGTGGGCCAGGACGAAGCCCAGCGAGGTCAGGATGCGGTCGTCGGGCGCGCCGTGTACCGGCCCCATCGCGGCCATCCGCCGCGCCCGCTCGAAGTACTCGTCGGCGTAGTGGGGGTTATACCTGAGGCTGGCTGACGGGCTGCTCGCGACGCCCCATGCGCCGGAGGCGATGGGCCGCTTCACGATGATGCCCATTCCCCGCTCCTCCGCCGGGCGGAACAGACGGGTGCGGGCGTGCTGGTCGGCCACGCTGAAGCTGGTCTGGAGCGTGTCGAACAGGCCGCTCTCGACCGCCCACAGGGCCGCCTCGTTGTCGCCGCTGTAGCCGATGAAGCGGGTCTTGCCCTGCTGTCTCGCCTCGACCAGCAGATCGATCACCTCTCCCCTCTCCAGGACGTCGACGCCGCAGGAGTGAAGCTGCAGTAGATCGACGTAGTCGGTGCGAAGCCGCCGCAGGCTGCCCTCGAGCGTCTCCCGGATCGTCCCGGCCGTCCAGGGCTGGCCGGAGGAGCGCCGCGTCGGGTGGCCGCACTTGGTCGCCAGAAAGAAGTCGTCCCGCCTGTGAGCTATGGTGCGGCCCACCATCTGCTCGCTGTCGAAGTAGCACGGTGCGGTGTCGAGAAAATTGATCCCGCCGTCCAGTGCCGCGTTGAGCACGCGGCTCACGTGGGACAGCTCGTCGAGCGTATGCTCCTCCCCGATCTCGGCCAGCCCGGCGCCGAGCCGGGTCACCTCGAGTCCCGTCTTTCCGAGCGTCGCCGTCTGCAACTGCCAGCCTCCCGTCAGGTTGAGCTAAGCTACCACCGGATGGATGGCGGCGCAAGGGTCGGGAGCGGACGCGCCGACAGTCGACGAGGTCGTAGTTGGTGTAGAATGGCTAGAGCAGCGGACGCCCCGTCGCTTGTCTATTGGGCGGAAGGTTAGATGCATGGCTACAAGAAGAGATATCGCAGACCCGAAAGAGGTACTCTCACACGAGCAGGCAAGACGCAAAGTAGTGGTGACCAAGATGCTTGCTGAGCGGGAGCATCGGCGGACGGTATCCCGGGAGGAGATCCGTCAGTCGCGCGACGACGGCCGCCGCTGATGGCCATCGTCGTCGACGCTTCTGTCGCAGCAGCCTGGTGCTTCCCGACGAGGAGGGCAGCTCCTCGGCAGATTCAGTGGCGGTGCAGCTGATCGGTGAGGTGGGGATCGTTCCGGCGATATTCTGGTACGAGATTCGCAACGTGCTGATCAGACAGGAGCGGAGGGGGCATATAGACCGGGCAGGAACGGAGCGTTTCCTGGCACGCCTTCACGAGCTTCAATTCGAGCGCGATGACGAGCATGATGAAGTGGATACACTGGCGCTATCGCGCCGCCACCGACTGACCGTCTACGATGCTGCCTATCTGGAGACGGCGCAGCGCCGTCAGGCTAGGCTGGCGACACTTGACAGAGTGCTGACGAGTGCTGCCGCCAGAGAAGGAGTCCCGAATCCGGTCGCTCGATAGGAAGCGATTGCGGAGGTCCAGCGCGAGATGTTGAGGGAATCGGCCTAACCGCTCCGCCGGGCCGGGAAGGCTACGCGGGCCAGCTCTCGAAGTGGTCTTTGGTCGGCTCTATCAGGTCCCGCCGCATGCCCCTGTGGGTGAACAGCCGGAAGACGAGCCACTGCGCGATCCCCTTGAATCCTCCGACGCGCGTGTCCCAGACGACCGTCCAGCGCGTCCCGTCGCCCTCCGGCTCGAACCGGTCGTACCTGTCGGCCCAGACGGAGTCGACCGCCTCCATACTTCTCGACTTCGGGAAGTCGAAGAGGCAGCGCCAGGTAATCAGCTCCGGATCGTCCTCTGGATAGCGGCGAACGTCCTCCCGGACGTAGACCGCATCTCCGTCCCTGTCGACGATCTCGCCGTACTCCTTCGGGAACCGGGCGTCGTCCAACGGGCCGTCCGGACCGTAGGCGGTGACGTGACGGTAGACCTCTTCTACGGAGGCGCCGACGATGGAAGCGAGGCGGAGACGCGCCATGCTAGACGCCGGGGGGCCGCAGATGGGCCCAGGGCCGGGCTCGCTCGAAGGCGGCGGAGGCGGCGAGCACCGTCTCCTCGTCGAGGCGGCGGCCCACGACGTGGAGTCCGATAGGCATCCCGTCGGAGGAGAAGCCGCACGGTATGCTCGCCGCCGGAAGACCGGCCATGTTGATCGGATAGGTGAAGGGCAGGTAGCCCCACGAACGCGAGACCTCTTCGCCTCTGATATCGGAGGGCGGCTCCCCCACCGGGAATGCGGGGACGGCCATCGTCGGCGACAGCAGAAGGTCGTACTCCTCGAACAGGTCGGCCAACTGCGCTTTCAGGCGCTCCACGTAACCCAGAGCGCCCGCGTAGTCCGCGCCGGTGACAGAGGCGCCGCTCTCTATCGACCTGCGCGCATAGGAGGTGAGCAGATCGCCGTGCCGCTCCAGGAGTTTGCCGGACACCCTGTAGCTTCCGGCGCTCGAGATGGTCGCGTAGGCTTCCCACGGAGAGCCGAACGACAGTGCCGTCTCGTCGACTGTGCATCCGAGCTCCTCGAACACCCTGGCGGCTTTCGAGGTGACGTCGAGCACCTCGGAGTCGACGGCGGCGTAGCCGTAATCGGGGCTCCACGCCATCCTGAGGCCGCTGACGTCTCTGCCGACGGCCGCCGCGTAGTCGGGGACCGGCTCTCTGAGCGATCCGGGGTCTCTCGGATCGTGTCCGGCCATGACCTGGAGCAGCAGGGCCGAGTCGGCGACGGTCCGGGTCATCGGGCCGGGCTGGCTGAGGAGGTTGGCGGAGAGGGGCGCCGCGGCGCCCATGTAGCGGGGCGCCCTGCCCAGCGTCGGCTTGATCCCGTAGATCCCGCAGAAGCTGGAGGGGATCCTTATCGACCCGCCGGCGTCGCTCCCGGTCGCCAGCGAGCAGAGGCCGGCCACCGCCGCCGCGCCCGCTCCGCCGCTCGATCCCCCGGTCGTGCGCTCAGTGTTCCACGGGTTGCGGCAGTGGTCCCCCAGCCTGTTGTCGGTCATGCCCGACATTCCGAACTCGGGGGTGTTGGTCTTACCCAGCATCACCGCGCCCGCGCTGCGGATGCGCTCGACGACGACCGAGTCATCCTCCGGGACGCGGTCCTGGTAGATGAGCGATCCGCTCGTCGTGCGGACGCCCTTCGTCATCTCCAGGTCCTTCACGGATATGGGGATGCCGTGGAGGGCGGGCAGCTCCTCTCCCCGCATCAGCGCCTCCTCCGCGGCCCCGGCGGCGGCGAGCGCCTCGTCCGCGGTCACGGTCAGGTAGGAGCTGAAGCGGGAGTCGAGCCGCTCGATCCGTTCCAGATAGAGGCGGGTCAGCTCGACGGGCGACATCTGCCGCTCGGCTATCAGGCGCCTGTGCCGGGTGGCCGACGCGAAGGCTATTTCCTGTTCTGCAGCCACTGTTTCTCCCTCTCCGTCTACGGTTAGACGGCGGCCCGTTCTCTCTCTACTGGTAGACGGCCAGCCCCCGGCCGCCGCCTGCGGCGATCACCTCTCCCGTGACGGCGCCCGCCTTGGGAGATGCCAGGAAGGCGGTGAGGTATGCGATGTCGCGGGCGTCCGGCACCCGCCGGATAGCCGTCTCTTCGGCCATCTGCCTTTCGACCTCCGCCGCGCTGACGCCCCGCCGCTCCGCCTGCGCCTGGAGGTCGGGCGCAGTTCTCTCCGTTCGCGTCGCGCCCGGGTGGACGAGGTTGACGGTGATTCCCGACGGCCCGAGCTCGACGGAGAGCGTCTTCGTCAGGTGGGCGAGCGCGGCGTTGCGCAGGCCGCTGATGGTGCCCGCCTGCCTGGCGGCCAGCCCTCCGATGTTGACGATCCTCCCCCATCCCCGCCGCTGGAGGTGGGGGGCGGCGGCCTTCGCGCACCGGAAGTAGCCGACGACCTTCGTGTTTATGTCGGCGAGCAGCTCCTCCTCGCTGGCCTCTTCGAGCGGCCCGACCACCAGACCGCCGGGATACGCCGCGTTGTTGACGAGTATGTCGATCCGGCCGAGCTCCCGCGCCGCGGTCTCCACCATCGTCTCGACCGACTCCCGGTCAGAGGTGTCGGCGACGATGGGAAGTACGCGGCGTCCTGTCTCCGCCGCCACGCTGTGCGCCGTCTCCTCCAGAGGGCTGCGCCCCCGGGCGCAGACGGCGACGTCCACCCCTTCGCGCGCCAGCTCCAGCGCGATCGCCTTTCCTATCCCCTTGCTGCCTCCGGTCACGATCGCAGCCTTGCCGCTCAGCTCAAGGTCCATCTCTACGCCTCCTTTGCCGCGCGCCGGGCCTGGAATATCTCGTCGAGGTCGACGGTGAAGCCTTCCAGCGTGGGCGACGTCAAGACGTCTCCGCTGCCGTAGGTCCCCACCTCGTCGAAGCCGCCCTCTCTCTGCGCCATCACCCACACCCTCTGCGCGTCGGGGTCCACCACCCAATACTCCTTCACGCCATGCTCGGCGTAGAGATCGAGCTTGTCCCTCCAGTCACGGCTTGCCGTCGATGGGGACAGTATCTCGACCACAAGGTCCGGCGCTCCCCGGATATTCTCGCGGGTGATGATGTGCGCCTGCTCCGTGGAGACGAACAGCAGGTCCGGCTGCACTACGTTCACGTCCGAAAGGACAACGTCGCAGGGAGCGTAGAACACCTCGCCGAGGCCTCTCTCCTCCACGAACGTGTCGAGCCGTCTTTCCAGTCGGCGGGAAACCCTCTGGTGGGCTATAGTCGGTGACGGCGGCATAATCAACTCTCCGTTCAGAAGCTCCCAGCGCTCATCGTCCGGCGTCTTCCGGTAGTCCTCGTACGTGAGCTTCGTTGCGGGCCTTACTCCGACCATATCTGCCCTCCTAATTCAGCGGCCTCCTCCCGGCCTAGCGCGGCACTACCGAGAGTCCCTCGTTGGCGAAGTCGCTGTCGAACATGAACACCGGAGCGTCCATCTCACGCGACGCGACTACGATGGTCCAGTCCACTAGACGCAGGCCTCGTCCTTGGGCAGCCATGTACCGCTCCCACGCCGCGTCATGCATCCTGTCATCGACCCAGAGCACCTGTATATTGGACTCGAGGCGCCACTCCGAAAACTCTGTGACGACCTCGAAGCCCATCCGCCGATGCAGCATCTTCTTAGCCCTGCGCTCGAACCTCCGAACGTTAGTGTATCTAGTCATAGACACTAGATATCTTCCAGTAGCACGTTCTCTTGAGAAGCTAGAATTCGGCAGGCAGGAGGAATACTCTGGACGCCGATTATAACACGCGTCCGTCGGGCCTCTGGTGTAGAATGGTCGGTACCGTTGCCCAGCCTGAGACGATGTCCGCACGGCTGCGGGATAAGGGGAAGCGCCATGTATCTCGTCCGAAGGGTGTTCAAGGTGAAGCCGAGGAGCACGCGGAAGGCCGCGGCTCTGATCTCCAGAGTCGGGAAGATCTTCGAGGAGGCGGGCCAGCGGTCTCCTACGAGAGTCTACATGAGCGGGGGGACTGTACCCGGACCGGCCAACACGGTCTACATGGACTGGACCGAGGAGGCCTTGCAGTCTCCTTACCGCCCGGAGAACGCGATGCCGGAGGCGCTGGACTCGGTCGCGGGGGAGCTGTGGGGGCTGATCGAGGAGTCTCACATTGAGTTCTACGAGATGTACACGCCATGACGGGAGGGCGCGCCGGGCCGGAGACAAATCTGGATGAACGGCCTCTCTGGATACCGGCTCTCACCGGTATGACGGTGGGAGGTGCGCTGGTGGTGGACTCGGGCCGGCCGGTGCTGGTGGTCGTCAGATGAGGATGTCGACGCTGGAGCGGTTCGACAGCCGGGCGAGGAAGCCCGCCGACTTCGACGCCTTCTGGCGAGAGACGGAGAGGCGGACGGCCTCGGTGGCGCTCAAAGCCCGCCTCACCCCTTCGGCTCTCCGCTCCACGGAAGAGGTCGAGGTGTTCGAGGCCTCCTACCGGAGCTACGGCGGGCTCAGGATCGCCGGCTGGTATGCGAGGCCGAGACACAGGCCGGAGCCGCTTCCGGCTATCCTGTTCGTTCCCGGTTATGCCGGCGAGCCCAAGCTGCCGAGCGACATCGCGGCCCTCGGCTACGCCGTCTTCTCGGCGGCTCCCAGGGGCAAGCTGCGCAGCAACTCCGCCTTCAACCCGGGCTACCCCGGCCTTCTGACCCACAACATCATCGACCGGGACAGCTACGGATACCGGGGCTTCTACATGGACGCCGTGCGCGCCTTCGATCTGCTGTCCGGGCTGCCGGAGGTGGACAGGCGCCGCGTCGGGGTGCGCGGCTCCAGTCAGGGAGGCGCTCTGACCCTGCTGGTGTCGGCGCTTCGCGCCGGGCGGGTCCGGGCCGCCGCCGCCGGCGCGCCCTACCTGTGCTCAATCATGGACTCCGCCTCGCTGACTCGGACCTACCCCTACGAGGAGATAAACGACTACCTCCGGCTGCATCCCGACCGGACCGACGCGGTGAGGGAGGTCCTCGCCTACTACGATATCCAGAACTTCGTCGACCGGATACGGTGTCCGATCATCCTGAACGTGGGACTCAACGATCCGGTGTGCCCCCCGGAGACCGGCTTCGCGGTGTTCCGCGCCATCGGCAGCGCGGAGAAGCGGCTGTACCCTTACGAGAACTGCGCCCACGACGCGGGCTCGAGCGTCGGCCACGAGGAGGTGGCGATGGAGTTCATGGCCGAGCAGCTCAGGCTGTGAGCACCGACGTGGAGGATGGGGAGATGGGCGTCAGCGACGCCGAGCTCGATTCCTACTGGCGGCGCGTGCTGGACGAGGTGGAGGCGCTGCGCGACGGCCCTGTCGAGGTGACGGAGCTATCCCTGCGGAGCAATGAGGAGTCGACCGCCTACGGGGTCCGCTTCTCCGGCATCGGCGGGTACCCGCTGTTCGCCTATCTGTGCGCGCCCAGAGGCGTCGGCCCCTCCCCGGCGCTGTTCGAGGCGCCTGGCTACGGGAGCGTCGTGGCCGTGCCGGACTTCGAAAGGCGCAGACGGTACACTGTGATGGCGCTCTGCCACAGAGGCCAGAGGCTCTCCGACGACCCCTATTCGGCGCGGTACCCCGGCCTGCTCACCGACGGGCTGCCCGACGCCGACAGCTACAGGTGGCGGGAGATCGCCGCCGACTGCCTGCGGGCGGTGGACGTGCTGTCCGCCAGGCCGGAGGCGGACATGTCGCGCCTGGCGGTCACCGGGAACGACCTAGCCGCGATCACGGCGGCGCTCAGGCCGTCGGTCCGCTCCCTGCTGGTAAACGGGCAGCTGCTGTTCCGGGCTGTTCCGCCCACGGGGGCGGGCTATCCCCTCCAGGAGCTCGACGACTACCTGAGGCTCCACCCCCAGGAGGCCGAAAGGGTGGCCCGCACCATGTCGCTGTTCGATCCGGCGCGGTTCGCTCCCCGCATCGAGGCGGAGACGCTGGTCACCTGCTCGGAGGGGGAGAGACGCGCCGTGCTGCCCTTCGTCCGAGGACTGGGTGACCGCGGCGAGCTGGCGGTCAGGAGCGGCAGGGGCCACCTGGACCATACGATGGAGGAAGAGTGGCTCTCGGATCGGACCGTTGTGCCCCCATCTCAATCTTCCCCCGCGGACGGGGGAAGAGGTTAAGAGGGACAGGCTCCGTTGCGGGGCCTGGGACAGGGGCCGGATCGACACGCGGTCCAGGTTGGAGCGACCTCGCCCCAGGTCCTGAGCGGAGCGAAGGACGACAGCTCTTCCGCAGCCTGCTTACTCCTCGGTGTCTGTGCGGGAGAGGGCTTTGCTGAGGCCGGAGGCGATCTCCGGGTCGCGGCGCTCCAGCATCCGGATGACGGCGCGCGACATGAGCTGCACGGTCCTCTCGAACCGGTTCAGGATGCGTTCGAGGCGGAGCATGAACCATAGGAGGATGGCTCCGGGGATTCCGGCGTTGATGAAGGGCGTCGGGTCGATGTCCATGGTCTACTCCTTGTTGTCCGGCTTGTAGGGGAGCCCCCATCTCAATCTTCCCCCGCGGACGGGGGAAGAGGTAAGAGCTTCACGGTTTCCAGCTCCCTTCCCCGCGGACGGGGGAAGAGGTAAGAGCTTCACGTTTTCTAGCTCTCTTCCCCCGTGGACGGGGGAAGAGGTAAGAGCTTCACGTTTCTAACTTCCTTCTCCGCGGACAGGGGAAGAGGTAGGAGCTCCGCGTCTCCAGCTCCCTTCTCCGCAGACGGGGGATATGGATAGGGCTACACGCTCTGCAGGAGGAGCTCGCGGGCGGCTCTGGTCCAGCCCTCCTCGACGACGATGCGGTGGCCCTCGATGAAGAAGTGGCCGTCGATCCCCATCTCCGGGTAGCTCACGGCGACCCGATCCGAGATAGAGCGGTGCAGGAGCAGCATCGCGTTGGCCCTCGATCCGGCGGGCGCGACGAGGTTGAGCACCGTCCTCGGCTGCCTGCGCCTGGCCAGCCGGTGGTCGATCGTCGCCTGGGCCGCGTCGACCTGGCGCGTCCACCGGGCGTCGATGCTCCTGATGCGCCGGCCGTAGGCGCCCCTGCTGTCCGCGTCCTCGGCCAGTAGCAGCACGGGGTCGTCGAGCCTGAAGGCATTGAGGGTGCGCAGCTTGAGGCGCGTCAGCCAGCCCCGGGAGGCCCCGAACGTCACCCTGATGAGAGTCCCCTTGCCGTTGTAGTCGGCTGTGTTGGGGTGAGTCACGGCGAGCTGGCCGGAGATGTCGGCGCCGGTTCCGCGCCGGGAGGTATTGGCCTCGTAGTCGACGTTCTCGACCGGCGGCAGCAGACCCGCGACGACGTCGTAAGCGGTCGACTCGGCCAGGAACTCCTTCGTCTCGTAGGCGCCGAACCTCGGCGTCTCGGCGAGCGTCCAGACGTCCTGCGCGCCCATGTTGGCGCCGTCGCGGACACGTATGAAGAGGAGGTTTTCCACGTTGTCCACGCCGTCGTCCCATTCGAGCTCCGAGAAGTAGGGGTTGGTCCCGTCGTCCGTCTCCCTGATCGCGGCCCTGGCGGAGGTGTGCGGCGCAGAGGTCCGGTGCGCCCTGTTCTCGAGCCGCCAGCAGCCGTGTCCGTCGACGTAGACGAAGCCGTCCTCTTCCTCCTGCAGGCGATGGATCTCGTCGATGGCCCGGACGCCCCATATCGAGGGTGTCCATATGTACGGAACGAGGACGGCGCCTGCGTCCATGCGGCGGCGCTCCGGCTGTACGCCTGCGTAGTCGAGGATGTCGCCCAGGATCTCGTCCGAGGTCTGCGGCATCGAGGAGGTGGCGTAGGTGTAGAGGGTGACGCTGGTCAGCCGCTCCATCTCGTCGAGCGCTCGCAGGTAGCAGTACTGGGCGCCGCGGTGGGGCCTCGGATGGATCGAGTCGACCGAGCCGCAGAACAGCGACACCCATCCGCCGAATCCTGTCCAGGTGTGGTCCGCGCCGCCGCCGCAGAAGAGGCCGTGCCGCGTCGCCGTCTCGTTGAAGGAGGTCTCGGAGTCGATCAGCTCGACGTCATCGACGAACAACCGTATGGAGTTTCCGTGCAGCACGACCTGCAGGAATCGGACCGCGCCGGCCGGCCAGACGTGCGAGGCGGAGGCGATCAGGCTGTCGACTCCGTTGTCGACGCTGCGCAGCTCGACGCCTGCGCCGGTTACCCGCGCGTACAGGTAGCCGCCGGTGTCCGAATACCGGAAGCAGAGGCCGCCGTGGACGGTCGCGTCCAGGCCCCGCTCGAAGGCGCATCCGATGGAGACGTCGGGGTCGCCGAAGTCGAGCGTGGCGACGCAGGGGCCGCCGCCCGGCTCGCCGGCCGTCCGGGCTCCCACGCCGTCCGCGGCAATGCGGAAGCCGCGCAGGTGCTCGGTCCAGGTCCACCCGGCGTCGTGATCGGGGAGATGCGTCCCGAGGCGTGACCCTGCCTCTCCCGAGAGGGAGTCGTAGGGGTAGGCGGCCCGCACCCGGACGGCGCGTCCCGGCCTGAGCAGCCCGCCGAGAGGGGAGGAGGCGTTGGGAGGGCTGTACTTGTGGTCGTGGTTCTTCAGCTCGAGCTCCAGCCGGGCGGCCTCGATATGCTCGCTGGAGAGGTCGCGGAGGTGCTCCAGCGTCATGCCAAGCACGTCGGGGGTGACATCCTCATTGGCGCCGGAGAAGTCTCCGTCGTCGTTCCAGTCGACCTGTACGAGCCATCTGGCCTGGGTCATTTTTTCTCCTGTCACAAGAGGCGGGCCGGGGGATCAGACGTCGAGTCCGCGGCGCTTGTCCTCGGTTATGAGGCGCTTCATCTCCTTGGCGAGGGCCCTGAGAGCGCGCTCGTGCCTGATATTTCCCGTCTGGAGGTCCGGCGGCGCCTCTTCCGACAGCGGGCTTCGGCCTCGTCCGGCCGTCGGGGCCGGTCGGGGGACGAAGCGGCCGCCTCGGCCAAGAATGAGGCGCATCGTTTTTTCTGTATCGGCCCAGAGCCGGTCGGTGTCCGGGGATGGGTTTGGCGGGTTCAAGTGTGTCTCCTGTAAGCGTTCAGGGTAGGGGGGGAAGACCCCCATCTCAATCTTCCCCCGCGGACGGGGGAAGAGGACGGCTGTCTCGCCAGGTCTCAGTGTTCCTCTCTTCTCCAGAGATCGAGGTCGTCTCCGCGCTCCCTGGCGTCCCGCACGGCGATGAGCAGCGCCGTCCTGATGACGACGTCCGCCGGGGTCTCCGACAGCTCCCGCCAGGACCAGCCCGTGGCGGCCATCAGGCAGACCTCGACGAACTCCGCCGGCACGCTCCCGGCGACGATGCCGGAGAAGAGCGACTCCGCGCTCTCTCTCGATCCGGCCGCGCGAAGGGGAGCGAGCGGCTCGCGGTTGAGCGTCTCCAGAGCCGCCGCGACATCCTCGTCGTCCCTGGACAGGAGGGTCCTCTCGCACACCGGCTCCGGGAAGCTCCAGCGGCTGGTCAGGTGGATGAGCGCCCGGGAGGCCAGGGCCGCCGCTGGGGCCGGAGTCGAGCAGGGGACGCACGCGCCCCCACGCCGGCCTGGCCGTCAGTTCCCACCAGCCGCCGGAGGGAAGATCGACGCGGACCGCACCCTCGGACACGATCAGAATGCTCCCCTGCTGACGGCGCCGTCCACCTGGAGGCTCGCCGACCACTCGACGAGTCTGCCCACCCTGCTGCGGAGCTCGTATGAGGCGACCCAGCAGGCCCCGCTGTATCTCGTGTCCCCTGCCGCCGCTCCCTCGGGGCCGTACTCGAAGCCGACTGCGGAGGAGTGGGCGCGCAGAGCGCCGAGTATGTGGTCGGGGCCGGTCGAGGCGGTGTTGTCGAAGAGTCCTTCGAGTCGTATCGAGACACGTTCGAGGCCGGGGACGAATCGGGCGCCCTCGTCGCCGAGCGCCGTAACCTCGTTGAGCGCTCTCCGGCCTGGCAGGCCGCTCACCTCGGTGAGGTATGGCGAGAGGTCGCGCCTGTTGCCGTCGGCGTCGTCGATCAGGAACCTTGAGACGGCGGAGTCGAAGAAGGCCAATGTGCCTGTCCTCCGGGAAATAGCGAAGGGACGAACCCGTGGGTCCGTCCCCTCTGCGGAGAAACTAGCACATTCGTTCGCCGGATGTCAAGGGAGATTTTGATTGAGGCGGAGAGTCGGGAGGGGGGTGGGCAGGCCCAGCTTGGGTCCTATATATATTATGTGTGTCATTTTGTGTCAAAATGTGGCTTTCAGTAGCCGGTTGACCTATGGTGCCATGTCGTGACGATTGCAATTGTAGCACGGGAGTTCGGTGCATCAAGGAAGTCTGGGGCATGGCTCCGTTTGCTTGCCGTCTCCAGCGTGGTGGCTATCATGCTATTCACGGCGATGGCGTGCGGGACGGATGCGAAACCGACATCCACTCCAGGTGCCAACCCCACACCAACTCCTGAATCGACGCCTACACCCACGAGAGAGGCGAAGATCATCTCGGGGTATGAGTCGAAGATCAAGGAGTACAGGAAGCAGAAAAACTCCGGGAGCTATTGCCACCTTGATAGGACGTTCAAGGACACCATCGCAACCTGGACATCAAACAGCGTGGGATACCTGAGGACGTACTTCGATGAACCCAACCTGAATGCGACCGACGTGCGGTCCGTGGTCGACTACCTGGAGAACCAGCGTGGCCGCTATGAACGCCTCTGTTTTATTGGGCGAGGGGGCGACCTGCCAACAGTCAGCGGAGCGATGGACATCAAGGAGCACTTCGATGAGGGGATGCGTGAAGATACAGAAGACAAACCCAGCCCCGCTTGCGAGATAGAGAGTAGGCTGGAGAGTTTCATCTATACGCTGTCGTCCAACCACATCAACTATATGAGGGGCTTTTTCGACGCCCCCGGTCTGTCTCTGGGCGATGTGCAGTACCTGATCTCCCACTACGAAAGCGAACGCGGACGGTATGCTCGCGCCTGTGATGGCAAATGACCGTTGACTGGAGACGACGCCTTATGAGATGCACCACATGGTGCGTTCGCGGAGGCGCCGCCGGCGATGAAGGGTGTGTCAGAGGAGGCTTAGCGTGGAAGAGACTCGGTGGATTGAGGTGTTTGACGAGCTTGGCATTTGGCACAACGGGATCAACACTGGCTGGATGCTTCGGATAAATGGACGGCTCTCAGGGCTGTACTGGAACCGCAACCGCGAAGGTACGATCTACTTCACCTGCGTCTACCGAGAATTGAATCTGTCTTCTCGGTTCTGGCGAACCTTAAGCCCTTCGTCGGTCAAAAAGACGGATCGAAGACACCGGAACGTAGTCCCGCGGGAAGGCAGAGAGAGGGCGGCGTTCAGGTCGCTGTTGGACTAGCGGTCTTTGCCCGGAACCTTGGCATGAGACCGCCAGAAGCGCCGCTGGGTTGGTCGGTCGTTGACGCCTTGGCGGCGGTGGATTAGACTCGGCCCATGCTGATGACTGACTTCGGCGCCACCGGCTTGAAGGTGAGCCGTCTCGGGGCTGGCCTGTTTCAGATAGGCAACTACGCGCTGAGCGAGACGACACAGGTGGAGCGCATCCTGGGCTCCGCCCTGGACGCGGGGATCAACTTCCTGGACACGGCCGAGTGCTACGGCAACAGCGAGGAGCTGATAGGCCGGACGGTCTCTCACCGCCGGCACGAGTTCGTTCTCGCGACCAAGGTCGGACATACCGGGCCGGACGCCGTCGGTCCGTTCTGGACAGCCGATACCGTCCGCAAGACGATCGACCGCAGCCTGACGCGACTTCGCACCGACTATGTCGATCTAATCCAGCTACATGCCTACGACATCGACGAGACGAAGGCCGACGAGGTGATCCAGGCCGCCCTGGATGCCAAGCGCGCCGGCAAGACCAGACTCGTGGGCTACAGCCATGAGAACGAGCAGGCCGAGTGGGCGGTCGAGTCCGGCATGTTCGACGCGCTTCAGACCGTCTTCAACCTCGTCGACCAGCGCGCAAGGTACGGCCTGTTCGACAAGGCGCGCGCCAGAGGCATGGGCATCATCGCCAAGCGGCCCATAGCAAACATGGTATGGGCGAAAGCCCTGGCGGGCGATCGCGGCGAGGAGAAGACCGGTAAGTGGGCCGAGCGGATGCGACGCGCCAGGATAATGGTGGATATGGGGCCGCTGCCCGGCGCGCCTGAGGATCCCGTCGCCCTTGCGCTGGGATTCGTCTACGCCCACCCGGATGCCCACACGTCGATCGTGGGTACACGCAGTCACGCCCATATGCTGGGCAACATCAGAGCGACGGAGCGGCACGGCATCCTGGCGGCGGAGATCGTCGACGAGCTGCACCGGCGCTTCGACAGCGTCGGCCGCGACTGGCCCGCCCTAGACTAGCGCTGCCCGGCTTGTGCGGTTCTCTCGACCGTGGAGGGCGAGTCAGGCGGACTCGATGTCGGTGAGTGCGAAGTCCTGCCCCTTGAACAGAAGGGACTCCCCGGTCTCTTTCGCCAGCGCGTAGGCGAAGCAGTCGCCGAAGTTCAGTCCTGCCGGGTGGTTGCCCTTGCCGAATCGCCGCCAGGCCCTACGCGCGGCCTGCGCCTGGTCGAGGGTAACCGGCGCCAGCTCGATCGCCGCCTCTTCGAGAAAGGCGTCAAGCTCATGGCTGGCCTCGCCGCCGCCACGGCTTTCGAGAACGATGGCGGTCTCCAGGAAGCCAGCGACCGACATGCGGCAGCGCGGAGACTTCGCTATTGCTCTCACATAGCGCTCGGAGTCGGGCTCGCGGAAGAGGACCGCCAGAATCGCCGAGGTGTCGACGATCACTTCGGCAGTCCATGCTCGTCGTACAGAAGGTCGCCGTGCTCGACCGCGGACGGCCCGTCGCGCAGCAGCTCGGCGCAGCGCTCCGCGACGGCGCGCATCTTCCGTAGACGGGCCTCGACGCCGCGCTCTCGCCTCTCGCGCTCCAGGCGCTCTTCGAGCGCGACGGTGATCGCGCCGGTCATGGTCTCGCCGGTAAGGTTCGCCAGCTCGCCGGCAAGACGGCAGGTCTCCTCATTCTTGATGTTGAGGCTCACTGGATCTCCTTGAGGGTAGAATTGAGACGGCCATGTCTACCATACACCGTCCCGCCGACTCGGGCAACGTCGCACGGGAGGCTGTAACTGTTCAGGCCTCCCCTGCGAGTCTGAACAGTTACTACTTTGCGACCGGGTTGACCGATCGATCTCGGTTCGCGGTCGGCTGTGCGCTCTGTTCGGGGTTGGCTATGGGCTCAAGGCGCAGCCTCAGGTTCAGGGAGCGGGTGATCTTCAGACAGCGCCTCGTAGAGATTGCCTCGGTTCAGCCCGGTGTCGCGGGCCAGGGCGCTCATGTTCCGTGTTCGGGCGACATGCTTCAGGACGGCGCGAATCACGGCTCCGTCACCAGGGTCCTCGTCCGCAGCCGCCCTGAGAAGCCGCCGGATATCCTCCTCGGTCGTAACGTAGTCCGTTGCGTCGAACTCTCGATACTCCTCAGGCATCAGCTCCTCCAGTCTGCCGATGGAGTGCTATGAGACCTCGATGTCCAGACGGCAGTGGTCACTCGGTCCCCACCGTTCCGGCTCGTTGAGTGCACGCACACGCACGGAATCGGCCATTCCCTTCGACACGAAGACGAAGTCTAGTTGGCGCGTTGCGGGTTGGGGTTTCGGGTGGTACGTCGGCACATTCTTGCTTTCACGGGGCAGTTCATTCGGCCACGGGTCTGCCTGCTGCCCATTCGGGGCCTGGGGGCCTACGAAAGACAGTCCCAGCGCCTCCATCCTGTCGAACACCGTTCCGTAGCGTCTGGCCCAGTACTCGCTGCCGTTCTCTCCATGCCCATGGAGAATGTTGAGGTCGCCAGCAGCCAGGATGCGGTGATCGTTCTGTCCCCCGATGAACGCGGATAGGTCAGAGACGACACGGTGGGCCGAAGCGTCCGAGATGATCCAACTGCTACCGGTGGACGTGTGGGGCTTCTCCCATAGTGAGTACATGGATATGACCACGAATGACTCGACGCCGGGGGCTGACACGTGCGCAGCGGTAAGTGTGCCAGGACGGCTGACGGCGAACTCCCCTGAACGCGCTTCCTCGATCGACTTCGCCGTGATCCACTTCACTTCGACGTGCTCCGAGAGCCTTGCGATGGCTGTCCGGCGCTGCCATCGGGACCATCCGGCGGTACGCCAAGGTGCGGGATCGACATCGATTGGGTTGGCCAGGTCTTGCGGGGGCTCCTCGGCCTCCTGCAGAAGAGCGACATCCCCGTCCATTTCCATCAGACAATGCCAAGGCGCTGTCCTGCCGTCAATGTTCCAGGAGATAACTCTCACGGTCAAGAGACTGACCTCCATACTGGGTCGCACAGCAGCCGTCTACGGTTAGCGCGGCACCCTCCCTCTGGAGATCTCAGTCCGAGAATCTGACGACTCGGTAGATGTCGTGCAGGGGAGCCCCACGCCCCGGGTAGCCGTAGCGCTTTGACACACTCAGCAGCACCCGATCTCCCCGATGTGTTCCGACGAGCACCGGCCCCTCGATTCTGTGCTCTCTAATGGCGAAAATCCCCATGTCGGCCCACTCGCCCAAGTCGTCGGTCGAGGGGTCCAGCAATTCCAGCCGCTCCATCTTCTGGCGACGGGCATATTCGCGTAGGGACCTCGCGATTTCTTCCTTGTCAGGCGGCAAGCCGATTACGCATCCGCCGAGCTCCGAAATAATGTGGATTGAGCCTCGGTCCACTGCTGTTGTCTCCTCGAGCTTCTTTCGATCTCACTCCGTTGTCATGTGTTACGTTTGCTATGGCCAAGTATAGGAAACACTTGGACCGCTGTTCAAGGTCGGCTCGCCGCGAACGGCGGCTTCCGCGTGTGGGATGCCCCGCGCGGCGGTGGTATGATCTTGGCTGTCTATGGCGACCGATATTCTCGAAGGGCTGAACCCCCGGCAGCGCGAAGCCGTCCTGACGATCGGCGGCCCTCTTCTGATCGTCGCGGGACCGGGCAGCGGCAAGACGCGGGTGATCACGCACCGCATCGCATACCTCGTCCGCGAGTGCGGGGTGCAGCCGTGGCGCATCGCCGCGCTAACCTTCACGAACAAGGCGGCGCGAGAGATGCGGGAGCGGCTCTCCAGCCTCATGCGCTACAGCGCCGGCGACCTGTTCGCGGGGACCTTCCACTCCTTCTGCGCGATGCTCCTGCGCCGGGACGGGGCGGCGGTCGGCCTGGGCCGCGACTTCGTGATCTATGACGACTCGGACCAGATCGCGCTGATCAAGACGGTGATGGAGGAGGTCAAGGTCGACGCGAAGCGCTTCGGACCGCGCGCCATCCAGTCCCGCATCTCGAGCGCGAAGAGCCGGCTGGTCACTCCGGAGGGGTACGCGTCGCAGGGAGGGGAGTACTTCGACGAGATCGTCCTGCGGGTCTACGAGCGGTACGACGCGCTGCTCCGGCAGGCGTCGGCGGTGGACTTCGACGATCTGCTCCTCAAGGCCTACCTGCTGCTGCGCGTCCCGGAGGTCGCGGCACGGTACCGGGAGCGCTACGTCCACCTTATGATCGACGAGTTCCAGGACACGAATGTCGCCCAGTACGAGATCGCGAAGCAGCTGGCGGTTGAGTACCGGAACCTGTGCGTCGTCGGCGACCCGGACCAGTCGATCTACTCGTGGCGCAACGCGGACATCGGCAACATCCTGAGCTTCGAGAGCGACTTTCCGGAGGCGAAGAGGATAGCGCTGGAGGAGAACTACCGGTCGACGCGGACGATCCTGGAGGCGGCGGACGGCATGATCGCCTCCAACACTGCGCGGGTGGAGAAGGGGCTGTGGACGAGCAACGACCGCGGCGCGCCGATCGTCGTCGAGGAGGGGTACGACCCGCGCGAGGAGGCGCAGATCGTGCTCAGGGAGATAGATGCGCTGGTGGAGGGAGAGGGGTACTCCCACGGGGAGATCGCGGTGATGTACCGGGTGAACTCCCAGTCGCGCGCTCTGGAGGAGGCGTTTCTGCGGGAAGGTGTGCGCTACCAGGTGATCGGCGGGCTGCGGTTCTACCAGCGGCAGGAGGTGAAGGACATCGTCGCCTACCTGCGGCTGCTGGTCAATCCGAACGACGACGTGAGCCTCGCGCGGGTGGTCAACCTACCGCCCCGCGGGATCGGACGGCGCACCCTGGACCGTCTGCACTGGCTCGCGCGGGATGAGGGAGTGTCGCTCCTGTCGGCTATCGAGGCCGCGGCCCGGGGAGAGTCGCCCTTCGCTCCCCGGCAGGCGAGGGCGCTCGCCGGCTTCCGCGCGCTGATCGACGGGATGGCGGCGGAGGTCGGCAGGCTGGACCTGGCGGCGCTGATAGACCTGGTGCTGGAGCGCACCGGATACGGCGACTACGTCCGACAGGAGCTGGACCAGGGGGAGAGCCGCTGGGAGAACGTGCTGGAGCTGCGGGTCACGGCGAGAGACTACCTGCCGCTCGGGGAGCGCGAGTCGGTGACTGCATTCCTGGAGAACGTGAGCCTGGTGAGCGACGTCGACAGCTTGGAGGAGCAGAGCGAGCTGGTGACGCTGATCACGCTGCACCAGGCGAAGGGGCTGGAGTTTCCGGTGGTCTTCATCGTCGGGATGGAGGAGGGGCTGCTGCCCCACATACGCTCCATGGACGATCCGGCGCAGATGGAAGAGGAGCGCCGCCTCTGCTACGTGGGGGTCACGCGGGCGAAGAGTCGGCTCTATCTGCTGCGCGCCTTCAGGCGCGGCTTTCGCGGAGGGTTCGAGCCGAGCCTGCCGTCCCGCTTCCTGGAGGAGATACCGAGGCGGCTGATGATGAGTCCGGCGCGTCGGGAGGCCGGGCCGGAGTGGGGGAGGGCGCGCAGGGGGAGCCCCCATCTCAATCTTCCCCCGCGGACGGGGGAAGAGGCAGGGAGAGGGACGGGTCTCACCGGGGCCGGGAGAGAGGTGGGGAGAGGGGCAGTGCTTCCTTCGCGGACGAGGGGAGAGGCAGGGAGACGGGCGGCGCTCGCGGCGGCGGGGAGAGCGGCGGAGCCGGCCGCTCCCGGAATGAAGGCGGGGGACAAGGTCCGTCACGACAAGTTCGGCGAGGGCATGGTGGTGAGCTGCACCCCGTCCGGCGGGGACTTCGAGGTCACGGTGGCGTTCAAGGAGGGGCAGGGGGTCAAGAGGCTGCTGCTGAGCTTCGCGCCCCTGCACAGGGTGGGGTAGAGCCGGAGAAGGGGAGCGGAGGAAAATTCCTTGACACTCGGAAGGGCCGCTCCGTAAACTCCACCGCAGACTGCAACACCCAATGTCCGGAGGCGGCCTATGGCAGGCGAGTCGGCGATCACTGAGGAGATGCGCGCGGCGATAGGCGTCGAGTCGGAGCCGGTCACGCACGAGGTGGAGAGGGGGGCGGTGATCAAGTTCGCCCAGGCTATCGGCGACCTGAACCCGCTCTTCAACGACGAGCGGGCGGCGCGGGCGACACGCTACGGGGGGTTGATAGCGCCTCCCACCTTCCTTCGCTCGATGCCGTCCGGCCCGCCGAGGGTGGAGGTGGAGAGGCCGTACCCGGCGGGCCTCGACGGGGGCAGCGAGTGGGAGTATTTTCACCCTGTGCGCGTGGGCGACCGGATCACCGTGACGAACAGGATATCGGACATCTACGAGCGGCAGGGACGGCTGGGGAGCATGGTCTTCATCATCAACGAGGTGAAGTACGTCAACCAGCTGGGCCAGACGGTGGCTCTGCAGCGCACTACCGGTATCAGCTACGAGCCTCCCGAGGAGGAGTAGGATGGCCGATCAGCTCTACTTCGACGACGTTCACGAGGGGATGGAGCTTCCGACGCTTCGCAAGGACCCGACCACCCAGCAGCTCGTGATGTACGCGGGCGCGTCGGGCGACTTCTACCAGATCCACTACGACCGGCAGTTCGCGCTCGGCAACGGGCTCCCCGACGTGATCCTGCACGGCGCGCTGAAGAACGCCTTCCTGGGCCAGCTGATCACGGACTGGGTAGGAGAGCACGGCCGGCTCGCCCGGCTGAGCGTGCAGTACCGCGGGATGGACGTGCCGGGAACGCCTATCTTCGCCAAGGGCGTGGTGACGAAGAAGGGGGAAGACGGCGAGGTGGAGTGCGACATCTGGCTGGAGAACGCGGAGGGGAAGAGAACGACGCCGGGCTCGGCGGCGGTGGTGCTGCCGTCGCGGGGTTGAGGGTGGTGGTACGGGCTTTCGAGTAGGACTGGATGCCCCGCTTGCGCGGGCAAGCGGGAGCCCCCATCTCAGTCTTCCCCCGCGGACGGGGGAAGAGGTCAGAATTTTCTCTCCGACCGTACGCCGGTTAACGGATGGCGGGAAGCCACCATCAGATGGCGTAGGAGCCGATCATCTTCTCGACGTCCCTGGGGTTCGCCTTTTTGGCCATCGACTCGATAGCCTTGTGGAAGGACGGCCGCTCCTCGCTCCGGTAGACGGTTCCGACCGGGACTCCTCCCGAGGAGGCGACCTTGTGGGCGGCCTCTACGTCCTCCGGGTCGTGGTCGTCCGGGATGGGCCACGCTATCGGGTCTATACCCTTCTTCCGGCTGCCCTTGAGCAGCTCGTAGGTGTCGTTGTAGGTGGTGCAGGGCGACTGGACGTGAACGACGGCGAAGCCGGGATGGTTCATGGCGTCGACGATCGTCTGGGTCAGGTCCTTGACCTTGGTCGAGATCGCGGAGGCGATGAACGAGGCTCCCATGGTCAGGTAGAGTCCGAGGGGGTTTATCGCCTCTTCGGGCTTTCCGTAGGGCGTGGAGCTGGTAATCATGTCGAAGGCGGAAGTCGGGGAGCTCTGGCCCTTCGTCAGGCCGTAGACGGCGTTGTCCATGATGACGGCCGCGATGTCGAGGTTGCGCGCGGCCTGTGGGGCGATATGCTCCAGTCCGATTCCCAGGAAGTCACCGTCGCCGGCGACGACGAGGACGTTGAGGTCGGGCCGGCCCATCTTGACGCCCATGGCGACGGGCAGGCTCCTGCCGTGGACGCCGTGGAAGCCGTAGGGCTGGGCGCCCTCCAGCAGGTGGACGAGATTGCCGGAGCAGCCTATTCCCGCGACGACCACGTTGTTCTCGACGGGAAGCTCCGTCTCGATCCGTCGGGCCTCTATGGCCCCTTCGACGGCCCTGCGGACGCCGAAGTCACCGCACCCCGGACACCACTTGAAGTCATACTCAGGGTTGTTCGCGCTCATACCAGAACTCTCTCCCGTTGCATCTGTGCGACCCTTTCGCCGATCCGGCTGACGAGGTCCCTGACCTTGAACGGCAGGCCGGTATACTGAGTGATCGACTCGGCCTTGACTCCCTGCGCTCTCAGTATGCCTGAGAACTGACCCTGGTAGTTCAGCTCGGGGACGAGCACCAGCCGCTTTGACCGGAGCTCTTCGAGCAGCGCCAGCGGAAGCGGGTTGAGGAACATGGTGTAGTACCAGCCGAGCTCGCTGCCGTCCTCGACGAGGAGGTCGTACGCCTCCAGGGTCGGCCCCTTGGAGCCTCCCCAGGGCATGACCGCCACGTCGGAGCCGGTGTTGCGGGCCTCGTACGAACCGTCTTCCAGAAGCTGGATCTTCGAGAAGCGTCGACGGGTCATCTGGACGTGGCGTTCGGGCAGGTGCGTCGTGTCGCCTATACCGTCGTGCTCGCTGCCGTTGGCCGTATAGCTTCCCGGGCTGCCCGGTATCGGCATCGGGGTGAGCCGGTCGCCCTCGTATCGCTGATAGCCGTTGTCGCCGCGGTAGACGACGCGGTCCTCGATGACGAGGCGGCTCAGATCGGGCTTCGGTATGTTGGCCTGGCGCTCGGAGAGCGCGTGCTCGCTGAGGAGGACGACGGGCCCCTGGTAGCGCTCGGCCCAGTTGATGGCGGTGACGGCGGCGTAGAAGCACTCCTCGACGTTGCCGGGCGCGATGACCGGCAGTCGGACGTCGCCGTGCGCCGGGAACATGGCGGCGTTCAGGTCGCTCTGCTCCGTCTTGGTGGGCAGTCCGGTCGCGGGGCCGCCGCGCTGTATGTTGGCAACGACGAGCGGTATCTCGGCCATCCAGGCCAGTCCGAGTCCCTCGCTCATGAGTGAGAAGCCGGGGCCGGCCGTGGAGGTCATGGCCTTCTTGCCGGCGTAGCCCGCGCCTATGATCGATGTTATCGACTCGATCTCCGAGGTCGCCTGGTGGGCGAACTTGCCGGGTCCTACGAGCCGCTGCTCCATCCATACGAGGATGGAGGTGGCGGGCGAGATGGGGTATCCGACGAAGAACTCGAGGCCGGCGGCGCAGGCGCCGAGGCAGAGGGCGACGTTGCCGTTCACCAGGATCTGCTCCACGTCCGGCTTGATTGGATCGGTCAGCTCTCCGAGGCTAAAGTCGCTCCCGGCCGCCTGGTCGCGTCCGAGTGAGAGGGCCTGTATGTTCGACTTGATGATCTGGTCGTCGTTCGGACGGCCCCGTGTGAAGCGCCGCACGACGAACGACTCGAGAATCGACTGCGGCATGTTAACGAGGTATGCCAGGGCGCCCATCACCACCATGTTGGCCGCGCGGGCGTTGCCGGTCGACTTGGCAAGCTCGTCGAAAGGCATGCCGAGGCTCTTGCCATCTTCTTCGAGCTCGAACGAGCCCGTGTCGTAGATGATGACGCCGCCCTCCCGGACCTCGTCCTTGTGGGCGTTGTAGGCGTACTCGTTGAATGCGACGAGCACGTCCAGGTCGTCCCCGGAGGAGAGGACCCTGGAGGTGGCGATACGGGTCTGGGTCCAGGTGGGGCCGCCCATGATCTGGGAGGGGAAGGTGGCGAAGGTCTGGACGTGGTAGCCGACCTGAGCGGCCGCCTGTGCGAAGCCCTCGGCGGAGGTTACGACGCCCTGTCCGCCTTCGCCCGCGAACCTTACGACAAAGTCACTCTTCTTCAAGCGAGGCCTCCAACGGCGGACGCCGGAGATGGGGTGTGTGGAGACACCCGATGCCGCGTACCCCTACACGAAGAGAACCCCACCCAGCATCGGCCCCTCACCGCGTGCCGACGGGCTAGATTCCGCTTCCAAATATAGCAGGGGCGAACGGGGGTGTCAATTTGAGAACCTGTGAAGAGGAGGGGTGAGTGGGACCCCCAATCCTGAACCTTCGCCCGCGGAGCCGGGGACCTTTGCGTAACTGCTGGAACGGTGTGAAATCATGATAAGGGACAACGGAAAATGGCGGCGCTCCAGCGTAGGCCGGAGTCCAAAGGCCGGGGACTGGATACCGGCCCCGTATCGGAGTACGGGGCAAGCTTTTCGCCGGTATGACGGTGCGGCGCGTGGGGTGGCTATTTTCGTACCAATGACGGTAACGGATTGGAGCAGATGCAAGTTTTGCACCTGTCTTCAGGGCGACCTTCTCCCGCGGAGCTGGGGGAAGGGATAACAGGGCGATCCGGGTCAGGGCGGGATGCCGCAGTCCCATCCGAGAGGGTGGATAGTGGATAGTGGCGGAAGGAGCCCCCTATCCCCAGGTCCTTCGCTTCGCTCAGGACGACATTGGAAGAAGGCCCCCATCCTAACCTTCTCCCGCGGAGCCGGGGGGAAGGGATAACAGGGCGGTCCGGGTCAGGGCGGGATGCCGCAGTCCCATCCGAGAGGGTGGATAGTGGATAGTGGCGGAAGGAGCCCCCTATCCCCAGGTCCTTCGCTTCGCTCAGGACGACATTGGAAGAAGGCCCCCATCCTGAACCTTCCCCCGCGGAGCTGGGGGAAGGGATAACAGGGCGATCCGGGTCAGGGCGGGATGCCGCAGTCCCATCCGAGATTGTGGCCCTTTTCGATGGCTTTGAGCTCCCACTTGCTGAGTCCGATGCGGCGGCCGGGCCTGGACTCGTAGTCGTCCGGGGGATCAGGGATGTCTTGGTGGCGCTCTGGTGGGGAGCAGGATGCGGGCGAGACGCCCGCGCTCCCAGTGGCGGGCCCACCTTCCTTCTCCCGGCATTCCTCCTCTTCCTCGTCATCGAGGCGGCGGCGCTCGGCCTCGGCTTTTAGCCGGGCCTCGTACCGGGCGCGGAGGGCTTCGAACTTGGGCCTGTAGGGCTCGGGCTCGGCCTCGGCTCGAACGCCGGCCTCGCGCCGGGCGCGGGCGGCTTCGGAGCTGGGCCTGTTGTAGGGGCGGGATTCGGCCGAGCCGTGGGAGGGCCCGTCGTCATCGGCGGTCGCGTCGTCGAAGCCGCGGCGAATGAGCGCCTTCAGGTTGACCCGGTGGTACGGCTTGAAGCCGGGGAAGAGCCTATCTATGAGCGCCATGGCGTCCCGGAGGGAGAGTCCGGGACGCTCGGGGTCGGTCTCCCTGGAGTAGGCCCGCGCGGCGAGGTGTTTTGCGGCCCTGATCCAGTGGTGGGGCTTGAAGTCGCTCATCTCTCCCCTGACGACGGCGGTGAGGAAGTCGGCCATCTTCCTGCCCTTGTCGGTCTTCTGCCTGACGAGGGTCGGGAGGCGATAGAGGGTCTCTTCGGAGAGGAGGAGGACGGGACGCCTGGGCGTCCCGTCATTCGCGGTCCTCGGCGAGCCTGGCGCGGCGGGCATGGGCGGCGACGCGGGGACGGCGCCGGCGGGCGGGATGGTCGAGGCCTGATCGACGGCGAGCCTTCCGAAGCCTATGGCGTCGAGGAGGAGCTGTGCGTCGAGGCGCTCGTAGGGCTTTGCGCCGACGGAGTCGTCCTCCATGATCCTGATGAGGCAGTCGACGATGGCTTCGCCGTCGCCGGTGATCTGGCGAATGTAGGCGGCGTATTCGTCGACGTCATCGGCGAGTTCGTCGTCTGTGGTGACGAGGGTCGGCGCGGAGCCCATGAGTCCTCCGAAGGGGCGTTGTATAATTCTATTATGGGGCATTAGAACAAATATGTCAAGAGGGGGAGGGAAGGAAAAAGGGCCCCCATCTCAATCTTCCCCCGCGGACGGGGGAAGAGGCAGGAGTTTTCCCCGGTATGACGGTGCGGCGCGTGGGGTGGCTCACTCCTCGATTACGAGCGTGAAGGCGGCCGGACAGACGACGAGGAAGACGGCGTCGAAGACGGCCAGCAGAGGCACCCAGCGCCTCAGGTCCAGGCCGTCGCCCACCATGATGATTCCGGTGGCCTCGACGGCGGCTACGATCACGGGGACGACGGCGGGAAAGAAGAGGATCGGCAGCATCACCTCCCGCGACCTGGTGTTAACCGCCATGGCGGAGAAGAGGGTGCCCACCGCGGCGACGCCCAGAGTCGCAAGCAGCGTGACCAGGGCCAGCTCCGGGAGGTCGAATGAGACGTCGAAGAGGACTATGAAGACGGGGAAGACGGCGGCCTCTATCACCGTCATGAAGAGGAGGTTGCCGAGCATCTTGCCGAAGAAGAGGGTGTCCCGGCCGACCGGCGCGAGCATAAGGCCGCGGAGGTTGCCGCCGTCCTTCTCCAACGCGAACGACCGCGTGAGTCCGAGCACGCCTCCGAATGTGAATGAGATCCACAGGATGCCCGGGGCGACGAGCGCCAGGGCTCGCTGGGTCGCGTCGAGGGCGAAGCTGAAGACGACGACCACGAGCAGGGCGAAGACGGAGACCGAGACGACGATGTCCTTGGTCCTCAGCTCCAGCAGCACGTCCTTCCAGACGAGCGTCAGGATGGGCTGCCATTTTTTCATGCCGGGCGGCCTGCGCGGCGGGAGGAGGCGATCCGGGCCGCGGCGACGGTCTCGGCGTTCAGCGAGACGGTGGGCTGCATATGCCCCCCGGAGATGGTGACCGCCCGGTCGCCCAACGCGAGGCCGCGCCGGCGGTTGTGGGTGGTCATCAGGACGGCGCACGCGGGAGACGAATGGCTGGCTATCACCTCGTCGAGCAGGGCCAGCGCCTCGGCGTCCAGCCCGCTCTCCGGCTCGTCGAGCAGCAGGACGGAGGGGTCGTGGACCAGCGCGCGGGCGATGCCGAACCGCTTCCTCAGCCCGTGGGACATGGCCCCGACTCTCTGGTCGAGCCGCGCCTCGACGCCCATCCTGACGGCGGCGCGGCGGACGCGCTCTCCGGCGCGGTCCAGGCCGAACATACGGACGGCGAAGGTGAGATTCTCACGGCCGGTGAGCTGCTCATACAACATGGGCTCGTGGGTCACCACTCCGACAGCACGACGAACTGCCCGTCCGGCCCGGGCGGCGTCGAATCCGCCGACTCTCACGACGCCGGAGTCGGGTTTGGCCAGAGTGCAGAGGGCGTTGATGAGGGTGGTCTTGCCGGAGCCGTTCGGGCCGAGGACGGTCAGGACCTCCCCCCAGCGCAGCTCCAGGTCGAGGTTGCGCAGCACTTGCGTCCTGCCGAACGACTTGTTCAGGCCGCGGACCTCGATCGCCAGCCCGTCCTTGCCGTTTTCGTCCACGGGCTACCCTCCAGCCCCCTCATCCTAACCTTCTCCCGCGGAGGGGAGAAGGGACAGGGTCGTCTTTTCACGGCCTCTGCGCCCCTGTAGTATAAAGTATGCCGTTTGAGGGCCGGTCGACGGGAGCGAGAGCGATGAGTACGATCCGGGAGCTCCAGGAGCGGTACGAGGGCCTGGGCAACGATCTGACTCCGGAGCCGGAGAGCGCCATAGACGCCGCCTGCCTGCTGAGCTTCGACTACGACTACCCCGGACAACAGGCCGAGGTGGTGATCGATACGGACGAGTTCACGGCCGTCTGTCCCTGGACGTGCCTGCCCGACGTCGGGACGCTCACCGTCCGGTACGTCCCGGACCGCAGCTGCATCGAGCTGAAGTCTCTGAAGTACTATCTCCTATCCTACCGAGGCGTCGGGATCGTGCAGGAGCACGCAGCTAACCGCATCCTGAACGACCTGGTTGACGCGTGCCGACCGCTGAGGATGAGCGTCGAGCTGGACTACAGGGTCCGCGGGGGCATCCACACGACGGTCACGGCGACCTACGAGAGGCCGTAGCGCCAGGCGGGAGACGGGACCTGGGGCCCCCCATCTCAATCTTCCCCCGTCCGCGGGGGAAGAGGAAGACGCCTCCGCCAGCCGTGGGATACGAGGGCTACACCGCGACCAGGCAGGTGCCCAGAATGATAGAGATGGCGAACAGGGCGAAGAAGCACCGAGAGGGTCGTGGTCGGCTTAGCTGCGACGGTCGTGATCATCATCGTAGTTGTCCTCGTCGCCCAGGCGCTCTTAGCTGACTGACACTTTGTCAGCTCACGGCACGCTGAAGCGCATCGTGTCCCGGGCGATCTCCTGGCCGCGGAGCCTGAAGACAACGGTCATCTCGTAGTCATCGGCCGCGCATGCCGGCGAGAGGGTCAGTCTCTCCTCGAGGACGCCCTGTCCGTAATATCGCCTTGTCTTCGTTAACGTCCTCACTTCGATTTCGCACTGTGCGGACGTGATTGCGAAGGCAAGCTTGTAGTAGACACCGAATTGCATTCCCGGGAACCGCAGGGTGGAGGATATCTTAACGCCTCTCCCTGGTCGAAATGTCCACGATCTCGATGCTCCCCCAGTCCCTTGGCAGCGTGGACGTCAGCATGTAGTAGCCCGAGGCGAACAGGACCGCGCAGGCCAGCGCGGCGAGGAGGGCGCGACGGTGCGTCATCGGGCCGGCAGCCGGTAGATTGCGAACCGGCCGTCCTCGTCCTCGGTGACCGCGCCGCCCGGCTGCATCTCGCGAAGGTCGTCGATCAGTCTGGCGTAAACGTGCTGCAGAACGTACGTGACCGGGCCGTCGTCCAGCCGGTCTAAGGTCCCATATCGGTGGAGCAGGCGTGTCTCCGGGTACAGGAGCATCTGCTTCGGGATATGACTGGGTCTTGACGAGTACCAGTAGATGACGCCAGGGTCGTCGTCGGCGTGGACCGCGTCCAGCGCGGCCAGGTCTCCGCGCCGGGCGTCGCTGTCGATATTCCTGTGGTCCGCCCAGTAGACCCATGAGCTCTCCGCGGCCGCGACGGCGAGCACCGCCGCCGCGAGGGTGAACCCCCATCCTAGCCTTCCCCCGCCGAGCCGGGGGAAGGGAGAGAGGCGGGAGGCGGCCCACCGGCTGACGGTCACGGCGGCGATGCCCGCCAGGCCGAAGGAGAAGGGCGCCATGAGCAGCGCCCGCCTGTACTCGCCGTTGTCGGGCTTTCCCAGGAGCAGCACGCCCAGGCCCGCCGCGAACGCGAGCGCCAGGAGCAGGTGCGGAGGGCTCCGCCACCTGCTGACTCCGATGACGAACCCGATGTACGCGAGCGGGCCGAGCGCCCACCCCATCGCCCCGTATCCGCCGAACCCGGTGCCCAAGTCCCGCCCCGGGTGATACATGGGCAGGGTGAGCGCCGTCCACGCCCGTTCGGCCCAGTACCCGAGCGTCTGCTCCGGGGCGGCCCCGGCTGCAAGGTACCGGTTGAGAAATACGTCGGTGTCCAGGATGGCGTACTGCGTCATCGGCCAGGCCGCCGTCGCGAAGCCGACGGCGAGGACCGCGAAGCCGACGACCCACCGCCTCGTCCGGTCGCGCTCCAGGACGGCGTAGCAGCACAGCAGCGCCGCCACGATTGCAAGCCACCCCGCGTAGGCCGTGTAGGAGTAGACGCCCAGACCGAGCAGGCCCCCGGCCGCCCACCAGCGCCGTCCGTCCCGCGGCGATCTGAGCACCCACAGCAGGACGGTGGCCGACAGCGTCGTCACCAGGGGCAGGGCCGCAAGCATGAATCCCGACCGGCTGTAGTACAGGTGCCAGTGGGAGAAGCAGAGGGCGACGGCGGCGAACAGGGCGGCGCCGCGTCCGAAGTTGAGCCGGAGCAGCACGTAGGCCGTGGGGATGGTGGCCGCGCCCAGGAGCGCCATGGAGAGAAGCAGCGTGAAGCGGTTCGGCTCGGAGACCCATAAAATCAGCGCGGTCCAGTAGGCGGGGCCGAGCGCCTGGCCGCCGACCGACGCCGAGTAGGGGCCGATGTACCCCTCCGAGAGGACGCGGAGGGCCTCCAGGCCGGTTATCGCCTCGTCGTGGTGGAGGCCCTCCAGCATCGCCTCCAGCCTGAAGAGGCGCAGGAAGAGGGCGAGGGCCGTCACCGCCGCGACGATGGCCCAGTCGGTCCGGTCCCACGGCGCGATGTCGTCCCAGACGGTTTTTCCTTCCGTGGGGGGAGGGGAGCGGCGGCGGCGGTTTCGTCTCCTGCGCTTCGGGAGCATCAGCAGGCGGGGTCGTTCCCCTAATCAGCCTCAGGCTTCTCATCCAGCAGAGCCAGGATGCCGCCTGCCAATGCCCTAGCCTCAGTGCGGGTGAGTACGTTGCGGAACGCAGCCTGTTGAGAGCCTTGATACTGCCACGTGAGTCTCAGGTCGGTGGACCCGCTGGTGTGCGTGACCGTGACGCGTACATTGCTCTCCGTGTTGTCAATCTCGAACCGCATCATCTCCCTTCCCTTTCGATGTCGGCATCGAGGCCAAAAACCCGCCGACTCAACTACGAATCAGGGCCCATGTCGCCGAAGCCCTTTTGCGCACTGTCCAAGACCATGACGGCCGTACGATGTTAGCACATGGGGCGGCGGCCCATAGCTGTTCAGACTTGCGGGGGACCCCCATCTCAATCTTCCCCCGCGGAGCCGGGGGAAGAGGTAAGAGCCTCCTCTCCGTCCACCAGATTCGCTAGAATATCTCACGGAGTCTGAACAGTTACGGCGGCCCAGTCCGCGTTGCCGGTCGACCGGCATTGGAGTAGACTTGGCGTTGTCCGCTCACCATCACATGGAGGTATGACCATGACCAAGTACGCCCGGTTCGAAGCGCACGGCGAGACGGCATACGGAGTCGTCGAGGGCGACCGGATCAGCCAGATCACGGGGTCTCCGCTGGGAGAGTACGAGATCACCGACCACGGCCACCCGCTGTCGGAGGTGAGGCTCCTGGCGCCGGTGACGCCGGGCAAGGTCGTCGCCATCGGTCTCAACTACCGCAGCCACCTGGGGGACCGGGAGCCTCCCAGCGTGCCGGAGCCGTTCCTGAAGACGGCGACCTCCGTCATCGGGAACGGGGACCCGATCGTCATCCCGAAGGAGGCGATAGAGCAGGGCGTCCAGATCCAGCCGGAGGCGGAGATGAGCCTGGTAATCGGCAGGCGCTGCCGGAGGGTGAGCCGGGAGGAGGCCCTGAGCTGCGTTCTCGGCTACACCTGCGGAAACGACGTCAGCGCCCGCGACTGGCAGCAGAACGACCTGCAGTGGTGGAGGGCTAAGTCGTCCGACACCTTCTCGCCGATAGGCCCGTTCATCGTAACCGACCTCGATCCGGGGAACCTCCGCCTAGGCTGCCGTATCAACGGCGAGACTGCGCAGGAGCAGAGCACCTCCGACCTCCTCCACGACGTGCCGGCGATCATCGAGTTCGTCACTTCCGTGATGACGCTGGAGGCCGGGGACGTGATCATGACCGGCACTCCGGGCACGCCGGGGGACATCCGGGACGGCGACACGGTTGAGGTGGAGCTTGAGGGGGTCGGCGTGCTGACCAACCCGGTGAGGGCTGAGTAGGGGCGGGTCAGTCGGTGGCGCGGAGGCTGCTCAGGCGCCCCGGCCAGTTGAGGATGCGCTCGTCTGCCGTCAAAAGACGGTGGCCCTCAAGGGCGGTGGCGACGATGAGACGGTCGGCGGGGTCGCCGTGCATGTCTGTCAGGAGCGCCGCTCGGGCGGCGATACTGCCGTCGATGGAGATCTCGATGAGGCCTCTGTCCAAGAGGTCACGCCGCCAAGCGTGGATGTCAACCTGAAACTCGAAGTGACCCTTTAGAACCCGCATTCCGACTTCCCATATGGATATGGCCGAAATGGCGGCGTTGCCCTCCTGCAGCGCAAGCTCGAACTCGGCACGAGAGCGCGGCCCCAGTCGGCGGTCGCCCTGTTCATGCCAGATCAGAACGTGAGTATCGAGGAGGATCAAAAAAGGTTCTCGTCGTCCGGGTCATCGAACCACTCGGCGGGCATCGGGGAGACGATGTCGCCCCGTACGCGAATCTCGTTCCGATAGCGGCCAAAAACCAACCTTGGCTTCGCGCGGTAGGGAGCCAGCCGCGACACCGGCTTGCCGTTCTTGGTGATGACGATCTCCTGGCCTGTCTCGGCGACCTCGTCCATGAGCTTGAGGCACTTTGCCTTGAACTCCGACGCCTTGATGGTGCGGACGCCCGTACTGTTGTCGTCCATCTACATTGCCCTCTGACGCAGTTGCGTGACCATTATAGCAGCATGGGCATGACTATGGTCACGAGACGCCGGGCGTGTATTGTGGTTCGGCTGGACCAGCCAACGAGATTCCGCAGGTTCAGCCCTAACCGAGCACCTCGCCGAGGGTCAGCCAGTAGAAGACGATGTAGGCGCCGGCGACTATCATCATCCAGGTGCCGATCGGGTGGACGTAGGGCATCACCCTGCGGAAGCCGCCGACGAAGGCCCCTTTGAAGAGGGCCATCCCCAGCGTCAGCCCCATTATCACGATGCCCATCCCGCACGCGTACAGGACGAACTGGCCGAGAGACGTGCCGATGCTCGCTACGGCGAAGGATGTGCCGATCACCGAGAGGAATATCGGCAGAGTGCAGCTCAGGGATGCCGTCCCATAGCTCAGTCCGAACAGGAAGTAGCCCTTGACGTTGGCCTGTCCGGGGTCCCCGAAGCGGTTGGCGAGCTGCTGCGCCAGCGCGCTGTATAGCTCTCCTCCGGAGAGGAGCCACGCTCCGGCGAGCGTCAGCAGCACGCCGATCGACAGTCCCAGCCAGGGGAGTATGCCGGCCACGAGGGACCGGGCGCCGAGGCCGATTATCGTCCCCGCGATCCCGAACAGCACGACGAAGCCGGCCGTGACGGCCGCGCCGATCAGGATGGCGCTGCCAAAGCTGCGGATGAGTCCGGCTCTCCCCTGAGCCTCCTCGTCCGACCCCAGGTAGAGGCCGACGTAGGCGGGGAGCATGGCGAATCCGCAGGGGTTGAATGCGGCGACGACGCCGGCGCCGAAGGCGAATCCCAGAGGGGCGATCAGGCCGAGGTTGGCGAAGTAGTCGCTGGACCCTCCGGAGAGCGATTTGACGAAGTTGTTGACGCCGTCCACGTCCTCGCTGCCGCTCACCAGCAGCGCGCCGACGAACGCCACAGCAAACGCCGCGGCGGCCACGAGGACGGGCAGCGCAATACGCCTGACTATCGGCGGCAGGTCCGTTGTCGTTTCCGTGGTCACTGTATATTGCAGTCTACCATAGCGCGGAGTTCTGTTAGCAGCGGGCTGGCAGGAGGGTAACTGTTCAGACTTGCGGGGGACCCCCATCTCAATCTTCCCCCGCGGACGGGGGAAGAGGTAGGAGGCCTCATTCCTCCGCGGAGCCGGGGGAATGAGGTAAGAGGCTTCTCTCCGTCTACCAGATTCGCCAGGGTGTCTCACGGAGTCTGAACAGTTACGCAGGCGGCTAGTTGGCGACGACTTTTCTGAGGTCGACTATCTGGTCGCGGAGGAGGGCGGCCTTCTCGAACTCGAGGCTCCGGGCCGCGGTCTTCATCTGAGATTCGAGGTCTTTGATGAGCCGCAGGAGGTCGTCCTTCGGCAGGTCTCCATGCGCTACGTACGGGGAGCGGGTCTCGGCGATCGCCTTCACCCGCTCGGTGATATCGTGCACCGTCTTGCGTATCCCCTGCGGCGTGATGCCATGCTCCTCGTTGTACGCCTGCTGGATGGCGCGCCTCCGGTCGGTCTCGTCGATCGCCCGCCTCATGGAGTCGGTCATCACGTCCGCGTACATGATGACGTGCCCGTCCACGTGCCGCGCCGCCCGTCCGATCGTCTGGATCAGCGACGTCCAGGAGCGCAGGTACCCCTCCTTGTCGGCGTCCAGTATGGCGACGAGGCTCACCTCCGGCAGGTCGAGCCCCTCGCGCAGCAGGTTGATGCCGACCACGACGTCGTAGACGCCGAGGCGGAGGTCTCTAAGAATCTCGCTCCGCTCCAGGGTGTCTATCTCCGAGTGGAGGTAGTGGGTCTTGACGCCCATCTCGCGCAGATAGTCCGCCAGCTCTTCGGCCATCCGCTTCGTCAGCGTCGTCACGAGGCAGCGCTCGCCCCTCTCCACCCTCACCTGGATCTGGTGCATCAGGTCGTCGATCTGGCCGCGAGTCGGCTTCACCTCGACTATGGGATCGGTCAGCCCTGTCGGACGGATCACCTGTTCGACGATCCGCTGGCTGTGCTCGTACTCGTACGGCCCCGGGGTGGCGGAGACGTAGACGGCCTGGTTGGTCCGCTCCTCGAACTCCCCGAAGTTGAGCGGCCTGTTGTCCAGCGCCGAAGGGAGCCTGAAGCCGAATTCGACGAGCGTGCGCTTGCGCGCCTGGTCGCCCTCGTACATCCCCCTCACCTGCGGCAGCGTCATGTGCGACTCGTCGACGAAGAGCAGGAAGTCCTCCGGGAAGTAGCTCATCATCGTGTACGGCGTGCTCCCCGGGCTGCGCCGCGCCAGGTGGCGCGCGTAGTTCTCGACGCCGGCGCAGTAGCCGGTCTCGCGCATCATCTCCATGTCGTAGCGCGTGCGCGACTCCAGGCGCTGGGCCTCGAGGATCCTGCCGTCCGCGCGGTAGTCGATGAGGCACCGCTCCAGCTCCTCCTCGATGTCGGCGAGAGCCTCCTTCAGCTTCTCCTCCGAGGTGACGAAGTGTTTCGCCGGGAATATCTCGATGTCCTGCCGGTCCCCCAGCATCTCTCCCGTGAGCGGATCGAGCTGGACGATCCGCTCCACCTCGTCTCCCCAGAACTCGATACGGACGCCCACCTCCTCATAGGCGGGCAGGATCTCCAGTGTGTCCCCCCTGATCCGGAAGCGCCCCCTGGCGAGGTCCATGTCGTTGCGCTCGTACTGCATGTCGACGAGCTGGCGCACGAGGCGTCGGCGGTTGCGAAGCTCGCCCTTGCGGACGTAGGCGACGAAGCTCTGGTATTCCTCCGGGGAGCCGAGTCCGAAGATGCAGGAGACGGAGGCGACTATCAGCGTGTCCCTTCTGGTCAGCAGGGCTCTCGTGGCCGAGTGCCTGAGCTTGTCCAGCTCGTCGTTGATGTCCGCATCCTTCTCGATGTAGGTATCGGTGCGCGGGACGTAGGCCTCAGGCTGGTAGTAGTTGTAGTAGCTGACGAAGTACTCGACGGCGTTATTCGGGAAGAACTCCTTGAACTCGGTCGCGAGCTGGGCGGCGAGGGTCTTGTTGTGTGCGAGCACCAGGGTGGGCCGCTGGACGCGCTCGACGACGCACGCCATCGTGAAGGTCTTGCCGCTGCCCGTGACGCCGAGCAGGGTCTGGTGTCTCAACCCGCGTTCGATCCCGTCGACCACACGACCGATGGCCTCCGGCTGGTCGCCGGTCGGAGCGAACTCGGAGGCTATTTCGAAGTCGGGCATCTTGCTAAGGCTACCCTCCGTCGCCTGCCTGAGAAGTCATTGTACACTCGGACGGCTGAGGTGTGCTGTCCGGCCGTGATCGTTCAGACTTGCGAGGGGGGAGCCCCCATCTCAATCTTCCCCCGCGGACGGGGGAAGAGGATGATAAGAGGACGTTCCCCCGCGAACGGGGGAAGAGGATTAAGAGGACGTTCCCCCGCGGACGGGGGAAGAGGTGGAACATGGGACTCATAATGGCCACAGGTAGGAATCGTCCCCGTGGACAGAAGGAAGAGGCAAGAGAGGTCTTTGCTCTCCTTCAGCTGCCGGTATCTCACGAAGTGCGAGCAGTTGCGGCCGGACGCGCTACCCAGACCATCTGTCTGCTGCCCTCGTCGAACGGGGCGCGGTCGAAGCCGCCGAAGAGGTCGACGACCTCGTACCCGCAGCGGGCGAGCAGATGCTCCACCTCCCAGCGGTGGGCGTAGCGGATCCGGAAGTCCCTGTACAGCCGCCTCGATACGGCTCCGGCGTCGTCCAGGCTCTCCACGATCACGCGCACGTCGATGACCTGATTGTGGTGGTCGTATCTGCTCTGGTGCCATAACACCAGGCGCTCTCCCGTGTCGGGCCGGGTTACGTCCCTCAGATGGTACGGGACGTCTCCCTCCTGGACCAGCATGTCCGGGTCCGGGACGAAGATATCGAAGACGAGCCTGCCGTCCGGCGCCAGGTGATCGCGGACGCGGCTCAGCGTCCTCACCTGATCGTCGACGGAGAGCAGCGACAGGAAGCCGTTGAAGGGGACGATCACGAGGCCGAAGGCCCTGTCGACCGCAAGCTCCCGCATGTCCCCCTGCACAAGCAGGAGCGGGCCGTCGTCCTCCGTCAACCCCGCCGCCTTCCGCCGGGCCGCATCCAGCATCTTCGGCGAGATGTCGAGGCCCACCATCTCGATCCCCGCCCTGGCGATGGGGAGGGAGACCCGTCCGGTGCCGCACCCCAGCTCCAGGACCGGCCCGCCGGAGCGACGGGCCTCCTCCACGTAGAACGGGATATCCCCGGTGACGTAGGCATAGACCGAGTCGTACACCTCCGCCCAAGCGTTTTTTTCCGGTTTAGGGGGGAGGCCGTCTTTCATCTGCTCACGTCCGCCTAGTCATGCGCTCGGCATCCCTTGCAGCGTTTTTCCGGTTTAGGGGGGAGGCAGCCTTTCATCTGCTCACGTCCGCCTAGTCATGCGCTCGGCATCCTTTGCAGCGTTTTTCCGGTTTAGGGGGGAGGCGGCCTTTCATCCACTCTCCCTGCCTTCAGGCGCCCGACATCCTTTGAAGAGCTTCCCTCAATCTCTCCTCCAGGGAGAGCGAGTCACCCCGAGGGAGAGCCGCGACCGCCTCCCTCGCCTCGGCCGCCGAGTAGCCCAGCGCCGTGAGCGCCTCTATCACCTCGCCCTGGCCGGCCACCGCCTCGGCTGGGACGGCCCAGTCGCCCTCCAGCTTGCCCTTGAGCTCCAGGAGTATCCGGCTCGCCGTCTTCTTCCCTACGCCCGGAACGCCCGTAAAGGCGTCGGCATCGCTGGCGCTGACGGCGGCGGCGAGCGTCGACGGAGTGAACCTGGAAAGAACGCTGAGCGCCACCCTGGGCCCGACGCCGCTGATTCCGATCAGCACCTCGAAGGCGAGACGCTCCTCCTCGGCCCAAAAGCCGTACAACGACAGGCTGTCGTCCCGCACCTGCAGGGATGTAAAAAGCCGCACCTCGCCGCTGAGCTGCACCATCCGCTCCGCCGTGGAACCGGGTACGCTCAGCCTGAGCGTAACGCCTCCCACGGAGACGTCGACCCAGTCGGGCCCGACCGATTCGAGGCCACCCCGGACGGAGGATATGAGGGACGAGACCATATCAGCGACTCACCTCCGTCACTCTCGCGAAAGCGGGAGTCTATCCCATGCGTAGCTGTTCAGACTAAAGGGGACCCCCATCTCAATCTTCCCCCACGGAGCCGGGGGAAGAGGTAAGAGCCTCCTCTCCGCGGTCACTCCTCGATCACGGTGAGTGGAGAGCCGGCCGCGTTGGCATGGCATATCGCGACGGCCAGGGCGTCGGACGCGTCGGACGGCTCCTTCCAGTCGGCCGGAAGATCGAGAAGGACTCGCACCATCTCCTCCACCTGCTCCTTCGCGCTCCCGCCGTGGTCGGTAACGGCGAGCTTGACCTCACGGGGCGAATATCCCTGGACCTCGATGTCGTGGCGGGCGGCCGCGACCATTGCGACGGCCTGCGCCTGCCCCACCGCCATCGCGGCTCGAACGTTGTTGGCGACGAAAGGCTCCTCGACCGCCACCACGCCGGGGCGCCACTTCGATATCACGCCGAGGAGCTTCTCATGCAGGTGGTGAAGCCGCCGGTAGAGCGGCTCTCCTCTCCGTGCCCGCAGCACGCCCGCGTGTACGAGCTTCAACCGGCCATCCTCCGAGTCCAGGATGCCCACGCCCATCCTGAAGGTGCCTGGGTCTACTCCGAGCACGCGCAACGCAGAGCCTCCGAGGGATCCCCCATCTCAATCTTCCCCCGCAGACGGGGGAAGAGGTAAGAGCCTCCACTCCACTCCGTCCATTTGCCCGCAGCCTCACGGAGACGGAACAGTTTGCGAGCCCCCGGCCGGTTCGACGAGTCAGGCGTCGGACTTGTAGCGTTCCAGCGCCTCCTCGGGGAAGTCGGCGTTGGAGAATACGCGCTGGACATCGTCCAACTCCTCCAGCTCGTCCAGCAGACGCAGCGCCTGAAGCGCTATCTTAGCGTCCAGCATGATCGTCGTCCTGGGCAGCATGGCCGTCTCGGACGAGCTGATTACCGCGTCCTGTCCGGTCAAGGCGGCGCGCAGGTCCTCCAACGCTCCCGGAGCCGAGTAGAGGTGGAGCGTGGAGTCGACCGTCTCGAAATCGTCCGCTCCGGCGTCTATGGCCGCCAGCGCCAGATCGTCGACCTGTTCCTCGTCCGACTGGACGACCACAACTCCCCTCTTCTCGAACTGCCACGCGACGGCGCCGCTCTCCGCGAGGTTGCCTCCCGCCTTGGTGAGAGTCGACCTGATGTCCGACACAGTGCGGTTGCGGTTGTCGGTCATCGTCTCGAGCATGATCGCGGTGCCGCCCGGTCCGTAACCCTCGTACACCGCCTCCAACATCTGCGCCCCGTCGGAGGCGTCGCCCGTCCCGCGCTTGATCGCCCGCTCGATGTTGCCGGCGGGCATGTTGTTGTCCTTGGCCCGCTGTATGGCCATTCGGAGACGGAAGTTGGAGTCGCTGTCACCGCCGCCCTGCTTCGCCGCTACGATGATCTCCCTGGCCAGCTTGGTGAACAGCTTCCCGCGGCGGGCGTCGCTGACCGCCTTGCCGTGCTTTATGGTGGACCATTTGGAGTGGCCGGACACAGTTAACTCCTCCGCGCGGCCATTCTAGCACCGGCTCCGAAGAGGGTCAAAATGGAGGGAGGGAGGCTGGTGGATAGTGGTTAGTGGTTAGAAGAGGCTGCGGACGGCAGCGCTGATCTCGGCGCGCTTGCCGGCGGAAAGTCGGCCGAGTCTGCGTTCGAATACACTGTCGTTCAAAGTGGTTAGGCGGTCCGGGCGCGCCCAACTCTGGAGCCTCAGGCGCCCTCTTTCCATGTCGCTGGGCCCGATGGCGATGTACAGGTCTCGTACTTGCGGGCTGCTGGTGATCTCGCAGAGCACCCAGTCCTGCATTCCCACGTCCGCAAGGACCACGGCGGGCCGAATCTTGATATCGGACAGGTCGGTGAACGGGAACGGCGCCAGGACTACGTCTCCAGATCGTTCGGCTCGCTGAACCAGTGTGACAGCCCCATCATCCCCCACTCGTGCTTGTCGCGGTCGCCGAACACTACCAGCTTGCCGTTCTCCCAATAGGCCATGCCGTCCACTATCTCCATCGTCTTGACGCTCACGGCGCATACCCGCCGCAGCAGGTCGATGACGTGCTCCTTGTGGTCGGCGAAGCGGTATGTGTTAAACCGCTCGCGGATGGTCGGATCGCGCGGCTTCTTCTCCTTGTACTGGTCCAGAACCCACTCCAGGGCGGAGCGGTTGCCCAGGCGGTAGCGCCATGCGTCGGGCGGCACACCTGTCAGGCTCGTCTGGTCGTCCAGCATGATGACGCCGCGCTCCTTGTCGGCGCGGAGCCTGGGACGCGGGCTGCTCTCACCCACGCCCTCTCTCTTTACGTCAGGGGTTTCGGCCGTGATGTATCGGGCAGTGGCGGCTGTCTCCCTGATGGAGGCGGGCTGAGGCGTCTTCTCGACGCGCTCCAGCGGGTAGGGCTCGGCCGACTCGAAGCCGAGGTGGAGGTCGAGTAGCTCGCGGCCCATCCGCGCCCAGATGTCGAACTCGTGGTAGAGGGGCAGGCGCGGGAACTCGCGCAACAGATCGTCGGCGTAGTCGTATAGGTACACCGGGTCGTGGAGCACGGCGTAGGTGTAGGCGAAAATCTCCTCCGCGCCGATGCCGTCGGGGTAGGCCTTCACGAAGTCCTTGCCCCACTCCTCGCGGTAGTGGTCGTTGATGCGGCGGATGCCCCACTCGGTGATATTGGTGATGCGCTCGCCCTCAGGGGTGTAGCGGTATAGGGGGAGACAGAAGGTAGCTGCATTGTTGGTATCACAATACTTCTTCTCAACTAATCTATTGGCAGCAAGAACAGAAAAGTTGTTGGATCCGGGGCCGTTGATGCAGATAAGGCTATTGTCTTGGCGCAGATCTTGGCCGAACAAGGTGTAGTGATTCTTGGTTAGCCGATCATTCATGGCGGCATCGGCAAAGTGATGCTTCAGAGTGAATGGTCGGTACAACGATTGGATTCGATGCCAATCGTTGTAGATGATAGGCTTGCGGCGGCGGAATCTGTCCCTTAGTGTGCTGCTCCACTTGATGAGCGTGGGATACGATGCATCATTGCTTTCCACGAGTTCGTTGTAGGTGTCCACGAAGAACAGGGCCTTGCTTCTGAGTCCCTCAATGCTAAAGTCGTAAACCCATTCATCACGGTTCGTGGACACCCCTAGTGCACATAGACCGAATGTCGCTTGTGGCTCAGTACCATGGGCCAATGGAAACTGTCGGTTAACAAGAGGTAGCAACGTGCCAAAGTCGGGATTTGCCTGGTTGAGCCAGTTGTCGTGAGCGTCAGGCTCAATCAAGTCCATGTCCATCTGCGGGATCTCTAAGCCACGCAGTTGGACTAGCTTATCTGCTCCTGATTGATCGTCTGCTATGGCATGGTAGTGAATCTGTCCCATGCCTCTGGATCCCGCACGTCTCACAAAGAATCCGATTGCGACCCCTATTCGGATTCCAAAGACATTCCCTGCTTGACCTGGGCTTTGGTAGTTGCCTCCAAGATCTACTATGTACAGATCGCTGAATTCCTGAGTGACAACTTTGCGGAACCCATCATCTTGGAGAGAATCGATATATGCCCTGTTGGTGATAAAGGCCATAATGCCGTCGTCGGCCAGCCGGTCGGACGCCCAGCGAATGAACCGCTTATACATGTCATACTGCTTGGTCTTCTGCGCAGTGCTTTCGGCTACGTAGGTATCCTTGATACGATGGTCGATCTCAGGGTACTTGCGGTTTGCGCTGCCGTCGCCCCAAATCGTCGCGCTCGCATTATACGGCGGGTTGCCTATGATGACGCTGATGGTCTTCTCGTTCTGGAGCTGGACGCGCATCCAGTTCTCTGTGGAGAGTCCTCCCAAGTTGAAGGTGGATTGCTGCGGTGTTACGCGCGCTTTTGACTGCTGCGCCGCATCGCCGCGCATCTGTTGCCAGCCCATGTTGTCCAGCGTGTCGACGAACGCCAGATTGGGGAACTTCAAGTAGCGTCCCGTCTTCTCGCGGTAGGTGTACTCAATGTTCAGGTTGGCGATGTAGTAGGGCAGTATCGCCACCTCGTTGGCATGTATCTCGTTGACGTACTTGTACTCCAGCCGGTCGGCGGGCAGGTAGTCGATCAGGCTGGTGATGAAGGTCCCTGTGCCGGTTGCCGGGTCGAGTATCTGGACGTTGTCGTCGGCGAGCCGGCGGCCGAAGTGCTTCTGAAGCAGGTGGTCGGCGCCCCGGATTATGAAATCCACTACCTCGTTGGGCGTATACACGACGCCCAGCCGGTCGGCGGCCGCGGGGTTGTAAGCCTTGTAGAAGTCTTCATATATGACCTTGAGGAACTGCTGCTTCTCGGCGTAGTCGACGATCTCATCGGCGGCGCGTCCGATTGCGCCGTAGTATGTCCGCAGACGGTCGATTGCCTGCCGCCGCGTGTCCCCCGTAAAGAAGGTGCGCTCCAGCGCGTCGAGGCGGCGCGCGATATTGTTCTCGCTGTGGAACTGGTCCTCTGCGAACACTCGCAGGAAGATGTCCTTGGTCAGGATGTGCTGTAGCAGCATCTCGCGCACGTCGGCGTCGGACACCTCGGGGCTGATGGACTGCCTGCACAGCTCCAGGAAGCCGGCGGCGGCGGCCCGGTAGTCCTGGTTCTCCGCCTCGGCCTCCTCGACGGCCCCGCGCAGGTTCTCGAGGACGGCGGGCAGATCGGCCTTGAACTGCGTCTGCGCCTCCCTGAACTCCTCGATCTGCGGAAGCTCGTAGTCGAGGAAGCGGCGGATGAGGCGGTGAAGGTCGCCGGGGCGGGACATGTCGGCCCGCATGGCCTCTTCGCGGTTCTGGATGAGGACGGCTGTCCGGGAGTCCTCGAAGATGATGTTGTCGCGGGGGTAGCCGCGGTTGAGTTTGCGAGTAATTTCGGCGTCGAGGTCGTCGCGGGAGTCCTTCGCCTCCCAGTAGCCCCGCGCCATGCGCAGCGTGTCCTTGACGGTGCCGTCGGGCACGACCCCGGAGAGGGCGCGGAGCTCGGGCACGAGCGCCAGCTTCTCCTTGTGGTCACCGCAGTAGGCGGCCAGGCAGTTCTGGAAGGCAGGCCTGATGTTCAGCTCGCTGTCGGAGCCGCCGTAGTCGATCAACTCCTGTTTTGCGGCGTGATAACGTTCTATGTGCGGGTACGTGGGCATGGCAACAATGGCCTGGGGCGGGTTGGTGTGGGTTCAGGCGAAGCGTGGCGCCTTAGACACCCGTCAGGGCAGGCCGCCGAATTTGCCTTCGAAGAAGACGAGAGGGCGCCCGGAGCCGATCCGTATCTCGTCGACCTCGCCGATGAAGATGGTGTGGTCCCCCGCTTCATGCTGATCGACCACCCGGCAGTCCATTGCGGCAAGGCCGCCGTCCAGCAGGGCCGCGCCTCTCTCCGTGAAGCTGAAGGAGGCCTGGACGTCCCCGGTCCTCCTCTCGGGAGGCCGCGCGTAGTACTCCCCGATGTCCTGCTGGTCCTCGTTCAGGACGCTCAGCGCGAAGCGTCCGGAGTGCCTGATCAGCGTATGGGAGTTGGCGGCGTGGCCGACGCACGCCAGGACCAGCAGCGGGTCGAGGGAGACGGAGTTGATGCCGTTCGCCGTCATCCCGTGCACCTCGCCGTCAGGCTGAATGGTGGTCATCAGCGACACGCCCGTGGGAAACTTGCCCCATGCTTGGCGGAAGGTTGCGGCGTCTACCATTGAGTCACCTCGACTCTGGACGAAGGCGCCGGAAGCAGCCTGGATGCTCGCGGAGTCCTCCCCCCTCCCGCTGATTATAGGTCGTTCCCCGGAGGATTGAAAAGCCTCCCACCCGACTCCGTGACGGGAATGGCGCGCAATTGACAGGCTCTCCGCTCCTCCTTAGAATCCCAAGTAATTGGAGCCCAGCCGGATATCTCGCCGGGCATCCCCTTCGGAGGTTGAAAGTGAGTACAAAGGCGTACATCCTGATCGAAACGGCCGTAGGGAAGTCGCGGGACGTGAGCGCCGCGCTGCGGACCCTGCCCGGCGTCACAACGGTCGACCCGGTAACCGGGCCGTACGACATCATCGCCGTCGTCGAGGCCCAGGACCTCAACGCCGTGGGCGACCTCGTGACGAGTCAGATACACACCATCGGCGGGATAGGCCGGACGGTGACCTGCCTGTCGGTCGGAGCCTCCTAGCCCCGGCGCCGCCCGCAGCTCGGGCTTCACGGCCCGGGACGACAGCGACGTGCGCGCCCGCACCTTGAGGGGCGCGCACGGCTTTAGGAGTTGAGACCGGCATGGACTTCATATTTAGCGTAGAGGACGAGACATTCCGCCGCGAGGCGGTGGACTTCGTCGAGCGGGAGCTGCCCTGGGACTGGCGCACCGAGGTGGTGGACGCCGAGGAGCCTGCCGACGCCGTCAAGGTCAGACAGTTCAAGAAGAGGCTGGCCGACAGGGGTTGGCTCACGATGGCCTGGCCCCCGGAGTACGGCGGGCTGGGGGCGCCCCACATCCGCCAGATGGTCTTCAACGAAGAGATGGCGTACCGCGGAGTGCCCGCGAGCGACGCCGGCGTAAGCATGGTCGGCCCCATTCTGATGCTGTACGGCACGGAGGAGCAGAAGCGCTACTTCCTGCCGCGCATCGCGCGAGCCGACATCGACTGGGCCCAGGGCTACACGGAGCCGGACGCCGGGTCCGATCTGGCCAGCGTCCAGACGAGGGCGGAGGAGGACGGCGACGACTTCGTGGTGACCGGCTCCAAGATATGGAACGGCGCCCACGGCGGCTCGAACTGGATGTTCATGCTCGTCCGCACGGACCCGGACGCGCCGAAGCACCGGGGCATCAGCTTCCTCCTCACGGAGATGGACGCGCCGGGCATCACGGTCGAGAGGATACCGATGATGTGGAACGCGGACCGCGCGCTGGTCACGTTGGACAAGGTGCGCGTCCCCAAGAGACACCTGGTGGGGGAGCTGAACAGGGGCTGGTACGTGGGCGCCGCGCTGCTGGACTTCGAACGCTCCGGAGTGGGGAACTCGGCCAGGGGGAGACGAATAGTCGAGGAGCTGGTGCAGTTCTGCAAGGAGAACACGCGCAACGGCAGGCCGCTCTCCGAGGACCCGCTGATCCGGTCCAGGCTGGCCTCGCTGGCGGTCGAGGTGGAGACGTGCCGGCTCATGTCCTACAACGTGGCCTGGATGCAGAGCAGGCAGATGATCCCGAACAAGGAGGCGTCGATCGTAAAGGCGTTCGGCACGGAGATGGTGGTCCGGCTGTACCAGCTGGGGATGAGCATCCTGGGCCTCTACGGCCAGCTCGAACCGGACTCCAGGTGGGCGCCGCTCAAGGGCCGCATCGAGAACGCCTACATGGTCTCGGCGGCGAGCATGGTGGCCGCCGGTACGTCGGAGATTCAGCGCAACATCATCGCCACCCGCGGCCTGGGACTGCCCCGGGGGTAGGGATGGAGAGGCGCCCCCATCTCAATCTTCCCCCGCGGACGGGGGAAGAGGTCTGCGGAGCCTTCCCTCGCGGACGGGGGAAGAGGTTTACGGAGCGGTGAGTTAGGGGACGGGAAGGGAGAGACGATGGACCTCGGCCTCGACGAAGCACAGCAGATGCTCAGGAACAGCGCGCGCGCCTTTCTGGAGGCGGAGTGCCCGGACACGTACGTCAGAGAGATGGAGAGGGACCCGCGCGGCTACACTCCCGAGCTGTGGCAGAAGATGGCCGAGCAGGGCTGGCTCGGACTGATCGTTCCCGAAAGGTACGGCGGGGTCGGACTCAGCTTCCTCGATCTGTCGATTCTGCTCGAAGAGATGGGGAGGGCCATGCTGCCCGGACCATTCTTCTCGACCGTCGTGATGGCCGGCATGGCCGTCCTCGACGCGGGCAGCGAGGAGCAGAAGCAGGAGATCCTGCCCAGGATAGCCGACGGCCAGCTGATAATGACTATGGCGCTCACGGAGCCGAGCGCCCGCTGGGATGCCAAGGGAGTGGAGACGGCGGCCGAGTCCGGAGGAGACGGCTTTCTCATCAGCGGGACCAAGCTCTTCGTCCCCGACGCGGGAGGGGCCGACTATCTGGTAATCGCGGCCCGGACCGGGGACGCAGAGGATGATATCTCGCTCTTCCTAGTCCCGCGAGAGTCGGCCGGGGTCTCGCTGACGCCGCTGAAGACGATAGCGCAGGACAAGCAGTTCGAGGTTTTTCTGGAGGGGGTGAAGGTACCCTCTTCGGCGCTGCTCGGTGAGCTCAACGAGGGGTGGCGCACCCTCGAGAAGGTGCTGCAGTGGGGCGCCGTCGGCAAGTGCGCGGAGATGGTGGGAGGGAGCCAGCAGGTGCTCGACATGACCGTGGAGTACGCGCAGCAGAGGGTCCAGTTCGGGCGGCCCATAGGAAGCTTCCAGGCCGTTCAGCACCACTGTGCGAACATGGCGACGGACGTCGAGGGCACGCGGTACATCACATACCAGGCCGCCTGGCGGCTGTCCGAGGGTCTGCCCTCCGAGACGGAGGTCGCCACGGCGAAGGCGTGGGTCAGCGAGGCCTACCGGCGCGTCTGCGCCCTGGGCCACCAGTGCCACGGCGCAATCGGGTTCACCAAAGAGCACAACATGCAGCTCTACTCACGTCGGGCCAAGGCGGCCGAGCTGGCGTTCGGCGACGCCGACCTCCATCTCGAGAAGGTGGCCGACGCCATAGGGCTATAGCCATCAGCACCGCAACTCTGATCCTCAAGCGTCTGGCGGACGACTGGAGGCTTCTGGGCAGCGTACTCCTCGGGATCACGGTTGCAGCCGCTCTCGTCGCCGGCGCGCCCATCTACGTCCATTCCCTTCAGCGGCTCGGCGTCCACACGGCCATAGACCGGGCCTCCACGGGCAGCCTGAATCTATTCGCATTCGGACCCTACATCTCGCTGGATCATGAGAGCCTCGAAGCCGCAGAGCAGACGGTCGAAGAGAGCATTCAGCGAGACCTCGCCGACATCTACCGCGGGAGACGCGGGTACCTGAAGAGTCCCACCTATCTCGTGGGGCTGCCCAACCGGCCGATCGAGTCGGCGGCGGGGCCCGGACAGGTCGTGGGGCGCGGATACTTTCAGTACATAGAGTACCTGGACGCCCACGTCGACTTTCGCGATGGGCGGATGGCCACGAGCCTGATCGAGCAGGGGCCGAAGGGTCCGATCGTCGAGGCGATGCTGGGGACGTCGCTGGCCGATCTGTTCGGACTCCGGGTGGGCGACGAGATAGTAGTGACGCCGGCGTACGGCGAACGGACCAGGGTATCCGCGAGGCTGGTCGGAATCATCGAGGCGACCGATCCGAGGGAGGAGTACTGGCAGCGGAACGCCAGCATCTTCCTGGAGCCGGCGCCCCTGGCGGAGACGCCGGACGCGGGCGTCGAGATCAATCCCCGGGAGCCTCCGATCGCTCTCTTCACCACTCTGGATTCGATGGTCGGGGGACTTGGAGAGGCCTATCCGGGAACCCTCGTAAACTCCACGTGGTTCATCTTCGTCGACAAGGAGCCGCTCAAGGAGTGGTCGATAGATGAGACGCGGGACCGGATCGGCTCCTTCAAGAGCTCCTTGTCGAGCGCTCTGCCGGGAGCGACGACGCTCACCGGAATCGAGCGCCTGCTCGACGACTTCGAGACCCGGAGCTTCTTTTCCAGCGTGCCCCTTCTGCTGCTGCTGACCATCATGGTCTTCACGGTGCTCTACTACCTCGCCATGATGGTGGCCTATCTCGTACAGAGCCGGGAGGGCGAGGTCGCCCTGCTGCGCGGCCGGGGCGTCAGCACGCTGCAGATGCTCCGCATCTACGTCCTGGAGGGCCTGACGCTTACAGCGGTGGGCGTGGTGGCGGCACCGTTTCTTGCGATGGGCGCCATCGCCCTCGCCGGCAAGCTGCCCTACTTCCGTGAGATAACCGGGGGAGATCTGCTGATCGTCGAGCTCCAATGGCAGCCGTTTGCGGTGGCGGCGTTGACCGGTCTGCTGGCGCTCGCCATCTTCGTCGTACCACGCGCCATAGGCTCCAGAAGCGGCCTCGTCATCCACCGCCTGCGGTCGTCGAGGCCTCCGTCCGAGCCGCTGCTCCAACGCTACTACCTGGACGTGGCCCTCATGGTGCTCGGAGGGCTCGTATTCTGGGAGCTGCAGGCGAAGGGGCAGATAGTGTCCGGGGGACTGTTCGAAGACGTGCGCGTGAACGAGGCACTCCTTCTGGCCCCCGTTCTGTACCTGACGGTCGTCGCCCTCGTCTTCCTACGCCTCTTCCCTCTCTTCGTCCGGTTCATCAGCGGCGAGTCTCCGCTGATGCTGCACCTCGCGGCTGGCGCGACCTTCGTCTCCCTCGGCGCGATCAAGATCGTAGCGGCGCTGCGGGACGAGACAGGCGGAACGGGATGGACAGGTCCGGTACTCGTGCTGGCTGCCACGGCGGCCGTCTACTGGCTCACCAGCAGGGCCGGCAGGAAGGGACCAAAGGCCGTGGGGCTGGCCGCGCAGGCGGGGCTGATCGCCCTGTTCGGCCTGATGGAGCCGCCCGTCGCCGGTGAGAACGCGCTGACGCCCACGATCAGCCTCTTCTGCATCGTCCCGGCGCAGGTACTCTTCCTGCTCTTCAAGGCGTCCGTCCAGTTCGCTCCGGTGTGGGTCTCGGTAGGCCTGTGGCACATGGCCCGCAATCCTCTCCAGTACAGCTGGCTGGTCCTGCTCCTGGTGATGGTCACAGGCCTCGGTCTACTGGCCACCACCGTGGGCGGTACGCTCGACCGCAGCCACAAGCAGAGGATCCTCTACGACGTGGCGGCGGATGTCCGGGTGGGCGGCATGAGCGCGTTTGGCGCCGGCAGCAGGGAGGCCATCAGGGAGCGGTTTCTAGGCATCCCCGGCGTCACGGACGCATCGCTGGCGATGCGAACCCGGGGGAAGCTCGGCGCCACGGGTCTCGGCAGCGGGTTCGATCTCCTGGCTGTCGAGCCCGAACGGTTTCACGGTCTATCGTGGTGGAGAGACGACTTCGCGTCGCAGCCCCTGGACGGAGTGATGAGGGCTCTTCAGCCGCTGGCGGGCCCCGACCCTCTCGTGCTGCCGGAGGAGGCAGTCTCCATCGGCGTGTGGGTCAAGCCGGAGCGGCGCTACCCGAACGTCCTCCTGTGGGCCGTCGTCGAGGACTCCAGGAAGATCATCCGGACACTCACCGTCGGCCAGCTCGATATACAGGGCTGGAACCAGTTGATCGTCAACATTCCATCGAGCCTCCGCCCCCCCCTCAGGCTCATCGCGGTGCAGCTATGGGAGCCCGGATTCGGCCCGACCGGCACGCCCGGGGAGATCGTGCTCGACGACCTCCACGCGATAGGTCCAGACGGCGAGACGGTGCTGCTGGACGGTTTCGAGGAGAGGCTCGCGTGGCTCCCAACGCCGACGTCCGCCGTCTCCATCGATACCTTAGAGCGGACCGACGACGCCTTCAGCGACGAGGCCGCCGTCAAGTTCATCTTCGGGAAGGAGACGAACAGAGGCATCCGCGGGATCTCCCACGCTTCTGCAGGCGGTCCCGTGCCCGTCGTCATAAGCTCCTCCTTCTCGGAGAGGACCGGCTATACCGTAGGCGACTTCGCAGTCGTCAGTACGCTGGACCGCCTCATCCCGGTTGCGATCCGGGGCGAGGTGGACCTCTTCCCGACGATGCACCCGGAGGGCTTCGGCTTCGTGGTGGCCGATCTGGACAGCACGCTCAGACACCTGAACATACTCAGCCCTCTGGCGGGCATCGTGCCGAACGAGATGCTGATGAACGAGGCTCCCGGAGCGGGAGGCGCAGTCCGCGACGCCCTGCTCAACCTGCCGCCCGGGGCGGTCATCCGGGACAGGGGGAGTGAGTTGGAGTCGGTGAGGCTGGACCCCCTCGTCACCGCCGGGTGGAGGGCGATGGGCCTCCTTGCGTTGGCGATCATCCTCTTCACGGCCGCGTCGGGCTGCGCCACCTACATGCTCGCCTTCTCGGGCCGCGGCCGGACCGAGGCCGGATTCATGCGCTCCCTAGGCATGTCCCGCCGCCAGCTAAGCGGTCTGCTCGCGCTCGAGCACATCGTGGTCATGGTCATGGGGCTCTCCCTGGGGAGCTGGTCCGGGCTCGAGATGAGCCGGCGCATGGTCGCGTCCGTGGCCGTCACCGATCAGGGGGACGCTGTGCTGCCCCCCTTCTCCCTGATCACCGACTGGGCCCTTATGGGGCCCATCTACGTCGTGCTCCTAGTCGTGTTCGGCGTCGCGCTCTACGCGCTCGACCGAAGCATGCGCGGGGTCGACATCCAGACCATCGCACGGCTCGAGGGGTGATCGCGGTGCCGCGCGGGAGATACTCATGCTGACTATTTTCGCCCGGCTCGCTGCGGCGTGGCCCCTGGTGGGCAAGCGCAGCCTCTCCCACTGGCGTCTCCTCTCCTCGGTCGTGATCGGCGTATTCCTGGCGTCCGCCGTGATGGCCGGGACCGTCATCTACTTCGACTCGCTCAGAGAGCTTGCGCTCGACAACACGTTGGACAGGCTGACACGGGACGAGACGAACATCGTCGTCAAGGCCAACAGGGGGCCCACCAGCTGGGACGAGTACGCCAAGGTGGCGGCGACGATGAACCGTGAGATCGACGCGCACGTCGACTGGCTGCTCGACGACCGGATCAGGGGAGGCAAGAGCACCACCTTCTTCCTAACCGCGCCGGGCGCTGAGGCGCACGCTGGACACGACAACGCCCGCGCCTATTTCGCCTTCCTCCCCAGGCTGATGGAGCACGTCACGCTGCTCCCGGGAGGGCGGCTTCCCTCCGACGAGCCGTTGAGTCTCGATCCTTTCACGCTGGAGGCGATCATCCCCGACGACGCCGCAGCGCTGTTCGGCGTGGGAGTCGGCGACCGCCTCTCCACCGTACCGTTCTGGGACGACGTCACGCCGTACGCGAGCGTGGTGGTGAGCGGCGTATTCGAGAGAGACGAGCCCGGTCACCAGATCTGGCACATGGAGAGAGCCGTCTTCGACGCCTCCACGGGCGCGAGCTTCCGGACCGTTCCCTTCCACGTCTCCGAGCAGGCGTTCATGGAGGTGCTGGGCGCAGCCTTCGAAGACTTGGACAGCGTCTACTCCTGGCTCCTCGTCGTCGACTCCGGACGGCTCAACGCGGACAACTCGTCGGAGGCGCGCGGGAGGCTAGCCGTGACGGCCCAACGCCTCTCCGGTCTCCTCCACGGCTATCTACAGATAACCTCTCTCGACCTTGCCCTTGCCGAGTTCGACCAGAGGCTCTTCTTCTCCAAGGCGCCGATGTTCGTCGTGCTGGTGCTGATCTCTGTGGTCATCCTCTACTACGTCGTCACCCTGTCGTCGATGCTGGCGGAGGAGCGGCGGGAGGATATAGCGCTGCTCCGAAGCCGCGGGGCGGGAGCCGTGCAGGTGCTGGCGGTATTCGCGCTGGAGGGAGGAACCATCGCCCTCCTCGCCGTCGTGGCCGCGCCGCTGCTGGCCGCCCTGACGATAGCGCTGCTCGGTTATACGCCCGCCTTCTCGGATCTGAGCGGCGGGGGCAGACTGCCTATCGTCCTGTCCAGAGGCGCATTCATGATGAGCGCGGTCGGCGGACTGCTGAGCTTCGGCGCACTGATGATCCCGGCGGTGCAGGCGATGCGCACCGGCGTGGCGCAGCACCGCCAGCAGGCGGCCAGACCGTCGACGCAACCCTTCTTCCAGCGCTACTATCTGGACGCGGGGCTGCTCGTCGTGGCGATCCTTCTGTTCAGGCAGCTGGAGGAGCAGGGATCGGTCGTCGCGATGGACGTGTTCGGCCGGCTTGCAGTGGACCAGGTACTGCTGGCGGTTCCGGCGCTGACGCTCGTCGCCTTCGCCGTGCTCATGCTGAGGCTGTTTCCCCTGTGCATCCGCTTCCTGAGCGGAGAATCGCCATCATTGGTGCATCTCGCCGCGGCCGGCGCTATCCTCGTACTCGTCCCGACGATAGCCGCGCGCGGGCTCCTCGGCGGCTCAGGCGGACCCTGGCCCGCGCAGATCGTGCTGCTCGCCGCCTTCGGGGGGGCGTACTGGGCCGCCTCCCGCGACGACCGAGTCCCGTTCAAGCTTGCCGGCATCGCCGCACAGGCCGGACTTGTCGCTGGCATACTCCTGTTGGGACCGACCCTGCCGCTCGATTCGGTCTTCGCGCCCATACTCATCTCGATCCCGCCGGCCCAGGCGGCCTACCTGTTGCTCAGGGCTGTCGCGCAGAGGTCTCCGGTCGGGATCGCCATGGCCATGTGGCAGATGGCGCGCAATCCCACGCACTACGCCAGGCTGTCCCTGCTGCTCATCCTGATGGCCGGGCTGGGCATCGTGGCGGCCAGCTTCGGAGGCACCCTGAGCAGGAGCTTCGAGGAGCGGGCGCTCTATGAGACGGGGGCCCCGATCCGCCTGGACGGGGTGATGCTGAACACCAGCGGACAGACCAGGGATCTGATCAGCGAGTACGAGAGCCTCAGCGGCATCGAGAGGGTCGCACCCGCACTGAGGGCGCCGGGGACCGTCCTATCGAGCCTGTTCGGAGAGTTCTACACGATGGTCGCGGTGGACAATGACACCTTCGCCGACATCGCCTGGTCGCGCCGGGACTTCTCGGAGCGCTCGATGGCCGATCTCATGAGCATGTTGGAGCACGACAGGCCGCCCGTCGGGATACAGCTTCCGGCGGAGTCACGCAGTCTGTCCATTCGGGTGACGACCGACAGGCCGCACCCGACCGTCGCGGCGAGGGCCAGGCTGAAGGACTCGAACGGCAGATACCTGTCGGTATGCCTCGGAACCCTCGGCTTCAGCGAATGGCGCACGCTAGAAGCGGACCTCGTCAGAGCGCATAACTGCCGGGGGCTGCCATACAGGCTTCAACCCACACCTCCCCTGACCCTGGTCTCGATAGCCTTCGACGAGCTCGACTGGCGGAGCCAGCTCCGGGCCGGGTCGGCGTCCATAGACGAGATTCGCGTGCACACCCCTGCCGGCGTCCGGGTCATCGAGGAGTTCAACAGCGTCGACAGCTGGCAGATCATAGCCGCCGCCCCCGAATCCATGTCGGACATCCTCCAGGCGACCGAGCTGCCGGACGGCACCAGCACGGCGACCTTCGTCTGGACCGACGGCCGTCCTCTGACCGGGAGGGGAGTCTTCCACGGCCCCCCGATACAGCCGGTCCCGGTGATCGCGACCGAGCAGTTCATCGACGAGACGGGCCACGGAGTGGGCGACGAGTTCGAGGTATCGGCGGCCGGACGCCGGATACCGATCAGGATCGTCGACACAGTCTCGTACTTTCCGACGCTGGACGTGTACAACAGGCTCTTTCTCATCTCGGACCTGTCGGCCGTGTCGGCCTACGCCAACCTGGAGACGACGTCGGGTGAGCTGAGACCCAACGAGGTCTGGCTCTCGACCAGCGAAGAGGGAGAGGGCCGCGCGGCGCTGGTCCAGCGCCTGGAGCGCCCGGAGCCCTTTCCCAACTCGACCGTCCGGGACAGGGAGCAGGCTCTGGCCCTCTCACAGGTCGACCCGCTCATCGACGCCGGATGGAAGGCCCTGCTGTTCATTGCGTTCGCGGCAGTGCTCATCCTGAGCGGCGTCGGATTCCTCGTCCACGCTTACTTCTCGTTCCGCACCCGCCAGGGCCAGTTCGCGCTGATGCGCACGGTCGGATTCTCGATGCGGCAGCTGATCACGCTCGTATGGCTGGAGCAGGCACTGGTGATAGTGGCAGGCTTGGCGCTGGGGACCTGGATGGGCGGGAGGCTGGGCGAGACGATCATGCCGTTTCTGGCCCACGACGATATGGGCGGGCAGGTGCTCCCGCCCTTTACGATGGAGGTTAGGTGGGTTACGCTGGGAGTCATATACGCGGCCATGGCCCTTCTGTTCGCCGTGATAGCGGTAGGCGTGGTCTGGTTCATTCGCAGGATTTCGCTGCAGCGGATCCTGCGTCTTGGGGAGATGTAAGGGGATGGTGTTCGAGGGGCCGTCGGGTGACGGCGATGGGCCGTACGTCGTCTGCGACGACCTGTTCAAGATATACAAGGCGGCGGAGCTGGAGGTCGTGGCTCTCAGGGGGCTTGACCTGCGGGTGGAGAGGGGAGAGGTCGTCGCGATCGTAGGCGCCAGCGGCTCCGGAAAGAGCACGCTACTGAACATCCTGGCAGGCTACGACGCCCCGTCCGCGGGCCGCGTCTCGGTCGGCGGCAAGGACCTCCTCCGGATGAGCCCGCGCGACGTGGAGCTGTACCGGCAGCACGACGTCGGCTTCGTGTGGCAGCAGACCGGCCGTAACCTGTTTCCCTATCTGACCGTCCTGGAGAACGTCGCGCTTCCCATGATGCTGACCGGCTCGTCGGACAGCGACAGGAGGCAGCGCGCCCAGGATATGCTGGCTCTGGTTGGACTGGCGCATCGGACCGCCCACACTCCGGAGAGGCTTTCAGGAGGAGAGCAGCAGCGCGTGTCCATCGCCGTCGCTCTGGCAAACGGCCCGCCTCTGCTGCTGGCAGACGAGCCCACGGGAGAGCTCGACGACAGCACGGCCGCCGAGGTGCTGGACCTGTTCGGGGCCATCAACCGCGAGCTCGGGACGACGGTGCTGATCGTCACCCACGACGTCGACATCGCCTACAAGGTCGGCCGGGTGGTGATGATCCGGGACGGGAAGATGTCGACGGAGATCAGGCGGAAGATTACCTTCCGGGAGGTGACCGGCACGCCGAGGGAGCAGCCGTTGGAGGAGTTCGTCCTCGTCGACGGCAGCGGCCGGGTCCAGATACCGCGCGAGCACCTCGAGCAGCTGAAGATCAGAGACCGGGCCCGGCTGGCCGTCCGCGACGGCCGCGTCGAGCTGGTCCCTGAGGAGGACCGGCGATGAGCGGGCTGCATCCGATCATCGTGGCGACCGGTCTGTCCCGGACCTATCTCCTGGGCGCCGAGAAGATCAACGCGCTCCAGGAGATCGACCTGACCCTCTATCCCGGCGAGTTCGTGGCCGTCGTCGGGCGCTCGGGCTCCGGCAAGACGACGCTGCTGAACGTGCTGGCCGGTCTCGACAGGCCATCCGCCGGCCAGGTGCTGTTCGAGGGGCGGGACCTGACAGCAATGAGCGAGGACGCGCTGACCGACCTCAGACGGCACAGCGTCGGCTTCGTCTTCCAGACCTTCGGGCTGCTGCCGCTGCTGTCCGCCTTCGAGAACGTCGAGCTTCCGCTCCGGATATCGGGAGTGGCTCCTGGAGAGCGGGACTGGCGTACCAGGGAGGCGCTGGAGATGGTCGGACTGTGGCCGCGACAGGCGCATCGTCCCTACGAGCTCTCCGGCGGAGAGCAGCAGCGCGTGGCTATCGCCCGCGCCGTCGTGACACGCCCGAGGATCGTTCTGGCCGACGAGCCGACGGGGGAGCTCGACTCGGTGAACGCGCGATCGATCTTCGGGCTCTTCAAGGAGATGACGAAGACGAAAGGGATCGCCGTGCTCGCGGCCACCCACGACTCCGCCCTGCTACAGATGGCCGACACGGTCAAGGAGCTTCGCGACGGCGCGCTGATGGAGAGGGCGGTGCTGGGACAACGCTACCGGTGATCCTACTCCGGCCGTACCGGCGTCAGGGCGGGCTTAAGAAGACCGGCCTTCGATAGCGGCCAGCGCCGAGGGGATATCCTGATGGATGGGGATGACCAGGTGGAATCCGATCTTCTCGAATACCTGGTATATGTAGGGTCTGAGATTGCAGATGTGGAGACTGCGGCCGCTCTTCTTCAACTCTCTGGAGAGTAGCAGGAACACACGAAGACCGGCAGTCGTGAGATAGGTGACCTCTGAGGTGTCTATGATGACATCACGGTCGCCATTGGCGACGGCGCGCATGGCGTCAGCCTCAAATACGTCGGCGGTGAGTACGTTGATGCGCCCCCAGGCCCGCATCAGAAGCGCGGGACCGCAGGACTCGACGATGTCAGCCATCATGGGGTGGTTCCTCTGCTGGGTGTCTCAGTCTCGATGATTGAAGGGACGCCGAGGGAGTACCCCTGCCGACGAAGCTCCGGGCAATTGACCTTTGCACACTTCCGACGGCTTGTCAATCCCACGATTCGCTTTCAGAATCGTGTTAGCGCAGTCGCCTCGGGACGGTTGACAGCAGTCCGTCCAAAGGCGCAGCATCTTGGTGACCTTCGATCGTAAATGGCTCGTCGTGATAATGCGGCCGGGAGACTCAGAGGATGAAGGACATCCTTCCCGATCTGAACCTGTGGCAGAGCCAGGGCGAGGAGATCGCCCTGGCGACCGTGGTTCGAGTACGGCGTTCGGCCCCAAGACCGCCCGGCGCGCGCCTGTGCGTAACGCGCAGCGGACGCATGTCCGGCTCGGTGAGCGGCGGCTGCGTCGAGGCCGATGTCTTCGAAAGGGCGGTGCGGGTCCTCGACAGTCGTAGTCCGGAGGTGGTGAACTACGGCATAGCAGACGAATTGGCGTTCCAGGTGGGGCTGAGCTGCGGCGGCTCGATCGATGTTCTGATAGAGCCCTTTGCCTCCGGTAGCGAGTGGGACGCCATGCGCCGGTCCGTGGAGCAGGGACAGCCGGCCGTCTACGCTATCGGCCTAGCCCCCGAGGCACTGCTCGGCCGCAAGCTGACGAGGTTGAGCGAAGGCCGGTCTGTAGGCTCCATCGCCCCGCCTATCGACAGCCGTATCGCCGAAGAGGGCGACCGGCTTCTGCGGACAGGGGGAGCGACGGTGGTCGATCTCCCTTGGAAGGATGAGCAGGCCCGGGTATTCGTAGAGGCGTTCCGTCCGCCACCCGACCTCGTAATCGTCGGGGCCACCCACACCGCCGTCTCTCTGTGCCGTATGGCCGCAGAAGTGGGCTTCCAGGTGACCGTCATAGACGCCCGCAGCGCGCTGGCGACGCCGGAGCGTTTCCCTGACGCCCACCGCCTGATCCGCGCCTGGCCGGACGAAGCACTGGCGCAGGTGTCGCTGGGTGACCACTCCTCCCTGGTTGTGCTGACCCATGACCCGAAGTTCGACGTGCCCGCCCTGGCGTGCGTTCTCCGCTCCCAGGCCCGCTACATCGGCGCGCAGGGCAGCCGAGTCACCCACGAGGGACGGAAGCGGCAGTTGAGTCGGCAGGGCTTCGACGATGAAGACCTGGCCCGGATCCGGGCTCCCGTCGGACTGGACATAGGCTCCCGCACTCCCGCCGAGCTGGCCGTAGCCATCCTGGCGGAGGTGCTGGCCGTCCAGTACGACCGGGCCTCAGAGGTCTAGGTAGCCCTCTGAAGGGAGTGGGAGTCGGGGTCCCGCTCGAACTCTTCCTTGCAGCCGAGACAGCAGAAGTAGAAGGTGGTCCCGTTGTGTTTGGACGAGTACCGGGACCCGGCCACGGCGACCGTCATGCTGCATATGGGGTCTACGGACTCGGCTCTGGCGGACTCGGCCGTAGGCTCCAGGGAGACCCCCTGCCCAGTGGCGCGCATCCTCTGGACGATCTCGGTCAATATGCTCAGGGCGATCTCTTCCGGCGTCTCGGCTCCGATATCCAGACCCGCCGGACATTTGACCCGCTCCAGCGCCTCGGGCGGAAAGCCCTTGCCCCGGAGATGTTCGATCACCGCCCGTCCTCGTCGAGGGCTGGCAACCAGTCCGACATAGCCGGCGTCGCCGCTGAGCACGGCGTCGAGAGCCTCTTCGTCGTAGTGCCCCATCGTAGCCACCACCACGTGAGTACCAGGCCCGATTTTTCCCGTGACGGCTTCCAGCCTTTGGACCACGGTGTCGGCGTCGGGGAAGAGGTCCTCGGTGGCGGACGGATCGCAGGCGCAGACCCGGAACCCGAGACCGTGAGCCAGCATGGCAAGGCTGCGCGCCATCGGCGACCGCCCGATCACAACCAGCTGGGGCCTGGGCAGAAAAGGCTCCACGTAGATAGCCAGGGTGCCTTCACTCTGGCACGTCATGGGGATGGCTACCGTCCCCTCCAGCCCGATGTCCATCTCTTCCGGGTTGGGCGCCAGGAGCACCAGCCGGGACTGGCCATCCCGTAAGGCCTCCAGTGACTCCCGGGTAACTACAGGCTGGGCGCAACTCCCTCCGACCCAGCCGTGGAAGCTTCCGTCCGCCTGGACGATGGCCCTGGCCCCAGGTTTCGCAGAGGTGGGCGGCTTGCAGGCCACGACGGTCGCAAGAGCGAAGGGCCTGCCCTGGCTCTTCAAGACAGCGACCTGTTCCAACAGGTCGTCGAACATCTTTGGACCTGCCGTTACTCGGTCACTCCGTTGTCCCGGAGGATCTTCCACACCTTGGCTGAGGTGATGGGGATATCGATATTGCGCACCCCCAGATGCCAGAGGGCGTCCACGACGGCGTTGGCTATGGCCGCCGGAGCGCCGACCGTGGCCGACTCGCCGATGCCCTTGGCGCCGAGCGGATGATGTGGAGAGGGAGTGCAGGTCTTGTCGGTCTCCCACATCGGCGTCTCCACGGCGGTCGGCAGCAGGTAGTCCATGAAGGTGCTGGTCAGGTTCTGGCCGTTCTCGTCGTACACGATCTCCTCGTAGAGGGCGGGCGCCAGGCCCATCGTCAGGCCTCCGTGGACCTGCCCTTCCACGATCATCGGGTTGATGATGTTGCCGCAGTCGTCCACCGCCACGAAGCGGCGTATCTTGACCTCGCCGGTGCCCTTGTCGATGTCCACGACGCAGATGTAGCTGCCGAAGGGGTAGGTGAGGTTGGGCGGATCGTACGAGGAGTGGGCCTCCAACCCGGCCTCCATGCCGGGCGGATGGTCGGTGTAGGCGGCGAAGGCGATCTCCTGGATCGTCTTGGCACGGTCTGGAGCGCCCCGCACGAAGAATCTGCCGGGCTCCCACTCCAGGTCCTCCTCGCTCACGTCGAGGAGGTAGCTGGCGATGGTCCTGGCCTTGTCCCGAATCTTCCGGGCCGCGACGGCCCCGGCGGCTCCCGCGGTGGGAGTGCTGCGGCTGGCATAGGTACCCAGGCCATAGGGAGCGGTATCGGTATCTCCCTCTTCCACCGCAATGTCGCCTACCGGGATACCGAGCTCCTCGGCGATGATCTGGGCGTAGGTGGTCTCGTGTCCCTGGCCCTGGGAGCGGGTGCCGAAGCGGGCGATGGCCTTGCCGGTGGGGTGTATCCGGATGTCGGCGCTGTCGAACATCTTGATCCCCAGGATGTCGAAGTGGCGCGAGGGCCCGGCCCCCACGATCTCGGTGAAGCTGGATATGCCGACGCCCATCAGCTCTCCCTGCGCCCGCTTCTCGGCCTGCTCGCGGCGCAGATCGGCGTAGCCGATGATCTCAATCGCCTTTTCCAGCGCCCCCTGATAGTCGCCGCTGTCGTACTCCCAGCCCAAGGCTGATCTATAGGGGAAGGCCTCCGGCTTGACGAAGTTCTTCATGCGAAACTCGGCCGGGTCGATCCCCAGCTGGTGGGCCACGATGTCGGCCATGCGCTCCACCGCGTACACCGCTTCGGTGACCCGGAAGGAGCAGCGGTAGGCTATTCCTCCGGGAGGCTTGTTGGTGTATACGCCGTCAACCTCGACGAAGGCGTCGGTGAAGTCGTAGGAGCCGGTGCAGATATGGAACAGGCCGGCCGGGAACTTGGACGGATTGGCCGCCGCGTCGGTATAGCCGTGGTCGGCCACGGTCTTGATTCGCAGCGCTTCCATCGTCCCGTCCCGGCGGGCGGCCACCTCCGCGGAGATGTGGTAGTCCCGGGCGAAGGAGTCGGCCATCAGGTTCTCCATCCGGTCCTCGACCCACTTCACCGGCTGCCCGGTGAGGAAGGAGGCGGCAATCGCCAGCACGTAGCCGGGATAGATCGGCACCTTGCCTCCGAAGCCCCCGCCGATGTCCGGTGAGATGACCCGTATCTTGTGCTCGGCGAGCCCCAGGTGTCCGGCCACCAGCGCTATGACGGTCCGTATCGCGTGGGGAGCCTGGGTGGTCATCCACACGGTCAGCTTCTCCTGGACCGGGTCCCACTGAGCGACGCAGCCGCAGGTCTCGATGGAGGAGACGTGGATGCGGGGTATGTAGATGTCCTCCTTGACCGTGACGTCGCTCCGGCGGAAGGCCCGGTCGGTACGATCCCGGTCCCCCACCTCCCAGTGCCAGATGTGGTTGCTCTTCTTCTCCTTGTCCTCCCTGACTATGGTGGCGTCCGGATCCAGGGCCTTGAAGGGATCGACCACCACCGGCAGAGGGTCGTACTCCACCTCAACCGCGGCGACGCCGTCGGCGGCGGTGTACCGGTCCGTGGCCAGCACGGCGGCCACCTCCTGCCCGTCGAACTTGACGGTATCCACGGGCAGGACCATCTGAGTATCACCCATCAGCGTGGGCATCCAGGCCAGGTTGTACTGCTCCAGGTCCTTGCCGGTGATGACCGCGAGAACCCCCGGCACGGCGAGGGCCTTCTCGGTGTCGATGCTCACGATACGGGCGTGGGCCATCGGACTGCGGACGATGTCTAGGTGGAGCATCCCGGGGAGCTTGAAGTCGTCTACGTAGCTGCCCTTGCCGCGGATGAAGCGGGGGTCCTCCTTGCGGCGGACCGAGTGGCCCATGCCGCCGATCTCAGGCGGTGTTCGCGTAGTCATCACGCACTCCTCTCGCGCAGCTTCCCGGCCGCGGACTGGTAGGCTTTGACGATGTTCACGTACCCGGTGCAGCGGCACAGATTGCCGGAGGTGGCCGTCCTGATCTCGTCGTCGGACGGGCTGGGGTTGTCCTGCAGGAACGCGTAGCCGGTAATCATCATCCCCGGAGTGCAGAACCCGCACTGCAGTCCGTGCTCCTCGGTGAAGGCCTCCTGGATCGGGTGCAGCTCTCCGCCCTGCTCCAGGCCCTCGACCGTCATCACCTCGCGGCCGTTGGCCTGGACGGCGAACACCGTGCACGACTTTACGGGCTTTCCGTCCAGCAGGACGGTGCAAGCTCCGCAGTGCGTCGTATCGCAGCCGATGTGAGTTCCGGTCAGGCCCAGCGTCTCGCGGATGAAGTGGACCAGCAGGAGCCTGGGCTCCACCTCCCCGGTTCGCGCCTCTCCGTTAACCGTGACCTCGATCCGAACCGTGGTCGCCGCGCTCGCTTCCGTGGTCATGTTCGACCTCCTGGGACCGGCGAGATTCCCCGCACCACTAGCCGAGCCGCTCTAAAGCCAGCCGGAGCGCCCGGCCGGCCAGCACCCTCACCATGTCGCGCTTGTACTCTACGGAGCCTCGCAGGTCCGCCGACGGCTGAGCCTCCTCCGACGCCAGCCGTGCGGCCTCTCGAATCGTCTCGTCGTCCAGCCTCTTTCCCACAAGGAAGGACTCGGCGGTCGTGGCCTTGATGGGCACGGGCCCTGCGTTGGTGAGACCGATGCCGACCTGTCGGCACACTCCTTCGTCCACGGTGATTACGGCGGCCACCCCGGCGATGGCGTAGTCTCCAACCTTCCGCTCCAGCTTGAGATATGCGCCGCCGCTGCCCAGCGGGGGTGTGGGAACTCTTATCTCCGTGAGGATTTCGCCCTGATCGAGTGCAGTAGTGAGAGGTCCTTCGAAGAGGTCGGAGACCGGAATCACCCGCTCCCCTGCGGGTCCCCTGGCGGCCACCTGCGCCCCAAGAGCCAGCATAGTCGCGGGGTGATCGTTCCCCGGGTCTCCATGGGCCAGGTTGCCGCCCACGGTAGCCATGTTGCGGACCAGCGGGTCGGCGATGACGGCGGTGGTGTCGCACAGGATGGGATATTTGGCCCGGACCATCTCCGAGTTGTCGAGATCGGCCTCCCGGGTGAGGCTTCCGATGCGGAGGAAGCCGTCGCCCTCGCTGATATCGTCCAGCCCGGGTATACGGTTGATGTCCACAAGATAGGCGGGAGCGGCCAGCTGCAGCTTCATCAGCGGGATCAGGCTCTGCCCCCCGGCCAGCACCTTGGCGTCCGGGCCGTGCTCTTCGAGCAGGGAGATCGCTTCATCCAGCGTTTCAGGGGCGAGGTAGTCGAACCGGGGTGGTATCATGAGGCCCTCCTTTGCAGGCTGGGAGCCCCAATGTAATCCCGCGGGAGCCGAAAGTCAATCCGATCTCAAATGACAACAGGGGAGGACGATTCCTGTCTACCCAGATAGGGATGGAGCAATGATCTCGCAGATGGGGCCGCTAGCGCGGCTGAGCTTTCGGTCGAGCGTCACCAGCGGGCAATCCAGCGCCTCCGCCAGCGCAACGTACCATGCGTCATAGCTAGTCAGGTTGCCACGCAACGCCCATATCCGCTCAGCGAAAGGAGCGAAGGGAAACAGCTCCATGTCTAGCCGCAGCAGATCTCCATGGGCGCTGGTAGCTTCTATCCGCGATATCTGCCCACTCCGCTCCAGTCGGCGCAGGATGTTGCTGACCTCGACTAGAGCAAGCTCAGGACAAGCAAGGTGGCCTTCGGCAAGTGTAGATTCTGCCCACTTGCCCTCGCGTCCCGAGTCGGCCAGTGCTGCGACGAGCACGGACGCGTCGACGACTGTCGTCAAGTTCGATCCGCGTCACGGGAGCGAAGGATGCGGTACGGTTGTACCCGTGTCGCTGCCACTGCCTTCCGGTCGCGAACCCCTTGCAACCATGAGGCTACGGAGGGCCGTGACGCGATGCGCTCCAGCTCGCATCGCAAGAATTCTTGCATGGACTGGCGTTGGAGCGCGGCGCGCACCGCGAGCTCGTCGCGAACTTCTTCAGGGACGCCCCTTATCGTAATCTGCACCGGCATGACTGCATTATGCCAGCGTAGAAGACGTTTTGCAATAGCAGTCGCCCCTCTGGGGAATCATCCTCCCACTAGCCTGTTAACCGGCTGGCCCGGGGTGGGGGGTTAGGAGGCAGCTTCGCACACGGTGTCCAGTATCAGCTGCGTCACCCTGTACGGGTCGCAGTTGGCGTTGGGCCGCCTGTCCTCTATGTACCCCTTGCGGTCCCGGTGCACCTGCCAGGGAATGCGGACCGACGCCCCCCTGTCCGACACTCCGTACCTGAACTCCCTGTAGGAGCAGGTCTCGTGGAGACCGGTCAGGCGCTCTTCGATGCGGTCGCCGTAGTTGACGATGTGCTCGTCGTGGTTGGAGCCCAGCGCCTCGGCGGCGGCGACGCAGGCCTCGTAGCTCTGGCGCATCTGCCTGGTCGAGAAGTTCGTGTGGGCGCCCGCGCCGTTCCAGTCACCCTGCATCGGCTTGGGGTCGAGCCTTGCGCTGGCCCTGGTGCCTTCCGGGCCGATGGGGACATCCTCTCCGATGCGGTACAGCAGCCATCGGGCGACCCAGAGCTGATCGGCCACCTCGGGCGTGCCGACCGGCCCGATCTGAAACTCCCACTGGGCCGGCATCACTTCCGCGTTGATGCCGGATATCATCAACCCGGCCTTGAGGCAGGCGTCCAGATGGGCTTCGACGACGGGGCGGCCGAAGACCTCGTCAGACCCGACTCCGCAGTAGTATCCGCCCTGGGGCGCGGGGAAGCCGTTGTCCGGCCAACCCAGAGGCTTGATGCCGTCGAAGAAGGTGTACTCCTGCTCGATACCGAACCAGGTGTCGAAATCGGCGTACTTTTCCGACGCCGCCTGACACGCAGCCCTCGTATTCGACGGGTGAGGGGACATGTCCGTCAGCAGCACCTCGCACATCACCAGCCTGTTGTCGCCTCCGCGAATCGGGTCCGGGCACGAGAAGACCGGCCTCAACACACAGTCCGAGTCCTCCCCGGGGGCCTGGTTCGTACTTGATCCGTCGAAGCCCCATAGAGGCGGCGCCTCCCCCTTCGGGACGACCATGCCCTTGGAGCGAAGCTTGGACGTCGGCTCCGTCCCGTCTACCCAGATGTATTCGGCCTTGTAGTATCCCATGTGTACACCTCAGCTAGGCGCCGAATGCGCCGTCTCTAGATCCAGCGTGAGCTTGGCAACCGCTTCCGCAGACTCCCGGAAAGTATATCTTATGGGGCGGTTCTTACAACATAATGAACCAAGCAGATTCTATCAGTTACGGGAGGCGATTTCATGCCTGAAGAGATTTTCTTGGACGGTTCCGGCGGAGTCGCGACGATCACACTCAACCGGCCCGATCAGCGGAACGCCGTCAGCTTCGACGGCTGGCTCGCTCTGCGCCGGATCGCCGGCGAGATCGAGCGTGACCCGGACGTCCGGGTCGTCGTGCTGACCGGCGCCGGAGAGCAGGCCTTCTCGGCCGGCGCCGACATCAAGGACTTCGAGCTGCACCGCCGCGACTCGAAGAGCGCGCGCGCGTACGCGGCCGCCTTCGACGGGGCGATGGACGCCGTGGAGGCACTGTCCAAGCCCACCATCTCGATGATAAGGGGCTTCTGCGTCGGCGGGGGCTGCGAGCTCTCGACGGCGACCGACATCCGGGTCGCAGCCGAGGGGAGCCGGTTCGGCATCCCCGTCGCGCGGCTGGGCATCCTCGTGGGGTACAGAGAGATGCGCCGCCTCGTCAATCTCGTGGGCCCGGGCAACGCGTCGTACATCCTGCTCAGCGCGCGGCTCCTCGACGCCTCCGAGGCGTTGAGCATCGGCCTGGTCAACCGCGTCCTGCCGTCCGGCGAGCTGCGCGGCTTCACCTACGGGATGGCCGAGGAGATGGTCTCCCTCGCGCCGCTGTCACAGAGACGCCACAAGCAGATACTCCAGACCGTACTGCGCAACCCGTCGTTTGAGGCGCTCACCCCGGAGGAGGAAGAGAGGCCTTTCAGAAACTTCGACAGCGACGACTTCCACGAGGGACGCAGGGCGTTCTTGGAACGCAGGCCAGCGCGGTTCATCGGGAGATAGCCGCCGTCCGACGCCGGGGCCTCCGCACGATCACCGTATGCGCTGGATCACCTGCCGGGTAGCGTCCACCAAGGTGTCAACCTCCGACTCGGTCGTCAGAGCATTGAGCGCGCCCGAGGCGCCGCTCATGAGGAGCACGCCCTCGTTAAGCAGCCCGGTGAACAGCGCCTTCTTCATCTGCCCGTCCCCGCGGAGCATCGACCGGTAGTCGCTGATCTCCTCGGAGGTGAAGTGGACGCCGAAGAGGGAGGCGACTCCCGTCACCTTGGCTGGCACCTCGAACTCCGCGAACACCGCCCTGAGCTTCTCCCGCAGCATCTCTCCCAGGCCGTTCATCCGGGCGTAGACCTCGGGTGTCAGGTGTCTCATCGTGACCTCGCCCGCGACGGCGGTCATCGGGTTGGCGTTGAAGGTGCCTGAGTGGGCAATCGCCGGGCTGCCTCCCGTCGGATCGAACTGGGCCATCAGATCCTCGCGTCCGCCGAAGGCGCCCACCGCCATGCCTCCCCCGATTATCTTGCCCATCGCGGTCAGATCGGGGATGATGCCGAACATCTCCTGCGCGCCGCCGGGGGCGACTCTGAAGCTCTGCACCTCGTCGAATATGAGCAGGATGCCCAGCTCCTCCGTGACCTCGCGGATGCCTCTGAGGAACTCGGGATCGGCCGGCAGATATCCGAAGCTGGAGGAGACCGGCTCCATGATGACGCACGACAGATCGTCCTTGTGGGCGCGGATCAGCCGCTCGCTCGTCTCCAAGTCGTTGTACGGCATGACTATCACGTCGTCCAAGATACTCTGCGGCTGGCCCGGATACTCTGGTATGGCCGTCGGGCCCGACGGATCGAGGCTGTCGGCCGAAGGAGCCACGCTGACCGAGACCGACTCGTGCGCTCCGTGGTAGCCCCCCTCGAACTTGGCGATCTTCGGCTTGCCGGTGAAGGCCCGCGCCGCGCGGATCGCCATTAGGGTCCCCTCGGTGCCCGAGTTGGTGAACCGTATCGTGTCGACCGACGGTATCCTGTCGCACAGGAGCTTCGATAGCCTGATGAGCGCCTCCGTCGGGCCGCTGAACGCGGTCCCCCTCTCCGCCTGCTCCTGGAGCGCCCGGACCACCTCCGGGTGGGCGTGGCCCATGATCAGGCTGGTCGCGTTGATCATGAAGTCCAGGTAGCCGTTGCCGTCGGCATCGAAGATGTGGTGCCCCTCTCCATGATCGACGAATATCGGATATGGGTCGAAGTACTGCGCGCCCCGCGTGCTGCCGCCGGGGAGGTAGCGCTGCGCCTCCTCCTGTAGCTGCGAGGACTTCTCGGTCCGCGCCCTGTACCGCTCCAGCTCCTGTTGGAGTTTGGCCTCGTTCATCGCTTCTCCTTCTTGCTTGGTCAGTTTCCCCCGCGCCGAGAGACGCCCCTACTGCGCCGTCCGCCCGCCGTCGATCACGAGCTCGCTGCCCGTCATGTAGGACGACTCGTCCGATGCGAGGAACAGCACCCCGTACGCAATCTCCTCCGGCTGCGCGGACCGTCCCAACGGTACCTGCGGGATGTGGCTCTCCAGCTGTCCGGGATTCGGGAAGGCGAACGGAGTCATGCCGGTGATCGTCAGCCCAGGATGCACCGAGTTGACCCTGATGCCCTCCTTCGCGTACTGGACCGCCGCCGACTTCGTCAAAAGGCGAACCGCTCCCTTGGACGCATTATAGGCGGTCGATCTTTGGCTACCAACCATACCCGCCGTGGAGGATATGTTGACGATCGAGCCGCTTCCTCTTCGCCTCATCACGTCCAGGACCGCGCGCATGCCGAGGAAGACGCCCTTCGCGTTGACGTCCATCACCCGATGCCAGTCGTCCTCCGTCTCCTGCGCCAGCGTCGCGTAGTGGAAGATTCCGGCGTTGTTCACGAGGACGTCCAGTCCCCCGAAACGGTCGACAACCCGATCCACCACCGCCGTCCACTCATTCTCGCTCGTGACGTCGAGCCGTAGGAACATGCACTCGCCGCCGGCCTCGGCGATCTCGGCCTCAACGCGGCGGCCCTCATCCTCGAGCACGTCGGTCAGACAGACCCGCGCGCCCTCACCGGCGAAGAGCCTCGCCTCGGCCGCGCCCATCCCCCGCGCACCCCCTGTGATCAGTGCTACCTTTCCGTCCAGCCTCACGGCGCGCAAGACCTCCTCGGGGCTACCCTACCACAATGGTGCAAGCCTCGCCCCACCCCTCAGGGCAATCGCATTATGCCCTAGCGCGCCACTACTGTCATTCCGATGTCATTCCGAGCGCGCGAAGGGCAGCCGAGGAATCCAGGACGTCTGCCCGACATCCCCAGCCCTGTCGATTTGACACTATCTGCGCCGTCCTCAATAATTCAGGATAGACCGAAACGGCCCAATTCCCCACGGAGGAGAAAAAGAGATGGCCGATGTCGATATTGCCCTGATGGCCCACCTGATGCGGCGCGCCGGATTCGGCGCTTCCCGGCAGGAGCTGGAGAGGCGCGCAGCGGTCGGATACGAGCAGACCGTCGAAGAGCTGCTGGACCCGGATGCTCAGGAACCGGTCGACATCTACGACTTCTGGCGCTACTTCAACTACCAGTGGAAGCCGGGCACCCTCAACGGAGTCGGACAGTCCAGCTGGGTCTGGCGCATGATCAACACCAGGGCTCCGCTCCAAGAGAAGATGACGATCTTCTGGCACCAGATATTCGCCACCGGTGTCTCCAAGGTCGACCATTTCGACGAGATCACCGACATGATCGACCTGTTCCGCGAGAAGGGACTCGGAAAGTACCGCCGGCTGCTCGTGGATGTCGCCAAGAACCCGGCGATGATCTTCTGGCTGGACAACAACGAGAACCACGGCGGCGCGGTCAACGAGAACTGGGGCAGAGAGCTCTTGGAGCTGTTCACCATGGGCGTCGGCAACTATACCGAGGACGACGTCAGGGAGTGCTCCCGCGCCTTCACCGGCTGGACGATGAGCACGAAGCTGCCGAGGTTCCCCATGGGCCGGTTCGACTGGCACTTCGTCTACAAGCCGGAGGACCACGACGACGGCGAGAAGAGCTTCCTCGGCCACAAGGGCAACTTCAACGGCGAGGACGTGATCGACATCATCCTCCGACAGCCGGCCACGGCGCAGTTCATGGCCCGCCACCTGTACAGCTTCTTCGTTGCGGACGAGGCGCAGGTGCCGGCCTGGTCGGTCACTCCGCCGAGGGACCCGGAGGCCGTCGATCAGCTGGCCGAGGCCCTGATCGACTCCGGCTACGAATTCCGGTCGGCCCTGAGAGTGCTGTTCAATTCCGATTTCTTCAAGGCGGCGCGGTTCACCAAGGTGAAGAACCCGGCGGAGGCGGTGGTCGGCATGCTCCGGTTCGCCGGAGGGGCCGAGCGCCCGCAGCCTGCCATCATGGACTGGGCCCAGCAGATCAGCTACATGGGCCAGGAGCTTCTGAACCCGCCCAGCGTCGAGGGCTGGCACTACGGGGTGGAGTGGATCAACAGCGGCTCCCTGATACGCCGCATCAACTTCTTCGCCGATCTCGTCAGCGAAGTGGACCGGCCCGGAATACGCCGCATCATCGACGACCTGAGCTCCAACGGACGTTCGCCGGAGCAGGTCGTCGACGAGTGCCTCGATCTGTTGGGCTGCCTGGAGATAAACGACGATTCGAGGGCGGAGCTGGTCGAGCACGCAGCGGCGAACGGCGACACGGAGTCGAGCCGGTCCGAGGAGCGGGTCAGCGAGCTGCTCCAGCTTATCGTATCGCTCAGGGAGTTCCAGTTCGCATAAGCCCTCTCCATGGGCCCTGGGAGGAAAAATGCTGACGCAGATGGTTCGCGACCGCGTCTACGATTTCAGTCACGCGGTCGGCGGCCGTGACATCTTAGGACACGTGGCCGTGGCCGTCGGCGCGGGCGACGACGTCTACTGCGCTGTCCGTATTCCCGGCTACAACTACTTCAGCTCGGTGATCCGGCTCACGATCGGAAACGTCCCCGGCGACGAGGAGATCGTGGGGATGTTCACCGACCGCAACGACGCCCACCGTAGGCTCACATGGCCGGCCGGGATCGCGGTCGACGGTGAGTACAACGTCTACGTCACCGACGAGTGGCTGAACACGGTCACGGTGTACGACCGGGAGGGCGCCTATCTCCGTCACTGGGGCGAGGCCGGCAGCGATCCAGGCCAGCTTGGCGGCCCCTCCGGCATCGGCATCGACAGCCGCGGCAATATCCACGTCGTCGACTCCCTCAACCACCGCGTCCAGCAGTTCACCGCCGAAGGCGACTATATCGGCGGCTGGGGAGGCCTTGGCAACGGCCCCGGCGAGCTCCACAGCCCGTGGGGCCTGACCGTCGACGACCAGGACAAGGTATACGTCGCAGACCACAAGAATCACCGAGTACAGAAGTTCACCACGTCAGGCGAATACCTGGCGGAGTTCGGCTCGTACGGCAGCGGAAGGGGCGAGCTGAACAGGCCGTCCGACGTGACGGTCGACCCCGACGGAGACGTCTACGTCTGCGACTGGGCCAACGACCGGGTCCAGGTATTCGACGTCGGCGGCGAGTACATCACCAGCTTCATCGGCGACGCGCAGGAGCTCACCAAGTGGTTCAAGGAGACGGTCTACGCCAACGACGATGTGGTGAAGGCGAGGCGGCGCGTCGACAGCCTGGAGCCCGAGTGGCGCCTGAAGCTTCCCTGTGCGGTCGCCTTCGACGCCGCGAAGTCTCGCCTGATCATCGCCGACACCCAGCGCCGGCGCTTCCAGATATACAACAAGCTCAAGGACTACGCCGAGCCCCAGGTCAACCTGTAGCCGCCAATGGGAGCCCAAGGCCATGCGCAAGGGCCGGGAGGTACGCTGGGACTCGCCGCGCCTCTACGGACCCTAAAGCGGAGAGCTACAGGGCGATAACCTCGACCGCGTGCGGAAACACCATGTTGTTGCCGTAGCCTAGCCCGTCCCACCGGTTGGGAAAATCCATCGGCTGGGTCTCGCCGCGCGCGTTCGTGGCGCGAGACATCAGGACGTAGCTGCCCGGGCCGGGTATCTCCCACGGGTACTCCCACCGGTACCAGGAGTAGCCGGACCTCGGCAGCAGGCGCGACTCGCGCCACGTCTCGCCGCCGTCGGTGCTGACTTCCACCCTCACCACCACCTCCTCACCCGACCAGGCGGCGCCGGACACCACATACCGGCCCTCCGGGACGGTCTCGCCGATTGACGGTCCGGTGATGATCGACTTCACCTTCATCCTGGTCAGGTAGGTATAGGTGGTGTTCGCGCCGGGACCGTTCAGGACACGGTACCGCTCCTTCTGGTAGAAGCCCTCGAATTCGTGGTCCAAGATGCGGATGCCCACCAGCCACTTGACCGAGCACATGCCGTACCATCCCGGCGCCACTAGACGTAGAGGATAGCCGTGCAGCGGCGGGAGCTCCTCGCCGTTCATCTCGTAGGCGAGGAGCGTATCCGGGTGCGTCGCCTTATCGACCGGCAGGCTGCGCTCGTAGCTGACGTCCGGCGGGTCGCCCGCCACCTCGTCCGGGCCGTGGTCGGCCCCCTCGAACACGACGGACACTGCGGACGGCTTCACGCCGGCCATGTCTAGAACCTGGGCCAGGGATACGCCCGTCCACTCCGCGTTCCCCATGATCCCATGGCCCGATACACTCTCCATGACCGACCGGGTCTGTCTGGCCCAGTACTCGGGCACGGGGCTGTTGCCGCAGCACTCGAAGGTGACCTGGAAGCGCCTAACCGGCATCGCCCGTATCTCGTCATAGGTTAGGCGGATGGGGTTGTCCACCTCGCCGTCGACGGCGAGGCGGTAGCTCGCGGTGTCGATCTCAGGCGCGCCCTTCCAGTGGTTGCGAACGTAGAACAGTTCGTTCGGCGTTATCGCCGTCTGGAGCCCCTTCGGCGGCGAGGAAAACGACCTGCCGCCCTCGTTCGTGGGAATGAGCTGGAGCCTCTCCGCGGAGCGAGTCTTGGGTGCGGCCACCGGAGCCTCCTGCTGATGCGTCTGGTCCGCTATTCGACGTAGGCGGTCTCAGGGCTGTCGGTCGGAGAGATGACGATCATCTTCGCGGCGACCCAGGTGTTGTTCACGACCTTGTGCGGAACACCGGGCGGCGCCAGCATCGTATACCCGGCGCGTACGGTCTGTACGTCGTCGCCGACTATGAGCTGCACCGAGCCCTCCGTTATGATGACCGCCTCGTCGGTCGGGTGGATGTGCAGCCTCTCGTCCGCTCCCGGCTGGACCACCACCTCCCGTATCGTGAGGGAGGCTGCGCCGTCCCCGCTGTCCGCCAGGGAGCGAGAGCTCCGCCGGTCGACCGGCGGAGGCAGGGGGCGGCTGCTGTGGTCGATTATGGGCACGCCTGCCCCGTAGCGAGAGAGGATTGAGGCGGCGAGGGGGACGACGCCGCGCCGGTCTGAGCGCGTGCGAGCCAGTCGGAGTCGCGCACCGACGGCCTACGGCTCAGCCGTGCTCTGAGCAGCTCCTCGGCCCTGTCGCACCGCCCGGAGCGGAGGTACGCCTCCAGCAGGGTGTCCTCGAACACCTCCCGCTGGGCGTGGCTTCCTCCGAGGCGCGTGAGCTGGGGAAAGAGGGGCTCGATCCGCTCGACCGCCTCGTCGTACTCCCCTGCGGCGAAGGCGGCGATGCCGCGGGTCAGCGGAAGAGTGATCTCGCCGGCGAGGGCGTTCCCCCTCGCCGCCATATCATCGAGGCCGTCCAACATAGACTGGAAGGAGATCTCGTCGCCGTCCGCCGCGAAGGCTAGCGCCGCGTGAGCGTCTCGGAATCCGGGCCCTGGCGCTTTCGCCGCCGGGGCAGCCTGCTCCGCGACATCCCTCCACGGGAAGGGAGGCGGCGTCCCTCCGTACATCTGGATCCGCCACATCAGGGAGGCGCTGTCCGCGAGCGATAGCGGGCTCCTGTCCTTCACGGAGGGGCGTATCTGCGTATCGTAGATGTCGAAGACACGGTCGTACCTGCCCATCGCGAGCTCGAACAGAGCGAGGTGCCAGGAGAGGTGGACGTGGAACGGGGAGCGCGAATCGTAGTCAGTTAGCCACTCTCCAAGGAAATCGCCGCCGCCGTCGGCGTCCCCGGTCTCGAAGAAGACGTGCGCCACCGAGTGCGAGGCGTTGGCGTTGGCGGGTCGCTGCTCCAGAGAGCGCTCGGCGTGGCGGAGCGCCTCGTCGAACAGGCCGCACTCGTGGTGGGCGAAGGCGTACTGGCCCAGGAAGGCCCAGTCGTCGCCATAGTGCGGCTCCGCCTCCTTCAGGAGCATCAGCAGGTCGGGAGGGTAGTCGGCCACGCCCGCCCCGCTGCATCCGAGTACGAAGAGCCGGTTGGCCATCCTCAGCGACAGGGCTTCTCGCGGGCACTCGTCCAACTGCTCGCGGATGAGGGCAAGAGCCTCAGCCCCTCTTCCGTTGACGAAGAGCGATACGGCCTCGACGCGCCGCCGCTCCCATCGCAGGCATCCGGCGGCCAGCGCGGCGGCCCGTTCGGCGCTCGCCTTCGCCTCTTCGACCTCGCCCCGCATCATCTGCATCTCGGAGATACCGGCGTGGGCGAGGGCAAACCCCTCGTCCTCCTCCACAGCCCTCCGGAACGCCTCTTCGGGGCCGAAGTTCAGCGAGAGGAGGAGATCGACGCCCTCCGCATAGTGCTCCGCGGCTGCGGTCGAGCCTGTGCTCAAAGGAAGACCGTACCGGTCCCGAATCGCCATATCTTGCCCCTGCGGCTCTTCCCAGGATGCTCCGGGCGCCTATCCTAACAGAGCAGTACCCGCGAAGGACACATCACCCGGGTTGAGCAAAGCCCCTTAGGAACTCCATCGACATCTGCCTACCTGTCGGCGTTCCACGTCTCCGCGCGGCGCATGAACACGGAGGGATCCGCCAGCCACTCCGCGTAGCCGATGCGCCGACCATCGACGAGGTACTCGATCTTCTCATCGAGGCAGGAGAGCAGCTCCGCGTCTTCCACGTCGAGGGTGAAGCCGCCGCGCTCCACCTCGGAATCGAGGGCCGTGACGACAAAGGCGCCGCCTGATTCATGGGAGGCGTCACGGTTGCCTATCTCTCCCCTGGCCACCGCGTCGATGGTCCCGTCTGCAAGCGCTGCGAGGAGCTCCTCCTCCCCAGAGGTATCCCCAAGATAGACCACCTGGGGCAGTGTCTCCGAAGGCGGATAGACTCGGAGTCTTCCCTCTAGGCTCGGGGACTCTCCGGCGGCGGTGATGGAGTAGTCGGCGCTGCCGTCTGCAACCACCTCGCCCTGCGGCGTCTCGACGCGCGTTCCGGAGGCCAGCACGCCCGCGGCGTTGGCCAGACCGGTCAGCACGAGCAGACGCGCCTCTCCCGTCGTGCCTGCAAGGGCGCCGACACGCACGTCGCTCGTCAGCTTATCGTGGCCGGCCAGGCGCTCCACGTCTTCGACGCGCACCAGGAGCGACTGGCGGAAGATGATATGGCCCGACGTGAAGGCGGCGACCCTCTCGCCGGCCGCGTTCCGGGTCCGGGAGTCGAGAATTGTGATGCCGCCGCCGACAATATCGTAATCCGGTCCGGCGGATTGGAGCCATATGTCGTCCCAGAGCGCGATGGGCTTGCGGGAGAAGGAGAGCCCCGCGCCGTCCATCGCCTCGAGCGCAGTCAGCAGGTCGGCCTCGTAGCCGGCGTGCGTGTCGAACCCTTCGGACTCCGGATCGTCGTCCGCGCTGTAGCTGACTGGCGCGAAATAGGCGTAGAAGCCGACGTCGAGAACGCGTCCCTCCTCCGCACAGGCGTCCGTCTCCTCCGCCTCGGAGGCGCAGGCCGCAAGACACAGGAGCAGGGCGCCGAGCCCTATGACTCCCGCGGAATTGTCACCACCTACCTTCCTCCCTCCCTTCGAATATCGTCACCACCTACCTTCCTCCCTCCCTTTGAGGCCGTCTCAAGACAGACATCTCCTGGATTCCGGCTTTCGCCGGAATGACGGTGTCTTGCGCTGTTCGCGCCGCGTGTCCGCTACCCTCACACTCCCGTGTCGATGGGCCAGTCTGGCAGCACGCCGTCGAGTATCGGCTCCATGAGCCGCGCGAGCTGCCTAGGCACGAAGGTCTCGGAGTCGTCGGCTGCCTTGATCTCCTCAGCCGTCCACCAGCGGCACTCGTGGACGTACTCCCTCTCGTACACGTCGAGATGACGAGGCCGGGGAACGAAAGCCGCGACGCGCACCAGGTAGAAGCGTTCGTGCGACTCGTTCCAGACGTCACCCCACCGCCAGGTGTGGCGGCGCTTCCAGACCCAGGGACCGAGAGCCACCTTCTCGAGTCCGGTCTCCTCGTAGAGCTCGCGGAGCGCCGCCTCCTCGTACGTCTCGCCCTGTTCCAGGCCGCCCCCCGGCGTGATCCAGAGCCTCACTCCACCATCTTGGGGAAGCGACACCCGCATCAGCAGTATCCTGCCGGACTCGTCCAGCAGCAGGATTCGTGCCGATGGGCGGGGAAGCGGACTGTCCTGGGTGCCCGCCACTCCCGCGAAGGGTCTAGACCCGCTTCTTGAGACCGGCCAACACCTCGTTGAGGCTGCCGGAGCGGAAGCCGTCGAGATCGAGGGTCACGTAGGAGTAGCCGATGGAGCGGAAGTAGTCGGTCACCCTGGCGCGCGTCGTCTCTTCGGCCAGCGTCAGGAGGTCGGCGAGCTCGACCTCTATGCGCGCGATCGTGTCGTGGTGCCGGACGCGAAGCTGGCGTATTCCGAGGCCGTGCAGGAACTCCTCCGCCTTCGCGATGCGCTCCAGGGCCTCGACCGTGACGGGAGTCCCGTACGGTATGCGGGACGACAGGCACGCCTGCGCCGGCTTGTCCCAGGTCGGCAGACCCATCTCCTTCGAGAGAGCGCGTATCTCGGCCTTCGACAGGCCGGCCTCGACCATCGGACTGCGGACGCCGTACTGTCTTGCGGCGTTCAGCCCGGGACGGAAGTCGCCAAGGTCGTCGGTGTTCGTCCCGTTGGCGATGTGGCCGTACCCCTCCCGCTCAGCGTAGCCGGAGAGGTAGGTGTACAGCTCGTCTTTGCAGAAGAAGCAGCGGTTCGGGTCGTTGGCCGCGTAGTCGTGCCGCTCGACCTCGTGCGTCTCGACCACCCGGTGGTTGAGGCCGAGCCGGGCGGCCAGGTCAACCGCGTCGCGAAGCTCAGAGGGGGCCAAGCTCGGCGATTTGGCGGTGACCGCCAAGGCCCTTGGGCCCAGCGCCTCGTTCGCCGCGGCGGACAGGAAGGCGCTGTCGACGCCGCCGGAGTAGGCGACGATGAGCGAGCCCATATCGCGCAGGATGGAGCGCAGCGTCTCCATCTTCCGCTCGACGGCCTGTCTGTCCAGGACCTGTATCTCGGCCTGTGAGGTCACGGCCCTAACTCCAACTGGCGCCTGCTTTCACGCCGATTGTACACCCTAACGACAAGGGCGGCACAGGGCGTGTACTGCGGCCTTCTGCCTCCCGGAGAGTCTGGCGGCGAAGAGGGTCAAACTGTCCTCAGGTGTCGTATCTTCATGCATCTTGCCGTTTTCCGTATCTGGCCTAGGGTTGGGATCGTCAAAACCGCCTCATACCTATCTGAATTTTTGACTTTACTCAATGCACTGAGCAATTTTACTCAAGACGTTGAGTAAACCGCCTTCGTTCCTACGCTGCGCAAGCCGTCGGACCACTGGGTCCTGTGACCGCTCACGGCCGCATCTTGCCTCAGGGCGCGACGCCGATAAGCACCAGCGGGACCGCCGGGATGCCTCGTCCCTGCCGCATGATATTGAGCAGGTCGCGTTCGTAGTAGGGCACTCCCGAGGACATCTCCCTTTCAAGCTCCTTCATCGGCAGGATCTCGACCCCAACGTCTATGACATCGGAGACGAAAAACGCCATGTGCTTCACGAAAAGATCGTGCGCCACGAACGCGTATTTTCCGAACTGCACCTCGACAGCCACCCGCTGTTTGACGAAGTCGGTCTGATTGTAGGAGTAGATCGGCTCCTGCCTTGCCGCTTCTATAGCCGCCTTCTGCTGATCCGACGATAGATTGGCGGTGCTACGGACAATCCTGTGGTCGGCAGTCACCCAGAATCCTTGCCTACGCTGCTCCCAACCGCGTTCCTTGAACCCTGCGGTCATCGCCTTGTTCATGTCGATCGGCGAGTAGAGCAGATCGCCCGCCATAGTCTTTTCGCGGGAGACTTTCGTACGACACGCCTCGGCATCAACCGAGTCGATGATTTCAAGTATTTCGTTCCAGAGCTCCCTATGGTGTACTAACAGGAACTCTTCGCCGTTGAGGTGCGAGTACCGAGCAGCCACCCGCATCAGTGTCCACCTCTGGGCTTGGTCGGGTCGTAGACCGGCTTGCCCATCGGCCGGGTCCTCAGCGTCCCCGCCTGTAGATCCAGAAGCCTCTGCCGCGCGATGTCCACGTACTCCTGGACGATGTCGCACCCATAACCGCTCCGGCCGTGCATGACGGCGGCGACGATGGAGGTGCCCACCCCCATGTACGGATCGAAGACCGCGTCTCCCGGATCGGTCAGCGACAGCACCAGCCGCTCGACCAGCTCGACCGGGAACTGGCAGGGATGGACCGTCTTTTCGACGTGGTTGCTCTTGACGTTGGGGAACACCCACACGTCGCTCGGATTCTTGCCCAGCGGGTTACCGGACAGCTTGCCGACGTTCGGCCCCTTGAAGTGACGCTTGTTAGGGTACTTCGACGGCACGCGGATCGGGTCCAGATTGAAGGTATAGTCGTCCGTCTTGGTGAACCAGCTTATCGTCTCATAGCGTCCAGACAGCCGCCTGGACGAGTGCAGACCGTGCTCGAAGTGCCACACTATCCGGTTGCGGAGCCTCAGTCCGTGCGACTTGAAGATCGGGTAGAGCGCGCTATCTAGCGGCACGACCTCCCCGTCACTCACGTAGTTTCCCACCTGCCAGCATATCGAGCCGGTCGGATGCAACAGACGTACGCACTCCGCGATCACCTGCGACTGGCCGTCCAGATAGTCGTCCAAGGGAGACCGTTTTTCGTAGGACTTGCCGAGGTTGTACGGCGGCGACGTGACGATCAGCTTCATGGAGGCGTCGGGCAGACCGGCCATGAACTCGATGTTGTCCTGGCAGACGATCCGGGACGCCGACTCGGTCTCCTCGCGGCCGGCCTCGGCCTGCTCCTGACCCACGACGCCGAATCGGAGCTGCGTGCCGGTGGTCGGTCCGTTACCCAAACCCTATTCCTCCATCATGGCCTGGATGAGTGCGCGCATCTCGGCGATGTAGTCCTGGTAGCTGCGGTTCTGGTACTGGAGTATGCGCTGCGACTCCTCGGTATCGTACCAGTCGACCCATCCGGGCGTCTCCCGGTAGGTTGCCAGCTCGACGGGCGCGCCCATCACGTCGTAGAAATCCCTCACGTAGTCGCAGCCGCGCAGCTGCCAGGTCGCTCCGCCGCCGACGTTGAACACGCTGCCGCCCGCGCCGGGAGCGGATATGGAGGCGCACAGAGCATCGGCCGCGTCGTCCCGGTGCACCATCTCCACGCGCTGATCTTCCATGAAGGGCCAGGGGTCCGGCGGCTCCAGGAAGGTGGGGACGACTATCCCGGCTATCCGCAGCACCACCGTGTTGGTCAGCGAAGATTCCCGCACCAGCCTCTCGCCCTCGATCTTGCTCTCCGCGTAGGTGTCGATGGCCGACTGGCCTCGGTCCACGCGGACCGGCGGCTCACCCGCGCTGGTGTCTCCGTAGGTGCTGATGGAGGATGTGAACACCAGCCGACCGCCGGGGTTGAGCCGCTCCATCGCGTCGACGAGGTTCCGCGTACCGCCGACGTTCACCCTGAGTGTGAGGTCCCTGTCCCGCTCGCTGTTGGGAGGGAGCAGCGCCCCGAGGTGCAGGACCGCGCCGGAGCCTTCGACCGCGCGGCGCACTCCGTCGGCGTCGGTGATGTCGCCTCTGACGATCTCCACGCCGGGCCTGTCCTCCAGACCCGCGAAGTCCATCGCCGGCAGGTCGAGGACCCGCACGCTCCGGCCGGAGCTGACCAGCCTGTCCACCACCCGCCGTCCGACGCTTCCCGCCCCGCCCGTCACGAGCACAGGGCGCGTCAAGTCAGGGTGACCCCCTTCATCCCGGCCTTCTCGATCAGCTTCTGAGCGTTTGCGATCATCTGGGTCAGCGCCGGGCCGAACTCGTCCCACCGCTCCGACCTGCGGAGCTCGAGGAGCGCTGCGGCGTCGCGGCGACAGGTCCGCGTGGCTGGCACGCTCGGTATCGTCTTGAAGAAGAAGGTGCCGCTCACCTTCTCGAACTTCTCGACGATCTCGGTGACGGAGTCCTCCCAGGCCTGGGAGCCGCCGTCCGCCGAGCCGAGTCCCTGCGCGATCTCCCGGCAGGCCGCAGTGGTGTCTTCGAGGAGCTGCTGTCCTGACTGCATCTTCGGCTCCGTCGTCACTCCGTCCTGTTCCCTTCCTTCGTCGGCGGGGAAGGATCCCCCATCTCAATCTTCCCCCTCGGACGGGGGAAGAGGTAAGAGGACGGCCCTCGCGGACCTCTGATCCCTTCCCCCGGCTCTGCGGAGGAAGGTCAGGATGGGGGCGTCGTCTAGTCGTCGGCGGGGGCGAGCTCCTTCACGTCCATCTCGACGTGGCCGTTTACGGAGTGCTCGTAGTGGCGCTTCATCGCCTCTAGGTCGACCTCGTCCTCGCGGGCGTAGCCTCTGCCTTCGTGCCTGTCGTAGGGGAAGGGGGTGAACTTCTCGAACTTCTCCTTGAACCGCTGGCGGCTGGCCCTCCGGTCGTAGGGGAAGCGGTGTCTGAGCGGATCGGCCGGCTCGACGTCGACGAGCTCGTAGTCGCGGCTTCCGAGCCCGATCGTGTGGCCGGTGTTGATGCTCGCAACCTCGCTCTGACCGTGGAAGGTGGCCGCGGCCGCCTCGAACTTCGCGTCGCCGGGCCGGTGCGCCTCCATGATCTCCGCCGCCGAGCCGGGTATTCCCGGCGACATCCTGGCGGCGTCGACGCACGCCATGTCTATCGCCACCGGGTCCTTGCTGGCGAACACTCCGAGATGGGGCACTATCGGCACGTCCGCGTGGTTCGCGCAGTCGCATCGGGGGGAGATGTCGATAGCCATGTTGATGTAGCCGACCTTGTCCCGTCCGACCGCCTTCTCGACACCGAGCGCGGCGTCCGCGATGGCGACGTCCACCGCGTCGAAGTTGACCTCCGGGACGTCGATGATCCCGCGCGGCCCCATCACTCCGAGGCATCCGAGGCAGGTGGCGCACCGTTCCCGCTCCCACTCGATCTCGTCCCGGTCGTTGATGTGCCACAGGTCGAAGGGGCAGCAGTCCTCCAGGTCGCGCCAGTCGGGCGTCTTGTCCTTGCCCTCGAACGCCTCCGGGTGGAAGACCGTCGCCGCGCCGATGCCGTACTTCGGATGCCCGCCCATGTGGACGTTGAACTTGCCGCGCTTCGACTGCGCCCCTATGCCGATGTTCTTGAGGGCGCCGCCGATCACGCCCATGCTGTGCCCCTTGAAGTGGGTGAGGGCGATCAGCACGTCGGCCGCCGCGATCGCCTGGGCGACGTAGGTCTCCTTGAGGAGGTAGCCCTCCGGTATGTCGACGCGGTAGTCGCTGGTGCCGATGAAGCCGTCGGCGACGATGAAGGGGCAGCCGAGCGTCGCGGAGCTGTAGCCATTGCGCTCCGCCGTCTGGAGCAGGTCGAGCTCCGTCGACCGGGAGCTCCACGGCGAGTAGGTCGCCGTCGTCGTGTCGCAGACGAAGGGGCGGCCATCCAGCTCTTTCACCCGGTCGGCCAGTGCGCGGGCGTAGACCGGCCTCAGGTAGGCGGAGTTGTTCCACTCGCCGCAGTGGATCTTGATCGCCACCACGTCATTCGGTTTGATCATCTCGTCGAGGCCCGCCGCGTCGAACACGGTGAGCATCTTGGCCGGCAGCGCCGTCTCGGTCGACTCGGAGTGAGCGTCCATATAGTAGACCTTCGACCTGGTCATCTCTGCCCTCCCTGGCTAGAACAGGCCCGTATGGGCCGCCGTATCGGTGGGACCCCGCGCGCGTGCGTTCTTAAATTGTTCGATTTCCGGTGAGCCTAGCACCGTGTCTCCGGGTTGTCAATTTGATGAGACCGGATGTTTGGGCGATTCCCATTTGACCCGCCGGACGGGTAGAATACTCGGGCGCACAGCATACTCGACCGGAGGACGCGCATGCCGCGAGTCGTAGCCGAGGTAACGCCCCACGTACAGCGCATCGCCGTCGGGCCCGAGGGATCGCCCGGCCAGTACCCGCCCAACGTCTTCCTGATAACCGGTAGCTCCGGCGCCGTGTTCGTCGACACGGCCTACGGGCACGACGACGAGGTGGAGACAGCGCTCGACGCCTGGAGGTCCAGGGGCTCGCTGCCCGTCGCCGCCATCGTGCTCAGCCACAGGCACGTCGACCACATCGGCGGCGCCGGCCGCCTCGGAGAGGCCACCGGGGGGCGGATCGTGGCCCACGCGGACGAGATGAAGGGCATAGAGGAGCACGCCCCCGGCCTCCGCGTCGACGCCACTGCCTCGGATGGCGAGAGGATCGACCTCGGCGGCGTCACCCTCGAGTACGTCGACACGCCCGGCCATACGATGGGAAGCATCTGCGTCCTCTACCGGGAGGAGGGCCTGCTCTTCACCGGCGACACCATCCTGGGCGGCAGCACAACGGCGATCAGCCCCGATCAGGGCGACATGGGCCTCTACGTCGAGTCGCTTCACAGGCTGCTCAGCTACGACGCCAGGATGATCTGCCCCGGCCACGGTCCCATCATCAAGAATCCGAGAGCCAAGATCGAGAAGCTCATCGAACACCGGCAGGCGCGGGAGCGCAAGATAGTGGAGCTGCTGGAAGGCGGCGCGGAGACGGTCGAGCAGCTGTTTGCCGCCATGTATTCGGGCCTGAAGCCCGCGCTCCACGACTCGGCGCGCAGCCAGGTGCGTACCCATCTGAAAAAACTCGAACGCGACGGCAGGGTCCGCGCCGGGGCCGACGGCGCCTACCGGATGAGCCGGACGTCATGAGCTTCGCCAACATAGCCCTCTTCCCAACGACTGCGGAGGTCAACGCGGCCGGCCGCCTGGTGCTTGGCGGCTGCGACACGGTGGAGCTTGCGGCCGAGCTCGGCACGCCGCTCTACGTCTTCGACGAGGAGACGCTCAGGATGATGTGCCGCGAGTTCGTCGGCGAGTTCACGTCTCGGTACGCCGACACGACCGTCGCCTACGCATCCAAGGCGTTCGTGAATCCGGCGCTCGCCAGGCTCGTCCATGAGGAGGGGCTCGGCCTCGACGTGGTGTCGGGAGGTGAGCTGGCGGTGGCCCGCGCGGCGGAGGTGGACATGAACGCGGTCTACTTCCACGGCAACAACAAGACGCCGGACGAGCTCGAATACGCCCTCGACGCCGGCTGCGGACGGATAGTGGTCGACAGCTTCTACGAGTTGTCTCTGCTCGGCGAGCTCGCGGGGCGGCGGGGCGTTACGCAGGAGATCATGCTCAGGCTGTCGCCGAGCGTCGACCCGCACACGCACGTCCACACGACGACCGGCATCCTCGACAGCAAGTTCGGCTTCTCGATAGAGACGGGCGACTCGACGACGGCGATCCGGCAGGCGCTGCAGGCGTCGAACCTCGACCTCGTCGGGCTTCACTTCCACCTCGGCTCACCGATCTTCGAGCTGGAGCCGTACGCGATCGCGATCGACACCGTCCTGACCTATCTGGCCCCGTTCAAGGACGAGGGGCTGGACATGCGCGAGTTCAGCCCGGGCGGAGGCTTCGCCATCGGCTACGTGCGGGACCAGCTTCCGCCGTCCGTCGCGGACTACGCGGAGGTGATCACCTCCGCGTTCAGGCGGCGGTGCGCCGAACTCGGGCTGGGGTCGCCGCGGCTGATCGTCGAGCCGGGGCGCTCGATCGTCGGAAGGGCGGGCGTGGCGCTCTACACCGTCGGCGCGATCAAGGACATCCCCACCGTTCGCAGGTACGTCTCCGTCGACGGAGGCATGGGCGACAACATCCGGCCCGCGCTGTACGCCTCCGAGTACGAGGCGGTGGCGGCCTCGCGCATGTCCGATCCTCCCTCGGAGCTGGTGACGCTCGCCGGGAAGTACTGCGAGTCGGGCGATGTGCTCGTGCGGGACGTCTCGATGCCCGCGCTGGAGCCGGGCGATCTGATCGCCATCCCCTCCTCCGGCGCCTACGCGCCGTCTATGGCCAGCAACTACAACCTGAACGCGCGCCCCCCCATCGTTATAGTCAACGACGGAGAGGCGCGTCTCATCCGCAGGCGGGAGTCCTACGACGACATGATGGCAATGGACGTGGTCTGACGTTGATGAGGAAGAGCTTATGAGCACCGAAGCGCAACTGTTCAAAATAGTCGATCCTAGTACCCACAAGTCGGAGCCGATGACAGAGGTCGAATTCGCCCAGCTGGGTTTCCAAGAACGGCGAGATATCCAGGAGTGGGTAGCCGCCAACCCCGGCATCCTGGGCGAGGAGTTGCTGGTGGTGGGTAAGGAATTCAGCGGTTTCGACAGGACGTCTGAGAGACTCGACCTGCTGGCTGTAGACAAGCACGGAAAGCTCGTTGTCATAGAGTTGAAGCGCGACGACTCGGGTACTGACGCCCACTGGCAGGCTATCAAGTACGCGAGCTATCTCCACCGAGCCGAACAGGAAGACATCGTCCGCATGCTCGCGAATCATGCAAAAATGTCGGAGGAAGACGCCACGGGCACTCTCTTGCAGTACCTTGGCACCGACGACCTCGAGACCCTGAATAACGATCAACGTATTATCCTCGCCAGTCACCGATTCGCGCCTGAGGTGACATCAGCCGCTCTGTGGCTGAACGAGAAGGCTCCTGGCGACAACCTAATGACGTGTGTTCAGTTGATCCCTTACCGGGATGCGAAGACCGAATCGTTATACGTACAGGCGAACACAACCATTCCTGTTCCCGGAGTAGACGATTACGTTATTGGTGTTGGTGACTCCTCCAATGAAGACGGGGCTGTTGGACGAGGGATCAGCAAGCTAGCTCAGACTTTCCAAAGGAACAGTAAAGACGATGTGACGCGCTTTCTCAGGAGAGTCGCGGACCGAGCCACCGAGGGTTTGTCAGCCCAACTCAAGCCGGACAAGAAAAGCAAGTGGGCAGGTAATGGAGGATGGTATCAGTCTGGTCGTAGACACTATCACATGTGGTATTCTCCATCCCGGTCGTCTTTGTGGTCTAACTGGGGAATGTCGTACTTTGTTAACCTCTACAATAGAAGCGACAGCGAGACGGAATCATGGCGGGCTGACGTAGGGCTCTTGTTCTGGTATAGCAAGATCAACGACTTAGAAAGTCGGCTTGAGGGTCTGCACGTTCATGATAACCAAGAGATAAAAGATAAAGAGCTTCGAGTATCACTTCACGGCTATGCTCTGGATGACTCTTTCACCGACGAACTCGCCGAGACGATGAGAGCCTTCATTGAGAAAGTCACGCCTATGATTGATCGGATTGAGGACGAGTCCAACGAAGAAGATGCGTGACTGTGCAAACGCCGCTGAGGCGCGTAGACGCCGGGACGTAATAGTGCTACTGTTTAGCAGCACTATTACGGACCCTTACCTCTTCCCCCGTCCGCGGGGGAAGATTGAGATGGGGGTCTTTACAACCTCTACAGAGAGCCGTGGCGGAGGCATGGAGAAACCCGCATCCTGAGCATCTTCCGCGGATCGGAGGAAGGGACATAACACGGTTGACCAACCTGTCTGAGAGCGCGTCCGATTGCAGCACCCGTTAAGGCTCGACAAGCCACGCTAGGAGCCGACGATGGACGACATCATCTATAAGTCCGCGAAGTCGATAGCCGGGGCGGTCCTGCGTAAGGAGGTCTCGGCGGTCGAGGTCGTCGAGACGCACCTGAGGCGCATCGAGGAGGTCAACCCGGCGCTGAACGCCGTCGTCAAGCTGTGCGCCGAACGCGCCCTCGACGAGGCAAGGCGCGCGGACGCGGCGCTGGCGGATGGTGAGCCGACGGGCCCCCTTCACGGAGTGCCGATGACGATCAAGGACTCCCTCGACACGGAGGGGGTGGTCACCACGGGCGGCACCCTGGGGAGGGACGGCTTCGTGCCCGAACGGGACTCGACCGTCGTCGCCCGGCTGCGAGGCGCGGGCGCGATCCTCCTGGGCAAGACCAACACCCCGGAGCTGACGCTCGCCGGCGAGACGGACAACCTCGTCTACGGCAGGACGAACAACCCCTACAACCCCTCGCGCACGCCGGGCGGCAGCAGCGGCGGGGCCGGGGCCGTCGTCGCGGCGGGAGGCTCGCCCCTCGACATGGGCAGCGACACCGGCGGCAGCATCCGACTCCCCTCCCACTTCTGCGGCATCGCGGGCCTCAAGCCTAACTCCTGGCGGGTCCCGAGGACGGGCCACATCGTCCCGTGGGGGCAGGGCGCCTTCGACTCCTTCACGCAGAACGGCCCGATGGCGAGGTTCGTCGAGGACCTGGCCCTGACCCTTCCCCTGATCGCCGGCCCCGACTGGACCGATCCGGCCATCATCGATATGCCGCTGCGCGACCCGGACGAGGTAGACGTCCCGGCCCTCCGCATCGCCTTCCACACCTCCAACGGCATCATGGACCCGACGCCGGAGACGGCCGAGGCGGTCCGCAGCGCGGCCGCGGCTCTCGATGCCCAGGGATGCGCAGTCGAAGAGGAGCGCCCGGCGGCCCTGGAGATGCTGCCCGATCTGTCCCAGATGACTCAGGCCGACGGCCGGGCGTGGATGTTCAGACTGCTCGAGAAGGCCGGCACCACCCGGACACACCCTTGGCTCCAGGACCGTTGGGATGACGACAAGCCTCTCTCCGTCGGCCAGTTCACGGCCCTGCTGGAGAGGCAGGACGAGTACCGGAGCAGGATGCTCTCGTTCATGGAGCGCTTCGACGCGCTCCTGTGCCCCGTGGCTCCCTGGCCCGCGCCTGAGCACGGCGTCACGCGCGAGGACGCGAACAGGTTCGCCTTCACCTACACGAGCGCCTACAACCAGACCGGCTGGCCCGGCGCGGTCGTGCGCGGGGCGACCTCGCCCGAAGGCCTTCCGATCGGCGTGCAGGTAGTGGCGCGTCCGTGGAGGGAGGACGTCGCAGTGGCGCTGGTCGCCCGGCTGGAAACCGCGCTCGGCGGCTGGCAACCGACTCCGATCTAGTCTTCCCCTTCTCGGCGTCGTCACCGGCGTCACGGAGCGCGTGGTACTATCGTAGAGCTGTCAGGCAAAGCGATCCCCCATGCCAGGAGAAAACCCGGTCGATGTACGGGATTCCGCGCGCCGTGGAGATGAGGCCCGTCGTCACGTGGACGCTGCTTGCCGTCAACCTCGTCCTGTGGCTGGCGATGGAAGCCCGCGGCGGCTCGGGGCGGCCGGACGTGCTGCTGGACTTCGGAGCGACCCACGCGCCGTACGTCTCCGCCGGAGAGTATTGGCGTCTGCTCACCTCGATCTTCCTGCACGCCGGACTTATGCATCTCCTGTTCAACTCCATCGGCCTGCTGATGTTCGGCCGTATCGTGGAGCGGCTCTACGGCCACGTCGGCTTTGCGGCGATATATCTGCTGACAGGCGTCGGCGGAGGGATTGCCAGCTTCATGCTGAATCCGATCACCGTGGGCGCCGGCGCGAGCGGCGCCATCTTCGGCATCGTCGGGGCCTTCGCCGCCTTCTTCTTCGCGAGGCGGCACGTCCTGGGCGAGACGGCCAGACAGACCCTTTCCGGCGTCGGAGTGCTGCTGGCCATCAACCTAGCCTTCGGATTCATGGTGCCGCAGGTCGACAACTGGGCGCACCTCGGCGGCCTCGTCGTCGGCTCCCTCATCGGACTCGCGATCGCTCCTAAGACAGGAAGAGGCCCGTTGTACGTCTCCTACGGCCAGGGCTATCGCAGGATGGCCGTAGGCGTCAGGCCGGTCAGATGGCTGCTCCTCGCAGCCGTCGCGACGGTCATGGCCGTCGGCGTGATGATCGGGAAGGCAACCATGCCTGACAACTCGGCTTCGCGCATCATCGAGGCCGAACGGCTCATCGAGGATGGACTTGTCGCCGACGCTCTGGTCGAGCTGCTCGCCGCGAGGGACCTCGCCCTCCGGGAGAGGAACGGACGGTCGCTTGCGGAGATCGGCCAACTGCTGAGCACGATCCGCTGAGGGATCACCCTCACCTCAATCCTCTCCCGTCAAGGGAGAGGAAGGTTATAAGCTCAACCGCGCGAGGGCCAGAAGTCCCTTCTCCCCTGGAGGAGAAGATCAGGATGAGGGGGAAGCTTTTCCTTGGATAGACCGCTGAGGCTGGGCGTCCTGGCTTCGCATAGCGGGACCAATCTGCAGGCGATCATAGACGCCTGCAAGAGCGGCCGGCTCGACGCACGGGTCTGCGCCGTCATCAGCAACAACTCCTGTTCGGGCGCGCTTAGGAGGGCCCGGCGCGAGGGTATACCGTCCTACCATCTGAGCGGAGTGACCCATCCTGCGGAGGAGGAGCGCGACTCGGCCATCCTCAGCGTGCTCGAGTCCCATGACGTCGAGATCGTCGCGCTCGCGGGCTACATGAAGCGGGTCGGGCCGAGGGTTCTCGCCCGGTATGATCGCCGCATCCTGAACACCCACCCCGCGCTCCTTCCCGGATTCGGAGGCGAGGGGATGTATGGGAGATTCGTGCATGAGGCGGTGCTCGCCTCCGGCGTGGAGGTGACCGGGGCCACGGTCCACCTGGTCGACGAGCGGTACGACCACGGCCCCGTCATCGCCCAGAGAGAGGTGCCAGTCTTGGCGGGGGATACGGTCGACACCCTGAGCGCAAGGGTGCTGAGCGAGGAGCACCGGCTCTACGTGGAGACCCTGCGGAGGGTCGTCGAGGGCGAAATAGACCTGGACGCGATCGGCGGTTAGCCGACGCCCTCAGGCCGACTTTCGCTCGAGGGAGGGCATGGGAACGATGTCGCTCGTCTCGGTCAGGAGCGAGACCTCGGCGGCGCCCCGGATGGCGTCGCCCGTAACCAGGCAGCGGCGCACGCTCGTCATGCTCGGCATCTCGTACATCACGTCTAGCAGCGTCTGCTCGAGGATCGTCCGCAGACCTCGCGCGCCGGTGTTCTGCTCGAGCGCCAGATCGGCGGCCACCTCCAGCGCCTCATCGGTAAACACCAGCTCCACGCCGTCCATGTCGAACAGGCACTGATACTGCTTGGCAAAGGCGTTCTTCGGCTCGGTCAACACGCGCACGAGGTCCTGCTTGTCCAGCGCCTTGAGCTTGGCTACGACGGGGAACCTTCCGACGAACTCGGGGATGAAGCCGTACTCCAGCAGGTCGTCCGCGTTTATGTGCTCCAGCAGGTTGACCGTCCTGTCCGGGTCGTCCCCGGCCGGCCCGGTCCGGTTGAAGCCGATCGTCTGCCTGTCCTTGAAGACGCGCCGCTCGACGATCTCCTCCATCGCCTCGAAGGCGCCTCCGCACATGAACAGGATGTTGTCCGTCTTGATCTGGAGGAACTCCTGGTGGGGGTGCTTGCGTCCGCCCTGCGGAGGCACGTTGGCGACGCATCCCTCGACGATCTTCAGCAGCGCCTGCTGGACGCCCTCTCCAGACACGTCCCGGGTGATAGATGGGTTAGGACTCTTGCGGGCGATCTTGTCGATCTCGTCGATGTAGATGATGCCCTGCTCGGCGCGCGAGACGTCGTAGTCTGCGGCCTGTATCAGACGGAGCAGGATGTTCTCCACGTCTTCCCCGACGTATCCGGCCTCTGTCAGAGAGGTCGCGTCCGCGATGGCGAACGGCACGTCCAGTATCCCCGCGAGCGTCTGGGCCAGGTGGGTCTTGCCGGAGCCGGACGGGCCGGCCATGAGCACGTTGGCCTTCTGCAGCTCGACGTCGTCGAGCTTGCGGTGGTTCGACTGGAGGCGCTTGTAGTGGTTGTAGACGGCGACGCTGAGCACCTTCTTCGCCATCTCCTGGCCGACCACGTACTCGTCCAGCTTCCGGTATATCCAGCGGGGGTTCAGGCTCCTGGGAGCGGCGGGGCCGGGCGTCTCTTTGGACTGACTCGGCGTCTCCTCGGAGATGATCTGGTCGCACAGCGCGACGCACTCGTCGCAGATGAAGACGCGGTCGGGCCCCGCGATGAGGCGGCGCACCTGCGCCTGGGCCTTGCCGCAGAATGAGCACCGGTAGTCGGTTCGACGGGTCGAGGCTGTGGACATTCGGTGGCGTCTTCTCCCTAGTCGGCCGCGGACTTCTCCGCCTCGTCCGATGCGCCGGAGGCCAGTACCTCGTCGATGAGCCCGTAGTCCCTAGCCTGCTCGGCGCTCAGATAGTAGTCCCTGTCGGTGTCCCGCGCAATCTTCTCCTTGGACTGGCCGGTGTGGACGGAGAGCAGCTCCCGGATCTTGTCCTGCATCCTCAGCAGCTCCCTGGCCTGTATCTCGATGTCCGACGCCTGGCCCTGCGCGCCACCCAGCGGCTGGTGCATGTGTATCGTCGAATTGGGCAGCGCGTATCGCTTGCCCCGAGTGCCCGTGGTCAGCAGGACCGTACCCATGCTCGCGGCCAGTCCGACGCAGATCGTGGAGATGTCCGGTCTTATCAGCTTCATCGTGTCCACGATCGCGAGGCCCGCCGTTATGATGCCGCCGGGCGAGTTGATGTAGAGGCTGATGTCCCTCTCCGGGTCCTCTCTGTCGAGATACAGAAGCTGGGCGATGATGTTGTTCGCGACCTGGTCGACGATGGGCGTGCCCAGGAAGATAATCCGCTCCTTCAGCAGAAGAGAGTATATGTCGTAGGCCCGCTCTCCCCGCGCTCCGGTCTCCACCACCATCGGGATCAGACTCTCAGGCCTCTCGATCATCTGGTAGCTCCTCCTTGATCGCTATCGGTCTGTCCGGCCTCTTCCGGGCCGGCCTCCTCTTCGCCGCGGCCGATGACCGTCAGCCGTTCCAGGGTCTTCTCCGACAGGAGCATCCGCCGGATCGACCCCTTCATCTCGTCGGAGACCTCCCGCTCGTCCGGCTGCTGGCCGGACTGCGCCAGCAGCGACTCTACACGCTCATCCACCTCCCCGTCCGACACCTCCATCTCTTCGAGCTCGGCGACCTTGGTGAGGGCGAAGGAGCGGCTGAGTCTCTCGACGGCAGCCTCCTCCATCTCTCTCCGGACCTCGTCCTCCGTCTTTCCGATCGACCGTAGATAGTCGTCGGAGCGGACGTTCGCGCGTTCAAGCACCTGCGCCCGCTCTCTCTCCATGTGATCGACCTCATGCTCGACCATGAGGGGTGGGAGCTCCAATGCGGCGCCCTCCATAAGGGCCTCTATGCACGCCTCCCTGTACTGATCCTCGGCCCTCCGCTCGGCATCGGTCCGCAGGTCCTCGTCGACCTTCTGACGCAGCTCGTCGAGAGTCTCGTAGCCCGGCCCGTACGACTGTGCGAAGTCGTCGTTCAGAGAAGGGACGACCCGCTCCTTCACCTCGGAGGCGCTCACCGAGAAGCTGGCCTCCTTCCCCGCCGCCTCGGAGGCGTGGTAGTCGTCCGGCACCGGAAGGGTGAACTCCCTCCGCTCGTCCCTCGCAATCCCCGCGAGCTCCTCGGCGAACCCGGGGACAGGCATCGAGAGCTCCCCGTCCATCATATAGACGACGTCCTCCACCTCCAGAAGGGTCTGCCCCTCCGCCGTCCCAACGGCGCTTATCGTCACAGTGTCGCCCATTCGGGCGGGGCGGTCGACCGGCTCCCACGTGGACATGTCCGTCTGGATACGGCCGAGAGCCGACTCCACGTCTTCGTCAGTGACCTCGACCGGCTCGACAGGCACGCGTATCGATCTGTAGTCGCCGAGCTCCACCTCCGGCTTCAACGGAACGATCGCCTTCAGGCTGACCGGATCGATGCCGACTATCTCTATCTTCGGAAGGGCGGCAGCCTCAATCTCTCGCTCGGTGATCGCGCGGTCGGTCATTTCGAACACCATCGAGTCGATCACCTCGTTCAGGAGGCTCTCGCGTCCGACGAAGCGCTCGACTATCGACCGAGGCGCCTTGCCCTTGCGGAATCCGGGAATCGAGAGGCGGGGAACGACCCGCCTGTACCCCCTGTCCAGATAAGGGTCGACCTCGGCAGCGTCCAGCTCGATGTGGAGCACCGTCTGGCGGTTTACGACCTCTTCCTGGGTGATTATCAAGCAGGGCTCCCGGGGCCGGAGGCAGATGACTACCTCGATTATATCATGGCGTCTCGGCCGTAACTGCCCCGCGGCGGTCGGCTCTTGACTGACTTTCGGGCTCTTGGTACGGTGGAAACGGTAGCCGCGGCGAGACACGACCCCTCTCCCAACACCCTAGGAGACCCGATGCCAGAGAGATACCGGGAAGAGATCGAGGAGATACTCAAGCAGGCGGGTGAGATGGCCCCGCCGCAGCCCATCCGAAGGAGCCGCCCGAGCATATGGGGCCTGATGGGCCTCTACGTGCGCCAGTCACTCGGCGGACGCCTCCTGTCCATCTCGCCGGGCAGGATCATGGTGGCGGCACTCGTCATCCTGCTGCTGGCGCTGGTGTTCGGCAGGGTCGGCCCGGGTATCGGCGCGCCGCTCGCCCTGGCGGCGCTTCTTCTGTTCATCGTCGGCTACGCGTGGATATTCCTCAAGCCGCCGAAGATCGAGAAGCGGTGGAGGGGCGAGCCGGTCGACGACGACTCCTGGCGCAGCCGACGGTAGGAGAGCCGCAGCCCCTGTCTCAGCTCCCGTTAACGCGGGAGCGAATCTTCCGACCCCAAGCCTGGATGCCCACTCCTCGATAGGAATCGGGAACAGGCTTCGCGGGTATGACGGTCCTGCTAAACCGGAAAACTAGACGGCGCACTCGCCCTCGCCGCGTTCCATCTTGTACTTGATCGTCTTGTCCCAGTCCATGTAGGACCCGATCGTCTCGCGGTTCAGCTCCGGCGTCTCCTTGAACTCCGCCAGCAGGGGCTCGAAGGCCGCGGCCCCGATACGGGCGGCAAAGTCCTTGAACTGCTCGGAGCCGTTGCGCTCCTGGCGGTAGAAGGCGAGCACCTTGCGGAGCGCGTCGGGAACGCGTTTCGCGGGCACCTTCGTCTTCACGCGCAGTCCCAGCCGGGAGTCGGCGTCCTCGTAGCTCCCTCCCAGGAAGAGCTCGTAGGCCGGGACCTGGCCTCCCGGAGCCTTAGCCGCCGCGCCGTGGAAGCCGATGTCCGCGATATGGTGCTGGCCGCACCCGTTCGGGCATCCGCTCATCTTCACGTGCATCCGCCTGATGAGCGGGTCTTCGATCTTCATGTCCAGCAGCGTCCCTCCGACAGCCCTGCCGAGACCCATCGACGAAGTGATGCCAAGCTTGCAGCTGTCGGTGCCGGGGCAGGCCACCACGTCCGTTATCTCGTGAGCTCCCGACTCGCCGAGCCCGATCCGGTTCAGTTCCTCCCACACCTCGTATAGCGCCCTCTCGGGCACCCAGCGGAAAGCCAGATTCTGCTGGTGCGTGATCCTAGCCCGTCCGCCCGCGTAGCGACGCGCCATGTCGGCGAGGTCGTGGAACTGGTCGGCCTGGATGTCGCCCAGGGGTAGCTTCACGGTGACCGTTCGGTAGCCGTCCTGCTTCTGCGTCTCGACGTTCGTCTCCACCCAGCGCTCGAACTCCGGTCCGCCGCCGTTCGTCCCGTAGCCGGCCTGCAGTGGCGGCGCGTCCGCGGCTTCGTCGTCTATGAAGAGGAGCGAGGTCGGATCGAACGACTTTTGCGCCCACGGCTGCGCGAGCTCCTCTTCGACCATGCCTCGGAACTCGTCGATCCCCACTCGGGCGATCAGGAACTTGATCCTGGCCTTCATCCGGTTCTTGCGCAGCTCGTTCGACTGGTGGAAGACCCTTATCACCGCCTCGGTGATCTTCAGGTACTCCTCCACCGGCACGAACTCGTACAGGGTCGGTGCTATCCGGGCCATGATCGAGGTCCCGCCCCCCGTGAGTACCTTGAATCCTCTCTGTCCGTTCTCCACCCGGGGGATGAAGCCCATGTCGTGGATCGACGTGATCGCGCAGTCGCGCTCGCAGCCTGAGAAGGCCGTCTTGAACTTGCGGGGCAGCGCCTGGGTGAAGGGGTGCCTCACGAAGTAGCGGGAGTAGGCCGCAGCGTAGGGCGTCACGTCGAACGGCTCATCGGCGCAGACCCCGGCCATGGCGCAGCCGGTGACGTTGCGGACAGTGTTGCCGCACGCCTCCCGCGTGCTCAGTCCGACGTCGCCCAGCAGGCGCATGATCGCGGGAGTATCCGCGAGCGGAATGTGGTGGTACTGGAAGTTCTCGCGCGTGGTGACGTGCCCCTTGTTCAGCGGGGCGTAGACCCCGGCGAACTCGCCCAGCGCGTCGAGCTGCTCCGCGGTGAGGCCGCCAAAGGGCACCTTCACGCGCACCATCTGGGACTCGGGCTGCCTCTGCCCGTATATGCCCTGCCGCAGCCTGAACGCCATGAAGTCGTTCGAGTCCCACTCCCCGGCCTGGAAGCGCTTCACCTGCGCATCGAAGTCGTCGATCTCCTCGGGCAGGATGTCTATGACGCCCTTGGTGAATGCTCTGTCCTCTGTAGTCGTCATCCCGCTCTCCTTTGTCCCTGTCAGCCGTTCGGGCCGACAAAAAGACCCCGCTCGATTTCGAACAGGGTCCGGCGGTGCTGTTGAAGCCGATACGCCAGTCCCTACGGGCTGTTCATACAAGCGCAAGTCGAAGGGTGCATCGGCGTTATCATAGTCGCTATCCGCTGATATTATGCACACGTCCAGCTACCATTTCAAGCGAGTGTGAATTGACAGCCCTCGGAGCCGTCCCTACAATGGATTCTGCCGGCCCCCATATGCGGTCGAGAGGAGCAGCCGATGGCCGAGACAAGTACGATAGTCACACGGGACGAGGTGATTGAGGCGCTCAAGGACGTCTACGACCCGGAGATACCGGTAAACGTCGTCGACCTCGGCCTCATATACGATGTCGCCGTCGAGGACAACGACGTGGAGGTCAAGATGACCCTCACCTTCGCCGGCTGCGGCATGGGCCCCTACATCGCACAGCAGGCTGAGTGGCGGATCGCCGAGCTGGAGACCGTCGAGGACGTCAACGTCGAGATGGTCTACGACCCACCCTGGACTCCCGATATGATCACGGAGGACGGGAAGAAGCAGCTCGGTCTGGACTGAGACGCGGCTTTCCTCTGGATCTATTCTCATGGCCATGAGTAGGCGTACGAGACGATGACGACGGAGACGCTGGAGCAGAGGGTCGGCCATCTCGAGGCGGCCAATGTCCACGTTGCCACCAAGTCGGACTTGGCCGATTTGAGGGCCGAGATGGCCGAATTGAGGGCCGAGTTGAAGACCGAGATGGCCCAGTTGAGGGCTGAGATGGCAAACCTCGAGAGTCGGCTCGTCCGCTGGTTCGTGGGCGCGACGTTGGGCGGAATGGCCACCGCGTCCACACTTACCCTGGCGTTGACAAGGCTCCTCGGCTGAGCCGACGACTGGCTACCGCCTTGACCAGCCGTCCACAGCCAAACCCGGCTCAGGCCGCCCAGGCCCGACACCGCCTCGAGGCGATGAAGCGCCAGTTCGAGCAGAAGCGCCTTATCGCCGAGTCCTTCTCCTCCGTTGGGCACAAGATCGGCGTCTACAGCGGCAAGGGCGGCGTGGGCAAGACGACGGTCGCGGTCAATCTGGCCGCGACGCTGGCGTACGACGGTGCGCGCGTGGGCATCCTGGACGCGGACATAGACTGCCCCAATGTCGTCCGCGCGATGAAGATCGCCGAGCCGCCCGTGATCGGACCGGACCAGAAGATGATTCCTGCGGAGCGCTTCAAGGTCAAGGTCATGTCCATGGGCTTCTTCCAGCAGAACGAGGACGAGGCGATCATCTGGCGCGGCCCGATGATCCACAACGCGATCAACCAGTTCCTCCAGTCGACGAGCTGGGGAGAGCTGGACTTCCTGCTCATCGACCTCCCGCCGGGAACGTCAGATGCTCCGCTGTCGATAATGCAGGCCCTGGACATGGACGGCTTCATCGTCGTGACCACCCCGCAGGAGCTGGCCACGGTGGACGCCAGGCGCTCGATCAACATGATCAGGAAGCTCAACGTCAATGTGCTCGGGGTGGTGGAGAACTTCTCGGGCGAGATATTCGGCTCGGGCGCTGGCGAGGACCTGGCCAGGTCGATGGGGCTGCGGTTCCTCGGGAGGCTGGAGCTGAGGGCCGACTACCGCGACACCTCCCGTCCGACGGTGCTGACCAGTAAGACGGTGCTGGAAGAGTACCGTCTTATCGTCTCGGAGGCTGCCGACGCTCTGCAATAGCCGCCGAGCGCGGGCTGGCTATCCCGCGCGTTCCGCCCTCCAGGCGGACTACCCCTTCGGAATGATCGGCAGGAGGATGTGGGAGGGGTGCTCCCGGTCGTGGAGGACGGTCTGGTGCGCCACCCTGATCTCGGAGTCCTCGCCCGCGTCGTTGCCGGTGTTCAGGTTGCGGTCGAACCTCGGATAGTTGCTGCTGCTGATGTCGACTCGGATCCTGTGCCCCTTCCGGAACAGGTTGCTCGTCACCCACAGGTCGATCGTAAACTCGTAGACCTTCCCCGGCTCCAGCAGCTTCTGGTACTCCCGCGACTCGTGGTAGCGGGCCCGGAGGATGCCGTCGCAGAGGTTCACGGCGTAGCCGTCGGGGTGCACGTCGATCAGCTTCGCCGTGAAGTCGGTGTCGCGTCCATCCGTGCTCGCGTATAGCTTGACGATGACCGGTCCGGTCACCTCCACATCCTCCTCCAGCGGCGCGGAGGTGTAGACGAGCACGTCGGTCCGGGACTCAATGGGGCGCTGATCGTACGCGCCCCAGGGAACCAACTCCGGTGTGCAGCAGGTGTTCCCGCCACGAGTCGGGACAGGGAACGCCGGGTTGTAGACGTAGTGGTCGGGCGTCTCCTCTGCCGGCGCCTCGGTCGACAGCTCTCCGTCGCCGAACAGCGAGTTCGCCTCGCCCCGGCTGTGGAAGTAGTACGGCGTGAGCTCCGTTCGGGCGAGAGGCCACTCCCGCTCGTCGCGCCACTCGTTGGCGCCCATCACGAAGATGCGCAGGGGCGGATCGTCCGCCGCTCCGTTGTCGATCCCCTTCAGCCAGTGGTCGAACCACCTGAGCTCGACCTCCTGAAGATCGAGCATCGACTCCCTGCCGAAGTCGACCTCGCCCGCGTGCGTGAGCGAGCTGGCGCTGTGTATCCACGGTCCCACCACCGCGCGCTGGTTCGCGCGGGCTGTTTTCGTTCCGCCGCGCGCTCTCATCCCGACGAAGTTGTGGAAGGTGCCAGCGGCGCAGATGTCGTACCATCCCCCGATCTGGAGTACAGGTATCCGGACGTCCTCGTACCGCTCCTCCACGGCCAGCGCCTTCCAGTAGTCGTCGTAGTCGGCGTGCTCCACCCAGTCCTGGTAGAAGTCGACGCGCTTGCCCGCTCGTCTGTCCAGGTCGTTCACCGGCAGGGTGGAGAAGAGCTGCTCCCAGTTGTAGACCATGATGTCCTGCCTGGTGCGGCCGTCGTGGCGCAAGGCCCACATGGCGGCGATCGACAGGTGCAGCGCGCCGCCGATGTATCGGTTGGCCTCGTGCATGTTGTGTCCGATGACCCTGGGCACGATCGTCTTGAGGTACTTGCTGCCCATCACGGCGGCCTGCCACTGGACGTTGCCGACGTACGACGCGCCCACCATCCCGACGTTGCCGTCGCACCAGGGCTGGGCGCCGATCCATTCGACCGTGTCGTGGCCGTCCTCAAACTCGTTGGCGAAGGCGTAGAAGTCGCCCTCCGAGTCGTTCTTGCCGCGGACGTCCTGAGCGACGAAGACGTAGCCGTGCTGTGGGTAGAACACGGCGCTCTCGATGCTCTCCTCGGTCGTGTTGTTATACGGCGTCCGCCCGAGGATGACCGGGAACGGCCCCTTCGCGCCGCGGGGGAAGTAGATGTCGGCCGACAGGTTGACGCCGTCCCGCATCGGGACCTTGACGTTGTACCTGGCCTCCATATCGGCGCTCAAAAAGACACTTACAGGCATGGCAAACTCCTACGGCGAAAGGCTGTGGACACGGCGGCGATTATATCAGACCCAGCCTGATCTCTTGTCCCCGCGGCCCCCATCCCCGCGCCTTCCCAGTAACACATGAACTCTGAACAGACTCTGGCCTTCGCCGGAGTGACGAGTGGTCTCTCCCCTCTGAATGACGAGCAGCCCGTCTCTTCATTTTAGGAACTCGCCTTAGGCCCGTTCGGGGTGAGCTTGTCGAACCACATCCGGTCCGGCGGCGGGGAACCAACGAACCGCGACGTCAACTCGCGCGCTGGTAGATCTGGAGGCGGTGGCGTGCGCTCTCGGTGACGTACATCCGGCCCCGGGCGTCGAGATTGACCGACACGGGACTCCAGAAGTAGGGCTCCGTCTGCGACGAGACGTCGTGGGGCGTCGTCAGGTGGGGAGGCAGCTCGGGGAAGAGGTTGGACTCGGCTCTCGGCCCGGACTCGTCCGGGTTCACCGACAGGAACTCATCCGCCCACTTGGAGAGGGTCGCCTGTCCCCTCAGCAGCGCCAGCAGCGCGCCGTCCGGATCGAAGACCTGGACGCGCTCGTTGCCCCAGTCGGCGACGTAGATGTTCCCGTCGGAGTCCACCGCGACCGAGGACGGCCTGCTGAGTTGGCCCTCGCCTTCTCCCGACTCGCCGTAGCTAGCCACGAGCTGGCCGTCCGGCATGAACCTCTGTACCCGGTCGTTGCGCCAGTCGGCGACGTAGACCTGACCCTTGGAGTCGACCGTGAGCCCCCAGGGCATGTTGAACTGGCCCTCGCCATCACCGGGGCCGCCCCATGCGAGCAGGAAGCGGCCGTCCGACGTGAACTTCTGCACCCGGTGGTTGTGCTGGTCGGCTATGTAGACGTTGTCCTCCGCGTCGAAGGCGATGCCGGCGGGGCCGTTCAGCCGTCCCGGGTCTGCGCCGTGCTCGCCCCAGCAGTCCAGGATGGCGCCCGACGTATCGTACACCGTTATCCTGTGGTTCACCTCGTCCGTGACATGGAGCCGCTCCCGGCTGTCGAAGGCCATGGCGACGGGAAGCCGCATCTGTCCCTCTCCGTTGCCGTAGCCGTACCCGAAATCCCCCAGGTACTCCTCGTCGAGATCGACGATGCCGACGCGGACGGCGGACTTGCGCGGGGGGTCGCACCGGTTCAGCACGAAGATGCGCCCGTCCCTGCTGATGGCCGAGTCGTACGGGCTGGTGAAGCCGCGGCCGCCCAGGCCGTTGTTGACGATGCCTATCGTCTTTACGTATTCGAGGCCGAAGGGTTCGGTGCTCAAGGCTGCTCTATCCTTTTCGGCAGATCACTTGCGGCTCTTCCAACGATCGAAGATCAGCGACACTCCGAACGCGATCAGAAGCACGGGCCAGAAGCGGCTGAACCCTCCCTCGATGACATCCAGGCGCTCGAGGAGGAGGATGACGCCGATGGCGGTTACGGTCAGCCCGAGGAACATGGAGCGCTCCTAGCTCGCTGCCGGCTGCGAGGCCGTGCGCGGCTAGGCCCTCTGGTACTCCCGCGTCGAGGCGACGAGCCTGAGCATGTCGCCCACCCGCCGCTCGGAGCGGTCGCCGGCCCGGCGTCCGATGAGGGTCAGGTCTCCCTCCCGTCCGGCGAACTCGACCAGGGAGGCGCGAGTGTCGGCCTCGACCGCTATGGGCCCCACGAGGTCCAGGCACCGGTCGACCAGCTCGCCGGGAGTGATCGAGCTGCCGTTCTCCGCGGCGAGCCTCTCGATGATCGCCTGGACGCCGGGGCTGTCGATATTGCTCAGCTCCTTCGCCGCGAAGTTGACCCGCTCCACGAGTGCGCCGCTGTCGACCCACTCGTCGCCCTCGTGCCAGCCCTCGACCGTCGGCGGCTGAAGCAGCCCCTGCCCCATGAAGAAGGCCTGCTGGGCAAGCTGAAACACCTCTTCAGTCGGTGTCCTATAGCTGCCGGCCGTACGGACTGCTCCGACGATCAGCTCGACGGGGCCCTTCATCCGGGCGAAGCGCGCCCTGTCCGACTTGAAGTAGTCGGAGTTGAACAGGGTCCTCAGAACGGAGCGTATCTCGTGGCTCGACTCGAAGTAGGAGTCGATCATCGTCTGGATGACCGCCTCGCCCTCCTCGTCGATCTCGTCCGAGGCGAAGTACTGGAACAGGCGGGTGCAGACGAACCGCGCCGTCGCCTCCTGCCGTTCGATGATGTCGATGATGTCCTCGCCGTTGAAGCGGCCCGTCTCGCCCAGGAAGGTCTTCTCTCCGTCGTCGTGGTCGTGGTCGCGGTAGCCGAAGTGCCAGGCGATACGGCTGTACGGCCAGATCGAGTCCTTCATGGCGCGTACGGACATGTACTCGGCGTTGCCGAGAGTCCAGCCGGTGAAGGCCCGCGCCGCCTCCTTGATGTCCTCCTCCGAGTAGTTGCCGATCCCCATCGAGAAGAGCTCGAGGAGCTCTCTTCCGTAGTTCTCGTTGATGGCGCCCTTGTGGTTGTCGTTGTTGTCCAGCCAGATGATCATCGCTGGGTCTTTCGACAGCTCGACGAGGATGTTCCCGAAGTTGCCCAGCCCGTGGCGCCGGAAGGCGTCGATCTGGTTGAGCAGCGAGCGCGCCTGGTTCAGCTTTGCATACCCGGTGGCGAAGAGGCCGTGCCAGAAGAGCGCGATCTTCTCCTCCAGCGGACACTTCGTGCTGACCATCCGGTAGAGCCAGTATGCGGCAGACCCGTACAGGTCCCGCATCTCCCCCTGGTCCGGGTGGTAGCGCCGGATTATGTCGTCCGGCATGTTCTGAGGGTCGCCCGGATGGAGGAGCTCTTCGACCGTCGCCTCGTACCCCTTGGCCGCGTACTCCTCCAGCTCGTCCCTGGTGGCGCCGAACCCCGCCCTGCGCAGCAGGTGGGCTATCAGCGCGATGTCTCGACTAGCCATGCGACCTCCTTATTCCCCTCATCCCAACCTTCTCCCGCGAGGGGAGAAGGGGTAAAGGCCTGCTCATCCCTGACCCTGTTCGGGAAGATCCCGCCTCCTCTCCCTCGACGGGAGAGGATTGAGGTGAGGGTGGCTCTACAGAAAATCGATCTGCTCGAACTTGCCGTTGACTATCGGCGCGGCCTCCAGCTCGAGGCCCCGTTCGAGTATCGTCGTGTAGGTGCTCCTGAAGTCGTTGTTGAAGTGGAGGTCGCCCTCGAGCTGGTTCTCCTCCTTCAGCGACGGGTATGCGCCGTACATTCCGCCCTTGACGTCGCCGCCGATCACGAACGCGACTCCGCCCGAGCCGTGGTCCGTGCCGGAGCCGTTGTCCTTAATGCGCCTTCCGAACTCCGAGAATATGAAGATGATTGTGTCGTCTTCCCGGTCGTGCTCCCGGAGGTCGTCGTAGAGGTCGCCGACCGCGCCGGACACCTCATCCCACAGCTTCGCATGAGTGGCGAGCTCCCCCGAGTGCGTGTCGAAGCTGCCGTGCTGAGTGTAGTAGATGCGCGTCCCCAGGTCTGCGAACATCACCTGCGCCACGCTCTTGAGGCTCTGGCCCATCGGATCGGCCGCGTACTCGACGTTCGAGGAGTACATCTCCGGCGCGGTCCGCAGGATGTCCGCGCCCTTGAGCGCGTCCCTGCCCGTCTGCCCCAGGAAGTCCATGACCGGGTCCCTGCCGCGCTCGCCGCCGTACATCTTGGCGAATGCCTCCAGCGCGTACTTCCTGAGCGCCTCGTCCTCTATGTCGGGGAAGAGGCCGTAGGTCTCCAGGTTGCCGACCGACGCCACCGGTACTCCGCGCACGCCGAGGGCGCGGGGCAGCCCGCGTCCGAAGTTCACTCCCGTGAGGACGTTCTCCCCCTGGGGGTCGATATCCCTGATGGCCCTGCCGAGCCAGCCCTCCGTTCCAATGTCGTCCGGCTCTGCGGTGTGCCAGATGTCCATCGACCGGAAGTGCGACCGGTTGGGATTCGGGTAGCCGATGCCGTTGATGACGGCGACCCTGCCCTCGTCCCACAGCCGCTTGACCGACCCCATGTGCGAGCTGAAGCCCAGACCGTCGCCCACAGGCAGGACGTCATCGTGCTCCACCCTCACAGTCGGCCTGTAGTCGTAGTAGTGACCGTCCTCGTAGGGGACGACGGTGTTGAGATAGTCGTTCCCACCCGAGAGCTGGATCACCACCAGGTTCTTCTTGCCGTTTCCGTTGGTGCTGCCGTTGCCGGACGCCATTACACGCCTCCTAGTCGACACTCGCTCCGATAGTCGTATCAATCTACACCGAACCGCCGTGCACGGCAACCCCTTACGCGCACCCAAATCCACCACCTCAGTCATGTCCGCAATACCTCTTCCCATCCGCGAGGCAAGTGACAGGAGACAGCCCGCCGAATAGCTGTTCAGACTCCGTGAGATATTCTGGCGAATCTGGTGGACGGAGAGGAGCCTCTTACCTCTTCCCCCGGCTCCGCGGGGGAAGATTGAGATGGGGGGCCCTCAAGTCGAACTGTTACGTCTCGCCGCCTCACCTTGTGGCAAGGCGAGCCCGCTGCTAGGATGACGGCTCAGATGGAGACGCTTCTGGAGAGAGGCCCGGAGCCCGCGTCAGCGCACCTGGAGACCGGCGGCCTGCGCCTCCACTATGTCGAATGGGGAGACCGCGCGGCGCGCCCGCTCCTCCTGCTGCACGGTCTGCAGGACTGCGCCCGGAGCTGGGACCACTTTGCGCGGGGGATGGCGTCCGACCACCGCGTCATCGCGTTGGACCACCGCGGCCACGGCGACAGCGGGTGGGCCTCCCATCGACGGTATCGGCTGCGCGACTACGTCTCGGACGTCGAGGCGCTGGTGGACCGGCTGGAGCTGACCGGAATCGTGCTGGTCGGACACTCGGCGGGCGGGCGCAACGCGTGGATGTACGCGCTGGCTCATCCGTCGACCGTCTCCTCGCTGGTGATCGTCGACATCGACCCCGACGCCGTGAATCCGGCCTCGCGGGCCATGTTCAGGCGCTACCACACCGAGTCGGACGAGCTGGAGTCGGTGGACGCCGCCGTCGAGCGGCTGCGAAGCCGTCAGCCGATGTCGACCGACGAGATGCTCCTTCACCAGGCTTCACACATGACAAGGGCGCTGGACGGAGGTGCGCGCCTCTGGAAGCGCGACCGCAACCTGATTCGGGCATACGAGCGCCCCGACCTGTGGGGCGAGTGGAAGAGGATCAGGCATCCGACGCTCATCGTCCGGGGGCGGCAGAGCGAGCTCCTGACCCACGACGTGGCGGTCCGGATGCGCGAAGCGGTTCCGAGAGCCCGGCTCGTCGAGCTCGACGGGGGCGGACACTGGTTCTATCAGGAGTTCCCCGGCGCCTTCGAGACGGCCGTGCGCTGGTTTCTCCAGCCTTCGGCGGGCTGACCCTCGGAGTCTCTTCCCCCGTCGGAGTCTCTTCCCCCGTCCGCGGGGGAAGATTGAAATGGGGGCGGGCTATCTGCCGGTAAACCGGGGCTTTCGCTTCTCGACGAAGGCGCGGACCCCCTCGCGGTGGTCCTCGGTGCGGCGGGCTATCTCCTGCGCGACCCCGGCCAGCTCCATGCCCTCCTCGAATCCGACGTGGAGCGACCGCTGCATCAGCCGCTTGGTCAGCGCCATTCCATAGGTCGCCCCGCCCGCTAGGCCGGCGGCCAGTTCCATCGTCGCGTCGAGAAGCTCCTCATGTGGCGTCACCCTGGAGGCGATGCCCAGCCTGAGCGCCTCCTGCGCGTCAATCACCTGGCCCGTGTACTGGAGCAGGAAGGTGTTGCCCAGGCCGATCATCCTGGGGAGCTGCCAGCATGAGCCGTCCGCCGGAATGAGCCCCCGCCTGATGAACGTCTCGGAGAACCGGGCGTTCTCCGATGCGATCCGGATGTCGCACGATAGCGCGATACCCATGCCGAGCCCCATCGCGTAGCCGTTGACCGCGGCTATCGACGGCTTCTCGAGCCTGTGTAGTCTGACCGGCACCGATCTGACGCCGTCGAAGGCGCCCTCCCGATCCCGGGCGCTCTCCCACTGGTTTTCCAGATAGTCCCACGGGCCGACGTCCGATGGAACAGCCTCTTCGGAGTCGGCTCCGCGCGCCGACCGGTCCATCTGCTTGACATTCGCGCCCGAGCAGAAGGACGGGTCCCGCCCGGTTATCACGAGCGTTCGGAGGGAGGCGTCCGATTCGAGACGGTCGATGGCCTCGCATATCTTCTTGGCCATCTCGTCGCCGATGGCGTTGCGAGTGGGGGCGTCGTCCATCGTGATGGTGAGGACGCCGTCCCTCTCCTCGACCTGGATGTAGTCGCGCGCCATACCGGCGGTCCCTCTCAGCTCCCGATCCTGGAGGCGATGCAGTCGAAGAACTGCTTCATGAGCATCTTGGAGGCGCTTCCCATCATCCTCTGGCCGACTCTGGCGACCACCCCGGTCACGTGCGCCTCCGCCTCGATCTCCACGGTAGTCCCGTCTCCCTCTTCGACGAAGCTCAGGAGCGCCTCGCCCCTGGCCGTTCCCATGGCGCCGCCGCCCCTGACCGTGAGGCGGTAGGAGTCGGGCGGGCTCTTGTCTCCGATCTCGACGCTGGCCTTATACGACCCGACGACGGGGCCTACCCCCATCCTGAGCTCGACCTCGTATGCGTCGTCCCCGGACGGCTCGAAGCTCTTGCATCCGGGGATACAACCGACCAGCACCTCAGGGTCCTGGAGGAGGTCCCAGACCTTCTGCCGTGGAGCCGCAAAGGTGTATGAGCCGTCTACCTTCATGGGAGCCAGCCTCCGTCAAGGTCGGATCAATCTAACACATCTGAAACCTTCGCTGTAGCCCCTCGGAGGATTTGCTGGTATAATCCGCCCATTCCTCGCGCCGTATCGTCGTCGCGCCGATCGCTGGAGGTCATGCCCATGGGACGCAGCGTGTCCATTACCGTCAACGGTACAACCCATCAGAACGACATAGAGCCGCGCACGCTGCTCTCCACCTATATCCGTGAGGTACTCAACCTCACCGGCACCCACGTAGGGTGCGACACGAGCAACTGCGGAGCGTGTACGGTCATCCTCAACGGCTCCGCCGTCAAGTCCTGCACCCTTTTCGCGGTACAGGCGGACGACGGGGAGGTCACGACCATTGAAGGACTGGCCAAGGACGGGGAGCTGCACCCGCTCCAGGAGGGCTTCTGGGAGAAGCACGGCCTCCAGTGCGGCTTCTGCACTCCCGGCATGATCCTCGCCGCCCACGATCTCCTCAACAGGAATCCGAACCCCTCGGAGCAGGAGATCCGAAGGGGCATCTCAGGCAATCTCTGCCGGTGCACCGGCTATCAGAATATCGTAAAGGCTATCCAGTACGCGGCAGGTGATAGGAGCTAGCCGCCGGACAGACGGACTGACAGGAGGCTGAGATGACCACCAGCGCCTTCGAATACCACGCACCATCGAGCGCCGACGAGGCCGTGGAACTGCTTGCGCAACACGGGGACGGAGCCAAGATCCTGGCGGGCGGACACAGTCTGGTTCCTCTGATGAAGACCAGGCTCGCGCGCCCCGACGTGATCATAGACCTGGGCAAGGTCCAGGGGATGAGCTACGTCCGAGACGAGAAGGGCGGACTCGCCATCGGTGCGATGACCACCTACTACCAGCTCGAGTCGTCGGACCTGGTGCAGAGCCGCGCGCCCGCCCTGTCCGACGCTGCCTCCGTCGTGGCCGACCCGCAGGTGCGCAACATGGGCACCATCGGCGGAAGCCTCGCCCACTCCGACCCGGCTGCCGACCTGCCCGCCGTCGTCATCGCCCTGAGAGCCAGGATAACCACCAGCTCTTCGAGCGGACACCGCACGATAGAGGCTGACGACCTCTTCGTCGACCTGCTGACGACCTCTCTCAACTCCGACGAGATTATAAGCGAGATAACGATTCCGGCCCCGGCGGAAGGGAGCGGAAGCGCCTACATCAAGTTCGCCAACAAGGCTTCGCACTTCGCCATAGTCGGCGTTGCGGCGTCCGTCACGCTCGGCGCGGACGGGTCCTGCCGGGACGTCTCCATCGGCGTCACCGGCGCCGGGGCCAGTGCCGTGAGGGCGGCGGCCGCCGAGGCCGCGCTCGTGGGAAGCAAAGCTGACGACGACGCCATCAGGGCTGCGGCGGCGGAGGCCGCGACGGGCATCGACTTCAACGAGGACGTGCACGCGTCGGCGGCGTTCCGAGAGCATCTGACCAAGGTCTTCGCCGAGCGGGCGCTGAAGGCCGCCGTCGCCCGCGCGGGATAGCGAATGCTTCTGCCTCTTCCCTCGTCCGCGGGGGAAGATTGAGATGGGGGATCTCTTCCACTAAGCCCCGATCAGCCGCAGCAGCGCCGGCAAGTCGGCGTGCCGCCCTAACAACTCCCGGTAGCGCTCCACCTTCAGGGGATGGTCGAAGCGGGCCAGGTCGATCAGGGGTCCGACCGCTCCCATCGTCTCCAGCGTATCGGTCTCCACCACCATCACGGAGACCTCTTCCGTCTCCGCCTCGTAACGCACGTACTCTATAGGCTCGATGCCCTTCGTCAGAACGATGCACGCGGTGGGCGTCGCCAGAGCGGACATGTGGAGATCGGGCCGGTCGCCGCGCGCGATGACGGCCTTGTCATCGCGGTGTGAGAAGTAGTATTCGCCCGAGTCCATGCCCATGCCGCCTACCATCAGGTGCTCGACCAGCGCGTGCGCCCGCTCCTCGCAGACTATGAACCGCCCGTTCAGATGGTCCGCGATCTGTCTCACCGTCACGCCGAGCAGCCGGCGGTCCTCCGGGATCAGGCCTAGGGGGTTCAATCCCTCGGCCTCCAGCGACGGCACCAGGTTGGAGCCGGCCTCGTGCGCCATGTGAAGGGTGCATCCGTTGACAAGGACGCCCGCCAGCCTGCCGTCGATCCGCTCCCTCAACGGGGCGAACGAGGCGGCGGAGAGAGCGTCGTCGTAGTCGGCGACGATGAGCACGGTGGCGTCGAGCGCCTCCACGAGCCGCGCCGTCTCCTCGGCGGACAGGCCGCACGACCCTTCGACGATGACCGAGTCGGCCTCGGCCGAGACGGCCGCGAGGGCGGTCTCGATCCTGCCCAGGGCCTCCTCGTCCAGTCCGTCGCCCTCGATGTCGACGGGCCACCCTTCGGCCGCTTGGCCGAGCAGCCGGGCGTAGATGTCCGGGTCCGGGTCGGCCGAAGGACTCAGCCCCCTGCCGGCAATGGGCTTGAAGAGGGCCGCCTTTGCGCCGCGCGCGGCCGCCTCGCCGGCGAGCGAGACACACAGCGCCGTCTTGCCGGCTCCTTCATCCAGGGACGCTACGTACAGGACGGCCATCTCTGCGACCTCCGCGGCCGGTCTGCTGTCCTCCCCCCTTCCCCCGGCTCTGCGGGGGAAGATTGAGATGGGGGCCTCTTACCTCCTCTCCCTCGACGGGAGAGGACTGAGGTGAGGGTGCTTTGCCCTCTTCCCCGTTCGAGTCTGAACAGTCACGAGATTATAGCAGACCCCGACGTCCCAGCCATTATTGCTCGGCTGAAGGTAAATGTTCAGACTTGGTGAGGTTGCCGCCCTCTTCCCCCGGCTCTGCGGGGGAAGATTGAGATGGGGGCCTCCCGCTCATCGCGTGTCTCCCACCGACCATATGGTGAACCCCTCGAACACGGTGGATTTCCCGGCGATACCGTGGCCGGTGAAGTAAGAGCCTACGGCGGACACGGTTCCCGCTTCGAGCCCGCCGCTCAGGTCGAGCCTGTCCACGTAGACTCCGTTTATGAACAGCCAGCCCTCGCCGCCCATTGAGATGATGCGAATGTGGTTGCTGCCCAATGGGCTGGTGGCTATGTGTGTGGAGGTCCGCTCCGCCAAGTCCTGTTGGGTGTCGACATCACCTGTGCGTAAGTAGTGAGCCCACCAGCCGGCTTCGGTGATGACGACAATGTGTAACTCGTTGGATTCACCTTGCCGGAACAGGAAACCGCTGCTCCATTCACCTTCTTGGGCGGAGTAGGGGTTGATAAAGCGGGCCTCGATTATTCCGTCGGCCAGCGTAGTTGATGTCCGGTGCGTATCGATGAAGCCATCGTCAGGGTCGTGGTCGATGGAGCCGTCACGGGGGCCGTACGCCTTTCGGAGCGTGCGGACGGTGAAGTCGGCGTAACGGGTGGAGCTCCCGGGGTGCTCGTCCCCTCTGAACCATGCTCCTGTCAGACTCACGGATCCGGATTCCACCAGTCCGCTCAAGTCCAGCTCGGCCTCGTAGCCCCCGTTGACGAACAGCCATCCGGTGTCGCCGAAGGCTATCACGCGGACGTGATTCTCCACGTCCTGCCCCGTCCTGATGTTGTAGGAAATGCCCTCCTGCACCAGCTGGTCGTCTTCGGGCTCCCCTATGCGCAGGTAGTGGAACCAACGTCCCGCGCTTGAGATACCGACAAGGTGGAACTTTGGCGAGTTTTTTCGCATCAGGAACCCATTGCTCCAAGCTCTTCCGGATGCTGAATGTGTATCTATGAAGGTCGCCTCGACCACCGAGTCGACAATATCGGTCCTACTATCTAACTCAGGTATAAACTCGTCGTCGTCGTGCTCGATCGAGCCGCTCACCGGACCGAAGGCGGCCCGCGGCGCTGTGGCTCTGGGAGTAGGAGTGGACGTCGGCCCGGAGGATACGCCCGACTTCAATATCTCCAGGCGGCTGGACAGCACGTCGAATTTGATCGCGTAGCCTATTCCCTGGGCGTCGAAGTCCCGTCCCTGTATCTCCCGACGTACGGACGTGTTCATGCCGACGACTTCGCCGCTCAGGTTCAACAGCGGCCCGCCGCTGTTGCCCGGGTTGATGGCGGCGTCCGTCTGAATATAGGCCACTCCCCCGAACGTGCGGAACGCGGAGACTATGCCCCGCGTCGTGGTCATACTGTCCTGCAGGTCGAGGGGATAGCCGAGCGCGACCACCTCGTCGCCCTCCCGCACCTCCGTCGCGAGGGGCAGCGCCGTCAATTGGCGAGTCGTCGCGACTCTCAGCAGGGCGATGTCCCGCTCCGCATCGAATGCGACGACCTGTGGAGTCAGCCGGGTGCCGTCGTCGAGGACGACCGTCAGGCGGCCGGCCCCGTCAATGACGTGCTCATTGGTCAGGATGTAGCCCGCCGAATCGACGATGAATCCGGAGCCCGATCCGGATGTTCCCTCAATGAGCACCACGCCGGCCCTCAACCTCTCCACGACATCGGCCATCGACTGGGCCGTGTCAGGTGTCGGCGTGGGCGTAGTGGTCGGTGTCGGCGTGCTGGTGGGGGTGGGAATCGGGGTGGGCGTGTTGGTCGGCGTACTGGTTGGAGTGGGAATCGGGGTGGGCGTGTTGGTCGGTATCGGTGTGGGCGTACTGGTCGGCGTCGGCGTGGGTGTGCTGGTCGGCGTCACCGTGGGTGTGCTGGTCGGAATCAGCGTAGGCGTACTGGTGGGGGTGGACGTGGGCGTCGGGACCAGTGTCGAGGTCGGAGAGGGCGCCATGGCCTCGACTGTGGACTGGACTCTGGCCGCGATGGTCGCCTCTGCGTCGGGAGTGGAGGTCGGAGACGGAGAAGGGATCGCCATCGCGACTGCCGCCCGCACGGTCGCCTCTATGTCCGGTGCGGGCTCCGGTGGGCGGAGGCAGGCTGCCACGCAGAAGAGTATGGCGGCAATCAGGACCAGGAGCGTTGTTGCGGGTCCTTTCTTCATCTGGCGTATGGTATATCTTCGAGATGACCTAATCCAACACGCCTCCGGTAGCTCGAACTGCAGGACGGAGAAGTTTGGAGTCTCAGGACTTATAATACGGCTGTCACGCGATGAGACTCTTCGACACAGCTGTGCGCGCCGGGGGACTGCTCACCGTCCTCTTCCTCCTCGCCTGCTCCGCGGGAGACGACCTGACGCCCGACGAGCGGCGGGCCCAGGAGCTCAACCGGGCGATCATGTGCCCGGTATGCCCCGGCGAGTCTATCGACCAGTCCCAGAACCAGCTGGCGTCGCAGATGCGGGCGATCGTGGCCGAGAAGCTGGCGGCGGGCGAGAGCGAGGCCGACATCAAGTCCTTCTTCGTAGAGCGATACGGCGACAGCGTGCTCCTGTCGCCGCCGGAGCGCGGATTCAACCTGCTGGTCTGGATCGTGCCGGTAGTCGGGCTTGCAGCGGCGGGCCTGACGGCCGCGCTGGCCCTGCGTCGCATGAGACGGTCTCCTCACGCCGAAGAGGAGGCGGAGATCGCGGCCACGGAACTCTCCCAGGACGAACGGGAGGACTACGTTCGGCGGATCGAGTCGGCTCTGGACATTGAGAGCGGACGGGGGACTGAAGGAGGATGATGGTCGACGCCGGGCACCTGGCGCTCGTGACCGCCTTCGTCGTGACGCTCTACGTCGTGGCCGCGTCGTTCGTCGGCGCGCTGCGCCGCGTGCCGGAGCTGTCGACGAGCGGGCGGTACGGACTCTACACCGTGCCCGTGCTGCTCGGCGTATCGACCTTCGTGCTGGTGCAGGCCTTCGTGCGGAACGACTTCTCGGTCCGCTACGTCGCCGAGAACAGCAGCCTATCGATGCCCAAGGCGTACACGTGGGTCGCCATGTACGCCGGAAACGCCGGCTCGCTCCTCTTCATCGCACTCGTGCTGTCGGTGCTGACCGTGGCCGCCGTCCTCACCCTGCGCCGTCAGCTCCCCTACACGGCGCCATATGCGACGGCCCTGATGGCGGCCTTCATGGCCTTCTTCCTGGGGGTGATGCTCTTCCTGGCCGATCCGCTGGAGCGCCTTCCCATCGTGCCGGAGGACGGGCAGGGCATAAACCCGCTGCTCGTTCACTTCGGCATGTTCATCCACCCGCCCCTCCAGATGACCGGCCTCGTCTCCGTGACCATCCCCTTCAGCATTGTCATGGGCGCGATGCTTGCCAGGCGGGGCGGGCGCGACGAGTGGGTGGACGTCGGCAGGCTCTGGGGGATGCTCTCGTGGCTGATAATGACCGCGGGCCTGATGCTGGGAGCGTGGTGGGCCTACACCATCCTCGGCTGGGGAGGATACTGGGCCTGGGACCCGGTCGAGAACTCCGCGCTGATGCCGTGGCTTGCGATGACGGCCTTCGTCCATTCGATCATGGTGCAGAAGCGCCGGGGCATGTTCCGGATGTGGAACATAGTGCTCATCGTGGTCGCCTTCACTCTGGCGCAGATGGGAATGTTCATCAACCGGGGCGGCCCCGTCCCGTCCGTCCACTCCTTCGCGCAGTCGGCGATGGGGTGGATATTCCTCTCCTTCATGGTGGGGACGCTTGCCGGCTCGATGGCGGCCTTCGTCTGGCGCATGGACACGCTGAAGAGCCGCGAGAGGCTCGACTCCTTCCTGTCCCGCGAGAGCGCCTTCCTCGTGCAGAACGTTCTCTTCCTCCTTGTCGCCTTCGTCACGCTGTGGGGCACCGTCTTCCCCGTCTTCTCGGAGGCGGCTCAGGGAACGACCGTCACCGTCGGCAGGCCCTTCTTCGACCGCGTGAACGGCCCCCTCCTGCTGGCGCTGATCGCCCTGATGGGCGTCGGCCCGCTGCTTCCGTGGAGGAGGGCGACTCCCCGGATCCTCTTTGCTGTGACGAGAGTCCCCGTGGGCGCCGGCCTCCTCACCGCCGCCGTGCTGGCCGTGTTCGGGGTGAGGGACCCGGTGGCCCTGCTCGCCTTCGCCGTGTGCGGCGTAGCGGCCGCGGGCATCCTCCACGAGTGGGCGCGTGGGACCCGCTCGCGCCACGATGGAAGGGGGGAGGCGTATCCTGTCGCATTCGGCCGCCTGCTGTTGGCGAACAGGCCCCGCTACGGCGGCTACATCGTCCATATCGGCATCGTCATGCTGACGGCGGGCGCCGTGGGCTCCTCCTTCTTCGGCGTACAGAGGGACGTCGCTCTGCGTCCGGGAGAGGAGGCCTCCTTCGGCGGCTACACCTTCCGATACCTGAGCCACGACGTCTCGCTCCACCCGGACAGACGGGAGGAGGCCGCGGATGTCGAGCTGCGCGCTGGAGAGCGCTTCCTCGGCGTCGTGAGGCCGTTCCGGGCCGTCTATCCCGACTTCAACATCGCGTCCACCCGCGGCGCCATCAGGAGCACGCCGGTCGAGGATTTCTACATCGTTCCGTCCGAGTTCGGGGAGGACGGGCAGGCGGTGTTCCGGGTGATGGTCAACCCTATGGTCTGGTGGATGTGGGCGTCCGGGCCGATCCTGGCGCTCGGCGTCCTCTTCGCCCTGTCGCCCCAGCGCCAGCCGTCGCCGGCGGCTCTGCGCGTGCCCGTCTTCGCGGAGACCTCCAGGGCGTAGCTCCGTAGGCCCCCTGCCATGCTCGTACTGACAGCCCTGCTGCTCGCCCTGCTGCCGGCCGTCGTCGTCCTGTACCCCATCCTGCGCCGCCGGGCCGCCGCCGAGCCTGTGGACGACGAGGCGGGGCCGCGCGCGGAGCTGGTACGCCGGTGGGACTCGGCGCTCGCCGGACTGAGGAACACGGAGCTCGACCGCGCCGTCGGCAACCTCTCCGACGAAGACTACGGCTGGCTCAGGGAGCAGTACATGACCGAGGCGGTGGTGGTCATGAAGGCGCTGGAGCTGGACGAGGGCCGGCAGCGCGCGCTGCTGACGCGGATCGAACGCGAAGTGAGGCGCAGCCGGGTCGGCTTTCCCTCCGACGGCTGCCCTGAAGAGGAAGAGTGTGAATAGACTGCGGGCGACGGCCGCTCTCCTCGTTTTTTTCTGTTCCGGCGCGGTCTTGATGGGTCTGGCTCAAGCTGGTGAGGTGGCGATCGAAGGACGGGTCGTCAACGTGACGAGGGGCGGGGAGGGAGTGGAGGGAGCGGTCGTATCCCTCCATCGGCAGAGTGGCGAAGTTGCGGGACAGACGACCGTCGAGACGACGACGGACGCCCGTGGACGCTTCCGCTTCGACGGCGTGCCATACGATCCCGCCGCTGCCTACGGCCTCTCGGCGACATACCAGGGCGCGATATACGTGCTCGACCTGGACATGTCGTCCGGGGAGCCGGGGCCGGTCTTGATGGAGGTGTACGACGCCTCGGACGACGACTCGGTGCTCTCCGCCTCTCTGGCCTCCGTGCTGTTCGCGTCGGTGGACCCGGCTATGGGTACGCTCTCGGTCCTGGAGATCGTGACCATCGTGAACCGCTCGGACCGCACCTACGTGCCCGGATCGGGCGTGATGAGCTTCCTCCGCTTCGGCCTTCCCGAGGGGGCGGGACATCTGCAGCTTGACACACTCCTGCCCGCGGCGGACTTCATACAGGTCGACCGGGGCTTCGCCCTGATCGCGAGCCTGCCGCCCGGCGAGCACGAGGTCCTCTACACCTACCGTTTCCCCTACTCGGGAACGGAGACCGAGTTCACGAAGTCGCTGCGCTACGGGGCCGATCTGTTCAGGGCGCTCGTCCCCGAGGAGCTGGCGGATCTGTCGGGAGCCGCGGTGGGCGAGGTCGAGACGGCTGCTGTCGAAGTGGGGACGACTATCATCGGAGACCGCCAGTACCGGCTCCTGGCGGCCGTCGACCTCGAGAGGGGGGCGCAGCTCACCTTCCGCCTGGCCGGCCTGCCGGAGGCGCAGCGCACCGGGCCCGGTCTCGGAGATGCGGGGACGCAACGAGGCGCCGGTATCGACCGGATACGCTTCGAGTACGCCGCCCCGGTCGCCCTCGGCATCCTCATGGTCATGACCGTTTACTTCGCCGCCTGGCGAAGCAGACGGGAGGAGCCGGAATGAGCTCGAAACGTCGTTCGCCCTGAGCCTGTCGAAAGGCGGCGTCTTGTCCTTCCCCCGCGGAGCCGGGGGGGTTCGGTCCCCGTGAGAGGTGTGGGCAATTTGTAAGGGGATGTGCTTACCTCTTCCCCCGTCCGCGGGGGAAGATTGAGATGGGGGGTTCCCTCTCTCCATGCCTTCAAGCCTGAACAGTCACCTGAACGTGTTGTCTCCCCACATCCAGACGCGCCGTGGCTCTTTCGGTTGGGCTGCTAGCTGCCGTCGAATCTTTCGAGCAGTCCGGCGAGGTGGGTCAACGGCGTCACCTCGCAGTCGCTTCGGAGGTGGCGCGACGCGCCTCCGTATACTAAGGCCTTGGTGAAGACTCCCGGGACCAGCTCCGCGACGCGATTGAGCGACTGGAAGAAGTCGGACGCGACTGTAGCGCCGGACTTGATCTCGATGGCGCCTATGCCGAGGCCGGTCTCATAGAGTAGGTCGCACTCCAGGCCTCGCGCGTCTCGGAAGAATGAGAGATTGGACCGGAGTCCTCGATTGAAGCGGTGCTTGAGCGTCTCCGCGACGACGGCGTTCTCGAAGAGGGCTCCCCTCAGGGGATGTGTGGCGATCTGCTCGGCGCGTTCGATGCCGATGAGGTAGCTGGCCAGCCCGACGTCGTAGAAGTAGAGCTTGGGCGACTTGACCAGGCGCTTCCTGATGTTGGCGTGGTACGGCTGTAGCTGGAAGGCGACGTAGCTCGTCTCCAGCACGGTGAGCCACTCTCGCGCCGTCGTCCGGGAGACGCCGGCGTCGGCGCCCAGCGAGGTGAGATTGACCAGCTGGCCGACTCGTCCGGCGCACAGGCGGACGAAGCGACGGAAGCTCGACAGGTTGCGTATCTCGCCCAGGCGGCGCACGTCGCGCTCGACGTACGTCTCCAGGTAGTCCCCGAGCGCCTGCCGCGGGTCAAGTCCTCGATCCAGGATGCGGGGATAGAACCCCGAATAGAGTATGTCGTCCATATCGCCGCTTGCGCCGGTCGCCTGCCGCTCGGCCAGCGAGAACGGCAGAAGACGGAGCAGCGCCGTCCGTCCGGCCAGGGACTGGCTGATGGCCCGGGAGAGACTGAACTGCTCGCTGCCGGTGAGCACGAAGAGGCCGTTGCCTCCTTTCTCGTCGGCGAGCACTTGCAGATACGACAGGAGCTCGGGAACGTGTTGGACCTCGTCTATGACGGCGCCCTCGCCGAGTTGCGACAGGAAGCCCCGGGGGTCCGATTCGGCGAAGAGCCGCTGGTCGGGGGCCTCCAGGTTGGCATACTCCAGGTCGGGAAAGGCCGAGCGGCAGAGCGTCGTCTTGCCGGACTGACGCGGCCCGGTTACCGTCACAAAGGGATACTGCCGGAACAGGGAGGTGAGGCAGGGTGTGATCTCGCGCTCGATCATGGAGACCACTGTATAGGCACGCTGTGCAAATCGCAAGTACTACCTTCGATTTGCACAGCCCGAGTTCTTACATCTTCCCCCGTCTACGGGGGAAGATTGAGAAGGGGGCTCCCCTCCTTGCCTTCGAGTCTGCGCCTATCGCCCCCTACTGCATCGGTGAGAAGGGGGCCGGCCAGAGGATCTTGGTGATCTGGGTCGTGGGCGGCATGGGCGCCTTTGGCGGCGGCCAGATGCCCGTGTCCTGCGCCTCCTTGCGGACGCGCAGCCGCTCCTCGAAGCTCGGATATGCCCACATGCTGACGAAGTTGTTGACTCCCCCGAAGTCGGAATACCAGCACCCGGCCATCGGAGACAGCTTCTCCCGCTCTCCGATCGCCTCGCCGAAAGCGTCGAGCACAGCAGGGACCGCCTCGGGCGGATAGGAGTATATGCGGAGCTCGTACAGCGGGCCGATGCTGCGTGGATCCATCGGCCCCATGAAGGGCGCCGGCAGGTAGATCTCCGACTTCATGTCGACGATCACGTTCCCCGACTGCGGCGGCCAGACCGTCCCGCCGTCCACCGACTCGACCTCGCGCCTGATCTCGATCCGCTGCTCCGCACTCTCGTACGGCCATATCGCGACCATCTGGTTGAGTGGCCCTACCTCCGTGTACCAGTGGCCCGCCATCTTCGAGTACTCCATCCGCCGGCCGATCTTCTCGGCGAACGCCTTGTGGTAGTCGGGCACCTTGCCGGTGCGGAGGTTGTAGGTCCGGAACTCGTAGATCATTCGGGCGCTCCTGGGTTTGGGGTGATGCGTAGGTTATTGACGCGGTTGGGAGATGTCAACACTTTCTCGCGCTAGAGGGAGCCTTCATTTACACCGCATAATCAATCCATGGCTACCGGACAGCCTCGGAGAAAGACTCTGGGCTATCTCCTTGAACTCCCCTCTCAGTTCTTCAATGCTGGACGACCTTCCTGAACATAGACTTTGTATGGCCTCCTCCAAATCCCATGAAATGAGGATGCCTTGTCGAGCCATGTACAGACCGATGCGGGTAATACTCTGACGATTGGAGTAGTCGAGCAACACGTAGCCAAGCAGTTGCAGAAGCCAGTCGGTATCGATCGATCGCTTCTTCGTCGTCTTTCTCGTCTTGATGTCAATCAATGTGCCCCCGACTATCAGATCGGCGTCTGCGCCACCGACATCCCTTGATCCTTCGAAGTGTGGATTAAGTACATGAGGAAGTGTCAACAGATGATCGAAGCCATCGTAGAAATTCCACGAAAGTTCCCTGAGATCGTCGATCCAGTGAGACTCAGCTATGGCAATCAGAGAGTCAGCGGTGGTGAATTCGCCCGTCGCCAGTCTGCCATATTGTCCGCCTGTTCTGGACACCTCTTCCATCAGTGCCAACACAACGCAGTGGCGATTGAGTTCATCCTCCTCGGCGCGTGGCAGCCTCTTACCAACAGGAGAGGCGCCTCGCGTCAAGGCATCGAGACTGCTAAAGAAGTCTATGTATCCCTCCCTTAGCAGACAGGCTTCATCGAGTTGGCCATCGGCTCTAATTTCCGCTGCCTTTTGCACTGCCTCAATAATCTCAACGTGTGACGTTCTTTGATCGAATGCGACCGTCGCATCTTCTTTCGGCATATATAGACCGATTTTCTTCCCCGTATTCCTGTCGAAGAGAGTAACTATCTCACCTGTTTCCACCGGCACTATTCTCGACCTGTCGAGCGGCTCTCCGGCAAACGTCCCCAGCTTCTCGAAGCGAAATTTAACATCGGCTGCATTCGTGAGTCGTCGCGCCCCGCGGTAAGCAACAAGCTCTTCACGTGGGGTTATGGCAAAGTAGTATCGGATTCTATAGTCCAATGCGGTACCGATAGTTCCCCACGGATAGGACGGGTCTTCGTCCGGCAGGATGCTGTCTGCCCCCCTTACCTGCTTGCGGGCGTCTGCTAAGAATGGTTGGGTATTTGGAAACTGAGTACGCAGGAACTGATGAACTGGACTACTTTTGTCCTCCAAGTGCCTTGTCAGTGACATGTGTCTTATTACCTCCGGTTGAATGATGGGTGTCTGACATCGCCACCTTCCGAGTCTATGGTGGTTTACTGAGCCTTGTCAAGCGATTACGGCACTCAAAACGACGCTTTTTGGACGACGGTTTCTGACAATTTTTTGAAGTGCGAATTGATGTGATTTTAACAACACCTTTCTCAAGTCAACTAGAAAGATTTGTATTCGACGAAGTTGCTCATCAACAAACCGGCTAGGGTAGCAAGCCGATCACGGCGCGTACTCTATGCGGTGGTACAATCGGTCCACGCCTTCCCGGGGACAGGTTTTGGAATGTACCGAGAGCCTGTCTGGTGTGGTGAAGAACTCCGGTGGAGTGGTTGGAACAGACGAGTAGTCCGACGGGCCTCTTACGGGACAGGTATTCGAAGCTTATGGACACGTGGCTGAGTATCTTTCGAGCCGGTATCGCTTCGATGGCTATGGCCGCGCTGGCCCTGGCGTTGGCCGCGTGCGACGGCGCCGATACGCCGCCTGCGGGCGGTGATGTAAAGCCTACAGTGGTGCCCGGCCTCAGCATGAAGGCCGCCGCCTCCGGCGCCGGTGAGCCTGGCGTCGATATGCCGCCGCCGACCGTCCCCTCCGGCGTCGTCAGGGCGCCAAGGACCACGTCCGGGCCCGGTCCGGTCGTCTCGGGACTCGTGCGCAAGGACCAGCCCGCGCCGGAGCTGCATGGCACCGGCGAGTGGCTCAACTCGGAGCCCTTCACGCTGGCGAAGAGGCGCGGCAGCGTCGTCCTGATCGACTTCTGGACATACTCCTGCGTCAACTGCCTGCGGACACTGCCCTATCTGCGGTCGTGGCACGAGAAGTATGCCGAAAGCGGACTGGTGGTCCTCGGAGTCCACTCGCCCGAGTTCGAGTTCGAGAAGCGCTTGGAGAACCTGTCGGCGGCGGTGGAGGAGCTGTCGATAGAGTATCCGGTGGTGCAGGACAACGACTTCACGATCTGGCGGGCGTTCGACAACCAGTTCTGGCCCGCCAAGTATCTGATAGACGGTCAGGGCACGATCCGGTACCTGCGGCACGGCGAGGGCGCTTACGAGGAGACGGAGGACAGGATACGCGAGCTGCTGGCGGAGGCCGGGTTCGACGTGGCCGGAATACCAGCCCATACGGAGCCGCCGCCGGTTATCGACCCGGGCATCAGGCTCATACGCGAGACCGGGGCCGCCCTGACGCGGGAGCTGTACGCCGGGTTCCGCCGCAACCAGAGCGCGGTCGAGGACTTCAGCCGTCCGTGGGTGCTGCACACCGAGTTCTACGAGCAGCCCGGATCGGAGGTGCTCTACAGCGATCCGGGAGAGCACGAGAACGGGTATCTGTATCTGGAGGGTCTGTGGCGGAACGAGCCGGAGAGCCTCGTGCACGCGCGCGAGACCGCGGACCACACCGACTACGTCGGGCTGAAGTTCTTCGGGACGAGCGCCAACGCGGTGATGGCGCCGGGGCCGGCGGGAACGGTGCGGGTGCGGGTCACGATGGACGGCGCTCCGGTGCCGCGGGAAGCGGCCGGGGCCGACCTGCTGTTCGACTCCGGAGGGGACAGCTACGTCGTCGTCGACGCGTCTCGGATGTACCGGCTGGTCGAGACGCCGGAGTACGGCGGCCGAGAGCTCCGGCTCTCGACGACGGCGGCCGGGTTGGAGGTGTACACCTTCACCTTCGGCAGCTACGAGAAGGGGCCTTAGCCTACCGCCTCTCTGAACTGCCTGAGGGCGTCGACGTGCTGCTCGACCGAAGTCATGCCCGCGCCGGCGGAGCTGACCGCGAGATGGGTGGCGCCGAGTTTTTCCCATTGGGACGCCTGGCTGGTCCACTCATTGGCGGTCGAACCGGTCAGCGAGATCGAACCCTCGATGCCCACGTCGGCGATCTCGCGCCCTTCCTCCCGGATGTAGCCGTGGAGCGTCGAGACCGCCTCGGCGACGCCGGTATCGAGCCCTAGGGATGGGAACCAGCCGTCGGCCATCCTGGCGATGCGCCTCAGCACCCGGTCTCCGTCCGCCGCCGGCCCCGCGGACGCGCCGGCGCGGTCTCCTATCCAGATGGCGCCCGGCCCGCCGCCGATCCATATCGGAATCGGTCTCTGGACGGGCAGGGGATTGAGACCGCAGTCGGCGACCGTGTCCCAGCGCCCGTGATAGGTGACGCGCTCATTCGTCCACAGTGCCCGCATCAGCTCGATCTGCTCCTCGCAGCGACGTCCCCGCGTGGAGAAGTCCTGGCCCAGGGCGTCGAACTCGACCGCGTTCCAGCCGACGCCTATGCCGAGCCTCAGCCTCCCGCCGCTGACTAGATCCAGCGTCGCCGCCTGCTTGGCGACGAGCGCCGTCTGCCGCTGCGGCAGGATGACTATGCCCGTCGCGAGCTCCAGCGTCGTGGTGCGGGCCGCCAGGAAGGCGAAGAGGACGAAGGGGTCGTGGAAGGGGTCGAGGTGGTTGTACGGGCCCTTCCAGCCCGGGCGGCTCCCGGCGTTGGTTCCGAGAACGTGCTCACCCATCTTGATGTGGTCGAAGCCGAGAGACTCGGCGGCCTGCGCGTACTCGGCGATGGCGCCGACGTCGCCGCGAAAGACCGGCTCGAGGTGTGGGAGCAGCACTCCGATTCTTACTTTCCCCCCGGCTGCCGGACTGGTCTTTGGCACGACGGCTACCTCCCAGGATGCGAACGCCCCCGTACGGCGTGGCTCTACAGAAGTCCTTCGTAGGTGCCGAGGGCCCGGAGAGAATCGGTGTCGCGCCCCAGACGGCGGTCCTCGACCTCCAGCCACTCGTAGTAGGGCCGCGGCATCGGGGCCGGGTCGTCGAGTCCGTTCTCGCGGCGCCATCGAAGCAGAGGGTGGTCTCGCCGCGGCTGGGGCAGCTCCACGCGTCTGCCATAGGCGGCCGACTCGAAGATCCCCAGGACTATCTCCAACTCGTGCCGCCCCTCGTCGCCGCTGCACGGGTGGTCGTGACCGTCGCTCAGAGCGCGAACGAGCTCCTCCGCGTACCAGTCCTCGCTGGCGAGCGGGCCCATCGACGGATCGTAGTGCGGAGGATATATGGGCGGCAGGAGTCGCCACTCGGCGCGTTCACCGCCGGGCGCGTAGTCGGCGTGCGGCAGCCACCAGGCGCCGCCGTTCCACTGGAGCCGACCCTCCGTCCCGCAGAACTCCAGCATGTGCCCTTCGCGCTTCACGCTCGGCAGACGGTGTTGGAGCAGCGTCGCGAAGACGCTGCCGTCGAACTGCAGCGTCGCGACGATCTCCTCCCCGACGATCGTGCCCATGCCTGTGGGCGCAGGCAGGACGTCGTCCGGAGTGACCGGCCGTCCGTCCGTCAACACGGAGGCGACCACGCTGCGGGCTTTGCCGGTGACCTTCAGCATATCGCTTATCAGGTGACCGCCGACGTTCAACAGCCCATATGCGCCGTAGTATCCCTGGCTCCCCGCATAGACGTAGCGCAGCTCCCCGATGCGCCCCTCTTCGAACGCCGCGATGACCGCCCGCATGTTCGAGCCCACGCTGGACTGGTGGTGCACCGCTATGCGAACGCCCTTCTCCCTCGCCTTGGCCACCATGGCGTCGGCCTGTTCGAGGTCGACGCACATCGGCTTCTCCACGTCGACGCTTACCCCGTGCTCCAGCGCCCGCATCGTCAGCTCGTAGTGGTACTCCGTTCCGGTGCCGACCACGACTATGTCGGGCTCTGCGGCGACGATCATCTCGTCCAGGTCGGTGAAGCGCGCGGGGATGCCGAGCTCCTCGCCGGCCCAGTTCAGACGGTCGGGGAGCAGGTCGCACAGCGCTACCACTTCGGTGCGGGGGTGGGCCTGGTACGTCTTCGCGATCACCGGCCCGCGGTCCCTGCAGCCTAGTATGGCTACCTTGAACCTTCTCACGGCGGTGCGTGTCCTTCCGTTAGATAGAGATGGGGGCGTAGATTCCTACGCCCCCATCCGCTCTCGAAGCTACTCTGTCGGGCCCGGGCTACTTGTCGAGCCACACCCCTTCCATGCTGGGCGGTCTGTTCGTCTGGTAGTTCATGACGTAATTCTGCATGGCGTTGATATCGGCGTAGACGCCGTACCGGGGGTTGGGCGGGTCCTCCTCCCAGAAGATCCTCTGGATCTCTGCGACGATCGCCTCGGCCTCCTCGCGGGTCTTGGCCTTGGCGAAGTCCTCGACGAGCTTGTAGCCTCGCTCGTTGCCCCAGCCGCCGTTCCAGGTCTTGTTGATGGTCGGGTCGGCGAGCGGATCGAGACAGCGGCAGCCGCCCTGGTACAGGTGCCAGCCGCCCTGGTCCGGGGGCTTGTCCAAGTTGGCCACCTTCCGGGATATCAGAGCGCCCCAGTCGGTCACGACGAACTCGACCTCCGCGCCGATGTCCTCGAGAATCCGCTTGGTTATCAGAGCGGCCGCATACAGGTCGGGCAGATCGGTATTGGTCAGCAGGACGATCTTGCCCTCGAACCCACTCGCGTCCACCGCCTCCTTCCACAGCCTGCGGGCCTTCTCCAGATCGGGCTCGGCCCAGTAGTTCTCCGTGTGCGCCTCGGTCGCCCAGGTCGTGCCGCAGACGAATATGGCGCCGCACAGCTGCCAGAGCTCCTCGTCGCCATAGATGGCCATGTACTCCCTGACGTCGGTGGCGGCCACGATGGCCAGCCGCGACCGCGGGTCGTTCATGGGCGGCCACAGCTTGTTGGTGTTCAACATCGCCTGGCCTGCGCCGTGGAACAGCTGCACCTGCAGATTGGGCTCTGCCAGCAGGGTCTCGTAGAAGTCCCCGGGCACCCTCTCCACGAAGTCGATCTGCCCCGTCTGCAGCCCCGCCACCTTGGTCGCGGCGTCGGGTACCTCGAGGAAGGAGATCGTGTCGAGATGGGCCAGACGGGCGCCGGCGAAGCCGCTGCTCGGCTCCGAGCGCGGGATGTAGGCATCGTGCCTCTCCAGGTCGATGCGGGCGCCTGGGTTCCATGCGACGTACTGGAACGGCCCCGACCCGGTGTAGTCGGTGAGGGTCTCCTCGTCGGCCACCTCGTCGAGCGCGGCCTTGGGGATGATCCACGTCACGCTCTCCGGGCCAAGCGCCCAGTAGTCGACCCACAGTCCGAAGGGCTTGTTGGCGATGACTTTGAAGGTGTCGGCGTCGACCTTCTGGAACTCGGGGTGCGCCTGGTCTTTGAGCATGCCCGGCGTCTGCACCTGGGTGATCCACCGGTCGAGCGATGCCATCACGTCGTCGATCGTGACCGGCGCGGGCGGACGGAACTGACCGCTGAAGGTCATGTCGGTCCTTATGTCGAAGGTGTACTCCGACGCGTCCGGCGTCACCGACCAGTCGGTTACGAACTGTGGGGTCGGAATCTGGTCCGCGTTCATCTCGAACGGGAAGCTGTACCAGTGCCGGATCACATGTTTGACGACCGTGGCCGTGTTCCTCGTGGGGTCCAAGCTGCCGACGCTGGCGCTGGGCGCCCAGTTGACGTGCCCCCCTTGCTTGGGGCCCATCATCTCCTCGTCAGTCTTGGCCGTGGTCGGCATCGCTGTCGGAGCGACTGCGGGCATCGCCGTGGCCGCCGGCATGGCGGTTGGCGCCACCGAGGGCGGGATGGCTCTCGCCGCCGTTGGTGTAGGCGGAACGGTCGTCGGCGCCGTAGTCGTAGTCGGCTCCTCCTCTTCGTCACCCGCGCAGGCCACCGCCGCGAACAGCGTCACGAGTAGCCCGAGCGCTACGAAGAGCATTAGAGTTTGCGCACGTTTCATCTCCGTCTCCTTGACTAAAGGTCCGATTCCCTTGATCGCATCTCGCGGTAAGTTAGTCGTTCTGACTCGATCTGTCAAGTCTCGGGGTGGCCCGCCGCTTAGAGTTCACTTGAGGAGCGGACGGGGCGCTGATAGGATGCGTCGAACCGCCGACTCGCCCGTCCGCCGTTAGAGGGGTCAAAACTTATGGGTACCGTTTTCGACGTACACGCCCACATCTTCCCTCCGCTGGGGAGCCTCCAGCCCGATGAAGACGCCGCGGCGATGGCCCGCAGGCTTCGCGCGCACCAGTACCACCAGCACACACGCGGCGGACCCGCCCTGAAGGGCCCGGAGTGGGGCGTCTTCCGGATTCGCGACAACGTGCAGGTGCACGAGGCGCTGATGCTCGGAGACGCCGACGGGGATAGCTGGATGCCTCACGTCGACTTCCGAATAGGCGCCTTCGGGAGGACCGAGTTCACTTACGACGGCGAGGACTACAGGATCCAGTGGCTGCCGGCGACGCTGACCGACTCGTCCGTCTCGCCCGACCTGATGGTCGTCCAGATGGACTACGCCGGCGTCGACAGGGCGCTCATACAGCGCGACCACCTCTACGGCCGTCTCGACGACTACCTCGCGGAGTGCATGGCCGCACACCCGGGCAGGTTCGCGGTCCTTGCCCAGGTCGACGAGTGGGCCGGAGGGACGCCGGAGCAGCTCCAGCGGATGCGACGCCAGATCGAAGAGCTCGGCTTCTGCGGCCTCTACTTCGCGACCGAGGCCTTCTTCGTGACCGACTTCTCGATGGACCTGAACGACCGCAGTCTGGAGCCCCTGTGGGACCTGGTTGGGGAGCTTGACGTTCCTGTCTTCTGGTACATCTCGAATCAGGTGAGGCCCACAGAGGAGAGCTATATCAAGGAGATAGCCGACCTGACCGAATGGGTCCGCAACCACTCCGACATCAGGTGCGTGCTGACGCACGCCCTGACAGACCCGACCGACATTCACCCCGATCTCATAAAACTGCTCCAGAGCCCCAACATGCATATGGAGCTCTTCATGATGGCGTTCACGCTGACAGAAGGGGGGCTTGCCGTCTCGCCGGACGCCTCCACCACCGTCCTCAGGCTGATCGACGAGCTGGGCGTCGAGAAACTGCTGTGGGGCTCGGACATGCCCTGCTGCGAGCGCCATCTGCCGTACAAGAGATGGGTCGACGCCATACGCGGCGCCGACTTTCTGACCGCTGGGCAGCGGGCGGCGATTCTGGGAGGGAATCTCGAAAGGCTGCTGGCGCGGCCGTCCGTCTAGGCCTCGGCGACCCTCTGGGCGTACTCGTTAGCAAGCATTCCCATCACCGCGGAGTTGTGCCTGGCGCCCTCGTGCGGGCGGCTCTGACGGAGCGTGCCCTCGTGGACGAATCCCATGTGAGTGAATAGCGCCATCGCAGCGGTGTTGTACTCGGGGACGTCCACCCATACGCGGTAGAGCCCGTAGTCGTTGAAAGCGACGTCGAGCGCGGCCTGAGTGGCGGCGGTGCCGTAGCCCTTGTGCCACATGTCGGTGCGGCCTATGAGGATCGACAGCTGGCCGTCGCCCAGCGACTCCTCTACCGCGATGTGGATCTCGCCTATGTGCTCACCCTCTTCGGAGTTGATCGACAGGATCCTGTGCTCGGGATTGTCGAAGACGCGCCTCCACTCCTCGTCGGACGCATCCTGCATCTCCGAAGGGTGGTAGCCCAGGTGGGCGGGGTCGCCGTACGAGTAGCGGCCGAACCAGCTCTCCGACACCTCCTCGTCCTCCAGCCATCGGCGGATGTGGGAGACGTCCTCTCTGGTCACCGGTGTGAATGTGACTATCTGGTGGTGCGGCATGAAGTCCTCCCTCCGGTTAGCGTGCGGTCAGAAGGGCTCGTCGTGAAGGGTTCACGGGGAAGAGTGGCAGGTTGGCACCCAAGATCGTAGCAGAGAGGGTCGCTATCCGCAAACGCCGCACCTCAGCCCAAATCCACCACCTGATGTCACCTGAACGCAGTGAAGGGTCTGGGGAGGTGGCGGAGTCGCCTCACAGTTGAGTTCACAGACCCCTCCCCAGATCCCTCGCTCCGCTCGGGACGACATCGATGTCCGTACTCCTGTCGTAGACCTGGATGCGGTGGCGGGAGCTCTCGGTGACGAAGAGCCGGCCCTCGCCGTCGAGCTTCACCGATACAGGCCCCCAGAAGTAGGACTCGGTGCGTGCGGACACCTGGTGCGGGGTCAGCCCGGGAGGAAGCTCGGGGCGGAGGTTGGCCCTGCTGCGGCGGGCCATCGCCTCAGGCATCCTCTCGTGCCACTCGACCGCCCACCTGGACAGGGTCGCCTGTCCCCTGAGCACCTGTAGGGGGCGTCCGCGTGGATCGAGCACCAGCACCCGTTCGTTGCCCCAGTCGGCGACGTACATCACGCCGTCGTCGCCGACGGCGACCGACGACGGTCTGCTGAACTGTCCACGGTCGTCTCCCGGCTCCCCGTAGACCGCCCCCAGCCGGCCGTCGGGGGTGAACCTCTGAACGCGATCGTTGCGCCAGTCGGCGACATAGACGTCTCCGCCAGGCGCTACGGCCAGACCCCAGGGCATGTCGAGCTCGCCGGGAGCGCTTCCCGGGCTGCCCCAGCCGCCGAGGTGTCTTCCGTCCACGCTGAAGCTCTGGATGCGGTGGTTGTGCTGGTCGGCCACATAGATGGTGTCGGCGCCGTCTATCGCGATGCCGGCCGGGCCATCGAGCTGACCGGGGCCGTCGCCGAGCTCTCCCCATGTGTCCAGTACATTGCCGTCCGTGTCGAAGACGGTGATCCTGTGGTTGTGCTCGTCGGTGACGTAGAGACGCTCACGGCTGTCGAACGCCATGGCGACGGGGAGCATCAGCTGGCCCTTGCCCCGTCCAAAGCCGTGTCCGAACTCGCCAAGGTACCTCTCTTCGAAGTCGAACACTCCGACGCGTATGCAGCTGTCCTTGTACGGGTCGAAGCCGATGGGCGCGTCGTGCCTGTTGATGGCGAAGATGCGGCCGTCGCTCCCGAAGGCGACGTCGCAGGGGTTGGCGAAGCCGACTCCGTTCGTCCCGATGTTGATCAGGCCGATCGTCTTGACATATTCGAGCGCAGTCATCACGCGCGCTGGTACTCGCGGGTGGAGGCGATGAGCCTGAGCATGTCCCCTACGCGTTGCTCCGCGTCCCCGTCCCGCTCCCGTCCGGCCAGCGAGAGGCCGCCCTTGGCGGAGGCGTACTCCACGAGCACGTCACGGGTCTCCTCGGATACGGAGATGGGGCCGATCAGGTCGAGGCACCTGTCGACGAGCGCCTCCGGCGCGAAGCTGCCTCCGTTCTCGCCGGCCAGCCGGTCGATGATGGCCCGCACGCCCGGCCTGCCGACGTCCCCCAACTCGGAGGCGACGAAGTTGACGCGCTCGATCAGCGTCCCGCTGTCGATCCACTCCGCGCCCTCGTGCCAGCCCTCGACGGACGGGGGCTGGAGGGGAATCTGGCCCATGAAGCCGGCCTGCGCGACGAGCCCGCGTATGGTGAGCGTGGGCGTCGTGTAGCTGCCCGCCGTCCTGACGGCGCCCACGACGAACTCGACCGGCCCTTTCATGCGGGTAAAGCGCGCCCTCTCGGACCTGAAGTAACGGGAGAGGAACAGCGTCCGCAGCATGGCCCGTATCTCGTACTCCGACTCGAAGTAGGAGACCATCATCTGCTCGACCACTCTCTCTCCCTCTTCGTCGATATCGTCGGCGGCGAAGAACTGGAAGAGGCGCCGTCCGACGAACCGCGCAGTCGCGTCCCTGGCGACGATGATGTCCACGACATCCTCCCCGTTGAAGCGGCCGCGCTCTCCCAGAAAGCTCTTCTCGTCGTCGTCGTGATCGTCCTCCCTGTACTTGAAGCTCCAGGCGACGCGGCCGTAGGGCCAGAACTGAGGGTACTCGACGTTCTCCCGCGTCCAGCCGGTGAAGGCCCGGGAGGCCTCCTTGACGTCCTCTTCTGTGTAGTTGCCGATTCCCATCGAGAAGAGCTCCAGAAGCTCCCGTCCGTAGTTCTCGTTGACGGCGCCCTTGTGGTTGTCCACGTTGTCCAGCATCTTGCCCATCGCCGTGTCCATGGACAGCTGGATGAGGAGGTCGCGGAAGCTGCCGAGGCCGCGGCGTCTGAACATGTCGATCTGCTCGTGCAGCATCGTCATCTGCTGGACGTCGGCGAAGTTGGAGGCGAAGAGGCCGTGCCAGAAGAGCGCGATCTTCTCCTCCAGCGGACAGCGGGTGGTGATCATGCGGTAGAGCCAGTTGGCGGCGGTGGGGATGGGCAAGCGCAGCTCGGCGAGGTCGACGTGGTAGCGGCGTATCTGGTCGTCGGGCAGGTTGCCGGGCTCCGACGGGTGGAGCAGCTCCTCGACCACGCTCTCGTAGCCCTCGCCGGCCAGCCTCTCCAGCTCTTTCCTCGTGGTCCCGAAGCCGGCCCTCCGCATCAGGTGCGCCATCAGCGCAATGTCGTCAGCCATCTCGAATCACACCTCGAACGACATGAGCTCGTCGGAGAAGATCACCTCCCCGTCGTAGATCGATCCGATGTCGCCTATGCCCCTCTCCATCGGGCCGTGGTTGGCGATATACGGCCCTACGTGCACCAGCACGAGCTTCTTGACCCCCGCCTCCTGCGCCATCTGCGCCGCGCCCTTCGTCCCGCACTGGCCCGGCCCCTCTCCCTGGGCGATCATCCTGTCCTCGTCGTCCCAGCACATGCAGAGCATTGCGTCGGCGTTGCGCGCCAGGCCGGTGACGGACTGGCACGGCTGGGTGTCGCCGGTGAATACCACGCTGCCCTCAGGGCTGTCCAGCCTGTAGGCCAGAGAGTCGAGGTATGGCTGGGCGTGCTCGGCCGGCGCGGCCGTCATCTCCCAGTCGCCGCCTGAGACGACCGGCCCCGGGCCGACGTCCCTGGCGAATACGTCCGGCGCCGGACGCGGGAGGGTGCCTCCCCGGTTCACGAACACACGCTGGCTGATGGGGAAGTTGATGCGGGCCTTCCAGTCGTGCGCGAAGGCGCCGTCGTTCTCGTCGAGGATGCGGTGGGTGAGCTGCTCGGTGAGCTTCGGGCCGTAGACCTGGAGCCTGTTCTCGGTACCGATGCTCTGGTCCCACCGGCACAGGAGGAAGCACGGGTAGTCGACGTCGTGGTCGAAGTGGTGGTGGGTGAAGAAGAGGTAGTCGACGTTGGTCGGCCACAGTCCCGCCTTGACCAGCTTGTGCGTGGCGGCGGGGCCGCAGTCGACCATCAGCAGGTCGCCTCCGACCTCGACCGCGAAGGATGAGCCGAAGCGTGTCGGCGTCGGGGTCGGCGTGCCGGCGCCGAGGACGTGTACTCGCATGGTTCCGATGGCCTCCGATGGAGTTTGGGCAAGTTTAGCAGGATGGGAGGCGTCTGCCTATCTGCTCTGGATCGGGGAGCCCCCATCTCAATCTTCCCCCGTCCGCCTTCCCCCGTCCGCGGGGGAAGAGGAAAAGAGCCTCCTGTCCGCCCCCTGCATCAAGTGCGGGGCAGGCCGTGAGCGTGTCGAAGGGCCGTTCATGGTTCGACAGGCTCACCACGAACGGGTGAGTCCCCCGCTGCGAACGGGCTGAGACCCCCACTTCGCTGAACAGCTATGTCAGGCCCTGTTCAGCGTTCCTGCGCGGGGCAGCTTGACCAGCGACAGGACGAGGGCGGAGGCTATCACGATCCCGCCGCCGTAGACGAAGGCGTTGCTCGTCTCCGAGGCGTCGACTATGACCCCGGCCAGGACCGGGGAGAGGGTCCCGAGGAAGCCGGCTCCGTAGATCAGCGAGACGACCGTCGACTGGACCTCCCCGCCGCTCACGTCTATCGCGGCGGCGATGTAGATCGTGTGCAGCGAATAGAGGAAGGCGCCCATGGCCAGGATCGTCAGCACGAGCTGCGGCCCCGGCTCCGCCTGGCTCAGCGCGAGGCAGAGCAGTCCGAGCACCGCGGTGCCGGGCACGAGCACGGCCTTGCGGCCGAATCTGTCCGAAAGCAGCCCCATCACCGGCTGGGACGCTATCCCGACCACCTGCGCCATCGGCATATAGAGTCCGACCTCTGTCGTGGAGTATCCGAGGTCCTCCCTCAGGTACAGGGGCAGGAAGGCCATGATCGCGCTCTGCCCCATGCTGCGCAACGCCGTCACCAGGACGAGCGCCAGCATGGCTCTCTTTCGGAGCAGCGTTACGAGCGCGGCGAAGTAGGAGCCCGTGGAGCCCGCGCCGCCGGACTCGGCCGGGATCTTGCGCATCGTCATCCAGATGAGGACGGCGAACACCAGAGCCGGCAGCATGCTCACCCGGAGGACGTCCTCCCAGACGAGCACGCCGAGCAGCGCGGCGATCAGGAAGGAGGCGCCCAGCACCTCGCCGACGCTTCCGCCGGTGCCGTGGAGGGAGATGGCGAACCCGCGCCTGTCCGGGAATTTTCTCGAGAGGGCGCCGATCGCGGGCGGATGGTAGAGGGAGGGGCCGATGCCTACCAGAAGCATCGCGGCGAAGAGGAGCCAGTAGGTCGCCGCGCTGCCGGCCAGGAAGAAGGAGACGCCGAGCATGCCCATGGAGATTCCCAGCATGAGCGCGGAGCGGTGTGCGAACCGGTCGCCGAGGTAGCCGGCCCCCATCGTGGTGAAGCCGCTCGTCACCTGCCGCGCGGTTGCCAGGGCCCCGAACTGGGTCGCGGTGAGCCCCATGTCCAGCTTGATCTCCGGCATCAGGTGGATCTGGAGGGCAGAGTTATAGACGTGCTTGACGGCGTGGCCCACGACCACCGTGGCCGCAAGCCGGTTGCGGCCTTTTTTCAGCTCCGGGGATACGATGCCTGATGCCAACGAACGAGAGCTAGAAGGCGACTTCGGCGCCTACGCCCTGCTCGAGGGCCAGCCTGTAGACGCGGGCCCCCACCGCTATGTCCTGCAGGGCGAGCCCCTGGGACTCGAAGAGGGTGATGTCGTCCCCGCTCCTCCTGCCGGGGGTCCTGCCCGCCACCACGTCGGACAGGTTGCGCACCTGCTCCCAGCGGACCGTCCCCCGCTCCACGGGGTAGAGAAGGTCGCCGCACTCGAGCTTCGCCTGCTCCACGTCGTCGGTCACGATCAGGTCGCAGCGGCCCACCGCGCTGCCGTCGAGCTCCCGCCGCATCCAGTGGTTGGCGCCGGCCGCGTTGACGTGGGCGCCGGGGCTCAGCCAGCCGCCCTCCAGCACGGGCCTCGACGCGCTGGTGATCGTGATGACGATGTCGGAGCCGCTCACGCACTCCTCCGCCGACTCGGTCGCCGTCACCTGGATGCCCAGCCGTGCGCTCATCCTGTCTGCGAACCTCTCCCGGCGCTCGGGCGTCCGGCTGAAGACCCGAGCCCTGCTCACCGGGCGGACGGCGTGGACCGCCTCCAGCTGAGACCGCGCCTGGAAGCCCGATCCGATGATCCCGACGGTCGAGGCGTCCTCGCGGGCCATGTACTTCGTCGCGACGCCGCTGGCGGCGCCGGTGCGCACCTGACCCAGCCTCCCGGCCTCCATCACCGACAGGAGCTCGCCCGTCTCGCTGCTGCACAGGTGCATGTAGAAGCGGATGGGATGGCCCCGGACGGCGGCGTATGCCTTGTGTCCCATCACCCCGAGTCCATCGGAGGCCGCCGACATGAAGTTGAAGTGGCCCGCCGGAAGCCGGATGCGCGAGCGGGGGCTGTTGGCGGCCCTTCCCTCGGCCTGGAGCCGGAAGCCCTCCTCCACCGCTTCGAGAGCCAGCGGCATCGAGAGCAGCCCGCTCACCTCCTTCTCGGTGAGAAACAGTGCCAAGGCGTCCCTCCGTCCGTCGTTTCAGGCTGGCAAGAGTCTAGCACGGATCGACGGCCCGGCGAACCCGGCGCGGCAACACCATTCTGCTCAATGAAGTGTCACGTCCGGTTCGGAAAGGGGCGGACGGAAAGTGCTCCGTGGACGGGGGAAGAGGTAGGAGGGCGATCCGGGTCAGGGCGGGATGCCGCAGTCCCATCCGAGGTCATGGCCCTTTTCGATGGCCTTGCGCTCCCACTTGCTGAGTCCGATGCGGCGGCTGGGCCTGGACTCGCAGTCGTCCGGGGGATCAGGGGGGCCTTGGTGGCGCTCCGGTGGGGAGCAGGATGCGGGCGAGACGCCCGCGCTCCCAGTGGCGGGCCCACCTTCCTTCTCCCGGCACTCCTCTTCGTCCTGTTCCTCGTCATCGAGGCGGCGGCGCTCGGCCTCGGCTTTTAGCCGGGCCTCGTACCGGGCGCGGAGGGCTTCGAACTTGGGCCTGTAGGGGGCGGGCTCGGCCTCGGCTCGAACGCCGTCCTCGTAGTGGGCGCGGGCGGCTTCGAAGTCGGGCCTGTTGTAGGGGCGGGATTCGGCCGAGCCGTGGGAGGGCTCGTGGTCATCGCCGGTCGCGTCGTCGAAGCCGCGGCGAATGAGCGCCTTCAGGTCGACCCGGTGGTACGGCTTGAAGCCGGGGAAGAGCCTATCTATGAGCTTCATGGCGTCCCGGAGGGAGAGTCCGGGACGCTCGGGGGCGATCTCCCTGGAGTAGGCCCGCGCGGCGAGGTGCTTTGCGGCCCTGATCCAGTGGTGGGGCTTGAAGTCGCTCAGCTCGCCCCTGACGACGGCGGTGAGGAAGTCGGCCATCTTCCTGCCCTTGTCGGTCTTCTGCCTGACGAGGGTCGGGAGGCGAAAGAGGGTCTCCTCGGAGAGGGTGATGACGGGACGCCTGGGCGTCCCGGCGTTCGCGGTCCTCGGCGAGCTCGGCGCGGCGGGCATGGGCGGCGGCGCGGGCACGGCGCCGGCGGGCGGGATGATCGAGGCCTGATCGACGGCGAGCCTTCCGAAGCCTATGGCGTCGAGGAGGAGCTGGGCGTCGAGGCGCTCGTAGGGCTTTGCGCCGACGGAGTCGTCCTCCATGATCCTGATGAGGCAGTCGACGATGGCTTCGCCGTCGCCGGTGACCTGGCGAATGTATGCTGCGTACTCGTCGACGTCATCGGCGAGCTCGGCGGCGGCGGTGGCTAGGGTCGGCGCGGAGCCCATGAGTCCTCCGAAGGGGCGTTGTATAATTCTATTATGGGGTATTAGAACATATATGTCAAGAGGGGAGGGAGTAAGGCGGAAGCGGGGACCCCCATCTCAAATCTCTATCCCCCGCGGACGGGGGAAGAGGCTGGAGTTTTCCCCGCGGACGGGGGCAGGGGGCCGCTGTTCTCCAGGTGCACCTGTTCAGAGAAGGCGGGGGCCCCCATCTCAATCTTCCCCCGCGGACGGGGGAAGAGGTAAGAGGCTTCTCCGTCTCTCCCGCGAAAGCGGGAGTCCATCCCATCCCGGGCGTAGGAGTTAGATTCCCGTTTGCACGGGAATGACGGTAACGGGGTTTGCACGGGAATCACCATGGCCTCACAGGCCACATAGGGGGACGAAAATGGCGGCGCTCCGGCGTAGGCCAGAGTCCAAAGGCCGGGGACTGGATACCGGCCCCGTATCGGAATACGGGGCAAGCTTTTCGCCGGTATGACGGTGCGGCGCGTGGGTGGCTTCTGGGAGATGTGGATGCACCTCATTGGGGATGGATTCCCGCGTTCGCGGGAATGACGGAGGTGGTGGATTCGGAGGCGGTGGATTTCGGAGAGAGGGGCGCGCTTGACAAAATCTTGCCGGAGGTTTAGCTTAGGGTCGACCTCCTTAGAACTGTTCTAAAATGTTACATTTTTCACAACTGCTGCTGCCGAGTTGACTTCTCCCACCACCGCCCTCCTCACAGACGAGATCGAATCCAGGCTGCTGGAGATGAAGGCAGTCCTAGCGGCCAGAGGAGCCGCGATCACGCCCCGGCGCGCCAAGCTGATCGAGGTGCTACTCGCCTCGGACGGCCATCCCACGGTCGCCGAGATACACGAAGAGGTGAGGGAAGCCTTCCCCAGCACCAGCCTCGCCACCATCTACAACACTATCGAGCTGCTCAAGGCGACGGGTCAGGTTCTCGAGCTTCAGTTCAGCGGCGCCTCCAACCGCTACGATGGGCGGAGACCGCAGCCCCACCCCCATCTGATGTGCTTCCGGTGCGGGACCATCGAGGATGTCGACATGGGCGGGCTCGACGAGGAGACCGAGGCGGTCAGCACTTCGACCGGCTATAAGATCGTGAGCAGGCGTACCGACTACTACGGCGTCTGCCCCCTGTGCCAGGCCGAGGAAGCGTAGCCGGACCAGGTCAAGGAAGGGAGGCCGGTATGGCCAACAGCGAAGATATCGCCCTGATGGCCCATCTGATGAGGCGAGCCGGTTTCGGCGCCACCCGCGACGAGATCGAGGCTCTGGTGGAACAGGGATACGAGGAGACGGTCGAGCAGCTCCTCCACCCCGAGGACCAGCCTCCGGTCGACCATCACACGCTCTACAGGTACCACCCCATCACCGAGGTTCCAGGCGGCGCGATCGGGCCGGGACAGGCGAACTGGCTCTACCACATGGTCAACACCCGCCAGCCGTTGCAGGAGAAGATGGTGCTCTTCTGGCACCACATCTTCGCCACCGGCAACTCGAAGGTCGACAACGGCAATCACCTGGTGGAGCAGGCCGGGATGTTCCGCGAGCACGGTATGGGGAGCTACCGGGAACTGCTCGTACGCCTTGCCAGCAACCCCGCGATGATCTACTGGCTCGACAACAACGAGAGCCACAAGCGCGCTCCCAACGAGAACTGGGGACGCGAGCTGCTCGAGCTCTTCTCCCTCGGAGTCGGCAACTACACCGAAAAGGACGTCTTCGAGTGCTCCCGGGCCTTCACCGGCTGGACGATCGGGGCGAAGATGCCCCGGTATCCCTACGGGCGCCATCCGTGGAGCTTCGAGTACCGTCCGGAGGACCACGACGACACGGAGAAGACCTTCCTGGGGCATACGGGCAGGTTCAACGGCGAGGACGTGATAGACATCATCCTCCGGCAGCCCGCCTGCGCGAGGTTCATCTCACGGCACCTGTACAACTTCTTCGTCGCCGACGAGCCCCAGGTCCCGGCGTGGGACATCGAGGAGCCCAGAGACCCCGAGGCGATCAGGGTCCTCTCGGAAGCCTTCGTCGAGGGCGGGTTCGAGATGAAGCCGGTGCTGCGGACCCTCTTCAACTCCGACTTCTTCAAATCCGAGAGCGTCCGCTACCAGAAGGTAAGGAACCCGGTGGAGGTCGTCGTCGGTACGCTCCGGATGGTCGAGGACATGCAGGGCCCCGACCCCCGTCTGGAGGCTATCGCCAAGGAGCCCGGCTACATGGGCCAGGACATCATGGACCCGCCCAGCGTCGAGGGTTGGCATACCGGCAAGGAGTGGATCAACAGCGGCTCGCTGGTCAAGCGGATCAACTTCGTCGCCGACCGGGTCAGCGACACCGAGTTGCCGGGAGTCAGGCGGATCATCGGGAGGGTGGCGTCCAACGGAGACGTGATGTCCGTCGAGGAGCTTATCGACCGGTGCCTGGACATTGTCGGACCGTTGGAGCTGAGCGACAGCACGCGGAGCGAGCTCATAGCGCATACCAGCGAGGAGGGGCCTGTCTGCTGGTCCGAGGACCGCGAGGGCTCCGAGCGCCGCGTGGGCGAGACGCTGGCGCTGATTGCGGCGACGAGGGAGTACCAGTTCGGCTAGGCGGGAAGGGGAACGCACCCCGAAGGAGAGCGCGTCAATGACCACCAAGCGGAAAGACCCAGTCCTGGTTGTGCTCCAGCTCACCGGGGGAAACGACTACTTCAACACGGTGATCCCGTACACCGACGGGAACTACTTCGATTCGAGGCCGAGGCTTCAGATCCCCGAAGACAGGGTCATCAAGATAGATGACGAGCTGGGCATGCACCCCGCCATGGGCCCGATGAAGCAGATCTACGAAAGCGGCGACATGGCGATCATACATGGCGTCGGGTACGAGAACTCGCCGCGCTCCCACTTCCGGTCGATGGACATCTGGCACACCTGCGAGCCGGACAAGGTGGGGACAGAGGGCTGGCTGGGCCGGGCCCTCCGGGAGATCGATCCGGAGGGCGAGAACCCCGTCACCGGCGTGAATATCGGTCAGGCGCTCCCGCGGGCCCTGGTGGCTCCCGGAGTCTCGGTGGCGTCGGTCGCCGACGTGTCGACCTACGGCCTGCTGTCCGGGGTCCAGGAGAAGGAGCAGCGCGCCAAGATGCTGACGGCCTTCGCCAACATGTACGGCCCCGCGGTCGGCACCGGGCCTGTGATGGAGTACCTGGGCCAGACCGGCATCGACGCGATGAAGGGCGCGGACATGCTGAAGGTGGCCCCGCGGCAGTACGAGTCGACGGTGGAGTACGCCAGCACGCCGGTCGCCCGGAAGCTGCGTGACATCGCGATGATCCACACGGCCGGACTGGGCTCGCGCGTCTTCTACACAGATCACGGCAGCTTCGACACCCACGCCGCTCAGGCGACGGAGCATTCGAGGCTCTGGACCGAGGTCTCGGCGGCCATAGCCGACTTCTGGGACGACCTCCGGGAGCACGACGCCGACGATAACGTGATCATGTTCCTCTTCTCCGAGTTCGGACGAAGGGTGCGGGACAACGGGTCGGGCACCGACCACGGGGCGGCGGGAGTCGCCTTCGCCATCGGCCCGGGCGTCAAGGGAGGCATGTACAGCACCTATCCCGAGACGAGGGCCGAGGCGCTGCAGCAGGGCGACCTCGTCCCGAACCTCGACTTCCGCGGCGTCTACTCGACCGTCCTGGAGCGCTGGCTCGACCTCGACCCCGTGCCCATCGTCAACGGGCGGTTCGAACAGCCGCACTTCCTGGGCAACGGCAGCTAGTCTATCTAAAGGCGAGGTCAGAGATGCTAACGACAACGGCGGCGGGCCGCACATGGGACTTCAGCCATGCGATCGGGCGAAACGCCGGGCTCGGCAACGGGTTCACCCAGCCGAACGCGATAGCGTTGGCGCCCGGAGGCCTGATATATGTCTCGAGCAGAGGAGGCGATGGGGCTGGCGGCGTCGTCGCTCCCAGCAAGCGCATAGGCAAGCTGACGATGGACGAGGAGTTCCTGGGCGACTTCGGTAAGGGCCAGACCGTCTGGGCCTCGAGCCTCGCCGTCGCAAAGGACGGCAACGTGTACTGCGCGGACGAGCACCTCAACGCGATCCTCATCTTCAGCTCCGACGGCGAGAAGCTGACCCAGTGGGGCGAACCCGGGTCCGGCGAGGGACAGATCGACGGCCCGTCGGGGATCGCATTCGACGCCGACGACAACCTGTACGTCGTCGACAGCCGGAACGACAGGGTGGGGAAGTTCACCAGCGACGGAAGATTCCTTCTGGCGTGGGGAGAGCCGGGCGACGGCGACGGCCAGCTCGACCGCCCCTGGGGCATAACGGTCGATGGCGATGGGAGCGTCTACGTCGTGGACTGGGGCAACGACCGGGTCCAGAAGTTCGGCCCCGACGGACAGTTCCTGATGTCGGTCCCAAGGCCGGGAGAGAGCGGGGCCGATCTGAACCGTCCGGCGGACGTGGCGGTCGACAGCGAGGGCGATATCTACGTTACCGACTGGGGCAACAACCGGGTGCAGATATACGATCCGGAGGGGAGCATCATCACCTCTCTGTACGGCGACGCGACTCGCTTTTCGAAGTGGGCCCAAGAGGTGGTCGACTCCAACCCCGACGTCGTCAAGGCATACCGCCGGGTGAGGGACCTGACCCCGCTGGGGAGATTCGCCCGCCCGCTGGGAATAGCCGTCGACGAGGAGGACCGGATCATCGTCACGGAGATGACCCGGGGCAGGCTGCAGGTGTACGCCAAAGAGAAGGACTACATGGACCCGCAGTTCAACCTCTAGGGAGATCCTGGAAGCGAGCGTGGAGGCGCGGGCATCCGTCCCGCGCCTTTTTCGTTGGGAGGAGGATTCGATGGCGTATCAGAGAAAGGATTTTCCGGACTGGTCGTGGTCGCACAGCCGGAACAGGACCTTCCAGGAGTGTCCGCGCCGCTACTACTACCACTACTACGCGTCCCACAACGGCTGGGAGGACGACGCCGACCGGCTCTCGGCCTCGGCCTACCGGCTGAAGCAGCTGACCAACCTCCTCCTGGAGCTGGGGGGCGCCGTCCACGACGCCGCGGCCTTCGCCGTCCAGTCGGCCCGGACGCGCGGGGACGTACCCGGCTTCGATCAGCTTTACGAAAGGGTCCGCGGCGTCCTCAACCAGGCGTACATGGAGTCGAAGGACCGCCAGGAGTGGGAGCGGAGGCCGCGCTGGCGGAAGATGTTCCATGAGTTCTACTACGACAGCGGCCTCTCGGACGCGGCGATAGCGCGGTCCAAGGAGCGCATCAGAGAGTGCCTGACGAACCTGGTCGAGGCCAAGAGTCTCCGTGAGGCGGTCGCCGCTCCGTACGTCGAGGTCAAGGGGGTGGAGGAGTTCGTCACCTTCGACATCGACGGCTCGCCGGTGCACGGCGTGCCGGACCTGGTCTACAGGCTGGGCGACGACACCTGGACGGTGACCGACTGGAAGACCGGCGGAGGGGATGCGGACTGGGAGCAGGTAGCCATATACGCGCTGTACGTCCAGTCGCGCCACGGGGTGGACGTTGAGCGGATAGTAGGGCGGATCGAGTGGCTGTCGCAGGGAAGGGCGGACGAGCACCGGTTCACCGAAACGGAGCTTGGGGAGACGCGCGGCCGGATAGCCGACAGCATCGGCGCCATGCGCGGCTACCTGGAGGACGTCTACGCGAACATGCCCAGGGAGATGGAGGCCTTTCCGCTCACCGACGACACGTCTCGGTGCCGCTTCTGCAACTTCTACGAGCTCGACATGGAGGAGATCGCATCCCGGGCGCAGGGTCCGTTTTGAGTGTACGCGGACGGCCGGCTATTGGAAGCGGCCCGTCACGCTACGTCATGGCTACGGGGTCGACGTCGACCGTCCATCCAGGCGGTATCGCGACCGTCTCGAGGAGACGGCGCGGCGCGGCGCCCCTGAGGATGATGTGCCAGCGGTAGCGCCCGCGCACCCTAGGGGGATATGCGGGCGTGGGCCCCAGGATGTCGATATCGGACCAGCCCGCCGCGTCGCGCTCCGCACGCAGCTCCGTTGCGAGGCGGGACGCCTCGGCCTCGCATCTGGCCCGGTTGGTGTGGGTGTGCAGGAGCCTGACCATCCTGCCGAAAGGCGGGTTGCCCTGCTGCCTCCGGTAGGCTACCTCGCGGGAGTAGAAGACGGCGTAGTCCTGTGCGGCTGCGGCCTGTATCGCATAGTTGTCCGGCTGATAGGTCTGCACGATCACCGTGCCATCGGAGGCCCCGCGCCCCGCGCGTCCCGCGACCTGGCACAGCAGCTGGAAGACGCGCTCTCCGGAGCGGTAGTCGGGTATGCTGAGCCCGACGTCGGCCGAGACCACCCCTACCAGGGTCACGTCGGGGAAGTGGAGTCCCTTGGTCACCATCTGGGTGCCGACGAGGACGCGCGCCTCGCCCGAGCCGAAGCGGCTGAGCAGTCGTTCGTGCGAGCCGGCGCTGCGGGTGGTGTCGCTGTCCAGCCGCAGAACTTCGACGGCCGGGAACCTGTCGCTGATGTCGCGCTCGACCGACTCGGTGCCCGTCCCCGAGTAGCTGATCCGGTGGGCCAGGCAGCGTGGGCACCCGTCCGTCGGCTTCCGACGCTCTCCGCAGTAGTGGCAGATGAGCCGGGCAGCCGAGCGGTGATAGGTGAGGGCGATCTCGCATCGGCGACATCGAAGGCTGTAGCCGCAACCGCGGCACTGCACGTGAGAGGCGGAGCCCCGCCGGTTGACGAAGAGCACCATCTGCTGTCCTGCGCTCAGACACTCCCGCATCTCGTCGTCGAGGCGCCGGCTGAAGAGGCCTCGGTTACCCTCCCTGAGCTCGCGCCGCATGTCGACGATCTCGACGCCAGGCATGCCTCCCCGCATGGTGTCTCCTGTCGAAGCGACCCTCACCCGGTCCGGGAGAACCAGCAGGCCGACGCGGCCGCGGAGCGCGGCGTGATAGGAGACGATGTCGGGAGAGGCGCTGCCCATGACCACGACGGCTCCAGTCAGCTCGGCGAGCTTCATCGCGGCGTCGCGGGCGTGGTAGCGCGGCCCCGCGTCGACCTGCTTGTAGGTCCACTCGTGCTCCTCGTCGAGGACGATAAGCCCGACGTCGGGGAGCGGTGCGAATATGGCGCTCCGTGAGCCGATGACGATGTCGTACGCGCCACGCCTTGTCTGCCACCACTGGTCGAAGCGTTCGCCGTCGCTGATGCCGCTGTGCAGCACCGCGACCCGCCCCGGAAAGCGGGACGCGAACCGCTCGACCGTCTGGTGCGTGAGTGCGATCTCAGGCACGAGGACGATGATTCTCTTGCCAAGGGACAGACACCTCTCGGCGGCGGCGAGATAGACTTCGGTCTTGCCGCTTCCGGTCACGCCCTGAAGTACGAAGGCGCGGGGCGATGCCGAAGCGTCGTCCAGCGGGGCGCGGATTCCGTCCACGGCGTCCTTCTGCGACTGGGTGAGGCGGACGGGAGCCGACCGGGGGAAGCCGCGCCCTCCGAGAGGGTCGCGCAGCACCGTCTCCGATCTCTTCTCGATGTATCCCCGGTCAATCAGCCCCTTCACCGCGCTCGCTCCATGTCTTTTTCTGAGCTTGGGGAGAGGTGTCGCGCTGCCGCGGTCAAGCAGCTCCCGTAGGAGGGACGCCTGGCGCGGAGCGCGCCTGCCCTTCCCGGTCAGCCAGTCAGCTCCTTCGGCACGTCCCAGGTCGGTCAATACGCCGGTCTGCACACGCTTCGGGCCGGCGACGGGCCGCCGGTGCGCGACCGTCTGCGAGACGATCCCCCTGCGGACGAGCGATGCGATGGAGCCGCCGGCCCGGTCCCCGAATCGCCGGACCAGCCGCTGCTGCTCGACCGTCCCCCGGGAGCGAATGTGGTCTGCGATGTCTCGCTGGAATGGAGTGAGGGCAACCTCCCGGTCTCCAGGGGCCTCGTCGGCGATCGATAGGAAGGTCAGGGCGCGGATGCGGCCTCCGGGAGGCAGCATCCGCGCTACAGCCTCGAACAACGAACAGCGGTAGTAGCGGCTGAGCCAGCGGGCGAGACTCAGGTGGACGTCGTCCAGGTGTGGGACGTGGCCTCTTGCGTCGATGATGTCCCTGGTCTCCGGGACCTGGGGCGCATCGCCGACGGAGAAGACGATGCCCTGGAGAGTACGCGATCCGAAGGGTACGCGAACGAGATGGCCGGGCAGGATGGAGAGGGAGTCGGGAATGGAGTAGCTGAAGGTGCGGTCGCTGCCGGCCGGTACGTCGACGGCGACTTCGGCGAAACGGCTCATGTCCTGCCGGCCCGCCCTCCCCGAGAGGCTCCGGTTACGACGGTGGACGGCCGAACGGTGGGCTAGCGCCGGCGGCGTTCCTTGATTCGGGCGGCCCGGCCCGAGCGGCCCCTGAGGTAGTAGAGACGCGACCTGCGAACGGCTCCCTGCCGTACCACCTGGACCCCTTCGACGCTGGGTGAGTGCAGCAGAAAGGTCCGCTCTACGCCGATCTCGTGGGTGACGCGACGCACGGTGAATGAGGCGTCGGGCCCTCCTCCCCGGCTTCGTATCACGACGCCCTCGAACACCTGCGTCCTGGTCCGTTCACCCTCGGTGACGCGGATGCTGACGCGCACGGTGTCGCCGGGCTGAAACTCTTCGATCTTCGGGTTCGGATCGAGCTCTATGAGCTGCCGGGCTTCCATAGCTGTAATCCCCAGTGTCTTACGAATATCGTCGATTGATTCTAACGCGGTGACGCGGCATGCGCAAGCAGAAATGGTGGTGTAGACTGCGGTCATCCTGGCCGGGAAGAGGAGATATGCCCGAGGCGCCCGACCTGGAGGTGATAAAGGAGTCTCTCCGAGCGAGGGTCGTCGGGGCCGCGGTGGAGTCGGCATCGGTCGTCAGGCCCAGCGTGCTCCGGTCGATGGCCGGTATGCTCGAGAGCGACATCGCGGGGCGCGTCGTCACGTCCGTCGACCGCAGGGGCAAGTTCCTGCTGATAGGCCTCTCCGGCGACCGGCTGATCGCGATCAACCCGATGCTGACCGGTGGACTGCAGTACTGCGACCCCTCCAAGCGGCCGTCCAAGAGCACCTGTATAGTCTGGCTCCTAGGGAACGGGATGGAGCTGCGCTATCGAGACGACCGCCAGATGGGAGGCGTCTACTACGTTGCCAGCTCCCGGACAGCCGATGTTCCGAGACTGAATGAGCAGGGGCCGGACGTGCTGGACGACGTATCGTTCGATGATTTCCGGGATCGTCTCCGGCGGTTCCACGGGGAGATAAAGGGCATACTGACGCGAGGCCGCGTCGTTGCCGGCATCGGCAACGCGTACGCGGACGAGGTGCTGTTCGCCGCCAAGATATATCCATTCAGGCGGAGGAAGACGCTCGGCATGGCAGAGCAGCATGCGCTGCATGAGAAGTCGCGGCAGGTGGTGGTGGAGGCCGTGACCGTGCTGCGAGACAGGATGGGGGAGAATATCCACCTCAAGATCCGCGACTTTCTGAAGGTACACAACCGGGGCGGTCAGCCCTGTCCCGAGTGCGGGAGACCGATTACGCAGGTGACCGCCAATCGGCGCATAACCAGCTACTGCCGCGGCTGCCAGCCCGGGCTCCTCATCAGAAATTGACGTGAACACCGAGACCGCGGCCCCTCAGTCGTCGGTCGGACCAGAGCCTTGACATCGGCGCTACCGTTCGTATATACCCTCATGCAGGCGACGAAGGTTGCTGACCCGTATTAGAGGCGCAGGGAAGGGATGCGCCTATGCGAGGAGGTAGCGAGAATATGGCGACATTGAGGAAGAGCGACATGGCCTCGCGAGTGGCGGCCAAGGTGGACGGATCGAGGTCTCAGGGAGACGCCGCCCTCAACGCTGTGCTCGACAGCATCCAGGAGGCCCTTGTCGCTGGAGACCGGGTGGTCCTCACCGGCTTCGGGTCGTTCGAGGTGAGGCAGGTGAAGGAGCGCCGGGTCCGGCCCATCCGGGGCGGTGACGGCCTAAGGACGGTTCCCGCCCACAAACGCGTTGGCTTCACGGCCGGAGCGGAGTTCTCTGAGAAGATCAAGAAAAGCAAGTAGATCGCCGTAACAGATCGTACGGCAGAGGACGGGCCTGCCCGTAGCAGGCCCGTCCTCTTTGTGTCCCGGAGGTGTCTTCCTTTTGGCGCGGCATGTCCGGTCGGGGCCGAGTCAAGGCCAACACGGCCCGTCCGCTCGTTGACAGGCGCATGCTCGATTTGTATAATCTCCGTTTGTTGCTCCAGCCGGATAAGGTCATCATTCCTCCTGTAATCGAGGGGCTCTCATGCCGACAGTAAACCAGCTTGTGAGGAAGGGACGCAAAGGCAAGCGCCGGAAGGACAAGGCGCCCGCGCTGCGGTTCTCCTTCAACTCGTTGAGGAATCGGGGACAGCGTGATTCGGGCGCTCCCCAAAAGAGGGGAGTATGCCTCCAAGTCAGGACACAGACCCCCAAGAAGCCCAACTCGGCTCTGAGGAAGGTGGCCAGAGTGAGGTTGACCAACGGCATGGAGGTAACCGCCTACATCCCAGGAGAGGGCCACAATCTCCAGGAGCACTCGGTGGTGCTGATTCGCGGAGGCCGAGTAAAGGACCTGCCGGGCGTCCGCTACCATGTGGTGCGCGGCGCGCTGGATACGGCTGGGGTGGACGATCGACAGCGCGGACGGAGCAAGTACGGCAGCAAGAGGAACCCCGGCCCTAGGTAGCTGGGGAAGGGCCGTCCCAGAGCACATATAGAAATGGCACGACGTAGAAGGGCGGAGCGGAGAAATCCTCTCCCCGATCCCAAGTACAGCAGCGTGGACCTCAGCCGGTTCATCAACAAGCTGATGCTCAACGGCAAGAAGACCGTCGCGCAGCGAATCGTCTACAACGCTCTGGACCAGATCGAAAACGACGTCAGGCTGCCTCCCCTGGATGTCTTCACCCAGGCGATCAGGAACGCCACTCCGATGGTCGAGGTCAAGGGGCGGCGTGTTGGGGGCGCGACCTACCAAGTGCCCACCGAGGTCAGGCCGGAGAGACGTCTGGCCCTCGCGATGCGCTGGATACTGAACTCGGCGCGCTCCAGATCGGGAAGACCGATGGCCCAATGTCTCGCGCAGGAGCTCATCGAGGCTTCCAGGAACCAGGGGGCGGCCGTGAAGAGAAAGGAAGACCTGTACAGAATGGCCGAGGCCAACCGGGCATTCGTGCACTACCGATGGTAGCCACCAAGCAGATGGTCCGTCCGGGAGGGCGTACGAACGCCAGGTCCAAGGGGCCGGCGCCGACCGATATTCGGAATATCGGGTTCATCGCACACATAGACGCCGGCAAGACGACGGTCACAGAGCGGGTACTCTACTTCGCCGGCCGGATCTACAAGATCGGCGGCGTCGATGAGGGCACCACAGCGATGGACTGGATGGCCCAGGAGCGGGAGAGGGGCATCACGATCACCTCTGCCGCGACCACATGCGAGTGGAAGGGCCACACGATCAACGTCATCGACACTCCCGGGCACGTCGACTTTACGGCGGAGGTGGAACGCAGCCTCCGGATACTGGACGGCGGCGTCGTCGTATTCGACGGGGAGGCTGGGGTAGAACCCCAGTCCGAGACGGTGTGGAGGCAGGCTGACAGATACAACGTGCCGCGCATCTGCTTCATCAACAAGATGGACAAGGTGGGCGCCGACCTCCACCGGGCCATCGACAGCATCGCTCACCGCCTGCAGGCCAACCCGGTTGCCCTGCAGATCCCCATCGGGTCCGAGGACTCCTTCAGGGGAGTCGTCGATCTTATAGATGAGAAGGCTATCCTGTTCGATCCCGAGGGCAAGCGGATGCCTGTAGAGGGCCCCATACCCGAGGAGTTGCTGGATGAGTTCCACAGCTATCGGGACGTGCTCGTCGAGAAGATAGCGGAGACCGACGACGAGCTGATCGAGAAGTTCCTTGGGGAGCAGGAGATATCGAACGGTGAGCTGAAGGCCGCGCTTCGCCGGGCCACCGTGGGGTACAAGCTGGTGCCTGTTCTGTGCGGCAGCGCCCTGCGCAATCTCGGAGTCCAGCCGCTTCTGGATGCGATCACGGCCTATCTGCCCAGCCCTCTCGACGTACCCCCCGTGGAGGGAAGAGAGTACTGGACCGACGAGGAGGCCGTCCGCGGCCCCGAGGAAGAGGCGCCCTTCGCGGCGCTGGCCTTCAAGACGGTGACCGATCCCTTCATAGGGCGGCTGGTCTACTTCCGGGTGTACTCCGGCTCGGTCAAGACCGGGGCCATGACCTTCAACTCCAGCAACGGGAGACGGGTGCGGCTAGGGCGGCTGGTGATGATGCACGCCCAGCACCGGGAGGAGGCCGAGGAGGTTTCGGCCGGTCAGATCGCCGCTGCGGTCGGACTGAAGCACACTTCGACCGGGGACACTATATGCGATAGCGAGGCGCCGATCGTCCTCGACACGATCACCTTCCCTGAGCCGGTCGTCTCGGTGGCGATCGAGCCCAAGTCGCGGGCGGACCAGGACCGTCTGGTGGACGCGCTCTCCAAGCTCGCCGACGAGGACCCGACCTTCAAGGTGCTGCACGACGACGAGACGGGCCAGACGGTGATGTCCGGCATGGGAGAGCTCCATCTGGATATACTGACCGACCGGATGCGGAGGGAGTTCAACGTCGGGGGCAACGTCGGCAAGCCTCGTGTGGCATACCGGGAGACGGTCACCTCTCCCGCGAAGGCGGAGGGGAGGTTTGTACGGCAGACAGGCGGTCACGGCCAGTACGGACACGTCTGGGTCGAGATGGAGCCCCTCGACAGAGGCTCCGGGATCGAGTTCGAAAACGGGACCTCCGGCGGAGTCATACCCCAGGAGTTCATCTCGTCAGTAGAGCAGGGTGTCCGAGGGGCGCTTGCGTCGGGCCCACTCTCCGGCTATCCGATGGTGGACGTGAAGGTGACGCTCGTGGATGGCAGCTACCACGAGGTCGACTCCTCGAAGATGTCCTTCCACATCGCGGGGTCGATGGCCGCCAAGGCGGTAGTGGCGAAGGCCCATCCGATCCTGCTTGAACCGATAATGCGCCTGGAGCTAGTAACTCCAGGCGATTTTCTTGGTGAGGTGCTTGGCGACCTCGGCAGGCGGCGCGCGAACATACGGAGTATCGAAGGCCAGGGAGGTATCCAGGCCGTAAAGGCGATGCTCCCCCTTGGCGAGAGTTTCGGGTACGCCAACTCGCTCCGCTCGCTGACCCAGGGACGGGCAAGCTACAGCATGGAGTTCGACAGGTACGAGGAGGCCCCGGAGCAGGGCGCGGTGTAGTAGTGGTCACAAGCCAGAAGATAAGAATCATACTCAAGGCGTTCGATCACAAGATCCTAGATCTTTCCGTCGGTCAGATCGTGGAGGCCGCCGAGCGGACGGGAGCCCGGGTGACCGGACCTGTGCCGCTGCCCACGTCTATCAAACGGTTTTGCGTGATACGGTCGCCTCACATAGACAAGGACTCCCGCGAGCACTTCGAGGTGAGGACTCATAACCGTCTGATCGACATCAATGAGCCGACCTCCAAGACTATCGATTCACTGACCAGGCTGAATGTGCCCGCGGGCGTGGATATATCGATCAAGCTATAGGCAGTTCGCCCCGATTCCGACGGCGTTCCCACCGTTACTTTCCCGGCCCCTGCGCGGGCGTAAGGTATCGGAGAAGGTGCCGCGACCGGCGCGACGGGTCCTCCAAAGAGCAGGGATGACGACGTGACGATCCGAGGGATCATCGGAAAAAAGATAGGAACGACGCTGTTCTACCGCGAGGATGGGGCAGCCGACTGCGTGACGGCCATTCGCGTGGAGCCGTGTACGGTGACGCAGGTCAAGACGGTCGACCGCGACGGCTACGACAGCGTCCAGCTGGGCTCCGGCCCGACCCGACGTTTGAACAGGCCCGGAGCCGGCCATCTGAAGGGAGCCGGCTCGCTCTTCCGCCACCTACGGGAGGTCAAGGCCGCCGGAGATGTGTCGGACCTGGAGCCGGGGCACGAGGTGAACGCCGGCATATTCGAACCCGGAGAGAGGGTCAACGTCTCCGGCACCTCCAAGGGCCGCGGCTTCGCCGGAGGGGTGAAGCGGCACGGTTTCAGGGGCGGTCCGAAGACTCACGGCCAGTCGGACCGGCACCGGGCGCCGGGATCGGTCGGCGCAGGCTCGACCCCCGGACGAGTCCGCAAGGGCCTCAAGATGGCCGGACATATGGGGAACGAACGGATAACGGTCCGCAACCTGGAGGTCGTGCTGGCCGATCCGGAACGCAGTCTGATGCTGGTGAAGGGTGCGGTCCCGGGCGCGCGCAACTCCCTTCTGCTCATACAGAAGGCCGAACGAGGAGGCCGATAGGCCAGGTGAAGCTGACACTTCACAATCTGAGGGGTAGGGCGATCCGCCAGGTTGACGTGCGGGACGACGTCTTTGGCGCGCCAATGAATGCGGCTCTGGTGCACCAGATGGCGGTCAGCCAGCAGTCGAACGCCAGACTGGGAACGGCCTCTACCAAGACCCGATCGCAGGTCTCCGGGGGCGGAAGGAAGCCCAGGCCGCAGAAGCATACGGGCCGCGCGCGGCAGGGATCCATACGCGCTCCGCAATGGAAGGGGGGAGGTGTGGTCTTCGGTCCTACCGGTCGCAACTATCGGCGGCGGACGCCAAAGAGGATGAGAAGGCAGTCTCTCGTTGCGATGCTCTCGAACAAGGTGAGGAGCAGTCAGCTCCTCCTGGTCGAGGACCTCGAGTTGGAGGAACGGAAGACGAAGGAGCTGGTGAGCGTGCTGAACTCGCTCGGCTCCGACTCTTCGGTGCTTCTCGTGGCGGACGGTGCCGATGAGGCTGTACTGCGCTGCGCCAAGAACATCCCCAAGCTGAAGATGCTGCCCGCAACGCTCCTCAATCCGGTCGACCTTCTAACCCACAAGAGTGTGGTCATGACACTCGCGGCCGTCAGGAGAGCCGAGGAGCTGTGGGGAGGACCCTTCGTCAGACGACAATCGTCCGCCGAGACGGCCGCGGGAGGATAGGCCCAATGCATCCTCTGGACATACTGAGGCGGCCGATCATCACTGAGAAGAGCACCGAGATGCAGGAGGGCGGACGGTACACCTTCGAGGTGGCGCCCAAGGCCAACAAGCACCAGATCAGGCGGGCCGTCGAAGAGGCCTTCGACGTGACTGTCGTCAGCGTGAACACGATGAGGATGAGAGGGAAGTCCAGACGCTACGGTCCGAGGGTCTCCTCCAAGCCGGACTGGAAGAAGGCGATCGTCACCCTCAAGGTCGGCGACACGATAACCATATTCGAGGGTGTCTAGATGGCGCTAAAGACACGTAAACCCACGACTCCGGGTCAGAGAGGACTCGTCCTTCAGACCACGGACGACATCACCACGAGCCGACCAAAGAAGTCGCTGCTCCGACCGCTGAAGAAGCGGGCCGGGCGCAACTCGCACGGCAGGATTACCGTGCGCCACCGGGGCGGCGGACACAAGCGGCGTCTGAGAGTGATCGACTTCAAGCGCGACAATCCGGGGGTGCCCGGAGAGGTCACGTCAATAGAGTACGATCCGAACCGGTCGGCTCGCATCGCCCTGATCAAGTTCAGGAACGGCGACTGGCGCTACATACTGGCCCCGAACGGGCTCAGGGTGGGGGACCCGGTGGAGGCCGGAGAGAGGGTAGAAATCCGAACCGGGAATGCGCTCCCGCTGCGATCGATACCGTCCGGCACTCTCGTTCACAACGTGGAGATGAGGCCAGGTAAGGGCGGACAGATAGTCCGGAGCGCTGGAGGCTCGGCACAGGTGCTCGCGAAGGAGGACCGATACACCCTGCTCAGGCTCCCGTCCGGAGAGGTCAGGTACGTTCTCAGCAGCTGCATGGCGACCGTCGGCCAGCTCAGCGCGCTCGACCACAAGAACGTGAAGCTGGGGAAGGCGGGCCGAAGCCGTCACCTCGGCAGAAGGCCCAACGTCAGAGGCGTCGTCATGTCTCCCGCCGCCCACCCGCACGGCGGTGGCGAGGGCCGGTCTCCGATCGGGATGCCGGGACCCAAGACCCCTTGGGGCAAGCCCGCCCTCGGACACCGTACCCGCAAGAACAAGTCAACCGACAGGTTCATAGTAAGGCGCAGGTACCAGAAGTAGGACGTTCGTCCGCGATAGATAGGATACGGACAACATGTCAAGATCGATCAAGAAGGGGCCGTACGTACACCCCAAGCTGGCCAAGAAGGTCGACGCCGCGCGGAGAAGCGGCGCCAAGCGGGTGATCCGTACCTGGTCGCGGGCGTCGATGATAATGCCCGATATGCTGGGGCTCACCATCGAGGTGCACGACGGCCGTCGGCACGTGCCGCTGTTCATCACTGAGAATATGGTGGGACACAGGCTGGGCGAGTTCGCGCCGACCAGGACCTTCCGAGGTCACTCGTCCAAGTCGGAGCGGACGACTTCGGTAAGGGGCAGAGGATAGGGAGACGCCGTGCCAGTCAGCGCCACGTCGAGCAACACCGGAATATCGGTCAGGAAGCTCAAGCCGATTGTCGACCTGGTCCGAGGCCGACCTGTGGCCGAGGCGCTTCAAACCCTCCAGTTCATGGCGTCGCCGGCCGCGGGCCGGGTGGCGCGGGTCTTGAAGTCGGCCGCGGCCAACGCCGAGAACGAGCTGATGTCCCGCAGCGGCGATCTGCGGGTGGTCGAGGTATACGCCAACGAAGCCCCCAGGACCAAGCGGTTCCGTGCCCGAGCCAGGGGCAGAGCTGCGAGGATCGTCCGGAGAAGCAGCCACATCACCGTCGTGGTCGACGAGGAGGACACAGAGTAGATGGGACAGAAGACACATCCCGTCGGGTTCCGCCTCGGCGTCATCAAGGACTGGCAGACGCGCTGGTTCGCGCAGAAGTCGAACGATTACCGCGCCCTCGTGCTCGAGGACCTCTCCGTACGACAGACCATCCTGCGACGCTTTCCCGACGCCGGGATATCGCGCGTGGAGATCGAGCGCAACAGCAACGAGGCCGTGATCACCGTACATACCTCCAGGCCGGGTATCGTAATAGGTCGGGGAGGGCAGAGAGTAGACGAGCTCCGCAGAGACTTGGAGAAGATGACCCGGCGGCGGGCCAGACTGAACGTTCAAGAGATCCGTCAGCCGGAGCTGGACGCCTATCTGGTGGCCCGCAGCGTCGCAGACCAGTTGGAACGCCGCATCGCCTATAGGCGCGCTCTGCGCCAAGCCGTCTCGCGCACGATGCAGTCCGGCGCCCAGGGGGTCAAGATCATAGCATCCGGGCGTCTGGGAGGAGCGGACATCGCTCGAAGGGAGAAGGCTATGGAGGGGCGCGTCCCGCTTCACACGCTGCGCGCCGACATAGACTACGGCTTGGCCGAGGCGACGACCTCCTTCGGCAAGATCGGCGTCAAGGTCTGGATATACAAGGGAGACGTCCTAGCAACGGTCACACGGGAAGAGGAGCCGGAGGACATCATGCCGATAGAGGTGATGGTGACTGCGGAAGACCCCGCCGAAGTACGAGAGACGGAAGTGGCCGGGGCCGAACAGGCCGAGTAGAGGCGCTCTTACATGCTGCAGCCCAAGAGAGTCAAGTACCGTAACCATCACCGGGGACGCCGCAAGGGATTGGCTGTCGCCGGCAGCACGATCAACTTGGGGGACTACGCGCTCAAGGCGACCGAGTCGGCGTGGGTGACCTCCAGGCAGATCGAGGCGGCCAGGCGCGCCATGACGCGCTACGCCCGAAGGGGCGGGAAGATATGGATTCGGGTGTTCCCGGACAAGTCCGTCACCGCCAGAGCGGCGGAGACGCGGATGGGCAGTGGAAAGGGAGCGGTCGACCACTGGGTTGCGGTGGTGCGTCCAGGACGAATCATGTTTGAGATGGCGGGCGTCCCCGACGACGTGGCGCGTGAGGCGCTGCGGCTAGCGGCATCCAAGCTGCCGATAGCCACCAAGATAGTCTCTCGCCAGGGTATTCAGACGGCTAGCTAGGACTGAGTGATGGAGATCGACGATCTTAGGGCGATGACTGACGCCGAGCTCACCGAGGAGCGGGATGCGACCCACCGTGCGTTGATGAATCTGCGGTTCAGAGTGGCTACTATGCAGTTGGCCAACGTGAACGAGATACGAAAATCGCGTAGGCGGATCGCCCGGATCAACACCGTAATGAGAGAGCGCGAGCTCGCCAGGGCTGAGACATGAGCTTCGACAAACGCAAGGTACGCTTCGGCAGAGTGGTCGGGGACAAGATGGACAAGACGGTGGTGGTCTCCGTCCAGTGGCGGACGTCGCACCCCCTCTACCGCAAGGCGATCAATCGACGGGCCCGCTTCAAGGCGCACGACGCAGCCAACGAGTGCCGCGTCGGGGATCTCGTCAGACTCGTTGAGACGCGCCCCTACTCTAAGACCAAGCGCTGGAGGGTGGCGGGGATCATCTCGCGGGAGGAGATAGCCGAGGTCCAGCCGGACGAGATCGCAGTGGACGAGGAGGTGATGACCGCCAGAGCAGACGCATCCGGGGAGTCCCAGGCCGCCGCGACCGCGGCGCAGCCGGCAGATACCCAGCCGGAGGCCGTCGACGAACCTGAAGAGAAGGACGCGGACCTGCCATGATTCAGCAGTACACGCGCCTGAGGGTGGCGGACAACTCCGGCGCCAGGACCATCAGCTGCATAGGAGTTCCGGGAGGAAGCGGCAGGCGCTACGCCCGGCTCGGCGATGTGATCGTAGCGTCGGTCAAAGAGGCGGCCCCGGCAGCCGCGGTGAGAAAGGGAGAGGTGGTCAAGGCCGTCGTGGTACGGACCGTGAAGGCTCAACGCAGGCGAGACGGCTCTCGCATTCGCTTCGACGATAACGCGGCCGTGCTTATCAACGACGATCAGATGCCCAGAGGCACGCGCATCTTCGGGCCCGTGGCCCGGGAGTTGCGAGACAAGAACTTCATGAGGATCGTATCCCTCGCGCCGGAGGTGCTGTAGATGAAGCTCCGGCCGGACGACAACGTGTTGATCGTGAAGGGGAGAGACCGTGGCAAGCAGGGTCGGATCCAGCAGGTGATTCAGGGTAAGGAGGCGGTAGTCGTCGAAGGCATGAACGTCGTCTTCCGCCATATGAAGGCCCAACCCGGCGTCCGCCAGGCCGGCATCATCCAGAAGGAGATGCCCGTGAGCGCCGCGAACGTCGTGCTGATATGCCCGAACTGCACCAAGCCCGCTCGGATAGGCTATAGGAGACTGGCGGACGGCACGAAGGCCAGGGTGTGCAAGAGCTGTGAGGAAGTGATCGAGTGACGACCGAGAAGAGCGACGAGGCTGCAGGCCAGACCGTGGACGAGACCAGCCGGCAGGAGGCGGCCCCTCGCCGTCGTCGCACGTCCCGATCGGAGGACGCCGCCGTCAAGGCCAAGCCTGCGCGCAAGCCGCGCACGACGCGCGCCAAGGCTCAGCCAAAAGCCGTGAAAGAGTCGGCCCCCGCTCGTAGGAAGAGACGGACGACACGAGCCGCCGCGGCCGAGGAGTCCCCGGCTCCAACCGCACTCCAGCGGCCGGCGCCCCGCCTTCTGGAGAGGTTGCGCAACGACGTCGGACCGGTGCTGATGCGCGAGTTCGGGTACACGAGCACGATGCAGATACCCCGGCTGAGCAAGGTGGTGCTCAACATCGGCCTCGGAGAGGCGCTCGAGAACTCCAGGGCGATGGAGAACGCGCAGGGGGACCTGCAGCGTATATCGGGGCAGCGCCCCGTGATCACGCGAGCCAGGAAGTCGGTCGCCGGGTTCAAGATCAGGGAAGGGATGGCGATCGGGCTCTCGGTTACGCTCAGGGGCAGACGAATGTATGAGTTCATGGACAGGCTCATGAACTCGTCGCTACCCAGGATAAGAGACTTCCAGGGCGTCTCACGGGAGTCGTTCGACGGGCGCGGCAACTACGCGCTCGGGATTCGTGAGCAGGTGATATTCCCGGAGGTCGACTACAACTCGATCGATAGGATAAGGGGCCTGCAGGTGGTCGTATGTACGACAGCCCGGACAGACCCGGAGGGGCTCAGGATGCTGGAGTTGCTTGGGATGCCCTTCACGCGGACTCGAGAGGCGGCGCGGGTCGCATAGACTGGAGTGAGTAGGCTTGGCAAAAGTATCTAAGATCGCACGCTGGAAGCGCCCCCAGAGATTCAAGGTCCGGCAGACCAACCGGTGCCACCGGTGCGGCAGGCCGAGGGCCTACATCAGGCAGTTCGGACTATGCAGGATATGCTTCCGCGAGATGGCGCTCCAGGGTCTCCTGCCGGGGGTGCGGAAGGCGAGCTGGTAGCGGACAGGGCGGGCGATTCAGCCCGACGCAACGAATCGGAGTAGGAAAGAGGGATGGCCGTAACAGACCCGATCGCGGACATGCTGACTCGTATCCGCAATGCGATCGTGCCCCGTCACGAGACGGTGACGATCCCGATGTCGAAGATAAAGCTTGAGATAGCCCGGATCCTTAGGGAGGAGGGGTTTATCGAGGGCTATGAGGCGGTGGCCGCCGGGACGCGTCACGCGGCCATACGCATACGCCTCCACTACAGAAGCAAAGAGGAGCCCGGAATCTCGGGTCTCAAGAGGGTCAGCAAGCCGGGACTGCGCGTCTACGTCGGCAAGGGCGAGATCCCGCGCTACTTCGGAGGACTCGCGGTGTCCATCATCTCGACTTCCGAGGGCGTGATGACCGGACAGCAGGCATGGCGCAAGGGGCTCGGCGGCGAGCTGCTGTGCTATATCTGGTAGGGGTTGAGCTATGTCCAGAGTAGGAAACGAGCCCGTTCCGCTGCCGGCCAACGTGCAGGTTGACATCCAGGGAAGCCAGGTCACGGTGAAGGGTCCCAGAGGATCTCTGAAGAGATCGTTCCAGCTGGAGATGAGCATATCTCAGGAGAACGGCTCGATCAGGGTCCAGCGTCCCTCCGACGAGCGCGATCACCGCGCCATCCATGGACTGACGCGGAGCCTTCTGGCGAACATGGTCACGGGAGTGAGCGAGGGCTACTCCAAGACGCTCGACCTGGTCGGGGTCGGATACAGGGTGCAGCAGCAGGGGGAGGGGCTGACCCTCTCCGTCATGTTCAGCCACCCCGTCCATATCGAGGCTGTGCCCGGCATCACCCTTGAGGTGGAGGGAAACAACCGCATCCATGTCCGAGGCATCGACAAGCAGCTCGTAGGACAGATCGCCGCCGAGATTCGGGCGGTACGCCCCCCGAACGCATACACCGGCAAGGGGATCAGGTACGCCGGCGAGCAGGTCCGCATCAAGCCCGGCAAGAGCGCCAGGAGGGTGTAGCAGTGTCCCGCCAGCGCACGCGCAAAAGCATGAGGCTCATGCGACACGCTAGGGTGAGGCGAAGGCTGATCGGCACGGCCGACAGGCCCAGACTCTCCGTGTTCCGCGCGCTCAACCATGTCTACGCCCAGATCATCGACGACGGCGAGGGGGGTACCCTGGCGGCGGCGTCCAGTGTGGAGAGTGAGGTGCGTCAGAGAAAGGACGGTCTGTCCAAGACGGAGGTCTCCAGAGTTGTGGGCAGTCTGCTTGCCGATCGCGCCAAAAAGAGGGGAGTGACCACGGTGGTCTTCGATCGCGGCGGGTACAAGTACCACGGCCGGGTCAAGGCGCTGGCAGACGCGCTCCGCGAGGAGGGCATCGTTTTCTGATGGCTATGCAACGCCGACGTGGCTTCGAAGAGCGTGAATCGGCACTCACGGAGCGGGTTGTGAGGATCTCCCGAGTCGCCAAGGTGGTCAAGGGGGGGCGCCATCTGAGCTTCAACGCCGTCGTGGTGGTCGGGGACGGAGAGGGGCGAGTGGGGATCGGACTGGGCAAGGCCGACGCCGTGCCGGACGCTGTCAGGAAAGGTGCGACGGCGGCGACCAACAGCATGGTAGACGTGCCGCTGAGCGGCAGCACCATCCCCCATGAGATAACCGCGAAATATGGGGGCTCGATCGTCATGCTCAAGCCCGCCGCGCCGGGGACCGGCGTCATCGCCGGCGGCTCGGTGAGAGCCGTCGTCGAGCTCGCCGGCGTCAAGGATATCCTCACCAAGGTCCGGCGGAGTACGAACCCCGTTAACGTCGTCAAGGCCACCATGGCCGGTCTGTCGAGCCTGAGAGATCCGGCGACCGAACGAGCCAAGCGGCGGCGAGTCGCGGAGCAGGGACGCACGACTCCGGCGGCGGGATAGGCAGGACCAAGCCAAGATGGCCAAGATACTGGTGACCTGGAAGAGGAGCGGGATAGGGTTTCCCAGAGACCAGCGCCGCACCATCGAGAGCCTGGGGCTTCGGCGGCTCAATCACACCGTCGAGCATGAGGACACGCCCTCGATACGAGGGATGGTGGATAAGGTCTCTCACCTGGTCGAGGTGACGGAGGAACGGTGACGCAAGAGGCGAGCAAGGCCATGGAGCAACACACTCTGAGACCTCCAAAGGGAGCGGCACGGCCGCGCAAACGGGTAGGCCGCGGCGACGGCAGCGGTCACGGCTCCTTTTCGGGCCGCGGCGTCAAGGGCCAGAACTCCCGGTCCGGAGGCGGGGTCCGCTTGGGTTTCGAAGGCGGGCAGCTTCCACTGATCAAGAAGCTTCCGAGCATGCGGGGCTTCACCAACATATTCCGGACCGAATACCAGGTCGTCAACGTGGGCAGTCTGGCCGATCTCCCGGCCGGTTCCGACGTGACGCTGACTCGTCTGGCCGAGATGAGTCTGATCAAGGCGGGCAAGGGTCGGGTCAAGCTGCTCGGAAGAGGTGAGATCGATGTCGCCCTGATCGTGGAGGCCCATGCCTCCTCGCAGTCGGCGCGCGGCAAGATCGAGGCGGCGGGCGGCAGCGTGAGGGAGCTAGACTGATGCGTCAGGCGCCGGCCGGCCGGGGCGAGGCCGTATCCAGGCCGCAGCTAATCCAGTCGATGATCGACGCCATGCGGGTCCCGGACCTGCGTGGCAAGATACTGTTCACCCTGGGTATGCTGGTCATCTTCCGCTTCGTCGCGCATGTACCGGTGCCCGGCGTGGACACGCAGAACCTTTTGAACGCCTTTCAACAGCAGGCGCTCCTCGGCTTCTTGGACGTCTTCAGCGGCGGGGCGCTGGCCAGCATGAGCGTCGCCGCCCTGGGAGTCTATCCCTACATCACGGCGTCGATCGTCATGCAGATTCTAACGCCTGTGATACCGAACCTGAAGGCGCTGTCCCAGGAGGGCGAGTACGGCCGTCAGAAGATGAACCAGATCACCCACTATCTGACCGTGCCGATCGCCTTCCTCCAGTCCTGGGGCACACTGACGCTCCTCCAGCAGTCTGGAGTGCTGCCCGCGATCAGCCTCGGCCTGAACATGGATACCATATCGATGGTCATGGCGATGGTGGCGGGCACCATGTTCCTGGTCTGGCTCGGTGAGCTGATCACCGAGCGGGGGCTGGGCAACGGCATATCACTGATAATCTTCGGGGGCATCGTGGCGGGGTTCCCGTCGGTCGTCGGCCGCGGCTTCCTACAGAGCGGAGACCAGGGCGGACTGCTCCTGCTCGCCCTCTTCGGATTCGGAATAATCTTCGTCATCGTGCTGTTCACCGAGGCGCAGCGGCGGGTGCCCGTCCAGTACGGCCGGAGCGTCTTTCGCGGAGGCAGGATGCAGAGGCAGAGCGGGTCGACATTCCTGCCCCTGCGGGTCAACTCCGCCGGCATGATCCCGCTGATCTTCGCCTCCTCGATCATCATCCTTCCGGCCACCATCGCGAGCTACTTCAGGGATCCGCTGAGCGACGGCTTTCTCGCCCGGTTCGCCAGATTCACGTCCAACAGCCTGGACCCTGAGAACTTCGCCTACTGGGGTGCCCTGTTCATACTTGTGGTGGTCTTCACATTCTTCTATACGATGGTGGTGTTCCAGCAGCAGAACCTCGCCGAGAGTCTACAGAGGAACGGTGGATTCATTCCCGGGATACGGCCCGGTCGCCCTACGCAGGAGTACCTAACGCGGGTTCTTCTCAGGATCACCTGGGGAGGCGCCATATTCCTGGGCGCGGTGGCGATCGCGCCCTATTTCGTGACCCAGGCCACCGGCATCCGCGCGCTGCAGCTGAGCAGCTTCAGTCTGCTGATCATGGTGGGAGTGGCGCTCGATACGATGCGTCAGCTCGAGGCGCAGCTCCTGATGAGGAACTACGAGGGATTCATTCGGTAGTGAGGGTAGTACTACTCGGCCCCCCGGGGGCGGGAAAGGGTACCCATGCGGCCGGGCTGGCCGCGGCGCTGGGCGTCGAGAGAGTGTCGTCGGGAGACCTGTTTCGAGAGCATCAGCGACAGGACACCGAGCTGGGCCGGTTGGCCCGCTCGTACATGGAGTGCGGGGAGCTAGTTCCCGACGAGGTAACGGTCGGAATGGTGCTGGAGTGGATCGACGTACCTGGACGTAGGGAGGGATTCGTGCTAGACGGATTCCCGCGCAACGTCGCCCAGGCGGAGGCGCTTGACAGCGCCCTGGATGATGGCGACGGCGTCGACAAGGTACTATATATCAGAGTAGGGCATGAGGAGCTGATGCGCCGGCTGACCGGAAGGCTGTTATGCCGCGACTGTCAGACCCCCTACCACCAGGACGCTTCGCCCTCGGCGAGACCGGGGCGATGCAACCTCTGTGGAGGCGAGCTCTACCGAAGGGACGACGACAGCCCGGCTGCGGTTGGCACGCGCATAAGGGTGTACGCCGAGGAGACGGAGCCTCTGGTAGGCTACTACCGCAGCGCGGGCAAGCTGGAGGACATAGACGGAGAGGGTTCGATAGAGACGGTCGGCAGGGCGCTGGCCGCAGTGGTCGCCTGACGGCGGCTCGATGGACGTGGACGGCGAAACGTGAACGCGATAGGAAGACAGCCCGGCGGAGTGACGCTGAAGTCGGCAAGGGAGCTCGACCTGATGCGTGAGGCCGGCCAGGTCGTCGCGGCCGCCAAGGCGAAGGTGAAGGAGGCGATAGAGCCCGGAATCACCACCCTGGAGCTGGACCGGATAGCCGAAAGAGAGATCAGGAGCCACGGAGCGACACCGTCGTTCAAGGGATACAAGGCGGGAGGCGCCATCCCGTTTCCGGCCACTATATGTGTGTCGGTCAACGAGGAGATCGTGCACGGCATACCGGGCGGTCGGACGCTCGAGGAGGGTGACCTCGTGAGTGTAGACGTCGGGGCGATCGTCGGAGGATTCCACGGCGACAGCGCCTTCACCCTGGGAGTGGGCGCCCTGTCCGACGAGGCCCGGCGGTTGATGGACGCGACGAGAATAGCCCTGCGGAGAGGGATCGAAAAGGCAGTGTCCGGAGCCAGAGTGGGAGATATATCGTCAGCCGTCCAGACCTACAGCGAGAGCCTGGGGTACTCTGTCGTGAGACAGTACGTAGGTCATGGAATCGGTCGCCGCATGCACGAGGAGCCGCAGGTCCCGAACTACGGTGTGCCGGGCAGGGGATACAAGCTGCGCAAGGGCATGACCATCGCCATAGAGCCGATGCTGAACGTGGGCGGATGGGAGACGGTGCAGCTCGATGATGGCTGGACGGTAGCGACTGCCGACGGCAGCCTGTCGGCCCACTTCGAGGATACGGTGGCTATTACCGAGAACGGCGCGGAGGTTCTCACCTCCGTCTTTGGATTCGGGGATGCAGAGAATGCCTAAGCGAGAGGTCATCGAGGTCGAGGGCACGGTCACTGAGGCGCTGCCGAATGCCAACTTCCGCGTGGAGCTGGCCAACGGCCACGAGGTGCTGGCCTACATCTCCGGCAAGATCCGTCTTTACTTTATCCGGGTCCTGCCGGGTGACAGAGTGCTGGTCGAGCTGTCGCCGTACGATCTTTCGCGGGGCAGGATCACCTACAGGTTCAAGTAGGAGTGGCCACCCGTCCGGCTGACGGAGGAGAGGGATGAAGGTATCTGCATCGGTAAAGAGGCGATGCGCAGACTGCAAGATCGTCCGCCGCAAGGGCAGGACGCTGGTCATATGCAGGAACCCGCGGCATAAGCAGAGACAGGGATAGCCAGCGTCTGCCGGGAGATTAAGGAATCCAACCGCAGGAGAGCAACAGATGGCGATAGTGGCCGGAGTCAACATTCCTGACAACAAGCGAGTCGAGATTTCGTTGCGAAGCATCTACGGGATCGGCGCGACTCAGGCGGCGGACGTCGTCCGGAAGGCCGGGATAGTCGGCAACCCGAGAGTGCGGGACCTGACCGATGAGCAGCTGACCGGCATCAGAGAGGTCGTCGATCGGGAGAAGCGGGTCGAGGGCGACCTCAGGCGCGAGATGAACATGAACATAAGGCGGCTGATAGACATCGGCACCTACAGAGGTCTGCGTCACCGACGCGGCCTGCCGGTGAGAGGCCAGCGGACCCGGACCAATGCGCGGGCCAAGCGCGGAGCCAGGCGGGCCGTGGCCGGGCGCAGGCATACCGTTACCCGTAAGTAGCCCGCTAACTATACCAGGAGACATCAGAATGGCCAGACGCCCCCGGACGAGACGGAGAGAGCGTAAGTCGGTCCCTGTCGGACGCGCGTATATCCAGTCCACCTTCAACAACACACTGGTGACGCTGACCGACTCCGAAGGAAATGTCTTGGCCTGGGGAAGCGCCGGCACCGTCGGATTCTCCGGGTCGCGCAAGTCGACCGCGTTCGCTGCGCAGAGAGCCGGGGAGGATGCGGCCCAGAAGGGTATGGAGCACGGCCTGAGGGAGGTCGAGGTCTACGTGAGAGGTCCGGGACCCGGTCGTGAGGCTGCCGTCAGGGCGCTCCAGGCCAGGGGACTCCACGTCACGAGCATACGCGACGTGACCCCCATTCCGCATAACGGGTGTAGGCCAAGGAAGAGAAGGCGAGTTTGAACCAGGGATCGTACGAGACCCAGACGCCCGAACGTCAGAGTCGGACGGTGTCCGAGCTCTCACTGGGCGGCCTGCTGAACGAGACGTTTGCCGTCTACGGCGCAAACCTCGGGCCTATTCTGCTCATCTCAGCTATCGTGCAGATACCGGCGGCCCTCTTCACGTTGGCGCCGATGTCCGAGTTCGTCAAGCTCTTCGTACTGGGAGCGGTGAGTATAATCGCGACGGCCTTGGTTCACGGCTCCATCTCATGGGCGGTCGCGCACCACTACGTCAATGGAGCCGTCGACGTCCGGGCCTGCTTCCGCAGGGCCTGGTGGCGCATCCTGTCCTTGGGGACGCTCTTTCTGATCGCGGGAGTCGCCGTGCTGGGCTGGTACCTTCTCGTGTCCGCGGTGGGTGGTCCCGCGCTGGCTGACACGTCGTCTGCGGCCGATGCATCCGAAAGCGTGTCCGCCGCGGCGAGCATACTCGCCATTGGGTACTTCTTCCTGCTGGTCTACCTCATGGTCTACTTCGGCTTCGCCCCGCAGGCGGTTATAATAGAGGGTTGCCGCCCCTTGGAGGCCCTGAAGCGAAGCTTGGTCCTCGTGCGGAGACGCTGGTGGATGGTCTTTGTACGACTGATTGCCCTATCATTGATCGTTCTGGGAATGTTCATCGCGCTGACGCTGCCGGCGGCGCTGATCGCCTCGGCAGAGGAGCCGATCGCGATTGCGGACACACTGAGCTTCCTGAGCGATATGGTCGTGGCGGTGCTTGTGTCGCCACTCGTTGCGATAGGAGGCACACTGATCTACTTCGATCTGAGAGCGAGAAGAGAGGGCTACGACTCGGAGGCTCTCTCCGGAGAGATGTCGATGGCGGGCGCTGCCAGGCGGGAAACGGACGCGACAGTCGGCCCCGGAACCAACCTGTTTGAAACGAGCGGACAAGGAGGCCTGTAAGGACACGAATATGGCTAGGTACACAGACCCGGTCTGCCGGCAGTGCCGTCGGATTGGCGAGAAGCTCTTCCTCAAAGGCGAGAGGTGCTACACGCCCCGCTGCGCCGTCGAAAGACGCAAACGCCCCCCCGGCGATCAGGTGCCGCGCAGAAGGCGCCCTTCCGACTGGGCGCTGCAGCTCCGCGAGAAGCAGAAGGCGAGGTTCACCTACGGCGTCCTCGAACGACAGTTTAGGAAATACTTCGACATGGCGCGGGAGCGACAGGGAGCGACGGGCGATAACCTGATCCAGCTCCTCGAGACGAGACTGGACAACGTCATCTACAGGCTCTCCTTCGCCGACTCGCGCCGGCAGGGCCGGCAGCTTGTGAACCACGGCCACTTCTCGGTCAACGGCAGACGTATGACGATCCCGTCCTACCTCGTCAAGCCGGGCGACCTGATAAGCTGGAAGAGAATGAACGGATCGGTGCCGGACTACATTGCGGCGCTCACCGAGGACATCCCAAGGCGTCCTGTGCCTTCCTGGCTGAGCCTCGATCCCGGTCAGCTGACGGGACAGGTGGTGTCGTTGCCTGAGGCGGTCGAGGTGGATACGGGAATAGACGCCAGACTGATCGTCGAGTTGTACTCCAAGTAGAAGGCGGCTCCGGAAGAGGGAGGAACTGAATATATGGTCTTGGACTTCCAGACTCTGATTGCCACCGAGGTGCCCGAGGAAGAGGTGGTCATTCCCGACCCGCAGGTCGCGGTCGAGGAGGCCGATGACACCTACGGCAAGTTCGTCGTCGAGCCGCTGGACCCGGGACATGGCGTCACTCTGGGGAATGCGATGCGGAGGGTGCTATACAGCTCTCTCCCGGGCACTGCCGTCACGTGGGTCAAGATAGAGGGCGTGCTGCATGAGTACGCCACCATCCCCCATGTGCGGGAGGAGGTCTCCGAGTTCCTGCTGAATGTGAAGGGCATCCGGCTGAGGTCGGAGGTCGACCGTCCCGGCAAGCTCAGGCTGGAGGTGGCCGGTGAAGGGGAGGTCTGCGCCGGAGACATCGTCTCATCCGCCGACTTCCAGGTCGTAAACCCGGGGCTCCACCTGGCGGTGATGGACTCCGCCGAGGCGAAGCTCTCGGTGGAGTTGAACGTCGAGCGGGGTAAGGGGTACGAGATGGCCGTCCACGGAGAGGGTCAGCCGATCGGGACCCTTCCGGTAGACGCCGTCTTTACCCCCATCAGAAAGGTAAACTACGGTGTCGAGAAGACGCGCGTAGGACAGCGAACCGACTTCGAGCGGCTCCAAATCGAGGTATGGACGGACGGGACCGTCACGCCCGTGGATGCCGTGTGCCAGGCCGGCAACATCCTGGTCAACCAGTTTTTCCTCTTCGCCAACGCTCAGAAGGTCGTCGAGGAGAGCGCCGCGGGGGCCCCGGGATTCAAGATACCGGCCGAGTACTACAATGTCCCGATCGAGAGGCTGGAGATCTCGTCACGCACCCTCAACTGTCTGAAGCGGGCCGGCATCGACCGGGTGGGCGAGGTGCTGGAGCTGACCAAAAAGGAGTTGCTAGGCATACGAAACTTCGGCGAGAAGTCCTACACCGAGCTGTTCGAGCGTCTCCGCGACATGGACCTCGTGCCGCCTGAGCTTGATCCGGACCGAATCGAAGCTCAGCAGGAGGCGGAGGACGATGACGACGAACCGGGCGACGAGTAGCACTTCATGAGATGCAACGAAGGAGCGGGTAGATGAGGCATCGAATCGCCGGGCGGAAACTGTCCCGGCCCACCGCACATCGCAAGGCGATGCTCAGCGGCCTGGTTACAGATCTGATCCGCTACGAGACGATCCGGACCACCGAGGCGAAGGCCAAAGAGGTGCGCCGGATGGCGGAGAAGATGATAGGCGAAGGGAAGAGGGGAGACCTCGCCGCCCGCCGGCGCGCCGTGGCGTCACTGAGCGACAAGAGGGCCGTCGTAAAGCTGTTCGATGAGCTGGGCCCACGATACGAGTCCAGGGAAGGCGGCTATACACGGATGTTCAAGCTCGGTCCACGCAGGGGAGACGCAGCCCCCGTGGCCATCCTCGAGCTTATGCCATAGCCCGAGGCGCCGCATGAGGCTCGCCCTGATCGTCGAGTACGACGGCACGGAGTACCACGGATTCCAATACCAGGATCGAGTCCCGACCATCCAGGAGCAGATAGAGAGAGCGATCAGCAGATTCACAGGTGAAAACGTAAGGATCAAAGGCGCAGGGAGGACAGACGCGGGAGTACACGCCGAGGCGCAGGTCGTAGCGTTCGACACTGTCTCGGATCAGGAGCCTAAACGATTCGAAAAGGCGCTCAACCACCACCTTCCGGAGGACATATCGATACGAGCGGCGTATCGGGTCGGAGGACGGTTCGATCCTCGGAGAGACGCGCTCACCCGCAGGTACCGCTATTCGATCATCAACAGAGAGATGCGCTCACCGCTGCGGCGAAGATGGACGCATCTGGTAAGGGACGCGCTCGACATCGTGACTATGCAGGAAGCAGCCAGGTTGTTCCTAGGGACTCACGACTTCGCCGGCTTCTCCGCTCCGCCGGGAAATGCGGAGGCCAGCACCGTCCGGCACATCGTCGACTCGGTGCTGCGTAGGTGCGGCGACTTAGTGACGTTCGAGGTGGAGGGCAACGCATTTCTCCCGCATCAGGTCCGAAGAATGGCGGGTGCGTTGGTGGACCTCGGTCGAAACAGGATGACTATCGATCAGATGGAGAGAATACTGGACCGGCGTCCCGATTGTGGGGTCGCCCACTCCCTGCCGCCGCATGGACTCTGTCTGGTGAGCGTGACATACTCCAACTTTCCCCCGCAAAATGGTGAAGTCCAATGACGACGAAAGCGAAGCCGTACCGGACCAGAGCGTCCGATCTCAACCCGGAGTGGCACGTAATAGACGCCGACGGGCAGACGTTGGGACGCCTCTCCTCGAAGATCGCAGTGCTGCTCCAGGGCAAGCACAAACCGACCTACGCACCCTATCTGAATACTGGCGACCATGTCGTCGTCATCAACGCCGAGAAGGTGCGGGTCACCGGCAAGAAGCTCGAACAGAAGATGTACTACCGTCACAGCGGCTATCCGAGTGGGATAAAGCAGCGTAACCTGTCGAAGGTGATGGAGGTCTCGCCGGCCGAGGCCATCAGGCACGCCGTCAAGGGGATGCTGCCAAAAAGCGCCCTGGGACGGCGCATGCTCTCCTGTCTGAAGGTATACGCCGGGGACTCACATCCCCACGAGGCGCAGGTGATAGCGACCGAGAAGAGTCGTGCGGCCCGTACGGCCGCAGCTGCTACGCAAAAGGAAGAGTGAGTAATTGACCAGCGAGCACTACTACTACGCCACCGGAAGACGCAAGACGTCCGTAGCTCGGGTCCGGCTGTACATGGACAGCGGCCCGACCGTCGTGAACGGTGTCCCGATGGAGGAGGCCTTTCCCTGGGATTCTTGGCAGCGGATCGTGACCGAGCCCTTCCGTGTCGTACAGGGAGCAGGTAAGTTCAGAGTCGTCGCCAAGGTGACAGGAGGCGGCGTGGTGAGTCAGGCGGGAGCCCTCAGGCATGGGATCGCGCGGGCCCTGTCCGAGGCCGACCCCGAGCTCAGGCTTCCTCTCAAGCAGGCCGGACTGCTCACTCGAGACGCAAGAGAGAAAGAGCGTAAGAAGTACGGTCTCAAGCGGGCCCGCAAGGCCAAGCAGTACACCAAACGCTAATTTCCGGTGGACGCGGGCGGAGCCCGCACGGGTAAAGGACTGGGTGAATAGTATCCGGTCCCGGCGTTATCCGGCCTTTACCTAACGGCCGATATGGCTGCGTAGGAACTGGACCAGTGCCCAGCGCTCCTCCTCGCTGAGAAGAAGCCCGAACTCCGGCATGGGCGAAGTGGACCTGCGGTCGCGGATTCTCGCCGCGGCGCCCTGCCTCCCCCCGAGCGACATGTAGGCGAACAGGTCGCCGTCCGTCGACGACCGCGTGATGTCCTCCGTCAGGTTCGCCGGCACCGGCCCTCTTAGGACGCCCTCATCCGTGGTGGGCCACATGCGCATGATGGGCCCGTCGCCCTGCAGCGCGGGACCGTGGCAGACTTGGCAGTTTATCGCATACAGGTGCTGGGCCTCCGCCGCGTCGTACGTCTGGGTCGTCGACTCGGGCATCTCCAGCGCGGTGTACTCCTCCAGCGACGCGTAGCGGATCTCTCTGCCCGTGACCGGGACCGAGTCGGAGGGCGGCAACAGCCTCGGACCCTCCTGCGTCCTATAGGAGGGCTGGTAGTGCATCTCGGTGAACATCTGCACCGCGTTGCCGCCCGTCTCCGGGAAGGCGGGCAGCTTGAAGTTGATCGACTCCCCGATCTCGGTGCGCCCCGTGTTGTTGTCGTAGCAGGCTGCCACCAGCACCGCCACGGTGACAGCCGCCAGGACGAGCGCTGCCCTGGATGCCATCCGCCTCTTCGCTTTACCTAGAGTCTCCAACCCTACTCCCAGCCGCGTGTGATGTCCTCTGCCCCGGCCTGTCTGAGCACATCTTCGGCCCGGCCTACCCGGTCCTCGTCAGTCGTCACGGCCACGCCGATGTAGCCCTCAGTTATCCTGGTGTCGTACGCTCCCATGAAGATCCTCGGCAGCCTCGACTCTATGATCACGCCGATGACCGTGAATATGATCGAGCCGAGCATCGTTCCCTCGTAGATGATGATCGCCATCGGCGGGATGCCAAGGACCGGCTTGCCGCCGGTGACTAGAGGATAGGCCAGCTGCGTACCGGTCGTGAGCAGCAGGCCGACGATGAATCCGCATGCCGCGCCCATGAGCGGCCAGCGGTACAGCTTGTGCACCGGCTCCTCCTCCCCGAACGTCCCCTCCGGGTAGGGCGTACCGGTCAACACCTCGTATTCGGAGGACGTATACCCCTCTCCTCTCAGCGAGTCCATGGCGTCGGCCGCCACGTTCTCATCCGTGAAAAGGCCCAGAACGCTTCGGTGTGCCATCGAAAACCTCTTTACTCCCGGATGGACGCCGGGACGGTGCGCCGTCCGATCTTGATCTCATCGCGTACGACCATACCCTCCTTGATGTCGAAGAGGGGAATCAGCGGGAAGACCTTGGCGAATATCAGCAGACCCAGAGCCACGAACGCGAACGTCTCCGCGACTATCAGTATCTCGATCAGGCTGGGATGGTAGGTGCCCCAGTCGAACGTCATCGGGGTCTTCCGCGCCAGGCCGGGGATGATTATCAGGAAGCGTTCGAGCCACATGCCGACGTTCACCAGGACCGTCGTTACGAACATCCACTTGGCGCTGCGCCTGACGTTCTTGAATAGCCACAGAGGGACCGGAATGAAGTATCCCGTGACCAGGAAGACGATGAACAGGAACATGTACGGCCACTGGAACACCTGAAGCTCCCTGAGCACGATCTCCGGATGCTCCAGCGTGAACAGGGCGAAGACCCACTCGAGGAAGAAGAAGAAGAACCAGGTCGTCGCCACTATGATCAGCAGACGGCCTATGGCGTCGAAGTGGTCGGGACGGATGATCTTTCCCCAGTTCCACAGCCACACCATGAGGGCCATTATCATCGCAACCGCGGATACGCCCGAATGGATGGCGCCGATTATGAAGTAGGGCGCGAAGATGGTCGAGTGCCAGCCCTCCACGCCTATCGTCACTGCGAAGTCCCAGGAGACGATGCTGTGCACCGACACGAAGACCGGCAGCACCAGCGCCGAAAGCAGGATGCCGACTACTGCCTGCATCTTCCACTGGCGCGGCGTGCCGCGCCAGCCCAGGCACATCACCCCGTACACCTTGCTTATCAGACCACTCGTCCGGTCGCGGATTATCGCCATGTCGGGCAGAAGCGCCACGAATACGAACAGCGTGCTCGCGATCAGGTAGGTCCCGACGGCGCTCGGGTCCCAGACGAACGGCGAGCGGACGTTCGGCCAGACGCCCCGGCCGAAGTCGTACGGGAAGACCCAGAAGTCGCGCCATGGCCGGCCGACGTGGAACAGGGGCGTGTGCATCGCCGCCATCAGGGAGAAGACTGTCAGCACCTCCGCCGCGCGCGTCACCGGGCGCCGCCACTCCGCCTGTGTCAGCCGCAGGATCGCTGAGATCATGATTCCCGCGTGGCTGATGCCGATCCAGAAGACGAAGTTGGTCATGAAGAAGCCCCAGAAGACGGGGCGGTTCAGACCGGTAACGCCGATCCCCTTGTTGACCATGTAGCCGAAGGACCCCAGGCCGGTGAACACGACCAGCGTCAGGAACACGACGGCCCCCAGCCACCACTTGGGCATCCCCAGGACTCCGGCCAGGATGCTGTCGTTTATCTCTTTCTGGGTCAGGTCTACGTGTTCTTGCATGACGTCTAATCGGGTTTGCCCAGCACTAGGACCTCCGTCCGATGGAACGGCTTATGGAGCTTGTACATTAGGAGCTCCTTCTGCTCCCAGATGTTGATAACCGGGAATATGCGTGTGCCCAGCAGGTAGACGAGCACCGAACCCGATATGGCGCCGACGACGATCAGTATGTCGGCCACGTCCGGCATGATGGTCGCCGGTATCGCGTCGATCGGTAGCTCGTGCTGCGCCGACAGCTCGCCCGGCACCGAGTATCCTCCGACGTAGAGCCTGACGCGGTCGAGGAAGGTGCCTATCAGCACCGCGGAGGCGATCAGGGGCGGCCCCCACAGGCTCTTCCTGAGCGGGTTCCAGATCATCGTGAACAGCGGCGTCACGAAGTTCAGAATGAAGGCCGCCATGAAGGCCGGCTGGTACGGACCCTTTATCAGCAGCTCCAGCACCGCCTGCTCGCTCGGCTTCTTCCCATACCACAGGACGTTGAAGCTCGAGAACCAGAACCAGAACCAGAGCAGGGAGAGAGCGAACAGCAGCTTTCCGAGGCTCCACATCTGGTCGAGGGTGATGTAGTCGGCGTAGCCGCCGAATCGCCTTAGGAAGAACATCGTCAACAGCATCGTCGCCACCCCGGCCTGTAGCGCGTTGGCGGCATGCGCTGCCGGGAAGAGCGCGTCGATCCATCCGGGCACCAGTGTCATGAGGAAGTCGACGCTGATCAGGAAGTGGACGAATACCAGCATCATGAAGTAGAGCGCGCCCAGGATGCCCGTCCTGTGGTGGAGCATGTTCCACTGCGCCGACGTACCGTGCCAGCTCCGCGCAAGCCGGCCCGCCCACCGCTGCCGCCAGCCGCTAGACCTGTCCCGAACGGCCGCCAGGTCCGGCAGGCAGGAGACCCACAGCATCGCGAGCCCGGTGACCACAAGAAAAAATATCGCGGCGGAGGCCCAGATATGCGGCGAATAGGAAGGGACCTTGTCGCCGTCGAAGAACCAGAGCGTGCGCCGGCCGTCGCTCAGGTCCGGCAAGACCCACAGCAACGGTATGAACAGCACCAGGTTGAAGAGCCCGACCAGTGTCCAGATCTCCGCCGCGCGGGATATGGGGCGGCGCCAGTGGCCCTTGGTCAGCCTCGTGGCGATCGCCACCATAGGAGCCGCCTGCGCCGTCGTGAGGATGAAGGCGAACACCGCGGCGTAGTATCCCCACACCGCCCGGTCGCCGACACCGTCCGACAGCCTCATGACGAAGCCGACTATGCCCAGTATGAAGAGGACTCCGAAGAGCGCCACCGCCCTCTTGAAGAGGCTGCCGCTCCTCTCGTGACGCTGCACGAGGTCCCGATTCACCTCGGCCCTCTCGGCCAGGCGAGCCGTATGTTCGCTGGTTGCCATCTACCTCTTACCGTTCATCCCTGTATCAAGTACTGGGCAGACTCTGAGCCTGTCGAAGGGCCTAGTGAGCCGCAACCTCTGCATGCTCGTCCACTTTCTTCAGATAGACGACGCTCGGATGCGTTCCGAGACTCTCCAGCATATGGTAGCCCCGTCCGTGGTCGCCCAGCTCCTTCTCCTTTATCTTCGACACCTTGCTGTCGGGGTCGGCGAAGTCACCGAAGACCAGTGCGTCGGTGGGGCAGGCGTTGACGCACGCCGGGCTCGTCTCCCTCGCTCCGTCCTCCAGCACCCGCCCCTCCGCGGCCGCCGTCTGGCCCGACCGTCTTATGCGCTGAATGCAGAAGGTGCACTTCTCCATGATGCCCCGGCTGCGGACCGTTACGTCCGGGTTGAGCTGATTCGTGAGGCTCTCCGGCCACGCCGGCTCCCAGAAGTTGAAGAACCGTACCTGGTACGGGCAGCCGTTCGCGCAGAAGCGCGTGCCGATGCAGCGGTTGTACACCTGTACGTTGAGACCTTCCGGGTTGTGGTAAGTGGCGAAGACCGGGCACACCGGCTCGCACGGCGCGTCCGCGCAGTGCTGGCAGAGGATCGGGACGAAGCGCGCCTTGACGTCCGGGAATTCCCCCTCCCAGTAGCGCTCGATCCTGATCCACTGGATGGCCCGCCGCTGATTGAAGTGCTCCTCTTCGTTGATGGGAATGTTGTTCTCTGACTGGCACGCGACGACGCAAGCCTGGCAACCGGTGCACCGGTCGGCGTCTATCGCCATCCCCCACTGCGTCTCGCCCATCGCCTATAACTCCTTCGCCGCTCCCTAGTAAGCGGAAGCCGACACCTTGCTACTCGTGCGCCGCCGCCTAGCTGTCCTCCGTCGCGATCTGGACTATCGCCTGGGCCTCGTCGCGCGGCGTCTCGGGCACCGTGTTCTCGAACTTGGGCAGCCTCACCCATCGCCCCGTCTTTGAGATGGAGACGCGTGTCGCCGCCCACGCCAACGCGCCCGTCTGGCTGTCTGAGACCGGGGCCAGGATCGACAGGACGTTCGCGCCTCTGTCCTTGGCATAGCGTCCGTTGTCCAGGTGCCCCTGGCCGATCGGGACCGACACCACACCTGGAGGCATGCCCGGATGCGGATAGGCTATCGCCTCGATGCTGCCGTTGTTCGACGTCAGCCGCACCACGTCGCCCTCGGCGATGCCCATCCGGTCGGCCACCTTGGCGTTGATCTCGACCCACGTCTGCCACGTCGCGGTCGTGATCGGGTCCGGAGTCGCCTGCAGCCAGGGCAGGGACGCGCCGTCTCCGTCCCCCAGAGATGAGGCGAAGGGCACCAGGTGGAAGCTGTCGGATCCCTCCGGGCCCGAGAACTGCGCCGACGTCTCCGCCTCCGGAAGCACAGGCGGCCTCATGCCCACATCGGTCGGCCTCGACGACGTGTCCCACCATCCGCCTCGCTGCAGTACCGAGTGCCAGAACGACCGGAAGTCCGATGCCCGGACGGAGCCCCGGCCCGTCTCGAACAGCTGCCTCGCCCCGTCTTCCACTATCTCCTTGAAGCTCTCGCCCGGCAGGTCGATCTCCAGCTCCATGTGCTCCGCTACCGCCATCAGCGTGTCGGCGAAGTTTCTCGTACCGAGATGGACCTGCCTGCTCTCGAAGAAGGGACGCACCACAGGCTGCTGAAATCCGACCGTCTGGTATCCAGGCCCCGGGTTCGGCACGTCCGTGCCCCAGTCCTCCAGATAGTGATGGATGGGAAGGACCAGGTCCGACATGGCGGTCGTGTCGTCCATCATGCCGGAGAAGCTGAATATGAAAGGCACGTTGAACGACGCGCGCCTGAAGCCCGCGGCTTCGGGCAGACCGTGCCACGGGTCCGCTCCGTGGACCATCAGCACCTGAACGCCGCCCGCGTTCATCTCCTGGACCAGCCGCCGCCAGTCGTCGAACGATGAGGTCGAGCGGGCCGCAGGGACCTCTTTCAGCGGCGATTCAGGATTGAACAGCACGCCTCCCGGTCTGCCTCCGTTGCCCACCAGATGGTTCAGCGAGTATATGGCCGAGAGATTGAAGAGACCGTTCGTGTGGGCGCCGGCCGAGCCGCCTCCGATGGCGAGCGACGCGGCGCTCTCGGCGAAGTCGTGTGCGATCTTCCGTATCCTGTCCGCCGTCTCCTCTGCCGGAGCCGCATCCGAGATCCGCGCGGCCACCAGATTGGGCGCGAAAGCGTCCAGCCGCGCATTGCTCCCGCCGGTCGTCAGCGGGGCCACGCCGTCGCCCCACCCCTCTGAGACCATCACCTGAGCGATGCTGAGCGCCAGAAGACCCTCCGCGCCCGGCTTCACGTAGAACCACTCGTCGGCGTTGGCGGCCGTCATCGAGAAACGGGAGTCGACGTGGACCAGCTTGCCTCTGGCGCGCTCCCCCTGCCGGAACTCCCCGTAGCCGCGGGCGTACCGCACCGGCGAGACCCACGTGTTCAGAAAGTCGGCCCCGAACGAGAGCACGTACGAGGCGTTCTCGATGTCGAAGTCGGGCATCGCAGACTGGCCGAAGACGTCCATTATCGCCGCCTCGAGCGTCGTCCGCTCCAGCGGCTCATACGACATTCGCCGCCCCCCGAACTTGGAGGCGAACCTGTCCGCGACCATGCCGGCATGACCGCCCAGGGGCTTCGTCGCCAGCACCATCCCCGACTGGCTGTTAGACTCCTGCAGGTTCTGAAGCTGGAAGGCGAGCCTGCCGAGCGCGTCCGTCCAGCTTATCTCCTCGAACTCGCCCGAGCCGCGGTCTCCGAGCCGTACCAACGGGCCCCTGATCCTGTCGGGATGGTAAAGACCCTGCAGAGACGCCTCGCAGCGCGCGCTATGACCGCCCCGGTTGATCGGGTAGTCGACGTTGCCTTCGATCTTCCTGGCCCGGCCCTCCATCACCCGGACGACGAGGCCCTCCGGCGTCGGGCACTGGCGGCAGACCGTCGCGTACCAGTTGTCGAGCCCGGTGACCAGGTCCTCCGGCATCTGCACCGGGGACTGGACGAAGAGCTCGTCCTCGGGAACGCCGCACGCCTGGAAGACGACCGCCCCGGTGGCGGCGCCTCCAACGACGGTCAGAAACTTGCGTCTCGTGATCGCCATCTAGTTGACGGCTCCCATGGCTAGTAGTGGCATGTCGTGCAGTCGGTCGGCGCGACGTTATCGCGGTGGCAGTCGACGCAGTCGCTCATCTTGAGCGGGCGGACCTGCTTGACCTTCACCATGCCGCCGACGTCGCCGTGGCAGATGGTACAGGTCTGGGAAGCCGCTATGTCAAGCGTCTGTCCGACCCTGGCGCCCGGCTGGATCTGCCTGGCCTCATTCAATCGTATCTCGCTCGACGTATCCGACACCTCGGCCACGACCGTCCGCGTCCCCGAGAACCTCCTCACGTGCGCCTCGTGAACGAAGTGCACGTGGTCCGGCACCCTGTGGACGCGCACCCAGTCGATGCCGCGCTCCGCGTCATAGATGTCGCGCAGCTTCTCCACCTCCTCGATCCCCTCACCGACGACCTCGTGGCAGGACATGCACAGAGCGACGGCCGGTATGGTAGCCGCGGCCCCCTTTGTGACGTTCCGATGGCAGAACGTGCAGTCGAGCCCAAGCTCCTGGACGTGAACAGTGTGCGGAAAAGCGATAGGCTGAGTGGGCCCCTCGTCGTACCCGAAGACGACGGGCCGACCCAACCATGCGGACACGAAGAAGGTGATTACGAGGACCGTACCGGCGAAGCCGGCCAGTCCCAACGCTCCGAGAAGTCCGAGCAGGGCCAGCCGCCGCCTGGTCGGCCTCGAATACTGGAAGTCCCCTGGAATCAAGCTAGGCTATCCCTGTGTACGTGGTCGGACTATATCCAGTAGTTCGGCCAGAAGTCTCTGAGGACCCCGGCGAAGTCCACCACCCGATAGACGAAGAAGATGGCCAGTGCGAACGAGAGGATGGCCAGCCCGTAGAAGACGGGACGGGTCCGCTGCCAAACCTCGGGGATGTGCCGCGACGCCACCATGGACGGTATCAGGTTGTGCCCCATCAGCATGTTGGCGGCGAAGAGGACGACGAACAGTGCGACTGCCCAGAGACTGGTCAGCATCTTGCCGATCTCGCTCCACTGGGAGCTGCCTAGTGCCGCGGGGTCCACCTGCCGTCCTTACCGGCGCTCCGCTCCCCCTGCAGTCCGTGTCTTCCGACGGGCCGCGAACGGCCTCTACGATGTGCACTACGGGCCGCGTAGACGTGGGCGTGGAGGCGTCGAAAATCTGGTGAAAATTATCACAGTGCTCTCTCTGGTGTCAAGCAAAACCAGGCCCGTGACGGCTGTTCAGACTCCGTGAGATTCAAGTCTGTTCGCCCCCGGCTGCTCCGATGGGATGAAGAGTCGAAAAGCTCGTCCCATAGAGTGTCCGACCCAACATCGAGGTCGAGCTCGGCCACGGCGCCGCTCGGCCCCGGCATTGGAGCGGGGGTCGGCCGCGGCCGCGAGACCGCAGGCTCAGGCGCAGTCGCCGGAGGGATTGCTACCTCCACGATCTCGATCGAGGCCAGCGGGTATATCTCCCCGTTCTCGGGCCATATTCCGATCCCTCCTGCGAGAAGGACCCGCCCGTCCGGCAGAAGAGTCGCCGAGTGATCGGATCGCGGTTCCGATAGGTCCGGACCGGGAGACCATGAATTGGTCGAGGGATCGAAGATCTCGGTCGTGGAGAGCATGGTGTGTCCACTCTCTTCCGATTGAAGAGGGGACGTTCGGCTAGGCAGGGAGGCCGATTCGCCGTAGAGTACACCCGTCGCCGTTCCACCTGCGACCAGCACATGCCCGCTGGGGAGCACTGTGAGCGAGGCGTCGTACCTGTAGTGAGCCATTCCGTCCGTAGGAGACCAGACGTCGGACGCAGGATCGTATATCTTGGCCGGAGGGAACTGCCGCGCGAGCTCATCGGCGTTGAGCCTCCTACCGTCCCGTAGCTCGACCCGTACCACCTCGCCGCCTTTCGTTGTGGTCATGCTTCTGTAGGAGGGAGATAGCTGTCCCAAGACCAGCACTCTCCCGTCCGACAGTTGAACGGCATCCGTGGGCAGGTAGTAGGGGTCGATGCTGCCGACGAGCGCCCACTCGTCGACCACGGGGTCGTATATCTCGGCGTGAGCCGACAACGCATCCAACGGTCCATCGTGAAGGGCCCCTATCGCCAGCAACCGCCCGTCGTCCAACGGAAAGAGCCACTGCTCATCCGGGACTCGGTTCATCGCCGCCGCCTGATGCCAGCTCCCCGTCGCGGGGTCGAAGATCTCGACGGTGTCCACGACTTCAGGCGAGGAGGACTCGGAATCGCTGAAGTACCCTCTGCCGGCCGCCAGCACCCTGCCGTCTCCAAGCTGCACTAGGCCCGGCAGACCCGGCGTGACAGGAGTCCGCAGTGGGGTCCACAAGTCTGACCCTGGATCGAAAAGGCTTGCCACCCCTGGCAACTCTGGCCACTTGTCCTCATCGCCTTCTCCTAGGCCAACGAAGAGCACTCTGCCGTCGGACAGTTTGATCGCCGAATACGCAAGCCCGGGGCCTTCCAGAGGCTCTACCACCCTCCACGTGCCCGTCTCCGGCTCATATATCTGAACGATCCCTAATGGGAACGGCGTGATGAAGTCGTTGTTGGCGATGCCGGTGAATCCCCCGACCACCAGAACGCGTCCGTCGTCGAGCAGTATTGCCTCGTGCCCAAACCGTGGATAGAGCGTGGCTGGAACGGTGAGATCGACCCGCTTTCCGTGATCGAACAGCTTCGCCGTCACCTTGACTCCGGTGGCCTCGGCCACTTCACCGCCGACCATCGTCGTGTCGCTGTCGAGTTCCAGTCGACTGAACCCGAAGACCTCCCGTAGCAGGCCGTCATCGACACTCACCCAGTAGACGACGTCGAAGTCACCCCGGGCTCCGGCGACCGCCACGTCGAGCAGCCTGCCCGATATTACGTGCATCTCCACCCCGTCGCGCCGCGTCTTCCGGCCGGTAAGCTTCAGTTCGACCGGGGCGCCCAGCCCGAAGAGCGACCGGAGGTCGATGGAATACGGAGACTCGTCATAGTGTATCTCCCAACCGCCACTTGATCTGTCCAGGACGTGTGTAATTCCATGGGTGTCGATGACACGCGACTCCACCGCTCCGTCGGGGCCGGTGACGACCACGTCCGCCGAGGCGTAGCCGATGGCACGAAAGTCGCCGGTGTACGTCACCAGGATGTCATGAGTACGGCCGTCCAACACGACTCCGAGGTTGAAGTCGAGTTTGAATGCGGCACTGTTCATCCGCTCCTTGACCGATGTCATGATCTCGGACGCACGCTCGACCGCTGGATCGGGTGTAGGTATGGGTTCGGGAACAGGAGTGGGCGGGGACGGCGTGGGAGTGGGAAGCGGGATGTTGGACGCGGGGACCGGCCCGGACGTTGGCGTGTTGGCAGGGGCGACGGGCGCCGTCGTTGGTGTGCCCGCCGGCGGTGCGTTCGGCGTGCCTCTTGGCGGTGGGTCTTCGCCGCATGACCACGTCACGGCGGCGGCCAAGAGGCACAGCGCTCCGACGCACGCGATCCAGCGAGGGATTGTTCGCAGCGGCTTCAAATCAAACAGCTGCGGCCCGGTTCGTCGAGTCGATGGCCGCCGTCCAGATCCCGGCATCCCGGCCGCCCATACGAAGACGTGAGCCGTCCATGCCGATGCGGCTCCGAGAAGCCTCGACCTGCGTGTCACACTCCCCAAGGCGCGTCACCGTCGTCCCATCTTATTCGATGCCGCTAGTGATGAGATGGTATCACCATACGTCCGTCGCCTACCTCCTGTCCTCCCCCTCTGCGGGGAGGCTGGGACTGAGAGAGTCCATTCCTTGCAGGATTGACGCGGCGGGTGATACAAAGACCAGGGCTGCCCTGGCCCAGGCAACGACTTTCGTCCAGGAGGGATCCGGCTATGCGCGTCAACAGAGTCGTCCAAAAGATGAGACGAGGCGAGCTCGCATACGGCATCAACATGTCGTTCCCCTCCACGACACTGATAGAGCTCGCCGGACGCGCCGGCTTCGAGTTCGTCATGTTCGACGGTGAGCACGGTCCGTTCACGCCCCAGGACATCGACGATCTGTGCCGAGTCGCCGACATGGCCGGACTGACTCCAATGGCGCGCGTACCCAACATCGACGACTCGACCGTCCTGCGCTTCCTGGACAGGGGGATCATGGGAATCCTGGGTCCCCACATCACCACGGCCGAGAGGGCCCGGCAGCTCGCCGACGCCTGCCGCTATGCGCCTCGCGGCAAGCGCTCCTTCGGTTCGGGGAGGGGCGCATACTTTGGCGACTTTGACTCAGGCCCCGAATACATGGAGCACACCAACGATAACATCCTCGTGATGGCGCAGCTCGAAGACATCGAGGTGCTCGACAACATCGACGAGATACTGTCGGTCGAGGGGATAGACGTCTACGCCTCCGGCGCGCAGGACATCGCGCAGTCTATGGGACTGCAAGGTCAGCCCAACCACCCCAGGGTGAAGGAGTTCGAGGAGACTGTGGCCGCCGGGGTGCGAGCCGCAGGCAAGAAGACCTCGGAGGACGTGATGGTGGCGGCGCGCGCCGCCAATCTCTTCCTCGACGGCGCGCGCGCCTTCCTCGATAGAAACAGGTAGGGAGAGAACAGTGAAAAGGATCGCCGTCCTGGGCACCGGGGCCATCGGCAGCGTAATCGGGGCCTACCTGACGCGGGCGGGGCACGATGTCACGCTTATCGACGCGTGGGGGGAGCACGTCGATACGATGCGACGAGACGGACTGCGCATCACGGCTCAGGACGAGGACTTCGTCGTCCCGGTCGAAGCCATGCACCTTGGACAGATCAACACCGTCCTCGAACCCTTCGACGCTGCCTTCCTCTGCGTGAAGTCCTACGATACCGTCTGGGCCACCCATCTACTTCTGCCCTATATCAAGCCGACCGCCCCGATAGTCTCCGCGCAGAACGGGATAAACGACGAGACGATCGCTCAGATAGCGGGCTACACTCGGGCGATCGGCTGTGTCGTCGTCCTCGGCGCCGGACTTTACGAAGCGGGCCACGCTGTCCGGACCAGCGCACCGGAAAGACTCGCCTTCGCCGTCAGCGAGCTCAGCGGCGTACGCAGTCCCCGCGTCGAAGCGCTCGCCGATATGATGAACGCCATCGGCCCCACCAAGGTGACCGACAACCTGTGGGGTGCCCGATGGGCAAAACTGGCGACCAACTGCATGTTCAACTCCGTCTGCGCCGTAACCGGACTCGGCTCAGGCGCCGTCAGGACCACCCCGGGCGCCGTCGATGCCTCCATCAGGATCGCCTCAGAGGTCGCCCGCGTGGGCCGCGCCCTGGGCGTGGTCGCCGAGCCCATCAACGGTATCCCGGCCCAGACCTACGAGCGTTGCGGGGAGGCCGAGGCGATGGAGCGGATCAAGGAGGGACTGGCGGCCGGCGCCGGGGAGCTCGGAGCCGGCAGACCATCCATGCTCCAGGACGTCATGAAGCGCCGCCGCACCGAGATAGACCACCTCAACGGATACGTCGTATCGCGCGGCGCCGAGGTCGGAATCGATACTCCGGCAAACGAGGGAGTGAGTCGGCTGGTCAGGCTCATCGAACGTGGCCGGCTCGAATCGGGCATTGACAACATAGAGAGGCTGCCTGTATAGAGATCGCCCATTATGAAGATCACCAACGTTACGACCTTTCTCGCCAACCCCGGCGAGCGCAAGAACCTCTGCTTCGTCAAGCTGGAGACGGACGAGGGGCTGCACGGCTGGGGCGAGTGCTACACCCAGTCCGACCGCGACCTGCAGATCAAGGCGCACGTCGACGCGCTCACGCGCTACCTGGTCGGCAGGGACCCGGCGAACGTAAAGCACTTCCTCCAGGTCGTCTACGACGACTTCGCCTCCCGGCGCGGAGGCATGGACCTCTTCTGCGCCATCAGCGGGATAGAGCAGGCGATGTGGGACATCCAGGGGAAGGCGCTGGGCGTGCCGGTCTACAAGCTGATCGGCGGCGCCTGCCGCAGCAGGATACGGGTCTACGCCAACGGATGGTCACAGCCCTACAGGCGCGGGACCGGGAACGCACAGGCCCTCGCCGCCGCAGCGATGGAGATGATCGACCTGGGATTCACCGCCATCAAGTTCGACCCGGTGCCCGGCCCGTGGCGAACGCTGGTGGACAAGCAGGTCGAGCGGGCCACCGTCGAGAACGTCCGGGCGGTGAGAGAGGCCGTCGGGCCGGACGTCGACATTCTCCTCGACATGCACCGGCGTCTCGCCCCTATGCACGCTGTCAGGATCGCGGAGCGGATCGAGGAGTACGATCCCTTCTGGTACGAGGAGCCTGTCCTCGCCGACAACGTCGACGCTCTCGCCCTCGCCAGCAGCCAGATCACCATCCCGGTCGTCACCGGGGAGGCGCTCTACACCAAGTTCGAGTTCAGAGACGTCTTCGAGAAGCAGGCCGTCGACATCATCAACCCCGACGTGTGCAACGTCGGCGGCATCCTCGAGCTGAAGGAGATCGCGGCGATGGCCGAGGCCTACTTCGTAGCCGTCTCGCCGCACAACTACAACAGCACCACCGTAGGCCTCGCCGCGACCATCCAGGTGTCGGCGGCGATCCCCAACTTCCTGATTACCGAGTACTTCATGAACATGGATGCCTTTGGCAAGGAGGTCGCCGTCCGGCCCTTCGAGGTCATCGACGGTTACATCGATCTGCCGGAGGCGCCCGGCCTCGGAATCGAGCTGGACGAGGAGGCCCTGGCGCGCTACCCGTACCAGCCCGGCCGCCCCCGCTCCGTCCGCCAATACTCCGAGGAGGGGCCGTAAGGCAGTTCCATTCTTCACAAGTATCTGCGTATAATACTTGCGGAGACAGGGCGGAGGAGGAAGACAGCCCAAGGGGGTCTCTAGAAAGGAGGACGCCTGTTGGACAGTAGTATGAGGAGGTGGGCCAGGTAGGTGTTCCCTGGAACACCTCTCAGTTTCGAGGGGCCCCGGTTTTCCGGGGCCTCTCGTCGTTTACCCCGCTCCCTCGAAGAAGCGGCGGGGATTGTCCACCATGATCCGGTCGATCACCTCTGCGCCCGCTCCCAGCTCCCTCAGCATCGGCACGACGTTGCGGCTGATGAAGAGATAGCCGTCGGGGTTGGCCTGTGCCCGTGTCTCTCGCATCTCCCTGTTGCCGGCGGTCACCGTCGTCGCCCAGTCGTGGCTGAGCATGATCCGGTCGGCGTAGCCGGCGTCGATGAGCCGCTTGGCCGTCTCGGTGCGGCCCCGCCAGTCGGGCGTCCCCGGCCTGTTCCCGGCCGGGAAGCGGTCCAGCCCGACCCAGACACCCTTGTCGATCAGCCCCTCCAGGTAGTCCATGTTCGTCGTGTCGTTGCTGTGCCCGACGTACACGCGGCTCAGGTCGACACCCTCATCCTCGAATATGCGCACCTGCGCCTCTCCCACTCGCAGCGGCGCCCACGCGTGCGTCGATATAGGTACGCCCGTCGCTAGGTGCGTCCGCGACGCAGCCCGCAGCACCAGCTCGCCTCCCTCCGTCACTCCCTCGACGTCGTTGGCGACCTTGATGATCCCCGCCTTGATACCGGTCCCCTCTATCCCCTCCCTGATCTCGCGGACGTACAGCTCCGCGAGCGCGTCCGGCGTCGCGGTCAGGAAGGCGCGCGGAATGTCGAGCCACGAGCCGGTCGCGCACACGATATGCACCCCTGACCTCTTCGACACTTCCTCCAGCACTCCTACGTCGCGGCCCAGGTCGATTGTCGTCACGTCGACTATAGTGCGTATGCCTTCGGAGTGCGCCTCCGTCAGCTGCGCAACCCCGGCCTTGACTGTCGCGTCGCGGTCGATGAACTCCGGGTAGACCTGTCCGACACCAGCGGAGGTCACGATCACGTGCTCGTGCGAGAGCGTCCTCCCCAGCGCCGAGCTGTCTATCGGTCCAAGAGCCGTCTCGATCTTTGCCATCGCTGCTCCCTCACGACTCCGCGGCGACGGGATTGCTCAGAGTCCCCACGCCGCTGATCTCTATCTCCACCACGTCGCCCGCCTTCATGTTCTCCGTCGCGCCGTCCGTCCCCATCCAGATGACGTCGCCCGGGTAGAGCGTCAGGTAGCGGGTCATCGCGGCGATGTAGGTCGCGATCCCGAACACCATGTTGCTGGTGTCGAACTGCGAGACCGTCCTGCCGTTGAGCCTTACCGTCGTCTCCATCGCCGCCGGGTCGGCGTCCGTCTCTATCCACGGCCCCATCGGCTTGAAGGTGTCGGTGTTCTTCGAGCGCCACATCGTGCTGTCGGAGGCCTGCCACGTGCGCTCGCTGACGTCGTTCCCGATCGTGTAGCCGAGCACGCACGAGAACGCCTCAGACTCGGAGAGATGTTTCGCCCGCCTGCCGATGACGACCACAAGCTCGCCCTCGTACTGCACCTTCTCGGTGGCGTCCGCGGGTATGACGATCGACTCGCCGTGCGCTATAAGCGCGTTGTTGGCCCGGTATCCGATGTTGGGGTACTTTGGGACGTCCGCCACGGAGAGCCCCAGTCCGGGGTCTGCGACCTTCAGATGGTCCACGTAGTTGAGCCCCGCGCAGTAGAAGGTCCTCGGCACGACCGGGACCAGAATCCGCACCGAGTCCAGGGCGCGCCGCACGCCCGTCCGGCTGTATGAGCCGAACGGCGAGCCCGACACCTCCTCCACCTCGTCGCCGTCGACAATGCCGTACGACCTCTCCCCTCCGGCCTCATACCGTATCCACCGCATTCTCTCCTCCTTAGGACCGCGCGTCCCAGCCTTCTCCCCCGAACCCCTCCAGCAGCGCCACCCGAACCTGCTCTATCGCGTTCAGGCTTATGCGCGTCCGATCGGGACGGCCCCGTCCTCCGTATGGATATTGGCGGCCGCGGTATCCCACCCCGTCGGTGACGCAGATGTACGTCTCCCCGCGACCGAGGTTCTCCACCTCTTCCTCCCCTGGGACGACGTGCACCGCCAGTCCCAGCGTGCTCCCAGCCAACGCGCGTACCGAGCGCGCCAGCTCCTTCGCGAGCGCCGCGGCGTCCCCGGGAGGCGGAGCGCTTCCAAGCAGCCGCCGGACGGTCGACTCCCCGTTGGCGACGACGCCCTCCACGAAGCGACTCTCACTCGCCTCGTTCAGCCGGCCGGCCACCATTCCTCCGGTCAGATCCTCGTACACCGCTATGGTGGCGCCCCGCGCGTCGAGAAGCCCGCCTACGACCCCCTCCATCGTCTCGCCGTCGACGGCGAAGAGGTGACCGCCCAGCAGCGCGCGCACCTCGTCCTCGGTTGGCCCGATCAGGGCCATCGCCTCCTCGACAGTCGACGCCTTGGCCGCGATCCTTACGTCCACCTGTCCGGGGTGAGCCAGCACCCCGACCGTCGGATTGGTCGACCTCACGATCAGGTGTCCGATCAGGTCGTCGACGCTGCTCTCCCCCATGTCCGCCACCTTGAGCACTCGATATGCGATAGTCTCGGACAGCTCGAATCTTCGGCGCAGGTAGGGGGCCAGCTCGTTGTCGAAGAGCCACTTCAGCTCGAACGGCACGCCCGGAAGGGCGAAGACGACCGCCCGCGAGTCCTCCACGAAGAACGACGGCGCAGTGCCGTTCGGGTTGTCCACGACGGTTGCGCCTTCGGGAATGTAGGCTTGGCGCTGATTGTTGGGCGTCATTATCAGTCCTCGCCGCCGGAACCGGCGGTCGATCTGCTCTACGAGCCTTTGGTCCAGGATGAGTCTGCGCCCCGTCGCCTCGGCGATCACCTCGCGGGTCACGTCGTCCTGCGTCGGTCCGAGGCCGCCCCCGGTGATGACCACGTCAGACCGGTCGAGCGCGCGGTCGATCACCTCTCTCATGCGTCGCGGGTTGTCGCCCACCACCGTCTTGTAGAACAGGTTGACGCCCAGGTCGGTCAGACGCCGCGCTATCCACGGCGCGTTCGTGTCGACGATCTGGCCGAGCAGCAGCTCGGATCCGATGGAGACTATCTCTGCGTTCGGCACAGCTTCCAATTCCTGCCTCTCATGCCGTTACGCCCTCGTCGATCAGCCGTTGGATGTCGTCGGGGCCGTAGCCGAGCCTGGCCAGTATCGCCGACGAGTGCTCCCCGAGGAAGGGCGACGCCGACCTCGCCTCCAGGGGCGTCTCCGTCATCTTCAGCAGCGGCCCGACCATCTTGAGGCTCCCCGCCAGCGAGTGCTCCAGCTCGACGACGTCGCCGTTGGCGACCACCTGCTCGTCGTCGGTCAGCTCTTCCGCGAACCTGACAGGGCCCGCGGGAACGCCCGCCTCGTCGAACAGAGCCAGCCACTCGTCAACCGTCCTCTCCCGGAACAGCGTCTCGGCCTTGGTGACCAGCGCCTCGTTGAAGGCCGCGGTCTCCTCGCTGTGAGGGTCGTACCCCGGCTCGAAGCGTATGTCGTCCAGCCCCATCAGGTCGGAGACCCGCTTGCGCAGCCTGTCGCTCAGGCATCCGACGGCCACCACGCCGTCCTTCGCCTGGTAGGTCCTGTAGTAGACTTGAAACCCGTGCCGTCTTGGTGAGAACCGTTCGAGGTATCTCTCGTATATCTGCTCGTACGCCGTTTCGTCCGCCCTGTCCCGCGCCAGCTCGTCGGCGAACTCCGCGCGCCGCTCGTCGTCCACCGCGGCCACCTGGATGAACCGGCTGGTCTGCAGGTTGAGCGCCGTCGTCATCAGCGAGGTCTCGATCTTCTGACCCTTGCCCGTGCGCTCCCGGTGGTACAAGGCGGCGCAGACACCCCAGGCGATGGCGATGCCGGTCGCGTAGTCGGCGACAGGGGTGGACACGATATGCCTGGGCATGCCGTCCACGATCTTGCCCTCGGACGCCATCAGCCCCGACACCGCCTGCACGATCAGGTCGTAGCCCGGCCGGTAGCTGTCGGGCCCCTTTCGCCCGTAGGCGGTGTTGTCGCAATAGATGAGCCTGGGGTTCCTAGCCGACAGCGTCTCCCAGTCGATGCCGAGGTTGTACGGCACGTCCGGCCGTGCGTTGATCACGATGACGTCGGTGTCCGGGATGAGCTGGTCGACGATCCTCTTCGCCTCTGGCCGGTTCAGGTTGAGGGGAAGGCTCCGCTTGCCGCGGTTCAGCGAGATGAAGCCGCGGCTCTCGTTGGGAATGAACGACTCCTGGAATCGCCACGGCTCGCCCCACGGCGGCTCGATCTTGATGACGTCGGCGCCCATGTCGGCGAGGAGCATCCCTCCGTAGGGTCCTGCGATGATCTCGCTGAACTCGAGTACGGTGACGCCGTCCAGAAGTGGTGGCATGTCCGCCTACCTCTTGATCACGCTGCGGGTCGTTTCGGAGTCCTCACATCGGCAGGGCAGCATGGCTCTTCCAGCGGGCTATCGCGGCCTCGGCGCGCGGACTGATCGCCCGCTGCACCTGCACGTTGATCAGCGCCGGCATCTCCGATGCAAACGCGCGCTCGACCGCGGCGGGGAGATCGGCCGCGTCCCGGACAATCTCACCGTATCCACCGAGCGACCGCACCACCTCGTCGTACCGGGTCGGCAGCAGGTCGGTAGCGACCGGCTTGCCGTAGACACCCAGCTGGATCTGACGGTCGATCCCCCAAGCCGAGTCGTTGCCCAGTATCGCAGTGACGTTCAGCCCGTGCCGCACCGCCGTATCGAACTCCATCCCGTTGAAGCCGAAGCTGCCGTCGCCGGTCAGCACGATCACGCGGCGCTCAGGGTGGGCCAGCTTCGCCGCCAGCGCCGTCGGCAGGGCCGTCCCCAGCATTCCCAGCGTGGAGACGTACCACCAGCTCCTGGGCGTGACGGCCGGCAGGTAGGCCCGGCCGAAGTGGCAGTAGTCCCCGCCGTCGAACACCAGGTAGTCGTCGGGCCTCAGCAGCGGCTTCAGGCTCTTGTGAACGTCCATCGCGTGCATCGTCGGCTCGGCTGCGGCCATAGACTCCAGTCCTTCGATGAACGACTGCTGCTCCTGTCGGAGGCGGTCGAGCCAAGGCAGCTCCCTCCACTCGTGCGACGCCGCCTCGTCCGCAAGCTGGCCGAGCACTGCTCCTACGTCGCCCGCGATGCCCACCGCGACCCCGCGGTTGCGTCCGATCTCGGCAGGCGACGGATCGATCTGGATGAGACGGGCCTGCGCCGATACGGTGGGCGGCATGGCGTAGCCGACGATCAGGTCCTGCTTCCTGCCGAGCAGCACGACCAGATCCGCCTCCCTGATGAGGCGGGCGGCGGCGCTCAGGCCGGTGTCGAAGAAGCCGAAGCAGTAGGGGTGGTCGTCCGAGACCAGTCCACGGGCGTCACCCTCCGTCAGAAGAGGAAGTCTGGTCGTCTCGATGAACCTCTGGAGCGTCTCTCCCGAGCCGCCCTGCGCGGCTGCGCTCCCCGCGATGACCATCGGACGCTCCGCGGTGCGGAGCAGATCGACGGCGTCGGCGATCAGGCTGCCCGGTGCCGGAGTCGGCGCGGTCGTCCGGTACTCGTGAGCGGGATAGAAGGCGACGTCCTCCTCTGGAACCTCCTGTCCCTGTATGTCGACCGGGATGGTGAGATGCACCGGCCCGCGCCGGTCGCTGTAGGCGAGGCGCACCGCGTGTGCGATCATGTCGGGGATGCGGCGGGCGTCGGTCACCGTCCACGAACCCTTTGTCGTCGGGCTTGCCATGCCGGTCTGGTCAATCTCCTGCATCGCGCCGCGGCCCAGCTCGTGAAGCTCGGCGCAGCCGCTGATCGAGAGCAGTGGACTCCCCGAGTGCATCGCGTTGGCGAGCCCAGGCACCGCGTTGGCGAAGCCGGGAGTCGTGTACATCGCAACGCCCGGCTGGCCGGTGATACGGCCCCAGGCGTCGGCCATGTGGACCGCGGCCTGCTCGTGCCGCGTGTCGATCAGCCTGAACTCTTCGTCGGCTAGTACGTCCAGTACCGGGAGCACATGGTCGCCCGCCAGCGTGAACACATTGTTGACGCCCTCCATCCGGAGCGCCCTAGCGATGAGCTGTCCGCCGTTTACCGTCCCGCGTCGTGACAAGAGACCTACCCTCCCACATCCGCTGTTCGCCACCCCGCTGCGCGGTGCCATTGTATCATCGGTTATACTTCCGAAGATGAAAATTCTCCTGACCGGCTGCGCCGGCTTCATAGGCTCGAACGTCTGCCGTATTCTCTTAGAGCGAGGCGATTCGGTCACAGGTGTGGACAACCTCGACGACGCCTACGACGTCCGTATGAAGCGATGGCGGCTCGACCGTCTGGCGCATCCTCGCCTGTCGCTCCACGAAGCCGACATCTCCGACATCACCTCGCTCCGCCCTCTGTTCGAAGCGGGGCCTCCGTTCGACGCGGTCATCAACCTCGGCGCCAAGGCGGGGATTCGGGCTAGCATCGAGGACCCGCACGGGTTCTACGCGGCGAACACGACCGGCACGCTGAATCTGCTCGAGCTCTGCAGGCAGTTCGGCGTCCCCAAGTTCGTGCTGGCGTCCACCTCCAGCGTCTACGGCGACGACACGCCGAGGCCCTTCCGGGAGGACAGCGATACGAGCCGTCCGATCTCGCCTTACGCCGCGTCGAAGAAGGCTGCGGAGACGATGGTGTACACCTTCCACCATCTGCACGGCATCGACGCGACCGTGCTGCGCTACTTCACCGTGTACGGCCCGGCCGGCCGGCCGGACATGAGCATCTTCCGGTTTATCCGCGCCGTCTACGAGGGCGATGAGCTCACCCTGTACGGCGACGGCAGCGCGGAGCGCGACTTCACCTACGTCGACGACGTCGCATCCGGGACGGTCGCCGCCCTCAGACCGCTGGGATTCGAGATCGTCAACCTCGGCGGCTACCGGCCTTACGCTATGTCGAAGGTCATCTCCATGATCGAGGAGTGCCTCGAAAAGGAGGCCCGCGTCCGCCGGACTCCCCCGCATCCGACCGACATGGACGCGACCTGGGCCGACATCGACCGCGCAAAGCACCTCCTCGGCTGGGAGCCCCGAGTCTCTCTTGAAGAGGGCATACGCCGCACGGCCGACTGGTACATCGAGAACCGCGCCTGGGCCCGCTACGTCGAGTAGCCGGACTACTGACGCGGCCAGTCGCGAGCGACTACTGATGCTCACTCGCGGTAGCTGTGAGACGCATTTCTAGTCCGAGCGCGCGGGTGATCCGCAGTATTGTGGTGAAAGATGGGTTGCCGTCCTCGGCCAGCGCCTTGTAGAGGCCCATGCGAGTTAGCCCGGCAGCCTGAGCTAGCCGGGTCACGTTCTGGGCCCTGGCGATGTCATTGAGAGCAGCACGGATCAGGCTGCCGTCTCCCGGGTCATCCTCTACGCACGCCTCAAGGTAGAGCGCGCTGTCTTCGGGATTGGCGACCAGTTCCTCCACCGCGTCCCACTTTGTGAACGTCTCCGCTGTCATCGTTGCTCCTTCCACTCTGCTGCTATCCGCTTAGCCCGCCCGATGTCGGCTGTCTGACTGTCCTTGTCCCCGCCACAGAGTAGGATAATGATGCTTCTGCCTTCACGTATGAAGTAGAGTCGATACCCGGGCCCGTAGTGGATACGCATCTCCAACACACCACCGCCCACCGCCTTCGCGTCACCGAGATGCCCGGTCGTCTCGATATTCCTCAATCGAGCGTTGATCCGCACACGGGCTCGCCTGTCCCCCAACCCACGAATCCACCGGGTGAACGTCGCGCTTCTTACTATCCTGATCACACACCGAACTGTACACTGTGGTATACAGTATGTCAAAGACTAGAGCCCGGATTTCGGGCCGCCTGTCGCAGAGCCACAGCGTTGAAGACGCGCTGGCGGGCTGCTACCATATAGCTTGCAGCCAATCCTCGAAGGAACGGTGAGCACTCTCGTGAACGACCCGTCTCGTGCGCCGGAGGGTTTCATGACCCCCGGCTCCATCACTGATGTGGCCGGCATCCGTGTCGGGCACCACACGGACGTCGACTCGGCCACGGGCTGCACCGTCGTCCTCTGCGAATCGGGCGCCGTCGGCGGCTGCGACGTGCGGGGAGGGGCGCCCGGCACGCGTGAGACCGATCTGCTGAATCCCACCACGCTGGTGAGCCAGGTCCACGCCGTCCTGCTCTCCGGCGGCAGCGCCTTCGGACTCGACGCCGCGTCGGGAGTCATGCGCTTCCTGGAGGAGCGCGGCGTCGGCCTGAGAGTGGGCGACGCCGTCGTCCCGATCGTGCCCGCCGCCATCCTCTTCGACCTCGGCCTCGTGACCGGCCTCGTACGCCCAGGGCCCGACGCCGGGTATGAGGCCTGTGAGCGCGCCCGCTCCGGTGCGGTCGGGGAGGGGAACGTCGGCGCCGGAACGGGCGCGACCGTCGCGAAGCTGCTGGGCCCGGACAGGTGCGTGAAGGGCGGGACCGGTACGGCGTCGATCGACCTGGGCCACGGAGTCGTCGTCGGCGCGCTGATGTGCGTCAACGCGCTGGGTGATGTGCGCGACCCGGACAGCGGTGAGTTGGTGGCTGGGCCGCGCGGCCCAGACGGCGCTATGCTCGACGCTGCGAGCCTGATGACGTCTCCCGGTTGGAGCGCACCGCAGCCCCCTCCGGGCTCCAACACGACGATAGGCGTCGTCGTGACCAGCGCGGCGCTGACCAAGGCGCAGGCAAACAGGCTAGCGCAGGCGGCCCATGACGGCATCGCCATGGCGGTCAGGCCTGCGCACATGATGGGAGACGGCGATACCCTATTCGCACTGTCCACCGGCGCGGTGGAAGCTCCGGCGGCCATGGATAGGATCTGCGCCGCCGCGGCGCTCTGCGTGGCGAGGGCTATCGTTCGCGCCGTCAGGTTGGCCGGGAGTCTGGGAGGCGTCCCGTCGATAAGCGATCTGGAGATGAGCCGGGGAGGCGGCCGTGGATGAGATCAGCCGGGAGTCTAAGGTAGGGTTCATCGGCGCGGGACTGGTCGGCGGATCGCTGGCCGTCGCGCTGGTGAGGGCGGGCTATCCGGTGGCGGCGGTCGCGAGCCGGACGCACGCCTCGGCTGTCGATCTGGCCGCCCGCGTCCACGGGTGCGCCGTATACGCGCGGCCCCAGGAGGTGGTAGACGCCTCCGACGTCGTGTTCGTGACCACGACGGACGGGGCGATCCGGGAGGTGGCCGCCGCGCAGAGGTGGCGGCGCGGTCAGGGTGCGGTTCACTGTGCGGGCGCAGCCACGCTCGACGTGCTGGAGGGCGCGACTCAGGACGGGGCGCTAGCCGGAGCCATGCATCCGCTCCAGGCCTTCTCCTCCGTCGAGAACGGGATCGAGAGCATTCCAGGGACGACCTTCGGCATCGAGGCGGAGCCCCCGATGAGAGAGTACCTCCGCGCTATGGCGCTGGCGATCGGCGGCCGTGCGGTGTTCGTGCGCGCTGAGGACAAGGCGCTCTACCACCTGACCGGTGTGATGATGGGAGGCCTGCTCACCACGCTTGGCGCAACGGCGGCGCAGCTCTGGGACCGGATCGGGATGAGCCGCGACGAGGGCGTCAGGGCGCTGGTGCCGATGATGCGCAGCGTCTCGCATAACCTGGAGAGGTCGGGACTGCCGGGCGCGGTGGCCGGCCCCTACATGCGCGGGGATACGGGGACTATCGGAAGCCACCTGGAGGCCCTCCAAGCGAGGGCACCGGAGGTGCTTCCACTCTACTGCCAGCTCGCGCTGGCGGGGCTCCCCTTCTGCGTGGAGAAGGGCCTGCCGGAGGAGCGGGCGGACGAGATAAGGGCGCTGGTGGAGCGCTTCCATCCCGGCGTCTGACCCCAGCTCCGTCTTGGAGGTACCCTGGTGCGCGTCACCATCAGCCGGCTTCGGAAGATGAAGCAGCGTGGCGAGAGGATCGCCATGATGACCGCCTACGACTACACCTCGGCGCAGATCGTCGAGCGGGCGGGCGTCCCGATCATCCTGGTCGGAGACAGCCTAGGCCAGGTCGTCCTCGGATACGGGACGACCCTCCCGGTCAGCATGGACGAGATGCTCCACCACGTCCGGGCGGTGGTGAGAGGCTCCACCGACGCTCACGTCGTCGTGGATATGCCGTTCCTGAGCTACCAGGCCGACGCGGCCGAGGCGGTCCGCAACGCGGGGCGGCTGCTCAAGGAGGGGGGTGCGCAGTCGGTCAAGCTGGAGGGCGAGGAGCGGCTGGCCGGGACGATAAGCCGCATCGTCGACGTCGGCATCCCCGTGATGGGACACATCGGCCTCACGCCGCAGTCGGTCAACCAGCTGAGCGGCTACCGGGTGCAGGGCAGGTCCGATGCGGACGCGGCCCGTCTGATGAAGGACGCGGAGGCATTGGAGGAGGCGGGCGTGTACGCGATCGTGATCGAGAGTGTGCCCGCGCCGCTCGCGCGCTCCATCACCGAAACGGCCGGTGTCCCAACCATCGGGATCGGCGCAGGCGCCCACTGCGACGGACAGGTGCAGGTGCTGCACGATCTCCTCGGTCTCTACACCGACTTCATCCCAAAGCACACGCGGAGGTACGCCGAGCTGGGAAGACTGGCGGTCGAGGCGGTTTCGGCCTACGTCGAGGATGTCCAGTCGGGGGCCTTTCCCACCGACGCCGAGAGCTTTAGATGAAGATCGTCGAGACGGTCGCGGAGATGAGGGAGGCGGCGGCCTGTGCGGCGAGGCCCGTCGGCCTCGTCCCCACCATGGGCGCGGTGCACGCGGGGCACGTCGCGCTGATGGACAGGGCGCGGTCGGAGAACGAGACGGTCGTCACGAGCCTGTTCGTCAATCCGAAGCAGTTCGGCTCTGAGGAGGACTTCGACAGCTATCCGAGGGACTTCGCCCGTGACTTGGCGCAGTTCGAGGCGTGCGGTACCGACATCGCCTTCATGCCGCCGGTGGAGCAGGTCTATCCGCCGGGATTCAGCACGAGCATCGACGTCGGTCCCATCGCCGATCGACTGGAGGGTTCGTCGCGTCCGGGCCACTTCTCGGGAGTGGCCACTGTGGTGTGCAAGCTGCTGACGACGGTCCGTCCGGACCGGGTCTACCTCGGCCAGAAGGATGCGCAGCAGTTCCTGGTCGTAAGGCGTCTCAACGCAGACCTGAACCTCGGCGCGGAGATCGTGGTCGTGCCCACCGTGAGGGACCCGGACGGCTTGGCGCTGAGCAGCCGGAACGTCTACCTGAGCGACGATGAGCGCAACTCCGCGCTGGTCCTCCATCGGTCCCTGATTCTGGCGGAGCGATTGTGGGAGCGGGGAGTGGACGGCGCCGGAGAGATGAAGGCTCGGATGCGAGAGATGATCGAGAGCGAGCCCGGCGTGCGCATCGACTACGTGAGCATCGCAGACTTGGAGAGTCTGGACGAGCTCGACCTCGTCGAGCCGCCCGCCCTGGTCTCCGTCGCAGCGCGCGTCGGGAAGACCCGGCTCATCGACAACATCGTGCTGGAGTGACGGGCCGCGTGAGCGCGGTCTGCTATAATGCGGCGCGGCTGCGCCACGTGATGGTCGGTGCGGCGTGCCAGGAGAGTCCTCTTGCGTATACTCGTGACCAACGACGACGGCGTGAATGCGCCCGGCCTGTGGGCGTCCGTCGAAGCGCTGAGCCGTCTGGGCGAGGTGTTCGTCGTCGCGCCGGACCGTAACATGAGCGGCGTGGGCACCGGGATGACGCTGTTGAACGTGCTGAGAGCTCAGGAGACGCCGTCGCCCGTCGCTGGCGTGAAGGCGTGGTCGGTGCAGGGGACGCCTGCCGACTGCGTCATCCTTGCGATGGAGAGGCTGCTCGACCGTCGTCCCGACCTGTTGGTCTCCGGGATCAACAACGGTGCGAACTTGGGGATGGACGTCATGGTGTCGGGTACGGTCGGGGGCGCGTTCCAGGGCTACTTCAGGAACATCCCGTCGATCGCAGTCTCGGCCTTCTACGAGACGGAGGTGCTGTACGAGGCGGCGGCGCTGGCGACGGTGACGCTGGCGCGGGCAATATCGCTGAACGGCGCGCCCAGCCCGTTGCTGTTGAACGTCAACGTGCCCAGCATACCGCCCGGCGCCATCGAGCGGGCCGAGGTGACCAGACTGGGGCCACCGACCTTCCTGGAGAACGTCGAGCAGGAGACGGACGGAAAGCGCAAGCACTACTGGATCAGGCACAACCGGAAGGTATGCGCGGAGGTGCGCGAGGGTACTGACGTGTGGGCAGTGCGCAACCGGCGCGTCTCGATCACGCCCTTGAGCGTCTCATTCGTCCCGGAGGGGCCGTCTGCACCTTTCGAGGCGCTCGCCGGAGCCGTTTGCGACGCCTTTGGCGGCCAGTAGGGGGGCCGGCGGACCGGCCGCGGGATTAGGCGGGGAGCTCCTATGGCGCGTGTCGGCTCCTCTCTGAGCGACCGATGGGCCGCTTCGCTGCGCTACCGGGACTTTCGTCTTCTCTGGGTCGCGTCGACTATCCAGTCGGTCGGCTTTGGGATGGAGAGAGTCAGCCTTGGCTGGCTGGTCTTCGAGATGACCGACTCGGAGTTCATGGTGGGCGTCTCGTCCGCCGTCGCCATGGCACCCTTCTTCTTCCTGGGAATCCTCTCGGGCGCGGTAGCCGACTGGGCCGATCGGCGGCTGCTCATCAGGTTTGCGACCCTGGGAGGCGTCGTCGCCGCCGGGCTGATGGCGCTGGTGCTGTTGACCGGAGCGGTCCAGATATGGCACGTGATGGTTCTCGCCGTCGCGGTAGGCAGCAGCGGCGCCTTCATCATGACTGTGAAACAGGCGTACACCTACGACATCGTCGGTCCCGAGCACTCGCTGAATGGGCTGGCCCTGGGCAGCGTGGCGATGTCGCTGGGCGGAGTCGTGGGGTCGCTTCTGGGCGGATTCCTCATCACGGAGGTTGGCGTGGGGCTGCAGTACGTGGTAGTGGCGTCCACCTACGTCCTGTCGACGGCGGTGCTGATGGCGACGAGGGAGGTCGGACAGGCGGCGGTGAGCGAGCGAGCGTCCGTCTTCGAGAACCTGGCGGCGTATGCGCGCCTGCTGCGGGTCAACCGCACGCTAATGACCTTGATGCTGCTGACGGGCATGATCGAGATATTCGGCTTCAGTCACCAGACCCTGCTCCCCGTGTTCGCCAAGGAGGTTCTGGGCGTCGGTGCCACCGGACTGGGCGTGATGACCGCGGTGCGTCAGGTGGGTGGAGTGGTCGGAGTGATGCTGCTGGCCGGACTTGGGGATTTCCGCCGAAAGGGGGTGCTCCAGCTGTGCATCGCGGTCGCGTTCGGGGTGGGTCTGATGGGCTTCGGGGTGGCATCGCACCTGCTGGTCTTCCTGGCGCTGCTGACCTTCGTCAACGCCTGCGCGATGAGCGTCGACACGTTGAACAGGACGCTGATGCAGGCGAGCGTGCCGAACGAGCAGCGCGGCCGCGCGATGGGCTCGTGGGTGGTGAGCATCGGCACCGGGCCGATAGGACACCTCGGCGTCGGCGCGATGGGCGGTTGGCTCGGAGCGCCCAACGCCCTGCTGGTGAACGGCAGCGTGCTTGCGTTCATCGGGATCGCGTCGGTCTTCGGCCTCCCGCGCATTCGGCGGATAGAGGCGTAAGGGGGGCAGAATCAGGAATCTCAGGATTAGGAGGATTTTCGGGATTGGGAGGAGAGAGACGACTGGGCAGGAGGGACACGACTGGGCAGGAGGGACACCATGCTGACGCTCTTGCCGGAGGAGATCGAGAGGTACGTCGAGCGGCACACGTCGCCGCTGCCGTCCCACCTGGAGGATCTCGTCAGGTTCACCGTTGCGGAGATGGAGCTTTCGGTGATGCTGTCGGGCCCGGTCGAGGGCGGCCTGCTGCAGCTCCTGGTGTGGGCGTCGCGCGCCCGCCGGGTGCTTGAGATCGGCTGCTTCACCGGCTTCAGCGCCCAGATGATGGCGGCGGCGCTTCCGGAAGACGGCGAGCTGATCACGTGCGAGGTGGATCCCGAGAGGGCCGAGGTGGCCCGGACCCATTTCGACAGCGGTCCGGACGGCCACAAGATAGAGATCCTGGTGGGGCCGGCCTTGGAGACGCTGAAGTCCGTGGACGGTCCCTTCGATCTGGTGTTCATCGACGCCGACAAGACGCCGTACGTCTCCTACTACGAGAGGGCGATGGAGCTGCTCTCAGACCGCGGAATCATCGCGGTCGACAACGTCCTGTTCGGCGGTCGCGTGGTGGACCCTCGGTCCGAGGCGGACAGGACGATGGCGGCGTTCAACGATCACGTCGCGGCCGACCCGAGGGTCCGGCAGCTGATACTCACCGTCCGCGACGGCCTGATGCTGGTCCGTAGGGAGGGATGATAGGTGCGAGACGAAGCGGGAACGGGCGAGTGTGGTCGGGGGGCGGACTGGTTCAGCCGACAGTGAGGTCGATGACGACGCCCCCCGCGTAGATGCTCACGCGGTTCTCGGAGGCGTAGTAGTCGGGCGAGCCGTGCATCCGTCCGGTGTCAGGGAATCTGTCGTCGTCGACCTCGACCGAGCTCAGGACGCCGTCGGTGATGATCCGCGCGGCGACCCCGTCGGGTACGATCAGCTGGATTCCCACGGCGCCCGCGCTTATGACGACCCTTGTCATCCCCGCGTCCGCCGGAAGCCAGACGCGAATGTCCGAGGCGACGGCGCCTATATCCAGCCTTTCGACGTCGAGGTCTCGCAGATCAAGGTCGATGTCTGCGGCGCCGGCTTTGATGTCGATGCTGACTGCCACGTCCTGCGAGACCGCTAGGTCCCACCTGACCGCGCCTCCGATAACGGCCAGGTCGTCCGTTGTGAGGTCGATCCACGTCATGCCGTCGGAGCGTCTCTGGACCACGCTCGCCGGACTGCCGTTGAAGTCGGCTGACAACAGCCTGGGCTGCGTCTCACTGCCGTCACGGTCCGCCGTCAGGTTGACGGTGCCTCCGATAACTTCGATGTTGAGCTGCAGCCGCTCCGTATTCTCCACCGGGGCCGAGTAGGAGAACGCCAGAAGGTCGTCGTTCTCTCGCTGGACGGTGTCCATGTAGGCGACGAAGACGGTCCCGGCGAGTATGAGCGCGACCACCGCCGCGCAGACCAGCGGCCTCCGGCGGCCAAGGATCATGCTTATGCCGAGCAGGACCAGCAGCACGGGCCAGTAGCGGACGAGGTCCAGCCAGATGGCTGGCCTCACCGCGCCGGTCGTGTTCAGGAGCAGGACGACGCCGAGCGTCACCAGCAGCAGAGCCGTCAGAGAGAAGCGACGCCGTCCGGCACGTCCTGTCCGACTCTGTCCGGCCATCGCGCCTAGCCCCTCAGACGGGGTACGAGAAGCGCCAGTCCGAGGGCGATTATGACGACCGGCCAGACGATGTCCCACCTGATGGAGCCAAAGACCCCCAGGTTGGTGAGCAGGACAACCACGCCTATGACGATCAGTCCGGCCGCAAGGACGTTCGTGGTCTTGTGCCGTCTTTGGCCGGCTGTGTCGCGCGTTGGCTCTTCCACGTCCGCGGTATCCTCCTCGGCCGGGTTCGAGTCGCCGTCTGCCGTTGCCTGTCGAGGGCCGGGCATCACGAATGCCATCACGATATAGACGAGAAGCGCAACGCCGCTGGTTGCGAACGAGAGCAGCACCCATGCGACCCGGACGAGCACAGGATCGAAGTCGAAGTAGTCGGCGACGCCTCCGGCGACACCAAACAGTATCTTCTCGTCTTTGCTCTTGCGCAGCCTGCGTGCATGCGCCATGCAACCCCTCCTGGGAAGGCTTTCGTCGACCGTCACAAACTCAAGGCTCTCGATGATTCTACCATGCGTGCGCTTGCCCGTTTACGTGTGAGCCAGCATAATCGTGCCGGTAGATCCCTCACGCTGCCCAACCGGCTCGAAAGTGGTGGACAGCCGACAAGAGAGGTGAGACGCATAGCTGCGCTCCACCGGCTCGAACAGCCATAGGCGACATCTGGGGAGGGCGACGGTGCGCAAAGAATTTCTGGATGGGACTCATGGATATTGACTTCATCTTCCCCAACGGGTTGAACATGGATGACGCCCTTCAATTGCTGTGGCCCGTGGCGATTTATATCTTGAGCATGGCCGTATATGCCGTCTTCGTTTTCAGGTTCTACCGGTTTGTTGCCTCGCGGGATATGTTTGCGTTGGATCTGTCCAAGTACGAAGCCTCGCGCCACCGGTGGGCGCGAGGCTTCCTGCACCTCGTCTTATACGGCGCGAAGTACCTTATCTTGTTTCCGGTGTTCGCCTTCTTCTGGTTCGTAGTCCTCACGCTGATCCTGACTTTACTCGCGAAAGACCGGCCGCTTTCGGACATTCTGCTGATAGCCTTGGCCACCGTCAGCGCCATTCGAGTGACCGCTTACTACAACGAAGACCTGTCAAGGGACCTGGCCAAGATCCTGCCCTTTGCGGTTCTGGCGCTCTTCCTGATCAATGCGTCCTTCTTCCAGATTAACGAGTCCCTGGATGTCCTGAAGCAGGCCAACGACCATCGAGAGAGTATGTTCTACTACCTGCTGTTTCTCGTAGCGGTGGAGTTTGCGTTGCGACTGATCCTGGCGGTCGCCGTGTTCCTCTTTCGGAGGAGAGAGTCCATGCCGGAGGAGCCTTTGGCCGATAGCGGCGATTGTGTTCCTGTGCCCCTGCCGCAAGGACAGTCGTTGCAAGGAGAGGAAGATCGGAACACGACCACTCTGCCCACCACCCAATGACGGCGGTCGAGTGCTTCTGGCCTGACGCGAATGGAGCTGTGAGCTTCGAGGTCCTGCGGACGGAAGTGAGATGCTGAAGAGGGGGAGAGACTACCGGGAGACGTACGACGGGTTCAGATGGGAGATACCCCGGCTCTACAACATCGGGGTCGATGTGTGCGACAGGCACGCCGGCGACGTCTCTAGGACGGCGCTGATTTACCACGGCGAAGGAACGGGCGCCGTCATCGAGTACTCCTTTCGACAGCTCAGGGAGATGAGCAACCGGCTGGCCAACGCCTTTACGGGCCTCGGCATAGGGCGGGGCGACCGGGTCGGGATCGTACTGCCGCAGAGGCCGGAGACGGCCGTGGCCCATCTTGCGGCGTACAAGATGGGAGTGGTCGCCGTACCGCTCTCCTGCCTGTTCGGCCCTGAGGCCCTCGAATACCGCCTGCGTCACAGCGGCGCCGGCCTCGTGGTGGTCGACGACGCCGGCCTCCCCAAGATCGAGTCGATAGAGGACCGCTTGCCGTCGTTGCGGCACGTCGTGGTTGTATCTTCTCAGAGGCGCGGCGATGTCCATAGCTTCGATGAGCTGCTGGCGTCTGCCGACGAGCAGTTCACGCCTGCGGCGACGGGCGCCGACGACCCCGCGCTGCTCATCTACACCTCCGGTACCACGGGGCCGCCCAAGGGTGCGCTGCACGCCCATCGTGCGCTGTTGGGTCATCTGCCGGGCGTAGAGTTCTCGAACAACTTTCCGCCACAGTCCGGGGACCGTTTCTGGAGCCCGGCCGACTGGGCATGGATCGCGGGGCTGATGGATGTGCTGTTGTCGGCCTGGCATCACGGGCTTCCGGTCGTGGTGGACCCTCCAGGGAAGTTCGATCCGGAGAGGGCTTTCTACCTGATGACGCAACACGATGTCCGCAACGCGCTCATACCTCCGTCCGCTCTGAAGATGATGCGGGAGGTTCGGGAGCCGCGACAGAGGTACGACTTCGATCTGCGAACGGTATTCAGCGGCGGGGAGCCGCTGGGAGCCGAGGTGCTGGAGTGGGGGGAGGAGAGCCTTGGCGTCACCATCAACGAGGTGTACGGCCAGACCGAGGTGAACATGGTAGTCGGAAGCTGCCACGAGGTTATGGAGATCAGGCCGGGATCGATGGGCAAGCCGATGCCGGGACACGAGGTTGCCGTGATACGGAAGGACGGAAGCCGGGCGTCGGTAGGGGAGATCGGAGAGATCGCGGTGAGGCGTCCCGATCCGGTGATGCTCCTCGAGTACTGGAACGATCCGCAGGCCACGGAGGATAGGCTCATCGGCGATTGGGCCCGTACGGGGGACATGGCCAGAGTGGACGATGAGGGCTACCTCTGGTTCATGGGCCGAGAGGACGACCTGATAGTCAGCAGCGGCTACAGGATCGGACCGTCAGAGGTCGAAGACTCGATACTCAGGCATCCAGGGGTGTCGATGGCCGCGGTCGTCGGAGTGCCGCACGAGGTACGGGGAGAGGTCGTAAAGGCCTTCGTCAAGCTCAAGCCCGGCGTCCGGGCGTCCGCTGAGCTCGGCGAGGCGATCCGGGAGACGGTCAAGGTGAACCTGGGCGCCCACGAGTATCCGAGAGAGATCGAGTTCGTCGACTCGCTGCCGATGACGACGACCGGAAAGATCATCCGCCGGGAGCTGCGGGAGCGCGGGTGTAGATCTGGCGGGTTTCACGCTGCCCCCTCACCCTAACCCTCTCCCACGAAGGGGAGAGGGGACTTCTGAGACAGGGTTCAGGCTTGACGTCTGTCGATGATTCGGCGCGCCTTGAACTGCGTCCGCTCGAACTCGCCGGGCGGCTTGAGCTCCACCGAGAGGCCGACTCCAACGGCTCGCCGGAGCTCCTGCGCGAACCTCTGCTCGACTTCGGGCTCTGTGGAGACGTTGGACGCCACCTCGGCCAGGACGGTCAGCGAGTCCATACGGCCGGGCTCCCGCTCGACCACCAGCCGGAATTCCTCCCCGAACTCGGGCAGCGATCTCAGTACGTCCTCGATCTTGGATGGGAAGATGCCCTGGCCGCGGACTATCACCATGTCGTCGACTCGGCCGGCCAGTCCCTCCGGCAGAGTGGGGTAGGTCCTGCCGCACTCGCACGCGGCGTCGGTCCATCTGGCCAGGTCGCCCGACCAGTAGCGGATCATGGGCTGAGAGGTGCGCTCCAGATGCGTGTAGACGGGGACGCCTTCTCCACCCGGGGGAACCGGGGCGTGCGTCTCAGGGTCGACGATCTCCGTGTAGACGATATCCGTCCACAGGTGCATCCCCCGCTTCATGTACCGGCAGCCTGAGTTGGTCATCCATGGAGTCATCTCGGCCATGCTTCCCTGGTCCACGACGTAGCACCCGAATGTATCCTCGATCTCCTTTCGCGTGGATGGGATGCTCGCGCCCGGCTCGCCCGAGAAGAACATGAGCCGGAAGTTGAAGTCTTTGAGCGGATCGACGCCCATCCGCCTCGCGGTGGACGCCAGGTAGAGGGCGTAGGAGGGAGTGCCGTAGAGGGCGGTGGGCTTCAGCATGGCGATCCAGTCGACGGCGCGCTCGGTCTGCTGGGGCGCTCCGGCCCCGAACGGGAAGCACTTGGCGCCCAGTCGCTCGGCTCCCAGGAGAGCGCCCCAACTGCCTATGTAGGCGCTGAAGACGGCAGCGATGATGACCGTGTCCCCGGGCCGGAGCCCCGCCGCCCAGAGGATGCGGGCATGGGCTCCGGCGATGCGCTCCCAGTCCCCGTGGCCTATCCCGAAGATGGTAGGGGATCCCGTGGTTCCCGAGGTGCCCTGGATTCGTGTGATGCGCTCTTGCGGGATGCACAGGTACCGGCCGAATGGAGGGTGGGCCTCCTGCTCGCGGCGCAGGTCGTCCTTGGTGAGGATGGGGAGATGGCGCAGGTCGTCGAGGCTTCGGACGTCGGCGGGGTCGACCGCGGCGTCACGCCAGAGCTCCGTGTAGAAATCCGAGTTATCGTAGGCGTAGCGCAGCTGGCGGCGCAGCTTGCGTAGAACGACAGCCTCCCGCTCCTGTGGAGACATCGTCTCTGCGCGCCGGTCCCAGTAGCTCTCCTCCGGCGTCGGCGGAGCTTCCCGGTACTTCGGCGGCCACTCCGTCGCATCCATCAGTCCCGTCGCACTCCCCGCTTGATGAAGTCGGCTATCGACGCCATCGGCGCGCCTACGGGGAAGACGCCGTCGACGCCCATACGCCGCAGCGGCTCGACATCCTGCTCCGGGATGGTGCCTCCGGCCACCAGAAGGACCCTGCCGTGGAGTTCCTGGGCCTTCAGCGCGTCGACCAGCTTTGGCATGAGGCGGAGGTGGGCGCCGGAGAGAAGGCTTACTCCGACGACGTCGGGGTCCTCTTCCGCCGCCGCCGCCGCGATCTGCTCGGCGGTGAGACGCATGCCCAGGTAGACGACCTCCATGCCCTCGTCGCGCAGGAACCGGGCTATGACCTTTATGCCCCGGTCGTGGCCGTCCAGACCTATCTTGGCCACCAGGATTTTGATGGGGGTACAGGGCGGGGTCGAAGGGGAGAGGGGATTATGCATATATGGCCGCATCACAGCAGGTTGGTGTTAGCTTCACTTTGCTCCGTTCGCCCTGAGCCTGTCGAAGGGCCGTCCATGGTTCGACAGGCTCACCACGAACGGTCTCGCAGATTCACACACCCTCTCAGAAGACGCCCGGGTCGACGTGCTCCCCGTAGGCATCGCGCAGCGTTCCCATGATCTCGCCCTCGGTCGCGGAAGACCTCACCGCGTCCAGCACGGGCTGGAAGATGTTTGCATCGGCTTCGACGCCCCGCCTTATCTCCGCGAGCGCCCTTTCTACTTCGGCGTTACTTCGCGTCTTCCGCACCTCTGCGAGGTGGGCCAGCTGACGGCCCTCCTCCTCCTCGTCGAACTCGAACATCTCTCTGGGCTGTTCGGGCTCCTCGTGGTACTCGTTGACTCCGACGACGACGTAGTCGCCGCTCTCGATATCGGTCGCATATCCGAAGGCGGTGTTCGCGATCTCGCTCTCGATGTAGCCCGACTCGACGGCGGTCAGCATGCCCCGGACCATGCTGCCGTCACCCATGCTCTCGATGGTGTTGATGTAGGCCCACGCCTCCTCTTCGATGCGGTCCGTCAACGACTCGACGAAGTATGAGCCTGCCAGAGGATCGACGGTGTTCGTCACGTTCGTCTCGTGGGCCAGGACCAGCTGGGTGGCGAGCGAGACCTTCATGGCGTCCTCGGAGGGTATGTCGTACGCCTCGTCGTATCCGCTCACGTGTAGGGATTGGGTGCCGCCCAGCACCGCGGCCAGCGCCTGAAAGGCGCCGCGCGTGATGTTGTTCATAGGGCCTTCCCGGACCAGCGTCGAGCCGAGGGTCTGAGTGTGGAACCGCATTCGCATCGACTCGGCGCTCCTGGCCTCGTAGCGTTCCTTCATGACGCGGGCCCAGATTCGCCTCGCGGCCCGGAACTTCGCAACCTCCTCGAACAGGTCGTTGTGGCACCCGAAGAAAAAGGAGAGCCTTGGGGCGAAGTCGTCTACTCCCAGGCCCCTCTCCATCGTCGATTCGACGTAGGCCATTCCCTGTGACAGCGTGAAGGCTAGCTCCTGGACGGCGCTGGCCCCCGCCTCACGGGTGTGGTAACCGGAGATGGAGATGGTGTACCAGTTCGGGACGCGCCGCGTGCAGTACTCGACTATGTCAGTGGTCAGCTTCAGCGAAGGGCGCGGCGGAAGAGCATAGGTCTTCTGTCCGAAGAACTCCTTGAGTGAGTCGTTCTGTACGGTCCCCCGCAGCCTGTGCCATGGCACCCCGCGGGACTCGGCCACGCCGAGGAACATGCTCAGTATCATGATCGCGGGATGGTTGATCGTGAAGGAGATCCCCACGCTGTCCAGCGGTACGGATTCGAAGAGCTGGTCCATGTCGTGAATGGTGTCGATGGCCACTCCCACGCGTCCGACCTCCCCTTCGGCCAGATCGTCGTCCGAGTCGTAGCCGGTCAGGGTGGGGTGGTCGAAGTCTGTGCTCAGGCCCGTCTGGCCGTGGGCAAGGAGGAACCTGAATCGCTCGTTGGTGGAGCGGGCGGTTCCGAAGCCGGCGATCTGCCGGCGCGTCCAGGGCCGGGCGCGGTACATCGTCGGATAGGCGCCGCGGGTGAACGGATAGGCGCCCGGGAAGCCGAGAGCGGTCTCGTAGTCCTGTCCGCGGACGTCGTCCGGCGTGTAGAGGCCGCCGACCTCGATGCCTGAGAGTGTGCGGAACCGACTGCGGCTCTCCGGCGTCCTGGCGAGAGCGGCGCTCAACTCGCCCTCCTCCCAGTCGCGCCGGAGCCCGGCGATGCGATCGACCTTATTCTCGGCGGAGAGTTCCAACGCACACAGCCTTGCTGCTACAGAACGGGTTCGTGGACACGCGCGGCGTCCATTCTAGCAGGCTACGGCCTTGACGCAAGCGGCCCGCAGGTTGGGAGGAGGTTGGCGCTCCTCACCCTCTGGCTCACAATCGGAGGGTCCTGGTGAGCACGGGCCGCACCTTGCCTCCGACACGGATCGTGTCGCCGATTTCCAGGTAGAGCCGCGACGGACGGTCGATCTCGAAGCCCTGCTCGACGACGAACTCTCCGGTAGTGCCCAGCGAGCGCAGGTAGGCGGCGAATGCCGCGCTGGCGCTCCCTGTAGCGGGGTCCTCCCGCGACTCCCTGACCATGAACATCCGGGCGGCGAAGTCGGCGTCGGCATTGTATGCCTCAGCGGTGAAGACGAACACGTAGAGGAAGTCCCCATTGGACTGATCTTCATAGACCCCCGGCTCGACCTTTGCTCGGCGCAGCGCGTCCGGCGTCCTGACGCCGATCAGCACGAACCACGGCCCTACCGTGGCGAACCGGCAAGGGTAGCCGGGCTCGAGATCGGCCTCTGCCAGTCCGAGCAGTGCCGCCGCGGTCCCTGCGGGAAGTCTCTCTCCCAGGTTCACGGGGGGAGGGCGCATCCAGGCGACGCCGTCGGCTTCGAAGGTCACCTCGACGCGTCCGGCTGCTAGGTCGAGAGTGTAGAGGCCCCTGTCCCGTCCGAGCAGCCACGCGGCGCCGAGGGTGGGGTGTCCGGCGAACGGCAGCTCATGGGACGGTGTGAAGATGCGAACCCGCGCCTCTCCGGTCCGCTCTTCGACGACGAAGGCCGTCTCCGAGAGGTTCATCTCACGGGCGATGGCCTGCATCGCAGCCGTATCCAGGTGGCTGCAGCCGCGGATCACAGCCAGCTGGTTGCCGGCCAGCGGCTGCTCGGCGAACACGTCGACGATCGAGCAGTCCATCGCAGGCGAGCTTTCCTTCATGACCCGGATAGCACCCTAGCACGCATTTATATTTATGTGTGTCATTCTGTGTCAGAGTGGGTAAGTTTTCGTGTGTGTCAAGAAGTGTAACCTTTCATATCTGACGGCGGCGATGCTCTCAGCGCGAGCTACGGGAGCATCGTAGCACTAATGTTCGGCCTGTGTCGATGGGCCGTCTATGCCGTAACTGTTCAGACTTGCGGCCCCCCCCATCTCAATCTTCCCCCGGCTTCGCGGGGGAAGAGGTAAGAGCCTCCTCTCCGTCCATCAGATTCGCCAGAATATCTCACGGAGTCTGGACAGTTACACAAGGCCTAACAATTGTGCTCGCCGACGATTTTGGGTAAATTGTGGGAGTGGGCCCGCATGGACGGGCCCGTAGCGACGAGAGGAGAGATGGATGGCGGACACGCCGCTGTTCCCCGTTACCGTGGTCGGGAGCTGGCCGCGCTCGGCTGACCTGGTGCGCGCCCTGCGCAGCAAGGAGGCGGGGGAGATGACCCTCGCCGAGTTCAATGCCGTCGCCGACGGCGAGGTCCTCGCCTGCATCCGCGCGCAGGAGGAAGCCGGCGTCGATATCGTCAGCGACGGCGAGCAGCGCCGGGACAACTTCTACTCCTTCGCGGTCGATAAGCTCACCGGCATGCAGCTGATGAAGGTCTCGGAGCTTCTGGACTACTCCACGGACCGTGCCCGCATGGAGGAGGTGCTCCGGGCGTTGGACGTGCCATCCTTCGCAATCAAGAGCCCCATCGTCGTCGACGTGATAGGGAAGCGGGAGGGGCTGGCGCTGGACGAGCTCGCCTTCATCCGGGAGCATACCGACCGGCAGATAAAGATCCCCCTGCCGGGGCCCTACATGCTGACCCGCTCCAGCTGGTTCGAGGGGCTGTCCGACAGGGTCTACCCCACTCCGGATGACTTAGCCGAGGACGTGGTGGCCATCCTCAGAGAGGAGATCATCGCGCTCCGCGACCAGGGCTGCGACTTCGTCCAGCTTGACGAGCCCATCCTCAGCCAGGTCGTCTTCGGCGAGGAGAGCACCGAGACGTTCATGTGCGCCGCTCTGCCCGACCGGCGCGACCCCACGGACGAGCTGGAGATGGCGGTGCGGTTGATGAACGAGACGACCGAGGGCATCGATGGCATCCAGACCGGGGTCCACGTCTGCCGGGGCAACTGGAGCCGCAAGGAGGAGGTGCTGCTGTCCGGCAACTACGGGCCCATGCTCCCCTATCTCGTGCAGATGAACATCGACCAGCTGGTGCTGGAGTGCGCCACACCGCGCGCCAGGGAGATGGAGGTGTTCAAGGAGTACAGCAACGAGAAGGAGATCGGGTTCGGCGTCGTCAACCCCCGCACCGACGAGGTCGAGCAGCCGCAGCAGATCGTCGAACGGGTCGAAGAGCTCATGCAGTACTTCGACGCCGACAAGATCTACCTGAACCCCGACTGCGGCTTCGGCACCTTCGCCGAGCGCAACGTCAACACCCATGAGATGGCAGTCAAGAAGATGCGGGTGATCGCAGAGGCCGCCGAGATACTACGGGCGGAATACAGCTAAAGGAGCCTAACGATGACTCTGGAGAGAGACCTGAACGGCCTGCCGCGGGAGAAGCTGACCGAAGTACTGGACTCGTTCCGTGACCCCGAGGTCTTCAATACGGTAACCGGACCCTGGAAGTCTCGCGTGGTCTGGCAGGACGGTATGCGGGCCCGCGCCTACATGCGCAACCACCAGGTGGACATGGACGAGCCGGGCGACCTGACCGCCACGGACGTCGCCGCCAGCGCCCACGAGCAGCTCCTCTCGGCCGTCGGCAGCTGCATGACCGTCGGCTTCGTGGTCAACGCCACCAAGCAGGGCGTGCGGATCCACGATCTCGAAGTCGCCGTCGAGGGCTATTTCGACAACATCCGGAAGTGGGCCGGCGTAGAGGACGAGGGGAACCCCGGCTATGGCCGGATCTCGGCCAAGTGCTTCGTCCGAGCCGACGCCGACGAAGAGACGCTGAGAGACATCTGGCGCCTTGCGGTCGAGGGCTCGCCGGTCACCCAGTCGGTGACCAACCCGACCTCGGTCGAGACCGACTTCGAAATGGTCGGTTAGTGACAGTATTAGTCTCTGCGGACTGGGTAGCTGACCATATCGACCGGCCGGGATACCTGATAGTCGACCCCCGGTCTGCCATGCGATATCTGATGGGCCACCTTAGAGGGGTGGTCAACGTTCCCGTTGACAGGCTGCGGGGCCCCGATGGCCGTCTCGCCCCGCCGGCAAGGCTGGCTGCCGCGTTCGGAGAGGCGGGCCTGGGCGACGGTGTGGTCCCGGTGCTATACGACCACCAGGATGGGCGCAACGCGGCCATGGCCGCGTGGGCGCTCGAGTATCTGGGCCGCGACGATGTTCATGTCATGGACATCCTCTACGACGCGTGGAAGGAGCAGGGGCGGGAGGTGTTCTACCGCCCTGTTGAGGTCGAGGCCAGGACCTTTACGCCCCGGATCAATCCGGCCGTCCGCGCGCTGTTCGGCGACGTGGCCGACGCCGGTGAGACGAAACTACTGGACACCCGCTCGGCAGAGGAGTTCGATGGCGAGGTCGAGATTGACCATCGTCCAGGCCACATACCGGGCGCCGTGCACCTGTCACACTCGGAGGTGGCCGGCCAGGATGGGAGGCTGCTGATCGACAGCGACCTCCTCGAACGGCGACTGGCCGCCGTCGGCATAACCCCGGCTGATGAGGTTGTCACCTACTGCCGGAGCGGAGTCCGCGCCTCTCTCACCTACTTGGCCATGAAGCAGGCCGGGTACGACGTCCGCCTGTACGACGGCTCATACGCCGAGTGGATGGACAGCGGCGCGCCGGTGGCATGAAGGGGGCGCGAACTGGGTGCGAGACTAGACGGCAAGTCTGCGATCGTCACCGGTGGAGCAACCGGCATCGGACGCGCCACGTCACTCCTGTTCGCTCGTGAGGGCGCCCGTGTGGCCGTATTCGATCGGAACGTACCCGAAGCCGAGAAGACGGTCGCGCTGATTCGACAAGATGGCGGTTCAGCACTCTCTATTGAGACGGACGTATCGAAGGAGGACCAGGTCCGTTCAGCGGTCGAGTCGGTTATGGCGACCTTTGGCGGGATCGACGTGCTTGTCAACGCCGCCGGGATCCTGATACGGAGATTGTCGCGTCTTGCCGAAGTGACAGACATGGAATGGGACCTGACGTTGAACACGAACCTGCGCGGGGTCTTCTATACCTGCAGATACGTCATCCCGCACATGCTGGGGAGGGGTGGTTCGATAGTGAACATCTCGTCGGGCGCGGCGAACAGCCCGGTGCCTGGAGCCGCTCCGTACGGCATAAGCAAGGCGGGCGTGATAAGCCTGACCTCTACCGCGGCTCGGGAGTACGCACGAGACGGGATCAGGGTGAATGCGGTCGTTCCCGGACTGATCGACACGCCACAGTCGAGGGGCAGCACAGGTAGCAAGGAGAGATTCGAACAACGAGCGAGGGAGATGGCGCTGGGCCGAGCCGGAAGGCCTGAAGAGGTTGCCAACCTGATCCTGTTTCTCGCGTCGGACGAATCCTCTTTTGCGACAGGTTCGAGCTATGTCTTAGACGGTGGCGGTAGTGTTGGAGGCTGGGGTGGTCTGAGGTCCGAGAGGTAACTCTTACGGTTAGGCAGCGGTAGGTGTCTGTGGAGACTTTACGAGAACTGATCGAAGACGCCGTAGCCGACTATGGATTTAGGCTCGCCGTTATGTGGGGTCCTGACGATGTGATTGCCATGTCATCGCTGAGTGAGGCAGAGGCGAGCGTGCTAAAGTCCACCGTAATCCCTGAGCTGAAACGCCTGCCCGATCCGGTAGAGCCCGCGGATCGGGCAAGTGTAGACAGGCGGTTAGTGGAGTTGGCCGAAGCGCAGCTGCGGGACTACGTATAAACGGATAGCTTCACTGATCGGCTATCCATTTGAATAGAGAGGGGGCACCGACCGGCCGGTGCCCCCTCTTACTTGGCGAGCCTGCGCGTCTACTTCTCGAACCAGAGCCCGTCGAAGTACATCGTGCGATGAGGTACGTACCCCTTCACGTAGTCCTGCATCGTTAAGAGCCGGTGGGTGGAACCATAGACGATGGTACCCGGGTCTTCGTAGTACCAGATCCTGTGGAGTTCGTCCACGATCTCCTTGGCCTCCTTGACCGACGAGGCGTTGGAGAAGTCCTTTATCAACTGCTGCGCGCCGGGGTTGTCCCAGCCACCGTTCCACTTGTCGCTCATTCCCTGGTAGCTCAGGGGGTCGAAGGGGGGAGAGGCGGTGTGGTAGAAGTGCCAACCCTTCTCCGTCTGAGGGTCCTTGTGCAGGTTGGCGATCTTCCGGCCCACTACGGTGGCCCAGTCGGTGGCGACGAAGTCGACCTCGGCCCCGAGCTTTTCGAGGATGTCCTTGGTCAGCAGGGCGGAGGCGTAGAATTCCGCGTAGTCGGGCGCCGTCAGCAGGACCATTTTCCCCTGGAATCCCGTCTCCGCGACGGCCTCATCCCACAGCTTCTTGGCTGCTTCAAGGTTGGGCTTAGCGTGGTAGGCGTCGTCGCCCACATAGCTCTCCCACTGGGACTCGCAGAAGAAGAGGCAGGACTCGGCCAGCCACAGTTCCTCGGGCCCATAGGCGGCCCGCAGGTAAGCCTCCTGGTCCGTCATCATCTGTATGGCCAGCCTTGCCTTGGGGCTGTTGAGCGGGGGCCAGAGCTTGTTGGTGCCCAGTTCCGGCCGCTGTCCTCTCAGAATGATCTCCGTGACCAACCCTTGGGTCTTCAGCAGCGTGTCGTAGAAGTCGTTGGGCAGCCCATCGGCAATGTCGCCCTGTCCCGTCTCGAGAGCGGCCAGCTTGGTGGCCGCGTCGGGCACCTCTATGTGCTCCAGGAAGTCGAAATAGGCGATACGCGCCCCGGTCGTACCGGACTTCGGGTTGGTGCGAGAGACGTATGGATCGTAGCGCTCCTGGGTCACCTTGTTCCCAGGGGTCCACGAGACTAGTCTAAAAGGCCCCGATCCCGTATAGTCGGTGTTGATCACCTCTTTTTCCAGCGAGTCGGCTAGGGCTTTGGGCATGACGTATGTGGGCCATTGGCCCCAGTAGTTCAGCCACAGGGCGAAGGGCTTAGTGGGCTTGATCTTGAAGCCCTTGTCGTCGACCACCTCAACGGTGGGCTCGGCCAGCGCCCAGATCTTGCCCGGCACGAAGACCGACTCCTTCCACCGGAGTATGGTAGCTACGACGTCCTCGGCCTTGACCGGGTCGCCGTTGTGAAACTGCAGCCCGTCCCTGAGGGTGAAGGTGTACTGCTTGGCGTCGGCCGCAACGGACCAGGTGTCCACCATCTGCGGTCCAGGTTCCAGCCTGTGGTCCCATCCGAAGGGGAAGTCGTAGAAGTTTCGCCCTATACTCTGGGACACGCCGGAGGCCTGCCATACGAGGTCGAGGTTCGGGATGCTCGCGGTGGGGAAGTGACGCAGGGTCCCGCCCGTCTTGACCATCATCGCCGGTGTCGGTGCCATCACCGCCGTGGGTGCTGGCGCCAGCGTGGCGGCCTTGAGGCTATCGGAGACGATCTTCTGCACCTCTTGGGCGGACACGCCCGGCTGTATGTCGGCTACAGACTCGGAGACAGCCTGGGCCACCAGGTCCCCAATCTCCTCCTTGGTCGCGCCGGGCTGAGCCGCAGCCGCCACAGCGTCCTCGACCATCTTCTGTATCTCGGCGGGGGTGGCGGTCTCCGGAGCTGCCGCCGCGATCGCGGTCTGGACCATCCGGCTTATCTCTTCAGCCGATGGGCCCGCCGGCGTGGCCTGCTGGACGGCAGCAGGTACGGCCCTCTGGACCGCCTGCTCAACTGCCTGCGCGAGCGCCGCGGTGTCGATCGTGGGAGCGGCGGGGGCCGGGGCGGCAGTCGGAGCCGGAGCGGCCTCCTCGTCAGCACCGCCGCAGGCCGTCAGCACCCAAAACAGGGCGGCTACTAGTCCAAAAACCAAGAACGTAGGTCGATATCTCATCATCTCCTCCTCAGCCACTACAAACTATGGGATGACCGATCAACAGTGGTTATCGAAGTGTACAGGGCGTAGCAATAGTGGTTTGGCGGCGGCACATCGTACTCGGACCGTCCGCCCAAGACGGTATTCGTTAGGCTAGGTTTGGTTTGACTGCCCAACTGAGGCATCACGCCAATCCACCTGTAGCCGTGACTTTGTCTACGAAATACGATACGCGGCTGCGAGAGGGCTACAGTATCCCACTACACCTAGCGTCTGTCAAGACTTCATCCAAAGCGGGTTTCGTTTGCCTGTAGGCTCTCGGAAAGTGTCGGTCCGAGCGCCTACGCATCCCAGACCTCGCGGAAGAGTCTGAGGAAATTGCCTCCTAGAATCTTGGTGATGTCGGCCGGTGTGTAGCCGCGCTTCATAAGCGCCTCGGCCAGGATGGGCAGCTTGTCCGGGGTCTCAAGTCCCTTGGGATAGTGGGGCTGGTCGGCCATAGTGGTGGGTGTTCGGCCAAGGATAGCCTTAAGAGGGAAGCTCGTTCCCTGCTGCGCGTTGATATATCTCCAGAAAGACTCAGGTTGATCCTGGGTGTAGTCGGTCCCTATCCCCACGTGGTCAACGCCTATTCTCTCCACCATGTCGTCGATGGCGTCGACATAGTCCTCCACGGTTGAGTCGCTGCCCGTGCGGAGGAAGCCGGTTATACAGGTGGCGCCAACCACGCCCCCCCTTTCCGCCAGCAGCTTCACGGCCTCCTCAGTCTTGTTTCGCGGGACATCGTAATAGGGCTTGGAGTTGGCGTGAGTCACCGACACAGGCTTCTCGGATAGTTCGATGGTCTCCATCGTTGTGCGGATTCCGACGTGGGAGAGGTCGATCAGGATGCCGAGGCGGTTCATCTCTTTGACGGCGTCGACGCCGAAGTTCGTCAGACCGTAGTCGTGCCGCTCGTAGCACCCGCTGCCCAGCAGGTTCCCCTCGTGGTAGGTGACCTGAATGACTCGCACACCCAGCGCATGGAACAGGTCCAGACGGTTCAGGTGGTTCTCTATGGGGGAGGCGTTCTGAAAGCCCAGTATGACTCCCGTCTTTCCATCCTTCTTCGCTTGGAGGATGTCGCCAACGGTCCTCACCTGGGCCAGAGTGTCGGAGCGTTCTCTGAACCTGGTCAGCCAAGCTGCTATGTTATCCAAGGTGTCTTGGAAGTTGTCCCAGGTAGCAACGGTAGCGTTGAACGCTGTGACACCGCTGCCGTCCAGACTCTTATAGACGTTAGGGCTGTCCCAGTTGCTCACGTTTAGACCGTCTATGACGATGGCCTCGTCGTATACTCGTCTGGCTTCGTCTATTGCCATGGTGCTCTCCGGACTCTCTTTCTTAAGATTCCGCAGCGTGGACTTGGCGGCCCCCAGTAGGGTGCAGCGTCTCAGCCTAGGCGTAACTCACGTTGGCCAACGGCGACTTCGGCGCTGAAACGGTCTCCGATCCGGAACATGTCACCCAGCGAGTTGGCTCTGTCCTCCAAGGCGTCGGCGACAAGCTCGCCGATGGAGCCGCCGAACTTGCCACCATGACCGCTGCCGCCGCCGGCCATTAGGATACGTTGAGAGCCCGGGACCCAGTCGATTAGAAAATCCCGGTCTGGGGTCTCGGTGTAGAGACAGGTATGGCTCTTGATCAGCTCGCCGTTCGCGAGCGCCGGGACGCGTTCGGCGACGAACTCCCGCATGGCATCGACGAACTCGTCGTTGGAGTGCCGATCGATGTCTGGGTCCACTACCTCGCCGGGCTCGGCGTTGCACACTTTGATCAGGCCGTCCGGCAGGGTAAAGCCGTACCAGCCTATCTCCCAGTCTGGCTCGTCTGGAGCGAGTTCCTCGTTGATGGACCAGACCGGCATCCTGCCATATGGGAACGGGTTGGGATCCTCCATCTGGATCAGGGCGATGTGGTGTCGCGAGACCCTCAGGCGGCTCTGCAGCTGCGGCACTAGCCGACCCATCCACGCTCCGGTGGCGACTACCACCCTGTCGAGCACGACCCGGTCTCCGTTGGCCGTGACCTCCACCCCGCATGGCCCCTCTTCGACGTGCGTGATAGGCGTCTCTTCCCTAACGGTAACTCCTGCGGTCCGCGCCAGCCTGGCCAGGACCTCAACCGCCTTGCCGGTCGCCACATAGCCGGCCCACGGGTCATAGACACAGAGGTCGCTATCAAGATAGATGAGTTGGGGAAAGCGTGCGCGTGCCTCTTGGGGGGTAAGCAACTCGATCTCTGGGCCCCACCCACCCAGGAAGCTCCAACTGTCGTAGCCGCGGGTACCCGGTCGAAAGTCCCGATAGATGACCAGTTTACCCGTTTGGACGTATAGGGTCTCTCCGAGCCGTTCTTGCCACTCTTTCCACTGGCCCGCCGCACGCCGAAGGAGTGGGAGGTAGGTATCGTTGGCGCCGTAGCCGTCCCTACGGATCACCTTGGATACGTCGGTGGAGCTGGCCTTCTCATGGGGTACTGCGCCCTGCTCAAATAGCGTGACGTCGTGACCACGGCTCCGTAGTTCCAGCGCTGTCGCCACGCCGAAGATCCCGGCACCAACCACACCAACATTCATAGGGGACCACTCCCGACCCCATTTAACGGATCCCTAGTCTAAAATTCCCAGATGGAGCCGTCTCCGCCGGAGTTGACGGTGTGCTCGTGAAGGGCTGAATAGTAGCACCCGTGTCCGAGGCGGTCAACATAGACCGGAAGCTTCTGAGAACATCTCAGCCTCTGATAGATAAGCTCCACATGAAACGAAAAGCGTATGTGCTGGTGGCTATCCCCGCTTGCATTGGGCCAACACTCAGGCACAGATGACGGATTCTTTGACATGTGGAGGCTGGTTCGATAGACTCCGCTCCACGGACGACCTAGTACTCGAACTCAGAAGGGTGACTCTGCGGCTAGGCTGACGGGAGGAGCATTCTTGCTATGGGGCGGTATGTGGCACAGCGAGCCTTGGCCGTGGTTCCCGTGCTGCTCATCGTTGCGGTCGTCACCTTCTCTCTGATCCACGTCACTCCGGGAGACCCGGTTAGCTTCTTGGCGGGCGACCAGGCCCTGCCGGAGCAGATCGAAGAGATCAAGGCAAAGCTGGGGCTTGACAAGCCTCTCTATCAGCAGCTCGGCATATATTTCAGGGACCTGGTGAGGGGCGACCTTGGGGAGTCGGTCTTCAGCCGGACCAAGGTAACGGAGCTGATAGGGCAGAGGCTGGAACCGACGCTGTTTCTCGCCATCTACTCTCAACTGGTTGCGGTTCTAGTGGCCATACCACTCGGGGTAGTGGCCGCCTGGAAGGCCAACACGTGGGTGGACCGTGTCGTGATGCTCTTCGCCGTTCTCGGCCTAGCCATCCCCTCGTTTTGGCTGGGCTTCAACCTGGCTTGGCTCTTTGCAGTCAAGCTCGACTGGTTCCCCGCCATCGGCTATGAACCTCTCGCCGGTGGTGTCGGTCCTTGGTTGAGGTCCCTAACGTTGCCATCGTTGACGGTCGGTATAATCTCCGCCGCGCTGATCGCGCGCATGACCCGGGCCACGATGCTGGAAGTGCTCAGGGAGGAGTACATACGCACAGCGCGAGCAAAGGGGCTCGGAGAGTTATCGGTGCTGTTCCGCCATGCGCTAAAGAACGCCTCGATCCCGATCGTTACCATCATTGGCCTTACGCTGGCCTCTCTGGTCGGGGGACTGGTCGTTACCGAGGCGGTGTTTGCCATTCCAGGAGTGGGAAGGCTCATCGTCGATGCGGTGCTACGGCGCGATTACCCGATCATACAGGGGGTGATCCTTATGATCACATTCGCCTACGTGGTGATGAACCTGGTGGTCGATCTGACCTACGGCTACCTGGACCCCCGGATACGCCTCTCTTGATTCCCAGGATGGAGCACTACTAATGGGACGGGAAGTAGAGGTACAGGCCGGACTGGCGCCTCCGAGACGGTCCGAACGTCTACGGAGGAGCCTGACCGCCGCTCAGAGGGTGCTTCTGGGCAATCCCAACATGATGCTGGGCCTGTTCGTACTCATATCCGCCGCTGTGGTTGCGATCTTTGCCCCGATAATATCTACCCACAATCCACTGGAATTAGACCCTTACGTCCGGCTCGAATCGCCCTCGCCCGAGCACTGGTTCGGCACCGACCATATGGGAAGAGACGTCTTCTCGCGAGCGATGCATGGGAGTCGGCTGTCCCTTACGGTGGGTGGGCTGGTCGCCGGTCTCAGCATCCTGATCGGCACCTCTATCGGTATGGTCACGTCCTTCTACAAGACGCTGGACAACATCGTCATGCGGTTCATGGACGGTCTGATGGCTTTCCCGTCGTTTCTGCTGGCGATCGCACTGGTCGCGATACTGGGCCCGAGCCTACAGAACGTGGTAATCGCCATAACCGTTGGCGAGATTCCGCGCGTAGCACGAATCGTGCGGGGTTCTACCCTAAGTCTGAAGGAGCGTCAGTTCTCGGAAGCCGCGATGGCGATCGGTGCAGGGATGCCTCGTATCCTGTATCGGCATATCCTGCCCAATCTAATCGCTCCGCTGCTGGTCCAAGGGACTTTCATCTTTGCTCTAGCGATCCTGGCCGAGGCGGCTCTGAGCTTCCTTGGCGCCGGGGTGCCGCCGGTCATACCTAGCTGGGGCAACATGGTAGGAGAGTCCAAGACGTACGTCCGCATTGCTGTCTGGACTATCTTCTTCCCCGGTCTCGTACTATCCCTGACGGTGCTGGGAACCAACCTCGTTGGAGATGGACTGCGCGATACCCTGGACCCCAGGCTCCGCAGGACAGGCACGTAGAGTAGGAGGGGCGTTTCCAGGCGCTTCCTTTGAGGGACGCTTGTCCCTGACAGCCCCTCGCCCTGCGGCGTCACCGTCCCGATCTCCACTCCAGCCTGACACCTGAACTGCATGAAGGGAAGGATGTAGAGTATGAGAGTCATGATCACGGGCGGAACGGGATTCATAGGTTCAAACCTGGCCCGGGGCCTAGTCGCGGAAGGTCATCAGGTGGTTGCGTACGATCTGAGGCCAATGCCGGCCAGGATTGCCGATCTCGAGGAAGAGGTGGAGATCGTCCAAGGGGACATACGCGATGTGGGTTCGCTGACGGAGGCCATTAGGGAACACAGGATCGAGCGCATAATGCACCTAGCCGCGCTCCTTCCTGAATCAGCTATCCGGGAGACGCCGACTCTGGCGATAAGGGTCAATGCGGAGGGGACCAACAACGTCTTTGAAGCGGCTCGGGCTACGGACGTGGAGCGGGTCGTGTACGCTAGCACCGACGCTGTCAATCCCATCGGTCCGAAGGAGGACGCTGTATGCAGACCTACCACGCTGTATGGCCATCTAAAGTTGCTCAATGAGACGATGGGCATCCATTTCTTCGACCAGTTCGGCCTGGATACGATTGGTCTTCGGTTCGGGATGAACTATGGGCCCGGCGGTAGACTGCTTGCCAGCGAGGTCGAAAGAAAGTACGCCTCGGCGGTGGTCGCGAGCGCCATCGAAAGGGTCGCTGCCGGGGAACCGGTTACGGTGCCGTTCCACGAGTCAACCGGTTTCCATTGGGTCTATGTGAAGGACAACGTGAGAGCGATGAGTCTGGCCCTCGGGACGGATAGGACAGAGGGTAGAGTCTTTAACGTCTGCGGAGACCAGACCTACACGTTGGACGACATGGCCCGAGTCTTGAGGAGTATCCGGCCGGACGCAGATCTCAAGTTCGGTCCAGCGCCGATGCCCTCAACGATAAGGGCTTCGGAGGCGCGGGAGATGAACTGTTCGGCGGCTCGTGCAGAGCTTGGCTATGCACCGGAATACTCGTTTGAACGTGGCCTTTCGGCGTACGTGGATGCTTTGGCGGCCCAGTGAACACGCTCATTGCCGGATACGTGTAGCGAGTCGATGCGCGGGGTCTTTGTGTCCTATCGCTATTTAGGGAGACGTTAGATGGCAAGAGTTAAACTTGGCGTCATTGGTTGTGGTGTGGCCGCCGATATCCTGTATGGACCGGCGTTTCAACATATGGAGAATGGCGAGCTCGTCGCAGTAATGGACACAAACGAAGAGCGGGCAAGGCAGATACAGAAACGGTACGGCGCCCAGCGTGTCTACACGAATCTAGACGACATATGTAACGACAAGGACGTGGACGCTGTGATGGTACTGACACCGCCACATCATCATCTCTTGCCTGTTGTCACAGCGGCGAAAGCGGGGAAGCACGTCTTCTGCGAGAAGCCGATGGCACCCACCATAGAGGAAGCGGACCAGATGGTCTCCGTCTGTTCTGAGTACGGCGTTAAGCTGATGATCGCGTTCATGAAGAGGTTCAATCGGTCGTTTCGGCAGGTGAAGGAGCTGATAGACGCCGGGCGACTCGGTCAGGTATTCGAGGTGCGGGCGCGTTGGGAGAACGCCAAAGTGGCAGGTCCCACCGGAGAGGAGTTTCGCATGACGCTCGAGTCCGGTGGCGGCATCCTCCAGGAGAGCGGCTCCCATCACATCGACGTGTGTCGTTGGTGGCTTGGCGACGTCTGCGAGGTCAGCGGTCAGTTGATGATAGTCGAGAAGGCGAATCATCCGACGGACGACGTAGGTTGTGTGATGATGAAGCACGCGAGCGGCGCGATGAGCACACTGCACATCACGACGCTAACACATGCCACAGGGGAGGAGAGCTTTGAAGTGTTCGGCACTCGCGGGACGCTGGTAATGCGCTGGCCGTTCCACAGCACCCCGACACTGGAGTCGGCGTTCTTGAGTCTGTACGAGAACAGTAGCACCGTCACAGACCTAACGCTTACCGGTCCTTGGCACCCCACCCGGAGGATCGAAGAAGACTGGCAGTATCTCCGCGAACTGGAGCACTTCTGCCGATGCATCCTGGACGACGAAGAACCCTATTCCGGCGGAAGCGACGGCAGAGCGGTCGTTGAGATCGTCAACGCCGCCTACCTGTCGTCGTCCAATGGGACGAAGGTCAAACTGCCCTTGTCAGAGTCTCCGGATGTAAGAGAAAGCCTGAAGGAGCTGAGGGAGTCTTCACCCTGGTCCCCGGCGGGAAGAGTGTGGGACAGCCGGTACAGTCGCCGAATCTAGCTGGTTAACGGGAAGCCAGAGAGTCGTTCCGGTCGCCAGGAGTTGTATTGCGAGCACAGTTGCTAGAGGTCGAAGACTAGCAAACGAAGCCCCGGAGGCGACCCAACCCCTGGCGGCGGCCGGCGTCGCGCCACGCGATAGGGCGATCGTCTACTGCCGGAGTGGGATCCGGGTCTCGCTTGCCTATATGGCCATGAGGCAGGCCGGCTACAATGTCCGTCTGTACGACGGCTCCTACGCCGAGTGGATGGACAGCGGCGCGCCGGTGGCTCTCTGACATCACCGGTTCGGTTGCGACTTGAACTGCGGCACCACCTTGGCGCCGAAGAGATCGAGGTTCTTCAGGGTCTTCTCCAGTGGCATCCCCGCGTGGGCGAAGGAGACGATGAGGTACTCTAGATTGCAGACCTCCTGAAGCTCCTGCACCTTCTCCACGCCGTTTTCGGGCGAGCCGACCAGCAGGGTGCGCGGCTCCAGGAAGTCCCAGTCCAGCTTCGTTCCGGGGTCTGACCGATGCGGATCCGGGATGTCCGGGCCGCCATGTCGGCGCCCAGGAGAATGGGGTTGGGGATATCCCCGGCAGGATAGGGGCCGAAGTGGTGCTCGCCCAGCCACATCGTCTCCAACCCCAACTCTTCGGCCAGGACGGTCTGCTGTCTGAGGTTGTCAAGCAGGCCGGCCGTATCAGGGACCGCGCTGCGCTACTCGTATCGCAGGGCTTCCGCTGGATAGACCTTGGACGCCTGACGTGCGGGCACGTACGTCGCCAAGAGGGAGAACAGGTAGGTCAGGCCCAAGATGATCGCCATCTGTGCCCAGGGGATGGCAAATCTGATCGTGTCGAGGCCCTGGTCCTCCCTTATGTCTATGACTGCGTTGTATGAGAGCACCAGTCCCAGCACCGTACCGATCACGATGCCCAGGACCGCAACGAAGCTCGACTCGATCATGAAGCTCAGCTGGATCATGCTCCGCCGGTGTCCGATGGCCCGCAGCATCCCAATCTGCTGACGCCTCTCGACCACCGCGCGGGTGCTCACGACGCCGAGCGCGGCGATGCCTACGAACAGACCAAGCGCCATGAATCCCGTGAACAGCCGGAAGAAGGCCCGGGTCGCGCCGAACTGCTCGTCGAGAAGCCTCTCCAGGGCCACGGTGTCCATCCCGTGCTCTAGGAACGACCTCTCGATGTCCTTCGCGATATCTTCCGCGGCCTCGGTGTCGACCACGCGAAAACGGTAGGTCGTCGTTGGGATAGGGAAGGGGAGCTGCTCCTCGATAGCCGACTTGGAGCCGACTATCCCGATCCCGAAGCCGGTGTCGTGGATCCGGTCGATCACTCCCACCACGCTCAACTCCGTGACAGTGCGCGTGTTCGGCTCCCGCAGCTCGATCCGGAAGGGGCTCATCGACCTGTCGTCATACTCCACCGCCTCGAAGACCCTATCTATCGTCTGTCCCTCCTGTCCCTGCCGCGTGGCGAGCATGGAGCCGTCGACGACCACCAGAGTGGGGTCGCTCCTCATCGCGTCGAACACCTCGCGCGTGGACGAGCCGAAGCCCTCGGCTATCAGCTTGAGCCGGTAGGAGTTCGATTCGAGATACCCGTCGTCCGCCGCGACGAACCGGACTCTGCTCCACTCCTGATCGTCTCCCTCGACCTCACGCACCTGCACCGGGATGGTGGTGTATCCGCCGATCGCCTCGATCCCGGACTCCGGGACCTGATCGCTGCGCGCGATGTCGGAGCGAATGTCCTCGATGGGCGTAGTCAGATTCACGCTGCCCTCGATGTCCCATCCGCCGGTGATGACCCTCGTCTCGGCGAACTGCGTCCCGAACGTCTCGGTCAGTACCGACATGATCGTAAGCGTGAATATGACGAGTGCGAACATCGCCAGCGTCAGGCCGGTCCTGAACCTGGAGCTTAGCGGATACGCCACAGCGGTGACGAGCACAGGACGCAGCTGGCGAAAGCGGCTGGTGGCCGCCTGGAGAGCTCGAAGGATCAGGTCGGCGTTGTACATGACCGTCCAGACCGCGGCGCCGACCATCGCGATGCCGGAGACGAACATGATGTCTATGTCGCCCCCGAGATCGTCGACGATCTCCCCCAGGATCCGTTCGATCAGACTCCCCGGCAGCGCCCAGAAGACCATTATCGCGATGCCGGTCGCGGTGAAGACGGCCCGGTCGCGGGTCGCGGGGCTCATGTCGCCCCGGGCGATCAGGGTTCGGACCGACAACCCTATGCCGGCAAGGACCAGAGTGACTCCTCCGCCGAACGCCGACCAGAGCTGCATGGGCCCGATGCCGATCGAGGCGGCGATCAGCGCGATGCCGGCGAGAATGAGAAGCCACCCCTGCAGCAGGTACGGCCAGGCCAGCCGGAACAGCTGGATCAGGATGTCCGCCAACCAAAAGACGGGCACAAGCCATAGGATTGCCAGGACTAGATGAATCAGAGCGGGCACGAGGTCCAGCTTGACGAGGTAGTGGAGGCCCCGCCAGAGGAATATCGCCGGCCGGAAGGTTCCCAGCAGGAGACCGCGCAGCCGTGTCGACAGGCGGGGTGCGGCTGTCTGCGCAAGGCTCTCCGGCAGGTTTCGTACTGCCGCGACGATGTTCAGATGACTCACCCGGTAGGCCGACACGGCGACCGTCGCGAAGGTGATGATCATCCCCAGGCAGTATGACACGACGATGGTCGGCAGGGTGAAGTGGATCTGGAGAATGAAGTCGTCATCGAAGGTTGAAAACACCCTGTTCAGGATGTCAACCATGAGCGCGCTGACGCCGAGCCCCAGCACGACCCCGATGGCGGCCGAGACGAGCGCGTAGGCGGTGCCCTCGAAGACGAACATCTGGACCAGGTTTCGTCGCTTCGCGCCCAAGGCCCGCGCCATGCCCATCTCCGACTTGCGGGCGCCGGCCAGGAGCACGAATATCAGGAATATCAGCAGGATCCCGCTGCCGATTGAGAAGACGCTGAACGTCAGGAAGAAGACGCTGACGCCGGTTCCGGCGGCCTCGGCGCCGCGCAGCAGGTCGGACTTGATCGGCCACACGCGAAGCTCGCCAAGCTCCGCGAAGAGCGTGACCGCTTCACGTTGAAGCTCGCGCATCTCCTCATCGTCCAGGATGTCGAATATCACCGCCGTCGTCTCGTCGTCGCCGAAGGCGGCGATCAGGTCGTCGGTCAGGTCTGCCGCCTGGAGGCCGGGGAGAAGCTCGTCCAGCTTCTCCCTGCTGTCCGGGACGGCGTCGTCCCGTTTCTCGACCAGAGCGGCGATGAAGGCGTCCTGCCTCAGCAGGACCTTCAGACGCTCGGCCACCTCCCGGTCTACGAACCGGACGCGGAGGTCCTTGGTGACCTCGTCGCTCAGGTCGTTCCCGGAGAGCTCGTCGCCTCTGTTCGATATGACGATGGAGGTGATCTGTCCCGGCCTGTCGAACAGCTTCTGGGCCTGGTCCAGCGGGATCACCATCGTGGGCTCTATGCCGGCAAGGCTCCCGTTCTCCAGCACTCCCCTGACGCCGAACAGGACCGAGCGGTCCTCCAGATACAGCTCCAGCTCTCCACCTGTCTGGAGTCCGAGCTCCTCGGCGGCCTCCTCGTTGACGAACGCCTCATGGGCCGCTAGGGACTCGACTGCCGCGTCGCCCCCCGCCGCCAGTCGCAATCCGCCGAACCCGGAGAGCTGGGCCGGGTCGACTCCTACGAGGTTGAGCTGCCCTTCGCTCAGCCCCTCTGCCGGGTTGACCGCGGGGACGTTCGCGGTGTACTGAGGCATCAGGCCGTCTATCCGGTCGTCGCCGGCGAGCTCGGCCTGGAGCTGCCGGTAGCGGTCCATGGCGATGAAGGACTGTCCGAACGTATCGCCCTCCGCGGCGCGCGCCGGGACGATCACCTCATCTATCTCCTGGAGCCCGTTGACGGCGATGTCGCGTATCGAGTAGGTGAGCGTATCGGCCGTCCCGAAGGCTGCGGCCATGATGATCGTGCTCAGCATCACACCGATGATTATGAGCGCGGTCATGCCCGGGCGGCGTGAGATGGGACGGATTCCCATCTTGAGCATCACCGAGTTGCGCAGCGCCATCACCACCACGACCAGCATGGCGGTCAGAAATATCCCCGAGAGGACCATCATCAGCACCGGCAGCGGGATGCCGAACAGCTTTTCCATCAGTCACCGCCGCCGAGGCCGTCGTCGGTCACGAGGCCGTCTCTCATGAAGACGATCCGGTCGGCGATCTCGCCGACCTCTTGCGAGTGCGTGACGATGACGAAGGTCTCGCCGCTGTCCCTGTTGAGCCTAGTCATCAGCTCCATGATCTCGCCTGCCGATTCGCTGTCGAGGTCTCCCGTCGGCTCGTCGGCCCAGACGATGGCAGGTTGGTTGACCAGCGCCCGTGCGATGGTGACACGCTGGCGCTGACCTCCCGAAAGCTCGGAGGGAAGGTGGTCGGTGCGGTCGGCCAGTCCCACCTGGTCGAGCAGATCCAGCGAACGCCGCCGCGCCTCCTTCGAGTTGACGCCCGAGACCAGCAACGGCATCTCCACGTTCTCCACGGCGCTGAGCACCGGCAGCAGGTTGTATAGCTGGAAGACGAAGCCCATGCGCCGGGCACGGTAGTCGCTCCGATCGTCGTCGGGCAGGTCGTGGATGACCTGGTCCTCTACGATCACCGTGCCGGAGTCTATCTCGTCGAGGCCCGAGAGGCAGTTCAGCGTGGTGGTCTTCCCGCAGCCGCTGGGGCCCATGATGGCCACCATCTCGCCGCGCCTGATCCGCAGATCGATGCCTCGAAGCGCCGGCACCGTCACCTTTCCCGTCCGGTACGTCTTGTGAATCCCCGTCGCGTCGACGATATACCCGTTCTCTTCACTCATTCAGCTGATCTCCAAGGTCTCGCGTACTCATCACCGGCGTCCGCAAATCGCCCCAACGGTTAAGTGTAGGTCGCCCGCCGACGCCGAGTCAACGCCTGTAGTCAGGTGATGGGATTCCAGTCCAGTAGCCTCGCGACCTGCTCTCCGCCCCACGCCAGGAGGTAGTAGCGCGGCAGGCGTCCGACGAACACCGCTATGACGTACCGCGCGGCAGGGTATCCGCTCATCGGGGCTGCTATTCGGACCGGATAGAAGGGCAGGGGGCTGAACGCAAAGACGACGATGGTCCACCAGGGCTGCCAGTTGAAGGCGCGCTGAGCGAGCACGGAGATGCGGCTCTGCTTGGCCTGGGCGAGAGGGCCTAGCCGGAACGCCCGCTCGAATAGCAGGTAGTCGATCGCCGAGGCGGGCGCTGTTGCCAGGGCGCCCACCGCCGCGACCAGAAGGGGATCGTACAGCGTCCCCGCATAGATCACTGCGGGCTCATGGGGCAACAGGAGGAAGCTATTTCCGGGAATCGAGTACCAGAAATAGGCGGACAGCTCCCACCACTCCGGTAGCAGACGCCAGGTTAGCAGGGTGCAAGCGGCAGCGGGAACCAGCAGCGCCGCCGTGTAGCATACGGCTTGTCGCGTGGTGATGTGAGGCCGGGCGGGCAGCGCGGTCACAGCAGGCTCCGTCCGAAGTGGGGCTTGGTAGGGGTGAGGTTAAGGCTCTCGGCGACCGTCGGAAACAGGTCTGCTGTACGGATGCCCCCGTCGGCGATGAGCGGCCTGTTGCTGAGGACAGGGACCGTCATGTGCTCCCTGCAGAGTGCGCCGTGTGAGGAGCGGTGCTCCGGGAACTCCCGCCAGCCCCGCAGATCGTAGCCGGGCTTTGCCGTGACCACGATATCCCCGGTGCGACGGCTCTTGAACAGATGCCAGATATTCTCCAGCGAGTCGGGGAAGTCCGTTTCGATCGTCTGGGCCAGCGCCTCCGACCGCGGGACGCGGCCGCGCCGGGAGGAGAGGCGCAGCGGATCGAACCCGTCGAACGCATAGGTGTAGTCTGCGCCTTCCATTCCCAGGACGGCTTCGCCGTCGCTCGAGACTATCTTGACTCCGCCGTCCCGTCGTCTATAGGCGCACCACTCCACCTCTTCACGGCGCCGTATCGCCTGGAGGGCGGCCGAATGCTGCTCCTCTATCTCCCCGCATTCCAAAGGAGCGCCCCACATGCCGCAGGAAGGGAAGTAGAGGTTGGCAAAGGAGTTGCCGGAGACCATGACCGCCGCGTCCGCCTTCCGCCGGTGGATGAAGGGATGCTCGAATACGCGGTATCCGAGCTCCGACAGCAGAGACGATATGTCCAGGTGCTGCCTGGTCTCCGTGTGCCCGTGGTCGCTGGTCACCATGAAGTGAGTGCTGTCCCATAGGCCATTGCTGCGGAGCCAGCCGAGCATCCTGCCGACCTGGGCGTCCAGGCGCCGGTAGGCGTCGATGGTGCGCCGATGTTCGGGGCCGTAGCGGTGCGAGAGCTTGTCCACGTCCACCAGCGGGAGGAAGACGAACCTCGGCTGGCCGCGGTCGGTTCGCTCCAGCCACCTGATGGCTCTGCTCATGACGATATGGTCGACGAAGTCGCCTCTCCCGAGGTAGTGGGCGAAGAACATGAAGGGCATCGATAGCCGGAGAGAGAAGCTGCTGTTCTCGGCCGACAGGCCTCTGCGCACGTCGCAGCGCACGGCCAGCGAGGTCGGGTTGAGCTCGAAGATGGTCTCCAGGTCGGGAGAGAGGTCGTCATCGAGACGTACGTGGGCCGGACTGATGTAGGAGCGGTGGCCCCGCATCAGCAGCATGCCCGGGGAGAAGTTCGGCTTATCCATCCATCGGAGTCCGGGCACGTTGGCGGTGCCCGGATACTGGCCTGTGAGTATGGGGATGTAGGCGATGTTCGATACGCTGGGCAGAACGGTGACGCCGGTGTACTGGAAGCCCTCCGCGAGGAGGCCGCGGGCCATGTGAGGGAGCTGACCGGATGCGGCCAACGCCCGCAGCACGTCGGGCCTCGCGCCGTCCGCCAGGATGATGATGGTCAGGTCCGTATCGGCTTCTGTCGCCAAGAGAGTTCTCCGATGAGCTGATCGTCAAACGCAGAGTATGCGTGGCCGTTGGGCCGAAGGCAAGTCAGGCTGGTCCTTGGTCCTTCGTTACCCCTTCTTGTAACGAGGCATCCGCGTAGAGGTGATGTCTTGCGGATGCTGTTGAATCCTGATGAACGAGTTTGCAATACAAACTAAATAGCGATCCCAAACTTGAGGTGGCGACAGGAGTTGAGTGATGCAGAAGGCGGACGGAGGCGCGCACGGCATCAGTGTTCATACACTGTGCTCCTCTCTTCTTTCCGAAGCGGAGGCTGTACGTCGTCTATAGGATGCCGGGCCACTCCTCTCCCACGGCGTCGAAGCGGCGGCGGAGCTCCTCCACAGCCTCGGAGGAGATCGGCAGATCGTTCTCGACCATCTCGACGTTGGCTCTGAGGTGGGCCGGGTTGTGGGTGCCCACGATGGCCGTGTCGACCTCGTCGTGCGCGAACAGGAAGCCCATCGCGAGCAGGATCGGATCCTCGGGCGCGCCGCCTATAGGCCCCATCTCCCTCATGATCCGCGCGCGCCGGAAGTACTCGTCGGTGTACCGGTACGAGCTGCCGACCTGGCCCCACGCCCCGTTGCCGACAGGTCGCTTGATGATTACGCCCATTCCTGCGGAGCGGGCGGCGGCGAGAAGCTCCACTCGGGCGCTCTGGTCCACCAGGCTGAAGCTCGTCTGAAGCGTGTCGAATATCCCGCTCCCGACAGCCCACAGGGCCGCGTCGTTGTCGCCGCTGTACCCGATGAACCGGGTCTTACCTTGGTCACGAGCGCTGACCAGCGCCTCGATGACCTCTCCCCGCTCCAGCACTTCCAGCTCGCAGGAGTGGAGCTGAAGGATGTCCAGGTAGTCTGTCCTGAGCTTTCTGAGGCTGCGGTCGACGCTCTCGGCTATCACCTCGGCCGTCCACGGCTCGGCCTCCGTGTCGACGGCGTGGCCGCACTTGGACGCCAGGAAGAATTCGTCTCTGCGATGAGAGGCGACGGAACCTATCAGCGCCTCCGTCGAGGCGTAGCAGGCGGCCGTGTCCAGAAAGTTGATCCCGAGATCCAGGGCTAGGTCGACCACGCGGGCCGCGTCCGACGTATCTCCCCCGTGCTGCTCCTGCCGGGATATCTCCGCAAGTCCGAATCCCAGCCGGGTCACCTCGATGTCTGTCCTGCCAAGCCTTCTCTTCTCCATCTTCACCTCCTGAGCGTGGATGACCCGATCCAGTTTGTGCCCTAGCACGTGTAAGCCGGCACTGTGGACTCATCATACGACATCTCTGACCGGACACCCCGAAGGACGGGAAGCCAGGTGTTGGAGATCACCGGGCGGGTATCGGGGTATGGATTCAGCGGTCGCTGCGTAGTGAGCACGATCTCGAAGTTCTGTGTATATTAGGGCCAGAGTTGCCGCACTGGACAAAAAAACCGGGAACCTTCGCGTTTCGGTTCGGCTGCCCAAGTAAGGAGAGTATGCGAGATGAAGCTGAATAGACAGGGCGTACCGGCGGACGAGCTGCGCGAATCCATGCTGCAGATGGCGAGCGGGGACAAGCAGTGGAAGGAGCGGCTGGCCGCCGGAGTCTCATATCCGGCCGGCGACGACGTCCTCGAGGTCGCTCAGCAGGCGTACCTAGACTTCTTCTCTGTCAATGCTCTCTACCCCTCGATCTTCCCGAGCACGGCCCGCTTGGAGCGCGAGGTGATCGAGATGACGGCCGGTCTGCTGCACGGGGAGGACGCGGTCGGCGCGGTCTCGTCCGGCGGGACGGAGAGCATCCTGCTCGGCGTCAAGTCGGCCCGCGACCGGGCCAGAGCGCTCAGACCGGAAGTGACCGCGCCCCAGATGGTCGCCCCAACCTCCGCCCATCCCTCCTTCAAGAAGGCGGCCGACTACTTCGGGCTCGAGCTCGTATCGACGCCGCTGGACTCGGACGGCCTCGTCGACCTGCCGGCCTACCACGCCGCCGTCACCGACGACACCGTCCTGATGGTCGGATCGGCCCCCAGCACTGTTCTCGGTATGGTAGACCCGATTCCTGAGATGGCGGCTCTGGCGGAGCAGCGCGGCATCAGCTTTCACGTCGACGCCTGCGTCGGCGGCTACTTCCTGCCGTTCACGGAGAAGCTGGGGTACGAGGTCACGTCCTGGGACTTCCGCGTGCCCGGCGTGACGACGATCTCGGCCGACCTCCACAAGTTCGGCTATACGGCCAAGGGCGCCTCTGCGATACTGTCCCGCGATCCCGACATCTTCCAGTACCAGGTCTTCGACTTCGGACCGCCGGAGCGGCCTCAGGGCTACTACTTCACGCCCACCATGGCGGGCAGCCGTCCCGGAGGAGCCATCGCCGCCGCGTGGGCTGTGCTGAGATACCTGGGCGAGGAAGGGTATCTCAGGCTGGTCGAAGGGACGATGCGCTACATCAGGCGGTTCCAGGAACGCATCGACGCCATCGAGGGCCTCACCGTGCTCGGCAAGCCGGACATGTCCCTATTCGCGTACACCTCCACGACGATGGACATCTACGCCATCGCCACCGGCATGGAGGACAGGGGCTGGATGGTCTCCAAGGACGCCTTCCCCTTCAAGGCGATCCACTTCATGCAGTCGCCGGGACACGAACCCTTCGTCGATCCCTACCTGCGTGATCTGGAGGAGGTGGTCGAGCTCGTGGCATCGGGCAAGATAACCGCCCGCGGCCCCGAGGCGACCTACACCTAAAGCCGCGCGGATATCACTCCAACCATGTGACCACTTCCGAGTGCGGCATGCGCTGCGTATTCGGGAGCGCTGCGGCCTTGCCGAGGAACACGACCCCCACCATCGTCCACGCATCGTCCGCACCCAGGATCTGGGTCAGGCCGGGGATCCTGGTGAGACCTCCGGTGCTCCAGTCGAGACGGAGGCCTTCGGCAACCGCGGCCAGGGCCATGTTCTGGATGGCGCAGCAGGACGTGGCGTAGTTCTCCTGCGTGATCTCGTTGTCATCTCCGCCAAGGCTGTAGACGTACACCATCGCGGGCGCGTTCAGGACGCGGTCCCTGCTCGCGTCCGCCGACCGCCGTTTCTGCTCCGGGTTCGGGTTGGCCACTCCGTCATATGTCGTCTGCCACGCGATTTCGGCGATTCTCCTCCTCATCGGGCTGTCTTTTCGGACCGCGAAGAATCGCGTAGGTTCGGTGAGCCGGTGGTTGGGAGCCCAGATCGCTGCGGAGAACAGCCGCTCTAATACCTCATGGGGGACCGGGTCGCAGGTGAACTCCTTGACGTTGCGCCTGCGGAAGATCGCGTCATAGACGCTGACGGAGCTTGCCGGTATCTCTACATCGTTGCTGTCTAGCTTCATCTCCGCCTCCTTGGAGTACGGTATCGCGCGCAGGCCTACTCAGGTTTTGCGTAGGTGAGCAGCCAGTCTCCTCCGAACTCTTCATAGATGAACACCATGTTCACCAAACCCCTGGTGAAGCGTGCGGTGTGCTTCGTCTCCCATTTGCCTGGGGCGATCTCCGTGGGCGGAGACGTCTCCTCCGCTGTAAAGGTCAAGCCAAGGTTCTTGAAGGGCTGCATGTTTGACCGATGGCGCTCTGCGTATCACCCTAGCTTGATGGCAAAGATAGTTGAGGGCTGACTACGCGTCAACAGGTGCGGCCTGGCAAGACTGAATTGAGCCTATCTCAGGAGGTCATTGTTGTCGGTGTGCTCTGACCCGAAGGTCAGATGCAAAGGGCAGAGGAAGGAGTGAAGGGGCAGTTACCTCAGCTCACGTGATACAGGACGAGGTTCGGCATCCCGTGGTGGGCCGTGTAAGACTGAATTGCGAACTTTTCGTTGGGAGATGGCACTATAGGCCGGAGCACTTGAACTCGCTCATCGCCCCGACCCATCCGATGACACGACTATCATGTCAGGAGACCATCGCGGCCTACGCCGAGACATGAGCGAGTTGACCGAACGCAGGGCTTTCACCGAGTCATTATCCCGATCTGTGACCAGCCGCCCAGTCCGTCGTTGGTGCACTTACACAGACTAGCTCGGCGGACACGGACATCGTACCTTTCTATGTTCTCCCCCTCCCTCAATCCACCCTATCTTCGAGCGAAGGTCGGTCAGGGATATAGTCTCGTTAGAGTCGCCCATAGCGGCTCCCGAGTCGTGGTTGAAGGCCTTCAGGACGATCTCCTGCTCCTCGAACAGCTCCCGGTTGGCGTCGGCGTCGGCGTCTAGCATGGGGGAGCCGAAGGTCTCCACCTCCCGGGTGTGGTAGCCGCGGCCCACGCCGAAGACGACTCGGCCGTTGGTCAGGATGTCCGCGGTGGCGAAGTCCTCGGCCAGACGCAGCGGGTGCCACATGGACAGAATTGTTGAAGGCGCAGCCGAACTTTCGCCTGCTCGTGTGCTGGGCAAGCCACAGGCGCTGTCACTCCTACCTGCCAAACCATCCCATGCATTATTGAACACTGAGAAGTATAAGGACTGCCAGGACAACCAGTCCTGCTAGGCTTAACAGTCCCAGGGATCCAATCCACTTGAATACCCTGACATCCTTCGCGTGGCGTTCCGCCTGTCGGGCCTCCTGCTCCGTCATTTGCTGCCGAGTAGTTTCTTGGCTCGTATTTATCGATTGCTCGATAGCCTCAGCCCGCTGGGACACTGACTCGGTGAGTTTGGTTGAGCTATCTTCGATCGCCGCTTTAATCGACGTGTCTGCTTCCTGAATGGCAGACGTGATGACAGCGGGTTCCAGGCGCATCATGACGTCGGTAGCTCGCTCCAACGCTTTCACCGTCAGGCCGAGTGACTCTTGCGCCGCCCGTGCCGATGCCGTCAATTCCGACACGCGGGAGCTAGTTTGGGAAAGTTGACCATTTGCATCGCGTAGGGATTCCTCAAGGCCTTCGATTTCATGAAGTCTCGCTTGTAGGCTGGCTAGGTCTCTCATGGCTGCATCAAGTTTGCCCCGCAAGTCGTCGGCCAAGCTCATTCCTTGCATCCTCCCAACAGTTCCACTACATCCAGGTGGTCGTATCGCTGGGCGATCTTTTGGGTGACATCAGTCAAGAAATCAACACCCATGCCTATCTTGTAGACATCGAGAATAAACCTTACGTCATCTCGGATTTTGGGTTGTAGCTCAGGCAACCGTTGTTCGGTGACTTCGGCGCAGAAAGCAAACTCAGGGCCAGCGTCTCCTACATCACACAAAGCTTTTGCCAGAGGGACTCCCAACTCAACCGCACGCACAGGAATCTGGGCAAGGTCGTACAACTTGTTGAGCATTTCCCTAGTATCACGCTCGGGGATACCCTTTCTCGCACACTCCTTGACGGCAGTCTCAATACCATCCGCAGTTGCCCTGTCGTTATGATCGTGGCACATAGCCTCTGCTGCTGCTCGAACAAAAAGGAGCCCAGGGTGATCCGCAGCGGACTCCAATGCCCGAATGCACAGACCTCGCAACTCACCTGCATCCATCGGAGTCTGCACGGCTTCGATTAGCTCCCACCACTCTGCAAGTCGGACATCTTGCTGCTCCAAGAGCCGCCCGATTCGCTCGGATCCCAAGCCCTCTTGGAGGTAGTCCATCAAACGCGTCCTGATTTCGGCATCGCTTTGGGCAGATCGAGCCAGCAACACCGATTCTTGGGTCGCACGTCTGCGTGACCGTTCTATCACATCGTACGTAAACTCTATCAACAGTCTGGCCAGCGCGAGGGCGTCGCTGTGCGGCCCTCTTGTGCCTATTGCATCCAGTTTCTCCCTAAACTCGTTACTTCTGTGCGGTTGGGCTGTCTGGATGTAATCAAGGAGCTTCTGACGACACCGCTCGAAGTTGAATGGCTCGGTTTGGACCGTCAGGCGTGCCGACCCGAAGTCCACCTCATAGTCACGGAGCACGCCCACTCTCAATAGCCGAACAATGGCGTGCTCCTTCCGGCGCCTGTCGTCATCGCCATCATATGCCAACTGGTACCGCTGAGGTAACGACAGGTCATTGAACTCCCTGAGAACATTCTCCACTACTTGGATCTCGATCTCTGGCCCGCTGAATGCCTTGAGGTGGAACCACATGGCACTGGTGACGTCGTCACCGACCGACCGATCGCGTTCCGCTGCCCTGAAGCGTCTCTTCAACTCGTCGAGGTCCACGTTCGGATCAAGCAGGCCATCCGAGCGGTCTGGGTCATACTCCGTGAAGACGACTACACAGTGAGCGGGTTGTTGATCGCGCCCCGCGCGTCCCGCCTCCTGATAGAAGCTCTCTAACGAGTCCGGCATCCCGAAATGAACGATGTAGCGGATGTTCGGTTTATCTATACCCATCCCGAAGGCTTTCGTTGCCACCAAAATGGGCACTTCATTGCCTTTGAATGCAGTAGCGTTTTCCCGCTTTTTGTTATCCCAGCCAGCCTTGTCATAGCCTCGAGGTGATCCGCCGGAATAGATGGCTGGGTGGACTCCGGTTGTCTTCCATACTTCCTCGCTGGTGGGGATTAGTCCCGTAAAACGGGCGTTGACGTTACGAGTAAAGATGACGCCAGAGGCAGTTTCCCGACCATTGGGCCTGTAGAACTGTCCGCTACCCATGCCGAACCGGCCAGCCATTCCGTTCAAGACGCCGCGCAAAGAGGCCTGGGCTTCCTCAGCAACTGTCGCCCGTCTGATATCGAAGCTAAGCTCCTTACGATCGAACGATTCAGGTCGGATCAACGCGCTGTCGTCCGATTGATCGATTCCAAGGTCGGTAAGCATATCCCTCAACACCGCACGGGAAGCAGTCCCCGTTAGGGCGAGCAACGGTGGAGGGTTATCCGTCGAATCGGCGGCAACCCGCCGCAGATTGTTGGCGAGGTTGAGGTACGCAGGTCTGAAGTCATGACCCCACTCGGATACGCAGTGAGCCTCGTCAATGACCGCCAAATTCACTAACGAGATTTCTCGAAGTGCTTGGAGCGTGCCTCTGAATTCCGGAGTTTGAAGCCTTTCCGGCGAGTGCAAGACGAATTGATACTCCCCACGCTCGATCTGCCTCAGCAGCCGATCCCGCTCCTCTCGGCCGGCTATAGAGGACACGATTCCGACAGCACGCCCGATTCCATGTGACTGCAAGCCTAGGACTTGGTCCTCCATGAGGGCGACAATGGGATCCACCACGATCGTTATGCCGGGCATCAACAGACCGGCAAGTTGGTACACGATGCTCTTTCCCGCACCAGTTGGAAGGAGCACAACGGTATCGTTATGTTGGAGGGTGTTATACACTGCCTCGCCCTGCTGTTGCCGGAACTTGTACTTTCGGAAGATCGTGCGTAGCAGTATTGTGAGGGCTGGCTCAGCCTGCTCAAAGCTCTCCGTTGAAATGGGCTGGCGAACGCGTCCGAAGTGTTGCTCGACCCTCAGGTTCACCGGCAGGAACGCCGGACGAATGATGATGTCCCACTCATCGGACGCAGTCTCGCTGAAGGCACTTGACCCTCGCTGGACGAGTATGCTGATGCGGTCACCCTTAGCCTCGGGCCCATCGTCATTTTCCCATTTGCCGTCGGCGAAAACCCATGTGACTGGCGTCCCCTCGTCATCCCTGACTGTACAACGCTTTGGGACAGTACGCCCACCGTAGAGCACGTCGAAGCAACTAAGGAGTCGAAGAGCGTCAAGCACCCCTGCCCTCTGGACCTCTCCAGTGCCCGAGAGATTGATCTCCCATTCGTTGTCCCCTAGCCAACCGGCATGGATGGCGCGGGCGATGGCAAATTGGATCTTGGAGGCGATGGAACAGTCGACGGCTAGTTTCGCGATGGGGTTCTTGGAACCGTCCACATCGAGCAAGACATCGGCCGAGTCGAATCTCTCCTTTATCTTGTTGAGCTGGGGCCCATCACCCACTTCAACTTCCGCATTGCTCACGCGGATTACATCGACTCTCATGGAGCGTAATTGCTTGTCACGTTGATCGTCTATCGCTTGAGATGCAATGTGTTCAGGGCCATCGATTTCTACTGCGAATGGCCCTATTCCTGGATAGCAAACCAGGAAGTCGATTCGACGGTCAGCCCCGTGCTCCAAGTTGGCGGATTCGAGCAATCTATCTAGTGGAGCCTGAGGCGTGAACCAGTGTGCGGCGTGCAACCCCAGGTTGGAAGGGACCCATCCGGTCAAAAACTCTATCTCAGCATCGCTCTGCAACAGAGAATGTTCTGACTCGATATCGAGAACCCACACGTCTCTCCGAATCAACTCCTTCCTGAGCTCGTCGGCCCTCATGGCCTTTTCCGGCGGAACCTGCCATCCGACCTCGACTTTGCTCTTGGCTAGGTCTGCTGCCTCCTTCATCAGACCATGACAATTCAGAGCGGCGCGTTCGATTTCCAGTGTTGCCAGTGGTGCATATCCCCGCTGGAGAAGCTTCGCAAGCAACCCCGAGGCAAGCCGGGCATGCTCCGTAGCTTCCACACGTCGGCGACTCTTGGATGTAAGGAGCAAGGTATGACTAAGCAGACGCTTGACATCATCGGTTATGTCTGCCTGAGCGATCAAAACGCCCGGGACAGAGCCTATGGGCGCGTACTCGTAGTTGAACGATCGGCGAGGGACGCCTTCAATCCACTCAACCGGCACCGACGTGATCGCTTGTTCTCCGCGGTTGACATTTCCCGCACCGAAAGGGCCGTTCCCGCCCTCCCCAGGCCCAGAGTCCTCTTCGCTGTCGCGCGAACCTGCGCCCACATCGCGGGTACCGGTGCAGGTTGGGTAGGCTGAACAGCCCCAAAACTGACTACCACGATTGCTTCCACGCCTCGCGGTTCTAAGCGTCATGGGCCGTCGGCATTTTGGACACGATGGAGGACGAGCGTATGCCATGTGTTGTCCTCTGACAACGATTCGGGCTGCTGGAGGACCGATTTTACGATATCCTAACAGGCTAAGGGATAAGCAGTCTGTAACTGGGATGCCGGTGTTGGTCTAGTTCGGGATGTCTCCCATCAGGTCGTGGCCCTCGGCCATGAAGGTCTGGTGGGCCGGCAGGGATCGAACCTGCGACCGATCGGTTATGAGCCGACCGCTCTACCGCTGAGCTACGAGCCCTGAATTGAAAGCTATCCAGCCCCCCTCCCGTGTCAAGAACGGCTGCGCGCCGTTGTTGACAGCGGGAGACCTCGCCGATACAGTCGTCTCCGCACCCGGCGGACAGCCCCGCCTCTTCCCCCGTCCGCGGGGGAAGATTTGAGATGGGGGCCTCTCCCCCCCGGAGGGCGTGATGGCGGTATCGGACAAGATACGGGGCTTCATGGAGCAGGGCTCCTGGATAAGGAGAATGTTCGAGGAGGGCAGCGCCCTCAAGAGGCGGCACGGCGAGGAGAACGTGTTCGACCTCTCGCTCGGCAATCCCGTCGTCGAGCCGCCGCGCGAGTTCTTCGACGAGCTCAGGAGGCTCGTGGACGATCCGGCGCCGGGGACGCACCGGTACATGGCCAACGCCGGCTACGAGGAGACGCGGGCAGCCGTCGCCGCCCAGTTGGAGCGCGAGACCGGGCTCGGCTTCCGCGCCGGCGAGGTGGTGATGACCTGCGGAGCGGGGGGCGCCCTCAACGTCATCCTGAAGACGCTTCTCGACCCGGGCGATGAGGTGGTCATATTCGCGCCCTACTTCGTCGAATACATCTTCTACGCCGACAACCACGGCGGCAGGTGCGTGGTGGTCCCCGCGGACGAGAGCTTCCTCCCGGAGATGGACGCCTTCGAGGAGTCCATAACCGAGGCCACTAAGGTCGTTCTGGTTAGCTCGCCGAACAACCCCACGGGAGTGGTGTACGGCGCCGACCTGCTGGCCGAGATAGGGCGCGCCATCCGGAGGAAGGAGCGGGAGCTTGGACGCGAGATATTCCTGGTGAGCGACGAGCCCTATCGGAAGCTCCTCTTCGACGGCCTCGAATATCCGCACGTCTTCCACCATCACGTCAGGAGCATCGTCGCCACCTCGCACTCGAAAGACCTGGCCCTGCCGGGCGAACGGATAGGATTCATAGCCGTACACCCCGAATACGATGGGCGGGAAGAGCTCGTCGACGGGCTGATCTTCTGCAACCGCACGCTTGGATTCGTCAACGCTCCGGCCCTGATGCAGCGCATCGTGGAGAGTCTTCAGTCGGTTACGGTGGACGTCGGCGTCTACCAGGCCAAGCGAGACCTTCTGTACCGCGCTCTCACCGGGATGGGATACTCGGTCGTCAAGCCGCAGGGCGCCTTCTACATGTTCCCCCGGTCTCCGATCGACGACGAGGTGGAGTTCGTCGCCGAGCTTCAGAAGAGGAACGTCCTCGTCGTGCCGGGGCGAGGCTTCGGGATGCCGGGCTACTTCCGGATCTCCTACTGCGTCGACGACCGCACGCTGCACGGCGCGCTCCCCGGCTTTCGGACCGCGATCGATCTGTACCGTTAGCGCGGCCGCACGTCGACGTGACCACAGACTGGGACGCCCCGGGATACGAGAGCCGCGGGGCGTTCGTCTGGGAGATGCCCGCCGGCCTCCTCGACCTCCTCGGTCCGACGGGAGGCGAGCGCATCCTCGACGTCGGCTGCGGCACGGGGCACCTGGCCGCCCGGATCGCGGAGTGCGGGGCCGACGTGCTGGGCATCGACGCCTCTCTTTCGATGGTCGAGCGCGCCCGCCGCAACTATCCCGGGCTCCGGTTCGAGCTTCTCGACGTGCTGGAGATGCGTCTCCGCTCCGAGTTCGACGCCGTCTTCTCCAATGCGACGCTGCACTGGGTCACCCGCCCCGAGGAGGCCGCGTCGAGGATCTTCGACGCGCTGAAGCCCGGAGGGCGGTTCGTGGCGGAGCTCGGGGGCAGGGGTAACATCGCCATGATCGTCAGTGCGCTCCTGGCGGCGCGGAAGAAGGGAAACGCTCCCGTGGCGGAGCTCCCATGGTACTTCCCGGGCGCGGAGGAGTATTCGGCTCTGTTGAAGCGCAGGGGGTTCCGTGTCGAGTCGGCGCGGCTCTTCCCGCGTCCCACGCCGCTCGGCGACGGGGAGGGAGCTCTCGTGGACTGGCTGGAGATGTTCGCCCGGCCGCTGCTCGACGACCTTGCAGCGCCGCTGCGCGTGGAGGTCTTGGGCGCGGTCGAGCGCCGTCTGAGGCCCGCGCTGTACCGGGATGGGAGGTGGGAGGGGGACTACGTCCGTCTCCGCGTCAAGGCGTGGAAGCGGAGCTGACTGCGCCGACTCCGTGGGAGATACGCCAATCGGCGGCGTGGAAAGATGAGGACTCCTCACCCCCTCTCCCTCGACGGGAGAGGGGGTGAGGGTGCTTTCCCATCTTCCCCCGTCCGCGGGGGAAGATTGAGATGGGGGCCTCTTCGCCCTCGGTTCCCATGTAGGGAATGCCCCCATCCTGACCTTCCCCCGCCGAGCCGGGGGAAGGGACAAGAGCTTCCCGCGGCGGCGGAGGGGAAAGGGGTCTCTACACCGGCGGAACGTCCTTCAGCCCGAGGCCGGTGACCGCCACCAGAACGGCGTCGTCCCTGCCGACCGCGCCCCGCCGGACCAGCGCCTCCAGGCCCGCGAAGGCCGCCGCCGAGGTGGGCTCCACGTAGAGTCCCTCTCTGGCGGCCAGCAGCCGCTGCCAGTCGAGAATCTCATTGTCGTCCACGGCTACGGGCACACCGCCTGTAGCTCTCAGCACTTCCAGCGACTGGAAACGACGCGGAGGCGCCGGGGACGATATCCCGCCCGCGACGGTGCGGGCGCCTGGCTCAGGCGACCAGTCGACGCCGCTGAACGCGGCCACCACGGGCATCGCCGCCCGCGACTGCACGCAGTGGAGACGCGGAATCGAGGAGATACGCCCCACGCCCCGAATCTCCTCGAAGCCCTTCCAGGCTCCTATGAACAGCGACCCGTTGCTCACCGGCATGACGATATGGTCCGGTGGCCTGCGGGAGGAGTGCTCGACGACCTCGTAGGCGAAGCTCTTCATACCCTCGATGAAGTACGGGCTCAGGTTGTGGGAGGCATAGACCAGGCCTCTCTCGCGGCTGCAGGCGGCGGCCGCCTCGGCCGTATGCGAGCGGGGTCCTTCGACGAGGTGAGTCTCCGCACCGTAGACCCTGATCTGCTGGACCTTCCCCTCCGGCGCGTCGGCGGGAGCGAAGATGTGCGCCTTCACGCCCGCCCTGGCCGCGTAGGCGGCGACCGACGCCCCCGCGTTCCCCGACGAGTCTTCCACGATCTCCGTCACCCCGTGCTCCCGCACGACCGTCATCATGACGCTGGTCCCGCGGTCTTTGAACGAGCCGGTCGGGTTCATAAACTCGAGTTTCGCGCAGAGCGACGTGAGCCCGATCAGATCGCCCACAGCAGGCAGCGCCACGATCGGCGTACCTCCCTCGCCCAGAGACACGAGCGACCGGGTATCGCGCACCGGGAGACGTACCGACTCGCCGTCGGGCTCGGTGGCGTAGTCGACGTCCAGAGGAGAGCCGCACGCCCGGCAGTCGAGCGTGACCAGGTCCGCCTCATGGCTCCTCTCGCACGCGCAGCACCGCAGCGCGATGTCGCTCATTCACTGGCTCCCGGCCTGACTCCGGCGGACGTGGAGACCGATGGTATTCGCGGGCCTGTCGGGTGTCAATCTCCCCTGTGGTTTGCGGGATGCGCCCTGTGCTACTCTCGCTATGGAAGCCGAGGCCGCCGGTCAGGCCGCCCGGCAGACTCCGTCTATGCTAAGGCGCCTTCGCAGATCGATTCCGTTCCGCCTCCTGAGGTTCGTTGTCGTCGTCTCGACCCGTCCCATAAGGGAGTGGCTGGGACGCAGATTCGTGGTCATGCTCACCTTCCGCACCATCAGGGAGATGTCCGACGACGACGCTACCCACATGGCCGCCGGCGTGGCCTACTACGCCTTCTTCTCTCTGTTTCCGCTGATACTCGGTCTGATAGCTGTCATGAGCCTCTTCCTGGAGCCTCAGGACATCCAGGCCCGGCTCACCGACTTCTCGGCAGACTACCTGCCGGCGTCGGACGAGCTGATCGACGCCAACATCGATGCCGTGCTCAGGGTGCGGGGAGCCCTTGGGATCTTCGCCGCGGCGGGTCTCCTGTGGTCCGGCAGCGCCGTCTTCGGTGCCGTGAGCCGGGCGGTGAACCGGGCGTGGGACGTTCACGTCGACCGGCCCTTCTTCTTCAGCAAGCCCCGTCAGCTGGGCATGGCCCTGGGCGTCGGACTCCTGTTCCTCGGCTCGCTGAGCATCGTGACGCTCCTGCGGACCACCAGCCGAATCGCGGACCTGGGGATGCCTGGGCTGGGGGAGCTGATCGAGCAGGCGCTGCCCTGGGTGCTGCAGGCCGTCTCGCTCGTCATGACGGTGTCGATGTTCATGCTCATGTACAGGTTCATGCCGAACACGAAGACCTACTGGAGGTACGTCTGGCCGGGCGCCGTTGCGGCTGGCTGCCTCTTCGAGCTGGCAAAGAACCTGTTCGTCGTGTACCTGGGCAGATTCGCCAGCTTCGAGAACGTCTACGGCACGCTGACGCCGGTGGTCGTGCTGCTCCTCTGGGCGTACCTGAGCAGCCTGATCCTCATATTCGGGGCCGAGCTGAGCTCCGAATACGGCCGTCTGCGCAGCGGAGTGGCGCGCGGATCTCTGATTCAGTCGAAGCGCAGGCCCGCCCGCCGCCGCTGACGATCCGAGTCCCTGAGTCCACCATCTAGGCGGCCGGGCGGTTCCGTTCCTTGTGGCGGCTGGGCAGGTGGGCCATCAGCCTACTCGCGAGACCGCCATGATAGCAGCCACCGTCGCCTTGAGATCAGAAGCGTGCTCAGAAAGGCGACCGATAGGATGCCGCTGCTCATGGCGGCTTCCGAGCTGGAGATGGTGTCGCTCACACAGACGCCCCGCTCGTCGCCTCCCAGGAGTCCGACGCTCATCCCGCCTGGGCTGCTGCTGACGTTGGGCCGGGACTCCCAGACGGACTGTCCGTCGGCGCCTCGAGTCAACACCCAGCACCGGACCTCCGGGTCCTGGATTCCGAAGACGAGTACGAAGAAGCTCAAGCCGACCGTTGCCGCGACAGCCAGACCTGCGATTGCGGCCAGCAGGGTCGTAGCCAGCGGGCGAACCGAAGCGGTGAGGCTTCTGGCTGCGGCGAACCAGATCACGAAGGTCGCGGGCAGGAGAGCGATGGTGACCAGGGACATCGATGAGAAGCTCGCTGCGAACGAGAGTATGCCCAATGCCGCCAGGAGGCCGCCGCGAACCGCCGGTCTTTTCTCCTTCGACGCCATGAGGGTAAGCAGATAGGGCGAGGCGTACACCAAGGCGAAGACAACGTTGCCGGCGAGCTGTTCGGCGTACTCAGGCTCCCCAGCCAGGAAGCGCAGAGAGCCGATGGCTATCGCTGGAACGAGTCCGGCAGCTGCCCCGACGACCGCCGCCCTGGTCCCACGTCCCGCCGTGCTACCGGTATCTCCCGTTTTGGATGGCGTCGGATCCCCGGAGAAGCCCGGTCGACTTGGCGTCGTCAGCATCGTCTACTCCTCCAAGCACATGCACCGATATTCGCTTGTATTCGCTTGGAAGGTCCGGTAGTCGCATTGTAACATGGGCGGCCCTGCTCCAGATGGACAGACCGGCGTCTGCGACACACAGCCGGTAGCGGCAGCCCTGTCCTTGCAGACCGGTTCCGCCCGTCTGGTAGACTTGCGCCGTGGCCAAGCGCAGCCTGCTCTCCGACCTGCTCCCCCTCCTCGTGCGTCCCGGCCGCGGCGTCTTCTACGGCTGGTGGCTCGTCGGGCTGGCCGTCTTCATGTTGACCCTCATGGCGTCGACCAGCTTCCAGGGACTGGGCCTGTATCTAGTGGCCCTCGAGCGGAAATTCGGCTGGAGCCGCACCGTGCTCTCCGCTCCCTTCTCTCTCGCCAGGGTCCAGGGTGCGGTGATCGGCCCGCTGGAGGGCTGGCTGATAGACAGGGTCGGCTCCCGGCGGATGGTGCTCATCGGGTACGCGACAATGGGAATCGGCTTCATCATGTTCTCCCGGATCGACAGCGTGTGGCAGTACATCCTGGCCTACGTCGTCATCTCGGTCGGCGGAGGACTGGGCGGCTGGCTCGCCATCATCACGATGGTGAACAACTGGTTCATCCGCCGCCGGTCGATGGCCCTGGCAACCGCGATGACCGGCGTTCACTTCGGGGGCTTCCTCGTCTACCTGTTGGCCATCGGTCTGGAATACCACGGCTTCCGTACGACCATGCTCGGAATCGGCATATTCCTGCTGGCCACGACCGTGCCGATGAGTCTGATCATACGGAGCCGCCCGGAGGACATCGGGCTGAAGCCTGACGGAGACGCGGCGCCTGCAGACGAGTCGGCGGCCGGTTCGGTACCGTACCGCGCGGCCGCTGCGAGCGACCATCCGGAGCCCGACTTCACCGCAAGGCAGGCGCTGCGGACCCCCGTCTTCTGGATCCTCGCCGTGGTGCACATGACCTCGACGATATCGATCGTGACCCTTGCGGCCCACTTGGTGCCGAAGCTCAACGACATGGGTTTCTCGCTGACGCAGGCGGCCCTGGTTGTCTCCGCCTACACGTGCGTCGCGATAGTCACTCAGTTCGTCGCCGGATACTTCGGAGACCGTCTCCCGAAGCCGCCGCTCATCTTCGGCTTCCTGCTTCTGCAGGCCGCGTCGCTCTTCGTTCTGGCGACGGCCGAGGCGAAGCCCCTCGCCCTGGTGTTCGGGCTGCTCTACGGTCTGGGCATCGGCGGACGCGTGCCACTTATGACGGCGATCAGGGGCGACTACTTCGGACGCAAGGCCTTCGCGACGATCATGGGCCTCTCGATGCTGCCTAACAACTTCGGGATGATGGTGGCCCCGGTGTTCGCGGGCTACATGTTCGACACCACCGGCTCATACCTGGTGCCGTTCCTCGCCTTCGGAGTGATGAACCTTCTCGGCGCGCTCGGCATGCTCTTCGTCCGGAGGCCGGAGGCCGCGGAAACGGCGTAGCCGGGCTAGTCTCCCTCTACTCCCCGATGCACTCCTCCATCACCCGCATCGTGTTCTCGCCCAGGATCTTCTTGATGTCCGCCGGCGAGAACTCGCGCCGCAGCAGCTCCTCGGTGATGCCAGGGAACTTCGACACGTCCTCCAGGCCGACCGGCCCCGCCGGGATTCCGTCGTAGTCGGAGCCGAGCCCGACGTGATCGATTCCCGCGACCTTGGCGATGTGCTCGATGTGGTCGACCGTGTCCGAAAGCGTCGGCAGGGGTATCAGCCCCGACTCCTCCATCCGCCGCTTCGTTATCTCGGCCTTCTGCTGCTCGACGTACTCCGGCGTTCCCGACCAGTGGGCCACCGCCGACCTCCGCGCGAACCGCTCCGCCTCCTCGATCTCCTCCCACATCTCCGCCTCGATCTTTTCGACCCCCAGCCTGTAGGAGTCGGAGACGAAGCCGGGGTAGAAGTTGACGTTGACCACGCCGCCGTTGCTCGCCACGGCGCGGAGCATGTCGTCCTTCATGTTCCGGGGGTGCTCGCAGAGCGCCCACGCCGATGAGTGGGACGCCATCACAGGCTGGGACGCGACCTCTATCGCGTCCCAGAAGGTCTTGTCCGACACGTGCGAGATGTCGACGATCATCCCCAGCCGGTTCATCTCGCGCACCACGTCTCTGCCGAACTCGCTCAGACCATTGTTGCGGGCCGCGTCGGTCGACGCGTCTGCCCACGTGTTCGTGTTGAAGTGGGTCAGCGTGATGTACCTCATCCCGAGGTCGTAATACTGCCGGAGTATGCTGAGATTCTCGTTGATGGCGTGGCCGCCCTCGATGCACGGCACGGCTGCGTGCTTGCCCTCGGCGACTACGCGCCGGCAGTCGGCCGCCGTCAGAGCGATCTCTATGTCGTCGGGATTCGCCGCGCACAGCCGCTTGAGGCCGTCGAGGAGCTCTAGGCATCGCTCGATCGTGTCCTTGGTCGGTATCTTGCTCGCCGCCACGTAGCACGACCACCACTGGACGCCCAGGTTTCCGTCCCTGATCCTGGGCAGGTCCACGTGGCCGCGCCCGGTCTCTGTCGCAAGGTCCTCCCCGTCGTCCACGAGCCGGCTGATGCTGTCGGCATGCGTGTCCACCACGAGAGATGAGAAGTGCAGGTCCAGGGCGGCCTTGCTGTAGCTCTCCTTGGACCTCGGCTCGACATTCTTGGGTTGGTCCATCCAGCTGACCATGATATGCCTCCTATGGAGAAGGGCCTCCTCTCTCCCTCGACGGGAGACTCTTGCACAACCGTCATTCCCGCGAAAGCGGGAATCTAGAATCGGAGAAGGGACTTTGGCCCCGGAACCGGACTCTGCGATCTGGCGCGCCTCCGCCTCTTGTGACACAATCGCAGCCCGACAAGTGGGTCGTTCAGACAGATCCTGGGCAAGCGCGATTCTAGGGGCTGAGCGGCGGGAGCGCAAGGTCTCGAATCCACCGCCAACGAGGTACGCCATAGCTACACCGGAGAGCGATCAGATTTCCCCGTTCATGTGGCTCAGTCCCACGCGGGTCCTCTTCGGCGACGGCCGGCTGGCGGACCTCCCGGCGGTCGTTGCGGAGTTGGCTGACGGACAGGCCCGCGTACTTCTCGTCACCGGGCGGCACAGCCTCCGGGCCGCCTGCGTCCTTGACAAGGTGATCGAGATGCTCGGTAGGGAGCGCGTCACGCTCTTCGACCAGGTTGCGCCCTTCCCGTCGCCGGAGCTGGTGGACGGGGCGGTCGCCCTCTGTCGCGAGGCTTCGCCGGACGTCATCGTGGCGATGGGCGGCGGCAGCGCGATCGATCTCGCGAAGGCTGTAGCGGTGCTTGTGTGCCATGATGGAACGGCGCGGGAGTACGCGCAGGGCGTGAAAGACCTCCGGCGGCGGGGCCTGCCGTTCGTCGCTGTGCCCACCACCTCCGGAAGCAGCAGCGAGGTCACCTCAGGCTCGGCGCTCTGGGACATGAAGGCGAAGGAGCACATGGGCCTGGGAAGTCCGCTGATGTTCCCGGACGTCGCCATCGTCGATCCGGTCCTGGCGATGACGATGCCAAGGGAGGTCGCGGCGGCAAGCGGGATGGACGCCTTCACGAGCGCCTTCGAGTCGTACTGGTCGACCGAGGCCCAGCCCCTGTCGGACTCGCTGAACCTCGAGGTGATCCGTCTCTTCTCCCGGAGCCTGGAGAGGTCGTGCAGCGACGGCGACCGTGAGTCCCGTGCCGCATGCGCCCTCGCGGCGACCATGTCGGGCATCGCCTACAGCAACAGCCGCCCCAACGTCTGCCATGCCGTCGGCAGCCCGCTCACTCTCTACTGGAATGTCGACCACGGCCAGTCGGTCGGTCTGACCCTGACCACCTTCCTCAGATCGCAGGCGGAGGCGATCTCCCATAAGCTTCCGGCCCTCTGGGACGCGATGGGAGTGTCGGACCTCGAAGAGGCGGCCCACCGGCTGAGCGGGATCATGGACGGCTGCGGTCTGGAGACACGGCTTGGTCCTCTAGGAGTCGACTTGGACGGCTTCGAGACGCTGTTGGAGCACACGAGATGGGAACGCCTCTCCGCCTTGCCCCGCCCCCTCGACAGAGAGGCCGTATCCCACCTGCTCCGCCGCCTGCTCTAAGCTCATAGTATAGTCGATCGTTGCATATCGTTAATGGGCCGGAGCCGTACTACACTCATGCCCTATGAAGCAGTAAAGCTGGAATACACTAGTGTCCTGTCTCAGAGATTCATCGAATAAGTGTGCCGAGCAAGGAAGTCCCCTCTCCCTTGACGGGAGAGGGCTAGGGTGAGGGTGACAACTACGACCGGAGCATGGTAACCGTGTACTGCGTGTAGCCGTGAACACCCATGTCGCTCCCGCACGGGTGGTGAGCGTATTCTTTGACCGTAACATGAGAGGGGAGCTATGAAGCTGAACGTGGACAAGGAATCCGATGCCCTATACCTGCGGCTCGATGACTCGCCGATAGTCGAGTCCGAGGAAGTGTCGCCTGGAGTGGTGCTCGACTACAACGAGTCGAACGAAGTAGTCGGTGTAGAGATGCTCCACCTCTCCAAACGTTCCTCCAACCTGAATCTCTCCGCCCTGGAATTCGAGACGGTCTGACTCTGACCGCCTTCTCATGTTGCAAGCGGAGGCGGTCTCCCATAAGCTTCCGGCCCTCTGGGATGCGATGGGAGTGTCGGACCTCGAAGAGGCGGCCCACCGGCTGACCGCGATCATGGCCGGCTGCGGCCTGGAGACTCGGCTTGGTTCTCTCGGAGTCGACTTGGACGGCTTCGAGACGCTGCTGGAGTACACGAGATGGGAACGCCTCTCCGCCTTGCCCCGCTCCCTCGACAGAGAGGCCGTATCCCACCTGCTCCGCCGCCTGCTCTAAGCTGGGATACAACTGGGCGCCGCACTCGATGCCGGGACGCGTGTGCTATCCTCCTGATGGAGGATCGAATCACGCCGGTGTCTTCGAGCGTATGAGTGAGTATGATGTGACCGAGGCGCGGGAGGCTGCTCCCGACTCGCCTGCACAGGAGCGGTTCGCCTGGTACGGCGACCGGATCCTGCTGCTCACCGTTCCCGCGGTATTCCTCCTCGATCAGGGCACCAAGCACCTGGCCAAGACTCTCCTGAGCTACGGCCAGTCCTGGCCGGAGGACAGCCCGTTCCGCTTCACGCACGTCACCAACAGCGGCACCGCCTTCGGGCTGTTTACCAACGCGACGCCGCTCCTGATCGTAGCTTCGATAGTCGCGATCGGCTTCCTCGTCTACTTCTACAGGACGCACGGCGCGCCGCTGCCCTTCCTCCGGTTCGCCATCGGGCTGCAGCTGGGAGGAGCCTTCGGCAACCTGACCGACAGGCTGATCAACGGGGCGGTCGTCGACTTCATCGGCCTCGCCTGGTGGCCCGTCTTCAACCTCGCCGACTCCTCTATCGTCGTCGGTATCACGATACTCGTGGCATACCTGGTCCTTTCGGACAGGTTCTCGGGGCGGCCCTCTCCGCCGGAACCTGACGAGCCCGCCGGAGATGACCGGTGAGCCGCACCTTCACGCTGGTGGCCGATGCGGATGCCGGCCGGCTGGACAGGTTCGTGGCCGACCGGGTCCCCGAGCTCTCACGTTCGCGGCTGCACCGTCTCATCTCCCAGGGGATGGTTACGCTCGACGGAGCCCCGGCGAAGCCGGCGTCCAGGCTGCGGCGCTGTCAGCGAGTGACCGTGGTGGTCCCCGATCCCGTCGAAAGCCATCTCAAGCCTCAGAGAATGGCGCTCGATGTGGTCCACGAGGACGACGACGTGATAGTCATCGACAAGCCGGCCGGACTCTCGGTTCACCCGGGACCCGGGCATCCCGACGAGACGCTGGCCAACGCCGTGCTGGCGATGTGCCCCGGCCTGCAGGACATCGGAGGCACCGTGAGGCCGGGCATCGTTCACCGGCTCGACAAGGACACGTCGGGGCTGATCGCCGTGGCCAAGAACGAGCGCGCGCAGTCCGAGCTCTCGTCGCAGGTCCGTCGAAGGGGGTTTACGAAGGGATACCTGGCGCTGACCCTCGGCCGTCTGCGGCGGCGAGAGGCGGTCATCGAGGCTCCGATCGGGCGCGATCCGGTCAATCGCAAGCGGATGGCGGTCGTCTCGAACGGCCGGGAGTCGACGACCCGCTACCGGGTCGAGCGGTACTATGACGCTCACTCCCTGGTCGACGTTCGGCCCACCACCGGAAGGACGCACCAGATACGGGTCCACTTCGCCTCCATCGGCCACCCCCTGGCCGGCGACTCCACGTACGGCGGGGGCGATCCCAGGCTCGAACGCCACTTCCTCCACGCGCACAGGCTGGGGTTTCTTCTTCCGTCGACTGGCCGATATGCAGAGTTCAAGTCCCATCTGCCAGGTGAGCTGCGGACCTTCCTGGATCAGTTGTCAGCCTGAGCCCCTGCCTCTTCCCCCGCGAGGGAAGATTGAGATGGGGGCCCTGCCCGGCGTGCTAGAATGGCTGCGCACCGATGGCACAGCAGGTACGCGTTCGATATCCTCCGAGTCCCACGGGCGAGCCGCACGTCGGCAACGTCCGCACGGCGATATTCAACTGGCTGTTCGCCCGCCGCCACGGCGGCGCGTTCCTGATTCGCATCGAGGACACCGACCAGGCCAGAAAGGTGGAGGGTGCGGTCGAGGGCCAGCTCGCCGCCCTGAGCTGGCTCGGCATCGACTGGGACGAGGGCCCTGACGTCGGCGGCCCCTACGGCCCGTACGTCCAGTCGGAACGCCTCCCTCTGTACCGGGATGCGGTCGACCGGCTGCTCGAAAGCGGCGCAGCCTACCGCTGCTACTGCTCCACCGGGCGTCTTGCCGAGATGCGCAAGGCGCAAGCCCGGCGCAAGGTGGCCGGGGGCTACGACAGGCGATGCCGCGACCTGACCGACGAGGAGAGGAGCGAGCTCCGGCGGACGAACGTAGCAGCGGTCGTACGCTTCAGGATGCCCCTCGAAGGGACCACCGCCGTCACCGATCTCGTGCGCGGCGAGGTGACCTTCGAGAACCGGCTGGTCGACGACTTCGTAATGCTCAAGTCCGACGGCTTTCCGACGTACCACCTCGCCAACGTCGTCGACGATCACCTGATGAGGATAACGCACGTCATGCGGGCCGAGGAGTGGCTGTCCAGCACGCCCAAGCACGTCAGGCTCTACGACGCGCTGGCCTGGGACAGGCCGGCGTTCGCCCACCTGCCGATCATTCTCGCTCCCGACCGCGCCAAGCTGAGCAAACGGCACGGCGCCACCTCGGTGCTCGACTACCGGGCGCGCGGCTACCTGCCCGACGCAATGGTCAACTTCCTGACGCTGCTCGGCTGGTCGCTCGACGACAGGACGGAGCTCTTCTCGAAGAATGAGCTGGTCTCTCAGTTCAGCATCGACCGCGTCGGCAAGGCGGGCGCCGTCTTCAGCGTGGACAAGCTCGACTGGATGAACGGCGTCTATCTTCGCGAGATGGAGCCGGACGATCTGGCCGACGCGCTGCTCGACTACTGGCGCAGATTCCCTTCCGAGGAGCTTCGCGAGCTGCCGGACAGGGCTTATCTGCTTAGAATCGTCCCCCTGATCCAGGAGCGGATCAAGACGCTCGCCAATGCGGCCCCGCTGATCGCTTTTTTCTTCCGGGGCGTGAACGAGTACAAGGTTGAGGAGCTGGTCCAGCGCGGAATGGACCTCGACCGCACTCGCGAGGCCCTCGAGTCGGCGCTGGCCGCCCTGTCCGGGCTCGACTCTTTCGAAGCCGGACCGGTAGAGGGCGCCCTGCGAGCCCTGGCCGCGGACCTGGAGGTGAAGGCTGGGCAGCTCTTCGGAACGCTTCGCGTGGCGACCAGCGGCCAACGGGTCGCGCCCCCTCTCTTCGAGACGCTGGAGGTGCTCGGAAGAGAGAGGACGCTGGCCTCGGTCAAGTCGGCGCTCGAACGCCTGAAAGCTCTTTCTTGACACTCCAAGAACCGGCTCCCTATACTGCCGCCTACTGGATACGCACAGAGAGAAAATGCCGCTGAAGAGCAGGCTCGACGACGATCTGAAGGATGCGATGCGGAGCGGTGACAGGCTGCGCCGCTCCGTGATACGTCTGCTGCGGGCCGCGATAAAGAACGAGGAGATCGAGGTCCGGCGGGATCTGGACGACGCCGGCGTCGTGGACGTCCTGACACGCCAGGTGAAGCAGCGCCGCGACAGTATCGAGGCCTTCACGCAGGGAGGGCGGCATGACATGGCCGACAAGGAGCAGGCCGAGGTGGCCGTGATCCTCGAATACCTGCCCCGGCAGATGGACGCCGACGAGATCGCCGCCCTGGTGAGACAGGCCATAGACGAGACGGGCGCGGCGGGTCCGGCCGACATGGGCAGGGTGATGGGGCGAGTGATGCCGCAGGTCAGGGGCAGGGCACAGGGCGGACAGGTGAGCGCCATAGCCTCCCGGCTGCTGCGCGGTGGATCGGACTGAACGGCGGCCAAGGCTCTTACCTCTTCCCTCGGCTCCGCGGGGGAAGATTGAGATGGGGGGCTTTCCCCCGCGGAGCCGAGGGAAGGGAACGGAGGGACGTAGTCGGCGGCGATGAGATTCGGCGTGCTCGTGTTCCCGGGGACGTGGAGCGACACCGACTGTTACCACGTCATCGACCAGGTCTTCGGCCAGCCCGTCGACTACGTGTGGCACAAGGATGCCGATCTCTCTCCCTACGACTGCGTCGTCCTGCCCGGAGGCTTCTCGTACGGCGACTATCTGCGCGCCGGGGCGATTGCGCGGTTCTCGCCGGTGATGAAGGCTGTCGAGGAGTTCGCGGCGCGCGGCCGGTTGGTGATCGGAATCTGCAACGGCTTCCAGATACTGTGCGAGGCCGGGCTGCTGCCCGGCGTGCTGATCAGGAACTCGCATCTGCAGTTCCGCTGCCAGTGGGTCAACCTGCGGGTCGAGAACGCCTCGACCCCCTTCACGAACGCCGCTGCGGAGGCCCAGGTCCTGCGTGTACCCATCTCGCACGGCGAGGGCAACTACTTCGCCGACCCCGACACGGTGGAGCGGTTGGAGTCGGAGGGGCGGGTCGCCCTTCGCTACTGTGCTGAGGATGGAGACGTGACCGAGGAGGCGAACCCCAACGGCTCGCTGGGCAACATAGCCGGCGTCCTCAACGAGCAGGGCAACGTCATGGGCATGATGCCCCATCCTGAGCGCTGCTGCGAGAGGGAAATGGGCGGGACGGACGGCGCCGTCATATTCGAATCGATCCTACGGTCGCTCTCCTCAGTGTCCGGGGCGGACAGAGCCTCCGCCGGTTGCTAGAGATAGCCCTCGGACTCTGCGCCGCGCTGGGCTTCGGGACCAGCCCGATCTTCGCCCGGCTTGGAATGCGCTATATGCGTCCGACCACCGGGACATTGGTGTCGCTCGTCGTGGGCACGGCCGTCACGATGAGCCTCGCGCTCCTGTTCCACTTCGAGGAGGTGTTCGCTCTGAGCAGCTTCGCCTTCGTATGGTTCCTCCTCTCGGGCGTTATAAACTTCCCCCTCGGCAGGCTGCTCAACTTCGTGTCCGTCGATCTGGCAGGGGTCTACCGCGCGACTCCCGTAATAGGTGCGTCGCCGCTGTTCGCGACCGCCCTCGCGCTGACCGTCGGCGGCGAGAGCATCAACGCCCCGACGCTGCTTGGCACACTGTCGATCATAGCAGGAGTGATGGTGGTGCTGAGCCAGAGATGATGAGAGATAGCTGTTCAGGCTCCGTGAGAGATGCGGTCAGTTGGCGGGACGGAGAGAAGGTTCTTACCTCTTCCCTCGTCCGCAGGGGAAGATTGAGATGGGGGCTTCCTCTCTTTTCCCTCAACTCTGAACAGCTATGATGAGACTGGACGCGGCCCGCCGGCGCGTGCTGCTGGGCTACCTCGCCGCTCTCGGCGCGGCGGCGAGCTACGGCTCCGTCACGCTCGTGGCCCGCAAGATCGTGACCGACTACTCCTCGCCGCTGGTCGGGACTGCGTTCTCCCTCCTGATCGGCACGCTGATAGTGGGCGCCCTCTTCCATCGCGACGTCGTAACCGACGCGCCCCGCGCCCCGGGACGGGCGTGGCTTCTCGTGGCGGCGGCGGGATGCGCCTCCACCTGGGGAGTCACCTTCTGGTTCCTGGCCCTCGACCGCGCTCCGGTCGTGCTGGTGGCCCCCCTTGCGGGAACCCACCCCCTGGTGTCTATAGTCCTGGGGTACCTGTTCCTGAGGCGGGTGGAGCACCTGACGTGGCGCTCGGTAGCCGGCGCGCTGCTCGTCGTCATCGGCGTCGCGCTCGTCGCGGTTGGGAGACAGTGATCGATGACCGTTCATAATCTGTCCCTTCCCCCGGCTCCGCGGGGGGGGGGGGGGGGGGGGGGGGGGGGGGGAAGGTTAGGATGAGGGCTCGGCTTGGTGCAAGGCTCCTGTCCCTTCCCCCGGCTCCGCGGGGGAAGGTTAGGATGGGGGTCCCCCCAACAGCGATCGAGGATACCGGGAGGGATGCGGGTGGATAGAGAGGCGCTCGACGACCTGGCCCTGTCAGAGCGCGAGTACGAGGCGATCGTGGAGCGTCTCGGACGTGAGCCCAACACGCTGGAGCTGGGTCTGTTCGGCTCTCTCTGGAGCGAACACTGCGGCTATAAGCACTCGAAGCCGCTTCTGTCGATGTTCTCCTTCCGCAGCGACCGGATTCTGGTCGAGCAGGGCGCGGAGAACGCCGGAGTCGTCGACATCGGCGACGGGCTGGCCGTCGTCTTCAAGATCGAGTCCCACAACCACCCGTCGGCGGTCGAGCCGTACGAGGGGGCGGCGACCGGGGTCGGCGGTATCGTCCGCGACATCTTCGCCATGGGGGCTCGGCCGATAGCGCTGCTCAACTCGCTGAGATTCGGCCCACCGACCGAGGATCGGAACCGCTACCTGTTCGGAGGCGTGGTGGCCGGCATCTCCGGCTACGGCAACTGCATCGGCGTCCCCAACGTGGGCGGCGAGCTCGTCTTCTCCGACTCCTACTCCGGCAATCCGCTCGTCAACGCGATGTGCATCGGGCTGCTGCGCGTGGACGAGATGGTCAGGTCGACGACGGGCGGGCCGGGCAACCTGCTCATGCTGGTCGGCGCAGACACGGGGCGGGACGGAATCCACGGAGCGTCGGCGCTCGCCTCGCGGACGTTCGAGGACGACAGGGAGATGCGTCCGACCGTCCAGGTCGGCAACCCGTTTCTGGAGAAGGTGCTGATCGAGGCGTGCCTGGAGGCGGCCCGGCTCGACTGCGTGGTCGGGGTCCAGGACCTCGGGGCCGCCGGACTGACCAGCTCCGCCGTGGAGGCGGCGGCCAACGCGGGCTCCGGCATCGAGATCGACGTGGCGCTCGTCCCGCGCCGGGACGTGGACATGGACCCCTACGAGGTGATGCTGTCGGAGTCGCAGGAGCGGATGCTGTTCGTGGTGAGGGAGGGTGGGGAGGCGGAGGTCAGGCGGGTGTTCGACAGGTGGGACCTGGACTCCACCGTCATCGGCAGGGTGACGGACGACGGCCTTGTGAGGATTCTGGATGGAGGCCGGGTGGAGGGAGAGGCGCCGGTGAGGCTGCTGACCGACGCTCCCCGCTACAGGCTCCAGGGCATCAAGCCGCCGTGGCTCCAGAGGCTTCAGGACCACGACATGGACGGCATACCGCTCCCCCGGCAGTCCCCAGATGACGTGCTGCTGGCCCTCCTGGCGTCGCCCAACGTCGCGAGCAAGGAGTGGGTCTACCGCCAGTACGACCACCAGGTGCAGACGAACACGCTGGCGGCGCCCGGCGGAGACGCCGCCGTGCTGCGGATCAAGGGAGTGGAAAAAGCGCTCGCCGCATCGACCGACGGCAACGGCAGATACTGCTACCTGGACCCTTACGCGGGAGGGATGATTGCCGTCGCGGAAGCGTGCCGGAACGTCTCCTGCACCGGCGCCGTCCCTATCGCGCTGACCGACTGCCTCAACTTCGGCAACCCGGAGCGTCCGGACGTCTACTACCAGCTGGAGCAGTGCGTCGAGGGTATGGCCAGGGCGAGCGAGGCGCTCGAAGCTCCCGTAGTCAGCGGCAACGTCAGCCTCTACAACGAGAGCCGGGGCGCGGGTATCTATCCGACGCCCATCGTCGGCTGCGTTGGCCTCCTCGAGGACGCCGGCCTTCACGTTGGGGCGGGATTCCGGCGAGAGGGAGACGTCGTGGTGCTGCTGGGCCGGTCCGGGGTGCACGGGGAGGCTTCCGAGCTGGGGGGCAGCGAGTACCTGGAGAGAGTGCACTCGCTGGTTGCGGGCCGGCCGAGCATCGACATCGAGCTCGAGGCGGCGGTGCAGCGCGCATGCCGCCGCCTCGCCGGCGCCCGGGTTGCGAGGTCGGCCCACGATTGCTCGGACGGCGGTCTGGGCGTGGCGCTCGCGGAGTCGTGCGTCATCGGCGGGATCGGCTTCGTCGGCGATCTGCCGATGACGGGAAGGTGGGACGCGGCGCTGTTCGGGGAGGGCCAGTCCCGCATCGTCGTCTCCGTCGCTCCCGCGGACGTAGGGGTGGTGGAGAGGGTGTGCGGCGAGGAGGGCGTCCCCTGTGTGACTCTCGGCGCCGTTGGAGGGGCGACGATTAGCATCCCCGGCCTCTTGGCCCTGCCGCTGTCGGAGTTGGCCGACGCCTGGAGAGGGGGACTGCCCCGCGCCATCGGCGAGAGGCAGTAAGGCCCCCATATCGATCTTCCCCGGCCTCTTGGCCCTGCCGCTGTCGGAGTTGGCCGACGCCTGGAGAGGGGGACTGCCCGCGCCATCGGCGAGAGGCAGTAAGAGACCCCCATCTCAATCTTCCCCCTCGGAGCAGGGGGAAGATCAGAGCCTGCCCCGTACTTGATACGGGGATGGGGGTCTTGACTCCACCGCCAGCCACTGCGAGGCACCATCTCCGTCATTCTCGCACACGAGGGGAATCCTCTCTTCTCACAGCTAAGACGCCCGGTCCCTCACCCAACTCTAGAGGCGTCGGTTCGATACGACGGGCTCGGACGCCAGCAGCTCCCGTAGCTTGTTCAGGTCCGGCAGGCCCAGGATCTCCGATACGCCGTCGTCCAGCGCCCGGCGCGCTGGACAGCCTCCCATGCCTGGTAGCCTCTCGAATTCTGCCTCCGAAAGTCGATCGAACAGGTCGGACAGACCCTGAAGCTGCGTCGGCGTAAGACGGCGCAGGTCGAGCACCGGCACCTCCTGTAGATCGGCCTTCTTCATGGCGACCCATCCGCCCTCAGTGCTGGTTCGCTGGGCGGTGATGGTCAACAGGCCGAGGCTGGAGTTGAGCCAGACGGCGAGTGCCTTCTCGAATCGCGCGTCCTCGATCTGGACGGGCCACCAGACGTTGGACAGGACTCTCGTCTCCGAGCGCATGGCGACGACTCTACCCGTATCGAGCCTCAGCCTTTCGGCGATGAGAAGCCGACCAGACTGCTGCCATAGATGTAATCCATACCCGAGCCTCTGGCCTCCCTTCGGGACCCACACCTCGCCGTCGTCCAGCAGCCTGACGGCGCTGCGGATGAGGTCGGCGCGGGCGAACTGCACGCCGAGCCACTTCTTGCCGATGAACGTCGACTCGGCAACGGACACCATCTCACCGACGTGTCTTCCGTCGACCTCCAGCAGCGCCGCGCCCGTCTCTTCGAGCCTCGCCAGGGGAGTCGTCGTCACCGCTTGAGCCAAGCGGTGTGCGTCCAGCACGCCGTCCGGGTTCTGCCAGAGGTTGACGAAGGTGGTGCGGTGCTCTGCCGCCTGATCCCCCTCCGGGCGGCGCGTGGCGATCAATAACGCTTCGGAGAGGTCGGTGCTGTCCGAAAAGTTCCAGCGCAGTGGATCGTGGGATACGATCACCGTGTCGAGGACGAAGTCGCGCTCTATCAAGGCGACGTTCAGGGAGGCCGGGAACTCGTGGTCCGCCCAGTCCACGTCCGCTGGCCAGTTGTGGAACACTAGGCGGGCCAGCAGCGTGGCCGCCGGTACGGATGTATAGTAGGCGCCGGTGAACTTCGCGTCGGTCAACAGAGTGTGGAACAACCGCCCCGACAGGTCGTGCCCTTCCACTCGGCGGGTCTCCGTCACGGCTCTAACAAGGGGAGTAATGGCCTGGGACTTGAGCTCGTCCGGGCCGTCGTCGATCACGTCGAGAATGTCGGCTGCAAGCTCGAAGACGGGGACGTAGTCGATGTTCTCGCAGACGTAGCGCCAGACGCGCCGCAGACCGCCGACGCCCTCTCCCAATGCTTCGGCCACGGTCTCGACATCCTCGCTGGACGCCGCTAGACGGTCTTGGAAGGCGAGAGCGTTGAACAGCACCAGGCAGCCGATGCGCAGGGCGGCGGCACGGTCCTTCTCCTGGTCGGTGCTCGCGATGATGTCGGCGATGCGCCGTGATATCCGGGCGTGGCTGTCGATCGCATTCGCCGTCTCCTCCAGCGCATAACCGACAGCGCTGGCCGCCGCCACCACGCGATCCACTCCCTCAAGCTCCAGCGGGAGTGTGCGAAGCTGGTCGGCAAGCTCGGCGGCGGACCCCGTCCTGACACTTGAACCGCGCGTCTTTGCCCCGCGGGAGCCGTGCACCCACCACTGGAGGTCCGTAGCGGCCTCGAGTTCGACCCGCGTGTCATCTGCGCGTCGGAGCCTGCCGGGATAGAGAACGCCGATCGTCCCTAGAGCTTCCCGGAAGCCCTCCATGCGCTCGTCGAGTTGGTTCTCCAGGAGCGCGGTCGATCCCTCCCACTTGCACTCTAAGAGGACCAGGTCGCCGGTCCTCAGCTCGACGCGCACGTCGGGCGCGCCTCCCTTGCTGCGCCGCTCCGGCCTGGCCGATACGCCGCGTTCGCTGAGCAGATGGGCGAGGAGAACGTTGACGCCCTCCTCGCGGATCGTTTCAGGGTCGTTCCGTCGTACCGGCAAGCCTCAGCGCCTCCTATGCACGAGTCTGTCCGCTATTTATGCGCTGTCCTCCACCAGCCGCTCACCACTCTCCCCAAAGTGCCTGTTCAAACTCCGTGAGATATGCGAGTCCGTTCATCCTGAGCTTGTCGAAGGACACCCGTTATGGTTCGACCGGCTCACCACGAACGGGCTGCCCCTCTACACTGAACGGAATCCGGCTGCCCACAGGATGGACGGCAAGCGAACGCCTGTGCTATAATGGCTCCATGCGAAACAATCGATCGGACATCCGGCCCTCCGCCCTCGGCGCCGCGCTCGGCCCCTATCCAATACTGTCTCATTTCTGTCCCGCTACTGTTCGATACCGCCTCTTTTCTGTTCCATCTCTGTCCCTCTGATGTCCAACTCTGTCACCCTGCCCGGATACGAAACGGGACAAAATGTTACACAATGAGACAGCTTTCGAGAAAAAAGCTCTCCGGGTATCCCGCGAAGTCTGAACGGTTGAGATAGGTGCAAAAGTGCGTGTCTGCTCCAACCCGTTACCGTCATTCCCGTGTAAACGGGAATCCACTCTTACGCCCGGGATCGGATGGACTCCCGCTTTCGCGGGAGAGACGGAGTTAGACAAATCGAGTTTTGCGCTTCCCTCGGTTACCTCTTCTTGACACTGCCGGAGGGCCGGTGCTAGATTGAACCCGGCAGTCACGTCGAAAAAGACTGCTATTGTTTTGCGCGGAGGGGCGCTTGCCGACGTACGAATACGAGTGCAGGTCGTGTCATCATCGGTTCGATGAGAGGCAGAGCTTTTCGTCCGAGCCGGTGGCGACCTGCCCGCTGTGCATGAACGGGGCCCGGCGCGTGTTCCACGCGGTCCCGGTCGTGTTCAAGGGGAGCGGCTTCTACGTGAACGACTACGGGAAGGGCTCCAGCACCGACACCTCCGGGGAATCCCCTTCGGCCAAGAAGGACGAGGCGAGCGGGGCCGGCGACGGCGCGTCCGAGGCGGGCTCCGCCTCCAAGGACGGGTCAGAGAACGCCTCCCAGTCCAAGTCCCAGGCCGGCTCCGAGACCGCGGCGGCCGCGTCCAAGAGCGGCTAGGCCGTCCCGGATCCAGTTCTGCCGCCTCGTCCATCGAAGAGGACGCACTTTACAGGGTGTCGAAGGCGTATCCAACTCTCCTCTCCCTTGATGGGAGAGGATTAAGGTGAGGGTGATTCCCTTGGGGAAAACCCCCTCATCCTAACCTTCTCTGGATGGACTCTGTTTTGGCTCACTTCCGTGTCAGGCGGCGCACCCTGCCATCCCTCCGGGGCCATAGCCTTTGAGAGCGTTGATCCAGAGGGTTTCGGAGGGCTCCGTCGCCGTTGGTGATCGTGTCGTGGGGTCGATTGGCCCCGGTTTGGTGGTGCTCGTCGGCATCTCCAGGGACGACGAGGAGGAGGATGCCCGCTACCTCGTCGGCAAGACGGTCAACCTGCGCATCTTCAACGACGCCGAGGGCCGGTTCAATCTGTCGGCGCTCGACACCGGGGCCGACCTGCTTCTGGTGAGCCAGTTCACACTGTACGCGGACACCCGTCGGGGCCGGCGTCCGGGCTTCACCGGCGCGGCACCGCCCGAGAGGGCCGGGCCTCTGTTCGAGCGCACGGTGGAGATGTTCAGGGAGACGGGACTCGCCGTCGAGGCCGGCCGCTTCCAGGCGCACATGATGGTCAGCCTCCGGAATGACGGGCCGGTCACGATCATGCTCGACTCTGCCGATAGGGAGCGTCCGCGCAGGTCCTAGGGGGTGTGTGAGAAAGCCCAATTGTAGCCCTCAAAACCGTTCGTGGTGAGCTTGTCGAACCATGAACGGCCCTTCGACAGGCTCAGGGCGAACGGATATTGCTGGACAGCACCCTCTTAGGGGGTGCTACCGGGGGGACCAGAATCCCAGCACTCCGTCGGCGACGACCGAGACGGCGGAGTTGGGCTCCGTGTCCAGCACGATGATCCGGGAGACCGGCTGGGCGGGCTGGCCGCCCACCGAGGCGGTTGCGGTGTCTCCCCTCAGGTTGCCGGAGAAGACCAGGAACATCCCGTCGGGCGACCAGAGGGAGTGGGAGTAGGCGTACTGGTCGAAGAACTCGAACATCGTGAGCTGGTCACGAGAGGGAACGAAGTCGACCAGGCGCCAGCTGGCCCCTGTCTCAACGTCCATCACCTTCCACCGCATCGCCGGGGAGGCCTCAGAGAGTGTGACGTAGGCTACCCTCGCGCCGTCCGGCGACCAGAAGTATGCGAGGATGGGATCGCGTATGACCGTGGGCTCGCTCTCTCCCTCTCGTACCCTCAGCTCCAGGCGGTCATACACCACGAGGCTGCTGCCCCCGACCCGGATGATGTCGGCGGAGCGGGCGACGGCTAGCCGGTCTCCCCGGGGAGACCACATGAAGGTGGAGTAAGGCCTGAGGTCGGCGATGGGCCGCGCCTCGCCGAGGCCGCCGGGCTTCACGCCTGCCGTGTAGAGGGTGTACCCGGAGGAGCCCGAGCGCTCCATGACGGTTATGCCGCCGCCGTCCGGCGTCCACGCCGGCACCCGGTAGATGGAGGACTGTATGGCGAGCTCCCGGACCTCGACCTCCCCGAGGGTGCTCACCAGGAAGTGGTCCTCTCCCCTGTGTACTGCCACGTGCGCCGAGTCGGGCGACCAGGAGGTCCAGAGCGGGCCCATGTCCAGGAGCAGCCTGGCCTCCGCCTGGTCGTGCAGATTGTCTAGGAAGAGCGAGAGGCCGCGTGAGGTCTGCGCGATGAAGGTGAGGCTCTTGGCGTCGGGGGACCACATGGGGTAGTGGATGACGCTGCGGTCCTGGGTGATGAATGGGAATATCCCCTTCTCGCCCGCGTATATCCGGTCCAGCCGCCCGGTGGCGAGGTTGAGCGAGAAGAGGCTGATGTCCGGGTCGCCGGTCTCGCCCTCGACCGCCCCGGAGAATACGAGACGCCGCGCGTCGGGTGACCACGTCGGCCAGGTGAAGAGGCCGTCCTCGGGGGAGATCAGGCTGGGCTCGGAGCCGTCCGGGTTTATCGAACGGATCAGGCCGTCCGTGCCAACGTAGGCTATCCGGTTGACGCTGAGAGTCGGCGGAAGCGGCTCGCCGGAGCCGCCCGCGCCTCCCCGGCTTCCAAGCACCGACATGAGGACCAGCAGCGCCGACAGCGCTATCGATCCAGCGTAGACTCTCAGAGAGGTGGTCAACATGGCGTCCTGTTCGTGAGTACCGGGACGCTAGACCATGTCTAGGCTGATGTCGAGGGCCCGCGAGGAGTGGGTGAGGGCACCCACGGATATGAGGTCGACGCCGGTTGCCGCCACGGCCCGGACGTTCTGCAGGGTGATGTTTCCCGAGGCTTCGGTGACGGCCCTTCCGGACGCCATCCGGACGGCGGCGGCCATCTCCTCCAGCTCCATGTTGTCGAGCAGCAGTATCTCCGCGCCGGCGTCCAGCGCCTCCTCCACCTGGTCCAGATCCTCGACCTCGACCTCCACGTTGATCGTGTGGGCCTTCTCGCGGCCGGCCTTCCTGACGACGTCTCCCAGGCTCATGCCGGATGCGCGAAGCGCCTCTATGTGGTTGTCCTTGACCAGGATGCCGTCTCCGAGATTCCGGCGGTGGTTGCGGCCTCCCCCGGCCCTGACCGCATACTTCTCCAGGGTGCGCATCCCCGGCGTCGTCTTCCTCGTGTCGACGATCGTCGCCGGGTACTCCTCGACTTCGGCGACGTAGGCGGAGGTCTCCGTGGCGACTCCGGAGAGCCTGCGCAGGAAGTTGAGCGCAGTCCTCTCGGCCGTGAGGATGGAGGCGAGGAGTCCCTCCACCTCGCCGACCAGGTCTCCGCGCCGAATGCGGGCGCCGTCCTCGATGAGGGCGCGGGTGGCGAGCGACGGATCGACTCGCCTGAAGACGGCGAGGGCGACATCGAGGCCGGCCAGAACGCCCTCCTCTCTGGCGACGAGGCCGGCGCGGCCCGGCATGTCGGGGGGGATGAGGATTTCGGTGGTTGGGTCTCCGGCGAGGAGGTCTTCCGAGAGAGCCCGGTCTATGAGGGACTCCGTCTCGGGCGTGATCTGGAGGCGGTTGCGCACGATCGTCAGACGACGGCGAGCATCCTGTCCAGCGCGACCCTGGCCTGCTCGGCGGTGGCGCCGTCTACGGCGATCCTGTTGACCGCCACTCCCTCGTTGAGGCCGTCCAGCACCCATGAGAGGTATGCGGGGTGGATCCTGTACATCGTGGCGCAGGGGCATACGACCGGGTCGAGACAGAAGACCGTCTTGTCCGGGTTCTCGGCCGCGATCCGGTTGACGAGGTTGATCTCGGTGCCGACGGCCCACGTCGTGCCGGAGGGCGCCTCGGAAACCACCCTGATGATGTACTCGGTCGACCCGTCGCAGTCCGCGGCCTGGACGACGTCCATCGTGCACTCCGGGTGGACCACGACGTTGACGTCCGGGTGGCGGAGCCGCGCCTCCTCAATCTGCGCGACTGTGAATCGGGTGTGTACCGAACAGTGTCCCTGCCAGAGGATCAGCTTGGCCCTTCTCAGCTCCTCCTCGCTGTTGCCCCCGAGCGGCTTGAAGGGGTTCCACACGACCATCTCGTCGAGCGGTATGCTCATCTTCAGCCCTGTGTTGCGCCCCAGGTGCTGGTCGGGCAGGAACAGGATCGGCCCGCCCTTCTTCAGGGCCCATTCGAAGGTCGAGGGGGCGTTCGTGGAGGTGCAGACGATGCCGTCGTTGCGTCCGCACAGGGCCTTTATGCCTGCCGTCGAGTTCATGTAGGTGATGGGAGTGACGGCTCCCTCTCCGAGGAGATCGGAGAGGTCGTCCCAGCAGTCCATGACGTCGTCGATCAGGGCCATGTCGGCCATCGAGCAGCCGGCCGTCAGGTTGGGCAGGATGACGCTCTGGTGCGGGCCGCTCAGGATATCGGCGGTCTCGGCCATGAAGTGGACGCCGCAGAAGATTATGAACTCGGCTCCCTCCTGGGAGGCGGCGTGCTGAGACAGCTTGAAGGAGTCTCCCCGGAGATCGGCGTACTTGATGATCTCGTCGCGCTGGTAGTGGTGCCCCAGCACGACCAGGCGCTGCCCAAGTGCGTCACGCGCTTCGCCGATCCTGACGTCGAGCTCCTCGGGGCTCATCCGCATGTAGGATACGGGGAGCTTCTGCCAGCGTACGCCGGCCATGAACTCCTCTTCGAGAGGCTTCGACGCGAGCTCGTCGTCCGTCTGACAGAAGGCGGACTGCTCGATCTCGGTGACGGGTATGGTAGGCGTTCTCTCTCTTGCCTTGACGACCATCTCCCAAACTCCTCTAGGCTACGAGGTCGCCCCTCAGTGACCATGGGCCGGCGCGCTCGACGCTGATCCTGACGAGGTCGCCCTTTCGGTCCGCCTCATCGTCGAAGTAGACGAGCTTGTCGTTCCGGTTTCGGCCGTACCAGCTTCCGCGCTTGCGGCCCTCCACCAGCACCTCGACCGTCTCGCCGACGAGACCGGCGTTCTTCTCGGTGAGGATGCTCTCCTGGAGCTCTTCGATTGCCTTGAGCCGGGTCCTCTTCTCTTCGTGGTCTACGTCGTCCTCCAGCTTGCGGTCCGCGATCGTTCCGGGCCTCGGCGAGTAGGCCGCGGCGTGGATCTTGTCGAACCGGATGTCGCGTATCAGCTCCCTGGTTCGCTCGAACTGCTCCGGGGTCTCTCCGCAGAAGCCGACTATCACGTCGGTACTCAGGGAGACGCCCGGCACGCGGGCTCTTATCTTGTCGACCAGCCGCCGGTAGTCGCCGTTCGTGTAGCCGCGCCTCATGGTCCTGAGGACTTCGTCGTCGCCGGCCTGGAATGGGAGGTTGACGTGCTCGCAGACCTTGTCCAGCTCCGCTACGGCGTCGATGATATGGTCGCTCATGTCGTTGGGGTGGGACGTGAGAAACCGGATGCGCTCCAGCCCCTCCACTTCGTTCACCTCGGCCAGGAGGTCTCCGAGGTCGGGCTGGCCCGGCAGGTCGTGGCCGTATGAGTCGACGTTCTGTCCGAGCAGGGTGACCTCCTTGACGCCGCGGGACGCCAGGAGACGCACCTCGTTGACGATCTCGTCCACCGGCCGGCAGACCTCTCGCCCCCGCCGGTAGGGGATGATGCAGAAGGTGCAGAACTTGTCGCAGCCGTGGATGATGGGTATGAAGGCGGCGACGTCCGGCTTGGCGGAGAGGGGGCCGACGCAGCCCTCGGGGTCGATGCCCATCCGGTCGCCGAGCAGGTCGATGAGCGGCTGGAACTCCTGTGGGCGCATGAAGAGGTCGGCGTATGGGAAGCGGTCCTCTAGGGCGCCGGTCCTGGGGCCGACCATGCAGCCCATGAGGGCGACAACCCGGTCCTGGTGCTTCTGCTTTATGGGCTTCAGACTGGTCAGCATCCCGACGACGCGGTCTTCGGCGCTCTGCCTGACGACGCAGCTGTTCAGGACGATCACGTCGGCGTCGCGGGGAGACGCGGTAGATGAGAGGCCCATCTGTCCGAGCGCGCTCTCGAGCCGCTCGGAGTCGGCCTTGTTCATCTGACAACCGACTGTCCAGATGTGGTAGCTGCGCATTTGGTACTGCTGGGATTGGTGTCTGGCGGAGGGAATGGGATTCGAACCCATGAGAGGGATTTCTCCCCCTAACCGCTTAGCAGGCGGCCGCACTAGACCACTATGCGATCCCTCCGTGTGACGGAAAATATATCAGAGATGCGCCTACGTTACAAGGAAAGAGATTGTGATTTCCGACACTAATCAAAGAGCCGGTTATGAATTCGTAAGCCGAGGCTAATCCTATGACTTTTTCCGTCTGTGGAGTTTTTGGTCGGAGGATGATGCCAGCAACTTTGTTAACTTCTTCACAGATAAGCGTCGATGCGGGGAATCAGTAGGAGAAGTAGAGGGTGATGAGCTCTGCCTGTGACTCGGACCGGCTGCCTAGAGAGACTGTCGACTGACCTCAACGGCGGCGCCGCTGCTCATGTCGTCCTGCTGGCTACCGACCCAGACCTCGCCGCCCTCGAAGTACTCCTTCTTCCAGATGGGGACGATCTGCTTGATGCGGTCGACGCAGTACTGGCTCGCCTCGAAGGCCTCCAGGCGGTGCGGAGAGGCGACTGCCACGACGAGGCTGACGTCGCCGATCTCCAGCCGGCCCAGCCGGTGCGCGAGGGCGACGTCGACGGGCCAGCGACGGCGCATCTCTTCGGCGATCTGGGCCAGCTTCTCATCGGCCATCGGCCGGTAAGCCTCGTAATCGAGGCGCAGCACTTTCCGGTCTCCGGTAGAGTTTCGAGTGGTCCCCAGGAAGGTGACGACGGCGCCGTTTCCGTCCCCGCGGACGGCGGCGGTCAGGGCGTCAGGGTCGAGAGGGTCGTGGGTGATCTGGATCATCGTCGTATCTCTCTCGCGCTTCGGTCGAACGATCCGCCGCTGACGGGAGGGATGAGGGCGACCTCGTCGCCCGGGGACAGCGTGAAGTCGTGCTCCCGGTACTCCTGGTTGACGGCGACGACGAGGCGCGACGGGTCCACCGCGATCGTCGGGTAGGCCCGGAGCATATCCTCGGTCATGCGGCCCACGGTGCTGCCCTCCGGCAGGTCAAGGTCTATCCGCGTCGAACCGACCCGCTCGCGGTAGCCGGCGAACAGCCTGATCGTGACCTTCAACCTACGGTCGCCTCCCGGAACTCTTGAGGCCGATTATAGCATCTGTGGCACTGTCTCTTTCTAGTAATTGTTCCATCCTTTCTTCTACCAGACCGCGATACACTGGATGTTCCTATAGATGTCAAGCCGCTCGTTGCGTCGAAGCGGCACATGTTGAGGCTCGCCCTGCTCCCGCAGCAGGCGACAGCACCGGACGGGCTTCTCTTTCCGGCTCACGTGTGGGAACATGGCAGCAACCCAGACCTTGCGGTAGAGGTGCAGGATGCTCATGATCGACGGAGACTACCCGATGGCCTTCGGCGGCGTGGTGATGGACCGTGACCTCACGCTGCCCATCGACAAGGTCCGCGCCGAGTCGGCGATGGAAGGCGGCCCCGAAGATCCTACAAGGATGAGTACGATGGCCTCCATACCGGAGATGCGGCGCTCCGGCATGGCCGCCGCCCTTGTCAAGATCAACCGCTGCATCCTTCGCGACGGCCATGACCACGGAGAGGTCAGGACCGACCACCATGCATACGCCGCCGGCATGGCGCAGCAGGGATACTACCGGATACTGGAGGCCATGGGGGAGTCCCGGCTGCTCATGTCCTCCGCCGACTTTGCGGAGCACATGGCCCAGTGGGAGACTGCCAACGACTACGACTCCCTCCCAGTGGGGATGATCCTGGGAATGGAGGGCGCCGACCCGATCGTCTGGCCTCAGCAGATCCACGAGTGGTTCGACGCGGGCCTCCGAGTCATAAGCCTCTCCCACTATGGCGTGAGCCGCTACTCCCACGGGACCGGCACCGGCACCGACGGCGGCCTCATGCCCCAGGCGCCTGAACTGCTCCGCGAGATGGACAGTCTCGGTATCATCCTAGACGTATCCCACACCTCTGATGAGTCGGTTAGGCAGGAGCTCGACATCTTTGAGGGCCCTGTGCTGGCCAGCCACCAGAACTGCAGGGCGCTCGCCCCTGGAGAGCGTCAGTTTCCCGATCACCAGATCAGGCGCATCATCGAGAGGGGCGCCGTCATCGGACACTCGATGGACACATACATGCTCTGGTCGACCGAGGTCGACTGGGCAAACATCCCTCCCAGCCGACCCTTCCCCAAGGAAGAGGTCACCTTGGAGCATTTCGTCGACCACATCGACCACGTCAGCCAACTGGCCGGCAATTCACTGCACTCCGCCATCGGCGGCGATACCGACGGTCAGGGCGGTGCCCTGGGCGCCCCAAAGGAGGTCGATACCATCTACGACTACCTGAAGATAGCCGACATCATGGGCCGTCGCGGCTACAAGCGTGAGGACATCGAAAACATCATGTGGCGTAACTGGCGGCGCTTCTTCGAGGCCAACCTGCCGGACTAGGGAAGACTGAACTGACCTGGGGATAGTCAGCCGGAGAGGGCTCTCTGTTCGGCGCAATGGACGACGCCGACGTCCTTAAGCTCGCGGACCCGTTCGGCGGAGTAGCCCAGAAGGTCGCGCAGTATCTCCTCGGTGTGCTCTCCGATCAGCGGGGCGGAGCCGACGACCATCGGCGTCCGGCTGAACTTGACCATCTTGCCGGTGACGTGCATCGTTCCGGCCTGGGGGTCGGGGACCTCGACCATGATCTCCCGTTCGCTGACGTGCGGGTCGATGGCCGCCTCTTCGACGGAGTTGACCGGCGCGCAGGGCACGCTGAACCCGGACAGGTAGTCGACCGCCTCGCCGGTGCTGCGGGCCCGGAACCATTCGGCCAGGTCGGGCTCCAGCTCGTGCGCGTGCTCGTTGCGCCCCGCGCGGGTGGAGAAGCGTTCGTCGGCCAGCCAGTCGGGCCTGGACATCGCCTCGCAGACCCGCCTCCACATGGCGTCGTTGTTGGAGGCGATGTAGGCCCAGCCGTCGGAGGTCCGGTATGCGTTCATCAGGCCGGAGCCGTTGCCGTCCCGCATCGACACCGTCCCGTCGCCGAGGAAGGCGGATATGGGGATCTCGTTGGCGGTGAATCCGGTGTCGGCGAGCGACGTCTCGATCGACTGGCCCTCGCCGGAAATCTCGCGCTCGCGGAGCGCGGCCAGGGCGCCGATGGTCGCGTGGAGAGCGGTGATGCGGTCTATCAGCGGGAAGCTGGTCCTGACGGGCGGGCCGTCGGGGAAGCCGGTCATCGACATCATGCCGCCGAGCGCCTGCCCTATGGGGTCGAATCCGACCCTGTCGCGGTAGGGGCCGTACTGGCCGTAGGCGGAGACGTTGATCATGATGATCCTGGGATTCAGCCCCTTGAGGACGTCGTAGCCGAAGCCCATCTTCTCGATGGTGCCGGGCCTGAAGTTCTGAAGGAGGATGTCCGACACCTTGACGAGGTCGCGCAGGACCTCCTTGCCCTCGTCGGTCCTGAGGTTGATCGCGAGGCTCTTCTTGCCGCTGTTGTACTGGACCCAGTAGGCGCTCTGGCCCCGGACCATCGGGCCGTTGCTCCTGCTCTCGTCGCCGTTGAGGGCCTCGATCTTTATCACCTCGGCGCCCAGCCGGCCGAACATCAGCGCGCACCGGGGCCCGGCCTGGTAGCGTCCCAGGTCGAGCATCCGTATGCCTTCCAGCGGCGTCTTGACTTTCATGTGTCTATAACCTCGCGTGTGCGAAATGAGAGCGCGGCTGACGCGGCCCGCTACTTCCGCCCCTTGCGGTCCAGGAAGGGCTTGAAGCCCTCTAGCACCGGAGTCGGCGCCAGCCTGCCCGCCTGCGCCTCCAGCTCGTTCTCGTACATCTCCCTCCAGGACGCGCCGACGTCCCGGATCATCAGCTCCTTGATGCCCTGCACCATGCGGGGGTCGTTGGCCGCGATCTGCCCGGCCACCTCCATACCCTTGGCCATCAGCTCGTCCGCCGGGACGAGGTAGTTGAGCAGTCCTATGCGGTAGGCCTCCTCGGCCCCGATCTCGCGGGCGGTCAGCAGCAGGTCCTTTGCGACCGGCCAGCCGACCTGCATCGGCAGGCTCCACGTCGAGTTGACGCGGCCGTATGAGGCGGCCAGAAACTTGAACCTGCTCCGCTCGCAGCCGACGCGGATGTCGAGGCTGGATGCCATCACCGCCGCGCCCCCGAACGCGAGCCCGTTGATGACGCCGATCGTCGGCTTGGGGCAGGCGGCGATGCGCCATGGGTAGTCGGGCCGGTCCGGGTCGGGCGGGGGAGGGTCGGGGTCTTCCGCCAGCCTGGCGAGCTCGTGGATGTCGGCGCCCGCCGAAAAGGCGCGCTCGCCGCTTCCGGTCAGGATGATCGCCCTGACGCCGGGGTCGTCGACCATCTCGCCCATGGCCCTGTCCAGCTCCCGGAACAGGCTCTGGCTCAGGGCGTTGAGCACGCGCGGACGGTTGAGGGTGAGGATTCCCACGCCGTCGACTCGCTCGACGATCAGATCCTTATCCGACAAGAGGGCTTCTCTCCGGTGGAAGGTGGCGCAATTATACGAGCGGGGCTCCGGCAGGGTCAACGAACAGACGACGAACGTGAGAATCCCTCCCGTCTCCGTAATACCGCCTTCGCCGGTAGATCAGGGTTGATATGCCGAACAGGCGTGCTATAATGATGTCGTGGTCTGAGGGCGCAGATCTGAAACCGGCCGTCCCCGGCCATGGGAATACCACACTTTGACACAGAATGCCACACATACTATATACAAACGCGCGGGGTGTCTGTGAACAGGCAATGTGATCCGCATGATGAGCTGGACTGGCTTCCGGGCGGCGGCCTCAACATCGCCTACGAGATCGTCGACCGGCACGCCGACGACCCCGGACGGGACGGGACTGCGCTGGTGTGGGAGGGGGAGCTCGGCGAGCGCGAGGAGTATACGTTCGGCGATCTTAAAAGCCTGTCCAACAGGTTCGCCAACGTGCTGAAGAGTCTGGGTATCGGGGCCGGCGACAGGGTGTGCCTGTACATCGGGCGGCTGCCGGAGATGTACGTCGCGCTGGTCGGGATACTCAAGATCGGGGCCGTCGCCGTGCCGCAGCCGACGGACGTCCCGCCGGAGACCCTCCGCGACAGGCTGAGGCACAGCTCGGCCAAGGTCGTCGTCACGCAGCCCGCCCTGAGGCGGCGGATGGGCGCCACCGTGTACGAGCTATTCGACCTTCAGCACATCGTCGTCGTGAACAAGAACGGACGCGACCCTCTTCCCATCGACACCGCGGACCTCGACTACGACCAGGAGATGGAGAAGGCGGCGGCCGACGCCGAGGTGGAGGCCACGAGTCAGCTCGACTACGCGACGGTCCACTACACCGGAGGCCCCGGCCCGGAGCCGCTCGGAGTGGTGCACAGCCACCAGATGCTGGTGCAGAGCGTGGGAGCCGGCAGGCTGATGCTGGGGCTTCGCGACGACGACCTCTACTGGCCGACTCTCCGACCGGCCACGGTCGAGGAGATAAGCTGCGGCATCCTCGCGCCCTGGAGCCGGGGATCGACCGTCTTCCTCTCCGAGACCGAGCCGGACACGGAGAGGTGGCTCGAGACGATTCAGGCGAGAAGGGTCACGCTGTCGTGCGCGGACCAGGCCCGGCTCCGGCTGTTCAGCCAGTGCGAGGACGACCTTCCCGGCCAGTTCGATCTGTTGAGCCTGCGGGAGATGACCGGGATTGGGGGGCCGCTTCCGGCGGAGGTGGCGAGTCGCTGCGAGCTGCTGCTTGGGGTGCCGGTCCGGCTCGGCTGGGGCGAGCCGGAGATGGGAGGCCCCGTGCTGGGAAGTCTGTCCGGCGCCGAGGTCAGGTACGGATCGGCCGGGCGGCCCCTGCCCGGCATCGAGGCTGCCGCGCTCGACGGAGACCTCCTGGAGGTCCCCCCAGAAGTCGAGGGCGTCCTGGCGATCAGGCCGGGGTGGCTGTCGATGTTCCGCGCCTACTGGAACGCCCCGGGCCTCTACAACTCCAGGTTCCGCAGGGGCTGGTATGTCACGGGCCGACGCGCCAGCATCGACCGCGACGGCTACGTGTGGCTCGCCTCCGAAAGGAGGGATAGCTGAATAAGAGGATGTTTGTGGAGGTGCTGTCCAGCAGCATCTCCCGTTCGCCCTGAGCCTGTCGAAGGGCTCTCCCGGAGGACGACGCTTATTCCGGTGGCACGACCGGCAGTGTGACGTGAGACGGGTAGTCCGCGCTGTGGTGCACCGTCTGCAGGGCCGATACGAAGCTGGCGTCCGAACCGATGAGCTCTCCCGTGTTGCAGTTGCGGTCGAATCTCGGGAAGTTGCTGCTCGATATTTCCAGGCGTATCGCGTGCCCCTTCTTGAAGAGGTTGCTCGTGGCCCACAGGTCGATCGTATACTCGTACACCTCGCCCGGAGTCACGAAGTCGGCCGGCTGCCGCGGGCGGCGGTACCGGGCGCGGATGATCCCGTCGGTGAGGTTGCGCGCGTAGCCTGAGGGCTCGACGTCGACGAGCTTGGCCGTGAAGTCGGTGTCGCGCGCCGAGGTGGAGGCGTACAGCGTGACCGTGACCGGGCCGGTCACCTCAGTATCCCTCTCCATGGGCGCCGTCGTATAGACGAGCACGGCGGCCCTCGCCTCCACCGGCCTCTGGTCGTAGGCACCGGATGGCACGAAGGCCGGGTCGCAGCAGAGCTGACCGCCCATCGACGGGACGGGATCGATGGGGTTGTACAGGTAGGCGTCGGGGGTCTCCTCTCCGGGGGAATCGACGCTGAGCCGGCCGTCGCCGTTGAGCGTGTTCGCCCTGCCTCTGCTGTGCAGGTAGTACCTGGTCTCCTGCGCCCTGGCGAGGGGCCACTCGTTCTCGTGTCTCCAGGCGTTGGCGCCCATGACGAATATGTTCACGGGCGGCTCCCCGGCGACCCCGTTGTCTTCGTCCTTGAGGAAGTGATCGTAGTAGCGCAGCACCCTGCCCATCAGGTCTATCGCCCCGGAGGCCGACATCGTTCCGAAGTTGTACTCCCCGGAGATGTTCGTGGGCGACCCGCCGTGTATCCACGGCCCGATGACCAGGCGCTGCCCCTTGCGGGCCGTCTCCGTGGCGCCCGCCTCTCGCATTCCGAGGTAGTTCCGGATCGTGCCGCCGAGGAAGATGTCGTACCAGCCGCCGAGGTTTATCGACGGCACCGTTATCTCGTGGTGGGACTCCTCGATGCAGATGCGCTTCCAGTAGTCGTCGTACTCTGAGTGCGCCAGCCAGTCGTAGTAGTATGGCGCGAGGCCTCCGGCCAGGTCTGGGATGTCACCGGTCGGGAGGTGGCGAAAGCGGGTGCTCAGGTTGTCCTTGGCGGCGATCAGCTCGTCGAAGCGCGGCGTGGGGAGTCTGAGGCGCTTGGACAGGTGCTCCCAATTGGCCGAAGTCAACTGGCCCACTGCCCATGACAGGTTGAATCCCAGCTCGAATGCGCCTCCCTGCCAGGTCCATCCCTCGTGATAGTCCGATGCGGTCACGGTGGGGGCGATGGCGGCGAGCGATGGCGGTTTCGACTTAGCCGCGAGCCACTGAGTCGCTCCGACGTAGGAGGCGCCGTACATTCCGATCCTGCCGTTCGACCATTCCTGGGAGGCGGCCCATTCGACCGAGTCGTAGCCGTCGTTTATCTCGTTTACGAAGGTGTAGAACTCGCCGTCGGAGCTGTATCGGCCGCGCACGTCTTGGACGACGACTGCGTAGCCTCTCATGGCGGCCCGGACCGCGTCCATGGAGCCCGTGCGCGACAGGGGCTGCGTCTTGTTGTAGGGTGTCCGCTGCAACAGGATCGGGAACTTCCCCTGAGCGTCAGGACGGTAGACGTCGGCGTAGGTGATGACGCCGTCCCTGAGCATCACGGGGAGGTCGGGCTCGAACTTTACCGAATATGACTCCTTCAAGGTGATGACCTCCAAACACGGAACTAACCTGAAGAATCGACCATTGCGGTCGACATTATACGCCCATCTCCGCGGACGCGCTTGGCGGCTTATCGTCCCTCTGCTAGAATCGCCGCGGGCCGAACGGAGCCCTGAAAGATGTCCACCACACAAGAGCTAAAAGAGCGAGCCTGCTCCGAGATCGACCGCCGCAGCCACGAGCTGGTCCGCATCGCCAAGTCGATCCTGGCCCATCCAGAGCCCGGCTTCCGAGAGCATAAGACGTCCGCTCTCGTGGCCGAGAGGTTCCGCGAGATGGGCGTTCCATTCGAGGATGGCATCGGGATCACCGGGCTCAGGGGCATGCTCCACGGCGGTGGGCCCGGCCCCACGGTTGCGGTCATGGGGGAGCTCGACTCACTCAAGGTGCTGGGCCATCCGCACGCGGACCCGGTGACCAGCGCGGCCCACGCTTGCGGCCACCACTGCCAGATCGCCATGATGCTGGGGGTTGGAGCCGGTCTCAAGGCTGACGGCGTTCTCGACGAGCTCTCCGGCCGAGTCGCGCTCATCGCCGTCCCCGCTGAGGAGTACATCGAGATCGAGTACCGGGACGACCTCCGGAGACAGGGGAGGCTCGAGTTCCTCGGTGGGAAGCCGGAGTTCATCAGGGCCGGAAAGCTGGACGACGTCGACATGGCGATGATGACCCACACCTCCACCAGCAGCGATGGGGGGCTCATTACGTTCGGAGGCTCCAACAACGGCATGGTCGCCAAGCGCATACGCTTCGACGGCAAGGCCGCCCACGCAGGCGGAGCCCCGCATGCGGGAGTCAACGCCCTGAACGCCGCCATGATCGCCCTGTCCGCAATCCACGCACAGAGGGAGACTTACCGGGACAGGGACACGGTGCGGATACACCCGATCATCACGCAGGGAGGGGTCGCCGTCAGCTCGGTGCCGGCGGACGTGCGGATGGAGACCTTCGTGCGGGCGAGTACGATAGAGGCATTCACGTCCGCCGCCAAGAAGGTGGACCGTGCTCTCCGGGCCGGCGCGATGGCTGTTGGAGGCAGCGTCACCATCACGACGCTGCCGGGGTACCTGCCGATCCAGAGCGACGAGAAGATGCTGGAGATGTACGCCGAGAACGCGGCGGCCCTCGTGGGCCGCGAAAACCTAGCCCGGATGGGCCACAGGACGGGCTCAACCGACATGGGCGACGTGTCCCAGCTCATGCCGGTGATTCATCCCTACGTCGCGGCGGCCACCGGCGATGCCCACGGCAAGGACTACCTCGTCGGCGACTATGAGCTGGGGGTGGTGACGGGCGCAAAGGCAATGGCGATGACGGTGATCGATCTGCTCGCAGACGGAGGGACGCGCGCAGCCGAGATCAGGGACTCTTACAAGGCCCTGATGACCAAGGACCAGTACCTGTCCCTGATGAGGGGTCTCATCAGGGAGGAGACCTACTGTGAATAGGGGCTCGGCGCCGCTTATGAATCGGGCTCGACCGGGGCGATGCAGGAGTCTCGAATGAGGACCGTGCAGGAGCTAAAGGCGCGGGCGCAGGCGGCGGTCGAGTCGAGACGAGACTGGCTGATCGATCTGTCCAAGACGGTCCTGGACAGTCCGGAGACGGGATTCCAGGAGTACAAGACTTCGGCGATCGTCAGCGAGCGGATGACCGAGCTCGGCATCCCGCACGAGAACGGCCTGGCGCTGACCGGAATCAAGGGCTACGTGCGCGGCGGCAGGCCGGGCCCGACCGTGGCCGTCATCGGCGAGCTCGACTCGGTGAGGGCGCCGGGCCATCCGCACGCCGACCCGGATACGGACGCGGCGCACGCCTGCGGACACCACGCCCAGCTTGGGATGATGTTGGGCGCGGCGGTGGCTCTCTCGGCGCCTCGGATCGCCGAATCGCTGTCGGGCAACGTGGCGCTGATCGCGTCGCCGGCGGAGGAGTTCATAGACGTCGAGTACAGGTGGAGGCTTCGGAGCGAGCGGAAGCTCGGCCTGATGGCCGGCAAGCAGGAGCTGATCCGTCTGGGAGTCTTCGACGACGTGGACATGGCGATGATGGTCCACACCGCAGGCTCTCCGGGCGATGGCAGATTTGCCCTTGGCGGGACGAGCAACGGCCACCTCGTCAAGTACATAAACTTCATCGGCAGGGCGGCGCATGCCGGGGGCGCTCCGTACCTGGGGATCAACGCGCTTCAGGCGGCGCTGGTCGCCCTGAACGCGCTCAACACCCAGCGGGAGACGATGCGCAACGAGGACGCGGTCCGCCTGCACGGCATCATGACGAGAGGCGGCGCGTCGACGAACGCCATACCGGCGGACGTACGATACGAGGGACGGGTTCGCGGCAGGACCACGGAGATCGTCGACGACGCCAACAAGAAGATGGACAGATGTCTCCGCGCGGGTGCGCTGGCGATGGGCGCGACGGTAAAGATCGTGACGATTCCCGGCTACCTGCCGATGATCAACAACGGCCCCCTGATGGACCTCTTCGGCAACAATGCGGCGAGGCTGGTAGGCAGGTCGAACGTCAAGCACCATCCCGACACGCGAAACCGGGGAGGCTCGACCGACATGGGCGACCTCAGTCACATCATGCCGGTGATCCATCCGTACACGGTGGCGGCCACGGGATCGGGCCACGGCAGCGACTATCTCGTGCATGACTACGATCAGGCTGTGATCAAGCCCGCGATGGCGATGGCCATGACGGTTATCGATCTGCTCTCCGGCGATGCGGAGAGGGCCAACCAGGTGATCGCCGAGAGCCCTCCGGCCATGACCAAGAACGCTTATCTAAGACTGCAAGACTCCCGGCTGAGGGAGGAGACATACCGGGGCGAGTGACGAAATGGTATGAGGAGTTTGGAACCATGTCCGATGAAACACTTGGTGATTCTCAGGTATGGATTCATCCAGCCTTAATAGCAGGTGTCACCTTTGCTCTGATTATAGCCGTGATGGGAATCTTTGCACCAGTCTTGGCATCCCATGATCCTCTGGCTGTTAATCTCCTCGCAAGGAATGCCCCTCCTGTTTGGTATGCCGATGGTGCCTGGACTTATATCCTTGGAACGGACCATATAGGTCGAGATGTACTGAGTCGTATCATCGCAAGTCTTGATTCCCTCGTAAAAACCCATTTTGAGGAGATTCCAGCGATTTCGAACAACTGAGCGCCACAGGATGTTGCGCGAGCAAACGGGGTCGCTCCCATATATTGCACCCAGGCGTAGGCACGTTTGTTCTATTTACAACTGCAGCGACTTTTTACGAGTGAATCAAGTCTTAGAATCTATCTGTACATCGGTTTTCTGGGATTCCTTTTGGGCATGTTGATCGCATGGATATTAGTCGTTGTACGCAACACCGTAGGTGCTGCCTTTGCTCTGAATATGCTACGCTCTATTCTCGGTATCTCGTTTCACCAACTAGCTGCCATCACGTTTGGATTTGGTGGTTTTCTGTCCATTATTTTAGCCATTATCGTGGGGCCGTCGCTTCTGCTGATAGTTGTATCGGTAGGGGCGTTTACGTCCCTAATTCCAATGACTCTCGTTTACGGATCCGTCCGAGGAATTGGCGCATCCTCAAGCCCAACCCAGCTTGCTATCCGTCGCGGGATCGCGCTATCTCCAGTCAGCTTTAGCCTAGCGTTGCTAATGGGCCTGCTCATCGAGTCTATTTTGTCGTTTCTCCGTGTCGGTGTGCCACCTCCGACTCCGACTCTGGGCGCCATGATTGGCACAGAGCAAGCCTACTCCACGACAGCATGGTGGATAGCGGGTTTTCCCCTGGGGATTGTGTTGGCGGCTGTGGGCGCTTTCTTAGCCATCGCCATCCCAGTGGCGCGTACACAAGAAGCTGTTAGAGCTGCTGTCCAGTAGTCCAACATCATTGAAAGAGAGGGTATGAAAGGAGGAATCGCTACGGCTAACGAGAAGTACCGTATCAGACTGACAAGCCGGGACGCTCTAGGCGATCAGACGGCTGTTCAGGTCGTCGCGGTTCCGTTCGAGCCAGGCGATGTTGATGCGAATCCGCTCCAGCGACTGTTGGATCGTGCGCTCGGCTGCCGGCGCCGGATGGTCCCGGAAGAAGCGCTCCACGTCCTCCCGCTTCTCCTCCGTCGTGAACGCGGACGTGAACGACACGAGATGCATCAGGGCGAAGCCGCCTTCCCCGTAACGCCGATGAAGCTCCGACCAGTTCTCCTTGAGGAAGTCCCAGGCCTGGTCCCGTCCGAAACGGTTGCTCGCCACGGAGTGCACCAGACCGATCGTATCGTGGGCCCTGACCTCGTCGGACAGTGACCTGTCCAGGCTCTCGGCCAAGAGTTCCGGCTGTTCGAAGCGGCCCAGCGACATCAGCAGCCGGACCTTCTCCTCCGGTAGACCGGAGTCGTTGTACAGCCGCCAGACGGTGTCGTAGACCGCACGGTCTCCCGTCCTCGCCGCTGCGCCAAACACCACTCCGCGGATGTCGGCTGCAACACTGGCGCGGTCCTCGACGTAGCTTGAAAATCTCCTGTTGCCCTCTCGCAGCGTCTCTTCGTCTCCGTATCCGGCCAGCTGGGACAGCGCGGTGCTGCGAAGGAGGGCGTCCATCTCCCTCTCTCCGTCTCCAGCCTCCCAACCCATCCTGTCGCCTATCGGCTTGAACAGCCGGCGGCCGAGCGCCTGGAAGCCGGCGTAGGACCGCTCGTCCCTCAGCAGTACGTCGATCGCCCCCAGGTTGGTTGCCAGGTCGGCGCATACGGTGGCGTCGGTCTCGTTGACGTAGGACTCGGCAATCTCCAGGAACTGCGCGGCGGCGATATGACCGGCCCTCGCGAGGGCGTAGGTGTCGTTCTGCACTCCGAGGCGGTCCGGAGGGTCTAAGGCTAGGTCCCGGATGGGCTCACGGAGGCGTTCGAGCTCCTCGGGCGGGTACTTCACGCGATAGAACCCTGTCTGCGACGGGTTGATCTTCACCCATTCGCCGGGCGGCGCTTCGATCGCCACCGTCGTCGATCTGCTTTCCATCAACGTCGAAGCCGCGCGGGAGGTAGACGAAGTACCTATGGCGAGGGGCACACGCCATGTCGAGTCGTCCTCTCCGGCCCCGTCCAGAATGTCTTCGTACTTGAATCTCTTCTGCGTCAGACAGATTTCCAGGTTGTGTGGGCCTCTGCGCACTTGGGCATCCAGCGCCGGATAGCCGGTCTGCTTGGTCCATGTGTCCATGATCGCGCCCACGGGCTGTCCCGACGCCTCTGCGAGGGCGGCCCACAGGTCCTCGGTCCGGGCGTTGGAGTACTCGTGGGCGGACAGATAGCTCCGCAGACCGCGCCTGAAGGGCTCCTCCTCCAGGAAGTCTTCGAGCATACGGAGGACCGCCGCACCTTTGCTGTAGCTGATGTCGTCGAACAGCTCGCCTATCTCCGCCGGGTTGTTGACCGGCTGCTCGATGGGGTGAGAGGAGCTGAGCCCGTCAAGGCTGAGTCCCCTGTTCGTGTCGTTGGAGACGAACTGCGTCCACACCTCCCACTCCGGGAAGAGCCGGTCTACCGCCTTGTCGCCCATCCACGATGCGAAGCTCTCGTTGAGCCATAGGTCGTCCCACCAGGCCATCGTGACGAGGTCCCCGAACCACATGTGCGCCATCTCGTGCGATATTATCGCCGCCACCCGTTGCTTGGCCGCCAGCGAGCTGTTGTCCGCATCGACGAGCAGCGCTATCTCCCTGTAGGTGATCGCGCCCCAGTTCTCCATGGCTCCTGCGGCGAAGTCAGGGATGGCGAGATGATCGAGCTTGGGGAGCGGGTAGGGTATGCCGAAGTAGTCGTTGAAGTAGGCGAGCAGGTCGACCGAGACGTCGAGCGCGAACCTGCACTGCTCCTCCTTGCCACGCGTGGCCCAGATGCGGACGAGGGTGCCGCCGTCCGCCTGCCGCTCGACGCAGGTGAGGTCGCCGACGACGAAGGCGACCAGGTAGGTCGACACGACCGGAGTCTGTTGGAACCGGACGGTCTTGAGGCCCGGTTCGGTCTCCGTCTCGCTTTCCACCGGCATGTTGGAGACGGCCTCTAGACCGGCGGGCACGACGAGGGTGACGTCGAAGGTGGCCTTCGCCGACGGCTCGTCCCAGCAGGGAAATGCGCGGCGGGCGTCGGTCGCCTCGAACTGCGTGGTCGCCAGGTAACGCTCGCCGCCGTCCGCGTCCGTGTACCGGCTCCGGTAGAAGCCACGCAACCGGTCGTTCAGCTCTCCCGTGAACTCGATCGCCAGGCTCGCACGGCCTTGAGGGATCTGCTCTGCGAACCGGAACGTCGCGGTCTCGGCCTTCTCGTCGAGAGTCGTACTCAGAGGGGAGGTCGACTTCCCGCCGTTTGGGGTCAGGACACAGCTGCGAATATCCAGCTCGACCGCGTTGAGCGTTATCGAGGTCGTCGGCTCGATCACATCGATCTCGACCGTCTCGCTGCCGTCGAAGGTGAACTCCTCTAGGTCGGGCTTTAGGACCAGACGGTAGCCGATCGGCCTCACTCCGGTCGGCAGAGTCTCCGGGATCTGTTCGCTCATGCTATGCCCCCGTCCAGTTGGGCTTGCGCTTCTCCGCGAAGGCGCGCGGCCCTTCGATGACGTCGTCGGAGCCCCGGGCATTCTGCCACTCGGTGTAGCTGCGGTTCATGGCCACGTCCAGAGGCGAGTCGAGCCCGATCATCGCCATCTGCTTTATCGCCCTGGCAGAGAGCGGAGCGACCTCCAGGATCTCGTTGGCCCAGCGCTCCGCGGTAGGCATCAGTTCCTCGAGCGGGACCACCTCGTTGACGAGTCCCAGCCGGTATGCCTCCTGGGCGGTGATGTGACGGCCCGTCAGCATCATGCCCATCGCCACCTTCAACGGGATCTGCCTTGGGAGGCGGTGGACGCCGCTGCCCGGCACCAGTCCCACGCGGGCCTCGGGCAGCCCCAGCATGGCGTGCTCCGCCGCTATGAGGATGTCGCACGACATGGCCAGTTCCAGCCCGCCGCCGAGGGCGTAGCCGTTTATCGCGGCGATGATCGGCTTCCAGCACTGGAAGTGGTTGTCTATCCCCCCGAATCCAACACGTCTTCCGGACCTCTCAGGCGCCCTGCGCGACTGCTCTGCCGTGTATTTGAGGTCGTTGCCGGCGCTGAAGGCGCGTTCTCCTTCGCCAGTCAGGATCGCGACCCATACGTTCGGATCGTCGCGAAAGTCCACGAAGGCGCGATGCATCTCCTCGTTGGCGTGGATGTGGAGGGCGTTGAGCCGTTCGGGGCGGGTTATGGTGACGTAGGCGATTCGTCCCCTCTTCTCGTAGCTGATGAACTCGTAAGACATGCGCAGCCTCGCTCGTTGGTGGGATTCTCGGCCAGGGGAGTATAGCAGATGGGCTGTCGGCGGCTCCTATGCCGGGCCGCGGCTTGATGAACCTCCCCAGCGGTCCAGATATGCGACCTCTTCCACGGGGGCACGCCGCGTGGGGCCGTACGAAACCCCATCCGCGGGATAGCCCACGGGCAGCAGGGCGGCGGTCTCGACGTTGTCGGGGATGTGGAGCAGCTCCTTGATCTCGTCCTCGTACCGCTTGTGCAGAGTGGTGATCACGCTGCCCAGACCCAGCGCCCGTGCCGCAAGCAGGATATTCTGCACGGCAGGATAGATCGACGATCCCCGTCCCATAGTGCTCGGCGAGCCGTCGTGCTCGATGCAGGCCAATATGAGCACGGGGGCCTCGTGAATATGCTCGGCCAGATGAGCGGCGGAGGCCCGCACCCTGGGCTGGATGACGGGTGGTGGGTCGGCTCTCTCGCCATAGGACGACGTCCAGGATCGAAGGTAGAGGTCGCCGATTGAACGCTTCAGGACGCTGTCCCGGATCACGATGTACTTCCATGGCTGGCGGTTGGCCCCGCTCGGAGCCTTGGTGGCCGCGTATATCAGCCGGTCTATGTCCTCGTTCGGCACGGCGTCCGGCTTGAAGCGCCGGATGGCGCGCTGGGTCTCGATCGCCTCGAACAGTCCTATCTCTTCGGGCATGCGCAAACCTCCCATCCTCTGCTACGGGTCCGCATTCACAGAGAGACCCTCCGACGGGGTTTCCGCCGGTGCTCGTGTTGGATCAGCGAGACTATCTCCCTCACCGTCTCGTCCAGGCGGCCCTCCCGGTTGACGACCACGTAGTCGAAGGCGGACGCCTGCTGCATCTCCGAATCGGCGGTCTCGATCCTGCGCCGCAGGCTTTCAGGAGATTCGGCGATCCGCTCCGCGAGCCGTCGCAGCAGCTCGCCGCGTTCGCCCGGGGCCAGGAAGATCGAGAGGGCTTCGGGTGCCAGCCCCCGCAGCGTCGCCGCGCCCTGGACGTCGGCCTTGATGATCACGTCTAGGCCGCTGTCCAGCGCGTCGATCACCTGCCTCTTCGGCACGCCGTAGAGGTTCCCGTAGACTCTGGCCCACTCGATCAGCTCCCCGCTGTCGATCATTCGGAGGAACTCCTCCTCTGCGACGAAGATGTAGTCGACGCCGTCGCACTCGCCGGGGCGCTGAATCCTGGTCGTGGCCGTGACGGTGTAATGGAACGGGAGCTCAAGCTCTCTCATCCGGGTGAGGACGGCGTCCTTCCCCACCCCCGAAGGCCCCGACAGTATAACCAGCAGACCCGTCTGTGGCCCGGAGCTCAGGGACGTCGTCAACTGCCGTCCCGGCCCGCCCCGAGCCTGTGAAGCGTCTGCCAGAACCCCGGGTACGATACGTCTGCGGCATCGGCGTCTGTAACGATCGTCTGCCCGGAGGCGAGCAGGCCGGCCACTCCCATCGCCATCGCGATACGGTGATCGCCGAAGCTGTCGCACACGGCGCCTGAGAGGGTCCTGCCTCCACGGATGATCATTCCGTCCTGCGTCTCTTCGATGTCGGCGCCCATCGCCGTCAGTCCACTGACCGTGGCGCGGATGCGGTCCGACTCCTTGACCCTCAGCTCCTGGGCGTCGCGAATGATGGTGGTGCCGGCGGCGAAGCAGGCTGCGAGCGCCAGCGCCGGTATCTCGTCGATGGTTCGGGGCACCAGTTCGCCGGCTATTTCGGTTGCGCTCAGATCGCTCGACTCGGCTATCAGGTCGGCGACCGGCTCACCGTCCTCCTCCCTGACGTTCTGCATCCTGATCCTCGCGCCCATCGCCTGCAGCACGTCGAGCGCTCCGGCTCTGGTGGGGTTTATTCCCACACGCGGCAGCCTGATACGTCCGTTCGGATGACAGGATGCGGCGACGAGCCACGGCGTCGCACCGCTGATGTCTCCCGGCACCCTGACGTCGACCGCAGAGAGCTCAGAGGGACGTACAGTGACCGTAAGCCCATCCGTCCTGAGGTCTCCTCCCATCGCTCGAATCATCCGCTCGGTGTGGTCGCGCGATGGGCCGCACTGGTGGATCGTAGTCTCTCCCCGGGCGTACAGCCCGGCTATGAGCAGAGCCGACTTGACCTGGGCGCTGGCGACCTGCATCTCGTACTCGATACCTCTCAGCGAGTCGCCTCGTATAGCCAGTGGGGCCAGGGAGTCGTTCGAGCGGCCCATGATATAGGCGCCCATCTCCACCAGAGGCTCGGTGACCCGTCTCATCGGCCGGCTTCTGAGAGAGCCATCGCCTGAGATGACGCTGAAGAAGGGCTGGGCGGCCAGGAGGCCGGTGACGAGGCGCATCGTCGTCCCGCTGTTCCCCGCGTCCAGGACAGCCTCAGGCTCCGTGAGCGCGTACGGTCCCTTCCCCTCGATGCGAAAACACTCGAAGCTCCCGGCGACTGGACAGGAGGAGTGTTTCGTTATCTCGGCGCCGAGCCCTCTGAGACACCGAAGCATGGACTCCCGGTCGTCGCCCTCGCAGAAGTTGGAGACGTGGGACTCGCCGTGGGCAATGGAGTTCAGCAGAGCGGCGCGATGGGAGATCGACTTGTCACCCGGTAGGAGCGCAACCCCTTCGACTCGGGATGTTGAGCTGACCACCTGCTGCATGGGAAGCTCTATGTCTTACGAAGGTACTTCCAGCTGGCCTTCTTCTTCTTGTCCCGCTGGGTGTATTCGCGGTAACGCTCCGCGAGACGACCACCCACCAAGAACGTGGCCATTGTATCGCCGGCGGTTGGGATGCGCACTCTGTCCTCATCCTCGTCCATCGCCCCGGTCTCCCACTTGGCGTGGGCCTCCCAAGCGTTGATGAAGGAGTCCAGGAGCTCATCGTTCCCATCCTTGACCCTGTTCCTGTAGTCGTACAAAACGGTGATCAGCTGGTCCAGCCAGTGTACGAGCGTATCCGGGTTCGCCATCGCCGCATCCCGGCTGTCTTGCGGATCACTCGACGCCAGCTGGGAGATGTGCCGAAACTCGGAGGTAGCCAGGCGGTGCATCTCCCTCCACGAGTCGCTGCCAGCGGTGGCAGTCACGAAGGCCGAAGAGACTACGACGGGGAGGTAGGTCATCGCGGCGGAGTAGCTGTCGTGCTCATGCGCGTCCAGAAACAGCGGCTTTGCCTCCAGTCGTTCGACCATCCCGACGACGGTTCTGACGCTGGCCTGGTCGGCGGTCTTGGATGGGATCACACAGTACTCGGTGTCCTTGAATATGGACGGATCGGCCTGCTCGACGCTGTCCGGGAGCGCCTTCGGCATCGGGCGGCCTCCGACGAAGCTCACTCCCCGCGGGAGGTTCTTTTCGGCCCAGGTCACCAGGGGGACCTTGGTGGCGGAGGTGTCCGTCACGATGCAGCCGTCGTCGAGGACCGGGGCGATCGCCTCGAGTATCTCCAGAGTCTCGCTGACGTGCGTGTCCAAGACGACGAGGCCGGCGTTGGTAATGGCAGACCTAAGGTTCCCGGTCGTGCTGTCGACCGCCCCGATCTTGGACGCCGCCGACAGCGCCTTGCCGTTGCCAGAGGTGCCGACCACCTCTAGATCGCGTAGCTGCGCCCTCTTGAGCGCAAGACCTATTGAGGCGCCGATCGGCCCCATGCCTACGATGGTGATGCGGTCCAGATTGCTCCTCCTGCCTCCACCCTCCCATTGAGTGGGCTATTCATAGCAGATTCTCACAGTAGTTGTCCACCGAGTACTACGGTGCTCAAGCCGTTCAGGATTGGGCGGATGATGCCGACGAGGATGTTGGGCCCCGGCAGGACGAGGCCGAACAGGATAATCATGAGAAGGATCGCCGGACCGGCGCGCTCCAGTCTCGCCAGTGGCGTGGCTATCGGCGCGGGGAGCACTCCGACCGCCACCCTGAAACCGTCCAGCGGCGCTATCGGGATCAGGTTGAAGGAGGCGATCAGTAGGTTCCAGAACACCATAGAGCCGATCACGTAACCCACGAGGTCGACAGCGGGATCGTTCCAGGGGTTGAGGCCGGCGAACCCAGTCACCAGTCCGGTCCGTATCGGTATGGCGAACAGGAAGGCAAGGAGTATGTTGGCCAAGGGGCCGGCCAGCGCGATGACGGCCATGCCGAACCGCGGGTTTCCCCTGATGTAGGCGGGATTGACCTCCACCGGCTTGGCCCAGCCGAACCCGGCGAGAAGCAGCATCATAGTGCCAAGCGGATCGAGATGGGCCTTCGGATTGAGGGTCAGCCGTCCCATCGCTCTCGGCGTCGGATCGCCCAGCCTTGTCGCCAGCGCGGCGTGATTGAACTCGTGGAAGGTCAGTGCGACAAGCAGCGCCAGCGCGAAGACGGCAAGCGTGACGACGACGCGGGCAGGATCCGAGCCGAAATCGGATAGTATGGCTATCAGCACGTGGAGTCGATCACGCGAGTTTGTCGAAGGTACGCATAATAGCTGACGGGACGCCCGGGCGTCCCGTCAGCATCGTTCAGACTATGACGCCGCCGGCGCTAATGGCCACCACAGCCACATCCTCCGCCACCGCATCCGCATCCTCCTCCGCCTCCGCCACAGCCGCATCCGCCTCCGCCGCACCCTCCCGCCATGTTGGGGTTGCTGATCACGAACCCGCTGCGCATCAGACCCTCGACGTAGTCTATCTGCGACCCCTCGATCAGCGGGGCGCTCTCCTGGTCTACCAGCACCTGCACCGTATCGGTGTCGATGACCAAGTCGTCCTCTCCCGCCTCCTTCTCCACACCGAGGGCGTACTGGAAGCCTCCGTTATGTCCGGGAGTGACCATGACTCTCAGCAGCGTTCCGTCGTCGGCCTGGTCTTCGATAACAGCCTGGAGCTTCTCGGCGGCCTGGGGAGTGACCTCGATCAGCGGCGTGGTGGTCATTCGACACCTCCATCCAGCAAGACGGCAGCACTGCGCTTGGCGACCTAAACCTTACGCGATGATGGTAGCAGCGGCCATATACCCAGTCAAGATCATTGACACCCTCGGGCGCGGTGATATAATTTTGGATGACGATGCAGTCGGCGGCGTTTCATAACGCCGGACTGCACTAATTTGAAAGATCCCCTGGTGGTCTTAGCGAGGCGGACCCACCCGTTCCCATCCCGAACACGGAAGTGAAACGCCTCAGCGCCGACGATACTGCCCTGGCAACGGGGTGGGAAAATAGGTCACTGCCAGGGGGCTTTTTTTGCTCCAAGACGCCCGAATCGGGCTTGCATACCCGTTCGAGTAGTCGTTATGGTAACTGGCGGAGGGCCGCTTAGACACGCTCGCCTAGGGGACGCCATCGGCTGCAACCGGAATGGAGTGTATGTTACAATCTTCACACTGAGCCTGTCGCCGATATCTCAGCTTGGAACACGGCCGTAATGAGCTATTCCGCACCGGATACTACACCCCCGGACACTACACCCCCGGACGACATGGGCGAGTTGCTCGATTCGTTCGAGCCCATGAAGCCTCTGCGCAGGGGCGACGTGGTCGAGGGAATAGTCATGCGGGCAGACCCCGATGGAGTATTCGTCAACATAGGCCACAAGGCCGAAGGCGTCGTCCCACCGGGGGAGATGAGGTCGCTTGGCCGGGAGGAGATCGAGGAGCTCAAGGTCGGGGACGAGATCATGACCTTGGTCGTGAAGGCGGAGACCGCGGAGCATGCGGCCGTCCTCTCGATCGACAGGGCCATCGGAGAGCAGGGCTGGCGGGTGCTGGAGAAGGCCATGGAGGCTGGGGACAGCATTACCGGCGTGATCTTCGGCTTCAACCGCGGCGGAGCGATTGTCGAGTCGGAAGGCGTCCAGGGGTTCGTCCCGATGTCCCAGCTGGTGAGCGTATCGCGGTCACAGGTCAGGGAGGCGCAGGAGCCGCGGCCGGCCGCCGACGCTGGCCAGGAGGCACAGACCGAGGATGGAGAGGAGGCCGGTGAGCCCGAGCCGCCTCCTCCGTCGCCGGACATCGGCAAGGAGCTCGAGCTCAAGGTCCTCGAAGTGAACCGCGGCCGCAACAGGGCCATCTTCTCTGAACGCCAGGCGGTACAGCAGAAGCGGGAGGAGCAGAAGGCGCGGCTGATCCAGGAGCTGACGGAGGGTGAGGTTCGGCGGGGCAGGGTTACCGGTATCAGCAGCTTCGGGGCCTTCGTCGATCTTGGAGGCGCCGACGGGCTGATCCACATCTCGGAGCTGTCGTGGAACCAGGTCAGCTCGCCGGAAGAGGTGGTTCAGATCGGCGCCGAGGTCGACGTCTTCGTCCTCAGAGTCGATGCCGAAAACAAGAAGATCGCGCTCAGTCTCAGGCGGCTGCAGCCAGAGCCCTGGGACTCGATCGAAGAGCAGTACAGCGTCGGCGACATCGTGCCCGCAACCGTCACCAAGCTGACCAACTTCGGGGCCTTCGCGCGCGTCGAAGGCTCGGGCGGCTCGGTCGAAGGCCTCATACACATATCGGAGCTGTCGTCGAGGATGATCAGCCACCCGCGTGAGGTGGTGCGCGAGGGCGACCCGGTACAGCTCAAGATCCTGAGAATCGAGCCCGAACGGCGACGTCTGGGCCTCAGCCTGCTCCGGGCGCAGGAGGAGGGCGTCTACTGACCGGTGGGGAGCGTTAAGCACAGCACTCTTTTGGAGCGTTATCTGTATGGCCAGCAGATTTGAGAAGTTCTCTGAGAGGGCCCGCAGGGTCCTGTCGCTAGCGCAGGAAGAGGCGCAGCGTTTCAATCACACCTACATCGGCACCGAGCACATCCTGCTCGGGCTCGTCCGGGAGTCGGACGGTCTGGCCGCCAAGGTCCTTTCCAATCTCGGCGTCGAGCTATCCAAGGTCCGTTCGGCCGTCGAGTTCATCATCGGCAGGGGAGAGCGGAGCAGTCCGGGCGAGATCGGCCTCACCCCCCGGGCGAAGAAGGTCATCGAGCTCGCCGTAGACGAGGCCAGGCGGCTCAGCCATCACTACATCGGCACAGAGCATCTGCTCGTGGGTCTCATGCGAGAGGGCGAGGGAGTCGCCGCCGGGGTGTTGGAGAGCCTCGGAATCAATCTCGACAAGGTTCGCGGCGAGACCAGCCGGATACTGACCCAGACCGTCCAGCAGGGACAGAGCGGCAGCGGGTCGAGAACGTCCACGCGCACCCCGACGCTGGATCAGCTTGGCACCGATCTGACCGCACTCGCTCGCAACAACAAGCTCGACCCCACGGTGGGCAGAGGGAAAGAGATACAGCGGGTCACCCAGATACTGAGCAGGCGCACGAAGAACAATCCCGTCCTGGTGGGCGAGCCGGGCGTGGGCAAGACGGCGATCGTGGAGGGTCTCGCACAGCGCATAGTCGATAACGACGTCCCCAATACGCTGCGGGGCAAGCGTCTCGTCACCCTCGACATGGGAGCCCTCGTCGCCGGCACCAAGTACCGCGGCGAGTTCGAGGAGCGGCTCAAGAAGGTCGTAGAGGAGATCAAGAGCTCCGGCAACTGCGTCCTCTTCATCGACGAGATCCACACCGTGGTCGGAGCCGGCGCGGCGGAAGGAGCCGTCGACGCCGCCAACATCTTGAAGCCATCCCTGGCGAGGGGAGAGCTCCAGACGGTGGGCGCAACCACCCCGGACGACTACCGCAAGTACGTCGAGCGGGACCCGGCCCTGGAGCGACGCTTCCAACCGGTTAGGGTAGAGGAGCCGACGGTCGAGGAGACGGTCGGCATCCTGCACGGCGTCAAGCGCCGCTACGAGGAGTACCACGAGCTCGAGATTACCGACGACGCCATCGAATCCGCGGCTAATATGGCGGCCCGGTTCGTCTCCGACAGGTTTCTGCCCGACAAGGCGATAGACCTGATAGACGAGGCGTCGTCGAGGGTGAAGATCAACTTCGGCAATCCTCCGCTTCCCGTCAAGGACGCTGAGAAGATGCTCCAGAGCGTACGCGCCGAGAAGGACGAGGCCATCTCATCCCGTCAGTACGAGTACGCCGCAGAGCTCCGGGACCGCGAGGCTAACCTGACTGAGAAGCTCGCAGCGCTGCAGAAGGAGTGGGAGAGCGAGATTGGAAACCAGTCGCCGCAAGTCACCGAGGAGAACATCTCGGAGGTGGTCAGCATGTGGACGGGCATTCCCGTCACACGCTTGGCGGTCGAGGAGACGGAGCGTCTCGTCAACATGGAGGAGGTCCTCCACGAGAAGGTGATAGGCCAGGACGAGGCGATCACCCTTATATCGAAGGCCGTCCGACGCGCCAGGGCCGGGCTGAAGAACCCCAAGAGACCGACCGGGATCTTCACGTTCCTCGGACCGACCGGCGTCGGCAAGACCTACCTCGTGCAGAAGCTGGCGGAGTTCATGTTCGGCAGCGAGGAGTCGATGATTCGCGTCGACATGTCCGAGTTCATGGAGCGCCACGCGGTCGCCCGGCTGGTCGGGGCGCCGCCCGGCTACATCGGCTACGACGAGGGAGGACAGCTGACCGAGGCCGTCAGGCGCAAGTCCTACTGCGTGATCCTCCTTGACGAGATCGAAAAGGCGCACCCCGAGGTGTTCAACATCCTGCTGCAGATCTTCGACGACGGCCACCTGACCGACGCCAAGGGCCGCAGGGTCGACTTCCGCAACACGATAGTCGTGATGACCAGCAACATCGGCTCCGACCTGATCCGCCAGGACCGGAGCATCGGCTTCGCCGCCCGCGGCGAAGCCGCCCAGGAGGCTGCCGAAGCCTACGAGCGGATGAAGAACAACGTGCTCGACGAGGTCAAGAGGTTCTTCCGGCCGGAGTTCCTGAACCGCATCGACGGAACGGTGGTCTTCCACTCCCTCAACAGGGAGCACATGGAGCAGATCGTCGACCTGATGCTTACCGAGGTCTCTTCCAGCCTCATAGAACGAGGCATCAGCTTGGAGATCACCGATGAGGCCAAGGAGTGGCTCAGCGAGCACGGGTTCGATCCCAAGTTCGGCGCGAGACCCCTCCGCAGGGTGATCCAGGACAACGTCGAAGACAGACTTTCCGACGCCATCCTTGCCGGCGACCTCAACCCGGCCGACACCGCCCTCATCGACGTCGATGAGGACGAGATCGTCGTTAGGGCACAGTCTCCCGTTCCGCTCACACCCGCCTAGCAGGGGTCGCGACGCCCGCGGCCGCTCCCCAGCAGGGAGAGTAAACGGTGGTCAAGCCCAAGACCATCTTCGTATGCGATGTCTGTGGCAGCGACACCCCCAAGTGGGAGGGCCGTTGTCCTGCTTGCGGTGCATGGAACTCTCTGGCGGAGATGAAGCTCCACAAGGGTGGCCGCGCGCGGAGTTGGACGGGAGCGGCTCCGGCGGAGGCGATCGAGCTGTCTCAGGTGACGATGGACTGCACGAGTCGACTCCGTGTCTCCTCGCAGGAAGTCAACAGGGCGTTCGGAGGCGGCATCGTTCCGGGCTCCCTGACGCTCATAGCCGGCGATCCGGGCATCGGCAAGTCCACTCTGCTCCTGCGGATTGCCGCAGACGCCGCCGCTGGCGGAACGACCCTGTACGTCTCCGGAGAGGAGTCGCCGGCTCAGGTCAGGATGAGAGCCGACCGCATGTCGATCTCCGGGGACGGTCTGTTCCTGCTCGGCGCAACGCAGCTGGATGAGGTCCTTGGACACCTGGACAGGCGCAGGCCCTCGGTCGCCGTCGTGGACTCGGTGCAGACCCTCTACGACACCTCCGTCTCGTCCGAACCCGGCGGCGTCGCCCAGACGAGCGAATGCACGCGCAGACTGTTGGAGTGGGCGAAGTCGACCGGTGTCCCCGTGCTCCTGAGCGGCCACGTCACCAAGGGAGGCCAGATTGCGGGGCCGCGCCTCCTCGAGCACATGGTTGACGTCGTGCTCTACATGGAGGGCGAGACCGTCGGCTCCTACAGGCTGCTCAGAACGGTCAAGAACCGGTTCGGCTCCACCAATGAGATCGGCGTGTTCGAGATGACCTCGGAGGGCCTCCGGGACGTCCTGGACCCGTCGATGGCCTTCCTGGCGGACCGGAGACCGGACGCGGTGGGATCGGTGATCGTCTCGGCGATGGAGGGCAGTAGGCCGCTGCTCGTGGAGGTGCAGGCTCTGACCGCCCCCACCGCTCTGCCGACGCCCCGCAGGGTGGCCACCGGAGTCGACCACAGCCGGCTCCTGCTCGTATGCGCGGTGCTGAGCAGACGCGTCGGCCTGCCCCTGTCCAACCAGGACGTGCTCGTGAACGTGGCGGGCGGTCTGAGGGTGGGAGAGCCGGCAGTGGATCTCGGGATCGCGCTTGCCATCGTGTCGAGCTTCCGCGATGAGGGGCTGGGTTCCGATCTCGCCGCCGTGGGAGAGGTGGGTCTCAGCGGAGAAGTCAGAGCCGTGCCACAGCTCGAAAGGCGGATCGGCGAGGTGGAGAGGCTCGGTCTTGGCAGATGCCTGGTGCCGGAGACGCCGGGCGGCGGCGACGGCGTGGGCAGTCTCAGGACGATCCGAGTCGACAGTCTGACGAAGGCTCTGAGCGTCAGCCTGGGGCCGCGGGGCCGACGTGCCCGACGCGAGACCGGCCTGGTCTCCGCCTGATGGGAGGGTCGTTCTGACTATCGCCTACTTCCAGTGCACCGGCGGGGCGAGCGGCGACATGATACTCGGCGCCGCGGTGGACGCGGGAGCACCTCTGGCGGAGATTGAAGGCGCACTCCGCAGGCTGGACGCGGAAGGGTTCTCGCTCGAAGCGGAGCCGGGACGCCGCGCCGGACTGCACGGCACCCTCGTCAGGGTACGGCTGAACGAGGAGGGCCGGCGCAGACGCCGTATCGGAGACTTCATACAGGCGGTCGAACGATCGGACTTGCCGGACCGGGTGATCGATAGAGCCCGCTCGGTCTTCCGCAGGCTCGGAGAGGCTGAGTCGACCGTCCATAGGGCTGGCGGACGCGATGCCGAGCTGCACGAGCTCGGCGAAGTCGATACCCTCGTCGACGTCGTGGGCGGCGTCCTGGCGCTGGACCTGTTGGGCGTCCGGCAGGTCTACTGCTCTCCGTTCCCCTCCGGGTCGGGTGTGGTCGAGACCGCGCACGGCATGCTGCCCGTACCCGCGCCCGCCACCGCCGCGCTGATCGCGGCGGCGAACGCTCCCATATCGCCGCCGCCCGACGGTGCCTCCGCTGCGGGCGAGATGGTCACGCCCACCGGAGCGGCGATACTGACCACGCTCGCGACCTTCCGCCAGCCGGCGATGAGGCTCGAACGGGTGGGGTACGGTCTGGGCGCCAGGGATCCCGATGGGTATCCCAACGCGCTATCCCTGTGGCTGGGTCGCGAGACCGGGGCCGCCTTCTCCGCGGCGCTCTCGATCATCGAGACGAACATAGACGACATGAGCGCGGAGGTGCTCGGCTACGTGCAGGAGAGACTCCTGGAGGCGGGCGCGCGCGACGTCTGGTTCACCCCCATACAGATGAAGAAGAGCCGGCCGGCGACGATGCTAAGCGCCATCGTACCTTCGGAGCTCACCGGGGGGGCGGTCGACCTAGTGATGAGGGAGACGAGCACGCTGGGCGTCCGGGTGCGTCAGGTCGAGCGGTATGAGGCTGAGCGTGAGGTCGTGGAGGTTCAGACGACCCTAGGTCCCGTCGCTGTCAAGGCCAAGCGACTGGAAGGCAGGATGGTGAGCATCTCGCCCGAGTACGAGGACTGCCGCACGATCGCTCGAGAACGCGGACTCCCTCTGCGGGAGGTTTACGGAAGAGTCCAGCGCGAGGCTGAGGCCGTTCTTCTGGATGTCTGAGGGCGTAAGCTCTGGCAGTCGGGATAAGTCACCTGTATAATCTTGAATGCCCGATGAAGAGTGCGTATGAGTCCCGATGATGCTGACAGAAGAGCACGTACAAGTCTCGTTCCGGTTTCTACGCGACGCGGACGATCAGTTCGCGGCCGGCGATGCTCTGCAGGGATCGGAGAAGCTGTGGGGGGCGGCGTCTCACGCCGTCAAGGCGGTGGGCCATCAACGGGGCTGGGAGGTTGGCAGTCATAGGGACATGAAGAACGCCGTTATCATGTTGGCCGGTGAACGAGACGATCTATCTCTGCGTGCCTCGTTCGGCGTGGCGGAGAAGTTCCACGCCAACTTCTACAGCGGCTTCATGGAAGAGTACGAGTTCGGTCCGGACGGTGAGATCGTGCGTGACTTCGTGAACCGCGTGCTGAACGGATATATGGATTAGGCACCCACTTCCCTCGCCCCAGTGGCGCAATGGCAGCGCAGCCGATTTGTAATCGGCAGGTTAGCGGGTTCGAATCCCCTCTGGGGCTTGCCTCTTGGAAATAGCAGAAACGCTGTGCTAGACTGATTCGTACTCGCTCGGAGGGGTGGGTGAGTGGTTAATACCACCAGACTGTAAATCTGGCGCCCGGAAGGGCTACGTAGGTTCGAATCCTACCCCCTCCACCAGTACTTCACATCTCAATCGAGGCACGCTTTTGGACAGGCCCACATAGCTCAGCCGGTAGAGCGCGTTCTTGGTAAGAACGAGGTCAGCAGTTCAAGTCTGCTTGTGGGCTCCACAGATATGGAGGAGATCATAGATGGCGAAGCAGCGTTTCGAGCGGACGAAGCCCCACGTAAACGTGGGTACGATCGGGCATGTCGACCACGGCAAGACTACCTTGACGTCCGCGATCACCCGGGTGCTCAGTGAGCACGGTCCAACGAACTACACTCCGTTCGACAGTATCGACAAGGCTCCGGAGGAGAAGAACCGAGGCCTCACGATAGCGACGACGCACGTGGAGTACGAGACGGACGACCGCCACTACGCTCACGTCGACTGCCCCGGACACGCGGACTACGTGAAGAACATGATTACCGGCGCCGCCCAGATGGATGGCGCAATAGTGGTGGTCAGCGCGCCCGACGGGCCGATGCCTCAGACCAGGGAGCACATCCTGCTCGCGCGCCAGGTGCAGGTCCCGGCCATCGTGGTCGCCCTGAACAAGGTCGACGCCATGGACGACGAGGAGCTGCTCGAGCTCGTGGAGCTGGAGCTGCGGGAGTTGCTGAGCGAGTACGGATTCCCCGGCGACGACATCCCCATCGTCAGGGTCAGCGCGCTCCAGGCCCTCGAAGCCGAGGACACCTCGCGCGAGTCGGAGGCGGCCAAGGGCATCTGGGAGCTGATGGACGCGGTCGACGAGTACATCCCCATTCCCGAGCGGCCGAGAGATCTGCCTTTCCTCATGCCCATCGAGGACGTGTTCAGCATCAAGGGACGCGGCACGGTGGTCACCGGAAGAGTGGAGAGGGGCGTCGTCAAGGTCGGCCAGCCCATCGAGGTGGTCGGTATACGAGAGACATCCCAGACGGTGGTGACGGGCGTGGAGATGTTCCACAAGACGCTGGACGAGGGCGAGCCCGGCGACGCGGTCGGAGTCCTGGTCAGAGGCGTCGAACGCGGTGAGATAGAGCGCGGCCAGGTGCTGGCCCAACCGGGGTCCATCACGCCGCATACCGAGGCCCGCGCGCAGGTGTACGTCCTCAGCAAGGAGGAGGGAGGGCGACACACCCCGTTCTTCTCCGGGTACAAGCCGCAGTTCTACATAAGGACGACCGACGTAACCGGTGAGATACAGCTGCCGGAAGGCGTCGAGATGGTCGTGCCGGGAGACAACGTCGAGATGAAGGTGAAGCTGATAGTTCCGGTCGCCATGGACGACCAGCTCCGCTTCGCCGTTCGGGAGGGCGGCCGCACCGTCGGCTCGGGCGTGATCACCAGCGTCATACAGTAGCGTATAGCCCGACGGAGCAGACCTGATGGCTCGGCGAGGAGACAGTAGGATACTAATCACTCTCGGCTGCACCCAATGCAGAGAGAGGACCTACTCGTCGTCCAAGAACCGGCGCAACGATCCTAACCGTATCGAACTCAGGAAGTACTGTCCAAGGTGCCGGGTCCACACCCCGCACCGGGAGGTGAGGTAGCCGCATGGCGAGAAGCCCGGGTGTTCCCCGCCGGGTCGGCTCTGAAGCCGCCAGGCGCGCATTCAGCCTGAGTATCGTCGGGGACGTGATCTCCGAGCTCCGCAGGGTGACTTGGCCGTCGAGGGAGGAGACCTTCCGGCTGACGCTCATGGTCATCGCGGTGGCGGCCGTGGTCGGAGCTTTTCTTGGACTGGTCGACCTCGGCTTCACGAGGATATTCGAGACCCTGATCCTGGGGGGCTGATCGTTGAGCACCGCAAGCGGCCTGGAGACTCGCTGGTACATCATTCACGCCTACTCCGGACAGGAGGAGAGGGTGAAGAAGAATCTGGAGCAGCGCGTCGCCACGATGGATATGAAGCACAAGATCCTCCAGGTCATCGTGCCGACCGAAGACGAAATGGAGATCAAGGACGGGCGTCGCAGGGCGGTCCCGCGAAAGGTCTTCCCCGGCTACATACTGGTGCAGATGAAGATGGACGACGAGAGCTGGTACATGGTCCGCAACACCCCCGGTGTGACCAGCTTCGTCTCCGCCGAGGACGAGCGCGACAAGCGGCCCAAGCCCGTCCCGCTGGAGGAGCATGAGGTCGAATCGATCCTCAGGCAGATGGAGTCCTCGCAGCCGCGGGTGCGGATCGGCTACACCAAGGGACAGAGCATCCGGATCACAGACGGCCCCTTCGTCGACTTCATGGGGGTCGTCGACGAGGTGTACGCGGACAGAGCGAAGATGAAGGTACTCGTCTCTTTCTTCGGACGAGACACGCCTGTGGAGCTGGACTTCCTGCAGGTGGAGCGGGCGTAAGCCCGGAGGTAGAGGGTAGATTGGCCAAGAAGGTCAGAGCACTCATCAAGCTCCAGATCGAAGCCGGCAAGGCCACGCCCGCGCCGCCGGTGGGCCCTGCGCTGGGCCAGCACGGCGTGAACATCATGGCCTTCGTCAAGGAGTACAACGAGCGTACCAGCTCCCAGGCCGGCAACATCGTGCCCGTGGAGCTTACCGTGTTCGAAGACAGGTCATTCTCGTTTGTCGTCAAGAGCCCGCCCGCGTCTGATCTTCTCAGGAAGGCCGCCGGCATCGAGAAGGGCAGCGGTAATCCCAGGACCGAGAAGGTCGGCGTCGTCTCCTCTTCGAAGGTCATGGAGATTGCCGAAGCCAAGATGAAAGACTTGAACGCGGCGGACGTCGCGGGCGCGGTACGCATCATCGAGGGCACGGCCAGGAGCATGGGTATCCAGATAGAGTAGCGTTCTGCCGCCGGGGCTCCCGGCGGACCTGGACGAAGGCAGGGCTTGAGACCGGATGCAAACAGGAAAGCGGTACGCCGCCGCCGCCGCTCTCGTCGAGCGGGACAGGCAGTATGAGCCCGGAGAGGCGCTGGACCTGGTCAAACGGACGGCGTCTGCGGGCTTCGACGAGACGATAGAGCTCCACTTCAGGACGGGCGCCGACCCGCGCCACGCCGATCAGTTGGTGCGGGGAGTAACAACCCTACCGCACGGAATCGGCAAACCCGTCCGAGTGGTGGTGTTCGCCCAGGGCGAGACGGTCAGCGCCGCCCGGGAGGCGGGCGCCGACGAGGTGGGCAGTGACGATCTGATCAAGAGGATAGAGGGCGGCTGGACCGACTTCGATGTCTCGATAGCCACGCCCGACATGATGGGACGGGTCGGCAGGCTGGGAAGGATCTTGGGCCGCCGCGGCCTGATGCCGAACCCAAGGACGGGCACCGTTGTAGCGGCCGAGGATGTCCCACGCGCCGTGAACGAGGCGAAGAAGGGCAGAGTAGAGTACCGCCTCGACAGGACGGGGCTCATACACGTCGTGCTGGGCAAGGCCAGCTTCGAGACCGACCAGCTGATGGAGAACCTCACCGTTCTCGTCGACAACGTTATGCGGGCCCGGCCCAGCGGGGTTAAGGGGCAGTTCATAAGGACGGCCTATCTTACGTCGACGATGGGGCCCAGCATCCCGCTGGACGTTGCCAGAACGACCGAGCTTAGAATAGAATAGCTGTACGTCGCCGCAGACAGCGGGCCCCCGACCGGTCGGGGTTAAACCACCAGCCCGCCGAGGCGCAGGTTTCGCGTCACTACTCGACGTTGTGCCCTGAGTCTGCGGCTCAGGGCCTTTTTTTGCCGCCGGCGAGCATCGGAAGAGTCGAAGAGAGGTGAGGCTTTGCCGACCGAACGCAAGATAGCGAGCGTGGAGGAGATGCGCGAGTGGATGACCTCGTGCACTATCGCCATCTCAGCCGACTTCACGGGCATGGGCGTAACGGCAATGACCGACCTGCGGCGGACGCTTCGCGAGCAGGGTGTGCACTTGCAGGTGGTGAAGAACCGTCTGGCCCGTATCGCCGCTGAGCAGGCGGGGCGCGCGCATATTGCGGACATCGTCGACGGGCCCACGGCCATGGCATACGGCTTCGACGAGCCGACCGATCCGGCTAGGGCCCTGGCCGGATACATCAGAGCGAGCAGGGCGCCGCTGACCATCAGAGGTGGCGTCATGGGAGACCGCCCTCTGACTGCCCAGGAGGTCAGCACGCTCGCCACGCTGCCCACCCGAGACGAGATGATCGCGAGACTGGCGTCGAGGATTCAGTCGCCGATCGCCGCTCTTGCGAACGTCCTTCAGGGCCCGGCAAGCGGCCTCGTGCGCGTACTCCATCAGGCCTCTCAGAACATGCAGACAGAGGCTCAGTAGACGGACACGGATTGAGGCGCATGCCGCCCACCGGTAGATCGCAAACAGAGCAGGAGGTGTATCGAATGGCAGAGACGAAGACCAAAGAGGAGATCCTGGAGGCCATCAAGGGACTCTCGGTCCTTGAGTTGTCCGAGCTCGTCAAGGACCTCGAGGAGGCCTTCGGCGTGAGCGCGGCCCCCGTGGCGATGGCCACCGTGCAGGGCGTCGCGGCCACCGAAGAGGCCGCTCAGGAGGAAGAAGAGCAGACCGAGTTCACCGTCCAGCTCCAGGAAATCGGCCCGAATAAGATCAACGTCATCAAGGCGGTGAGGCAGGTCACGACCCTGGGTCTCAAGGAGGCCAAGGAGCTCGTGGAGAGCGCTCCCACGGCCGTCAAGGAGGGTATCGGCAAGGACGAGGCGGACGACCTCAAGAGCAAGCTCGAGGCCGCCGGGGCCACCGTCGGCCTACAGTAGGGAGCCCCGGCTTCACCTCGCAGGTCTGAGTAGCTCGATCAGCTCCGAAGCTTGGTCGAGCTGCTCTATCTCCATACATCTCTCCAGCACACCCCTCGCCCGTTCCGCGCCGAGCACCGGCTCGGCGTTCCGCAAGAACTTGGCCGACAACTCCTCGTCCGTCATCGGCCGCCGGGGACACCCGATTACCCGGTCCAGTCTTCTGCTGACGCGGCGGCCGTCCTTGAGTTCGATGTCCACAAGCACCGGCCACTCCTTCGGGTAGAGGTCGTCCATCCTCTCGTCGACGTGGACCTTAATGCGAGAGCCCAGCTCGTGGACGCCGGGATCGGCGATCCGCCTCTTGGTCAGCTGCTCCACTCCGAACTCTCCGGATAGGATGGTCGCGGCCACGGTGTAGGGAAGCGACAGGTAGCAGTCCGCGAAGGTGCTGCTGGTGTCCGTGTAGTGCCGGCCGACGAAGTGAAGCGTGTCCGAGTAGGATGTGACGTCCACGCTCTCCACCTCTTCCGCCGTGATCCCGTGCTCCCTGACGAGGCCGGCCGTGACCTCGACCGGCCCGATGTTCAGCAGCCCGACGGGGTATGCCTTGTGAGAGCAGTCGCGGGACACCCACTCCGACCCAAGGTCGCGGCTGATCCTGGAGGCATCCATCTCGTCGCTCGCGATGTTCATGAAGCCGTGATATCGAGGAGGAAGCCCCTCCAGCGGGCCGGCCTCGTATCCGCTGCCGGTCAGCAGCGCGGCCTGCATCCCCGCCTGCGCGGCCATGCCTCCGTGTATCGTCTTGACGTTGTAACCCTGGAAGATGCCGTCGCCGTTGGAGATGGCCAGGATGTGGCCGCATACGCCAAGCATGTTGGACATGGCTTGGCGATCGAAAGCGAAGAGCGATCCGACCGCCGCGGCGGCCCCGAGCGCGCCTATCGTGCCCGTGGCCTGGAAGCCGTTATACCAGTGGGAGGGCTGAATCGCCACCCCGACTCGGGCCCCCGTCTCGTAGCCGACGGCGATAGCCTTCAGCATCTCCCGGCCTGACAACCCCCGCCACTCTGCGGCTGCGATAACGGCCGGGATGGTCCCGCTTCCGCTGTGGAGGCGCGCGGACATCGTCGTGTCCTGCCAGTCCAGCACCTCGATCAGCGTGCCGTTGGCAAAGGTGGCGGCGAACCAGGGCCCTCGCCTGTGGAACCCCAACGCGGTCGCCTGCTCGGTGCCCGAGAGGCAGTCCAGGTACAGACCGAGCTCCGCCTGGCCCTCATGCTCCAGGAAGGCGTGTCCCGCCAGCATCAGTCCCAGCGCGTCGAGGATCGAGACCCGGGCCAGGCGGAGTACGTCTTCCGGGATGTCGTCCAGCTCGATCTCGGCTATGAAGCGGGCCAGATCATCGGTATAGCTCATCGCTGCCTCTCCTTTTCAGGTGGACTGATCGTCCAGGTACGGAATCGTCTGAGGGCCCTGCGGAAGCACGCAGATCGGCGCGCCGTTCTCATGCCGACGCGCCGCCTCCTCGACTGCATCCGCCACGTCGCCCACGGGATCGAGGTGTGCGGCCCTCACCTCCCCAGCGGTCAAACAGTCCGACTTCAGCTTGACGTCGGCCTTCATCTGTATCTGCGCCTGGATCTGGACCTGCCACTGGTCGTGTCGTCTGTAACCCGGCTCGGTGATCTTCGCCAGCAGCTCCGCGGGACCGTCCGCCTCGGACAGTATAGCCTTGTACTCCCCGTGATCGGGTATGCCGTCCGAGCACTCCGACGCGCATACGATGGTGCCTCCCCGGCGGACGATCTGGGCCGCGGCCGACATCCCCTTGATCGTCTGGTACAGGTTCAGGTCCAACGGGTAGCCGCTGTTGGTCGTTACCACTATCGGAAACGGCTCCCGTACCGGCCGCATCGCCGCCCTTCCCGCGACGGCGCACGCTGCCCTGTGGACGGCGAACAGCTCCCCGGCATACACCGCCGTGATCCTGTGGTCGCGGTTTATCGTTACGTCGACGGCGAAGTCGACGCCGGCCTGGCCTGCGATCTGCCTGATGGCTCCGTGGACGGGATTGCCCTGCGTCACCCCCCAGGTGGAGTGCGGGTCGCCTATCATCTCCGCGTCGTGTAGACGCATGATCGTGTCGAATCCCGCCAGCCCCGGCGCCACCATCTTGGGTCCGCCGCTGAAGCCGGCGAAGAAGTGCGGCTCCACGAACCCGGCCGTTATCCTCACGTCGCTCTCTGTCCAAAGCCTGTTGAGCCACACCGGGACGCCCGATGAGGTATCGTCCAGCCTGCGCAGCCCCGACGGATCGAACGCGTTGTGGTTGACTACACGGTAGCTGTCCGACACTCCTCCCAGCATGGAGGCCAGCTCGTCGGGCGTATTGGCGCGGTGGGTTCCGGTGGCGACGAGAATGACGACGTTGTCAGGGTCGGTGCGGGCCAGCTCGTCCAGTATGACCGGCAACACCGTCGAGTTGGGCATCGGCCGCGTGATGTCGCAGATCGAGATGGCGACCGTGTCAGACGGTCCGACCATCTCTCGCAGGGTGGACGTCCCGATGGGGTTGCGCACGGCGGCCTTCACAGCGCCGGTCTGGTCCGGGAGCCCCGGCGAGTAGGCCGGCTCGATGACGGTGGTCCGGTCGTCCGGAAGATCGACCGTCAGACCTGTGCGGCCATAGGCCAGATCGATCAGCACTGGGGCCGTCTGCTCCTGTAGACCTGCTCCGGGGTCATCGTCGCAGCAGCTCCTCGCATAGGTGCGCGGCGTCGACCAGGTCCGGGATAGTGACGAACTCCCGTACCGTGTGCATGTTCGTGTCCGCCATCCCCACGACCACCGCGCTGATGCCGCGCTGGCGGAAGACGTTACCGTCCGTGCCGCCGCCCGACGGCCTCATGGTCGGCTCCAGGCCGAGAGCGCGAAGCGCCGCCTTGACCCGGTTGGTCGCCGGATCGTCGGCGGTCAGCGTATAGGTCTCGAACTGGGTCTCCATGTGACACTCGATGTCGGCGTCGGGGAAAGCGGTGCGCACCTCGCTGACCGCCTCGTTCACCTGCGCCGTGATCTCGTCGAGCGTCTCCAGGTTCCGGCTTCGGAACTCGCCTCGCACGACGGCCTCCTCCGGCACCGTGTTGCGGACGGATCCACCCTCGATAGTCCCGATGTTGAAGGTCGTCTCGTCGTCCAGCCGTCCCTGCGGCAGTCTCGTGATGATCTCGGCGGCTACGCGGACTGCGGAGAGGCCCTTCTCCGGCTCGACGCCGGCGTGCGCGGCGCGGCCCGTAACGTGTAGGTCTATCCCGACGTACGTCGGGCTTGCGGCGGTGATCTGACTGGCTGGCCCCTCGCCGTCGAAGACGATCGCCTCGGTGGAGCGTATCCTGGTGAAGTCCAGGTTGCGGGCGCCCACCAGCCCGATCTCCTCCTCACGTGTGAAGGCGACCTCTACGCCGCCACGGGCCACGTCGTCCTCTGTAAGAGACTCCAACGCCTCCAGGATCGCCGCTACTCCCGCCTTGCAGTCCCCTCCGACGATCGTCGGCCCCTCCGAATAGATGCGTTCGGAGTCCACCACCGGCACGATGCTCCTGCCCGGCTCCACCGTGTCCATGTGCGCCGACAGCAGGATCGGCTCGTCGCCACCGTCCGATGCGATGACGTTGCCGTAGCCGTCCCGCTCGACCTTCAGACCCAGCGCCTCGAGACGCCGCTTAAGCTCGACGGCCATCGCCTCCTCTTCGCCGGACGGACTGTCGATCTGCACCAGATCGCAGAAGGTCTTCACCAAGCGTTCACGACTAATCATCTGCGCCTCCGAGTGGGGTTGCCGTCCATTGTATTGCTGCAGCGATGCGTGTCAAGAAATCCCGGACTGGGAATGCCCCAGTCCGGGGGTTGACAGGATCGCGGTCCGCGAAGATACTAAGAACATAAGTGCTGGTGGGGGAGCCATGAAGGTCGAGAGCAGCGCCGAATACGCGACTATGATCCGTGACCTCCCCATGGGCGAGCGTCCGAGAGAGCGGCTGAGAGAGCTTGGCCCGCGCTATCTCAGCAACTCGGAGCTGATCGCCATCCTGATCCGCGTCGGAGTCCCCGGCGAAAATGCGGTGAACCTGGCGTCCAGGCTCCTGTCGGAGTTCGGCGGCCTGTCCGGCGTCGGGCGTGCCAGCTATGGAGAGCTGTGCGAGATCAAAGGGCTGAGCGACGCCAAGGCGTGCCAGATCATGGCCGCGATGGAGGTCGGGCGAAGGCTCCTCTCACTCCACCCCGACGACCGGCCGACCGTCGCCTCGCCGCAGGACGTGTTCAACCTCGTCGGCGCGGAGATGAGCCGGTACGACCAGGAGCACCTTCGAGTGCTGCTGCTGAACGTCAAGAACCAGGTCTGCGGACAGCACGACATATACAAGGGGAATGTCAGCTCGGCCTCTGTGCGGGTCTCCGAGGTGCTGCGCCCGGCCATACGCGAGAACTGCCCGTCCTTCATCGTCGTCCACAACCATCCCTCCGGCGACCCGTCGCCAAGCCCTGAGGACGTGCTCATCACCCGCCAGATACGCACAGGAGGAGAGATGATGGACATCGCTCTTCTCGACCACATCATCATCGGAGACCATCGCTGGGCCAGCCTGAAACAGAGGGGCCTCGGCTTCTAGCGGGTGGATCCCGGGAGCGAACCGCTCTCTCTTGTCGTATAATCGGACCGCGCCGCGGTCACTCTGAGGGAGGGCGCCACATGACCAGAGAGTTGGGAGACGTCGGTACGAGGATGCTCTACGAGAACGAGCATGTGAAGACGTGGGACCTCGCCCTGGAGCCTGGCCAGTCCAGCGAGTGGCACCACCACACGATGAGCTACCTCTTTATCGTCACCCGGCCGGGGACGCTCCGCACCGATTACGACGATGGCACCTCTGCCGTGCGGAAGTACAGCCTGGGTGACGTGGTGATGGGTGAGAAAGACTCGATACACAGGGTGACCAACGTGGGTGTACAGCTATACAGCAACGCCATCGTGGAGTTGAAGGAGTAGAGGCCCCTCCGCACAGGAGGAAGACCGAATCCGGAGAAGGAGGCGCGAAGATGCCGAGAGGAGACGCACCGCTGGGCGACATCGCCACCAAAGTCCTGTTCGAAAACGACAAGGTGAAGATATGGAACCTGATCGTCGAGCCTGGAGAGTCCAGTGACTGGCACCTGCACGAGCGGGACTACGTCACTGTCTGCGTCGAGGGCGGCGGGCTGGACGCCGAGTATGAGGACGGTACAACCGGCAAGGGCTCAACCGGCGTCGGCGACTGGACCTATCACGGCGACCACCAGATCCACCAGGTCAGCAACAACACGGACAGGCGGTTCAAGAACGTCCTGATCGAGCTCAAGTACTGAGGTCGGCGGCCGCCCGCCGTCCAGACCGTCGCCTCTGCGACGGGCCCTACTCTCTCGGTGCCGGACCCAATACCCTGTACTTTCTATCCGCGGTCCGTTCGGCCGCGGGAAGCACCTCCACGACCACCCTGGTGAGGCCTACGACCTCTCCGTCTGAGTCGAAGCTGTAGTCGTCTCCGATCGCGCCGCTCCATGTGATCTCGTACATGCAGTCGCGAAAGCCGTCGGCGTCCTGATCGTCGCCCGTCTGGCTCAAACACTCGGCTGCGATGTAGACGTCGTCGTATGCCGACCCGAGGTGCCAGGGCAGCGTGACGTAGTTGTAGCGTTTCCTGAAGTTGGCGAGGACCTCCTGCGCCTTCTCGTTGTTGGGATCTAGATCGGCCGTGATCGCCTTCAGACCGGTCGCCGCCTCTCCCGCGATCTCGAGAGAGGTCGTCCCCACCGTCACCGTCTCCGCGTAGATCGGGCCCTGGTATCCCAGCTCCCGCGCCTGCTTGATGATCGTGCCTCCCGCGAACTCGGACTGGGGCGCTATGTGGAGCGCGTCCGGGTTCGCATCGAACAGCTTCGTCAACTGCGCCCGGAAGTCCGTCACGTCCGATCCGTACCGCTCCTCTGCCACCACTCTCCCGCCGCGTTTCTCGAACTGAGCGACCGAGGTGCGTCTCACACCCTCGGCGTAGTCGGTCGACTCGGTGATGGTCGCCAGCGTGCGGATGCCGTCCTCCCAGAGGACGTTGCCGGTGTCGATCCCCACCTGAACGTCGCTGGTCTGCGTGCGGAAGATGTAGTCGCCGGCGTTGGCGATGTCAGGGTTGCTCGCCAGACCGGAGAACAGGATAACGCCGTCCTTCTCCGCCAGCGGCGCGGCTCCCAGCATCGCGCCGCTGCACGAGGTCCCCAGGATGATCTTGACGCCGTCCACGTTGGTCAGCTTGTTGTAGGCGGTAATAGCGTCCTGGGCGCTGCATTTCGAGTCCTCGACGACTAGCTCCAGCATGCGCCCATTGATCCCGCCTGAGGCGTTGATCTCGTCCGCGGCCATCTGCTTGGCGTTGTTGGCCGTTGTGCCGTAGGTCTCCCCAGGGCCCGTCAGCGATTCCATCACGCCGATTCTGAAGGGGGCGGTCTGGCTTGCATTGTCATCGCCGCTGCAGGCAGCGGCTGCCAGAGCCAGGACCGGTATCGAGCCCAGAGCGGCGATCCGCTTCCAAGTCAGGTGCATTCTACGGCCCCGCACCACCATCGTCCGAAAAGGCGGGGATCACCTCTCTGCCGAAGAGCTCGATGGAGCGCATCACCTTCTCGTGGGGGACCTCCTCGCACTGCATGATGAGCAGGAGCTGGTCGACGCCGATCTCCTGATGACGCCGCACTCCCTCGATGCAGCTCTCCGGATCGCCGGCCACTATGATCCCGCGCTCGCAGAGCAGGTCGGGAGGCAGCTCACCCAACATGGCTCTTGGCGCCCCTCCCCCTCCGAGGTCCTCCTCCTGACTCAGGAAGCGGTCAAAGGTCGTCTTCAGGTGGTCCGGGACGCCGCCCCAGCTCTCCAGCAGCCTCTCGTAGACGTCCTTTCGGTCGGCCGTGTAAGGACGGTCTGGGCCGAAGAAGGCCTTGATGGACCGGGCGCCGACGCGGCGGGCCTCCTCGTTGTCGTCTCCGCAGTGTCCGAGCGTGAAGTTCGCCCACTGGCTGTTGACGAACGCTCCCACCGGCTCGGCGCTCTCGATCTTGTCGCGGTACCGGTCGACGTGGTCTCTCAGGCCCGACGGAGTGCCCGATCCGAAGGAGAGGACGCCCACGCCGTGGCCGGCGGCGATGTCGTAGCTGGATGGTTGGGTGCAGGCCATCCATATCGGCGGGTGAGGCCTCTGTCTCGGCTTCGGGAGGATCTGGCGGGGAGGGACGTTGAAGAACCTGCCCTCCCAGCTGAACCGGTCCTCCGCGGTCCATATCTTCGGGATCATCCTGAGCGACTCGAGCATGATGTCCCTCGTGTCGCGAGGGTCGATTCCCAGGCCGATCTGCTCGTACGGACTGCTGCGCCCCACGCCGAGCTCGACGCGTCCGCCGGACAGGTGGTCCACCATCGCGATCCGCTCCGCAACCTGAATCGGGTGGTGGTTCGGCAGCACCACGACTCCGAAGCCGAGCCTGATACGGCTGGTCAGGCGGGCGAGAGCGGAGAGGATGACCTCCGGCGCCGAAGAGCCGGAGAAGGTCGTCAGGAAGTGGTGCTCTACGAACCACAGGTAGTCGAACCCCACCTGATCGGCGAGGACGCACTGCTCAAGCGTCTCCTCTATCAGGACGCTGTGGTCGACCTCAGACCCAGAGTGAGGCCGTTGCATCTCGTATAGCAGTCCGAATCTCATGCTGTCCCTCTTGTCGGCTGCGGCCAGTCTAAACTTCAGGCCATCGCCCGTCAAACAGTCGGGGACCCGCAGGCGGCTGTCTCCCGACCGCGGAGTGCTGTGGTAAACTCGGCTCTGCCCGCGATTCACGTGTTCGGACAGGAGACTAGATGCGATGAAGATGCTGGTGATGGGTACAGGCGCGATAGGCGGATGCTACGGAGGCATGTTGGCCCGCGCCGGCTGCGACGTCACCTTCGTCGCTCGCGGCGCCAACCTCGACGCGATTCGGTCTGGCGGCCTGCGCGTCGAAAGCGTAGCCGCTGGCAGCTTCACGGTCTCCGCAGCCGCTACGGACGACCCATCCTCCGTCGGCGAGGCGGACCTCATCCTCTACTGCGTCAAGAGCTACCATAACGAGGCCGCCATCGATGAGATGACCGGTGCGGTCGGCGCCGGCACCGCGATTCTGACCCTGCAAAACGGGCTGGAGAGCGGAGAGATGCTCACCCATCGATTCGGCAGCGAGCGGGTGCTGCTCGGAGCGGCCTACATTGAGGCTGCGCGCAAAGCTCCCGGCCTCTTCGCCGAGATGGACGGCGACTGCGGCATCGTCTTCGGAGAGCAGGACGGAAGCCGGTCCGAGCGCGCCCTCGAGATCCAGGAGATGTTCGAGCGGGCGGGCATCAATGCCGAGCTATCGACGGACGTGCGGGTGTCTCTATGGACGAAGCTCGCGCGGATATGCGCCTTCAGCGGCATGGCGTGCATCACGCGGGCCTCGTTCGCAGACGTGCTGGACACACCGGCAACCAACGAGCTTACGCGCCGGGTGATGACCGAAGCCGCCGACGTGGGCCGGGCGATGGGCGTGAGGCTGCCGTCCGGCTTGGTCGACTCCGGGATGGCGATGCTGGAGGAGAGCAAAGATACGCTCAGCTCGTCGATGTACCTGGACCTCCAGGCGGGCTCCCCGATGGAGGTCGGCGCGCTCAACGGCGCGGTCTCACGATACGGGAGAGAGGTCGGCGTCGCAACGCCGCTCAACGACTTCATCGCCGCCTGCCTCTCGGTGGCCGACCGCAGCGCGCGGGCCGGCAAGGCCGGCGCGCCAACAGGAGGAGGCGCCGATGTCGTACTTTCGTGACCCCAGCCAGGTGGAGCGCATGGAGCTGGCTCCCGGGGTGATGCTCCGGGCCATGTGGGGAGACAAGGTGATGATGAGCATGGTGGAGGTCGCGCCCAGGGCCGTCGTCCCCAATCACACCCATCCCCATGAGCAGGCCGGTCTCGTCCTGCAGGGCGAGTTCGAGTTCACGATAGGGGGAGAGACGAAGCGAGTCAGGCCCGGCGACGCCTACGTCATACCGGGCGGCGTGGAGCACAGCCTGGTCGGATCAGACGGCTGGTCGCTCGTGCTGGACATATTCAGTCCGCCGAGAGAGGAGTACAAGCACTAGTACTCCCAGCGGTTCTACCGGGCGTCTCCAGTGGCACCGCGAAGTTGATCCGTACGTGACCTGCCGCGTCGATGGTCACGCCGTCCAGCACTTGCTGAACGACGGCCTTGCGCCCCTCGTCGTCCAAGTCGGCCAGCCTCGCGCGTATTCGCTTCATCCACGCCGTGAGCGAATCGAGCATAGCTGCCCGCTCGTGCTCTGCCGTCTGCTGCGCCCTGAGCCCGTGCAGTCGCTCCCGTGAGTGCTCCAACCGCTCAGTGATGAATTTGCGCTGACGGCCAAGCTGGGCCTCCGTGATCTCGCCGGAGACGTACAGGCGCACGGCCCTATCCTCCTCCGCAGTGACCTTCGCAAGCTCCTTTTCCGCGTGGCGTATGTCGTCTGCCAGCGCGTCGGCCCGGTCGTCTGAGTCCACGGCCCTGTAAAACGCCTCCGGGTCGGTGAGCCAGTCCTCGACCTCGGCCCATACGATTCGCTCCAGCCGATCGGCCCTGATGTTCACACGTTCGCGGCACCTGAGCCCAAAGACCGTGACGCCGCCGCAACGGTAGTACCTCAGCTTGCCGCCGTCGCGGGCCGTTCCGCTCAGGATCATGCCGCACTCCGTACAGCGTACGAGCCGTGAGAGCATGTAGAACCAGCGGCGGGGTTTTCCTCCGTTCCCTCCGCGACGGGCCATCTTGAGCTTCTGCACCATCTCCCACGTCTGCCGGTCGATTATGATCGGGACGCTTACGAGTATCTGTTCGGCTCTGTCCGTCGGGGTCACCATACGACCGCCCTCGACAGTGCGGACTCGCCGTTGGCCGTAGCGCCAAGTACCCGTATACGTCTCGTTAGCGAGGATGGGTTGAACCGTATCGCAGAGCCAACGCGGGCCTCCGGATGGCGTGCGGACGCCCTCGCTGGTGAGCCGCTCGGCTATCTTGCGAGAGCCCATGCCGTCGAGGGCCAACTGGTAGATGCGGCGTACGACTCCGGCCTTGTATTCGTGGATCTGCGGCCTACGATCTGCGTCGATGCGGTAGCCGTAGGGCAGCCGTCGCACCGGAACGCGGCCCTCCTTCGCCCGGCCTATCTTGCCCAGCGCCATACGTTCCCGGATGCCGTCCACTTCCAGTTGCGCGACGGCTGCCATGAGTCCAAGATACTTCTGATCGACGCTGTCCCGCACGGCCTCAATCTCGACGCCGAAGGGTTCGACGGCGTCCATGAGATCGATCAATGGCCTCACGCCGCGGTTCAGACGATCCAGCTTCCACGCGACGATGCGATCCAGTTCTCCGGCCCGTGCGGACTCCAGCATCGCCTGAAACTGCTGACGTCGGCGTGACGTTCCCGATTCAACGTCCGTGTAGACGCGGACCACTTCGTACGCGCGCTCCCGACAGTAGGCCAGACAAGCCTCCTCCTGTTGCTCTAGAGAGACGCTGTCCTCGTCCGCCTGAGACGCCGACGATACCCGTACGTAGATTCCTGCCCTAGTCATTGCCCGCCCTCCGTGTCTTGATGCCGCCGAGCTTCGCTCGAATCGAGATGACGTGTCAATACCCTATAGGCCGACTTTCGGGCAGGTCCTCCCGACTCCGGCGCGCGGATAGGATGATCTCGTACGCCCTCCGCAGCCGATCCAGCCCGTCAGGCCGCTCGCGCCAGACGAGGTCCACCCGGACGCCGTCACGTATGGTCGAAAGTGGCCTTTGCTTCCTCCAAGTGTCGATGTCCAATGTCTCCTCCCTCCTGTGCGGTTCGAGTCTCCGCCGACCATGGCCGCCTGTCAATACCCTATGGAGTCGCGTGTGGTAGGCTGTACGTGGTTGGGGGCATCCCTTTTCGCCCTTCCGTGGTTATTGCGACGAGGAGGTTAAGTCGATGGAGATTTACGAGGACCTGATCGTGGCTGTTGGGCCAGGAGCACAAGGAGGTCGGGGTAGAATCGAATTTAGGCGCATCCTCTCTTTCGATCCCCCAGAAGTTGAGGCCGATCCTGTCCACGCTTTGGAGGCGATGGACTCTTCACTAGAGAAGCTCCATCGTGAATTGGGGAAGTATCTCGACAGCTTGCCATGACAGCGGGCGCGCGGCGCGTCGGCGCGGCCCGGAGCGTGTCCAGTTGGGGGTTGAGTGACACCCCTCCCCCTCGGAGGTAGGGCGGGTCTGTCAATACCCTATAGCCACCCTATGGCGGGTTTCCCCTGAAGCCTCTCGACGCTGGACGCAGGTAGCAACACCCCCTCCCCCGGCCTGCCCACGGGCCGCCCAGCCCGTGCATCCTTGCGGGCTCCCGGATCGTCTTGCCCCATCTCTGCCGCGTTCCCTGTCGGAGTGGGCAGAGCACAAGGACGATCCACTAGTGAACGTGTGTCGATGATCTCCTGTCGTTGCACCCCCGAACTGCGTTCCGCGCCCGGTGGAGTCGCGTGTGAGCCGGAACGTGGGGTGTGAAAGACCGCCCGGCCTCTGGCGCACGTCGCTAAGGGCTCCGCAGCCGGATGAGTTCCTTGCGGAACCGCTGATTCTGATGTTCGATCTTCTGGACGTAGACGCTGAGATCGTAGTATTGCTGCTGGTGCCTGTCGCGGGAGGCCGTGAGTATCGCGTTCTCGCGCCGGAGGCGCTCGACCTCCTCCAACTCCACCTGCTTGCCCAATGCTGCCAACTCCTCCTGAGTCGTGTCGTCCTCCAGATCGGCGGGCGGCTTGGGTTTCGGCGGGAGCGCCGGAGAAGCCTTCGACGGTGGTGGAGGAGGAGGGCCGAGGGAGGCGTCGGCCTCCTTCAAGCTCCGGCTGCCGCTCAGGACCTCCTCCTCCTTGCCAGCACGAACAACCCGCTGTCCCTGTCTCATGGTGCGCTCTGACACCCCGGCAGTCTCCGCCATCTTCTGAGTGGTGACGGGGTGATCTTCTGAAAACCCGGCACCCGGTGCCGGGTTTCTAGGGCGGCCCCCACTGGCCCACTGAGAACAGTAGGCCAGGGCAGTCATGGTGGCCCGCTGGCCCGCTGTCAGATGCCGCCGGGTGGCGTTCATGTTCACCACGTAGGCGACGGGATCGGGGCCGTCGAACTCGTACACGTCCAGCGCGTCCAGTAGGTCCAACTCCCGACAGGCGGTGTAGCGATGCCAGCCATCCAGCACTAGGCCTTCGAACAGGGTAATGACGTTGTTCGGATGCTGGAGTCCTCGTCGGCGTATGCCCTCTTTTAGGGTGTCGAATTCGTCATCCGGGATGTCTCTCCAGATCATGGAGAGAGGGTGACGCTTTAGGGTGTTGACGGGGGGAGTGGAGCCTGTGCTATGATTGTTCGACATCGGAAATTGCTCCTTTCCGATCTACTCAGAAGACCCCTTCGCCGAGGGGTTTTCTGACTTTATGAGACACTAACCGCGCTATCTCTGATCCTCTGGGACGTGTCTACGATGCGGCCCAGACGCCGCGAATCGTACAGGAACGGTGTGCTGTACGTTTTTGATACTATTTGACCAATATCGCCCTTTTGTCATATACACAATATACAGGATGTTGGCACCGAAAACAATAGACAAGGCGTTGACTCGCTGATAGTATTAGTGCGGGAACGGGACACGTTGCAAACGGGGTTTCTGTCAATACCCTATAGGGGGTTAGAGGATGCGAAAGTACGTGCTCAACGCCGAGGATGAGATAGTCATCGCCATGTACGCGCAGGGGAAAAACTCTGCCGCCATCGCCCGCGCCCTGAACGTGGGCGGCTACACCGTGCGTACCGGCCAGCCCTTCAGTCCGCAGGCGGTCGAGCAGCGACTCAAAAGGCTGGGCGATCCTCTCCCCCGTCTCATAAGGGCGAGGGGCAATCTGTTGGCGGAATTCTCAAACGGCGTCACAATCCTCCGCATGGCAAGTGAGCAAGGCGACGAACGCGCCGCGCAAGCCTACGACATTCTCACTCAGGAACTCGAAGCGAGCGGCGATGTCCTAAAGGCGATGGAGGCGGTCGAGGAGTTCGTGAAAGGCCCGGAGACTGCGGAGAGGATCGCGGTCGAGGTGGTAAATGATGGAGCCTAATCTGGTGACACTGGACGGTGACGAGAGATCGAGGGACGCTCTTGCTCTGATGGTGTTACAGGCGGCATCCAAACGGCCTACGCCGTACGGACGGGCGGCTCTCGCGGGACATCAGGAGTACAAAGCCCGGATCGACGCCGGGGAGTCTCACACCGCAGCGATGGAGGCGGCGAGGACGGCCATGTACGAGGCCCTTCCGGGGAGACGTTAAATGGCGGATAGACTCCAACTCAAAGTCGCGGACGAGACGCCGATGCCGGGCTTTTTCGGCCCGCTCCGGCTGTCGCTGAAGCGCGGCGCTTGCGATCTGTCGCGGGTGTCCAGCGCCGCGGGTGTTGACCTGCTGGTTGATCATAGGGGAGATCAGGCCGTCGGTGTAATCAAGCGGGCCAGCATCCGGGACCGGGTGTTGTACGCGACGGCGGACACGGTTGAAACAACACGTTCCGCGCCGTATTTGGAGGAAGTTTCGGGCGGACTCCGGCGCGGTGTCTCGCCCGGATTCATCATCGACGAGGCCGAGTTCCAAGAGACGGACGACGGCCAGATCGAGATGGTCATAAGCCGTTTCACCCCGTACGAAATCAGTTTGACGAGCGTTCCCCGTAATGCGGACGCAGCGATTATCGCTATCGACAAGGACGGCGGCAAAGCCGCCCTTTCCAAGACAACGGCTAGGGCGGGGAACTCCCCCCCGCCCTCGGCTTCCACACCGGAGCGGAGGCCGTCGATGCACGCCTCGGCCCCGCTTCCGGTGTCCCAATCAACGTCGGGGACGGGAACAACAAAGGTCGCCCAAACCTCTCGCCCGTCTCCGGCGTCCCAAATCGCTAGCGAGATGGTGTCTGGACTGTCACGCGAACTCGCGGCCCATCAAGAGGATTCCCGTCGCTGGCGGGCGGAACGACTGGAGGAACTGCGTATGAGTGAGGAACAAAAGACACCCGAACCGCGTCACGTTCTGGCCTATGCTTTGGGCTACGGCCCGAAGCCGGAGGGCCTCTTGCCAGAGGTAGTCCAGGGGAACATCGGGCAGCACGCGACGGTGGCGCTCGACCTGTCCGGGTACGGGTATAAGGCTGCTTTCGACACGTCATCGGCCCACGGCACGGTTGGCACAGACGGCGGCGCTGGACTGGCAGACCTGACCGCCCGCGACTCGTCCGCACGGCGGATACTGGCACTCCCGGAGATGCGGAGCGGACTGGTAAGAGATCAGTCTGTTCCCGTTTTGGAAACCCTGCCCTCCAGCGCCATGATATCGGAGGCGGCGGCCCGGATCGCGGTCGTTGACGCGACCTTTGGCACCGCGCCGAGGCTCTCTCCGCACACCCTGATGACGGTCGCGGACTACACCGCGACCGTCGGAATGCTCGCGCCGGGTTTCGAGTCGATGGTGCTGTCCGCGATGATGGAATCGTCCGACAGGCTGCTCGCCGAGCAGCTTCTGGAAGGCGACGGGATGGGCGCTAACCTGACCGGAATCGTGAACACTACCGGCGTCCTAACTGCCGAATACGCGGCGGCGTCTAAGGGCGGACATGCCAGCTTTCAGGACGCCGAGGATATGCTGGACGAGGACACCCCCGCCGACCGGCGCGCTTGGGTACTCTCCGAGAGCCTTTACCGGGCGGCCCGCAAGACGACGCGCACCCCCGGAGATGCGACCTACGTGGTCCGCAATGGGCGGGTACTAGACGACGCTCCGGCCATCCGGTCAAACCTACTCGCGGATGGCGTCGGCATCTATGGCGAATGGAGCGGCGCGACAGTGGGCACATGGAGCGAGGCCGTGGTCATCGCTGACATGGTAACTACGCCCGGCGAGATCAAGTTGACGTTGCTCAGGTTCGTCGACGTGCAGATACAGCGCCCGGCCCGGTTCGTCGTACTCTCCGAGGCGTAGGCCCTCGGACTCATGGACACGCGCAGACGGCGGCGGCTCTCTCCCCGTGAACAAGAGAGGGCTGCCGCTTGGGTTCGGGTGCAGATCGAGACGAACTATGGCGCGCGCCGTACTGTCGATATGGACTCGCTAGAACACTCCCCCATGAACGTCCTCCGACAGCCCTTTCAACCTCTCCCCAAAGAGTGGCTGACAGCGTGACAGGACGTGCTACCCGATAGCTGGACTGAAACCCGCACCGTTACGTTCCTGATCGACGGACAGGAATACGAAACCCAAGTCGAATTTACCCATCGGAAAGGGCAACGTCCTCCGACACCCCAGCCCGACGACTTAGACCTCTCCGACGATGACCTTCAATGGCAACTAGCCCGACGCGCAGCACAACGTCACACTCCCTCGTCTACTAACCCCTTCACCAGCGCCGTCACAAACACCATGTCCGTCTGCCCACGCTGCCACTCTCAATCTCTGCGCCGGGACATGGACGATCCCGAAGACCGCTCCTGCATCCTCTGCGGTCATCGCGTCTACGTCAACAAGCCTCGATCCCACGAGGGCTATCGCTCTCCCAGAGTCGACGGCTATCGTCCTAGAGTCGACGGCTACCACCACAAACGATAGGACTTAGGTTCTCCCTAGCTACGGGAGAGACTCGGTGCCATGCTTCGTCCCAATTATGGTGGGTGATACCCGGACACGAGGGGGAAAGATGGGCGGAAAGATTGTCGATGCTGAACGAAAGCGGTCCCGGGCGCAGGAATTGCGGCGGGCGGGGGTGTCTCTCCGGGAGATCGGGGCGGCAGTCGGCGTCTCATATGACACTGTGCGGCGGTGGACGGCTGAATCAGGGCCGCGCCCGGGACCGGAGGGGGTAGAGGACGCCGGGGTTGTGGCATCGTCTGAGACGGGCGCTCCGGCGGCCCCAGCGGTCGATCTGTCGAGTGTCGAGGGTATCGCGGGGGAATTGGATCGGGTGTATGCGGACGTGCTGGTCTCCGGCTACTCCCGGTCGGCCATGCTGCGTGAGAGACTATTGCGGAGCAGGCTGGACGTGCTGGCCCGTACCGATGTTTGCAAGGATCACATCACCCTAGACCAGCTAGCCGAGGACCGCGCCTTTCTACATGGCGTCTGGGTGACGCAGATACGGTTGCTCGACCGGCAATTGACGGAGCGCGGAGTCGACGCGGAGGACCTACTGGACAGGTGCATACGGCGGGTCAAGGACGGCGCGGACGCCGGGGAGGTTTTGAACGATGGCAAGTGACAGGCTGACTCTTGAGGACGTACACGCCGGGCTGGTGGGCCTGTACCGGGTATTCGAGGGGCGGGCGCTGGCCGGAGACATAGAGGCCGGGTCTCTGTGCTGTAGCCTGCTAGGGACTCTTGCCGACGTGCTGGAATCCATACGGGAGCGCGACGAGGCCATAGAACGTCGGCGTCGGAGACCGCACACTATCGAAGGGGCCGTTGACTAGGAAAAAGGTGCTCAGAGACCGGGAGGCTGGGCCTCCAGGCGGCAAATGATGTTATCTAGGCGGGGTGGCGGATTTCTGGTCTCGCTCCTCACGCCGAGCCTTGGAACCGTAGACAAAGACCCCCACGAAACCAGCGATGTCCAGTCCCACAAGTGTTGCTCCAGCCCAATCGTGCCCTTCGTAGATCAGGAAGGTACCGCATCCTATAACCGCCAGAGCAATAAGGAACCCAGCTCCTAAGCCCAGATAGGCTCGCCTTGAGTCTCCGTTAACGACTACGCCCTCTAAGACTCTACGGTGTTCTGACTGTTTCTCCGCCATCATCAGTATCCGGTTGGCAGCGCCAGGTGCTACCGCATCATAGTCTCGCAGAATGTCTGGTGGGGGCATGGGGCCTTGCCAAGCTCTGTGTTCAAGCTGAAGGCCTACAGGCTGAACAGAATCAGCCCGCACTGCGGGCTGATTACTTGGATTCCGTGGCTTCTTCTTGCGCCGTACGCTCATTGGGTCAAGGGTATGGCCTCTTGGTCTCTGTACGCAGAGACTGCCTGCTGAATGTCTCGGCCCACCACGTACCAGTCCATACCTATGGCGTAGCCGTCCGCATAGATTGTTGTGGGTGACTCATTGTACACATTCAAGGAGCCCCCGAGATCGAATATTCGTGCCATGCCTTCGAAGAATGAGGGGTTAGCGTAGAGAAAATCGGTGCGACGTTCGTCCATCTGATCTCCTCCCAATGGACTTGAGTCGAGTGCGCGAGATTCTATAAGAGAATCGTACCATATGTCAAAGTTGTCTGCCGAACCCGCCGGGCCGGGGTCTCCCTAGTTACGCGGTCAGGACCGCCGTCCGGGTGAACCTCAGAGCCTCCGTAGAACCGCTGGGAGTACAAGCACTGACGTACAGGCCCCGGCGACTGCCGGGGCCTATACGATACTCCCGGAGGCGTCGGCCGCTACGTGCCGAAGCGCACCTCTGCGACCGGATCGCTGTACTCGACCCCCTTGGTCGCCCAGAAGATCTCCGCGATCCTGTCGACCGAGTCGATCAGGCTTTTGGCAGCGTCGAGGTCCACCCCCTGCTTGTTGGCGGACGCCAGCTTGGTGGCGTTCCAGAAGGTCGTGTGCAGGTCCGGATACTTCTCGAGGTGCTCCGGCTTGAAGTAGTCGTGCCAGAGGATGTCGAGCTCGTGCTTGGTCAACTCGGCATGCTCCTCCTTGACCGTGACGTAGCGGCTGGCGGAGTTGAGCGCCTCCGAGCTCGCGCCCGGGTCGCCCAGGGACTGTATACGCATCACCATCTTCAACACCGTCTGCGCGGCGATCTTGGCCGCGATGGGGTCGTAGATGCCGCATGGGATGTCACAGTGCGCCTGGGCCTCGTATAGAGGGAGACGCTTCGCTATAAGGCGCTTCAGGTCCATATATTGCCTCCTTCGAATCCTGGGGAAACTCCCGATGAGAACGGTTAGAAGATACAGGAAGGACAGACGGCGTGCAAGGTTGGAAGTCCTCTGAGCCCTATGTGGCAGGGCAATCGCATCTAAGGCGGTGTGACGGGTTACGCAAGGGTCTCCGGGGCCGGGAGGGAAGATGAGGGTTGAGAGCTGCCTGGAGGAGATTTTCCCTCGAAATCTGTCTCATTCTGTAACATTTCGTCTCGTTTCGTATCTGGACCGAGTGACGGAGTGGGACACCGGCGGTACAGCGGTAGGACAGGAAAGAGACGGAATGGGACGGAAATGGGACAGGATTGGGACAGGCGGGGAGGGAGCGCCGTGCTCGGCGCAGAGGGGCGGACGTCAGGTCGAGTGGGATTCATGACTCTATCATAGTACAGGCGTTCGCCTCTTGTCTATCGTATCGACAGCCGAGTGGTGGCTACGCGCCGGACAGAAAGTCGAGGAGGGTCCGGTTGAAGGTTTCGGGCTGGTCCTGGTGCGGGGCGTGCCCTGACATGTTGAACAGTCTCACAGTCGAGCCGGGGATGGCGGCGCCCGCCCGCCGGCTGTACCATGCCGGAGACCAATCTGCTGACCAGGGTGCCCAGGCGGGCCCAGCCCTGGGTGGCGACCATGGTCGGCACAGTCTACCAGCAGCCCTCTCCAGAATCTTACGCCTGCACCCCCCGTGCCTGACGAAGCTCTGCCGGAGGCGATACTCGCACAACCAACTGCGGCTTAGACAACATCAGCAGGATGACGCACTCTTACACCATTTGACGGAACGTGACCGATTAAGAGCATCCGTGAGCGTCTCCGATACACAATACGTAGGCTGAAATAGCTGCCTGCTGCCCTATGGTTCCCCCAATGACCATCTGATAAACTGGGGGCCGACGCCGGATGCGGATTTCAAGACCTGCAGGCAGTTCTACATGGGAAAACACTACGACGATGCAGCGATACCCGACGCGATGCGCCGGAACTTCGACGTGTATGACAGGATCAAAAGTCTGGGAATCGAACTGGGGACCTTCCAGGAAAACGTGGTCTCGCTGGCCGGAGCCGGCATCGCCGCGGCGGTGTTCCAGGAAAGCGGACTGGTCTACTGCTCGGGGAGCTCCGGAGGTACTTACCCCATGAATGACGATGAGGACTTGATAAAGCACGGGCAGCGTGGCGCGCAGGACGCCGCCGACACCCAGATCAAACGACTTCACTGGGCGATGAGTTGCGGCGGCGAGGGAGACCTAAACGACGTGCTGTACACAGTTAAGGCACTGGGTATGGTCGTTTCGCCCGGAGGCGGAGGCACGAGCGCCGGGCCACCCGTGACCAATGGCTTCTCTTTCAGATGGCACTCCGTGTTCGGCGGTCCCGGAAGCGATTACGCCAAGGACGGCGTGGACCCAGGAGGTTTCGCTGGTGTTCACGCCAGGAGCGCCATTGGTGGATTCGACGGCCGCTTCTCGATAGAGCCGGAGATCATCGTGGCGATACCAGCTGCGCTGGCCCAGGAGATCATTGGCAACAGGGGCTGGGTGTTCCCACTTCCTCCGAATATGCTGGACAAGGTCAAGTCCCGGCGCGAAGGCTAGAGAGAGTGTTGGCCATACGAGTTCGTTAGAGAAGTCACGGTGAAGGCAGAGACCGCCGTTTGAAAGCCAACCGGTGGAGCTTCCACTTTGCCAGTCTCATGATGCCAATGCCGCTGAAGTCGACCATCGCCGACATCTACCCCGTAGCCGTTGCGGTAGCCGGCGTCTTGTCAGATCCCGATCGGCGAACCGACCTGGCCCTTCCCAGGAATTCTGTGACCTCATGCTCGAGCAACTCCTGGATCAGGCCCTGCCTCTGACCTCGCAGCCACTCCTCCAGATGCTCCCACTCCGGCCTTGACGCAGGTCCGTTCTCAATGCTTCAATCCTCCATGGGCGGTGTATCTCCTCTCTTGGGCCTCCAAGCCCGTCACGTTCAGAGAGAGGGTACACCGCCTGATCGTTTACACACCTTCTGAGGGTACCTCCTTTCGCCTTCAGGGTTATGTCGCCCACTTGACTCCCGTCTCCCAACATATCGAAAAAGGATGCAATGAGAGCCGGTGCCTTGCTGATGCGCCTACTCGACGGCATCTATCCTGGATTGAAGTCCACGCTTCCCCCTGCTACCTAACCCTCCGCCCGTCTCCAGACCCCCAAAGCAAACGGAACCGACAGCCGGGTAGTGGCTACGCGCCGGACAGGAAGTCGAGGACGGTCCGGTTGAAGGTTTCGGGCTGGTCCTGGTGTGGGGCGTGCCCTGACATGTTGAACAGTCTGACAGTCGAGCCGGGGATGGCCGCGCCCGCCCGCTGGCTGTACCAGGCCGGAAAGAAGATATCCCAGCGTCCCCAGACGATCATGGCGGGCACGCCGATGTCTCCCAGTTCCTTTAGCCTGCCGTCCCACATCTCGATCTGAAGGGCGGGGTAGGGCAGCGGACGGCGGGCCACCTTCCATATCGCCCATAAGGCGGTGCCTAGAAAGAAGCCGAGAGGGGACAGCCTCCCGAAGCCAATCGGCGAGACCAGCACCAGATGGGATACCCTCTCCGGCGATCTCCGGGCGACTTCCAGAGCTATACGTCCGCCCAGCGAGTGTCCCACCAGGCATGCCCTGTCGATACCGACCTGGTTCATGAACTCCCGAAGAAAGCCGGTGAAACGGTCTACGGTGTAGGCTCCGCCGGGCCTCGCACTATCTCCGTATCCGACCAGATCAGGTACGTACACACTGTGCCGGGAGGCGAGGGCGTTGAGGTTCTTGGACCAGTCGCCGCGGGTACCGGCGCCTCCGTGGATGAGGACCACGGGCGGGCCCCCTTCGCCGGCGACCGTGTACGATGTCTCGGCACCGTCTACCGTGATGACTCTGTCCCGCATGACGAGTCCGCGCAAATCCGGCTCCGTGAGGCCGCGACACCCTCGACCTTGACTTGGCCGCGCCTATATAATGGACTCGATCTCATAATACACTGCTGGAGAGGTGTCGCCTTGACCCTGCTGCCCCCATCCTCCGACCTCGCGCTCAAGGAGTGGGCCGTGGCCGTTGACGTCATGGGGCGCGGCGACCAGGTTCTCATGCTCCGCAAAGGGGGGATTCACCGGGACGATAAGGAGTTCCGCGTGGTACATCCCGAGTTCTTCCTATATCCTACGTTCGAGCACCAGCAGCCGGACCTCCTGAAGGAGCGCTATCACGGCGACCTCGCCGGAACGATGGAGGCGGACGACATACCGGGACTCGTGACCCTCGAGTACTGGTGCCAGGTGACGGACAAGTTCCAGCTCTCGGACGAGAGGGCGCTGGACCTCCTGTCGCCCCACCACATCTGGACAGACTACTACGCGCGCAAGAGACTCCACTGGCGGCCCAAGCAGCCGCTCACCGTCGCACTGCTTCGCCTCTATCGTCTCCAGCAGCCGCAGGCGTTGCCCGTGCTGGACGAGTACCAGGGATGCAAGTCTTGGGTCGAGCTGGGCCAGGACGTGCCCCTGGGCTACGCCGAGCCGGTGCTGTCCGACTCTGAGTACGATGAGCGGACCGCCGTCATCCGAGGGAAGCTTGCCGGTATAGCGGCGCCGGTCTAGCTCGATGAACTACCGAAGGCTTGGCGACACCGACCTCGAGGTCTCCGAGATCGGCTTTGGAGTCTGGACGGTCGGCACGAGCTGGTGGGGCAAGATCGAGGAGTCGGACGGCGTGAGGCTCCTCCAGCAGGCGCTTCACCTCGGCGTCAACCTCTTCGATACGGCCGACACCTACGGCGAGGGCTACGGCGAGCGAATAGTCGCCAAGGCGCTGCGCAAGCAGCGGCACGAGATCGTCCTCGGCACCAAATTCGGATACGACTTCTACACGCACGTCGAGCGGGAAGGGCACCGCGAGCGTCCCCAGAACTTCACCCCGGAGTTCATTCGCTATGCCTGCGAGCAGAGCCTGAGACGCCTGGACACCGACTACATCGACATCTACCAGCTGCACAACCCGCGCATAGAGGCTATCGAGGACGACGAGCTCTTCCACACGCTCGAACAGCTTGTCCAAGAAGGGAAGATCCGTTATGCAGGCGTGGCGCTGGGGCCGGATATAGGGTGGTACGAGGAGGGGGAGGCCGCAATGCGGCACAGGCGCATCCCCGAGATGCAGATCATCTACAGCATCCTCGAACAGCAGCCGGCCAGGCGCTTCTTCCCCATCGCCGGCGAAGAGTCGACCGGACTCATGACCCGGGTTCCTCACGCCTCCGGCCTGCTGGATGGGACATACACCAAGAACACGGTGTTCGGTCCCAGTGACCACAGGAGCCACCGCCGGCAGGCGTGGCTGGAGCAGGGGCTGAAAAAACTCGCCCACCTCGACTTCCTGATGGAGAACATCGACGCGACAATCGGCCAGATCGCCGTCAGGTTCGCGCTGTCCGGACGTCAGGTCGCTTCGGTCCTACCCAACATCACGGGCCCGGAGCAGCTGAATGAGATCGCGGCCGCCTCGGAAGTAGGGAATATACCGGAGCAGTCGTTGCAGCGGCTGTTCGAGCTGTTTGACGAGGACTTCTACCTCGATTCCGCTCCCGAGCCGGAAGCGTAGCTCGCGCCGTCCCCGTTCCCGGCTCCCGCGCTCGCCTGGCCGGATTCGTTCGCCTCCTGGCCGCCGTCCTCTCCGGAGTCCTCGGCCTGCTGCGCCCGCTCCCTCCCGCGCCGGGCGACTATGCGCCTCATCTCCCCCTCGACCAGCGCGAAGTCGCGCTGGGGCAGCAGGTGCAGCTTGTCTAAGAAGGCCAGCGGCCAGTCCTCGGGTATCCAGCGCTTCAGATACTCGAGTCCCGGAGCGAGTATCCTCGCGTCGATATACTCGTCCTCCTCCAGCACGATATCGGGAGCCATCCGCAGACGGTAAGGGTAGTTGTCTCCTCGGCGAGTCGACTTCCATATGGGTTCGTGCTCTACGAAGCTGTGTGACGTGATCGTGGCCGTAAGGGTCCACATCCGCAGCTGGGATACGTAGAACAGCACGCGGTCGTTCGGCTGCATCCTCTGGGCGCGTTTGCGGTACTTGGCGCCCAGTCCGTGCAGTCGGAAGCCCATATCCCTGCTTATCCTGAAGTTCTCGTCCGACTCGGCGATCATCCAGTAGCTTCTGCCGGTCCGGTTCTGTCTGCGCTTCTTGGGTGGCATCTCATCAGTATCTTAACATGACGGGCCCGGCCGCTCAGGATAACTCGCGGAGCACGTTGTACATGTGCAGGTAGAGCTTGAACGACTCCCGCACGAATCCCAGGAACCCGACGCCCTCCGACCCGTCGACGTGCACCTGGACCTCACCCTGAAAGAATGAGAACTCCGTATGGTAGGTTCGGGCGTTCTCTCCCAGCGCGTCGGCGAACCGGCGCGACTCCTCAGACGGAACGAGCCGGTCCGCCCGGTCGTGCATTATGAGCACCCGGGCCTTGAGCTCTCCTATCCGGGTGCTGGGGGAGATCTCGGCCAGAGAATCCATCATGCTCGGCGGAAGGTCGGCGATCAGCGCGTCGACCTCGTCCCGACGGGCCCCTTTGAGGATTCCGTAGACGGCCCTTCCTGCGCGGGAAAGCGACTCCAGCTCCTCCTCGCGCCACTCCCCCCTGTCGACGAGCACTCTCGTCAACAGCTCCCTGTCGTCAGAGTCCGTCAGGCCTTCGATCATCTGATTGGTAAAGATGCGCATGGTGAGGCTGTCGGGGTCCCACGGCGCCGAAAGCTCTCCATGGAAACGGCTGCGGCTGCCTATCGCCCTGACCATGTCCACCGCGTCGTAGTAGCCTGCGAACGAGTTGACGAAGCGTACGTCGTCCCTGATCCGCTCGTCCTGCGCCGCCACAGCCGTCAGAGACGCGCCTGTGCATATGCCTCCCACGCCGACTCTGTCCTGGTCCACCGACTCGTGTGCGCGCAGGTACTCGAAGCCTCGGACGAGGCTCTCGACGTCATCCGGTGATATCCGGTGCTCGATCTGGCTCTGCAGCCACGGAATCATCACCACGACCCCGGAGCGTGCGAGCGCATCGGCAAGGGCGACCACCCTGCTCTCGTCCCGGTCGGGAGGCACCACGCCGAGGAAGAACAGCACGGCCGGGTGTGGCCCCGACCCGGATGGCAGGTATAGGTCCGCCGATGCCGTACCCTGAGCGATGGGGAACTCGATTTCGTGCCTCACAGGATCGCCCGTGATCCACTCCTGCGGCTTCACCGGAAACGAGGGCAGCACCTGGGGGATGAACAGCAGCGTCCGGAAGGCGGTCCGGCCCTGCGGCGTTACCGTCACCAGCAGGACCGCCAGAAGCAGCAGTCCGGCTAGAGCTATCGCCGCCCTGCGGACCACTTTGAGCATCGTGCCCACGACCGTCTCCTTCCGAGTCCCTGCGGGGAGGCTGCGCCTAGCTGTCGACGCGGCCATACCCGCTTTGACACCCAACCGAGCCGAGTGGTACTCTTCGCAAGATACTAGCGCAGTTTCCCCGTACGGTGGTAGCCCGCCAGGAGACCTTGCACAACCCCTCATACCGGCGAAAGCCGGTTTCCAGAACCAGAGAACTCCCCGAGTGGATACAAGCGACGAGACGGGCGCCATCCTGGTCGCCGCCGGGGCCAGCCGGCGGATGGATGGCCCGGACAAGATATTCGCCCCGCTTCTGAGGCGGCCGCTCCTGACCTACAGCCTCTCGGCGCTCAACCGCTCCTCATGCGTAGCCGCCATCGTCCTCGTACTGGCTGAGAGATCCCTGCAGCGTGGTCGAAGACTGATGCGCTCCGGTGAATGGCCCAAGCTGACCGCCGTCTGCGACGGAGGCAGGCGGCGGCAGGACTCGGTGCGGCTCGGACTGGACCGCCTCCCGCCGTGCGGATGGGTCGTCGTTCACGACGGAGCGCGGCCCCTCCTGGATGAGGCGATGATCGCCGACGGACTGGCCGCCGCCAGGACCACCGGAGCCTCCGTCGCCGCCGTGCCGGTCAAGGACACGATCAAGATGGCGGACGCCGATGGCCTCGTGACCCGTACCATCGACCGGGATCGTCTCTGGTCGGTCCAGACCCCGCAGATGTTTCGGCGCGACCTGCTCGCGGACGCGCACCGCACCGTCTCCCAGGACGTAACCGACGACGCCTCCATGGTCGAGATGATGGGCGCAAGCGTCCGCATCTTCCAGGGCTCCTACGAGAACCTGAAGGTGACCACGCCGGACGATCTCGTCGCCGCCCGCTCGATCCTGTCCGGCCGCAGACGCGGGGCTCGCACCCTCTGATCGTGGGTACGAGGTCGGGGATCGGCGTGGACGTCCATCCGCTCGTCGGCGGGCGTCCTCTCGTGCTCGGAGGCGTGACCGTCCCGTTCGAAAAGGGCGTCGGCGGCCACAGCGACGGAGACGTCCTCATCCACGCCGTAATCGACGCTCTGCTCGGTGGGGCGGGCATGGGCGACATCGGCTCCCACTTCCCCTCAGACGACTCCCGGTACGAGGGAATCTCCAGCGTTACCCTTCTGGGCCTCACGCTGGAGAAGCTGTCACGGCATGGATGGCGGCCCCGCTATGTCGATGCTACAATACTGGCCCAGCGCCCCGTCCTGAGGCCGTATATCGACCCCATGAGACAGGCGCTTGCTGCAGCTCTCGGACTCGATCTCTCCGCCGTGAACCTTAAGGCGACTACAACCGATGGCCTGGGCTTCGTGGGCCGGGGCGAAGGCATTGGCAGCCTAGCCGTAGCGACTGTCGAACCGTTGCCATGAAGCTCTACAGCACTCTTTCGGGCAGGACCGAGAGATTCTCTGTCCCGGACGGCAAGGTCCGCATGTACGTCTGCGGCCTGACGCCCTACGCCCCCGCCCACGTCGGCCACGCCATGCAGGCTGTCGTCTTCGACGTAATCCGTCGGTACCTGGAGTTCAAGGGCTACGCCGTCGAGCATATCCAGAACTTCACCGATATCGACGACAAGATGATCGACGCCGCCAACCGGATGGGCGTCTCCACCGAGGTTCTCGCCTCCGAGAACACCCGCCTCTATTTCGATGAGATGGACGCCCTCAACGTCCTTAGGGCGCACTCATACCCCAGGGCTACTCAGGAGATACCGAAGATCCTGGAGATGATCGAGACGCTGATCGACAAGGGCTTCGCCTACGCCGTCAACGGCGACGTCTACTTCCGCGTCCGCGCCTACGGGAGCTATGGCAAGCTCAGCAACCGAAGCCTCGACAGCCTGATCGCGGGAGCTCGCGTCGATGTGGACGAGAGCAAGGAGCACCCGGCAGACTTCGCCCTGTGGAAGAGCCGAAAGCCCGGTGAGCCCTTCTGGGAGAGCCCCTGGGGCGGAGGGAGACCCGGCTGGCACATCGAGTGCAGCGCGATGTCTATCGGCTACCTCGGAGAGACGATCGACGTACACGGCGGCGGGCGAGACCTCGTATTCCCCCACCATGAGAACGAGCTCGCCCAGTCGGAGGCCTTCAGCGACAAGCGGCCCTTCGCCCGGTTCTGGGTGCACAACGGCTCCGTTAGGCTTGGAGCTGACAAGATGAGCAAGTCGCTCGGCAACATCGTCCCCGTCGGGGACGCCCTCGAACGCTTCTCACCCGACGCGCTGCGCCTCTTCTTCCTCAGGTCCCACTATCGGAGCCCGGTTGAGTACCGCGACGAAAATGTGCAGGCTCAGGGCCGCGCCGTCGAACGGCTCCGCAACGCCCTGCGGCCGGGAGACGGCTCCGGCCCCGGGCTGGACCCGGATCGATACCGGGACCGGTTCGTAGAGGCGATGGATGACGACATCAATACACCCCGGGCGCTGGCGGCTCTCTTCGACCTGGCGCGGGACATCAACCGCGGCCGGAGGGCGGGCTGCAATGTCATGCAGGCCCAGGATACACTCAGGGAGCTGGCTGGCGTCCTCGGGCTTAGCCTCACCGGGAGCGGACTTCAGGCCGCAGATAGCGCCGTTCCCTTCGTCGACATCCTGGTCGAGGTACGCTCCGAGCTGCGGGCCGCGCGTCAGTACGAGATAGCCGACAGGATTCGCCACAGACTGGAAGAGAGGGGAATCGTCCTGGAGGACAAGCCGGACGGTACAGTCTGGAGGTACGAAGGCGGCTAGGAGCTCCGGCCCTGGCGCTAGAAGTCCCTTGCGATCAGTATCGACACAACGATGAACAGCACAGCGAGTACGATGGTAAGCTGAAACAGAGTCTTCTCGATGCCGCGGCGCGTCCTGAACGACCCCTCGGCCGAGCCGAACAGCCCGGTGCCCTGACCTCGTACCTGCGCTAGGATCACCATCACCAGGATCACCGAGATGACGATCTGTATGATATTCAGCGTCACTTGCTGACCTCTGCCGCGCGCCGGGCTTCTCTCCCGGCGAAATAGACGGCCATCACCTCGTCGGCCAGACGGTCGGCGTCGTGCCTTACCGAGTGTCCCTGGTCGGCCAGATCGGCCAGCCTAAGTATAGCATGGACGATGGGCGTCCCATCGCTGCCGACCGGCTCGCCGAGGAACTGCGGTCCGAGAGCCCGTATCCGTCCGTTCGCTATCACGTAGTCCGCGATCTCTTCTGAAGAGTGGGACTGGAGCGCCCTCAGGTGGTCTTCGACCGAGTACCCGTCCGTCTCTCCCACCTCGGTCGCCACGTTGCAGACGTAGACCGTCGGCGCCGTCGTCTCCCAGACGGCCCGCTCGATGCCTGGAACGAGCAGGTTCGGCACGATGCTGGTGTAGATGCTTCCGGGGCCCAGGACTACCAAGTCCGCCTCACGGATCGCCTCCACCGCCGATGGGTAGGCCTCAGGACCCTCCGGCTCGACCGATACTGCCTCTATCGCCCCTCCGTAGTTGGCGACCCTGGACTCCCCCCGCAGGACGCGCCCGTCCCGCATCTTCGCCCGCAGGTGCACGCTCTCGAGAGTGGACGGGAGGATACGCCCGCGAACGGCCAGCACCCGGCCCGACTCCGCCAGCGCCTGCTGAAAGCTGTCGGTGACCCCGGTCATCGCCGCGATGAACAGGTTGCCGAAGCTGTGCCCCTTCAACCCGTTTCCCCTGTCGAATCTGTACTGGAAAAGCTCCGTGAGCAGCGGCTCCGACTCCGACATCGCCACCAGACAGTTTCGGAAGTCGCCCGGCGGGAGCACCCCCAGCTCGGTGCGAAGACGCCCGGAGCTCCCGCCGTCGTCGGCGACGGTGATGATCGCCGTCAGGTTGTCCGTGTGGCTCTTCAGACCCCTGAGCAGGACGGAGAGCCCCGTCCCCCCGCCGATCGCCACTATCCTGGGGCCGCTCTCACGCGACCGCCGCGTGTGGATCGTGCTCGCGATACGGTCGATCGGATCCGGGGTCAGGACCAGCGGGCCGACCGAGCGGTACAGCCGGTGGATGGCGAACAGCACCGCGCCAGCCCCCACCGCCAGCAACAACACTCCCTCTAGGTACGACGGCAGGAAGTCGGGAAAGCCGAGCGCCAGGAGCTTCCTCACCAGGAAGGCGGCTCCGATGGAGCCCACTCCGACGCCGGCGGCGCCCAGCAGGAGCCACCGCTTGACTCCCACGCCGGGATGGAGGAGCGTGAGCAGACCGCGCCGCCACGAGGCGGTACGGCCCTCCGCGTCGCCGCTTCCGGGCCCGTGGTTCATCGCCCCGTCCCCATCGTCTCCAGCCGCTCCTGTAGAAGCCGGGTCACCATCTGCGGGTTGGCCTTCCCCTTCGTGATCCTCATCACCTGGCCCATCAGGTACCGCAGCGCCGCCGTCTTGCCGTCCAGATAGTCGGCCACAGGCTGGGGGTTCGCCTCGATGGCCTCCTCGACGGCGGACGCTATCACGTCGGCGTCCCCGATCTGCACGAGGCCCGACCGCTCCGCTATCTCCGCTGGCCCGGCGCCCGTCTCGAACATCTCCTCGAACACGCTCTTCGCCATCGAGGAGCTCAGTGTGCCGTCTTCGACCAGTCCTGCCAGCTCGGCCAGATGTTCCGGCCTGATCTTCGTGTCGGCGATGTCTGTCCGCGTGGTGCTCAACAGGTGGGAAAGCTCCCCCAGGATCCAGTTGGCGATCGACTTGGCGAGCCCGGGCCCGGCTCCTTCGTCCGGTCCCCGGGAGCTCACCGCGGCCTCGAAGAGGTCGGCCGTGGCGCGCGAGGAGCTGAGGAGACCGGCGTCGTACTCCGAAAGGCCGTACTGCGAGATGAACCGCGCCATCCGATCGTCCGGCAGCTCCGGCATCCCCCGCTCTATCTCCTCCACCAGCGAGGGCTCTATGAGGACCGGGGGGAGGTCGGGCTCCGGGAAGTAGCGGTAGTCGGAGGCATACTCCTTGGTCCGCTGGGAGACTGTGACGCCCCTCTCCTCCACCCATCCGCGGGTCTCTTGGACGATCCGGTCGCCTCTGGCCGCCCGCTCCGTTTGCCGCTTCGTCTCATACTGAAGCGCCCCGTACACCGAGCGAAAGCTGTTCATATTCTTCACTTCGACCTTAGGGCCCAGCTCGCGGCTTTCCTGTGGCCTGATGCTGATGTTCGCGTCGCAGCGGAAGCTCCCCTCCTCCATGTTGGCGGTGCTCACCCGTATATAGCGCAGGATGGAGCGCAGCTTCGTCAGGTAGCTCCGCGCCTCCTCCGGACTGCGGATGTCCGGTTCGCTCACCACCTCCATCAGCGGCACGCCCGCTCTGTTGATGTCTAGCAGGCTGTACTTCTCACCGTACGGCTCCGTGCGGTGCAGCAGCTTCGCGACATCCTCCTCGAGGTGGACGCGCGTGATTCCCACTCTGCTCCTTCGCCCCTCTGTCTCCACCTCCAGGCTGCCGGCGGCCGCGATGGGGCGGTCGTACTGCGAGATCTGGTAGCCCTTCATCAGGTCCGGGTAGGGGTAGTTCTTGCGGTCGAACTTCGTCTGCCGTGCTATCGTGCAGTTGAGCGCAAGTCCGGTCCGAACCACCAGCTCGACCGCCTGCTGGTTGATTACCGGCAGGACCCCGGGCATTCCCAGGCAGACGGGACAGACGAAGGAGTTGGGAGAGGCGTCCTGGTAGCCCGCGCTGCAGCCGCAAAACATCTTCGTCTTGGTCAGCAGCTGCGCGTGGACTTCCAGCCCTATGACTACCTCGTACTCCATGGCAATTCACCAAGGGCCAAGTATAGGAGAGCGCCGAGACCCTTGACAAGCGCGGGGAAAGGCGTGGACTCGAGTTCCGTAGTCTGGGTGCAGGGGTCATCATTCGGGCCAGGCGCCCTCTCCTACAAGCGGCACGAACCGGCAGGGCACCGTCGTGCGCACCGAGAAGCCGTCGCCGGTGCGGGTGATCTTCATCAGCTCCTGCGCGTCCCTGGAGCCCACCGGCACCACCAGCCTGCCGCGCGGAGCCAGCTGGTCTATCAGCTCTCTCGGAAGCTTTGGCGCGGCGGCCGCGACGACGATGGCGTCGTATGGTCCGCCCGGAGGCCACCCGAGCTCCGATGACGCCTCGTGGACGACCACGTTCCGGTAGCCCAGGTCGGCGAGCCTCTCTCTCGCCTCCTCGGCCAGGGACGGGATGCGCTCGACGCTGATAACGCTGGCCGCTATCTCCGACAGGACCGCCGCCTGGTACCCGCTGCCGGTGCCGATCTCCAGCACCCTGTCTGTCCGTCTCACCTCCAGCTCGGCGACCATTACGGCCACGATGAAGGGCTGGGAGATCGTCTGCCCCTCTCCGATGGGCAGCGGTACGTCGTCGTAGGCCGACGAGGCCATAGACTCAGGGACGAATCTCTCTCTCGGCACTCGGCTCATGGCGTCGACGACTCTACCGTCTCCCACCTCCTTGCGGAGCCGGTCCAGGAGGCGTCGCCTCGCGTCCCGAAGTCGTCTGTTCTCGCTCAGCACCGCTCCGATCCTACCTTCCCCAGTCCGCGGGGGAAGATTGAGGTGGGGGCGATTTTGACCTGTGTTACCGCCCATGCTAACCTATCTCAAAGCTGAGCGCCCTTGCACAGGCGACCCGGAATGGAGGCCTGCCGTTTCTAACCTCGACGCCGTAGACAGGAAGATTCTCAATATCATCCAGTCGTCCTTCCCCTTGGTGGAGGAGCCCTTCGGCTCCATCGGCGAACAGCTAGATATCGGCTGCGACGAGGTGATCGCCCGCGTCGCACGGATGAAGCAGAAGAATGTGGTACGCCAGATCAGCGCCATATTCGATACCCGCAGACTCGGATACAAGACCGTACTCGTCGCGATGCGGTTCGTCCCCGACCGGCTCGACGCCGGTGCGCACGTCATCAACGATCATCCCGGCGTGAGCCACAACTATGCCCGAAACGGGCGGTTCAACCTCTGGTTCACGCTCGCCGTCCCTCCGTACGAGAGCCTGGAGACGACCGTCGACGAGATGGCTCGGAAGACCGGCGCCGAGGCCTACCGTCTCATGCCGACCATCCGCTTCTTCAAGATCGGCGTCAACTTCGACATGGTCAGGGAGGAGGGCGCGGCGACCGACTACTACAGCCCTGACGGCTACAACGGCCGCTCCGGCGAAGCTCTCCCCAAGGCCGCGCCCATCACCGAGGCCGAGGTCGCTGCGATCAGGGAGCTCCAGGAAGACCTGCCGCTCGTGCCGAGGCCCTTTACGCCTATGGCCGCCCGCCTCGGCATCACCGAGCGGGAGCTCTTCGATCTCGCCGCCTCGTTCCAGGAGCGGGCCATCATGCGTCGCTTCAGCGCCGTCCTGCACCATCGCCGCGCCGGATTCAGGTCCAACGCCATGGTGGTCTGGAAGGTCCCGTCTGAGCGCTCCGTAGAGGTCGGCAGGATCATGGCCGGCTCCCCCTGGGTCAGCCACTGCTACGAGCGGCCCACGTTCCCCGACTGGGAGTACACCCACTTCACGATGATCCACGCGACGAATTCCCAAAAGTGCGAAGAGGTCGCCCTCGGCATCTCGCGAGATACCGGCATCGACGACTACATGCTCCTCTACAGCACCAGAGAATATAAAAAGACCAGAGTGCGCTACTTCGTCTAGCGCCCCGCGAAATGCGCATGCCTAACTACTATCCCATATACATGAACGTCCAGCGCCGCAGGTGCGTCGTCATCGGCGGCGGTCCCCCCGGCGAGGAGAAGGTGACCCGGCTGCTCGACTGCGAGGCTGACGTCGTCGTCGTCAGCCCTAAGCTCACCGGCCGTCTCAGCGCCCTCGCCGAATCCGGGCGGATCACGTGGATCGAGAGAGGCTACGAGCCCGGCGACCTCGAGGGCGCCGTCCTGGCCATAGTGGCCGACACCAGCGATGACGACGTCAACCGCCGCGCCGCGGAGGAGGCCGAGGCCCGGAACCTCCCGTTGAACGTCATGGACGTCACGCACCTCTGCACCTTCATAGCGCCCTCGATCGCACGACGGGGCCCCGTGACCGTCGCGACCTCCACCAACGGCCGTAGCCCGGCGCTCGCGCGCCTCTTCCGCGAGCGGCTCACCGGTAGCCGACTGCTCGAATACGCCGACCTCGCGCCTCTCCTCTCCGATGTGCGCTCCGAGCTGATGGGCAAGGGCATGCGCGTGCCGCCGGACCAGTGGCAGACGGCCATCACCGAGCAGCTGCTCGACATGGTGCAGGCTGGTCGATACGACGAGGCCCGTCGGATGCTGATGGACGGTCTGGTCGGCGCCCGCGTATCCGCGAACGACTGACTGCTAAGGAGCCCCTTGCGGGTCTTGCATCTTCCCCCGTCCGCGGGAGAAGACTGAGATGGGGGCAGGTTGTCGTGATGTGCAGCGGGTCTTACATCTTCCCCCGTCCGCGGGGGAAGACTGAGATGGGGGCGTCTTCGCGATGCGCACTCTGAGAGTCGGCTGCAGGACCAGCCCTCTTTCGCTGGCCCAGGCCGAGGAGATACTCGCCCGGCTGCGCTCTGCTCATCCCGGCAGGCGCTTCCTCGTCGTCCCCGTGACGACCGGGGGAGACCGCCGGAAGGAGGCCCCCCTTCTGAGCCTCGGCAGAGGCGCCTTCGCCAAGGAGATCGAGTCCGCACTTCTCGACGGAGAGATCGACTTCGCCGTGCACAGCGCCAAGGACGTCCCCTCCCGGCTTCCGGAGGGGCTTACCTTGGCAACCTTCGGGGAGAGGCGGGACGCCAGGGACGTCATCGTCTCCCCGCGCGGAGAGACGCTCGCGCAGATGCCCGTCGGCAGCCGGCTCGGGACCAGCAGCCCCCGCAGGACGGCGCAGATCGCCGCGCTCCGCCCGGACGTCCGGGTGATCCCCATCAGGGGGAATGTCGGGACTCGCGTCGCAAAGGCGAAGGGCCCCGACTATGATGGCGTCGTCCTCGCCGCCGCCGGACTGCTCCGCCTCGGCATGGAGGACGAGATTACCGAGTATCTCCCCCCCTCCGTCTGCACGCCGGACGTGGGACAAGGCGCCCTCGCCGTCGAGGCCCGCTCCGACGGCGGCGAGGTGATGGCGCTCCTCGCCGCCGCCGACCATCCGCCCACGACGCTGGCGGTCACCGCCGAACGCGCCTTCCTCGCGAGGATAGGGGGTGGATGCCAGGTCCCCGTCGCCGCCTACGCGCGTCTGGTGGGAGGACGCCTCCGACTCTCCACCATGGCCGCTCTGCCGGACGGCAGCCGTCTCTTCAGGATCGAACTCGAATGCGACCCTGCCGACCCCGAGCTCGCCGGCCGCCGCGCCGCGGAGAGGCTGATCGCGTCTGGAGCGGCTGAGATCGTCACGCCGGGAGCGGCGCTGTGACCGCCGGGGCGGTGAGGCCCGGCACGGTCGCCCTCGTCGGCGCCGGTCCCGGCGATCCCGGCCTCATAACCGTCAGAGGACTCCAGTGCATCGAGTCGGCAGACGTCGTCCTGTACGACCGACTGGTCGACAGGAGGCTTCTCCGTGCGGCGGGGCCGTCCGCGCGTCTGATAGACGCGGGCAAGACACCCGGGGGCGGCGGCAGGCGGCAGGAGGAGATCAACCGCGCCCTCGTCTCCGAGGCGAGGAGGGGGAGGGTGGTGGTGCGCCTCAAGGGAGGGGACCCCTTCGTGTTCGGCAGGGGAGGGGAGGAGGCGGAGGCCCTCGCGGAGGCGGGGATACCCTTCGAGGTCGTTCCCGGAGTCACCTCGGCCATCGCCGCTCCCGCCTACGCCGGCATCCCCGTCACCCACCGGGGAACGGCCTCCTCGTTTACCGTCGTGACCGGAAACGAGGCGCCGGACAAGGGGGAAACGACCGTCGACTGGGACCTGCTCGCGCGGCTCGGCGGCACCCTCGTCGTGCTGATGGGATGGGAGAATCTTGAGGCTATCGTCCGCGCCCTGAAGCGGGCCGGCTATCCGGGGGACACTCCGGCGGCGCTGGTGCGGTGGGGCGCCGCGCCGGCGCAGGAGACGGTCTTCGGTACCGTCTCCGACATCGTAGACAGGGGAGCCGCCGCCGGTCTGGCGCCTCCGGTCGTCGCCGTCTTCGGCGTCGTCGTCGCCGCCGCCGCCCGTCTCGGCTGGCTCGACAGCCGTCCCCTGTTCGGCAAGAGGATCCTCGTGACGCGCACCCGTTCGCAGGCTGGCGCGATGTCCGATCTACTCGGCCGGCGCGGTGCGGAGGCGATAGAGCTTCCCACGATAGAGATAAGGCCCGCGCGGGAGAGAGGCCCGCTCGATCAGAGACTCCGCAGGCTGTCCGCGTACGACTGGACGGTCTTCGCCAGCGCCAACGCCGTCCGTACGCTCTTCGACCGGCTCGGCGACCTCGGTCTGGACGTGAGGGCCTTCGGGACCGTGCGTATAATGGCCGTGGGCCCGGCGACCGCCGCAGCCCTCCGGGAACGCGGCATCATCGCCGACCGCGTGCCGGAGGTCTATTCAGCCGAGGGGGTGGTCCAGGAGCTGGACCGAGAGTCGTTCGGCGGGCGCGAGGTCCTCGTTCCGCGCGCCGACATCGGAGGTGCGGTTCTCGAAAGGGGACTGACCGCCGTGGGCGCAAGGGTCGATCCGGTCGTCGCCTACCACACGGTGACGCCCGAGGGAGCGGCGCTCCGCGCGAAGAGTCTCCTGGATGAGGGGGTCGACGCAGCAGCCTTTACCAGCTCGTCCACCGTCTCGAACCTGCTCGGTCTGCTGGACGGCCGTACGGAGGCGCTGTCGAGCGCCGTCATCGCCTGCATAGGCCCTGCGACGGCCGCAGCGGCTAGAGAGGCGGGCCTGACTGTTGATATAGTAGCAGGTGAGCATACGGTCGCCGGACTCGTATCCTCCCTCGAAGATCACTACGGCGAAAGGATCCCCCGCCATGAATAGCTTTCCACAGGTCAGACTCCGCAGACTGCGCGGGAGCCCGGTGCTTCGCCGCATGACACAGGAGACTCGGCTCGACGTCAGCGACTTCATCCTGCCGATGTTCGTTACCCACGGCAGGGACGTGCGCGCCGAAATCCCGCCCATGCCCGGCGTCTACCAGCTCTCCCTCGACCACCTCATCGCCGAGGTCGGGGAGGTCGCGGAGCTCGGCATCCCGGGTGTCCTCCTCTTCGGCATTCCGGCGAGAAAGGACCCGGAAGGGACCGAGGCGTATGCGCCTGGAGGCATCGTCCAGGAGGCCATAAGGGTGATCAAGCAGACCGTCCCCGAGCTCATGGTGTTCGCCGACGTATGTCTCTGCGAGTACACCGATCACGGTCACTGCGGAGTAATCGTCCGTGACAGGGTGGACAACGACCGCACGCTCGAGCTGCTGGCGCAGACCGCCGCATGCCAGGTGGAGGCGGGAGCGGACATCGTCGCGCCGTCGGCGATGATGGACGGCCAGGTCGGCGCCATCAGGGATGCGCTGGACGCTCGCGGCCTTCACGATACGCCCATCATGTCCTACTCGGTCAAGTACGCCTCCGGTCTCTACGGTCCCTTCAGAGTGGCTGCCGACTCCGCGCCCCAGTTCGGCGACCGCCGGGGCTACCAGCTCGACCCGCCCAACGTGCGGCAGGCCATGCGCGAGATCGAGCAGGATATCCGGGAGGGCGCCGACATCGTCATGGTCAAGCCGGCGCTCCCCTACCTGGACGTCCTCTCCCAAGCCAAAGAGACCTTCGGAGTCCCGGTTGCCGCCTACAACGTCAGCGGCGAGTACTCCATGGTCAAGGCAGCCGCCGAGAACGAGTGGATAGACGGCCACCAGGTCACCGTAGAGATACTCACCGGAATCAAACGCGCCGGCGCCGACCTCATCCTCAGCTACCACGCCAAGGAGATCGCAGCCTGGCTAAACTCCGGACACTAGGGACGGCGTCACAGGTTCTCCGCATTCTCTCTTCACTGGGACAGACCATATCTCTACTAGTTAGATTCCGGTCGAGACGAGAATTGTGTTGCTCTTGTGAACCAATGTATCCCGCTATTGACAGTACACTACGCCACTCATATTCTACAGCCTAGCAAATCACATGGATATTGACAGGGAGCAATAGTTCGATGCCTGCGCAATCTGTGAAAGTGAGAGAATACCTACTGGCCGATGGTTATACCATCGTCGAGCGGCCGCCTGAACTTGCTGAGCGAGAAGTTAGCGCTTGGCGCTCTGGACAGGCAGGAATTCGACGGTACATGAATGTCTGGATGCCTGACATTCCTCCCGGAGACACCTTAGAACCTCAGGAGCCTTCCTATAGAGACAGATTTCGGAGAGCTAGAGAACTTCATGCAACAGGTACCAACATTATGTTGGTTCCATCTAGGGAAGGTATAAGACCTGGGTTCATACGAGAGGCGCTCAACACATATCGTGTGATGTTCAGAACCCCTATTGAATTCTTCGATACTACCTTTACCTGGGAAGGCAATGATGCGTCGACGACCATCGCCAGAAGAATCAGAGACGAGGGTGCACGTGTCGATAGAGTCAGAATAAACCAACCATTCACGGACAATTTCTCGAACGAAGGTGATGATCTTGTTGACGTGCTCTTCAATCGATTCCGAGATCGCAGACAATCGACAGGGATCCATATCGTTCAAGGCCCCGCCGGTATAGGCAAGAGTTGGTTATTCTCCTCTCTATTCGCTCGCCTGTATAGTGCGTTCATTCAAGATAAGCGGGAACGTCGCACATTATGGGCACGGCCACTGCCGCTTCTTCCAGAGTATGATCCTACTGGACGAAGACTCAATGATCTCCTATCTTCTTTTATTAGAACCGAGGTTGATAGGCCTATACGCAGAGAAGTACTCGACTGGATGGTTGCGAATGGGCACGGCATTCTGATGCTCGATGGGCTTGAAGAAATAATGGCGCTAGATGAAGAATTCACAGATCAGATTCTCGAATACTTTACCTTGCCTTTCACAGATGGCCAGCCTACAATTCTTATATGTCTGCGAGATTCACTGATGAACCGGAATCAAGCAGTAATAGATTTCTGTACTGAATATGCGGACCGTACCACCGTCTATCATCTAGAAAAATGGGACGACAAATCTATCAGGTCCTTTGTCGAAAGGAAGATTCCGTCGCCAGAAGAGCGTCGCCAATTCATCACGAGACTCCGGTCTGACGCCACGCTACGTGACATCGCTTCTCTCCCATATCTATGTGACCTCCTAGTCCGAGAGTCTATTGAAGGTCGACTTACAGAGATAGCCTCATCTACACAGCTAATTGCCAACGCCGCGGAGTCTATAATACACAGGGAATACAGCAAGGAGCTTGCGCTGACCGAAGAGGTAATGTCGACAGGTGATGTCTTAACATTCGCCCAAGACTTTGCCCAGAAGGATATGGAAGGTGGTTTTCGTGGTGTGTCCCCAAGTGAAGTGAAAGAATGGGCGAAGGATTGGGCCGAACTTGTATGGCCTGAAGAAACTGAAGAACAGAGTCGCTTTGAGTTACAAATGTCTCAGATCGCCTTCTTCGAGCAGGGTGCAGCAGGTCGTCTGAAGTTTGTCCATGAGATTCTGGAGCTCTATCTTATAGGTAGGAAATACGTTGACTACCTGAGGCGGAAAGAGTTCACCTATTTCATAGACGCTTTCAGTCATTGGGAATTCCCAGCGGATTCAATTACTCTCGATATAGTTTCGCAGTATTGTACTCGCGAAATAGCTCGCCAGGACGTCGAGAACATCACCTTTCAATCTCTCAACAGACCGAAAGCCTTCAAAAACATGCTCCAACTGCTGAGCATTAGTAACCTTGATGGCAGGTTTTTGGATAATAGCGCAGTGAAGAAGGACTTATCAGGCATCAAGTTCCGCGATATGAACTTCCAAGATGTCTCATTCGCGGGTTGTAACCTCGATGCAACTGAATTCCATGGCTGCAACTTACGAGGGACAGAGTTTTCTGGTGCCATCATAAGTAACACTGGTTTCTTCAGCATGTCGTCTGATTTGATGGAAGGAGCCAATTTTGGGGATATGAATACGGTCCATTCTATACGTGTGGACAGTAGAACTGGTTCTAGGATTCTTGGCAGTCCAAGAGATACGATGAATTGTAATTGATTAGCGGAGGGGAGTCTGTAGAGAGGTACAGAGGGAAGGAGAGTGGAGAGGATCGCCGCTGAAGACACGGCAGAGCCGATCCACCACAGACCGGTCGCCGCCATTGCGGGCCAGAGTTCTGATCACGCTGGTGAAGGCGGAGAACGCATCAGCGCCACCATCGTTTTTCGAGCAGTGGGATACCTTCCGCGCGATCACTGCCGGGCGGAGCGCTCGCTCAGCACGGTTGTTGGTCGGCTCGATGCTCGGATCGTCCAGAAACCGCAGCAGGTTGCCCCGGTCGTCATGCCAGCCGAGTTCGTTCTGCAGCCTGTAGTTGTCCGCATCCGCCATCGGACGGTCGCGGAGATGATAGCTCACCTCTCGCTTCAACCGCTCGGCCGCCGCCGCAAAGTCCGACGCCTCTCCTCGGCAATATGCCCCCCACAGTTCCATCGCTTCTCTGAGAAGGCCGCTCAGACGCTTGCCGAAGCTGCGTCCTCTCCCTGTCTTGGTCTTGACCACCTCACTGATCGAGCGCAGCACGTGGGCCAGGCACTTCTGTTGCTTCACCCCGGACAGAGCCTGGGCATCGTAGCTCCGCCCTCGGTCCGTCACCATCACTCCGCCATAGTCCGAGGGAACCACCTGGCGCACCTCATGGTTACGGTGACGAGCGCGAACCTGGTACACCGTGGCTCGGTCCGTCTCGAATGCCATCAGGAATGCGGGCTCGCCGCCCACACGCCATCCCGTGTCGTCGGTGTGGACGAACGGACTGGTGCGCACCGAACCCCGCAGCCTCCGGTAGGCTTCCCCCACCGCACCGTTTGCACGTCGCAGCGCGTCCTGGGTGATCGCCCCCTGGCTCAACTCCACCCCGGTCAGCGCCCTGAGCACGGCGGGAACCTTCCTGACTGGAACGCCAACCGAGTAGTGGAGCACGTGGGCCGCCGCCATCACCCGTCTCCCAACCCGGTGCGCGCTGGCTCCGTACTGGTCCGATGCAACGTCCGGATGCCGACCCCGGACCGGCCTGCCGCACGACAGGCATCGGCATATCTGCACCCGGTACGCCGTGACCTGGGGACGAGGAGCCGGAGGAATGTCAGTCACGTAGGCAACTCCCACTCCCTCATGCTCGAGTCGGCCTCCGCATCCAGGACATGTGTCCCCAGGTACGGTCACCTCTACGATCGGCTCTGTGACCTGATCTGGGGACGGCAGCTTGCGGTAGCTGAACATCCCTTGACCCGGCTTGCGCCCAGGCCGCTTGGGGCTGGAGGTCCGCCTGCCCTTGGAGAACGGAGCCGCCTGGCGCTTTCCGGCTCGCTGGAGTTCTGCGAGTTGCTTGCTCAACCGTTCGTTGGCCGCCGCCAACTGGGCGTTCTGCCCTTGCAACTGGGCAATCTGCCTCTGCAGCCCCTTGACCAGCGTCATCAGCTCGTCGCGTTCACAGGGACGGAAGACTTTGGCCTCACACATAGCCAAAGTCTAAAACATCTCCCATCCACCACCGCAACCCCTCCACGGGCCGCCTAACCCGCTAATCAATTACGATGAATTGGCTACGTGAACGCGTAAATGTTGATTCCCTCGTAACAAGGGCCTTTCGGGTTGGTTCTGCGGCGTGAGGGCGGTTAGGCGAGGGATTTGGTTTTGTTCCGGTCGGGGCTTGTGTTGCGGCCGATGAGGTAGTTGTGGTGCGCCATACCCCGTCCTGGTAGGCATCAGCGGGCTCGCAACGGCTCCTGTAGCCTCATGCAGCGGTGGGATCGGGCGCCAAGGCAGCCGGTGGGACCAACATCTCGTCCATCTCGGTCAGCCGTGCCCGGACCATTCGCTTGATGTTACACGCCAGGGCCTTGAGGTAGACGGCGAGCCGGACCCTCTCTCCTCCACGTACTCGTAGGCGGCCAAGACCATGGCGCCGTTTCAACTCTGAGTTCGTACCCTCTATCCCCGCACGCAACCCGTACCGTTTACGCCATTGTCCATCCGACTCGGCCCGCCGCCTACGTCCGATGTTCACCCTGGCGAGGTCCGCACTCAGCACGTAGGCTCCACTCGGCGACCACTCTCCCCCGAGCTCAGGGCGACGACGCCACCTCACAGGACACCGGGAACGCAGCGAACAGGGCTCACACACCTCCCGGGCGAAGTGCATCTCCACTCGCTCGGGAGCCTCTTCATCCTCGTACTCGGACACGGCCTCATGTCCCGCAGGACACACCGCAGCCCTCCTTGCCGTAACGTCGATGTCAAAGTCAGCAGCCGTCAGCCTGACCAGCCCATCATTCTCATCGGCCTCCGCTGGCGCCCGGCCCCCGACAGGGCTCACCAACTCCGTCCCCCTGCGCTCCGCCTCCCATCCGTTCCGGCCAGAACCATACGACGTGTCGCACCACAGCTCCGAAGGGCCTATCCCTCGCTCTCTCAACTCATCGATCACCCCCACCGTCACACCGGCGTCGCCATCGCTCGATGGCGTGACCTCCACGTGGGTGATCATCTGCACGGCGTTCCCCTCTTCGCACGTCTCAGACACCTGCACCTCGTACCCCTTCCCCTTGTGTCCGCTGTAGGTCACCGCCGGGTCGTGCGGCGTCTGCATAGAGCTCGACCGCACCTCCTTCGCCTCCTTCAGCGCGATCGGCACCTTCCCCTCTGCCGCATCGTCGTCATCGGCGCTGGGACGACCGTCCCTGTGACGGCCCACGCGGCACTGCTCATGCAAAAGCCTCTCCAACAGACCGTACTCCTCCATATCCGCCACCGCCGTCCCGCGGAACCTATCCACCAGCCGGTACACGTCTCGCGCACACACCGACAGCCGGCGACGCCCCTCACCTGAACGTGCGTCCTCGTACCTCGATGCTTCTCCGGTCTCCTTCAGGTACCGCTGTGCCAGACCATCCCCAATCCCTTCTCCCAGACCGGGGTGCTCACGGCTCACCGCCAGCAGGAACACCCGGACCGTCTCGCAGAACAGACCCAACCGCGTCAACACCGCGATATTGCTCATGACATGCGTCGAGTCCAGGCGCTGCTTGCCTGTCCGCAGTCCCAGGGCCTCTATCATCCGGTCCGTCGTCTCACAGAAGGCCAATCGCCCGCCGTCGTGCTCCATCAACCGCACACGAAAGTTGTGCAGCGTCTTCTGGGCAAGGTGCGCCTCCTCCATCTCCAGCCGCAGCGCGTGGTGCCACAGCAGATTGAACTCCAACTCTTCCAACGCCTCCATGTCCGTCAGATCGAACATCTCCTTGAGCACCAGCACTCCCAGCACCGTCTGCACGGCGCGATTGGGCCTGCCCATGTCCGGGCTGTACAGCGGAGCGAACCGCTCCTCCTCTATCAGAACCAGAGCCTCGTTCCGGAATACCTCCGCCCAGCTCCTACGCATCAGCTTCGCCTTCCTCGGTGTGATCAGAAACTCCGACTGCCACAGGCTCTCCTGCGGTTCCCGGGCTTGAAACATCGTCCACCTACTCCTCAGCGTTCACTCCTCCACTCTCTCCGATCCTATTATCCCTCACTTCCCAATACCCTCGCCCATGACTTTTTACGAGTGAATCAATACTTGACTTTTCAGAAACGGTCTGACAGGTACTATAGAGCTGATGCCCACAAGTATTCTGAAATGGTAGAGTTTGTCAAACGTTCGGAGGCATCAGCTGACATGCGATTCCTGTTGGATGAGATTTGCGATAAAACGGGTTGCGCACATATAGTGGGGTGACCAGACGATGTATGAACGGCTTCAGACAATCACACTGAGCCGTGCAAATGGACGATTTTGTCTCGATTGAATAGCCAGCATCAGGTTACGAGAAGACATTCATGTTGTCGCACGTCGAACGAATGGCGAACGCCGTCAGTCTTTACCGTATGCAGGGGAGTGTAGGACGGGGGGTAGTGCGGCTATGACCGCCGTCCATCCCGTCAGAGGGACAACGTGATTCGGGCATTCCGCACTTACGGTATGATGCTATCATCGCTTGTTAGAGGCGTCAAGCTGTCTGTCCCGGTTCAGCCGTCAGATCTGCTGGGGTGGAGTGGTGATAATCGCCCCAGCCGGTTTGGAGGCCAGATGCGGAGCCACGCCCTTCCGACAATGAGCTCCGCTCCGATGGGTCCGTGGCGCCTGCTGTCCGTGCTGTGAGCCCGGTCGTCCCCCATGACGAAGTACTCCCCGGCGCCCACTCTCCACGACCGGTCGCCGAGACCGACCGCCGCAGGCAGGCCGCGGAGATAGGGCTCGACATGATGCTCCCCGTCTATGAACAGCATCCCGTCCCTCAGCCGTATCACTTCTCCCGGGAGGCCTACGACCCTCTTGAGGCTGTGTGCCGGGTTCGCCCCCGGTCGCCTGTACACCACGATCTCTCCGCGAGACCGCCGTCCCTCCGCCGCGCCGGTGCTCACGAGCAGCCTATCCCCATCGCAGATGGATGGGAGCATGCTCCGGCCGCGAACCCTGTAGATGCGCATATGCTCTCCCAGCACATTATAGAGACGGGTGGAGTGACCTAGGTGCTGAAGAGAGCATTGAAGGCCGCGATCCTGGACGGCTCCGCGTATGAGGGGGTACACGACGAGCCGCAGCCCCTCATCGGAGCGATGGCGGTCGTCGGAGTGACGGCTATCGCCTTTGGCCTCGGCGTGCGAAACCAGCCGCTCGGAGGTGAGGTCGCGCCCGGCCTCGTCGCCTCACTGGCCGTCAGTACCACGCTCGTCGGGTGGGGGCTGTGGAGCGCCACCGCCTGGTACTTCGGCTCCAGGCTCTTCGGCGGTGACGCGAGCTATCGCGCGCTTCTCCGCGCGATCGGGACCGCCTACGGACCTGGCATCCTGTTAGTGCTTATTTCACTACCCAACGTAGGGGTGCCGATAGAAATAATAGCTAGGCTCTGGATGCTGGCGGCGGTAACGACGGCGATCAAGCACACCCAGGGCCACGGCTGGCTGAAGGCAATCATAGCGGCGGTTTTCGGTTGGACGCTATCCCAGATGGTGCTGCCGGGCTTTCTCCTGCCCATCGGCGAGGTTGCCGACGACGGCGCTCCAGCGGCTGCCGAGCAGTCTCTCCATATTGCCGGCCACCACCTGCTCCACCTCTTCGACGCTCTTCCCCTGTAGCTGAGCGAGCATCTCGGCGACCGGTCTGAGGTGGCGCGGCTCCGTCCAGTTCTCGCGCTTTGCCTTGAAAGGCTGGGGCGCCGCGTCCGTCTCCAGCACTATGCTGTCGAGCGGCAGACGCGCGGCCACCTCCTGGAGGTGGGGCAGGCGCCGCAGCGGCCTCGCCAGCGAGATGTAGAAGCCGAGATCGATCGCCTCCATAGCGGTCGCCTCGTCCGCTTGGAAGTAGTGCATCGCGCCCCCCACCTCGTACGCCCGCTCCTCCCTCAGCACGCGGAACACCTCCGCGTGAGACTCCCGGCTGTGGAATACGACGGGCAGACCGAGCTCTCTTGCGAGACGTATCTGCTCACGGAAGGCCGGGTACTGGAGAGCCCGGTCGGGCGCGCCCTCCATGAAGTCGAGCCCAATCTCGCTGACTACCAGGACCTTCTCGGTGGACGCCGCCAAGGAGCGCAGACCGGAGAGCGTCTCGTCGTCGAAAGGCTCGCTGATGTCCATCGGGTGGACCCCGACGCCCGAGAACAGACCCGGAAACCGCGCAGACAGCTCGACGGACCGCCTGGACGAGGCGAGGGTCGTGCCGGCGGAGATCACGAAACCGACGCCGGCCTCGTTGGCGCGATCCAGTATATCTCCGACCTCCAAGTCGGAGAATGAGTCTAGATGAACGTGACAGTCGATGAGCATCGGAGTTGCTCCCACGCAGTAGGATCGAACAGGTGCGGATTATACTATGGCCCGCTATAGTAAGCTTGTCGTGTCTGCCTGTTGCACCGGAAACAACAGTTGCGCCGCACCCTGAGCGTCGCAGCTCAGATCGCGCTGGGGCTGGCGGCCAGCGTGGGGCTGGGCTGGCTGGTGCTTCGCGGGCTGGACTGGAGCCTCGTAAGGGAGCAGTTAGGGAGCCTTTCCGTTCCCCTCCTCGTTGCCGGGCTGCTCATCTTCATCTTCGCCAGCTGGCTGAGGGCCTGCCGGTGGAGGCTCCTCTTCTTTGACGAGGAGGTATCGGTCGGCCGGCTCTTCATCGTCCAGAACGAGGGGATCGGACTGAACAATCTCGTGCCGCTGCGCATAGCGAGCGAGCCCGTTCAGCTTGCGGTGCTGGTCCTCAGGGACCGTGTGGACGGGGCTAAGGCCCTGGCCACTCTCGGCATGGAGAGGGTCCTCGACATCTTCGTCAGCACCGCGGTCCTCGGCACCGCCCTCCTCCTGGTGCCGGAGATGGCCTCCTTCAAACCCTACGTCTGGGGCGCGGTCGGCTTCTCGGCCCTCGCCGTACTGCTGGTGCTTCTGCTCGTATGGGGGATCCCGTTCCTCGCGCCGCTCCGGCGTCTGCGCTTTCTCAACGCCTTTGCCGCCGCCGTCCGGGAGCTCGTCAGCCGACGGGAGAGACTCGTCGCGTCGCTGCTCCTGACGGCGGTCTACTGGGGGCTCGTCGGAGTGACGGCGTGGACGGTCGCCATTGCCGTAGACCTCGACATCTCGCTGGTAACCGCTACACTGGTCATCATGGGCACCATCTTCTTCGCGACGGCTGTTCCGTCCGCGCCGAGCGCGATCGGCACCTTCGAGTTCGCCGTCGTCTACGTCCTGGAGTTCTTCGGCGTGGAGCGCGAGGCCGGGTTCGGCACGGCCGTTCTGACGCACGCCGTCTTCTTCCTCCCGCCTACGCTCATCGCCGCGGTCTTTCTACCGAGGGAGGGAGTCGGCTCGATGCGCAGGCTCATGGGGCTGATCGGCCGGGGCGAGCGGCCCGGCGGCGGGTAGGCGGACGGAACGGTGCGCTCCACTCTCCTCCTCCCCGCTCTGATCGGCTGCCTCGTCGCCCTCGGCGGCTGCTCCGACGGGGAGCCCGCTCCGCCTCTCACGACCGCACCGTCCCCCGCCGCCCCCACTCCCACGCGGACGGCCGCTCCCGTGCCGACCGCCTCGCCCACGACCGCCCCTCCGCCGACGGCGAGACCGGCGCCCACGCGCTCTGTTCCCACGCCCGTCGCGGACGGAACGTACGGGGGCACCCTGCGGCTGGCTACCTCCAACGGCATACGCCACTACGACGTTCACCAGGACGCCTCTCCCGCCCTCGCCGTCTGGGGGCCCGGCCTCGCATACAGCCGTCTGCTCAGACTGAAGTCGGGGCCGGACGTCGACCTGCCCAGCATGGCCGTGGAGTGCGAGCTGTGCCACTCATGGGAGATGATCGACGACCGGACCTTCATCTTCTACCTCCGCGACGAGGTGAGATGGCATGACAGCTCCCCCGTCAACGGGCGCGGAATCGTCTCCGAAGACATCGTCTACAGCTACACGCGCCAGAGGACACCAGACTTTCCCAACGCGGCGCTGCTGCAGGGAATCGACGAGATCGAGGCGACGGGCACTGCCAGCCTTGCCGTGTCGCTGGCTCTTCCCGACGCCGACTTCATGCTCGCGCTTGCGGACGGCCGCTCCAAGATCGTCGCCCCCCAAGCCGTGGCGCTGAACGGCGATCTGACGAAGGGGCCGACCGTAGGGACGGGGCCGTGGATTCTCCGCTCGTCGGGCGAGAGCGCGGGCCACGCCTTCGACCGGAACCCGGACTACTTCGAGCGCGGGCTGCCGTTCGTCGACCGTCTGACGGTGCAGGTGGTACCCGACCGGGCCTCCCTCGACGCGGCCTTTACCGTCGGTTCGCTGGACGTCCACCTCCTGTCGCCGCAGCTCTGGACGAGCCTCAGAGAGACTAGACCGGACATCGACTTCACACTCATACCCAACGCGGGCGGTGGTGTCGAGGTCGGCTTGAGCACGGTACGACCCCCGTTCGACGACCCTCGCCTGCGCCGGGCGGCCCGCCTTGCGATGGACCCGTGGAGGGCCATCGACGAGGTGTGGTACGGGGCGGCCTCGGTCGGCACGGGTCTCCCCCCCGCAGCCCCCGGCTGGCTGCTTGACGAGTCGGAGACCTCGGCCCTGTTCGCCCGCCCTGAGGAGGCGCGGGAGCTGTTGGCTGAGGTATCCCCCGACGCCCCCGTTCCGGTGACGATCAGGGTGGGCGGCTTCGGAGACTCCTACCTCGCCCACGCCGGTCTAGTCGCCGACGAGATGGCGGCGGCCGGATTCGCGCCCACTCTGGAGAAGATCGACCGCATCTCATATGCCGACGAGGTGTGGGCCGGCGGCGACTATCAGATGTTCATCGGCCCTTCGGCCCATCTGGCCACGCCGAATCAGTACCTGCTTGGGGTGCTCCATAGCGAGGGCCGCCTAAACACCACGGGACATACCGACGGCGAGCTCGACGACCTGATAGCGGCGCAGGCCGCTGAGACGGACCCGATAGAGAGGCAGCGGCTGGTCAGGGAGATACAGCTGCGCGTCCTGGAGGAGGCCTACCGCTTCATGCCCGCCGTCCACAGCCTCGTCCTCGCCTCGTGGCCCCGGGTCAGGAATCTCCATCCCAACTTCGCGCTCTTCGAGTACGCCCACTGGTCACGGGTGTGGATCGAACGGTAGCGACGGAATAGAGAGCCGGCTTGGCGGTGGGGCTACGCCCCCTGCGTACTGGAAAAATCGTCGATGGCGTCATCGAGAGTAGACCAGGCGAGCAGGCTGCACTTGATGCGCACCGGGAACTCCCGGACGCCTTCCAGCTCCACGAGCTCCCCCAGGAGCCGCCGCTCCTCCTCAGACACCGCCTCGCCTCTCATCATCCCCCTGAAGAGTGCGGACAGCCTCTCTATCTCAGACAGGCTCTTGCCCTCGATCGCCTCGGTGAGCATGGAGCCGGTCGCCCGGTTGATGGAGCAGCCCTCCCCCTGAATGGCTATCCGGGACACCCTGTCTCCGTCGTCCAGGAGAATCTGCAGATGTATCTCGTCTCCACAGAACGGGTTGACGCCGTCCGCGAGGATGTCGGCCCCATCCAGGGCCTGATGGTTTCTGGGGTGTAGCCGGTGATCCAGGATGGCGTCGCGGTAGAAGTTATCCAGTCCTTCCAACGCCGTCACCGAAGTACCTAAGCGCCTGCTTTATGCTGTCCACGAGGAGGTCGACCTCGTTCTCGGTGTTATAGGCGTAGAAGCTGGCCCTCGCCGTCGCCGCCAGCCCCAGCTTTCGCATGACGGGCATCGTACAGTGGTGGCCGGTTCGTATCGCGATGCCTTGCCTGTCCAGCACCGTTCCCAGGTCGTGGGGATGGACGTCGGCCGAGTTGAAGGAGACGACGCCTCCTCTCCTGTCGAGGTCCGCCGGGCCGAAGACGTCGATCTCCTCCAGCTCCTGGAACCTCTCGAGCGCGTACCGGGTCAGCTCCACCTCGTGGGCTCGCACGTTGTCCATGCCAAGGGCGTCGAGATAGTCGACCGCGGCCCCCAGGGCGATGGCGTCGGCGATGTTGGGCGTGCCCGCCTCGAACCGCATCGGGAGGGCGTTCCAGGAAGCCCGCTCGTAAGAGACCTCCAGCACCATCTCGCCGCCCGTCAGGAAGGGCTCCATCTCCTCGAGCACGTCGCGCTTCACATACAGCGCGCCGATGCCGGTGGGGCCCATCATCTTGTGGCCCGAGAAGGCGAGGAAGTCGCAGTCGAGGTCCGCGACGTCGACCGGCATGTGCGGGACGCTCTGCGCGCCGTCGATCAGGACGGCCGCGCCAACGGATCGGGCCTTCGCGGCCAGCTCCTTGACCGGATGGATGGTCCCCAACGAGTTGCTGGAGTGGACCACCGCCAGCAGCCTCATGCGGGGCGTGATGATGGAGTCGACCTCGCCCATATCCATCGATCCGTCAGCCGCCATCGGCAGAAAGCGGAGCTCTGCCCCCTGCGCGGCCGCAACCTGCTGCCAGGGCACCAGATTGCTGTGGTGCTCTATCTGTGAGACGACGATCTCGTCTCCAGGCCTGATATTCTGCCGCGCCCACGTGTGGGCGACCAGGTTTATCCCCTCGGTCGTGTTTCTGGTCCAGACGATCGACTCGGGCTCCGCCGCGCCGATGAAGCGGGCCACCTTGGCGCGAGCCTCCTCATACCGGTCGGTGGCTTCCATGCTCAGCGAGTGGACACCCCGGTGGACGTTGGAGTTGTACCCCTCGTAGTAGTCGGCCAGGGCCTGGATCACGCTTCGCGGCTTCTGAGAGGTTGCCGCGTTATCCAGGTAGACCAGAGGGAGTCCGTGCACCTCCCTCGACAGGATGGGGAAGTCCTGTCTTATCCTGTTTACATCCATCTCCGCCCCCATCGCGCGGAAGACGCTTCCGGACTACACATCGATCTCTATGTCCTGACCCTGTACGCGTACGCCGAACGTCTCTATCGGAAGCACCGCGGGCAGCACCTTAGCCGCACCGGTCCTGACGTCGAACCGCGCGCCGTGTCGCGGGCACTCGATCTCGAAGCCCTCCAGCTCTCCCTGCTCCAGCGAGCCCTCGTCGTGGGTGCAGACGTCGTCCACGGCGAATAACTGCCCACCGACGTTGCAGACCGCGATCGCCCGGTCGCCCACCTCGAAGACCCTCGCCGTCCCCGGGGGAACCTCGCTGACGCTGCAGATCCTCTCGAATGCCATTGTGCTCTCTCCTGCTATCCTCTGCTCTGCCGGCCCGCTGCCATTTCCAACGGCGCCGGGCGCCCCGCCTGGATCTCGGCCGTCCTCTTCACCAAGTCCGCTATAGACGTCGAGTCCAGTATGCCGTAGATCGCCTCCTGGACGGCGCGCCACACGTCTCGTTGAGCGCAGCAGCTTACGTGTATGCATGACGCCGCGTCCTCCAGGCAGCGAACGACCGCCTCCGCGCCTTCGAGACACTCCATCACCATGCTGAGCCGTATGTCGGCGGGGTCTATCGCCAGCGAGTGGCCGCCCTGTGGGCCTCGCTGGCTCCGCACCAAGCCGCCTTTGCGGAGGGTGTGGAGCAGCTGTACCAGGTAGGGCTCCGGGATCGCCTTGCGCCGCGCCACGTCAGCGGACCGGACCGCACCGTCGCCCCCGTGCTCCGCCAAGTCCACCAGGGCCCGCACGCCGTAGTCGACTCTGATCGGTATGTGCATCGGACCCTCCCCGCGAGCCTCCCCCTACTCGGTGGAGACCGCTCCCTCCTTCTGTGCGAGCGCCGCCTGCAGCGTGTGCCACGGGAGCACCGCGCACTTGATCCGCACCGGGTACGCCGAGACTCCGCCAAGCATGTCCAGATCGCCCAGGATATCCTCGTCTCCATCTTCGGAGGGCTTTCCCGTCACCATTCTGTGGAAGGCCCGGAAGATGGCGTCCACCTCTCCGGTGCTCTTGCCCTTGATGCTCTCCGTCATCATGGACGCCGACGCGGTGGAGATGGCGCATCCTCTGCTCTCGAAGCCCACTTCGGCGACGGTGGGACCGTCGACCGACAGGTAGAACTGGATCTGGTCCCCGCACAGGGGGTTGAATCCCTCCGCCGTGTGGGTCGGCGTCTCGAGCCTGCGGCGGTTCCGGGGGCGGCGGCTATGATCGAGCAGTATCTCCCTGTACAGGTCGTCTACGTCGTACATCTCAGAACTCGAAGGTGTGGGCGGGCAGCGAGTCGAGGAACAGCCCTTCCAGCCGTCTTCTCAGATGCTCCACCCGGACAGTGTCGATGATCTCGCTCGCAAACCCGTAGATGAGGAGCCTGCTGGCCGTCTCGGGGTCGAGTCCCCGGCTCCTCATGTAGAAGACGGTGTCCCGGTCGATGTTGCCGGCGGTCGCTCCGTGGCCGCACTTCACGTCGTCCGCGTAGATGAACAGCGCCGGCTTGCTGTCGACCTCCGCGTTGGGAGAGAGCACCAGATTCTTGTCCGACTGCAGCGCGTCGGTCTTCTGCGCGTCCCTCCTGACCAGCACCGTCCCGCCGAAGACGGCCCTGGATCTGTCGTCCAGGATGCCCTTGTAGTAGAGGCGGCTGGTCCCGTGCGGCTTTGCGTGGTCGATGTTGATCAGGTTGTCCATGTGCTGGCTGCCTGTCGTCACGTACAGCCCCTGCAGGTCGCACCGGGCTTTCTGCCCGTCGAGATGCACTCCAAGGTCGTATCTGCCCAGGGCGGGCCCCTTCTCGAAGGCGTGTGACCTGAATATGCTTCCAGCCCCCTGGTGGACTCGCTGGGCGCCGACGTGGAAGGCGTTCTCGCTCTCGGCTAGGATGCGGTAGTGGTCGACTTCGGCTCCCTCGCCAACCACTATCTCAGCCACCGAGTTGGTGAAGCAGCGTCCCTCGCCTAGACCGACGTAGCTCTCTACGATCGTCGCCCTGCTTCCCGCGTCCGCGACTACCAGGATGCGGGGGAAGGACGCGCGCGCCTCTCCCTCGCCGGTCGAGACGAAGAGGATGCTCAGAGGCTCGTCCAGGGTCGTCCCGGACGGAATGTGGACGAATGCCCCCTCCTGCAGGAAGGCCGTGTTGAGTGCGGTGAAACCGTCTTCGGCGGCTGCGTAGCGTCCGAGGTGGCGCCGGACCAGCGCCTCGTCGGAACGTGCTGTCTCCTCGACCGTCGCGGTCCTCACGCCGTTGAGACGCTCCGGGGTGGATAGCTCGGGCGAGTAGTGCCCGTCTACGAAGACGAGAGTCGTCTGACCCTCGTGCAGGTGGCCGTCGCGGACGAGCGAGTCGCGCGTCACGCCGTTGCTGCGGCCCTCTGTATCGACGCCGAAGCTCTCGCGGGCGATGGGCGCGACGTTCGTGTACTTCCACCTTTCGTTGCCCCTTCGGGCGGTGGGGAAGCCCAGCTTGGAGAACTGCTCGACCGCGTCGCGCCGGATGCCGTGGAGCCAGTCCGGCCCGCCGGACGCGAGCGTCTCCTCCACGTCGTGGAATCTGGAGAGGTACGTCTGCTGCCCTGAGTCTATAGCTGCCACGGCCACCGTCCTACCGACCCTCCGGTCCGTTCGTGAAGAGCCCCTCCTCTCCCTTGACGGGAGAGGATTGAGGTGAGGGTGAGGCGTCGGAACGGCTTCCCCCTCATCCTAGCCTTCTCCCGCCAGGGGAGAAGGGACCGCACCGGCCTCGGCGGGCGTCCTCACCCAGTCGTAGCCCCTGTCCTCCAGCGTCCGAGCGAGCTCGCTTCCTCCCGACATCGCAATCGAGCCGTCGATCAGCACGTGAACGTAGTCCGGGCTGATGTGGTCGAGTATGCGCTGGTAGTGGGTCACGAGGAGTATCGCCTTGGATGGGCCTCTGAATTGGTTGACGCCGTTGGCGACGATCTTGAGAGCGTCGATGTCCAGGCCGGAGTCGGTCTCGTCCAGCACCGCCAGCGTCGGGTCGAGCAGCGCCAGCTGCAGAACCTCGTTGCGCTTCTTCTCGCCCCCGCTGAACCCCTCGTTGACGGACCTCTTCATCAGCTCAGGGTCGATCTCGACGAGGCGCCGCCGGTCCTCGACCAGCCTGTCGAAGGAGCGTATGCTCAGCTCCTCCTCGCCCCTGTGCTCCCGCAGCGTGTCGACCGCCGACTTGAGGAACTGCCACGTGCGCACGCCCGCGAGCTCGACGGGGTACTGGAACGCAAGGAAGATGCCCTCCCGCGCCCGCTCCTCCGGGAGCATCGCCGTCAGGTCGGCTCCCTTGTAGAGTATCTCGCCGGCTGTGATCTCGTACTCGGGCCTGCCGGCGAGCACGTTGGCCAGCGTGCTCTTGCCGGAGCCGTTCGGGCCCATTATGGCGTGGACCTCGCCGAGATTGACCGTCAGGTCCACCCCCTTCAGTATCTCCGTCTCCTGGATGGAGACGTGCAGCCCGCGTATCTCTAGGAGCAAGTTAAGTCTCCTTCGTCTCCCATTTCAAACTCGTGGACGGCCGCTTCGGGAACTCACGCGCTGTCCGAATGTGCTCGACTGCCTGCAGTCGACTCCCCCTCTACTACTGCCTCGACAGCGGCAGGCTCGACTCCGCCTCCTTCATGGCGTCGATCAACGCGCGGGCGTGGCCGATGCCGAGCTTCACGTCCTTCGAGTCCAGCTCTTCCTCGTAGAAATTGACGTGAAACACGTTGATGAGGGCAAACTTCGTCCTGTTGCCGTTAGGGTCGGGCGTGCGGTCGAGCAGTCTCCTGGCGTTGTCCGCTATGTCCCGGTGGGAGCCGTCCGGCCAGCCTCTCGTCTTGGCGACCGACTTCACGTAGTGGGCGACCGCTCCCCACGCCTTCTCGGAGGCTTGAAGCATGTCGTCCTTCTCGAACTCCGCCTCCGCCTGGTCGAGGAAACGGCTGCTGATCTCCTCATGCCGTACCCTGGTGGCCGCCATCTATCCCACCGTCCCTTCGAGGCTTACGCGCAGAAGCTGGGACGCCTCCATCGCGAACTCGAAGGGCAACTCCTTGAAGATGCCCCGGCAGAAGCCGTTGATGATCATGTAGTTGGCCTCGTCCATGCCGATCCCGCGCTGCTGCAGGTAGAAGAGCTGGTCGTCGTTGACCTTCGACGTGGTGGCCTCGTGCCCCATCTGCGCCGTCGGATTGCGCACCTCGATGTAGGGGACGGTGTGGGCGCCGCACTGGTCGCCGATCAGCAGGGAGTCGCACTGGGTGAAGTTCCTCGCGTTGTCGGCCGAGGGCATGATCTTCACCTGTCCGCGGTAGGTGTTCTCCGCGCGGCCCGCCGAGATGCCCTTCGCCACGATGGTGCTCCGGGTGTTCTTGCCGACGTGCGTCATCTTGGTCCCGGTGTCGGCCTGCTGGTAGTTGTTCACCAGCGCGACCGAGTAGAACTCGCCGACCGAGTCGTCGCCCAGCAGGATCACGCTGGGGTACTTCCAGGTGATCGCAGAGCCGGTCTCGACCTGCGTCCAGGAGATCTTGGACCGCTGCCCCTGCGCCTTGCCCCGCTTGGTGACGAAGTTGTAGACCCCGCCGTTGCCCTCCTTGTCGCCCGGATACCAGTTCTGGAGGGTCGAGTACTTGATCTCAGCGTCGTCCAGTGCGACCAGCTCGACCACCGCCGCGTGGAGCTGGTGGCTCTTCCTCATGGGCGCCGTGCAGCCCTCCAGGTAGCTGACGTAGCTTCCCTTGTCCGCGACGATCAGCGTCCGCTCAAACTGGCCGGAGTCCATCTCGTTGATGCGGAAGTAGGTCATCAGCTCGATCGGGCAGCGCACTCCCGGAGGCACGTAGCAGAAGGAGCCGTCGCTGAAGACGGCCGAGTTGAGGGTGGCGTAGAAGTTGTCGCTGTAGGGGACGACCGAGCCGAGATACTTCTGGACGATGTCGGGATGGTTCCTGATCGCCTCGCTCATCGAGCAGAATATGACGCCGGCCTTCTCCAGCATCTCCTGGTAGGTGGTCGCCACCGACACGCTGTCGAGGACCGCGTCGACGGCCACGCCGGTCAGTTTTTTCTGTTCTTCCAGGGGGATGCCAAGCTTGCTGAAGGCCTCCAGGATCTCCGGATCGACCTCGTCGAGGCTCTTGGGACCGTCTCCCTGCGAGCGCGGAGCCGCGTAGTAGATGATGTCCTGGAAGTCGATGGGCGCGTGCGTGATGTTGGCCCACGTGGGGGCCTCCAACCCCTGCTTGACCCAGTGTCGGTAGGCCCGCAGACGCCATTCGAGCATCCATTCGGGCTCCTGCTTCTTGGCCGAGATGAGCCTGACGATATCCTCGTTGAGCCCCTTCGGAGCGACGTCCGAGTCTATGTCGAGCTCGAACCCCCAGCGGTACTGCGACTCTTCGAGACCCGTCTCGCGCGATATGACCTGCTGTGTGGTCATCTGATCAAGCCCTTCCTGGTTCGTCTCTGCCCTTGTTGATTGATATGGTCAACAATACCTGTTTCAGGGTAGCACCAGCCAAGCCGGACGGTCAACAACGTGAAGCAGAAGGAGGGCTCGACTACTCGAACAGGCGACGGAGGTTCTGGCTCCCGTGACGCACGTGGACGATCTCAACGCCGTCGGTTATGGTCCGGTAGATGATGAGGTAACGAGTTCCGGGCATGACGAAGCTGCGGTGCTCAGGACCGAACTCCGGTCTGGACACCCCCATCCTAGGCTGGTCAGCGAGTCGCAGGCACTGTTCCTCAAGCCTGTCTAGGAAACGGAGAGCGTTGCGAGGGCTGTCTTGGGCGATGTAGTCGTGGATGTGCTGGAGATCGGCGCGTGCTTCGAGAGCGAAGACGCAACGGTTCATATGGCCTGTTCGGTGATGGCGGCGTTGCGCCGTCTCAACTCGTCGAACACCTCGAAAGCGGGCACGACCTGGCCTGCGTCGGTCTGCTCGGTGCCCCGCCGCACGCTCTCGCGCATCTCGGCCAGCTCGCGCTCAAGCACCTCGTCGTGCTCGTCGAGCAGCGCAAGCGCGTTGTAGAGCACGTCGTCCGTCGACGAGTACCTGCCCGAATCGACCTTGCGCCGTATGTGTTCGAGGTTCCGGTCGTTGATGGAGATGTTCATGTCCATACCGTAAACCCAAAATACCTGTGGGCGCAAGTCCGCGAATTGTCCCTAGCCTCCGCCAAGCATAGTCCTTATCGCGTCCATCGCCTCGGCGGCGCGGATGTCCGCCGCGACCATCACGTTGCCGGCGCCGTACTGCGCGACCGTCTGCCCTCGCCTTTCCTCGTCCTCCGTCTCGACTCTGATGGACGCCTGACGGAAGCTCATCAGCTCCGGGTTGGTAATCGCGAGAATGGCCATCGCGTCGCACGGCGTGTACCGCGCTCCTTCGTCGTGCAGCGCGAACCAGCCGTCGGTGAGGCGGCGCGCCAGCTGCTCCGCGCGGGAGCCGCCCCGCGCCCAACGGTCGTCGTCCGAGACGATGAACACCGGGTTGCAGATGTCCAGTCCGACGAGCGTGACGGGCATTCCAGACGAGAGGACAAGCTGCGCGGCCTTCGGGTCGTTGTAGATGTTGAACTCCGCGTACGGCGTGACGTTCCCCGGCGTCTCTACCGCTCCGCCCATGACGACGAGCCGCTCGATCCGCTCGACGACGCCCGGGTCCCGCCTGATTACCCTGGCGATATTGGTAAGTGGACCGAGCGCGACCACCGTCAGCTCGCCGGAATGTTGCCGTGCCGCCTCAGAGATATGGTCGTAGGCCGACTCAGGCCGGGGCGAACTCGCGTGCGGCCTCAGCCTGGCCGTCATCGCGCCGGGGCCGTGGAAGTCGTATCCGTAGCTGAACCGGCCCCTGAGCGGGCGGGCGGCGCCCCTGAAGACCGGAATGTCGCCGCGCCCCATATGCTCCAGTATGCACAGCGCGTTCCGCGTGGTATGGCGCAGGGCGCCGTTCCCTCCGACGGTCGTGAGCGCCAGCACCTCCACGCCGGGATGGTTCAGCGCCATCATCAGAGCTATGGCGTCGTCCGTACCGGGATCGGTGTCGATGATGACCCTCTCAACCATCCGGCGTCACCTCCGCGCCCTTTCGACGAACGCCGTCCACGCCTCCTCGGTCGAGTGCCTGGGCTCGATTCCAAGCTCTCGCCGCGCCTTCTCCGCCGTCGCCGTCCACCGGTAGCGGATGAAGTCGAGGCCGCACGAGGGTGAGTCGCTCTGAAGGCGCAGCGTCCACGCGAGGCCCGTCATCCCGTACAGCACGGGGGCGGGTAGGGTCACCAGCCGCCGTCCGAAGAGGTCGGCGAGCCGGCTCCAGCGGAGCGCCCTCGCCCCCGCCAGGTTGTACGTCCCGCTCGTCCACCGCAGAAGGCAGGCGGTCATCGCCTCTGTCAGATCCTCCTCATGGAGCATCTGCATCTCCGGGTCGTGACCGCGCACCGCCACCAGGAGCGGCTTCGAGAAGGCCCGCGAGATGAAGTTGTCGGTGTTGGGCCCCATCACCGGACAGGCGCGCAGCACCGTCACCGCCGTTCTGGGGTGGAGGGCGGCAAACCGTTCGATAGCCGCCTCGGCCTCGGCCTTGTGCTCGCCGTACCGGAAGCCCCTGACGGGGCGAACGGGCGACTCCTCCGTCAGCTCCGGCGGGTTGTCCGGGTGGGCGCCGTACACCGTCGTGCTGCTCAGGTAGAGCAGGCGGCCCACGCCGGCGCCGCCGCACGCATCGAGAACGCCGGCCGTGCCGCCCACGTTGACGCGGCGGGCCGCCCCGCCCCTGGGCCTCATCAGGAAGGCCAGGTGTACGACCGAGTCTATCCCGTGCCGCTCGAACAGTCCCTCCAAAGGCGCAGTCACGTCGCGCTGCCGGAAGCTGACCTTCGGACCGAACTGCGTCTGGGGCGGGCGCACGTCGACAGCAAGCACGGAGGCGACGCCCTCCTCCCGCTCGAGCCGGCGGACGAGGGAAGAGCCGACGTACCCGGAGGCGCCGGTGACGGCGACTCGCAGGGCCTCGTCACCCATCCTCCACCATGTCGGTGAAGTCGAATCGGAGCGTTCCCAGGCCGGGCACGTCGAAGCCCATTCCTATCTTTCTGGCCCCGGCCTCGAGGTGCGGCCCCTCGGCCCGTATCGTGATCGTCCGGTTCATGGCGAGGGTGAATGTCCTCTCCCTAGAGACCGCACTGAAGGGCGTCGACGCGCCGTCGGAATCGAAAAAAACGCTTTCGAGAGACAGTTCGGCGCCGTCCACGGTGAGCGGCCAGAGCCTGTGCGCGTATCCGGATCCGAGCCGGTTCCTGAACTGGAACTCGAACCCGGAGCCTGTGTTTCTGAGGCTCTCCTTGACGTAGAGCCTCCTCAGGAGGAAGGAGGGAACGGTTACCATGATCGTTTGCTCCTAGGCTGTCCCGGTCTCTGACTCGGCTACGATTCTAACCCGACGAGGAACGCCGGCTCATCTCGATGCGTCCCGCATCATGCGGAAGATGGCCGTCTCGGCCTCCACTATCTCCTCCGGGAGCGTCCGGACTTCGCCGAGCAGCCCGGCGTAGAGGAAGATCTGAGCGACGCGCTCGGTCAGGACGCAGACGTCGAGCGCCTCCCGGAGAGTGCGCCCGACGCCGACGGCGCCGTGGCTCCTGATGAGCGCGGCGTTTCGCTCCCCGAGCGCCTCGCACACCGCCCGCGCCATCTCCTCCGTTCCCGGGAAGGCGTACTCGGACACCCTGACAGGCCCGCCCAGAGCTATGGTCATCTCGTCGACGATGGGCGGAATATCGCGGCCGGCCACCGCGGCGACGCTGCCGAAGAGGGGGTGGGTATGGATGACCGCGTTCACGTCGGCCCGCGCCCGGTAGATGGCGATGTGGGTGAGAGTCTCGGAGGACGGCGCGCCCTCTCCCTCGATCTGCTCTACGTCGAAGTCGGTGACTACCACGTCCTCCTCCGTCATGTCGGCGTACGGCGTTCTGGAGGGAGTGATCGCCAGAAGAGGGGAGGCTTCCTTTGACGTCAGCCGGACGCTCACGTTGCCGCTGCTGCCGGTGACCAGCCCCCGCGCCTTCATCTCCCTGGCGGCCTCTACCACCGCTCTCTTCTCATTCGACCATCGGCTTGACAAGTTTCTCTCCCTGGCTGCTACAGACTGAACTCCTTCATGCGGTTCGCAAGGTCGAGCCATCGCTCGTACAGGTCGTCGTATTCGACGGCCCTGCGCGGGTCGGGCTCCGAGACGGTCATCGCCGGACGCACGCTCGCTGCGGCCTCCCGCAGCGACGCGAACGCGCCGAGCGACGTGCGTGCGCATAGGTAGGCGCCGACGGCCGTCGTCTCCGGCGCAGGCGAGACGCGTACCGGACGGGCGAGGACGTCGGTGAGGACCCTGAGAAAGGTGCGCGAGCGCGTCATGCCGCCCCCTACGGCGACGGTGGGGACGCCGATCCCTGAGAGACCTTCGATCTGCTCCACGTTCGCGCGGAGTGTGTAGGCCATCGCCTCTATTGCGGCCCTCACGACGTGCCCCCTTCCCACTCCGCTGTAGGTCATGGGCACGGGGAAGAGGAGGCCGCCCGTGCTCATTCCCGGCGTGGCCATGTCCATCCGGGGCGGGCCGAGCACGGCGGCGCCCCCTTCCGCTCCTATGGGGACGGCGGCGGCCAGCCCGTCCATCGCGCCGTAGGCCGTGTCCGCCTCTCCAAAGAGCGTCTCCGCCAGCCACCGGTACCCGTTCCCGATATCCCCCGCGGTGCTCTCCATCACCCAGCTCTCCCCGTCCAGGAAGCAGCCTGCCCACGTCCTTCGTTCCGGGGAGAGGAGGGGGGAGGGCGTGAGCATCTGGACGGGGGCGCTCCATCCGGCGACGATCCCCACGTCGTGGCGTGTCGAGACTCCCATGCCGAGCAGGCCGCACTGGCTGTCCGCTCCGGCGGCCACCACAGGCGTTCCCTCCGGCAGTCCGGTCGCCCCGGCCAGCTCCTCCCTTGTCCGTCCAACGCGCCCCCCGGCCTGGAGGAGGGGGGGCTGGTCGAGGGAGAGGGAGAGACTGTCCAGCAGGGAGGTGCACCAGGTGCGCGAGCCGATGTCGAGGAGGCCGGCCTCGGCGGCGAGCGTCGTCTCGCAGGCGGCGGTTCCCGTCAGCCTCCATGCGATCCAGTCGGCCAAGCTGAGGACGCGTCTTATCCCATCATAGGTCTCGGGGCGGTGGTCTCGGAACCATACCAGCTTGGCGGGGGCCAGGAGGAAGGAGGGGAGACGCCCCGTCGCTCCGTAGACGCGGGATGCCATCTCCTCGTCTATTGCGGCACCCTCGAAGACGGCGCGAAGGTCCAGATTCGGACCGGCGTAGACTTCCCGCTCCTCCCCGTCGAGGAAGACGACGCCCTGCCTCTGGCTGGTCACAGAGACGGCGGAGACGTCGCCTCCGTCCCGCAGCGTCGCCGAGATCAGACCGCGCAGCGAACGCCAGAGGGCGTCCGGATCGAAGGCACGGGCGAATTCGGGGGCGTCCGGCTCGTCCAGGTAGGTCCACGGAGCCTGCTCGGCGCGTACGACGCGCGCCTCCTCGTCGATAAGCACGCAGCGCAACCGGCTCGAACCGGCGTCGATGACGAGGACGCAGCCGCTAGCCGTCAACGGAGAAAGCCTCCGGGTTGACGAGGTTGACGGGCCGCCGGCCGTCTAGGTAGCGCAGGATGTCGTCGGCCATCATCCGCGAGTGGCGCTCTATCGTCTCGGCCGTGGCGCCGCCTATGTGTGGAGTCAGGACCACGTTGTCGAGCGACAGCAGGGGGCTGTCGGGTGCGATGGGATGCGTGTCGAACACGTCCAGCGCGGCCCCTGCGAGGCGTCCGCTCTCCAGCGCGGAGAGGAGCGCGCTCTGCTCGACGACGGCGGCGTCGGAGGTGTTGACGAGGAAGGCGCCGGGCCGGATCGTCGAGAGTAGGGGCGTGTTCAGAAGCCCCTCCGTCTCGGGAGTCAGCGGCACGTGGAGGCTGATGAAGTCGGAGCGCGCCACGAGGCTCTCCAGCGGGATCAGCGCCGTCTCCCCGGCTTCGCGGACGTAGGGGTCGTAGGCGAGCACCTCCATCCCCAGCGACCGGGCCATCCGTGCGAGCGTCCGGCCCACCGCTCCGAGACCGACGACGCCCAGCGTGCGCCCCCCGAGCTCGACGCCGCGCATGGAGATGTAGGGGGAGACCGGATCCCTCCACCGTCCCTCCACGACGTATGCGTGCGCTGTGGCGATCCTCCTGGCGAGTACGATCATCAGTCCCAGGGCGTGCTCGGCGACCGCCCGGGCGTTGCGTCCCGGAGTGTTCACTACCATCACGCCGCGGCCGGTCGCGGCCTCGACATCGACGTGGTGAGCGGCGCTCCTGCAGACGCCCACGAATCTGAGGCAGGGAGCCTGCTCGAACACCTCTTCGAAGACGAAGTCGGACTCGACGACGAGCACCGATATGCGGCTGCTGTTGAGGATCGCGACGAGCTCGTCCGGGTCGGTGAGGCGGAGCGTCTCCATCCAGGAGCGGTGGTCGATGGACAGGCTGAGGCGCAGCCGCTCGATCTGCGCCTCAGCGAAGGGGGCGAGGATGAGAGCCGCTCCGCTCATTGGCGGGACGCCAGCGCCCGCGCGACCAGCACTCCGCTGCGGACGGCCCCCTCCATGGTAGACGGCCAGCCGGTGTCGGTGAAGTCGCCCGCGAGGAAGAGGTTGGGTATAGGCGTGGTCTGCGTTGGGCGGAGGGCGGCCGCGCCCGGGAGGGGGCGGAAGGTGGCGTGCGGCTGCTTGACCACGAGCGACTTCTCGATCCGGGCCTCCGCGGCCCTGGGAAAGAGTCTCGCCATCTCTGCGGCGAAGAGCTCCCGGAGCTCCTCCTTGGACCTGTCGACGTAGTCCCACGCGCCGCTCACGGATACGCAGAGATATTGGCCCGCGTCCGTATCCTCACCCTGGATGCGCGTCCGATTGAACACCCACTGGACGGGACTGTCGAGAAATGCGGCGAACTCCTGCTCCATCACGGGCCTGTCGTACCAGATGTGGACGCCGATGATGGGGGAGGAGGAGAGACCGGAGATGCGGGCGAAGAAGGGGTGCACGTCTCCGGCGGAGGCCATCTCCGCGATGTCGGCGTAGGGGAGCGCGCTCACGAAGAGGTCGCCGGTGATGACTTCGCCGTCAGACAGGTTTGCGGCTGCGACCCTGCCGTTGTCGAAGGTGAGGGACCTGACCGTCTTACCCAGCCTCATCTTCCCGCCTCGACTCTCGATGAAGCGCCGCGCAGGCTCCCCGGTCAGTGAGGAGAGGCCGACGCGGGCCATTCCAAGGGCGGCGTCGGAGGCGGCGCCGAGCAGCCCCACCTGCACGACCATCAGGCCCATGTCCGCGCTGACGTCGCGCACGTCGTCGTTGAGCGCGGGGAGGATGATGAGGTTCCACAGGTTGGAGATTGCACGCTCGCTCTGGCCGTGCCTCTTCAGCCAGTCGTAGAAGGTCTCTCGGTCGAGCTCCCCGGACCGCTTCTTACGGTCAGTCAGCTTCGCCCTGACGAGGCACCAGGCGGCCAGCAGCTTGTCCCTAGGTGAGAGATGAGGATAGCCAATGAAGGAGGGCAGCAGGTGGAGCGGCCCGAGTAGGGGAGTGCTGTAGAGGACGCCTCTCTTCCCGTTTAGGAAGACCTCGGTTCGCAGGCTCTTCTGGAGGAATGCCTGCTCCTCGGTTCCCAGGGCCCTGAGCAGATCCCTGTAGTAGGTGCAGCAGCCGAGGAAGACGTGCTGCCCGTTATCCACCTCTCCTCCGGCCTGAGCGTCGCGAAAGGAGAAGGCGCGTCCCCCCAGAAAAGGACGCTTCTCCACGAGGGTGACAGGGTAGCCGAGATCGAGGAGCGAGCGGGCCGCTGAGAGCCCGGCAAGTCCTCCGCCCAGGACGACTACTTCTTGGGATGGCGTATCGTTTGAATCAGGCTGCCGGCCCATAGTCTTGCCGCGATGAGCAGCTTTTCTCCCGTGCCGAGTCCGATCCTTCTTTCGAAGACATCGAACCCGGAGGACTCGATCCGGTCGAGAATTGTACTGTACACGCTCAAGAGGGCGGCGGGACAGGCCCGCGAATCGGGAGAGATGAGAGGCATGAGCCTTCGCCCGCTTGCGAAGTAGCTGCGGGCGCGGGCCGCCTGGAACTGCATCAACTCTCTGAACGCCGGAGTCACGACGCTCTCCATGAGCTCCTGTTCAGAGTAGCCAAAGCAGGCGATCTCGTCCAGCGGAAGGTATATCCGGCCCCGTTGCGCGTCCTCGGCGACGTCGCGGATGATGTTGGTGAGCTGCATGGCCAGCCCCAGGTCCACGGCGTGTTCGCGGGCCTCCGGGTCGGCGTATTCGAAAATCTCCAGGCAGATCAGTCCGACGACTGAGGCGACGCCGTAGCAGTACCGCTTCAGGTCGTCGAAGCCGTCGTACCGGTCGTGCGTCAGGTCCATCTCGACCCCTGCTATAACCTCTTTGAAGTAGGCGGCGGGGATGGAGAAACGCTTTGCGGCGTCGGCGAGGGCGACGAAGACCGGATCGGTGGTCTTACGACCCTCCAAGGCGTCGTCGAGGCGAGTCCTAGTCTCCTCGAACAGGCGGCGCTTCTGGTCCAGCGGGTGCGGCTCGTCGGCTATGTCGTCACAGTAGCGGCAGAAGGCGTAGGCTGCGTAGATCGCACGGCGTTTGCGCCGCGGCAGGACGCGAAAGGCGTAGTAGAAGTTCTTGGCGTGCGTCCTGGCGATGCTCTGGCAGCTTCGGTATGCGAGGTTGAGGTCGGTCGTCATAGGCGCCTCGCGGCGGGCACGAGCCCCGCCGGGTAGTGTGCTCCGGTCTGGATTCCCGCTTTCGCGGGAATGACGGTTGTGGGTGGCCCTCTGGATACCGGCCTGCGCCGGTATGACGGAGAGGGGTTTTGCATCGTCTCCTACACCCTCCCCATCAGGCCGGTCCGGAGGGCGGTGCGGATCGTCAGGCCTATCCTGGCCGTCTTGGACAGCTCGGGCCTTCTGGTCAGGACGTCGTAGTCCTGCGCCTCTATCGCGTCCAGGACCTTCATGCCTCCGAGGCTGAAGAGGGCGATGTCGATCCTGATCCGTCCGTCGAGGGTTCCGACGAGCGCGAGTCCCTTCCTGAACAGCTCGCGGGCGCGCTCCACCTCGAACGCCATCATCTCGCGGAAGGGCTGGTTGACGACGCCGTCGGCCAGATCCTCTTCGCAGTAGCCGAAGCGCTCCATGTCCTCCTGCGGGATGTAGATTCTGCCCATGGCGAAGTCGCGGGCGACGTCCTGCCAGAAGTTGGTGAGCTGGAGGGCGGTGCAGGTGTAGCCGGCGAGACGCATGCGCTCCTGGTCCCTGTAGCCGCAGACGTACAGGACGAGATGTCCCACCGGGTTGGCGGAGTGCTGACAGTAGTGGTCGAGATCGTCGTAGGTGGCGTGTCTGTGGACGGTCTGGTCGATGCGGTTCGCGTGGACCAGCTTCAGGAAGGGCTCTCTGGGGATGTCGAAGAGTCTGATGGTGTTCTGGAGCGCGACCATGTAAGGGTGGCGCGGGACTCCGTCGAAACAGCGTCCGATCTCCTCTTCCCAGAGGTCGAGCGCGGCGTTACGGTCGCCTTCGAACTCGTCGCCAAGGTCGTCGACGAACCGGCAGAAGGCGTAGATGGCGTAGAGGTGTCTGCGGATTTTACCTGGGAGGAACCAGGAGACGACGGTGAAGTTCTCGTAGTGGCTACGGGCGAGCCTCTCGCAGCGAGAGTAGGCCTCATCGAGGTCGACCGCAACATCCGAGTCCGCCAGCAGGGTGTCCATCGTCAGTCAGGAGCCCATTATATTGGGAAGCATCTCCCGGTGGTCAACCTTCGCGGCATTCTCGAAGAGCCGCTCTTAGGGAGGTGTCACCGGCCCGACGCGGCATAGGCGCGCTGGCCCTCCGGTCTGAGCCGCCGATAGCGTCCGAGCGCCATCAGTGGCCAGTAGATTCTGTACATGTGATAGTTGATCATGAAGCCTGCGGGGAGCTCCTCTCCCTGGTACCCGGGGTCGTCCGGCGTGAGGGGCCGTTCGAGCCTCTTGCCGATTCCGTATCCGGGAAATCCGGCGCCGGTGAAGTAAGGCTCGTCCCAGGAGCCTTCTTCGTCCTGCGTCCGCACGAGGTAGTCGATTCCACGGAGAGTCGCCTCGTGTCTGACCGCTCCGCCGGCCATCAGCGTGATGAGCGCCCATGCCGTCTGCGACGGGGCGCTGGGACCTCTGCCTCTGTGGCGCTTGTCGACGTAGGAGGCGCAGCTCTCTCCCCATCCGCCGTCCGGATTCTGATGGTCGACTATCCAGGAGAGCGCCCTAGTCACGCACTCGGAGCTCATGTCGAAGCCTAGAGCCTCGAGAGCGGGGATAACCGCCGCCGTGCCGTAGATGTAGTTGACGCCCCATCGTCCGAACCAGGCGCCGTCGTACTCCTGTTCGGACAGGACGTAGTCCAGCGCCCTCTTCACCGAGGGGTGGTCGGCGCGGTAGCCGAGCCTGCCCAGCATCTCCAGCATGTGGGCGGTAACGTCGACGCTGGGCGGATCGAGCGTCTCCCCGAAGTCGGCGAAGGGAATCTTGGCGACGATAGTCTTCGTGTTGTCCTTGTCGAAGGCGGCCCAACCGCCGTTGCTGCTCTGCATGCCGAGGCTCCACCGGACGGCTCGGTGGATCGCGGCCCGCTTGTCGGGTTTCCGGGGCAGCCTCACCCCGTCGAGCGCCATCACTATCTCGGCGGTGTCGTCGAGGTCGGGGTAGACGTCGTTGTGGAACTCGAACGCCCAGCCGCCCGGAGGTACCGACTTGGCCTTCATCTGCCAGTCGCCGCCGTTCAGCACCTGCTCCTCGAGAAGCCACTCTCCCGCCCTTACGAGGGCCGGGTGGTCCGGTTCGAGGCCGGCGTCGACCAGGGCTATGGACGCGAGGGCGGTGTCCCAGAGGGGGGATACGCAGGCCTGCACCCTGAGCGAGTCGCCGTCGTCGATGGAGAACCGCTCGAACCCGCGGATTCCACGGGCCATGACGGGATGGTCGTTCGGGTATCCCAGAGAGCTCAAAGCCATCAGGGAGTAGACCCAGGGCGGCTGGATGCCTCCCCAGCTTCCGTCGGCCTCCTGCCGTTCGACGACCCACTCTTCGGCGCGCTTGACGGCCTGCCCTCTCGTCGGCTTCCAGGGGAGGAGGCGCTCCATCTGGCGCAGCACCATGTCGCCCGCATAGAAGAAGGTCTCCCATCCGATCAGGCGTTTGGGCTTGATTATCGAGTAGTCGGTCTCGTCACGCGGGACTAGGTAGAGGTCGTCTATCGAGGCCCGCTCCGGTATCGGCTTTACGGGTTGTCGGTCGAGGAGGATCAGCATGGGCACGATGGTGGCGCGGGCCCAGCTGGAGAGGTCGTAGATCGAGATGGGGAACCAGCTGGGGAGCAGCATTATCTCGGCGGGCATGACGGGGACGCCCTTCCACTCCCACTGTCCGAAGAGCGACAGCCATATCTTGGTGAAGACGCGCGTCTGCGCGACTCCGCCCTTGGACAGGATGAACTTCCTCGCCTTCGCCATGAGCGGATCGTCCGGCGACACGCCGGCGAGCTTGAGGGCGAAGTAGCACTCGACAGAGGTGCTGAGGTCTCCGGGAGCGCCGTAGAACTGTCCCCAGGTGCCGTCATCCCGCTGCTTGCTTCGGATGCTGTTGGTCAGCTTGCGCCACATCTCGTCGTTGCCGGTCCCGAGGAAGTGCGACAGGAGCAGGTACTCCGCCTCCATCGTCGAGTTGGACTCGAGCTCACCCCACCAGTAGCCCTCTTCGTACTGGCAGCGCAGCAGGTTCTGCTTCGTTCGATCGATGGCCGCGTCCAAGGCGGCCGCCGGCACGGCGCCGGGGCTTGCAGTCGCCGTCTCCACCATAGGTCTTGACTACTCCTTCTAGCTAAGACACGGGCTTGAGAGCTCCCAGGAACCGACCGAGCGAGGCCCTTGCTCTCCGGGCTTGCAACGCCAGGCTCACAAGCTGCGGCGCGTGCGCAGGCTTGGAGATGACGTAGGTGAAGGCCGCACGCCAACTCCGGCTGTCATCGTGATCGACGGCCCTCCCCACGAAGTCGGGAAGGGTCTGGCCCAGAGGATCGAGCACCGACCGGACGATCATGTGGGGCACCCGGTGCGAGGCCGCGACCTGGCTTACCCAGAAGCTCTCCATGTCGATGACCTGGACGGGGAATCTGGCCCCTATCCAGGTCTTCATGTTCGCTCCGGACGCAAGCGCCGGCACGGTCATGCAGCCGCACACCGTGTAGTCGATCCCTTGTGCATCGCCGAGGAGGACGGAGCTGGCGTCGAGTCCGTCGAGCGAGCGTTCAGAGGCGGAGCTCTCACGCCACAGCGGCGCCGGTCCTTCGAGCGAGTAGAGCCTGTCGCACAGGAAGAGGTCGCCCACGCTGGCGCTGTCCAGGACCCCTCCGGCGAAGCCGGCGTTGACGACGTGGTTGGGCCTGTACCGCTCTATTGCCAGGGTGGCTGCGGCCTCCGCCTTCTCCCTCCCGACGCCCCCCTCTACGACGACGATCTCCGGCTGGAGGTCGGAGCGGTATATGCGAAGGCAGTCGTGCGTATCGGTCAGCTCGAAGCGGTGTGCGTCGAGATAGGCGCCGACCTCCTGACGGAAGGCCGCTATGATCGCGAGGGTCACGGTCGTCCGCCTACCCGGCCCCGACGCCCGCGTCCTGCACGGCGCCCTCCTTGATCATCTTGAGAGCGTCCCGCGGGCTCTTCAGCGCGCCGAAGATGGAGGCGGACTCGAAGCCGCAGTGCATCATACAGCTGGCGCACCTTGGGTCCTTGCCGACTCCGTAGCGCTCCCACAGCTTCTCGTCGAAGAGGTCGTCGACGTTCTGGGTGTGGCGGTCGCCCAGCAGGTAGCAGGGCTCACGCCATCCCAGGACCGTATAGGTCGGGTTCGACCATGCGGTGCAGTCGTACTCCCGGTTGCCTCTCAGAAAGTCGAGATAGAGCGGGTTGTTGTAGAAGCGGATATTCCTCTTAGGGTCGAGGACGTTGGTGAATATCTTCCGGGCCTTCTGCCTGGACAGGAACAGCTCCTGCTTGGGCACGGACTGGAACATGTAGCCCGGGGACACCATGCACCCCTCGACGCCCATATCGGTCGCCATCCGGAACATCTCTATGAGGTCATCCTCGTCGCATCCGTTGAAGACGGTCGTGTTGGTGGTCACCCGGTAGCCCTGTTCGAGGGCGGACCTGATGCTGCGAACGGCGATCTTGAACACGCCCTTGCGGTAGACCGACCGGTCGTGCGCCTCCTCCATGCCGTCGAGGTGGACGACGAAGCAGAAGTACTTGGAGGGCGGTATGCGCCTCATGACGCGCTCCATGAGAAGCGCGTTGGTGCACATGTAGACGAACCGCTTCTTCGCGGTTATGCCGTTGACGATGTCGTGGATTCGAGGGTGGAGGGTGGGCTCTCCACCGGCGATGGAGACGATGGGAGCACCGGAGTCCTCCACCGCAGTCAGGCACTGCTCGACGGTGGCGACCCGATCGAGGACGGGCTCGTACTCCCGAATGCGTCCGCAGCCCTCGCAGGCGAGGTTGCACTTTTCGAGAGGCTCCAGCATCGTCACGAGCGGGAATCGCCGCCTTCCCGACAGCTTGTTCTTGAGTATGTACCAGCCGAGCCTAGCGGCTATCTCCAGCGGTCTTCCCATGGGACTGTTCTCCTGTGTCGCGGTCTTGTGCCGCCTCAGTGCTGCCTAACCACCAGGAAGTTGACGAGGGCTTCGGCCTCCCGCCGCCGGTCGGGGTCTATTTCGGCGGTGTTCAACGCGTCCAGGGCCGTCTCGCAGTGATCGGCGGCGAGGCGGTTGGCAGCCTCTGCGACCTTCATGCGGTCCATCATCTCCAGCACCGTCTCCACGTCCTCGTCCGAAAGCTGCTCCTTTTCGTAGGTCTCCCTCAGGACCTCCCGGTCCTCGCCGCTTGCGGAGGACATGGCGTAGACGAGGGGAAAGGAGTTCTTCTTGCGACGTATGTCGGCACCGACCGGCTTCCCGGTGGTCTCCTCCTCGCCCCAGACGCCCAGGTAGTCGTCGCGTATCTGGAAGGCGTATCCGAGGGATGCGCCGAACCTGTGGAGGGTTGCGAGGGTCTGCTCATCGCTGGTCCCCAGCGCGGCCCCCATGTCGACGGCGCACCGTATCAGGGCGCCGGTCTTTCTGGAGATCATTCCGAGGTAGTCGTCGATTCCGATGTCGTGCCGCCCCTCGTACGAGATGTCGAGGTACTGGCCCTCTATCATTTCGAGGTAGGCCTCGGTCAGCAGGCCGGTTACCCTGAGCGCCTGGACGACCTCTATCCCTTCGTCGACGAGCCGCTCGAGGCAGATGTCGGCGACGACCCTCAGCGCGTTCCCGGCTACCACCGCCTTGGGCACTCCCCAGACCGCCCAGAGCGTTGCCCGATGGTGGCGCGTCTCGTCGCGGTCCTGTATGTCGTCGTGGATGAGCGAGAAGTTGTGGATGAACTCGAGGGAGACCGCCGCGGGCAGCGATTGCCGCACGGTGCCGCCGGTGGCCTCGCAGGTCAGCAGACAGAGGGTGGGACGCAGGGCCTTTCCTTCGGTCGCGGCGCAGGGTGCGCCGGTGGTGTCGACCCATCCCATGTAGTATCTGAGCATGTCGTAAAGCTGGACGCCGCGCGCGGGGAGTCCTTCTCTGAGGGCGGGGGCTATGTCGGGCCGGTATCTGCCGAACACCTCGGGCAGGCCGAGCATGTCCGAGTCGATCCCGGTTGGGGAAGCACCGGACAAGTGAGCGCCCTCCGTCAAGCAGACGCCAGGCCGGTCCGGCAGCCGGCGTGTCACGTCATAGAGATCTGCTTACGCCCGCCGCCTCCGCCGCCAATGCGATATTGGCCGTTACGCAACGCCCCGGCAAACTACATCGGTTTACGATGGTAGATCGTAGCACCGGGGTAAATGGGTGTCAACATGAAGTCGGGGCGCGTAACTGCTCAGGGAAGGGGGCCTCAGCCCGTTCGTGGTGAGCCTGTCGAACCATGAACGACCCTTCGACGGGCTCACCACGAACGGACATACATCAAGCTTGAACAGTTACCGGGGCACGGGGCTGCGGGCGCCGTTCGTGCGAATTTTCACTTGCGCGGAACCGTCCACCGTGCTATATTTCAGCCGGCTTTCGGTACCGGTGCTATCGGGCTCGGCGGGTGCTACAAGCCCTTCCGTGCGAGGCGCCGGTCTCAGGTCTTCTCGGTATATTCTGGGACGGCGGCCGGATAAATGCTCGACGACTACTTCCGGCACTACGGAATAATAGCTATCTTCGCCGCCCTGGCGGTGGCCGTCCCGGCGGGCATGCTCCTCATGTCCTGGAGCCTCTCCCTGGTCAACATCCGGCCCCGCGTGCCCAGCGCGATCAAGCAGAGCATCTACGAGTGCGGCTTCGAGACGCTCACCGGGAGATGGAGCCAGTTCAACTTCAGGTACTACTCCTTCGCCCTGATATTCGTCGTGTTCGACGTGGAGGTCGTCTTTCTGTTTCCGTGGGCCGCGAGCTTCGGACTGCTCTCCAGGGAGTTCGGGGTCTTCGTGCTCGCCGAGATGGCCGTGTTCGTCGGCATACTGATAGTGGGCTGGCTCTACGCCTGGCGGAAGGGAGATTTCCAGTGGGGGTAGAGGGAGAGGCGAAGGGGGCGGGGAGGATTCCACTCCACGAGACCACCTGGGAGCTCGACATCGCGGAGGGGCAGACGATCAACGATCTGAGGGCCACCCATACCCGGCCTATGGCCAGCCCGGTGATCGAGGTCCCCGAGGATCTCCGACGCAACCTCGCGGTGACGTCGGTCGACGCGCTTCTCAACTGGGGCAGGAAGTCGGCGGTGTGGCCGCTCACCTTCGGGCTGGCGTGCTGCGCCTTCGAGATGATGGCCAGCGCCATGTCGCGGTTCGATATATCGCGTTTCGGCATGGAGGCGTTCCGGCCCTCTCCGCGCCAGGCGGACCTCATGATCGTGGCAGGTACGGTGACCTGGCGCATGGCGACCCCAATCCAGCGCGTATACGAGCAGATGGCCGAGCCCAAGTGGGTGATCTCGATGGGCGTGTGCGCGACCAGCGGGGGGCCCTACTACGGCTCATACAGCGTCGTGCCCGGCGTCAACCACATCGTGCCGGTCGACGTCTACGTCCCCGGCTGCCCTCCGCGTCCGGACGCCCTGCTCTATGGCGTCATGCAGCTCCACGAGAAGATCAAGCGGTACTCGATTCAGGGCAGGGGACGGGCTGGCGGCGTATGACACGTGCGCTGTCGGGAGAGATGATAGCGGGGCGCATCAACGACGTTTACCCCGGCGCCGCGACAGACCATGACGAAACGGACGTCTGGGTCGCTCCCGACCGGCTAGTAGAGTGTGCAACCCTGCTGAAAGAGGCGGACGACCTAGCGTTCGCCACGCTCACGTCGCTGACGGGCGTCGACTACGTCGACCACTTCGAGATGGTCTACCATCTGCTCTCGATGAGGTTCAACCACAGCGTGGTGTTGAAGATGCGGTGCTACGGCAGGGAGCGCCCAGAGGCGCCTTCGGTGGTGTCGGTTTGGAGGGGAGCCGATCTGCAGGAGCGCGAGGTGTGGGACCTGCTCGGAGTGCGGTTCGAGGGCCACCCGAACATGAAGCGGATTCTCCTCTGGGAGGGGTTCGAGGGACACCCCTTGCGGCGGGACTACGTCGGATAGGATACGGCGTACTCATCCATGTCCATACGGACAGAACCGGTCACGATCAACCTGGGGCCTCAGCACCCGAGCACTCACGGGGTGTTCAGGCTCAGGGTCACCTTCGACGGCGAGGTGGTCGTCGACCTCGAGCCGGTGTTCGGCTACATGCACCGAGGCACCGAGAAGCTCGCCGAATCGAGGTCATACGTCCAGATCGTCACGCTGACCGATCGGCTCGACTGGATATCGAGCATGTCCAACAACCTGGCCTATGTCATGGCGGTGGAGAAGCTCGCCGGGATAGAGGTCCCGGAGCGGGCGATGTACCTTCGTGTGATCGGGGCCGAGCTGGCCCGTCTGGCCAGCCATCTGATGGCCATCGGATTCCTGGCGAACGACATGGGCGCTCTCGCGACGCCGCTCATGTACTGCTTCAGGGAGCGCGAGCGTATCCTAGACCTATTCGAGATGCTCTGCGGCGCCCGCGTCACCGTGAGCTACATGCGCCCGGGGGGTGTCCTCCAGGACGCCCCGGACGACTTCTGGCCTGCGCTCGACATCCTGATGCGCGACATGCCCGGCTACGTGGGTGAGCTGGAGTCGCTGCTCTCCGGCAACGAGATCGTACTGGCGAGGGCGAGGGACGTCGGCGTCATCACCGACGAGCAGGCGGTCGACGCGTCGCTGACCGGTCCGATGCTGCGAGCCTCCACAGTCCGGTGGGACCTCCGCAAGGCCGACCCGTACGAGATATACGACCGGGTGAAGTTCGACGTGCCGATCGGCGCAGTTGGCGACACCTTCGACCGCTACCTGGTACGCATCCATGAGATGCATGAGAGCGTCAAGATCATCAACCAGTGCGTCGAGCAGATCCCCGGAGGACCCGTCAGGGCCGACGTGCCCTTCAACGTCCGGCCTCCGAAGGGCGACGCGTACGCAGCGGTGGAGGGACCGAAGGGAGAGCTCGGATTCTACCTGGTCAGCGACGGGGGAATATCTCCCTACCGGTGCAAGATACGCTCCCCCTCCTTCATAAACCTGACGCTTCTCCGTGAGATGATCGTCGGCTGGAAGATGGCCGACCTGATCGTGATTCTCGGGTCGGTCGACATCGTCATGGGCGAGGTGGACCGCTGATGTGCTCCGACCCGACCGGAGGACTCCTCGACTTCTGCAGCGTCTACCGCTTCTTCGCCGCTCCGCTTCCGGCAGGATGGGAGTGGGCGGCCTTCGCGTTGGCCGCGGCGGTCGTCGCCCTCATAGTAATCAACGGGGTCGTAATGGCGACGGCGCTCTATACGTGGTTCGAGCGGAGGGCAATAGGGCGTTTCCAGTCGCGGCTCGGTCCGAACCGTTGGGGGCCTTACGGTCTCCTCCAGCCCTTTGCGGACGTGATCAAGCTGATAGTGAAGGAGGACGTGGTCCCGGCGGACGCCGACCGGCCGGTCTACAACGCGGCGCCTATCGTGCTGCTTCTGACGACGCTGCTGGTACTCGTGGTCGTACCGTTCGGGGAAGACTCCTTCATGGGGCGGCTGAACATAGGCATCCTGTTCGTCGTCGGCATCACGTCGATGACCACAGTAGCCATCTTCATGGGGGGATGGGCGTCGAGGAACAAGTACGCGATGCTGGGGGCGATGCGCGGCGTTGCGATGCTCATCAGCTACGAGGTGCCGATGGCGATCGCGATCACCGGCGTGCTGCTGGTGTCGGGGACGATGGCGATGTCCGGGATCGTGGAGAGCCAGGACGTGCCGTTCCTGCTGGTACAGCCTCTGGGGTTCCTCGTGTTCCTGGCCGCCTCGATCGCCGAGATGAGCCGCACTCCGTTCGACCAGATCGAGGCCGAGTCTGAGCTGGGCGCGGGGTACCACACGGAGTACAGCGGGGCGAAGTTCGCGGTGTTCCAACTGGCGGAGTTCATGGCTCCCATCGTCGGATCGATAATAGTAGCAACGTTGTTCCTGGGCGGCACGAGGGGATTCGATCCGATACCGGGACAGGTCTGGTTCATCGGGAAGGTGTTCGCGGTGGTATTTCTCCTGCTGTGGTTCCGGGCCACATGGCCGAGGCTGCGAATCGACCAGATCATGGCCTTCGCGTGGAAGGGGCTGTTCTCTCTTTCGATCCTGAACCTCTTCGTCGTCGCGGTGCAGGTGATGCTCCTTCAGGACCCGGATACGGGCGAGCTCACCACGCGCGACCTGTGGACGATGGGGGCGATAAACTGGACGATCACGATCTTAGCCATCTTGGTCCCGACCCGTCTCGTAGCTAGGAGGAGAGCCGGTAGGCCTGCGCCAACTCCCTCTCCCCTAGCCAATATGACCGCGGAGGCTGATTAGACATGTACGGCTTGGGTCTGGTCAAGGGACTGACGATCACGATGAAGAATATGCTGAAGCCCAGCAGGATGTTTACGATCCACCAGTATCCGAACCGGCGGGTCGGGCTGCTCGGACTCGCACAGAGGTCCGGCACCAACGTGCTGTTCTACGTGGTGCGGCATCCTGCGACGGCGTTCAAGGCTCTCGCCGGGCTCGCGACGGTGGAGGACCGGATGCCGCAGCACCCTCGATTCCGGGGCGAGGAGTTCACCTGGCACGAGGAGCGGTGCACGGGGTGCGCGAGCTGTGCGAAGTACTGCCCGCTGGGGATCATACGCATCGTGACCCATCCGAGCGGGAGTGATATGCAGGAGGGCGAGAAGTACGCGATAGACGTCTTCGACATCGACATCGGGCGGTGCATGTTCTGCGGCCTCTGCGTGGAGGCTTGTCCTTACGATGCGATACACATGGGCAGCGGATTCGAAGAGGCGCGGCAGGAACGACGCGACTTGGTCATCGACGTCGACAGGCTGCGCGCCGCGCCGAAGCGTCCGAGCACCTGGTTCCGCCCGCAGCTGGAGTCCAGGGGTTATCGGCCTCTCGACGGACATGACGCCGGCTGGCGCGACGTCGGCCGGCACGAACGGCCCACGCTGGAGGAGCAGGAGGAGAGGTGGGCGAAGCGGTGATGCTGGGCCAGGGTACGGAGGCCTCCCTCGCAACCGACATCGTCTTCTGGACGATCGCCGTTTCCAGCATCGTCGCGGCGGTCGCGGTCGTCCAGCTGAGGAACGTCTTTAGGGCTGCGCTGTTTCTGATCGTCTCCTTCCTGGGCGTCGCGGGGATGTTCGTGCTGCTGCGCGCCGAGTTCCTCGCCGCCGTGCAGGTGGTGATCTATGTCGGGGCCATCTCGGTCCTCATCATATTCGCGATCCTGATGACGCGGGACGTCGACGAGGGGAGTCCCTCCCATCGGCTGCGTATCCCAGTGGCTATACTGGCCGCCGCGTTCATGGCGGTGGCGATCTTCGTCGCCGTGGACACCGAGTGGAATCTGATCGGAAACGGAGAGCTGACTGAGGCGGCCAACTCAAAGGCGGCGGAGGTCTTCTCCAACACCGTTCCGTGGATCGCGCGGCTTCTCGTCGGCAACTTCGTCCTGGCCTTCGAGGTAGCCTCGGTGCTGCTGCTGGCCGCGATAGTCGGCGCGCTGGCGCTGGTCAGGGAGCGGTAGCCGGTGAGTCTCGAAAACTTCCTGATCGTCGCCGCGATCATCTTCTCCATCGGGCTATATGGCGCGCTGTCCAAGCGGAACGCCATCACTGTGCTGATGTGCATCGAGCTGATGTTCAATGCTGTGAACATCACGGCTGTGGCGCTTTCTAGATACGTCGTGCCCGCCGGGCTGGTCGACTCTCCCGGGGCCACGACTGACGGGATCGCCCAGCTACTGTTGACGGGGCAGGTGTTTGCCATATTCATCATCACCGTAGCGGCCGCGGAGGTGGCGCTGGGACTGGCCATCGTCATAGCGATCTACCGGACCAGACAGTCGGTGTTCGTCACCGATATCAACCTGATGAAGAAGTAGGACAGGCTTTCGTGTGGGTCGAGTATAGAAGAGCGCCGAACCTGATGGTCGCAGAGATGTGGCGGGACGTGCTGGAGGGTGACGGCCTGCCGACGAGAATCCTGCCAGAGGGCGGCATCATGACGTGGGGTGAGCGGACGGCGTTCAGAGTGCTGGTCCCGAAGGGACGCGAGCATGTCGCTGACGAGATACTGAGGAAGCTGTAGATGATCGCTGAGGTCGGCGAGTCGCACGCCTGGCTGATATTTCTGCTGCCGCTCGCCTCGTTCGTTCTGATCGCATTCGTGATCCGGCCCTTCTTCAACCGGTACAGCTCGCTGGCCGGGTATCTGACGATACTGGCGGTCGGCGTCTCCGCTCTCATCTCGCTCTTCGCGCTTGCGAGCCTGGCGGCGCACGAGAACGAGCTGAGAACGGCGCCGATCGAGTGGCTGACGGTGGGGGGCTTCATCTTCAGCATCGGTGTGATTCTCGATTCGCTGACGGGCGTCATGCTGGTGGCGGCGACGTTCGTCAGCCTGATGGTTCAGATCTACTCGGTGGGGTACATGAGGGGCGATCCGGGCTACGCCCGGTACTACGCCTTCATGTCCCTGTTCACCGCGTCGATGGTCGGCCTCGTGATGGCGAGCAACGTGATCCAGCTCTATATCTTCTGGGAGCTGGTGGGGCTCTGTTCATACCTGCTCATCGGATTCTGGTACGAACGGCCAGCGGCAGCGGCGGCGGCCAAGAAGGCCTTCATAATGACCCGGCTGGGCGACTTCGGCTTCCTCCTCGCCATTTTGTACCTGTTCATGAGCCGCGACGCTTTTGCCGCCGCCGGGCTGAACCCCCTGATGATCCCGGACATCATCGAGGCGGTCCAGACGGGCGTCCTCTCTGACCAGGCCGTGACGTTGATCTCGCTGGGAATCTTCGCCGGCGCGGTGGGCAAGTCTGCGCAGTTCCCGCTCCACACCTGGCTGCCGGACGCGATGGAGGGCCCGACCCCGGTCAGCGCGCTGATACACGCCGCCACGATGGTCGCGGCGGGCGTCTTCCTCGTGGCGCGCTTCTTCCCGGTGTTCGAGGCGTCGCCGACTGCGATGAACACCGTCGCGATCATCGGCGGAGTCACGGCGATTTTCGCGGCGTCGATGGGCCTCGTGGCGAACGATATCAAGCGCGTGCTCGCCTACTCCACGGTGAGCCAGCTAGGGTACATGATGCTCGCGTTGGGGGTGGGAGCGTACAGCGCCGCGCTGTTCCATCTATTCACCCACGCCTTCTTCAAAGCTCTGCTCTTCCTGGGCTCGGGGAGCGTGAACCACGCCACCGGCACCTTCGACATGCGCTACATGGGCGGTCTCCGCAGGGTCATGCCGTGGACCTACGCGACTTTTCTGATAGGCTCGCTGAGCCTTGCCGGCATCTTTCCGCTGGCGGGTTTCTGGAGCAAGGACGAGATACTGGCGCTTGCCTGGGGTCAGGATGACCTCGTAAGCCGCGCGGTCTTCGTGCTCGGGATGGTTGCGGTGTTCATGACCGCTTTCTACATGTTCCGCGCCGTGTTCATGACCTTCAACGGGGGCTTCAGAGGGGGCGCGAAGGCAGACCCTGAGGTCGAGTCGGGCGAGGTGCATCTTGGCGAGTCGCCGTTGACGATGGTCGCACCGCTGGTGGTCCTCGCCGGCGCCTCGGTCCTTGGGGGCTTCCTCGCCAACCCGACGACCGACCTGGTCGTCATCCCGATCCACTGGCTGACGGACTTCGTCGGCCACGGTCCGGCGGAGGAGTCGGCCAAGGGCTTCAACGTCCTGCTGGCCGCCGTATCTAGCCTCATCGCCGTTGCCGGCATCGGCCTGGCGTTCCTGATGTACCAGTCGAAATGGGTCTCGTTGGAGCGTGCAGGGCGGCTCCTCAGGCCTGCCCACACGCTGCTGTCTCGCAAGTACTACTTCGACGAGGCGTACGAGACTCACCTCGTGGGCCGGTACTTCTACGGGGGAGCCGCTCGCCTGCTGGACTGGTTCGACAAGTCGATCGTCGACGGGACGGTGGGAGTCGTCGGATGGCTCGGGGCGAACCTGGGAGGCGCCCTGCGTCAGGCTCAGAGCGGCCAGCTTCAGGGATACGGGGCCGCGATCTCCGTGGGCATCCTATTTATTATCGGGCTGTACATCTTCTTCTTATAGCAGGAGTTCGAATTGGAGCCTACCGGGTTCACGGGGCTGCTGACCGCGACGGTCTTCCTGCCGCTGGCCGGAGCGATAGTCGTCGCGACTCTCCTGAGGGGGGCCAGGACGATCCGCATCTTCTCGGCGGCCGTGGTGGTGGCCGAGATGGCGCTATCGGCAGCCGTCTTTGCCCGGTACCGGATCGGCGCCGAGGATCGGTTCCAGCTCGTCGATCGACTGGAGGAGTGGATTCCCGTCGAGGCGTTCAAGGTCGAATATTTCCTCGGGGTCGACGGGCTCAGTGCCCCATTGGTGCTGCTGACGGGTCTTCTCGGAGCGGTGGCTGTCTTCGCGTCGTGGCGAATCGAACACCGGGTCAGGGAGTACTTCGTCTGGCTGCTGACGCTGATGACGGCCGTGATGGGGGTCTTCTGCTCTCTGGACCTGTTCATGTTCTTCCTCTTCTGGGAGCTGGAGCTGGTGCCGATGTACTTCCTCATCGCCGTGTGGGGGAGCGGGCGCAGAGAGTACTCGGCGATGAAGTTCCTGATCTTCACCATACTCGGCGGCGCTCTGATGCTGGTCGGGGTCCTGGCGCTGTTCCTCTCCACGGGCACCTTCGATATGACCGCTCTTCCGGTTGCTGTCGCGGACGCGAAGATCGTGATGCCGATAGGCGTGGTGTTCGCGCTCTTCTTCCTCGCCTTCGCGGTCAAGCTGCCGGTCTGGCCGCTCCACACCTGGCTGCCGGACGCTCACACGGATGCTCCCACAGCAGGCAGCGTCATGCTTGCCGGCGTGCTGATCAAGATGGGCGGGTACGGGCTCATACGCATATGTACCGAGATGTTCCCCTCCGTAGTCTCGGATACGGCCTGGCTCTTCGCAGGCGCGGGGGTGACGAACATCCTGTACGGAGCCGTCGTAACGATGAGGCAGACCGACCTTAAGCGCTTGGTCGCCTTCAGCAGCATCAGCCACATGGGCTTCGTGATGCTCGGCATAGGATCGGTGGTGGGCGTCGCCGGATCGGTGTCGCCGATCGGCCTTACGGGGGCGTCGCTGCAGATGTTCACGCACGGCACGATCACCGGCCTGCTCTTCCTGCTCGTCGGCATCATCTATGAGAAGGTGCACACGAGGTATATCCCGGATCTGGGCGGCCTGGCGTCCCGCATGCCATTCCTGGCGGCTGCTCTGCTGCTGGCCGGTCTAGCCTCACTTGGGCTGCCGGGTACGAGCGGGTTCGCTGCGGAGATGCTCGTATTCGTCGGCACATTCCCCGTGTGGGGCTGGATGACGGCGGCGGGCGCATTCGGAATCGTTCTGACGGCGGGCTACATCCTGTGGATGGTCCAGAGGTCTCTCTTCGGACCGGCGGTGGAACGCTTCCGGGACGTCAGGGACGCCGACGCGCGAGAGATGTTGACCGTCGGAGCGCTCGTGGCCGCGGTGCTGGTGGTGGGGATCTATCCAGCCCTCATCACGGACGTGTTCGCGGCGGGAGTAGAGCCGATCGTGGCGGCGTTGCAGGCTACATCCCTTGGATATGCACCATTGGCAACGGTGGGAGTAGAGCCGATCGTGGAGTCGTTGCAGGGGACGGCCGGGATACCCTGATCCAACCGAGACGATGACTACACACGACCTATACATGCTGTCGCCCGAGCTCGCAGTGGTGTTGCTCGGTTTGTTGATCCTGCTCGTCGATCTCGTGGTGCGGCGCAAGAGCATCCTTCCCGCGATAGCGCTGGCGGGCCTTGCCGTGTCTATGGCGCTGACCGTCGCCCTCTGGCTGGACCTGAGCAGCGGCGAGGGACTTGATCTGTTCGGCGGGTTCGACTCCGTGGCGCCCAACCCCGGCATATTCGGGACGGTGGTGGTCGATAGGTTCAGCCTCTTCTTCAAGCTCCTCTTCGTCGCAGTGGCTGCGGTGATCGTTCTGGTGTCCGCCGGATACGTGGATCGTTTCCGGCGCCTCCAGGCCGAATACTACGCGCTGATCCTGTTCTCCGCTTCCGGGATGATGCTGCTGGCGTCGACTCTCGAGCTGATCGGAATATACGTTGCGCTGGAGCTGACGGCGCTTCCGGTCGCAGCGCTGGCCGCCTTCAATCGGGACGCCCGCTCCTCCGAGTCGGGCATGAAGTTCCTGGTACTGAGCGCCATCAGCTCGGCGGTGCTGCTCTACGGAATGGTGATCGTGTACGGCTTCACGGGAAGCACTATGCTGGAGGAGATCGCGGGTCGGCTATCCGAAATCGACCTGAGCGGCGACACGCCGTTCGGCAGCCACGCGCTGCTGTTCGGGACGGTGCTGATCGTCGCCGGGTTCGGCTTCAAGATCGCGAGCGTGCCCTTCCAGATGTGGGCGCCGGACGTCTACGAAGGCTCTCCCACGCCTGTAACAGCCTTCCTGTCGGTCGCCAGCAAGGCTGCGGGCTTCGCGGTGATCCTGCGCGTCTTTCATCTTGCCCTGGGCGACGCCACCCTCAGCGTCGAGTGGAGCGCCATTTTCGCGGTGCTAGCCGCGCTGTCGATGACGGTCGGGAACCTCGTGGCCATTCGGCAGGAGAACATCAAGCGGCTCCTCGCATACAGCACGGTCGCTCACGCCGGATACCTGATGGCCGGTGTGGCGGCGATCGCGGCCAGAACGCCGGAGGTGGAGGCCGTGACCGGCCCGTCGGCGGTACTGTTCTATCTCGTTGGCTACGCGGCCACGAATCTCGCCGCCTTCGCAGCGGTGATAGCCATATCGAACCGCATCGGCAGCGACATGGTCGACGACTTTGCGGGTATGGTCCGGCGCGCGCCTTACTTGGCGGCTATTCTGGGCTTCGCTTTGGTCTCACTCATAGGCATCCCTCCAACCGTGGGGTTCGTCTCCAAGATCTATCTGTTCGCCGCCGCCGTGGATGCCAATCTCGAATGGCTCGCGGTGGTCGGCGTCGTGAACAGCGTGCTCTCCGCCTACTACTATCTGAGGGTGGTCAAGGTGATGTACCTCTCGGCCCCGCCCAGCGATGAGCGCATCGCGTCCGGAGTGCCCATCAGGCTGGCTCTCCTCAGCGCCTTCGCCGGCCTGATCGTCTTCGGAATCTACCCCCTGCCGGTGTTGGACCTCGCTCGAACGGCCGCCCTGGCGTTGGTCTCCTAGGCGGCGGCAATGGGTACGAGCCGCCTGGTTGGGCTGGTGCACAGCCCCGGCATTCCAGAAGCTATGGGCGTCGTCGACTCCATCGTCGCCGAGCTGGGTCTCGGAGAGAGCGCGTGGGTGCGCTCAGTCGACGACCTGGACGGTATCACCGACCGCCTGGATCGGACTCAGGTGGTCGTGACGGCCGGGGGTGACGGTACGATTCTGAGGACGGTCCATGTCACCGCGCCTTTCGGGGTGCCAATCGTCGGGATCAACATGGGGCGCGTGGGCTTCATGAGCGAGCTGACCGTGGACGAGGCGTTGGGGCGTCTTCCAGACTATCTGGACGGAGGGCTGAGGGTGGAAGAGCGGCTGATGCTCCAGGCCTCGGTCCATCCCGAATCGGGAGACAGACCGCGCCTGATGCTCTATGCGCTGAACGACGTCGTTCTGGGACAGGGCGGGGTGACGCGCCTTATGGACATAGCCGCCATCGTGGACGGCACCGCTCTGACCACCTACCGCGCCGACGCGGTGATCGTCTCCACCGCTACCGGGAGCACCGGCTACGCCTTCTCGGCCGGAGGGCCGATCCTGTACCCCGAAGCCAGAGACATGCTGATCCAGCCGGTGGCTCCCCACACCGGTCTCAGGGAGGGTCTCATCTTCCCCGAGAGGTCGGTCATAGAGCTCAGGGCCGTCGGGGCCGCGCTCCCAACGCTGAGCGTCGACGGTTCCCAGGAGGCGCCTCTCGGGCCTGGCGAGAGGGTGGTGGTCCGGCGCGCGCCCTATGCCGCGAGGTTCCTTCGCGCCCAGGACCCGGTCGCCTTCTACACCGCGCTGACGGCGCGTCTGGGGCTGGTGCTCGATCCGGGCGTCCATACGACCGGATCGAGCTGATATGGAACCGGAGGTGCGGCTGACGAGCGAACGCATCTTTGACGGCCGTATTCTCAACCTCCGCGTGGATACGGTCGCGCTGCCGGGTGGAGGCGAGGCGACCCGCGAGGTGGTGGAGCACCGGCCGGCGTGCGTCATCGTCCCTCTCGACGACGACGGTGACGTCCTGCTCGTCCGTCAATACCGGCACGCAGTTGGTGAGACGCTCTTGGAGGCGCCCGCCGGCCTGGTCGAAGAGGGAGAGCTTCCCGAGGAGTGCGCTCGACGGGAGCTTCGGGAGGAGACCGGGTACGCAGCGGCCGATTTCAGGAGGATCGGCGCATTCTGGCCGAGCCCAGGCTTCTGCGACCAGCTGATGCATGCCTTCCTGGCCAGGAGGCTGACGCCCGGCCGGCCGGCGCCAGATGAAGACGAGAACCTCGAGGTCGTTAGGTATCCGCTCTCTCGCGTGCTGAAGATGATCGAGTCGGGCGAGATACGGGACTGCAAGACGATAGCGGCTGTGCTCATGGTCTCTGCCTACCTGGGAGTCGGCGAGGCGTTCGGATAGCCCGCGGGGGAAGAGGTCAGGCTGGCATCGGCAGATGGCGGGTGTTAGACTCTTGGCCATGGAGCGCAGCGACGCCGTCTCGGAGAGCCTGATCATCCACGAGATGCCTCCTGCAAGACTGCCCACGATGATCGTCGCCTTCGCCGGATGGCCTGACGCGGCGGAGGCCGCGACCAGGGCCGTACAGTACATGGTTCGCGAGCTGGGCGCGACCAAGTTTGCCGAGATCGATCCCGAGGAGTTCTTCGACTTCACGGAGGTGCGGCCCGAGACGACGCTCAACAGCAGGGACGAAAGGACGATCCGGTGGCCGGCCAACGACTTCTACTACTTTGCTCCTGCGTGCGAGTCGAGAGGGCTCCTGCTGTTCGACGGCACGGAGCCTAACCTGAGGTGGAGGGGCTACTCAAGGCTCGTCACCGGCATGGCCGAGCGGTGCGGAGTGGAGATGGTGGTGTCGCTCGGCGCGCTCCTCGACGCGGTGCCTCATACTCGCGAACCCAAAGTGACCGGCCGGGCCAACTCAAGCGAGCTGACTCATAAGGCGGAGTGGCTGGGGATCCGCAACTCGGGCTACCAGGGTCCGACGGGGATACACACCCCCTTCATGGAGTCGTGCGAGAGGAACGGTCTGCCCTATGCCAGCATCTGGGGCCACAGTCCGCACTACGTCAACACCTCTCCCAACCCGGCGGTCAGCCACGCTCTGCTCAGCAAGCTGCAGAGCCTCGTCGACTTCGACGCGGATCTGGAGGAGCTTCGCGTGGCCGGGGAGGCGTTCGAGTCGGAGGTGACGAGGGCCATCGCCGGAGATGCCGACATAGCGGCCTACGTCGAGCGGCTGGAGCAGCGCCACGACGAGGCTGCCGAGCCGGCGGGAGACATCCCGAGCCCGGATGACATGGTCGCAGAGCTGGAGCAGTTCCTGAGGAGCCAGAGCGACAAGCCCCAGGTCGGTGAGTAGTGGGCCGGCAGCGCAGGACGGAATCCCGTCTCTATCTAGAAAAAAGTCTGCGTAGACTCGCGTTCGAAGCTGCTGTGACCGTTGGCGTCGGCCCTTGCTACGAGCTCCAACAGGCCTGCGTCGGGCAACTCCTCGCTCTCAGCCGGCTCCTCCGGCTCCCGCGGCGAGGCGACCCCCGTGGCGACCAGCGTGACGTTCACCTGATTCCTGAGTCTTCCGTCCTGGACTACTCCAAAGACGATCTTGGGCTCCGAGCGTGCGGCCTTCCGGACCGTGTCGACGATCTCGTGCACCTGTCCCAGCGTGATGTTCTTGCCGCCCTTTACGTTCAGCAGCACGCCGGAGGCGCCCTGGAGCGGAGCGTCGAAGAGCGGGTTGGAGATGGCCGAGACGGCTGCATCGATGGCCGCGGACTTCCCCCTGCCGTTTCCGACCGCCATGAAGGCCGGGCCGGAGCCTGCCATCAGGGCCCGCATGTCCGCGAAGTCTACGTTGATCAGCCCGGGTGAGGCCACGACATCCGAGATCCCCTCGACGCCGTGTCTCAGAGTCTCGTCCGCGAGCTGAAAGGCTTTGGAGAGCGAGACGTTCCTGCTGAGGGCCGGGAGCAGCCGGTCGTTGTCGACCTGGATCAGAGTGTCCACCTTGTGTTTGAGCCGCTCTACGGCGGTGAGCGCGACGGCCCTGCGATGAGCGCCCTCGAACGAGAAGGGAAGGGTGACGATGCCGACGGTGAGCGCGCCGAGCCGACGGCTCATCTCAGCGACGAGGGGGGCCGCGCCGGAGCCGGTGCCGCCGCCCATGCCCGCGGTGACGAAGACCATGTCAGCTCCATCGATCATGTGAGAGACCTGTTCCTGGCTCTCCCGCATCGCTTTACGGCCCACCACGTGGTCGCCGCCGGAGCCCATTCCCCGGGTGGTCGTGGGGCCTATGGCGAACGTGGGCAGACCTTTGATCTGCTCCAGGGACTGCACGTCGGTGTTGATCGCCAGGAAGGAGACGTTCGGGGGCCGATGCTTCGACATCCTGAGGATGGCGTTGCAACCGGCGCCGCCGACACCGACCACCTTGATACGCACGGGCGTCGCTTGTTCCGACATCGAGACTCTCCTCTCTCCGCTAAGGGTGGAACGCAGATAGTCGATCATGCCGCCTCCTGCAGCGCCAGCAGGAAGTAGGGTACGTTCCACCTGCCGTGCGCGCCCATGTCGACCAGGGCGCTCTTGGGCCGCAGGGACATGACGGTGCCCCGCGCCCCCCTGCGAGGACCGCCGCGAAGGTCTCCCAGGTACATGACGGGCTGGCCGGCGGCCACGGAGCGCGGTCCGACGGCTCCTCCGATTTCGATCGGCTGTGGCATCCCCGGCATGTCGAGCTGGCGCATCTTGGGAACGGTCGTCGGAGTCCTCATCGCAACCTCCGTGCAGGGAGAGTTTGTCCTGATACCAGAACAGTTTAGAACAGAACATGTGAGCGTGTCAATAGCCTGAGGCCGGTCGATAGTCCGGACTTGGGCCGTCCCGGCTGGTACGGCTCCGGTCTCGGTGCTACAATCTGGCCGCCGAACTCGGTTTAGGAGTATGGACGATGCGACTGGAAGGGAAGGTGGCGCTGATCAGCGGTGCGTCCCGCGGCCAGGGAGCGAGGGAGGCGAGCCTGTTCGCCCGGGAGGGGGCTAAGGTCGTTCTGGGGGACATCCTGGAGGACCTCGGCGCTCAGGTCGAGGCCGAGATCAACGAGTCGGGCGGCGAGACGATGTTCATCAGGCTCGACGTTACTCGCGAAGCGGACTGGGAGAACGCCGTCGCGGAGACGGTCAGACGATTCGGCCGTCTCGACATTCTCGTCAACAACGCGGCAGTGCTGAGCAGCGAGCCCGTGGAGCATGTGACCGTGGAGGAGTGGGACCGGGTGATGGACATCAACCTGAAGGGTGTCGTTCTCGGCATGAAGCACTCGATCCCCGCAATACGTGAGTCGGGCGGGGGCTCCATCGTCAACATCTCCTCCACCGCCGGCCTGGTCGGCAGCGACCGCGGGAGTGCCTACGGCGCATCGAAGGGCGGCGTAAGGCTGCTCACCAAGTTCGCGGCCATTCAGCACGCGGCAGAGGGCATAAGGGCCAACTCGATACACCCGGGCCCGATCGACACGGAGATGATAGCGGAGCGCATCGACACACCCAAGGGCCGGGCGCAGTCGGAGTCCCGCGTGCCGATGGGCCGCATCGGCACGGTCGACGACGTGGCGTACGGCGCCCTCTTCCTGGCCTCGGACGAGTCGTCCTACATGACCGGCGCCGAGCTGGTCATCGACGGAGGCTTCAGCGCGCAGTAGGAGGCGGTCAGAAGACCGCCAACGGGTTCACCGGCGAACCGGTCGCGCTGCTTAATCTCAACGGGCCTATCGAGAGCATGAACTCCCATCTGCTTCGCGCCCTGCAGGCCTGAGCTAGCTCCTCAAGGTTGGCGTTGTCGAGGATCCACAGACCCATGGCTGGGATGCCGATCTGGTGGATCGGCATCGGCACCGCCGCGTACCCGCTCGGATTCACGTCGTTGCCGGTGTCGGTCCCGATCATCGCGATGCCCTTCTCCCGGAACAGGGGCAGGCATGCGGCATGGCAGGCGGTGCTGCCCGCCACCGCGGTGTCGACGGGCCCCTCGACCCCGCGCCGGTGGTGCTGTCCGGTGCGGACGAGGAGCACGTCCCCCTCCTCGACCTGGAATCCGCACCGCTCCTCCGCCCTCAGGATGTCGTCGGGCATCACGCCCTCTCCGCGCTCGACCCAGTCGACTCCCCGGAGCATCGGCACGTCCACGAGGACTCCTCTGGTCACGATGCCGTCCCGGGCAAGCTCGATCGACTCGACGGTGGCGCCCAGGCTGGTGGAGATGAGGTGGGCGGGGCGGCCGTTGTAGAGGCGGCCCTCCCACATGAAGTGGGCCAGGCTGTCAACGTGCGTGATGGTGTGCCCGTGGAAGACCATGCCGATGTAGTCGACCGAGACCTGCCTGTCGCGCGACGATATCTTGTCGCCGGTGGCCCATCCCTCGCCGCTCTCGACCATGAAGTGCATCGGCTGATAGGTGACGTCGGGCGCCATGTCGTAGACGATGGTCCGGGCGCAGGAGACGGTCACGCCCTCCTCAACCAGCGCGGCGGCGCGTCTCGTCTTCTCCGGGCTGAGCAGGTTGAGCGTGCCCAGTTGGTCGTCGTCTCCCCAACGCCCCCAGTTGCTGAGGGAGTCGACGTAGCCGAGCACCTCTTCTTCGGTGGGAATCGAAGCTGTCATATCCCTTCACCTCGCTGGAAGGCTGGTCAAGTGGGCGTAAGTATACCCCGCGCTCGAAGCAACTGTCTTGTGAGTCACGCGCGTGTCGGCCTTCTTGTGTTCGGCAGGCGGCCCGTTTAGAGTAGCCCGATGGTGGACTCGCCCCGTCGACCGAGCCCAGGCTACCTCTCCTCCCTAAAGTACCGGGACTTCCGCACGCTGTGGACGGCCAGCTTCTTCGCAGGCGCGGCAGCCTGGGCGCTGATCGTCGCGCGGGGCTGGCTCGTCTACCAGATATCCGACTCCTCGCTCTGGGTCGGCATCGTCACCTTCACGGCCATGTTCCCCCGCGTGGTGGTCACACCGTTCTCCGGCTACCTGTCCGACCGCTTCGATCGGCGCTCCGTGCTGGCCCTGATGTTCTCGATAAACGTGGTACACAACCTCGTGCTGGGGATCCTCGTGATGGCCGGCAATATCGAGGTGTGGCACCTAGTCGTCCTCTCGCTGGTGAACGGGTCGGCGCGCGCCGCCCAGATGCCGGCCGCCGGAGCGCTCGTGCCGAACCTGGTGCCCAGGCCTCTGCTGCTGAACGCCATCGCTCTCAACCAGGCTGCGATGCACGGGTCGCGCTTGCTTGGCCCTGCCGCGATCGCCCCGATGCTGGACAGGCTCGGAGTCGAGGCGGCCTTCTTCCTGTGCACCGGGTTCTACCTAGTCAGCCTCGTGCAGACGCTGCGGATAGGCACCGCTTCGACCGGCCAGATAGACCGCGCCCGCGGGTTCGTCAGCAATATGCTGGACGGCGCCAGGTACATCTACCGGACGCCGGCGCTGCTCGCGATCGTGCTGATGGCGCTGTTCCACTGCGGACTCACGATGTCGTTCGAGTCACTGCTTCCAGTCTTGTCCCGCCAGCAGCTCAACGCGGAAGGCGGCGGTTTCAGCTATCTGATGATGTCGGTGGGAGCGGGAGCGCTCGTCTCCGTGTTCGCGTTGGCCGGAGTCCGGAAGGAGGTGACGCAGGGGAGGCTCTTGCTGAACCTTGGCGTGCTGAGCGGGCTGGCGCCCGTCGCTCTCGGAGTGTCGAACAGCATGCCGATGGCGCTGCTCGCCGCCGTGGGCATGGGCGCTACCCAGGCCGGCTTCATGACGATCACCCATACGATGATCCAGTCGATCACGCCGGACGGCGTCCGTGGCCGCGTCGCCGGCGTCTACTCGATGCACATCGGGGGGATGATGGCCTCCGTCAACCTAGTCAACGGCGGGCTCGCCGACGTGATCAACGCGCCCTACCTGCTCATCGGCGGGGGAGTCCTGTTCATCGTGGTGATGTTCGCAAGCTGGCAGCGCCGGACTATTCGGCAGATATACGCCGGGCGCCTGCGCGCCGAGGTGACGGGGGCTTAGCCGAGGATTATCGGCTGCGTCCAAGCACGGGTGCCTGTGGACGACGAGACCGATGCGCGAACGTAGCCCTCGTCGCCCCGGACCGAGTAGTCGGCCTCTGAGCCTGTGACCTCCGCGTAGACACGGCCCTCCCGTCCGATGAACCGTGTCGTGTAGACGGAGTCGTAGTACGGCTCGATCCTCAGGGAGATGGCCTGGCGGGAGACCGCCAGCTCGGAGAGCACCACGCCGGTGGACGAGTAGAAGTCACCCGACGCTATTGAATCGACTATAGCCTCCTGTGACAGCCTCTCGGACCTGACCATCAGCCAGCCACGACCTGGGTTCGACCGGTCGGGACCGAACTCCTTGTAATGGTGGGAGTCGTCGGTGGCCACTCCGAAGATGGGGCGGCCCGCGCTGAGCACTCCGTCCCATATCTCCTCATAGCTCGGCCTTCCAGGGGCGCCATAGACGTTGACGGCCGGGTGTCCGTTGAACACCTCGAGCAGAGTCGCCCCACTGATCTGAGCGATCTGCCTGTGGTCGAACGACCACTTGTAGTTGGGATGGTTGATCGAGGCTAGGCCGCCTGCGTCCAGGATCGAGTTGACGTTGGCCTGCATGGTTGGCACGATGCCGGTCACGTCTATGGGCTCGATCAGCCTGGAGATGCCGATAGCGTTGATGTGCACCGGCTTGCGGCCCCCGTCGAGGTTGACGGTAACTTCCTCTCCAGGGATCATTAGCGGCCGCTTGAATCTCCTCCTGCCTCTCCCGTACTCGAACAAGGTGAGGTGGTTGTGGTCGCTCAGGACGAGGAAGTCGTACCCGTTGCGCCTGAACCACCTGACGACCTTCTCGGGCGTCTCGTCGCCGTCCGACTCGGTCGTGTGGGTGTGTATGTTGCCTTTATACCAGCTTAGTCTAGGCATGCTCACTCCAGAGGCGTCCGCTCTCCATGTTTAGTCCGGCGGAAGGCGCCGATGCAGAACTCGTTTCCTTCCGGGTCGACCATGGTGACTCCCCCGCCGGGGCGAGGCCCGCTGACCTGGCTTCCTCCGAGCGCCACGATCTGACGGACCGCCTTGTCGACATCGGGGACGATGAAGCACAGATGGCACCGATTCTTCACGACCTTCGGCTCGGGGATCTTTTGTAGTATGAGCGACGTCGTTGAGTCGAGCGACCCGACCGTGAGCCACCCGCCTCCACCACGGAGCGGTCCCGGCTCCTCCCCGAGCACGGCGCCCCAGAAGGCCGCTTCACCCTCGATGTCGTTTACATCCAGGACGACTCCGGCGGTCTCCAAGACCACGCCCAAGCCGCTCGTCGGTGGCCTGAAAATCCGGGAGTTATCCATGTCGCACTCACTCCTCTGCGTAGGAGTTGCCATGAGGAGATCACTCTACTATGACGTGCAGAGCGCAGGCAATGGCCGCTCGGAGACAGATTTCGATTGACGCCCTCGCTCGTCGCCTCTTACTATAGACGAACGTATCCTCTATCGGGTCCTGCCCCATGCACGCCAAGTCTAAGACATGCGCTGTCGTGGGCCTCGACGGCCTGGTCGTTGAGGTCGAGGTGGACATCTCTCCGGGTCTGCCCGCCTTCAATATCGTCGGCCTTCCGGATACGGCGGTGCAGGAGTCGAGGGAGAGGGTGCGGGCAGCGATACGCAACTCCGGTCACGAGTTTCCCATGCGGCGGATCACCGTCAGCCTGGCGCCGGCGGACCTGCGGAAGGCGGGGCCGGCCTACGACCTGCCCATCGCCATCTCGATCCTGCTGAGCTCTGGCCAGGTCCCCTCGATACCTGACTCGGCTCTGCTGCTGGGGGAGTTGTCGCTGGACGGCACCCTGAGGCATACGAACGGCGTGCTGCCGATGGTGGTCGTAGCCCGCGACGAGGGGTTGGAGACGGTGTTCGTGCCATCGGCGGACGCGGAGGAGGCTGCCCTCGTCGAGGATGTCGAGATCGTGCCGGTGGAGAGTCTCGCCCAGCTGGTCGCTCACCTACGTGGCGAGGCGTCCATGCAGGCGATTGAGGGCGGTCGGCAGAGGGACGGCGCCGGGCAGGACTCGAAGGATCGGTCGGCCGGAAGTCGCGTCGATCTCGCCGACATCCGCGGCCAGGAGCACGCGAAGCGGGCGCTGGAGGTGGCCGCGGCCGGCGGCCATAACCTGCTGATGAGCGGTCCTCCGGGAAGCGGCAAGACGCTGCTGGCTCGAACGCTGCCGACGATCCTCCCCAACATGACCCACCGGGAGTCGATAGAGGTGACGAAGATATACAGCGTGGGCGGGCTTCTGCCGCCCTCCTCGCCGCTGGTCACCGAGCGGCCGTTCCGGTCGCCGCACTACACGATCTCGAACGCGGGGCTCGTCGGCGGAGGACGTCAGCCGAGGCCGGGCGAGATCACGTTGAGCCACCGGGGCGTCCTCTTCCTGGACGAGCTGCCCGAGTTCGGCCACACCGTCCTGGAGGTGCTGCGTCAGCCGGTTGAGGACAAGGTGGTGACGATCAGCCGCGCGCAGGGGTCGATCACCTTTCCGGCCAACTTCATGCTGGTCGCCGCGATGAACCCCTGCGCGTGCGGCTTCGCGACCGATCCTGTGAAGGAGTGCGTCTGCACGCCGAGCGCCGTCTCCAGATATCGGCGCCGGATCAGCGGGCCGTTGCTCGACCGCATCGACATGTTCGTCGACGTGCCGAGAGTGGAGTACGAGGACCTGGCCGAGCCGGCGAAGGCAGAGTCGTCCGAGAGCGTGCGCGGGAGGATCGAGCGGGCGAGGCTCGTACAGGGCGAGAGGTTTGACGGGACGCCGCTCATCGCGAACTCGGAGATGGGCCCGGTGGAGGTGTGGGACTACTGCCAGGTCGACGACGCTGCTCAGGGCCTTCTTCAGGCCGCGATGCGGCAGATGCACCTCTCGGCGCGCGGATATCACAGGATTCTCAAGGTGGCGCGGACGATCGCGGACCTGTCGGGCTCCGAGGCGATTGCGCCTGCCCATCTCGCGGAGGCTCTCCAGTACCGCCCGAAGACGTGGGGGTGACCGGAGCGGCCGTGGACCGGCCTGAGCTGGTCGAGGGCTGGCTGCGTGAGGAACGGCAGCCCTTCACCGGATGGGACTTCTCGTACCTCGATGGCCGGATGACCGCGGGCGGGGAGCCATGGTCGTACATGGACCGCGCCGCAGAGCTGATGCGGCGCTCTGGGTCGGTTATCGACCTGGACACCGGCGGCGGCGAGAAGCTGCTGATGCTCCGGGAGCATTGGCCTGCAAGAGTCGTCGCTACCGAGGACTATCTCCCCAACTTCGAGCTGGCGACGGAACGGCTCTCGCCCCTGGGAGTCAGCGTCGTCAGGGCAGAGGTCTCCGACAACGCGCCGATGCCCTTCGCGGACGGCGAGTTCGACTTGGTGCTCAATAGACACGCTGCGTTCAATCCGAGCGAGGTCGCTCGCGTACTCTCAACAGGCGGCACATTCTTGACCCAGCAGGTGTACGGAATGTGGGCGTGGGACCTGTATGCCGCCTTCGAGGCAGAGCCTGAATGGCCGGACGTCACGCTGGCGAAGTACGTGCCGATGCTGGAAGCAGCCGGACTGAGCGTCGTGACCGCCGAGGAGTGGGAGGGCAGCCTCGTGTTCAGCGACGTGGGCGCCCTCGTCTACTACCTGAGGGCCATACCGTGGGAGGTGCCGGGATTCAGTGTGAGGAGCCATCTGCGGCACCTGCTCGCGCTTCAAGAGAGAGTGGAAGCGGGCGAGGACTTGAAGTTCTTTGCGGCCAAGTTCCTCATCGAGGCGACCAGGCGTTAGTTACCCTGCATCGACGGTGTAGGACTGGAGGCGGGAGTAGAGGCCGCCGGCCGCGACGAGCTGGTCGTGGCTGCCCTGCTCGACGATACGGCCCTCGTCCATGACGACTATTCGGTCTGCGTTGCGCACGGTCGATAGGCGGTGGGCGATGACGATCGCCGTCCGGGCCTTCAGCAGCTCTGCGAGGGCCTGCTGGACCAGCACCTCGGTGTAGGTGTCTATGCTTGCGGTGGCCTCGTCGAGGATCAGTATCCGGGGGTCTCCGGCGAGGGCTCGTGCGAAGCTGATTAGCTGTCGCTGTCCGACGCTCAGGTTAGCCCCCCGTTCTCGAAGAGGTGTGTCGTAGCCCATTTCGAGATCGAGGATGAACTGGTGGGCCCTGACCGCCCTTGCCGCGCGTTCGATCTGCTCGTCGGAGACCTCGGTGCGGTTGTATCTGATGTTCTCCCTGATGGTTCCTGAGAAGAGGTGAGGCTCCTGGAGGACGACTCCGACCTGTCGTGAGAGGGAGCGGAGCTCGATGTCTCGTATGTCGTGTCCGTCGAGGCTGATGCGTCCCTGGACTACGTCGTAGTATCGTAACAGGAGTGAGATGAGGGTGGTCTTGCCGGCGCCTGTGGGCCCGACGATGGCGACCGTCTCTCCGGCCTGGATCTCTAGGTCGATGTCGCGCAGCACGGGCGTTCCGGGCGAGTAGTGGAAGCTGACGTTCTCGAACCTGACATCTCCCCTCACGCGGGACAGCGAGGCGGCGTCGGGCCGGTCGGCGACTTCCGGCGGGATGTCCAGCAGCTCGAAGATGCGGTCGGCAGAGACGACCGTGCGTTGGAGCTGTTCGAAGTTTGTGGTGACCTCTCTGATAGGGTCGAAGAGTCGCTCGACGTACAGTGCGAAGGCTACGATAATGCCTACTTCCAGCGATCCCCGGACGACCATCTCCCCGCCGATCGCGATCAGCAGAACGAGGGCTACGGCGCCCACGGTCTGGACGGTGGGAGTGAGAGCCGACAGGTAACGAGACGCGTGGAGACTGGAGGCCAGATGATCCTCGTTCGCCTCTTCGAATATGGCGATGTTCCTCTCCTGCCGGTTGAGGCTCTGGACGACGCGTACGCCGCTGATATTCTCCTGCGCGAGGGAGCTCACCTCCGCTAGTTTCTGGCGGGTGCGTTGAAGGGCTCCCTGCGCAAGTGACTGCCACCTGGAGAGAAGTGGGATGAGACCCACGACGAGGACCAGAGTCATCAGCCCCAGCGGCGCGTTCATGACCAGCATAGCTGCCGCGATGCCGACAATCGCAAGCGAGTTCGCCAGGCTCCCCACCGCTATGAAGGTGAGCTCGTCGATCTGGTTGACGTCGTCGTGGACCCGCGACATGATGCCGCCGGTCCGGTTGCGATCGAAGAATGCCATCGAGAGGCTCTGCATCCGGCTGAAGATCTCCGAGCGCATGGCGTATATCAGCCGCTGTCCCACAGAGACCAGTATGCGCCTGTGGAGATATCCGACGGCGAACTGCACCACCGCCACAGCCATGAAGAGGGCGACCATTCTGGTCAGACCAGCAAGGTCGCCGGAGCCGCTGGCGATGTACCGGTCGATGGCGATCTTTACGATCCAGGGCAGCGCCACGGCCGTTCCGCTGTAGACCAGGATGGCGGCCATAGCCACAGTCATATCACCCCTGTACGGCAACAGATAGCTCAGCAGCCGCAGGAGGACCTTGCGGTAGTGAATGGGCCTCTGCCCGGCGTCGTTCAGCTCCATGACCCGGGGACCCTCTGAGTGTTGCCGTCTCCGCCTGTGCTCATACGCGGTCGTCTCCCGAGAAGGGCTGGTGGCCTATCAGGCGAATCTCTCCCTGGGGCCTCAACTGGAGCTCGTATATTCGCCGGTACGGACCGTCTGCCATGAGCAGCTCGTCGTGAGTGCCGCGCTCGATGATCTCGCCACTGTCGAGGACGAGTATCAGGTCGGCGTTGCGCACGGTGGAGAGCCGGTGAGCGATCACGAAGGTGGTCCTGTCCCTCATCACGTCGGCGAGGGCCCGCTGGATGAGCGCCTCCGTGCCGACATCCACGCTGGAGGTGGAGTCGTCGAGAATGAGTATGGGTGGGTCCATCAGTACGGTCCTAGCGATGGCGAGTCTCTGGCGCTGCCCGCCGGAGAGGGTGATTCCGCGCTCGCCGACCCAGGTGTCGTAGCGGTCGGGGAGAGCGTCGACGAAGTCGTGCAGCTGTGCGACCCTGGCGGCCCGCACCACGTCGTCCAGCCGTGCGCCGGATACGCCGTAGGCGATGTTGTCTCTGATCGTCGCGGAGAATGCGAAGACGTCCTGGAGAACGATTCCCACGTTCTGTCGGAGAGAGGCCAGCGTGATCTCTCGCACGTCTACGCCGTCGATCAGGACCCGGCCTGCCGACGCCTCGTAGAAACGGGGAAGCAGATGGACTGCCGTGCTCTTTCCCGAGCCGGGCCCGCCCAGGACGGCGACCGTCTGTCCGGGCAGCGCCTCGAAGTCGATGTCGCGCAGCGTTTCGTGGGAGGAGTCGTAGCTGAGAGAGACGTGTTCGAACCTGATGTGGCCGCGCGCCCTCCGTAGAGGTCTGGCCCCGGGCCTCTCCCTGACCGGCGACTCGGCGTCCAATATGTCGAAGACCCGTCGTCCCGCCGCGAAGGCCTTGGAGAACATCTCCACTCTCCAGCCCACTACAAAGACTGACGTGGACAGGAAACCCAGGTACAGGATGAATGAGGCGAGCTCTCCCGGGGTCACACGTCCGGCGAACACCTCCCTGCCGCCGAACAGCAGTATCGCCGCCGTGGCGCCCGAGAAGAGCAGGACTATCGAGGCAAGGCCGGACACTAGGACCATGTCAGAAGCGTACATGTAGGCGGTCGCGGCACGGGCCCGGCTCTGGAACTTGGTCTCCTCGTGGTCGCCCGCGCCGAAGGCCTTGACGACCCTCATGCCCGTCAGGTTCTCCTGTACCACCGCGTTCATGTCGCCCATCTCCTGAAGGGCCTTCTCAAAGTGAGTGGACATCCGGAGCGCCATTATCGTGCTGGCACACAGCATTGGCGGGATGAAGGCCAGCGTGACGAGACCCAGCCGCCAGTCGATGATCAGCATCACCATCCCCGCAATTCCGAAGGCGCCGACGCCGCTTATCCCGTGGAGGAAGCCGCGTCCCACGCAGTTGGACATGGCGTCGATGTCCACGGTGATCCTTGACATCAGGTCTCCGGTCTGGAAACGGTCATAGAAACCGGCGCTGAGCCCCTGCATCTTGCGGAACAGGTCCTTCCGGAGCTCGTAGCCGACCCAGTGATGGACCGCCTGGGTCAGGTAGATGCCGGCGTAGTTGAGTACCGACCTGAGGAGCCCCAAAATCAGGATGACAGCTGCAAGAAGGATCAGCCGACTCCTGAGGCCGCTCGTCAGCGCCTCGTCGATGACGGAGCCGGCGACCCAGGGTATCAGCATATGTGCGAAAACCGCCGCAACACCAGAGGCCGTTGCGCTGAGAGACAGCCCCTTGTGCCGAAAGCTGTAAGCTATCGTTCGGAAAAGAATCTTCATGAGCTACAAAAAAAGCCTCCCGTCGGGGAGGCTCCTCGAAAACATTCTCTGCGCGCAGGCGCTACGGTTCCGAGGTCCTCCTCAACGGCGGAAGCCGATGGCCGTCGGCCATCGGGTCGAGTTCAAGTATGTTGGTGAACATGGTAGTCATGGGTCGGCGCTGATCATGTTACCACATCGGCGGGTCTATCCGAATGTGGGGTGGGATTTCGAGGGCAGGGAGACGAGAGCGGACCCGGGAGTGGTCCTGACGCCGTCGGCGTTCTCCAGCCAGATTTCGCATTCGACCAGGTGTTCGCCTTCCTCGACGTACTTGCGTGTGATGACGCCCTTGCAGTAGACGTGTCCGCCGGGGACGTCCATGCCGCGGTACTGCACGTTCAGCCGCTTCAGCGTGCCAAGCTCTCCGATCCAGTCGGTCAACAGCTGCGCCACGAAGGCGTGCTTCAGCGAGCCCTGGACGATGACGTCCGGCAGGCCTGCCGCCTCGGCCGCTCTGAGGTCGTAGTGGATCTCCGGGTACTCGACGGCGGCGGCGGCGTACTTGACGAGTTGTCGCGTCGTGGGGTCCTTCCGCAGCGCCGGTATGTGATCGCCCCCGGCCACGTCCTCGAAATAGAGCTGGTCGGGGAGCCGGCTCGGAGGCGTCCACTGCTCGTCCTCCACGCCCCAGACCCTCGTCCCGGCGGGGCCGTCCGGAGGGTTGTAGAGGACCGCGGTGTTGCGCTCGAGGCAGACGACGCTGCCGAATTGGTTGACGTACTTCAGCTCTCGTATGGCGAGGAGCATCCTGCCCAGTCTGCCCCGCTTCTCGACGAAGTCTACGAACTTGGAGGTCACGGTGATCGTGTCGCCGGGACGTACCGGCTCGAAGTACTCCCACTCGCTGCCGCCGTCGACGCTCGCGCCGTAGGGGAGCTCGACGCGCACGCGGGGCGGGCCGGGGTAGCAGGACCTCAGGAAGGTGGGCGGCGCGATGAGCCCTCCGTGGCGCGTCGCGCGGGCCTTAGCCTCGTCGCTGAAGAGGGGGTTGCCGTCCTCCACCGAGTCGGCGAAGCGTATGATGTCTTCAGCCCGTATCCTGAAGCTGTTGGGATGGGACTCCACGCCAATGGCGTCCCGCATCTCCGGTGTGATCATCTTCTGTCTGCTCCCACTCCACAGTATCACTCATCGAGGAGTCCAGTCACGTTGTCGCGGAGGCGTCCGCCTTCGGGTGTTCTTGACGCACCTGTCGGCGTGATGTACAAATGGCGTCTCACGCAACCCGCAAGCTCGCAGGAGGACGGCTCGGCATGGAACAGAACGATCAGGTCGGCAAGGTACAGACGGTCACGGGGCCGGTCGATCCGGCCGAGATGGGCATCACCCTAACGCACGAGCACCTGCTGTTCGACGCGGCGCCGCTGGGCAGCTCTCCCAGCCAGGCCAGTCTGCGGGATCTCTACTATCAGCCGGTCTCCTTTGAAAACCTCGGGTGGATACGCCATCACGGGGCGCGGAGCCGGGACAACTCTCAGCTTCTCTCGGTGGAGACGGCGATCGACGAGACGATGCTCTACAAGCAGTACGGCGGCGGCTCGATGGTGGACGCGACGAGCATCGGCATCGCTCGCGACCCGGTGGGGCTTGCCAGGATCTCGCGGCATACCGGCGTCAAGATCGTCATGGGCGCTGCGCACTACGTCGCTCCGGCCCATCCGGAGGATATGGACGAGCGGACCGAGGACGAGATATTCGAGAGGATCGTCAAGGATGTGACCGAAGGCGCTGAGGGTACGGACGTGAGGTCGGGCATCATCGGCGAGATCGGGTGCAGCTGGCCGCTGACCGACAACGAACGGAAGGTGCTGCGAGCGGCGGCTCGCGCCCAGAGGGTCACCGGAGCGCCCATCCTGATACATCCGGGCCGGGACGAGACTGCGCCGTTCGAGATAATGGAGGTGCTGAGCGAGGCGGGAGGAGACCTCGGACGGACGATCATGGGCCACATCGAGCGCACCATCTTCGAGCTGGAGGACTTCAAGCGTGTGGCCGAGGCCGGCTGCTACGTCGAGTGGGACCTGTTCGGCAACGAGCGGTCCTACTATGGGCCCGAGCCGAAGATCGATATGCCGAGCGACGCCACGCGGATGGATCAGATCGCCTACCTGGCGACAGAGGGGTACGGCGACAGGGTGGTCGTCGCCCACGATATCTGCTCGAAGGATCGGCTGATCAAGTACGGCGGCCACGGCTACTTCTACATCATCTACCACATAGTGCCCAGGATGCGCGCCCGCGGCTACACCGAAGAGTTCATACAGAAGATACTGGTCGACAATCCGGGGAGGATTCTGACCTTCGCCGAACCGAAGTCCGACTAGTGCTTCGACCCGGTCCCGCGTCGGCGAAGACAACTACCATGTCTGCGAGAGAGGTGCGACTATGAGCGTGTTCGACATTGTGCTGACAGGCGGGCGGGTCTTGGACCCGGAGTCGGGGCGTGATGGGATAGCCAACGTCGGCATCTCGGACGGCACGATCCAGGCCATCACTAACGAGCCCCTGGAGGGACGCGACTCGATAGACGCCGCCGGACTGGTCGTCGCGCCCGGCGCGATCGACTTGCACTCGCACGGCCAGGACGAAGAGAACTACCTTGTACAGGCAAGAGACGGCGTCACCACCGCGCTGGAGCTCGAAGCCGGTGTGCTGGACATCGACGACTGGTACGGCGAGCGTGAGGGTAGGGCGCTGATCAACTTCGGCGCAAGCATCGGACACATACCGGTTCGCATGAAGGTGATGAACGATCCCGGAGCGATGCTCCCTATCGCGGACGCCGCCTACAGCGCCGCCTCTCCTGAGCAGATCGAGGAGATGAAGCGGCTGCTCGATCTCGGGTTGAGGCGAGGCGCGCTCGCGATGGGCTTCGGCCTCCAGTACACGCCGGTGGCGGCGCGCTGGGAGGTGCTGGAGATGTTCCGGGTCGCGGCGCGGTACAGGGCGTCGTGCCATGTTCACATGCGCGGGATGGGCCACAAGGAGCCGATGAACAGCATCGAGGGATTGTCGGAGCTGATCGCGGCCTCCGCAACGAGCGGAGCGCCGCTCCACCTCGTCCACATCAACAGCAGCGGGATGAGGGCCGTGCCGAGGCTGCTGCAGATGATCGAGGAGGCCCGCGGAAACGACCTCGACGTCACCACCGAGTGCTATCCATACTCGGCGGCGATGACCGGGATAGAGTCGGCGCTCTTGTCGGAAGGCTGGCAGGAGGTCCTGGGGATAGAATATGACGGCCTGGAGTGGGCGGAGACGGGCGAAAGACTGACTGCCAGCACCTTTGCGGAGTACCGTGAGATCGGGGGGGCGGTGATAATGCACATGATCCCCGAGCCGATGATGGAAGAGGCTGTGACCAGCCCGCTGACGGCGACGGCGACGGACGGCTACCTGAAGGATGGCCACGGCCACCCGAGGACGTCGGGCTCCTACTCGAAGATACTGGGGCGCTTTGTGAGAGAGACGGGCGCGCTCTCCCTGATGGAGGCTATCCGCAAGGCCTCCCTGATGCCGGCCCAGCGCCTGGAGCCTCTGGCGCCGCTCTTCAGGAAGAAGGGCAGGGTGGCAGTGGGCTGCGACGCCGACCTGATGCTGTTCGATCCGGACCGCGTCATCGACCGTGCGACCTACAAGGATCCGACCGCTCCGCCCGAAGGGATACCGCACGTGCTCGTAAACGGCGTGCCGGTCGTCAGGGACGGCGAGGTTGCAGAGGGGGTGTTCCCGGGTACGGGGGCGCGCGCTCCGGCGGCCTGAGAGGAGAAAAATGCCCACTTTCGACATGGTGTTGACAGGTGGCAGGGTGATGGACCCTGAGTCGGGGCGGGACGAGATAGCCAACGTCGGCATATCCGGCGGCTCGATCGAGGCCATCACGCGGGAGCCGCTGCAGGGAGACGACTCGATCGACGCGAGCGGTCTGGTCGTTGCGCCCGGAGCGATAGACATGCATTCGCACGGTCAGGACGCTGAGAACTACGAGGTCCAGGCTAGAGACGGCGTGACGACTGCGCTCGAGCTGGAGGCCGGCGTGGCGGACATCGACCGCTGGTACGGCGAGCGTGAGGGGAAGGCGCTGATCAACTTCGGCGCGAGCATCGGACACATACCCGTCCGGATGCGGGTGATGAAGGATCCGGGCGGGATGCTCCCGGTCGCGGACGGCGCATACAAGGAGGCGAGCGAGGCTGAGATCGAGGAGATGAAGGCTCTGATGCACCGCGGTCTGCGCTGCGGCGCGCTTGCGATGGGCTTCGGTCTTGCCTACACGCCGATGGCCTCCCGCTGGGAGGCGCTGGAGATGTTCCGCGTGGCGGCGCGCTACGGCGCCTCCTGCCACGTCCACATGCGGGGCATGGGCCACAAGGAGCCTCTGAACAGCATCGAGGGGCTGTCGGAACTTATAGCGGCGTCGGTGACCAGCGGGGCGCCTCTCCATCTCGTCCACATCAACAGCAGCGGGCAGCACGCCGTGCCGAGCCTGCTGCAGATGATCGAGGAGGCTCGGTCGAACGGAGTCGACGTGACGACGGAGTGCTACCCCTACACCGCGGGCATGACCGGCATAGAGTCGGCGATCCTGGCAGAGGGGTGGAGGGACAGGTTCGGCCTAGACTACGGCGACCTCGAGTGGGCGGTCACTGGAGAGCGTCTGACGGCCAGCAGCTTCGCCGAGTACCGCGAGATCGGCGGGATGGTGATCGTTCACTCGATGCGTCAGGACCTGGTGGACGCGGCCGTGGCGAGCCCGCTGACCGCCATCGCCTCCGACGGCTACCTGGAGGCCAGCAAGGGCCATCCGAGGACGGCGGGATGCTACACGAGGATACTGGGGCAGTACGTGAGGGATTCCGGCGCGATCACGCTGATGGACGCGATCAGGAAGTCGTCGCTGATGCCCGCGCAGCGTCTCGAGTCTCTGGCCCCGGCCTTCAGGAAGAAGGGGCGGGCCAGCGTCGGAGCCGACGCGGACCTGGTGCTGTTCGACGCCGAGCGGGTTCGCGACCGCTCCACCTACCAGCAGCCTACTCTCGCGCCGGAAGGCGTCCCGCACGTGCTGGTGGCCGGAACGCCGGTGGTGAAAGACGGCGCGGTCCAGGTGGGGTCGTTCCCGGGCACGGGGGTGCGCTCGCCGGGAGCGTGAGGCGCTGATCGACCGGCAATAGGCGCACGATCCAGAGGTGAGAGGATGAGCCCCGAGACGCTGGAGACGGCGTTCACCATCGACACGTCGAGCATCAAGTACGGGCCCGGAGTGACCCGCGAGGTCGGGTACGAGATGCGCCGCCTTGGGGCCGGCCGGGTGATGGTGCTGACGGACCCGGTGATGGCGGATAGCGATCCGGTGGAGGTGGCGCTCGGCTCGCTGCGCAACGAGGGTGTCGACGCCGTCCTGTACGACCGGGTGCGGGTGGAGCCGACCGACCTGTCGTTCAGGGATGCGATAGACTTCGCCTCTGCCAGCGGCTTCGACGGGTACGTCGCGGTCGGCGGCGGCTCCACTATAGATACGGCGAAGGCGGCCAACCTCTACGCCACCTATCCTGCCGATCTCCTGACCTACGTCAACGCGCCAATAGGGGAGGCGAGGCCGGTGCCGGGCCCGCTGAAGCCGCTCATAGCGGTCCCAACGACCTCCGGGACGGGCAGCGAGACGACCGGCGTGGCGATATTCGACCTGCTGGAGATGCGGGCGAAGACGGGCATCTCGCACCGCGCGCTCCGTCCGACGATGGGGCTGGTCGATCCCGAGAACACCCGGACGCTGCCGAAGATGGTCACGGCGTGCAGCGGCCTGGACGTGCTGTGCCACGGTCTGGAGTCGTACACGGCGCTGCCCTTCAGCGCGCGGCCCGCGCCGGAGAGTCCGGGAGCGCGCCCATCCTACCAGGGCTCCAACCCGATCAGTGACGTGTGGGCTACACGCGCGGTCGAGATGGTGTCGAGGAACATCGTCAGGGCGGTCCACGACGCCGACGACTACGAGGCGCGCAGCCAGATGCTGCTGGCCGCCACCTTCGCCGGCGTAGGGTTCGGCAACGCGGGATGTCATCTACCGCACGGCATGTCGTACCCCGTGTCCGGCAGGGTGCGTGAGTTCGTGCCGGACGGCTACCCCGAAGGCCGCTCGATAGTCCCGCACGGGATGTCGGTCATTCTCAACGCTCCGGCGGTGTTCCGGTTCACCGCGCCGGCGAACCCGGAGCGGCACCTGTACGCCGCGCGGCTGATGGGAGCCGACGTCGAGGGCGCTGGTCCCGAGGACGCGGGCGACCTTCTGGCCGACGCGATAGTCGACCTGATTCGTCAGATCGACATTCCCAACGGGCTCGAAGCGGTCGGCTACACGCCGGACGACGTGGACGAGCTGGTCGCGGGGACGCTGCCTCAGCACAGGGTGGTGAAGCTGTCGCCGAGACCGGTCGGGGCCTCCGAGCTGAGGGAGCTGTTCGTAGACTCGATGAGGCTGTGGTGACGGACCCGGACCCGGAATCGGAGGGCTGATGCAGAGGGTGCCGCTGGGCGACACCGGCCTGATGGTCAGCCGGCTCGGCATAGGGCTGGTCGAGATGGGCAGGGACGCCGCGCCCGACGCGTTGGAGAGGGCCGGCCGCGTGCTCAACTCCGCACTGGACGCGGGCATCAACTTCCTCGATACGGCCGAGTGCTACGACCTGAGCGAGGAGCGCGTCGGCCTCACGGTCTCTCACCGGCGGGACGAGTTCATACTGGCGACGAAGGCGGGCCACGTTCCGCCGGGGATGAGCGGCTTGCCCTGGACGGGCGAGACGGTCAGGGCGAGCATCGACCACAGTCTGACGCTGCTGAGGACCGACTACGTCGATCTGCTGCAGGTACACGCGTACGACGCGCCCTCTCCTCCCGACGATGTGCTGAGAGCCGTGGAGGATGCCAGGGACGCCGGCAAGGCGCGCTTCATCGGCTTCAGCCAGGAGAACGAGGCGGCGGAGTGGGCCATCGGGAGCGGGATGTTCGACACGCTGCAGACCGCGTTCAGCCTGGTGGACCAGAGGGCGCGATACGGAATCCTCGACCGGGCGAAGGAGCGCGGGATGGGCGTCATCGTCAAGCGGCCCATAGCCAACGCGGTCTGGGGCAGGGATCGGATCGAGGGCTACTACAGCACCGACGGCGTCGCCGATCTGCTGCTGGAGCGGGCGACGCTCATGCGGGAGTCCGGTCCGATCGACGGCGCTCCCGGCGATCCTGTAGAGCTAGCCCTGGGGTTCGTGCTGGGACACGAGCAGGTCGACACGGCGATCGTCGGCACGCGCAACCCCGCCCACATGCTGGCGAACGTCAGGACGGTGGAGGAGAGGCTTCCGCTGGACGGCGCGGTCGTCGACGAGCTACGATGCCGCTACGACGAGATCGGAAGGGAGTGGCGCAGCGTCGACTGACGGCGGCGCCCTGGACGGGCCCGTTCGGACTCGCTGTCCGCTGCCCGCTAAAGACTCAGGGCCGGTTACGGAGCTCTTGCAGGGCTATGTTGGCCTCGCGACGCAGCCTGCTGGCGTTGTCCCGTTCCCGCTCCACCGCTATGAAGGGATCGACGGTGAAGGGCTGCCAGGAGTTGCGCAGGGCCCGGATCGCGCCCTCCTCCCTTTCCACTGCTTCCACCAGCAGGTTGTAGATGGGCAGCAGATAGCTCGACTGGGGAAGGTCCCGAACCTGTCGTCCAAGCTCGCCCATGCGCACGTTGAATTGGCCCAGCGACTGGAACACTTCAGTCCGGTCACATCCGCCCTCGGCGCTCCGCCAGTCGTTGTAGCGCTGGTGGAACGCGTCCCAGTCCGCAAGTAGTCTCTCATACTCGCCAACAAACTCTTGAACTTCCTCCAGATCCGCCAACGCGTGGCCGTCGAGGAACTCCCTGGTGGTTCGTCTGACTTCTCTTAAGGTCGCCTCGACGTCCTCGATAGTGGAGTTCATCGTCTCCAGGAGCGGTCCAACCGGCTGGCCGGATTCGTCCTCTCCAGGTGCATCTGGCTTCTCAGCGGCATCCTCCATGACCACTAGGTCCAGAGTTTCATATACATTTGCAAGAGCCCTAAGCTCGGCTTCCGCAGCGTCTTGAAGCATCTCAATCGAGTCTTCCGCGGCAGGTGCCGCAGGTAGTCTGTCTACAGCCTCAAGTACGGCGCCGAGCTGTCGCATAAGCTGCTCGAGCCGGAGAAGGACCTCGGCGTTGTCCATGCTGCCCGCTTCCTGCGACAGGCCGGCGTAGTCATCATGGAACTTATCCCAGTCGTTTCTGACGAGATCGAAGGCCGCGTCGAACTCCTCCATTGCCAGCAGCTCTTCTGGGTCAGAGGCTTTTTCGAGCTTTTCCTGCAACGCCATTGCCAGGTCTTCTACTTCCTTCTGGGCACGGGCCGCCTTGGAACGCTGCTGCTCCACCGTCTCGAATAGTGAAGGGCTATTGGGCTGCCAGCGGTCCCGTAGCTGGCGGAACGCCGCCTCCTCTGCCTCGGCAGCCGCTATCAACATGTCGGCTAACTCCCCATCGAACGATGCCCTGGGAAGACCCCTGGCCCGCTCCGTCACAGTGTTGAAACCGACGGCGAAGTCTTGTAGGGCCTCCTGCACCGCGCTCCTGTGGCAGGAGGCCAGTCCGGCGCGCCACTGGTCGAACTCCTGATGGAACTGGTCCCACTCCTGACCGACGGTCTGCTGCCGCTCTACGAACTCGGCTACCGCCCTCAGGTCGCTGGCCGACAAGGGCCTGACGGACTGGGGAGTCGAGTCGGGAGGCAGAGTTGCAGGCACGGTCGCAGGACCGTCAGTCTTCCCGCAAGCCAACAACAGGACCAGCATCAGCAACAGTGCCGGCAGCAGATGACAGGATCCGAATCGTGCTTTCATGAGCTGTTGCGCAACCCCACGGAATCGCTAAGCAGGTCCCTTCTGAACTCGCCGCTGAACAGGCTGCCTACAGCCTCGGCCAAACCATCGGGTGTGTCCGCGAGAACCACCAGCACATGCCGGTCCTGGTCTCGGTGGAGGAGCACGATTGCCGTCCCTTCCCTGTGCAGGTCCGCGGCAAAGGGAGTGCTCAGAGCTTCGTCAATGCGAATACCAGCGGCCTGTAGGTATTGACCCACCTGGGGAGCGTCGTCGTATAGGCCCAGGAACGCCGTGTCCCGGCTTACGTCTTCCGTCCCGCGAACCTCGGAAGACAACCCATAGGCCGAAAGGCCGCTTCTCATCTCGGTACCGCTGCTCCAAAGGGAGGACCGCCCTAGCAGAATGTCTATAGTATCTTCCCGACCGCCCTCGTAGAAATGGGGAAAGTCTCCCAAATCGAACCTTCGCTGGCTGTCCGTCAGATAGTGCGCTAGATTGGACAGCAGCTTGTCGTTGTCCACCAATGAGTTGTAGGGAGGTACCATGAAGGTGAAGTCACCTATCGCCAGTACGTTTTGGCTGTCGCCCCAGGCAATGGGATGGAAGTCCTCGGTAGCCTCCACCAGCGAAGACCTGGTATTGGCATCGGTGAAGGCCAGTCCGTGGCCGGAAGACCGGACCGATCCCGCGATGTACAGGGCTATCGTGTCCAGGCCACTGGTGAGCGGGGCGGGTTGGAAGTCTCTGACGAAGATGTGCCGGAAGTTCAGATCATACTCCGCTGTGTTGTATAGGTAATCAGGCTGAAACTCCACCCCGAATCGCTTGGCGAGGCTGTTTATCCGGCTGGGCCGGGTCGGGTCCGAAACCAGCAGCAGCTTCCCGCCCTTCTCGACGAACCGTTCCACTAAGCCCACTTCGGCCTCCGTGTAAGCGTATCTGGGAAGCGCGACCAGGAAGCTGTCGGCGCGCCGCAGCTTATCCTCCAGCAGCCTCAGCCTGGTCTCTCTTCCCACCGTGGTAAAGCCGCCAACGACCTCCACGTCATACCCCCGGTTGGCTACCCACGAGATGAGGGTCACTATTTCGCTTTCCGTAAAGGAGTTTACGTGCAGCGCGTCCACCAGCAACAGCCCCCGCTGGACCTGGGCGATACCGGAATCCACTGCAACAGCCGGGGCCACGCCGGGTGAAGTTATCTGCTGAAAGGGAATATCCACCGAGGGTGGCGGGTCGTAGCTCCCGTGGTAGAAGAAGAGGAACACGACAGCGAAAGTGGCGGCGGCGGATAAGGGGAACAGCGCTATTATCAGTAGCTTATGGACCATGTCCCACGTAGAGGTAATATATGTTTGGGCGGTGTATCTCCATGGGAAATTCCGGAAGAGGGTCTTCCTGGTCTGTTCCAAGACCTCCGTGAAGCATCAGTTCTCTCAGGACCTGGCTGCCGGACTCAGATCCAGTGAGGCCGTCTCCTCCGTTGCTGTAGTCTCCCGAAAGCAGGGTCAGGAGATCGGCGAGGTTGGCACTACTCCCTTTGTCCCCGGCTCCTGGCGACAGGAGCCGTTGCAGGTTCTGGAGAAGTTCTCGACTCACTTCCATGTTCACATCCACGAAATCGTAATTGGAAATCCCCGCTAGGTCAGCCGCTTTTCGGATGGCGTCGCTGTCGCCGCCAATCTCGTCAGCCAGTCCCAGTCTCACGGCGACCATGCCCGGATAGAGGCGTCCTTCGACCAGTTCTTCCCCGGAAATACGCAGCTTGTCTCCCCGTTCGCCGACTACCATTTGAGCGAAGGCCGACTTCAGCATGTCCACTGATCCGACCCACTCTCTCCTGGGGCCCCCATCCAGCTTGTAGGGACTGCTGAACACTGTCCTCTCGTCCGGCAGCTCAGGGATCAGCGGCCCTGCGACGGAAATCACTCCCACGTTCCCCACCAGCGAAGATGTCTGCGCGTAAGAGTAAGAAGCCCCCATTGACATCATGTACCCGCCGCTGGCAACCAGGTCGCCCATGACAAACACCACAGGCTTTTCTTCCCGCAGCCTGCGGGTCTCGATGTACAGGCGCTCGCTGGCGGCGGCGGCTCCACCGGGAGAGCTCAGCTTGATGACCACCGCCTTGATGGAGCCGTCCCGGCGCGCGTAGTCGATATACCTGCCGATCACATGGGCCGATCTCTCGGTGATGACGGTGAAGGGCACGTTTATTATGCCAATCTTGGGTTTGCCGGGAGACACATATATGAAGATCGATGCGCCTGCCGCTATGCCCAGCCCCACCAGAATCGGCGCAAGGACGTACCAGCTGGTGGATAGTCTCCGAAAAGCGGACAGGATATGTATAATCCACCTCTGGATGAGCTTCGCTCCGGTCGTGGCCATGTCCATACTATAACCCAGCGCGGCTTACGGCATAAGGGGTGCCGTCGCCGTCACCCACTCCCGTCCGGCGAGCCGATTATACTGTTCAGACTTTGATGGAGAAGGCGTCCTCAAATCCCTTCCCCCGGCTCCGCGGGGGGAAGGTTAGGATGGGGGTTCCTCCTCTCTGAGCCTTCCCGGACACACGAAGTCACGAGCCGATCATCCCTCTTGACGACCAGCACAACTGTGCGTATAATATGGGTCGTCGCACATCTCCGCCATACGAGTCACAGAGCGCGGAGTTGGTCGGACGCGTCGAACCATGTCACAGCCAAGTCACATTCTGACACAAAAATGACACACATAAATATATGAGCCCTAGGGGAGTCATGGCGGATCGAATGCGGGCGGGGCTAGGTAGAAGCCCTGCCCCTGCGGAGGGCGCGGCCGGGGAGGGCGCCGGTGTTCTCGCCCCGGTCTATGACCACTCGCCCGTTGACGATCACGTGTTCGATCCCCACCGGGAACTGCTTGGGCTCCTCCCTGGTCGCTGGCGCCTTGACGCTCTTCGGGTCGAAGACGACGATGTCGGCCTTGAAGCCGTCCCTCAGCAGGCCGCGGTCCGGCAGGCCGAGCCTCTGCGCCGGGAAGGAGGTCATCTTGCGGATGGCCTCGGGGAGCCGGAGGTGCCTCTCCGCGCGGACGAACTCGGCCAGCACGATGGGGAAGCATCCGTAAGAGCGCGGGCTCGGGTACTCTCCGAACAGTATCGCGTCGCTCGCGATCATCCCGTAGGGGTGCGAGACGAAGGCGGGAAGAGTCTGCTGGTTTGTGCCGAGTCCGACCACCGAGATGCCGAGCCGCTCCTCGACCAGCAGGTCGAAGAGCGCGTCCGCCGGCTCCTGGCCGCGCATCTCCGCGATGTCGGTGAGGAGACGGCCGTCGTAGACGCGGTTCTGCGGTTGAGTAAAGTTGGTCAGCCAACTGTTCTCCAGGCGCTCTGCGGGCACCTCGCGCTTCATGCGGGCGCGGTCGCCCCGGTCCTGCAGCGCGGCCATGAGCCGCTCGGGCCCGCCGTCCTTGGACCATCCGGGGAGGCCGATGGTTACCGTCGTGCCGGAGTAGGGGTAGGTGTAGCAGTCGAAGGTGACGTCCATACCCTCGTCCCTCGCGTTCTCGACGAGGCCGAGGTAGTCGAGGTGGCTCCCCACGCCCTGCGCGCCCTGGCGGTAGTGGGTGAGATGGACCGCGCTCTCGGCGCGCCGGCCGATTTCGAGCGCCTCCTCCCACGGCGCCAGCAGACCATTTGCGGCGAGGCTGGCTCTGGTGTGGGTGTGGTAGAAGCCGCCCATCCGTGCGGAGGTCTCCGCGAGGGCGACGAGCTCGGCCGTGTCCGCGTAGGAGCCGGGAGGGTAGTCCAGGCCGGTGGAGAGTCCCCACGCTCCCTCCTCCATCGCCTCTCTGACGACCGACCGCATCTCCTCGATCTGCGCGCCGGTGGCCGGCCGGTCGTTCCAGCCGACGCTCCAGATGCGCACGGGGGAGTTGCCGAGTATGTAGGCGATGTTGACGGCCACGCTGTTGTCATACCTGCCGAGCAGGTCGGCGACGGTCAGCCAGTCGGCCGGGCTTGGAGGGTAGCCGTTGAGCCCGGAGTCGAGCCAGATGTACCGCTGCAGCTCCTCCGCGGTCTTGAAGGGGGCGTGGGATATGCCGTCGATGCCGATGAGCTCGGTGGTGACTCCCTGCCGGACCTTGGGGTCGTGGTGCGGCTCTCCCAGGATCGTCAGGCCGGCGTGCGAATGGAGATCGACGAAGCCGGGGCAGACGACGTGGCCGGTCGCGTCGATGGTCCGGCGGGCCTCGATGCCGGAGAGGTCGCCCCTGTGGATGGCGAGCGTGTCTCCGACGACGACGACGGCGGCGTGGAAGCCGGGACTGCCGCTTCCGTCTATGACGAGGCCGTTCTCGATGATGAGATCTGACATCCTGGTCCTCTACTGAACGTCGCGCCGCCGGAGCACGTTTCGCCTGATCTTGCCGCTGATCGTCTTCGGCAGCTCGTCGATGAACTCGATCCTGCGCGGGTACTTGTAGGGAGCCGTGACGCGCCGGACGTGCGCCTGCATATCCTTGACGAGCTCTTCCGAGGGCTGGTGGCCGGATGCCAGGACGACGAAGGCCTTGACGATGTTGCCTCGAACCGGGTCCGGGCTCGCGACGACCGCAGTCTCGGCGACCGCGGGATGGTCGGTCAGGGCCGACTCGACCTCGAAGGGGCCTATCCGGTAGGAGGCGCTGATGATCACGTCGTCAGCGCGGCCGACGAACCAGAAGTAGCCGTCGGCGTCGCGCGACGCCCGGTCGCCCGTGTAGTACCAGTCGCCTCGGAAGGAGATGGTGTTGGCCTCGGGATTGTTCCAGTATCCGTCGAACAGTCCGACCGGCCTCTCGGGCCGGATGCGGATGGCGACCTCGCCCTCCTCGCCGTTGGGAAGCTCGTTGCCGTCGTCGTCGACGATGGCCATGTCGAAGCCGGGTGCGGCCACTCCCATCGAGCTCGGCTTGGACCTCATGCCGGGGAAGGTGGCGATGCACAGCGTAGTCTCCGTCTGCCCGTACCCCTCCCATATGTGTAGGCCGGTGCCCGCGGACCAGGCGTCTATCAGGTCGGGATTGACCGCCTCTCCGGCGCCGAGGCAGTGACGCAGCGCCTTCGGCTCGAATCGGTCCAGGTCGTGCTGGACCATCATGCGGTAGGCGGTCGGCGGGGCGAAGAAGGTGGTGATCGGGTGCGTCTCGAACATGCGGAGCGTGGCCTCCGCGTCGAACCTGTCTCGCGTGTCCCAGATGAAGAGCGCCGCTCCCATGTTCCAGGGCGCGAAGAAACAGGTCCAGGCGGCCTGGGCCCATCCGGTGTCGGACAGGGTCCAGTGGAGGTCCGTGGGCCTGTGGTCGAGCCAGAACTTGCCGGTCGGGATGTGGCCTATCGGGTAGGAGGCGTGGGTGTTGATGACCATCTTCGGGTATCCGGTGGTGCCGGAGGTGAAGTAGCCCATCAGAGGGTCGCTCGACAGGTTGTTAGGGTTTGGGAGACTCGGGGAGGCCGACTTCAGAAGAGCCTCGTAGCTGTCCGCTCCGGGGGCCTCTCCCACCACGACGATCCGCTCGAGCGTCGGGCAGTCGTCGGCCACGGAGGTGAACTTGTCAAGGTTCTCGAGATCGGTGAAGGCGACCCTGGTCCCGGAGAAGTTGATCCTGTACGAGATGTCCTGCGGCGTCAGCAGTGTGGTCCCAGGCACGGAGACGACCTGCGCCCTGATGCATCCGAGTATGAGCTCCCACCACTCCACGATGCGCGGGAGGACGATCATGGCGCGGTCGCCGGGCTTCAGGCCCAGGCCTGTCAGGACGTTGGCCACTCGCTGAGAGCGCTCGCTGAACTGCCTGAAGGTGATCTCCCGTGAGGCGCCGTCGTCTCCGACCCAGAGCATTGCGACGTTCGAGGGGTCGCGGGCCCACACGTCGAACACCTCGTAGGCCCAGTTGTAGCGTTCGGGCACGGTCAGCTTGAATGTGCGGTAGGTCTCGTGGTAGTCGCCTATCTGGTACTGGTGAGCCATAGGTCGCTCCTGCCTGATCAGCGGATCGGGACGCCGCCGAGCTCGGATCGTATCGCCGCGCCGTGCTCGTCCGGCTCCGGGGGCCTTCCCACGGGGCCGGGCCGCTCCCCGGACAGCAGGGCGGGCTGACCGACGAATCTTTCCGGGCCTATCTCGGAGAAGAGCCGCCTGAAGGCGAACTGGGGAGTGTCGAACACCTCGGAGGGCGGGACTATCCGGGCTCCCGGGACGTCGGCCTCTTCGAGCCGGCGCTCCCACTCAGTTGAGGGCAGCCGATCGAAGGCGACCCGGAGCCGCTCCTCGATCTGTTCGCGCCGCTCCATTCGCTGGTCGAAGGTCAGACCGGAGAGGTCGTCAAGACCTGCGGCGCGGCAGAAGCTGTCCCAGAAGTGGTCTTCGTGGACGATGCCGAGGCTGAACCAGAGGCCGTCGGCACACCTGAAGACCCCGTAGTGCGGAATGCCGGTCACGTTCGGCTCGACCGGACCGTCACCCGCGAGGGCTCCGATCTCCGGGCCCAGCAGGGCCAGCGCGGACTCGGTCATGGAGAGATCGACGTAGGTTCCGCGTCCGGTCGCCTCTCTTCCGTTCAGCGCGGCGAGCACCATAATGGCGGCGTAGAGACCGGACGCCAGGTCGGATACGAGGACGGGCGGCGGCCAGGGACGTCCCTCGATGGCGCTCTGCAGACCCAGGTATCCGGCAAGCGCCAGGTAGTTGATGTCGTGGCCCGCGCGCCGCCTCCAGGGGCCGTCCTGTCCGAATCCGGATATGGAGCAGTAGACGAGACGGTCGTTCTCCTGCGACAGGGTTGCGTAGTCGGCTCCAAGCCGGGCGGCGACGCCGGGCCGCCAGCCCTCCAGGACTACATCCCCGTCTCCGGCCAGCTCGACGAGCGTTCGCCGGTCGCCGTCGTCCTTGAGGTCGAGGACGATGCTCTCCTTGCCGCGGTTGAGTCCGGCCCACATGACCGGGCTGCTGCGCCGCAGCGGGTCGCCTCCGGGCGGCTCGACCTTGAGGACGCGGGCGCCTAAGTCGCCCAGCGTCATTGAGCAGAACGGCCCCGGCAGGTTGACCGTCAGGTCGACCACCGTGATGTGGGCGAGAGGCTTCATCGCGGCCGGTCTCCCATGCCTTCTTCGAACTGGATTCCTCTTCCCCCGTCCGCGGGGGAAGATTGAGATGGAGGCCTTCGGGCCTCCGCTGGAATGACTGAATGAAGGCTGTGGCAGTCTGTCTTCATAGTGGTGACGAAGGCTGTCGGGGCTCTCAGACTCCGGGCTCACCTCTCACGAGCTTGGCGCCCTTTACCATCGCATCCAGCTTTAGGTATGAGAGCCATCTGGGTAGCTGGAAGAAGCCGCAGTCGGGGTTGACCACGAGCTGCTCCGCCGGACCGTGCCGAATGGCGAGACGGATGCGCTCGGCTACGTCTTCCGGCGTCTCGACGTAGAAGGACTTGATGTCTATAACTCCGAGGCCGAGCATCTTGTCCCCGGCCCACTCTTTCCAGTGCTGGATCTCGCTCATCTCCCTGTTCGCATATTCGAGGACCAGCTCATCGTACCTGCATTCCTGCACCTTGGGAAACATCCACGCATACGAGCGCTTGCCGCGCGGCCTGCTGGTGAGATTTCCGAAGCAGATATGCAGGGCCAGCCTGGCGTCCACTCCCTCTACGGAGGCGTTGTAGAGGTCAACCCAGTCCTGGAGCTGGCCCGGAATCACGGCGAAAGAGGGCTCGTCGAGCTGGATGTACTCGACGCCGAGCTCCACCAGCGCCTTAAGCTCCCTGTTGATCACCTTTGCGAAGTCCCAGGACATCTCCACCCGGTCCCGGTACACCTCGCCGGGACGAATGTGGATCGTGAGCGTGAGGGGACCCGGACAAGTGACCTTAATCGGCTTGGTCGTGTTGGCGCGAGCGTACCGGTACTCGTCTATGATGCCCAGACCATTGGGGACCACCAGCTTCTCCACCGCCTTGTAGCGAGGCGGAGTGTCGTAGCCGTAGAGACCTACCCTGCGCAGTTCCGGCTCTTGCTCGATGCCCTGTATCCTCTTGTAGAAGCTCTGCACGAAGTACCACCGGCGCATCTCACCGTCGGAGATGACGTCGACTCCCGCTCTCTCCTGGTCGAGGATGGCCATATTTACGGCGTCGTCGTACAGTTCCCGCTCGTCGGTGCGGCCGTAGTTGCCCTTCTCGACCTCGTCGAGGGCCGTCCACATCCAACCAGGATATGCGTAGCTGCCTATGACGGTCGTCGGAAGCATCGGCTGGTCGCTGAAGGGCATGTCAACCGTTCCTTTGGGGGATTGAGAGCGGTGCAATTATAGGAACCGCCCATAAGGCGGTCAACCTGCGGAGCGCTCCCTAAGCTTCACGACGATGAGGACGGCTGCGCCTCCGGCGATTACCGCCGCCGCGATTGCAAGCGTCAGCGTCTGAAAGTGGTCGCCGATGAACTGCTCGATCGACTCTCCGTAGACGAACAGGAGGCCGCCCAGGAGGAAGAAACGCGCCCCCCTGCCGATGAGGGAGGCCAGGATGAAGCTTCGGAGGTCGTGCCTAAGAGCGCCGGCGGTGACGGCGAACACCTTGTAGGGTATGGGCGTGAAGGCGGCCAGTGCGACCGCCCAGGAGCCGTACTTGACGAACATGCGCTCGGCATACTCCACCTGACGAGATGAAACGAACTTGTGCAGTAGCAGCACGCCCAGCCTCCGTCCCAGCCAGTGGCCCACTAGGGCGCCGCCCACGGAGGATGTCGTGGCTATGGCGGCCAGCCACAGCGCCGCCTCCGGCCTGATGACGGCTATGCCGATGAGGAGCGGGTCGGGCGGTACGGGAAAGAAGATCGCCTCGGAGAAGGAGAGCAGGGCGAGGGCGAGGAACGACCAGTCGCTGCCGGCGAACCCCTCTACCCAACTGGTGAGCTCCGAGAGGATGTCAGTCATGCGAGGACCTCGCGTGGAAAGAAGGATACCCGTCTCGTCTCTTCTCGGAGTAGTGGAAGAGGTAGCTCACGCGTGGACGAGGACGAGGTTGGATGGGCTGGGCGCGAGGCTGCCGGCGTCGATGCGTCTCATCACGTCGACGATGGCGGAGTTGACCGGTGTCGGCACATCGGCTGCGAGACCCTGCTCGACGATCAGGCCGTTCATGGCATCGATCTCCGAGCGGCGACCCTTCGCGACGTCCTGCGCCATTGAGGACTTCCAGTCGCGTCCTCCGGCCTTCGCCTCGAAGAGGGCGTCCAACTCCTCGAAGACGTCGCCCCGGTCGGCGTCGGCCCACTTCGCCGCAGGCATGCCCATGATGGACTCGATCTCGTAGCCGAGGGCCTGTCCCACCCTGACCGCCTCCTTGGCGATGTGGACCTGTATCCAGCGAGCACCGGGGTGAGCGGCGGCCCGGCTCGAACCGAGGCCAGTCATAGCCGTTACGGGGTTAGACGAGGCGTTGGATGTCAGCTTCGACCAGCGCTCGCCCCAGATGTTGTCGGTCACTCTGGCGCCGTCGATCGTGCCGAGCATGTCAGCTATGGCCTGGACGCGAGGCGTGGTGCGGCCATGAAGCTCGCCGATCCGGAAGACGTCGTGTCCGCGGCTTCGTCCGGGCTCCCCCCCTCTGTTGACGTGGCCGGGCTCCCATAACGCTACGGTGATTCCGGACATTACGCAGCCGATCTCTCGTTGATAGCCGACGATGGAGGCGATGAGCTGGTCGTTCATGCAGTTCTGTGCGCTCACCACCACTCCGGTGGGCGATAGAAAGCGCTTGATGAAGTGGGTGGCCCACTCGGTGTCGTACGACTTGACGGTGAGGAAGACGATGTCGAACGGCTCGGCGGTCTCGGTGCAAGCGGTCATGTGGACCGCTTTGACCGGCACGGTGAAGTCTCCCTGGGTACCGGAGGCCCTGAGCCCGTTGGCGCTCATCGCGTCCACGTGGGCTCCCCACATGTCGATCAGCGTTACGTCGCGGCCGTCTCTGGAGAGGAAGGCGCCGATGTAGCTGCCGACGGCTCCCGCGCCCATGATCGCGATCCGGTCTGGTGCGGGCATCCGTGTCTCCTTACTCGCCCGATCGCTGGATCTCTACGTCAAACTCGTATACCTGGCCGGAGACGGTGGCGCGGACGCGATGAGCGTCTCCATCGCCGGGCTCGCAGAGCGGGACGTCGAGCAGAAGAGGCTCATCGTCGGCGTCCACTATCTGCACCATCTGACCATCGACCGTGATGGTGACGCCGACGATCACCTCCGATTCGGGTCCGGCGATGGTCTCGAGCGACTCCTCCTGTTCGTGGTAGGCGGCGTGTGCCTCTTCAATGCTCATCTTGCGGAAGGAGACGGAGTCGCCGGGCATCGCCTGGCCCAGCTTGCCGATGTCCGCGGTGATGACCGTGGCGATCTTGGCGTATCCTCCAGTGACGCCGCGGTCGACCAGAAGGACTATAGGCGTGCCGTCTCCGGGGACCTGGACTGCTCCGAGAGTCGTGCCGTCCGATACGATGTCGGCGCCCGCGAGGTGCTCCAACGGCGGGCCGTCCATCCGGTAGCCCATCCGGTCGGAGTCCATTGAGATCGTGTAGGTGGACGACAGGAAGGTGGAGACCGCGTCCTCGGTAAATGCGGAGTCCTGCGGGCCCATCACGACCCTGAGGTCATGGCTGTGGCCATAGACCGGGACGGGGATTCCAGGAGGGAGACGCCGCTTGACGAACTCACGATCCCCGGGATCGAGGCAGCGGACGACATCCCCTGTCAAAAGCGCCCGTCCCTCGTAGCCGCCGAAGCCGCCCTTGAGGTAGGTGGACCTGCTGCCCATTACCATGGGAACGTCTATCCCGCCGGCCATGGCGAGGTGGGCACGCATACCGTCCTTTGGCGGTCCGAATGCGAGCACGCTCCCGTCTTCGACCCTCACGCTCTCCCACATAGGGAGTGGAGCGCCGTCGAGCGTAGGGGACAGGTCTGCGCCGGTTACGGCTATCCAGGTGGGCGAGCTGAAGGAGAGCCTAGGGCCGAGGGCGGTGATTTCGAGAGCGGCGTGGCGGTCATCGTTGCCGACCAATAGGTTGGCTGCGCGTAGCGCGAAGGCGTCCATCGCCCCTGACACAGGGACGCCGTATATCTGGCAGCCGTTACGCCCGATGTCCTGTACTGTGGTCTGCAGACCGGGCTCCCGTATGTGGAGCTCCACCGTGCTCATCCAGCCTCCTCGACCACAGGGACGTACTCTCCACTGGTTATCGCGGATTCAATCTCCAGGTACTCCTCTTCCGAAGCGAGCGGCGTGAAGCGAACGTAGTCGCCGGCGACGAGCAGACTGGGAGGCTCGGCTGTCGGGTCGAACAGCCTGAGAGGGGTCCGGCCTATGAGCCTCCATCCGCCGGGGCTCGCAACGGGGTAGACGCCGGTCTGGCTATCAGCGATGCCGACCGAACCGGCGGGAATCTCGGTCCGCGGCGTGGATAGCCTGGGTGTGTGAAGCCGCTCATCAAGTCCGCCCAGATAGGGAAATCCTGGACTGAAGCCCATCATGTATATCAGGTAGTCGGTCGCCGAGTGGGTCTCGATGATCTGCTGGGCCGACAGTCCCGTGTGCTCGGCTACGGAGCCGAGGTCCGGCCCGTAGTCGCCGCCGTAGAACGTCGGGAGGTGGACGATCCTCGATTGGCTAAGCCCGGAGGCGTCGACCCTGCGCTCGATTCGCGCCAGCTCTTCCTTGAGCCTTTCAACGTCGGTGGAGATGGGGTCGTAGTAGACGAGCAGTGAGCGATAGGTTGCGATGAGGTCGGATACGCCCCGCAGCGCAGCCTTATCTATTGCGCCGCGAAGACTGTGCAGCCGACGGTTCAGCTCCGGGTCGATCCCGTCGCCCAGCTCGACGACGAGGGCCCGATCTCCGGCGTAGAGGAACCTGGGTCTATCGTACATAGATGGTCGCTGCGCCCATCGTTCGGCCGGAACGGAGGCGCCGTCCCTTAGACAAGCTGTCCAACCGGGACGATCTCCACTCCCGAGGACTTGAGGCCGTCGCTAACGGCCTTGGCCATCTCCACGGCACCGGGGGTGTCTCCGTGGAGGCAGAGACTGTCGGCCTCGACGTCGAGCTCTTCTCCGGTGATCGCCGTGGCCCTGCCTTCAGTGACCATGCGCAGACTCCGCTCGACGACCTCCGCAGTGTCGTGAATGACGGAGCCGGGCTTGGACCTGGATACGAGGGTGCCGTCTGCGTTGAGCGCACGATCGGCGAATATCTCCCTCGCGACCTTCACTCCCATCTCCTTGGCGATGGCTATCCACGGCGACCCGGCCAGGGCGACGAGGACCATCTGCGGGTCCACCTCGAGCACGGCCTCGCAGACGGCGGAGGCGAGGGATCTGTCGTTTACGGCCTGATTGTACATCGCGCCGTGGGGCTTCACGTGCTGCAGCCGCTTGGCGCGGGTGAAGGCGGACAACGCGCCTATCTGGTAGATGACGTCGTTCTTCGCCTCCTCCGGGTCCATGACCATGTTCCTGCGACCGAAGCCGTTCAGGTCCGGATAGCTGGGGTGAGCGCCGACGGCTACGCCCTGCTCCTCGGCGAGCGCAACAGTCTTGCGCATCCACATCGGGTCCCCGGCGTGGAAGCCGCATGCGATGTTGGCCGACGTGATGTACTTGATGACCTCCTCGTCGAAGCCCATCTTGTACATGCCGAAGCTCTCTCCCATGTCGCAGTTGAAGTCTATTCTTCCACCCATCGTGGTTGGCCTCCCTGTCGCATCGGCACTGGGGACAATTATAAGTGCTCCGCCGCCCTTCGGCCAATGGCGGCAATCACCGATCGCCACTGGGAACATCTAGGCAACACCGTCGCGGTGGCTCAATGAGCTCGCCACTAGGCAGAGAAAAGTTCCCACGCGGCGGCGGCGATCATGACGGCTCCTACGAACACCGCGAAGAGACTACGCCGCCAATCATATCATCAGAGTCTCACCCTCCGGTGCGGCTGGCAGTGTGTAGCAAGGTTGATGTAAAATCACCAGCGCTCTGAAACGACGTTCGCGAGGTGAGAGTGATCGACCAGGCCATCTTGGAGGAGGCGGGCATACTGACCGTCATCGGCATCGGCACCGCATTCGGGCTGCTGCTGCTCCTGATGGTGGTTGTGGCCGTCGTGAGGCTGTTCTCGAGCGTCGTACTCGAAGGGGCGGCGCGCAGGGCCCGGAGCAAGGCCGCTCGCTCGGAGACCGAGTCGCGGGACAGGGCGCGGGCTGCGGTCGCCGCCGTCACGGCCATAATGGCAACGCGGACAGGCTCCGGAGTGGCCATGAGCGACCGCGGCTAGTGGGACCTCTCCCCGCTCCTTCCGACTTCACCGTGCGGCGAGATCGGTCGTGACAGAGTTTCTCGACTTTCTACGGGCGACCGGCTTCAACACTTTGGACTGGCGCAACGGCGTCATGCTCGCCGTCGCCTTCATCTTCATATTCCTGGCGATCAGCAAGGAACTGGAGCCCTACGAGCTGTTACCGATCGGCCTAGGCATCATAGTAGCCAACCTGGGTCCGTCCACCGGCCTTCTGGACTTCGTGGTCGGCTCCTCCGAGTTCCAGGAGTCGGGCATCTTCGGGATCGTCTTCCACTACGGCCTGTCGTTCTGGAATCTACTGCCTCCGATCATATTCCTGGGCCTTGGAGCGATGACCGACTTCGGCTCGGTCATCGCGAATCCCAGGACGTTGATCCTGGGAGCGGCGGCACAGCTTGGGATATTCCTGGCCTTCTGGGGAGCCTTGGCCACCGGACTTTTCTCTCTCCCGGAGGCCGCGGCTATCGGAATCATTGGCGGCGCGGACGGGCCGACGACGATCTTCCTCTCCGCCCGGCTAGCCCCAGAGCTGCTCGGGATAACAGCCGTCATCGCCTACTCCTACATGGCGTGCATCGCCTTCATTCAGATGCCGCTGATGCGCCTCCTCACTACGAAGAGGGAGCGGGAGATAGTGATGAAGCCGCCGCGCGAGGTATCCCGCCTGGAGAAGCTGCTGTTCCCGTCGATTGCGATGGTGCTGATAATCCTGATCGTTCCAAGGTCGGCGCCCCTCATCGCGATGTTTATGATCGGCAATCTCTTCAGGGAGAGCGGAGTGGTGCCGCGGCTGACGACCGCCGCTTCCAACGCACTGTTGAACATCGCGACCATATTCCTGATGATCACAGTGGGGACGCAGCTTTCAGCCGACCGGGTATTCGACCGGGACACTGCGGTGATACTGGGCCTCGGTCTGGCGGCCTTCGCCTGCGGTACCGCAGGCGGACTGCTCTTCGCCAAGCTGATGAACCTGTTCATGAGGGAGAAGATCAACCCTCTTATCGGGTCGGCGGGAGTATCCGCGGTGCCGATGGCCGCCAGGATCTCACACCATATGGGCCAGAAGGCGAACCCCGGCAACTTCCTGTTGCCTCACGCGATGGGCCCGAATGTTGCGGGAGTAATAGGCTCGGCCGTGGTGGCGGGTCTGTTCATCTCTCTGGTAAAGCTGTAGCCGAGGTATCGGCGGGGCTTCATGTCGCAGAAGGTACGGGTCAAAATAGACGAGCGCTGGCACGAGGTCGAGGTAGGCGATCTGGACGGCAACCCCATTTCTGTCGTCGTCGACGGCGTCAGGGTGGAGGTCGATACTCAGCTCATTGGAAGATCGCTTGGACTGTCCGCGGCCGATGCGAGCCCGGCCCCGCCTCAGCGGACGGTTTCGCCACCCGCGCCTTCTTCGCTCCCACCACCGACTCCCGTACCCCGGCCGACACCGCAGCCGAAACGGGAGGAGGCCGCACCGACCCCGGCGCCTTCGGCTATTAAAGCGTTCAGATCGCCGATGCCAGGTGTGATCGTCTCGGTCGCGGTCTCAGAGGGGGATCAAGTGGTGACTGGCGACGAGGTGTGCGTGCTGGAGGCTATGAAGATGCAGCAGGTGCTGAGGGCGGACTGGACGGGTATAGTTAAGACGGTGCATGTTAGCGCAGGTCAGCAGGTGCTCGATGGAGACGCCATAGTCGACCTGCAGTAGTGTCGGGAGGTGCGCAGATGGACGAGAGCCGGCTTGCAATCGACGGCGGCGCCCCGGTAGCAACTGCCCCGCTGCCGACCGGAGTGTCCGGTCCGAGCGTCATCGACGAGGAGGAGATCAGGGCCGTCACCGATGTGCTCAGAAGAGGTCAACTGTTCCGTTATCCGAAGGCCAAGAGCGAGGCTGCCAAGTTCGAGGCCGAGGCGGCGGAGCTCCTGGGCGTGGAGTATGCGCTGATGGTCAACTCTGGGACCAGCGCACTTATCACTGCCCTGACGGGGGTGGGGGTCGGCCCCGGCGACGAGGTGATCGTTCCCGGGTACACCTACATCTCGACCGCTGCGGCGGTGATGGCCACCGGAGCTGTGCCAGTTATCGCAGAGATAGACGAGTCGCTTGGACTCGATCCCCAGGACCTTAAGAAGAAGATCACTCCGCATACGCGGGCCGTCGTTCCGGTGCACATGCGGGGCGTCCCAGTCCGGCTGGATGAAATCCTGGAGATAGCTCGCGCCCACGGGCTGAAGGTGGTAGAGGACTGCTGCCAGTGCGTCGGAGGGTCGTACAAGGGCCGGAGAGTAGGCACGTACGGCGACGCGGGAGCGTGGAGCCTCAACTACTTCAAGACGATCTCGTCGGGCGAGGGCGGGATGGTGTATACGAACGATCGTGACGTATACGAGCGTGCCTGCTTCGCGGCAGACCCCGGTCTGCCGATGTGGACGGCCGGAGAGGACATAGAGTGGCACAACGAGCCGTTCCCGCGGCAGACGTACCGCCCGAGCGAGGTGCTGGCCGTGATCGCCCGGGTGCAGCTGTCGAAGCTCGAAGATATCCTGGAGCACCAGCGATCACTCAAACGCGCCTTTCTGGATGGACTGGATGAGGCCAAGGGGTACCGAATCCAGCACGTGGATGATCCCAGCGGGGACACTGGGGTGTCCGCCTCCGTCATCGTCCGTGACAAGGAGCTGGCTATGGGATACGCTCACGCTCTGAAGGCGGAGGGCATCGAGGCCGCCACTCTGTACAACGACGGCTTCCCGGACAGGCACATCTATGCGTACTGGGACTCGATCCTGGAGAAGCGCTCCCACCATCCGTCCGGCTATCCGTGGGGCGACCCCAACTACAAGGGGAACGTCGAGTACTCGAAGGACATGTGCCCTCAGACGCTCGACATCCTGGGGCGGTGCGTCCGCTTCGACTTCAACATGAACATGACAGTCGAGCACGCGCAGCTGATGGCCAGGGCGCTGAACAAGGTGGACTCCGCGTTGGGCGGATAGCGCGAAGCCTAGCAGGTCGCTAGCGCCTAGGCTCCCACGAGAAAGTCCGCACCCTCAGACTCCAAAATCCACCGCAAACGTCAGATACAATTACGACGGTTGCGCCCCTCTATATCCGGGTGCATCGAGGTTGACCACGACATCTCGACCTGCTAAAGTAGTGCGCGGCGCGTGCCCAAAAGCGTGCGATAAGCGCCGAAAAGAGGGGTCGAATGGACAGACCATCGAGGTTGACTAGGGGGTTTGTCGAGCAGGTGAAGGAACCGGGACGATATGGCGATGGTCGAGGGGGAAATGGACTGTCGTTGCGCGTGCGGGCGTCTCGGGACGGTAAGGGCATCGGGAAGACGTGGGAACAGCGGGTCTATGCCAACGGCCGGGTGACGACGCTCGGTCTAGGGTCATACCCCGATCTGAAACTCACGGCGGCGCGCGGGTTGGCTGTCCTCAACGCTCAGAGAATCAGGGCTGCGTTCCCGCGAGTGACTGCCCTGGATAGGCTGCTGGGCGCGAATAGCCGGGCGGGAGCTCCGGTCGGCCCGGTCGACAGCAGCGCCCCGACATTTCGAGCCCTGGCCGCAGAGTACATCGAGACGCAGCGTGCGGGCTGGAAACCCGGCTCTAAGACTGAGCGTCAGTTGCGCGGGCTGCTTGACCTGTACATCTTGCCGGTGATGGGCGACACGTCTACTGGCGCCGTGACGCCGGAACAGGTCTATAACGTGCTCTCTCCCATCTGGCAGACACGCGCACCTACCGCCAAAAAGGTGCGGGGGTTGCTATGTGGAATTTTCCGAGTCGGGGTTGCGAAGGGCTACCGCGACGACGACCCCACGGACCGGGGCTGTCTCGGACTCGGCCGGCAACGTCACGTCACGGGGCACCACGAGGCTCTACCCTACCAGCTGGTAGGCGAAGCTCTCATGTTCATCCGGGGGTCGAAGTCCTATGAGTCCAAGAGGCTTGCGCTGGAATTTCTCGTCTTGACCGCGACTCGGACATCCGAGGTACGGGGTATGCGCTGGCAGGAGGTCGACCTTGACTCCCGAACCTGGACGATCCTGGCGGAGCGCATGAAGGGTGGGAGAGAGCACCGGGTCCCTCTGTCGTGGCCCGCCATGAGCGTGCTGATGAGTGCGGGCGGGTATCCGGCCACGGCCGTACCCGACGCCCTGGTGTTCAAGAGTGATTCCGGCGATATGTTGAGCCAGGATGGGCTGCGGGTGTTGCTCAGGCGCAAGTACCCGGAGGCGACCCCCCACGGATTCAGGTCGAGCTTCCGTGATTGGGCCGCCGACGAGACCGACTACCCGGCAGAGGTGGCGGAGCACGCGCTGGCCCACCTAGAGGGCAGCGTGACGGTGAGGTCGTATCTCAAGACGGACATGTTCGAGAAGCGGCGTGGGCTGATGGTGGATTGGGCGGACTACATCGGGGCCTGACGCGCCGCGTACTATAAGTTGTCGATGATCAGGACCTATATACCACCCGTGATCACGACCTATATACCACCTCGTCAGGTGGGTGACGGCCCCTGGACACCGTGGTATGCGGACTATTATCACCGTTAGGTCTGAGGGTCAACCACCTCCTTTCGATCGAGCAGCGCCCTGTGTGGTGACAAGCGCTCGCGGTAGCTGGCGCCTTCTATGACGATCTGGTAGCTGGCGTTGGCGAGACGGTCGAGGGCGCTGTTGCACGAGGATGGAGTCGTCGAAGAGTCCAAGCCACTCATCGACAGCCCTGTTGGAGGTGATGACGAAGCTGGCGGTGCGATGCCTGGCGATGACCAGCTCGTAGAGGTCTATGGACTGCTGTTGGGTCATCCTGTGGAGACCGAGGTCGTCGAGGATGAGCAGGTCCGGGGCGAGGAAGGAGCGGAAGGTCTTGTCCGTGGAGTGGTCCACCCTGGCCTGAGCCATGGCTCTGAAGAAGCCGTCGGCATGTACGAATCGGACGGTGTGTCCGGCCCTGACGGCTGCATATCCGAGAGCCTGAGCGATGAAGCTCTTGCCCACGCCGACCGGTCCGACGAGCAGGACGTGCTCGTTGCGGGCGAGGAACTGGAGGGAGAAGGCGGCATCGAGGAGTCGCCGGTCGAGTGTGACGGATGCGGACCAGTCGAAGTCTTCGAGGCGGCAGGTCTGCTCGAATCCAGCCCTCTGGAGGCGGAGCTCCAGCCGCCTGTGGTCTCTGCGGTTCCGTTTGCTTAGGGAGTAGGCGGGTGCTTCGCTGGCACGAACGTTGAAGCAAGGCCAAGAAGGACTTTCTCAATGAAAAGAGTCGCAATTCTGGTAGTACTAATGCTGGCCATGATCGGTACCGCAGTGAGCTGCGGAGAGGATAGAGCGGAAATCTCTACCGAGGTCGCCACGGAGTGGGTCCAGGACAGCATCGACACGGTATCTGAAGTGCTGGTCGAGTTTCTCATGGTGGCCCCTGCCCTGAGGGACACCCAAGACAGGGTTCCGGCTGCCACCCTGCTGGCAGGGTTCGTAGAGGACCAGATCAGGGATAAGATCGCTTGGCGCTACTCTACACCCACTCACGAAGAGCAGGCCCTCTACCGCGTGACCGCGACCGCTGCGATCGAGATCGAGATTGATTTACCTTTTGTCGAGGCTGGGCCATACGCTGTGACGCTGCCGTTCCACCTACTGATAGACACCGACGCCCGAACCGTTCAGGATTGGACGGCTGACTTCGACAACGCTTTTGTGGCGAACTACTGAGACAAACGGAACCCTAGACGGGAGTCCCTTACCCTACAGCGAATACTCCCAAAGCAAACGGAGCCGCCTGTGGTCTCTGCGGTTGATCTCATCGGTCAGTATGATCTGCAGGAAGGATGCGTAGTCGAGCTGCTCCCTCCGTGCGAGGGCGACCCTCTCCGGCAGGGTGTTGAGCACGGCGCCGAGCTTGAGGCGCTTGAGCAGCGGGGTGAGTTCGGTCGTGGTGGTCATGGGCGTTCTCCTTGTGCTGGTTGAGCGGTGCGGCCGTTGGCACGAGCGAAGACGGCGCCCGGCCTGGCGAATCGACCCGGGGGCATCGGTGGAGGCTCCGGCTGGGTGGCCTCCTGCTCGAGGGCCTCGACGAGTATGCGCTCGAGACGGCGCACGTCGATCAGGTCCACGGAGAGAGCCCTGCGGCATGCGGCATCGAGACGCTCAGGGGAGTAGCGTTCTCCCAGGCGGATGAGCTTGTGTCCCTGCCTGAGCTTGGCCCAGGGCAGCGGGCCGTCGAAGAGACGCTCGGCATAGGCTGCCACGGCCGGTCCCTGTGATGCCGCGCTGCGCTTGATCTGCTCCGGCGCTCTGAGGGTGTAGGCGCTCAGCTCTGCCGGGTAGTCGCCGGGGTCGGTGGGTCTGCCGCCGCGATCCTGGCGCGGGTGGACCTTGATCAGTCTTCCCCGATGGTTGAACAGCGACAATCATTCTGGCCGAACGACAACTATCGCGTTGCCTCAAGGAATATGTTACCGAAGCGGAGCTATTGCCTCACGCAGATGTTACCGAAATCAGGGTCGTTGCCTCATGATGGATGTTACCCAAATCATGGAGGCATGGATATGGTCGCAGAGGTCAGCACAGCCACGAGGACGGAGGTTCTCGGAGCGATCCGCAGCCGGTACAGGGAGGCGTCGAAGGGAGACAAGACCAGGATGTTGGATGAGTTCGTTGCTCTGACGGGCTGCCACAGGAAGCATGCCGTCAGGCTGCTGGGTCAGAGTGCTGAACCCGTGGAACGTGAGGTTCCCAGAGGCCGTCGCATCTACGACGAGCGCGAGTGTACCATCAACGCCGAACATGGCAGGTCAGGAACAGCTGCAGGGTGAAGTCGAACGTCTCGTCTACAGCTCCGGCGAGTCAGGGTTCACGATCTGTCGCCTACGGGTCCCGGGACGCGATGAACTCGTGACGGTCGTCGGGCCCATGCCCGGAGTCCAGCCCGGCGAACGGCTGCTTGCCCGGGGCAGGTGGGTTGATCACCCCCGTCACGGCTATCAGTTCCAGGCAGACAGCTACCGTTCACTGCTTCCGGCAGGCGCCAATGCCATTCGCCGATACCTGGCCTCAGGCCTTGTCAGGGGCATCGGCCCGGTGCTTGCCGGGCGCCTGGTGGACCGCTTTGGCGAGGACACCCTGCAGGTCATACAGGAGCAGCCGGAACGCCTCACCGAAGCGCCCGGCGTCGGGCCCCGCCGGGTCGCGAGCATCGAACGGGCTTGGGCGGAGCAGCGCGAGATACGCAACGTGATGCTGTTTCTCCAGGGCTACGGGGTCAGTGCCGCCTACGCGACTCGCATCTACAGGACCTACGGTCAGGACGCGGTCCGGATCGTGCGGCAGAACCCCTATCGTCTGGCCCAGGATGTGCGAGGGATCGGGTTCGTCACCGCGGACAGGATCGCCCGGGAGATGGGGATCGATGAGCATTCGTCCTTCCGTGCCCAGGCTGCTCTTGAACACCTGCTGCAGGAGCATACCGGAGAGGGACACGTCTTCGCCCGGGTCGCCGAGCTGACCGATGCATGCGGCGGCGCTTCGACCTCCCCCAGGAGATCATAGAAGACGCGGTGGGCCGGCTGGAGGGGGCGGGACGGATCATGCGGGAGGGCGAGGCGGTCTTCCTCCGGGGTCTCTATCTCGCCGAGCGGGCCGCCGCCGATGCGATCAAGACCCTTGCAGCCAGCCCGATGCACAGGCGCGAGTTCGACGCGTCAGCCGCCGTCGCGTGGGCCAGCCGTCGGATGGGGGTGGCGCTCACCGAAGAACAGGAGCAGGCGGTCCATGGGGCTGTTACACAGAAGGTCTTCGTGGTGACGGGCGGACCGGGGACCGGGAAGACGACCATCCTTCGCGCCGTGCTCTCGGTCCTGACTGCGTTGCGCCAGCGCGTGGTGCTGGCGGCGCCCACCGGGAGAGCGGCGAAACGGCTCGGCGTAGCCGCGGGCCATGAGGCTCAGACGCTGCACCGGCTGCTCGAATTCAGACCTGGAGAGGGCCGCTTCGGGCGGAACGCCGAACACCCGCTGGAGGCCGACGCCGTCGTTGTCGACGAGACGTCGATGCTGGACATACTGCTGTGCTACCGCCTCCTGCAGGCCGTGCCGCATCACGCATCGGTGCTCTTCGTCGGAGATGCGGACCAGCTGCCGTCCGTGGGACCGGGGAAGGTCCTGGGAGACATCCTCGAATCAGGGACGGTACCCTTCGTTCATCTTGAACGGATATTCCGTCAGGGCGACCGCAGCGGCATCGTCGAGGCGGCCCATCGGATCAACCGGGGTCTGCTGCCGTATCGTGCCGCGGCAGGCTCACCGGGAGACTTCTACATCGTCGAGGTGGACGAACCCGAGGCTGCGGCCGATACCGTCGTCCGGCTCTGTGCCGAAAGGATACCGGCGCGGTTCGGGTTGCACCCCATGCGGGACGTCCAGGTGCTGTGCCCGATGAACCGCGGGACCGTCGGCACCCGTCAGCTCAACGACAGGCTCCGTGAGGCCCTGAACCCGGGCGGAGTCGAGGTCACGCGGTTCGGACGGACCTTCCGGACGGGCGACCGCGTGCTCCAGTCGGTCAACAACTACGACAAGGACGTATTCAACGGCGATCAGGGCGGGATCACCGAGGTCGATGTTGTAGCCGGCAGGATCACGGTGGTCTTCGACGAGACTCACGTGGGCTACGACTTCTCCGAGCTCGATGAACTGCAGCCCTCCTACTCGATGACCGTCCACCGGGCGCAGGGGAGCGAGTGGCCCGCAGTGGTGATCCCGGTCATGACGCAACACTATCCGATGCTTCAGCGGAACCTGCTGTACACCGCGGTTACCCGGGGGAGGAAGCTGGTGGTTGTCGTGGGAAGCCGGCGGGCGCTGGCGATTGCGGCACGGAATGACCGTCCGAGGGAGCGCAACACCATGCTCAAGGCCCGGCTCCAGCCGAGTGGCCCGCAGGACATGTAACCCACCCAACTGGGCAAAATAGCGAACCTTCACTGTCACATTCGTTCTAAACCTCAAGCTCCACGGCGGTTATCCATCATTGGTCGTGGGAATACCCTCCCCCATCTGCCCTCGTAACTGTTCAGACTTCGTGGGATCTGAGCGGAGTCCCGAGCGTCGGAAGTGGCGATCCAGCTATGAAAGACCGTTCCCATTGAACAGATATTCCGAGAGGTCCCCTCAACTCTTGACAGGGTATCAGGTCCTCACATTCGATCTCGCCGCAGAACCAACCCGAAAGACCCTTGTTACGAGGGAATCAAGGTTAGGAATTGGGCTCGAGGGGCCCAGGAAGGAGTCCAGAGGCTATTGCGGCCGGACGACGGCGGCACCGTATTCCAGGGCGGCGTCGTGGAGCCAGAGCGCCGTGTACTCGGCGAAGCTGCGGCGAACGATCAGCTCGAAGGACGGCGAGTCGTCAACGCAGCGGATGGTCACGTTGGCTTTCGCCACGAGAGTCTGGGCGCAGTCGGCGGGCTTGAAAACCCCGGGGTGGAGGTCGAGCGGGCAGCCTTTGGCCAAGACGTCGCGGGCCCTGGGTCCGCTAACGGTTATCACCGTCTGGCCGCCGGTCACGTCGGTGACGGCGACGTGCATGCCGTGGAGCGCGGCTTCGAGCGAGTCCAAAAGCAGGGTCTGAGCAGTCGGAGGCGTGACGACAAGCCACTCATCCGGCCCGAGCCATAGAGCAAGCAGCGCGCCCTTGGCGGCCACCGTGTTGGGCTCCGTCGGCAGGCCGAATCCCAGGGCCGCCGCTGCCGCGCTCGTAAAGCCTGCGTCTTCCGGGTGACCCCGCAGTTTCAAGTGCCCCAGAAACGGCCGCTCGGAGATGATGACCGCGGCGCCGTCAGCCCGGCTGACGGGGTCCGCAGTGCCAAAGAAGCGACTCAACGGGGATTGGCGTCCTGTCCCGTCAGTCGACATTTTGCCTGTCCCCTTTCGGATCGTAGAAAGACGGACTCGCGATCCGCGCGGTGATCGAGCGTCCGTCCGCGAGGGGCACGTAGACCAAGTCGCCTTCACGGGCCCGTCCGCCTTTGACGATGCCCAACGCGATGGAGCGCCCAAGGTTCACGCTGTAGTAGCTAGAGGTCACGTGGCCCAGCATGGGGATCGGGGTGGGCGCAGACGAGTCGTCGACAATCTGCCCTCCCTCGGGCAGCACCTCCTGGTCGTCTTCGGTGAGCAGGCCGACGAGTTGCTTCCGGTCGTCTCGGACGAGGTCCTCCATTGCGAGCGACCGCTTGCCCAGGAAGTCCTTGCGCCGCGACACCATACGCCCGACGCCGATATCGACCGGCGTCACCGAGCCGTCCGTGTCCTGACCCACGATCACGTAGCCTTTCTCCGCTCTCAGGACGTGCATCGCCTCCGTACCGTAGGGTGTGATGTTGAACTCCTCGCCGGCCTCCATCACCGCCTCCCAGACCTGCCGGCCGTAGTTGGCGTCGACGTTGATCTCGAAGGACAGCTCGCCGGCGAAGCTGATCCGGAAGATACGGGCAGGGATCCCCGCTACTGAGCCGCTGAGGACCGACATGAAGGGAAACGCCTCGCTGGAGAGGTCCACGTCACTGCACAGCATCTCCATGACTCGCCGAGCCCGTGGCCCGTTGATCGACACGGTCGCCCAGTGGTCGGTCACTGACGTCAGAAACACCTTGAGGTCCGGCCACTCGGTCTGCAGCCATCGCTCGAGCCACGCCATCACGGCTGCTGCTCCGGAGGTGGTCGTATGCATCAGGAAGTGATGCTCGGCGAGCCGTGCGGTGACGCCGTCGTCGAGCACCATGCCCTCTTCGTTGAGCATGAAGCCGTAGCGGCAGCGCCCTATGCCTAGCTTCGTCCACCCATTGATGTAGACGCGGTTCAGGAACGTCGCCGAGTCCGGTCCCCTGACGTCGATCTTGCCGAGGGTCGACGCGTCGAGGACCCCGACCGCGCCCCGCACGGCGAGGCACTCCCGGTTGACCGCGTCGCGCATCGACTCGCCGGGCCGTGGATAGTACCAGGGACGCTTCCATTGGCCGACGTCCTCGAACTTCGCCCCGGCCTGGACGTGCCATTCGTGCATCGCCGTCTTCCGCACAGGGTCGAAGAATTCGCCGAGTTCGCGGCCCGCCATGGCGCCGAACGTGACCGGCGTGTAGGGCTGTCGGAACGTGGTAGTCCCTACTTCCGAGACCGGCCTGTCGAGTATTTCGGCGAGCGCGCCGATCCCGTTGACCGCGCCCGTCCGGCCCTGGTCCGTACCCATCCCCAGCGTGGTGTAGCGCTTGACGTGCTCGATCAGCTCGTAACCCTCACGGGCGGAGACAGCTATGTCGGCTACAGTCGTGTCGGTCTGGAAGTCGACAAAGCACTTGCGGTCCCTCCCCGCCGGTTTGGTTCCCGGAACGACCCAGCAGGCGCTCGTCGGGGCTTCGGCGTGATCGTCAGTATCCGGGGCGGATGAGAATGGCAGGCCGTCGCCGAGTCCGGCTGCGCCGGCCGCGTCCGCGCCCGCGGCGTAGCCCTGCGCGAGGCACTCCCCAAGACTGAAGCGGCCATTACATGAGCCGGCTGAACGCTCCGCCTGGACGGAGGGTCCGGGGACGAAGCACGACCTATAGTCGTCAAACCGGGGCTGTCCGCCCGACTGTGAGTGCAGGTTCAGCGTCGGGTTCCATCCTCCTGACGTAGCCACTAGATCACACTCGAGTAGCCGGGATCCGCCGCCGACCGACCCTCCGTCGATCCGTCTCACCTCGACTGCCTTCACGCCCTTACTGCCGCGAACGTCGACCAACACGTGGCCTGGGAGAACCTCGACCCCTCTGCCGCCAACCATGCTCGTCAGCTTGCGGTGAGTCTCGGGCCGGACGTCGACGACCGCTGGCACGTCGACTCCCGCGTCGACGAGGTCGAGCGCGGTGTGGTACGCGCTGTCGTTGTTCGTGAAGACCACTACCCGGCGGCCCGGGGCCACTCCATAGCGGTTCACGTATGTAGATACGGCTGAAGCGAGCATGACGCCGGGGCGGTCGTTGTTTCGGAACACCAGTGGGCGCTCGATGGCGCCCGTCGCCAGCACGACCTTCCTTGCTCTGACTCGCCAGATACGCTGACGCGGCGCGTAACCGCGGGTCGGCCCGAGGTGGTCTGTGAGCCGTTCCAGCACGGCGACGAAGTTGTGGTCGTAGTACCCGAACGCCGTGCTGCGCGCCAGGAGGCGGACCTCGTCCATACCGCGTAGGTCTGCCAGCGCCGACGCCAGCCACTCTGCGGCGGGCGCGTCTCCGACGCGCTGCCGGCTTGCCAGCAGGCTGCCTCCGAACTCCTGCTGCTCGTCCACCAAGATCACTCTCGCTCCGGTGCGCCCGGCCTCCAGCGCGGCGGCGATGCCGGCCGGCCCCGCGCCGACCACCAGGACGTCGCAGTGGGCGTGCATCTTGTCGTACCGGTCCGTGTCGGGCTCAGTTGGCGCGATCCCTAACCCTCCGGCCCATCGAAGCCGTCGCTCGTAGAAGGGCCATAGCGACCTGGGCCACATGAAAGTCTTGTAGTAGAAGCCGGGCGGGAGGAAGCGCGAGATGAGCCCGTTGACGGCGCGCAGATCGAAGCCGACCGATGGCCAGCAGTTGACGCTCGACGCCTCCAGACCGTCATACAGCTCGATCTGAGTAGCGACGTAGTTGGGCAGCGTTTGAGCACCCGTCCCGAGCTGGACCAACGCGTTGGGCTCCTCGACGCCGCTGCCGACGATGCCTCGCGGCCGGTGGTACTTGAAGCTGCGACCCACAAGGCGAACTCCATTCGCCAGCAGCGCCGAGGCGAGCGTATCCCCGTGAAACCCCGTGTACTTCCTACCGTTGAACGTGAAATCGAGCGTCCGGCCGCGGTTGACGCGCCCTCCTTCCGGGAGCCTGTTGGGCTGAGTCATCGCTGACCTCGTGCCAGACTCTCCCCGATGCCGTAGACTTGCTTGATCTCGTAGGTCACGGTGTCGCGCCGTACGTTGAACCAGCGCCTGCAGCCCGAGGTGTGGCACCACTGCTCCAGGTGGTCTCCCTTCGGGTTCTTGCGGTAGAAGAGGTAGTCGGCCCACTGTTCGTCGGTAACGCTGTCCGGATTTTCGGGGCGGATGACGTGGGCCTCACCGCCGTAGGTGAATTCGGACTCGTCTCTGGCCCCGCACCAGGGACACTCGATAAGCAGCATGTATCTCCAGCTTTCCGTTGGCGGCTAGTGGGCGACCCCGGCCGCGCCGTGTTCGTCGATGAGGTGGCCGGTCCTGAACCGGTCCAGGGAAAACGGCTCGGCGAGCTCGTGCGTCCGTCCGGTAGCCAGCATGTGGGCGAAAACCCACCCCGAGCCCGGTGTCGCCTTGTACCCGCCGGTGCCCCAGCCGCAGTTGAAGTAGAGACCGTCTACCGGCGTGGCGCCTATTATCGGGCACGCGTCCGGACATGTGTCGACAATGCCGCCCCACTGCCGCATCATCCGGAGCCTGCTGAAGACCGGGAACAGCTCGACCAGCGCGGCGATGGCGTGCTCCGGGACGCTGAAGCTGCCGCGCTGCCCATAGCCGTTGTACGAGTCGATGCCTGCTCCCGAGAGCAGCTCTCCGCGGTCCGTCTGGCTGATGTAGGCGTGGACCGCGTTCGACATGACCACTGAGTGCAGCACCGGCTTGATCGGCTCGGTTACCCATGCCTGGAGAGGATGACTCTCGATGGGCAGCCGAAAGCCCGCCATGTCGGCCATGACCCCCGAGTTGCCCGCGGTGACCACGGCTACCTTCTTCGCGCCTATGTACCCCTGTGTGGTGTCTACGCCGACGACCCGGCCGTTCTCCTGGCGGAACCCGGTGACCTCGCACTGCTGGATGACGTCCACCCCCCGCGCATCCGCCGCCCGCGCAAAACCCCACGCGACGGCATCGTGCCTTGCGGTCCCTCCTCTGCGCTGGTACGAGGCCCCCAGTATCGGGTATCGGGCGTCCTTCGAGATGTCGATGATCGGCACGATCTCCTTGACCTCCTGGGGGGTCAATAGCTCGCTGTCGATCCCGTTCAGCCGGTTCGCGTGTACGCGCCGGGCGATGTCGCGCATCTCCTGGAGGCTGTGGCCGAGACTCAGAAGGCCGCGTCTACTGTACATCAGATTAAAATTAAGGTCGCGGCTCAGGCCCTCCCACAGCTTCAGCGAAAACTCGTACAGGTGAGCGGCCTCATCCCAGAGGTAGTTGGAGCGGACGACCTCAGTGTTTCTGCCCGTGTTTCCGCCGCCCACGTAGCCCTTCTCCAGGACGGCCACATCAGTGACGCCGTGCTCTTTGGCCAAGTAGTAGGCGGTTGCGAGACCGTGTCCGCCCCCGCCGACGACAACCACTTCGTACTTGCGTCTGGGCTCAGGGTGTCGCCAGGCCCGCGGCCACTTTTCGTGTTGGCTCAGTCCGTTACGAACCAGGCTGAACAGCGAGTACTTCACGTAGCCTCCAGAGACGCTGGCTCTGCGGTGCAGGCTATATCATAGCGCAACGGATTGGCGGCGGCTCCTGGACCAGGAACGAGAAGGCCGAGACGTGACCGTCGCAGAACGCCTCCGTCGTCTCCGCGGGGTAGGCCTTGACGAAGCATGCGTCGCTGTGGGGAAGGTCCAGCACGAAGTAGTGGACGATCTGCTCCACTCCTCCAATGACCGCCTTCGCTTGGCCGAAGTCGCACTGGGCATGTCCTGCGGGGTGAGACAGCGGAACGTACATCTCCCGTGTCCGCCGCCGCCGCTCGCGCACGTAGTCCTTGACTATTGTGTACTTGCCACCGAACCCGTGTTTCGCTCTCAGACGCTCGTAGATCCGCTTCGCCGTGTGACGCTGCTTCTTCGAAAGACTGCGGTCATCCTCCAGTATCCGGTCGATCACCCCGCGGTACGGGTCCAGCTTAGGGCGGCGCGGCGGTGACTCCCGACGGTACCCGATCGCGCTCTTCTAGACCGGCGCCGCCTACAAAAGGAAGAGGCAGGCGATACTCGCCTGCCTCTATTCGCTCCGATCTTGTTGGCTATCTGACCCGCGTCGTACCGCTTCTACTGGGGCGCGGGCAAAGATAGCCGACGGCGCTAGGCCGTCATGTCGGTGACTCTAGTAGCGGGGGCGGTACCCTCCGCCTCCGCCGCCGCCACCACCGCCGTCGAAGCGGCGCCCACCGCCACCGTTCTCACGGGGCTTTGCCTCGTTGACCGTCAGGGCCCGGCCCTGAAAGTCCTGGCCGCTCAGGGCCCGTATGGCGGCCTCGGCCTCCTTCTTGTTGGCCATCTCCACGAAGCCGAAACCTCGGGGGCGGCCCGTCATCCGATCGGTAATGACCCTGGCGCTCGTAACCTCACCGTGCTGGGTGAAGGCGACGTGCAACTGATCCTCAGTAACCTCGAACGGCAAGTTGCCTACGTAGATGTTCATGCAACGCTCCTTTCCTCAATTATCCTGATCCGTGGCAAGCGTCGCATGCGATTTGTGCTGTGACAGTAACGCAGGAAGCGGAACGACATTGCTAACCGGTCTGGAAATATGCCCTATTATACCACGGCCGGCAAGGTGTAAACGGCGGCAGAAGGTTCCGTTTGCTTTGGGTGTGTCATTGCCATTTGCCCGTCTTTTCCCACCATGCGGCTTCCATCCGACTCTCAAAGAGGCGCTGCTCACGCAATTCGGTCAACGTCAACAAATCTCTTGGGGCCTTCTATCCCCTCGGGTGTCCCATTTCCGCTGACGGCCTACAGACCTGACCTTCCATGCCGTTGAGGCGACAGATAACGAGGTACCCTCAAAAGGTGTGTAAACGATCAGGCGGTGTACCCTCTCTCTGAACTAGACGGGCTTGGAGGCCCGAGAGAGGAGATACACCGCCCATGGAGGATGGAAACATTGAGAGCGGACCTGCGTCAAGGCCGGAATGGGAGCACCTGGAGGAGTGGCTGAGAGGTCAGATGCAGGGCCTGATCCAGGAGCTGCTCGAGCAGGAGGTCACAGAGTTTCTCGGCAGGACCAGGTCGGTTCGCCGGTCGGAGTCGGACAACGACGCCGGCTACCGGAACGGCTACGCACCGCCGCGACGGCTGACCATGAGTTCCGGGACCATACGGGTCAGGAGGCCTCGGGTGCGAGACACTGAGGAGAGATTCGAGAGCCGGCTGCTGCCCCTGTTCGTTCACAGGACGAGGGAGGTTGCCGACCTGATCCCGGAGCTGTACCTGCACGGTCTCTCGGAGGGCGACTTCGACCTGGCGCTGCGGGGACTGCTCGGAGAGGAGGCGCCGATATCTGCGAGCACGGTCGCCCGGCTCAAGGACAAATGGAACGCCGAGCTTGCCGAATGGCGTGCGAGGCCCCTGAACGACCTCGAGGTGGTCTACATGTGGGTGGACGGGGTCTACGTGAAGGCCGGGTTGGAGAGGGAGAAGGCAGCGATCCTGGTGGTGATGGCGGCGTTGAGTGACGGGAGCAAGGTGGTGGTGAGCGCCGTACCCGGCTACAGAGAGTCGACCCGGAGCTGGTCTGAGGTGCTCAGGGACCTGAGGGACCGTGGCCTCAACTGCCCCAGGCTGGTGGTCGGGGACGGACACCTGGGTATCTGGGGAGCGCTTCGCAACGTCTGGGCTCAGGCGGGGGAACAGCGCTGCTGGAACCACAAGATCCTGAACGTGCTGGACAAGCTGCCGAAGCGTCAGCATGATCAGGGGAGGCTGATGCTGCGCAACATCCCGTACGCCGAGACCCGGGCTGAGGCTGAGAGGTTGAGGAGAGTCTTCACCCGGTGGTGCGGCGACCACTCGTACGAGGCTGCCAGGGAGGCAATCGAGCGGGACTGGGAGCGTATGGTGACCTTCTACGACTACCCCAGAGAGCACTGGCGTCACCTTCGTACGACCAACCCGGTGGAGTCGCCGTTCGCGGCGCTGCGGCTCAGGACCGATGCGGCCAGGCGCTACAAGAGGGTGGACAGAGCGATAGCGGTCATATGGAAGATGTTGATGGTGGCCGAGAAGAGGTTCCGCCGGCTGCAGGCGCCGGAGCTGATGGCGGACGTCTACCTCGGGGCCCAATACGTGGATGGAATCGCCGTCGAGGCTACGGCAGAGAAGGTCGCCGCCTGATCACGTTTACACCACTATTGACGCAACCTCCGGCAAATCAGCCCGACAGGCAACGTACTTGCAAGCGACGAGGCCCCTGCTGTAACGGCGGGGGCCTCTGGCTTGTTCCAGACCGCCGCAGCCATTCCTACACTCACACCCACGCCCCGCCCGCTCCCCGCCATTCCCCTACCCGCAGCCGATGGGAGTCCCGATGAGCGTCCACATCGCTTCCTGAACATGCTGGGCTGAGACCTTCCGCGGCATGGGCATAGGCCCCTGATAGGCATTTGCCTACGCTGTAGCCGAATGGGGCGTTGGTGCCCATCCAGAAGCCACGAGAGGCGGCCTCACGCAACCCCCGCGTTACCTCCTGGGCCAAGATATCGGTTATCCAATAAAGACAAAAATCAGATACACATGGGCCGTGGGCCTTCAGCCCGGTTGAAGTCGATCAGCAGACAACCCTTGTACAAGGCAGCGGAAACTCAAAGGGCTGATGGTGCAGCCCTGTGCGATCTGGGTGCGAGAGGGGGAGCCTATGGGCGCCGCGGAACCCTTCTTGAAGCGAGAGGTTTCGGGGCAGTGAGGCCAAGAACTCAGATACACTTGGGCTGTGGCCCAAGACAGAGCCAGACAGTCGAAGGGCTGGGATTCCGAGCTACTCTAGGCCATTCGCGTGAAATACCTGGTCTCCAGGTAATCCAGGTATTCGGAACCAGCCTGGCCGGAATCCCTGAGCCTCTCGAAGACATCCTGGTAATTGAGTGCCTTGAACCTGATCTCGTTCCCCACCCAGTCGTCGAAGAGGTCGATTTCCCGCCTGTGCGTTTCTATCTCATTCCCAGACCAGTCGTAGTACAGGTAGTAGAGACTGAACCTGTCTCTCAGCTTCGTAGCCAGCCCAAGAGCGTGTTTGAGAAGCTGACGCGGGTCCAGGTACTCAAACCGCTGCCCACCGCCACGGAGTTCTTCACACCACAGCTCTTCGGCGAGCGATTGGCAGGCGGGCAGGTCGTTTGCGATCCAACGGCCGGCGGACTTGGGGAAATACGACGTCGTGAAATTGGACTTGCCCGTAGTGGAACGCTTCAAGTGCTCGGTGAACTTGCTCTCGACCGCGATGACGCAACCAGTGTCATAGGTTATGACGACGTCAAGATGAGGTGGAGTGCCTCCCAGCCCTGTATGGAATTGCTCCTCGAAGTCCAGCAAAGTCCCGTCTTCTGGATCGATGCCCAACGCTGACAGGACGGGAGTCTTATCCCTGTCGGTCCAGTAGTCGAAGAAGTTCACCGCCAGTGCCGAGGACGAGTGCAGCGCCAGCATGTGCCCACCCAGTTCCGAGCCACCCCCCCTTTCAAAACCCTGGCGTGCCCGAGGCGAAAGAGGTTGCCATAAGTTGTCCTCAACGTCCCGCACATAGCCGCGCGAGTAGAATGGGATTCCCTTCGATCTTGCCCAGGCCTGCTGTGCGCTCCTTATCTCTCGTTCGGCATCCATCCGGTTCCCGGTGGCACCTGCTACTCGGCGTCGGTCTTCCTACGCCGACCTCGCCGGCGAGGAGAGCCGCTGCTCTCTTCCCAGAAGTAGACCACGTCCCCCTGGCGGTTCACGACGAGGTTCTTGCCGAGCAGTTCGGCTGCCGCACCCAGACGGCGACGGATGGCAGCCGTAGTTTCGCCTTCGCCGGGGATGAGCTTGCCCGCTTGGCCCGTTTCGAGTTGTCCTATGTAGTCCATGTACTGTCGCATCATCACGCCGCGCTTTCCGGTCAGTGATAGCTCAAGTCGCGCTTCCTGGAGTGAAACAACCTCAAGTGTCGGCATGCCTATTGGGGACCTCCTGTCAAGCTAGGTTGATGACATCATAGACTGAGCTTACTCACCGTAACAAGAGTACCCCAAATAGCTGGGCGCCAAAGTGCCCGTGAGTTCATAATCGACGCCAAACGATTCTCCAGATCTGAGGAGACTGAAATCTCTCTCTCGGATCCCTCACCCGTTTCTTCATCTGAGAGTGTCGACTCGAAGAGTTGATTCAAGACGGTACTCCCGGGGCCTCTCCAAGCTCAACCTCGGCGATCTCGATGCCGTCCTGGAAATCGACCCGGACAACGCTGGCGCACCCTTTTATCGGGGAGTCGCTCTCGGCAGCCATGGCAGGCCAGACGACGCGATTAGGGGACTTCGACAGATCCCTCGGCCTTCGACCCCAACAATCCCGAGGCTCTCACCGCCAGGGGCCTTGCCCATTCCAGCCTGTGGTGGCCAGAGAGGCAATCGAAGACTAATCAGGTCATCGAGATTGCCCCCGGCTCTACGAGGGAGTCGCCCGACACGCATCTTGATGGAAAGGCTGAAGCCATCGAGGACTTCTGTGCCATCCTTGAAATTGGACCTGACAACATCGGCGTCCTCTCGCCAAAGGGATGGTCCGTATGTCTCAGAAAATGTACGAAGAGTCGACCAAGTGTCAATGCCGGCTTAGATTTGACCCACTATCGCCGGATTAGTATTGACCCACCCCTGGCTGTGATTTGATGTTTTGGGTTTCCTCCGATGGTGGATTGAGCAGCTGGTGCGAGGTGAACAGACCTGCCTGTCGTTTGTCCTTGAGCCTGTAGCTTTCGCCGCGGATGTTGAGCACGTGGCTGTGGTGCAACAACCGGTCGAGGACGGCAGTGGCGATCACAGTGTCTCCGAGGAGATCTCCCCACTCTGCGAAGCCCTTGTTGGATGTGAGGATGATGCTGCCCCTCTCGTACCTGGCCGAGACGAGGCTGAAGAAGGCGGTGGCGGAGTCACGGTCGTAGGGCCAGATGCCGAACTCGTCGACGATGAGCAGCTTCGGAGCCAGGTAGACTCTCATGCGTCGGTCGAGCCGGTGCTCGGCCCGGGCCTTCCTCAGGTCCTCCATCAGGTCGTAGGCCCGCACTAAGAAACTATCTCAAAATCCGAACCACAAATGCATTGATCGGTTTCTAGGACGATTCGTATGGTTTCTCCAAAAGCATCGGGAGGGACCGCATGGGGAAAGAGGAGACGCTAGAGACCATCTGGGAAGTACCGGACGAGCTTTGGAAACGGATCGAACCTATCATCCTGGAGGAAGACCCGCCCAAAGCCCGGGGCCGCAAGCGCTCTGACCCACGACAGATGCTCAACGGCATCATCTTCCGGCTGCGCAGCGGGTGCCAATGGAACCGATTGCCGAAAGAGCTTGGGGACGACAGCACCATTCATCGCACCTTTCAACGGTGGGTGGGGACGGGCGTCTTGCACCGAATGTGGGGAGCCCTGGTGGAGGGGTGCGAAGAGTTGGATGGCGTGGACTGGGAATGGCAGTCGGCAGACGGAGCGATGGGCAAGGCACGTTTTGGGGGGACCTGATTGGGCCCAACCCTACGGACCGTGGCAAGGCTGGTACCAAGCGCAGTCTCCTTGTGGATGGAGAGGGCGGCCCCTTGAGCATTGTGGTTGCGGGAGCAAACGTGCACGATGCCAAGCTGTTGGAGGCGACCCTGGACGCCATTGTGGTCGAACGACCACAACCCACCGAGGAGGAACCCCAACACCTGTGTCTGGACAAAGGGTATGACAATCCCTTCAGGCCGTGGGGCTGCCGCCGGACACGGCTATAGGGAGCACATCCGACGCATCGGCGAGGAGAAGCTGGACGCCTCTGGCGACAAGCGGTATCCGGCGCGCCGGTGGGTTGTGGAACGGACGCTGGCATGGCTCTCCAAGTGCCGTGCGGTCCTGGTCCGGTACGACAAGAAGGCAGCGAACTACCTCGGTGTGTTACAGCTCGCATGTGCGCTCCTGTGGTTCCGGCGACAGTGGCGTCTGGCCATTTTGAGATAGTTACTAAGTAGGCCCCGTACCCGTTCTCGATGGACCGCAGGGCCAGCGCCACTGCCAGGTGAGTCTTTCCCACTCCCGGGGGGCCCAGCAACAGGAGGTTGGATGCCTCTGCAACGAAGGCCAGTGAGGCCAGCTCCTTCACCTGGCGCTCGTCGATGGAGGGTTGGAAGGCAAAGTCGAACTGCTCCAGGGTACGCCGGAAGGGCAGGTGGGCCATCCGCGTCCTGGTGGTCAGGTATCGCTCCCTGCGCGCCGCCACCTCAACGCCCAGCAGGTCCGCCAGCTTGTCGGGGTACGGCATCTGCTTGCTGGCAGCGGCGTCGAGTCTGCTGTCGAGCACCTCAACGGCCGCCTTCATGCCCAGACTCTCCATGTACTGCCGAGCCTGCTCCAGGGCGATCATCGCACACCCCCTGCCGCCGCCAGCTCGTACACCTCCAGGGACCGACGCTCCACCTGGCCTGCCGACACCTGGACCGCTACTGCCTCCCTCCTGGGGCCCGCGTCGCCGTTGACCAGACCGGCCCACTGACCCGGCAGCGTCAACCGCTGACCGCGCCTGTGCGCTCTGGGATGCACAGCCAGCCGGTCTGCATCCGACCAGATCTCCACCATCCCTGACCCGAGCCCGACCTGCACGATCCGGCCTGCCCACGACCAGGGCACCCCATACCACGCGCCGTCCCAGTGCACGTACCCGTCGCGTCCCACCCTGCGTTCCTCTCGAAGGTACGGCGCCAGACCTGACCGCTCAGGCAGCTCATGCATGTGAGCCCGCTCCCTCTCGAGCAGCACCCTCGGCCGACGCTTCGTCGTCCCATGCACCCGCTCGTTGGCCACCGTCTCACACCACTCCATTCCCTGCCGGTTCATCTCCGCGTCGTCGCTGAACCGCACGGTGGGCCACAGGTTGCGGCGAACGTACTTGACCCCGCTCTCCACCTTACCCTTCGTCTGCGCACGGTACGGCCGGCACAACCTCATCTCGAAGCCGACCCGCAACGCAAAGTCCAGCATCCGGCTGTTCCACTCGGGTCGACCGGCATCGTCGCGCCCGACCACCACCACCTTCGCGTTGTCGTACAGACACCGGCGAGGCACCCCGCCGAAGTACTCGAACGCATTGACGTTACAGCGCATGAAGGTCGCTACGTCGGCCCGGCGGACGAACTCCACGTAGATGGCCCGCGACCAGCTCAGCACCATCACGAACGCCCACACCCGGCGCTTGCGGCCGTCCTGTGCGATGTACGCCAGGCTCCCCCAGTCGACCTGGGCCTGCTCGCCGGGGCCCGTCTCGAACCTGACCGTAGCTCGAGGCTGTCTGCGGCGACGGCGCGGCTGAACGTAGTCCTTCAGGATCGTGTAGCCGCCGCCGTATCCGAGGGCGCGCAGCTCACGCAGCAACACCACACAGTTATCCAGGCCTTCAGACAGGTGCACGTCGATGTACTCGGTGTACGGGTCCAGCTTGGATGCCCGGCGACGTCTCGGCTTCTCCCTCGGCACTCCCGGCGACCTCAGATACTTGCGCACCGAGTTCCGGGACACTCCCAGCTCACGCGCGATCCCTCGGATCGATCTCCCCTCACCCTTCAACTCGTACATCTCTTTCACTGTCCCTCCTCTTAGCAATCTCTTGCGCACCTCCGCGTCGGGATTCTCCCAACGTCAAGGTGCTCTCTGCTAAGGGGTGGGTCAATCCCATATCGGCGCTAATGGGTCATTCTTACACCGGCGATGACACAAGGACTACTACAGGCTCATCGAATTCCAGCTGAACGAGATCGTAGCGTACTACCTTAGGTAAGTGTCCGATGCGTGTGGCGCTGGAAGAAGGGGACGAAGCCGGACCCTGGCCACCTCTTCTCACTGTTCAATCTCGCCGCCGAGATGGGGCTGCTTCACATTTTGCTGCCTGTGACTGGGGAATCGGCGATAAGGAACGGGGCGCCTGACGTGAATAGCCCCGAGAAGCTGTAGGGGGAGACTCCCTTTGGCGGATCTTCCCTCTTCCTTTGTATTCCGGCGATAACCTGCGCTGATTTCCTAAATACCCACAGCCGTTGGTTCCGCGCTGCGTGCGACGAACCAATTGCGAGCGGTCATACGACCCTACCTGCTAAAGACGAGGGAACAAAGGTGACCAACCGCTTTTCGCCGACCACAGGATGGGCAATGTGTTGTTCGGGCAACTTTGGTAGAACACCACAGCCGATTGTGTGTCCCCATATCCGAGTGGATGTCTTCTCTCCAAAACTACGCCTTTCGATTCCGCAACTTGCCTAGCACGATCCCTCTCCTGAGGGTCTAGGAAGATTGAAGACGCATCCGAGAAGACCTTGTCCTCATCTCCCAACTCATCGCAGAAGTATACGTCCGCCTCCAAACCATTATCTGCGATAAAGCGGTTCAGACGGTCTCTAGTCCTACCGAAACCCACAACAACGACAAGAATGATGCGTATCTCCCTTGCATTAGCCAACTTCAAGGTTTCCAAGTTTTCCTTAAGTCCGTCAACCAATGTCCTCCCTGTGCCAGCAAAGTCATCAATAATCACAAGTCGTTGAGTGTCTGTCTGTTCTCTAATCCTTCTCTCAAGTAATCGAATAGGATTAACTGACTCCGACCAGATCTGATTCTCGCTGGCGAACAATCTGCAATAAGTCATGCCTGCCTTTGCGGCCGACCTGTCCAATGAACTAACCATTATGTCCCTTCGGACTCTTGACCCTTCCTCGATAACGGTGCGCATGTTGCGTGTCACGATGCCAAAGGCCTCGTTCATTTTCGCCCGAACAGTGTGTTCGTCATACATCCTCAGTCCAGACAACAATTGGAGCATCAGCCGCTGATCCTTCAGATTGTCGAATTGATCAAGCCATCTTCGAACAGTCGCTGACACTACGCTTCGCCCGCGGTAGTGGAATAGTTGCCACTTCTCGCAGAGGTCTGCTATTTCCTCGTCCCGCACTCTAATACGTTCTTCATCTTGTAGGGTGGCCCGCAAATCGTCCAACTCTCGAGCGTCCTCAAGGAGTTGACCTACTCCATTGCCTTTGAGCCAGGATCGAAATAGTGGGATTTTGGGGGTTATATTACCTTCTCCGTCTTCCACCATGATCCTGCGTCGGACAAAGTCCTGCAACGTCATGTGGAAACGATGTTCCCCAATTGGCAAGCCGACTGCCTGTCCAGATTCAGCCCATATGGTCTGAGCATCCACCGCAGCGTGTTTGCGGAAAGAACGCCCGGCTGCAATGAGTACTGATCGACGAATCATGTGCTGTTCATCTATCTGGTCTGACGCTTCGACCAATCCATCTGTCCAGAAGTGCGCGAAGGAATTCGATCCTATATTATGTAGAGTGTGTTCAATGGCAAGCGCCACATCTATCTCACTAGCGTCACTGTAGCGGTTTTGAACCATATGGGTAAACAGCTCTGTGGCCAAGAGCTTGGCGAAATAGGGATTGCCGCCACTAGATTCAAATAGCTTATTCAAGGCAGAATCATTTATAGTCAGCCAGTCCTCTACTGGCTTTCTGATTAGCTCAACAAAATCATCAGAGCTATCGAAGGAATCGACTTCTATGGGTCTGAATTTGTTGAGGCGATCACCCTGTAGGTTTACAATGCGTTGCATGTTTTCTCCTCCTACTAGGAGGAAGCCGCAGCCCGGCTTGTTGCTGATCTGGCGCAAAGGCTGGAAGAGAGAGGAACTGATGTCGGTCCGCTTGAACAGATCGGGCGGCAATTCATCAAACTCATCAAGAATGAATAGGAGACTCAAGTTCTTGTCCCTCAGGGCTTTGTCGACGAAGCCGGACAGCGGGGCCAGACCATTCTTGAAGTCCGGTAGTGGTACACTCGCAAGAGCGGGTATCTTTTCTGACATGGCTTGAGCCAAGACATCCCCTAGACTACGTAGAGTGCTAGCGGCATCACCGCCGACATAGTCCCCGCTCCCTTTATTGATTACAACCCACTCTATTTCCGTTCCAGTCGTGAGGCGTTCTTCGACCGCGTTCGCTAATGATGTTTTGCCAACGCGTTTGTGCCCATAGATGAAACCTGAGCCCACTGTCTGCAGACTGGTAAGGCGAAGTAAACGCTTCAGTTCTTCCTCGCGTCCGATCAGCTCATCTCTAGTTCTGATGGCTTCTAAGGAGTAAGGTTCCGTCAATTCTACTTGATCCCAGTCAATATCCTCTCGCTGCGCTACAACAGTGAACTCTTGCTCAAACTCGCTTCTGCCACGAGGGCGAAGCCACGAGAATTGCACCACTAGCCTGGCTTCACTTGCGGGAGCCATGACCCTCACCTGAATATCAACCACAAATGAACTGCCGGGCTGAATGGTACCAAGCTCGATCTGTGTCGTCTCAACACTTAGGCAAGTGTCGGATACGAGCTCGTCAAGCCTCAATTCCCTGGCAGGGCCATTGCCGACGTTGGTGATTCTGATCTTGAGGTTAATCCTTTCATGGAGTCTTAGTAATGGGTATTTCTTAGCTATTGTTGTTATGTTCAGGTTCGGCGTATTTTTCGCTTCTAGCGCCTCGAAATGGACTTCCACGGCTGTCTTGAGTTGGCGTCCTAGCAACCCAAGTATGCTAGTCGCGATAGTAGTACCGAATTGTTCTGCCTCGACGATGAAAGCTTCACAGGATTGACATGCTTCTTCATGTGTATGAATTGGATCTGTGTCGGTATCCTCAACATAGCTTTCGACGCCGTGAAACAGACTGTCTAAACGATTCTTATTGATAAGTGTCCTAGGCAGAAACGGAGAGAGAAGATAGCGGGTAGGTGGCCTATTAATCAGCCTCATTACCTCCTCTCGGAATCCATTTAAGTGATTCAAATCAGGCCCTGCACGGATTAAGTCCTCGATTTCGGTCAAAGCAAGCTGCATGTAGGCGGTCAACGCTTGTAGTTTTTCAAAGGTCTGCGCCCCAGAGTCAATATCAGCGGCTCCATAAATGTGATTCTGTAGCGTACGGTCAAAAAGAGCACCAGCCAGTGCCTCGGTACTTTGAAAGTTCAATGCGCCGGGGGACTTGCTTAGGACCCAGACAAGCCATGTTGCGGCAAAGTGTTGGCCTCTCTGTGGCAGTTCCTTTGAAAAGAGTGCAGAACTGGCATTCTGGTGGTTCGACTTGTGATCGAAGCGATCGAGGATGACGGAGGCGAGGTTATTAAAGGCGGCGGGCTGACCTTCAGGCTGAGCACGAACCAGTCGATCGGCGGCGGACTGTATTTCAGCCAACTGTGTTCGAGCGAGTTGTTCGGGCATGGTTAGCTCTCCCAGAGGATGATGGCCATCGGTTCTTGTTTGTCGAGGTGCATGGTAATGGCCTAGAATAATAGCACAGCAGTTCAAAGGTCGGAGGCCCCGTTCAGGTTCCACCCACAGCCTTGCTCGAACGCGCTTCACATTTGGAGCAGGCCACTCCTTACATCGTTCACATGCCGGGGCGAGATTCCACGTCTGCGCCATGCTATCACTGTCAGGAGAGTAACGCTTCTCTGAATTCAGGAACCTTTGTCCGATCTGCCGTCTCCGGTTTCCGTCCGTGCTCAGACATCAGTGATGGCCGTTGGTAGTGTGGGGCTGTCTGGGAATGCGTAGCTCGGCTCCACGCTCCTAGGCGCGCTCCACGCCCGTCCCAGCGGCCCCATCCTCTCCATCAGGCTCCTGTGGGAGACCCTCAGGGGGACTGTCACGCCGGTCCGCTCCATCTCGTCACGTGCGACACGGAGGAAGTGAGTCTGCGCTATCTCGTCCTCGAAGACGACGAGGACGATGGGCCGCGAGCCATGGTCGTCGGTGGGCCGGTGGGAGGAGTAGTACCGCAGGTAGGGGGCTATACGGTCGGCCATCGTCGCGGGGCGGACGGCCCGGCGCTCCCACTCCAGGAAGAATGGCCAGATGCCGGTGCCCCTTCGCAGGACGCCGAAGGCGTCGGGGTGGATGGAGCGCACCCTGTCGCGATGACGGAAGTAGCGCGAGGCCCTGACGGGCGGGTCAAGCTGGACGATCTGCCTGTTGCGCGAGTGGGCCTGCCTCTCCATGACCGCCGCGAACCAGTGGACCGAGTCGGTGTGCTCGATGTTCCTGAGAAGCTGGCCGCTTCTTCTGCCCGCAACGTTCCGCCAGTCGAGAGGGGCGTTCGGGTCTGAGGGTGCGACGCTCCACCGCTTCCTCGCCGCACCCACCGATGAGCGGTCGCGGCGGGCCAGCATCGCCAGCCCCCTATCGGAGAGCGCCAACCTGCGGTTCCCCTCCAAGTCGAGGTCGACGGCCAGGCCCATCCCCAAGAGCCGTCCCAGGACCTCGGACAGCCTCGACCGCCTGACTCCGAGCAGCTCTCCGAGATGTGCGGGGGTGACCCATGGCCAATCGAAGAGCAGGTCGAGGGTGCGCTTGTCGGTCTCCTTCAGGACCGCGGGCAGCGCCCAGTCGGGAGCGTGCTCTGGCGTACCGTCGAGCGAGAGTTCATCTGGAAGCGACGCCTGATCCGGCGGTTTCTCGGCGGGCCACGCGCCGCGCGGGCTGACATTGGCCAGGGCCGTCCGAAGGTCGAGGATGGCAGAGCCCGACGGAGTGCGCCAGACTGGGTTTCCGTCTCCGGCGGAGACCGCCTCTCTCTCCAGCGCGAGGAACGTGAGGAAGGGCGAACCCGCAACGACCCTGCGGGCGTACCTGAGCCTGATCTCGTCGGGCATGAGCATGATTACCGCGCAGGGCCTGAATACTTCGCGCAGCCGCCACAGACGCTTGGAGAAGGCAGTGCGGTCGGCTGTCAGCCCCTGCCTTACGACTGAGACGGCCCTGCCGTCCGGGAGCGTCATGGCAGCGTCCATGGGCATGGCGCGGTACCAGCGAAAGCGGATCGGGTATGCCGCGTTGGAGATGGCCGAGGCAAGCCGGTAGACGACGGCTGCGGCGTCGAGCCTCTCCATGAGAAGTCGCCGCCCGCGCTCCGACACCGGGCACCGCAGGAGCAGCTCATCGACGGTCATGCCCTCGTCGCGGTCCAGGCGGTGCAGCCCTGAGGTCGTTAGGCTGTAGCGCCTGACCGGGGGGATCAGCGGCGCGGCGTGGGGGACCGAGTCTACGAGGCCGTCACGCTCCATCCTGTCGACCGCCTCGTAGACCGCTCCCCTCGACCGGCCCGAAACGGCGGCCATCTCCAGCCGGTCGAGGAAGGGCATGGAGACGAGGCGTCGCAGCAGCTCGCGTTCGCACCCGCCGGGCCTCATGAGGCGCCGTCCTCGCCGGACGCATCACGCTCGGCGGCTCCGGCAGACGGCCTGTTGTGCTTGCTGCGAGGCTGGCGCAGGTCGGCGGGCACCCCGGGCGCGTCGTTCTTCACCGCGTCCTTCGAGGGGTCTTCGCCCCTCTTCATGGCGTGGTAGGCCTCGCGAAACTCGTCTACACGCTTTCCTCGCCTCGGCCTGCTGCGCGGCCATCTCCTCCTCGGTTGTGACGTACGAGGAGGATGCGGCGCGGATGCCGGCGGCCCCGTCCGGGTCTCCCGGCTCCGGCTTCCTGACCATCATGGAGAAGGCGGGCATCCGCTCCGTCCCGACGGTGGCTCTCACGTAGCAGTGGTGCACCGGCAGGGACACGATGTCGTCCTCCGAGACGCGGTCCTTGCCGAGCTCCCACACGAGATGCCTGGCGTCCGCCCCGGAGACCTGGAAGACGGCGAGGCAGCCGACGTTGGCGAGCAGCGTGTCTCGCATCGTCGGGGAGAGGTCGTCGAGCTTGGCGAGGCTCTGCGTCGCCAGGATGAACGAGGCCCTGAATTTGCCGAGCTCGCTGAGCATCGACTCGTAGTCCACTCCGGGCATCGACTGCATCTCGTCGTCGACGACCAGCGCTCCGCGCCGCTGGCCCGGCGGCAGGCCGCCCTGCTCGCGTATGACCGAGTCGACCAGGTTGAGGAGCGACGCTCCCACCAGAGCCGCCACGTCCCTGCCGACTACTCCCTGCGCGGTGGACACCAGCAGGATGCCGCCGTCGAGGATCGTCTCGCGCATGTCGATGGTGGAGCGGGACTGTCCGATGATGGCCCTCGCCCGCTTCGAGGACGCGTAGTAGGAGAGGCGGGTCTGCACGGGGGCGAGCGCCTCCGACTTGTACTCCTGCCGCCACTTGCCGAAGTCCCTGGCCCAGCACTCCAGCAGGTAGGGGTCCGACACCCTGGCCAGCACGCCGCCTCGGTACTCGTCGTCGGACATGAGCTTCAGCCCGTCGAGGAGGGTCAGCTGCTCGTCCGCGTCCGTGTCGGGGTGCTCGTTCGCCTCATGGAGGGTCTTGACGGTCTGTTCGAGGATCGACTGCATTCTCGGCCCCCATTGGTCCCAGAGGCCGCGTGCGACTCGAACCACCGAGTCGGCGAGGTCTATCAGCTTCACCTGTCAAACAACTGTGTTGAAAGTCAAGATGAGTGACGGGGTGCTGGCGCGCTGAGCGCGCCAGGGAGAGCGCTGCTTGAGCATGGAATTGAGTATGACGAGCAGTTTGCACATACAGGCTGTGAGGGCCACCTTCTTGGGCTTACCAGCGGCCAGCAGCCGCTGGTAGAAGTCCCGGATGACGGGATTGAAGCGGCTGGCGGCCAGCGTTGCCATGTACAGGACGGCTCGGACCCGGGCGCGTCCACCCAGACGGTGCGTTTGCCACGCATGGCGCCGCTGTCCCTGTTTTAGGGGGCCACGCCCACCAGCGCGGCGACCTGCCGACGGTTCAGCGTGCCCAACTCCGGCAACTGGGCCAACAGAGCGAGGGAAAGCTGCTCACCCACCCCGGGGACGCTGCGCAGGATGTCATCCTTCTCCCGCCACACCGGACTGCTGCGCAGTGTCTGTCGCAGCTCTTCGTCGATGTCGCTCAACTCCTGCTTGAGCCAGGCGATGTGGGCCTCGATCCGGGGTCGGACGGCACTGATCGCGCTCCTGTCAAGGGCGGAGTGATATTAGGCCACGGGGCGGAGCAAAAGTGTACCGGTCGGGCGTCAGTGTTCAGCGAGAATGTCCGCCTGCGGTGGGTGTCGTCGGGAGCCCTTAGTGGCAGCGAGGCCGGTGGAGTCTAGACGTCGGGGAGATCGGCTGCGGGGCGCAGGGCGGCGGCCTGCCTGCTCTGCTTGAGGCGGTAGCTCTCGCCGTTCATCTCCAGGATGTGGACACGGTGAGTGAGGCGGTCCAGCAGGGCGCCGGTGAGTCTCTCCGAGCCGAAGATCTCCGTCCACTCGTCGAAGGGCAGGTTGGTGGTGACCAGGACCGACCCTCTCTCGTAGCGCTGGCTGAAGACCTCGAAGAGGAGCTCAGCCCCGGTCTTGGAGAGCGGGACGAAGCCCAGCTCGTCGATGATGAGCAGCTTGAGCCGGGCCAACTTCTTCTGTAGGTTGAGCAGACGCCGCTCGTCCCTGGCCTCAATCAGCTCGTGTACCAGCGAGGCGGCGGCGGTGAAGCCGACCGACAGCCCCCTCTGACAGGCGGCGAGCCCCAGGCCGAGGGCCACGTGGGTCTTGCCGGTGCCGCTGTTGCCGACGGCGATGACGTTCTCACGACGGTCGACGTACTCGCATCTCGCCAGCTGCATGACCAGATGCTTGTTCACCGACGGCATGGCCAGGAAGTCGAAGGTGTCGAGACTCTTCGTGGCAGGGAAGCGTGCAGCCTTGATCCTTCGGTCCACCATCCGGTGATGACGGTCTATGAGCTCGAGCTCAGCCAGCCTCAGCAGATAGCCCGGATGGTCTACGTCCTCTGCGGCACACCGGCCGGCCACCTTGCCGTACTCCCTCAGGAAGGTCGGCAGCTTCAGCTCCTTCAGGTGGTGCTCCAACAGCACCGTCGACCTGTCGCTCACCGCCCGCCTCCCGACATGAGCGCCATGTAGTCGCCGGCAGATGTCGTTGTCACGGTGACCCTGGGCAGGTAGGGATACAGCTCCAGGTCGAGTCTCTGCGGTCGTCCCTCGATCCTGCACAGCACCAGGTGTTTGATGGCGTCGAAGCTTATGGCGCCGAGCCTGAGGGCATCACGCACAGCTTCGTGGACCTCCGTCTTTTGAAAGTTCTCCATCAGACGCAGCACCTGGACGAACTCCCGCTTGCCTCGTCTGCCCATCCTCGACTCCAGCAGACGCCTCAGCACTCCGAACTCCTCCGGCAACTCCCACCCGGCCAGCGGTGCGGCTTGGTCCAGCGCTCCCGTCTTGCGTTCCAGAAGCGGCAGGTAGTGGACAGGGTCGAAGACGAAGTCGTCGCGTTCGTATGAGCGCGGATGCCGTGCTATCACCTCCGCTCCGCAACTGATCACGACCTCTCCCACATAGCCCCGCACCACAACCTCCATGTGACCGTAGGCCACGGGCACCGAGTAGTCGTTGGTCCGGTACCGCACCAGCGACAGGGAGCTGACGCGGCTCACGTGCTTGTCACTGGCGTCGTAGGGTGTGGCAGGAAGCGGCAGCAGGGCCTCCAGGTCACGCTCCATCCGCCGGCCTATCGTCTCATCGTGCCCTCGCAGCCGTCTCCCCAGACGCTCCAGGCACTTCTCCTCCAGATATGCGTTGAGAGCATCGAAGCTCGCGAACGACGGTATGGGCACGAGGAAGTTCCGGCGTGCGTATCCCACCAGCCCCTCGACCTTGCCCTTGTCGTTGCCCTTCCCTGGACGGCCGAATCGGTCCTCGAACAGGTAGTGGGATACCAGCTCCGAGAAGACGCGGGTACGCTTCCTCCGGCCGTCTCCCAGGATCCTGGCCACGGCCAGTCTCGTGTTGTCGTACAGGATGCTCCGGGGCACGCCGCCCAGGAACGAGAAGGCCGAGACGTGACCGTCGCAGAACGCCTCGGTCGTCTCTGCGGGGTAGGCCTTCACGAAGCACGCGTCGCTGTGGGGAAGGTCCAGGACGAAGTAGTGGACGGTCTGCTCCACTCCGCCGATCACCGCCTTGGCCTGCCCGAAGTCACACTGGGCATCTCCGGGAGGATGGGACAGCGGCACGTACATCTCCCGTGTCCGGCGGCGACGCTCGCGCACGTAGTCCTTGACTATCGTGTACCTGCCGTCGAACCCCTGCTCGGCTCTCAGTCGCTCGTAGATCCGCTTGGCCGTGTGACGCTGCTTCTTCGGGAGACCGCGGTCATCCTCCAGGATCCGGTCGATCACCCCGCGGTACGGGTCCAGCTTAGGGCGGCGCGGCGGCGACTGCCGGCGATACCCGGGAGGCACCGAGTACTCCAGCATCTTGCGCACCGTGTCCCGGTGCAGACCGAACACACGCGCCGCCTCGCGCGTGCTCATCCCTTCCACCATGCAGGCCCGGCGTACCCGAACGTACAGTTCCACTTTGTACATCCTTCACACCTTCCATCGAGTTGCCTCCAACTCTACGGAAGGCGGCGGGTGGTACGGTTTTGCAGCGCCACTCCCGGACGCTCACCCCCGCCTCGCCGGTACATTATTACTCCGCCCTTTACACTCCTCAGGGTGGCCACGAGCTGAGCCCTGTAGGACCCAACAAGAATCCGGTCCGCTTCCGGCTCGTCGACTCGATAACGGCCTTTCTTTAGAACGGAGCGTCAGGTATAATCCGCCGCATGAGGCGTCCCCGGTCATGGCGGATTACTTATACTTCGTCCAGCTAGACATTCACCAGGAGTTGGAGGAAGATTTCAACCGGATCTACGACGCTGAGCACGTGCCGAACCTCCTGACTGTTCTCGGCGTCCGGGGCTGCACCCGCTACCGCCTGGAGTCGGCCGACGTGGACGGTGTAGCGCGCTACGCTGCTATCTACGAGATCGATTCCCCGGATTTACCCGAGAACGCCATATGGCGGGAGCAGTCTGACAAGGGCGAATGGATCACCCGTATACGCCCGCACTTGACCCGTCGCTCGCATGCCACATACAGGCGCATCGCGTAGGGCGGGTCGAGGCCCTAGTTGAAGGCCTGCCCAGCGGGTAATGGGGGTAAGGAGCATGAGACTTCAAGGCAAGGTCGCTCTCATCAGCGGTGGCGCGAGGGGCATGGGTGCTGAGGAGGCCAGACTCTTCGCCCAGGAGGGCGCGAAGGTCGTCATCGGGGACGTGCTGGACGAGGAGGGGAGCAAGACGGAGGCGGAGATCAACGAGAGCGGAGGAGAGGCCCTCTTCGTAAGGCTGGACGTGACCCAAGAGGAGGCGTGGAGGCGGGCTGTAGAGGCCACTGTGGCCCGGTTCGGCAAGCTGGACGTACTTGTGAACAACGCGGGCATCGGCAGCGGCCGCCCGGGTGCAAGGCCGGTCGCGCTTGAGGATGCCTCCGAGGAGGACTGGAACCAGGTGATGGATGTGAACGCGAAGGGGGTGTTCTTGGGCACCAAGCACGCCATCCTAGCGATGCGCGACGCAGGGGGCGGGTCCATCATCAACATCTCCTCTATCGCGGGCATCGTGGCTCTTCCCGGTTCTCGTGGTTCAGGAGCCTATAATGCCTCCAAGGGCGCGGTGCGCGTCCTCACCAAGTTTACAGCCATCCAGTACGCAAGCGAGGGCATCCGGTGCAACTCCGTGCATCCCGGGTGGATCGACACTCCCTTCACTGAGATAGCCATGGCCGACCCTGAGGGACGTGCACGAATGGTGGGGTACACACCCCTGGGGAGGGTGGGTGTGCCGAGGGACATCGCCTACGGGGTCCTGTTCCTGGCTTCGGACGAGTCGTCGTACATGACCGGGAGCGAGCTGGTGATAGACGGAGGGGTGACGGCACATTAGGGCGGTTAGGGAACAGCAACTCCACCCGTGGGCTGAATCGGTCTACTCGAAAGTTCCTGATCCGAACGAGGACGCCGAAAAATAGTGCCTGTTCTGTGGGCCCTGCTTCAACGCCGTAGCACGAGACTTGCTGGCCATGCCGACTCACCGTAAGGGCGGTTTACTGCCGACGCGCAAGCTTGGGGTCCAGGACGTCCCGGAGCCCGTCGCCCGCCAGGTTAATGCAGGTAACGGCGATGGCCAGCACCAGACCGGGGTATAAAATCACCCACATGGCCTTGTGAAGGAAGTTGCGTCCTGTCGCCATGATGTTTCCCCAGCTGGGTGTCGTCGGCGGCACCCCGGCACCCAGGAAGCTCAGGTAGGCCTCGCTCAAAATGCTCTCCGCCGTAATGAAGGTCCCCATGACGACCAGCGGCGCCAGCAAGTTGGGGATGATGTGGCGCAAAAGGATTCGAGGGGCTCCCGCGCCGATGGATCTGGCCGCATCTACGAAGGCCTGCTCTTTCAGGCTCAGCACCGAGGCTCGGGCCACCCGGGCCATTCGGGGTGTACCGACTATTACCAGGGCGATGATCACATTCTGAATACTGGCTCCCATTATAGCCATAAGGGCGATGGCCAGCAGTATTGAAGGTATCGCCATAAGTCCGTCGGCAACCCGCATGATTATCGCGTCGGCCAGACGGAAGTAGCCCGCCACCGAGCCGATTACTCCCCCCATCACCATGGTGATCAGCGCCACCGTGAAGCCGATCAGCAGCGACACACGTCCGCCGTGTAGGGTCCTGGAGTACACGTCACGGCCGAACTCGTCGGTGCCGAACCACTGTCCAGCGCCCGGAGCGGCCAGCCTGTTTTTCGTGTTGATATCCCTGGGAGACCCAGAGGTGAGCAGCGGCGCGGCTACGCTGATTGTGATGAGTACCAGGACAATTGCGATCCCGGCGACCATGGTTGGTTTCAGATAGGCAAGCCGGCGGATACGGTTAATCAAACGCTTGAGCGGGTCCCTGAGACCGGGGCCGCGTGGGGTGAGTGCTTCTTCCAGAGGTGGGCGTGCCATCAGTACCTGATCCTGGGGTCCAGGAACGCGTAGGCGATGTCCACCACCAGGTTGATGAACACGTACACCCCTGCAACCACGATAATGAGACCCTGGATCACCGGGTAGTCCCGAGCGGCGATGGCGTCAACCGCCAGCCGGCCCATGCCGGGTATAAAGAACACGCTCTCCGTGACCACGGCACCCGAAAGCAGTGCGGCGACGGCCAGCCCGATGACCGTGATAATGGGCAGCGACGCGTTCCTCAGCGCGTGGCGGACCAGCACCGTATTTTCACTGAGACCTTTGGCCGTGGCGGTTCGGATATAGTCCTCGTTCAGCACCTCCAGCATGGCCGCCCTGGTCATGCGGGCTATCAGGGCTATGACCAACAGCCCCAGGGTGATCGCCGGCAGAATGAGGTGCCTGATGTACTGGAAAAAGTTCTCGCGGAAGTCTATATACCCTCCAGCGGGGAGGATAGGGTTATCGAAACCGAAGGCCCAGAGGCCGAATACCCATATCAGAAGGAAGCCCAGCCAGAAGGCGGGCATTGAAAAGCCCACGGCGGCGAACACCATCACCACGCGGTCCAGCAAGGAGTCCGCCTTCCAGGCGGCCAGCACCCCCATCGGGACGGCTATCACAACGGCGAAGAGTTGCGTCGCGAGGGCCAGCGACAGGGAGGGTTCGATTCTTCTGATGATGAGCTGTAGGACCGGCTTATTGGACCTGATGGAGTTGCCGAGTTCCCCGTTGCCCAGGTCCTTTACCCATTGCCAGAGCTGAACATACATGGGCTTGTCCAGCCCTAGGCTCTGCTCTATCATCTCTACCTGTTCCGCAGTGGCCTCTTGGCCTGCCAAGACCACCGCCGGGTCGCCTGGGGTGAATCGTAGCAGCGCGAAGACGAAAAGGGCCACCACGACCAGTACGGGTATGGTGGCTAGCAGTCTTCGAGCGATGTAGGCTTGCATGATGTGCTCGTTCTACCGCTTTCGCTGCGGGGTGTCCAGTCGCTCCCCGCCGGAACTTGTGTCCTGGCTGCCGACGGAACCACAGGAGCGCACATATAAGTTCGTCTAATAATTACTTGGGGGCCTGGCGAGATTCATGATTCATGCCCAGCGAGGAGACTCTGAATTATCCAACGAACTTACAAGTCACGACACTAAGTGCTTAGTCCTATTAGTAGAGCTCCGTTTCATGTCACCTTGTCCGACACACTGCAATGAATCGTGTACTTCCCTGAAGAACCCCGCGGAGAGCAAAGCGAAGGGTGACATGGTGTTTATCGGACCGACCATTGACTGACCGGCGGAAGAACGTGATGCGTCTGCAATGCCTAAACGGGGCGTGGCGTTTGTGCCGATGGGGCTCGGTGCCATTACACGCCTGGGCCGGTGATGCGCAACGCGTCACCGGCCCAGCTTATAAGCGAGGCATCACAGCGTATGCGACTCGGTGGCGCTATCTGGGGTCGTCGGCTCTCCGCTTGGCGTCGTCCCACCACAGGTTAAAAAGTATGGGTGATTGTACCGGCGCTCCCCTGGCTTCAAAACCTTTGATGTCATTGTCGTAGACCCAGAGCGCGAAGAGCTGGCCGAGTATAATGGTGGGAGGATCCTCCCAGAAGAGATCTGCCATCTTTCTGGCTATAGCGAGCTGAGCGTCCAGATCGATGGCCTCGGCAAACTCTTTCTTGAGGGCCAGCAGTTTCACTCCGGTCACGTAGTCCGGTGGATAATTGGTCGATGTCTTAGTTGCCCCAAGCACATGGGTAACCAACGGATGGTAGAGGTTGCTGGTGGCCGCGTCGGTGAATATTTGCCATCCCTCGCCTGATGAATGGTGCTGGAGAATGGTTGCCCAGTCGGCGACCAGGATACTGGCGTTTATTCCCACGGCCTCCAGTTGCTGCTCCAGAATTGCGGCCTGTGGGGCGAGCACGGGGAGGTCCGTCGGGTTCGTTATGACGATGGGCTCGTTGTTGTAACCCGCCTGCTTTAGTAGCTCTCTGGCTCGGGCGGGGTCAGCCACGTTGTAGCGTTCTTCGTTGATGCCTGCCGGGCCCCAGACCGTATCGCAGAACCACAGCGACGGGCAGAGCTTCCACAGCTCCCGTGGGCCGTAGACCCTCATGATATCCTCGGCGTCGACCGCCGCCTGTATGGCCAGCCGTATCAGCTTGCCCCTCTCGCCGGCGGGGCCCCCTATCAGTGGGTCATGCATGTTGAACATTAGGTCGGGACGGGTGCCGGGCGGGTTTAGTGAGATGCTCACCTTGTCGGAGTTCTCCTGCATCAACTCGTAGAAGTCGGGCGAGATCTCGGACAGGTAGTCCACCTCACCAGTCAGGAGCGCGGACACGCGGGTCTGCTGGTCCGGTATCTCGAGCATGTGCAGCCGGTCGAAGTAGGCGAGCTTGGCGCCTGCCCGGTAGCTGGGGGCCTCGGTCCTGGGAACATAGTCCTCGAACCGGTCCATGATGATCTCGTTGCCCTGGTCCCAGTTGATCAACTGGTAGGGGCCCGAGGCGTTGAAGTCCGTAACGAGCTCGGCGCCGGGAAACTTCTCCGACGTCGCCTTGGGCATGATGTTAAGCTGTCGGCCGCCCACGTACCCCAAGCCCGCCATCAGCAGGCCGGTGGGCGCGGTCAGGGTGATGCTGAAACTCTTGTTGCTGATAGTCTCGAACCCGACCCACTTGTCGTTGATTGTGGGCGCGAAGGCCTTGTCGAGCTCCCTCCAGCGCTCCATGGACGCCTCGACATCGGCCGAGCCTGGTGTGCCGCCGTCGTGCCACTTGAGGCCGTCCCGCAGCACGAATGTGTATGTTGAGCCGTCGAGGTCCCAGCTTTCGAGCATGTCCGGCTGGACGACACCTTTGTCGTCCCACACTGCCAAGACCTCCCAGAAGTGCCAGGAGACTCGGCTGGTACCGGCGCCTGAGGCCATGGAGTCCAGGTTGCCCACGCCGGACGCGGGCACCCACTTGAGCACTCCCCCAAACCTGTCCTTGCTGAAGATGTCCCCCTCAGCTGAAGGGGGAGAGGTGGGTACCGGAACAATCGGGGCGGCCGTGGCCGGGGCGGCCGTGGCCGGTGCCGCCGGCTGCGTCGCCGCAGCAGCCAGTGCCGTCGCAGCAGCCGGTACCGCAGCCTCCTCCTCGTCGTCGCCGCCACAGGCCGTGAAGGCCAGCGCTGCGATGACCAGCAAAGACACTAGCGACAACCACTTCTTAAGCACTTCGTCCTCCTAGCTTATCCGCCCTAGATGTCCGTGGGGAGGCCCACTTTGTTTTTTTCTCTGGCGCTTTTGCCAAAACCACATCCCTGCCCCGCCGTTTCGAAGGCGGTAATGTTGTACAGGAGTAGTGCCTCTTTGTCAAGAATCGGAAACCCAGGTAGTTATCGCACTGGCTTGCGGTGCAAGGTCTCGGTCGTTTCCGCCTGTACGGACCCCATTCAAGCCACCGGAGGCCGCGGCGCCCTCGGTGATTGGCTGCCGTTGGTGTAAACATGTCTACGCCTGCGCACCCAACCGGATTTCGGGCTCGGGCGCCATTGACGCCCGATGCCCTCGTCAAGTCGTCGATGATCCCTAAATCCACCGCCTAGCGGCCGTCATCAGGCCCCCATTGGACACTAGCTCCTGGGGATCACCGGCAGGATGATGTGGGAAGCCCGCGCCCCGTCGTGGAACACCTGCTGGCGGGCCACCCGTAGCTCAGCGTCCTCCCCGAACTTGTTTCCCGTGTTGGGGTTGCGGTCGAACCGCGGGAAATTGCTGCTGGAGATGTCCAACCGGATTCGGTGGCCCTTCAGGAACACGTTGCTGGTGGGCCCCACGTCTACGGTGAACTCGTACACTGTCCCGGGCTCCAGCAACCTCTGGCGTTCCGTGGTCTCCCGGTACCGGCCACGGATGATGCCGTCGCACAGGTTCACCGCATAGCCGTCGGGGGCAACGTCCACCAGTTTGGCCGTGAAGTCGGTGTCCCGGCCATCGGTGCTGGCGAAGAGCTTGACTATCACCGGCCCCGTGACCTCCAGGTCCTCCTCAAGAGGCTCCGAGGTGTACACAAGAACGTCGCTCCGATGCTCCACGGGCCGCTGGTCGTGGGCCCCCCAGGGCACGATCTCAGGGTTGCAGCAGGCGCCGCCGCCGCGGGAGGGAACGGGAAAGGCCGGGTTGTAGATATAACTGTCGGGGGCTTCCTCGCTCGGCCCCCCCGTCGACAGCGTGCCGTCCCCTAACAGGGAGTTGGCCTGACCGCCGCTGTGGAAGTAGTAGGGCGTGAAGTTGGTCCTGGCCAGCGGCCACTTCTGCTCATCCCGCCACTGGTTGATGCCCATGACCCATAGGCGCACGGGGGCGTCCCGCTCTGCGCCGTTGTCGATTCCCTTGAGCCAGTGGTCGAACCACCTCAGGTGAACCTCGTTTAAGTCCAGCATCGACTCAATACCGAAGTCTACCTCTCCGGCGTTGGTGAAAACCGTTGCCCTGTGGACCCAGGGACCCATAATGACCCTCTGGTTGCTCCTGGCCAGATCCGACCCGCCTCTCTCCTGCATATCCATGAAGGTTTCGAAGGTCCCGGCCGTAGCCATGTCATACCAGCCGCCTATCTGCAACGCGGGGATCTTGATGTCCCCGTATCGCTCCTTGGTGGCAATCTCCTTCCAGAAATCGTCGTAATCGGGATGGTCGAGGTAGTCCTGGAAGTAGGTAATATCCTTGCCACCAGCTTTCGGTAGGTCCCTCAGTGGCAAGGTAAGGAAGATCCGGTCCCAGTTGTGCTTGTCGATGTTCTGCGAGGTGCGGCCGGCCATCGTAAAACACCAGGTAGCAGTCAACCCGAGCTGAAATGCCCCGTCCTGATATTGCCCGATGTGGAGGTTGTTGCCGATGACCCTAGGCACGATGGCCTTGAGATAATGGCTCCCCATGGCAGCTGCCATCCACTGTACGTGGGCCACATACGATGCTCCCACCATCCCCACGTTGCCGTCGCACCAGGGCTGAGCGCCGATCCACTCGATGGTGTCGTGGCCGTCGTTGAACTCGTTCACATACGGGTAGAACTCACCTTCCGAGTCGTAGCGGCCCCTGGTGTCCTGGGCCATGGCCACATACCCGTGCTGGGCCAAGAAAATGCATGGATCCACATACCAATCACCCATGTTGTTGTAGGGTATCCGGGAGAGTATCGCGGGAAACGGCCCCGACTGGCTCTTCGGAAAATAGATGTCGGTCGATAGGTGAACCCCGTCTCTCATGGGTACCTGGACGTTGTAGTGGGCCTCGACTCCGGCGGGCAGCAGATGGATTTGCGTCATTGGGCGCCTCCTAAACGAACATGTTCTTGTCTGGGTGTGCTGCACACCACTCTATTCACACCGGGTCTCCGTATTGTCTCTGTCCAACCCATCTTTATAGTTAGTAGCAATTATTCACCCCATGGTTTAAGGCCCCAATATGGATCCTCATTGAGGTGAGGTGGTAGCTTCTCCAGGTCAATGTGAACACCGCCGACCTTGTCAGTGTCAAAGAAAGCCGTGCCACCGCCACCCCTCATGTCTTGAACTCCAGATCACCTTACCATACATTTTCCTGTCTATATGAACTAAATTCGCGGGTTCGATGGGTGGGGTTGACACGTATACACCCGCGTATACACTGTGCCGCCACACCTGAGCAGGTAGATTCCAACGGTCATGACGAACTCGAGCGGATCGACACTACCACAAGTGCCACTCGGGCATGGTAGGCCTTCCCGATCCGTCGGCGAACTGGCTGTACCGGATGATCTCTACCAAGGCGTCCCTGCCGGAAAAGGTCGCCCTGTTCTGGCACAATGTCTTCGCCACTGGGTACATGAAGATAAGCAAGGCAAGGTGCTCGTCGACCAGATCAGGATGTTCCGGCACTACGGTATGGGCAGCCTGAGGACGTTGCTGGTCGAGCTGTCCAAGGGACCCGGCTATGAGCTGCCTGCCTCTATAGGGTAGGACTGGTTCATTAGCTCGGCGAACCGTGTTTATGCTCATACGGGGGGGGCAGTAACTACGAGTCGTGGTTGCAGGCTACGGCGACGGCACGACATATCTCGCCTCGTTTGGCAATCCGTCGGGAGAGATTTCGGTGACGACGGGAGCGTGCAACCGCGATCCTGCGTTCGATCCAGCCACGTACAACTTTTCGGCGTCCGAGGGCGCCTCCGTAGGTGATGCAGTCGGTACGGTGTCGGCGACCGACCCGGACACATCCGACACGGTGACGTATTCGATCACGGCGGGCAACGGAGACGGCAAGTTCGCCATAGACGGGAGCACGGGTGAGGTCACGATGGCCGCAGCCCTGGACTACGAGACCGTCTCGTCGTACACGCTGACGGTGGAGGCGAGCGACGGGAACGGCGGCACGGCGATCGCCGCGGTCAACATATCCCTTCTCCTGGCGGAGTGCTCAAATCGCGTCGTCGTGCCTCGTCCAGACTTGGATCCGGAGCTGGCTCGGGACTGCTCGCTCCTGCTGTCGGCGAAGGACAAGCTTGCGGGTGGCGCAAGTCTGAACTGGAGCGCTGACCTCATCATCACCCGTTGGGAGGGTGTGACGATAAGGTTGTCTCCGTCGCCTCGCGTCCGGCACCTGCTGCTTGACGATCTGGGTCTCACTGGGAGAATACCGCCGGAGCTTGGCGGCCTTGAGGGCTTGGAGAGGTTGGACCTCGAAGCCAACTATCTGACCGGGGAGATACCGTCCGAGTTGGGTAGGCTGTCCAACTTGACGGAGCTATTCCTACACTTCAACCGCCTGACTGGCGGCATCCCGCCGGAGCTTGGGAGTCTGTCGGTGTCGATGATCAGGACCTATATACCACCTCGTCAGGTGGGTGACGGCCCCTGGACACCGTGGTATGCGGACTATTATCACCGTTGGGTTTGAGGGTCAACCACCTCCTTTGCATCCAGTCCGTCCAGCAGAGCCCTGTGGGGCGACAACCGCTCCCGGTAGCTCTGGCCCTCTATGACGATCTGGTAGCTGGCGTTGGCGAGACGGTCGAGGGCGCTGTTGCCGAGGATGGAGTCGTCGAAGAGTCCAAGCCACTCGTCGACAGCCCTGTTGGAGGTGATGAGGAAGCTGGCGGTGCGATGCCTGGCGATGACCAGCTCAGCTCCTGCTTGAGCCAGGCGATGTGGGCCTCGATCCGGGGTCGGACGGCACTGATCGCGCTCCCAAGCCGGTTCTTCTCAGACACCAGGATGGCTATGACTTGGTGTCTGCGGGCAACCAGCGAACTCAGAACCTGGGTTTCGGCGTCCTTCATAGGGCGCACGACTGGACGAACCGCGTCGGCGAAGTGGGCCAGTGAGGCCGCGTCCAAGGCGTCGGTCTTCGCCAGTGTCCCGGTGGCTCTGGCGAAGTCCCGAACCTGTCTGGGGTTGACAACGGCCACTGGCAGCGACGCAGCTGCCAGGGCTGCCACCGCAGGCAGTTCCAGACCGCCCGTAGGCTCCAGCACCACCATGGCAGGGTCCAAGGCCTTGAGCCGGGAGACCAGTTCCCGGATTCCAGGCTCGTCATTGGAGATGGTCCACCTCTGGCCAGTGGGACGGACCGCGACGCTCACATGGGTCTTGGCCACATCAATGCCTACGTAGACTGCTTCATGTTCCATATATACCTCCTGTGTAGAGTACTGGCCCTTCCTTGCACGATGCGGGCTCAGGAGCATGACTAGCCCTGTGGAGTCAGGGACAGGGAAAGGTGTGAGACTGCCGCCTCGCTCGGGCGGCGGCAGTCTTGACTGATCAGACATGCCCAGGCGCGTCCGTAGCGAGATCGAGCGGTGGCTGGGTGGTGCGGTCGCCGACGCAGTTAGCCAGCCTACGGGTTTCTCCCCCGGGGTGGCGGCGCGGCTGAGCACGAAAAACGGCCGCCGTGTCTTCGTCAAGGCGGTCGGTCCTGAACCCAGCGCCTACGCGTCGCAAAGGGGTTCCTATAGGGGACTCTATACGGAAATCTCTCTGAAAGTGTCCGCCTGACTTACCAGATGCAGGGCACTAGGGTTTGTTGAAATCTGATCTTGCGATCGCGTGAAACGATTGCTACGTCGCCGTACCGAGCCCTTAGATCCAGAGCTGTAGCCAGGATTATCATGTCGTGGGTGTCTGTCCACAGGTCGGGCATCAGGTTGACTACACTCAGGTTGAGATCCCTTATGAGGACTTCCCTGACCCTGAGCGGACATGGCTCCAAGGGGCGAACCCCTGTTTTCTCTTCCTGTCCAGGTGAGAGCGCATCGTATGCCGTCCACAGCAGGCTGGAGTCGGACCCGCCAGACACTCCCGTGGAGGAGGTGACGCTCATCCTCTCCAGCCTGACCCAGATGGGACTCTTCGACGGCCCGCGCAGGGACCAGGAGCGGAGGATAGCGGAGACGGGGAGGCGGCTGCGGGACAGGCTGGGCGGGGTCAACGCGCTGTACAGGGTGGAGGAGATTGCTCCCTGGCACCCTGCGCCGGAGATGCGGGCCCTGAAGGTGCCCGTGGACCCCCTCGGCGCGGGAGGCCGTCAGGCCGCTCCACTCGCCGGAGCCCGTGGAGGTCAGGGAAGGGCGGAGCGCGAGCCTGTCTCCGTGCTGTACAGGAGACGCTGGCGGCACGTGGCGCGTATAGACGACCGGTGGATGTTCGATCTGTGGTGGCTCCCGAAGCCGGTGACGCGCTCCTACTACCGCGTCGACCCCGGCGACGGCGTGCCGGTCACCGTCTTACGAGACGAGTGGAGTGGACGGTGGGTACCGTCAGAGCGCCTGACGGCACCCGGCTATGTGGGATGGTTGCGGTGGACGTTCATACCGACAGGTGACTCGGATGACTCCACACACGAACTGACGGATGCGGACCTTGCACGAAGCTGCGGCAGGTAGCCGTGGCAACATGTCGGAGGACCTGCAGCCTCACCAGGTGATGGCTACGGTCGCCGTCGTGCTTGCTACGGCCGGCTGGAGCTCGCAGCGCGGTACGGGATCGACGACTCCATGACCGACCACGCGCCTGGCTTCAACATCGCTCCGGCCAGGGAAGTCCCGGCGGTGAGCCCGGAGGCGACCGTCGGAGAGGCAGACGCATGAGGGCCTCATACCACACCGGGGCAGGGGACGCGTCGACGGAGATCGAAAGACCAATCAATGGATGACCGAAAGCCGGCCCCGACTCTCGCCCCTCCCTCGAGAGCAGGATGCGCCGTCCCGACGGCCCCGGTCATCTCGGTTGCATCGCGGACGCCGGACGCTGAGGCGCTGCCGGCACGCCGAGGAGTACGCCGGACCCCTCTCACCTCGTGGTCCCGGAGCCCGACGGCAGGCGCCCGAAACCGGGCTAGCCCGGTTTCCCCGGTCCTATGTGAGAGACCCATCTCTGAGCTTATATAAATAATAATATTCGCGGCGTTCCGACTTTTTATCTCTCTCACGGACGGCCCCTCAGCGGGCTCCCCGGCGGACTCTCCAGGCCGGTCCTCGTCAGCCGATTCTCGCCTCTATCCCCATGCTGTTCGGCCGGGTCTGACGACCGTCCTGAGGGTATTGAGTCCCTCTCTGACCCCGGCGATGCGGCCCCACGGAAGGGCTATGGTCACCACGCCGGCCTCCATCCAATACAGGTGGTCTCCTTCTCTGTCCATGTCCGACACTCATCGGTGGGAGACGAGCCTCGAAGAGTCTCCCCGTCGAGACGCGTTCCTCCTCCATCTGCGGCTCCTATCTCTCCCTCGGTTCCTCAGGGCACCATGACTGGTCTCTCTCTGGCATTTTTTATCTATCCCGGCGGCGGTCACCGCTATTCCCGTATTACCGTCTGGTGACAAGGCCCACGCCGTTCGCCTGGAGTGCTATCGTCTCCCTCAGCGCAGTTCCGTCGGGTGAACGTTTCTGAAGCCCTCCTGCGCACCTTCAGCCACCCACCCCGCAGGGTGGAAAGCCCCCTACCTGCTCGACGGGCTATCTGTCCCCAATGCCTGGGTAGCGGACACCGATCTTAGGTCGCCGATCATCTCTCAGCTGCGGGAGCGACACCTACGCCCTGCGGCACAACGTCGGCGCTTCGGCTAACGGCGGCTTTGTCAAACGCCAAGAGCTATGTACCAGTATAAGGAGAGATCGCCAGGACCTGTAGACCACTTCGCCAGGAGGATTGACCGCCCTTGTATGTTTTGGTAACGGTTCCCAATAGTGACTTCACATACGTGGAGTGGGGTGCGGCAGACCGATCCGCCCCTGGTCGTCAAAGACCGTTGTCAAGCAAGGGTCGCCGCACCATCCCCAAGCAGAGCCCGAACGGTTGCCCGGGCCGATTGAGCCCGCATCTCGCAAGGAAGGGCCAATGCTCTACAAGGAGGTATGAATGGAACCCGAAACTGTGTACGTAGGCATCGATGTGTCCAAGACCTGTGCGGACGTCGCGGTCCGCCCCACTGGCCAGAGGTGGACCATCTCCAATGACGAGCCTGGAATCCGGGAACTGGTCTCCCGGCTCAAGGCCCTGGCCCCCGCCATGGTGGTGCTGGAGCCTACGGGCGGTCTGGAGCTGCCTGCGGTGGCAGCCCTGGCAGCTGCGTCGCTGCCAGTGGCCGTTGTCAACCCCAGACAGGTTCGAGACTTCGCCAGAGCCACCGGGACACTGGCGAAGACCGACGCCTTGGACGCGGCCTCACTGGCCCACTTCGCCGACGCCGTTCGCCCAGTCGTGCGTCCTATGAAGGACGCCGAAACCCAGGTCCTGAGTTCGCTGGTTGCCCGCAGACACCAGGTCATAGCCATCCTGGTGTCTGCGAAGAACCGGCTTTGGGAGCGCGATCAGTGCCGTCCGACCCCGGATCGAGGCCCACATCGCCTGGCTCAAGCAGGAGCTGAGCGACATCGACGAAGAGCTGCGACAGACACTGCGCAGCAGTCCGGTGTGGCGGGAGAAGGATGACATCCTGCGCAGCGTCCCCGGGGTGGGTGAGCAGCTTTCCCTCGCTCTGTTGGCCCAGTTGCCGGAGTTGGGCACGCTGAACCGCCGGCAGGTCGCCGCGCTGGTGGGCGTGGCCCCCTTCAACAGGGACAGCGGCGCCATGCGTGGCAAACGCACCGTCTGGGGTGGACGCGCCCGGGTCCGAGCCGTCCTGTACATGGCAACGCTGGCCGCCAGCCGCTTCAATCCCGTCATCCGGGACTTCTACCAGCGGCTGCTGGCCGCTGGTAGGCCCAAGAAGGTGGCCCTCACAGCCTGTATGCGCAAACTGCTCGTCATACTCAATTCCATGCTCAAGCAGCGCTCTCCCTGGCGCGCTCAGCGCGCCAGCACCCCGTCACTCGTCGGGCACTCATCTTGACTTTCAACACAGTTGCTTGACAGAAGTCCACGACCTGGAGACCGAGCTCGAACGACTGACCCGGACTGCAGCGCCAGCCCTGGTCAGTATATTCGGCATAGGACCCGACTCGGCAGCCAACCTCCTGATCGCAGCCGGGAGTAACCCTGAACGGCTCCAGTCCGAGGCCGCGTTCGCCTCGCTGTGCGGTGTAAGTCCCATACCTGCTTCCTCCGGCAAGACAAACCGCCATCGGCTCAACCGCGGTGGCGACCGTCAGGCCAATGCGGCTCTCTATCGCATCGTTGTCGTCAGGCTCCGCCATGATGGCCGAACCAACGCTTACATGCGGCGGCGCACCAGAGAGGTAATGAGCAAGGCGGAGGTGATCCGCTGCCTCAAACGCTATGTCGCTCGCGAAGTATTCTTGGCCCTCCAGAACCCGATCCACCTTGTCACACGCCAAAACCAAGATACAAGGAGCATCATTTTCCCTGAACAGTTAGCTACTGACATAATCGTAGAACAACGACACAGGTCACTGCTGAACGAAAAGCCTTGCAACGTGGGCGCTAAAGAGGTGCGCACTGTAGTGCGCGAGGGCCTATATAGCTATGTTTGTGGCTCCCACGAGAAGAACCGCATCGCAACCAGCAGTCCGCCGACCATCCATCCAACCATCACGAGAAGGTGGACCCACTCGAAGCCTGCGCCTGCTTCGAACGGGTTGAAGGCCGTGTGCATCGCCGAGGCAAAGCGCTTCACGGGAAAGATGTCCGCGAAAGTCGTGAGCCACGCGGGCGCGTCCTGCAACGGGATGAACACGTCGGATATGAACAGCAGCGGCAGCACCAGTCCGTTGACTACTGCAGGCGACGCGTCCGCGTTGGGGACGGCCGCGGTGGTCGCCAGTCCGAGGGCGGCGAAGGTGGCCGCTCCGACCGCCAGGGTCACGAGGAATGCCGGCAGGGTGTTGGTGGGAATATCCACGTTGTAGAAGAGCACTCCCGCCGCGGTCACGATGATGACCAGAAGGACCGCGAGGAAGATGCCATGCACGATCCTTCCGAATAGGAAAGACCATCTGGGCAGCGGTGTGCCTCGGATACGCTTGAGCAGCCCCTGATCCCTGGAAATGCAGATACCGACGGCTACGTTGCTGTAGCAGGTGTAGATCACCGAAAGCGCGGCTATGGCCGGGACGTAGAAGGTGGACACGTGCGTCGTGCCGCCGGGAAGCTCCATCTCGCGGTTCCCGAACAGCAGGTTGAAGATGACGAGAAACATGAGGGGGAAGATGAAGACGAAGAAGGCCGCCATGGGATTGCGCCAGAAGGCGGTGTTCTCGTACCTGATCTGCCTCAATGCCAGCTTGAAGTCTTTCACTCTTCTTCGCCGTCCTGTCCCGAAGCCCCGGCCAGCTCGACGAAGAGGTCCTCCAGACTCGGACTCGATACGGAGAGCTCCTCTAGCTCGGTTCCCTGTTCGATCGCCCACCCCGAGAGCCGGTGGAGAGTGCGGGTGGGAGAGCGGGTTGTGATGGTGTACCGGCCATCGTCGTCCGTCGATTGTGCGGTCAGGTCTTCCGGCAGGGGCTCCAGATCGGGGCGCACCCTGAATCTAATGGTCGTCGAGCCGTCTTTGCGCACGAGGTCGCTGGGGGTACCCTCGGCGACGATCTCACCCTGTACGATGATGGCGACCCGGTCGGCCAAGTACTCCGCCTCGTCCATGTAGTGGGTCGTAAGGACCACCGTCTTGCCGAGCGACCGGAGGCTCTTGATCATCTCCCATGCTCCCCGGCGAGCCGAGGGATCGAACCCGGTCGTCGGCTCGTCTAAGAAGAGCAGATCTGGGTCTCCCGCCAGACCGATGGCGACGTCCAATCGCCGTTGCTGCCCGCCGGAGAGGCGTCTGACCCGAGTCCGGCGCTGCTGCCTCAGGCCGATCACGTCCAGAATCTCCTCGAGTGGCAGCGGGTGAGGATAGTATCCCCGGAAGAGGTCTATCGTCTCCTCTACCGTCAGGTACGGCTCCACGCCTGTCGACTGGAGCACTATGCCGATCCGCTGTTTGAGAGTTCGGTCGTTGAGGCCGGGGTCGTACCCCAGGACCGACACTTCGCCGGCCGTCCTGTCTCGGTGCCCCTCAAGTATCTCTACCGTCGTCGTCTTTCCGGCGCCGTTTGGGCCGAGAAGCGCGAAGACCTCTCCTCTGGACACGCACAAGTCGATGCCGCGCACGGCCTCGACGGCGCCGTACGTCTTGCGCAGGCCGCGCACCTCGATGGCGGTGGATGCCGTGTAAGCAGGCGAAGTTGACATGCGTTCAGGTATTAGCTGTCGAATTCGAGCTTCGTGATGTCACTGTGGCGGGCGGCCGAGCCTTACGCCGAGCCGAGGAAGACCTGCGTGAGTATGTCGGTATCCCGGATCGATTGGGGCGTGCCGTCGTGTACGACGCGGCCCTTGTCCAGGACGTAGGCCCGATCGACGATGTCGAGGACGCCCTTGATGTTGTGCTCGACGACGAAGATGGTGGTGCTGAGCCTCTCGTTGATCTCCGAGACCTTTTGAAAGACCTCTCTTACGACTATTGGAGCGAGACCCAGCGTAGGCTCGTCGAGCAGCAGCACCTCCGGCCCGGCCATGAGTCCCCTGCCGAGCGCCAGCATCTGTTGCTGTCCCCCGGACATCTGGCTGGCCAGATCGCGGCGCTTCTGGTGCAGGATGGGGAAGAGCTCCATGACAGAGTCGAGTCTGCGCTCCTTCTCCGCCTTATCGTTCAGGTAGATGCAGCCCATCTCCAGGTTCTCTTCGATGGTGAGGTGGGTGAAGACGCGCCTGCCCTGCGGGACGAAGGCGATGCCCTCCTTCACTATCTCGTGGGTGGCGGCGGCGAGCGGCTCTTGGCGCCAGTAGACCTGTCCGTCGACGACTGGAGCCAGCCCCATGATGGCCCTGAGAACGGTGGACTTGCCGGCGCCATTAGGTCCCATCACCGCGGCGACCTCACCCTTCTGGACGCCCAGAGATACTTCGTCCAGGGCCACCACGGCCCCATAGTGCACCGATATGTCGACCAGCTGAAGAAGCATCGATCCTCCACCCCGTCAGGCGCCCAGATAGGCCTCGATCACCTCTTGTCTGCTCAGCACCTCCTCGACGTCCCCGTCGGCGAGGAGGGTTCCGCTGTCGAGGACGACTATCTGGTCCGACAGCTCTCGGACTATCTCCATGTTGTGAGAGATGAAGATGATCGCATGCCCCTGGTCCCGAACCTGCTTCATTATGTCTTTGACCCTCTCCACCATCTGGGGAAAGAGGCCCGCGAAGGGCTCGTCGAGCAGGTAGATGTCGACGTTCATCGCTATCGCCCGGCCGATCTCGACCAGCTTCCGCTGGCCGTAGGAGAGGTTCATGGCGAGGGCGTCCCGCTTGTCCCACATCCCGACCGTCTCCAGGATGCTCCTGGCCTTCTCCGTGTGGCTGGACTTCAACCATTCGAACAGCGCGGGGAAGAGCCGGCGTTCGGTCAGCACGACCATTATGTTGTCCCAGACACTGATCTGATCGAATAGCCGCACCTCCTGGAAGGTGCGGGTGAGGCCGTGGTCGGGAGTCTCGTAGGCGTTGACGACCTTCAGGCCGACGTCGTCGATGATGACCAGACCCCCGTCGAGGGGCAGCGTTCCGCTCAGCAGGTTTACCAGCGTCGACTTCCCCGATCCGTTGGGTCCGACTATGCTTGTCACACCCTCCCTGGGAATCGAGATCGTGAGCTCGTCCACGGCCCTGACGGCACCGAAGTGCTTTGAGATTCTGTCGGTCTCCAAGGCAAAGGAGCGTTGCGTTGCGGTGCTGGACGTACTCACAGTCTATATCTCCCAACGAGGCCCTGAGGCCTGAATAGCATTAGCAGCACGAGGAGGATGCCGAGGACGACCTGACGGGCTTGACCGATATGCTCGTTGGGCAGGAATGGCAGAAAGCGCATTCCCTCTTCGAGCAGCACGAAGGCCATCGCGCCGAGAAGCGAGCCCCATATCGATGCGAGTCCCCCGAGGATGACGATCGATACCAGCAGGATGGACTCCAGCAGGATGAAGGAGAAGGGGTCGATAAAGCTGGCCCAGCTGGCAAAGAGCCCACCTGCGAGGCCCGCCATCATCGCGGATATGACCCATACGGCCAGCTTGTAGTGGGTCACCCGGTAGCCGAAGACCTCAATCGCCTGCTCGTCCTCCCGGATGGCGGTGAGCACACGTCCAAATGAGGAGGTGACTATGAGCCATGAGACCAGCATGACGAGGCCGAGAAACACCAGCATCAGGAGCAGGAACTCCAGCTCGCCGTCGAACACCCAGCCGCCGATCTCGGGCCTCGCGATCTCGTGGATGCCGAATGGGCCTCGCGTGAGGCTTCGCCAGTTCAGAAAGACGTTGAAGGCGATGATGGCGAAGCCGAACGATACGAGGACGTATATGTCGTCCCTGAAGCGGTTGAAGACGACGCCCACCACGATGGCCGCCAGACCGGCCAATACCACGCTGACGGGAAGGGCGGCGAAGAAGGGCCAGTCAAAGGTCGGAATCACTCCCGTACGGAGCTGCTCGTAGGCTGGGTCGGAACTGAGAACGGCCATCGAGTAGGCACCTATGCCGAAGAAGCCGATGTGTCCCACCGAGAGCAGGCCGGTGAATCCGACGACGAGGTTCAGGCTGACGGCCAGCATGGCCCAGATGGCGAATACGGTGCCGACCGTTACGGCGAACCCGACTCCCTTCCAGAGCATGAACGCGATCGCCCAACCGATCACGAACAGGTTCGCCCAGAGCTCCACGTTGCCCCTGTGGGACCGCCAGAACCCCCTGGGGTCGCGCGCCAGTCCCCCGATATCCCTGAAGAGCTGTGGATTCAAAAGCATTCGGGTCACTTCCTCGGCAACAGGCCCCTGGGCCAGAAGGATAGGAACAGGATGAGCAGGATAAAGGATATGGCGTCCTTCCATTCGCCTGCCAGATCCCAGATGCCGAACTGCTCGATCATGCCCAGAGCGAATCCGCCGACGATGGCCCCGTAGAGGTTGCCTATTCCTCCGACCACGGAGGCGATCCAGCCCTTCAGCAGGAGCAGGAGGCCCATCCGGGGTTGGATGGCCGTGTCGTGGCCGCTAAGCAGTCCGGCGAGGGCTGCGTAGACCGCGCCTATGAAGAATACGACCGCGATGACTACGGTGGTGTTGATGCCCACGACCTTAGACACCTCTTCGTCGTCTCCGATAGCCCGCACCGCCTTTCCGAAGGAGGTCTTCTTGAGAAGGACGAGCAGGCCTATGAAGCCGACGATGGCGACCCCGACGGTGAAGACGTTGAAGCCCTTGATATTGGCCCCGCCGATGGTCCACGGAGCGCTCCCGAAGGCCTCGGGCAGGGGGCGGGGGGCGCTCTGAAAGACTATGGTGATGAAGGCGGTGATGGCCAGCAGGATGCCGAGGGAGGCAACGAGCATGATGAGAGGAGATCTGGCCCGTTCACGCATGTAGACGTAGAGGCCCCTGTACAGGGCAAGACCGACGGATCCCGCCAGGAGGCACGAGACCGCCCAGCTCAGATAGAGGCTCGAGCCTGGAGAGCCGGCTACCAGAAGGCCGCAGTATGCGCCAAGGGCCGCGGCCGCAGCAGCCGCAATCGGGTAGAACGGCACTGGGTTGGCCCTGGGAAGCACGAGCCGGCAACCTCGAAGAAGCACCCATGCCGCCGCTATCGCGACGAGCAGGCCTACGGCGGGGCTCAACATGAGGTAGAGCTTGTCCGGGTAGGCGAGAATGAGCCCCACGTAGACTCCGGCGCCGGCTGCCAAGAGGCCCCATACGACGCGCAGGATGATCGGATGGATGCGGTCACGGGTCCGGGAGTAGAGGCCGACGTGGAGAGCCCAGGCGGCTACTCCCGCGACTACCGCGGCAAAGATGATATTGACGTATAGATCGTTCGAATCATAGAGGCCGGGCGATGACTGTTGGGCCCTCAGATAGAAGACGGCGTAGGCGCCGATGGCTGCAGCCGCTCCGTAGTAGAGGTCGAAGAACCAGACGGTGCTGTAGACGATAGTGAAGCCCATCGCCAGCAGGGCGTACACGGCGCCTACGGCCAATCCGTTGAAGGTAAACTGGAGGGCCTGGTTGGGAGATTGGCTGATCTTCCAGCCGATGTAGCACGCAGCCGCTACGGTTAGCGCGGCCGCCAACAGTCTGCGATTGTCGTTGAAGTAGCTAGGCAAATGTGCCCGTAAGCGTTTCGTCATAAGGCTACCGGCGCTCATGTCGGTCAGGGGCTGGGCTGGGTTGGCCGGCCTGCGCGTCTGCCAACTTCCCAGCCCTGACCGCTAGGGTACCGGTCTATTCGCTCGGAGCGGGACCCAAAACTCTGTAACCGTAGTTATCAGGGGTCCTCTCGGCACTCGGCAGGACCTCTATGACGACGTTGGAAAGGCCGACGACCTCGCCTTTCTCGTCGAAGCTGTAGTCGTCTCCGATCGTGCCGCTCCAGGTGATGTCGTACATGCAATCTCTGAAGCCGTCGGCGTCCTGGTCGTCGCCGGTTTCCTTGAGGCACTCGGCGGCGATGTAGACGTCGTCGTAGGCGGAGCCCAGGTACCAGGCAAGGGTGACGTATCCGTACCGCGACCTGAAGTTTTCGAGGACATCCTTGGCCTTCTCATTGGCGGGGTCGAGATCGGCGATGATGGCCTTCACGCCGGTGGCGGCGTCCCCCGCGATCTCCAGGGCCGTCGTGCCTATGACGACGATCTCGCCGTAGACGGGGCCGTCGTAGCCCAGCTCACGGGCCTGCTTGACGATCGTGCCGCCCGTAAACTCCGACTGGGCGGCGATGTGAAGAGCGTCCGGGTTCGCGCCGATCAGCTTCGTCAACTGGCTCCTGAAGTCGGTGACGTCGGAGGCGTACCTCTCTTCGCCGACGATCGTGCCGCCCCGCTTCTCGAACTGGGCGACGGAGGTGCGCCTCACGCCCTCGGCGTAGTCGGTGGCCTCGGTGATCGTGGCGAGCGTTCGGACGCCATCGGCCCAGAGCACGTTGCCGGTGTCGGCCCCCACCTGCGCGTCATTCATGGAGGTCCGGAAGATGTAGTCCCCGGCCTCGGCGATGTCCGGATTGGTTGCAAGGCCGGAGAAGAGAATAACTCCCTCCTCCTCGGCCAGCGGGGCGGCGCCGAGCATCGCGCCGCTGCAGGAGGTCCCCAGGATGATCTTGACCCCATCCACGTCGGTCAGCTTGTTGTATGCGGTGATCGAGTCCTGAGCGTTGCACTTCTCGTCTTCGACGACGAGCTCCAGCATGCGCCCATCGATGCCACCGGCGGCGTTGATCTCCGCCACGGCCATCTGCTTGGCCTGAATCGCCACCCGTCCGTAGGTCTCACCGGGTCCGGTGGCCGATTCCATGACGCCTATCCTGAAGGGATCCTCCCCCCCGTCCTCCTCTTCGCAGGCGATGCCAACGAGCGCCAGAGCCACCAGCAGCCCGAACGGGACTATCCATTTCCTTGGTAAGACTTGCATGACCCCCTCCTTTGCTACTGCGACTGCGACGGAAACTGTTGAACCGGGCAGTCTGTCGACCGCAATCTATCTCTTTTGGGCCAGATAGTCAATGGATGCGGGATGCGGGAGCGTGTTGCGTTGACCTCGAAGAGCCGACGATTTTCTGAGAGTCGTGCAGGACATCCATCGGCGCGCTACAATGGTCAGGCTCCGCTGTTGGGTGTGTGTCTCTTCCCTAGGCGTCATGCATCTGCGGGCTTCTGTGTGAGCCAACGTAGCTCAGTGGTAGAGCAGCGGTTTCGTAAACCGCAGGTCGACGGTTCGAATCCGTCCGTTGGCTCCAGCTTCCGAGATATCCCCCTGCTCCTATGTGCGAGTGTGGTACGATGTCGTCCATCTCTGCCCGCCGTGCAGTACCGCAGCCCGCGAAGGAGCGAAAGATGGACGTCACCGGCAAGACCGCCATCGTTACAGGAGGAGGCCGGGGCATCGGCCGCGGTATCGCGCTGGCTCTGGCACGCAACGGCGCTGACGTGGTGGTCGCCGAGATCATCGAAGAGAACGGCGCGAGCGCGTCCGCGGAGGTGGAAGCCGTGGGACGAAGATCCCTGGCAGCGGCGCTGGACGTTACCGACCAGGCCTCTGTGGACGCCCTGATGCCGAGCGTGCTCAGCGAGTTCGAGCACGTCGACATCCTCGTGAACAACGCCGGGATCATCGGCGCCCCGGGTTGGGAGCAGAGACAGCGCACCAACGAGGAGGACTGGGACCTGATCTACGAGGTCAACGTAAAGGGCGTGATGAGGGTGACGGACGCGGTCGCGCCTCACATGAAGGAGCGGAGATACGGCAAGATCGTCAACATCGCCTCCATCGCCGCGCGCCAAGGCAACCCGCGCAACCCGCCGTACAACGTCTCCAAAGCGGGTGTCGTCAGCATCACCCAGGCCTACGCCCTCGAGCTGGCGCCCTACGACATCAACGTCAACGCCATCTGTCCAGGTCTGATCTGGACCCCCATGTGGGAGAGAATAGCCAACCGACCGTTCATGACCCCCGAAACGCTGCAGGGCGTATCGGGCAGAGAGGCGTTCGAGAGATCGGTTCGAGAGCGCATCCCGCTGGGCCGGGAGCAGACTCCCGAGGACATGGGGAACGTCGTTACGTTCCTGGCGTCGGACGCGGCCAGGGCGGTCACCGGCCAGTCGGTCAACGTGGACGGCGGCAGCAGGATGAACTGATCGGCCTCGAACGGTCGAGGAGATACGGACGGGATGGACACGGAGGACGCCGGCTTCTATAATTGGGATGGTGTCGGAGCGTCCCTGCTTCCCCTCCGGCAGGGCCATCGTCGGGCCGAGGTGGTGGAATTGGTAGACACGCAGCGTTGAGGGCGCTGTGGCCGCATAAGGCTGTAGGAGTTCGAGTCTCCTCCTCGGCACCACGATTCGGTATGGCAACGGCGACGTAGCCAAGTGGACTAAGGCGGGGGTCTGCAAAACCCCTATTCGGCGGTTCGAATCCGCCCGTCGCCTCCACTCCCCCTGATATATCCCCCACTCCGTTGAACGATCTTCAAAAGCACCCAGCCACCGGAAAGATCCAGACCGTCCGAGGGCCGATCGCCCCGGCCGATCTGGGAGTCACCCTTACCCACGAGCATATTCTGATCGACCTGCTCGACGCCCACGGTGAGGGTCCCGCGGAGGCCGGCGCCAGGGGATTCTACGTCCAACCCGTTTCGATCGAAAACGTCGGCCTAATAAGACACTACCGGTGGCGAAACGAGGACAATGCTCGCCTTCCCGACATTGGGGCCGCGATCGACGAGGTTCAGCTCTACAAGCAGTTTGGAGGTGGCGCCCTCGTGGATGCGACGAGCCTCGGCATCGGACGGGACCCGGTGGGTCTGGCGCGCATCTCCGCGGCCACGGGCGTCCATATCGTCATGGGCGGCTCCTACTACGTGGACGACGCTCATCCACCCGACATGGACGATCGGACCGAGGATGAGCTGGCGAGGCAGATAGCCTCGGACATCATCATCGGCGCCGACGGGACGACGGTGAAGAGCGGTGTGATCGGCGAGATCGGGTGCTCGTGGCCGCTCACCGACAACGAGAGGAAGGTCTTGAGGGCCTCGGCCCGGGCGCAGCGGGAGACGGGCGCTCCCATCCTGATCCACCCCGGACGCAACCCCGCCGGCCCGTTCGAGGCGCTGGAGGTGTTGAGCGAGGCGGACGCCGACCTGGGCAATGTGATCATGGGCCATATCGAGCGGTCGATTTTCGAGCGAAGCGACTTCTCCTTGCTGGCGGAGAGCGGCTGCTACATCGAGTGGGACCTCTTCGGCCAGGAGCAGTCGTTCTACGCTGGTGGGAAGATCGACATGCCCGGCGACGCCTTCAGGATGGACACCATCGCGTGGATGGTGTCAGAGGGATACGGGGACAGGATTCTCGTGGCCCAGGACGTGTGCCACAAGAACGAGACCTTCGGCTATGGGGGTAAGGGATACCTGTACCTGCTCGCCCAAATAGTGCCGAGAATGCGGTCGCGAGGGTTCGACCAGGACGCGATCGATCGGATCCTCGTCGACAATCCGGGCAACGCTCTGGCCTTCAGCGGACCCGCGTCCACCGCGTAGATCGGCGTAACGCCCCTACACCTCCCCTGTCAGGGCATGGCGCGGGTTGTCCACTGTCATCTGCCGGAACTGCTCTCCGGTGACGCCGATCTCGCGAAGGTCGTCTTCCATGGCGCCCGGTATATAGGCGTAGCCTCTGCCGCCGTTCACGACGTAGTCGCTCCGGTAACAGACGTCGTGGCCCAGCAGCACGTGCCCCGTCAGTCCTGCGTCGACCATCTGCTTTATCAGGCCCAGGTCGGTCTCGTGGGTGTAGGCGTTGGCGCTCCCCATCCGGTCGAAGGCGACAAAGGCGCCGCGGCGGGCGATCTCGGCATGATAGGTGTGATCGGGATACGACTGGCAGTGGCCGATGACCACTCGTCCGGGGTCGACGCCCTCCTCGACCAGCAGGTCCAGCTGGTCGAGCCCTACGGGCCAGAAGAGGGCGTGGGTGGCGATGGTCACGCCGGTCTGCTTGTGGGCCCGCGCCACGGCGCGGTACATGCGCTCCTCCACCGGCGATACCCAGGTGAACTGGGTGCCGATCTCGCCGAGGATGCCGGCGCGCACGCCGGTTCCGTCGATACCCTGCTCTATGTCGCGGACCAGGTCGTCCGCTATCTCGTTCGTCCTCATCCGGTAGAGGTGCTTTTCGTAGTAGAGCTCGCGGTACCAGCCGGCGCCCAGCACGATGTTCAACCCTGTCCGCTCGGCCATCTGCCGGATGGCGAGGGCATGTTTGACGGGGACGATGTCGTTGTCGTGGCCCCGCAGGCCTCCGGTCGTCTGGTCCACGATCGTGGTCCCGCCGGCGTCCTTGAATCCCATCAGCTCGCGGTGTGCGACGTCGGCGTTGTTGAGCAGGGCGGCGGCGCCAGGGCGATCTCGGCTCAGGTCGGAGAAGATATGCTCGTGGATGGAGGTGACGCCCAGCTGGCCGGGCGGCAACGGGCCGGTCACCGTCATGATCGTCATTTCCCGTAACCTCCCTACCGTATCTGCGCCTGCGTCGTCTTTGACGGGCCGGAGTATAGCAGCTTCCGGCTGTGCGTCAACGTGCGGGGGAGCGCCTACGTCGCACGTTTTGGGTGTTGGGTGTGTTGGGTGTTGACATAAGGGCCGGTTCTGGTATCCTGCACGGTGTCGTGGAAGGTTTGGACGCTGCGAAAGGTTTATGTAGGGTAGGGAAGAGAAACAGGTGAAGGAGGAGGCTATGAAGTATATGTCGAAGTTGATAGCCTTCGGGGCTGTGGTGGCCCTGTTGGCGGTTCTCGGCTGTACCTCTGAGGAGGACGAGCCGGATACCAGTAGGCCAGTTGCGCCGACTGCGGCGCCTGTCGCACCGACCGCGGCTCCGACGGGTCCCGCACCGACGGCTATGCCAGCGGCGACGGCTATGCCAGCGGCGACCGCGGTACCACCGACTGCGGTGCCCCAGGCGCCGGCGGCTCCGACCGGCATGATGATGCCCAAGGAGGGCGGTCACCTCAAGTGGGTGAACCAGGCCAGCATCGGCAGCCTGGACTCGACGAGGAACACCTCCTTCGTCACGGCCACTCTGGTGAGTCACTGGTACGACTGGCCGTTCGTGTGGGACCAGAGTCTGAACGCCGCGGAGCAGATGATAGACACCTGGTCGATGAATCCCGGTGCGACCGACTACACCTTCACGCTGAGGGACGGACTGGCGTTCAGCGGCAACTTCAGCGATCCAGCCCCGGTGACCTCGGACGACGTGCTGGCCTCGATCGAGAGGTGGCGGACGTCGGTGGGCACCCCACCCGTCATGTGGGACCTGGCTAACCCGACGACGGAGAGGGTCGACGACAAGACCTTCAAGATCAAGCCTCAGAAGCCGTTCGGGCTGTGGGTCGACTACTGGGCGCAGGCCCGTACTCAAGTCATCCCCAAGGCCGTGCTCGATGCGACCGGAGACGAGGAGACTATCACGGACTACACGGCGTCGGGGCCCTACGAGTACGTCTCGTGGGAGCCCGGAGCGAGGGTGCTGCTGAAGCGGCACGAGGCCTACACGCCACGCACAGAGCCGAAGGACGGCGACTTCGGGGCGCGGCTCGCGCTCCTGGACTCGTTCGAGGTGCTCGAGGTGCCTGACGCGGCGACGAAGGTGGCCGCGCTCCAGACGGGGCAGGTGGACTTCGCCGAGGGTCTGCCGAACGACTTCTACGAGACGGTGACGGCCGATGACGGCCTCAAGACGGAGCTGATTCCCGCGTGGGCGATGCCCGCGCTGGCGACGAACAAGCTGTGGCCGCCTCTGAGCGACCCGCGTTCGAGAGTCGCGCTGTACCTCATGACCGATCCGTCGGAGTACATGGCAGCGGGTTACGGCAGTCCCGACCTGTGGCAGACGTGCGGCTCGATCTTCATGTGCGGCACCGCCTGGGCGACCGAGGCTCACAGCGACAACTACCACTCCGTGGACAAGATGAAGGCGCAGGAGTTGTGGGACCAGGCGGTGGAGGCGACAGGCTGGTCCGGGAAGATGGTGCTTCTGACCAACCCGGACTACCCGGACTTCTACGCCGCCGCGTTGATCACGAAGAGGATCCTGGAGGACCTTGGTGAAGAGGTCGACTTCGTGGTCACGGACTGGGCTACGGTGATCTCGCGGAAGATCGCGAACCTGGACAAGCCGCCGGACCAGGGCGGGTGGCACTTCTACCACACCTGGTACGGTCCGATGGACCCGGTGACCGCCTCATCCCTGGGCAAGACCTGGAACGGCGGCTGGGGGAACGAGCGCGCGTACAAGCTGATCGAGGACTTCTCGAAGGCAACATCGCGCGCCGAGGCGGAGGACCTGGTGAACGAGATCCAGCGGATCTACTTCGAGGAGGACCCGTCGCTGATCAACTACGGTGTGTTCAGCTTCCTGATCGTAATGCAGCAGGACGTGATGGACTACACTCCGTTCCGCAGGATCACGGTGGAGTCGGTGTGGCTTGACCGGTAGGGTCTAGCGGGTCAGAGTTCAGGTCTTAAGTAGCCTGCGGGGCACTCAATTGAGTGCCCCGCAGGCTTTATACTTCGGCCAAGCGTGTCCGAGGTTAGGTGTTCAGACTTGCGGGATACAGATCTTCAAGGGTCTGATGAATGTCGGAAGGCAGCGGACCTGCCTGCGCGGCTGCGACGCTCTCCTCCAGTTCCCCGGGCGTGGATGCGCCCACGAGGATGGTCGACAGCTCCCGATTGGCTATCAGGAAACGGACCGTCATTGCCGCGATCGAAATGCCGGTCGTCTCGGCCAACTTGATGAGGCGCTCATCTGTGAATGCGGCTCCAATCGTATCCTTAGGGGTGAGCTGGGACGGCGAGGCTTCATCTGAGGCGCCGCCGAGGCCGATGACGCTGACTTTCTCACCAGTACGTCCGAAGGATCGCTGTTCCAGCTCGCTTGACATGCATGACCTCCAGTGAACTTCTACGCTTGCTGGTCAGGACTTAGTGGCCAAGCCATGTCTCCAACAGTATTGCCTTTTGGTCATCGCAGTTCGATTCCAACCAGGCGCAAGGGAATCGCTGTTAGCGGTTCAGGTCGTTGAACTTGCTGGTCTTGGGCTCGAGCTTCTCGACTGTGACGGTCTTGATCTTGTCGCCCTCGACGATGCTCTCGACGACGTCCATGCCCTCGGCCACTATGCCGAACGGGGTGTGGCAGGGTGTGCCCGGCGGGTTGCAGTCCTTCTCGTACAGGTCTTCGTCGTAGGTGTTGAACTCGGGCAGCGGCTTCAGAGTGATGAACCACTGGCTGCTGTTGGTGCCCTTGCCGTCGACGATCCCGTTGTTGGCGACCGAGACGATGCCGGGCCTGTCGTGTTCGATCTTCACCGTGGTCTCGTTGTCGAAGGTATAGCCTGCGCCGTCCAGGGGGCCGGCCGGGTCGCCGGTCTGGACCAGCTCGCCCGGCACCACCCGATGGAACGGGAGCCCATTGTAGAACCCCTCCCTGGCGAGGAAGACGAAGTTGTTGACTGCGAAGGTGACGTCGCCGTTCCTGAAGAAGGGGAAGTCGGAGTGGTACATGTAGAAGACGAACTTCTGTCCGTTCGCGGGCTCGCCGCCGACGGTCTCCATCTCGACGGTGGCCTTGAACTCGTCCTTGTAGACGATCAGGAGCCCGCCGGAGAGCCCCTTGGGCGGACCGTCCCACTGCTTCACGCCGTCGACCATGGTCATCGTCGCCGCCGTCTGGTTCTCGCCAGTTCCCGATCCCTCTCTATCCTCGAGGGCCTTGCCTGCGCCCGACGGCAGGGTTTCCCTGAACTCGTCGTCTTCGTCGGCGTCGGAGCCGCCTCCACACGCCGATGCAAGCAGTAGCAGGACTAGGGGGAGTATTATGATCAGCCCACGAGCGTTAACTAGCATGACTCCTCGCACCTCCTTTATTTATTCGGACCTTGGGATAGTGTCTGACTGGTGTCATACATACGAATCAAAGGCGTAGACGCAGCTTTGAATGAGTCTACCGGCTCGCCAAAATTTGGTCAAGCGGAGTCGATTGTGATGATTTGCGCAACCCTTGACAACCTAGTCGCTTCTGATATACTTTGCCCACTGCGCCGCACCACGACCCCGTAGATGGACTAACCGTCCATCTACGGGGTAGAGCCTCGACGAATCAGGGCATCAGAATTTGACGAGATATATCGTACAGCGGCTCTTGGCGATGGTTCCGGTCGTCCTGATCGTCGGGATGATCGTCTTCTCGCTGATACACATCACACCGGGAGATCCGGCGATGATCATGGCGGGGGACGAGGCCTCGCCGGCGGAGATCGACGCGCTGAGGTCCGAGCTTGGCCTTGACGAGGCCCTCTGGCGGCAGGGGATAGCCTTCTTCCTCGACACCATTCGGGGAGACCTGGGCAACTCCATCTTTACGCGTCACTCGGTCCGGGAGTTGATATTCTCCCGATTGGAGCCGACCCTCTCTCTCGCCATCTTCTCCGAGGTTCTGGCGATCGTCATCGGCATACCTCTGGGTATCCTGGCGGCGTGGAAGGCGAACACCTGGATCGACCGCGTCGCGATGATCTTCGCCGTGCTGGGTCTGGCCCTGCCGTCGTTCTGGCTGGGGTACAACCTGATCTGGCTATTCGCGGTCAAGTGGAATCTTATGCCCGCCGTGGGATACGAGTCGATATTCAAGCCCCCGGACCAGGGGGGCGGGATCAACCTCGGACCCTGGCTCCGCTCGATCACCCTGCCTTCGATAACGATCGGAGTGATCAGCGCCGCCCTCATCACCCGGATGACCCGCTCGAGCATGTTGGAGGTGCTGCGCGAGGACTATGTCAGGACGGCTCGGGCGAAGGGGCTCGGCGAGTTCGTCGTCCTGATCCGGCACGGTTTCAAGAACGCTGGACTGCCAGTGGTCACCATCATCGGATTGGGGATAGCGGGCCTGGTGACCGGTCTGGTCATCACGGAGGCCGTGTTCGCGATCCCTGGAGTGGGACGGCTGATGGTCAACGGAGTGGCGCGGCGGGACTTCCCGATAATCCAGGGCGTGGTGCTGCTGACCACGGTGTCGTATGTGTTCATCAATCTGTGCGTGGACCTGGCGTACGGCTATATGGATCCGCGCATCAGGTACAGGTAGCCAGGATCGAGAGGCGGCCGTAGGATGATCCAGACAGCCTTGGCGGCACCCAGCTTCTCCACCCGGATGCAGAGGCGCATGCGGACGGCGCAGCGCGTGCTCCGCCAGAACCCCAACATGATCGCGGGGCTCGTCATAATCCTGCTCTTCTCCGTGGTCGCGGTGGCGGCGCCGCTGATAGACAGACATTCGTGCTGTCTGATAGCCCCGCTGGAACGGCTGCAGGCCCCGGACTCCGAAAACTGGTTCGGCACCGACCTGATGGGACGCGACGTCTACGCGAGGTCGATGCACGGCGCGCGACTGTCTCTCAAGGTAGGCGCGACGGTTTCGGCGCTCGTCATGATCTTTGGGTGCGTCATAGGCATACCGACGGGCTACTTCAGAATGATGGATAACATCATCATGCGGTTTATGGACGGTCTGATGGCGTTTCCCTCCTTCCTGTTGGCGATCGCGCTTGTGGCCATACTGGGGCCGAGCTTCAATAACGTGGTCATCGCGCTGACAGTTACGGGCCTTCCCGGTATCGTGCGTGTCGTCAGGAGCTCCGTCCTCAGCCTGAGGGAGGCCCAGTATGTCGAGGCTGCGAGGTCTATAGGGGCTCAGCCCGGGCGCGTGCTGTTCATGCACATATTCCCGCAGGTAGTTGCTCCCGTCATAGTGGCGGGCACCTTCGTGTTCGCCAGCTCCATTCTGACAGAGGCGGGACTGAGCTTCCTGGGAACGGGCGTACCGCCGACGACCCCCAGCTGGGGCAACATGATGGGCGAGTCCAAGATCTACGCGAATATCTCCGTCTGGACTCTCTTCTTCCCGGGCCTGATGATCGGCCTGACGGTGCTGGGAGTCAGCCTCGTGGGGGACGGCCTCCGAGACGCTCTGGACCCCAAGCTCCGCCGGCGTCAGTAGTAGTCGTCTTCGGCGGCAGGTAACGCGGCGGCAGGTAACGCATGGAAGGGAAAAGATCAGGAGAGACATGAAGTACGTCTATAAGCTTATGGCGGTGGGCTCGCTGGTAGCCCTTTTGGCCATCCTCGGCTGCGCCAGCGAGGATAAAGAGGCGGCGCCGGAGCCTGTGGCGCCCGCTCAGGCAGCGCCTGCTCAGGCGGCGGCTGGGGCTCCTGCTGCTCCGGCCCAGCCTGCTGCTCCGGCCCAAGCGGCCGCCGCGGCGCCTGCTGCCACGGCAGCCGCCGGCACCCGGACGCTGCCGTATGCGGTCGCGACTCCCGTGACGCGCATGGCGCCTGTCGCAAAGGAGGAGGTTGCAGCCAGGCGCGGCGGCGTCCTCAACTGGACTCCGAGCGCGACGATCGCCAACCTCGACCCGATCAGAAACACGGCGTTCGTCACTCGGAGCGTGACGCACCAGTTCTACGACTATCCGTTCGGGTTGACGAAGGACTACAAGTCTGCGCCGCAGATGGTCTCCGAGTGGTCGGTGACGGAGGACGCGACCGAGTACACCTTCACCCTGCGCGAGAATCTCGCCTTCCACGACGGCAGTCCCGTCGAGGCCGGGGACGTTATCTCCTCGGTACTCAGGTGGAAGACCGGCGTAGGCGGTCCCTCCCGTGTCTGGGGCCTGGCCGGTGAGCCGGACCTCGAGGTCGTCAACCCCTCGACCTTGAAGATAAGGCCGACAACTCCTTTCGGTCTCTGGGTGAACTACTGGGGCTTCTTCGGGACTCCGATAATGCCGAAGGAGGCCGCGGACGCGCTGGCGTTCGAGGACGTCAACACCGACTACCGGGGCTCCGGGCCTTACAAGTTCGACGAATGGATCCCCGGCGCCAAGGTCAGACTCGTCAACAACGAGGCGTACGTGCCCAGGGACGAAGCCAAGAACGGCTCGGCCGGGGGGCGGATACCCTACCTGGACGCGATTGAGTACATCGAGGTCCCCGACTCCGCTACTCGCGTGGCTGCACTCCAGACCAACCAGACCGACTTGGTGACCGACGTTCCCTCTGACTACTACGACACTTTAGACAAAGATCCTAGGATCGTCGTCAAGGTCCTGAAGCCCCACGCGAAGCAGGAGGCGGCCATCAACAAGACCGTCAAGCCTCTGAACAACCCGAAGGCGCGCCTCGCCGTCCAGGCGATCACCGACGTTGAGAAGTATATGGAGGCCGCGTTCGGCAGGCCGGAGCTCTACGTGCTCTGCCCCGCACTCTTCTTCTGCGGGACCCAGTGGGCGAGCGAAGTCGGTGCTGAGCTGTACTGGGAGGTCGACGTGGAGAAGGGGAGGCGGCTTTGGGCGGAGGCGATGGCCGAGGAGAACTACGACGGCAAGATCGTGGTGCTCGCGAACACCGACATCCCCTCGTTGTATAATCGCGCGCTGCTCCTGAAGGAGGATTTGGAGGCTCTAGGCGCCGATGTCGAGTTCGCCGTCTCAGACTGGGCGACGCTGATCTCGCGCAAGATCGCCAACCTGAGGGTCGATCCCTTGGATGACCCGTCCAGGGGCTGGCACTTCTACCAGACCGGCGACGAGGGAGCCAGGGACCCCGTCTCGGATGCGGCGACCGGTACCAGCTGGAACGGCGGCTGGGGTAACGAAGAGGGCTACGCCCTAGCCGAGAAGTGGACCAAGGCCACCAGCTATGAGGAGGCGAAGGGCTACGTCGACGAGATCCAGAGGATCTACTACTACGAGGACCCGTCCCTGATCGTCTACGGCTACAGCAGCTGGCTGGCCGCGATGCAGAACTACGTGATGGACTGGGAGCCACACTCGGTCCTCACGATCGACGGCCTGTGGCTCGACCGGTAAGCTCAGTACATAGTTGAAGCAGACTCCATAGGCACCCTGAAACTCTGATGGACGCGCCCACGGGCGGCCTCCTACCTCGGCCCCCTACAGATCGTTGACAGGGATGGAGTCCTGTGTTATACCATTTTAGGTTTTGCGGCGACAGATCGAAGAGAAAGGAATCAGGAGAGACAATGAAGTACATCTATAAGCTTATGGCGGCGGGCTCGCTGGTAGCCCTTTTGGCCATCCTCGGCTGCGCCAGCGGGGACGACGAGGCTGCGCCGGAGCCCCAGGCGCCTGCTGCTGCGGCTGCTCCCGCGCCTGCTGCAGGGGCTCCCGCGGCTGCCGCGGCGCCTGCCGCTCCGGCGCAGGCCGCAGTGGCGGCTCAGGCCCAGGCTCAGCCGACCGCTCAGCCGCTGGTCCCGCCGGTAGCCACACCGGTGACGCGGATGGCGCCCAAGCCCGAAGAGGAGACGATGGCGAGGCACGGCGGCGTCCTCAACTGGACTCCGAGCGCGACGATCGCCAACCTGGACCCGATCAGGAACACGGCTTTCGTGACCCGCAGCGTCACGCACCAGTTCTACGACTATATGTTCGGCTGGACTTTCGACAACAAGTCCGCGCCCCAGATGGTCTCGGAATGGTCGATGAAGGAAGACGCCACCGAGTACACCTTCACCCTGCGCGAGAACGTCGCCTTCCACGACGGCAGCCCGGTCGAGGCCGGCGACATCGCCTCCTCGATACTGAGGTGGAAGACCGGAGTCGGCGGCCCCTCTCGCGTCTGGGATCTGTCCAGCGCGAAGGACGCGGATGGCAACGTCACCGCGGAGCCTGAGCTCGAGGCCGTCAGCGCCTCGACGCTCAGGATAAAGCCCGGGACGCCCTTCGGTCTCTGGGTCAACTACTGGGGCTTCTTCGCAACCCCGATCATGCCCGCCGAGGCTGCGGACATTCTGGCGTTCGAAGACGTAAACACCGACTATCGCGGCTCCGGGCCCTACAAGTTCGACGAATGGATCCCCGGCGCCAAGGTCAGGCTTGTCACCAACGAGGCCTACGTGCCGAGGGACGAGCCCAAGAACGGCTCGGCCGGAGGCCGGATACCCTACCTGGACGCGATCGAGTACATCGAGGTCCCCGACTCAGCGACCCGCGTGGCCGCGCTCCAGACCGGACAGACCGACCTGGTTACCGGAGTACCCCACGACTTCTACGACACTCTGGAGAGCGACCCCAGGATCATCGTCAAGATCCTGAAGCCCTTCGCAAAGCAGCAGGCGGCCACCAACAAGACGGTGAAGCCTCTGAACAACCCGAAGACGCGTTTGGCCGTTCAGGCCGTGACCGACGTAGAGAAGTACATGGAGGCCGCATTCGGCAAGCCCGAGCTCTACCTGCTCTGTCCTGCGCTCTTCTTCTGCGAGACTCAGTGGGACAGCGATGTCGCTGGTGACCTGTATTGGGAGGTCGACGTCGAGAAGGGCAAGCGCCTGTGGGCAGAGGCGATGGCCGAGGAGAACTACGACGGCAAGATCATCGTGCTCGCGAACACCGACATCCCCTATCTGTATAACCGCGCCCTCCTCCTGAAGGAGGACCTGGAGAAGATCGGGGCCGAGGTCGAGTTCGCCGTCTCCGACTGGGCGACGCTGATCTCGCGCAAGATCGCGAACCTCGGAGTCGATCCTCAGGAGGACCCGTCCCGCGGCTGGCACTTCTACCAGACCGGCGACGAGGGAGCCAGGGACCCCGTCTCCGACGCCGCGACCGGGAAGACCTGGAACGGCGGCTGGGGCAATGAAGAGGGCTACGCGCTGGCCGAGAAGTGGACGAAGGCCACCAGCTACGAGGAGGCCAAGGGCTACGTCGACGAGATCCAGAGGATTTACTACGAGGAGGACCCGTCCCTGATCGTCTACGGCTACAGCAGCTGGCTGACGGCGATGCAGAACTATGTGATGGACTGGCAGCCCCATTCGATCCTCACGATCGACGGCCTGTGGCTCGACCAGTAGGTTGTGAAACATAGTTGAAGCGGAGAATAGGGGCGTAGTAGGATACGCCCCTATTCTCTTTTTTCAGACAAACGGATAGCCCGTGAAGCGATATATCATACAGCGCGTACTGGCGACCGTACCGGTGATGTTCATCGTCGGGTCGGTGGTCTTCATCATCATGCACCTGACACCGGGCGACCCGGCGACCGTCATGGCGGGTGACCTGGCTCTCCCGGAGCAGATAGAAAAGATACGGGCCAAGATGGGGTTCGACAAGCCTCTGATAACCCAGTACCGCCTCTTCTTCTGGGACATCATCAGGGGAGACCTGCGCAGATCGATCTTCAGCGACTTCCCCGTGACCACCCTGGTCAGGCAGCGTATCGAGCCGACGATCACCATCGCAATACTCGGCGAGGGGCTGGCCGTCCTGCTCGGCGTGCCGGCGGGCGTCCTGGCGGCGTGGAGGTCGAACACCCTAGTCGACAGAGGGATAATGGTCTTCGCCGTTCTCGGCCTGGCGCTGCCGTCGTTCTGGCTGGGGTTCAACCTGATCTGGCTGTTCGCGATCAAGGCTCAGTGGCTGCCCGCGGTGGGGTTCGTCCCCTTCGGTGAGGGCGACTTCGTGGGGTGGGCCAGGAGCCTGGTCCTTCCGTGCGTGACGGTGGGGGCCATCATCGCGGCGTTGATCGCGAGGATGACGCGATCGAGCATGCTGGAGGTGTTGAGGGAGGACTACGTCAGGACGGCGAGGGCGAAGGGACTGGCGGAGAACGTCGTCCTCATCCGGCACGCGCTGCGGAACGCGGCGCTGCCGATAGTGACGATCATAGGCCTCGGATTCGCGGGGCTGCTTTCGGGTCTGGTGATCACGGAGCAGGTGTTCGCGATTCCAGGCGTTGGGCGCCTCCTCGTTGACGGAGTGGTCAAGAGGGACTTCCCGGTGATCCAGGGAGTGATACTCATTACGGCCGGCATGTACGTGTTGCTCAACCTGTTGGTGGACCTGACGTACGGCTACTTCGATCCGCGGGTCAGGTTCAGATAATGCAGCAGGACCGGCCGGCGACCCCCGTCCTGGCGGCGCCTCAGAGGCTGGGCGGCGTCAGAAGCAGGCTCTCAACCTCCAGGCGCACCCTCATCAGAAATCCGAACATGGCGGCGGGCCTGTTCATCCTGATACTTGCCTCCGTCCTCGCCATCTTCGCGTCTCAGATAGGAGGCATCGGCGGGAGGAGTCCGGTCCAGAGCCAGGCCCTAGACCGGCTGGAGCCCCCGTCCTCCAGGTTCTGGTTCGGTACGGACGGGATCGGCAGGAGTGTCTACTCCCGATCCATTCACGGCACCCGCCTCTCTCTGACCGTCGGGGCCTCGGTCGCCACGGTCACGATGATCGCCGGAGCGGTAATAGGCACTCTGTCCGGGTACTACAGGCGCCTGGACGATATCATCATGCGGTTCATGGACGGCCTGATGGCCATCCCGGGCTTTCTCCTGGCCCTGTCGCTCGTCGCCCTGTTGGGACCCAGCGTTCAGAACGTCGTGATCGCCATATCGGTGGCGGACACGCCGGGTATCGTCCGGATCGTCCGCAGCTCCGTGTTGAGCTTGAGGGAGCAGCAGTTCATAGACGCCGCCAAGGCGATAGGGGCGAACCCGGTCAGGATACTGGCGAGGCACATATTTCCGCAGTTGGTTGGTCCGCTGATCGTTCAGGGGACCTTCATATTCGCCTTAGCCATACTGAACGAGGCCGGTCTCAGCTTCCTTGGCGCAGGCGTTCCTCCCCATGTCCCGAGCTGGGGCAACATGATGGGAGAGAACCGGCTATATATGCAGGTGGCCGTCTGGACGGTCTTCTTCCCCGGCCTGTTCGTTGCGATTACGGTCCTGGGGGTGAATCTCGTCGGCGATGGACTGCGAGACAACCTCGACCCCAGGCTCAGGCGGCGGATGTAGAGGGAGCGGCCCGCGGTCTACTCTTCGGGCTCGATTATCAGCAGCACCTGGTCAGCGGGGATGTTCTCCAGATACTGGGAGCGTCCGCTGGGCCACAGCACGACGATATCTTCGACGACCGTCGCGGCGCCCAGTCCGAACTCGAGCTCGACACTGTCCATGGACAGGTAGCTCGAACCTGCGCGCACCTCCTGCACCTGTACGGTCCGCTCTCCGTTTCCGTCGCCGGTGACGACGTACACCCGCGAGCCGATGCCATCCGCGTTCGTGCCCGTGCCGTCGATGGCCATGCGGCCCTGGAGGCGGATTGTGATCCAGTGGTTGTCGCCGCCGCCGTTCATCCACACGAACATCGGCCCGGGCTTGTCTTCGGACGGGGCGGTGCCCGTCATACCGTCGTAGGGTCCGACGAATATCTCTCCACTGCTGTTCGTTCCGATCAGATCGACGTATCCATCGCCGTTCAGGTCGCCGTGGGCCAGGCCCTTGCCGTCCTCGTGACTCTTGACGTCGATTCGCCGGAGCCTCGAGGCCATAGGGTCTTCCGCGAAGGTCGCAAGGCCGTCCAGGTTGTCGTAGTTGACCCTCGAAATGTCGAGCAGGTGGGCACGGACGGTGATGTCCTCGAAGGAGCCGCCTTCGTAGCTTCGCAGCATGCGGCCGGCGCTGGGGAAGACCTGTCCGCCTGGCCCTTCTCCCCTGGCTATAGATCCAAGCCAGTACAGGTCCTGGTCGGTATCGTTGTCGAAGTCGAAGAAGGTGGCCCCGAAGCCGAAGTCGTACGCAGAGAGGCCCGTAGGATAGTCGTGGTCGTCGTCCACCTTGTCGGGATCCAAGGTCTCGGGGGGCATCCATCGACTAGGGACTACGCTGGTGAGCGACGCCACGTCCACGAAGCGAGCGCCCGTCCCGTTGCCGAATTCGTCGCGTGTGCCGTCGTTGCGCAGCAGGAGGTGGGAACAGGTTCCCCACTCGAACTGGGAGTGGTACTCGCAGACGGGTGCGGGATCGTCCTTGAGCGGGTACCGGAAGACGTGGGGGCCCACGTTGGTGACGAAGACGTCGAGGTCGGCGTCCCCGTCGTAGTCTCCCACCGAGAATGCCATCCACGATCCGACCGTGGCGAGACCCATCGCCTCCTCGACCCGGGTAAACCTCACCGTACCGTTCGTGGAGTCGTTCCTAAAGAGGAGCAGCCGGTCGCCGTCGTTGGCGACCCAGAGGTCGACGTCACGGTCGTCGTCGTAGTCGAAGAAGAGGACCCCGTGCGTCTGGCCGGTCGGCTCCCCCACCAGGTTGCCGAGCTTGTCCCGCTCCGTCGGATCGTAGCCCTCATACCTCTCTCCGGTCTCCGGATCCTCGAAGATGATGGGCTCGCCCTGCATGTCGCGCATGACTATCTGGGGCCCCCGGACTCCGGCGAGGTCTGCAATCTCGCTGAAGGTCATATCTCCGTTGTTACGGAACAGGACGTTGTAGTGTCCGGGGTGGTGAGCCGACGCGAGGGTGCGGAAGTCGTGGGCGGCGAGGTTGCCGACATACAGGTCGAGCCAGCCGTCCCGGTCGACGTCCCCACACGCGATGGTCGTGGCCGACCTGACGTTGACACTCTCTCCGAAGGCCGAGTCGGTGACGTCGGTGAATGTCCCGTCACCGTTGTTGCGGAATAGCACGTCCCGGTTGCCCTGCCCATCGCTTGGAGACCGGAAGTCCAGGAGGTCCGTGGGATCGCCCCAGGCTCCCACGTACAGGTCCTGGTAGCCGTCGTTGTCCAGATCGCAGGCCACCGCTCCGGTGCTGTGGCTGTCCACAGCAACGACGCCTGCCTCTTCGGAGACCTCGTCGAAGATGCCCCTGCCGTCGTTGCGATAGAGGCGGTTGGGCTGTCCTCCCTGGGACGTCACATAGAAGTCGAGATCACCATCGCGATCGTAGTCGAACAACGCAACGCCCGGACGGTCGTTCCAAAGGACGTAGCCGCCCTTTAGGGCGACGGCTGCTACGTCGGTGAACGGCGTCACCGGCTCCGTCTCCTTCATGCGTGCGGCTAGGACGGGGGACTTCAGGCCAGCCTCACTGTCGGTCCACTGGTCGATGAATAGGATTGCGACTCCTCCCAGAACGCCCAGCATCCAGGTGGCTCCGACGAAGGTCGCCGTAGCCCTGATCGGCAGCACTTTTGCCAGGCCCCAGAAGGTGATCGGCCCGCCAGCTGCTGCGGCAAACAGCAGGACGGCTGCCGGAGCGGTCCCCATTCCGACGAGGAGCAGCGCCGCTACAAGCGGGATCTCGAACATCAACGGTACGTTGATGAGAATCCCAATCGTGGCGGCCACGGCGATTCCGGTTGCGTTGTCTCCGAGATAGCGTGAAACCGTATCCGGGCTTATCCATTGGATCGCAAGCCCACTGGCGAAGCCGGCCAGCACCATGATCGGCGCCAGCCGTATGAAGTAGGAGACGCTGGCGCGTATCCACTGTATAGAGGCGTCCGTGAGAGCCTCGCCCCAAGTGGAGTCGTACTCCTCTATCGGCCAGTCCAGGTCCGGCTCTTCCGGCAGTCGCGCATGGCGACCCGCCGCCATGCCTACCAGCGGGCCGATCAGCAGAGCGCCGACCACACTCATTCCTATGCGCGAGCCGAACAGCATCGGAGTGAACACGAAAAACGCCATGATCAGCGCCGGAAGATTGAGCGTTGACGACCCCTGGACGATCGAGACCGCCGCCTCGACGCTGGCGCCCCTGCGGCGGAATGCGTTCGATATGGGGACGATGCAGGCTGAGCACAGAGTCATCGCCGGCCCGACGAACAACCCCCTGACGGCGCCCTTCAGGCCTCCTCCAGCAAACGCCATGCCCCCCCTGGAGCCGGGGAAAATGAACGCCTCCGTAGCGCCTGCCACCAGGAAGGCGAAGGTCATCCCGGCGGCCACAAGCTGGAGGTAGGTTAGGGAGAAGTCCCACCATCGCTTGAGGAGAGGGTCTTCAGACTCGATGCAGAAGCCCTGGAAGCACTGTGCTTGGGGTGAGGCGACCGCTTCGAGGTCCTCCTCGACGATGTCCAGCTTGGGGAACCTGTTGAAAGCGAGGAACAGGCCGAGGAGAACGGCGAGCACAACCAGCCCGGCCGCCCGCTTCTTCCTGATTGCCGTGTTGAGTGGGAGCAGCCAGCCTATCATAGGGCGGAAGAGGGTTCTTTACGCCAGTCTCGGCACCGTCCTAGAATACCATCGTTTTCGCGGTTCATCCAGATTGACGTGACCAACCGTACAGATTGTTGACGGTCACAGACCCCGCTGCTAGCATCGCATCCCCAAAGGTCGTCGCGATTGAAACACAACGAACCGTTTGGGAACGGAGGTCTCACCATAGAGAGCCGTCCTCTGGGCCGCAACCCCGCGCGACTCCTGTCACTCCTCGGCGTCGTCGTACTCGTAATGGGAGCGGCCGCCGCGGCCTACTACGGGATGAGGGGTTATTCGGACAGCTCCACGCAACAGACCTCTGGTGCCGTCGATGCGGTCACCCCGACCGCTGTCACTCCGGCCGCTGCCACCCAAAAGGCGGATGAGAACGATGCGAGTGATCTGGAAAATTACCGTATCGCGATCAGCTCAGGACGTGATCCCTACTTCGGCACTGGCCAGAGGGACGATCTACTCGACCTTCTCGACCACTCCGCATTTCAGGGATCCAGCGGCTATGTGAACCTGCGGCTCGCCCTATCCTTCGACTACCTGCGCTTCGGCGAGGTCGACGAGGCGATCCGAGTGCTGAAGGAGGCGTTGGGGAGGGTGGAGGAGGATGGCTCCGATCCGAGGCATCTGGGTGAGGTGCTGGAGGAGCTCGCCATCACGAGTCTAAAGCAGGGAGAGCTCAGCAATCGTACCAACCCCAGCGCCCGTCTCGTCTGTACTCTGCCGCTGGGCAACGCCCAGGGTCTGGAGGACCGCACCGGTCCCACCAATGCGGCCTCCTACTTGACGAGGCTGTTGGAGATGCATCCTGACGACGTGAGGTACAGGTGGCTGTTGAACGTGGCCCACATGACGCTGGGCACCTATCCAGAGGGCGTACCTGAACCGTTCCGGATATCAGAGGATCTGCTCACGTCAGACTACGATATAGGCCGATTCGAAGAGATCGCCTCCAAGGTCGGCATGGGCGCCCGCAACCTCGCCGGCGGCAGCATCATGGACGACTTCGACAACGACGGGCTGCTGGATATCGTCACATCGACGTGGGACCCGGGCGGCTCCATCATCTACTACCACAATGAGGGGGACGGCACCTTCAGCGACTACACGGATAGGGCGGGGCTCGCCGGTCAACTTGGAGGACTCAACATCGCCCAGACCGACTACAACAACGACGGCTGGCTGGACATCTTCGTGATGCGCGGAGGCTGGCTTCGGACCAATGGCGCCATGCGCGTCTCGCTGCTGCGCAATAACGCAGACGGCTCCTTCTCCGACGTCACACGGGCGGCGGGTCTAGCGCATCCCCGCTATCCAAGTCAGACCTCGGGGTGGGCCGACTACGACAACGACGGAGACCTCGATCTGTTCGCCTGCAACGAGTCTCAGCCGGAGAGCGAGTTCGAATCTGAGGTCATGAAGTTCCCGAGTCAGCTCTTCCGCAACAACGGTGACGGTACCTTCACGGACGTCGCCGCCAAGGCTGGCGTGAGAAACGACGGCTACTGCAAGGGCAGTGTATGGGGCGACTACGACAACGATGGTGACCCCGACCTGTATCTCTCCAATTTCGCTACGGAGAACCGTCTGTTTCGGAACAATGGGGACGGTACCTTTACTGACGTGGCGATCGACCTGGGCGTCGAAGAGCCGCTCCCCAGCTTCGCGACCTGGTTCTGGGACTACAACAACGATGGATGGCTGGATATCTGGGTAGCAGGCTACTGGGATAGCATCGAGGACGTCGCAGCCGACTATCTGGAGCTTCCCAATAGCGGTAAGAGGATGCGCCTGTACAAGAACGACGGCGTCGGCGGCTTCGTGGACGTCACCCGAGAGTTGGGACTGTACCGGGTCCACCTGACCATGGCCGCCAACTTCGGCGATCTGGACAACGACGGCTGGCTGGACTTCTATCTGGGGACAGGCTACCCATCATATGACGCGTTGGGACCCAACATCGCCTACCGGAACAATGGAGGCCGGTCCTTCACCGACGTGACCTTCTCGGCCGGGCTCGGACATCTTCACAAGGGCCACGGTATCGCGTTCGGCGACCTCGACCGTGACGGGGACCAGGACATCTTCGCTCAGATGGGCGGCTTCTACCCCGGAGACGGGTTCGAGAACGCCCTCTACGAAAATCCTGGCCACGGTAACCGCTGGCTCTCGGTGAAGCTCGTCGGCACAGAGACGAATCGCGCCGCAATCGGAGCACGGATCAGGCTGAAGCTCATGATGAGCGACGGCTCTACCAGGGACGTCTACTCGTGGGTGAACAGCGGAGGCAGCTTCGGCGCGTCAAGTCTCGAACAGGAGGTAGGACTTGGACAGGCCGAGCGGGTCCTTTCGCTGGAGGTATTCTGGCCTACATCCGGGACGGTACAGCTGTTCGAAGACCTGCCTCTGGACGCCAGGATCGAGGTGACCGAGGGTGAGGACAGCTATGAACTTCTGGAGACCCGAACCCTGCGCCTGGGCGGATGAGGCCTAGGGCTGGCTGCCTATTCAGCTGTCTGTCCCGTGTTTACCGGCTGCGCAGAACTGGAGGCCAGTTATCGACCTCACCCTTGATAAGGGTGTCAGGTGTGTGGGCGGCCCAGGCGAACCAGAAGTGGTTGCCATGCACGATGGGAGTAAGCTTACTCCCGGCAAGCGGCCCTTCGACCGCCCGGCCGAGGATGTTCCACTTCGAACCGGTCTCATCATCTGTGATCCTTCCGTCCCGCAGGCTGAAGCTCAGTATCCTGTCGTCGAGCGACGTCTCGAAGACTCCCGTCGAACCGATGACCCGGCGCTCCTCGCCGTTGCCGGCCGGGTAGGCCGATCGACGTCTACCCGCATGGAAGATCACCAGGTCGAGGCCGCCGATGGAGTCGTGCAGGACACCCGTCCTGGCGACGTAACTGAGAGGATAGGCGATTCCCTGACCGTCTACGGTAAACGCGACGACCCGTTCCATGCTAGGGAGCCGGAGGTCGGGCAGCGTCTTTAGCAGGACCGGCCACGACTCGGGCGCATCGTATCCGTGGTAGGCGAACTGGCCGTACGGGAAGTCGTATCCCACCTCCCTAGAGAGGAGAAGGCCCTCCGGGTAGCTGTTCCTGAACTCGGCCCACGACACTAGAGAGGCGGGGAGGAACTCCAGTCTCGTACCCGTCATCTCCCCGACGACCGCCTCTCCCGATATCTGCTGCCACCACGACTCCGTCTGCCGGTCGTACATCAACAGGTCACTCAACCTGAGGTTGCCACTGACTCCAAAGTCGAACAGCCTGCCGTCCACCTCTCTGCGGAAGACCACCGCGCTATTGCAGAGCGGGCAGTATGTGACGACTACAGGCACCCCGCCTACCGTGTCGTTTACGATCTCGTGGAAGATGAGCATGGCCAGCGGATAAGCCTTGGCGTCGCCGTCTATCTCGACGGCCAGCACGGCCTCGTCCTCCACCATGTAGTCCGGAGCTTCCGACACGGGGTGGAAGACGGGGTCGTCTATAGCCGGAATACCGACCTTGGCTTCGGTGCCCGCGACTATCTCGCTGTAGGAGACGGAGTGCTTCGAGAAATCGGTGTTCGGCCAGTACCTCGAGATATAGGTGGGCAGTACACTGTCGTCGACCTCTTTCGTGCGAGGTGCGACATGCACAAGGGGCGAAGGAGTCGGTGCGATCGTCACAGTAGTTGGATGGATCCGCGTTGGCTCGGTCGGTCGGGATGAGTCACTCTGACCGCATGAGACCGCCAGAAGTGCTAGCAGCACCGTCACACTAGATACAGACGAAGGGCGGTAAAGCTGACCGGTTCCCATGTTCGTGGCTCTCATCATCTTAGATGCGGGCAAGCGCCGAATGGTGGCGCGTGGTGGGCCGCAGGACGGGCCGCTATGTAGTTTGACAGCCGGAATGGCCGTCGCTACCATGCGCTCTTGAGTCGAACTACCCTTACCCTAGAGAGGACAGGAAGTGATGGAGTACCAGATCTGGCTGAACGGCGAGTACGTGCCCAGGAGCGAGGCGAAGATCGGGATGATGGACAGGGGGTTCCGGCTGGGGGACGTCGTCTTCGACACCTCCAGGACCTTTAGTGGCAGGATATTTCGGCTCCAAGACCATATCGACCGGCTCTACAGATCTCTCAAGTACGTCCGGATCGATCCTGGGATGACGACAGGTGAGATGGCGGCTCTCACCGAGCAGGTCGTCGGGCGGAACGAGTCGGTCCGGCGACCCGGGGACGACTATATGATCACCCAGATCGTTACCAGAGGTGAGATGCGACCCGCCTCCGGCGCGGCCGATCCTACAGTGGCGATATGGATCGATCCGATAGACTTCAGGCGGTACTCACCGCTATTCCGCGAGGGCGCCCACGTGGTAATACCCAAGACGCGCGCCTATTCGCCGATGCAGGTGGACCCGAAGATCAAGCACTACAACCGTCTCAACTTCGTGCTCGCCGAGCTGGAGGTGACGGACGTCGATCCGGAGGCCTTCCCTCTGCTGCTGGATATGGACGGTAACGTGAGCGAGAGCTCAGGCGCGAACTTCTGCATCGTCTCCGACGGAGTGCTGATCACTCCCGGAGACGATGCCACCCTCCAGGGGGTGTCACGCGCTACCCTGCTCGAACTCGCCGGGCGGTTGGAGATACCCACCTCCGTGGAGCCGATCCAGCCGTACGACGTGTACAACGCGGACGAGGCGATGCTGTGCACCACTCCGTACTGTCTGCTGCCGGTGGGCCGCGCCGACCACCGCCAAATTGGCGGGGAGGTGCCCGGACCGGTAACGCGCCGACTGCTCGCCGCGTGGAGCGAGATGGTGGGCCTGGATATAGTTGATCAGGCCGACAGCATGGCTGCAGCGTCCGCCCAGGCTTAGAGGCAGCGGCTCGTATTCTGTTCTGCGACGCGGTCTTAAGCTAGCGCGTCTGTATGGGGGCGCCCCATCCGTGAACACCCTCGGGCGCCGTGTAGTTGAACGCCTGGTCGACGATGTCCATACCGGCGCGCTCGCTCCATGCGGCCTGCAGTTGTCTCGTGATCGGCCCCGGCGCCCCGGCGCCTATGGGCCGGTTGTCGACACGGCCGACCGGCATGATAGAGTAGGCCGTGTTCGAGAAGAAGACCTCGTCGGCGGTGTACAGGTCGTAGGGCTGGAGGTCCTCGTCGTCGGCCTCGATGCCCATCGCACCGGCAAGCTCGAAGACGAACCGCCTCGCGTCGCCCTGCAGGGCGTTCCGGTCGGTGGGGGTCCTCAGCACGCCATCGGTTACGATCCACAGGTTCGCCTGGATATTCTCGGTCACGTATCCGCGGGCGTCGGTCAAGATCGGATATGCCTCAGGGTCTACGTCTGCGGCCTCCAGGTGGGCCAGAGCGAAGTTGAGCCTGTTGTTGTGCTTTACCTTGGACTCCATCGCCTCGGGAGAGTAGCTCTTCGTCTTGACTATCACGCCGTGGACGCCTTCCTTGAAGCCCTTGACCCAGAGGCTGGGCAGCACGTGCCAGACCCTCACGCAGACGGTCAGGGGTACGGGGTCGAGGGCGTCGAATCCTGTGCCGCGGGATACGTACTGACCCACGTTGAGGTCGCCTCCCGGGATACGCAGGTGCTGGTTGCGTTCGATCAGGTCCAGCGACAGCTCTTCCCATTCGTCGAGACTCATGCCGGGATCCATCCTGGCGTACTTCAGGGAGCGCATGAATCGCTCCAGGTGCTCCCTTACCCTGAACGGCCGGCCGTTGAAGGTCCGCTGGATGTCGAAGACGGCGTCGCCGTACCTGAAGCCCCTGTCAGTCACATGGACCATGCACTGACTGTCCGGAACGAACTTGCCGTTGAAGTAACTCGTTAGCTCTTCAGCCATTCCCGTCTCCTAGTCTCCTCTCTCTCACCGTTCGGCGCGTGGCGTATTATAGCAGCAACCCCGGTACGTTCAACTGTGCGAGCCCACGCCGTCGGCTTCGTTGACAGGCCTACGAAGCGGCCATACACTCCCGCAAAGTCGGAGGGTTGGAAAATGCGTTTCGGTATCGACGTGCCCATCAAGGGAGACTACTTCGACTCGCGCGTTCTGGCGGAGCTGGCGGCCGAAGCGGAGGCGGCGGGCTGGGACGGCTTCTTCGTATGGGACCACCTGTCTCTGGGACTGAGCGAGCCGATATGCGATCCCTGGATAGCGCTGACCGCCATTGCCCTCCGTACCGAGAGGGTCCGCATCGGTCCGATGGTCACTCCCATCCCGAGGCGCAGGCCGTGGAAGCTAGCCCGCGAGACGGTAACCCTCGATCACATTTCGAACGGAAGGATGGTCCTTGGGGTGGGCATCGGCTCTCCGGTTCCCGAGGAGTTCGCTCCGTTCGGGGAAGAGGGTGATGCGAGGCTCCGCGGAGCGATGCTCGACGAGGGACTGGAGGTGCTTACCGGCCTGTGGACGGGCGAGCCGGTAACCTACCGAGGCGAGCACTACACGGTCGTCGACAGGGCGTTTCTGCCCCGCCCGGTGCAGTCGCCCCGTATCCCCGTGTGGGTCGGGGCCAACTGGCCGAACAGGGGACCGCTCAGACGGGCGGCCAAGTGGGACGGCGCCTTCCCGATCCACCGGGATAACGGGAACTCGATGAGCCCGGAGATCATGGGCGAGATCATCTCATATGTTGGGCGGCACAGAACCGAGGCGGGGCCCTTCGACTACGTGGTGAGCGGCCTGCCGCCCGGGAGCGACTCTTCCCAGGAGTCCGAGCTTGCCGCGGCCTATCGGGAGATCGGCGTCACCTGGTGGATTGCGCCCGGTTGGTACGACTCGGCCGAGGAGTGCCGCAGGCGAATCGCGAAGGGACCGCCGAGACCGTAAACGGCCTCTATCCGCACCTGAGGGTCCGGAATCCCAAACAAGGCCCCTGCTATAATTGATGGCTGTGACGCTATCCTGACGAGGAGCTCTGACTGGCTGTGACCGACATACGGACTACGGTGGACCTAGAGCAGATCATGTCCCTATGCAAACGCAGGGGGCTGATATTTCAGAGCAGCGAGATATACGGCGGCCTCGGCAGCACCTGGGACTATGGCCCTCTGGGAGTCGAGCTGAAGCGTAACGTAAAGAACGCCTGGTGGCGGACGATGGTATGGGACAGGGACGACGTGGTTGGACTCGACGCCGCGGTTCTGATGCACCCGGACGTCTGGAGAGCCAGCGGGCACGTGCAGAGCTTCGCCGATCCCCTGGTCGAGTGCCGGGAGTGCCACCAGCGGTGGCGAGAGGACCAGCTCGATGAACGGGCCTGCCCGGACTGCGGCGGTGAGCTCACCCCTGCCCGGATGTTCAACCTGATGTTCAGGACGAACATGGGCCCGGTTGAAGAGGAGGCCGCCTCGGTCTATCTTCGGCCTGAGACCGCACAGGGCATCTTCGTCAACTTCCCGAACGTGCTTACGTCGACACGTAAGAGGCTGCCCTTCGGCATCGCCCAGCTCGGCAAGGCGTTCAGGAACGAGATCACCACCGGGAATTTCATATTCCGAACGCGCGAGTTCGAGATGATGGAGTTGGAGTTCTTCGTCAGGCCAGGCGAGGACGAGGAGTGGCATCGACGCTGGATAGACGAGGCCCTGAGCTGGTACACCGATCTCGGAGTCGACAGATCGAGACTTCGGGTCCGTGAACACGATGCAGGTGAGCTGTCCCACTACTCGAAGGCGACGTCGGACATCGAGTACCGCTTCCCGTGGGGTTGGGGAGAGGTGGTTGGCGTCGCCAACCGGACCGACTACGATCTGCGCGCCCACGCGGCTGCTAGCGGTCAGGAGATCTCCTACTTCGACAACGACACCGGGCAACATATCGTCCCGTACGTGGTGGAGCCGGCCTTCGGGGTCGACCGCGCAGTGATGACCTTCCTGACGGACGCCTACACCGAATCTGAGGCGCCGACCGCCTCCGGGGGCGTCGAGCGGCGGGTGCTGCTGAGGCTCCATCCGAAGCTTGCGCCGGTCAAGGTTGCCATCCTGCCGCTCAGCCGCAACGAGCGTCTGGCGCCGCTGGCCCGCCGCGTCTTCGACACCGTCCGAGGCTCCGGCGCAGTCGACGGCGTGGTGCAGTTCGACGACACGCAGAGCATAGGCAGGCGTTACCGACGACAGGACGAGGTCGGCACGCCACTATGCGTTACGGTCGACTTCGACTCGCTCGAAGACGACGCCGTGACCGTCCGCGACCGGGACACGATGAGGCAGGATCGCGTTCCGATAGGGGGGCTGGTTGATAAGCTGAGGCGACGGCTTCCGTGACCAAGGAGATAGCCACCCTGTTCGAGGACGGTTGAGCCGACCGATCTTCGGTGTCCCCTGACTACTGTTCCGTCTCGGCCTTCTGCGGTGTTAGACTGGCGGAAGGGGACCGGGATGATGCGCATAGTTCACTTCGCGGACGTGCACATAGGAGTCGAGAACTTCGGGAAGACGGATCCGGAGACGGGGCTGTCGACGAGGCTAGGCGACTTCCTTAGTAGCTTCGATGAGGCCGTCGACTACGCGATCGAGGCGGAGGCAGACCTCGTGCTATGCTGCGGCGACGCGTACAAGAGCCGCGACCCCAACCAGACCCATCAGAGGGAATTCGCTCATAGGCTGGTCCGCCTCTCATCCGCAGGGATACCGACCTTCCTGGTCGTCGGGAACCACGATCTTCCCGCTGTGCTCGGGCGGGCTACCGCTCTGGAGATCTTCCAGACGCTGGAGGTTCCGAACGTCTACGTCGGAGACCGACTCACGACGTACCGCGTCTCCACCGCCAGCGGAGATGTCCAGATCGTCGCCGTGCCCTGGCCGAGGCGCAGCGGACTGCTGGCTCGCCGAGACACGCGCGGTCTCACCCCCGATCAGGTGAACGAGGCGATACAGGAGATGATGTCGCGCCTGATCAGAGCCCAAGTAGGCGCGCTCGACCCAGCCGTCCCCTCGCTGCTCGCCGGACACGTCACGGTGAGCGGCGCGACGGGAGGATCCGAGCAGTCGATGATGCTAGGCCGCGATCCGGTGCTGCTAAAGAGCGATGTGGCGCTTCCCCAGCTCGACTACGTCGCGCTCGGCCACTTACACCGACACCAGGTTCTCGGTAAGGCCCCCCACGTCGTCTACAGCGGCAGCTTGGAGCGGGTTGATTTCGGCGAAGAGGGAGACGAGAAGGGGTTCTGCGTGCTCGAGTTCGATCCGCAGAGAGGAGCGGGAGACCGGCTCCAGAGCTTCGAGTTCCACCGCGTCAACGCTAGACGGTTCGTTACCGTGGACGTCGAGGTGCGAAGCGGCGACGCCGACCCGACCCAGACGGTCATCGATGCGATCTCATCCCGCGACGTTACCGACGCCATCGTCAGGGTGCGCATAACCGTGCCCGCCGAGCAGGACCGCTATCTCCGTGAGTCCGACATACGAGATGCTCTGTCCGAGGCCCACTTCGTGGCATCGATTGCACGGGAGGTGTCGGACAGGCACCGCAGCAGGCTGGGCCCTGCATATGGAGAGGGGCTTAGTCCCAGGAGGGCGCTCGAGGCCTACTTCGAGGAGCGGGGATTCACCGTAGAGCGGTCGGAGCTCCTGATGAGGCATGCCGAGCTGCTCATGGCCGAGCTCGAAGGCGAATAGTGTAGGGCTTGGAACGATCCGCACTCTGGCCGCATCTAACCCATGAGTAGATGGTCTGTGAGGATTGCATGGTTGGGCTGTCTAGTAGAGTCATGAAACGGCGAATGTGGTCCGCACCGTCGCTGGCTGTAAGCCTGATGGCGATGGTATTAGTGCTAGCCGCCTGCGGAGAGTCCGAGGGGAAGGCGCCCGACTTCGAGCTCGCCCTCTTTGGCGACGAGACTCGCGCGGAGGGCGAGCTGCTCAGCCTCTCGGACCTCGACGGCACCCCTCTCGTCATGAACTTCTGGTATCCGTCCTGCCCGCCCTGCCGGGCCGAGATGCCGGACCTGGAAGCCTCCTATCGGAGGTACAGGGACCGCGGTGTGCTGTTCCTGGGGGTGACAAGCCTCCAGCTGGACACGACGGAGGACGCGAAGGAGTTCATCGCTGAAGTTGGTGTCACCTATCCGGTGGGTCCTGACACCGATGGGACGATCATGCGGGCCTACGGCGTCAACAACTTCCCTTCGACCGTGTTCGTGAACGCGGAGCAGGAGGTCGTCCGCACCTGGGCCGGACTCCTGAACGAAGAGAAGCTGGGCGAGCTCATCGAGGAGATGCTTGGCGAGCGCGGCTCAGGGTGAGCCCGGTCCGGCCGGTTTGAAGCCTGGATGAGCGTCGGGGACGTATTCCTGCTGGTGGTAAGATGGCTCCACTTGGTCTCCGCCGCGGCCTGGGTTGGGGGGAGTCTCTTCTACCTACTCGTCCTGCGTCCCGCGCTTCGCCGCTCCGGCGACTCGTCGGGAGTGACCGAGTCGGCGGCTGTCGAGTTCAGGGCACTGGTAGACACCAGCATATTCGTCATTCTGGTGACCGGCATCATACTGACCTTCAACCGTCTGACGCCTGGGGTCGTGGGAGTACCCTACGTGGTCGTGCTCGGAGTCAAGATCGCGCTCTCGCTGTGGATGTTCGTCATGGCAAGAGGCCGTCGGAGGAGGCAGGTGCCGCTCCCTCCGGACCAGACGCCTCCGACGGCAGGCGGATGGCGCCGGTTCGCACGGGCCGTCTCCGGCTACAACACGATCGTGATCCTCGGCATTGTCGTCTTCCTGCTGTCGGATCTGCTCAAAGTGCTCTTCGAGATCGCCCTCAAGGGCTAGTATACAGGTGGGGCAGGTGGAGTCATGAAGCGCGATCTGATGGATATCCTCGTCTGTCCGGTATGCAGGGGCTCGCTGACGCTGAACGTTGTCGAAGAGGACGGTGACGAGATCGTGTCGGGCACGCTGACCTGCGACTCCTGCGGGGGAGTCTATCCGATTGCGGATACGATCCCGAACCTTCTGCCGCCGGAGCTGAGGGACTGAGGCGCGGGCCCAACTCTCCTCACGCTCAATTTCTCATCATCCAGCGCTGCCAGCAGCTCACGCATGCTCGATCCGAGAGTCGGGTGCCTGAGCCCGGGCGCTACCTCTGAGAGAGGCGCCAGCACGAACCGACGCTCCGCCATCGACCGATGCGGAATCTCCAGACCGGGCCCGTGTACGGCTGTTCGTCCGTGAAGAAGGATGTCGATATCCAGCTCGCGCGGAGAGTTTGGGAAGGTGCGACGTCTGCCGAGCGCAGCTTCGATCTCCCGCGCCCTAGCCATCAGCTCGAAGGGGTCGAGCGGGGTCCATATCGCGCACGCGGCGTTCAGAAATCGAGGCTGATAAGGGAAACCCTCGGGGATGGTCTCGTACAGTGACGAGACCATGATCGCGTCCGATATGCGCTTCAGCTCGGCCAGCCCCATTCCGATGTTCGCCGCCCGGTCGCCAAGATTGGAGCCGAGACCGAGACAGGCCTGGGAGAGCATCAGCGCGGCTCCCAACCGCGCACGACGGCGTCGCTCATCCTGGCGACTCTGACCATCTGCTTCACGTCGTGCACGCGTACGATGTCGACGCCCCCGGCGATAGACAGCGCCACGGTCGCCGCCGTGCCTTCCACACGGTCGTCGGCGGGAAGGTCCAGTACCCGGCCGATGGTGGACTTCCTCGACATGCCCACCAGAATGGGGCATTCCAGCACTTCGAACTCCTCCAGCCTCCGCAGAATCTCAAGGTTTTGACCCGGATTCTTGCCGAAGCCCATCCCGGGGTCGAGGATTACGCTCTCCGGCGCCACGCCCGCCTCGACGGCTGAGTCGCGCATCTCTCGCAAAGCATCGATGATGTCCGGTACCAGGTCATCGTATTCGTAGTGGGTCTGGTTGTGCATCAGTACGACCGGCACGCCCGCTTCGGCGGCAACGCCGGCCATCGCCGGGTCTCGGCTGAATCCCCACACGTCGTTGATAAGGGAGGCGCCTGCCCTGAGCCCCTCACGGGCCACCGTCGACTTGTACGTGTCGATGCTGATCGGAATGGTCACCTCTCGAGCCAGCGTCTCGATCGTGGGGATCACCCGCTCCATCTCCTCCTGCTCCGACGTCGCTGCCGCGCCCGAGTATACGTCGGGAGGGCGCGTCGACTCGCCGCCGACGTCTACGATGTCTGCACCATAGTCCTGAAAGCTCAGCGCCTGCCGGAGCGCGGAGTCGACGTCGGCACCGAGGCCGTCCCCTGAGAAGGAGTCCGGAGTCATGTTTACCACTCCCATCACGTAGGTGCGTCGGCCCCACTCGAAAGAGGCGGAGCCGATCATGGTTGTGTGCCGTGTGGTGGTCGTCAAGGTTGCGCTCCTCGGCCTTTGGGATGGGGAGACGGCATACACCGCGTCGGCTCGGAACCGTCACCGAGCCCTTCGTCTTGCGGGCTTCAGGCCTTATCTGATAAGTTGGTTCAAATTATCACGAATGGTCATACGGCTTCAATTATGGTGGCCCGTCGAGCAACCGATCATAAGCGGGAAGAGTTGTGGCGCAAGCGGGAAGAGGCAAAGCTCGGCGGGGGGCAGCGCCGGATAGAGGCGCAGCACCGGCGGGGCAAGCTCACTGCCCGTGAACGTATCGCCCTGCTTCTGGACGAAGGTTCCTTCGAAGAGATCGATCCGTTCGTAGTCCACCGGTCCACAGAGTTCGGCCTCGCCGACCAGCACTTCCCCGGAGACGCCGTCGTCACCGGGTACGGCAGAGTCGACGGCAGGCTCGTGTTCGTCTACTCCCAGGACTTCACCGTACTGGGCGGCTCGCTGTCCGAGGCAGTCGCCGACAAGATCTGCAAGGTGATGGACCTGGCGACCAACAGTGGGGCTCCGGTGATCGGCCTGATCGACTCCGGCGGCGCGAGGATTCAAGAGGGCGTGGCCAGCCTCGCCGGCTACAGCGAGATATTCTTCCGCAACACGAGGGCGTCGGGCGTCGTGCCTCAGATATCCGCCATACTCGGACCTGCCGCCGGGGGCGCGACCTACTCTCCCGCACTGACGGACTTCGTCTTCGTGGTCAGCGGCGTCGGCCAGATGTACATAACGGGTCCTGACGTGATAAAGGCGGTCACCGGTGAGGAGGTGACTCACGAGGAGTTGGGCGGAGCTCAGAGCCACGCCTCGAGGAGCGGCGTCGCTCACTTCGCAATCGAATCTGAAGAGGAGTGCCTCCGGCAGATCCGCCGGCTACTGGGCTTTCTGCCTCTTAACAATATGGAGGACCCGCCGAGACAGGACTCCTATGACGATCCCAACCGCCGGGATGAGCGGCTGGTCCATATAGTACCCGACAATCCCAACCAGCCGTACGACATGGTAGACATCATCGGATCGGTGGTAGACGACGGCGACCTGATGCAGGTACACCAGCTCTTCGCACGAAACATCATCGTCGGATTCGCCCGGATGGACGGCAGGCCCGTCGGCGTGGTGGCGCAGCAGCCGGACCATCTGGCGGGTGTGCTCAATATCGACGCGTCGGTGAAGGCTGCAAGGTTCGTGCGGTTCTGCGACGCCTTCAACGTCCCTCTGGTCACCTTCGTAGACGTGCCCGGGTTCATGCCCGGCACCTCCCAGGAGTACGGAGGGATCATCCGGCACGGCGCGAAGTTGATCTACGCCTACGCAGAAGCGACCGTTCCGAAGATAAGCGTGCTGACCCGAAAAGCCTACGGCGGGGCCTACATAGTCATGAGCAGCAAGGGGCTCAGGGGGGACGTCAACTACGCGTGGCCGACCGGGCAGGTGGCGGTGATGGGAGCGGAAGGCGCCGTGAACATCCTGCACAGGAGGAGGATACAGTCTTCTGACAGGCCCGACGAGCTGAGGGCAGAGCTGCAGCGTGAGTACGAGGACAGCCTGATGAACCCGTACATCGCTGCGAGCCGCGGGCTGATCGACGACGTCATCGACCCTACCGAGACGAGACCGAAGATCATCCGCGCCCTGGAGATGCTCGCCAACAAGCGAGAGTCGCTGCCGCCGAAGAAGCACGGGAGTATTCCGCTGTGACGGACGACCCGAAGCTCGTTGCAGCGATAATCGCCGCGGTGGAGGCCTTTCTGGACGCCGAGTCGCAGGCACATGCCGGACCGCGCACAGCCGGTATCGGCGCTTGGAGGATGGCGGCCCGTAGGCGGGCGGAGCGCGCTCCCTTCGGCCGTGGGCTCGCCTGGCGGGGTCTTGACTAGGGGATTGCGTTCGACCCGAGGACGCGCGGCGCCGGGGGCGTCGACGTAGTGGCCACCAACCCGATAAAGATCACCGACACGACCTTCCGCGACGCCCATCAGAGCCTGATGGCGACGCGGCTGCGCATGTCGGACATGGAGCCGATCGCGGCCGAGATGGACTCCCTCGGCCTCCACTCCGCCGAGGTCTGGGGGGGAGCCACCTTCGACGCCGCCACCCGCTATCTTGCGGAGGACCCCTGGGAGCGGCTGCGCACCTTCAAGCGGCTGATGCCCAGGACGCCGCTCATGATGCTGCTGAGAGGACAGAACCTCGTCGGCTACCGCAACTACGCCAACGACGTCGTCGACGCCTTCGTTCAACGCGCGTCCGAGACCGGGATCGACGTCTTCCGCGTCTTCGACGCCCTCAATGACGAACGGAACGTCGAGCGGGCCGCCGAGGCCGTCAGGTCCTCCGGGAAGCACCTGCAGATGACCATATGCTACTCGGTGACCGAAGGGCGCATGGGCGGACCGATCTATAATCTCGACTACTTCGTCGCGAAGGCGAAGAGCTTCGAGGCCATGGGCGCGGACAGCATATGCCTGAAGGACATGGGCGGGCTCATTGCGCCCTATGATGCGCATAAGCTGGTCAGCACCCTCAAGCCGATCCTGGGTGTGCCGCTTCAGCTTCACACCCACTACACCAGCGGCATGGCCTCGATGACCGTGATGAAGGCGGTCGAGGCCGGCGTGGACGCCGTGGACGCCTGTCTAGCCCCTCTGGCTCTCCGCACCTCGCAGCCCGCGGTCGAGCCTCTCGTCGTAGCCCTCAGGGGCGGCGATCGCGAGACCGGCCTCGACCTCGACAGGCTGATCGAGATGGGAGACTACCTTGAGTCGGTCCTGCCCAAGTACCGGCGCCACATGCAGAGTCCCAGGTTCGCGGTGATAGACACCAAGGTCCTCAGCCATCAGATTCCCGGCGGAATGGCCAGCAACCTGATTTCCCAGCTCCGAGAGGCCGATGCGCTCGACCGCTTAGACGAAGTTCTGAGCGACATTGCCGTGACGCGTAGGGAGCTGGGGTATCCCCCGCTCGTAACCCCCATGAGCCAGATGATCGGGTCTCAGGCAGTGAGCAACGTCCTGTTCGGCCGGTACGAGATGATCTCGGGACAGGTCAGGGACTACTTCTACGGCCTCTACGGCCGCCCGCCCGGCGAGGTCGACCCCGAGGTACGACAGATGGCGCTCAGAGATTACGACAGGGGTAGCGAGCCGACCTCGGCTCCCCCGTCCGAGCTCGTCGAGCCGGAGATGGAGAAGGCTCGAGAGGCGGTGAAGGAGTTCTCCACCGACATCGACGACGTCTTGACGTACGCGCTCTATCCCACGACCGGAATGCGGTTCCTGCGGATCAAGCACGGACAGGAGCCGGTCCCCGAGGAGATGGCGCCCCCTGACGAGGCCCCGGAAGAGACGCCGGCCGGAGCTCCCGCTCCCCGTCCGGCGGCCGTCCCGCCGAAGAGCCGGCGCTCCCGGCTGTTCAACGTATACGTAGGCGACGACTTCTATGAGGTCGAGGTCGATCCGGTCAACCCTTCGGGCGCGGCGGTCTCGCCGCAGGCCGCCACACCTCTGCCGGCGCCGGCCCAGCCGGTCGAAGCGGCCCTCCCGCCCCCGCCGCCTCCGGTGGAGACGCGGTCTATCGCGGCGCCCATGCCTGGGATCGTGCTCCGGTATGTCGTCGAGGTGGGACAGAAGGTGACCGAGGGTGACCCCGTCGTCGTGCTGGAGGCGATGAAGATGGAGAACATACTGCCGTCGCCGGTGGAGGGCGTCGTCAACGCGCTGCCGCTCCAAGAGGGAGCCACCGTCAGCACCGGCGACGTGCTGGCCGTAATCGCCGTCTAAGTACGCCAAGAAGGAGCAGAGATTGCCTACCAAAGATGTGATAGAGACCGCCAGAGATCACTTTGGAACGGTCGTTGACGAGCAGCTCCGGCGAGTCGAGCGGCTCAAAGAGGAGGGGGACTGGACCGACTATAACGCAGTCAACCCCATCGTGATCGGCATGATCGGCGGCGACGGCATCGGCCCGACCATAAGCGAAGAGACCCAACGGGTGCTCGAATACCTGCTCAGAGACCACGTCGCGAGCGGGAAGGTCAATTTCAAAGCGATCGAGGGCCTGACCATAGAGAACCGGGCCGAGAAGCTAAAGTCGATCCCGGACGACGTTCTCGATGAGATCATGCAGTGCCACGTGACGCTGAAGGGCCCGACGCATACCCCGGAGCGGGGAGACGGCTGGCCCAACATAGAGAGCGCCAACGTCTCTATGCGCAAGGAGCTGGACCTCTTCGCCAATGTTCGGCCTGTTCGCATCCCCGGTCAGGGCATCGACTGGACATTCTTCCGCGAGAACACTGAGGACCTCTACGCGGTTGGGAGCCAGGGCATCAACGTTACCGACGATCTGGCTGTCGACTTCAGGGTAATCACCACTCAGGGCTCACGTCGAATAATCGACGCCGCCTTCGCCCACGCGCAGCGTACCGGCAAGAGCAGGGTGACGGTGGTGACCAAGGCTAACATCGTGAAGACCACCGACGGTAAGTTCTTGGACATCGCCAGAGAGGTGTCCGAGCGTTATCCGGACATAGAGTGGGACGGCTGGTACATCGACATCATGACCGCGGCGCTGATCAACCCGGCGCGGCAGAAGCAGTTCGAGGTGCTGGTGCTGCCCAATCTGTACGGCGACATACTGACCGACGAGGCGGCGCAGATCCAGGGGGGAGTCGGCACGGCCGGCAGCGCCAACGTCGGCAAGAGATACGGAATGTTCGAGGCGATCCACGGCAGCGCCCCCAGGATGGTGAGGGAGGGCAGGGCGCAGTACGCCGACCCCAGCTCGCTGCTCAGGGCCGGGGCGATGTTGCTGGAGCACATCGGATTCGCCGATCTGGGCGCCAGGCTGCACAGAGCGATCGACATCTGCGGCCAGTACGAGCGCAGTGTCGTCATGACCGGCAGGGACACCGGGGCCACCAGCCAGGAGTTCGGGGACTACCTGAAGGCCACGGTCGAAGACTCCAGGGTCGACGCCCGATGGGAAGAGTACGTAGGAGCACGCGACTGATGCGCAGTAAAGTCACCGTGGTCGGGGCAGGCAACGTTGGTGCGACCACTGCCCAGCGCATATTCGACAAGGGATATGCAGACGTCGTATTGGTGGACATCGTCGAGGGGCTGCCACAGGGCAAGGCGCTCGACATGCTGGAATCGGGCCCCGTTCTCGGCTCGGACGCGAGTGTCGTCGGTACCAACGACTACGAGGAGACCTCCGGATCGGACGTCGTCGTCATCACTTCCGGGATCGCGCGACGACCCGGTATGAGCCGAGACGACCTGCTGCTGACCAACATGAAGATCGTGACCGCGGTGACTCGTGATGTGGTCGCGCAGTCGCCGGACACGGTCCTCGTGATCGTCACCAACCCGCTCGACGCGATGGCGCAGCGGGCGTACGAGGTTAGCGGTCTGCCCAAGGAGCGTGTAGTCGGCATGGCGGGCATCCTAGATACGGCGCGTTTCAGGACCTTTCTCGCAGAAGAGCTTAACGTCTCGGTCAACTCGGTGGAGGCCTATGTGCTTGGGGGACACGGCGATACGATGGTTCCCGTGACCGGCAGTACGACGGTCGGCGGGCAGTCGATCTCCCGGCTGCTGCCGGCGGAACGCATCGACCGGATAGTCAAGCGTACGCAGGACGGCGGCGCCGAGATAGTCAACCTGCTCAAGACCGGCAGCGCCTACTACGCCCCCTCGGCCGCAGTTACGCAGATGGTGGAGGCGATCCTGCTCGACCGGAAGGAGATTCTCCCGTGCACCGCCTATCTCGAAGGCGAGTACGGTATCGACGGACTCTACGTTGGGGTACCTGTCAGGCTTGGCGCGGGAGGCGTCGAGGAGATCATCGAGTTCGACCTGACCGATGAGGAGCAGGCGGCGCTCGCCAGCTCGGCGGATGCGGTGCGGGAGCTGGTGGAGGTCATGGCGAACAACAGCAGCTAGGCCGCAGATTCCCGATTCAGCGATGGGTGACGGGCGGGTCCAAGACCCGCCCGTCGGCGTATAATCGACAGTACCACCACAGATCGGGACGTCGATGCGCTACCCTTGGGCGAACATCCTGCTTCTGCTGTTTCTGGCCACGGAGATGGTCTCCGGCTTCTTTGGGCTCATCTCAGGCTCCGAAGATCGCGCGGTCTACATGGAGCTCCACCGCATATCCGGCTACGGGATTCTGGCGGTGCTGGCGTGGAAGGTGGTGAACGTCGCCCGGTCGTTTCGGTGGCCGAGGCCGAAGTCCGTCCGGCTGCCCTCCCTGGCGTTGGCAATCGTCCTCGTTGCAACGCTGGCGCTGGGACTGCTCTGGTCGGTCGTGGGGCAGTTCGGGTGGTGGCTGTTCAGCGGCCTGAGCTGGCACATCTACGCCGGAGCGGCGCTGGTCCCGCTGCTCCTGTGGCACGCCTGGTACATGCTGAAAGGGTTCCCGGTCGCATTCTGGGTGGAGCGCCGCCTGGTGCTTCGCGCCGGCGCGTTGGCCCTCGCAGGACTCGTCGGATGGCAGCTCACCGAGGGGGTCGCGCGGGCGGCTGCCCTTGGCGGATCGACGAGGCGGTTTACCGGGTCGTACGAGGCGGAGAGCTTCTCGGGCAACGACTTCCCACGCGTCTCCTGGCTCAACGACAGTCCAAAGCGGATCGACACAGAGCGGTGGACGCTGCGGGTGTTCGGCGCGGTCGACGAGGAGCTGTCGATCGGGTACGAGGAGCTTGTCGGCGAATCGGAGGTGACAGCGACCATCGACTGCACCGGAGGGTGGTACTCGACCCAGCGCTGGGAGGGAGTTCCTCTGGCCGACATCCTGTCACGGGCGAGACCGATCCGGCCGGCGCGGAGCGTCGTCGTGCGATCTGTGACCGGGTACTATCGGCGTTTCTCGATGGAGGCGGCGGCGGGTTTCCTGCTGGCGACTCACGTGACCGGCGAGCGGCTGTCGCATGGGCACGGCTTCCCTCTCCGGCTGGCGGCGCCCGGCAGGCGCGGATTCGAGTGGGTCAAGTGGGTCACGGAGATCGAGGTAAGCGAGACTCCCGCTTGGTGGCAGCCGCCTCTACCCATCCAGTGATCCGGCAGGAGTCCGGCCGATGCTCTGTCTGGACTCCGGCTTGCCGACGCGGCGGGATAAGCGACGCCCTGCGATTCACGCTAGGGCCAGTTCGGAGATGAGGCGCCGGGTGGAGACGATGTGGCGGTTGAGACGCATCACCTTCGGGTCGATCCCCATGGCGAGGCCGAGCAGCTGCGGCAGGTGGATGATGGGCAGGTCTATCGGGGTCTTGGCCGCCGCAGCCGCGGTCGGCTGGTATCCGTCCAGGTTGAGGTGGCAGAGCGGGCAGGGAGTCACCATCGCCATCGCGCCCTTACCCTTGGCGTCCAGCGTGTGGTTTGCGACCATCTTCACCGAGTTGGTCTGGTTGATCGTCAGGATGGGGAAGCCGCAGCACAGAGTCTTGCCTGGGAAGTCGACGACCTCGGCGCCGACGGCCTCGATCACCTGCTCCAGCGAGTCCTGCCGGTCGGGATGCTCCTCGAATCCGAGCGCCGCAGAAGGGCGGACGATGTAGCACCCGTAGAACGGGGCGACTCTGAACCCGGTGAGGGGGCGGACGACCTGCTCCCTTAGCCTGTCGAGCCCGACGTCCTCCAGCAGGATCCAGAGCAGATGCCGGGGATCGGCCGCGCCCGAGTATTCGAGCCCCTCTTCGGCGAGCTCGGCGTTGATCTCGGCCCTGTATTCCGCGTCCTGGTCGAGCCGCGCCTTCGCCTGGGACATCACTCCCTGGCAGGTGCTGCATATCGTCATGAGCGGCAGCCCCGACGCCTCGGCCAGGGCGAAGTTACGCGCGTTGAGCGTGTCGCCGAGACGCTCGTTCTTCTCCTGGAGAACGCCGGATCCCGTACAGGAGGCGCCGCTCATCGCGTCGACGTCCAGCTCGATACCGAGCCGCCGGCACACCTCTATAGTGGCCGCGTAGAGCTCGGGGCAGGCGCCGCGCGCCACGCATCCGGGGTAAAAGGCGTATCTCATCGTTTCTTGTCCACCCTCTCGAAGAGGCGCCGGACGTTCTCGACGCCCGGAATGCTCTTGTGGAATATCGGCGGCCGCTTGCCTGCGAGCTGCGCCCTGATGCCGACGGGCATCAGCTTCAGCATCTCCTTGACGTTGAACATGCCGAACGTCTTGATGGGCAGCCTCAGCTCGTCCAGCCAGCCGCTGTGGCCGACCGAGTCGGCGAAGGCCTCGGCGTGCCGAGCGCCATAGGTGCTCGTGTATCCCGCCTCCATCGCGCTGTCCCGGAGAGACATGATCCGGTCCATCGGCGCGACACCCTTTGGACACACCTCGACGCACTGCATGCACCGGGTGCAGTCCCAGACTCCACCATACTCGTTCAGGGCGTCGAGCCGCTCCGAGTCTTCATCGTCCCGGGGGTCGGCGATGAACCGGTACGCTTTGGCCAGCGCGGCCGGGCCGAGGAAGTTGTCGTCGACCTCCAAGACCGTGCAGTCGGAGACGCAGGCGCCGCACATGATGCAACTCATCACTTCGGCCAAGTGGAGCATGTCTTCGTTGGGCGCTAGGTATTCGGCCTCCGGCTCCGGGCCCCGGTTTTGCAGCCACGGCTCCACCGCCCTGACCTTGTCCCAGAACGGCTTGAAGTCGACGATGAGGTCCTTGATGACCTCGAGATTTCCCGCGGGCTCGATCACCGCCGTGCCGCCGTTAGGGGCGGCGTCCGACAGCTTGGTGTTGCAGGCGAGGGCGGCCTGTCCGTTGACCCGCATGGCGCATGAGCCGCATATGGCGCTGCGGCAGGAGCATCGCAGGGCCAGCGTGCCGTCCACCTCTTCCCGGATCTTGATGAGGCAGTCCAGCACCGTCGCCGATTCCTCCATCTCGACGGTGTAGTCCTGGTAGTAGGAGTCGGCCCCGGACTCGTCCGGATTGAAGCGCTTCACCTGCAGGGTCGCTCGCATCAGTAGCTGCGCACCTCCGGACTCCACTGCGTGATGACGACCGGCAGATGCTCTATCTGCGGCCCGTCAGTTCCCTGTGTGACCAGGATGTGCCTGAGCCAGCTCTCGTCGTCACGGTCGGGCATATCCGTCCTGGTGTGGGCTCCCCGGCTCTCGGTGCGCTCCAGCGCGCTGACTGCGATCGTCTCCGCGCAGTCGATCATGAACCCAAGCTCCAGCGTGAACAGCAGGTTGGTGTTGAAGGTTTTTCCCTTGTCCGGCACCGACACGTTGCGGAAACGTTCCCTGATCGCCCTGATATCCGCTATCGCCGTCTCGATTCCGCCATGGTCTCTGAAGACGGCAAGGTGGCGGTTCATCGTCCGGCCCAGATCGAGACGCAGCTTCCCGAACATGTCGCCGTTGGAGCCGTTGTCGAGCAGATCCTGTATGGACTGCCGGTCGCCATCGGCCGCTTCGTCTGTGATCGGCTTGTGCGGCGTCTTCCCTACCATATCCGATGCGTGCTCGCCGGAGCGCCGTCCGAACACCAAGGTGTCGAGCAGCGAATTGGCGCCCAGCCGGTTGCCGCCGTGGACGCTCACGCACGCCGCCTCGCCGGCAGCGTAGAAGCCGGGCAGGCGAGTCAGACCGTTGACGTCCGTCTTGACTCCGCCCATCTGGTAGTGCATGCCGGGCTGGATCGGTATCGGCTCCTCCATTATGTCGACGCCGGCGAAGTCCCGGGCGATCTCGAGAATCTGGGACAGCCGCTCCCTGATCACCTGCTCGCCCAGGTGGCGGCAGTCCAGCATCACGCAGCCGTCGACGCCGCGCCCCTCGTCGATCTCCGTCTGCTCTGAGCGGGAGACGACGTCCCTCGACGCGAGCTCCATCATGTTGGGCGCGTACCGCTCCATGAACCGCTCGCCGTCGGCGTTGAGCAGATGCGCGCCCTCGCCCCGTGCCCCCTCGGTGATCAGCACGCCGCTCCCCTTGAGGGTGGTGGGATGGTACTGGACCATCTCCATGTCCATGAGCGGAGCGCCGGCCCTGTAGCCGAGGGCCATCCCGTCCCCGGTGCAGATCAGCGCGTTGGTGCTGGGCTCGAACACCCTGCCGAGGCCGCCGGCCGCCATGATGACCGCCTTGGCCCTCACGACGTGGATCTCGCCGGTCCTGATCTCCATCATCACCGCGCCGCCGCACTCGCCGTCTTCGACTATGAGGGAGAGGACGAACCACTCCTCGTAGACGCGCACGCCGGCCTTGATGATCTGCTCGTAGAGGACGTGCAGCAGCGCCTGGCCGGTGAAGTCGGCGACGAAGAAGGTGCGGGCCTGGCGCTGGCCGCCGAAGGCGCGCGTTCCCAGCCGGCCCTGATCGTCCCGGTTGAAGATCACGCCCATGTGCTCGGCGGCGATCACCTCGTCGCCGGCCTCCCGGCACATGATCTCGATGGCGTCCTGGTCGCCGAGGAAGTCGCTGCCCTTCACGGTGTCGTAGGCGTGGTCCTTCCAGTCGTCGCCGCGGTCGGTAAGGGCCGCGTTGATGCCTCCCTGGGCTGCGTTGGAGTGGCTCCGGACGGGGTGGACCTTGGTGACGACGGCCACATCGACGCCGCTGTCGCGTGCGGCTAGGGCGGCCCGCATTCCGGCGAGGCCGGCGCCTATGATGAGCACGTCGTGGTCTAGCATTCGCAAGCTTTGATGGCCGGAAGACGGCGACAGGAAGATAGCATACCCGTAGCTAAGCGTACAACCGCTCTCCCTCCTGCATTGAGTCGTTTCGATGGCTAGATGGGAGCACGGATGTTCGTCGCGTCAAGGGTGTTCTATCTCGGCGCCGGCTGCGAGAATGTCACCCGTGACGAGCTCCTAGTGGCTGGCGCCGACGCGAGAGCGGTGCGGATCCGCTTGCGCGCCGTTGGAAGGCGTGAGCTCGCCTGCCGGGGACCGTACGAACCGCTTCTCGGTCAGGTAGTCCAGGATCAGGCCGGCGTTGTCCCGCACCGAGTTTCGGACTGTGTCGAGCGTGATATCCGGGTTCTCCGGAGCCTCGTACGGATCGTCAATGCCGGTGAAGCCGGTAATCTCGCCACGGCGCGCCTTTGCGTACATGCCCTTGGAGTCGCGCTCTTCGCAGACGTCGAGAGGCGTGTCCACGAACACTTCGATGAAGTGCTCGGCCCCGACCATTGCGCGCACCTCGTTCCGCGCGGCGCTGTACGGGCTCACGGCCGCGCATATCGCCACTCCGCCGTGCCGGGCTATCTCTGAGGCGACGAACCCGATCCTGAGTATGTTGGCGTCCCTGTCCTCTTTGGAGAAGCCAAGACCCTTGGACAGGTGCGTTCGGACCACGTCTCCATCCAGGACGGTCACCTGCCGCCCATGCTCCATGAGCAGGTCCGTGAGCACTTCGGCCGTGGTGGACTTACCAGCCCCGCTGAGACCGGTGAACCAGATGCAGACGCCCTGCCGGTGCTTTGGCGGATAGCTTTCGGCCAAGATGTCGGCGACTTCCGGCCTGGTGAACCAGCCGGGCAGGGCTCGCCCCTGGCCCAGGTACTCCTCACGCACCTGCGTCCCGGAGATAGAGGCCGTCCGTGCGTCTTCAGGCAGGGCCGTGACCTCCTCGTACCTGTCGTCGTCTGGCACGTACACCATCTCATGGAAGGTCACGGTCTTGACGCCAGTCTCGTCGCTGAATCGGTCGACGATCTCCTGGGCGTCGTACGGGCCGTAGAACGGGTTGCCTGCCGAGTCGACCCCTGGGCTGGCGTGATCCCTGCCAACGATCAGATGGTTGGCGCCGTAGTTGCGCCGTATGATGGCGTGCCACAGCGCCTCCCTGGGCCCGGCGAGCCTCATCGCCAGCGGCAGAAGCGACAGGAGTATCCGATCCTCTTCGTAGTAGCGCCGGGTCAGCGCCTGGTAGGTGCGGACGCGCGTGTAGTGATCTACGTCCCCGGGCTTCGTAAGCCCCACTACCGGATGAAGCAGGAGGACGCCGTCCACGCTCTCTGCCGCTCTCTTCGTGAGCTCCTCGTGGGCCCTGTGAAGGGGGTTCCGGGTCTGGAAGGCCACGACGTTCGGATGGCCGTAGCCGGCCAGGCCGGCGCGGGTCTCGGAGGGTGTCTTCCTGAGGCCGGCGAAGTCGTGGCGCGGCGGGAGGCGCAGCACCCGCAGCGGGCCGGATATGTTGACCCTGCCCCAGCGGTGCATCTCAGACACGAGGGGGTGCCGCACGTCCTGGGTACCAAACACCTGATCCGCCGTCTCCTGCAGGTCCCACTCGTATGCCTCTTCCACCGTCATGACAGCCAGCAGCTCGTTCCGAGAGTCGCGCAGCGCGACGTCGCCGTCGAGCTTTATGGATGACAGACCGTCGACTGGCAGGGTCACCGGTATAGGGAAAACAGTACTGTCGCCAAGCCGCATCTCGCCGACAGTTCGCAGGTAGTCGCGCTCTCCCATGAACCGGTCGAGGGGCGAGAACGCTCCAGTCGCGAGAAGCTCCAGGTCGCAGGTCGCGCGGTCAGACAGCTGTATGCTGGGAAGGCCGCTGGCGCGGGCCTTCAGATCGGCGGCCTGGTCCTGCGGGACGATCAGGTCGACCAGCTCTCCGCCATAGGGCGGAATGAGTATGGATTCTTCGATCACGGTGGTCACTTTAGCGTCCTCCAAGTTCGTGAGTGGTCCCTATCGACCGCAAGGCCGATTTTCTAACTGTCGCCTCTTCGGCCATCCGACGCTCCCGCGGGGCTGATGTGGATACCGCACTCGCTGGGGAAGCCGTTCTCCCACCACCATCGGCCGGCCCTGAGGTCTTGGCCGGGCTCAATGGGACGGGTGCACGGAGCGCATCCGATGCTGGTATACCCCTCGTCGTACAGCCTGTTGTAGGGAACGTCGTTGGCGCGGATGTACTGCCACACGTCTTCGTAGCCCCAGTCCGCAAGCGGGTTGAGCTTGACCATCCCGCCATGGCCAGCGTCCAGCTCGACTTTCGCAACACCGGCCCGGGTCTCGTTCTGGGTGCGCCGCAGCCCGGTGATCCAGGCGTCATACTGCTCCAGTGCGCGGTTAAGAGGGTTGACCTTGCGAATCTCGCAACAGCGAAGGCGCAGCGATACGCTGCGATAGAATGGATTGACTCCTTGCCGTCCTACGAACCGGGTGAGCTCCTCGTCGTCAGGGTGGTAGACGTCGACCTCGACGCAGTACCGGTCGCGCACGGCGTCAATTAGATCGTACGTCTCCTGGGGAAGCCTGCCGGTGTCGATAGTGAACACGCGCAGCTGGGGCCGGAGCTCGGACGCGATGTCCAGGATGACCATCCCCTCGGCCTGGAAGCTGGTACACAACGCCACCCGATCGCCAAACGCTTCGACGGCCCCTGCGATTACGTCCGGCGCGCCCGCGTTCTCGAGAGCGGATGCAAGCTTCTGGAACCGTGTGTCGACGACTCTATCCTGGACTACCATACTGGCTGCTCCAACTTCTGAACATTGGTTTATCTACACCACCGCGCTTCGCCCACAAAAAAAGACCCCCCGAGGTTCGTCGTTACTCGAGGGGGCTTCAATCGGCTGGTTCTTTTATACGCCTATACCTGCACGCCTCCACGCGCAGGGAGCGCGGGATGCAACCCTGCCCCCCAGCTACACATACACCGACACATGCAGATTACAGCGTTTGTAATACTTTTCACGAAATGAATGTTATGGCTTGAGCAGACCGGTGTCAAGGGCTCAAACTTCTTGCAATCCGCCATCTGCGACCTTATGCTCTTGCCGTTCGAGACGTTTGTCAGGCCTATGCAAAAGGAGCAGGAGTTATGGCAGCCAAAAGGCAGGCGACGGTGGTATGGAACGGGGACCTGATGTCGGGAAGCGGCGCGGTCAGCGCATCGACGAGCGGGGCGTTCAGCGATCTTCCGGTGAGCTGGGCGACACGTTCGGAGGCGGCCAACGGACAGACGAGCCCGGAGGAGCTGGTGGCGTCGGCCCATGCGAGCTGCTTTGCTATGGCCCTGTCCGCCGGCCTGGGCGGGAGCGGTACGCCTCCCGAGAGGCTGGAGGTGAGTGCGACGGTGACCTTCGAGCAGGTCGAGGGCGGGTGGAAGGTCGCCTCGAGCGCGCTGACGGTAAGGGGCCGGGTGCCGGGCCTGGACGATGCAGGCTTCCGGGAGGCGGCGGAGGGGGCGAAGGACGGCTGCCCCATCTCCGGAGCGCTGAAGGAGAACGTGGCGCTCAGCGTCGAGGCGACACTGGAGAGCTAGGGACCTGAGGGGGACGCCTCTTCCGACGGCCCAACCGCCCTGTAGACAGAACCATCTTCGAGATGTGTACCTGCACTCATGCGTCGTCAAAGGGGGCTATGGCCAGAGGCGGAAACTCTACAGGCAGGCTCTTCGTCTACACCGTCATAGCCGTGATCACTACTCTGCTCACGATGGTTGCATGTGGCGGAGAGAGTGACCCCCAGCGCGCTACTACAGATTCCAAGGGTGCAGAACGACTTCCGGTAACGGAATCCGCCCTGTCAGACACTGCCCGCGCAGGCGAGGAGCTGTTCAATGCGAACTGCTCGGTCTGTCACGGCGTGGGTGCTACCGGAACCAGCCAGGGCCCTCCTCTAATCGACAGAATCTACCACCCCAGTCACCACCCGGACTTCAGCATTCGCAATGCGGTGCGTCAGGGCGTGAAGCAGCACCACTGGCTCTTCGGCGATATGGCTCCCGTGGCCGGCGTCTCCCTGGATGAGGTGGAGGAGATCATCTGCTACATCCGGGAGGCGCAACGCGCCGATGGCATCTTCGAAGGGGATGCCTTTTCAACTGTCTGCTGAGCCGGCCGCTCGAGGGGTAACTGTTCAGACTCCGTGAGATATTCTAGCGAATCTGATGGGCCGAGGGGATGCTCTTACCTCTTCCCCCGGCTCCGCGGGGGAAGCTCTTACCTCTTCCCCCGGCTCCGCGGGGGAAGATTGAGATGGGGGTCCCCCCTCAAGTCTGAACAGTTACCTCGAGGGAGCCGTGCCGTGTTGCGTCAAAAGTAACTGTTACCGAAGGGCATACGTTGCGTCAGAAGTCGCTGTTACCGAAGACTCGTGGTTCTGGCGGCGGTCGGCGGTGTCCCACAGGGTCTGTAGTGCGGCGTCGAGCCGCGCCCTAAGGCGAACAGGATTGATGGCCCGGTAGGTTCTGTCGAGGACCTTGCGCTGCTCGACGGTCAGCACGTCGTACTCCTTGAGCCGCTCGTAGGGCGTCCTGGCCGTGTCATAGACCTTGTGCACCTTCGCGCCGTTGCGACTCTTGTGCTGGAGCTTCATGACCGGCTGGAAGAAGTTCATGTACTGGTTCGACAGCCTGTGCACCTTCTCAAGCTGGGCCAGGGCAGCCTGGGTAGAGTACCGGTCGTAGCCCACCAGCCGCCGTACCGCCGTCCAGTTCTTCTGCTCGACGTGAGCGTTGTCGTTCTTCTAAGCCCGAATCCACCGAAGGAGTGGGGAATAAAGGTGTCCTGAAAGCGTGAAAAGGCGCTCCCGCGTATCTGGGATAATGGTTTTGTGTCAAAAAACCGACCCCAGAGAAGGAGCACCCTTTAGATGCTACCACTTGAGCACCCCGATCGCATCCACATCGCCTTCGATGATCACCGCCTGGTAGCCAATGCTGGGCTGTTGCTGCCCGCCACCCTGGCTCTCCGCCTGGGTCTGGGTGAAGTGGTTGACCGGTACCTGGACCTGGGTAACGCCCCCGGCCGGGCCAACACCGGCGACAAGCTGATGACCCTGGTAGCCTCTGCCCTGGCCGGAGGCGACTGCATCGACGATGCTGATGCGTTGCGCAGTGGCGGTACCGCCAGGGTCTTGGGTGTGTGGTCAAGGCCCCGTCCACCCTGGGCACCTTCCTGCGCAGCTTCCGTTGGGGACACGTCAGGCAACTGGACCGGGTCAGCCGGGAGTTGCTGGCCCAAGCCTGGGCCGCCGGGGCCGGACCCGGCAATGCACCCTTGACCATTGACCTGGACTCCACCATCTGCGAGACCTACGGCCTGAGCAAGGAGGGAGCCCGCCATCACGGCTACACCGGCCAGCGGGGCTATCACCCGCTGCTGGCTGTGGCCGCCGGCACCGGCGAGGTGCTGATGGCCCGTCTCCGGGAGGGCCGGGCCAATACCGCCCGGGGCGCGGACCACTTCCTGCGGGAGACGGTGAGCCGGGTGCGCTACGCCGGGGCCAAGGGACAGATCACAGTGCGGGCCGACAGCGGTTTTTATACCCACGGCGTGGTCAAGGTCTGCCGCAAGACGGATGTCCGCTTCTCCATCACCGTCCGCCTGCGCCAGAACCTGAGAAATCTGATAGAGGCCATACCCGAGTCGGACTGGCGGCCCATACCCTACTGGATGGAGGGCGCCGCCGACGTGGCCGAGACTGAATACACGCCATTCCAGAGTCAGACCGGCGCCGCGCCGGTGCGGCTTATCGTTCGCCGGGTGAGGCCCACGCCCGGCTCCCAGCTGGCCCTCTTTGCCAGCTACAGCTATCACGCCATGATCACCGACCGGGAGGGGGATACCCTGGAACTGGAGGCCGACCACCGCCGACACGCCGAGATCGAGAACGCCATCCGGGACCTCAAGTACGGCGTGGGCCTGAACCATCTTCCCTCGGGGCGCTTTTCCGCCAATGGAGCCTGGCTGGCGGTGCAGATCATGGCCCACAATCTGGCCCGCTGGACACAGCGCATCGCCCTGGGAGAGACGGTGGCAACCACCAAGACCCTTCGGCGACGCTTCCTTTCCCTGGCTGGAAGGATCACCCGCAAGGCCCGCCAACTCACCCTGCACCTGCCCCGGCGCTGGCCCTGGGAAAGCCAGTTTGTCTCTGCTCTGGTACGGCTGCGGGCCATTCCACTGCCCGCTTGACGCCATCCCCACCCAAGGAAACCGCTTCTCCCACCAAACAATTGAAGGTCTCCCTCCAACTCGCGCCAACCAGGCTAGCGAGGGTCTTCTGCTGACAGTCGTCCCACAGCCTGGCTTCCCCAGGGCCACTCCGGGCCACCATTGGCCCTGTCCGTCGGCCAATGAGTGGTATCATTGGCCCTCCCATCCCACTAATCTCTCATGCAAGAGCCCAAACCACACCCTTTCGGTGGATATGGGCTTATACGGACGCGAGCGCGTGAAGGTGATCTCGTTGCGCTGGCAGTAGGTGTACAGGTGGTTGTTGATGAACTCGCTCCCGTTGTCCGAGTCGAGCCCCAGCAGGTCGAACGGCAACGCCTTGGACATCTTGTGAACGGCTCCGCCTACTCGATCCTGCCCCTTACCCCACACCGCCCGACACTCGACCCAGCCCGTGGCTATGTCCACACCGGTGAGCGTGGTGAGGTAGAACCCTTCGGTGCTCTCGCCGCAGTGGGCCACCAGATCGACCTCGATGAACCCGGGCCGGTTCTCGTTCCACTCGGCAAAGGTCCTGATCGGTATCGAGCTCTTCAGCAGGCTGCCGGGCCTGGTCGTGCTCAACGGCCTTCTGAGTCCCCTATCCCTGTAGGGCTTCATCAGCCGGTCTATCGACGATGCGCTCATCGCACTCAACTGCTCGGCCACCTCCGGTGTCACCTGCAACTCCTCCCATGCCTGCAGCCTGCCCACCAGCTCTCTCATGAATGGCGCAAGGCGCTTGCCGCAGATCCGTCCCGCAACCGTCCACACCTGATGGAGCGCCGCGACCACCCTGTCGTCGTAGCTCCGAGGGCGGCCGATCTTCCGCGTGGCGCCCTTGGCGCCACGCGGACCTCCCAGCAGCCTGAACGCCGACTTCCTGTGGTATCCGGTCACCTCCGTGAACTCGTCCAACAGCCGGCCCTTCTCGCTCCGAGTCGATCCTGTGTAACGCATCCTCACCGCTTCCGCATACTCTTCCCGCTGCTTCTCCTCATGCCTCCCTCGGTAACATGACTTTTGAAGCAACGATACCCCTTTCGGTAACATTTATTATGAGGCAACTCGCGTGCTTGACACCGGCCGGCGCTCTCGACTAGCCTAATTCCAACGGCGACGACGGAGACGAGTATCCGGGCACCGGACGCATAGCGAGTCTGGTACAGTGTGAGCAGACGCGATCCGGCCCGGTGAATATCCCTCCCGAGCCGCGGACCGAACGGTTTCGACCCAGTAGGCTCCGCCGGACTCGCCCCACGGTAGCGCGGGCGGGAGTGTGACAGCACTCCATCGAGTGCCGCGACGCCGTCGCGGAATCAGGGTGGTACCGCGGGTCTAGAAGAGCCCGTCCCTTCGAAGGGGCGGGTTTTTTTCGTTGTAAGGAGCCCAGGATCGCCGCCACGGGGAGGGGAGATGTTCAAGCCGGTGCCGTCGAAGGTCGACTTCGTTCAGATGGAGAGGGACACGCTCGAGTGGTGGACCGAGAACCGCATCGTCGAGAAGTACCTGACCCGCAACGACGCGTCAGAAAAGAGATTCTCGTTCATCGACGGGCCTATCACCGCCAACAACCCGATGGGGGTCCATCACGCCTGGGGACGGACGTATAAGGACCTCTTTCTGCGCTTCAAGACGATGCAGGGGTTCAGGCAGCGCTACCAGAACGGCTTCGACGGCCAGGGGCTCTGGATCGAGGTCGAGGTCGAGAAGGAGCTGGGCTTCGAGTCGAAACGCGACATCGAGTCGTACGGCATCGACCGGTTCGTCGAGCTGTGCAAACAGCGCGTGGAGAGGTTCGCCGCCATAATCACGCGGCAGTCGATACGCCTCGCCCAGTGGATGGACTGGGACGACTCCTATCACACGATGGCCGACGAGAACAACTACACGATCTGGGGCTTCCTGAAGAGATGCCATGAGCGCGGCTGGATATATCAGGGCAGGGACGTGATGCCCTGGTGCCCGCGCTGCGGCACGGGTCTGTCGGAGCACGAGATCGTCACCGAGGGATACCAGGAGATCGTCCATCCCGGCCTCTATGTCCGCTTCCCCATCAAGGGCAGGACCCGGGAGTCGCTGCTGGTGTGGACGACGACGCCGTGGACGCTCACCTCCAACGTGGCGGCGGCTGTCCACCCGGAGCGGACCTACGTCAGGGCCGAGCAGGGAGAAGAGATCGTCTACGTGATGGAGTCGCGCCTGTCCGTGCTTCAGGGTGAGTACAGGGTGCTGGACCGGATGCCCGGGCGGGAGCTGGCGGGTCTCCGCTATCGCGGCCCCTTCGACGAGCTGCCGGCCCAGGCGGGGGTCGAGCACCGGGTCATCCCCTGGGACGAGGTGAGCGAGACGGAGGGCACGGGCATCGTCCACAGCGCGCCAGGAGCCGGCCGCGAAGACTTCGCCCTTGGGAAGGAGCACGATCTTGCCGTGGTCGCGCCCCTCGACGAGCTCGGCGACTTCGTCGACGGCTTCGCATGGCTCACCGGCAAGAGCGTCTACGAGGCGAACGAGCCGATATACGCAAGCCTGAGAGAGAAGGGCATCCTCTACCACCTGGAGGAGTACGCCCACCGCTACCCGACCTGCTGGCGCTGCGGCTCCGAGCTGGTCTTCCGTCTGGTCGACGAGTGGTTCATATCGATGGACGAGCTCAGAGGCATGATCGCCGACTCCGCCCGGAAGATACGCTGGATACCGGAGTTCGGCCTGGAGCGCGAGCTCGACTGGCTGCGCAACATGGATGACTGGATGATCTCCAAGAAGCGGTACTGGGGGCTCGCACTGCCGATCTACAGGTGCGCGTGCGGCAACTTCGACGTGGTCGGCAGCGAATCGGAGCTGCGCGAGCTCGCGGTCGAGGGATGGGACGAGTTCGAAGGACACTCCCCCCACAGGCCCTGGATCGACGCGGTCAAGATCGCCTGCTCCGCCTGCGGCGAGAGCGTCTCCCGGATAGGCGACGTCGGCAACCCGTGGCTGGACGCCGGCATCGTCCCCTTTTCGACCCTGGGCTACCGTCACGACAGGGAGGAGTGGAAGCGGTGGTTTCCCGCCGACTGGATCTCGGAGAGCTTTCCGGGCCAGTTCCGCAACTGGTTCTACTCCCTTTTGACGATGAGCACCGCCCTGGAGGGCTCGGAGCCTACGCGCGCCATCTTCAGCTACGCCACCATGCGGGACGAGAACGGCGAAGAGATGCACAAGAGCAAGGGCAACGCGATATGGTTCGAGGACGGCGCCGAGAGGATGGGCGTGGACACGATGAGGTGGCTCTACACGCGCCAGAACCCGGCGGCGAACCTCAACTTCGGGTACGGAGCGGCCGACGAGGTACGGAGACGGTTCATCATTCCCCTGTGGAACGTGTACTCCTTCTTCGTCACCTACGCGAACATAGACCGGTACGATCCATCCGCTCCTTCGCCGTCCCTATCGGAGCGGCCGGAGCTCGACCGCTGGATTCTGTCGGAGCTGAACAGCCTCGTGGCCGGCGTCACGAAGGAGTTCGAAGCGTTTGCGCCGGACAGCGCCGCCCTGCGCGCCGAGCGGTTCGTCGACTATCTGTCGAACTGGTACGTCCGGCGCAGCCGGCGCCGGTTCTGGAAGAGCGGGCTGCTGAGCGGGCCCGATCCCTCCGGCGACAGGGACAAGCTGTCGGCGTACGCCACGCTCTACGAGTGCCTGACGACTCTCGTCAGACTGCTGGCGCCGGTGATGCCTTTCGTCACCGAGTCGATCTACCAGAACCTCGTCCGGTCCGCGAACGGCGGCGGCGAGAGCGTGCATCTCGACTCCTATCCGCTGGCAGATCCGTCGGCGGTCGACACTCGCCTGGCGGAGGCGACGCGCCTCGCGATGCGTCTCTCAAGCCTGGGGCGCTCCGCCCGCAGCAGGGCCGGGATCAAGGTGCGGCAGCCGCTGGCCGAGGCTGTGGTGAGCGTCCCAACCCAGTCGGAGCGCCTCCACCTCTCCGACATCGAGGAGCAGTTGAGAGACGAGCTCAACGTGAAGGCGGTCCGGGACATGAGCGAGGTGGGGGGTATCTTCACGTATGAGGTCAGGCCCGACTTCAGGGCGCTCGGTCCGAAATACGGACGAGAGGTGCCGAAGATAGTGGCCCAGCTCTCCGCGCTCGATCCGGGTGAGGTGGCGGCGCTCGTCGAACAGGGTAGGGAGATCGTGCTCGGAGAGCACACACTGTCGCCTGATGAGGTGCTGGTGACTCAGACGCCGGTCGAAGGGTATTCTCCAGCGTCGGACGATGGGTACACCGTTGCCGTCACATCGGAGGTGAACCCCGAGCTGAAGCTGGAGGGCATGGCCCGCGAGCTCGTTCACCGGATTCAGGACATGCGTCGAGACGCCGGATTCGACATCGCTGACCGCATCGTCACGTCCTACCAGTCCGGCGGGGAGCTGGACCCGGTCGTCGCCTCACACGGAGAGTACATACGCCGGGAGACTCTCTCCCACGGTCTGGTCTGCGGGCCGCCCGCTGAGGACGCGTACGCCGAGCGCCACGATATCGAGGGCGTGCAGGCCCTGCTCGGTGTGGCAAGGCGGCAGTGACGGTGTTCGAATCGTATAGAAACAGAGTTCATGAACGGAATGATCTGCATCGGAATTCGCGAAAGTGCGACGAAAAGAATGTGAATGAGGACACAATGTTGACAAATCCGTACAGGGGGCTGAAGATCGTAGCATAGCCGACGCGAGATAGACGAGGACAAGCAGTGAAAGGAGGGACGCTATGCTTCGATCGGTGATACTCAAGCCGGTTTCGAGGACGGACGTGAGCCGTGTCGCGACGTGGTTGCGGGATGACGAAGTCTCCTCCCGGTGGTTCGGCCACTACGCCTGCGGCGACCCGGTTCATCGCGGGTATGAGCCACTGCAGATGCTCACCGCGTCCGAGTCCGAGTGGGACCAGGTCTTTCGCCTTGATCCGCGCCGGTTCGTCTACTCGGTCTACAGCGATCCGGGAGAGCACGTCGGCGAGTGCCAGGCGTCGGTCGACTACCGCGCTGGAGCGGAGCTGTCGGTTCTGATCGGCCGCAAGGACCTCTGGCACCTGGGGTACGGGACCTCGACGGTGATCGCCCTGCTCGATCAGGTCTTCGGATTCTTCAGGCTGGAGTCGGCCTGGGTGAACGTGCCCGACGACAACGGGCCCGCGCTCGGCCTCTTCAAGAAGATGGGATTCCAGCACGTCGATACGCGGCAGCTCTGCACGCGCCCGGACGAGAGCGTGCTCCACGGACACATCCTGGCCATGAAGGCCGCGGACTTCCAGGCTCGCCGCGGCGCGTGGGACCGCGTCACCGTCAATCCCGTGGTGACGATCGCCGGTATGCCGGGGAGCGGATCGGAGGCGCTTGGCCGCGATGTCGCCGCCCTGATAGGCGCCCGCTTCATGGACGAAGAGCTGACCGAACGAGTCGCCGGGCGGCTCAAGCGTACCGTCGGAGAGCTGGAGTCTCTCGAGGCCGGGGTCACCTCGGTGTGGGCCCGCCTCCTGACCGCCCTGATGGCTCCGTGGGAGCGGTACGGGGCGATCGACGCAACCTTCGCGTGGCCGTACGACCCGTACCCCGCTCCGGACCAGCATCTGACCAAGGAGCAGTACGAAAAAGGCGTGAAGAGCGTCGTGTGCGAGCTGGCGACCCAGGGCAACGTCGTGCTTCACGGCGGCGCGAGCGATCTTTTCGTGCCTCCGAGCGTCGATGTGATCCGCGTCTTCGTCGAGGAGTCCTACGACCGGCGTCTGCGGAGATTCGGGACCGAGCTGGGCATAGGGACGAAGGAGGTGGAGAGCCGTCTCGCCCGCGCCGACGGGCACGTCCGCGCCGTGTCGAGCCATCTGTTCGGCCGCGACCTGCTCGACATGGACCGGTATGACCTAGTCGTCAATGTGGCCCGCATCTCTCACGAGACCGCGGCGGAAGTCGTCGCAGCAGCCTTCGAGCCGGCCGCCGCAATCGCCGCCGTTCCCGGCGGGGCGCTGGTTGGGTAGGGGGCCGCTGCTAGATGTTCCGGAGCTGAGGGAAGAGGACTACCTCTCGTATCGAGCGGTGGCCGGAGAATAGCATCGCGAGGCGGTCTACGCCGAGTCCGAGGCCTCCGGTCGGCGGCATGCCGTGCTCGACGGCTACGAGAAAATCCTCGTCCAGCCTGTCCATGTCCTCATCCTGGAACCGGGCCCGGAGCGCCTCCTGCTCCTCGAAGCGCTGGCGCTGGTCGACCGGGTCGTTCAGCTCGGTGAAGGAGTTACAGATCTCCATCCCCGAAATGAAACCCTCGAAGCGCTCGACCACGCGCGGATCGTCGCGCCTCTTCTTGGCGAGCGGAGACATCGCTATCGGGTAGTCGACCAGGAAGCACGGCTGTACCAGCGCCGGCTCCACGGTGTCGGAGAGCAGCTTGTCGAGGAGGCCGGCCCAGCTCATCTGCTTCCCGACGTCCAGACCTATCGCCTTCATCTCGGTGCTGAGCGACTCGATGTCGCCAGTCTCCAGGAAATCTATGCCGCTGCGGCGCTTTATCTCCTCCCGCAGGTCGAGGCGGGGCCACGGCGGGGAGAGGTCGATCTCGGCGCCATCGAACTCGATGGTCGACGTGCCCAGCACCTCGTTGGCCAGCGTGCATATGAGGTCCTCAACCATGGACATGACGTCGTTGTAGTCGGCAAGGGCCTCGTAGCTCTCCATCATGGTGAACTCCGGATTGTGGGTCAGGTCTACACCCTCGTTGCGGAATATCCTTCCCACCTCGTAGACCCTTTCGAGCCCGCCGACGATCAGCCGCTTCAGGTAGAGCTCGGTCGCCACCCGCAGATAGAGGTCGCGGCCGAGCGACCTGTAGTGGGTGCTGAAGGGCGTCGCGGTGCCGCCGGCGGCCACCGGCACCAGTACCGGCGTCTCAACCTCGATGTAGCCGCGGCCGTCCATGAAGCGCCGGAGGGCGCTGACGGTCTTGCTGCGGAGCACGGCGATACGCCGCGACTCGTCGTTGGATATCAGGTCGAGGTAGCGCTGCCGGTAGCGCGTTTCGACGTCGGCGAGGCCGTGCCACTTCTCCGGGAGGGAGCGCAGCGACTTGGACAGCAGGGTGCAGTCGTGGGCCTCCACGGTCGCCTCGCCCGTTCGGGTGCGCATCATCGGACCCCGGACGCCGAGCCAGTCGCCGACGTCGAGGTCGTCGAGCAGCTGGTAGGCCTCAGGCGCGACGTTCTTGCGCAGCAGGGCCTGGATCCGCCCGGCGGCGTCCTGGAGGTCGAGGAAGGCGGCGCGGCCCATGCGTCGTACGCCGACCACGCGTCCGGCTATGGAGACAGGATCGGTGCGGGCGTCGTCACCGCCGTCGGCCTCCTGCGCCTCGAGATACGAGACGGCTTCTGCCGACGTGTGCGTCCGGTCGTACTTGTGGGGGTAGGGTTCGACGCCTCGGCCCCGGAGCCGGGCCAGCTTCTCGAGACGCACCCTGACCAGCTCTTGGGGAGGTTCAGGCAAGTCCGGCTGCTCTACTGTGCGTCGGCCTACCGGATCTTCTGGATAGTGAGCCTCATCAGCCCGGCGGGCGTCTCGACCTTCACCTTGTCGCCCACGTTGCGCCCGAGGAGCGCCTTTCCGACGGGAGACTCGTTGGAGATCCTGCCCTCCAGAGGGGAGGCCTCGGGGCTGCCGACCACGGTGTAGCTCCGCTTGCGCCCGTCGTCAGCCACCACCGTCACCGAAGATCCGAATCTGACGCCCTTCCCGGCCTTGTCGGCGTCCGGCGCGACGACCGCGTTCGACAGCAGGTTCTCAAGCTCGCGGATGCGTCCCTCGACGAATGCCTGCTCGTTCTTGGCCTCGTCGTACTCGGCGTTGTCGACGGTGCCGCCGGTCTCGTTGGCCTTGTGGATGCGCGTGGCCACCTCCGAACGCCTGACGCGGTGCAGGTGGTCCAGCTCTTCCTGAAGGCTCTTCAGGCCTTCCGGAGTCAGGTAGGTCTCCTTGCGCATCATTGGAAGCTCCGAATAAGCAAAAAGACTGGCAGGACGCTACCCATTGTAAGCGCCTCGCTCAGCCTGCATCCTCATTCTACTCCCGTGCCGCCGATTTGTAAACGGTTCGATTGACATACCAAGGCAGACGTCGTTATGTTGCGAGCCGCCGTCAATCCCAACTACCCAGGAGTGTGTTACCGATGCAGAGCGAACCGACCTCCATGCGGGTCCAGGACCCCGGCATCCGAGACCTCTTCTCCGAGGAGTCGCGCTACCAGTCGTGGCTGGACGTGGAGGCCGCGCTCGCTCTGGCGCAGGGAGAGCTGGGCGTCATCCCCCGCTCCGCCGCGGAGGAGATCAGCGGGAAGGCGAAGCTCTCCAATCTCGACATGGAGGCCATCCGCGCCGGCCACGCCCGCACGGCGCACGGGCTCGTCCCTTTGATCTGGGAGCTGGACCGGGTGTGCGACGGCGACGCCGGCGGCTACGTGCACTGGGGGGCGACGACTCAGAACATCACTCAGACGGGTCACCTGCTTCTTCTCAAGCGGGCTCACGCCATCATCCTGGGACAGCTTGCCGAGACGCTGCGGCTCTTCGCCGACCTGGCGGAGGAGACCAAGGACGCCTATCTGCCGGGGCGAACGCACGGCCAGCACGCCGTCCCGGCCACCTTCGGACTCAAGGTCGCGGTGTGGATAGACGAGCTGTGCCGCCACGCCGACAGGCTGCGCGAGTGCGAAGGCCGGGTCTTCGTCGCGATGCTCGGTGGAGCCGCCGGCACTCTCGGGTCGTTGGGAGAGACCGGCATCCCGACGCAGGTGAGGATGGGCGAGATCCTCGGCCTCGGCTCCATGTCGATGCCGGCGCGCAGTATCGGGGACCGGATGGCCGAGTACGTGACTTTGATGGGGATGCTCGCCGCGACCTGCAGCAAGATCGGCCGGGAGGTCTACACGCTCATGAAGCAGGAGTTCGGCGAGGTCGAGGAGCCCGTCTCGGAGGGGACCGTAGGCAGCAGCACCATGCCACAGAAGCGGAACCCGCGCTTCTCGCAGGACATAGTCGCCGGCGCGGCCGAGATCAGGGCCCTGGTCCCGCTCGCCCTGGAGGCGATGCAGACGGAGCACGAGGCCGACCGGACCACCTCTCTGATGATGAACCGGGCGGTCATGGGATCATGCGCAGGCGTCGGAGACGTGCTCTCCCGCATGATCGCGCTCTTCTCCGGGATACAGGTCTTCCCCGACCGGATGCGGCGCAACCTCGACATATCGGGAGGTCTCATCATGGGCGAGGCCATCATGCTGGAGCTGGCCGACCACCTCGGCAGACAGAGGGCGCATGACGTCGTCTACGACGCCGCGCAGGCCTCGGCGGTGGAGCGCCGTCCCTTCAGGGAGACCCTGGCGGAGCAGCAGGCCGTCCGCGACGGACTCACGTCGGCGCAGCTGGAGAACCTGTTGGACCCGACGCGGTATGTCGGCGTCTCGGCGCAGCTTGCCGAACAGGGCGCCGCCCTGGCGCGCGAAACAGCGGACAGCTTGTCCTGCTCGTCTCGGGAGTCCCCTCTCCCCTCCGCGGGAGAGGGCTAGGGTGAGGGGGTTGGTGCGGGTCGCAAGAGTAAGATCCGAGTCACCCTCACCTTTATCCTCTCCCGTCACGGGAGAGGAGGGACTGGCGGGAAAGAGAAGCTACGCGCAGGCGTCGTCGTCTGAGGACCAGCGGTTGTAGGACGGGTCGTTCTCCCTTGCCAGGCGTTCGCGAGTGTCGCGCCACTCCTGCGCCCAGGCCTCGGCGTCGCGCAGCTCCGTCTCCGGGCGCGCCCTGCTCCGGGCGACGAATCCCGGGAACGACGCTCTCCCGGTATGCTGGCCGGTCGGGTTGTACCGGAGGTCGAGGCTCCACCTGATCCGGGCGCTCCTGTTCGGGAGCGAGCCGTGGCAGGTCAGCCGGTGCATGAACAGCACGCTTCCGCGCTGCATCGGCACCGGGACTGCATCTCCGATACGGAACAGCTCGTCGGGAATATGCAGCCCTGACGGGGAGGTCGCCGTTCCGCCCGGGCAGTGCTGGTTGAGCCCCTCGTCGTGGCTTCGCGGCACGAGGTGGAGGCATCCCGCCTCCTCGTCCGCGTCCCAGACGGGAATCCAGACGGTCAATATCTCCGTCTCGTCGGCGTCCTCGGTGACGACTCCGCTATCCTGGTGCCACGGCGTCGCGCCCAGCTGTACTCTGCCTGTTTCCGGATTCACGGGGGTGAGAGCTTCGGGAGGCTTGAGCCGCACGTGCTGAGTCGGGTTCGAATATATCTCCGGCCCGATGATCGACTCGACCGCGTCGAGCAGCGGCGGCGCGGTGAGGACGTCGAACGCCGCGGGTCCGTGCCATATCGGCGTGTCATACGTGATGTTCTTCTGAGGAAGCGAGAAGTCGAAGTACTGGGAGTGTACCCTGCCGCTCTCCCGGTAGATGTGGGTCAGACGCTCACCGAAGGGCATCCCGGCGTAGGTCGATCCGATCGTTCCCTCTTCGTGAAGCTGCCGGGCCAGGTTGTCCAGCACAGTCTCGTACTCAGCCTCTAGGGGGTCCAACACCTCCTCCGGATCGATCACGTCTTCGACGACGACGTAGCCCTCTTCGTGGAACTGATCAAGCTGTTCGTCGTTAAGCCGTGTCATGCGGCAACGCCTCCGGTCGACCTGATGCCCACGATGGCCGCAATCCTACTGCCGCGTTTCGACCGATGTCAACGCGGGACGGGGCGAGGAATAGTGTAGCATTGGACTCGGCGGCTAAACAGGAGGAAAAAGAATGTCAGGCGTATGGCCGGGAACGACCAGGTGTGTCGTCATGCTGTCCTTCGATCTGGACGGCGTGTCCGCGCTACTCAACAGAGACCCTGCGGCGGCGCGCCGCCCGTCCACCATGTCCCGGTTCGACTTCGGTCCCAAGGTCGGGATATTCAGGATACTCGATCTGTTGGACCGGTACGAAGTTCCGGCCTCTTTTTTCATTCCCGGGTACATCGCCGAGCGCAACGAGGAGACGGTGCGTGAGATCGCCAGACGCGGTCACGAGATCGGCCACCACGGCTATATGCACGAGCCGCCCGCGTCTGTCGAACCTGGGGAGGAGCAGGCCATCCTCGACAGAGGAATCGACATACTCTCGGCCATCACCGGAGAGCGTCCCATGGGCTACCGCTCTCCGTCATGGGAGCTCAGCGAGCACTCGCTGGAGTACCTTGCTGAGCGCGGGTTCGTCTATGACTCCAGCCTCATGGACCACGATACGCCCTATCTGATCGACACCCCCAAGGGACGGCTGGTGGAGATTCCCGTCGACTGGGCGCTCGACGACGCGCATTATTACGCCTTCGCCCGGGGCGCCGGGTCGATGAACACCCCGGAGGACGTCTACAAGGCCTGGGAGTGGGAGTTCGACGGCGCCTACCAGTATGGAGGGGCTTTCATCCTGACGATGCACCCGCACGTCACGGGCAGGCTGGCCAAGATGATGGTTCTTGAGCGGATCATCAGGTATGCCAGAGCCCACTCGGACGTGGAATTCATGCGATGTGTCGACGTCGCCCGGGCCTGGTCGGAAGAGGGGATGCGGTCGTGACTGACGAAAGGGAGATAGAATGGAGGCAGACATATCTGTGTCAGTAACTGGAGGAGGTACAAGATGGTGCGTGAATTCACCGTCGTAATCGAGCGAGACGAAGAGGGCTATCTTGTCGGCAGTGTCCCGACTCTCCACGGATGCCACACTCAGGGGAGGACGTTGGATGAGCTGCTCGAACGCATGGAGGAGGTCATTCAACTCTGCCTCGAGATCCAGGACGAGGAGTCCGTCTCCTCACTGGAGCTCGTGGGTGTGCAGAAGATCGCGGTATGAGCCGTCTGCCTAGACGTACCGGCGATGAGGTTGTGCGCGCGCTCACTAAGATTGGCTTCACAGTTGTTCGGAGGCGTGGCAGCCACGTCTCCCTTAGGCACCCGGACGGCAGAGCCACAAACAGTGCCGGTACACTCGGGTCAGACAGTCGGCCCGGGGCTAATGTCGAAAAATACGTAGAGATATAGGGATGACGACTGCCGAATTATCGAAGATGCTGGAAGCATGACGCCCTCGGGGATATCCCCACTGATAGCCGATGTCCTGAAGTCGCGGTTTGGGCATGACGGCTTCCTGCCGATGCAGGAGGAGGTCATCGGCAACGTGCTCGCCGGGCGGGACTCGCTGGTGCTGATGCCGACGGGAAGCGGCAAGTCGCTCTGCTACCAGCTTCCGGCCCTCTGCCTCGACGGGATGACGCTGGTCGTCTCGCCGCTGATAGCGCTCATGAAGGACCAGGTAGACGCCCTGAAGAGTCGCGGGATTGCCGCCGACTTCATCAACAGCACTATGAGCTACGCGGACGTGCGGCGCGTGCAGTTGGAGGCGTACAACGGCCGGCTCGACATCCTGTACGTCGCACCTGAGCGGATTGCGCTTCCCCGCTTCCGCCAATTCCTGCGCGTCCTGAATCTCGGCCTGATCGCCATCGATGAGGCCCACTGCATCTCCGAGTGGGGTCACGACTTCAGGCCGGACTACCGCAACCTGCAGGCGCTGCGCGACGACTTCCCGGCGGTGCCCGTGGTCGCCCTCACGGCCACCGCGACCGAGAGAGTCCGCCGGGACATAGCAAGCCAGCTCCGAATGCCCGACGCCTCGCAGTTCGTTGCCAGCTTCAACAGGCCGAACCTGACCTACCGAGTGAGGCCAAAACGGCGGAGCTTCGACGCACTCGTCAGCCTGCTGCGCAAGCGAGGGGACGGCTCGGCCATCGTCTACCGCTTCTCGCGTCGGAACACCGAGGAGCTCGCCACCAAGCTATCGGAGCATGGCTTCAGGGCGCTGCCCTATCACGCCGGTTTGGAAGACGACGTGAGGCGGGATACTCAGGAAAGATTCCTCCGCGACGACGTGCCGATCATCGTGGCGACGATAGCGTTCGGCATGGGCGTGGACAAGCCGAACGTCCGGCTGGTCGTCCACTACGACCTGCCCAAGACCGTCGAGGGCTACTACCAGGAGACGGGGCGCGCAGGGCGTGACGGCCTGCCCAGCGAGTGTGTCCTCTTCTTCTCATACGGCGACAAGATGAACCAAGAGTACTTCATCCGGCAGATCGAGGACGAGGCGGAGCGCAGAAACGCCGAGGCGAAGCTCGCGAAGATGGTCGAGTACGGCGATGCGAAGTTGTGCCGGAGGGTGTTCCTCCTCGAATACTTCGGCGAGGAGTGGATGGAGGACAACTGCGGCGCCTGCGACGTATGCCTTGCCGGGTCGGAGCAGCCGGACGCCGCAAGCGCCTACGACGGCGCCGAAATCGCGCAGAAGGCACTGTCGGCGGTGATACGGACGGGAGAGCGGTTCGGAGTGAACCATGTCGTCGACGTGCTCCGGGGCAGCCGTTCGAGTCGTATTTTGCAGTTTAGACACGACGATCTGCGGGTTCATGGCAGCGCGGCCGATATGTCCGCGGACGATCTGAAGGACGTCATCGACCAGCTCATCGACAAGAGCCTCGCCGCCCGGAGAACCGACCGTGAGTATCCGACGCTGTATGTCACCGACAGGGGCCGGGAGGTTCTGAAACGACGCGAGACCGTGACGTTGGTCAGGCGCGCGCCTCCGCCTGCTGACGCGGAGGGCGAATTCGACGCCGCACTCTTCGAGAAGCTACGAGTCCTGCGCAAGAGGCTCGCAGACGAGATGGACGTGCCCGCCTTCGTCGTTTTCAGCGACGCGGCGCTGCGCCAGATGGCCATTCACGCGCCGCAGGACCGCGACTCTTTCATCCGCATCAAAGGCGTGGGCGAGTCAAAGCTCCAGCAGTTCGGCGACCGGTTCATCGCGGTGATCCGGGAGCACACGGGAGATCGAGACGGCGGCGAGCGTCCTATCGAGGCGATCGCGGCCGTGCGGCGCCCGTCGCTCGGCCAGACCTACGCCCGCACCCTGGAGTTGGTGTGCGAAGGCCTGAACTTAGCGGAGGTCGCGCAGCAGCGAGGCATCTCGCAGCGGACCGTGCTCACGCATATGGAGCGGCTTACGGACGAGGGCGAGTCGTTCGACATCGTGCACCTGATGCCGCCGGAGCGCCGCTACATGCGAATCGCCCGCGCCTTCGGAGCCATGAACAGCGAGCGCCTGGCGCCGGTGATGGATCGACTGGGCAACGGGTACTCGTTCGAGGAGCTGAGGCTGGTGCGGCTGCACATGCGCCAGCGCCAGGTAGTCGGCTAGACGCGAAGGGCGCTTGTCGATAAACTGGCGGCTGGGCCAGAACAGTCGGATAGACCAGACTTGAAACGACGCGAGGTGCAGGCATGCCGTCGAGAACGATAATGGAGAGACTCGGCGCCGGTGAGACTCTGCTGATGGACGGCGGCACCGGATCGGAGCTGCAGCGGCGCGGCGCCGACGTCCTCAAGGGCGCGACCGACAAGCTCAAGGCGTGGTCGGCAACCGCCAACGTCGAGTTCGCCGACGTCGTCGAGCAAGTGCACCGAGACTACCTGAGAGTAGGCGCCGAAGTTATCATCAGCAACAACTTCTGGACGAATCCGACGCGCCTGGGGACCATCGGACTGGGCGACCGTTGGGAGGAGTACGCGAGCGCCGCCGGGCGGCTTGCCGTCTCCGCCAGAGACGCCGGGAACCCGGAGGCCTACGTGGCCGGCGGCATGGCGCCCCCGGCGTCCGCGACCGGGCCTTCCGGGGTCGAGCAGATGGGCGCCGCAACGTACCATAAGGAGTACGCCGACCACGCCCGTCTGCTGTCCGGGCTCGGCGTAGACCTGATACTGGCCGAGTACATAGGGAGCATCGAAGACTCGGTGGCGGCCGCGGAGGCCTGCGCCGAGGCCGGTCTTCCGGTCTTCATCGGAGTCCGGCACATCGGGCCGAAGGGGGAGATGCAGTACGGCGAGAGCCTCGCCGACCTGGCGAACGCTCTCAAGGGCCGCTCCGTCGACGCCGTTCTCCTGATGTGCAGCAACCCCGAGGCCGTCTCCGCGGGACTCCCCCTGCTCATCGACTCCTTCGACGGGCCGGTCGGCGCCTACCCCAACCTGGGATACAACCCGACCGGCCCCCTGGACAACCGAGACACCTTGACCAACCAGAAGCCGAGCGGCGGTCCCGACATCTTCCAGCTAGGCGGCTACTCGCCCTCGAGGCTCGCCGAGTTCGCGGATGAGTGGAAGGAGATGGGAGCCCGGATAATCGGCGGCTGCTGCGCGTCCGGGCCCGAGCACATCATGGCGATGGCGCCCGTCGTCAAGAGCGCAGACTGATCGCAGATGCCCCTGGACGAGGGATTCCTCCGGTCTGAAGAGGCGTTGGCGCCGGCGCTGGGCGGACTCGACGAACGGACGCGGTCGGAGATCCTCGGAGTCATCGGCGAGCACTACCGGGAGCAGGTCGCCGATCCGGGCGCCTTCCCGTTCACGCGAGGCATCCACGCCACGATGTACCGTGGCCGGAAGCCGACGATTCGCCAGTTCGCCGGCCATGGTCTCGCGACCGACACGAACGAGCGCTTCAAGACGGTTCTGAAGCTCGGCGGCACCGGCCTCTCCACCGCGTTCGATCTGCCCACCCTGATGGGCCGCGACTCCGACGATCCGCTCTCAGAGGGGCAGGTCGGATGGGACGGCGCCGCCGTCGACACGCTGGCCGACGTGGAGGACCTCTTCGACGGCATCCCAATCGAAGACATCAGCGTCTCGATGACGATCAACGGCCCTGCGGCCATCGTGCTGGCGATGTACTTTGCGATGGCGAGGTGGCGCGGCATCGATCTCCACCTTCTGGGCGGGACGACTCAGAACGACATCCTCAAGGAGTACATCGCTCAGAAGGAGTGGCTCTTCCCGGTCGACCGGGGAGTGGACCTGGTGGTCGACACGATCGAGTTCTGCGCGAATGAGGCTTCGAGGTGGAACCCCGTCTCCATCAGCGGGTACCACATACGCGAAGCGGGAGCCTCCGCCGTACAGGAGCTGGCCTATACGCTGGCCGACGGCGCCTGGTATGTGCGGAAGGCGGTGGAGCGCGGGTTGGAGATCACGGAGTTCGCGCCGCGGCTCTCCTTCTTTTTCGACGTGCACAACGACCTCTTCGAAGAGGTCGCAAAGCTGCGGGCCGCCAGGCGACTCTGGGCGACGATCATGCGCGACGACTTCGGCGTCACCGATCCGCGGTCGCAGTGGTGCAGGATCCACGCCCAGACCGCCGGCGTGACGCTGACGCGCAGGGAGCCGATGAACAACATCACCCGCGTCGGCGTCCAGGCCCTGGCGGCGATGCTCGGAGGGGTCCAGAGCATCCACACCAACTCGTACGACGAGGTCTTCTCCACTCCGACCGAAAACGCGCTCAAGATCGCCCTGCGCACCCAGCAGATCCTACAGGAGGAGTCGGAGATCACCCGGTGGGTCGATCCCCTGGGAGGGTCATGGCTCGTCGAGGAGCTGACGGACAGGATCGAGCTGGCGGCGAGAGAGGAGATGGCGGCGATCGATCGTCTCGGCGGCATGGCGTCCGCGATAGAGCTCTACTACCCGCAGCGGGCCATCCACGCAAGCGCGGTGAGGGACCAGAGGGACGTCGAGTCCGGACGGCGCAGGATCGTGGGAGTCAACGTCCACACAGACGGCGGCAGCGGCGAGTCGGAGGACGTCCAGGAGTTCATCGAGGAGTTGAAGGCGCGCAGAGGCTTCGAGCAACGTCAGATCGAGCGGCTCGTGCGCGTCAAGGCGGAGCGGTCGGACGACGACGTGCGGGCATCGCTCGAAGAGGTGAAGCGCGCCGCGCGCGCCGGGCGGAACCTGATGCTCAGTCTGATCGACGCGGTCTCCACCTACGCCACCATGGGAGAGATCCGGGCGGCCCTGCAGGAGGTGTGGGGCGAGTACCGCGAGATCGACGTCACCTCGCCCGGACTGTCGACCGCCGAGCTGCGCGACGTCGTAGACGGAAAACGCTTCTCCACCCCGGTACGCTTCCTGTTGGCGAAGGGCGGGCTGGACGGCCACACGCGCGGAATCTGGATACTCGTCGATCTGCTGCGGGCCATGGGCGCCGAGGTCGTCTACGCCGGGCTCCACTGCTCCATGTCGGAGATAGCGAAGGCGGCGGTCGAGGAGGATGTCGACGCCATCGGCCTCAGCTCGCACATCGGCTCGCCGACCGTCTTCTACAGCCGGCTCAAGGAGGAGCTTGCGCGGTACGGCCGGGACGACATCCTGATCTCCGGCGGGGGGATCATGCTGCCGGACGACCATCGCTTTCTCGAGCAGGAGCTCGGCGTCGGCCCGCTCTTCCCTCCCGACACGGCGTTGGAGGAGGTGGCCGACCGGCTGGTCGAGGCCCTGTCCGCCCGACGCGCGGCGCCTCGGGCCTAGTCATGGCCTCCTTCTCTCCTTCGGAACGCGGACGGCTGGCCCGTCTGATCAGTCGGCTCCACGACGAGCCGGGCCGGGCGGAAGCGCTACTCGCCGCCGAAGGCGGGCCGCCTCTCGCGGAGGCGCCATGCGTCGGAGTGAGCGGCGCCGCGGGGGCGGGCAAGAGCACTCTCATCGGGAGAATGCTGCCCATCCTGCGGCGCGACGCACTACGCGTCGTCGTGCTGGCAATCGACCCGACCTCCGCAGGATCGCAGGGCGCGCTCCTCGGAGACCGCATCCGGATGCGCGACTCCTACAATGACGAGGGCGTCTTCATCCGGAGCCTGGCGACGCGCGGCGCGTCGGACGCGCTGACCGTCGCGCTCCCGGCCGTCATCCGGGCGTGCGCGGCATCATCCGATCTCGTCATAGTGGAGACCGCCGGCGCAGGACAGGTCGACGTTGGCATCCACAGGCTGGTCGACACCTTCGTCGCGGTTGTGGCGCCGCTGGGCGACGCCGTCACGCTGATGAAGTCGGGGCAGACCGAGCACGCGCACGTCGTCGCCGTCAATCTGCGGCGCGGGCTCGAGGGGAGCGACCGGTTCGTCGAGCAGGCCCGCGCCATCCTGGGCGGCGACACGCTGGAGGACGGAAGCAGGCGCATGGTCTTCGCCCTCGACGCGAAGGAGGGCCGGGGCGTCGAGGAACTCGTACGAGAGGGCGTTCTGAGCAGGCGGCCGTGAGTTTCCCTCGAAGGCAAGGCGTGGACTACCGATTCGAGTCCAAGCGTGTTGTTCGACGCCGTTCTTCAATGTAAGATGGGGCCGCACCGGACAGGAATCGATCCCCGCTAGTGTTGGAGGTGTGTTGAACGTATGGATTTCATAGATGATGTACGTACCCGGTCCGACCGTTTCGCTAAACGCATAGGACATCTGGAGACCGAAGAGGCCACCAAGAGTTCGCTAGTACTCCCGTTTATCCAGATGCTGGGCTACGAGATATTCGATCCGACCGAAGTAGTGCCGGAGTTCACTGCTGACGTGGGTACCAAGAAGGGCGAGAAGGTTGACTATGCTCTTATCCGGGACGGCAGGCCTGTCATCCTGATCGAGTGCAAGAAATACGGAAGCAATCTCGACGCCGGGGAGATGTCCCAACTCCTTCGCTATTTCACCGTAACTGAGGCCCGCTTTGGCATCCTTACCGACGGCATCGTCTATCGGTTCTTCTCAGACCTCGACGAGCGTAACAAGATGGATCCGAAACCGTTCTTCGAGTTTAACATGCTCGACTTCACCGAGCCCCAGGTCGAGGAGTTGAAGCGGTTCACTAAGGCGGCCTTTGATTTGGGCGAGATATTTGATGCGGCTCGTGAGCTTAAGTACACGTCAGAGATTAAGCGGGTGCTTGCTGAGGAGCTTGGGAACCCTTCCGGGGCTTTCGTTCGCTTCATCATTGGACGCGTCTATCAAGGCCGTGTGACTCAGAAGATGCGAGAATGGTTCAAGCCCATTGCGAAGCAGGCGTTTGCTGACTTCATCAACGATCGCATCAACATCCGCCTGAAGTCTGCCCTGGAAAGGGAAGAGGGACAAACGCTCGTAGACGATGAGGAGAGTCCAAGCCAGGAGGAACAGAAGGGATCTGATGAGTTCGTACCGGCCGAACTGGAGGCACTATATATAATCAAGGCTATTGTCAGGGACATGGTAGACGTGCATCGCATCGGTCTACGGTCCTACAGCCGATTCTGTAGTGTCCTGCTCGACGACAACATGTTCAAGCCCGTCTGTCGGCTTCGGCTCAGGACTTCTAACTTGAGGCTCGGTCTACTCGACGAAGAAAAGCGAGAGGAGAGCGTACAACTTGGAGATCTGGACGACCTATACAATCATTCCGACAGTCTGAGAGCCGCCGTCACACGCTACGCCTCTCAGGGTGCAGAAGCGTAGCGTGCGGTGATCGATGACATACACGGTGGTCGGTCGATGCGCACGCACGGGACAGATGGGCATAGGCATCACAACCTACTCCCTGGCAGTCGGAGGCTACTGTCCGACCATACGCGCGGGCCTCGCCGCTGTCTGTTCGCAGGCCTTTGCGAATCCGACGCTTCGGGAGACCGCTCTGGACCATCTCGACTCGGGCCGTGGACCGGAGGAGGTCCTCAGTCTGATCGAGGACGCGGACCCTCACTTCTCCTACCGCCAGATCGGCATCGTCTCGCATGACGGCGCCGCTGCGGCGTGGACCGGCGGCGACACTCGCCGCTGGGCCTGCCACGTCACCGGACAGGGCTTCGTCGCGATGGGGAACAGCCTTGCCGGTACGTCGGTCGTGGAACATATGGCGGAAAAGTTCGCCTCCGATCCGTCTCTCGGACTCGACGAGCGGCTGCTGAGGACGCTGGAGGCCGGCCGCGACGCCGGCGGTCAGGCGACCGCGGACGGCACTCACCTGCCGGAGCGCTCCTCCGCGCTGATCGTCGTCACACCGGATGCCCTGGTGCCTGTGGATGTCAGGGTCGACATGCACGAGACGGCGGTCGAGGAGCTGCGACGGGTCTACTCCGCTTACCGTCCCTATATGCCCTACTATGAGCTGAGGGCGGTAGACCCACCCCTCACTCCGGCGCAAGACGTCTGGGTACGACAGAACATCTAGTCCGCTCCACCGGTCTGTCCTATAGGCCGATTGACCGCTCCGCCACGAGGTAGACGGGACAGGACAGGGGCTCTGCTGGTGTCCTTTGCGCCTCCGATGTATGATGCAGCCGGACGACCGGCTAGGCATCGAAAAGGAGGAAACACCCGTGGGCACGCATACCTTCGCAGCTACAGGCGACTCGATCATCACCCGTCGCGTCTCCAACAGGACCGACAGGCCCTTTCTCGACATGGTGGACCTCATCCGCAGCGCCGACAGCGCCTTCACCAACCTCGAGATCGTGACTCCCAGCGAGCCGTGGGTCCCATTCTCCGAGTTCGGCGGTATCCACCTGGGCTCGCCGCCGTTCATCCTCGACGAGCTCAATTGGATGGGGTTCAACCTCTACGGCGCGGCGAACAACCACTCGGTCGACTACACCTACCAGGGACTGGTCGACACGATCGGCGCGCTGAAGGATAGGGATCTGACCTACGCGGGCGCCGGCATGACCCTCGGCGAGGCCCGCGCCCCCGGATACTTCGACAGCCCCGCCGGGCGCGTCAGCCTGCTCGCCTGCGCCTCCACCTTCAGCGTCAGCGCGCAGGCTGCGGCAAGCCGCTCCGACATGGGAGGAAGGCCGGGCATCAGCCCGATGCGGTTCAAGACCGAGTACGTCGTCGACTCCGGGCATCTCGATACCATACGGGACGTCGACGAGGCGCTGGGCACCAACGTGGTGACACAGCGCATGCGCGAGTGGATGCCTGAGGAGAACCCGGACGCATACCGCTTTCTCGACAGGTACTTCGTCGAGGGCGAGACGCCGCGGGTCAGCACCGAGCCGAAGGAGAACGACCTGGAGGAGATCGCGAAGTGGATCGGCGAGGCCAAGCGGCAGTCCGACCTGGTCGTCGTGACGATCCACGCCCACGAGGGACAGAGCGGCGACATGAACACCCAGGACATAGCGGACTTCATCGTGCCGATGGCGCACCACTGGATCGACGCCGGCGCGGACGTATTCGTCGGGCACGGCCCCCACACGCTGCGGGCCATCGAGATCTACAAGGGGAAGCCGATCTTCTACTCGCTGGGCAACTTCTTCTTCACCACCTCGACGCTTCAGAGGTTCGGCAGCGAGGTCTACGAGATGTTCAAGCTCCCGGAGACGGCGACGCCCGCCGACGCGAGCGAGGCCAGCTCTCTGAATGAGGACGGCAGCTATAAGGGAATGGCGGGAGACCCGCAGTACTGGAGGTCCATCATTCCCATGTGCCGCTTCGAAGGGCGCGAGCTGGTGGAGCTGGAGCTGCATCCGGTCGAGCTCGGATTCGACCTCCCCGACCACCAGCGCGGAATACCGGTGCTCGCCGATGACGACGAGGCTGCCGTCATACTGGACGATCTCGACCGGCTGTCGGAGCCGTTCGGCACGACGATCGGGAGGGCCACGTCGACGGGAGAGCGTCTGATAGGGCGGGTCCAGCTCTCTTAATGCAGTGCGCCGGTGACGATAGCCACTTTGCCAGACAGCACACCTCCGGCGGACATCATCGTCTCCTTCCGGAACGACTCGACTCTGGCGATAGCGTTGGATTCCGAGGTGATAGAGGAGAACTGGTCCTACGTCTTCTCGCCACTACCATGAGACAGTATTTCCTGTTGCGGAACTTCTGCCAAGACGATTGGATCATCGTCCCGGTCAGTGCGTCTCGGACAGGTACTTCCACGAGGTTCGTGACCGAACAACCGGCCGCAGCTATTGAATTGAGATAGTCCGAGCGGGTGTGACCCGCGAACGGCAGGTTGTAGACGCTCTTGGAGTTGAACGGCGGGGCTCGGTAGACCTGATCTACCGAGCCGCCGGGCAGAGCCAGTTCGTCGTTCAGGACATTCAGGCAGTCGTCGCTGTACAGGATGCGGCTGGATGTCACGCTCTAGCCTTTCTGAATGAGCACGTCGCAGGTCGGGAGTCTTTCGTTGCCGCCCGATGGTCAAGCTCTAGCGCATGACCGAACTGGACGCAAGCTCGGATTACAGTTCAGATCAAGGGGAATGGGAGCCGACATGGACAGGGGAACCGATAGGGGCAGCGATGATTGGCGTCGGTATTAGGTCATCTTTGAAACGCACCCCCCGTATCGACCGGCCGTCAATGTAGCGATCTGGCAACGTCTCTTGCCAGCTCTGGGAGATGCTCCATTTGCTTGCATATGCAACCAGCCCCAACTTACGGGCAACCGCCAGCGAGGGGTCGTTGGACCACGATGTACTGTACAGCGGAACGCGGCCAGAGGATCGAATCGCCAATGCCCACGCGGCAGTAACCCTAGGGCCGAGGCCGCGTCCACGGAACTCCATCGCTGTTTCAAGCCCACATTCTGCCGCCACGTCGGACCGCCTTGAGCAGAAACAGACGCTCACAGCATATCCATCCTCGACCAAAGCAACAATTGGCTTTCGGTGTGTGATCTCGCTTTCTGTCCACCCGGAGAAGTGATGGTCAAGCGACTGGAGGTCCTCGATGAAGACAATGCCTTGAGGCCGATCAATCCCTTCTGGGAACACGAATGCCGGCCCTGAGTCAACGCGGCCCTCAACCAGCGACTTGTATCGTTCGGCATGCGCGGGAGCATCCCGAAGGGCTGATATTGGTGACTCTTCGCGCGCGCGACGGTCAAGCTCATCGGCTACATCCTTCGGTACGTCCGCTCTGACAGCCCACACATAGTCCACCGTTCCTCGTATGAGGCAGAACAGATCACCTGGACTTGGTTCAGGCTCACGTGTTCCGATGATGCGGCCGTCGTCGTCAAGCAGGAACAGAGTCTGCAGGTGGAGGTTCGGCGTGCTCACAGCAAGACTTGTTTGATGTTAGGAAGCTGCAATGGAACTACATTCCTTTAAGGCCCGCCAGACGCTTAGGGAGTCACAGGAGACTGGCTCCCGGAGCATCATGTCACTCCAGGTCTTGATCATCACCCATGATGGCACTTCGATCAGTTGGCTGCTTCCGTCATCGCGCCACTGCTGCCAACAGTCGACTACCGGGTCTCCGTGTCGCCGGAATCCTAGCCGTTCGTACAACCGAATCGCATCCTCGTTGTCGACCGCAACCTCGAGGTTGACTTCCCCCAGAGCTCGACCAGCGGCCACGGCGGCCTCTACCAGAGCAGTGTCTATTCCCTGACGCCGGAAGGCTGTGCCCACGTCGAGCGCGAACAGACGCAATGAGCCCGGTCTTTGGAAACTGCGTCCTCCCATGCTAACAGTTCCCACGGCCTGTCCTTCCAGTTCGGCCACAAGCATCTCACGATGCCCGTGCAGGCTCTCCTCCAACCGATGCCTGATCTGCACCGCGCCAATCCCAGGTTCAAGAGCCGCGCTCAGTGCTTCGAGGTCATCTTCTCTCGTAGGCCGAATGCTGAGCTTCCCGCTCCTGGTCTTTCGTATCATCCGCAGGTTCCGCTGTTGCCGCTCGCAGTTTCCGCGCACGGTGTCATGTATTCACGTTGATAATATTTCGCACTTCGGTGACAGCGTCGATGATGTGGTCCGGCGGCTGCAGGTCGACAGGATACTGCCGACCTCGCCGTATCCATGCCGCCTTCATACCGAATCGCCTGGCCCCGTCTATGTCGGCTAGCAGCCTGTCCGAGAAACACGGTTGGTGAGTGTTGGGGGTATGATGGGCCCAGTCCAGTAGCGGGGAGTCGTTGATGAGCAAGACCTACCTTCCCTACGAGCCCGACCAGCAGTTGCTGTTGCCAGCGGCGTTGCAGGAGTGGCTGCCCGACGACCATCTGGCCTACTTCATATCCGACGTGGTGGACCAGTTGGACATGTCGGAGGTCACCGCTCGCTACGAGCGGGAACGGCGTGGCGGGCCGCCGTATCATCCACGGATGATGGTCAAGGTGTTGCTCTACGGCTACTGCGTGGGGGTGGCGTCCTCACGCCGCATCGCCCAGCGTCTCCACGAGGACATCGCCTTCAGGGTGTTGGCGGCGAACAACACACCGGACTTCCGGACCATCTCCGACTTTCGCAAGAATAATGTGGATGCGCTGTCGGGCCTGTTCGTACAGGTACTGGCGTTGTGCCAGCAGGCGGGGCTGGTGAATCTGGGGCACGTGGCGCTGGACGGCACGAAGGTCAAGGCCAACGCATCGAAGCATAAGGCGATGAGTTACCAACGGATGAAGGAGAAGGCAGCGCAGTTGGCGGCGGAGGTAGCGGAGTTGTTGCGACAGGCCCAGGCAGCGGATGATGAGGAAGACCGGCGGTACGGCAAAGACAAGCGTGGAGATGAGTTGGCTGAGGAGTTGGCCTTTCGAGAGGGTCGGTTGGAGAAGATACGGGAAGCCATGGCGGCGCTGGAAGCCGAGGCGCAGGCGGCTGCCGAACAGGCCGAGGCCGAAGGTGGTAAGCACCCGGGGGTGCCCGGCGACAAGGCCCAGCGTAACTTCACCGATGCCGAGTCGCGCATCATCCCCGCACCTGGAGGAAAGGACTTCCTGCAAGCGTACAACTGTCAGGCGGTGGTGGACAGCGCTCACCAGGTGATCGTGGCGGCGCGGGCCACCAATCAGACTTCGGATAAGCAACAGGCTGCGGCGATGATGGAGGAGACCATCGACAATGTCGGTGCAGTCCCCAGGGAAGTATCCGCCGATGCCGGCTATTACTCGGCAAAGGCAGTCGATGAGCTCTATGCTCTGGGCGTGGACCCGTTCGTCGCACCGGAGCAGACCCGCCACGGCCGGGTTGTGCCACCCGCGCCCCGAGGTCGCATACCCAGCCATCTGTCTCCCAGGGACCGGATGCGACGGAAGTTACAGACCAGGCGGGGTCGGCAGCGCTACGCTTTGCGGATGCAAACTGTGGAGCCGGTATTCGGCCAGATCAAGCAGGGCCGGGGATTCCGGCAGTTCCTGCTGCGGGGACTGGAGAAGGTGAACGGCGAATGGTCGCTGATCTGCACCGGCCACAACCTGCTCAAACTGTTCCGCTTTGGGCAATCTGCACAGGAAAGCACGGGGCGATGGGCCAGCCCAACGCATCAGGAACTTTGTCGAGGTAGTGAGCACGACGCTATTCGCAAAGCTATCTGGGGCCGGCCGGGGCAACCGGCAAAATTAGTTGTCGCGATCCATTGTCGCTGACCCGCAAGCACCGTTTAGATAATCCTCGGACGGGCTGCTAGGGGATTGTCCCCGACGAACATGATCTGCTCAGGACTCGTGAGACCGGTCGCCTTCAGGGCGTCGCGAAATATCCTCGGGTCCGGTTTGGCGTAGCGGGCCTCTTCTGAAACGATGATGAAGGGGACGAGCCGGTCAAGACCCGCCGCCCGGCACTTGTCGTGCTGGCTCGACGAGCCGTTCGTGACGATGCCCCAAGGCACCTGCCGCTCGTTGAGGCAGGCAAGGAATCCGTTGACCTCCACGTCCGGCTTCACGTGTCGTTCCATCGCGGAGCGGTACCACCTCGTCATCGAACCCATATCGAGGCCCGTCTCGGGCCACTCGCCGAGCCACCGCGAAAGCATCGTCTGGCGGTCGGAATAGCCGTCACCGTCCCAACAGACCATCATCGCGACCGCATCGTCTCGTGTCACGGACGTAGTGTCACGGAGGAACTCTTCTTGGAAGCTCCCGGCAACTCTGATGAAGGTGGACTGTCTGTCAAGCAAGGTGTTGTCCAGATCGAACACCAGGCCACCGACGTCGGTCGTGTCCATTGTCTGCCTCCGCAGCGTCGGGCAGGGTATCGCCTGTCCGGTACGGGATCGGTCCCGGTTGCCTCGTGAGATTGTTACCTTGACCTGCCCCCGCCCGCACTCCCTATTCCAACCGATCCGGGAATTGAACTGGCAGGCTTTACCCACTGACCTCCTCCAGAACCTCTTGATTGACGTGGTAGGAGTGCTCGTCTGTAGGAAACTCTCCCCGTGCGACGTCGCCGACATAGGCCTCGAAGGCGCCCAATATCTGTTCACTCAAGTTCACGTACTTCTTGACAAATTTCGGAGTGAACCGATCGAACAAGCCGAGGATATCGTGCGCAACGAGCCCCTGTCCGTCACAGTAGATACCGGCGCCGTAGCTGATAGTGGGAACCTCTAGACGTTCTGTTACGATCTTCGCGATCTGGTCTGGCACACACTCCAAGATGACAGCGAAGGCTCCCGCTTCCTCGACCGCCAGCGCGTCTTCGATGACTTGCCGCGCGGTCTGCACGTCCCGGCCTTGGGCCTTGTATCCTCCGAGCAGGGAGATGTGCTGAGGTGTTAGACCAACGTGGCCCATGACCGGCATCCCAGCTCTCACAATCGCCCTGACGATGTGTGCCGCGTCGACTCCACCTTCGACCTTCACCGAGTCGGTGCCGGCTTCCTGCATGAACCGCCCAGCGTTGATGATGGCATCGCGCTCCGAGGTGTTGTTCGACATGAACGGCATGTCACCGACTACATGGGCGTATTTAGTTGCGCGCGTTACGGCCTTGCTGTGGTGGAGCATCTCCTCCAAGGTCACGGAAACGGTTGTCTCGTAGCCCAAGACGGTCATGGCCAGAGAATCGCCGACGAGAATAGTGTCGAGGCCAGCCCGGTCGGCAAGTAGGGCCATCGGGTAGTCCGGGATGCTCAGCATGGTGATCTTGCGGCCCTGCCGCTTCATTCTTTGAAGGTCGAGGATCGTAGTCTTCCTTCGTTCAACCTGTTTGCCGCTCATGCTGCCACCTCCTATAGACTGGCAGGAGCGGCAGGATTCGAACCCGCGACCTGCGGTTTTGGAGACCGCTGCTCTACCAGCTGAGCTACGCTCCTGCTCCTCGATTCTAGCGCCGTCCCGTCGAGCCGGTCAACTCGCCCGGCGTACCCTTGTGCTAGACTGGTGTCCCATAACACCAATCGGAGGCAGTCGAAAATGGCAACGCAGCTGGCGCATCCGACCACCACCACTCGCATGGCTCAAGCCTGCTCCGACTTCCTGGAGAGCCTCGACTCCGCGCAGCGCGCCAAGACCACGTACGACTACGAGGACGGCGAGCGCGTCTTCTGGTACTACGCACCGCTCAACAGGCACGGTCTGCCCCTGCGCGACATGAACGCCGAGCAGCGCAGGCTCGCCTACCGCGTGCTTGCCAGCGGCCTGACGGAGAAGTCCTACGGGCAGGCGGCCAAGATCATCGATCATGAGTCGATACTCGGTCCGCTGGAGATGGAGGAGAATCGGATCACCTTCGTGCGCGACCCCGACCTATACTACTTCACCGTATTCGGCGAGCCGGGCGCCGACCGCCCCTGGGGATGGCGCGCGGAGGGTCACCATCTCTCCCTCAACTACAGCATCTGGGGCGACCGCGTCATCTCCGGGACGCCCTTCTTCTTCGGCGCCAATCCCGCCGAGGTTCCCGCCGGCCGGCCCCGGGCGGGGATGAGGATACTGGCAGACTGCGAGGACATAGCTCTGGAGCTGGCCGCGAGTCTGGACGCCGGGCAACGCGCCAAGGCGCTGCTCTACGACGAGGCGCCGAACGACATCCTGACCTTCAGCGCCGCCCGCGCCTCGATGCCGGAGGAGCAAGGGCTGGCCGCCTCGCAGATGTCAGCGACGCAGCGCGAGATTCTGACCGCCCTGATCACCGAGTACGTAACCCGCGCTCCCGAAGACTTCTCAGGCGAGCGTCTGGCCGCGATCCGCGAGAACGGGATCGACGGCATCCACCTCGCGTGGGGCGGGACCCTCGACCGCAGCGGTCCCCACTACTATCGGCTGCACGGCGGCAACTTCGTAGTGGAGTTCGACAACCAGCAGAACGGCGCCAACCATATCCACTCCGTGTGGCGTGACGTCGTGAACGACTTCGCCAACGACGTGCTTCGCGAGCACCTGATCCTATACCACGTGCTCTAGGCGGTTCTGCGGAGGACGGCCTCTGGATTCCGGCTCGGGGGCCGAATGACGACGGGAAGGAACAGTCGCCCGTCTAACCCACAACCTCCCTGAATACACGGAGAAAATTCAGGCCGAGCAGCTTGCGCAGCTCCTCCTCGTTGAAGCCGCGCTCCGCCAGCTTGACCGTGATGTTCGGCCAGTCGGTGGGCTGGTCGAAGTCGGGCATCCTGTGCCGATCGCTGAGCCTGTGCTCCGGGCGGAACCCCAGCCAGTCGAAGCCGCCCGGCTTGGCGCGGGCGTCGGCGTCAGCGTCGAATAGGAACGAAGTCGAGAAGGGCCCCAGCTCGGGCGGAAACTCGAACATCGTCTCCGTCCCAGGCCCCGGCCCGCACTTGTCGCTGCCGATTCCAACGTGATCGATTCCCATCACGTCGACGAGGTGCTCGACGTGGTTGGCGAAGTCGTCCAGCGTCGCGTTCGTATCGTCCCGGACGAAGCCGGCGATCGCGGCGACGCCGAAGAAGCCCCCATTGTCGGCGACCGCCTTGGCCAGGTCGTCGTCCTTGCCCCGGTCGTGGTAGCAGACGGCGTTGCTCGCCGAGTGCGTCACGATCACCGGCGACCTAGAGAACTCGATCGCGTCCCACCCGACCTGCTGGCTGCAGTGGCTGACGTCCACCATCATCTTCAGCTCGTTCAGCCGCTCGACGACCTCGATGCCGAAGTAGGTCAGCCCGGTCTTGTACCGCTCCGTGCAGCCGTCGCCGACGAGGTTTCGCAGGTTGTAGGTGAGCTGCACGATCCTGAGACCCATGCCGTGAAACAGGTCGAGCCGGTCGAGGTCGCCGCCTATCGCCGTCGTGTCCTGGAAGTCGAAGATGATCCCTCGCGCGTTGTCCTCGTAGACTGCCGCCAGGTCGTCCGCGGTCAGCACCAGGCGGACGTCGCCCCCCATGGCGTCGACCGTGGCGCGTCCCTGGCTAAGCGACCGGACCGCCGTCTCGAACGCCCCGTCCGGGGAATGAGGCCCCGCGTACGTCGCGCTCCCGACCGTCACGCCGGCCTCTTCCCAGAAGCCGAGGTACTGAGACCGCACCTCCGGCGACTCCTGGAGCTCCTTCACGGTCATCGCGTAGAGACGCGTCGAGATCTCCGACCGGGACAGCCGGCCCTCCGCAACCCACTCCGACATCGCCGCGCGCATCCTGTCGGTGTATATGACGCCGTGGTTGACCGGCAGCTTTGTGTCGACCACCAGCGTGTCCTTGTGAAACTCCAGCGCCTCTCCGGGCGTCATCGAGGGCCTGCGTCCGCTTGTAGACATTTCGGTCTACCTCCCTCCGTCGACAGATTGGCGTGATGGTATGTGAACTCTCCTTCAGAATCAACAGGCCGGCGGTGTACAATCACCCGGCGAAGGCCCGGCGGAGCTGCCGCCGGATGGAGAGACGGCCCGATGGAGCTTGAGATAAGGCCCAACACCTGGGAGGAGTTCCCGGGGCTGAAGATCGCGAACGCTCGCGCTCAGAACAACTTCTACTCCGACTCCGACGTCGAGACCTTCCGCCTCCTATTCGAGCCCGACCGGAGTCTCGCCGCCTTCGAGGATGGACAGATCGTCGGCTGCACGACGAGCTACACGCTCGACATGACCGTCCCGGGCGGCACGATGCCGATCGGCGCGGTGGCCCAGGTGTCGGTACAGGCCACGCACCGACGCCGGGGCATCAACACGCAGCTGATGCGCCGACAGCTCTCCGACATGTGCGAACGGGGCGACCCGATCGCCGTGCTGCAGGCGTCCGAGAGCATCATCTACGGCCGATACGGCTACGGGATGTCCTCCTTCGAGCACACCCTGGAGATCGACCGCGCTCACAGCGCCTACGCAAAGCCGCACACGCCGCTGGGCCGCCTCCGTTACATCGATCAGGCCGAGGCCGAAGAGATATTCCCTGACGTGTACGAGCGCGCCAGACTGCGGAGGAACGGCATGGTGAACAGGCCTCCCGCATGGTGGGCCTTCCGGTTCGCCCAGCCCGGACTGACGGCCGCCGGCGGGAACCCCCTCAGCTGGTTCGTCAAGTACGAGACCGATGGACGCGTCGACGGCTACCTGCGCTACCGTATCGATGGCGAGACGATGGACGTCATGGAGCTGATGGCCGCGACCGACGACGCCTATGCCTCCCTGTGGCGCTTCTGCCTCGACATGGACCTGGTGACCACCATCCGTGCGCCCCGCCGCGCCGCCGACGAGCCCCTGCTATGGATGCTGGCAGACCCGCGCCATCTGCGCCAGACCTCCACGGACGCGTCATGGCTCCGCCTCGTAGACGTATCCGGCGCGCTCGCCGGTAGGACCTACGCGTCCGAGGGCTCCCTGGTCCTGGAGGTGCGCGACTCCTTCTGCGAGTGGAACGAGGGCAGGCTGCGCCTCGATGGAGGTGTGGAGGGCGCCGTCTGCAAGGCGACGGAACAGGAGCCCGATCTGACGCTGTCGGCGGCGGACCTTGGGGCAGCCTATCTCGGCGGGGTGAGGCTCCGGACGCTCCACCACGCGGGCCGCGTCGACGAGCACACGCCGGGAGCGCTGGCGCGCGCCGACGTCATGTTCGCCACCGCTCGGCAACCCTGGTGTCTTGATAGCTGGTAGATGAGCCGGCCATGATCCAACGCCCCGACGTGCTCGTAGTTGGCGGAGGAGTGATCGGAGTCTGCGCCGCGTATTACCTCCAGCAGGAGGGCAGGCGGGTAGTTATCCTCGACAAGAGCGGCATAGCCAGCGGCAGCTCCTACGGCAACGCTGGCTGGCTGGTACCGAGTCACAGCATGCCGCTGGCCCGTCCGGGCGCCATATCGGAGGCTCTCCGGTGGATGCTCAGCTCGGTTAGCCCCTTCTACATCAAGCCGAGGCCCAGCATCGAGCTGCTCAGGTGGCTCTGGCGCTTTCGCGCCGCGGCCAACGCCGCCGCGGTTCAGGAGTCCCTGCGGGCCGCCTGCCTGCTCAGCCGAGCCAGCCTCGACCTCTACGATGAGATGATCTCAAGAGAGGAGATCGACTGCCACTACGAGCGTAACGGCCTCATCACCGCCTTCGAGACCACAGAGGGACTCGAGGAGGGCGTGGAAGAGGCCGAGATGCTCGCAGAGCACGGGGTTTCCGGGACGGTGCTCGACCGGAAGCAGCTGTCCAGCGTCGAGCCCGCGCTCAGGTCCGACCTCCCCGGAGGCGTGCTGTACGAGGGCGACGCCCATCTCAAACCGGATAGCCTCGTCCGCGGTCTCGCGGCGCGCTTCGAGGCCCAGGGAGGGACGATTCAGACCGATACCGAAGTCCGCGGCTTCAAGGTTGCCGCCGGCGCAATCTCCTCCGTGTGCACCAGCCGTGGGGATTGGTCGCCCGGACAGGTGGTTCTGGCGACGGGCGCATGGTCCGGCGGGACCGTAAGAGACCTGGGATTCCATCTTCCCGTCCAGCCCGCCAAGGGCTACAGCATCACCTTCGAGCGGACGGCCGCTCCCCCGTCGAAGCCCATCATGCTGGCTGAGAGCCGGGTCGGAGTGACTCCCATGGGGGCCCTGCTCCGCTTCGCCGGTACCCTGGAGCTCTCCGGACTCAATACCAGGATCGACGCCCGCCGTGTGGATGCCCTCCGGCAGGCCGGAACCCGCTGCCTGAACACCGACCTGAGCCGCTCCCCCGAGACGGTCTGGTGTGGAATGAGGCCGTTGACTCCCGATACACTCCCGATCATCGGCGCCGTTGACCGGCTCTCGAACCTGATCATCGCCACCGGCCATTCGATGACCGGTGTAACTCTGGGAGCCGTCACGGGAAAGCTGGTCGCGCAGATCGCGGCTTCGCAGGAGCCCATCGTCGATCCGGCGCCATTCAGCCCGATGCGTTTCCAATAGAGCCCGGACCGATACGAGGAGAGGCCTGAGTGGCAACCGATCGACCGGCCGAGCCTGGATTCCGTGACATCCTCGTCACGTCGGAGGACCCACTCTGTTTCGAGAGTGCGCTGCCTGCCCTGGACCAGTGGATTACCCCTGTTCAGACCTTCTATACCCGCCACCACTTCTCCGAGACGCCCGATCTGAGCCCTCACAGCTACCGTCTGAGCGTGGAGGGCGCCGTCGAAGCGCCCCTCAGCCTGAGTCTCCACGATCTCCGCGCTCGTCCCGTGAAGGAGGTGGTCGCCACACTTGAATGCGCCGGCAACAGCAGGTCGTACGTGACGCCGCCGGCCGAAGGCATCCGCTTCAGCCACGGCGCCGTCGGCAACGCCCGATGGAGCGGCCCCTCTCTCCGTGACATCCTGACTCCGGGTGTGATAGCCCCCGGAGCAATAGAGGTGCTCTTCGAGGGAGCCGATGTCGGTGAGGAGGAGGAGGAGGGCGAGACCCTGGAGGTGCGCTTCGGCCGCAGCCTGCCCTTGGAGACGGCGTTGCACCCCGATACGATCCTTGCCTACGAGATGAACGGAGCTTCCCTCACATCCGACCACGGCTACCCGGTCAGGCTGATCGCGCCCGGATGGTACGCCATGGCGTCGGTCAAGTGGCTGACCCGCATCACGGTGCTGAACGAGCCGTTCGAAGGTTTTTTCCAGAAGCGGCGGTACGTCTTCATCAACGAGGGTGAGACGGACCGGCAGTCCCTTCAGCCCGTTACGAGGCTCAGAGTCAAGTCGATCATCAACCGCCCCAGACACGGCGAGGTCGTACATCACGGTAGATACACCATTCAGGGCAAGGCATGGTCCGGCGACGGCGAGATTGTCGCCGTGGAGGTCAGCACGAACGGCGGACGCGACTGGCAGGCGGCTGAGCTGGTCGGGCCGTCGGCGCGCGGCGCCTGGCGACAGTGGGAGCTTCCTTGGGAGGTCTCAGGAGCCGGCCACCACATCCTGATGGCGAGAGCTACAGACTCGGCCGGCAATACGCAGCCGGTTGGCATCGAATGGAACTTCAGAGGCTACGCCAACAACGGCATCCATACGATAGCTGTCGAGGTTCCCGCCCGTTAAGGCGGCCGGCAGCGGTGGCTCGGTCCACAACGAGCGATCGACCCATCCGGGGAAATCAGCCGCGGTTGCCGCTGCCCCAGGCGGACGATATCGGCTCGCCCTCCACGAATCGGGTAGAGCGCAGGGGCGAGATGTCTATCGCCGGGTCCTCTCCGGCGATCACGTCTGCCAGCGCCTCCCCGATTGCCGGGCCCAGCTTGAATGAGTGCCCGCTGCCTCCGTAGCAGGAGTAGTAGCCGTCGATGCCGGGCTCAGCCCCGACCAGCGGGTGCCAGTCGTCCGTGATCGTGTAGACCGACGCCCAGCCGTTGACGAATTCGGCCTGGCTGAGGGAGGGGACGCGCTCCAGCAGCGGCTCCATGATGCGCTGTCGGCTCTCTGGGTCCAGCTCCTCGTCGTAGCCGTCTACGTCCACCGGCTCGATCTCCTTCGGAAAGCCCAGCCCCGCCAGGATGCTGTCGCTGCCCTGTGGCCGGAAGTAGAAGCGCATGGCAGGATCGGAGACGACCGGTATAGGGCCGAACCCTGAGGGCAGCGCGAGCACCAGGTCGGTCTCCCTGCTCCAGCGGATCGAGTCGTTTACGCCCACCCATCGACCAACGCGGCGACCCCAGGGCCCCGCCGCGTTGACGACGACCGGCGTCTCGATCTCCCCCTCCGCGGTCTCCACCGCGGCCACCCTATCGCCGTCGAGGCGTATGCCGGTCGCCCCCGTCCCCTCGTGCGCCGAGAGGCCCAGATGCCGGGCTCCCTCGACGAGACTTCGCGTCGTCCTGGTCGGATCGGCGTAGCCAGACCGGGGCTCGTATATCCCCCTGACCACGCCGTCCAGATTCAGCTGGGGCGCGAGCTCGCTCACGTCCTCGACCGACAGGTCCTGCACCTCCACCCCGTTCTCGATCTCTGTCCGGAGTATGTGGTCTCCCGCGCTCTCCGTCTCTCTGTCCAGAAGCAGCAGGAACCCCACCTGCTCGAAACCGGAGTCTCCACCCAGCTCCTCCTCGTCCTCCTCGAACATCTGCACGGCTCTCCAGGCAAGCTGGGCCGTCACCGGGTTCGAGTAGTAGGTCCGGACGTTCGCCGCGGAGTGGCCGGTGCTTCCCGAAGCAAGAGCATCCTTCTCCAACAGAACGACCTTGCCGAAGCCCCTCTTCGCCAGGAAGTGGGCCGTGCTGGCTCCCAGGATTCCGCCACCGATCACCACCGCGTCCGCCGTCTTGTCCAACATATGCCTCTCCTGTCACGAGTTGTTCTGAAAGCCCAAGGCAGCCTGTAAGCCGAGTTCTGTACCCTGCCGGAGTCCGGTTTACATCCCGACGGATCGGGACCTCCTCCCGGTCCTCCGGCCGGGTGGCGGCCATCTATCTAGCCTCGACGTTGCCGTCGAGGTCGAGCAGCCAACCCGGGGACGGACCGGGCTCCCTCGATCCCCCTATTTGGCCTCGCTCCGGATGGGGTTTGCCATGCCCCCGGTATTGCTACCGGGGCGGTGAGCTCTTACCTCGCCATTTCACCCTTATCCCGACGAGTCGGGACGGTGTCTTTTCTGCGGCACTTTCCGTCGGGTCACCCCGCCCCGCCGTTAGCGGGCATCCTGCCCGGTGGAGCTCGGACTTTCCTCCCCCCCGACGAGTCGGGGCGGCGGCCGCCCGGCGGCCTTGGGCATGCTCGATTCTAGCACAGCGCCGCGGCCCAGACACCAATGCCCGGGCTCCCCGTCTACGGTGAGATGCATCGAACCGGGCGCCGCGCCCCTCACTCCACCAGATCCACCGCATCGTCCCTCACCACCACTCGGCTCACGCAGCCGGCGACGACCCATCTCCGGGCCTCCATGTCCAGCCCGTCCCAGCTTGCCAGCGCCTCCTCGGGATCGGCCAGCATGTCGCTCGCCGTGCGGCCCCTCGCCGCGTCCAGTCTCTCCACGTATTCGGCAAGCGTCTCGGTCCCGATCTCTCCTCGCGCGGCTCTTCGCGCGGCTCTGATGAGACGGCGTTCGGCGTTGCGCCTCTCAGCCGCTATCGTCGACTCGACCTCCGCCAGCTTCTCAACGGAAGATGTGGTCTGCCTCCCGCTCTTCACAATACGCCTCAGCTCGTCCAGCACCGTCTCATCGAGCTTGGACGCCCGCCAGGTGTGGTAGCCGCATACGCTCATGCTCTTCTTCGACTGGCACTGGTAGTACCGGTACACCGCCCTCTGTCGGCGCCCGTCCTTCCTCTTCCAGGTCTGCCGCCGGGTCACCCCCATCATCCTGTTGCCACAGTAGGCGCAGTAGGCCAGCCCGGAGAGCAGGAACGGCTCGCGAACCGCCGGCCTGATCGGTGGCCGGCGCTCCCTTGTCTCGCTCTGGACGGTGCGGAACGTCTCGGGCGGCACGATCGCCTCGTGGCTCTTCGGCAGCCGCATCCCGTACCGCGTGTATGTGCCCATGTAGACTGGGTTCCGCAGGATGTCTCTGATCGCTATGATGCTCCAGCGCCCTCCGCGCCGGGTCGTAGTTTCCGCCTCGTTGAGGCGCTGCGCAATCAGGCGCAGTCCCAGTCGCTCCTCGGTGTACAGGCGAAAGATCGACCGCACCACTTCCGCCTCCTCCGGGACGACTACCAGACTCCCATCCTCTCCGATGCGATAGCCGTAGGGAGTCCTTCCAAGGCCCTGCCCCGCAAGCGCCTGAGCAATCATCGACTCACGGGCGCGCTCGCTTCGCTCCCGTGAGACACCCTTCACCTCCAGGTTGACGAGCGCTGCCTGCAGCGGATCGGGTAGGTCGTCGTCGGAACAGCTCACCTTCGCGCCCAGGCCCTCCAGCTCCACCAGCCTCCTCACGACCGACTCGACGTCCGGGCCTAGGTGCGCTGCGTCCGGCACCACGATCAGGTAGCCGCCGCCCGACGCCCGCATGTAGTCGACCATCCGGTCATAGGCAGGCGTCTCCTCGTTCTCGGTGATGTCGCCGAACGTGTCGATCGGCTGGTGAAGGTGGGACCTGCAGTAGTCGCGGAACGCCTGTTCGAATGAACCGGGATCGGGCGCGTCCTTCGGCGCCCGGAAGTATCCTAGCGCGCGCATCCTGCCCTCAAGCCGTGAAGAGTATCCGCTGGCAGCTGCTGCACTGGATCAGCTCTTGGGCCGACCTTACGCGCTGCACCTCCGCCGACGGTAGCGCTATCCGGCATCCCTGGCACATGCCGCGCTCGACCCTGGCCACCGCATAGCCGTTCCGGTCTTCCCTGAGCCGCTCGTAGACGGTCAGAACTTGCGCGCCGAACTGGGGGAGGGCGTCGGTGCGGTCGCGGCGAAGCTCCTCCAGCCTCTGTTCTAGGAGAGATTCCTCCGCCTCCAGCGCCGGACGCTCGGTCTCCCTCGCACTCTCGGCGCGTGCCAACTCCTCGGAGATCGCTTCGAGGACGCTCTGATTCTCCTCGATCTCCACCATCGTCGTCAGGAGGTTGTCCTCCTGTTCGGCCTGCTGATCCCGGAAGTGGCTCCTCTCGAGATCGGCCGCCTCCAGCTCCCGCGGGTTCGTAATCACTCCGCCGTAGAGACGGCTCTCTATCCTTTCGAGGCCCTGCCGCGTACCCTCGACCTTCCTCTCCTGACCTCTGCGGCTCTCCTCCAGCACCGTGAGCCTGCCTTCGAGCTCCTCGATCCGCCGCCTCGCCGCCACAAGAGCAGACTCGTCCGTCAGTTGGCGGCGTACGTCGTCGAGCGAACGCTCTACCGAGTTCGCCTCGAGATCGAGCTGCTGGAGGTCGTAGAGTCTTCTGATGGCGAACATGAGGGTAGCCGCAATTGTAAACCAAGGTGCACGGCCCGTGCAGCTATGTCCCAGACTCTAGTAGTGACGCCACGCAATCGTGTAAGATGACGATGACCCGGTGGCCCAGCCGCTCCTGTCTACCCGCGCGGAGCCAGTCCCGAATGGCCGTTGCCCAGGAACAGTATCGCCGTCCGAAGACCAAGATAGTCTGTACACTGGGTCCGTCCACGGACGATCAGGCCACGGTGAGGGAATTGATCGCAGCCGGGATGAGCGTCGCGCGCCTCAACCTGTCTCACGGAACTCTCCAATCTCATAGCCAGGCCATCGCGTATGTTAGACATTCGTCCTCCGAGCTGGGCGTGCCGGTGGGCATCATGGTCGACGTACCCGGCGCCAAGTACCGCGTCGGACCTCTCGCCGACGCCGTAGAGCTCCGCCCCGGCGACCGGCTGACGCTCACGAGCGAGGAGTTGGTCGGCGACCGGCGTACGATCTCCATCAGCCCGCCCGGCATCCACAGGGACGCGGAGGTGGGAGGACGGATACTGCTGGACGACGGTCTCATCGAGATACACGTCACTCGGATCGAAGGCGACCGGATCGACGGCGAGGTGATCGTGGGAGGCCGACTTACTGAGCGGCGTGGAGTCACCACGCCGGGCCGGGCGCCCTCGTATCCCTTCCCGGACCGGGCTGCCGTCGAGGCCCTCCGGTTCGCAGCTCGGCATGAGGCCGACTTCGTCGCGCTGTCGACGGTCACGGCTGATCATGATATTCACGAGGCCAGGAGGATACTCCGCGAAGAGGGCCTCGATCCCCTCATCATCTCCAAGGTGGAGCGCTCAGAGGCTATAGACCGTTTCGACGAGGTACTGGACGCAAGCGATGGGATCATGGTTGCAAGGGGGGACATGGGCGTCGAGGTTCCACTCGCACAGGTGCCCGTGATCCAGAAGGACCTGATCTCCCGCTGCAACGAGATGGGGAAGCCCGTAATCACCGCAACCCAGATGCTGGAATCGATGGTCAGGTCGCAGATACCCACGCGGGCGGAGGTTACCGACGTCGCCAACGCGATCTTCGACGGCACCGATGCCGTCATGCTCTCCGGCGAGACCTCCGTCGGAGACTATCCCGTCCAGGCCGTACGGGTCATGGCGCAGGTCGCTGTCGTGGCCGAGGAGTCTCTGCCGTACGAGAGGATAATCCGTGAGAAGGCGCGCCAGCTCGAAGAGCAGACGGACGACGCCATAAGCTACGACGCCTGCCGAACCGCCTTCCAGCTGAAGGCCAGTCTTATCGTCGCCTTCACAGAATCGGGAGCGACCGCGGGGCGGGTCGCAAAGTATCGTCCGAAGCCGCCGGTGCTCGCGCTGACGCCCGCCGCTCGGACACAACGGCGTCTGACGCTCAGATGGGGGGTTACTCCCCTGACGGTGGACAAGATCGGTGCCGTCGACGACTTCTTCACCCTCGGGGAACAGTACGCCCGCGACGTGGCCGGCGCCGAACAGGGCGACCTCGTAGTGCTGGTTGCCGGCGTTCCCATAGGCGTGCCGGGAGGCACCAATCTGCTCCGGGTCATGAACGTCAGCGACAGAGTTTCGTAGCGTGCTGAGGCTCTACAACACCCTCACCAGGCGGGTCGAGCAGGTCCGGCCGCTGGAGGCCGGACTTCTCAAGATGTATACCTGCGGTCCGACCGTCTATCGTGACGCACACATCGGCAACCTGAGATCGTACCTGATGGCCGACTGGATCCGACGCGCGCTCGAAGTACAGGGCGTGCGCGTCAACCACGTGAAGAACATCACCGACGTCGGCCATATGCGCCAGGAGATGCTGGAAAGGGGAGACGACAAGGTCGTAGCCGCGGCGATAGCCGAGGGAAAGACCCCGGCCGAGATAGCAGACTTCTACTCTCAACGCTTCTTCGCAGACGAAGAGAGGCTCAACATCATGCCCGCCGCCTGGTTTCCCAGGGCCACCGACCATATCGGGGAGATGATAGAGATTGTCGAACGCCTCGTCGAAACCGGCTACGCCTACGAGGAGGAGGGTAACGTCTACTTCTCCGTCTCCGCCTTCGCCGGATACGGAAGGTTGTCGGGCAACATCCACGAGGCGGATCTGGTTGAGGCCGTCAGAGTCGAGGCCGACCCGCTCAAGCACGACCCCCGCGACTTCACGCTCTGGAAGGCCGCGGAGCCGGGTAGGGAGCTGCGCTGGGACAGCCCGTGGGGCCCTGGATTTCCCGGGTGGCACATCGAGTGCTCCGCGATGTCGATGAAGTATCTCGGCCGGCGCTTCGACATACACACCGGCGGCGTCGACAACGTCTTCCCTCACCACGAGGGAGAGATGGCGCAGAGCGAAGGCTTCGCCGGCGAGTACGTCGTCAACCACTGGGTCCACGGTCAGCACCTGCTGGCAGACGGTGTGAAGATGGCCAAGTCCGCGGGCAACTCCTTCGTCCTGTCGGACATCGAGCGTCAGGACATCGATCCGCTGGCCTTTCGGTACCTGTGCCTGACGGCCAGATACAGCAACCGCGTCAACTTCACCTTCGCGGCGCTCAAGGCTGCCCAGCGGGGGCTGCTGCGCCTCTACGACCGTGTATGGGAGTGGACAAACCTTCCCGACGGGACGCCGGAGGAGCAGGATGAGGCGGCCGCCGGCGAGTGGAGGGGCCGGTTCTTGGAGCGTATCAACTCCGATCTGGATCTGCCGGCGGCGCTCGCCGTCACGTGGCGGATGATCCGCTCGCAGCTTCCGGTCAAGCTCAAGCTGCGACTCCTTGCGGAGTACGACGCGGTGCTGGGACTCGGACTCGGAGACGTACCGGCAGAGTTCCAGCCGCCCGAGAAGATCCGGCGCCTGAACGAGAGACGGACCGGGCTGCGCGGGCAGGAGAGATACGAGGAGGCGGACGCCATACGCGACGAGCTCGACGCGGCGGGCTATCTCGTCAGGGACATGGCGTCGGGCAGCGTCGTGCGCCGCAAGACGGCCTGGGAGGAGCGCCAGGAGAGGTGGCTCTCGGTCTCCTCCTCGCCCGAGGTGCTGTCCTTGGTCGGCGAAGACGACGTCGTCGATTTCACTGTTGCGATAGTCGCCTGCAACTATCTCCACGACGTGCGAAGATGCGTGCGGAGCGCTCTCAGATGGCTCCGGGACCGCTCAGCCGAGGTCGTCATCGTCGACAACGGCTCGACCGACGGAACAGCCGAGTGGTGCGAGCAGCTCGCCCGCTCCGATTCCAGAGTCAGGGTCGTCCACGCGGATCACGTGCTCGGCGAGGGCGCAGCCAAGAGCATCGCCCTGAAGCAGAGCCGAGGCTCTACGGTTGTGCTCCTCGACACGAGCGTAGAGGTTACGGGAGACATCTTCGGCCCTATCGCGCTCGCGCTCGAGGACGACTCGATCGGCGTCTTCGGCCCGTTCGGGCTGCGCACTCCAGACCTCCTCCACTTCCATGAGGGCGAGGGGGAGGCGGGAGACATGGACGCGATGCAGGCCTACTGCTTCGCCTTCAGGAGGCGGCGCCTCGAAAACGTGGGTCTGATGCGCGAGAGCTTCCGCTTCTACAGAAATCTCGATCTCGACTACAGCTTCCACTTCAAGGACAGGGGATACCGGATTGTCGCCGACCCGACCCTACCGGTGGTGCGTCACGAGCACAGGGTATGGAGCGCTCTCCCGGAGGGTGAGCGGGACACGATGAGCCGGAAGAACTACGGTAGATTTCTCGACAAGTGGGCCGGACGGACGGATCTGCTGGTCGTCAACCAGAAATAGAGAGGGGTAAGTGTTCAGACTGCTCTTGAGTCTGAACACTTACGTCTGACGCCATGGCCACAACCGATAGATACGGAGGGAAGAGATGTTCATCGAGCTGAGGGAGTACCATACAAGGCCGGGCCAGCGCGAACGCTGGGTCAGATACATGGAAGAGGTCATAATTCCGTTCCAGGTTTCGAAGGGGATGGTCATCGCAGGCAGCTTCGTTGGAAGGGATGACGACCACACCTACTTCTGGACGCGGCGCTTCGAAAGCGAAGAGGAGAGAGACCGGCTCTACGAGGCCGTATACGAGAGCGACGCCTGGAAGAACGAGATCGGGCCGCCCATCCCCGACATGCTCGACCGCGACCGCACCAGGATCACCATCCTGGAGCCGACCCCTAAGTCCGTCATCCGATAGCGTCGAGCCGGAGCGTCTCAGCTCCCTGGGCAAAGATCCCCCCTGGTCACCGCGCGTGACTGTCGAACTGCTCCTATCCAACGCCCGCGTCGTGACAATGGCCGGACGGGAAGTCGCGCCCGGAGCCGTTGCGGTCCGGGGCCGCCGGATCGTATGGGTGGGACCGTCCGCTGAAGCGGCCCGGCTGACCGGTCCTCGCACCCGCCTCATCGACTGCAGCGGCCGGACGCTCCTTCCCGGGCTGATCGACGCGCACCTCCACCTGCTGGCCTACGCCTCCAGCCTGGTTTCAGTCGACTGCTCGCCCTCCTCGGTCGGCTCCATCGGGCAGATCGGACAGGCCCTTCGTCGGCGCGCCCGGAAGACTCCGGCAGGCGAGTGGATTCGGGGCTACGGCTATGACGACCTGTCCCTTCTGGAGCGTCGGCATCCGACCCGCCGCGATCTCGACGGCGCCGTGCCCGCCCATCCGGTGCGCCTCAACCACCGCTCCGGACACGCCTCCGTCCTCAACAGCCTGGCGCTGGACCGCGTCGGGATAGGCGCGGACACGCCCGACCCGGTGGACGGCGTCATCGACCGGGACGACGACGGGGAGCCCACGGGACTCCTGTTCGAGATGGCCGGATATCTCGACGGGCGCGTCCCGTCCTTGACGGACGAGCAGCTCCGTCGAGGAGTGTCCGAGGCGGGCCGCGACCTCCTGTCGCAGGGAATCACCTCGGTGCACGACGCCACGCATCTCAACTCGATGGAGCGGTGGACGACGATCGAGGAGATGAAGAGGAGCGGTCTGCTCGCGCCGCGCGTCACCATGATGCCGGGACTTGCCCATCTCGACGGCTTCCTCGGCGCAGGCATCGGCCACGGCTCCGGCGGAGACCACCTGAGCCTGGGCCACGTGAAGCTGATGCTGACTGGGACCACCGGCGCCCTCCATCCGGACCAGGAGACGCTCGCCGGACAGGTTGCCGAGGCGCGCCGCAGGGGATTCCCGGTCGCCGTCCACGCAGTCGAATCAGACGTCGTGGAGGCCGCGTCAGCCGCGCTGACGGAAGGGAGTCGGGAGACACGGCCCGCGGCTCCTCCCGACAGGATAGAGCACTGCTTCGAGTGTCCACCGGAGACGCTCCGGCGCCTGTCCGCGTCCGGGATCGTCCCCGTCGTCCAGCCCGGCCTGGTGTACCGGCGCGGTGACATCTACCTGTCCGAGGTGGCCCCGGCCGTCCTCCCCTGGCTGCACAGAGCGGGGAGCCTGTTCGGCGCCGGGCTCGACCCCGCGGCCGGATCAGATGCCCCGGTGGTCCCTCCCCGCCCTTTCGAGGCCGTCTACTCGGCCGTCACTCGCAGATCCGCCACAGGCGCCGCGGTCAACGACTCCGAACGGGTGTCGGCTTACGACGCCCTGAGGATGTACACAATCAACGCCGCTCGGGCTGGCGGCCACGATCGTGACAGAGGCTCCATCGAGGCGGGGAAGCTCGCCGATCTCGTGCTGCTGGACCGTAACCCGCTCGCCGTCCCCCCTGCAGAGCTCCTTGAAGCGATGGTGACGATGACTATCCTGGACGGCCGGGTCGTCTGGGAGGCCTAAGGCGCCCTTACGACCGTCTCTCCACCACGTATTCCGCCAGCTCCTCGAGTGACGACCGGGTTGGCCCCTCGGGCAGGCCGTCGAGGGACGCCACGGCGCGGGTGCGGTACTCCTCCGCACACGTGTACGACTCCTCCACCGCGCAGCAGCTCTGTATGAGCTCGATCGCCCGCTCCAGATGCCTCCGCTCCTGCGGGCACAGTAAGAAATCGCGGATTGGATTGTCCTCCGGGTAGCGCTCCAGGGCCACGATCGACGGCAGCGTCAGTATCCCCTGCGACAGATCGTTGCCGACCGGCTTTCCGAACTCCTCCTGCGATCCGTCGAAGTCGAGGACATCGTCGACTATCTGGAAGGCCATCCCCAGGTTGTAGGCGTACTCCCTGAGGGCCGCGACCGAGCTCTCGGGCGCGCCGCTCAGGACCGCGCCCGACTCTCCGGCCGTCGTGAACAGCGACGCCGTCTTGTTGTATATGCGGGTGAGGTACCGCTCCCTGGTCTGGTCCGGCCTGTACGACTCGAACATCTCCTGAAGCTCTCCGCTGGACAGCTCCATGATCGTCTCGGAGAAGCGCCGGATCACCCGGATGTTCCCGGTGTCGCACACCAGCGTCGCCGACGCGGCGAATATGTAGTCGCCGACCAGCACGGCGGCCTTGCCTCCCCACAGGCTGCCTACCGTCGCCCGACCTCTGCGGACGTCCGATCCGTCGACCGTGTCGTCGTGGATCAGCGTCGCTATGTGGAGCAGCTCGACGGCGGTCGCCATAGTCTCGATGGTCCGCGGCTCCCCCGGATGGAAGCCCGCAGCCAGAAGAGTGATTGCCGGGCGCACCCTCTTGCCGGACGAGTCGAATACGTGACCTATCAGCTCGCCCAGAAAGGGATTGCCAAGATCGTGGAGGGTCTTGAGCCTCGCCTCCACGCGGTCGAGCCCGTCGTGGACAGGGGCGTATATCGACGTTGCCTGCACTCCGCCTCCGCCGCTCAGGTTACCAGCCTCTGCGCCTCCCGCTCGGCCAGCGCCTCGTCCAGCTTCTCGAAGAGGTGCTCCGGTCTTCCGAGCGCCCGGCCGGGCTCGATCCCGTCCGGCCGCCACGTCCAGCCGTCCGACTGCGCCTCTCCATCGAAACCGAGCATTCCGTGGAGCCTCTCGGAGCTGAAGGGTAGGAACGGACAGAGCGCCGTCTTCAGGCAGTTGATCGTTGCCAGCGCCGTCCAGAGGGTGGTCGCGGCGGCCCCGGGACTCTCCCTGACCGCCCGCCACGGCGCCTTCTGCTCGAGGTACCGGTTGGCCGCCTGCGCGAGGCCCATCGCCGACTGCAGCGCGGCCCGGAAGCGGCAAGCCTCGATGTTGGCGCCGGTCTCTTCCAGGCTGCGGCGGCAGTGGGAGAGCAGCTCCTCGTCGGCTCTGTCCAGCTCGCCCGGGGAGGGGGCCTTCCCGTCCAGGTTGCGAGCGACGAGGCTGAGCACGCGCTGGACGAGGTTCCCGTACGTGGCGACCAGCTCGTCGTTGTTCCGGCGGACGTACTCCCCCCAGGAGAAGTCTGAGTCTCCCGTCTCCGGCATCCCGGCCGCGATCACGTAGCGCAGCGGGTCGGGCTCGTACCGGTTCAGATACTCGGGCAGCCATACCGCCCAGTTCCGGCTGGTCGATAGCTTGAGTCCCTCCAGGTTCAGGAACTCGTTTGCCGGCACGTCGTACGGCAGGTTCAGCCCCTCATATCCGATCAGCATCGCCGGCCATATGACCGTGTGGAACGGGATGTTGTCCTTGCCCATGAAGTAGTAGGACCGGCTCTCACCCTCCCAGAACTCCCTCCACGCGTCCGTCCGGCCGGCCCTCTGCGCCCACTCCTTCGAGGCGGACAGATATCCGATCACCGCCTCGAACCAGACGTATATCCTCTTGCCTTCGTACCCTTCGAGGGGAACCGGCACCCCCCAGTTGATGTCCCGTGTGATCGCCCTGTCGTGGAGCCCTCCCTTCAGAATCGACGTCGTGAAGTTGAGGACGTTGGGTCTCCAGTGTTTCTGCACACGCACCCATTCCAGCAGCCTCTCCTCGAACCCGCTGAGCCGGAGGAAGAAGTGCTCGGTCTCACGTATCAAGGGCGAGCCGTTGCACAGCTTGCACCTCATGTCGATCAGGTCCTGCGGATCGAGGGTACGTCCGCAGGCGTCGCACTGGTCTCCGCGCGCCCCCGCGCCGCCGCAGTGGGGGCAGGTACCCTCCACGTATCTGTCCGCGAGGAACCGTCCATCGCTCTCGCAGTAGGGCTGGTGCATCGAGTCCTTGTAGATGTCGCCTCGGTCGAGCAGGCGCAGGAAGATATCCTGAGTGACCTCCGTGTGGTTGTCCGTGTGCGTCGAGGTGAACAGATCGAAGCTGATCCCGAGACGGCGCCAGTTGTCGAGGAACTCGGCCTGGTACTCTTCGTACACCTGTTGGGGAGTCGTTCCGCGCGCCTCCGCCGTCAGCGTTACCGGAGTGCCGTGGGCGTCGCTCCCGGACACCATCAGCACCTCGTTGCCCCTCATCCGATGATAGCGGGCAAAGATGTCGGCGGGCAGAAGCGCGCCTGCCACCTGGCCGATGTGAGTCGAACCGTTGGCGTACGGCCACGCGACCGAGACCAGGATATGTTCGGGCATACGAGCACCTACCGTCGACCGGCAAGGGAATCGACAGTGATGTTATCACAAGAGAGGCCCCGACCCGACAGCCGTCCCTTATCCCATATCCACCGAAAGGGTGTGGTTTGGGCTCTTGCATGAGAGATTAGTGGGATGGGAGGGCCAATGGTGGCCCGGAGTGGCCCTGGGGAAGCCAGGCTGTGGGACGACTGTCAGCAGAAGACCCTCGCTAGCCTGGTTGGCGCGAGTTGGAGGGAGACCTTCAATTGTTTGGTGGGAGAAGCGGTTTCCTTGGGTGGGGATGGCGTCAAGCGGGCAGTGGAATGGCCCGCAGCCGTACCAGAGCAGAGACAAACTGGCTTTCCCAGGGCCAGCGCCGGGGCAGGTGCAGGGTGAGTTGGCGGGCCTTGCGGGTGATCCTTCCAGCCAGGGAAAGGAAGCGTCGCCGAAGGGTCTTGGTGGTTGCCACCGTCTCTCCCAGGGCGATGCGCTGTGTCCAGCGGGCCAGATTGTGGGCCATGATCTGCACCGCCAGCCAGGCTCCATTGGCGGAAAAGCGCCCCGAGGGAAGATGGTTCAGGCCCACGCCGTACTTGAGGTCCCGGATGGCGTTCTCGATCTCGGCGTGTCGGCGGTGGTCGGCCTCCAGTTCCAGGGTATCCCCCTCCCGGTCGGTGATCATGGCGTGATAGCTGTAGCTGGCAAAGAGGGCCAGCTGGGAGCCGGGCGTGGGCCTCACCCGGCGAACGATAAGCCGCACCGGCGCGGCGCCGGTCTGACTCTGGAATGGCGTGTATTCAGTCTCGGCCACGTCGGCGGCGCCCTCCATCCAGTAGGGTATGGGCCGCCAGTCCGACTCGGGTATGGTCTCTATCAGATTTCTCAGGTTCTGGCGCAGGCGGACGGTGATGGAGAAGCGGACATCCGTCTTGCGGCAGACCTTGACCACGCCGTGGGTATAAAAACCGCTGTCGGCCCGCACTGTGATCTGTCCCTTGGCCCCGGCGTAGCGCACCCGGCTCACCGTCTCCCGCAGGAAGTGGTCCGCGCCCCGGGCGGTATTGGCCCGGCCCTCCCGGAGACGGGCCATCAGCACCTCGCCGGTGCCGGCGGCCACAGCCAGCAGCGGGTGATAGCCCCGCTGGCCGGTGTAGCCGTGATGGCGGGCTCCCTCCTTGCTCAGGCCGTAGGTCTCGCAGATGGTGGAGTCCAGGTCAATGGTCAAGGGTGCATTGCCGGGTCCGGCCCCGGCGGCCCAGGCTTGGGCCAGCAACTCCCGGCTGACCCGGTCCAGTTGCCTGACGTGTCCCCAACGGAAGCTGCGCAGGAAGGTGCCCAGGGTGGACGGGGCCTTGACCACACACCCAAGACCCTGGCGGTACCGCCACTGCGCAACGCATCAGCATCGTCGATGCAGTCGCCTCCGGCCAGGGCAGAGGCTACCAGGGTCATCAGCTTGTCGCCGGTGTTGGCCCGGCCGGGGGCGTTACCCAGGTCCAGGTACCGGTCAACCACTTCACCCAGACCCAGGCGGAGAGCCAGGGTGGCGGGCAGCAACAGCCCAGCATTGGCTACCAGGCGGTGATCATCAAAGGCGATGTGGATGCGATCGGGGTGCTCAAGTGGTAGCATCTAAAGGGTGCTCCTTCTCTGGGGTCGGTTTTTTGACACAAAACCATTATCCCAGATACGCGGGAGCGCCTTTTCACGCTTTCAGGACACCTTTATTCCCCACTCCTTCGGTGGATTCGGGCTAAGCCCAAATCCACCGAAGGGATGACTATGCAGCAGCGGAACGGGCGATAGGGGCAAGGGAGGGCGATGGTCCGGGCACGATTTGGGGAAGAGGGGGCCGGTGTTTGTCTTCAGTTGCCGCGGGAAGACTTTGTGACCGTCTGCGAATGTTGATCAGGGCGAGATAGCGGGGAGAGGACGCAGCAAGAGGCACTCGCAGACCGGACTGGCGCGAGTTCGCGGGGACGTTCGGTTGGCCGGATGGCGGCCGGTTGCCGCCGTCAGGCAAGGAGTGGCAGGGCGCGCAATCGGGCCAGAGCACGATCGAACTGGGCTTCCCAAGGCCAGCGCTGTGGCAGATGCAGTGTGAGGCGGCGCGCCGAGCGGGTGATCCGTCCGGCCAGGGAGAAGAAGCGCCGCCGGAGGGTCCTGATGGTCACCACATGCTGGCCCAGACCGATGCGTGCTGTCCAGCGGGCGATGTTGTGGGCCATCACCTGTACCACCAGCCAGGCGGCGTTGGCGGCGAAGCGGCCCGAGGGGAGATGGTTCAACCCCACACCGTGCTTGAGGTCTCGGATGGCATTCTCGATCTCGGCGTGGCGGCGATGGCCGGCCTCCAGTTCGAGCATCTCCCCGTCCCGGTCGGTGATGAAGCCGTGATAGCTGTAGGTGGCGAAGAGGGCCAGCTGGGAACCGGGCGTGGGCTTCACACGCCGGACGATGAGCCGCACCGGCGCGGCGCCGGGCTCACCCTGGAAGGGAGTGTAGAGCTTGATGCTCCTATACATGTCAAGCGATGCTTTGGGATGGGGCTGAGTTCCGCAGGACGGAGAAGACTTCTCGAGCGATATAACGTTTGAGGCAGCGGATGACCTCAGCCTTGCTCATCCCCTCGGTGGTGCGACGACGCATGTATGCCTGGGTCCGCTCATCGTAACGAAGTCTGACGACAACGATGCGATGGATAGCCGCGTTGGCCTGACGGTGTCCGCCGCGGTTGAGCCGATGCCTGTTGGTCTTGCCGGAGGAAGCAGGGATGGGACTGACGCCGCACAGGGAGGCGAAGGCGGCTTCGGAGCGGAGGCGGTCCGGGTTACTCCCAGCAGCGACGAGGAGGGTCGCCGCCGTGTCTGGGCCTATGCCGAAGCGATCCACCAGGGCTGGGGCTGTCGTCTGGGTGAGTCGATGGATCTCGACCTCCAGGTCTTGTATCTCATTGCCGAGTTGACGGTGGCGACGGGCAAGGGAGCGAAGAGCATACCTGGCCGCCGTGGTGGGATCCTCCAGACGACCGGGCCGGAAGCTCTTGCACCTGGTGACAAGGGCAGCAGCGGTGAGGCCACTGAGGCGCTCACGGAGCTGGGACGGGGCCGTGACGACCAGAGCCTTCATCTGGTTGAGAGCCTGGGTGCGGGCCTTGACAGCCGAGTCCCTGGCGCTCTTGAGCATGCGGATCATTTCGACTTCACCCTCACCTGACTTGGGAGTGGCATCGGCTACTCCTGCAAGCACGGCACGCGCTGCTATCTCCGCATCGGTGGGATCGCTCTTCCCCTTCCGGTAGCGGGTTGACCGGTCCGGCCGGTTGACCTCCACGACGGTATAGCCCCTATGAGCCAGGAAGCGGGCGACTCCGGCGCCGTAGGAACCGGTGCCTTCGATCCCGAAGGCACTGACCTCTCCCAATCTCCGGGACCACCGTTCGAGTTCTCCATACCCATGGGTGGTCGCAACCGTGTGAAGCTCCGCAAGGCGGACACCCTGACGGTCAAGGGCCACCGCCACATGCTCATCCTGGTGGGTGTCGACTCCGACGACCACCTCAATACCACGACTGCCTTCAAGACCGACGACTCCTGTCATTTCCACCTCCTGGAGGGATAGCACGCCGGCCAGGTGAGCGGACAGGACTGCGATGGGGCGTGGGGCCAAGCTCCTATGAAGTCACTGCTCGCCTTGCCGAAAGGTGCTTCGGGTGCCACCTCGGGTCGAGTCGACAGATCAGGCTGAAGGCATGATGCCAGTCTCAGAAAGGGTCAGGCCCGAGCCGAGGTGGCTCGGGATTCATCATCGCAGTCTCAAAAGTCAGCGGAAGTCGCGGTGTAAACTATGGGCAACGCTGACTAAGGTGCTGAGGAGATGCCGCTTCGAGACATGGATCGTGAGCAGATGTGGCTGTTGCCGCCGTCTTTGGACGAACTGTTGCCGTTGGACCACCCAGCGCGGTTTGTCGCCGAGTTCGTTGACGGGTTGGACCGGGAGGGTTGGGCGGAGCTTGGCGTAGAAATAGAAGGGGACCCTCTGGGAGCGCCAGCCTATCACCCTCGCGCGCTGCTTTGCGTGTGGCTATACGGGTTCATGACTGGGTTGCGCTCGTGCCGGAAGCTGGAGGCGGCGTGCCGGGACCAGATACCGTATCTATGGTTGACTGGGTGGCAGCATCCCGACAACAACACCCTATGGCGGTTCTACAAGGCTCACCGGCAGGCTATGAGGGAGTTGTTCAAGCGCACCGTGCGCACGGCCGTGGCGATGGAGTTGGTTGATCTAGCGGTGCAGGCGGTGGACGGGTCGAAAGTGGCAGCCAACGCCACGAGAGACAGAACCTACGACGCCGAGAGGGGAGCCCGCTTGCTGAATCGGCTGGAGAAGGCGATAGCCGACCTTGAGGCTCAGAACGAAGCGGGAGAGGATACCCCCGCCGTCCAGCTGCCGGAAAAGTTGGCCGACAAAAGAGCCTTGAGAGAACAGGTGAGGCAGGCGATGGACGACTTGGCTAGCCAGGAAAGTCTCAAGCATATCAACCTGACTGACAAGGATGCCCGGTTGATGAAGACGCGGCAGGGCATTGTGCCCAGCTACAACGGCCAGGCAATGGTCTCACCCGTCACGGCGGAAGGGGAAGTGACTGGGATGTTGATTACTGCGGTCGGCCTCGTAGATGAACCGGACGATCACACATCCTTTACCCCGATGCTGGAGCAGGCCGGGGAGACTACGGGGTCCAAAGCGCCGATGACTTTGGCTGACGCCGGATATTACTCGGGGACCAACTTGGAGGATTGTGCTGGCAGGGGCCAGGCGGTGGCCATGCCGGAGTCATCACTGCGACAGTCTCGAGATCATCCGTACCACAAGGATCGGTTCGCCTACGATGAGAGCAACGACAGTTTCATGTGTCCCCAGGGAAAGGTGCTCCCATTCGAGCGTATCCACATACCCCCCAACGGAGTCCGTTACCGGTTTTACCGGGCACCCGGTGCCGTCTGCCGAGCGTGCCCTGCCTTCGGGGTGTGCACGAAAAGCAAGGATGGCCGCAACGTAACCGTTGGACCGTACGACGCGGCATTGCGGCGTCACCGCGCTTGGATGACCACCTCGGGGGCCACAGAGGTTTGTAAACTGAGGAAGCAAATGGTCGAGCCGGTGTTCGGGATTATCAAGGAGCAACAAGCGGGCCGCAGGTTCCTCTTACGCGGTCTGATCAACGTAGCGGCTGAGTGGACCGGATTGGCCACAGCGTTCAACCTGAGAACCCTTTGGCGAGTGTGGCGCTCCCGCATCTTCGGCCAGGTATTTGGGCGGTCACCGTGGCCCTCCCGTGGCCCCCGGAACCTCATCGCGCCTGGTGAATCGTGTCGATGACACGTGCTCATCCGCACTGTTCGACCCATCCCCGATCTCTGGCCGGTCATGGGTAGGTCAATGGGTGGCTATGGACCTCTCGAGCCTTCCAATTCCTCATTACGCTTTGTTTATTGGGACAGGCTCTGCACTCCCTTCCAGAGTGAACCTGACGCCGCGCCGGTGCGGCTCATCGTCCGGCGTGTGAAGCCCACGCCCGGTTCCCAGCTGGCCCTCTTCGCCACCTACAGCTATCACGGCTTCATCACCGACCGGGACGGGGAGATGCTCGAAACTGGAGGCCGGCCATCGCCGCCACGCCGAGATCGAGAATGCCATCCGAGACCTCAAGCACGGTGTGGGGTTGAACCATCTCCCCTCGGGCCGCTTCGCCGCCAACGCCGCCTGGCTGGTGGTACAGGTGATGGCCCACAACATCGCCCGCTGGACAGCACGCATCGGTCTGGGCCAGCATGTGGTGACCACCAGGACCCTCCGGCGGCGCTTCTTCTCCCTGGCCGGACGGATCACCCGCTCGGCGCGCCGCCTCACACTGCATCTGCCACAGCGCTGGCCTTGGGAAGCCCAGTTCGATCGTGCCCTGGCCCGATTGCGCGCCCTGCCACTCCCTGCCTGACGGCGGCAACCGGCCGCCATCCGGCCAACCGAACGTCCCCGCGAACTCGCGCCAGTCCGGTCTGCGAGTGCCTCTTGCTGCGTCCTCTCCCCGCTATCTCGCCCTGATCAACATTCGCAGACGGTCACAAAGTCTTCCCGCGGCAACTGAAGACAGACACCGGCCCCCTCTACCCCAAATCGTGCCCGGACCATCGCCCTCCCTTGCCCCTATCGCCCGTTCCGCTGCTGCATAGTCATCCCTTCGGTGGATTTGGGCTTACAGGGCATTATCCGGCGCCGAGGCATTCCCCTAGCCCTCTACAGCGACCGCCACGCAGTCTTCAAGCATCCACGCGAGCCTCGCCAGGCGCCAGCCGGACCGACCCAGTTCGCCCGCGCCATGCAAGAGTTGGGGATAGCGCAGATATTCGCTCGGTCACCGGAAGCTAAGGGCCGAGTCGAACGGGCTGCCGGGACCTTCCAGGACCGGCTGGTTACTGAGCTGCGGCTGGCGGGCGCAACCACTATCGAGGAGGCCAACGAGGTACTGTGGAGTTACCTGCCCAGCTTCAATGAGCAGTTCGGAGTGCCGCCGTCACAGCCCACCATCTCCTACCGTTCCCCAGATGGCCTGCATGTCTCGTCCATACTCTGCTTCAAACACCGCCGCAAGGTGGTCAGGGATAACACCGTCAGGTTCGACTGGCACACGCTCCAACTACTCCCGTCGACCGATTCGTCCCAGCTACGCGGGATCCTTCGTGGAGGTCCAGGAGCGTCTCGACGGGGAGCTCGTAGTGCAGCAGGGGAACAGCACGATCCCTACCCAGGAGGCCCCACCACGTCCCGGTGCTCTCAGAGCACTCAACGGCGCCGGTGGCCGGGATGCGAACGAACTCGGCGGACTCCTGCGCTCTTTGCCTCGGTACAACGTCAAAGACCGCAAGACTAGGACACGAACCAACGGGGGTCAGCAAGGAAAAGCCCAAGCCGCGCCGACAGCCCACTCCACGCCAGAAGGCTCGATGGAAGGCTGTCCAGAGAGCTAAGCGGCAGGGACTATCTCTGCGTGGCATCGCCAGGGAGCTGGGCATCTCCAGAAACACCGTGCGCAAGTACGTCCTTGCCAAGAGCCCACCGATGTTCGGCAGTCATGCCAAGACCCGCGCGAATGGAGCAGGTCCTCAGTCAAAGACTACTGACCTATAGGACTCGGACACCACGACAACTGACATTTTCGCTGAACAGATCGCCTGACATAATCGCTGGACATCGACAGCAGGTCAGGGTCGCACGGGAGCTGGGCATCCATCGGGACACGGCGAAGAGGTACATGGAGGCTGTGAGTCCGCCCATGAAGCGTTCTCGAGTCGAATCGGAGTGATCTGATACCATCGTGCGGTGTACGGGTGACACTATTGCTGGCCACTTAGGCGGACATTTTCGCTGGCCATCGACACAAGTCAGTGACTCACCTCACCCGCAACGGAACGGAACTACCAAATGAAATGGTATAATGAAGGACTGCCCCAACGGCATTGAAGGAGCGGAGCAATGAAGATAGGAGTCTCCCTACCCCAGACCGAAATGACCACGGACCCCATGGCTATCCGCGAATTCGCCCAAGCTGTGGAAGAGCTCGGTTATGATCACATTCAGTCCTTGGACCATGTCCTGGGGGCAAACGCGGCCAGTCGCCCCGGCTGGCAAGGACCCTACGACCATGACGACCTTATACACGAGCCCTTTGTTCTCTTCGGGTACCTGGCAGGCGTTACCCAGAGGATTGAGCTTGTCACAGCGGTGATCATCCTCCCCCAGAGACAGACAGCATTGGTCGCCAAACAGGCCGCTGAGATAGACGTCCTCAGCGGCGGTCGCTTCAGACTCGGCATCGGCACCGGGTGGAACGACGTGGAGTACGAGGCCTTGGCGGAGAGCTTCCACGACCGGGGCAGACGCTCCGAAGAGCAGATAGAGGTCATGAGGGCTCTGTGGACTCAGGAGTTGGTGACCTACGACGGCTGGTGGCACACTATCACCGACGCTGGTATCAACCCTCTGCCTATCCAGCGACCGATCCCTGTCTGGTTCGGCGGGGGAGCCGAGCCCGTCCTGAAGCGTATTGCCCGTATGGGCGACGGCTGGTTTCCGCCCTTCCGTCCCGATGAGAGTGGCCGGGCGATTCTCGACCGACTGCACACCTATACCCGCCAGGCATGTCGCGATCCTGCGGACATCGGGATCAGTGGGGGGATAACAGTTGGCAGACGCTCCCCTGATCAGTGGGTGGAGGACGCCATCGCATGGAAGGAGTTCGGTGCAACCCATCTGTCGGCGAATACCAGAGGAGAGGGGCTTTCGTTTCCGGAGGGACACATCGATGCCATCAGGCGGTTCAACGAGGCTTTGGCCTACGCATCCGACCTACACGACTAGCCCGCCCAACGAGTCAGATGACAGACCAGGTTTGCTCAAGAGCCCAATTTCCATGTCAGAGAGAATCCGAATCCGCTACATATACGTCTGTTGTGGTGAGAGAGTGCGAGGTGAATCGCTCTCTTGTCGATCGATTGAGAGTTCACGTTCGATTTCTCCAAGCCCGCAGTCAAGGCCAGCCATAATCTCGTCCACCTCGCTGGGCACTATGCACAGCGGCGGTCCCAAGTTTATGGACTGTAGCGGTACCCGCAGGAGCAGCCCCTGCTTGCGGAACGCTTCCGCGAGTCGCTCACCCAGTCGTGACTCCGGTGGGAACCGCGCCCTGGTCTCGCGGTCGCTCACCAACTCGACGCCGAGCAGGAGTCCTGTCCCTCGAACGTGGCCGATTATCGGATGGTCCTCTTTCAGCCCTTGGAGCTGTTGGAGGAAGTAGGCGCCTGTCTCTGCCGAGTTGTGCACCAAACCCTCGCTTTCGAGTACCTCGATGTTCTTCAGCGCGGCGGCTGACGTGACCGGATGTCCGCCAAAGGTCAGAGCCTGGGCAAAAATGTTCTCCTCACCTGCGAAGACATCGGCCACTTCCCTCGTTGCGATCGCCGCCGCCATGGGAAGGTAAGTGCTGCTGACACCTTTGCCTACGGTCATGATGTCGGGCACGACCTCGAAGTGCTCCATAGCGAACATCTTGCCTGTGCGCCCGAAGCCAGAGACAATCTCGTCGGCTATTAGCAGCACGCCGTACCTGTCGCATATTTGCCTGACCATCGGCCAGTACTCCTCGCCTGGCGCGCCTCCCCCGTGGTATGAGATTGGCTCGGCGATGATGGCCGCCACGGTCTTGGGGCTGTGGAGTTGTATCAGCTCCTCGATGGCCTGTGCGCACAGAACCGCACACTCCGAGGGTGTCTCTCCTCTCAGTTCGCAACGATACGGATTAGGGTGAGGAGCGTAGATCATGCCCGGGTAGGCCGGCTCATAGTCCGAACGGTCGCCGGTACTTCCCATCCACAACGTCGTGCCCAGGTTGCCGTGCATATCGCCCTTCCTGCTGATTATCTTGTAACGCCCGGCCTCACCCCGGCGACGGTGATAGGCCCGGGCTATCTTTACAGCGGTCTCATTGGCCTCGGAGCCACCCGTTACTGGCCAAGTGCGCTCCAGGCTGCCGGGAGTGATTTGGGCCAGCTTCTCCACGAAGCGCACCACGGGCTCGGTCGTAGTGCCCTGAGGGAGGTAGACGAGCTTGTCCATTTGCTCGCGGACGGCTTCAGCTATCTCCGTCCGTCCGTAGCCCACGTTGACTGCCGCATAGCCGCCATTGACGTCTATCCAACTCTTGCCCTCGGAATCGGTTACCCTGATTCCCTTGCCCTCGACCATGATCTCAGGCCCACCTTCTTCCGCAGTCTGCACCCAGTCGCGGTTGTGCATCCACAGGTGGTCCAGTGCGGATCTCCTGAGGGCCTCGGTTCCCAGTAGATCTACCATTGCATCCTCCCTAGGCGTTTGTCCGACTACAGTCACGGTGAACGCAAGCTACATCGCGTTGGCGATGCCCAGTTCGTCCTCTAGTTCCCCCAACGAGAGGTCAATGCTACGGACGATCTGGTCCACCTCGTTCCGCATGATACAAAGGGGTGGCCCTATGCCCAGTATCTCGCTGTCAACACGGAAGATAAGGCCGTGCTCCCTAAACTTCTCAGTCAACCGGGCGGGGATTTTCGCCTCTTTCGGGAACCTCGCCTTGGTCTCCCGGTTGCTGACCAGTTCCACTGCCATCAGCAAGCCTATACCCCTCACGTCACCGACAATCGGGTGGTCGAACTTAAGCCCCTCGAGCTGCTGCTTGAAGTAGGCACCGGTCTCGGCCGTGTTCTCCACTATCCTCTCGTTTTCTAGTATCTCGATGTTTTTCAGCCCGGCCGCCGCTGACACCGGGTGGCCAGCGAAGCTCAGAACATGCTGTAGGTGGTTGTCCTTTCCACCAAAGAGGTCCGCAACCTCAGTCCTCACAACGGTCGCCGCCAGAGGGAGATAGCTGCTGCTGATGCCGTTGGCAACGGTCATTATGTCGGGGACCACGTCCCAGTGTTCGATCGCGAACATCTTGCCCGTCCGACCGAAGCCGCTGCCCACCTCATCAGCGATCAGCAGCACGCCATATTTGTCGCATATCTGTCGCAGCATTGGCCAGTACTCGTCCCCCGGGACCACAGCTCCCTGTGGTGTGGACACAGGTTCTGCGATGACGGCGGCCACCGTCTCAGGTCCATGAGATACGATCAGGTTCTCTATCGCCGTGGCGCACCGGACCGCACATTCGGAGGCAGTCTCGCCACCAAGCTCGCAACGGTACGCGTTCGGCTGCGGGGCGTACAACATGCCAGGACACATCGGCTCGTAGTCCGTCCGCGGCGATGATGGGCTCCCGCCCAACCACAAGACGCCTCCGGTAGTCCCGTGGTAGGAGCCCCTCCTGCTGATCACCTTATAGCGCCCCGGCTCACCACGGCGACGGTGATAAGCCCGAACTATCTTCAGAGCCGTCTCGTTGGCTTCTGAGCCGCCGCTGACCGGGAACACCCGTGAGAGGCTGCCAGGCGTGATGTCGGCCAGCTTCTCGGCCAGCTTGATGACGGGGACATTAGTCGTGCCGCTGGGGAAGTCGGTGATCTTGAGCATCTGCTCGTAGGCGGCCGTGGCTATCTCCGTCCGTCCATATCCGACGTTCACCGAGATGTACCCACCGTTTACATCTATCCAGGTCTTGCCCTGTGAGTCGGTCACCTCTACGCCCTTCCCTTCCACCACTATCAAAGGCTCACCCTCTCCGGCCATCTGAATCCAATCGCGGTTTTGCATCCAGAGGTATTTCAGGGAAGCCTGTCGCAAGGTCTCGGTGTCGGAAGTGATAGCCATGGGCATACTCCTGGTTGAGGAACTGAGCTTCTGCCGGGCGGCACGAACGGCCAGATGCCGTGAGCCCGGGCGATTTGGATCATCCGCGCAACGACCTGGCCTAATCTTACCGCCACGAGTATAACCCAACGACTGTAACCACACGGCGGCGCGGCGCTGAACTGGTACGGCTTTGTCGAGCCCTTCTTGCTGAACGTGCCAGCGGACGGCACCCCGTGTTGCGTCAAAAGTAACTGTTACCGAAGGGCATACGTTGCGTCAGAAGTCGCTGTTACCGAAGACTCGTGGTTCTGGCGGCGGTCGGCGGTGTCCCACAGGGTCTGTAGTGCGGCGTCGAGCCGCGCCCTAAGGCGAACAGGATTGATGGCCCGGTAGGTTCTGTCGAGGACCTTGCGCTGCTCGACGGTCAGCACGTCGTACTCCTTGAGCCGCTCGTAGGGCGTCCTGGCCGTGTCATAGACCTTGTGCACCTTCGCGCCGTTGCGACTCTTGTGCTGGAGCTTCATGACCGGCTGGAAGAAGTTCATGTACTGGTTCGACAGCCTGTGCACCTTCTCAAGCTGGGCCAGGGCAGCCTGGGTAGAGTACCGGTCGTAGCCCACCAGCCGCCGTACCGCCGTCCAGTTCTTCTGCTCGACGTGAGCGTTGTCGTTCTTCTTATACGGACGCGAGCGCGTGAAGGTGATCTCGTTGCGCTGGCAGTAGGTGTACAGGTGGTTGTTGATGAACTCGCTCCCGTTGTCCGAGTCGAGCCCCAGCAGGTCGAACGGCAACGCCTTGGACATCTTGTGAACGGCTCCGCCTACTCGATCCTGCCCCTTACCCCACACCGCCCGACACTCGACCCAGCCCGTGGCTATGTCCACACCGGTGAGCGTGGTGAGGTAGAACCCTTCGGTGCTCTCGCCGCAGTGGGCCACCAGATCGACCTCGATGAACCCGGGCCGGTTCTCGTTCCACTCGGCAAAGGTCCTGATCGGTATCGAGCTCTTCAGCAGGCTGCCGGGCCTGGTCGTGCTCAACGGCCTTCTGAGTCCCCTATCCCTGTAGGGCTTCATCAGCCGGTCTATCGACGATGCGCTCATCGCACTCAACTGCTCGGCCACCTCCGGTGTCACCTGCAACTCCTCCCATGCCTGCAGCCTGCCCACCAGCTCTCTCATGAATGGCGCAAGGCGCTTGCCGCAGATCCGTCCCGCAACCGTCCACACCTGATGGAGCGCCGCGACCACCCTGTCGTCGTAGCTCCGAGGGCGGCCGATCTTCCGCGTGGCGCCCTTGGCGCCACGCGGACCTCCCAGCAGCCTGAACGCCGACTTCCTGTGGTATCCGGTCACCTCCGTGAACTCGTCCAACAGCCGGCCCTTCTCGCTCCGAGTCGATCCTGTGTAACGCATCCTCACCGCTTCCGCATACTCTTCCACGCTGCTTCTCCTCATGCCTCCCCCGGTAACATGACTTTTGAAGCAACGATACCCCCTTCGGTAACATTTATTATGAGGCAACTCGCACCCCGGCAGGCCGGACGGAGTTGATATATACTCTGTCCCCTCCCTGCGAGCCCGGTCAACCCGTTCACAGTTTAGTGCACGAAAACAGTCGATCCCCGAGCAGTGCGGCGACAGGACTAGCAGCGCCGCCTGCCTGGACTCGTCAGCGACGTGGGCAGGACTTTACGGAGGTGGGGCCTTTTGAAGCGACCCGGTGCCGCCAGTCCCAAAATGCGTCCCTACGGGACTGCGGCGACGACCCTCATCTCCACGAGGAACTCCTCCTGCGCCAAGCCCTCTACTATGACCATCGTGCTGGCGGGATACCCGCCGTTCGGGAAGAGGGATTCGATAAGCTCGACTTTGGCCCGCTGGTTGGGCAGGACCGACTCCCTCCCAGCTACGAAGGTGGTCCACTCCACCACATTCTCGAAAGAGGCGCCTACGCTGGCTAGTATGGCACCTATGTTCTTGAAGATCTGGCGCACCTGGGCGTTGGGGTCTCCCCTCCCCACCAGGTCCCCGTTCACGTCCAAGGCCACTTGACCTGCGATAAACACGAGTTCGCCCTTGACTCGGACGGCATGGGAGTACTGGCCGACAGGCGGGTGAACCTGGGTCGTACTGACAACTGTTCGCTCGGTTCGTGGCATCTGTCTTCTCCTTGTGGTCGGTGCTTTGAGGCGGTCGGTGCGGTCGGCACCTCGAGCCTTGGCCGCGACACACAATACCACAACCATCCCTGTCTATGAGTAACAGTTCAGATTTGATGAGAGGCGAGGAGTTGTCGGCAGGCGATCAAGGGGTTGATGTCCCGGACATGCCAGGTGCCGAACAGTGAGGCCAGGGCCATCCTGCTGTCGGTGCCACGCGCTGAGCGTGTCCCGCCGCTGATCTTGCGGCTGACCACCAGGTGCCGCAGGCTGCGCTCAGCAGCGTTGTTGTCCGGCGGCACACCCGGATCTGCGACGAACACGAACAGCTCCTTGATGTGCCGCTCGATACGCCTGCACAGATTGCGCTGCACCGCCGACGGGGCGTCGAGGTAGGGTCGGCACAGCGCCAGCAGCCTGTGCTCATACCGCCGCCGGGCCGCACTGCGCTCCCGAGCGTCGGCGTGGCCGAACTCCACCGCCTCGGTGTATAGGCCCTTGACCGCCGCCGCCCACAGCGCCAGGTTCCCATCGTCGGGATGGGTGACCTTCAGGTCATGGATGTCCCGCAGAAGGTGCGCCCAGCATCCCTGCTTCAGCCCGGGGTAGTGGTGGTAGGCGGCATAGAAGTCGCTGACCAGCACTCCGCCGAACCCGTCTCCCAATACCTCGTCCACCACCTGCCTGCTGCGGTTGCGCCGCACGAAATACCGCTCGCCCGGGGTGCTGAATGTCCAGGCGAACCCGTTCACACCGTCCTGGCGCCAGCCCGTCTCGTCGGCGAAGACCACCGGGCTGCCGCGGATGCGGTCCACCATATCGGCCACCGGACGCCGCGCCGCCTCTGCCGCACGGTGGATCATCCCCACTATCGCCCCTGCGCTCAGGTCCAATCCGTGAACCGTCCGCAGGTACCACCGGATCGTGCCTATCGGCAGCCTGGCACGCTCCCTGAGCGTTACCACCAGACTCACAAGATTGATACCCAACCGCTGACGGCCCACCACCACGCCTCCCAGCTCCAGCCTCGGCACCCGCCGCTTCCTGCACACCCGGCAGGTGCGCGCCACCACCACGTGCTGGGTGACCTGCACGGGCATGGCCGGAATCTCGATCACCTCGCGCGTGCGATGCACCCACCCGCCGGTAAGACTCGTCCCGCAGTCCGGGCAGATGTCCAGCGCATGCTCCACGTGGTCGGTCGGCTCCATGCGACGACGTCCAAAGCCCCGCGACCTGGGCTTGCGTGGCTTGCTGGTATCCCCCATCGGCCGTGACCCCGAACCGGGCTTGTTGCCCGGCATCCCTCGCGGCCGACCGCCTCCGGCCAATCGCGCTTCCAACTCCTCTACACGGCGCTGCAAATCGGCTATTATCGCCAGCAGATCCTCACGGCTGGCTGCGGTTAGGTCAACTTCGGCGTCCACACCTGACTGTATGACACAACCACCCCCCTGAACGCTAGCCCTTTTCCACCCCACCTATCGGCCAGTCACACTCATCAACTGTGAACAGTTACCGTACGCGAGCCGGTCGCTCTCTGGCGACCATCGCTGGCTGCCGTGGCTTCCCGGGCCGGTCGTGACCTGGGTCCTCGACGTGCCGTCCGTCCGCATCGTGTGTATCGAGACGTCCGGCCCGGAGCCGGTCCGGAAGGCGATCAGCCTCCCGTCGGGAGAGACGACGGGGGCGAACTCGTCGCCCGGGCTGTCCGTGAGGTTGATCTCGTCCTCACCCTTCGCGGTTACGGAGTAGATCTCGAGGTCGCCGTCCCTGTCAGAGGTGAAGAAGAGGCGTTCCGAGTCCGAATCGGAGCCGCAGGCGGCCAGCACGGCGAGCGCGGCGAAGCTTCCCGCAACGGCCTCGATCAGACGCAGCCTTACGGTCGACGGGAGTGGCGTGGACATGGGACGTAACTGTTCAGACTTGCGGGGGGACCCCCATCTCAATCTTCCCCCGCGGAGCCGGGGGGAATGGGATTTAAATACAAATATGCGCCGTATTGGGATAGCTTACCACATTTGTTACCACAATTTCAGTGGTTTCAACAGGGAAGCTCAGGGAAGCTATGGTACTCCCCACAAGATGGGACGGTTCACGGAGTCTGCCGTTCGAGTCTTCCCAAGTGGGCCACCGTGTACTGTAATGGGAACATTTCAGTACGTCGGCTCATTATACGATGCCGGGCCAATCCACTCCTACGGCGTCGAAGCGGCGGTGGAGTTCTTCCACGGCCTCGGCGGGGATCGGCAGGTCGTTCTCGATCATCTCGACGTTGGCTCTGAGGTGAGCCGGGTTGTGGTGCCTGCAATGGCCGTGTCGACCTCGTCGTGCGCGTACAGGAAGCCCATCGCGAGCAGGATCGGGTCCTCGGGCGCGCCGCTTATCAGCCCCATCGCCCCTCATGATCTGCGCGCGCCGGAAGTACTCGTCGGTGTACGGGTAGACACCCCAGGGTCGCAAGAGTCAAGCCACATCGCCGATCTTTGGCGATAGCGCCTCTGCTTCGGTCCGCCAGGGATCGCGTCTGCTCTCGCGCGGAGCCCTTACGCGGCGACCGGCTCGTGGCGTCTTCGGTGTCCCCAGGCCGTCTCCTCGTCGTAGAGGGAGCGAGTCCTGAGGCAGCCGTGCAGGTAGCCGACGAGCCGATTGGCGAGCGCCCGGAGCGCCTGATGGTGGGACTCTCCGGTTGCACGTCGCTTCGTGTAGAAGTCGCGGCAGCCGGGGCTCGGCTTCAGCGAGCTCAGCGCCCACTGGTCGGCAGCGTCGTAGAGTCGCCGGTTGCGGACAAAGCGCGCCTTCACGGTCCGCTTGCGCCCGGATGCTACGGTTAGGGGCGAGGTGCCGGCGTAGTTTCTTCGGGACTTCGCCGAGTCGTAGCGTTCGGGGTCATCCCCGAACTCTCCGAGCACCCGGGCGCCGAGGATCACGCCGAGCCCGGGGAAGGAACGGTAGGTCTCGGCGTCCGGGTGTTGCTCAAAATGGCTCGCGAGTTCGGTCTCGATCGCCTGGACCTGACGGTTGCTCTCGCCGATTTGGGCAACCACAGAGCGGGTGGTCGCCGTGAAGGCCTTCGTCACCAGCGGGGACGCCTCGAGCTGCCGGGTGCGCAGCGCGGTGCGGATCTCGGCGGCGCGGCTGTCCAGGTTGCGCTGCCGTCCACCCCGCCTGACGGCTGCACGAATCTGGGTAACGGTCAGCCGCGCCGCCTCGCGTGGGCCCGGCGCCCGGGCCAGCAGGCCCACGGCATCCCCGTGTGAGAGATCGGGGAAGGCGTCCAGGGCCGCCGGGAAGTACTGCCGGAGGCTGCTGCGAAGCCGGTTGGTCTGTCGGGTGCGGTCCCAGATCAACTGCTGGTGGGCGCGGGCGAGGATGCGCACTGCGTCGACGGCATCACTGTCGCCAGCCACGGGCCGGTGGTTGTGGCGGTCGGTGCGGACGAGATCGGCGAGCAGCTTGGCGTCACCCGCGTCTGATTTGGCCCCGCTCACACGATGACGCTCGCGATAGCGGGCGACCGAGCGAGGGTTGACCGCGTAGACGCAATAGCCGGCGGCGAGCAGGGCCGAGACCCATGGCCCTCGGTCGGTCTCGATCCCTATCACGACCTCGTCTGGCTCTGCGGCATGCCGGGCGAGCAACTCGTGCAGAGCAGCCATGCCGCAGACGCCTTCCGCCAACTGCCCGGAGGCGAGCCGATCACCCGCCTCGTTCATCAGGTGCACATCGTGGTGTGCTTCGGCCCAGTCATCACCCACATACAGAACCATAGTTGCTCGTTGCCTCCTTCGCTTCGCCTACTGAGATGCGACGCGCTGGGTTGGTCCCGCCACGGCCTAATGGAACAGTGCTCTCTGGCACGACACCCCATGAGTGCTGCGAACCACCCAGGCTCACCAGCCGGGGCTCGGTCTACCCTCAGAGATCCCACGGCCTCCAGGCCTTCACAGAGCTCACCGGCTGGCGGGTCCGGGACAGTCTCCCAGAATCGCTCAGGATAGCTGGCCCAACCCCATTAGGGGCTTCTGGCCCGCCCCCATGCCCCGTTGCCGACCGGCCGCTTGATGATTATGCCCATGTCCGCGGCGCGGGCGGCGGCGAGCAGCTCCCTGCGGGCGCTCTGGTCCACCAGGCTGAAGCTGGTCTGGAGCGTGTCGAATACCCCCCTCACGACAGCCCACAGGGCTGCCTCGTTGTCGCCGCTGTACCCGATGAACCGGGTCTTACCCTGGTCGCGAGCGCTGACCAACGCCTCAATGACCTCGCCCCGCTTCAGCACGTCCAGCTCGCAGGAGTGGAGTTGTAGGATGTCCAGGTAGTCGGTCTTGAGCCTTCTGAGGCTGCGGTCGACGCTCTCGGCTATGACCCCGGCCGTCCACGGCTCGGCCTCCGTGTCGACGGCATGGCCGCACTTGGATGCCAGGAAGAACTCGTCTCTGCGATGGGAAACGGCGGACCCCATCAGCGCTTCCGTCGAGGCGTAGCAGGCGGCCGTGTCCAGGAAGTTGATTCCCACGTCCAGGGCAAGGTTGAGCACATGTGCCGCGCCGGCCGTATCTCCTCCGTGCTGTTCTTGGCGGGATATCTCCGCAAGTCCCAGACCCAGCCGGGTCACCTCGATGCCTGTCCTGCCAAGCGTTCTCTTCTCCATCTTCACCTCCCGAGCGTTCGGCACGCCGCCCACTCCCGGACTCTATCAGACCTCTATGGCTTTGACGGGTGAGGATGTGGCAGAATTCCGGCAGTAATGACCACGCACTTCCCAAACCCGTGATCCCGACGCACCGCCTTGAAGTCCGCTGACACCGTTTACCCGCTGAACGCCATACGTGCGCTCGCCCTGCACACCCAGGGCCTGACCGCGCCGCTTTCCAGAAGACCCCGGCCGGGTATCGAGGACGTGTACTCCGCGATTGAGCGCGTCGCGTGGGTCCAGATAGATACACTCCAAGTCGTCCAGAGGGCACAGCACCTGACGCTGTGGAGCAGGCTAGGCGCCTACGACACCGCCGACTTCGACAGGCTGCTGTGTACCTACCGTCGAAGCCGTGCTCCGCTCTCAGCCGGTCGTAGATACGCTTGGCCGTGTGACGCTGCTTCTTCGGGAGACCGCGGTCCTCATCCAGGATCCGGTCGATCACCCCGCGGTACGGGTCCAGCTTCGGGCGGCGTGGCGGCGACTGCCGACGATACCCGAGAGGCACCGGGTACTCCAGCATCTTGCGCACCGTGTCCCGGTGCAGTCCGAACACACGGGCCGCCTCCCGAGTGCTCATCCCCTCCACCATGCAGGCCCGGCGAACCCGCGCGTACAACTCCACTTTGTACATCCTCTACACCTTCCATCGAGTTGCCTACAACTCTACGGAAGGCGGCGGGTGGTACGGTTTTGCAGCGCCACTCCCGGACGCTCACCCCCGCCTCGCCGGTACATTATTACTCCGCCCTTTACATGCGGGTCAGCTGCAACCGGTCGGCGGTCAGCCACTCGTAGATCTGCTCGGCCTAGGGGGCGAGCATCTCGTCGGTCGGCGTCTCAACCCTCCGGGGGCCCGCAACACTCAGCCCCGCCAGGCGGGTCAGCTGCTCCTCGCCCGGAGCAGGACCGTCACGGGCCAGGCCCGCCTCCACCGCCGCATCGATGTGCCTGCGGACTGTCGCGCGAGACAGCCCCGTACCGGTTGCTATCTGCCGCTGGCTCATGTCCGACTGCCAGCGGCGTACCACTTCTGCTATCTCCACCCTCGACACCTCCCTGTACGCCATCGCTGCTCCTTACATCCAAGATGCAGCAATGGTCGCCAATCCGGCGCACAGGGTGGTCAACCTCCTGGCGAAGTGGCCTATAGTTCCTGGCGTTTGACAGATGGGTAGCCGGGTTCCAGTCCGCACCTTTATGGACTGGAACGAACCGAGCCCGGGCTATCTCGAGATAGACCTCGTGGCCCACGGCGGCGGCGGCGTGTCCGGAGCCTTCATCTACAGCCTGGTGGCCACCGGCGTCTGCTCAGGATGGACCGAGGCGGTTCCGCTGCTGGCCCGTGAGCAGTCACTGGTCGTCGAGGGGCTGGAAGCCATTTCCACTCGGATGACTCCACACACGAACTGACGGATGCGGACCTTACACGAAGCTGCGGCAGGTAGCCGTGGCAACATGTCGGAGGACCTGCAGCCTCCCCAGGTGATGGCTACGGTCGCCGTCGTGCCTGCTACGGCCGGCTGGAGCTCGCAGCGCGGTACGGGATCGACGACTCCATGACCGACCACGCGCCTGGCTTCAACATCGCTCCGGCCAGGGAAGTCCCGGCGGTGAGCCCGGAGGCGACCGTCGGAGAGGCGACGCATGAGGGCCTCATACCGCACCGGGGCAGGGGACGCGTCGATCGGAGATCGAAAGACCAATCAATGGATGACCGAAGGCCGGCCCCGACTCTCGCCCCTCCCTCGAGAGCAGGATACGCCGTCCCGACGGCCCTCGGTCATCTCGGTTGCATCGCGGACGCCGGACGCTGAGGCGCTGCCGGCACGCCGAGGAGTACGCCGGACCCCTCTCAGCTCGTGGTCCCGGAGCCCGACGGCAGGCGCCCGAAACCGGGCTAGCCCGGTTTCGCCGGTCCTATGTGAGAGACCCGTCTCTGAGCTTATATAAATAATAATATTCTCGGCGTTCGGACTTTTTATCTCTCTCACGGACGGCCCTCAGCGGGCTCCCCGGCGGACTCTCCAGGACGGTCCGCGTCAGCCGATTGTCGCTCCTGTCCCAGCGCTGTTCGGCCGGGTCTGACGACCGCCCTGAGGGTATTGAGTCCCTCTCTGACCCCGGCGATGCGGTCCTATGGAGACCGATTGTCAGTACACCGGTCTCCATCCGATACAGGTGGTCTCCTCCGGTCCATGTCCGACACTCATCGGTGGGACGGACCCCGAAGAGTTTCCCCGTCGAGACGCGTTCCTCCTCCATCTGCGGCTCCTATCGCTGCCCTTCCTCAGGGCACCGTGACCGGTCTCTCTCTGGCATTTTTTATCTATCCCGGCGGCGGTCACCGCTATTCCCGTATTGGTGTCGGGTTTCTCTCACGAGTCTGCCAGTATGGCTGACTACGCGGGGCCTTCGTACTACAAGGTCGGCCGCCGAATCCTCTATCGGGGTCGGGATCTAAGCGGAGATCCCGCCCGAGGTCGACGGTGAGCTCCCAGGTGCCGGCGCTGCGCTGTTGGATGCTGCCTTTCATGGGTTCTTCATCCCTCTTCTATCATGGCGCCTGTCGTGTACGCCCTATACCAGACGCCGCCGCCAGCCGCCCCGCCCAGGATCACCGCAGGCGACAAGAGCAGGAATCCTTCAGCACCCCAAGACGAAAGTACGAACAGCGTGACGAAGGCGATCACTCCGCTGAGGATGAGACAGCCTGTGACGACCTTCTCGCGTTTGGAGATGAAGCGGGTTTTCCGAAATTCTTGAACGGATGCGGTCTGCATGGTAAGACGAGTTTCTTCTCTGAATTCACGCTGTGATATTCGTCGCCTTGGAGGCGTCAATCGTGTCTGTGGAACAAGGCGAGCGTATCTCGTCCTGAACTCTTCATCAGTCTGCAGTCCTTTGCTCCGATTGCATTCTCGACAGATCACTTGGAGGTTGCTCTCATCGTTGGATCCGCCACGAACGACTGGAGTCATGTGATCTATCTCCATTTTAGAGGCGATTCGTCGATGCCCACAGTAGACACAGGTATTTGCCTGCCGCCTCATCAACTGTCGCTTCAGGCCCTTCGGCCAGGTGACCCGCTCGGTTGGTCGGATCCGACGCTCATCAGACCGGGTGAGTAGCATAGAAGTGGCTCCGGAAATCTGAACAGGGGGATAAGTGGAATGTAATTGATTAGCGGAGGGGAGTCTGTGGAGAGGTTCAGAGGGAAGGAGAGTGGAGGGGAGCGCCGCTGAACACATCGCAGAGCCAGTCCACCACAGACCGGTCGCCACCATTCCGACCCAGGGTCCTGATTACGCTGGTGAAGGCCGAGAAGGCATCGGCGCCCTCGACGCTCTTCGAGCAGTGCGACACCTTCCGCGCGATCACTGCCGGGCGGAGCGCTCGCTCAGCACGGTTGTTGGTCGGCTCAATACTCGGATCGTCCAGAAAACGCAGCAGGTTGCCCCGGTCGTCGTGCCAGCCGAGTTCGTTCTGCAGCCTGTAGTTGTCCGCATCCGCCATCGGGCGGTCGCGGAGATGATAGCTCACCTCTCGCTTCAACCGCTCGGCCTGCACACCAAAGTCCGACGCCTCTCCTCGGTGATATGCCCCCCACAGTTCCATCGCTTCTCTGAGAAGACCCTTCAGACGCTTGCCGAAGCTGCGTCCTCTCCCTGTCCTGGTCTGGACGACCTCGCTGATCGAGCGCAGCACGTGGGCCAAGCACTTCTGTTGCTTCACCCCGGACAGAGCCTGAGCATCGTAGCTTCGCCCTCGGTCCGTCACCATCACTCCGCCATAGTCCGACGGAACCACCTCGCGCACCTCTTCGTTCCGGTGACGAGCACGGACCTGATATACCGTAGCCTCATCCGTCTCGAAGGCCATCAGAAAGGCGGGCTCACCCCCCACCCGCCATCCAGTGTCATCGGTGTGGACGAGTCGACTCACACCCACCGAGGTCCGCAGCTTGTGGTAGGCTTCCCCCACCGCACCCGTGGCACGTCGCAGCGCGTCCTGGCTGATCGCTCCCTGACTCACTTCCACCCCGGTCAGCGCTCTGAGCACAGCGGGAACCTTTCTTACCGGAACGCCCACCCCATAGTGGAGCATGTGAGCCGCCGCCATCACTCGCCTCCCAACCCGATGGGCGCTGGCCCCGTACTGGTCTGGGGCAACATCGGGATGCCGGCCACGGACCTGCCTACCGCAGGACCGGCACCGGCATATCTGCACCCGGTACGCCGTCACCTGCGGACGCCGAATCGGAGGAATGTCTGTCACGTAGGCAACTCCCATTCCCTCATCCTCAAGTCTGCCTCCGCATCCAGGACAGACCTCCACAGACACCGCCACCTCTACGATCGGCTCGGTGATTTCATCGGGAGAGGGCGGCTTGCGGTAGCTGAACAACCCCATATCCGGCTTGCGGCCGGGACGCTTGGGATTGCTGCTTCGCTTGCCCTTCGAGAACGGAGCCGCCTGGCGCTTTCCGCCCCGCTGGGACTCGGCGAGTTGCTTCTGCAACTCTTCGTTGGCCGCCTTCAACTCCGCAACCTGCTCTTGCAGTCCCTTGACCAGCGCCATCAGCTCGTCGCACTCAGCGCATCGGATGACTCTCGGCTCGCACATAGCCGAAGTCTAAAACATCTCCCAGCACCCACTGCAACCCCTACACGGACCTCTAACCCGCTAATCAATTACAGTGGAATCGCTGCCTGATTGAGGGCATGATAGTGCTCTCGGAGACAGGAGCGAGAGATGAGCAGACGACCCCGCCGTAACCACTCGGCAGAGTTCAAGGCGAAGGTGGCTCTTGCCGCAGTGCGCGGCGACCGGACACTTTCGGAGCTGGCAAGCCAGTTCGACGTGCACCCGAACCAGATCACGCAATGGAAGACCCAGTTGCTGGATCGGGCGGCGCAGTTATTTGGCGCCGGGACAGGGCAGGCTGAAAAGCCGGTAGACATGAAGGTCCTTCACGCTAAGATCGGTGAGCTTGCGTTGGAGAACGATTTTTAGAGGCCGCGCTCACGAAGGCGGGATTGCCGGGCGCAAGGCGATGATCGACCGCGATCACAAGCTACCTCTCGCCCGCCAGGCAAAGGCAGTGGGCATCAGCCGCGGGAGCATCTACTACCGGCCACGGCCGGTGGGCGAAGCCGGTCTCGGACTGATGCGCCGCATCGATGAGCTGCACCTTGAGTATCCGTTTGCAGGCAGTAGGATGATGCGAGGCCTGCTCCGCCAGGAGGGACTCTCCTCCGGGCGTAGACACATCGCCACACTGATGCGGCGGATGGGCATCGAGGCGCTGTACCGCAAGCCCAACACCAGCCGGCGACGGCCCGGCCATACGGTGTATCCGTACCTGCTGCGTGGGCTTGAGGTGAGCAGGCCCAACCAGGTGTGGGCAATGGATATCACGTACATTCCGATGGCCAGGGGGTTCGTGTACCTAGCCGCAGTGATGGACTGGCATAGCCGCAAGGTGCTGGCCTGGCGGGTATCGGTCACAATGGACACAGACTTCTGCGTGGAGGCGCTCGAAGAATCCCTGGGACGCCACGGCGCGCCGGAGATATTCAACACAGATCAGGGAAGCCAGTTCACAAGTGATGCCTTCACCGGCCTGCTGAAAGCCAATGGGATCCAGATCAGTATGGACGGGAAGGGGAGCTGGAAGGATAACGTGTTCGTCGAACGACTGTGGAAGAGCGTCAAGTACGAGGAGGTGTACCTGAGAGCCTACGAATCGGTCCCGGAAGCCAGAACTGGACTCGGGCGGTACTTCGAGTTTTACAATGCCGGACGGCCCCATTCGAGCCTTGGGGGAATGACGCCGGACCAGTTCTTTGACAGAGCGCCTGCCGAGTCCGCGGCGGCCTAACGCACGGCAGCGCGATTCCACTTATCAAACCGGGCAGCGCTGTTCAGACAAACGAGACCACCTCTCATAATCCAGATGAGCGCATCTGCGGTCCATAGCGAAATGAGTACGATCACCTTTGCCAGCCAAAGACCGACCACCACGATCCAGGCTGCAATCGTTCGGAGCGAGCCTCTCATTCGCCTTCTTCCATCAAGTCGTCAGCGCCGTCTTCATGATCCCATCCTCTATCCTAGGACTTTGGGCAGGCGAGACAGAATTCATTTCCGTCTGGATCGGCGCAAACGAGGAGGCTTCCGAATTCGTTGTCAGCACGAGTGACAACCAGGATACGGTCGATCACCCCGCGGTACGGGTCCAGCTTCGGTCGGCGTGGCGGCGACTGCCGGCGATACCCGGGAGGCACCGAGTATCTCAGCATCTTGCGCACCGTGTCCCGGTGCAGACCGAACACACGCGCCGCCTCGCGCGTGCTCATACCCTCCACCATGCAGGCCCGGCGCACCCGCGCGTACAACTCCACCCTGTACATCCTCTGCACCCTCCATCGTGTTGGCTGTAACAGGATGGAAGGCGGGGGCGAGTGCTGATCAGGGGTGTCGATGTCCAGCGATTATGTCAGGCGAGCTGTTCAGCGACTATGTCAGTTGTCGTGGTGTCCGAGTCCTGTAGGTCAGTAGTCTTCGACTGAGGAGCTGCGCCATTTGCGCGGGTCTTGCCATGACTGCGGTACATCGGAGGGCTCTTGGCTGCAGCGTACTTGCGGACCGTGTCCCTGTGGATGCCCAACTCCCTGGCGATGCCACGCAGAGATAGTCCACGCCGCTTAGCAGGCAGATTATGATCTCGGATAGGGTTGGGTTCCTGTCCGCCAACTGCGTCAAAGCAGTCACGGCGTCCTCGTCGGAAATACAGGGTCGGATCCGTTGCCCGCGACTCATTGGCATGGCGTAATCTCCTAGCCCTCCAGGGCTGTCAATCAACACTCCTCAGTCCTGGGGCACTCTACCCTCAGTCCGGGAGCTCACACCACCTCAAATCTCTCGGGCTCTTCTATCCCCTCGGGTGTCCCATTTTCGCTGACGGTCTACAGTACTCCGGCTTTGACCACTTCTCTAGTCTCATCTAGGCATCGCCCTTCCACTGTGCCAGTAGTTAGCAATCTCCTTCACTGTCTCACTACCTGCGAACGCCTCTACCACGTCGTCTATGCCTAGTCTGCCTCTCTCCCGCGACTTCAAGTACAAACGCCCCAATCCCTCGCTAAAGGCGTCATGACCTAGTTCGTCGTAGAGTTCGAGGAACATATGCTCGCCGAAAGCGTAGAAGCACCAGAAATGCTTCTTCTGCTGCTCTGCGCTCGATGCGTCAAGCTCTTCTATGTTGCCAATGTCGTCGCTGCAAGGCAGCGTATTCTCTGGAGCTAATGGGGCTCCTACGCGCTTATGCTCGGAGATGGCTCCAAGAGTGTTGGCTAACCCTTCGTTGATCCAGACGGGGTCGCCGTTTCCTCCCCAGTAGTAATGTGCCGTCTCGTGAGCTAGCAATCCCGGTAGCTCTACTGACTCGTAGCTGTTGTTATCGGCATCGTACTCTGACATCGCGGCCATATGGGTACCGAAGTTTCTACCTCCGCCTCCTACCAGCTCCGTGTTGAACAGAATCGTGACGTGCCCTATAGGGAAGGGTACTCCATGAAGCCCCTCAAGGTAGGATACGGCATACTCTAGCAAGTCCATAGACCGCTTGCTGCCTTTGTTGTGGCGGACGATTGCTAGCTCTGTCTCACCTCTCAGAGGAAGATTGATTGTTCGAAACTCTATCGAGGTCTGGTCGGAGTCGAGTATCTTATCAACCAAGATTGTGTCCATCTTGTCACTTATAACAGTGACATAGTACGCGTCGAGGTCGGTTATGCCTCCGTCGAGGGCTGGATGAGAGAGAACGTACTCTGCTAGAGGTCGATTGTCCCAGTATATGAGTCTCGATAAGGCTCTCGCTGCCGTAACGTCCGCAGGTTCTACGGACGCCAGGAAGGGCATACCTATTAGGCTGTACAGTGCAGCGTCATAGCCAATCGTCTTGACTAACATGACCTCTTCATCGGTGACCTCGTCCTGCATCCAAGGTAGACCGATTAGGTCATACAGCATGGCGTCTCTGTTCAGTAGGTCAACTATCTCAGACTCCGCCTCAGTAACGTCGTCTTGTATCCATGAGGCAGAGGCGACCTTTACTGCTACTTCGGGTCCGTCGTAGTAGTGCCGCAATTCCTCTAGGACGACCAGGTGATGCTCATTCGAGTTGTTTGTCTGTACCCAAGACGCCTTAGTGATTGCTACTGCTGCGGCACCGTTGGCTCTTGCTAGCTTGAGCAGCAACCTCAGAGTAGGCATATCCTCATCTGTGAGTCCATCCTGTACCCAAGAGAACGCTCTGATCGTGTCGGCTAGTCTAGGATTGTTTCTGTCAAGCCATCGAGCGTCTGTCATTGACCTCCATACTCTAAGATATTGAGGTATGGGAGTTGGACTAGGAGTTGGAGTTGGCGTTATCGTCGGCGTCGGCGTAGCTGTCGGAGTGTTTGTCGGTACCTTCGTTGGAGTCGGTGTCTCTGTTGGTGTTGCAGTCGGAACCGGAGTCTTGGTCGGCGCTGGAGTCCTGGTCGGTGTCTCAGCAGGTACTATAGTCGGAGTTGGAGTGTCAGTCGGAGCTGCTTTAGCTATCGCTATGGGTGTCTTCGTGGCTTTAGGAGCTATGGCTATCTTTGTCGCCGTTGGACGGTTAGCTGTTACCGTTGGAGGAACAGGGGTTGATGTAGCCGTTGCCGGAACTGGCGTAGAGGTAGGTGTCACCGTAGGAGGAGCTATCGCGACTGGCGGAGGCGAGGTTGGAACTTCTCTAGGCTTAGAGTCTCCACAACCTACAAGGACTAGGAAAGTTAGTAGGGCTGTGATAGTTCTCAAGGGAGCGACTCCCAATCGGGATAGCGGGGCTTCAAGATGAAAAGTTCACATGCACCCAGCAAACCAGTTATAGGGATTTGAGACTAACTTATGGGTAAAGTCTTCCCTCACTTTGATAACGTAGTGGTAACTTTCGGCCCAATTCGCTAAAATAGACCCAAACAGGTTCCCGAGGAGGTGAAAAGTTGGAGAATGCCCCCGGTCGGCCGGCCCAGGGAGCCGAACCCCCCGACGACCGCCTCGCCCGCCTTAGCCAGACCATTCTCCGCATCAACGAGAGCCTGGACGTCGACACGGCGCTGCGGGCCGTGATGGAGGGCGCCCGGTCCCTGACGCGGGCGCCCTACTCCGTGATCACCACCCTGGATGATTCCGGCCGGATGGAGGACCACCTAGTCCTGGGCCTGGACTCCGGCGATGTGGAGCGGCTGTGGCAGGCCCCCGGTGGGCCCAGGTTCTTCGAGTATCTGAACGCCCTTCCGGGACCGCTGAGGGCGGGCCGGCTGGAGGAGTTCACCGCGTCGATCGGCCTCGCGGAGTTCCGCTCGCCCGTATCCGTCACCGCCTTCATGGCGGCTCCGATACTCCACCACGGCGTGCGCTCGGGCAACATCTGCGTGGGGAGCGACGAACCGGGCCGGGAGTTCAGCCGGGAGGACGAGGAGACCCTGGTGCTGTTCGCCTCACAGGCAGCGCAGGTGATCGCCAACGCCCGACGGCACCGGGACGAGCAGCGGGCCAGGGCCGATCTGGAGACGCTGATCGACACCTCGCCCGTGGGCGTCGTCATCTTCGACATGAGGAAGGGTGCTGCGGCGTCATTCAACCGGGAGGGAAGAAGGATCGTCGACGAGCTACGGAATCCGGACCAACCAACAGAGGACCTTCTGCGGTTGTTGACCGTGCGTCGCGCCGATGGGCGCGAGGTCTCTCTAATGGAGTTCCCCCTGGCCGAGGCTCTCGCCTCCAGCGAGACGGTGCGGGCCGAGGAGATCGTCATGGGCGTCCCCGACGGGCGGAGCGTGACCGTCCTGCTCAACGCCACGCCCATTCGCTCCGGGGAGGGGGAGGTGGAGTCGGTGGTGGTCACCATGCAGGACATGACGACCGTCGAGGAGGCGGAGCGGCTCCGGGCGGAGTTTCTGGCCATGGTGAGCCACGAGCTGCGGATGCCCCTGACCTCCATCAGGGGCGCGGTCACTGTCCTCCTGGAGTCGGCGGCGGACCTGGACCCGGCCGAGATGCGCCAGTTCCACCGGATCATCGTCGACCGGGCCGACCACATGCGGGAACTCATCGGCGACCTGCTGGACGTGGCCCGCATCGAGACGGGCGCCCTGCCGGTGGACCCGGAACCGGCGGAAATTGCCGCGCTGGTGGACCGGGCCAGGAACGCCTTCCAGGGCGCTGGGGGCCGGAACAACCTGGAGATCGACGTTGCGCCCGACCTGCCCCTGGTGATGGCGGATCGCAGGCGCATCGTCCAGGTCATCGGCAACCTGCTGTCCAACGCAGCCCGGCACTCCCCGGAGTCGTCCATCATCCAGGTGTCCGCCGTGCGCGCGGGCGTTGACGTCGAGGTCTCGGTGGCCGACCAGGGGCGGGGGATACCGGCCGAGGACCTGCCGCTCCTGTTCCGCAAGTTCTCCAGGGCGCAGTCCGAGGAGCAGGGAGGGGACACCGGCCTGGGCCTGGCCATCTGCAAGGGGATAGTGGAGGCCCACGGGGGCCGCATCCATGCCGAGAGCGACGGGCCGGGCCTGGGAGCGCGGTTCGTCTTCACCCTGCCGGTGGTCCGGGACGCCGAAACCGTCCGTCGCCCCGCCCGTTCTCAGGACGGCGGGGGCTCTGCGGGAACGATCCTGGTGGTGGACGACGAGCCCCTGGTGCTCAGGTCCGTGCGGGACGCCCTCTCCACCGCAGGCTTCCGGCCGGTGGTGACCGCGGACCCGGAGGAGGCCTTGCTCCTGATGGCGGAGCACAGCCCCCGTCTGGCCCTGCTGGACCTGATGCTGCCGGGGCACGACGGGGTGGAGCTGATGGGGGACATTCTGGCCGTCTCCCGTATTCCGGTCATATTCCTGTCGGCTTACGGCAAGGACGAGGTGATCGCCAGGGTTCTGGAGCAGGGGGCCACCGACTACATCGTCAAGCCATTCTCGCCGACGGAGCTGGTGGCCAGGATGAGGGCGGCCCTGCGCCGGTTCGGGGAACCAGAGCGCCCAGAGCCGGCGGAGCCATCCGTGCTGGGCGACTTGACCATCGACTACGCCCAGCGCAGGGTGACGGTCTCGGGGCGACCGGCGCCGCTGACGCCCACCGAGTTCGACCTGCTGGCGGAACTGGCGGCGGAAGCCGGGCGGGTGGTGTCCCATGACCGGCTGCTGAGGCGGGTGTGGAGTCCGGGAAAGCCGGGGAATCTGCGGGTCCTGCGCACTCACCTGATGAGGCTGCGTCGCAAGCTGGGCGACGCCGCCGCCAACCCAAAGTACATCTTTGCCGAACCCCGCGTCGGCTATCGGATGGCGAAGCGAGAGACGGAGGAACCGGAAAAGACGTAGGTGTCAAGGAGCATCATTCTCGCTGAACACCGACGACCGACTGGTACACTTCTGCTCCGCCCCGTGGCCTAATATCACTCCGCCCTTGTTGTAGTTGCTCAGCGATTAGCAAAATTATGCCCGTATCCGGCCCGTGCAGAGGCGACTAACAGTTGAAGTTAGTCGGGATGTCCTCGCTAACTGTCAAGCGAAAATGTCCGCATGAAGGAGCATGTGACATTGACGCAGAGAGAGCAGACGAGGCTTCAGGTTCTCAACAGTTTGATGGCGGACCACATGACCACGGAGCAGGCAGCGACTTTGATGGGAGTGAGCGCGCGCCACACCAGGCGTATTCTGGCGGCCTACAGGAGGGACGGCGCAGCCGCACTCGCTCACGGCAATCGAGGTCGCAGACCGGCCAACGCCACACCGGACCCGTTGGCGACCGGCGTGGTGGTCCTGGCGCGGACCCGATACGAGGGAGTCAACCACACGCACCTGAGCGAGTTGCTGAGGGAGCGAGAGGGCATAGACATCGGTCGTAACACGTTGCGCAAGATACTGACTGACGCCGGTGTGAGCAGTCCTCGCCGTCGCAGGCCGCCGAAGCATCGTGTTCGACGGCAGCGGATGGCCCGTGAGGGAATGCTGATACAGATAGATGGCAGCTACCACAGATGGCTGGGAGAGGATGGCCCCCAGTTCACATTGCTGCTGGCGGTCGACGACGCTACGGGTTGTGTCGTCAATGCCCTGTTCTGCGAGCAGGAGAACACCCGCAGCTACTTACTGCTGATGCGGGATCTGATACGGAGCTGCGGCATACCGCTCGCACTCTATTCAGACCGCTATGGCGTCTTCAAGCACACGCCGCCGTCGGAGATCGCCGCCGCTCCCACCCAGTTCTCCCGCGCAATGGATGAGCTTGGCGTGCAGCTGATATTCGCACGGTCTCCACAAGCCAAAGGCCGCGTGGAACGCGCCGCGGGCACGCTCCAGGATAGGCTGGTCACGGAGCTGAGACTCGCAGGCGCGACCACCATCGATGACGCCAACCGCGTGCTCGACGACTTCCTTCCCCGCTTCAATGAACGCTTTGGTGTGCCGTCGCAGCACGCGGAGACCGCGTATCGGGTCCTGGCCCCGGGGATGTGCCTGGACACAGTCCTTTGCCTGAAGTACAGGCGCAGGGTCGGCCGGGACAACACGGTGAAGTACCGGTGGCGCACCCTGCAGCTGCTTCCCGATAGTGCTCGGCCGAGCTATGCCGGATCGGTGGTGGATGTGCTCGAGGGGCTGGACGGCCGACTGTCAGTGCAACACGAAGGGCGTACCGTCGCCTCCCAGGAAGCGCCGCCACGTCCAGGTATCCTGCGCAGCTTCGGCACGAGGTCCGTACACACGACTGCTCCCAACCGCCACACCAACGGCGTCAGCACAAGACTGGAGGACGAGGTGGCGATGATGGGCACAGTGCTCCAAGCCGACGACCTCCACGACGATGCCGGCCGCAACGGCGCCGTGAGAGTTCGCAAGACTGTGACTCCGCGGTCCAGAAAGCCCACCCCACTTCAGACGGCGAGATGGAAGGCGGTGCGTAAGGTGAAGCGCAAGGGACTATCCATCCGTGGGATCGCTCGGGAACTCGGCATACACAGGGACACCGTGAGGAAGTACATCAACGCCGAAAGCCCACCCATGTCACGCCCCCGCGCAACGTCGAAAGTATCGTGATCTGCTAGCATGGCAATCCACCCAGAGGACATTTTCCCTTGACACTTAGGCGGACATAATCGCTGAGCGTCGACACCTCCGATCAGCACTCGCCCCCGCCCGCACGGTCCATTATTACTCCGCCGTTTACAGGGAGAGCGCTCCAGGGAGTCGACTTGTCTTCAATGCACTTTCACCCCACTGGCAGGGGACACGAGGACGATGAAGACGGACAAGATGCATGGTTCACGGCAAGAATCGCATCCCTTATTGGATAGACCGGAGATTGAATGGCCTTGTAGGACCTGACTATGATGCCACTATCTCGTTTGGATTGCCCATTGAGCCTGGAGACTGCCCATATGGGAAATACCGGATTGAAAGGCGTTGCGTGGGCGGGCCTCGCGCTGGTTGCGCTGGCCGCCTGGGGCTGCGGAGAGAGTGAGCCGCCGACGCCGGACAGGCTCGTCTTCATGGCCGGCTTCAAGCCCCAGGCCAACCTGCCGTTCGCGGCGGTGTACGTGGCTCAGAAGAGGGGCTACTTCGCAGAGCAGGATCTGGAGGTCGATATCCAGCACGCTCCCACCGGCGGCTCGATCCGCTTCGTGGCCGCGGGCGAGGTGGACGTTACTACGGCGGACGCGGCAGCGCTCCTGAAACGCGTGTCCGACCAGGAGCTGCCGGTCTCGGCCTTCGCACTGTTCGGACAGCGGGGCCAGCAGGCCTTCGTCGCCCTGGAGGAGAGCGGGATGCGCACGCCCGCGGACTGGCGCGGCAAGACCTTTGGGTACAAGGGGTCGTCGCCTCCGCCGGAGTACCTTGCGGTGCTCGCCGAGGCGGGCCTTGACAGCGACAACGTGAATGCCGTCAGGGTCGGATTCAACCCGAGAGTGCTTACGGACGGCGAGGTCGACGTTCTCGCGGTGTTCAAGTCCAACGAGCCGGACACGATTAGAAACAGGCTGGGGCACGAGGTGATCGTGTGGGACCCGGAGGACTACGGCGTTCCGGCGATAGGTCTCACCTACGTCACCCGGACGGAGCTCGTCGACGAGGACCCGGAGCTGCTGGAGCGGTTCCTCAAGGCGACGCTCCGCGGGCTGCAGTACGCGATGGAGAACCCCGAAGAGGCGGTGCGGATCGTGATGGAGTTCGCGCCCAACGAGGACCCCGACCACCAGATGTACATGCTCACCACTGAGATAGCGGGCGCGGAGAGCACACTGACCGGCGAGTACGGCCTGGGCTGGATGACGGATGACCAGTGGCGCGCCCTGTACGATCACCTGGTGCGGTTCGAGGCGCTGCCCAGGCCTTTCGACGTGGAGGGGGCGTACACCGACCGGATCCTCGAGGGCGAGCTGCGCTGGCCCTAGGCGGACGGGCTCGCTGGCCTACTCGAACTGTCGACGGATCTGTCCAGAGCCGACGAACTGGGAGAGCAGGCGGTAGTTGCCCCGTTCGTAGCGAACTCGGCCCGCGACGATGGCGGGGGTGAACGCCGACCTCCGAAGCAAGATTGACGACAGCCATTGCAGTCGGCGTGAAGCGGGCGACGCTCTCATCCCAGATCGATGGCGGTATCAGGGCCTCCTCTCGCTCCCTCAGCAACTCGCTCAGGTGCGTGTGACTGACTCCCTCATATCGAGTCCGCGCCAGGACCCACCACGTCGGTCGCCAACGGGTCCGGTGTAGCGTTGGCCGATCTGCGACCTCGATTGCCGTGAGCGAGTGCGGCTGCGCCGTCCCTTCTGTAGGCCGCCAGAATACGCCTGGTGTGGCGCGCGCTCACTCCCATCAAGGTCGCTGCCTGCTCCGTGGTCATGTGGTCCGCCATCAAACTGTTGAGAACCTGAAGCCTCGTCTGCTCTCTCTGCGTCAATGTCACATGCTCCTTCATGCGGACTGCGATGATGGATCCGGGCCATCTCGGCTCGGACCTGACCCCCATTCGGACTGGCTGATATGCCTTCAAAATGATCTGTCGACCCGATCTCGAGGTGGCCAACACGGTGTCGGCTTCGGCGAGCAGTGACCTTATAGCAACTGTCTTGAAAGTCAAGAGGAATGACCGGCGACCATCGGAGTCATGTCGTGCCAGGGCGAGCCATGCTTAAGCATCGAGTTGAGGATAATCAGCAGCTTGCGCATGCAGGCTGTGAGGGCCAGTTTCTTCGGCTTACCAGCGGCCAGCAGCCGCTGGTAGAAGTCTCGTATGACGGGGTTGAAGCGGCTGGCCACCAACGCTCCCATGTATAGGGCTGCACGGACCCGGGCGCGTCCACCCCATACGGTGCGTTTACCCCGCAGCGTACCGCTGTCCCGGTTGAAGGGAGCCACGCCCACCAGGGCGGCGATCTGCCGGCGGTCCAGGGTGCCCAGCTCCGGCAAGTACGCCAGAAGGGTGAGGGAGAGTTGCTCTCCCACGCCGGGGGCGGTGCGCAGGAGGTCGTCCTTCTCCCGCCATACAGGACTCTGGCGGAGAGTCCGCCGCAGTCCCTCGTCCAAGTCGTCCAACTCCCGTTCCAGCCACGCAATGTGGGCCTCGATGCGGGGACGAACGGCGACGGTGGCAGCGGAGCCCAGGCGGTTCTTCTCCGAGACCAGCATGGTCATCACCTGGTGTCTGCGAGCTACCAGCGAGTTGAGGGCCTGCGTCTCGGCGTCTCGCAAGGGGCGCACGGGAGGCCGGACCGCTTCGGCGAAATGGGCCAGGACCGACGCATCCAGGGAGTCGGTCTTGGCCAGCTTACCGGTGGCCCTGGCAAAGTCCCTCACCTGGCGGGGGTTGACGACGACCACCGGCAACTCCCCGGTCGCCAGAGCTGCCACAAGGGGCAGTTCCAGGCCGCCCGACGCCTCCACCAGCACCATGGCAGGTCCCAGGCTCTTCAACTGAGATACGAGTTGCCCGATTCCCGCATCGCCGTGGGAGACCTCCCATCTGTCGGCCGCGGGACGTACCGCTACATCCAACTGGGCCTTGGCCACATCGATGCCTACGAAGATCGATTCCTGCTCCATGAGCACCTCCTCCCGACTACTGGCCCGTCCTTGCAAGATGCGGGCTTGGTTGGCCCATGCAACTGCGCGGGCTCTACTCCGGTACGGGTGCGGCGACCCTCGCTATAGAACGGTCTTCCGTGACCAAGGAGCATTCGGTCTGCCGCACCCCGATCCACCTTGTCACACGCCAAAACCAAGATACAAGGAGCATCAGGCTGGTCAGGGAGCTGAGACTCGCACGTGCAACCACCATCGATGACGCCAACCGCGTGCTCGATGACTTCCTTCCCCGCTTCAATGAACGCTTTGGTGTGCCGCCGGAGCACGCAGAGACCGCGTATCGGGTCCTGGAGCCGGGGATGTGCCTGGACACAGTCCTATGCCTGAAGTACAGGCGCAGGGTTGGCCGGGACAACACTGTGAAGTACCGATGGCGTACCCTGCAGCTGCTTCCCGATAGGGGTCGACCGAGCTATGCCGGATCGATGGTGGATGTGCTCGAAGGGCTGGACGGACGACTCGCAGTGCAACACGAAGGGCGTATAGTCGCCTCCCAGGAAGCGCCTCCCCGTCCAGGTATCCTGCGCAGCTTCGGCACGAGGACCGTACACACGACTGTTCCCAGCCGCCACACCAACGGTGTCATCAGGAGGTCGGAGGACGAAGTGGCGTCAATGGGCACAATGCTCGAAGTGGACAAACTCCGCGACGATGCTGACCGCAACGGCGCCGCAAGAGTTCGCAAGACCGTGACTCCGCGATCCAGAAAGCCCACCCCACTTCAGACGGCGAGATGGAAGGCGGTGCAGAAGGCGAAGCGCAAGGGGCTGTCCATTCGTGGGATCGCCCGGGAACTGGGCATACACAGAGACACCGTGAGGAAGTACATGCACGCTGAAAGCCCACCCATGTCGCGCGCTCGCGCAACGTCGGTAGTGCCGTGATCTGCTAGCATGGCAATCTACATAGAGGACATTTTCCCTTGACACTTAGGCGGACAGAATCGCTGAGCGTCGACACCACGTGTCCTAATATCTCGCCGCCCTTGACATCTCTAGCCGCTTTCCGGCCTAGTTACGCTCAAATGGTATAACACTGCTATGGACAAACTGGGTCTAGGCGTCTATCCACAATACACGGTAGCAGAGACGGTCGTCGCGATGAGGCCGGCGCAGGGAAGAAGCTGGAGGAGCTCAGAGCCCAGTGAAGTGAGAGGCCGACCGGGACCATCGTGTGCCGGCGCTACGAAAGTGGCTGTGCACGTTGGATGAGAAGAGTTGTGAAGACTGGGTGCGCAGTCTGCGCGATGTCACGTGTGCCGATCCACACCCAGTACGTCTCGAATGCGTCCTTCCAAGCGTTCAAGGCGTGCCTCGTAGAAGTCTTTGAACCCCTGCAATCCCGCGGGTACCTCCCCAAGGACGTGCCTGTCAACATACGCCTGACGTACCTGAGCGTCGTCGCCCATATGTTTGTCGAGCCAATCGCTAGGGAGCATGGCTTGCTTCTGGGTGTTCTTGGAGCCTTCCAGCAGTTGCAGGTTCGGAAGACCGTCCATCATTTCTCGAAATGCTTGGTAGCCCTCTTCGGGAATACCGGCAGCCTTCAGGTCGTCCTCGGAGAACCGCGCGCGAGGGAATATGTGGTCTACGTGGAAGTGGTGTTCTAAGTTCAGGAAGGGAAACAACAGCGAGAGCAGGAGAAACACGCGTCGGTCGGCAAACCGCAAATCAGCCAGGTCTTCAATCTGTTCGTCGGTAAATTCCAGGGACTTTTCGCGTCCGGCCATGGCACGCATCACACTATCGATAGGAAAATCGTCGGAGCCGTTCTTGCTAATGGCAAGGCGCAGATCCATGAGAACGCCGTCAACCCCGCCTGACCACGTGCCTTGTCTTAAAAGGCTGCGAATGAGCCAAAGCCTCATGGACTCCCTGTCTTGGCGATATCTAGAATTCGTCAGGAAACCGTCACCATGGCTGGAACGGTACAGGTGATAGGCGATGGGGAGCAAGGCGTTGGCTGCGCTGAGATTTTCCCGACTGAACCCAAAGCGGTCAATCAGGTTAACGGTTAGCAGAAGCGCCTTCTTCACATCGGGCCATCTCGCCTCGAGCATATCCATATTCGCTCTGTTGAAGTTATCAACACGGAAGGCGACGTTCACATCGCAGAGCATCAGCCCTGCCTTAAGGACAAAATCCTTAGAGAAGGTAAAGCCTCTGCCTATGCTGTTCAGGTCATCGACCAACTCTTGGATCTCTTTGCGGGCGTCGAGGTGATTCCATTGCGCAACCGCGATGGAGAGCAGGAGATCTGAGTATGAGAGGAACGTGCCTCCACTGTTCATGCGGATGAAGATTTGCAGCACCTGTTCGATGTCTTGGCTGGGCTCTTCGTAGTAGGTGATCATCGGCTTTAGGTGTACCATCTCGTGAAGAAGCGACAGCGCTCCCAAGGCTCGGTTAGACAGTTCGCCTGGCGGCGCGTTATCCCTGATCCACCGCATAACATCAGCGCTATTTGGCATGCCCCGGATGTCAGCAACCCTAAACCAGCAATCGTTCTCAGTAGAATCACGGGGACTGTCCTCACGGAGAAAGGCGAACTGGTACCGAGCTCCCGGTTCCTCGCCTGCTCTTGCAAGGATGTTTAGGTAGAGGCTACGAGTCGGGAAGTTCTGGGGGAATCTGTAGTGCGCACGAGGCAACTTCCACGCCATTGATCCTTGTAGACCAATGTTGAGGGCTGTGAGGCGCTGTTGACCGTCGAGGACTGCGGTTAGCGCCTGATTCGGCAGTTCACCGAGTTCAGGGCAGTGTGGATGGTCTTTCTCGTGGTAGTTCCTAACGAAGTCGTACCATTTGAAATTGTTGCTGTTGGTCGGCTCCACGCTCCAGAACAGAAAAGTTCCGAACGGATACCCCTGCATGAGGCTGTCGAAGAAATTACAGATCTGTCCCGGTCGCCAGACGAACTCCCGTTGGATAGCGGGGAGCACTAAGGCACGGCGCTGGATGGCATCGAGCACTTCTCTGATAGTTCCGTTGCTCCCGTAGGACTTGTACATTGGGCTAGGTTCTCTCCTCTGACATTGGGATGCTACTATACCCGCGATTTTCCATATTGGGAGTCTTTAGGCTCACTGAGCAGCCCAAGAGGCTCTCAGGGCAAGGGTATCCTTTCAAGGTGGCCGTTCCGGATGAGGGAATGGAAGTGGTCTTCGATCTGACTTGCGATGGCTGGGGAGCTGACATGCAGCCCGAGTTCAATGTTTCGCACCTGCGCCGCCTCAGTGAAGTTGGCGGACGTCACCAAAGCTTCACTCCCATCAATCACCACACATTTGGCATGCAGCGCGCTGCGCATTGGTCCAGTCGGTGCTAGGGAGCGAGGGTCATAGTACAGTCGTGGAAGGCGAGTACCAGGCCATTCGTTCTCGATGAATCTTCTCATAAAGCCTCGGACTATATGGATATCACGGGAGGTGCTTGTAGGCTCACGGCGCACGTCAATGCACAGGATTGCATCCAAAGCTTCACATGCGTCGAGTCGTTCGGCCAAGGTCTGAAATACAGACCTACCCTGGTGAATGGCGAAGCCGACAGCCAGCACCCGCTCTCGGGCCTTGTTGAACAGTTGCCTGATAACCACCCCGGTGTCGCGAGCGGCTGCGGCTGCATCGGGACCGCTCACGACAACGTCGATCAACTCCAATACGTCGCGGTCAACTTCTCTGCCGGCTGCAAACGCACGAAGTACCAGTGCGATCTGGGAGGGCGACGCATCCCGGCGGGTGAGTTCAACAAGACACGCCGAGACGGACGTAACATGCGATTTTGCAATGTGGTCTTGCAGCGTCAGTTCGCCGAATGGCGGTGCTAGGAGGTTGGCCTCGAGCAGATCTGCCAACCTGATCAGGCTGGACCGATCCATGGCATTCAGTGCTTCGAGTTCGGTCATGGGGCTAAACTGCTGGTGTCGAAGAACGCGGCGTCTTCAGTGCCGATCGTCGGAACGACAACCGATCGGTCAAGGAAGTCATTGCGCTGTTCGCAACTCGTCTCTGAGATCAGAAGGCATCCGTGGCACGCGGCACCCTGCAACGGTCGCCCCTCATATGACGCATCGGGCGTATGTTCGGCGCACACCGGGTCGTTAGAGCATAGCAAGCTCTCGGTACAGGCTCGGCGCAGATGCTCGGTGAAGCGACGGCCCGCTTCTACTAGCCCTCCCAGAGTGCCTTCGGAGTCGGCAGAACCCGTGTAGATGAGAATGCCATATCCCCCGTCGCCTGCGTATACTCGTTCACGTAACGAACTGGCAGGATAGCCACAGTCTAGTGCGATCGACGTCATCAGCATGTGGGAGAGCGAATGCAGCATCACATAGGGCAGCCCGGGGAAACCCTCTTCCGGACGGCGACGCTCCTTGGCCCATGCCCTCCAGCCGGCTTCTATTCTCTGGCCACGGGCTAGAACCTCAGGACGTGCCAGCCATCGCTCAATCTCGTCTCTCTTAAAGGAAACGAATACCCCTTCTCCGCGATTCTCAGTCGCGGGTAACCAAGTAATCGTCTCGGCCAGCGACGCCCTCACGACATCGAGATCGAGTTCGCCGTCCTTGTCAGGGCTGATCGCCTCGAAACGCGTGAAACCGAGCAGTGAGACGACTTCGCGCAAGCGATGCACAAGAACAAGCTTGTCGACAGAGGCAAGCAGAACATCATCAGCAGGATTCCACGCCGCACGCGTCAATGTTTCGGCATGAAATCTCGATCTAGAGTTGTCTTCGCCAATGCGTACATCTCCAATGTCAAGAATCTCGAACTCGGCGACCTTGACCGGAACATCGTCGTTTTCTCCGTCACCCTTTTGCCGGCGATATTCGGCGACAACTGCCTCGTCGCTGATGTCCGCGAAGGAAGCGCCCAGTTCTGGGATCATCCGGAAGTTCGTGAGCATATCTAGATCGTCGGCGGTCTTCAGGCGCTCGTAGTGGGTCGAAACTTTGGCTGCCAGCCCAGCGTCGAATTCAGGCAGCGAAATGACGCTCATTATCTGCGGGAAATATGCGTTGCTCGCCGTGCGTACCAGCAGTCTGTAGGGCTCGCCGCAGGCCTCCTGCGCGTATTGTCCTATCCATGGCCGTCTTCCATCGCAGCGGCCGAGTGCGCTGGTGTCAGACCCCAACCCCTCGTACAGCGAGCGCTCATCACCGCAATCGCATACCCCGAAGGTGTCGGTGATATCGCCGCTGGTGCCACGCTCCTCAAGCCACAAGGGCCGCTCGCACGCCTTGCCGCTCTTGTGAACGAATGCTCGCCAGTTGAGATCGTCGATATGGCCTCGTTTGCAGCCGCAGACGAAGCGCACCGGCACTACCGGGATGCGTTCGCGTTTCTCATTAATGAAGCGTCCTCTGTCCAGGTGGGACCATCGCACCAGACGTCGCCGGCGCCATTGAAGGTCGCGGGGAACCGGTCTTGCATCCTTTGCGATGAACCAGGTTGGGAAAATGCGTGCAGCCACCGGGGCTGGCCGCGTCGCGTTTTCCTCGTGCCGTGGTGGCGTGTACAGTTCGAGGGTGTGTACACCCAACAACCGACGCAGCTTGGCGACAAGGCGAGGTTCGTCAATCTTCTCGCGTCGGAGGAGAGCCCAGTCCTCCAAGCCTGATACGATTACCGAGTAGTCGGGCAAATCGATCATTGCTCCCGGCCCATAGGTTGTGACCAGTTGACTTTGGCGGATGAAGTTGTCGGCCATTGAATTCCCTAAGTGATGTCCTGGCCCTCAGGCGTCTTGATTCCGATCAGCACGCTTGGTTCCACATCGCGCAAAGAGCGAGGGGCGCGGAACCGAAGCTGGGTGTCATTTAGCGTGTCCCGGTCTGGATCGATCATCTCGCGCAGCAGCGGCGTCGACACCCCTTGATCACGGCGAGCATAGCCGAACGCCACGCCTCCCTGCTTTGCTTCGTGGGCAAGCGTCGCCCAATCGTCTATGAGACTCTGAACACGATTCCTGACGTGGTCTCCGAAACCGGCTGGCAATCCATCTGTGTGATTGGCTGCCCGATCGCCCACCACTCTGGCGATCTCCTTTGTCTTAGTATCGTGGTCTTCAACTTCCTTCGCCGACAACGTTGGCGTGAGTTCCGCAATTCCCAGGCGTGCCAGCGCGACTGCAACTGCCGGCAGCCCACGGTCCATCGCCCGCGGCGAGAAGGGTGTAACGCTGGTCGCCTCCACACCACGGTAAAAGGACTCGTGGTAATTGGAGAAGCGCTCATAATGCGAACGGTCGCGCGGCTTATGGATGTTAAGCAGTGTCACCACTAGTCCAGGGCGCGCCGGATCGCGCCCGACGCGACTGGTAGCCTGGATGTACTCGGATGTTGTCTTCGGCTGACCAGAGACGACCATCAGACCGAGCCGCGTGATATCGAGGCCGACCGAGATCATATTCGTGGCCAACGCTAAGTCGACCCAATTATCTTCGTCGAGAGTCAGGGCTAATCGGCGTTTGGCCTCCGCGACGCCGGCGGTCCCAACACGAGAAGTAAGCTCAACCACCTCGAACGCAATGCGTCGATTGACGAACAGCCCTGCAGTCTCACCAAGGCGCTTCCGCTCCGTATAGGTCAGCAGTCGTGAACTAATCTCGTCCTCGACGATCCGACGTGCACTACCAAGTTCGCGTAAGGCGTTGAAGTAGCCGACCGTGGTCATATAAGGGTCAGCGGGGTTGGGATGTGTGGCGGGTCCGCTCGCATTGGAGGCCGCCTGCGCTGCGGCCATCAGTGTTGTCATGCCCCGCAGGAAGATCACCTTCGGGCCTCGACCCGGCGCGGCCACGCCAAGATAGAGACGCCCGGCAGCGTCGCTTTCCAAAACCTGCTCGGCGAAAAAGGAGTTGCGCCGGTCGATACCAGGAGCTGGAAAGACCTCCGCAAACTGTCGATTGAACAACGCGCGTATCTGTCTGTTTGCCATACGGGCGGTCGCAGTCGATGCGATTACCTTAGGGCGCACCTCCGTGTCACCGATTTGACGTTTGCAAAGTTGGTCAATTGCCGTCTCGTAGAGCCCCGCCATGGTGCCGAGCGGTCCAGAGATGAGATGCAATTCGTCCTGGATGATCAGATCAGGCGGCCTTGGGTCTGCCGGATCACCGCCACGAAAGAACCGCGCCGTCTCGCCGCTCCACGGCAATGCCGCGAACTTGTCCGCAGTCGCGATCATGAAAGCGGGAAGGCGAGCGTAGATCGGCTCGTCCACCGCGACTATCGGCAGATTCCGCCCCCTGCCGAATTCGCAGTGTCGGCTTGAACATCGAACCAGCAGGTTTTCCGGATTGTTGCTGTTTGGATGCAACCTGAACGAGTTCTTGTTGAACGGCGTACCGCACCACGGGCACTGCTCAAGCGGTAGCGGCGGCTCACGCGAAGTGTCACGTGCAAAGCGTAGAGTCCTCGCGCGGGCTGTGTTGTTGCTGCTGTCACCCCTGCGTCCCATATAGTTAGGTGTCGCAGCGCGCCCGACCCAAAGTGCTATTTCAAAAGGCCATTTGCCGAGCTTCTCCGGAGTCTTCTCACGTTCGAGTTCCAGTGCACAGATCAGGGCGGCTGCGCGGCCGAGTTGGTCAAGCGTCAGCAGCCGCAGCGTATAGCGCATGAGCACGGATAGCCCGCGATAGGCTGGATCAGGGTTGCGGAAGCGGCGAAGAACAAGAGTAAATGCTGCAAGGCCAAGATAGGCCTCTGTCTTGCCGCCTCCTGTCGGAAAGAACAACAGATCGACAATTTCGCGCTCGATATGCGTCGGTTCCGCGATGCCGCGCAGGTTCATCAATATGTAGGCAAGCTGGAATGGTCGCCAAGTCGGTGGGGGCACCTCGTGCGGTCTCTTCCCTTGCTCAAGTGCCCGCCGCCGCCGCCCAGACGCCGCCATGGTGCGATTTGCGATGCGGAAGGCTTCAAGAACATCGGGCTCGGCCAGCAGGGCGATGCCAGCTTGGATACGATCACATGCTCGACGCGCGCGCTTCACCAGTTCGTCGGCGACCTCCCTGCGCCGACCGTTCAATGCCTGCGCGGCCGCAGATTGATCGTTGATCCAAGCACGATACTGGGCAACCAACGGGTCCAGCATCTGCTTGGCCGCCGCCGCGTCAAGTAGCGAGCCGAGAGGCTCCATCCCGAATTCGACGTCGTTGATGTCGGCAGACTCTGTCCGCTCAACGCTGACCTGTGGCATCCACTCAGTCCGTACGCGCTGGCATTCGCCGTTTGTGGCCTCGGCCGTTGTCGACACGTTATGCCCTACTGCGTACTCCGTAATGTCGCTGTAATGTAGGTCAGCAAGACGTTCATCCCAATCGTTATTGTCGAGACCATGTAGGTTAAGGCGTGGGACTAACGATCGGTCCGGTTCGACACTCATCTCGACCTGGAAGGCAAAGGCGGCGTCCTGTTGGTCGGTATCTTCGAGTGGCAGACGGCGGTTGACGATGAAAACCGAGACTGCGCGAACCTTCAAGTCACCACCAAATGCCCGGACCGTGGTTGGCCGGACGAGGCATACGACTTCGAGCCCGCCGCTATCCGGAATCCTCAAGGATAACGGTAGACTGGGCTCAAGGTTGGAGAGGTTGACAGTCACCAGTTCCTCGCGTGGATGGCGAATCCAAGGCGAGAAGCGTCGCGGGGGCGGATCGGCGTCCGGTTCATCAATGTCTTCAGTGGCATCCCCTCCCTTCTGAGCTCCTGCCGGTCCACCTGGTTCACTTGATTCAGGGGAGTAGTCGCCCCAAGACACCCCGACATCAAGACGCTCCGTATCATCATTGACCAGGATGCTTAATCCCATCGACGAGGGTAGGAAGTTGCGTTTGCCGCTACCACGGTCGGGCGTGCTCGAGTCGTCACTGCCGTGGAACGGCTCGGTCGGCTCGTCGAACTCCTCCTCGTTGTCCTGCGCACGTTGCTCGTCCGGCGCATTGGTCGGCAAAAGGAATCCCGTCAGATACCAGCGCGACGGAGCCTGTGGCAGGCGCTCGTGTTGCAGCGCCGTGTCCTGAATCCGCGGGCCGATGAGGTCGAGCCGTAGCGCATCAGTCAGATAGTGGCGCACTGCTGCGCTATCTTGGATGGGTGGAACTGAAGTCTGAGTCATGATGTGGCCTTCGTCAACTGGGAATTGTGACCCGCCAGCCGTTCTTCGACCGCGCAGGCACTGTTCAGCGCCACTAGACGCGCAAGAACCTCGTCTCGGACACCATCCGGCCAGCGATACCTCCAGGGCTTTTTCTTCTTGCCCCATCCCTCGTCGATTTCGTAGTCAAGCAGGAATTCGCAGTCGGTCGATATGTCGACCCAGCCATAGGCGTCAAGAACCGTACGGTCCATCGCTACGTGAAGCTTGCGAAGTTCAGCGATCTCCGGACTCCGTTCGTCTGGGTCGTGGAATCGGTTGTAGGTCTTGGTCAGGCCTTCGTTGTTATCAACCATCAGTGCTGCACGGAGTTCGTAATACTTCTTGCCAGCGGCTTTGAGGCCTGAGTTGTTCTCCCAGCCTTTAGGGAACGGGAAGGTCTCGAAACAGTCCGAGGGGGTGTAACGGAGGTCGTCCTTCATAGAAGAACCAAAGAACCGAGTCCAGATTTCGTGAGGGCGACTCTGGAGCGCACAGAAGGCCGCATAGCTGCTCAAGGGGAACACTATTAGTGATTCCGCAAACACCATACCTGTTGAGAGGAATGTGAATGCGGCCTGTTGGCCAACTCGCGAAACGACTAGAACCCTATCCAATCCAGCGATCACCGCATGTAATTCAGGACGGGGACGAATGAATCGCCACCAGTAGATCCTCGCCCCCGCATCCTTTTGGGCTAGACGTTCCGGTTTGACTCTTTCATCAACTATCTTCATTAGGTCCGGCCAGTCTCGCCAGCACTCTGCCTCTTCGCGTGATCCAAAATCAATTACGTACCGGTGGTGCGCCTGCGTAGGGCTGCTGTTCACCTCCTCACCACCGATGTAGGGAGAGATAGTCTTCTGGTTATCTGGATTGCTGTCAATTAGCCGATGCATCTCAGAGAGAGGAGTGGCAATATCCTTCTTATCGGTGTCGTCAAACGTGAAGCCCATACCCAAAACATAGCTCCCTACGAAGCTCTTTCCGGAGTTGGCGGCAAGTCTCTCCGGATCGTCGTGGCCACCACCGTGGAACAAGAAAGCGGAGATGAAATCAACTTCTCTGCCGTCGAGTCTGAGGCCAGTCGCGGACCCTTTCATAATGTGGACGACGCTGACCACGACCGCAGCTTCTCCAGGCCACTTGATCCGTCGACGCGCACCGTAGACGGTTCCGCCATTCTTGCAGATCCAGCGAAGTCCAGTGGACCGTGTATCGCCTTGGCCGATGGTGTTCGTCGCGATGAGGCCAACGACTCCGCGCTCGCGCGCTAGATTGAAGGCGCGGCGGAAGAAGTGGGCTACGAGGTCGGAGTTGCCGTGACTCGCAGTATGTAGCTGTCTAAGCCAATCAAGATATCCTGCCGCGTTTGAATGCCCAATTGTGTTTTTGCCGGCGAACGGTGGATTACCGATGATCGCGTCGAATCCGGGATTCTCTCTTTCGAAGACTTCGGGAAACTCTATCTCCCAGTGGAATGGGACAAGCAGAGGCTCCATATCAGCAAGTGATACATGCACGCCATCCGCCCAATCGTGAGTGACTAGATTAGCGTATTCGCGTCGCTTGGTCTCCCGTGATTTTGGACGATCTTCTTCAAAGAACGCTCTCAGTACCAAGTCACCGAATTGCCGGACACTCTTGAGTTCGAGCTGGGCTTCATTCAGAAGCTGAAGCAATTCTTGCTGTGGTGCGTCATCACCGACCTCGCGGATCAGTTGACGTAGCTCTGATACCCGTGTCACGCGCTCACTCACTGGTATAGCTTCGACTCCCATCTGAAATCTTGATGCGTCTGCCTTCCAATGGAATCCTTCGATCTGCTTCCTAGTGAGGCCTACCAACGAGTCGCCATGGCGCAGGGCGTGGTCGATGAAAGTGAACTCGTGATCTCTCGCGAATGTAGCCAGCCACAGCGAGAGTCGTGCCAGATCGATGGCCATGGGATTCCTGTCGACACCGTAGAGGCAGCGCTGGGCCACCAGACGTGTGGCGTGTACGAGTTCATCTTCATCGAGTGCTAAGGAGGACGGTCTACCGTGAATGCTCCAAGCCTCAACCAGCCTTGCTGACAGTTGACGGCACGCTTCGACCAAGAACGCGCCGGAACCAGTAGCCGGATCGAGTATCTTGAGGTCGAGAATCTCGGTCGGCCTTGCCGACGGTCCTAGGCGTTCCAGGATTGGCCGTAGTGCCTCAGACACAATCGGCTCGGTCAACGAGCGAGGAGTGTAGTGGCTTCCTGAACGCCGTCGTTCGTCAGTCGGTTGCAGGACCGGGATCTGGGCGGGTAGGATGTCGGGCGTGGCGTCTCGGTCGACCTTGCCGTCGAGGGCGGCAACAACTTCGGCGGGGTCAACCGCATTACGAAGTGACCATGCTGCATTGCCCGTGAATCTCTGATCCGTGGCATCCTGGAGAGCTTTCGCACGTTTGCCACCGTCCACGTCCAGTAGACTATCGAGATCGACGGTAACCGCTGCGCCGGTCCGTTTTTGCGAGCGCACGGCAATGGAGTGCCCGGTTGTCAGCTCGACGCGGAATCCCATGATCGCCTCGTACACAGACCCGATCTGCTCGACATCCAAGGTGCGATACGACAGCCGTTCGCCGTCGAGCATCATAAGATTCTGAAGAACGTTCCTGACGGTCGCGTCGGGCACCATCGGAATCTCGGTTTCACCGTCTGGCCTTCGTCCCTCAAGGAACGGGAAACGGTCAGGGTCGAATAGCCCGCCTTGGCGGGCTACAAATGAGAGTCCTGCATGGCGACCGCCGCCATGGATCAACCGGAACAGCGACAATAGATGGGCCCACGAGCCGAAACGCTGGTCCATCGTGTCGGGCCATGCAGCGGCATCAGCCCGCAACCGCGCGAACAGGCCACCGAGGGAGTAGTGCTGTTGGTAAACGGGATGATCGGACATCAGGCCGCGGTCTTCCGTGTATAGCACGAACACCAGGCGCATTAGTGCCGTGATCAGCCCACCGTAAAGGTGGTCCGGCTGTCTACGCGCTAGGTCCGTCAACGCGCCCCTGCCGTTGCGCGCGTCCGCTGCGACGAAGCCGCGAAGAAGTTCGTAGAGCGCGGCAAGAACCTGACGAGACAGCCGCGTGGAAACTTCCGCCTGGGCCTCGCGGCTTTTCGCGAGAAGAGCGGGAAGCCGCGCTTCCTCGGTACCCATGAAGAGCGCATCTGCCGACAACAGCATTTCGAACGCCGCAAGGATCGGCCGACCCGCTGGCAATGCCATCTGTGAGAAGTCGAAAATTATGTGCCCGGACGACTCGCCCTTGGGCGCATAGATCAGGCGGACACGCTCATCGCTGCAAAGCAGACCGATCGTGATGCCGGTTTCGCGTAACAGCCGCTCGAAGCGTGCATGTCGGGATGCACTCCACGTAACCTCGCCGTCTGGTGGCTTGTCGAGATCGGCACCAGATTGCTCGACGCGAATGAGCATCATCCATTTGACGTCTGACTCGTCTGCTGTCGGTACTGCCCAGGTCGCCGATAGCACGACTTGCAACTCCGGCAGGGAGATCTCTAACTCTTCTCGATGTGCATCCACATTTTCAAGATCGCCCTCCTCCCAGCCTAGCCAGTCGACGAACATCTGCCGCAAGTCCCGCACGCGCCAGCGTGCAGTTACACCGCTTCCCGTTTCTTCAAGGAGCTCGCGGAAAGCGCGTTGGCGTCTGGAAACATTGCGGTCGGGTATGACCTGCGCATCGACCATGACCGTGGGTGCGACGACGAGGCCAACCGGCTGGACGAAACCGATCCACTCCTGGTGAGCGAAGATCAGGCTTTGACGTACGCGATCAGCCATGAGTCTATCCCGTCCTCGGCCACAGATAAACCAGGCCCAGAGGATCGATGCGATGGGCACGGACCGCATAGGAGTCAGCAATACGGCGCGGCTCGGAGTCGAGCTCAGACTCGATGTCGTCAAGCCGACGTTTCCAGGCTCGGCGGTCAGCTTCGTGCTGACGTAGTTCGGCCTGATCAAAGGCCAACGTCAACTGCAGTTCATCGGAGCCCACCGCGTCCGCGATTCGCCTGCGCTGTTTCTTGAGCAATTCAATCATGCTACGGCTCTCCGCTTCCGCACGGTCAGATAGGCGCACTTTCGCCTGTTCGAGCAGTTCCTCGCCACGACTCCGCAGATGTGGCAGAAGATCAACGATGTCAGACTGTGCCGATGCGGCGAGACGTTGTTGCACCTCGTCGGGAATGCTGCGCCGGCCAGCTTCGTCGAGCGCTCCCTGTAGAGAAGTCAAAGTCGCCTGTTCTGTGGTCCGACCGTACGGAGTAAGTGCCTCCTTACGTAGACTGGGCTCAACCCAATGCGCCGTGACCGGCACAATCTCCTCGTGGAGGCGAGCCGCCCTCGGCCCATAGACGGCGAGCCGGCCCAGCAGAATGACGCGAGGAACAGCGTCCGGGGCAGCGGTCAAACAGGCCTTTGATAGATCGTGATGGATCAACCCCTGCGCGGTAAAGCGGCCGAGCAGGCGCTGTGCAACACGATGCTCGAGATGGAGATGAACGGCATTATCACCCAGCCTGCCGGAATCCTCGAATACAACGGGGCGAGCCGATGCGCGGCGTCGCCACTCTCCTAGGGTTTCACCACGGCGCCTAGGGTCGCGCAACGTATCGAGCGCCGTTGTCCAACCCAAATCGCGCGCCAAGGCATCGGAGGTGGCCGGGAAGAGAAAGGTGCGTGGCGCATCCACCTCTGGCTCACGGTTAGGATCAATGGCGGCGATGGCAGGAGCGCCAGCGAGCTTCAAGCTCATGGACAGCGTCTGACGGAACTGCGGCGCGGTGATGCCAATGCGCTGCCGCGAGCGCTGTAAGCGAGTCCGGAGACCATCGACCTCTACCTTTAACTTCTCTTGTCGAGAACGAGCTTCCTCCAGTTCTTCCTCTACGATCTTCCGCTGGTCGCCTGCCGTCGCGTTCTGAATGAAATTCGCTAGCTCATCGAGCTTGTCACGCCGCATCCCTTCTCTTCCAATGGTTTCGGCTATGCGGGACTCTAGGACTTTGGCGACACTGCCAAGCTCCTCACGGATCCTCTCCGCTTTCCTGACCAGCACCTCGAGAACTCGGTCTTCCGGTCGCTGCTCATAGACAAAGTAGTGGCAGGACACCTCATCTGCAGGTTGCAGCTTGCGATCGATCCGGCCGTTTCGTTGATCAAGGCGACCAGGGTTCCACGGCAGATCGAAGTGGAAGAGATCACGACAATGGCGTTGAAGATTGAGGCCTTCCCGCGCCGCATCCGTCGCGATGAGAATTCGTAGGGGATGGGTCCCTGGCTCAGTATTGAAGGCTTGCTTGATATCCTCCCGCCTTTGCCGCGAGGTGCTCCCGGTGAAGGTCGCAATCCGCTCAGCCGCCCTATCGGTATGCGAGATCGCTTCGGCGAGGCAGCGCTCAAGATAACGGCGCGTATCCTCATACTCGGTAAAAACAAGGACCCGACGGTCGTTCCACTTCGGCCATGTTCCATCTTCTGCCAGCAGACCCGGGCACATGTTTTCGCCGATCCATTCGATGAGCTTATCGACCCTCGGATCGGGCTCATGGCGACTTGCTTCCGCGATGGCGTGCATCTCGTCAACAAGGGTCATCTCTCGTTCAAGCGCCGCCCGCTTATCCGCCTGGTCTGCATCGGTGGATGCCGCCGTCGCCGTGGCCATACGCCCATCGAGATCGAGTTCGGCCAGATCGGGCCGTTCCCCGCTACCGGTCGTACGATCTTCCGTGTCGAGCTCGCTGTCGTCGTCGGCAGTTTCGGAAATTGTGTCGTCGGAATCGACATCAAGGGTCAGCCGTTCCAGATCGGCGATTACCGATGTCGACACTTCCTCCGCTGCGGTGGCTTCTTGCACCGCATTCTCGACGCTCCGTCTGTGGACTGCGAGCGTCCTTGCGAACGCGTCGATGGACGACAGTAGACGCTTCTGCAGACCGCCGATAACCAATGCGGCGGTGGTTTGCCGCCACCGTGTTTCGTTCCAGAGCCGTTTCTCACGTTCGATCCGATAGGCATCAAGCTTCGACGCTAGTACGAGCTCCGGAGCATCAGTCGGCAGTCCGGTGATGTCTATTTGAACCACCCTGCGTTTCGGGAACCCGCCTTCAAGTTCCCTGATATCGGACTTGAGGCGACGAACCATGATCTCGTCGAGTTGCCCCTTGAGGACGCGCACGCCTCGGCAGAAGCGCTGTGGATCAAGAATTTCGAGCAGCGCCGAGAAGCTGTTGGAATGACCGTTGTGCGGCGTCGCCGATAAGAACAGGCGGTGCTCGAAGCGCAGCGCGATGTCGCGGATGGCCCGGGTGATCTGCGAATCGATGGCGTAGCGGGCACCGCTCGAAGGCGCAGCATTGTGCGCCTCGTCGAGGATCAAGAGGGATTGCGGTGCGAACTCGCCCAACCAGTCACGCAACCCCGACGCATAGGCTTCATCGATGAGAAGTCGATGGGACACCAGAAAGCGCGAATGAGTCGTCCAAGGATTGACGGAGAACCCACGCTCGCGTCGCATACGCGTAACATGGGCTCTGTCCAGAATCGTAAATGCAAGGCCAAAGCGCGATTCCATTTCGTCACGCCACTGGTCGAGCATGGACGGCGGACACGCAACGACGATCCGATCGACCCTCCTGCGCAACAGCAATTCTCTAGCAATAAGGCCAGCCTCGATCGTCTTGCCTAGACCTACATCGTCGGCGATGAATAGATTCACTCGCGGCAACTGCAGCGCCTTGCGCAGCGGCTCAAGCTGATAGGCATCTATTCGAATGCCGGCGCGGAAAGGCGCTTGAAAGAGATTCGGGTCAGTTGCCGTCACACAGTTCCATGAAAGGGTACGCAGGTAGGCAGCGAACAGCGCTGGATCGTCGAATCCCTTCTTGCCAACTAACGACCACCCGTCATCCGTGAGCATGCGGGCGTCTAGCTCGTGCTCCCAAAGCACTGTTAGAGGTTCGCCCTGCGCGTCGTCGTCGAGACAGGACAGATTCACGAGGCTCGCTTCCCCGGCTGCTGGGGGCGCCATGACACCCTCAACGAGGTAGCGACGCTGGCGAACGAACGCAATCCGGCCTGGTTCAGGTAGTACTTCACTCATCCTTAGTAGAGATTGCAACCTGTGCTCGATATCTCGCATTCAGTAGCGTTGCCACTAATCAAGCCTCCCGGCTAGCGTCCGGCCGGTTCGTATCAGTGTTGGCTGGGCGTGTGCTAGGAGCATTGGCACTCACGTCGACCCACGAATCGATTGCCGTTCGGCGGAACCGCCACTGGCCACCAACTTTGAAACCGGGTAGGTCGCCCTTCTGAGCGAGGCCATACAGGATCTTTTCTGTCACCTTGAGGAAACTAGCGACGTCGGAGATGGTGAGGATCTCGTCTCGGCTCGTCATAGTTGATTCTCTCGCAAAAAGTCTGTGCAGGTCGAATTAGAACAAACGTACCCGCGCTTGGGTACAATATACAGCCTCTGTTCCGTATACTGCCCCAACATACGGTAGCGCTCAGATGCGCTAAATCGCTGGAACTTCCTGAAAACGGGTTTTACGAGGGAATCAGGACTTGGGTTCAATTCTCCGAGTCTTCCACGACAAGCATCCATCCTCGCTTGAGAGGTAACTCGGCCTGGACCTCAGCGGGTAGTCGCTCGTAGGTGCGATAGATCGCCTCAACCAAGTCGCCGCTGTCCCAGAGACGGACGCTGAAGTGCCCAGTCCTCGCTTCCGTGAGGACCACCTTGTTGAAGCCTCCCCAGCAGACCAACAGTCCTTGCTGCGCATTAAAGGTCTGCATCGTCCCTTGAAGTGTACGATAGACGGTCACGTCGGCCGGGCTGTTCTGGGACTTAACCTGCACGCACAACCGGGGGTCATCAAGCCCCAGCGAGCCCCGTCCCGCCAAGATGTCCACTCCCCCATCTGCACCGGGTGGGGAGGGCCTTGTCACCCAGCCGTCGGCACGCAGGACCGCATTCACGAGATCGACAAGAGCATGCCCTGAGAATCTGGCCTGTATGTGGGCCACAATCTGGTCGTGGGCGAGTTGCGACAGGTTCGGCAGCCCCTCGACTGCTCCCTCAGCCCCGGCACCTTGCGTGGCCTCAGTGTCAAGTGACACTGAGGGTCCCGGGTCTGGTTTACCTTCCGCCACTGCCGCCACGCGCCGTTCGGCATCATTGCGTGAGATGTTGCAAACAGTCATGAACGCGCCCAACGAGTAGAGGAGATCCTGTTGGAAGATCATTCGAGGGAGGTCCGTCTGTAGCCACTCCACGGAACGTGTATGACGGAACGTGCCGCCTACCTGCCGGTAATCGTACGGCCCCGCAACTCGTCCGATCGCGATCTGCGATGTCAGCTTTCGAGGCAAGACGACGAGGTCGCCTTCCTTCATTGCCACCGCGAAGGCCCAGAGTTGACCGGCGAAATTGCCCACTGCACGGGGCTTTGCGTCGGGAAAGGCTCTGGTGACGATCTTGTGGACGCCCTGGTAGTCTGTTGCGGTAGCGAGCGAGGGGACTTCCTGGAAACCGACGATCGCGATGTTGTGTTCCAAGGCGCGGTCCTCGTCCTCGCCACTCCCACCGGCGCGAGCCAAGTAGATTTTCGGTGGCTGGTTCATGCGACACCCCCCTGACGATCAGTACGCGAGTACTCCCAGCATTGCCTCGCGTGTATCAAGAGTAGTAGAAAATCGTGAGCTTTGTCGACCGGGCACGTGGAGTCCGTTCCAAGCATCATCCTCGATTGGTGCTGCACGAGTCGGTAGAACTGACTCGTGCTCGACGATTCTCCTTATCCCTAATCCACCGAGGGAGTGGGTAGGGTCAGTGTCCTGAAGCGGCAAGAAGGTGGTCCTGTGTTTCTGGGATAATGGTTTTGCAACAGCAAATCGACCCCAGACAAGGAGCACCCAATAGATGCTACCACGCAACGAGGTTGCGTCAATAGTGGTGTAAACGTGATCAGGCGGCGACCTTCTCTGCCGTAGCCTCGACGGCGATTCCATCCACGTATCGGGCCCCGAGGTAGACGTCCGCCATCAGCTCCGGCGCCTGCAGCCGACGGAACCTTTTCCCGGCCACCATCAACATCTTCCATATGACCGCTATCGCTCTGTCCACTCTCTTGTAGCGCCTGGCCGCATCGGTCCTGAGCCGCAGCGCCGCGAACGGCGACTCCACCGGGTTGGTCGTACGAAGGTGACGCCAGTGCTCTCTGGGATAGTCGTAGAAGGTCACCATCCGCTCCCAGTCTCGCTCGATTGCCTCCCTGGCAGCCTCGTACGAGTGGTCGCCGCACCACCGGGTGAAGACTCTCCTCAACCTCTCAGCCTCAGCCCGGGTCTCGGCGTACGGGATGCTCCGCAGCATCAGCCTCCCCTGATCATGCTGACGCTTCGGCAGCTTGTCGAGCACGTTCAGGATCTTGTGGTTCCAGCAGCGTTGTTCCCCCGCCTCCGGATACACGTTGCGAAGCGCTCCCCATATACCCAGGTGTCCGTCCCCGACCACCAGCCTGGGGGCAGTTGAGGCCACGGTCCCTCAGATCCCTGAGCACCTCAGACCAGCTCCGGGTCGACTCTCTGTACCCGGGTACGGCGCTCACCACCACCTTGCTCCCGTCACTCAACGCCGCCATCACCACCAGGACTGCGGCCTTCTCCCTCTCCAACCCGGCCTTCACGTAGACCCCGTCCACCCACATGTAGACCACCTCGAGGTCGTCCAGGGGCCTCGCACGCCATTCGGCAAGCTCGGCGTTCCACCTCTCCTTGAGCCGGGCGACCGTGCTCGCAGATATCGGCGCCTCCTCCCCGAGCAGTCCCCTCAGCGCCAGGTCGAAGTCGCCCTCCGAGAGACCGTGCAGGTACAGCTCCGGGATCAGGTCGGCAACCTCCCTCGTCCTATGAACGAACAGGGGCAGCAGCCGGCTCTCGAATCTCTCCTCCGTGTCACGTATCCGAGGCCTCCTGACCCGTATGGTCCCGGAACTCAGGGTCAGTCGTCGCGGCGGTGCGTAGCCGTTCCGGTAGCCGGCGTCGTTGTCCGACTCCGATCGGCGAACCGACCTGGTCCTGCCGAGAAACTCTGTGATCTCCTGCTCGAGCAGCTCCTGGATCAGACCCTGCATCTGACCTCTCAGCCACTCCTCTAGGTGCTCCCACTCCGGCCTTGACGCAGGACCCTTCTCAATGCTTCCATCATCCATGGGCGGTGTATCTCCTCTCTTGGGCCTCCAAGCCCGTTATGTTCAGAGAGAGGGTACACCGCCTGATCGTTTACACACTTTTTGAGGGTACCTCATTGGCAGCGGTCGGCTCTGCGGAATCAGTGAGCACACCTGATGGGGAGGGCCTTGAGAGCTTCCTGTCGCAGCTGCCCGACCTGTGGAGACAGGGAGAGGTACGGCCGACACACGCACGGAGAACGCAGGCTGCTCGCTGGTGGCGATCACGACCGGACCCGTTCGAAGGAGTGTGGTGCGAGGTCCTGGGCTGGCTGCAGCAACGGCCGGACGCCTCAGCGGCGGAGCTGATGGACCGGCTGATGCGGCGTTACCCTGAGCATTACAGTAGGCGTCAGCTTCGGACGCTGCAGCGCAGGGTCACACAGTGGCGCAGCGTGATGGCAAAGCAGTTGGTGTATGCTTCAGGCGAAAACAGTGATATCTATGAGGATCGACCGGTTGACATTGGACCAGTGGGCGTCAATTAGAAGCCGCGAAATGCTCGGTAACATTGATTCCCTCGTAACAAGGGCCTTTCGGGTTGGTTCTGCGGCGTGAGGGCGGTTAGGCGAGGGATTTGGTTTTGTTCCGGTCGGGGCTTGTGTTGTGGCCGGTAGGGTCGTTGTGGTGCGCCATACCCCGTCCTGGTAGGCATCAGCGGGCTCGCAAACGGCTCCTGTAGCTTCATGCGTGGGTGGGAGCGGTCGCCAGGGCAGCCGGTGGGAACAACATCTCGTCCAACCGTGCCCGGACCATTCGCTTGACGTTGCACGCCAGGGCCTTGAGGTAGACGGCGAGCCGGGCCCTCTCACCTCCACGTACCCGAAGACGGCCAAGACCATGGCGCCGTTTCAACTCCGAGTTCGTCCCCTCTATCCCCGCACGCATCCCGTACCGTTTACGCCATTGTCCATCCGACTCTGCCGCACGCCTCCGTCCGATGTTCACCCTGGCGAGGTCCGCACTCAGCACGTAGGCTCCACTCGGCGACCACTCTCCCCCGAGTTCAGGACGACGACGCCACCTCACAGGACACCGTGGGCGCAGCGAGCAGGGTTCACACACCTCCCGGGCGAAGTGCATCTCCACTCGCTCGGGAGCGTCTTCATCCTCGTACTCCGCCACCGCCTCATGTCCCGCAGGACACACCGCAGCCCTCCTTGCCGTAGCGTCGATGTGAAAGTCAGCAGCCGTCAGCCTGACCAGCCCATCATCCTCATCGGCCTCCCCCGGCGCCCGGCCTCCGACCGGGCTCACCAGCTCCGTACCCCTGCGCTCCGCCTCCCATCCGTTCCGGCCAGAACTATACGACGTGTCCGCCCACTGCTCCGAAGGACCTATCCCCCGCTCACTCAACTCGTCGATCACCCGCCTCGTCACCACAGAGTCGCTGCCGCTCGATGGCGTCACCTCCACGTGCGTGATCATCTGAACGGCGTTGTCGCTCTCACACGTCTCGGCCACCTGCACCTCGTATCCCTTCCCCTTGTGTCCGCTGTAGGTCACCGCCGGGTCGTGCGGCGTCTGCAGCGAGTCCGACCGCACATCCCCCGGCTCCCTCAGCGCTATCGGCGCCTTCCCTTCTGCCGCATCGTCGTCATCGGCTCCGGGACGACCGTCCCCGTGCCGGCCCACGTGGCACTGCTCCCCCAAAAGCCTCTCCAACAGCCCGTACTCCTCCATCTGAGCCACCGCCGTCCCACGGAACCGATCGACCAGCCGGTACACGTCGCGCGCGCACACACCGACAGCCGGCGACGCCCCTCTCCCGAACGCGCGTCCTCGTATGGGGATGCTTCTCCGGTCTCCTTCAGGTACCGCTGGGCCAGACCATCCCCAATCCCTTCTCCCAAGCCGGGGTGCTCACGGCTCACCGCCAGCAGAAACACCCGGACCGTCTCGCAGAACAGCCCCAACCGCGTCAACACCGCGATGTTGCTCATGATGTGCGTAGAGTCAACGCGCTGCTTGCCTGTACGAAGACCCAGAGCCCCGATCATCCGGTCCGTCGTCTCGCAGAACGCCAACCGCCCCCGTCGTGCTCCATCAACCGCACGCGGAAGTTGTGCAGCGTCTTTTGCGCAAGGTGCGCCTCCTCCATCTCCAACCCCAGCGCGTGATGCCACAGCAGGTTGAACTCCAACTCCTCCAGGGCCTCGATGTCCGTCAGATCGAACATCTCCTTGAGCACCAGCACCCCGAGCACCGTCTGCACCGCGCGGTTGGGCCTGCCCATGTGCGGGCTGTACATCTCGGCGAACCGCTCCTCGTCTATCAGCGGCAGAGCCTCGTTCCGGAACACCTGCGCCCAACTCCGCCGCATCAGCCTGGCCTTCCCCGGCGTGATCAGAAACTCCGACTGCGATAGGCTCTCTTGAGGCTCTCTCGTTCGAAACATCGACTGCCTACTCCTGCTCCTGAGTCTTCTCTCCTTCACCATCTCCAGATCCTATTATCGTCAATGCCAAGGCCATCAGTCATGACTTTTTACGAGAGAATCAAGTTTGAGTTCTGCTTCCAGGATAGCGAGATTGTGAAAGGAGCAGGACATGGGAAAGGAGCAGGACATGGGAAAGAGGAGAAAGCATACGGCGGCGTTCAAGGCGAAGGTGGCTCTGGAGGCGGTCAGGGGAGAGCAGACGGTCAGCGAACTGGCGAGCCGGTTCGAGGTCCATCCCAACCGGATCCACAACTGGAAGAGGGTGCTACTGAAGGAAGCCGTCTCGCTCTTCGAGAGAGGCCGCGGCAACGGAGGGGGCAAGTCGGATGATGCGAAGGTGTCCCAGCTCTACGAGCAGATCGGCCGGCTGAAGGTGGAGCGGGATTTCTTGGAGGCAGGGTTGGGTCACTGAGCCGGGAGCGGCGGCGCGATCTGGTGGACAGAGGGCATGAGTCGCTGTAGGTGGTCCGGCAGTGCGCCCTGCTGGGCGTCAGCCGGTCGGGCGTGTACCGTCGAGGCGCGGGGGTCTCACAGGAGAATGGGGAGTTGATCGATCTGATGGACCGCCAGTACCTTGCCACTCCCTACTACGGGTCGAGGCGGATGACGGCATGGCTGCGGAGGAAGGGCAGACGGGTGAACCGCAAGCGCGTGCGGCGACTGATGCGGGCGATGGGTCTGCAGGCCATATACCGTCGTCCGGGCACGAGCCGCCCCGGCAAGGGACACAGGGGCTATCCCTATCTGCTGGGCGATATGGAGATAGACCGGCCGGACCAGGTGTGGCCGGCGGACATCACCTACATCCCGATGGCCAGGGGGCACCTGTACCTGGTGGCGATCATCGACTGGCACAGCCGATACGTGCTGTCATGGCGGTTGTCCAACACAATGGATGCGGACTTTTGCGCAGAGGTGCTCCAGGAGGCTCTCGGCAGGGGGAGGCCGCTGATCTTCAACACCGGCCAGGGGAGCCAGTTCACCAGCGAGGGGTTCACCGGATTGCTGGAGGCCAACGGGACCGCCGTCAGCATGGATGGCAGGGGGCGATGCGTCGACAATGTGTTCATCGAGCGACTGTGGCGCACGGTCAAGTACGAGGAGGTGTACCTGAAGGCATACGAGAGCGGCAGCGAGGCGCGGGCCGGGCTGGCTGCGTACTTCGACTTCTACAATACCCGCAGGCCTCACCAGGCCCTGGGTTACAGGACCCCGGCCGAGGTGTATGCTGACCGGGCAGAGTCGATGGCGTCGATTGGGGCAGCGGCGACCTCGGCTGACCGGTCGACTGGCCACCTGGCCACGGCAGGACTGAAACTTAACCTGGCCTCAGACCTGTCCTAACAATGGGGTCCACCTCAATCGTTCCACCACAATCCGCTCAACGGGATGTCGTTGGCGGCTGACAACCAAACTGGACATAATGAAAGAACACTCACGCTGAGACTGGACTGGGGGCTTCGAAGCATCAACCTTAGAGGAGTCGATTATGGCGAATAACGATGACAAACTAACAGGACTCGATAGATTCAAGAGATCTCTTGGTAGGGCAGCGGAGCACAGTGCTGAAGCAGTTGCAAAGGCTGCCAAGCGGGCAGATGAAGCGGTGACTACAAGAGCAGAGCGCGCAGGAGTTTCCAACCAGCTGAACACAGCGCGCGATACGGTCAAGCGCTCCACCGAGGTCATCGCCGGCTCCGACATCCGTCGCCTTGACGAGTTTACCGACGACGCTACGCGGGTGCTGATGGGTCTACACCGGGAACTTGTGGAACAGGCGGAACGCATCACAAGGCTGGAGCAAACCGTCAGCCAACTCCAGCAGCAGCTGGATGAAGGGACCAAATAATGGGGGAGGCTCTCACCACCCTGGCAGAGGAGTACCCTCCCCAATCCCGGGATGCCCTCCTCGCACTGGCCGAAAGATTCCGTATTCGCAATGAAAGGGAAGTCTTGGAATTGGCCGCGTTGGCCGCCGACATCGGCCTTGACGACATGACAAGCCTAGGCTTGGAGCCAGACGTCAATCCCCTGTTGATGAAAGCACTGAATAAGTATCCCACTATCGAGGAACACCTCCATGCCACTGGTGAATTGAGCCAGGGCCAGCTAAACAACATCAAGGGCAAGTACTTTGAGGTGCTGGTCGAATACCGGCTTAACAGCGGAGAAACCTTGGGCGAGCTGCAACTGGAGCCGGGCCAGACCGCAAGGCTGGCTGAATCACCCTCACAGAAGGGTTGGGATCTGAAGATAGTCGAGAACGGTGAACCTGTGGAGCATCTCCAGCTGAAGGCCACGGAGAGCATGTCTTACGTGAAGGACACCCTGGAGAATCACCCCGACTACCCCATTGTCGTGCCTAGCGAAATGGACAGCACTTCCCAAGAGATCGTTGGCACGGACATCTCCCACGCTGACCTGCAGGCGGAGGTCTCCCAGGACAACGTGGTAGAGCAGTTTGACGAGCAGACGGAGGGCGTCCTTGAGAGTGTGGCCGAGGCATCGACCGAGTTTGCTGTGGACGTGGTTCCCATCGGCAGCCTAGGTGTCCTGGTCACAATTGGAGGCTACCGCTTTTTGACTGGTCAAGCCACCCTCAGAGAGGCGACCTCCGGCACAGGCAAATCACTCCGCCGGGCCGCCATCTGGAGCAGCATCGGCTCAGGGCTGGCTGTAACCGGGTTGGGAATGGGAGCGCTCCCAGTCACCGCGGCACTGCGAGTAGCCGCGACTCGCATCTCTGCTCAAGCGGCCCTTGGCGACGGCCTAGCCCGACGCGTTCAGGAGTTGAACGGCCTCCGACTCCGTTTCTTCTAACCCCTAATCCACCCACTCCCTTGGTGGAGTCAGTGTCCTGAAGCGGCAAGAAGGTGGTCCTGTGCTTCTGGGATAATGGTTTTGCAACAGCAAATCGACCCCAGACAAGGAGCACCCAATAGATGCTACCACGCAAACACCCCGACCGGACTCAAATCAGCTTCGACGATCACCGTCTGGTGGCCAATGCCGGGCTGCTCCTTCCGGTGACCCTCGCCCAGCACCTGGGTCTGCGTCAACTCGCCGACAGCCACGTTGACCTCGGAGATGCGCCGGGGCGGGCGAACACGGGAGACAAGATGATGACCCTGGTTGCGTCTGCGCTGGCTGGGGGCGACTGCATTGACGACGCCGACGCGTTGCGTACCGGCGGGACAGTTGGGAGGTACCCTCAAAAAGTGTGTAAACGATCAGGCGGTGTACCCTCTCTCTGAACATAACGGGCTTGGAGGCCCGAGAGAGGAGAAACACCGCCCATGGAGGATGGAAACATTGAAAGCGGACTTGCGTCAAGGCCGGAATGGGAGCACCTGGAGGAGTGGTTGCGAGGTCAGATGCAGGGCCTGATCCAGGACCTGCTCGAGCAGGAGGTCACAGAGTTTCTCGGCAGGACCAGGTCGGTTCGCCGATCGGAGTCGGACAACGACGCCGGCTACCGGAACGGCTACGCACCGCCGCGACGACTGACCCTGAGTTCCGGGACCATACGGGTCAGGAGGCCTCGGGTGCGAGACACCGAGGAGAGATTCGAGAGCCGGCTGCTGCCCCTGTTCGTTCACAGGACGAGGGAGGTTGCCGACCTGATCCCGGAGCTGTACCTGCACGGTCTCTCGGAGGGCGACTTCGACCTGGCGCTGCGAGGACTGCTCGGAGAGGAGGCGCCGATATCTGCGAGCACGGTCGCCCGGCTCAAGGAGAGGTGGAACGCCGAGCTTGCCGAATGGCGTGCGAGACCCCTGGAGGACCTCGAGGTGGTCTACATGTGGGTTGACGGGGTGTATGTGAAGGCCGGTCTCGAGAGGGATAAGGCCGCAGTCCTGGTGGTGATGGCGGCGCTGAGCGACGGGAGCAAGGTGGTGATGAGCGTCGTACCCGGCTACAGGGAGTCGACGCGGAGCTGGTCTGAGGTGCTCAGGGACCTGAGGGACCGTGGCCTCAACTGCCCCAGGCTGGTGGTCGGGGACGGACACCTGGGTATCTGGGGAGCGCTTCGCAACGTCTGGCCGGAGGCGGGGGAACAGCGTTGCTGGAACCACAAGATCATAAACGTGCTGGACAAGCTGCCGAAGCGTCAGCATGATCAGGGGAGGCTGCTGCTGCGTAACATCCCGTACGCCGAGACCCGGGCTGAGGCTGAGAGGTTGAGGAAGGTGTTCACCCGGTGGTGTGGCGACCACTCTTACGAGGCTGCCAGGGAGGCAATCGAGCGGGACTGGGAGCGTATGGTCACCTTCTACGACTACCCCAGAGAGCACTGGCGTCACCTTCGTACGACCAATCCGGTGGAGTCGCCGTTCGCTGCGCTGCGGCTCAGGACCGATGCGGCCAGGCGCTACAAGAGGGTGGACAGAGCGATAGCGGTCATCTGGAAGATGTTGATGGTGGCCGAGAAGAGGTTCCGCCGGCTGCAGGCGCCGGAGCTGATGGAGGACGTCTATCTCGGTGCGAAATACGTCGATGGGATCGCCGTTGAGCTAAAGGTAGAGAAGGTCGCCGCCTGATCACGTTTACACCACTATTGACGCAACCTCCCAAAGCCCCCTTTTTTCCAGGACCTCTGTCCTGCTAGTATCTACTCCAGATGATTTTGACAATATGCCGGCTGCCTCCGACTCTGGACTCCCGCTTCGCGGGAGTGACGAATGGCATTCAGTGTCTGTCATGTTCAAGTGGAAGCGGTACTAGGTCTGCCTTCTCATGAAGTCCACGAGGCACCTTCGGTGAACATCCCAACCTACCAAGCAGACCGTAGACGCCGCCCGGCTTGTAGCTCACTCCATACTCCGACTCTATCCAATCTCTGATCTCGCCTGCCGTCCTGAATCGTCCGCTCGACACCTCGTCGGCCAACCCCTGCTCTTCCTCTGGACTCAGATAGCGCGGTGTGCCTCTGCCTCCCATCTTGTGGGACACCACTTCCTCCACACCTCCCTCTCTATACCAGCCCACCCACGTCTGTACCGTCCGGTAATGGACCCCCACTGCCGATGCCACATCAGACAGCCGCCATCCTGAGCCCAGCAGCCACAGTCCATGTAAGCGAGTACGCACGGCGCCGTCTCTTTCTGACAGGTATGCTGCCTTCAGCGCCTCCGGCGTATCCTCCGGGCGCCAATCCACTCGAAACGGTCGTCCGATCATCTGATGCCCTCCAACTCCATGAGCTTGGCATCAGCATGGACACAACGGCAGGCCGCCGCTAGATTCTTTATGGTCTCGTTGTTTGCAAATGGTATTAGTGGCAGCGAGGCCGGTGGAGTCCAGGCGTCGGGGAGATCGGCTGCGGGGCGCAGGGCGGCGGCCTGCCTGCTCTGCTTGAGGCGGTAGCTCTCGCCGTTCATCTCCAGGATGTGGACACGGTGAGTGAGGCGATCCAGCAGGGCGCCGGTGAGTCTCTCAGAGCCGAAGACCTCGGTCCGCAGCCCTTTCAGACAGGCAGGCTAGGGGATGAGTACGACGTGCCCCGGCAGTTGGGACGGCCGCGCCGCCGGGAAATGCCGCCGATCCCCCCCTAAAACTTTACGAAGCGGCCAAATTGATGGACAGCTTCGAGAAGCCAAACATTTTGGCAGGCATACAGACGTCCGCGGACGCGATCAAAAGCGGACAAAAAGAGTACGGCAGCGCGGAGGAGCGTCAGACGGCCCAGCAGCCGGACGAGCACAAAGCGGTCATGCGGCTGTTCGGGGCGCTGGCAAAGACCTTGAACGCCGGGTACAAGTTCGGGGAGAGGGGGTCGTTGGAGTGGCGGCTGGTCGCCGGGGGCGCACGGCAGCACGGGTGGGTGGGAGAGGACAAAGAGGCGCTCCAGGTGCTGAAGATGCTCGACCTGCTCAACACGTCTTACCGTGTTCGCCGAGAGAAGCTGCTTGCCCAATTCCGTCCCCGGCAGAAACCGCCGGAGGGCGCCGGATGACCCGAACAGCCACACATAAAAAATGCCGGGAGCCTGAATATATATTCTTTTATAACGGTAGAGATACCCTTTTCTCCATAAGGATGGAAAGCGGGCCTAGGCCCGTTTGCTCCTCGGCCTCGCTCCGCACGTTCGTTCTGATTCTGCTGCTCACGGTGGTGGTCTGGTTATGAACATGGATTCCGGCCTCGCGCTCTATCACGGAACGAGGAGATACTACGAGGGTCCGCCGGCGCGGGGTCATGACGTCTTGGGCACTGGCACTCTGAGCATGACTGCCAGCCCAGACATCGCCGAGCTCTTCGCGGGCGGCGGACGGGACGGTCGCGTTTACTCCCTGGCTGTGCCGAGGGCCGGCATTCTCGATCTGCGCCAGCAGAGCGCCGCGCTGGGGGGAAGCGGAGAATGGGATCGGCTGGCCTCGCTCATCAGGACGGCGCGGGAGGACGGCTATGCGGCGGTCGCCATATCGGACATCACCTTCGGGAGTGACTCGCCTGAGTTCCGGCTGCTCCGCGTCCCGGCCGAGGGCTGGACGGTGCGGCGCTCAGCCGAATCGCTGGAGAACTACGCGCACACCGGACTGCTGCGCAGTGTCTGTCGCAACTCTTCGCCGATGTCGCTCAGCTCCTGCTTGAGCCAGGCGATGTGGGCCTCGATGAGAACAGCCATAATTGGCGGCGGACCGCCGCCAATACCCACAAAGACGGCGGCAAAGGCCCTGCCAACGACCCGGCCTGACCACACGTGATCCCGATCAACGCCGGAACACGTGCTGTACGACCACAAAAGCCGCCCCAACAATGCTAGCTGGGGAATCTGGGAACGGCCACATCCTTGACCGGTGCTGCGCTGGACTTTCTCATCATAACCGCGCCCGTTGTACGCAGCGGTGCTCAAAGTGGTGCGCACGCCAGGTTTAGATACAAATCGCGCGTCCTCATCCAGAACGCCTATACGGAGCTGTCCGCCGACGGTGCAGTGAACGACATCAGCATCAGCTTCGACGGCTCCGCTGCGACGGTCAGCGGTCTGCCGACCGGCTACACTTCGTACTACTTCCAGGTGCAGGCCGTCAATGCTGCCGGCGCCTCGGAATGGGGGCCCAACAACCAGATTGCGGTACCGTAGGCTCTAAACCGCTGGCCGAGCAGAGTGGGGGTAGACATGTTTGAGTACAGCACTTGGAAGGCTGGTGAGGCCCGAATCCATCTGAGCGACTGCCACAACTCGGAAGAGAGGGATTGGTGGAAGAAGGATTGGGCGAAGTGGCGCGGGCCGTTCGAGAGTGTAGAGGAAGCTGCGGCGGATGCCAGACAAATAGAACGGCAACTCGTAGTTACGAAGTGCGGCGATAGCAGATGCCGTCAGATCTGCACACGCCTCATCTGATAATAGAATCGTGATCTGGAGGTGCGCCATCGCTAACATAGACGACTTTGCCAAGCTGATACCGGAGTCAATGCTGGACATGTCGGGCAAGGTGTTCTTTTCGGGTCGACGTGCCTTCAATGAGCCGTCGGATCTGTACGTCTTGGGCCTGAATCCGGCGGGCAACCCTAGAGGGCCTCATACCATCCGACAGAACGTCGAGGAGGTACTCCGTCGGTACCCGGACAACTGGTCGGCGCACAACGTACGAACTCCACGCAGATGGCCCGCGACCAGCTCAACACCATCACGAACGCCCACACCCGGCGCTTGCAGCCGTGCGACGCGACCCTAGACCGAGTTGGCGGACAACCCAAATATGCCTGTGAGGATGAGCAGGGTCGAACCGGTCAGCGGAGAGTCACATCTATACGAAATCGTCAGTCGTATATCGAAAGCGCCCCGCGTTGCTGTCGACATCGAGTCAAATGGATTCTTCAGGTACCACGAACGCGTCTGTCTGGTGCAACTTGCCACCTGCCAGACTGCATACCTCGTCGATCCACTGGCGATAGGTGATCTCCGGCCACTTGGCGACCTTCTCAGCAATCGTTCGGTGGAGAAGGTCTTTCATGACGCCGGATACGACATACGCAGCCTCGACCGGGACTGGGGATTCCGGGTCAACAATCTCTTTGACACCAGTATTGCCGCTGCTTTGGTCGGGGCGGCGAGGCTGGGTCTGCAGTCTGTGGTCAAGGACTACGCCGGAGTGGAGTTGAACAAACCTGCCAGGCTCCAGCGATCCGACTGGACGAAGCGTCCCCTGAGCCCTGAGGCATCGAGGTACGCGGCGGACGACGTTCTGCACCTGCTTCGAGTCCGCGATGTGCTGCGGGCCCGGTTGAAGAGGCTGTCGCGGCTCGAGTGGGCTAAGGAGGAGTTCGCGCGTGTGGAGAATGTGCGGCACACTTCTGCTGATCGCGAGATGGCTTATCTCTCTACCAAGGGCAGCCGCGATCTGGACGATCGAGGCTTGGCCGTCCTGCGCTCCCTCTGGCAACTGCGCGAGCGGGAAGCGAGCCGACTCGACCGGGCACCCTTCAGGGTGATGCCTGATTCCGCTCTAGTCCAACTGTCGTCAGAACCTGCGATCAATCTCTCGCGAGTAAAGGGGTTGGGTAGGTTCGCTCGCCCGTCCGCCGATCGACGCTTGAAGGCGGCAATAGACGAAGGACTCCGGTCTCAGCCCCTGACTCGGCAGAAGCGTGGGCGTGTTGGTGAGATGTTGAACCAAGAGGAGCGACAGGGGGCCAGGGCTCGTCTTGGGCGCCTTAAGAGCTGGCGCAGCCAGCTGAGTTCTGAGCTACGTTTGGATCCAGGACTCTTGTGGCCCACCGCCAGCCTGAAGCGTCTCGCTCGGGACCCGAGTGACCTGGACTCCGAATTCCTCAGCCCTGAGATTCGCAATTGGCAGAAGCGTATGTTCGGCAGAGCGCTGAGGGAAGTTCTCGCAACGCTGGTATGACATACATGGATGGACAGGGAGACTGCCGCAGCGCGCCGACAGGGCTTCAGCGCCGGTCTCAACCCCCGCTCGCCGCCGGTCCCGTGACACTGCCAGCCCCCCCTGAGACCTGGGAAAGCGGCTGTAGGCGCACTTCCGCACACGCCTGGGGAGAGAGCCGCCGCCTCATTCACAGCGTCTATGACCTGCCGGTCGAGAGCGGCGTCGCTGGCCGTGACGGCGCCGGACGCTGCCTGAAGGAGTCCGCCCTCTACTGACGGGACTGGTCTGCGCCGCGCTGGCGCCCCAGCTTTTCTGTACAGGATTCCCTCTTCAGCAGGGCCTGGCGGGGGATCCGGCATACCGGACCTCCCCAACGGTCTTCTCCCCACTCATGTTCGCACCATGTGGGGGACAGGTGGGAACATGGGTTCGAGAACGGACCCGCTCGTGTCGCATGAAGGTGCGCGCGAGTGTACCATCAACGCCGAACATGGCAGGTCAGGAACAGCTGCAGGGTGAAGTCGAACGTCTCGTCTACAGCTCCGGCGAGTCAGGGTTCACGATCTGCCGCCTACGGGCCCCGGGACGCGATGAGCTCGTGACGGTCGTCGGTCCCATGCCGGGAGTCCAGCCAGGCGAACGGCTGCTTGCCCGGGGCAGGTGGGTCGATCACCCCCGTCACGGCTATCAGTTCCAGGCAGACAGCTACCGTTCACTGCTTCCGGCAGGCGCCAATGCCATTCGCCGATACCTGGCCTCAGGCCTTGTCAGGGGCATCGGCCCGGTGCTTGCCGGGCGCCTGGTGGACCGCTTTGGCGAGGACACCCTGCAGGTCATACAGGAGCAGCCGGAACGCCTCACCGAAGCGCCCGGCGTCGGGCCTCGCCGGGTCGCGAGCATCGAACGGGCCTGGGCGGAGCAGCGCGAGATACGCAACGTGATGCTGTTCCTCCAGGGCTACGGCGTCAGTGCCGCCTACGCGACCCGCATCTACAGGACCTACGGTCAGGACGCGGTCCGGATCGTGCGGCAGAACCCCTATCGTCTGGCCCAGGATGTGCGAGGGATCGGGTTCGTCACCGCGGACAGGATCGCCCGGGAGATGGGGATCGATGAGCATTCGTCCTTCCGTGCCCAGGCTGCTCTTGAGCACCTGCTGCAGGAGCAGACCGGAGAGGGACACGTCTTCGCCCGGGTCGCCGAGCTGACCGATGCATGCCGGCGACGCTTCGACCTCCCCCAGGAGATCATAGAAGACGCGGTGGGCCGGCTGGAGGGGGCGGGACGCATCATGCGGGAGGGCGAGGCGGTCTTCCTCCGGGGTCTCTATCTCGCCGAGCGGGCCGCCGCCGGTGCGATCAGGGCCCTGGCAGCCAGCCCGATGCACAGGCGCGAGTTCGACGCGTCAGCCGTCGTCGCGTGGGCCAGCCGTCTGATGGGTGTTGCGCTCACCGGAGAACAGGAGCAGGCGGTCCATGAGGCTGTTACACAGAAGGTCTTCGTGGTGACGGGCGGACCGGGGACCGGGAAGACGACCATCCTTCGCGCCGTGCTCTCGATCCTGACTGCGTTGCGCCAGCGCGTGGTGCTGGCGGCGCCCACCGGGAGAGCGGCGAAACGGCTCGGCGAAGCCGCGGGCCATGAGGCCCGGACGCTGCACCGGCTGCTCGAGTTCAGACCTGGAGAGGGCCGCTTCGGGCGGAACGCCGAACACCCGCTGGAGGCCGACGCCGTCGTTGTCGACGAGACGTCGATGCTGGACATACTGCTGTGCTACCGCCTCCTGCAGGCCGTGCCGCATCACGCATCGGTGCTCTTCGTCGGAGATGCGGACCAGCTGCCGTCCGTGGGACCGGGGAAGGTCCTGGGAGACATCCTCGAATCAGGGACGGTACCCTTCGTTCATCTTGAACGGATATTCCGTCAGGGAGATCGCAGCGGCATCGTCGAGGTGGACGAACCCGAGGCTGCGGCCGATACCGTCGTCCGGCTCTGTGCCGAAAGGATACCGGCGCGGTTCGGGTTGCACCCCATGAGGGACGTCCAGGTGCTGTGCCCGATGAACCGCGGGACCGTCGGCACCCGTCAGCTCAACGACAGGCTCCGTGAGGCCCTGAACCCGTGCGGAGTCGAGGTCACGCGGTTCGGACGGACCTTCCGGACGGGCGACCGCGTGCTCCAGTCGGTCAACAACTACGACAAGGACGTATTCAACGGCGATCAGGGCGGGATCGCTGAGGTCGATGTCGCCGCCGGCAGGATCACGGTGGTCTTCGACGAGACTCACGTGGACTACGACTTCTCCGAGCTCGATGAACTGCAGCCCTCCTACTCGATGACCGTCCACCGGGCGCAGGGGAGCGAGTGGCCCGCGGTGGTGATCCCGGTCATGACGCAACACTATCCGATGCTTCAGCGGAACCTGCTGTACACCGCGGTTACCCGGGGGAGGAAGCTGGTGGTTGTCGTGGGAAGCCGGCGGGCGCTGGCGATTGCGGCACGGAATGACCGTCCGAGGGAGCGCAACACCATGCTCCAGGCCCGGCTCCAGCCGAGTGGCCCGCAGGACATGTAACCCACCCAACTGGGCAAAATAGCGAACCTTCATTCGTCAGACACAATAGACGCGAAAAGCACAGGTACTCGTGGGCGGTCGATTTGGATCCATTAAAGCCAGGGCGGTAAGGCGGACTCGATCTACCGGGCCATCTGCTGACGCGCGCCGGGTTCCAGGCAAAGCATGCTGCGACCACCTACAAATCGGTAAACTTTAGCAAGTCCTGACCCATCAGCCGCTCCCATGCCTTCTTACAGTCCCTGGCGAAAGTCTCGAATCGGTTGTATTCCCATCCCCGGTCTTGTTGGTGATTCCACTTGTTCATCAGAGCAGTCCAGGTTGTGCCTTCGGGTTTGTGGCCCCCGTAGAACTCAGCCAGCCTCAGGTGTTTCTGGCTCATCGAGCGATACCGGGCTCCAATCAAGAGAGCTCGGAGCTTCTTGTATTCCTCCGCAACTTCCTCTGGTGTGAGAGTCGGATCGATCTCCATGCTTATGCGACTCGAGATAGGCTGGCTGAACGCCATACGAATCTCGCCTCGCAAGCTGGACAACAGAGGGCTCATGCCTGTCAAGACGAAGGTGGTCGCCTGAGCTTCCTTCCATGTAAAGCGGCGCGCCAGCGATTCGCTGATCTCCTTGAGTTTGTCCAACGTTCCCCCATGTTTCACGGGAACCCTGCGGACCCACTGATCATCAGGTGACCCGTACGAGAGCAGTTCCATCTCAACCTGAGTCGCGGGGGAAGTCTCCGAGATGGCCAGCACCGGTTCAACCAAGATGCCTCCGTTACGTCTGATGGGCTCGTAACCATCTGGGATAGGGACTCTAAGATAGCGGGACGCGGCACCTTCCGCCGCGGCTTGTCTCTTTATCCACTCAACGACCTCTTCACGCTTGAGAAGCCCTTCAGTCAGGTGCTGCCGCCTGAAGTCGACCACGCTTTTCTCAGTCGCCGCTTGGTGGGCAGTCAGATCTGACAGTATCTGGATTCTAATCTGCCGAGAGCCAGATTCACTAGCGCCTCTCGGCGGCTGGAGCAGGACATTTGGGACGCGGGCGAATTGCCGGTACTTCACTTCAAGGTAGTCAATCTCGGCAGTTTCCTCCCATACTTCCCGCACATAGTCTTCTTCAACTAGGCGATCCCATATTTCCTCTTTGGGTTCACGACCAAGTCTCCGCGCAAGTGCCTCCCGGATTTCGTCAAGGGTGGGAAATATCATCTTAACTCTATTCTAACATGCTAGGCTGTATATGTTATGATATCGCCATCTGATGCTAGTGTACTGTATCCGAAGTACGCTGGCAAAAGCGTGCCACGCTGGCCAGGATTTGGTCAGCGGTCTTGGTCCATACGAAGGGCTTGGGGTCTTCGTTGGTGACGTCCAGGTAGCGGTAGATGGCAGCCTCCAGTTCGGCGCTGCTCTGATGCACGCCCCGGCGCAACTGCTTTTCGGTGAGCAGACCGAACCAGCGCTCCACGAGGTTCAGCCAGGAGGCGCTGGTGGGCGTGAAATGAATATGGAAGCGGGGCCGCTTGGCGAACCAGTTCCGGATCAGCGCCGTCTTGTGGGTGGCGTAGTTGTCGGCAATCAGGTGCACGTCCAACTCGGCGGGCACCTCGGACTCGATGGCATCGAGAAACTTGCGGAACTCCAGGGCCCGGTGGCGGCGGTGGCACTGGCCAATCACCTGACCGGTCCTGGCGTCCAAAGCGGCGAAGAGGGACGTGGTGCCGTGGCGCACGTAATCATGGGTGCGCCGCTCGGCCTGTCCCGGACGCAGGGGCAAAAGCGGCCTGGTGCGGTCCAGGGCTTGGATCTGGGACTTCTCGTCCACGCACAAGACCAGCGCCCGGTCCGGCGGGTTGAGGTAGAGCCCCACAATATCCCGCACCTTCTCGATGAAGAGGGGGTCCGCCGACAGCTTGAAGGTCTCGGTGCGGTGGGGTTGCAGCGCGAAGGCACGCCAGATGCGGCTCACGGTGTTGTGGCTCAGACCGGAACGCCGAGCCATGGACCGGGTGCTCCAGTGTGTGGCATCCTTCGGCGTGGTCTCCAGGGTCAGCGTCACGACCCTCTCAACGTCAGCATCGGTGACAGTGCGGGGTCTGCCAGGCCTTGCTTCATCCACCAGTCCGTCCAGTCGACTCTCCAAGAACCGAGACCTCCACTTGCCTACCGTCGCTTGCGACACTCTCAACTCTGCGGCCACAGCGGTGTTCGTCTTGCCCTTAGAACATTCCAAAACCATTCGGGCCCGCTGGGCCAACGCTTGCGCCGTCTTGGGCCTGCGCGCCCACTGTCCCAGTGTCTCCCTTTCATCGTCGGTGAGCGTCAACGGTGGGGTTGGTCGACCAAGACGCATGCGAATCCTCCTCACATGAGCTGTCAGGAGGATACCAGCTACCGAACACTTATGCCGCTAACTTCAGAGACAGGACACTAGTAGCAACCTTCAGAGGTTCCGTTTGCTTACGGGGCTTAACCCTAAAAGCAAACGGAACCTCAACGGAACAGACGGGACTGCTACACAAGGGAGGGAGGGGCGACAGATGAGCCTAGAGGACAGGATGATTGAGATAGAAGGGCGTCGGTTGATGGGCAGACTCCCAATGGGAATATGTTCTGCGGGATGGAGCGGTCACCACTGGGTAATGTCGCGGCGGCGCGACATTCAGGGGCTGCAATGCGGTTACTGCGGCCTACTTGTAGGAGACAAAGTTCCGGTTAAGGTATGACAGACACCAGAAGCAAACGGCACCACCTTCAGATCATTTGTAGACTTGGGGTAGGTAACGGAGACTTACTATGGCGACATTGCGAAGTCTGCTTCGTTGGCTAGAGGAGCAGCCGCTCCACGATAAGGAGTCGCTGATGAAACTGGCACACAGAGGTTGGTTTCTTGGCCCTCGCATGCCTGCAGCTGCTATCCCTCGACTTGGGAGGGCGGTAGAAGACATGCCTGACGAGGTCGATGTAGCTGTCGGGCAACATGTTCGGAAGCATTTCGATGATATTGAAGCAACACTGATCGGAACCTATCCACACCGGGCGCAGTTGTTTCAGGAGGCGTTCGGTGCACACCGAGAATCTAAGTACGCGCTCTCGATACCGGTTTTCCTTACACAGGCTGATGGTATCTTCCACGAGAGATTCGGAAAGCTCTTGTTCTCCGGGAAAGGTAACGCCGCAGCCAGCGCTTTCAGTTCAGTGGTCAGAGGCCGTTTCTTCCAAGCAGTTCTGCATCCCCTCACGATTGCTGCTCCGCTATGGAGGGATACCCGCTCCCTGGACGACACATTCGAAGGCCTCAATCGGCATCAGGTTCTCCACGGATTGAAGACTGACTACAACACCGAACTGAATAGTCTGAAGGCAATTTCGCTTCTCGATGACCTTCTCTGGGTGTTGAATAGACGCACCGACGGAAGCTGAGTCCGACACGGCCTCCCCCAAAGGGGCTTATCCACATTCGACAGCGCTGTCAACTCGCGCCGATGACGACCGTGCCGAACGCATCCCAAGACCCACGGTGCGCAAGGGAGGACACACATGCACCCCCTTATAGGGGTAGTGCTCCCACATCCTAGCCCGAGAGTACTTCCACAAATGCATAGAGGAAAGCGAGTGGCACTGAACTATCCACTACGAGAGGCTGCTGTTGGATGGGGTTCACCCAACTGGACAAAATCGAGAACCTTCGCGTTGAGGTTCGTTCTGGACATGTAGTCAGTTCTCCGGCCCTACGATCTCAGGCGAAGTCGGCCATGCTTCGATGTGATAGAGTGTGCCGGGAAATCGACGCTCCTCTACACCCTCGCCAGCCTAAGGCAACTGTGTGATCGGGATAGGTCACTACCGCAGTGGCGGTCTTGGTCAGGTGAAACCGCGTGGTGACGCAGCCATTGTTGTGCCTGAGTCATCGATGTTGAACGGATAGCCGGTAGCCTGATGGCGGCTCACTTCAGAACATACCCATCGCTCCTGCCCGCGATGGTGGCGCTGGGTGTGCTCCTGTCCGCCTTGTCTGTGGTGCTTCACACCGACGTCCCCTCACGGAGAGCGGCACACGCGCAGACTTCAATGCCGTTGATACATTTTCTGGACCCGGAACCTCCCTACTGCGTATTGCGAAACTCCACAAAGGCCAGCGATCGGATACTCACCATCACGGGGGACGACCTGTTGGCCTACAGTGACAGGAGACTTCAGTTTCTGGATCTGACCACAGGTCACGAGAGCACTCGCTTTGACCAAGAAGTGAGTTGGCAGGACCCACGGAGGATCTCGATCGACATGGCGCTGGTGGACCAGTACTTTCGACAGGACAGCCGGTTACGCCTGAAGGTACGGATTGCTTCGGCGGATTCTTCCAGTCCGGCCTCGGCGTGGTCGGATGAATTTATCCTCGCCCGCGACCAGTCTAGTTGCGGCTCCCGGAGGCCCTTTCCCCCCACAACGTATATTCGAGGAGTTGCCGGAGACCAGTGGGCAGACGTGATCATCGGAAAAAGCGCCTTCTCCCAGATGGGCGATAACAGGGTGGTGCCATTCAAGGTCTACAACCCTGGTGGAGTTGTTGTGGACCGGACTGCCGATCCTGGGACGGCGTACGTTTGGGACGGAGGCAACAGCCGTATCCTGGGCATAGATCTCGCCAAGTGCTACGAGGAAACCGGCCCGTGCTCCGCCGATATCGTTATCGGCCAGCCTTCCGGATACGACCACTCGGCGTGCAACGGGGACAGTGGTGTCCAGAGCTTCCCCGACCGACCAGTGGCAAGCGCGGAGACGCTCTGTGGTATACGAGACATCGCACTCAGTCCGGGTGAAACACACACATTCGTGACGATGGCTGTCGACAGTCACGGCAACTTGTACGTACCCGACTCGGAAAACCACAGGATACTGAAGTACGAAAGTCCCATGGAGGAAGATTTGGTTGCCGATCGGGTCTGGGGGCAGGCGGACTTCTCAGGCATGGCGTGCAACCGAGGCGATCTCGCCGAGCCCACAGCCGAGACGCTCTGCTTTCATTCTCCCGCGAATCAGTCCTACACCAACTGGTACGGCAACGGAGTGGATATCGACGCGCACGGCAACATGTGGGTGGCGGATGGCGGCAACAACCGTGTTCTCCGCTTCCCGGTGGATCCGGATAGCGGAGAGATAGCCGGAGCTGCCGACCTGGTACTGGGCCAACGTGACTTCCGCAGCGCGGAGGCCGGGGACGAGCTTCACAGGTTGCGCGGACCGTCGGCTGTGAGGGTCAGCAACAGCGGCTGGGTGTACGTTGCCGACACGATCAACGACAGGATTCTGGTCTTCAAACCTCCGTTCGAGTCCGGGATGCAGGCCGACATGGAGTTTGGCTCGGGCTTTCACCGCCCGACCTCGCTCGAAATCGACCCGTCGGGCAGGGGTCTGTGGGTCGTCGATGCGGGGAACCGCATGGTCGAACTATGGGATACCGCCGGCGTCTCTGTACTCCAGGTTCTGGGTAAGGACTCCTATAGACCGGATCGTGACTGTGGCGAACCGATCTTCGAGTGGCCTGACTTCCCACGCGTGTGCGACGTGGCCGGCAGCGTGGGAATCGATGGAAGGGGCAATGTGCTGGTCCCCGTCTTCCTCGTAAGCGCGGATGTCTTTCGCTTTCCCGCACCCGCTATGGACGCCGACAAGGAGGCGGTGGGTCCAGCTGACAGGCGCCTCTTCTACCCACCGGGCAAAGCCAACTTCAAGGACAGGGCTGGCCTGCATTCCGCCAGAGGCATCGCCGTCTGGCAGGACCAACTGGTGGTGTCAAACATAGGACGCCTCATGTTCTGGAATGGACTTGACACTCTGTACGACGGACGACCCGCAGATGGCGTGATTGGCGACGAATTCGAAGTGGGGGAGTGGACCTACTGCTGCGGCAGGATCAAGGTGGACGCAGCCGGCAGACTGTGGGTACTGGGATTCGAGGGTAGATATTTCCTTGATGTCTACCAACTTCCCTTGACCGAAAACTCCGTACCCCTGCACACCATATGGAAGGAGTCGGCCTCCTTCCCGGTACTTGGCACTACGGAACGGATCGCTCTTGGGGGGCGCGTTTTCGGCATCGCGCCCGAAGGCAAAGGTGACCTTCTCTGGCTCAGCGATACAGACAATCATCGCGTGCTACGTATCCGCAATCCCTTGATCGACCCGGTGGTGGATGTGGTTCTGGGTCAGCAGGATCCTACCGGCACACTGTGCAATCAGGGACGGTTTCGAGCAGATGATCGGAGCGCAATCGGGGGTGGCGGACACAGGGATGTGCTGTGCTACCCGGGGGCGCTGTCCATCGACAGGATGGGGAATCTCTATGTCTCCGACCATTCACTGGAAGTTGACGGGAATAAACGTATGCTGGTCTTTTCGCGATCTTCGACCCCTTCAGCGAACTCTCAGGCCATCTTTGCCCCACATGCAGAAAGGGTCTTCCTTCTCTCGGACCGGACCCCCAGTTATCTTTCCACAGGTTCCGCTGGAGACAGAGAGACAATTGGCAGGTCCTGGCATACCTTTACTGCGGGCATGTGGGAGCCCGCTTTCGACAGCACGAACAGAATGGTCGTGGGATACAACGCCTATGTGGGACCCAGGTTCGCAGGCGTCTACGATGATCCCCTGGGTTCGAACGACCTTCCGACCACTTACCTGTACGACTTCGGAGGGATGTATTACACCGCTGTCTTCGACGACAATGACAATCTGTACGTGGGCGACGCCAATCGCAGCAGGGTACACGTGTACTGGGATCCGTTCAATAACAAGCCTGAGCAAAGAGAACGACAGACGTGGGAAGCTGCTGTACCCGAGCATCCAGTCGCCATCCGGTCAGTCAGTCCTGAACCTCCATTCTGTGTCGTCCGCGACTCACGGCGTGCCTATGAGACCACCTTGAATCTCATGGTGGACGGTCTCTCGGAACAACGGAACCTCACACTCGAGTTCCGGAAGCTCATATCACTCCACCGAGAGGTTGTTGATTTTGGACCTACGTCGATAGTTGACGGCGGGTCTCGGATCACGCTCACCGATGTCTCGATCTGGCACCGCATGTGGGGACATCTTGACAAGGTCATGCTGACCGTAAGGATTCTTGACAGATCCGGAGCACCTGTCTCGAACTGGTCTTCCGCGTTCGTGCTCGCTGATAACGTGGAAATCTGCGGAACTGCTCTGCCGACCCCGACGCCAACGCCGAGTCCCACGCCTACACTGACCCCGACGCCTACCTACACACCCGCTCCCACGCATACCCCAGTACCTACGGACACCCCGACGCCAACGCCGAGTCCCACGCATACCTCAGTGCCTACGTTAACCCCGACACGGGTGCCTACAGCTTCTCCGGTGCAAACTCCCACAGCGCCCGCTCATGCCCAATTGCCGACGCCGACCTCGACTCCCACGTCCACATTTACGACACTGCCCACTCCGACGAGCACGCTCGTTTCCACGCCTCTCGGCGTGACAACCCCGACACTAATTCTCGATCCAACCCGTACGGCGGTCCCAGCCTTAGCGCCCACCCAGGCGGGTTCCCTGACACCGACGCCAGTCGTGTCGGGTCCGAGCATCCGGGTAACCGCTGCATCCCCCACCCCTACCTTTGCAGCCGAACCTACAGGCGGCGGATGCAGTCTCGTCTTCGGCAATACACAGTCGGATATGAAACTCGGTATGTTGCTGTTGCTCCTGATGCCCCTGGGGCTTGGATTTTGGAAAAGACGTAGCGGACCGTGAGGTTAGGAACCATTGGGAGCGCGCCATTCCTGATAGGGTGGTTGAGGCTCACGAGAGAACCAGTACGCCCACCAGACTTGACGAAATCAAGAACCTTCGTGATCAGGTTCACGTTGGCCCTGTAGTGGGGATGTCTCAAGTTGAACCTATGAATCCCTCCTGGCAGCCTCCAGAACTTACCAAACGAGCCATCGCCTGATTCGCCGTTCCGCCGCTTCGGCCATCGTGTCTATTGACAGGCGACAGTTGACGGTTTAGACTCTCGATGTGATCCTATCGTTCAAGCACCGGGGCCTGAGGACCCTCTACAACGGCCGAGGGGCGCGGCGGGTGGCTCCGGAGCATATCCGGAAGTTGACTCGCATCCTCGCGGTGCTCGATCAAAGCCGGACGCCTCAGGACATGGACCTGCCGGGATTCCGGCTACACCCGCTGGCAGGCGAACTGAGAGGTCATTACGCCGTTTCGGTATCGGGCAATTGGCGGGTGACCTTCAAGTTTGAGGACGGCCATGCCGCCGATGTCGATTACACGGACTACCACTGAGGAGGTGAGATGATGCCCATGCAGAACCCTCCCCATCCGGGCGAGATCGTGAGATGGGAATGCCTTGAGCCGCTGAGGTTGACCGTAACGAGGGCAGCGGAAGGTCTGGGGGTAACCCGTCAGGCGCTGTCGGAGTTGGTGAACGAGAGGACCGGCGTCTCGGTCGAGATGTCCTTTCGACTGTCTCAGGCCTTCGGCTCCACGCCGGAGACATGGCTCGGCTTGCAGACGGCTTACGACCTCTGGCAGGCGCGGTCTCGCGGCAAGCAAATCGAGGTCGAGAGATTCGCGGCGCAGAATCCAAGGTAGCTGTTGTGTCCGGGCAGGCCGATTCTGCGGGCGGGACGATGGACCGTAAGCCGTGTGGATCGTGGGCTGTTACTGAATGGGAGCTGAAGATGAGTGAGAGCAACAGGATTTTTGTCCATGGCGGGGTAGTCTCTTCCGTCGCCATTTCGACAGGAATCGAGAGGGACGCAGAATAGATGGCGCGCCAAACGGAGCCGAACGCCAACAATGCCTTGGGAGACTTGCTCCGCAGCATGTTGCCTGGCTGCCAAGTGCGATCCGAGAATACCCAGGAGGTTGCGTCAATAGTGGTATAAACGTGATCAGGCGGCGACCTTCTCTGCCGTAGCCTCGACGGCGATCCCATCCACGTATTGGGCCCCGAGGTAGACGACCGCCATCAGCTCCGGCGCCTGCAGCCGGCGGAACCTCTTCCCGGCCACCATCAACATCTTCCATATGACCGCTATCGCTCTGTCCACCCTCTTGTAGCGCCTGGCCGCATCGGTCCTGAGCCGCAGCGCCGCGAACGGCGACTCCACCGGGTTGGTCGTACGAAGGTGACGCCAGTGCTCTCTGGGGTAGTCGTAGAAGGTCACCATACGCTCCCAGTCCCGCTCGATTGCCTCCCTGGCAGCCTCGTACGAGTGGTCGCCGCACCACCGGGTGAAGACTCTCCTCAACCTCTCAGCCTCAGCCCGGGTCTCGGCGTACGGGATGTTGCGCAGCATCAGCCTCCCCTGATCATGCTGACGCTTCGGCAGCTTGTCCAGCACGTTCAGGATCTTGTGGTTCCAGCAGCGCTGCTCCCCCGCCTGAGGCCAAACGTTGCGAAGCGCTCCCCAGATACCCAGGTGTCCATCCCCGACCACCAGCCTGGGGCAGTTGAGGCCACGGTCCCTCAGGTCCCTTAGCACCTCCTTGGAGAACGGGGCCGCCTGGCGCTTTCCGGCCCGCTGGAGCTCTGCGAGTTGCTTGCTCAACCGTTCGTTGGCCGCCGCCAGCTGGACGTTCTGCCGTTGCAACTGGACGTTCTGTCCCTGTAGTCCCTTGACCAGCACCATCAGCTCGTCGCGTTCGCAGGGTGGGAAGGCTTTGACCTCACACATAGCCAAAGTCTAAAACATCGCCCGTCCACCACCACAACCCCTCCACGGGCCGCCTACCCGCTAATCAATTACTTCGCGCAGGAAGTGGGCGGCGCCCCGGGCGGTGTTGGCCCACCCAATCAGGTAACACTGCTGAGCCTGGCTCGTACGCATATGCAGGAGTGAGTGAGGCAGGCTCCGGCCATGCTTCCACTCGACAACATGCAGGGCTGATCTGCCGGGACCACACAACCACGGGGAGGTACCCGAGTTGCAGCATCGGATGATCTCCCTCATGCTGCCGTCATCGGAGCAATGACGAGCTATGCTCAGGTCACAGGAATCTGGCGGCCATCGATACCATCCATCGACTGGCAGCGTGACTCTCGGCGCGCCTGGGTCGTCTGAAACGCACTTGCACTATGATTCCGGTGCGCCGTCTCGCACTGCGAGGAGGTCCGTGCGTGTTTCACACACCCATTTTCCACGGACTCGTCTATAGTGGAGATTCACCTGTCAACCACCGCCACCTGGCCCGACCTGAACCGGTTTGCCGCCGTCACCGACCGTTGGCGCTTCACCGAGGGCGACGACGAGATCATGAGCGACAACCCCGACGATACCGGTGGGAGCACGGCTTTCGCCGAGACGGCGGGCGGCCTGGAAGCATCCACGCGGTTGGGATTCTCCACCATGGCCAAGATGGTTTCGGACGCCGACTGCGCCGAAGCCAACGGCCTGGGCTTCGATTGTACGCGCGCCAATCTCACGGCGCTTGCGGCCGGAGACACCGGCACGCTGCACTTCTACCTCCTGGACACCGACACCGTGGCGGGAGCAGGCCAGCCGGACACGCCATCCAACCTGCAGGTGAGCCGAGACTCCGGCTACGACACCGCCACCGTGTCGTGGGCGCTCTACGACGCGGTCGCGCTGTACGAGATCGAGCGCGTCACAGCTATACAGGTGAGCGAGGAAGAGACCCAGTACGGCGACAACGTGACGTTCGAGGTCGGCGGGACACAGGCGGGCGTCGACTCCTATGACGACGACACCATAGAGCCCGACCGCATATACCAGTATCGCGTTCGCGCCCGAGGCGCGGCCGCAGGCTCCTGGTCCGACTGGACGGACTACAACGTCACGGGGGCCAAGCCGGAGGTCGACCTGGAGGCCCCGCCAAACGTGGAGCTGAGGCGCGGCGACGACTCCGTTACGGTGTCCTGGACGGCTCCGGCGGGATCGATCGACGGCTACACCGTGCAGCGGCAGGAGCTCTCGACCGCGGACGGCAGCACCTTCTTTGCCAACGTGGTGACGGTGAGCGGCGACTCGTGTCCGCACGGCTCCGACCCTGCTTTCGCTCGGGGACGCCCCTCTGCGCCTCCGGCTGCTGGAGGGTAGGAGACGTGTCCTGGACGACCGCAATGAGTTCTGGATGGGCTGGGACGAGGTGGCGGGCGCGACCGACTACGAGGTCACGGTGCTGACCTTCGCCGAGACCGGCACCACCACCGAGACCTACATCATCTCGGACGCCACCTACTTCCACACGGCCTTCGAGCGGGTACACCTGCGCGTCCGGGCGCGCAAACTGGACACTATTCTCTGCGGGTCGGCAGACGACAACCGCTGCCTGTCCGACTGGACGGGCTGGTACGAGGTGAACTTCACCGCAGCTGCCGGCAACCGGATGGAGGTTCCGCCCACGGCTGTGCCGGAGGCCACGTCCATCAGCATCAAGGAAGACGTTGAGAGCGCGCTCGAAGCCGCCATGGAACCGGCGGGCGCGCTGGTAGACGGGGCGCTGGCGACTCAGTTCCTCGTGCTGGCGACCGCCGTGATTGTGGCGGGGTTCAGCATCGCCCTGAGCTGGCGGCGCGGCATGGCTCCGCTGGGGGTCGGCATGGCGGCGGCCATCTTCATCCTGATACTGTTCGCCGGACACCGCGTGCTCGGTACTCCGGTGGCCTGGCCGGTGGCGGCGCAGATCCTGGTGGCCGTGATGGGAGCGGTCGCGCTCGCGCGTCAGTTCGGCGTATTGCGCTAGGGAGGTCGACTTGTCTTCAAGTAGAATACCGCCATCACGCCGCTGCCGCAGCCGTCCGTGCACATCGCGCAAGTCACCCAAACCAAAGCCCCGAGGAGCGTATCAGTAATGAGGAACGCGAATGTACCGACAAGATGGCTGATCCCGTTATGCCTTGCCGCCGTCTTGGCCCTCTCGGTGGTCCTGATGGCCTGCGGATCCGACGAGCCCACCGCCGCGCCCGCAACGGAGAGAGCGACCTCCACGCCAAGAGCCGGGGATACTCCCACCGCCGCGCCCGCAACGGGGAGAGCGACCTCCACGCCAAGAGCCGGGGATACTCCCACCGCCGTCCCCGCAACGGAGAGAGCGACCTCCACGCCAAGAGCCGGAGATACCCCCACCGCTACGCCCACCATCGCATTTGGTCCCACGTCCGTAGAGACGGACCGGGAGGCGCTGATTGCACTCTACAATGCCACGGACGGCGAAAACTGGGAGAAAAACGAGAACTGGCTGAGCGACGAGTCTCTAGGCCAATGGTGGGGCGTCTCCACCGACAATAACGGACGCGTCACACATCTCTATATCACTCATAACCGGTTGAGCGGGGAGATACCGCCGGAGCTGGGCAGCCTCTCCAACCTGAAAGATCTGGTTCTAGACGATAACGAGTTGAGCGGTGAGATACCACCGGAGCTGGGCGGCCTCTCCAACCTGACAAGACTGGCTCTAGGTCGTAACCGGTTGAGCGGTGAGATACCGCCGGAACTGGGCGGCCTCTCCAACCTGATAAGTCTGTCTCTCGGCGATAACGAGTTGAGAGGTGAGATGCCGCCGGAGCTGGGCGACCTCTTCAACCTGCTATCGCTGTCCCTAGGTCGTAACCGGTTGACCGGGGAGATACCGCCGTGGCTGGGCAACCTCTCCAACCTGAGATGGCTGTGGCTCGGCGATAACGAGTTGAGGGGGGAGATACCGCCGTGGCTGGGCAATCTCTCCAACCTGCAATCGCTGTACCTAGATGGGAACGAGTTGAGCGGTGAGATACCGCCGTGGCTGGGCGGCCTCTCCAACCTGACAAGACTGGCTCTAGGTCGTAACCGGTTGAGCGGGGAGATACCGCCGGAACTGGGCAACCTCTTGTACCTGGAATCGCTGCATCTCGGCGATAACGAGTTGAGCGGGAAGATACCGCCGGAGTTGGGCGGCCGCTCCTACCTGGAGTGGCTGGTTCTCGACGATAACGAGTTGAGCGGGGAGATACCGCCGGAACTGGGCAACCTCTCCTACCTGAGAAGACTGTCCCTAAGTCGTAACCGGTTGAGCGGGGAGATACCGTCGGAGCTGGGCGGCCTCTTCAATCTGAGAGAGCTGCATCTAGACGGTAACGAGTTGAGCGGGAAGATACCGCCGGAGCTGGGCGGCCTCTCCAACCTGGGAGAGCTGTCTCTCGGCGGTAACCGGTTGAGCGGTGAGATACCGCCGGAGCTGGGCGACCTCTCCAACCTGAGGGAGCTGTCTCTCGGCGATAACGAGTTGAGCGGTGAGATACCGCCGGAGCTGGGCAACCTCTTCAGCCTGCGAACGCTGTGGCTCGATGGTAACGACTTGAGCGGGTGCGTGCCCCGCACCCTGGGAGGCCAGTATGTGCAACGGTCCGACCAGGTGGGCCGCCTTCCGTTCTGCACGGCGCAGCCCGCACCCACGAAACATCCGCCCTCCAGTGGTGGGCAGGGGAACCGCCTCCAAGCCGTAAGGGACCGTGGCATTCTCATCTGTGCAGGCCGCAACGATGTGCCCGGCTTCAGCTACCCGGACAGTAGCGGCAACAACGTCGGCTTCGACATTGACCTGTGTCGAGCCGTGGCCGCTGCCGTTTTGGGCGACCCGAACGCCATCGAGATCCGCGTGATCACTGCCGTGGAGCGCGGCCCAATAATTCGGTCCGGCGAGGTCGACATGATCGTTAGAACTGTCACCTGGACCACCTCCAGAGACGCCTATTGGGGGAATTACGCCCATACGATGTTCTACGATGGGCAGGGGTTCATGGTCAATAAGAGCATGGGAATCTCCAGCGCCCTGGAGCTTCAGGGCGCCACCGTCTGCGTGACCCGGGACCCCACCGAGCGTAACCTTCGGGACTTCTCCAACCGGAACAACCTGAATATCACTCCGCTGACCTTCGAGGATACCGACGATGCGGTTGCCGCATATGAGAGCGGTCAGTGCGACGCCCTCACCAAAGACCACTCGAAGCTTGCAGCCTTAGGCATGGCCTTTGCCGACAGGGACGCCCACCTCATACTGCCCGAAACCATCTCGGAAGAGCCACTTGGCCCGTTGGTCCCCCACGGAGACGAGCAGTGGTCCGACGTCGTTAGGACCGTGATGGGTATGCTCATATACGCCGAGGCCTACGGAGTGAGTTCGGCCAACGTACCCTTCACAGTTACCGGCGACACCAAAGTCGACCGGCTGCTCGGCACGGCGGGTCACTTCGGTCAGGAGTGGCTTGGCCTGCGCAGGACCGCCGCCCAAGACGTCATCCGAGCGGTCGGCAACTACGGCGAGATATACGAGCGCCACCTTACGCCGCTGGGTCTGGTCCGAGAGAGAAGCAGGAACGCGCTCTGGCTTAATGCTCCTTGTAGTGGCTGCCCCAAAGGCGGCCAGATCTATGCCCCGCCATTAAGGTAGCCAAGTGTTGGCAACCAGCACATATACTGTTCGTGGATGGACGCAAAACGGCGGCGCAACAATGAACCGGAGGCCGGGCGCTCTCGTTCCGTCGCGGCCTCGCGGATGCGCAGCATCAGCTTATCCCCGCTCTGCCACGGCTGGGACGCCACCGTCCAGCTCAGCGTGCCGTTCGTCGTATCGACCGTCGCGGCGTCTGCAATCAAGGACAGAGCCACCGAGCCGTCGAGGGCTATGAAGTCCACGATATGGCCCGCGATGCTGTTGTGGGGTGAGAGTTCCAGCTTCACCGTGCCGGACTCTCCGGTACTCGCCTCCCACCCGATCCGCTCGATGGTCGCCGACGCGCCGTTGGCGTCTGTGAATTCGGCGGGCTTGAGCACGCCGTTGCTGCTGTCGGCGGCAACGGTCGCCCTAATGGTCACGGGATCGAAGAACAACTCGTGCAACGTGCCTTCGGGGGCGGTGACGGTGACCGTCCACTCGTAGCGGACCGTATAGCCGTCGCAGAGAACGAATACGGCCCAAACGTTGTTGAAATGGAACCGGTACACTCCTTCAGGAAGTGGGCGCAACGTAACCACGCGGCGCGCATAGTACATGGAGTCGTTCACGCCGTCCCCCGACGAGTCGTAGAGGACCGGTTCGCCGAACTCCACGCTGAACAGCTCCGCGTCCCCGCCATTGAGCCACACCCTTCCCCTCTTGTCGGGAAGAAGTCCAGACTCCGAATCCTCATACTGTAAAGGGCGGAGTAATAATGTACCGGCGAGGCGGGGGTGAGCGTCCGGGAGTGGTGTCGACGCTCAGCGATTCTGTCCGCCTAAGTGTCAAGCGAAAATGTCCTCTGGGTGGATTGCCATGCTAGCAGATCACGATACTTTCGACGTTGCGCGGGAGCGTGACATGGGTGGGCTTTCGGCGTTGATGTACTTCCTCACGGTGTCCCTGTGTATGCCGAGTTCCCGAGCGATCCCACGGATGGATAGTCCCTTGCGCTTCGCCTTACGCACCGCCTTCCATCTCGCCGTCTGAAGTGGGGTGGGCTTTCTGGACCGCGGAGTCACAGTCTTGCGAACTCTCACGGCGCCGTTGCGGCCGGCATCGTCGTGGAGGTCGTCGGCTTGGAGCACTGTGCCCATCATCGCCACCTCGTCCTCCAGTCTTGTGCTGACGCCGTTGGTGTGGCGGTTGGGAGCAGTCGTGTGTACGGACCTCGTGCCGAAGCTGCGCAGGATACCTGGACGTGGCGGCGCTTCCTGGGAGGCGACGGTACGCCCTTCGTGTTGCACTGACAGTCGGCCGTCCAGCCCCTCGAGCACATCCACCACCGATCCGGCATAGCTCGGCCGAGCACTATCGGGAAGCAGCTGCAGGGTGCGCCACCGGTACTTCACCGTGTTGTCCCGGCCGACCCTGCGCCTGTACTTCAGGCAAAGGACTGTGTCCAGGCACATCCCCGGGGCCAGGACCCGATACGTGGTCTCCGCGTGCTGCGACGGCACACCAAAGCGTTCATTGAAGCGGGGAAGGAAGTCGTGGAGCACGCGGTTGGCGTCATCGATGGTGGTCGCGCCTGCGAGTCTCAGCTCCGTGACCAGCCTATCCTGGAGCGTGCCCGCGGCGCGTTCCACGCGGCCTTTGGCTTGTGGAGACCGTGCGAATATCAGCTGCACGCCAAGCTCATCCATTGCGCGGGAGAACTGGGTGGGAGCGGCGGCGATCTCCGACGGCGGCGTGTGCTTGAAGACGCCATGGCGGTCTGAATAGAGTGCGAGCGGTATGCCGCAGCTCCGTATCAGATCCCGCATCAGCAGTAAGTAGCTGCGGGTGTTCTCCTGCTCGCAGAACAGGGCATTGACGACACAACCCGTAGCGTCGTCGACCGCCAGCAGCAATGTGAACTGGGGGCCATCCTCTCCCAGCCATCTGTGGTAGCTGCCATCTATCTGTATCAGCATTCCCTCACGGGCCATCCGCTGCCGTCGAACACGATGCTTCGGCGGCCTGCGACGGCGAGGACTGCTCACACCGGCGTCAGTCAGTATCTTGCGCAACGTGTTACGACCGATGTCTATGTCCTCTCGCTCCCTGAGCAACTCGCTCAGGTGCGTGTGATTGACTCCCGCGTATCGGGTCCGCGCCAGGACCACCACGTCGGTCGCCAACGGGTCCGGTGTGGCGTTGGCCGGTCTGCGACCTCGATTGCCGTGAGCGAGTGCGGCTGCGCCGTCCCTCCTGTAGGCCGCCAGAATACGCCTGGTGTGGCGCGCGCTCACTCCCATCAAAGTCGCTGCCTGCTCCGTGGTCATGTGGTCCGCCATCAAACTGTTGAGAACCTGAAGCCTCGTCTGCTCTCTCTGCGTCAATGTCACATGCTCCTTCATGCGGACATTTTCGCTTGACAGTTAGCGAGGACATAATCGCTGAGCAACTACAGGAGTGGCGCTGCAAAACCGTACCACCCGCCGCCTTCCGTAGAGTTGGAGGCAACTCGATGGAAGGTGTGAAGGATGTACAAAGTGGAACTGTACGTTCGGGTACGCCGGGCCTGCATGGTGGAAGGGATGAGCACGCGCGAGGCGGCGCGTGTGTTCGGTCTGCACCGGGACACGGTGCGCAAGATGCTGGAGTACTCGGTGCCTCCCGGGTATCGCCGGCAGTCGCCGCCGCGCCGCCCTAAGCTGGACCCGTACCGCGGGGTGATCGACCGGATCCTGGAGGATGACCGCGGTCTCCCGAAGAAGCAGCGTCACACGGCCAAGCGGATCTACGAGCGACTGAGAGCCGAGCAGGGGTTCGACGGCAGGTACACGATAGTCAAGGACTACGTGCGCGAGCGTCGCCGCCGGACACGGGAGATGTACGTGCCGCTGTCCCATCCTCCCGGAGATGCCCAGTGTGACTTCGGGCAGGCCAAGGCGGTGATCGGCGGAGTGGAGCAGACCGTCCACTACTTCGTCCTGGACCTTCCCCACAGCGACGCGTGCTTCGTGAAGGCCTAATGGGGTTGGGCCAGCTATCCTGAGCGATTCTGGGAGACTGTCCCGGACCCGCCAGCCGGTGAGCTCTGTGAAGGCCTGGAGGCCGTGGGATCTCTGAGGGTAGACCGAGCCCCGGCTGGTGAGCCTGGGTGGTTCGCAGCACTCATGGGGTGTCGTGCCAGAGAGCACTGTTCCATTAGGCCGTGGCGGGACCAACCCAGCGCGTCGCATCTCAGTAGGCGAAGCGAAGGAGGCAACGAGCAACTATGGTTCTGTATGTGGGTGATGACTGGGCCGAAGCACACCACGATGTGCACCTGATGAACGAGGCGGGTGATCGGCTCGCCTCCGGGCAGTTGGCGGAAGGCGTCTGCGGCATGGCTGCTCTGCACGAGTTGCTCGCCCGGCATGCCGCAGAGCCCGACGAGGTCGTGATAGGGATCGAGACCGACCGAGGGCCATGGGTCTCGGCCCTGCTCGCCGCCGGCTATTGCGTCTACGCGGTCAACCCTCGCTCGGTCGCCCGCTATCGCGAGCGTCATCGTGTGAGCGGGGCCAAATCAGACGCGGGTGACGCCAAGCTGCTCGCCGATCTCGTCCGCACTGACCGCCACAACCACCGGCCCGTGGCTGGCGACAGTGATGCCGTCGACGCAGTGCGCATCCTCGCCCGCGCCCACCAGCAGTTGATCTTGGGACCGCACCCGACAGACCAACCGGCTTCGCAGCAGCCTCCGGCAGTACTTCCCGGCGGCCCTGGACGCCTTCCCCGATCTCTCACACGGGGATGCCGTGGGCCTGCTGGCCCGGGCGCCGGGCCCACGCGAGGCGGCGCGGCTGACTGTTACCCAGATTCGTGCAGCCGTCAGGCGGGGTGGACGGCAGCGCAACCTGGACAGCCGCGCCGCCGAGATCCGCACCGCGCTGCGCACCCGGCAGCTCGAGGCGTCCCCGCTGGTGACGAAGGCCTTCACGGCGACCACCCGCTCTGTGGTTGCCCAAATCGGCGAGAGCAACCGTCAGGTCCAGGCGATCGAGACCGAACTCGCGAGCCATTTTGAGCAACACCCGGACGCCGAGACCTACCGTTCCTTCCCCGGGCTCGGCGTGATCCTCGGCGCCCGGGTGCTCGGAGAGTTCGGGGATGACCCCGAACGCTACGACTCGGCGAAGTCCCGAAGAAACTACGCCGGCACCTCGCCCCTAACCGTAGCATCCGGGCGCAAGCGGACCGTGAAGGCGCGCTTTGTCCGCAACCGGCGACTCTACGACGCTGCCGACCAGTGGGCGCTGAGCTCGCTGAAGCCGAGCCCCGGCTGCCGCGACTTCTACACGAAGCGACGTGCAACCGGAGAGTCCCACCATCAGGCGCTCCGGGCGCTCGCCAATCGGCTCGTCGGCTACCTGCACGGCTGCCTCAGGACTCGCTCCCTCTACGACGAGGAGACGGCCTGGGGACACCGAAGACGCCACGAGCCGGTCGCCGCGTAAGGGCTCCGCGCGAGAGCAGACGCGATCCCTGGCGGACCGAAGCAGAGGCGCTATCGCCAAAGATCGGCGATGTGGCTTGACTCTTGCGACCCTGGGGTGTCTACCCCGCAGAGACGACCGAGGCGTTCTGCGACGGTCACGTCTCGGCCTTCTCTTTCCTGGGCGGCGTGCCCCGGAGCATCGTCTACGACAACACGAGACTGGCCAGGATCCTGGGAGACGGTCGAAGGAAGCGTACCCGCGTCTTCTCGGAGCTGGTATCCCACTACCTGTTCGAGGACCGATTCGGCCGTCCAGGGAAGGGCAACGACAAGGGCAAGGTCGAGGGGCTGGTGGGATACGCACGCCGGAACTTCCTGGTGCCCATACCGTCGTTCGCGAGCTTCGATGCTCTCAACGCATATCTCGGGGAGAGGCGCCTGGAGCGGCTGGGGAGACGGCTGCGTGGGCACGACGAGACGATAGGCCGCCGGATGGAGCGTGACCTGGAGGCGCTGCTGCCTCTCCCGGCCACACCCTACGACGCCAGCGACAAGCATGTGAGCCGCGTCAGCTCCCTGTCGCTGGTGCGGTACCGGACCAACGACTACTCGGTGCCCGTGGCCTACGGACACATGGAGGTGGTGGTGCGAGGCTACGTGGGAGAGGTGGTGATCAGCTGCGGGGCGGAGGTGATAGCCAGGCACAGGCGGTCTTACGGACGCGACGACTTCGTCTTCGACCCCATCCACTACCTGCCGCTGCTGGAGCGGAAGACGGGAGCCCTTGACCAGGCTGCACCGCTGGCCGGGTGGGAGTTGCCGGAGGAGTTCGGCGTGCTGAGGAGGCTGCTGGAGCCGGGGATGGGCAGGCGCGGCAAGAGGGAGTTCGTGCAGGTGCTGCGTCTGATGGAGAGCTGCAGCAGGGAGGAGGTGCACGGGGGTGTGCGCGATGCTCTCAGGCTCGGTGCCGTAAGCTTCGACGCCATAAAGCACCTGGTGCTGTGCAGGGTGGAGGGACGACCTCAGAGACCCGGCCTGGAGCTCTACCCCTACCTGCCGAAGGTCAACGTGACAACGACATCGGCCGGCGACTACATGGCGCTCATGCCGGGGAGCGTACGGTGAGCGAGAGGTCGACGGTGCTGTTGGAGCACCACCTGAAGGAGCTGAAGCTGCCGACCTTCCTGAGGGAGTACGGCAAGGTGGCCGGACAGTGCGCCGCCGAGGACGTCGACCATCCGGGCTACCTGCTGAGGCTGGCTGAGCTCGAGCTGATAGACCGCCATCACCGCATGGTGGAGCGGAGGATCAAGGCGGCACGCTTCCCTGCCACGAAGAGCCTCGACACCTTCGGCTTCCTGGCCATGCCGTCGGTGAACAAGCACCTGGTCATGCAGCTGGCGCGCTGCGAGTACGTCGACCGGCGTGAGAACGTCATCGCCGTCGGCAACAGCGGGACCGGCAAGACCCACGTCGCCCTCGGTCTCGGCCTCGCAGCCTGTCAGAGGGGGCTGCCGGTCGGCTTCACCACCGCCGCCGCCCTGGTGCATGAGCTGATCGAGGCCAGGGACGAGCGGCGTCTGCTCAACCTTCAGAAGAAGCTGGCCCGGCTCAAGCAGCTGATCATCGACGAGCTGGGCTTCGTCCCGCTCTCCAAGACAGGGGCTGAGCTCCTCTTCGAGGTCTTCAGTCAGCGCTACGAGAGAGGGCCGGTCCTGGTCACCACCAACCTGCCCTTCGGCGAGTGGACCGAGGTCTTCGGCTCTGAGAGACTCACCGGCGCCCTGCTGGACCGCCTCACTCACCGCGTTCACATCCTGGAGATGAACGGCGAGAGCTACCGCCTCAGGCAGAGCCGGCAGGCCGTCACCACGCGCTCAGCCAGCGATTCCCCTGACGCCTAGACTCCACCGCACTCGCTCACTAAGGGCTCCTGACGACGCCCGTCGCAGGCGGACATTTTCGCTGAACATCTAAGCCCGAGTGGTACACTTTTGCTCCGCCCCGTGTCCTAAGATTACTCCGCCCTTGACACCCCTTGATACGAGGGAATCAACTTTCCGTTCGAAGAATGCTCTATGATAGCACCTGAGGTAATGAATTTGAGCGACCATCAGAACAGCGATATCCGTAACCTGGCCATCATAGCCCACGTCGACCACGGCAAGACTACCCTGGTCGACGCGCTATTGAAACAGGACCAGATCTTCCGGGCCCACCAACAGGTAGGAGCCTTGATTATGGACACCAACCCACTGGAGCGAGAGCGCGGCATCACGATTCTGGCTAAGAACGCCTCCGTCTCCTACAGGGGCATCAGGATCAACATCATCGACACGCCGGGCCACGCGGACTTCGGCGGCGAGGTGGAGCGTATTATGAACATGGCCGACGGCTGTCTGTTGCTGGTAGACGCCGTGGACGGACCCATGCCCCAGACCACCTACGTGCTGCGCCAAGCGCTCCAGCAAAACGTCACCCCCATGGTGGTCATCAACAAGATAGACCGACCCGAGGCTCGGGTGGCTGAGGTGGTAGAGATGGTCCAGGACCTGTTCTTGGAGGTGGCTACCAATGCAGAGCAACTGGATTTCCCTGTGCTCTACGCATCTGCCCGGGAGGGTTACGCCACAACGAGCCTGGATGAGCCTGGGTCGGACATGCAACCCCTCTTTGACGCTATCCTCAATTCCGTGCCTCCGCCGACCGGGGACCGGGGCGCCCCACTGCAAATGCTTGTTGCGGCGCTCGACTACGACAGCTACCTCGGACAAGTGGCCGTCGGACGGATCACCAACGGCACACTCAGGCTGCGCGACGAAGTGGCCTTGTTGGGCCGCGACGCCGAGCCTACCTCCCACGTCGTGGAGCGCATATTCGTGTTTCGTGGGATGGAGCGGGTTGAAGTCTCTGAAGCCCATACCGGGGATATTGTGGCCGTCACCGGCCCTGAGGGCGTGTCCATAGGTGACACCATCGCCTCTCTCGAAAGGCCGAAGGCCCTACCGTCCATCGACATCAACGAACCGACAGTGCGCATGACCTTCGGCGTCAGCACCTCCCCTTTCATGGGCAGAGAGGGAGACCACTGCACCTCCCGCAATCTCTACGAACGGCTGACGAGAGAGCTGCGGACCAACGTCAGTCTGCGTGTGGAGACCACCCCCAGCCCCGACGTGTTCGTGGTCTCCGGACGGGGAGAGCTGCACCTGTCCATCTTGGTCGAGACCATGCGCCGTGAACAGTTCGAATTCCAGGTGTCCCGTCCGGCGCCCGTCACCAAGGTCATCGCAGGCAAGGTATGCGAGCCCTGGGAGATCTTGAATATCACCACCCACGAAGAGTACGTGGGCGTGCTGACCAAACACCTATCCGCCAACTTGGGCCAGCTCCGGGACATACGGTATGGCGAGGACAGTTACGTCTACCTGGAGTACAAGATTCCCACCCGAGGGCTTATCGGATTCAACGCTTTCTTTCTCCGTGCAACGCGCGGCGACGGGGTGAAGAGCAGTATCTTCACTTCGTACGAACCGATGAAAGGAGAAATTCAGACCCAGCGCAGCGGCGTGCTTGTGGCATCCGAGGGCGGCGTCGCCGTCACCTATGGTCTGCTCAACGCCCAAGGCAGGGGCGACACGTTCATCGACCCCGGCACCAAGATCTACGCCGGCATGATCGTAGGCTCCCATTCCCGCGGGGGCGACATCGAGATCAACGTCTGCAAGGAGAAGAAGCTGACCAACATTCGTTCGTCAACGGCCGACGTGGCGAAACGCCTAAAAGCCACTGTTAAGATGAGCCTCGAGGAAGCGTTGGCGTACATTTCTGATGACGAGTTCGTGGAGGTCACTCCCCAGAACTTGCGACTACGCAAGATGGAGCTCTCCGCCGTGGACCGGAAGCGCAAGCGCCGCGACGGAGCCCGGGCCCGAGACTATGCGAGCGCCAAGCGAATGTCTCCCCCTTCAACGGTCGGAGTTGGTTGGCAGCCTTCTCGCGTACCCTCGCGTCATCCGAAAACAGGTCGTCCATAAGCCCCAATCCACCGAAGGAGGGCGTGTAGCGCTGTCAAGCAACTGTGTTGAAAGTCAAGATGAGTGACCGACGGGTTCCGTTTGCTTGTGGAGTATGTCGCTGGAAAGTCCCTATGACAATAGGGGACGATACACCCAAAGGAAACGGAACCCAGGGAACTGCAGGTGCGCAAGGTCGCCTGAGGGAAACAGGAGGCTAGCAGGACACATGGAACCAATCGTTCTTGTCCTTATCATCCTAGTGCTGATGGGAGGGGGCATTCTCATATGGAGATTTCGCCGGCTCCGCAGAAGGGTTAGATGTACGAACTGCAAGAACGTATTAACTTTTGGTAGATGGAAACAGAACGGCGGATGTGTCACCTGTGGCTCAGATCTGTTTGATCTGTACAAGCCCAGGAAGAAGAATTCTCAACACCACAAGCCTAAGCCTAGGAAGAGTTATCAACCACGACATCAACAAAAACCACAACAGAGACGACGGAGACAACAGAGACGGGGACGACATGGGAGGAATGGCTAAGGAAGGTTAATCAGGCACAGGCACTGATGATCATACCTACGTGCGTCTACAGACGGGCGAAGGCTTGTATCGAATGGCAGTATCTCCCTAGAAACAGCGGGAGATCGATCTCTGCACCAGGACGCGCCCTTTTCATGCTGATTGCCATCGACTATAGCCCCCCTAACAGTCTTCTGGGGCGACCGTGTCAAGCGGGCGGACGTTCACCGCTTGCGCCTCCTGCGCTCTGAACGCCGCAGGAACGGGTGATCCGGAGCGGTGCTGCGAACGCGCTTGGCCCGCTTTGCGGACTTCGTCTTGACCGCCGTAGCCTTCGGGCGTGTACTGCGCCCATTGACCGTGGAGCGCTCCGGCTTGGGTTTCAGGTCGCCGCGTATCTTCACGTCCGCGACGACCTTTGGACTTTTCCCGCCGGTTCCGGCGGCGGGAAAACCATATCCTTGACCTCCACCTGTGGGACGGCGCGGCGCGGCCCCGTCCGCTCGACCGCCTCATCCCACGACCGGAACGGCGCGTGAACCTTAGCCCGAATCCACCGAAGGGATGCGGTCACGCCGATGTGGTAAGGGATGAGGGCGGGATGAACGGATGGTGCGGCTTTGATCCCTATGGATTTGATCGGGTGTGGGCTTTGGAAGCCCACCAATGGGAAGTTGACGACCCGGGGTGGCGGTGAGGGGGGAGACCGGCGGGTCAGCACGCGTGTGGAAACTATCGCGGACCGAGCTGGGGCGACTCAGTGGGTAAATTCGGTTGTCCGGCGGGCGGTCCGGTGGCCCACGGCGCCGTCAGGAAGGGAGTGGCAGTGTCCGCAATCGGGCCATGGCGGCGTTGAACTGGGTTTCCCAGGGCCAGCCCTGAGGCAGATGCAGGCTGAGGCGCCGAGCCTTGCGGGTGATGCGTCCGGCCAGGGAGAAGAAGCGCCTGCGGAGGGTCTTGGTGGTTGCCACCGGCTCTTCCAGAGCTATGCGTCCGGTCCAGCGGGCCAGGTTGTGGGCCATCACCTGGACGGCCAGCCAGGCTGCATTGGCGGCGAAGCGGCCCGAGGGGAGATGGTTCAGCCCGACGCCGTATTTGAGGTCGCGTATCGCGTTCTCGATCTCGGCGTGGCGGCGGTGGCCGGCCTCCAGTTCCAGGACATCCCCCTGCCGGTCGGTGATGAAGGCGTGATAGCTGTAGCTGGCGAACAGCGCCAGTTGGGTGCCGGGCGTGGGCCTCACCCGGCGGACGATGAGCCGCACCGGCACAGCGCCTGGCTCGCTCTGGAAAGGTGTGTATTCAGCCTCAGCCACGTCGGCAGCACCGTCCATCCAGTAAGGGATGGGCGTCCACTCCGCCTCGGGTATGGCCTCGATGAGATGGCGTAGGCTCTGGTGCTGGCGGACGGTGATGGAGAAGCGGGACCTTCATCTTGCGACAGAGGGCGACGATGGAATGGGTGTAGAAGCCGCTGTCGGCCCGCACGGTGAGTTGACCCGTGGCCCCGGCGTAGCGCACCCGGCCCAGCGTCTCCCGCAGGAAGTGTGCGGCGCCGCGGGCGGTGTTGGCCCGGCCCTCACGCAGCCGGGCCATCAGGACGTCGCCGGTGCCGGCGGCCACGGCGAGCAACGGGTGATAGCCCCGCTGGCCGGTGTAGCCGTGGCGGCGGGCACCCTCCTTGGCCAGGCCGTAGCAAAATTATGCCCGTGCCCGGCCTGTGCAGAGGCGACTAACCGATGAGCAGGCCCAAGGGTGTATGCTCGTGGCGAGGCGTGTCGTCCGGACGAAGACCGAGCAGACACTGGTGCGTATTGCCCGATCCGTAGCATGGTCCGGGAGCCTTACGACTGCATCATTGGTGACGCCCAGATCCGGGCGATCCCGTTGGGGAGAGTGGCTACGGTCCGTGGCTCCCTCTGGCGACACGCCTACACGGCAATGGTGGAGGCGATGATGAACAGACGCAAGAGCAACGCAGAACCGGAAGGACTGTCCCAGCTGAACCTGAACGCGGCGGGCATTGACGTGGGGGCCACCAGCCACTTCGTGGCAGTTCCCGCCGACCGGGTGGAAGAGCCGGTGCGAGAGTTTGCCGCCTTCACGGCGGACCTGTACCGCTTGGCCGACTGGCTGGTGGAGTGCCGCGTGGACACCGTGGTCATGGAGTCCACCGGCGTGTACTGGATACCGCTGTTCGGGGTGCTGGAAGAGCGGGGCTTCCAGGTGATGCTGGTAGACCCCAGACGCATCAAGAACGTGCCGGGTCGCAAGACCGACGTGATGGATTGCCAGTGGCTGCAGCAGTTGCACACCTACGGCCTGCTCTCCGGCGCATTCCGGCCCGAGGGGGAGATCCGGCGCTTGCGCAGCTACCTGCGGCAGCGGGCCATGCTGGTGGAATACGCCTCCCAGCATATCCAGCATATGCAGAAGGCGCTGACCCAGATGAACGTGAAGCTGCATCACGTCATCAGCGACATCACAGGCAAGACCGGCACGGAAATCATCAAGGCCATAGTGGGTGGCCAACGGGACCCGGTGAAGCTGGCGCAACTGCGCGACCCCAGGATCAAGGCCGACGAGGCGACCATCGCAAAGTCGTTGCGGGGCCATTGGCGGGCGGAGCACATCTTCGAGCTGACCCAAGCTCTGGAGCTGTACCGGGCGTACCAAGGCAAGATTGCCGAGTGCGACCGGGAGATTGAAGCCCAGCTGGAGCGGTTTGAGGACCGCAGTACTGGCGAACCTCCAGAGGCGAAGCCCGGCCGGAAGCGCATTAAAGGAAACGCGCCCCGCTTCGATGTTTGGACGCACTTGTATCGGATGACGGGAGTGGACCTGACCCGGATCGACGGCGTGGACGCGTACACGGCCCTGAAGGTCATCAGCGAGATTGGCACCGACATGACGAAATGGCCCAGCGCCAAGCACTTCGCGTCCTGGCTGGGGCTGAGTCCCAACAACCGCATCACCGGTGGGAGGGTGATCAGCTCCAAGACCAAGCCCAGCGCCAACCGTGCCGCGGCGGCATTGCGTCTGGCGGCCAACGCGCTGCATCGCTCCGACAGCGCCCTGGGCGCCTTCCTGCGCCGGAAGAAAGCCCAACTGGGCGCGCCTAAAGCCATCACCGCCACCGCGCACAAGCTGGCCAGGCTCATCTACACCATGCTGCGCCATGGCCAGGAGTACGTGGATGCTGGCGCCGAATACTACGAACGACAGTATCAGCAGCGGGCGCTGCGCGCGGCCAAGCGCCGGGCGACACAGCTGGGCTACCAACTGGTGCCAATGTCCGATGCCCCGGATTACGCCACCGACGCACCACCTGGCTCACCAATCGCTGCGTGACGACGTGGGTTAGTGGGGAGCAGAGTTATGCCCGTGCCCGGCCCGTGCAGAGGCGACTAACTGGTGTGGCCGTGTCAGGGTGCGTATGCTTATGGCGAGGCGTGTCGTCCGGACCAAGACCGAGAGGACACTGGTGCGTATTGCCCGTTGGGTAGCGTGGTCCGGGAGTCGTGCGACTGCATCATTGGTGACGCCCCGCCAGAGGCGATCCCGTTCGGGAGACTGTACGTTGTCAGTGACTCCCTCCGGCGACACGCCTACACGGTAATCGTGGAGGGAATGATGAGCAGAGGCAAGAGTGGCGCAGAGCCGGCGGGGCTGTCCCAGCTGAACCTGAACGCGGCGGGCGTGGACGTGGGCGCCACCAGCCATTTCGTGGCGGTTCCTGCCGACCGGGCGGAGCAGCCGGTGCAGGAGTTTGAGGCCTTCACGGCTGACCTGTACCGCCTGGCCGATTGGCTGACGGAGTGCGGGGTGGAGACGGTGGCCATGGAGTCCACCGGGGGTGTACTGGATACCGCTGTTCGGGGTACTGGAAGAGCGAGACTTCCAGGTGATGCTGGTGGACCCCAGACGCATCAAGAACGTGCCGGGTCGCAAGAGCGACGTGCGGGACTGCCAGTGGCTGCAGCAGCTGCACACCTACGGCCTGCTGTCGGGAGCCTTCCGGCCTGCCGGGGACATCCGGCGCCTGCGCAGCTACCTGCGGCAGCGGGCCATGCTGGTGGAGTACGCTTCCCACCACATCCAGCATATGCACAAGGCCTTGACCCAGATGAACGTGAAGCTCCAGCACGTCATCAGCGACATCACGGGCAAGACGGGCATGGACATCATGGAGGCCATTGCAGGCGGCGAACGGAACCCGCGGAAGCTGGCACGACTGCGCGATCCCAGGATCAAGGCCGACGAGGCGACCATCGCCAAGTCGCTACAGGGGCACTGGCGGGAGGAACACATCTTCGAGTTGACCCAGGCCCTGGAACTGTACCGGTTCTATCAGGATAAGATTGCCGAGTGCGACCGGGAGATTGAAGCCCAGCTGGAGCGTTTCGAAGACAGCAGCGACGGCGAGCCTCCGGCTCCCAACGGCAAAAAGCGCAATCAGAAGAACGCGCCCCGTTTCGATGTCCAGGGCCAACTGTACCGGATGACGGGAGTGGACCTGACCCGGATCGACGGCGTGGACGCGTACACAGCCCTGAAGGTAATCAGCGAGATTGGCACCGATATGACCAAATGGCCCAGCGCCAAGCACTTCGCGTCCTGGCTGGGGCTGAGCCCCAACAACCGCATCACCGGCGGCCGGGTCATGAGCTCAAAGACCAAACCCAGCGCCAACCGGGCGGCGGCGGCCTTGCGTCTGGCCGCCAACGCGCTGCACCGCTCCGACAGTGCCCTGGGCGCCTTCCTGCGCCGGAAGAAGGCCCATCTGGGAGCGCCCAAGGCCATCACGGCGACAGCGCACAAGCTGGCCTGCGTCATCTACTCCATGCTGAGGCACGGCCAGGCGTACGTGGACGCTGGCGCCGAATACTACGAAAGTCAGTATCAGCAGCGGGCGTTGCGCGCGGCCAAGCGTCGGGCGGCCCAACTGGGCTACCAGTTGGTGCCCATGTCCCATGGTGAGCACCAGGATACCGGCCTGCCTCTCAACCCGGCGGCGGCCGTGCTCTGAAAAACCCTGTTAGTCGGGAGACCTGATCGACGTGCGCCGTCTCGAGCGCATACTCGTCGAGGCCCTCGAGCAGGAGGCCACCCAGCCGGAGCCTCCACCGATGCCCCCGGGTCGATTCGCCAGGCCGGGCGCCGTCTTCGCTCGTGCCAACGGCCGCACCGCTCATTCAGCACAAGGAGAACGCTCATGACCACCACTACTGAACTCACCCCGCTGCTCAAGCGCCTCAAGCTCGGCGCCGTGCTCAACACCCTGCCGGAGAGAGTCGCTCTCGCACGCAGGGATCAGCTCGGCTACGCATCCTTCCTGCAGATCATACTGACCGATGAGATCAACCGCAGAGACCACAGGCGGCTCGAGCTCCGTCTCCAGAGGGCCGGCTTCGAGCAGACCTGCCGTCTCGAAGACTTCGACTGGTCCGCATCCGTCACACCCGGCCGGCGACTCCTGGACGCCGCCTTCTCCCTCCAGTTCCTCGACCGCAACGAGCACGTCCTGCTCGCCGGACCGGCCGGCGTGGGCAAGAGCTTCATCGCTCAGGCTCTCGGATATGCTGCCGTCAGAGCCGGGCATACTGTCCGCTTCGTACATGCCGACGGCTTCTTCAGGGCCATGGCTCAGGCCAGGGTGGACCACTCCACGGACAAGACCTTCCGCTCCTTCCTCGCCCCGGACCTGCTCATCCTCGACGACCTCGGTCTCCACAGGATGACCCAACAGCAGTCCATAGACCTCTACGAGCTGGTCATCGCCAGGCATCGCACTGCCAGCTTCGTCATCACCTCCAACAGGGCTGTCGACGAGTGGCTCGGTCTCTTCGGCGACTCCATCCTGGGCAACAGCGCCCTCGACCGTCTCGCCAACGCCAGCTACCAGATCGTCATAGAAGGAGACAGCTACCGGGAGCGGTTGTCGCCCCACAGAGCTCTGCTGGACGGACTGGATGCAAAGGAGGTGGTTGACCCTCAAACCCAACGGTGATAATAGTCCGCATACCACGGTGTCCAGGGCCGTCACCCACCTGACGAGGTGGTATATAGGTCGTGATCACGGGTGGTATATAGGTCCTGATCATCGACACCCAGAGAGCACTGGCGTCACCTTCGTACGACCAACCCGGTGGAGTCGCCGTTCGCGGCGCTGCGGCTCAGGACCGATGCGGCCAGGCGCTACAAGAGGGTGGACAGAGCGATAGCGGTCATATGGAAGATGTTGATGGTGGCCGAGAAGAGGTTCCGCCGGCTGCAGGCGCCGGAGCTGATGGAGGACGTTTACCTCGGCGTCAAATACAAGGATGGAGTTGCCATCGAGGCTACGGCAGAGAAGGTCGCCGCCTGATCACGTTTACACCACTATTGACGCAACCTCGTTGACTGAGGAGACGGAGGCCGAAGGTTGGGGCGCATGAGGGGACCGTTGTTGAAGGCCCTTATTGCGACGCTCGTCCTGTGCTCAGCAGGCTGCGAGGACGAACGGGACGCCGGATTGACTCTGACGCCCGCAGGAGAAGCACGCGCAGCACAGGAGGAGGTACGCCCCGCCGGCCAGATGCAGCAGCAGGGTCCGGACACGAGTTCCCCAACGGAGTCCCAGGCCACTCCTCTGGCCGGAGCCATCGGAGAGAACACTCCGATGGCCGCCCCGTCACCCATCCCCACCCCCGGCATGGAAGTCGAAGCTGTGGGAGATCAGTGCGTCGCCCCTCACTGGAGGTTCCAAGATCAAGATCCGGAAGGGCAATGGTTAGAGTTCTCCGACCACTTCGTCAGTTGGGGTCCATACGGGTTCTTCCTCGTAGTCAACGACGGAACGACCATAAAGATCGTGAACTCGGAGGGCACCCAGGTCCGAACGGTCGCCGATACCGTCACCCACACTCAAACTGCCAAGGGCTTCTACCTCGGCCTGTACACAGCCAACGGCTTGTTCGCCGACGTGTCCCCGGACGGCTCCCGGATCGCCTACACCACCTGCGAGTTCAGGACGGACGACCTGCGTCTGACCGCCTATGAGGGCGAAGAGCAGAGGTACAGCTACGAGATCGCCACGATCGGCGTCGACGGGACCGGAAAGAGGCGCCTCACGGAGAACGGCCACTGGGACCACTACCCCGTCTGGTCTCCCGACGGGACCCGGATAGCGTTCATCTCTGACAGCCCGGATCGGGACTATGTCGATCCCAAGACGCAACTCTTCACGATGGCGGCGGATGGCTCGGACAGACGGCTGCTCACCCCGTCTCTGGACTCTGTCGGGTTTTACCCTCCGGTCTGGTCTCCGGACGGCAGACACATAGCCTTCTCCGTGCGCGAGGGGTACTTTGGGCCGTACGAACCGAGGGTGCTCTATGTCGTCGGGGCCGACGGGTCGGGACTGGCCCGCATCGCCGAGATCACGGGTGTGCCGGCGTGGTCGCCTAGCGGCAATCGGATCGCGTTCACGAAGAAGGACGGGGACGATGTCGGCCTCTACACGGCTGGTCCCGACGGAGGAGACCTGCGGGAGGTGCTGAGCGGCTACGGGGGATACCTCAGCTGGTCTCGGGACGGCTCCGAGATATTTGCATCGAAGATGGTCGCGCTCCCGGAGCGGTACAGAGGGGCCTTAGCGGGGCAAGGGATCTATGCGGTGCGCCCGGACGGAGGCAGTCTGCGTCTCGTGGTCCCCTACTACTTCTCTCAACAGTACCGCGGCAGCGATAATTTTGTTAACCGTCTGCTGTCGGGACCGGTCGCGTGGTCGCCTGGCGGGACGAGGATCGCCTTCCATCACATGTTGGATGATGGAAGGGAAGGTATGCTGTTCACCTCGGCGACGGACGGGACGGACCTGCGTGTCCTGGCCCTGCACGATGCCGACGGAGCGCTTGTACCATGGAATCTTCCGGGCTCCGAAGTCCAGGTCGACCTGGCTGCCTGCTCGGCGGGAGTCGTCGTCCCAGAACCCGATGCGAACCCCGGCCTTGTACAGGACTGCGAGACGCTTCTCAGCATACGTGACACTCTCTCCGGAGGAGGCGACATCGACTGGAGCGAGTCGACGCCGATCGCCGAATGGGAAGGGGTCTCACTGAACGGCTCTCCGATGCGCGTTACTGTACTGAGGCTCGACGGAACCTCTCTGCGGGGGACTCTTACTCCGGAACTGGGCAGGCTGATAGCACTGAGACAGTTGAGCATATGGGGAGCGGGGCTCGACGGCGGTCTGGTGGGTTCTTCCATCCCTCCCGAATTGGGGAATCTCATGAATCTAGAGACGCTGTATCTGGGGGACTTTATTTAACAGGGGACATTCCTCCGGAGCTCGGGAATCTGGTGAGTCTGAGGAAACTGCGGCTCCCGGGCAACTATCTGACCGGGGCCATCCCTCCAGAACTGGGTCAACTGACGAACCTAGAGGTGTTGGCCCTCGGTTGGAACGTACTCACGGGGAGCATCCCCCCCGAACTTGGGAGCCTCACGCGTCTGGACGAACTGTATCTTGACCAAAACCTCCTGACGGGAGCCATTCCTTCGGAACTCGGGAACCTCAGAAGCCTCAATAGGCTGATTCTTGGCCACAATCTCTTGACGGGAGCCATTCCTTCGGAACTCGGGAACCTCAAGAGCCTCAAAAGGCTGGACCTTAGTAGCAACATGCTCTCCGGTGGCATCCCTGTGGAGCTGGCGGGCTTAGGTCGGTTTCACTCTGACTATCTGTCCCTGCGTGACAACAAGCTTGATGGCTGCGTGGCCCCTGAGCTGCCGGACGTGTGGGTTCGGAAAAGCGACCTCAGGCGGTGCGATCAGTGAGGGATGGAGGATCCATGAACGCTGGATTCACCGGGCGCAGGCTGTCGTTAGCGCTAGGAGGAGGTGTGTGTTTGCCACTCGTCAGGCCGCAATACTCGATGGCCAGAGACTGCGCTCCGGCGGCCGTTGCCGCGCCGACCCTGCCTAGATCGACCGCTCACGGCGGACGGCAAGTCGTTGACACGGGATTCCGCCCGAGGCTGAAAGATGCGAGGCAAATGCGGAAGAGACGCTTTGTCGGTGGCGGTGCCGACAAACGGCCACGCACGGCGTCAGGCGGTTCATGCCCTGAGGGTCTCGTGGCCGGATACAGACTGTGCCGTGGTGAGCCGGTCAGCCCGGAGATGACGAATCCATGCATAAACAGAGTGTAGGCAACGGCCGACTGGGCCCTGGGACCGCGCTCCTGTCCGGTATCGTCAGAGCCACATCCCCTCGACATCCTGGCGATCTACGCCTTGTACCAGACGGTGAGCCGATGAGAGTACTCGCCGCGAAACTACAGAAATGTGCTCTTGTCTTGGCGCTGACAGCCCTCGGGCTGTGCCTGACGGCTATGGACTGCGGTGGTTGGGGGGAGGAGGACTACACTTACAGCCCAAGAATGTCGGAGCCCCAGTGGTCTCCCGACGGCCAGCGAATCGTAGCTGGGATCCAAGGATCAATCTATGTCACGGGAACCGACGGGGCAGATCTGGAGACGGTGTACAAGGTCGGCGGATCTGCCGAAGCACATTCGCCCCGCATCTCCCCCGACGGGTCCAGGATTGTGTATGCACGCGGACACAGGGACGGACTTTTCATCAAAGGGCCCCTCAACTATGAACTGGTAACGTCCTCACTCAACGGCTCCGGCTACCGCAGGCTCACGAAGAGCGATGCTCAGGAGGTTCATCCCGTCTGGTCTCCTGACGGAACTCGCATTGCCTTCCTGTCCGACCGCCTAGCATACGAGGACATCCATGACGACCGGTATCCGGGTAGGGCCTTCACACTCTTCACGATGGCCTCGGACGGCTCAGACATCCAGAGCTTGGCGCCCGACGTCCTGACAGTGCGGGCTCCCGTCGCATGGTCTCCCGACGGACGTTATCTTGCTTTTGCGGGCTCTGACCCGACGGCTCTCGCCGTCTATACCATCAGATCGGATGGGTCTGACCTCAGGAGGCTGTCGGGCACGACAAGCCTGTCGGCGTGGTCGCCGGACGGCAGCAGCATTGCTTTCTTCAAGGAAGAGGACAACGTCACGACGCTGTTTGGCATTAACCCGGACGGATCCGGACTGCGCGAGATTGTCAGGATGGGTGGCTACCGTGCTCACGCGTTGTTCCCCCTAGTGCATTGGTCTTCTGATGGTTCAGAGATCCGGTTAGGGGGTGACCCTCTCATTGTCGCTCAAGTGGACGGGTCCGGCTTCCGGGTTCTGCATGGCCTTCAGGTCGACGGCTTACTGGCTTCTTGGTCACCGGACGGTTCGAGGATCGCAGTCTACACCCGATTCCGTTCGTATTCCCCCGACGGAGACCGCGGGGTGCTCCTCTTCACCATGCTGCCGGACGGTTCGGACAAACGCGTGCTGATCGAGAAGGACCTATACGGCCAAATCGTGTCGGGAGCGGGGAGGCCGTGGACTCCGGGAATTGACTGGAAGGAAGCCTCCGGTAGATCTGCACGCGATTCACAAAGCCCACGAAGCGTTGCGAACGAACCTCCGGAGCTGCCTTGTGCCGGAACGCTCGAATCCGTCGGATCGTGCAGTCAGCGGGACGTGAGCGGAGTCGGCCTGTTCACCCCGGCTGTTGCTGGCGCAGCCTACGATCTCGACGATCCGATCCCGGACGTGGAGGAGATCCTGGACAAAGGACTGTATGCGGCGGGAGCATCTCCGGTCCATATCGCGTTTCGCGGCGAAACGCGCCCTGGCTCCGTGCGATGTGCATGGCGGGGAGTCGCCAGGACATTGACGCAGCGTGAGGAATTGATCCGGTTCTGGCTGGGCATGGACGACGACGAAACCCTGCCGTCGCCATCCGAGGTGCAGCGCAGGTTCATCGGGTATGTAGACCGGATGGGTCCAAGTCATCGCGAGACCATGCGGGCAAGCCTTCTGGCCCTTGCGAGAGGGGGGCTGACAACCGACTATTCGGCCTTGGCATGCTACGTTGGTTACGACGCCGCAGAATATCTGCTCGGTGGAGGCTCTACAACGATTACGATTGCGTACGACATGGCGCAGACGGCGTTGTCCTACGAACTGTACGTTAGAGTTCATCGGTCCGGGAGGTTTGAAGGTGAACTACTGAAGAGTGAATCTGAGCATATGGCCACACTCAATCAGACCGTGTGGGAAGCCGAATCGCTGATGAGGGATCTGCTGGAGGGGCGGGAGAGTGTGTTGTTTCTGGCACCGATGGGGGCACACAACGCGATCGGGGTCGAGGCTTGGCAGGTCGTGGCGCAGTGGGATCTGCAGATGGCCGAGGACAGGACGGTTAACGCCGTGCGTTACGGCGCGGACGTCGGAGATCCCGAGCACACGCAGACGCTTGCGAATCTCAGGAGCCGGATTTCGGCTGCGACGTCGACCGGGACCAGCGAGACGCCGGCGGTGACGCGGATCGAGAACGTGAGTGGACTGACGCAGTACTACCGTGACATCGGGGCGTACGGGGACATCACGCCTGGCGACGGTGAGACGACGACCTTCACTCCGTCACAGCCTCCCGCGGTGTACGCGTCCGCGCCTGCGACGCTGACGGCAACGGCGTCCGGGGAGGAGGGAGCCGACCTGTCGTGGGGGTCGGTGACCGGAGCGACGGGCTACCGTGTGGAGCACCGGCTCGATGGGAGCGACGGCCTGTGGACGACGGCGGTCGAGAGCACGACGGGCACCACATACTCGGTGAGCGGGCTTCTGTGCGGGAGCACGCACGAGTTCAGGGTGGGGGCCCACGGGGACGGGACGACGTACAACGCCAGGCCCGGGCTGTGGTCGGATACGGCGACGGCGGCAACCGACGCCTGCACTCCCCAGCCGCCGAGGTTCGGTGAGAGCTCCTACTCGTTCGAGGTGAGCGCGGCTGCGATGGCCGGGGACGTCGTCGGGACGGTGTCGGCGACCGATGTGAACGGGGACGCCGTGAGCTACTCGATAACGTCCGGTAACGAGGCGGGGAGGTTCGCGATAGGTTCGGCCACTGGCGAGATCACGTTGGCGGGTCCGCCGGGTCCGTCGGGCACTGTGTACACTCTGACGGCGGGCGCGGCCGACGGGGTGAGCGGGACGACGACGGTGACGGTGACCGTTGCGGTGACGGCTCCGGAGGCGAGAGTCGGGGAGGCGGCTAGAGCCAAGGGGAGATGTCGCGACCTCCTTTAGAGTGCGATAATTGAATCTGGGCGCATGTATAGGATGGACGCGGCGCCGCGTCCATCGATAGCCACTTAGAGGCTGGCAACGTGCTGGGCCTTTGCCGCGTAGGGCGATTCTTGCTATCTGACCGAGCGTAGCGGAGAACACATCGACGCTTGGAGTGTGGACTGCGGTTTCTGCTAAGGGCCTTCAGCCGCTCCCACCTCGGAGAAGTTTGTGATGGCGACCTCGCCCTCGGGAAACTCGGCGACGATCCTCAACTTACCACCCACCGCCTCCATGTAGGACCGTAGGCTGGATACATACACATCGGCCCGCTGTTCCAGCTTGGACACGGCAGGCTGATTCACCTTCAGCATCTTCGCCATATCTCGCTGAGGCAAAGCCCGCGCGCGGCGAAGCTCATGCAGCGGCATCTCGGCTAGCAACTCCCTCTTCATCTCATCAATGCGCCGCCGCCGCTCTGGCGTGAAGCCCCTGGTCAACTCCCTAATCGGATGACGTCCACTCATTCGATCGACCCCTCCTTTCGAAGTTCTTCCAGATTAGATTCTCTGGCCTAGCCTAGGACGTGTTCGGACGAATACGCTCGCGCTTATCAGAGTCGGGTCCCGGCCATTTTGCCGGGAGTAGTGTGCTCATTGCGGCACGGAGATCGGCAGTTACCGACGAACGCCCCCTCAACATCCTCGACTGAGTGGTGCGCATTGTGAGGCGCACCGGCGTGCGCCACTATGATCTGGGTTCTCGGCGGAATCGATCTTCGTAGGCATCGATGTAGCCAAGGCCCAGGTGGATGTAGCGGTACGTCCCGCGGACGACAGATGGGAGATCTCCTACGACGATGCGGGGATCGGGCAACTCGTATCTCAGTTGAAGAGCCTGGAACCTGCCATGGTGCTGTCGGAGGCGTCGGGCGGCTTGAAACTGCCCCTTGTGTTCCACGTCAACCATTCTTGCCGGTTGAGCGACAATCATTTTTGCCGGTCTGACATCTGCTCTATGTGACGATTGTGGGCCTCGTTTGTCCTATAGCTTGGCAGGTCGAACTCCATGATCACGGAGTGGTGAACGATCCTGTCTATCGCCGCCGCGGTCGCCATAGGGTTTGCGAACACCTTCTCCCACTCACTGAACACCAGGTTCGAGGTGATCCCCAGAGATCGGCGTTCGTAACGCTCAGCTATGAGCGTGAACAGCACCTCGGACTCCTCGGCTCCCTGCGGCAGATAGCCCAGGTCGTCGATCACAAGCAGGTCGAAGTTGTCCAGCTTCCTGAGGATCCGTGGCAACTCCAGATCCCTCTTGGCGGCCAGCATATCCTGCACCAGGCGGTATGCCGGGATGAACAGCACAGAACGTCCTGACTCCACAAGCCTGTGGCCTATGGCGCACATCGCGTGGGTCTTGCCCGTGCCCGGCATCCCGAACGCCAGAACGTTGACGCCGCGATCTACGAAGTCCCCTTCGGCAAGCCTCCGTAGCTGCTGTCTGAGCTGCACCGGGGTCCTATCGTGCTCGAAGGTCTCCCAGGTCTTGCCGGCCGGCAGCTTCGACGCTCTCCTCAGACGGTCCACCCGCCTGATCCGCCTGTCCTCTGCCTCCTGCTCCATCACCTCCAAAAGGGTGCCGAGGGCGTCGGCATGTCCGGCCTCACTGAACCTCCCGACGGTCTCCGCCGCCAGTGTGGGCAGCTTGAACTGCCTGCACAGCTCCCTGACACGTTCCGCCACCGCGCTCGGTGCGTGCGTGTCCACGATCATCGCACACCTCCCACCAGCAGCCGGTCGTACACGCCGAGGTCCACCGTCCCCTGCAGCTTCAGCTCAGGTACCGTTGGGGGCGCCGGAGCAGACAGCCTGCGCACCGTCGCGTAGTCGAAGCTCAGTCCCGACTCAAGCAGTCTCCTCAGCGCCCTGTCCACCTTCGACTCCATGGTTGTCGCGGCCAGGTGCAGGATCCTGACGTACTCGACATCGGCACGTTCGCCTCTCCAGCCACACAACGCGTCGTACGCCAGCCTGAACGTGTGTGACGGGAACATCTGCTCCCTGAAGCGGTAGCGTGCGAACGCACCCGGCTTGCGCACCAACGACCCGATGATGTGTCGGTAGTCGATGCGAGCCTCGCCGGCGCCGTGTATCCGCTCCATGCTCTCCACGAGGTGGTCCTTGTAGTACACCTCGATGTGGTCGGCGTACAGTCTGACGTCAACTACCATCCCTATCAGCCTCGACGGCACAGAGTATGTCCGGTTAGCCACCCTGATCGTGCTCCACCTGCGCACTCTGCAACGGTAGTTGGCGTACTCCGGGACCGGAGCCGGCGGAAGCGGCCGCAGGTGACGACGCTCCGCCTTGAGCTTCGAGCCCACCAGCCTGTTGCGCCGATCGACGACTCCTCTGACGAACTGTCTGTACTCGTCCTCGGACTCGAAGTCGCGGCTGCCCCTGAGGATCAGCGCTTGGTTCAAGGCATTCTTCAGACGCCTGTGTCCCTGCTCTACAACCCCGTTCTCGTGCGAGGAGCGTGGGTTGGTCCTGGTGGACTCCACCCCGTAGTGGGTCAGGACAGCCTCGTACCTGGCGTTCATGGCACGGCCACTGCTGTTCTTAAGATCGTGTGTTGCCGCCGACAGGTTATCGGTCCGCACCACGCTGGGTACGCCTCCGAGTTCCCACAGCGCTCCCTGCAGTCCCTGCACCAGTGCCCCGAATGTCTCCCCGAAGCACACCTCCGCATAGCGCCAGCCCGAGTGACTGAGCACGAACTGGAACAGCAAGTGTCTGAAGCGCTCTCCACCTATGGTGACTCCCAACTCGGTGCAGTGAGTGAAGTCCACCTGCGCCTCACGACCGGGTGGATGATCCTGCTGGAAGTACACCTCCCGATCCGGCCCGTGGAGGGCCCTGTGGTCTCGGATCCGGCGCTGAAGCGTCCTCAGCTGGGACCTGCCCAACCTGCCCGGGTGTCTCTCATCGAGCCACTCCAGGATGGTTGTCGCGCTCAGCTCACCGCCGGGATCGGTCAGCAGCAGCGGTACGACATCGCCCTCCCAAACGTCGGCGAAGGGATCCGGTCTGCTTCTCCATCTCCGCCTGGCCTTCTTCCTATCTGACGGCAGCTCTCCACGCTGCCACTTCCTTGCCGATCTCTCGCTCATGGCGGCTGACGCCGCCGCTGCCTGCTGTGTCTTGCCTTCCATCAACTTCTGCCTCAGTACAACTACCTGTTGATCCGTGACCAATCTGGCACCTCCCGGGTACCAGACCATCCTTATCTACGGACCGGCAAAAATCGTTGTCGTCACCGGCAAGAATGATTGTCGTCGTTCACCTTGTGGCAGCTCTGGCGACCGAGCAGTTGCCGGTGGTCGTCGTCAACCCTCGCCAGGTGCGGGACTTTGCCAGGGCCACTGGCTAAGCCCGAATCCACCGAAGGAGGGCGTCGGGTCAGTGTCCTGAGGCGGCAAGAGGGTGCTCCTGTGAATCTGGGATAATGGTTTTGAGACAGCAAAACCGACCCAGAACAGGGAGCACCCAATAGATGCTACCACGCAACCATCCCGATCGGATCCAAATCGCGTTTGACGACCACCGCCTGGTGGCCAATGCCGGGCTGCTGCTCCCGGTGACCCTAGCCCAGCACCTGGGCCTGCGTGAAGTCGTCGACAGCCACGTCGACCTGGGAGACGCGCCGGGGCGGGCGAACCCGGGAGACAAGCTGCTGACCCTGGTGGCCTCGGCGCTGGCTGGGGGCGACTTCATTGACGACGCCGACGTGTTGCGTACGGGCGGGACAGCTGGCGCCATCGGCTGCGTAGTCAAGGCGCCATCCACCCTGGGAACTTTCCTGCGCAGCTTCCGGTGGGGCCACGTCCGCCAGTTGGATCGGGTGAGCCGGGAGTTGCTGTCCCGAGCCTGGGCCGCTGGTGCGGGACCCGGCGAAGAGCCGTTGACCATCGACCTGGACTCCACCATGTGCGAGACCTCCTCACTAACTTCAACTGTCACGCCGTGACCGCTGGGGCGGATTCACCAGTTAGTCGCCTCTGCACGGGCCGGATACGGGCATAACAATGCTCCCCACTAACTTCAACCTGTCACGCCGTGACCGCTGGGGCGGATTCACCAGTTAGTCGCCTCTGCACGGGCCGGATACGGGCATAACAATGCTACGGACTGGCCAAGGAGGGGGCGCGCCACCATGGGTACACTGGCCAGCGGGGCTATCACCCGCTGCTGGCCGTGGCCGCCGGCACCGGCGACGTGCTGATGTCCCGGCTGCGCGAGGGCCGCGCCAACACCGTTCGGGGCGCCGCCTACTTCCTGCGGGAGACCGTGGGCCGGGTGCGCCATGCCGGGGCCAGGGGACAACTCACTGTGCGGGCCGGCAGCGGCTTCTATGCCCACGCCCTGGTCGTCGTCTGCCGCAAGATGGATGTCCGCTTCTCCATCACCATCCGCCAACACGCCCGCCTCAGGGAGTTGATTGAGGCGATTCCCGAGGAGGACTGGACGCCGATCCCCTACTGGATGGACGGTGCCGCCGACGTGGCCGAGACCAGCTGCAGAGCTTGTCTCAGAAGTCTCTGATCCCCTGTCTGCGGCAAAATGGTGCGACGACAGGCGTAATAATATCTGAGAGCACTGCGATATACGACTATTAGAGACGCTGTTGATCCCGTATATCGTTTTGAACGAGCGAGGTCAAAGCCCTTGGCACTACTTCTGAGACAAGCTCTACATCCCCTTCCAGAGTGAGCCCGACGCCGCTCCGGTGCGGCTCATCGTTCGGAGGGTGAAGCCCACGCCCGGTTCCCAACTGGCCCTCTTCACCAGCTACAGCTATCACGGCTTCATCACCGACCGGACCGGGGATACCCTGGAGCTGGAGGCCGGCCATCGCCGCCACGCCGAGATCGAGAATGCCATCCGAGACCTCAAGCACGGCGTCGGCCTCAACCATCTCCCCTCGGGCCGCTTCCCCGCCAACGGCGCCGGCTGGCCGTCCAGGTGCTGGCCCATAACCTGGCCCGCTGGACCGCGCGCATCGCTACGCCGCCGAGATCAAGGAAGATTCTCTCGTAAAAAGTCTGTGCAGACCGAATTAGAACAACCGTGCCCACGCCTGAGTACAATATACAGTCTCTATTCCGTAAACTACCCAACATACGGTAGCGCTCAGATGTGCTGAATCGCTGGAACTTCCTCAAAACGGGTTTTTACGAGGGAATCAAGGGAAGGGCAAAAAACTTTTGCGTCGCCGGAGGAAAAGCAGCAGGCCCAAATGGATGAGCAGCACGCGAAGGTGATGCGGCTGTTCTCGGTGATAGCTAAAGCCCTGAACTCGGGCTATAAATTCGAGGAGGTCAACACCATTGAGTGGCGGGCGGTCACGAATGTTGCCCGTCAGTACGGCTGGGTCGGCGAAGATAAAGAGGCCCTAGAGGTCTTCAAGATGCTCGATCTGGTCAACTCCCAGTACCGCGTGAGGCGGGAAAAGCTGCTTAACCAGTTCCGCCCAACACAGAGGCCGATAGAGGGCTCCGAGGGGTGAGGATCTAGTGCTTAAAAAAACCGAAAACCCTGAATATATTATTTTATATAAGGGTGGATCTCCTTCAAAACCTAAGGGGGCTTGCCCGGTTTCGGGTCGCAGGCTCTCGCTCCGCACGTCTGTTCGGTTTTGGCTCGCCGGCGTGGTCGGCGTTCTGTTTGCCGTGGGCGTGGGGGTCGCGGGGGCCGAGCCGTCCGTCTTCACCTTTCCCGATGGGGACACCGCCGAGCTGGGTTCCGCCATGACCGTGGAGGTCAACACCGAGGATGAGGGGTGTCAATGGCGGCGGGATATTAGGACAGGTGGCGGAGACTTGCGAAGAGGGCAACGCCGTGCAGGTGATCACCCATGTGGAGGTCACGCCATCGAGCGGTAACGACGCCGGTGTGACGGTGGGAGTGATTGATGAGTTGAGAGAGCGAGGATGAACCGCCTCAACGACGTGTACGAGACCCGGCAGCCTCGGTCCGCAAGCAGCTCATGGATACGGGTCACCTGCAGGCGGTCGGCGGTGAGCCACTCGTAGACCTGGTCCGCCCATGGGGCGAGGATCTCCTCGGTCGGTATCTCCACCTTCCGAGGGCCCGCAATACTCAGCCCTGCCAGGCGTGCCAGCTGCTCCTCACTCGGAGCAGGACCGTCCCGGGCCAGCCCCGGCTCCACGACCGCCTCAATGTACCTGCGCACTGTCGCTCGCGACAGCCCCGTACCAGTTGATATACGTCGCTGGCTGATGCCGGACTGCCAGCGACGCACTACTTCTGCTATCTCCACTCTCGACACCTCCCTGTACGCCATCGCTGCTCCTTACATCCAATCTGCAGCAATGGTCGCCAATCCGGCGCACAGGGTGGGGTCACGTCCCGTCAAGTGTGTATTAACGCGTCATCCTGTTGATGTTGTTTAGCCCGAATCCACCGAGGGAGGGCGTTTGGTTAGCATCCTGAAGTGGCCAGAGGGTGCTCTTCTGAATCTGGGATAATGGTTTTGTAACGGAGAATGTGACATTGACGCAAAGAGAGCAGGCAAGACTACAGGTCCTCAACAGCTTACTGGCAGAGCACATGACTCTGGAGCAGGCGGCCACGTTGATGGGAGTGAGCACTCGCCACACCAGGCGCATCCTGGCGGCTTACAGAGAGGAGGGAGCAGCCGCACTTGCTCACGGTCATCGTGGACGCCGAGCACCCAACGCGACGCCGGAGCCGACAAGGTCCGAGGTGCTGCGCCTTGCTCGGTCCCGCTACTCCGAAGCCAATCACACTCACCTGAGGGAGCTGCTCGGGGAGCGTGAGGGGATAGACATCGGTCGAACCACACTGCGGCGCATACTGACGAGTGCCGGTCTGAGGAGCCCACGCCACCGTCGGCCGCCCCGGCACCGTGTACGCCGGCAGCGGATGCCCCGCGAGGGCATGCTGGTGCAGGTGGACGGCAGCCATCACCGGTGGCTTGGAGACCATGGTCCTCCCTTCGCGCTGCTGCTGGCCGTCGATGACGCCACCGGCATCGTGGCAAACGCCCTGTTCTGCGAGCAGGAGAACACCCGCGACTACTTCCTGCTGATGAGGGGCCTGATACAGCGCTACGGCATACCCATCGCCCTCTACACCGACCGGCACTCCGTCTTCAAGAACGTGCCCGGGGCCGGGCGCGCCGGTGCACCCACACAGTTCAGTCGTGCCATGGACGAGCTCGGCGTGCAGATGGTCTTCGCCCTGTCACCGCAGGCCAAGGGTAGAGTGGAACGCACCGCGGGGACGTTCCAGGATAGGCTGGTGACTGAGCTCAGACTCGCGGGTGCAACCACCATCGAGGAGGCCAACGTCGTGCTGAAGGAGTTCCCCGGCCGCTTCAACGAACGCTTTGGAGTGGCGGCACAGCATCCTGAGGCAGCCTACCGCCCGTTGGGACCAGGAGTATGCCTCGATAGGGTGCTCTGCTTCAGGCACAGCCGCAGGGTGGCCAGGGACAACACTGTGAAGTACGGGTGGCGTACGCTTCAGCTGCTGCCGGGGACGGAGCGGCGCAGCTATGCGGGAGCGGTGGTAGATGTGCTGGAAGACCTGGACGGCCAGCTGGCTGTGCGTTACCGGGGAGAGATCATCGCCAGCCAGGAGGCGCCATCCCGTCCGGGCATACTCAGAAGCTTCAACGGCTCTTCCTCACATGGGCCACACTCTCATGGCGGTCTCAACGGTCTGGGCAGGCGCTGGGAGGCGGCCCTGGCATCACTCGACGTAGAGATGGACGCCCGCGATGCTGACGGCAACGGCGCCGTCAGAGTCCGCAAGGCGCCTGCCATGCAACGCAGGAAGCCCACTCCACTTCAGACGGCAAGGTGGAACGCCGTTCAGAAGGCGAAGCGCAGGGGACTGTCGATTAGAGGGGTCGCACGGGAGCTGGGCATCCACCGGGACACGGCGAAGAAGTACATGGAAGCCGTCAGCCCACCCATCAAGCGCGATCGGGTCGTATAGGAGACATCTGTTATCATCGCCACCAATACCAGTGACATTTATGCTGGCCACTTAGCCGGACATTTATCCTGACCATCGACACCGTTCACAGCCGGGCATGCAGTGGGTGGCCGACGTGGTCGACCGCGCCAACCACAGGATGCGAGATGATCGGCACGCCGCCATCGGACCGAGCTACTTCATGCGGGATGATCTTGACGAGGATGCGGTCGAGCGCATCTGGAAGCACAGTGTCCTTCCGTACATCGAGGAGCGCCTCTTCGGAGAGGGCGACCGGCTGGGCGAGTTCGCCCTCGATAGGCTTCGCAGACCGGAACGTTCCAGAGTGGGTCAGGTGCAGGGTGGTGCGAGGGAAGAGGGTAGTGTGGGGAGTGACTCCAGCGCCATGATTGAAGACGGCGGCGCCCAGTGATGCGAGAACTCAAACTCAGGGAGTACGAAACGAGCGAGCATGCCCTCTCAACCGCTGAGCGAGACGCTCTGCAGATGATGTTTCGGTCCTTGACGATTCAACCGGTTACCGGTATCGAAGGGGTTTACCGGCTCACGCCCGGCTCTACCGTCGGCGCGGTCGAGATCGACGACATGTCAGTGATAGTCGAGCCGAAGATTGGAATCCAGCAACTGCTCTCGATCGTCTGCTACGCAATGAGCAGGATCAAGCCCCGGCAGGGTTCCGTTTGCTTTAGGGAGTACGTCGCTTGAAAGTCCTATGACTATTGGGGGCGATACAGTGTCACATTATTGAGAATGTGACACTTCTTATTAGCCAGTGAGGGAGGACTCTTATGCTGGCCATCAACATGAGCTTCCCGCATTTCTGTACCAGTTGCAACGTTAGGCCGCCGGTCTTTATTCCGTGAACGGCCTGCCTGTCACTTCTCCCCGGTCCTGGACGTGGCCGATGAACTGAAGTCTCCTCAGTCTTACGGCGCCGTTCTCGATCTTCTCCATCTGATAGCAAGCAACACCACCATGGCCGACAGACCGGCTCCGATCAAGAGGGCCATCGCGAGTCTTACAGGAAAGTCGTCCCCCGGCGGCGCGCCGGCTGTCCGTTCGGTCGTGCCCGTCGCAGTCGGCGTGGGGTCGTCTACCGGTCTCACGGTTACCAAGACCTCGGCAGTGCCCACGGAAAGTCCGTCGGAGACGGTGTAGGAGAAGCTGCCGGTGGTAGTCTCGGAGCCGTCGTGCCGGTAGGTTATGGTGGTGCCGTCCAGCCTCACACTCCCGTTGACCGGGTCGCTCACGCCGGTGACAGCAAGCTCGTCGTCTTCAGCGTCGGTGTCGTTGAGCAGCAGGCTGGCCGTCTCTATCGCGATTGTACCACCCTCGTCCACTTCAGCTGTGTCCGGGGAGGCGACCGGCGGATCGTTGACGGGCGTCACGTTGACCGTGACGACTCCGGTGACCGATTCGACTCCATCGGAGACGGTGTAGGAGAAGCTGTCGGTGGTGGTCTCTGAGCCGTCGTGGTGGTAGGTTATGGTGGTGCCGTCCAGCCTCACACTGCTGTTGATCGGGTCGCTCACCCCGGTAACAGCCAGACCGTCGTTTTCAGCGTCGGTGTCGTTGCGCAGAAGGCTGGCCGTCTCCATCGTGACAGCATCGCCCTCGTCCACTGTGGCCGTGTCCGAGGAGGCAACCGGCGGATCGTTGACGGGAGTCACGTTGACCGTCACGACTGCAGTGACCGCTTCGACTCCGTCAGATGCGGTGTACGAGAAGCTGTCGGTGGTAGTCTCGGAGCCGTCGTGGTGGTAGATGACGGTGGTGCCCTCCAGCCTCACACTCCCGTTGACCGGGTCGCCGACCCCGGTGACATCCAGTTCGTCATCGTCGGGATCGGTGTCGTTGCGCAGCAGGCTGACCGTCTCTATCGTGACGGTGTCGCCCTCGTCCACTGCAGCCGTGTCCGGGGACGGTACCGGCGGATCGTTTACCGGTCTCACGGTCACGACGACCTCGGTCGTGTCCTCAGAAACTCCGTCGGAGACGGTGTAGGAGAAGCTGTCGGCGGTAGTCTCGGAGCCGTTGTGCCGGTAGGTCACGGTGGTGCCCTCCAGCCCGACAGTCCCGTTGACCGGGTCGCTCACCCCTGTGACAGCCAGCTCGTCGTCTTCAGCGTCGGCGTCGTTGAGCAGCAGTCTGGCCGTATCCATCGTGACGGCATCGCCCTCGTCGACGGCAACGGTGTCTGGGGAGGCGACCGGCGGATCGTTTACGGGAGTCACGCTGACCGTCACGACCTCGGTGACCGATTCGACTCCGTCGGAGACGGTGTAGTAGAAACTGCCCGTGGTCGTCTCAGAGCCGTCGTGCCGGTAGGTGACGGTGTTGCCCTCCAGCCCCACACTCCCGTTGACCGGGTCGCTCACCCGTATGACGGCCAACTCGTCGTTTTCAGCGTCGGTGTCGTTGAGCAGCAGGCTGGACGTCTCTATCGTGACAGTTTCGCCCTCGTCGACGGCAGCTGTGTCCGGGGAGGCGACCGGCGGATCGTTAACGGGGGTGACGTTGACCGTGACGACTCCGGTGACCGATTCGAGTCCATCGGAGACGGTGTAGGAGAAGCTGTCGGCGGTAGTCTCAGAGCCGTTGTGCCGATAGGTCACGGTGTTGCCCTCCAGCCCCACACTCCCGTTGACCGGGTCGCTCACGCCGGTGACAGCAAGCTCGTCGTTTTCAGCGTCGGTGTCGTTGAGCAGCAGGCTGGATGTCTCTATCGTGACAGTTTCGCCCTCGTCGACAGCAGCTGTGTCCGGGGAGACGACCGGCGGATCATTGACGGGCGTCACGTTGACCCTCTCGACTCTGGTGAGAGATTCGGCTCCTGAACTGAAGGTGTAGGAGAAGCTGCCAGCGGTAGTCTCGGAGCCGTCGTGCCTGAAGGCTATTCTCTTGTCGTCGACCCATGCTTCACCGTTGACCGGAGCCCCGACCGCAACGCTGTCCAGTGTTCTTCCCTCGAGGAGGGTGCCGAAGACCAGGTCCGAGATGTCTGTGAAAACTGTTTCTCCCTCTCTCACTACCGGCGTGGGGCGGGGACAGATTGATAGCCCGTCGTGTATGACGGTCACATCGGGGTTGCGCGCCAGCAGCCAGGGCAGGCATCCGGTCAACTGGTTCCCTGAGAGCCACATACCTTGCAGCTTGGACAGGCTCCCCAGCTCCACAGGTATCTCACCCCTCAGATCGTTGGAGGAGAGATTCAGCACTCGCAGGTTTGAGAGGTTGCCCAGCTCCTTTGGTATTGGCCCGGTCAACTGGTTATTCTGAAGGTCCAACCTAAACAGGTTCGAGAGGTTGCCCAACGGCACCGGTATAGGCCCGGTCAACTGGTTATCCTGGAGTCCCAGTGACTCCAGGATTGAGAGGTTGCCCAACGGGGCCGGTATCGATCCTGTCAACTGGTTCTGCGCGAGGCCCAGCGCCGTCAGGTTTGCGAGGCCACCGAGAGAGGCTGGGATCTCACCGGTCAACTGATTGCCTGAGAGGTACAGCCACTCCAGGTTGGCGAGGTTGCCGACTGCGGCCGGTATGGGTCCGCTTAACCCGTTACGCTCAAGGAGCAGTCCGGTGACCCGTCCGTCCGCATCTGTAGTGACACCGTGCCATTCCCCGGTTGACCTGTCGCTCAGCCAGTTGGCGTTGTTCTTCCATCTCGCGCCGCCGGTAGCTTCATAGAGCTCGACCAGCACGTCCCGGTCCTCCAGCGATTCAACTGTGCCGCAGAGGTTGCCCTGGGTATTGTTTACGACTCGAAACCATGTCTGAAATGCGTCATCCGCCGGGGCGCAGAGCCCCGCGTTATTGAAAAAGGTAAATACAAACAGCGAGGTCATCCCCGTCAAGCTTCGAGGGAGCTCGCCTGTCAACTGGTTATTTGAGAGATAAAGCGCTAACAGGTTGGAAAGGTTGCCAAGCTCAGCCGGTATCTCTCCCGTTAACTGGTTCGAGGAGAGATGAAGGGTTAACAGGTTTGAGAGGTTGCCAAGCTCGGCCGGTATCTCACCGATCAACTGGTTCGAGGCGAGTAGCAGCTGCTCCAGATTAGAGAGGCCGCCCAGCTTCCCCGGTATCTCCCCGGTCAATCCGCGTCCGGATAGGCTCAGCGTGGTGACGCGCCGCGGCGTGCCGTCGAGGATCACGCCGTGCCAGTCCTCCAAGGGCGTGTCAGCCGACCAGTTGAGTGCTGCGGTTCCCCTCAGGGTGTCGCGCGCCGCAAGCAGCGTCTCGCAGTCGGATACGAGCCCCGGATTGTCGGCCGCATTGGGTACTGCGATGCCGGACGTACAGTCGGAGGCGGGTGCTGACGCTCCGAAGACGGTTGAAGCACCCGCCAGCAGAGCAATAGTTGCGGTGGTCGCCGAAAAGACAACGAATCTCCTCATTCCGGTTTCACCGCAGAGCCCTTGTCTGGAGTTTGTGTCAATCCTTACATCGCTCGATGGTATCAGATCACACCGGTTCGCCCCGAGAATGCTTCAAGGGACGGATTCGCAGGCAAACGGAACCCCGCTCTGGGGTCTACTGACAAGTCGCAACCCACGGATGGTAGGATTGCCAGACTCTCAACAGACCGTTCGTCTTCACATTCAACTACCAGGGTAGGAACCTCGTCGGCTGTAACGAAGGAAAGGGGCTCTTCGCGCCTCCTTGCTGGCCCATGAGGTTCAGCGGCGGTCGTGTTGAGAGCAATGTCCCCGCCTTTCGGCAAGGAGGCTCTCAATGTCGTTGCATCGCTTCTGCCTGTTCGGTCTGTGAACGGTGTCGATGTCCAGCGATTATGTCCGCCTAAGCCCGAATCCACCGATGGACAGGGATGGATGGCGTGAGGACAGCGGAAGGGGTGAGGGAGTTACAGGCGCGATAATCCGGGCTCGAATTCGTGTAGACGGGGGGTTGGCGGGCGGTCTGCAGGCGCTTTTGGGGGCACCGATAGCAGCCTACAGTGGCTGTGGCGAGCCAGATGGCGGGATAGGACACGGCAAGAGGCGCTCGCGGACTGGGCTGGCGCGAGTTTGCGGGGACGTTGGGTTGGCTGGCGGGTCAGTGGCGGACGGGCGCCGTCAGGCTGGGAGTGGAATGGCTCGCAGCCGGGCCAGGGCGCGGCTGAACTGCTCCTCCCAGGGCCAGCGCCGGGGAAGATGCAGGGTCAATCGGCGTGCCGAGCGGGTGAGCCGTCCGGCCAGGGCAAAGACCCGTCGTCTGAGGGTCTTGGTGGTCACGATCTGCTGACCCAGGCCGATGCGGGCTGTCCAGCGGGCCAGGTTGTGCGCCATCACCTGTACCGCCAGCCAGGCGCCGTTGGCGGCGAAGCGGCCCGAGGGGAGATGGTTCAGCCCCACGCCGTACTTGAGGTCGCGTATCGCATTCTCGATCTCGGCGTGGCGGCGATGATCGGCCTCCAGTTCCAGCGTCTCCCCGTCCCGGTCGGTGATGAAGGCGTGATAGCTGTATCTGGCGAAGAGGGCGAGCTGGGAACCGGGCGTCGGCTTCACCCGCCGGACAATGAGCCGCACCGGCGGGGCGTCCGGCTTGGTCTGGAACGGGGTGTGAGTCGTCTCGGCGACATCGGCGGCGCCGTCCATCCAGTAGGGAATGGGAGTCCAGTCCTCCTCTGGTATCGCCTCGATCAGGTCCCGCAGGCTGGCGCGCTGGCGGATGGTGATAGAGAAGCGGACATCCATCCGGCGGCAGACCTTGACCACGCCGTGGGTATAGAAGCCGCTGTCGGCCCGCACCGTGAGTTGTCCCCTGGCCCCGCCGTAGCGCACCCGCCCCACCATCTCACGCAGGAAGTGGGCGGTGCCACGGGCGGTGTTGGCCCGGCCCTCGCGCAGCCGGGACATCAGCACCTCGCCGGTGCTGGCGGCAATGGCCAGCAGCGGGTGATAGCCGCGGGCGCCGGTATAGCCGTGATGGCGCGCTCCCTCCTTGCTCAGGCCGTAGGTCTCGCAGATGGTGGAGTCCAGGTCAATGGTCAAGGGTGCATCGCCGGGTCCGGCCCCGGCGGCCCAGGCTTGGGCCAGCAACTCCCGGCTGACCCGGTCCAGTTGCCTGACGTGTCCCCAACGGAAGCTGCGCAGGAAGGTGCCCAGGGTGGACGGGGCCTTGACCACACACCCCAAGACCCTGGCGGTACCGCCACTGCGCAACGCATCAGCATCGTCGATGCAGTCGCCTCCGGCCAGGGCAGAGGCTACCAGGGTCATCAGCTTGTCGCCGGTGTTGGCCCGGCCGGGGGCGTTACCCAGGTCCAGGTACCGGTCAACCACTTCACCCAGACCCAGGCGGAGAGCCAGGGTGGCGGGCAGCAACAGCCCAGCATTGGCTACCAGGCGGTGATCATCAAAGGCGATGTGGATGCGATCGGGGTGCTCAAGTGGTAGCATCTAAAGGGTGCTCCTTCTCTGGGGTCGGTTTTTTGACACAAAACCATTATCCCAGATACGCGGGAGCGCCTTTTCACCCTTTCAGGACACCTTTATTCCCCACTCCTTCGGTGGATTCGGGCTAAGTGGTCAGGGAAAATGTCCATCTAGGCCGCTGTCATACGATCGGACTGTGATACGCGGGACCTGCCCCTGGTGCGCATCATGGGCGGGCTCTTGGCTTCGGCGTACTTGCGGACCGTGTTCCTGTGGATGCCCAACTCCCTGGCGATTGCCCGAATGGAGAGGCCCCGAAGCTTAGCCTGCTGCACGGCCTTCCACCGAACCCTCTGTCGCGGCGTGGGTTTCCTGCGTGGCGATGCCGGAGGCTTGCGAACTCTGCCGCCGCCGTTCAATGTGGCGCTGCCGGCCTCGATGGCGTCGAGGGTTGCCAAGCTCTCCTTGGCGTGGCTGCCCACGCCGTTGACCCTACGATCAAGGCCGGGGCCATATCGGAGAGGACCATTGGAGGCACGGAGAACTCCAGGTTTTGGCGGCGCCTCCTGTGTGGGGATCGTGCGTCCCCGGTACTGCACGAGGAGCTGACCGTCCAGGCCCTCATGGACCTCCAGCTGCGCTCCGGCGTAGCTGGGCCGCTCCTTACCAGGCAGCAGCTGCAAGGTACGCCAGTTGTACTTGACGGTGTTGTCCCTGGCCACCTTGCGGCGATGCTTGAAGCAGAGTATCTGGTCCAGGGCCACCGATGACTCCATAGGGTGGTAGGCAACGCTTGAGTGCTCTGCCGGAACCCCGGACTTCTCGTTGAAGCGCGGCAGGAAGCGGTGCAGGACTTCATTGGCCTCGTCGATGGTGGTGACGCCCGCCAGGCGCAGCTCGGTCACCAGCCGGTCCTGGAATGTCCCCGCCGTCCGCTCGACCCGGCCCTTCGCCTGCGGTGACCTGGCGAATATCTGGCGTATCCCCAGCTCCTCCATGGCGCGGGCGAACTGGGTTGGCCCGGCCGGCTTCTGGCGAGGCTCTCCAGCATGCTTGAAGACCGCGTGCCGGTCGCTGTAGACGGCCAGCGGTATCCCGCATTGCCGGATCAACCCCTCCATGAGAAGGAAGTAGCCGCGGGTGTCCTCCTCCTGACTGAACAGAGCGTCAGGCACAGTGCCGGTGGCGTCGTCCACGGCCAACAGCAGGGCGAACCGGGGGCCTTGTTCCCCCAGCCACCGATGGTGGCTCCCATCTATCTGCAGCAGCATCCCTTCTTGGGCCATGCGTTTGCGCCGGACACGGTGTCTGGGCGGCCGGCGGCGGCGGGCGCTGATCAGGATGCGGCGCACCGTAGAGCGGCTCAGGTCGATCCCCTCTCGTTCCATCAACAACTCGGTCAGATGCGTATGGTTCGTTCCAGCGTAGCGAGTGCGGGCCAGCTGCACCACGTAAGTCATCTTGGTCTCCGTCGTGGTGTTGGCCGGTCGGCGGCCACGATTCCCGTGGGCGAGTGTGGCGGCGCCCTCCTTCCTATAGGCCGCCAGAATACGCCTCGTGTGGCGTTCGCTCACTCCCAGGACCTCGGCCGCCTGACATACCGGCACCTGATCTGCCAGAACGCTGTTGAGCACCTGAAGTCTCGTCTGCTCCTTCTGCGTCAATGTCACTCCTTCCATGGGATGACTGCGATGATATATCCGGGCCATCTCGGCTCGGGTCTGACCCTTAGGGTGACTGCGATGATATATCCGGGCCATCTCGGCTCGGGTCTGACCCTTAGGGTGACTGGCTTGGATGCCTTCAAAATGATCTGTCGACCCGATCTCGAGGTGGCCCACACGGTGTCGACGGCTTCGGCGAGCAGTGACCTTATAGGAGCCTGGCCTCAAGCCCCGTCGCAGTCTTGTCCGCTCACCTGGCCGGCGCACCATCCTCCGGGAGGTAGGAATGACAGGAGTTTTGGGTCGTGAAGGTAGTCGTGCTGTTCAGGTTGTCATCGGAGTCGACACCCACCGGGACAACCATGTGGCGGTGGCCATTGACCGGCAAGGTGTGCGTCTCGGCGAGCGTCAAGCGCCGGCAACCACGTTCGGGTACAGGGAGCTCGAACGGTGGTCCCGGAGCCTGGGAGAGATTCATGCCTTCGGGATTGAAGGCACCGGTTCCTACGGTGCCGGAGTCGCCCGCTTCCTGACCAGTAGGGGCTATAACGTAGTGGAGGTCAACCGGCCCGATCGGTCAACCCGCTACCGGAAGGGGAAGAGCGACCCCACCGACGCGGAGATGGCAGCGCGTGCCGTGCTTGCCGGAGTAGCCGACGCCACTCCCAAATCAGGCGAGGGCGAAATCGAGATGATCCGTATGCTCAAGAGTGCGAAGGACTCGGCCGTCAAGGCTCGCACCCAGGCCATCAATCAGATGAAGGCTCTGGTTGTCACGGCCCCGGCCGAGCTTCGCGAAACGCTCGATGGTCTCGCTGCCGGTGCCCTGGTCACGCGTTGCAAGAGCTTCCGTACCGGTCGTCTGGACGGTCCCCTGGCAGCGGCCAAGTACACCCTGCGCTCCCTTGCCCGCCGCTACCGTCAGCTCAGCAAGGAGGTCCACGACCTCGAGGCCGAGCTCGATCGACTCACCCGGACGGCCGCGCCAGCCCTGGTCGGTATCTTCGGCATAGGACCCGACTCGGCGGCCAACCTCCTGATCGCTGCCGGCAGTAACTCCGAACGCCTCCAGTCCGAGGCCGCGTTCGCCTCGCTGTGCGGTGTAAGTCCCATACCTGCTTCCTCCGGCAAGACCAACCGCCATCGGCTCAACCGAGGTGGGGACCGTCAGGCCAATGCGGCTCTCTATCGCATCGTTGTCGTCAGACTCCGCCATGATCGCCGGACCAACGCATACATGCGGCGGCGCACCACCGAGGGAATGAGCAAGACTGAGGTGATCCGCTGCCTCAAACGCTATGTCGCTCGCGAAGTCTTCTCGGCCCTCCAGGACTCGACCGAGATAATCGCACGCGCGGCTTGACACCCTATAGGAGCATCATTTTCGCTGGCCAGTTGCGCACGGATGATACACTTTTGCTCCGCCACGTGGCTTAAGATCTCGCCGCCCTTGACATCGTAGCTCCGGCCGATCTCCAGTCCCCCGACCTGGAGTGTGGAGGAGTCCGGCAGGACATCCAGAAGAACCGTGACCGCTTGCACAGCGCCAAGCGCCTAGGGCGGCCTGCCGTTCTGTCGCGAACATCGGCTGACTGTCTGCAATCCATGGCCGATGATCAACTCCAAGTCCTACCGCGACGGGATGGTCTCCCCAAACAGTGGCACTCAGGGTCTTGACAAGGAAGAGCCGGGATGTAGTATGTCTTACACATGGCATTCGGCAACTACGTACGTGAAGTCCGCGAGAGGCTCCGCAGGGATGACCCGGCCTTCTCCGTCCGTAAGGTCGCGCAGCGCATCAGTCTCGAGCCGGCCTACCTGAGCAAGATCGAGCGGGGCCAGTTCGCCCCGCCCTCCGAGGCAGCCATACGGCGACTGGCCACGGTCCTGGGCGAGGACACCGACCTGCTGCTGGCGATGGCGGGCAAGGTCTCCAGCGACCTCAGGGCCATCATACTCACCCGGCCTCAGCTGTTCGCGGAACTGATCCGACAGATGAGGGACGTCCCGGACCATACCATCGTCAGGGTCGTCCGTGAGGTCAGGGACGGCGACTGGTAGGACGCGCTCGGGGCCGCGTGACAACACCTGACGACCGTCGAGTAGGAGAGAGAGATGATCGAACTTGAGGACGACCACCTGGTATTGCGGTTCCCGGAGGTGCACGAGGACGCCAGGCTCACAGTAGGGTTCCAGCGCACTCTGCGCATCCCGGACGACGACGGGGAGTACCATCTGCCCCCCCGGCTGGGGAACTTTCCACTCAAACACGTCGACGACCATTTGGACAGGCTCCCTGAGAAGTGGAGCAGGCGCGGCGGGGTCTTCCTCCCCATGCACCAGGCGGAGGCTATGTGGGTCCACTTCACGGGGGACTACCCGATGGCCGTGATGATAGCTGCCGGGAAGGTGAACGCGGTGACCGGGGAGCCGTGGAGCGACGGGCTGACGAGACATCCGCAGGACTATCTCGTAGCGCCTGACCAGCCGTGGCTGGACGGCTTCTGCGTGGAGAGGGGGCTGGTGCGGCAGTTCGTTGCGATGCCGCTGGGGGATGGTTACTCCGCCGAGGAGCAGCTGACCGGTGAGGCAGATCACGGCGGCCTGCAGATCGCCGTCTCTCCGATGAGGGCGTCGGTGTACGAGGAGTGGAGCGACCGCTCCAACGTTCTCTTCTGTCCGGCCGCGCCTACCGTCTCTTATGATGCCGAGATGGGACTTGCGCCCGGCGGCCTGATGCGCCAGGAGGTGCATGAAGACTCTTACGGCTTCGGTGCGTGGGAGAGGACGGTGCGGCACGCTGCTTCGTGCACATCCTCAACAGCGTCCAGTTCCTAAGGGTGACCGGGGACGAGCCTCCGCAGAAGCCTCCCACGGCCCGGGAGTACACGGATGCCGGGCTGCCGTGGTTCGACTATTACGGCGGCGACTTGAAGGCGCTGGAGGGCGCGAAGATGCTCGCGGGCATGGACAGCGTCGCCGCGAAGAGACTCGGAGAGGGTGAGGAAGCGCTCCCTGGCAACGAGGCAGTGAACCCGGTGTTCGTAGAGAAGCTCACAGCTCGCCCGGTCCGGGAGAGCCATTCCTAGAGAGCCGGCAGGTTCCTGTGTTCCTCCGCCCAATGGTGGATGGGACCGCAGGTCGAGACTGCTACAGAGCGCACGCCGTCGGGCCCGGTCCCCGACGGAGGACGAGCCCGGCGGGTCGGCTTCAGAGATGAGCACGCAGGAGAATAGCCATGCTTGAACGGGAGCCCTGGGAGGACCCCGACGAGTTCAACGATGTGATCCACAGCCTGAGCCACCAGGAACTCAGGAGGATGCTCGAACGCGTCGACGCTGCCATCGCCGACAAACCGGACGATGTGTCCGCTCTGTCCGCCAGGGCTCTGCTCCACCACGAACTGGGAGACTATCGCCGGGCGGAGCAGGACTACAGCAGAGTCGTCGACCTGTCCCCCGGCGACGCCGAGGCCCACAAGGAGAGAGGACTTGCCCGTGCTGTGCTGGGGGAGCACCGCTCGGCGGTGGCGGACTACGACATCGCCATACTCGTCGACCCTGACGACGCCGTTGCGCACTTCGCCAGAGGACTGGCCATGGCGCAGCTGAGGGAGACGGTAAGTGCGATCGAGGAGTTCGACAGGGCAATAAGCGTTCACCTCACGCTCGACGCGGTGCTCTACTACAACAGGGGAGCCGCCTGCCTCGCCCTGGGCGAGCCGGGCCGGGCGATGGAAGACCTCAACAGGGCGATTGCCCTCAACCCAGGTGTCGCAGCCGCCTACCATAAACGGGGCCGCGCGTACCTCCGTCTTCGCGAGCTCGACAGGGCCATCGAGGACTTCGGCACCGCCATCGAACTTGAACCCCTCAACAACCACTCGCGCTCGGCGAGGGGAGTCGCCCGGCTCGATCTCGGACAGTGCGAACTCGCGCTGTCAGACTTCTGTGCCGTCCTGGACCTCCACCCGGAGGACGCTGAGGCCCTCCGCAACAGGGGACTCACTCTCAGCAGCATGGGGAGGCTGTCCGCGGCTATGAAGGACTTAGACAGGTCCCTCCTCCTCGACCCCAACAATCCCGAGACCCTCAAGGTCAGGGGGTATGCCTATAGCAGCCTGGGGAGACACGAAGAGGCAATCCGAGACTGTACGAGGGCCATCGAGATTGACCCCGGCGCCTTCGAAGTCCTCTATCTAAGGGGGACTTGCCACTCTCTTCTGGACAGATTGGGCGAAGCTCTGGACGACTTCAGCGCCAGCCTGGAAATCGAACCTAACTTCACCATGGCCCTGACCGCGATGGGATTGACCCTCATGATGTCCGGCGAATATGAGGAGGCGAATCGAGGACTTCGACAGGCTCGTCGCGGTCAACCCGGATTCGAGCGAGGCATACTACAGGAGGGGATGTGTCTACGTCGCGATAGCGATGACGGATCAGGCCCTTGAGGACTTCGGGAGATCCATTGCACTTGACCCGACCAACGTCGAGGCTCTGCGGGAGAGAGGAGAGGCGTTGAGAGACCTGGGCGAATATGAGGAGGCGATCGAGGACTTCGACAGGCTCGTCGCGGTCAACCCAGATTCGAGCGAGGCATACTACAGAAGGGGATGTGTCTACGTCGCGATGGCGATGACGAGCCAGGCCCTTGAGGACTTCGGGAGATCCATTGCACTTGATCCGACCAACGTCGAGGCTCTAACCGTGAGGGGATTGACCCACATGAGGTCCGGCGAATATGAGGCCGCGGTCCGGGACTTCAGCAGGGCCGTGGAGCTTGAGCCCGACAATGGCTGGTTCCACTACGAGAGAGGGATCTTACGCGAACGGCTTGACGACCTTCGCGGCGCGATCGCGGACTTCGGCAGGGCCATAGAGCTTGAGCCCGACGATGGCTGGAACTACTACAAGAGAGGGACCTTACGAGAACGGCTTGGCGACCTACGCGGCGCGAGCGAAGACCTTGACAGGGCCATAGAGCTTGAGCCCGCCAACGCTGAGCCCTACTTCCAGAGGGGAACGTCTCGTGCCGAACTTGGCGATCATCGCGGCGCAATCGACGACTTTGAGCAGGCAGCCAAACTGGACCCCGACCACCCATACGCGAATCGCTACAAGGACGTCATCGTCGTATTGATGAAGACCCACAGATCCGAAACCGATGATGTGGGACGGAATCAGACGACAACAGGCGCGTTGGACATAATGGAGAAGGCACGGAAGATCATCAGGGTCGGAGCCGACGGCGGGTTGCGGGACGGAACGGCCTGCGAGGACTGTGGTCGCAGGGCCGCATGGCTATGCGGGTATGCTGTGGACCACCACGGCAGCACCTGCGGGCGGGCGGTATGCGCCGAACATTCCCTGCTGCAAGGGTGGCCCGGAGTCGAAAGGCGGCGCTGCCTGTCCCATGACTCCCCGAGGGAACAGTTGGCGATGGAACTGTCAGGAATCTTCGATTACGATGACCCTACCACGTGGGAATAGTGGTTCCTCCAAGGTGCGGACTGTCCCTGTCTTGAAGTAGTGACCACCCATGGGGGACACGCGGGATGATCCTATAACCGGCGAGCACCGCACAGCAGCTTCGCACGAAGAAGGAACGGCATGAACAAGAGCATCTGCTTGTCGAGGCTCAGGTCCGCCACCAGCTGCTTGAGCTTGCGGTTCTCCTCCAGGACCTTCAGCCGCCTCACCTCGGCCACACCCATGCCGACGTACCGCTTCTTCCACCGGTAGAAGGTCTGCTGCGCAATCCCCATCTTGCGGCAGAGCTCCACCACCGACGTACCGTTCTCCGCCTGCCGAAGGGCGAAGGCTATCTGCTCCGGGCTGTACCGGGATCTCTTCATGGACTGGTCGACCCTCTGTCGTAGCGCTGGTTGAAGACCTCGAAGAGGAGCTCGGCTCCTGTCTTGGAGAGCGGGATGAAGCCCAGCTCATCGATGATCAGCAGCTTGAGCCAGGCGAGCCTCTTCTGGAGGTTGAGCAGTCGCCGCTCGTCCCTGGCCTCGGTCAGCTCGTGTACCAGGGAGGCGGCGGTGGTGAAGCCGACCGACAGCTCCCTCTGGCAGGCGGCGAGGCCCAGGCCGAGGGCCACATGGGTCTTGCCGGTGCCGCTGTTGCCGACGGCGATGACGTTCTCACGACGGTCGACGTACTCGCCTCTCGCCAGTTGCATGACCAGATGCTTGTTCACCGACGGCCCGGTCCGTGATTGTCTTCCCCTGCATGCTGTCCCGCCGACCCCGCCCCAGCGCCGCTGCCCAGGCCGCCATCGGCGCCCCCAACGACAACCAAAGGCCGCCACCGGCCCCATTTATCGGAATCGAGCGCGGACCGTCGCGTCCCACGGCCCTCAACCCCTTGTTCAAGCCCCAAGGCCGGCGCTCCGCATCGGTGGATTCGGGTTTAGACAAAGAGATCGGGGAAACCCCGCTGAGGTTTCCCCGATCTTCCCTGCGCTGCCCTGCCGAGCCGAGCCGGACCGTGCCATACCCTGACAAACACTACCCTGCCTAGCCAACTCTCGAATTGTCGTCGGTTGCAACGCGGATGTCAACGGCGCACTGGAATCATGGTGTAAGTGCGTTTCAGACGACCCGGGCGCCGGGCGTCACGCTGCCGGTCAATGGACGGTACCGATGCTCGCCAAATTCCGGGGACCCGAGCATCACTCTTCATTGCTCCGATGACGGCAGCATGCGGGAGATCAGCCGGTCCCGCAGAAGTGCCTCAACTGCCACCGAATCCCTTGATGGAGCCGTTTTCACTCCCGGTTGAGCTGCGCCGTAACATGCCCCGGCTTCCCCTCACGGACTGCCTGCTGCGGTCCGGTGCTCTCATGCGAGGTGGAAGCATGAAATCTTCATGAGCGCTTGCTCGTGCAGTTCAGGGACTCTTCTGACCAAGAAGACGGAGTCATGCTTATGCTTCTCTAACAGCATGTTGGCAACCACGTCGATGAGCAATAATTAGACCTCGTCAAATCCTGCCATTCAGAGCTGTTTTGAACGAGGGAGATCACTTGAGCTTGTCCCTGACACCTGTCCAGAGACGAGAACTCGCGACCTTAGGCCCCTGGTCAGATGCTATCGTGTACTCGGCGACGGTGAGCATCTTCCAGACAGATCAGGACGGGAAAGGAGGTCACATGCACGACCGACTTCTTCGACGACAGCAGGTGGAGGAGATCGCCGGCTTAAGCCGGTCGTCGATCTACCGCCAGAAGGACGCCGGTGAGTTCCCACCGCCGGTGCGAGTCAGCCCCGGCGCCGTACGGTGGCGGGAGAGCGAGGTCATGGCCTGGGTGAGGTCACGGCCCGTGGCGGGCACCGAGTCCGACGGGCCGCGAAAGGACTCTGGGGGCAGCCGGGGATCGCGACCGCGCGACTACGTGCAGACACGAAACGGCGGGCGACGGCAGACTGCTGCGCCGGCGAAATCGTATGGCAGTGCGGCCTGATACCCGTACCGGTCGCATCCGCCTGCCCCGCAACTCCTCCACGGTCTGCCGGCCTAGCGAAAAGGTCGCCGCGGGGCTTCCCGTAGCCGGGAGACGGTCGCGACAGAGTCCGACGGTCGTCGTCCTGTACGGGATCTGCTGTACCCCAGCCGTGCAGTTCTCCAGGGATTGCAGGCCTTAGGCACAGCCGATTCTGGTCAACCGTCGCTCGGGGAGCTTACCGTGAGGTAGTCCGCCCACCGCTGCATGAGCACCCGGCGTGTCTCGAACAGGTCGGAGCGGGCATAGGCCTGCGCCACGGCGCTCCCGAGCCGGTGCGCCAGCGCCGCCTCGGCGACCTCCCATGGCGTGTCGGTCTGCTCCATCGTCCACGTCCGAAACGACGTCCGGAACCCGTGCACAGTGGCCCGAACAGCGAGTCCGGTCGTGCGGAGCACACTCCTCAGGGTCATGTCGCTCAGCATATGTCCCGGTCTCAGTGGGGAGGGGAAGATGAGCGGTGAGCCGTCCCGGAGGTGATCGGCCTCCTCCAGCACGTCGAGCGCCTGAACGCTGAGGGGAACCCTGTGCTCCTCCCCCGACTTCATGCGCGATGCGGAAACGGTCCAGACGGCGCTGTCAGTGTCGATCTCGTCCCAGGAAGCTCCCATCGCCTCCCCGGAACGCGAGGCCGTCAGAACCAGGAACCTCAGGCAGAGCCTGGAGGCGGGTGACGCCCCGGACGCATCGACGATCCTGAGCGCATCTCCCGTCTCCCGGTAGGGCAGTGCCCTGAGATGGGCCTTCACCTTGGGCAATGACGGGAGGGCGCCGTCTATGGCCTCTCCCGCCGGGTTGGACTCGATCGTCTCATGAGCCATGGCCCACCTGAAGATGGTGCGCATCCTCTGCCGCACGCGCCTTGCGGTCTCGGGGAGAGTCGTCCATATCGGCGTCAGGACGGCGAGCACGTCCGTGCGGCCTATCGTGTCTACAGGCATGTTGCCGATTTTCGGAAAGGCGTGGTGTTCCAGGGTCTGGATCCAGGACAATGCGTGCTTTTGGTTTCTCCATCGTGGCCTGTTCGCCTCATGGACGGTGTGAGCGGCCTCCCTGAAGGTGGGGACGCCGGGCCTGCGCCTCTCCGCCAGGGGGTCTCTGCCTTCGGCGATCACCTCTCGGTTGCGTGCCGCCTGCCTGCGAGCCTGAGCCAACGATACGGCTGGGAAGCCTCCCAGGCCGATATCCCTACGCCGCCCGTCGATGGTGATGCGCTGCACCCAGCTTCTGCCGCCCGACCTGCTGATGAACAGGTGGAGACCGTTGCCGTCGGAGTGTCGACCTGGTAGTCTGAGGGCCTTCACTCCTGTGGCGGATAGCTTCATGTCACACCTCCTCTTCTGTGTATCCTTCCCACAGATATTACCACACTTTGCGTGGGATGCAGGGGGATTTACGAGGAAGACGTGGGACGAATAGGGACGGCTGTTGCGGCCTGAATGATACGGATAGGAGCTAGGCATCGGGCCTTACTGATACATCAAGGGACATTCAGGGGCGGTGTGGGAAAGGGGCAGCATGGTGGAGCCGGGGGAAGAGGTAAGAGCCTCTTCTCCGTCCACCAGATTCGCTAGAGTATCTCACGGAGTCTGAACAGTTACGTCTATGAGGCTTTGCACCAAAAGGCACGTCTGAATCAAAAGTCGGCGACTTGAACCAAAAGCCAGGTGCTTGAAGCAACGGAAAGGGTCGTCCAGCTTTCTAGGAATCTGAGGGATGCTCTATACTACCGCCGGGCACGGTCTGGAGGACAGGGTTTGCGGGACACCGCACGGGAGGGGCGTGACGGGTGGGCTGCCTCAGATTGACCGAAGATAGGCGCGAGCTACTATGCGTCCTCCTCCTCCGCGCCAGAGGCTCTAGGCTCAACTGCGGCTCTTCACGAACTCCTCGAGGGTGGCGCAGGCCTCCTTCAACTCAAGGACAGGCCGACGCTTGTCCCTGATGAGATTGCAGGCCCATTGAACCGCCAGATCTGGGTCGCCTGTTTCCCACGGCCCTACCTGAAACGGCTTAACAGAAGGGGTCTGCGTAGCAATCAATTCAACGTTGCCGTGCTCGTCTTCCACTATAAGCCCACAATTGGCGTACTCCACGGTGAAAGTCTCGCCTTGATGCACGTGCTTCCCGCTCATTTCCTTCTCTCCTTTCGGACCGCGCCTTAGACCGCGTCGCATGTGCCGCAGATATCCTGTGTCCAGTCACCTCGGTCGGTGTTGATCTTCAACTGAGCCTGTTTGGTGGTTCCGAAGGGGCCGCAGTACCAACTGTTGGGCGGACAGGTGCCAGATACCCCACCGCGCTTGGCGACATGGGCACAGCCAACTTGGTGGATGACGACTCGCCGGGTCCGTCGGTTCTCGTAGACAATATAGTTGCCGCCCAATTGCATTATCGGTGGTTCCGTTTGCCCTGGAGTATCAATCCACACTCGCAAACTCCGTCTTGGTGGATGGCTGAGATATATTGCCGCCCCGCCGTTCATCAATCACTGGGTCGAGTGAATCTGGCAGCTACGTAGAGGCAGCTGCCTAGAAGTCTTCGGTCGTCCCTCCGGTGGACTCGTCGTCCATGCGGTCGGGACAGTCCTGTGACGTGATGTTGCAAAAGCCGCACTCGCGCGCGCTTGGAACCCGCCGCGCCGGTGTGCTTGAGCCGAGTCGTTTGATGAGATCCGATACGTTAGTGACGAAGGTGTCGTCGATGGACGATGCAGGAATGTCGATGGCATGGTTCTCGTACACGACCTGGCCCTTGAAGCGCATACCCTTGTTCTGATGTAGTCCCTTCGGGACGGCGTACATATAGAGCATGACCTGAACAGAATGTGACGGTGACTCCATGCCAGTCTTGACGTCGATGATTACGCCCTGTTGACCGCGGCGGGCTATCAGGTCGGGCTTCCCTCCGAGGGTGGCGAGTTGTCCGCGCAGATAAAATTGGTTCTGGTTCTCGGAGAACACCGTGTAGCCCTTGTCCTCCCATTCCTGCCGGACTTCGTTGAGCAAGGCGGTGTGTTTGACTTGCCAGGTCGCCGGGTCGAAGGTTGAAGGGACTTTGTCCCAACTGCGGGTTTCATACTGAGACCTGAACCAGCTTGCCCATTCGCAGGAGTTTTCGCCGGCAAGAAGTTTCGTGAGCCAAGTAATCCAGACGTAAGGCCCGTATTCTCGTAGGACTGGCATCCTTCTTACCCTCCTTTCGCTGGGTCCACTACCGAACTGTAGTCTGCATGCGCATAGTGCGAGTCAGACGGGCAGTGGAATGCGCACGAGACCGTATAGCAGTCGGCTCACATCTTCAGGATGGACCGCGAGGTCCTGTGCAACCTGCGTCACTGAGACCCGTTGGTCACGCAGTTTGCCGAAGACCTGCTCCAGTGCTCGCGAGGTCTCATGCTGCATCGGTCGTGGTTCCTGAGTGCGGTAGCCCCGACTACCCATCTCGATCCAAGTTCTGGTGTACTGGACTTCGGACATCATCCCTAATTTCCGAAGCCTGTATGTGAGGCTAGCGGCCGATACTTTCCAATGCGCCTTCGCCTCGATGATCTGACGGAGCGTTGGGTTATGCGGCACCCGTGCTAGGACACTTCCGCTTGGCATCAGGAAGGCCGAGGCGAAGTGCTGAGCTTGAGACTCTGCATGACGGGAGCGCTGTACCCCTCCCCACGGATGCACTACTAAGTGTCCCAACTCATGGGCGGCGTCCATCCGGCTCCGTTCGGCCGACTTCCACATATTGAGAAAGACAAATGGTTTCGTAGCGGACGACCAGAACGAATATGCGTCGACCGCTTCCGTGTCTTCTGACAGAGCAAATACCCGTACTCCGTGAGCCTCAAGCAAGTGCACCATGTTCTTGATCGGGCGCAGCCCAATGTCCCAACTAGCTCTCACGGCCATCGCGGCCGCCTCGGGCTCTACGTCCTCATAGTGATCGACCTTGACCTCGGGGAGGTTGAAGCGCTTGTCTATCCATGCCGATAGGCACATCCCAAGTTCCCCTGCAGCAATCGCTTGGTCGCGTTGTCTGCGCGTCATGACGCTCATCGCGAGGTTACGTCAATAGTGGTGTAAACGTGATCAGGCGGCGACCTTCTCTGCCGTAGCCTCGACGGCGATTCCATCCACGTATTGGGCCCCGAGGTAGACGTCCGCCATCAGCTCCGGCGCCTGCAGCCGGCGGAACCTTTTCTCGGCCACCATCAACATCTTCCATATGACCGCTATCGCTCTGTCCACTCTCTTGTAGCGCCTGGCCGCATCGGTCCTGAGCCGCAGCGCCGCGAACGGCGACTCGACCGGGTTGGTCGTACGAAGGTGACGCCAGTGCTCTCTGGGGTAGTCGTAGAAGGTCACCATACGCTCCCAGTCCCGCTCGATTGCCTCCCTGGCAGCCTCGTACGAGTGGTCGCCGCACCACCGGGTGAAGACTCTCCTCAACCTCTCAGCCTCAGCCCGGGTCTCGGCGTACGGGATGTTGCGCAGCAGCAGCCTCCCCTGATCACGCTGACGCTTCGGCAGCTTGTCCAGCACGTTCAGGATCTTGTGGTTCCAGCAGCGCTGTTCCCCCGCCTGAGGCCAAACGTTGCGAAGCGCTCCCCAGATACCCAGGTGTCCGTCCCCGACCACCAGCCTGGGGCAGTTGAGGCCACGGTCCCTCAGGTCCCTGAGCACCTCAGACCAACTCCGGGTCGACTCCCTGTACCCGGGTACGGCGCTCACCACCACCTTTCTCCCGTCACTCAACGCCGCCATCACCACCAGGATCGCCGCCTTCTCCCTCTCCAACCCGGCCTTCACGTAGACCCCGTCAACCCACATGTAGACCACCTCGAGGTCGTCCAGGGGCCTCGCACGCCATTCGGCAAGCTCGGCGTTCCATTTGTCTTTGAGCCGGGCGACCGTGCTCGCAGATATCGGCGCCTCCTCTCCGAGCAGTCCCCTCAGCGCCAGGTCGAAGTCGCCCTCCGAGAGACCGTGCAGGTACAGCTCCGGGATCAGGTCGGCCACCTCTCTCGTCCTATGGACGAACAGGGGAAGCAGCCGGCTCTCGAATCTCTCCTCCGTGTCTCGTATCCGAGGCCTCCTGATCCGTATGGTCCCGGAACTCAGGGTCAGTCGTCGCGGCGGTGCGTAGCCGTTCCGATAGCCGGCGTCGTTGTCCGACTCCGATCGGCGAATCGACCTGGCCCTTCCCAGGAACTCTGTGACCTCCTGCTCGAGCAGCTCCTGGATCAGCCCCTGCATCTGACCTCGAAGCCACTCCTCCAGGTGCTCCCATTCCGGCCTTGACGCAGGTCCGCTTTCAATGTTTCCATCCTCCATGGGCGGTGTTTCTCCTCTCTCGGGCCTCCAAGCCCGTCTAGTTCAGAGAGAGGGTACACCGCCTGATCGTTTACACACTTTTTGAGGGTACCTCCGCTCTCACTCATCGCCCGGAAGTTCGCAGCGCCGGAGGGTATCGCGTCGGGCAGAGATTCGTAGAAGAAGCGCTCTGGGACATCGAGCGCGAGGGCCAGACGGCGAACCGCATCGGGCTCTGGCTCGCGCTCGGCCGCTAGATACCTAGACAGCGACCTCTCCGTCAGACCGGTGCTCTTCGCGAGAGCCCGCCTTGTGATGCCCCGGAGGCGTCGTGCTAGGTCGAACCGGTCGGAGTTGAAGGTACTAAAGTCCGGCACTGGCCGACGTCTTCTCGGTAACGTCGAATTCCACTTCCACTTCTTCGTCGTCCGACAGATCGAAGGTCGCCAGTGGGTCAGGTGGAAGGACTATGCGTTCGTGGAACTCGACAATGAACTGACCATCGATCCTAGTCGGCAGAGAAAGTTCGGCTCGGATCTCGCCGACGTCAATCCGGTGTAACAGTAAGTAGGTCAGTCCGCGACCCCAGTTCTCCGCTAGTTCGGAGAAGTGGCGCTGCTCATGCTTCACCATCAGGTTGTTGTGAATGACAGCGGCTCGCAGCGCCTTTCTCTTGCCCTCCATGAACGGATACCCATTGGAAGGCTGCATATCGGGTATCTCTGTGAGGCTGTTACCTCCATGAACTACGACCGACAACTCGCCATCAGGGTGCACCAGTCGTCGGAATCCTCCCCTTTCGCTGACACGCGCGACTCGCAGGCAACGATGCTGGCATTCGTGGACCTGGAGGAGCGAGTCCCAAAGGACCATCCTCTCCGGATCATCAAGGCAGTGGCTGACGAGGCGTTGGAGCGTCTGTCTGCGGAGTTCGACGGGATGTACTCGAAGGTGGGCCGGGCGTCGGTGCCGCCGGAACGCCTGCTGAAGGCATCACTGCTCATCACCCTCTACTCGGTTGCGCAGCGAGCGAGCCTTCTGCGAGGAGCTGGAGTATAACCTCCTGTTCCGCTGGTTCCTGGACATGAAACTGATGGAGCGCAGCTTCGACCCGACGGTGTTCACAAAGAACCGGCGGCGTTTGCTGGAGTACAGGATAGGACAGGCGCTGTTCGATGAGGTGGTGTGGGAAGCGGGACCGACAGAGCCTGTCAGACGAGCACTTCAGTGTGGACGGGACGCTGATAGAGGCCGCGGCGAGCATCAAGAGCTTCAGGCGCCGTGATGAGGAACGGCAGCCGCCCGATGATGACCCTGGCAACCCGCCGGTGGACTTTCGTGGAGAGACGCTGAGGAACGAGACTCATCGTAGCAGGACGGATCCTGAGGCGAGGTTGATGTGCAAGGGCAAGGGGAGGGAGGCCAAGCTGGTGTTCATGGGGCACGCTCTCATGGAGAACGGCAACGGGTTGCTGATGGACTTCGTGGTGAGCAGCGCCACGGGTACGGCTGAGTGTGACGCTGTGCCTGTGATGCTGGACGATGCCTGGCAGCGGGGCTTCCGTCCCAGGACGCTGGTAGGTGACAGGGGTTACGACACCCGGCAGTATGTGAAGGACATGCGTGATCGAGGAGTGACGCCTCTCGTAGCACAACGAACTCACTCGGCGATAGATGGACGGACCACACGGCATCGGGGCTATGCGGTGAGCTAGAAGGTCCGCAAGCAGGTGGAGGAGGTCTTCGGATGGATGAAGACGGTGGGCGGGTTCCGGCGCACCCGGTATCGGGGAGTGGAGCGTACCGGGCTGGCCGGTTACTTCGTGGCTACGGCTTACAACCTGGTGCGGATGGCTAACCTGTTGTCATGTCAGCAGCCTCGAGCTGTTCAGTCGGTGTGATCTGTCCGGGGCGCGGTGCGCCCAAAATGGTCTGACGGGCCTCCGAGCCCTGTAGATCACCTTCCGAACCGCCGCCAAGGTCCCAAGTCCACCTTCACTCTCGCCAAACCCCGTCCGCTCAATCAACTACGTCGAACCGGCCAAACCCATCCTTCCGCAGCCTGCTAAACTCGCCTTGTCGTCGCCGCCCAATCCCGGCCAATCATCATTTCAAAGGTGTTGGCCTACTAGGCGGTGAATTTGGGCTTACAGACCCGCTGGTCTTATGGTAGGCTGTGTGCGGGTCGGCGGACCAGCGTTTCACCTCTCTCTGACTTTCTTGGAATGCTCAAACGTATGCCCACCGTAGAAGCCGTGCCCAACGACGCTATCAATGGCTCGGATCCCTCAGCAAGCTCTCCCGAGGATTCGGTTCGCGCTATGGCCAACTCCCGCGTCAACTCCTTTAGAGGTACTGGAGAGCCTGAGACGCTCGATACTCGATATAGGTATGTCGGACAGGATGACAGGAGACAAGTACCATCCCACGCCGATGCCGCGTTTCAGAAACGGCGGGCATTGAAGGCCGGATAGAAAGGGATAGGAAGCTCTACCTAGAAGGCAACTTGAACTGGCAGGGGTTCATCAAGATCAAAGACCAAGCGGCAACTCTCTTGGCCAGCATCTACCTCCCGGCGTTTGACGATGCGGTTGAGGCAGGACAGGTCCTAAACGACTTCAGGACTCTTTGGAACAACGCCTCCCGCGGGCAGTCGCAACAGGTGCTTCGATCTGTGCTGGACGCCATCTACGTGGATCTGGAGAACCGCGAGGTAATTGGGCTATCACCGAAGGAAACATTCGTGGAGCCGATTCTGGCTATGGACGTAGCTGTTGTCGAGCCTCGTCTTTTGAGAATATTTTCCAAGTCCATGCTCAGATGCCCCTGAACCATCCTGGGATTGCGGGTTTATAATGGCAGCGGGTGTACGATGATCTCGTTATCAAAAAAGAAGTGTCTCCGATGCGAATAGGTGTTTCTCTTCCGCAGAGAGAGGTTGGTTTCGGTACAGACGTTGGTGCCATCAGGGAGTTCGCACAGGCGGTCGAGTCCATGGGATACGACCATCTGCGAACCGGTGACCACGTCCTCGGCGCGAACCCCGCCAGCCGTCCCGGCTGGCGGGGTGCCTACGGCCACATCGATCTGTGGCATGAGCCTCTCGTTCTTTTGGGCTATCTGTCAGGTGTCACCCGGAGTCTGGAGCTCGCAACCTCCATACTGATTCTTCCTCAGCGGCAGACAGTGCTGGTAGCAAAGCAGGCTGCTGCGACGGATGTCCTGTGCGGAGGCCGCCTGCGACTCGGTATCGGTGTAGGCTGGAACGATGTCGAGTTTGAGGCGTTGGGCGAGGATTTCCACAGCAGAGGCCGCCGTAGCGAGGAGCAGATGGAGGTCATGAGGGCGCTGTGGACCAACGAACTCGTCACCTTCCAGGGGCAGTGGCACAAGATAACGGACGCCGGGATCAATCCCTTGCCTGTCCAGCGACCCATTCCAATATGGATTGGAGGGGGACCGCGTTCGGCCGGTAGCTCGTCCACCTCTAGGTCTGATGTCGTGTTGCGGCGGATCGCCAGGATGGCCGATGGGTGGTTCCCACCTCTGGGGCCCGACGACGATACCCGCGCCACCGTCGCCCGACTTCGCCGATACATTGATGAGGAAGGACGCGATGCCTCAGAGGTGGGCATAGACGGCTCGGTGTCGGTAGCCGGACGAACGCCTGATGAGTGGGCCCAGCGGGTGATGGCGTGGAAGGAGGTGGGAGCGACCCATATCACCGCCAACACCGGGCCCGCAGCTGGATCGCGCCTTGGCCCTGGAGGCCGAGCGGAATTTGCCTCTCCCGATCAACACATAGACGTGTTGCGCCGCTTCAAAGAGGCGGTCGCGAACGCTATCTAGTGAGCGCCGCGCGCGTACTGGACGTCGGTTCGACCGGCTGTTTGATCTGACAAGAGAAGCGCGGGCTGTGGGTGTGGCTTGAGATCAAGCGTTACCCATAGAGCGTGTCCCGAGTGGCCTACACGCGAGATGTCCAACATGCGCGTCGACAACTGCTGGAGCTAAAGGTCCAACCCATGACGCAGCGTACTCATGTATCACCAGTTGCACTACGAAAACCTAGCCGGACGTAGAAGGAGGGAGCCATGGCGAACTCGACAGACAGGGATGAAGGGAAGGACTCTGACGTGAAGCGGTCGGTTCTCATAACCGGTGGAGCGGGCAGGTTCGGCCGCCGCCTAGTGGAGAAGTTTATCAGGGCTGGCTGGGTCGTCCGAGTGCTTGACCTTCCTGCTGCGGACTTCTCACCCTTTGAGAATAGAGAGGGTATCCAGATCATCAGGGGAGACCTCACCGACAGGGCCGTCTCTACCACGACTCTAGCTGTGGCAGGAGTGGACGCCGTCGCTCACCTCGCGGCTCTGCTGCCGATGGATACCGAGGGCGATCGTGCTAGGGCCTTCGCCGTCAACGTCGGTGCGACAGAGAACGTGGTAGCGACCATGGAGGCGACGAACCCGGCTGCAACCCTGGTGTTCGCCTCTTCCGTTGCCGTCTACGGCGACACCTCGGCCGAGACCTCTCCCATCGCAGTTACCCACCCTCTGCATGCCATAAACATCTACGGCGAAAGCAAGATAGCCGCTGAGGCCGTGGTGAGAGCATCATCACTCAAGACGGTGGTCGTTCGTATCGCCGGACAGGCCTGGCTCGCCCGCCTAGAGCCACCGGCGGTCTGGCCCTTTACTCCCGAACAACGGGTCGAAATGGTTCACCGGGACGACGTAGTGGACGCGCTTTTTGCGTCGGCCGACGTTCCGGAGGCAGCGGGCAAGGTGGTTAACGCTTCAGGAGGTTCGACGTGGAGGTTTAGGGAAGGCAGGGACTATGTTCGTGACTTCTACGGGTGGTTGGGGCTCTCTGTGGGGAAAGCTGTCTATCCGGACACGCCTGGATACAGGGACTGGTACGAGACGGAAGAATCCCAGAGGATCCTCAGATTTCAGAACCGCCCCTACGAGCACTACGTTAGGGAGGTTAGGGAGATACTTGCGTCGCAGGAGACCTGAATCGAGGCGTTTTTCGCTAAGCCGACCCCTTATCCTGATCGGGTCAAGGGGGCTAGGTCGGTCGCCAGGTCCTCGGCTCTAAGCCCGAATCCACCGAAGGGATGTAGCCATGTCGGTCAGACAAAGGATGAGAGGCAAGAGAAAGAGACAGTGAGGCTTTGATCCCAACAGATTTGGCTCGGTGCGGGGTGCGGTAGCCCACGCAAAGAGGATGTTGACGGCCTGCAGTGGCGGTGCTGGGCGAGATTGTCAGGGCAGCAAGCAGCAAGAGACGCTCGGAGACCGACCTGGCGCGAATCTGCGAGGCGGTTGGGTAGTCCTGGTGGATGGGTCAGGCGCCGACGGCTCCGTCAAGTAGGAAATGGCAGGGCTCGCAATCGAGCCAGGGCATGACTGAACTGGGTTTCCCAGGGCCAGCGCTTGGGAAGATGCAAAGTGAGGCGGCGCGCCGAGCGGGTGAGCCGTCCGGCCATGGAGAGGGAGCGCCGCCGGAGGGTCCTGGTGGTCACCACCCCCTCGTCCAGACCGATGCGCGCGGTCCAGCGGGCCAGGTTATGGGCCAGCACCTGGACGGCCAGCCAGGCGCCGTTGGCGGGGAAGCGGCCCGAGGGGAGATGGTTGAGGCCGACGCCGTGCTTCAGGTCTCGGATGGCATTCTCGATCTCGGCGTGGCGGCGATGGCCGGCCTCCAGCTCCAGGGTATCCCCGTCCCGGTCGGTGATGAAGCCGTGATAGCTGTAGCTGGCGAAGAGGGCCAGTTGGGAACCGGGCGTGGGCTTCACCCTCCGAACGATGAGCCGCACCGGGACGGCTTCGGGCTCACCCTGGAAGGGAGTGCAGAGCTTGTCTCAGAAGTCTCCGCGCCCCTGTCTGCGACAAAGTGGTGCGACGACAGGCGTAATAATAATCTGAAGGCACTCCGATATACGGCTATTAGAGACGCTGCTGATACCTTATGTCGCTTTTGGGGAACGAGGTCAAGGCCTTTGGTGCTACTTCTGAGCATCAGGCTACAAGGACCCCAAACCCCTCGCCGCAGGTTAGCCCGAATCCACCGATGGGGAGCGGCCTTGGGGTTGGAACAAAGGGGTGAGGGCCGTGGGACGCGACGGTCCGCGCTCGATTCCGATAAATGGGTCCGGTGGCGGCCTTTGGTTGTCGTTGGGGGCGCCGATGGCGGTCCTGGGCAGCGGCGCTGGGGCGGGGTCGGCGGGACAGCATGCAGGGGAAGACAATCGCGGACCGGGCCGGTGCGACTCTGTGGGGCGGTTGGGTAGTCTGGTGGACGGGTCAGGCGCCGTCGGCGCCGTCAGGCAGGCAACGGCAGGGCTCGCAATCGAGCCAGCGCGCGAGTGAACTGGGTTTCCCAAGGCCAGCCCTGTGGCAGATGCAAAGTGAGGCGGCGCGCCGAGCGGGTGAGCCGCCCGGCCAGGGAGAAGAAGCGCCGCCGGAGGGTCCTGGTGGTCACCACCCCCTCGCCCAGACCGATGCGCGCGGTCCAGCGGGCCAGGTTATGGGCCAGCACCTGGACGGCCAGCCAGGCACCGTTGGCGGGGAAGCGGCCCGAGGGGAGATGGTTGAGGCCGACGCCGTGCTTGAGGTCTCGGATGGCATTCTCGATCTCGGCGTGGCGGCGATGGCCGGCCTCCAGCTCCAGGGTATCCCCGGTCCGGTCGGTGATGAAGCCGTGATAGCTGTAGCTGGTGAAGAGGGCCAGTTGGGAACCGGGCGTGGGCTTCACCCTCCGAACGATGAGCCGCACCGGAGCGGCGTCGGGCTCACTCTGGAAGGGGATGTAGCTGGTCTCGGCCACGTCGGCGGCACCGTCCATCCAGTAGGGGATCGGCGTCCAGTCCTCCTCGGGAATCGCCTCAATCAACTCCCTGAGGCGGGCGTGTTGGCGGATGGTGATGGAGAAGCGGACATCCATCTTGCGGCAGACGACGACCAGGGCGTGGGCATAGAAGCCGCTGTCGGCCCGCACAGTGAGTTGTCCCCTGGCCCCGGCATGGCGCACCCGGCCCACGGTCTCCCGCAGGAAGTGGGCGGCGCCCCGAACGGTGTTGGCCCGGCCCTCGCGCAGCTGGGACATCAGCACGTCGCCGGTGCCGGCGGCCACGGCCAGCAGCGGGTGATAGCCCCGCTGGCCAGTGTACCCATGGTGGCGCGCCCCCTCCTTGGCCAATCCGTAGCAATATTATGCCCGTGTCCGGCCTGTGCAGAGGCGACTAACTGGTGAGTTGGCCCAGGATGTATGCTCATGGCGAGGCGTGTCGTCCGGACAAAGACCGAGCAGACTCTGGTGCGTATTGCCCGAACCGTAGCATGGTCCGGGAGTCTTACGACGGCATCATTGGTGACGCCCCGATCGGGGCGATCCCGTTGAGGAGAGTGGCTACGTTCCGTGGCTCCCTCCGGCGACACGTCTACCTTGTAGGCGTGGAGGGAATGATGAGCCGCAGACGCAAGAGCAGCGCAAAACCGGAAGGGCTGTCCCAGCTGAACCTGAACGCGGCGGGCATCGACGTGGGCGCCACCAGCCACTATGTGGCGGTGCCCGCCGACCAAGAGGAGCCTCCGGTGCGAGAGTTTGAGGCTTTCACGGCGGACCTGTACCGTTTGGCGGACTGGCTGGCCGAGTGTGGTGTGGACACCGTGGTCATGGAGTCCACCGGCGTGTACTGGATACCACTGTTCGGGGTGCTGGAAGAACGGGGCTTCCAGGTGATGCTGGTGGACCCCCGGCGCATCAAGAACGTGCCCGGCCGCAAGACCGACGTGCTGGACTGCCAGTGGCTGCAGCAGCTGCACACCTACGGCCTGCTGTCGGGGGCTTTCCGACCCGACGGGGAGGTCCGACGCTTACGCAGTTACCTGCGGCAGCGGGTCATGCTGGTGCAGTACGCCTCCCACCATATCCAGCATATGCAGAAGGCGCTGACCCAGATGAACGTGAAGCTCCACCACGTCATCAGCGACATCACGGGCAAGACCGGCCTGGACATCATCGAGGCCATCGTGGGCGGCCAACGGGACCCGCGACAACTGGCGCAATTGCGCGACCCCAGGATCAAGGCCGACGAGGCAACCATCGCCAAGTCGCTGCAAGGCCACTGGCGGGAAGAGCACATCTTCGAGCTGACCCAGGCCCTGGAGCTGTACCGGTTCTATCAGGATAAGATTGCCGAGTGCGACCGGGAGATTGAAGCCCAGTTGGAGCGGTTTGAGGATCACAGCAATGGTGATCCTCCAGCGGCGAAGTCCGGTAGGAGACGCAGCAAAGGAAACGCGCCACGCTTCGACGTTTGGACGCACCTGTACCGTATGACGGGGGTTGACCTGACCCAGATCGACGGTGTGGATGCCTACACCGCGCTCAAGGTGGTGAGTGAGATTGGCACCGACATGACGAAATGGCCGAGTGCGAAGCACTTTGCGTCCTGGTTGGGGCTGAGCCCAAACAACCGCATCACCGGCGGCAAGGTCATGAGCTCCAAGACCAAGCCCAGCGCCAACCGTGCGGCGGCGGCCTTACGTCTGGCGGCCAACGCGCTGCATCGCTCCGACAGCGCCCTGGGCGCCTTCCTGCGCCGGAAGAAGGCACAGATGGGAGCGCCCAAGGCCATCACCGCCACGGCCCACAAGCTGGCTCGCATCATCTATTCCATGCTGCGCTACGGCCAAGAGTACGTGGATGCCGGGGCCGAATACTACGAACGTCGATATCAGCAGCGGGCGTTGCGCGCGGCAAAGCGTCGGGCGGCGCAACTGGGCTATCAGCTGGTGCCCATGCCCGATGCTCCGGAACACACCACCTACGCACCCCCTCGCGCGCCGATTGCCGCGTAACGACTGTGGTTAGTGAGGAGTGAGGAGGAGGAGGAGGAGTGAGGAGGAGGAGGTCTCGCACATGGTGGAGTCCAGGTCGATGGTCAACGGCTCTTCGCCGGGTCCCGCACCAGTGGCCCAGGCTCGGGACAGCAACTCCCGGCTCACCCGATCCAACTGGCGGACGTGGCCCCACCGGAAGCTGCGCAGGAAAGTTCCCAGGGTGGATGACGCCTTGACTACGCAGCCGATGGCGCCAGCTGTCCCGCCCGTACGCAACACGTCGGCGTCGTCAATGAAGTCGCCCCCAGCCAGCGCCGAGGCCACCAGGGTCAGCAGCTTGTCTCCCGGGTTCGCCCGCCCCGGCGCGTCTCCCAGGTCGACGTGGCTGTCGACGACTTCACGCAGGCCCAGGTGCTGGGCTAGGGTCACCGGGAGCAGCAGCCCGGCATTGGCCACCAGGCGGTGGTCGTCAAACGCGATTTGGATCCGATCGGGATGGTTGCGTGGTAGCATCTATTGGGTGCTCCCTGTTCTGCGTCGGCTTTGCTGTCTCAAAACCATTATCCCAGATTCACAGGAGCACCCTCTTGCCGCCTCAGGACACTGACCCGACGCCCTCCTTCGGTGGATTCGGGGTTAGGCGGTGGATCTTGGTTCACACACAACTCTTGACACTACCGGAGCCGCTGCGCATCGCAGGGCGTTCGACATTGACAGCCTCCTTGGACTGGCCTAAGGTGTCACTGTCGCAATGCCCGGACTGAAGCTAGGGATGATGGCAATGGCGTATGGAGGATACTTGCTGAGGATTGGCTGCGTCGTCACGGCAATCGCGTCTCTCACGGCTATGGCCTGTTCAGGAGACGGCGAGTTGCCTGTTGCGAAGGTGTCATCTGTTGGGGAGAAGGAGGTCCCGATGAGCATCGCGGTCACCAGCACCGCGTTCTCTGAGGCTGGGACAATACCGACCAAGTACTCCTGCGACGGAGAAGATGTGTCGCCGCCGCTTTCATGGAGCGGCACGCCCGAGGGCACGAGAAGCTTGGCCCTCATAACGGACGATCCCGACGCCAGCGGCATCCGGACACATTGGGTGCTCTACGGCATTCCCGCCGACGTCAATGAGCTGCCGGAGGCAATGAGCACCGCGGATATCACGGCTATCGGAGCGAAGAACGGGACCAACTATTTCCTGAAGCTCGGCTATCGCGGGCCCTGTCCTCCAGCAGGCACCTGGGCGCGCGCGTACAGGGGCGATGCGCACCGCTACCTCTTTACGCTCTACGCCCTCGACATTGAACTTGAGCTCGATAGCGGAGCCAAGAAAGAGGAGCTTCTGGAGGCTATGCATGGCCACATCCTAGCGCTCGGCCAGCTCATGGGGACATGGTAGCGGCCGTGCGGGCCTGATCGCCGGGCGTCGCCCCACTGGTGACCCCACACTCGCATCCGCACGCTTCGGTGCACGCAGCGAGAGACTACCTGCGGCTGCACATCCGACGAAAGGCAAAGGTTTCCACCAAGTCCCATCGACGGTTAGTTCCCGCGTCGCTCAGCCTCCGCTTGTGTGCGTTCGTAGTGGGGCTCCAGCTCGACGCCCAGCGCTTTGATCGCACCGGACAGCATGGAGTAGAAGCCCACGACCACTACCAAGTCCACCGTATGTTGAACACCCAGCAGTTGCAGAACCGCCTGGAACGTGGGATCCGTCATGGTACGCTCAACGACTAGCTCCTTGGTCGCCTGAGCGATCACGGCTTCCTTTGCGGGCAACCCCGTGGGTGGCGTTCCGTCTTTGATCGCTGTGATCACCTCCTCGGAGACACCTGCCTTTCGAGCACCCCCCTCATGGTGTGCCCACACATACGGGTTGTCCAACTCGTAGCCGACGCAGAGGATCGCAACCTCGCGGAGCCCCGGATCGAGGGGCGACTCCAACACTATATAGTCGCCGAGAGCGCCGACAGCTCCCGCAGCGTCTGGACTGTTTAGTAACGCCCTAAAAGACCGGGCCAGTCCGCCAGCGCCGTGTCTTATTCTCCGGATGCTGTCATAGACATGACGCTTGTCCGGCGGTAGGTCGTCTCTTGAAACGTACGGCACTCGTGCCATAGTGACCTCCGTGACTCGATTTTCAGAGGAAGTTTAACATAGCGTGGGCCGGTCTCGTGCGAATGCCTTCACAATCCTTCGGCAAACTTTGACGCGAGGCACCCTCAAAAAGTGTGTAAACGATCAGGCGGTGTACCCTCTCTCTGAACTAGACGGGCTTGGAGGCCCGAGAGAGGAGAAACACCGCCCATGGAGGATGGAAACATTGAAAGCGGACCTGCGTCAAGGCCGGAATGGGAGCACCTGGAGGAGTGGCTTCGAGGTCAGATGCAGGGGCTGATCCAGGAGCTGCTCGAGCAGGAGGTCACAGAGTTCCTGGGAAGGGCCAGGTCGATTCGCCGATCGGAGTCGGACAACGACGCCGGCTATCGGAACGGCTACGCACCGCCGCGACGACTGACCCTGAGTTCCGGGACCATACGGATCAGGAGGCCTCGGATACGAGACACGGAGGAGAGATTCGAGAGCCGGCTGCTTCCCCTGTTCGTCCATAGGACGAGAGAGGTGGCCGACCTGATCCCGGAGCTGTACCTGCACGGTCTCTCGGAGGGCGACTTCGACCTGGCGCTGAGGGGACTGCTCGGAGAGGAGGCGCCGATATCTGCGAGCACGGTCGCCCGGCTCAAAGACAAATGGAACGCCGAGCTTGCCGAATGGCGTGCGAGGCCCCTGGACGACCTCGAGGTGGTCTACATGTGGGTTGACGGGGTCTACGTGAAGGCCGGGTTGGAGAGGGAGAAGGCGGCGATCCTGGTGGTGATGGCGGCGTTGAGTGACGGGAGCAAGGTGGTGGTGAGCGCCGTACCCGGGTACAGGGAGTCGACCCGGAGTTGGTCTGAGGTGCTCAGGGACCTGAGGGACCGTGGCCTCAACTGCCCCAGGCTGGTGGTCGGGGACGGACACCTGGGTATCTGGGGAGCGCTTCGCAACGTTTGGCCTCAGGCGGGGGAACAGCGCTGCTGGAACCACAAGATCCTGAACGTGCTGGACAAGCTGCCGAAGCGTCAGCGTGATCAGGGGAGGCTGCTGCTGCGCAACATCCCGTACGCCGAGACCCGGGCTGAGGCTGAGAGGTTGAGGAGAGTCTTCACCCGGTGGTGCGGCGACCACTCGTACGAGGCTGCCAGGGAGGCAATCGAGCGGGACTGGGAGCGTATGGTGACCTTCTACGACTACCCCAGAGAGCACTGGCGTCACCTTCGTACGACCAACCCGGTCGAGTCGCCGTTCGCGGCGCTGCGGCTCAGGACCGATGCGGCCAGGCGCTACAAGAGAGTGGACAGAGCGATAGCGGTCATATGGAAGATGTTGATGGTGGCCGAGAAAAGGTTCCGCCGGCTGCAGGCGCCGGAGCTGATGGCGGACGTCTACCTCGGGGCCCAATACGTGGATGGAATCGCCGTCGAGGCTACGGCAGAGAAGGTCGCCGCCTGATCACGTTTACACCACTATTGACGTAACCTCCGTCTTTGACGCGATGGGATCGGCAAATCCTGGGGAATGTAGGGCGAGACCATTGTGCCGAGTGGTAAACGCCTGTCAAGGGCGGCGAGATATTAGGACAGGTGGCGGAGCAAAAGTGTACCAGTCGGGCATTGATGACCAGCGATTCTGTCCTACCTAACTGGGCAGCAAATATGTCACCCGAGGACGGGGCCTGCGGGAGCCCTCAGCGGGGAGTGAGCGTCGAGGGGGCTATGCGTCAGGGGGATCGTCGCCAGAACGGACCGCGGCGCCCGTCCTGCTCTGTCTGAGTCGGTAGCTCTCCCCGTTCATCTCCAGGATGTGAACGCGGTGAGTGAGACGGTCTAGCAGGGCGCCGGTCAGCCTCTCCGAGCCGAAGACCTCCGTCCACTCGTCGAAGGGCAGGTTGGTGGTGACCAGGATCGACCCTCTCTCGTAGCGCTGGCTGAAGACCTCGAAGAGGAGCTCAGCGCCGGTCTTGGAGAGCGGGACGAAGCCCAGCTCGTCGATGATCAGCAGCTTGAGCCGGGCCAGCCTCTTCTGAAGGTTGAGCAGACGCCGCTCGTCCCTGGCCTCGATCAGCTCGTGGACCAGGGAGGCGGCGGTGGTGAAGCCGACCGACAGCCCTCTCTGGCAGGCGGCGAGCCCCAGGCCGAGGGCGACATGGGTCTTGCCGGTGCCGCTGTTGCCGACGGCGATCACGTTCTCACGACGGTCGACGTACTCGCATCGCGCCAGCTGCATGACCAGGTGCTTGTTCACCGACGGCATGGCCAGGAAGTTGAAGGTGTCGAGACTCTTGACCGCGGGGAAGCGTGTAGCCCTGATCCTGCGTTCCACCATGCGGTGATGGCGGTCTATCAGCTCGAGCTCCGAGAGCCTAAGCAGGTAGCCGGTATGGTCGACGTCCTCTGCGGCACACAGAGAGGCCACCTTGCCGTACTCCCTCAGGAAGGTCGGCAGCTTCAGCTCCTTCAGGTGGTGCTCCAACAGCACCGTCGACCTGTCGCTCACCGCCCGCCTCCCGCCATGAGCGCCATGTAGTCGCCGGCAGATGTCGTTGTCACGGTGACTCTGGGCAGGTAGGGATACAGCTCCAGGTCGAGTCTCTGGGGTCGTCCCTCGATCCTGCACAGCACCAGGTGCTTGACGGCGTCGAAGCTTATAGCGCCGAGCCTGAGGGCATCGCGCACACCCTCGCACACCTCCTCCCTGCGGAACTCCTCCATCAGCCGCAGCACCTGCACGAACTCCCTCTTGCCGCGCCTGCCCATACGCGACTCCAGCAGCCTGCGCAGCACCCCGAACTCCTCCGGCAACTCCCACCCGGCCAGCGGTGCGGCCTGGTCCAGGGCCCCGACCTTGCGCTCCAGCAGCGGCAGGTAGTGGATGGGGTCGAAGACGAAGTCGTCGCGCTCGTAGGACCGCCTGTGCCGGGCTATCACCTCCGCCCCGCAGCTGATCACCACCTCTCCCACGTAGCCTCGCACCACCACCTCCATGTGACCGTAGGCCACGGGCACCGAGTAGTCGTTGGTCCGGTATCTCACCAGCGACAGGGAGCTGACGCGGCTCACGTGCTTGTCGCTGGCGTCGTAGGGTGTGGCCGGGAGCGGCAGCAGGGCCTCCAGGTCACGCTCCATCCGACGGCCTATCGTCTCGTCGTGTCCTCGCAGCCGTCTCCCCAGACGCTCCAGGCACCTCTCCTCGAGATATGCGTTGAGAGCATCGAAGCTCTCGAACGACGGTATGGGGACCAGGAAGAGTTCCGGCGAGCGTATCCCACCAGACCCTCGACCTTGCCCTTGTCGTTACCCCTGCCGGGGCGACCGTAGCGGTCCTCGAACAGGTAGTGGGACTGCAGCTCCGAGAAGACGCGGGTGCGCTTCCTCCGGCCGTCTCCCAGGATCCTCGCCACGGCCAGCCTCGTGTTGTCGTAGACGATGCTCTTGGGCACGCCGCCCAGGAAAGAGAAGGCCGAGACGTGGCCGTCGCAGAACGCCTCCGTCGTCTCCGCGGGATAGGCCTTGACGAAGCATGCGTCGCTGTGGGGGAGGTACATGACGAGGTAGTGGATGGTCTGCTCCACTCCGCCGATCACCGCCTTCGCCTGCCCGAAGTCGCACTGGGCATCTCCGGGAGGATGGGTGAGCGGGACATACATCTCCCGCGTTCGGCGGCGGCGCTCGCGCAAGTAGTCCTTGACTATCGTGTACCTGCCGCCGAACCCGTGCTCGGCTCTCAGCCGGTCGTAGATCCGCTTGGCCGTGTGACGCTGCTTCTTCGGGAGGCTCCGGTCCTCTTCAATGATCCGGTCGATCACACCCCGGTACGGGTCCAGCTTCGGTCGGCGTGCCGGTGACTGCCGACGGTACCCGGGAGGCACCGAGTACTTCAGCATCTTGCGCACCGTGTCCCGGTGCAGTCCGAACACACGCGCCGCCTCGCGCGTGCTCATCCCCTCCACCATGCAGGCCCGGCGCACCCGTGCGTACAACTCCACCCTGTACATCCTCTACACCCTCCATCGTGTTACAGCTAACACGATGGAAAGCGACGGGTGGTCCAGTTTTCAAGCGCCACTCCTCAACGCTCGCCCCCGCCTGCACGGTCCATTATTACTCCGCCGTTTACACTACAGCCGTAGACGCCGCCGCCTATGACGACGACATCCGCCGTCTTCGGAGGGCTCTCTCGTCCAGTCATGTTATTCCTTTCCGGACCGACGCGGCGCTAGCGGGTTCTGCGCCGCTATGCCGGAATTATAGGCAGTAGGACATGTGACGGTCGAGCCCTGTCCATGTAGACCGTGTTGAGGGCTGCCAGCGTATGGGTGTGCTGCCCCACGGGCTCTCCGGTGTTCGGATTGGGATCGAAGCGCGGGAAGTTGGAGCTCGAAATGTCCAGCCGGATGGCGTGTCCGGCCTGGAAGATGTTGCTGGTCGGCTCTAGGACTATCTCGATCTCATACACCTCGCCTCGTTCCAGCAGCTTCGCCTTGCCCGAGAAGTCGCGGTAGCGCGCCCGAATGATCCCCTCGCAGATGTTCATGTGGTAGCCGTCGGGATAGTCTGCCGACGAAGGATAGATGTCCAGCAGCTTCGCGGTAAAGTCGGTGTCGGCGGCCGAGGAGGAGACCCACAGCTTCGCGGTGATGGGCCCGGTGATCTCCGTATCCTCTGTCAATGGCGGCGTCTGGAATACGAGAACGTCTTGCCTGGCGGCCAGCGGCGCGTACGGGGGCTTACAGCCGAGACCGCCTGGATGCGTGGCCTGATGCGCCGCGCCGGCCGGGACCAGGGCCTGCCGGGCCGCAACCGGCGGCGAGATCCCGTCTCCCGGCGACAGCTGCACCATCTCCGACAGCCCGGAGAGGTTGCCGCCGATCGTCGGTACCGGGTCATTGGGATCGTAGCGGTAGCGCCGGGAAGAGTCGCTGTCGGTCGGCGGTTTCGGTGAGAGGGCGCCGGCGGCGTGCAGGAAGTAGCTGACGAACAGCGTTCGCTCCAGCGGCCACTCGTGCTCGTCGCGCCAGCGTCCGCCGTGGTCCAAGAGTCCGTCCCTGTTCTTTCGTCCCGTGCCGCCGCCCATGACGAACATCTTTATCGGCGGCTCCTCGTCCACGCCGTTGTCTACTCCCTTGAGCGTGTGGTCGAACCACCGCAGCAGCCAGCCGTTGAAGTCGTCGGCGAGGTTCCCGTCGACGCTCGCTCCGGCGCCGAAGTCGGCGTCGCGCGAATAGGTCAGTGAATGGCCTCCGTGGACCCACGGGCCCATCAGGAGCTTCACAGGCCCTCTCTTGAGCCTGGACAACTCGGTAAAGAGGACCATCGAGGCCCTTGACCAGGAGTCGTACCAGCCGCCGACCAGGAAGATGGGAACGTCCGAATGCCGATCGAAATGGTCCTCGATGTTGAAGCTGGGGTTGGCCCAGTAGTCGTCGTAGTCGCCTCGGGTCATGAAGTCGAGGACCCACCGCTCGTAGTCGGGAGTCAGGGAGAGTGGAGACTGGCCGCGCTTCAGGGGTAGTCTGTACAGCCACTCGCTGGCCCTAGTCCCCTCAAGCGCCGCCTTGATCGCGCTGTCGGCCCTAGCCTCCTTGCTGTCGGCCCCCAGCCAGAAGCCCGCCGAGCAGAACTTGAGCTGGAAGGTGCCGTCGTGCCTCAGGCCGTACGAGTAGATGTTGGACGGACCGTACATCGGCACCATCGCGGCCAGATGCGGCGGGTCCTGTGTCGCCATCGCGCTCTGGACCTGGGACAAGTACGAGCCGCCCCAGGTGCCGATCTTGCCGTCACACCAAGGCTGGGCGCCGATCCATTCGGCCGCGTCGTACCCGTCCTCGGCCTCGTTGGCCATATGGTAGTAGCGGCCCTCGGAGTTGTAGCGGCCTCGGCAGTCCTGAACGATGGCAACGTAGCCTCGCTTGCAGAAATACTCGGCCGGAGCGGTCGTACGCTCATCCGACTTATCGTAGATGGTGCGTTGAAGGATGACGGGAAATCTGCCAGGAACGGGCTCGACGCCGAGGGCCGGCCGGTAGATGTCGCTGGCGAGACGAACGCCGTCCCGCATCGGTACCATTACGTCTCTGGCTACCAGGACACCGTGATCGGGAGTCGATCTATTCGTCACAGCCAAGACCTCTCTACCCACGTAGGAGTGGGGCTGAAACGGCTAAATGTTACGCAATCTGGACCGAGGATCGAAGATATCTCGCAGCCAGTCGCCAACCGTGTTGAAGCCCAGTACAGTGATCATGATGGCCAAGCCGGGGAACGTAGCGTACCACCAGGCATTGAGCACATACTCCCGGCCCTCGGCGAGCATGTTGCCCCAAGTGGGTGTTGGAGGCTGGACTCCAAGACCAAGGAAGCTGAGTCCGGCCTCCGCAAGGATCACCACGCCCATATGCAGTGTGGCCACGATTATGACGGGGGTCACTATCTGCGGCAGGACGTGCACGAGGATGATACGTGCCTGTCCTGCGCCCATCGCTCTGGCCGCAATGACGAACTCCCGCTCCCTCAACGACAGCACGTCCGCTCTGACGACGCGGGCGTAGGTCACCCAGCCGGCTAACCCCAACGCTATTATCACGTTTCGCACGTCGGTCCCCAGCAGAAACACGACCAGAAGCGCTAACAACAGGAACGGGAAGGCCAACCAGACGTCGACCAGGGCCATGATCGTCTCATCCACCACACCCCGCATGTACCCGGAGAGCAGCCCCAACGGAACTCCGATGGCTGCAGAGAGAAGAACGACCGACACGCCCACCATGAGGGAGACGCGTCCGCCGCGCATGATGCGGCTCAGCATGTCCCGCCCTAGGTGGTCCGCGCCCAGAGGCATCGAGAGGGTGCCCCCCGCACTCCAGACCGGGGGCTGCATGGTCTTGTCCAGATCCTGTTTGAATGGATCAGAAGGGCTGATTACGGGTGCCAATATTGCGGCGATACTGACGATGGCAATGAGCGGCACCCCGGTCATCGCCGCTCGGCTCGAAAAAAAGAGCCGGCGGGCGGTGACCAGCCGCTGATGCCATCTCTCAAGGCCGGAAACCGCCGCTATGCTATCGGCCTGTGCCATCGGCCTCTGCACCTCATCAGGCATACCTGACCCGCGGATCGATGTAGGCGTAGACTATGTCCACGACAAGATTGGCCACGACTGCGATCACAGCAAATATGAGGACCGCTCCCTGGACGATCGGGAAGTCCCGGAACAGGATCGCATTGACCATCAGATCGCCCATACCCCTCCAGACGAACACCACCTCCACGATGATCACGCCAGACAGGAGGCCCACAACCTGGAGGCCCATGACCGTAACCACCGGGAGCGCCGCGTTTCTGAGTGCGTGCCGCAGGACGGTCGTCCGTGTCGACAGCCCCTTGGCGTAGGCGGTACGGATGTAGTCCTCCGACATGACGTCCATCATCGTCGACCTGAGTAGCCGCGCCACGCTCGCTATGGAGAAGGTGGACAGGCACAGAGCGGGTAGAATCAGGTGGTCGAGCCCGCCCCTTCCGGTAGCCGGCAGCCAGTCCAGGCGTACGGCGAATAACATGATCAACATGATCGCCAGCCAGAAGACCGGGACCGACTGGCCAAGCACGGCCAAGGTCACCATGGCCCGGTCCACCCACGAATTCGGCCTCATCGCCGCGATGATGCCCAGCGTAGGCCCCACGATGAAGGCGATCAGCAGGGCGGCCCCGGCAAGCTGCATTGTCGGCAGCACCCGCGCGAATATCAGCGTCGCCGCCGGGGTACGGTTGCGGAAGGCGCGGCCGAAGTCTCCTCGGAGCGTCTCCGTCACGAAGGTCACGTACTGACGGTACAGGGGTCGGTCGGTCCTCAGATAGCTCCGGAGGTGCTTTATGTCCTCTTCCCGATACGACAGCGTCTGGGACAGAATCAACTCCGCAGGGTCGCCGACGCTCCGCATTCCGAAGAAGACGAGCGTGCCGACGAGCCAGGTTACGAGCAGAGCGCGGAGCACCCGCTGTACGAGGTATCTCTGCACGGAGAGGCGACTCCTATGGGGGGCTGCATTAGGTGGTTCCGCCCCCGCTCTTACCGCTCGGGGGCGGAACCATAGTTACGTGCAAGACCTTTCTCAGGACACGGGAGAGACTACCGTGTCCACTCAGCCTTGTGCAGATAGACTCGCTCGTCCGCGTTTGGCTTCCACTTCAAAGACTTGCGAGCGGCGAAGATCTGGTCGAGCTCGAAGGTCGGAATGTAGGGCACGTTCTCGTTCACAAACTCCTGTACCGCCCACATGGCCTTCCTCTGCTCCTCGGACTCAGATGCCGCGAGCGCAGCGTTCAGAAGATCGTCAAGCTCAGGGCTGTTGTAGTAGATGCCCCGCCTGGCCGAGTTGAAGTGCAGGTTATGGCAGAACACGGCGCTGTAGACGATGTTGCCACAGGTCATGTATGCCAGATTGGCCTCCTTGCTCAGCCACTTGCCCCAGAAGGAGCCCCACTCAGGCGCCCAGAACTCGCTCTCGATGCCCACCTCCGCAAGCTGGTTCACGAAGGCTTCAGCGGCCTGCTTGTCGTTCAGCAGAAAACCGCTCATCGTGTCGAAGGTCGTCTTGAACCCGTCCGGGTAGCCGGCCTCCGCCAGAAGCTCCCTCGCCTTATCCGGATCATAGGGAATAGGCTGCAGGCTGGTGTTGTAGTACTGGGTGGTGGAGGCGCCGATGGTGGTCACCGGCCTCGCCTTACCGGCGAAGAGCTTGTCGATGATCTGTGGGACGTTGATGGCGTGCGCTATCGCGCGGCGAACACGAACGTCGTCGAACGGAGGCCTGAACGTGTTGGTGGTGATGAAGTAGGCCCGCATACTGCCCGCCGTGCGGACCTCGAGATCATCGCTCTTCTCTATCTGAGTGACCAGGTGCGGCGGCACGTTGTCGATGATGTCCGCCTCCCCGGCGTAGAGCATCGCCACCTTGGTGGAGGTCTCGTCGACGAGCGTAAACTGGATGCTGTCGAGCTTGGCCTGTTCACCCCAGTAGTCGGCGTTCTTCTCGAGGTAGGCGAAGTCGTCCGCCGCCCAGCGGATGATCTTGAACGGTCCGGTCCCGATCGGGTTCAACCGGTAGTGCTCCTCGCCGACCTCGATGTGAGTCTCCTTGTCCGCCGGCGAGAGAACGGACAGAAGCGGCAGCATACCGTAGCCACCCGTGTGTATGATGTCCACCGTCAGCTCGTCAACTTCCTTGCCATCCAGAAGGTTGGGGTAGTCGCCCCGAGCGGGATTGGCGAGCGCAGGATCGACCAGCTGCTGGATCCAGAAGACGATATCGTCCGCGGCCAGGGGTTTTCCGTTATGGAACTTGACACCAGGGCGGAGCTTGACCCGCATCGTCGTGGGATCGAAGACCTCCCACTCCTCAGCCAAGAGGGGCAGGAGTTGATCATTTTCTACGTCGGCCGTGATAAGCGAGTCGAACGCAGCGCGTGAGACGGTGAAACCGGCGGCTCCGATCGGGTAGATGTTCGACAGGAATGAGGTGCCCGACCGGAACGCCACTTGGACTGAGTTCTGTCCCTCCTCGGCCTCAGGCACACTCACGGGTGCCACAGTGGGCGCCGTCGCTGCTGCCGCCGTCGGCGCGGGTGTCCTCGCCTCCCCGTCATCGCCTCCGCAGGCGGCTACAAGTAGGCTGCCCAAGGAGAGCACACCGAAGATCAGGGCCAGTCTCCAAACGCGGGTCATGCTAAGTCCCTTAGACCACATTTTGTGTCAACCTCCCTCTACTCCTCGGACGCTTCCGTTACGCTCGTGAGCTGACCATTCTCGTCCCAGGTGTATAGAAACTGGGTGGGCAAGGGGATGGTCAGGTCTCCTCTGAATGGCGCGTCGATATCCCAGACGATAAGGGGTCTCGGTAACTCCCGGGCGGGCATCGTGTTCCTGCCCGTGCGTTCAAAGTATCTCTTGATGGCAGCCTCGACCTCCGCCCGCTCTTCCGCCAACGCCGCAGACACGTCTCCTGATGCCTCAGCCGCCTCGCCATCACCGTCGTTTCCCCCATCCTGACCGCCACAAGCCGTCATGAGGCCGGTAAGCAGGGCGAGTACGAAGATCGTGGCCACCACGAAGGCGGCCTGCTTGGACCTGAATCGCCTCTCTTTCCAGATCCACCTGTCGGACATTCGCTGCCTCCCTAACTAAACACCGCCGCTCCGCCAATAAGTTCAGCGACGTTCTCGATCTTCCAAAAGTCTCGGACCTCGTACGTTTTTGCGATAAACGCGCCGAGATTCGTTATAACATAACTGAGATCAGCATAACTAATACACCGTCCAGGCGGATTAGTCAACTCTACCTGTCAAGGGGTAACAGTTCAGATTTGATGAGAGGCGAGGAGTTGTCGGCAGGCGATCAAGGGGTTGATGTCCCGGACATGCCAGGTGCCGAACAGTGAGGCCAGGGCCATCCTGCTGTCGGTGCCACGCGCTGAGCGTGTCCCGCCGCTGATCTTGCGGCTGACCACCAGGTGCCGCAGGCTGCGCTCAGCAGCGTTGTTGTCCGGCGGCACACCCGGATCTGCGACGAACACGAACAGCTCCTTGATGTGCCGCTCGATACGCCTGCACAGATTGCGCTGCACCGCCGACGGGGCGTCGAGGTAGGGTCGGCACAGCGCCAGCAGCCTGTGCTCATACCGCCGCCGGGCCGCACTGCGCTCCCGAGCGTCGGCGTGGCCGAACTCCACCGCCTCGGTGTATAGGCCCTTGACCGCCGCCGCCCACAGCGCCAGGTTCCCATCGTCGGGATGGGTGACCTTCAGGTCATGGATGTCCCGCAGAAGGTGCGCCCAGCATCTCTGCTTCAGCCCGGGGTAGTGGTGGTAGGCGGCATAGAAGTCGCTGACCAGCACTCCGCCGAACCCGTCTCCCAATACCTCGTCCACCACCTGCCTGCTGCGGTTGCGCCGCACGAAATACCGCTCGCCCGGGGTGCTGAATGTCCAGGCGAACCCGTTCACACCGTCCTGGCGCCAGCCCGTCTCGTCGGCGAAGACCACCGGGCTGCCGCGGATGCGGTCCACCATATCGGCCACCGGACGCCGCGCCGCCTCTGCCGCACGGTGGATCATCCCCACTATCGCCCCTGCGCTCAGGTCCAATCCGTGAACCGTCCGCAGGTACCACCGGATCGTGCCTATCGGCAGCCTGGCACGCTCCCTGAGCGTTACCACCAGACTCACAAGATTGATACCCAACCGCTGACGGCCCACCACCACGCCTCCCAGCTCCAGCCTCGGCACCCGCCGCTTCCTGCACACCCGGCAGGTGCGCGCCACCACCACGTGCTGGGTGACCTGCACGGGCATGGCCGGAATCTCGATCACCTCGCGCGTGCGATGCACCCACCCGCCGGTAAGACTCGTCCCGCAGTCCGGGCAGATGTCCAGCGCATGCTCCACGTGGTCGGTCGGCTCCATGCGACGACGTCCAAAGCCCCGCGACCTGGGCTTGCTGGTATCCCCCATCGGCCGTGACCCCGAACCGGGCTTGTTGCCCGGCATCCCTCGCGGCCGACCGCCTCCGGCCAATCGCGCTTCCAACTCCTCTACACGGCGCTGCAAATCGGCTATTATCGCCAGCAGATCCTCACGGCTGGCTGCGGTTAGGTCAACTTCGGCGTCCACACCTGACTGTATGACACAACCACCCCCCTGAACGCTAGCCCTTTTCCACCCCACCTATCGGCCAGTCACACTCATCAACTGTGAACAGTTACGTCAAGGGCGGCGAGATATTAGGCCACGGGGTGTCGACGCTCAGCGATTATGTCCGCCTAAGCCCGAATCCACCGATGGACAGGGATGGATGGCGTGAGGACAGCGGAAGGGGTGAGGGAGTTACAGGCGCGATAATCCGGGCTCGAATTCGTGTAGACGGGGGGGTTGCGGGCGGTCTGCAGGCGCTTTTGGGGGCACCGATAGCGGCCTACAGTGGCTGTGGCGAGCCAGATGGCGGGATAGGACACGGCAAGAGGCGCTCGCGGACTGGGCTGGCGCGAGTTTGCGGGGACGTTGGGTTGGCTGGCGGGTCAGTGGCGGACGGGCGCCGTCAGGCTGGGAGTGGAATGGCTCGCAGCCGGGCCAGGGCGCGGCTGAACTGCTCCTCCCAGGGCCAGCGCCGGGGAAGATGCAGGGTCAATCGGCGTGCCGAGCGGGTGAGCCGTCCGGCCAGGGCAAAGACCCGTCGTCTGAGGGTCTTGGTGGTCACGATCTGCTGACCCAGGCCGATGCGGGCTGTCCAGCGGGCCAGGTTGTGCGCCATCACCTGTACCGCCAGCCAGGCGCCGTTGGCGGCGAAGCGGCCCGAGGGGAGATGGTTCAGCCCCACGCCGTACTTGAGGTCGCGTATCGCATTCTCGATCTCGGCGTGGCGGCGATGATCGGCCTCCAGTTCCAGCGTCTCCCCGTCCCGGTCGGTGATGAAGGCGTGATAGCTGTATCTGGCGAAGAGGGCGAGCTGGGAACCGGGCGTCGGCTTCACCCGCCGGACAATGAGCCGCACCGGCGGGGCGTCCGGCTTGGTCTGGAACGGGGTGTGAGTCGTCTCGGCGACATCGGCGGCGCCGTCCATCCAGTAGGGAATGGGAGTCCAGTCCTCCTCTGGTATCGCCTCGATCAGGTCCCGCAGGCTGGCGCGCTGGCGGATGGTGATAGAGAAGCGGACATCCATCCGGCGGCAGACGGCGACCACGGCGTGGGTATAGAAGCCGCTGTCGGCCCGCACCGTGAGTTGTCCCCTGGCCCCGCCGTAGCGCACCCGCCCCACCGTCTCACGCAGGAAGTGGGCGGTGCCACGGGCGGTGTTGGCCCGGCCCCCTCGGTGTGATCAGAAACTCCGACTGCCACAGGCTCTCCTGCGGTTCCCGTGCTTGAAACATCGATCACCTACTCCTGAGCGTTCACTCCTCCACTTTCACCGCTCCTATTATCCCTCACTTCCAATACCCTCGCCCATGACTTGTTACGAGGGAATCATAGTTCACCACTCCTTTTGGCATTTGCTGGTCTGGAGCCCCACTGCTCTGCCCCCGATCACTCAGCCAACATCCGTAGCGTGCAGAAGACAGGCCGATCAGGGGGAGGTTCATACTCCCAAGCTCGTCTAGCTGCTTGGCCAGAACGTTCAATCCTACCGGCTAAACGGCAGCAGTTCGTTGGCATACTTGGGCACGAAGGTCTGCCCCGTAATCTCGACCTCCGAAAGCGTGCTGGTTCGATAGGTCACGTACTCGGAGATGCCGACTTCGCAGGCGTACAGCAGGACCTCGCCGCGAGTTCTACGCAGCGAGTAAGGCTCCACTCTCTGGACGTCTCCTTGGTAGTGTAGATCGACGCACAGTCTGTTGGCACCTGCGAATCGAAGACGCTCAAGGTCGGTGGCTGCGGTCATACCCAGTTCCTCGATCGTTGAGGAGGCGATCACGACACCTTCGTCCGGGCCGATGGGAGTCCGTGTAGGAGAAGCAGGGGCAATGCCCGTTTGGAGCCATGAGAAGAACTCTGGTAGAGCCGACCAGAATGACTCGATGGGAGGCACCGCAGGCAGCTGGTGTCCGAGCATGACTTCCCAGTCGCTCTCCATCTCTTCCCTGAAGGGCTGGAGGGAAGTGGGGTCGGGAACCTGCATACCCTTGAATTCGCACTTCTCTCGTAGCACCTGAAGGACCGCCGACGCCTCTGGGCGGAGGTCTTCCCTCCGAAAGAGGCTGATAACATCATAGAGGTCTCTCGGACGTGCGCGCTCCCCCAAGGCTCGGACCTTCTCGCCCATGAGCTCTGGAAGAGGATAGGCCCGGGCTGATATACCGTCTTCCGGGCAGTCGGAGTAGGCATGAGCGACGGCCCGCTCTACGGGCCGATGCACAATCTTCTCGTCGGCGGTCAGATCGAGCTTGACCCTGGGGAGGCTGCCTCTCGGTTGCATCGGGCCGCGGTAGTAGACGCGGCCTTCAATCTGGAGGCTCCCTCTAGGATTGCGGTACACCCGGAAACGAGGTCTCTGTGCCGAGATGTCTATACCGCTATGGTCGTACATCCATTCTGCAATCTCTCGAAAGGAGTCCGCGAGGATTCTTCCGTCCAATAGACCGGCTTCTTCTAGCGTGAAGTCCAAGTCCTCCGAGAGCCGGTAGGTCTCGACGAAACACTTTTTGAGGCAGGTCCCACCCTTGAACACCCAAGCCGGGCCAAGTACGGGGTGGGCAAATATTCCAGCCAGCATCCAGCCCAGAACGTAGTCCTTCTCTATCATGTCGACTCGAAGGTCTCGCTCTCCGGCGATGGTGAGCACTTCGCTCCGGTCAATCATGTCTCGGCTCCTCCCAAGACTTGGGTATCCAGAGCTGCCATCGCTTCACGAGCCGCCGGGACGGAACGGAGGGGTCCAACTGCGCGTTCCCTGCCGTAAGCCGGGACTGGCAGACATCCAGCATTTGGTCCTCCACCCCTAGCCGGGAGAGGAGGAAGCCCAAGCGCTTGAAGACGGCGCCGTTGCCCAAACGTTCCGCATACTCGGTGAGCTTGGAGAGATCGGCCTGCTCCGCCTGCAGGTAGGCTTGGAGGCAATCGAAGACATGCCGTATGCCGCCCCCAATGCGCGGTTCGTCCAGCATGTCCAGCACGGTCCGGTGAACGTCGGAAACCTGCACCTTCACCTTTCCATACCAGACGGGCCGGGTGCCGAATATCTTGTCCGGTTTGACCCGCTTCAAGACGAAGGTCGTACCCTGTATTCGCTGCTCTCGGGGCTTGCTGCCGCTCGCCGTGCAGACCAGCACACTGAGAAACATCTGCTCGGTCAAGTCCCAGTGCTCCGCAGCGGACCAGCCACCGACATATCCAGGGTCAAACAGTTCGGGAATCAGAATCCACGGTTCGGGCAGCACCTGTGCCTGAAGAGGGGAGTCCGGCGGAATGGGAGCGTACAGGCCGCGCCTCACGTGTCGGAACCAACCCTGCTGACTCCATCGCCACAGGGTCTTGGCGGCCTCTTGGCGCGATACGTCTAGGGACCTGGCCGCATCATCAATGGTCACCAGATCGCCTGCGTCGCGCAGGACGTTGGCTAGCCTCTCTCTTCCGATGCTGCGTCTCATTGGCCTTCAACCTTGCTCGGTTCTAGATTATACTGTAGAGCCAGCCATTCTCTGTTTAAGAGAATTGCCTTCCACATGCTATACTTTTCGGATAGGTCGAATCTCTAGTATAATAGGCAATGGTCTAATCTCGAAAACAGGGAACTGTTCGCTTAGTAGTATACCATGTTTGAGACGATAGCGACGAAGGCCGACTGGAAGGTCTCAGTTGATGACGCCGCAATGGGTGCAGCTTCAGGCTGCGCCTTTAGAATGCGGTCAGGGAGCCAGGGATCTGTAACCGCATCGACGAAATGGAGGTTCATAGTCTGATGGTCACAGTCCATCGGCCCCATAAGGACGCTCTCACCCAAGCAATCGACATCTTCCGAGACGCGATGCGCCCGTTTATTCTTCGCGGTCTGAGGCGTGTGTCTGGTTCCACGGTGGAATCGACCATCAGGAGGTCCCTATCACCTCATCAAGCAGATGCCTTCGACCAGAGCCTTCGGCAAGACAATGACGTAGCATCTGCCATAGACGTGAACTTTTTCCCTCCGTTGGTACAGAGGAATTGGCGCGATGTCTTCTCGAATGACTTCGGGGACGAGAGGGCCATACAGAACGAGTTGTGGATGATTGCCGAAGCTAGAAACCAGATATCGCATCCCGGTACGCAGGACTTGGATGCAGAGTACACGAGGGCGCGACTCTACGATATAGCCGACGCCCTTGGACGGATCAATACGCCAGAACAGAGACTCGCCGTGGAGGACATCAGGGCGCAACTCGTTGGTTCCCCATCTGCCGCTGCCGGGTCAGCCAACACGCTGGGAAACGGTCAGCAGGACAGAGGGGCACAATCCCGTACCGCTACCAACCTGCGACCTTGGAGGGAGGTAATCCGGCCCAATCAGGACGTTGCCCAAGGAAGCTACCAGCAGGCCGAGTTTGCGGCAGACCTTCAGCAGGTCCACGATGGTCGTGCCGACACAACACAGTATGGCAACCCGGTCAGTTTCTACAATCACACATACATTACCCCTGGCATCCGCACGCTCTTGGTCAACGCCCTGAAGCGTCTGGCTGGTAAGGGCGGCGACCCGGTGATTCAGACAAAGACCGGTTTCGGCGGTGGCAAGACGCACAGCCTCATTGCCCTATACCACCTAGTGCGCAGCGCCGATGCCCTGACGAACTTCCAAACCGGCAACGACTCGCGGGTCAGCGAGGAGATCCGCAGAATCATGGAAGAAGCGGGCTACGATGGAGACCCCGCCGGGCTGGGGCAGGTTGCCGTATTGGACGGTACGTTTCTGTCCCAAACCGATGACAAGACGATACCTGATTCGGGCGACCCCCTAAACACTTTGTGGGGCGAGATGGCCTACCAGCTCAGCGGGCAGAGAGCGTACAACATTATCGGTGAGGCCGCTCGCCGAGGGACTGCACCAGGGGGCAGGCAACTCGACGCCCTTTTCGAGCATGTCGGGCCTTGCGTCATATTGATTGATGAGCCGGTGGCGTATGTTCGCAATGCTAACGTCGCCCAAGATAGCATCTATACATTCATACAAGCGCTCACCCAGTCCGTGCGCCGCAGCAGCAATGTGTGCCTGGTGATTACTTTGCCTCAGAGCCGTATAGAGGCTGGAGGCGAGGCGGGAGCGGAGGCTTTGGACCGCCTGGAGAGTCTGTTGGGCCGTATCGAGGCGGTCTGGGAGCCGTTGGCCGTCAACGAGACCTTTGAGGTCGTTCGCCGTCGTCTGTTCGGTGGGGTTGCCGACCTGTCCGCTAGGGACGAAACCTGCGAGGCCTTCTCAAGGATGTATTCCAGGCACCGGGTAGAGTATTCCCAAGGGGTGACGGAGCAGAACTATCTTGCCCGCATGAAGGCGTGCTATCCCATTCATCCGGAGATATTCGACCGGCTGTATTCAGACTGGTCATCTATACCGGAGTTCCAGCGAACACGCGGGGTGCTACGGATGATGGCTACCTGCGTAAACCGCCTGTACCTGAACAGCGATTCGTCGCCCCTCATAATGCCGGCCGACCTGCCTCTGAGCGACGACCGGCTGGCCAACGAGTTCATCCGGCTGTTGCCGGGTGAGTGGCGTCCCGTATTGTCGGAAGTGGACAGCGACAATTCCCGGACCGACAACATAGATCGCGGATCGCAGCGCTACGCGGCAGTTGGAGGGGCTGCCCGGCGCATTGCGCGGACAGTCTTCCTGGGGAGCGCCCCCAGCGGGTTCACCAGAGGAATAGACTCCCGTCAGATTCACCTCGGCGTTGTGAGGCCAGGCGAAGGTGAAGCCCCCTATAACGAAGCCCTGAGTCTGATGACTGGCGATCTTTACTATCTGTATTTCGCGGAGGGCAGATACTTCTTCTATGCCGAAGAGAATCTCAACAAGGTGGCCAGCGACCGGGCGAACGCCCTAGGCGATGGAGCGATAGACTCCCACATCGTCAGGAAGCTGGACGAAGCGAGGAACCGCCGGAGAGACGTTATCCTCTATGCCAATGATACCGCCGACGTGCCAGACGCCGACTCGGTTCGGCTGGTCGTACTACCACCCACACTGTCGCTTCCCACCCGCTCTACGGAGGACGACAGCGCTACGGCGGAAGCCCTCAAAATCCTCCAGCAACGGGGCGACTCCTCCAGGTTCCGCCGCAACACCCTCCTCTTCCTGACAGCTAAAAGGGACGAGGTTCGCAACTTGAGGAACGTAGTTAGGGAGTACTTGGCTTGGGATTCCATCATCAACGGCGAAACCAGAATCCAGAATTTGACCGGCAACCGGCTGGGCCAAGCTAGGTCTGCCGCCAGCAACGCTGATAGAGATGTAGGTGTTGCTTTGGTTCGCGCTTACCGCTGGGCTCTTGCCCCTGTACAGAGTAACCCGCAAAGAGCGGAGTACCATGTGAATCAGGCTCAAACCAATGCGACAGAGTCCGGTGAAATCATTCGCTGCGCCTTTGACAAGTTCGTTGAGGACGAAGCGCTGGTGGAGACCGTATCCCCCGTGTCACTAGCAAGTATGTTGCGGCAATACGTCTGGAACAACCAGAACGTCGACGAATACCTAAGCGTCGGTAGTGCGTCAGTTTGAATCACGGCGGCCAATGGGGCCCACAGTTACCTAGTGTTACTTTGCCTGCTCATCCTTGAGCAGACCTGTGACGAGATTTTCCAGACCTTTAACTCGGCCCTCTTCCTTTCGGCATGCGCCAACGCGGATCCGTCCTGTACCAACCCAGCGTCGCTGAATCTATAACGGCGCACCCAGCTGGTCAACCTTCAACCCCGCAGGCGCCCCCGCTAGAATCCGCTTGCCTCATTCTCCCCCTGTAGCGCGTTACGGTGCGCTCATATGTACTACTCATCTTAGGTCAGTCCCCTATCGGGAGTCAACCCCCCTGTAGTTGACAGACGGCTAGTAGCCCCATAACATTCGTCCTGTCACGTAGAGCCTGTCATAGGGAGGGGCGTGCCTTGCTCACTCACGCATGCCCTCCTTGTGGCACGACCCTAACCCGCTCTACGTGACAGTGAGCATATTGCCACGGGGAGGGCTCCCATGCGGTACCTCGTTCTTGTTATCACGTCGATCCTGCTCCTGAGCTGTGACCCCACACCTCCACCTACCCCCACACCTGACCCACGGTTCGACCGTGTGACCTCAGTATCCTTGGCTGAAGTCCTGACGTATGACTTCAGAGACAAGGTATCCATAGCATGTAATCACCTGAAACAACACGACTATAACCCCAACACAGCACAATTCGCTGTCCCGAGGCTTCATTCAGCGCGGTCACGTCCCGTCAAGTATCCGTGTTAAATGTCAAGTTCTAGTTCTGCCTTGAAACGGACTGTTCAGGCGGTTAGTGGCACCCAGGGCCTGCCCCGGCGCGCCACGGCGTTGAGCTGCAACAGCAGCTTGCGCATGACCGCCACAACCGACACGTTGCCTGGCTTGCCTCGCTGACGCAGACGCTGATAGAAATGGCGCATCTCGCTATTGTGGCGAATTACCGCCCACGCACATACGTACAGGGCCCGCCGCACCAGGCCGCGGCCGCCCCTGATGGTGCGTCTGTTCCACGTCAACCATTCTTGCCGGTCGCGACAATCATTCTTGCCGGTCCGACATCTGCTCTATGTGACGATTGTGGGCCTCGTTTGTCCTATAGCTGGGCAGGTCGAACTCCATGATCACTGAGTGGTGGACGATCCTGTCGATCGCCGCCGCGGTCGCCATGGGGTTTGCGAACACTTTCTCCCACTCACTGAAGACAAGGTTCGAGGTGATGCCCAGAGATCGGCGCTCGTAGCGTTCGGCTATCAGCGTGAACAGCACTTCGGACTCCTCGGCTCCCTGCGGCAGATAGCCCAGGTCGTCGATCACAAGCAGGTCGAAGTTGTCCAGCTTCCTGAGGACCCGCGGCAACTCCAGGTCCCTCTTGGCGGCCAGCATATCCTGCACCAGGCGGTATGCTGGGATGAACAGCACAGAACGCCCTGACTCCACAAGCCGGTGTCCGATGGCGCACATAGCGTGGGTCTTGCCTGTGCCCGGCATCCCGAACGCCAGCACGTTGACTCCACGGTCGACGAAATCACCCTCACTGAGTCTCTCGAGCTGCTGTCTCAGTTGTACCGGAGTCCTGTCGTGCTCAAAGGTCTCCCAAGTCTTGCCGGCCGGCAGCTTCGACGTTCTCCTCAGGCGGTCCACCCGCCTGATCCGCCTGTCCTCCGCCTCCTGCTCCATCACCTCCAAGAGGGTGATGAGGGCGTCGGCATGTCCGGCCTCACTGAACCTCCCGACGGTCTCCGCCGCCAGTGTGGGCAGCTTGAACTGCCTGCACAGCTCCCTGACACGTTCGGCCACCGCGCTCGGTGCGCCTGTGTCTGCGATCACCGTGCACCTCCCACAAGGAGCCGATCGTACAGGCCGAGGTCCACCGTCCCTGGCAGCTTCAGTTCAGGTACCGTTGGGGGCGCCGGAGCGGACAGTCTGCGCACCTTCGCGTAGTCGAAGCTCAGTCCCGACTCAAGCAGTTTCCTGAGCGCCTCGTCCACCCTGGACTCCATGGTTGTCGCGGCCAGGTGCAGGATGCGAACGTATTCGACGTCGGCACGCTCGCCCCTCCAACCACACAGTGCGTCGTACGCCAGCCTGAACGTCTGAGACGGGAACATTTGCTCCCTGAAGCGGTACCGTGCGAACGCTCCTGGCTTGCGCACCAGCGACCCGATGATGTGTCGGTAGTCGATACGAGCCTCGCCGGCGCCGTGTATCCGCTCCATGCTCTCGACAAGGTGGCCCTTGTAGTACACCTCGATGCGGTCTGCGTACACCCGGACGTCCACCTCCATGCCGATCAGCCGAGATGGAACCGAGTATGTCCTGTTAGCCACCCTGATCGTGCTCCACTTGCGCACCCTGCATCGGTAGTTGGCGTACTCCGGGACCGGAGCCGGCGGAAGCGGCCGCAGGTCACGCCGCTCCGCCTCGAGCTTCGAGTCCACTAGCCTGTTGCGCCGATCGACGACTCCTCTGACGAACTGTCTGTACTCGTCCTCGGACTCGAAGTCGCGGCTGCCCCTGAGGATCAGCGCCTGGGCGATCCTGTTCTTCAGACGTCTGTGCCCCTGCTCGACAACGCCGTTCTCGTGCGAAGAGCGAGGGTTGGTCCTGGTGGCCTCCACCCCATAATGGGTCAGGACGGCCTCGTACCTGGCGTTCACAGCCCGACCCCTGCTGTTCCTGAGGTCGTGTGTCGCTGCCGACAGGTTGTCGGTGCGCACCACCCTCGGTACACCTCCCAGCTCCCATAGCGCTCCCTGAAGACCCTTCACCAACGCCGCGAACGTCTCTCCGAAGCACACCTCTGCATAGCTCCACCCCGAGTGACTGAGCACGAGGTGGAACAGCAGGTGTCTGAAGGGCTCCCCGCCTATGGTCACGCCCAGCCCGGAGCAGTGCGTGAAGTCCACCTGCGCCTCTCGACCAGACGGGTGGTCCTGCTGGAAGTACACCTCACGGTCAGATCCCTGCAGCGCCCTGTGGTCGCGCATTCGCCTCTGAAGCGTCCTCAGCTGGGATCTTCCGAACCTACCGGGGTGTCTCTCATCGAGCCACTCCAGGATGGTTGCCGCGCTCAGCTCACCTTCGGGATCGGTCCGCAACAGCGGCACCACATCGCTCTCCCACACGTCGGCGAACGGGTCCGGTCTGTTTCTCCATCTCCGCCTGGCTCTCTTGCTCTCCGAGGGCAACGCTCCACTCTGCCATTTCCTTGCCGATCTCTCGCTCATGGCCGCTGACGCCGCCGCTGCCTGCTGTGTCTTGCCTTCCTTCAACTTCTGCCTCAGTACAACTACCTGCTGATCCGTGACCAATCTGGCACCTCCCGGGTACCAGACCATCCTTATCTACGGACCGGCAAGAATGATTGTCGCGACCGGCAAAAATGATTGTCGTTGTTCATCGTCTGCCTCGCTTCTGTCCACTGTCCCTCGACCAGGGAGCCAAGCCCACCAGGGAGGTGAGGGCCTTGCCGTCTCGCTGTCCGAGTTCGAGGTACCCTCAAAAAGTGTGTAAACGATCAGGCGGTGTACCCTCTCTCTGAACTAGACGGGCTTGGAGGCCCGAGAGAGGAGAAACACCGCCCATGGAGGATGGAAACATTGAAAGCGGACCTGCGTCAAGGCCGGAATGGGAGCACCTGGAGGAGTGGCTGCGAGGTCAGATGCAGGGGCTGATCCAGGAGCTGCTCGAGCAGGAGGTCACAGAGTTCCTTGGAAGGGCTAGGTCGATTCGCCGATCGGAGTCGGACAACGACGCCGGCTATCGGAACGGCTACGCACCGCCGCGACGACTGACCCTGAGTTCCGGGACCATACGGATCAGGAGGCCTCGGATACGAGACACGGAGGAGAGATTCGAGAGCCGGCTGGTTCCCCTGTTCGTCCATAGGACGAGAGAGGTGGCCGACCTGATCCCGGAGCTGTACCTGCACGGTCTCTCGGAGGGCGACTTCGACCTGGCGCTGAGGGGACTGCTCGGAGAGGAGGCGCCGATATCTGCGAGCACGGTCGCCCGGCTCAAAGACAAATGGAACGCCGAGCTTGCCGAATGGCGTGCGAGGCCCCTGGACGACCTCGAGGTGGTCTACATGTGGGTTGACGGGGTCTACGTGAAGGCCGGGTTGGAGAGGGAGAAGGCGGCGATCCTGGTGGTGATGGCGGCGTTGAGTGACGGGAGCAAGGTGGTGGTGAGCGCCGTACCCGGGTACAGGGAGTCGACCCGGAGTTGGTCTGAGGTGCTCAGGGACCTGAGGGACCGTGGCCTCAACTGCCCCAGGCTGGTGGTCGGGGACGGACACCTGGGTATCTGGGGAGCGCTTCGCAACGTTTGGCCTCAGGCGGGGGAACAGCGCTGCTGGAACCACAAGATCCTGAACGTGCTGGACAAGCTGCCGAAGCGTCAGCGTGATCAGGGGAGGCTGCTGCTGCGCAACATCCCGTACGCCGAGACCCGGGCTGAGGCTGAGAGGTTGAGGAGAGTCTTCACCCGGTGGTGCGGCGACCACTCGTACGAGGCTGCCAGGGAGGCAATCGAGCGGGACTGGGAGCGTATGGTGACCTTCTACGACTACCCCAGAGAGCACTGGCGTCACCTTCGTACGACCAACCCGGTCGAGTCGCCGTTCGCGGCGCTGCGGCTCAGGACCGATGCGGCCAGGCGCTACAAGAGAGTGGACAGAGCGATAGCGGTCATATGGAAGATGTTGATGGTGGCCGAGAAAAGGTTCCGCCGGCTGCAGGCGCCGGAGCTGATGGTGGACGTCTACCTCGGGGGCCAATACGTGGATGGAATCGCCGTCGAGGCTACGGCAGAGAAGGTCGCCGCCTGATCACGTTTACACCACTATTGACGTAACCTCCCGAGTTCGGGCAGATGCGCAACCAGGACCGCCGCGGTCAGCGGACCTACTCCAGGTACAGTACGGTACAGTGCGGCTCGCTGCGCCATGGGAGCGCTCCTTTGCAAAGCTGCCTGGTATTCCTTGTCCAAGCGAGCGATCTCCTTCTCAAGCCATGAGATGTGGCGTTTGGTGGACCTGGCAGCGTAGGCTGTGACCCCCTTATCCAAGCGGCCCGACTCCTGCACCCTTTGGTCCACCAACTGCCGGCGGTGGCGCAACAGGTCCTGCAGCTCCTCGCGCTCCGGCTCCAGTCCCCGAGCCGGTGTCTCCGCATCCGGGAACACCTTGCCGTAGCGGGAGAGGACCTGGGCGTCTCGGGGATCGGTCTTGGCTTCGTAGCCGCAGGCCCGAGCGAAAGCACGTACCCGGTTCGGATGGGCCACGTACATAGCGATCTCGGTCTTGCGCAACCGGTCCACCAGCAGGCGTTCGTACCCGCCGGTCGATTCACACACAGCCACGGTGACGTCCAGTGCCCTCAGGTGTTTCAGGAGCCTGGTCAGGTCCGCCGCCGTGTTGCCGAACCGGACCACGGGACCCTCCGCCACCGAGGTCTCCAGACTGGCCTTACCAACGTCGACGCCAGCTACCACTGCCATAAGCAACCTCCCGGGTGTGATGATGTCTCGTCCTCCACACTTGTAGATGCGGGCCTCGAGCCCTTGTATCCGTTCGGAGCGACAAGAACGGCGGGAGGGGTGTCAAACTTGACGCCGGTGCAGTCCAGGATGGCTCCTGACTCACCCAGTGGTGAACGACGCGCCCCTCTCGCCCACCCCATAAATTGGCGTACTTACGGGGCTGCGTCAACATACAAGTGGTGTAAGAGTGCGTCATCCTGTTGATGTTGTTTAGGCGGCTGTCGCCTCCGCGAGATCGGCCTCTGGAAGAGCTTCGTTGAAGGTCAGCACGACAGGTGTGATGTATCGACGGCCAACGGCCCATTCGTCGTGCTGCTCAGCCAGGACGGCGCCAACGAGGCGGCGCACGGCCGGCCGGTTAGGGAAGATGCCCACCACATCGGTGCGTCGCCGGATCTCCTTGTTGAGACGCTCCTGTGGGTTGTTGGACCAGATCTTCTTCCAGTGGGGGACAGGGAAGCTGGAGAAGGCCAGGACGTCGGGTCCGGCCTCGTCCAGTAGAGAGGCGACCTGAGGGAACCTGTTCTGGAGTTGATCGGTCACCCTGTCGAGCTGGGCGTGTACCTCATCGGGGGAGGGTTGCTGGTAGATGGTGCGCACCATGGTAGCTACCCATGGCTGGGCGCGCCTGGGGACCCGAGTGAGCAGGTTGGTCATGAAGTGGGTGCGGCACCGTTGCCAGCTGGCTCCGCCGAAGACTGCGGCGATGGCGCCTCGGAGTCCCTGATGAGCGTCCGATACCACCAGCTCCACCCCGCCGAGGCCCCTGGCGGACAGCGAGCGTAGGAAGGCCAGCCAGAAGGCGCCGTCTTCACTCGTACCCACGTCCATCCCGATGATCTCCCGCTTGCCCTCGCCATTGACGGCCGTCGCCACCACCACGCTGACGTTGACGATCCTGCCGTCCTCCCTGACCTTCTGGGTCAGTGCGTCCAGCCACAGGTAGGGGTAGGGTCCACCGTCCAGCGGACGGCCCATGAAGCCATCCACCACCACGTCCAGCTCCTGACAGATGCGCGACACCTGGCTCTTGGAGATACCCTCACACCCCAGGGCCTTGACCAGATCGTCCACCCGCCTTGTGGATACACCTTCCACGTAGGCCTGCTGGATCACAGCCAGCAGAGCTCGCTCGCTGCGGCGCCGTGGCTCCAGCAGGCTCGGGAAGTAGCTCCCCTCTCTGAGCTTCGGGATGTGCAGCTCCATAGTCCCCACCCGGGTATCCCACGCCCGGGACCGATACCCGTTGCGCTGGTTCACCCGCTCAGGGCTGCGTTCTCCATACCCAGCACCGGTCCTAGCTGACACCTCCGCATCCATGATCCCCTCTACCAGCACTCTCAGAGCCTCCCGTAGGAAGTCCACGTCACCGTCCATTCCCCCCTTGCGCAATAGCTCCAGCAGGTCCATCCTTTCCTTGACCACTGTTGTCCTCCTTTCTCGAGCTTTCTTCTTTGCCCGCTAAGGATGACGCGGTGGTCTCTCTTTCTCCAGACCCTCTCCTCCTTCTTACACCACTTCCTGGGACTCTACTTTCAGCGCTCTCCGTCCTCATCAGGTACCACAACAACAACCCAGCATCCATTGAGTATTTCTGTGAGCAGGAACAGGCATGACCACACAAGGAGAGACACATGGCAAAGGTCAGTGAGGCAGCACTCGAACAGGTGAGGGCAGCATTCAAGGTCTACATCGTTGAACTACAGACGTCGGGCCTCAGCAGCAATACGGTCGAGGTCTACAAAGGTGACGTGGGCCTGTTCATTCGCTGGCTCGCGGGTGAGTACATGCCAAGACAGGATGCACCCGCTACCGACTAGGGTTGACTCCCCCGACGCGTATCCAGTAAAAGGAAAGGGGCCGTCCGTAAGGCCCGATCCTTAGCAGGCGGCCTAAAGCCCTACGGACGGCCCCTTTATTCAGTGCCCCCGTAGCTCAGTGGAGAGAGCACTGCCCCTCGGAAGGCAGAGGTCGTCGGTTCAAGTCCGGCCGGGGGTTGCCTAGCTATCAGCCTCGGTGTCACGTCCTGCGCGTCGCCGTCGTCTGCGTTGGACGTCTAGGGGAACACCCGCCCGGGGGTCTTCACCAACTTCCCCTGTAAGAATCTTCGCGGACATGATGGCAGTGCCAACAACGTCAGCGGGGCGTCGTTCACCGTTAGGGCCGATAGGCATACGCAAATGTTATGGGGGACCTTGGTGCTTGTCAAGTGATGTCTCTATCTGGTCGAGTGCTTGTCAAGTTGACCGGCTGGTGTCGCGTAGGTACCCTAGATAGGATGGTAAAGGTCGTTGTCATAGGCCTCCTTGCAGTAGGGGCCTGCCTCTTTCTCCTGTCCTTGGGTATCCCACAGGTGCTCTTCGAGGTTGTAGTGAGGCTAGTATCTGTTGCTATCGAACTTGTCCGAGTTGTGTGGGCAATCGGGCAGGGTGGTTGACAGATGGAGAGAAGGCCGTAAATTATAGCCCATGAACCGGTTGCCCACAGCAGAACGCGCACGTATCCTCCAGATGATGGTCGAAGGCTTGTCCATGCAGTCGATTGCTCGGTTGCAGGGTGTGAGCATGAATACCGTCCTGAAGCTACTAGTCGATGCGGGCTACGTCTGTTTCGACCATCACGGGCGCACAGTGCGCGACGTGTCAGCCCGGTACATCGAATGTGATGAGACGTGGTCGTTCTGCTATGCGAAGAGTCATAACCTCAGGACAGCAGTCAGGCCTGTTGCAGGTGCTGGCAGCGTATGGACGTGGGTCGGGATCGACGTTGACACCAAGCTTATCCTCTCATGGTACGCAGGGGATAGGGGTCACGAGTCAGGCCTCGCGTTTATGCGTGATCTCAGGTCACGTACCTTAGGTCAACCTCAGATATGCACGGACGGGCTCAACACCTATCCCACAGCAATCGCACAGGCGTTCAGGGGGACAGCGACGCATGAGCCCGACGCGCCTAACCCCTACGTCGAGCGGCACAACCTCACTATGCGGATGTCGGTCAAGCGGCTGACCCGCAAGACCAACGCGTTCTCAAAGCTGTTCCGTAACCACTGCGCGACGCTCGCCCTGTACTTCACCTACTACAACTTCTGTCGTTCGCACGAGAGTATCGGGCAGACACCGGCGATGCGGGCAGGTCTCGCTGACAGGCCCCTGACGTTTGAGAACATCGTCGAGCTAATCAACGCACGGGTACCAGCACAGCAACGGGGCCCGTACATGACGGCGAGGCGTCGCCGTGCTATCAGGCGGGAACGTCGTGCGATGAGACACCTAAGTGTCGCTTGACACAGACTCTAATTGCCCTTAAACTTTCGCGTCACAAGACGCCCGCCCCGCAAGGTGGGCGTTAGGCGCGGAGCCCACGGTCGGTCTCGAACCGACTACCTCTCCCATCCTAAGGGAGCGTTCAACCCCATGAACTTCGTGGGCTCGGTGGTGGAGAGGATGGGATTCGAACCCACGGAGGCTTTCGCCTCACTGGATTTTGAGTCCAGCACCATAAGCCAACTCGGTCACCTCTCCGCGATGATGGAGGCCTTGACGTTGCATCGTTGGGGCCTCCTTGTTTTAGACGCACAAAAAGCCCACCTCATGGTGGGCCGATTCCGGCACTCTGAGAGTGCCGCGCCAGCCGGGCGTCGTGATTATTTCAACAGCGGAACTCATACGTTCGATAGCCTCGGTCACGGATTCTATAAATCATCGGCTGTCCTCCTGTTGGTGACTACTCAGGCAGAGTAGCACCGAGTATCCAGGTGTGTCAATCCTAAATGGGACGCACTTTGCCAACGCCTAGGGATCCCCTTCAAAATTCAAACTGAACGACTACCGAAAATCCGACCACCCAAGAAATTCTGCTTCAGCTGCCGTGTCATGCGTAAGATCGTGAACCCCAAGTTCGAGGTACAGGCAGACTCTGTATCGGTGAAGGGGTCATGTGAGGAGTGTGGCCGAACCCTCTGCGGGCGTGGGGTTCCCGTCGCGTGACCTGATGAGGAAGGGTAAGGGACTTGCAGTGATTGGGTCGCCCCCCCTCTACCGACGAAAGGCAGCTATGGAAGAGAACGGGATCTCTCTAGTACAGATGTCGTTGATTACGACCGCCTTATGCGTAGGCGGGATACTGGCGACGCGGAAATCGGTGCAGCATTGGGGCGTGTACATACCATTAGGCGCAGTCGCCGGGGGTATCGTCGCAGTTATTGTCGCGAGAGCCTTACAGAGCTAAGCAGCCGGACCGCCTCCGGTTGTCAACATGGCCCGTCAATGCCGGAGAGGTCGGGCGGTTACAAGTCCCTGCCAGACACTCGACATGCCTGACTTCCCGCACCGGGTCCGGCACCAGAAACCGTCTCCCGAACCCGGCCCCGGCAGTGCACTGAAGAGGGGGCCGCATGAGGCACACAGGCGTGTCTAAAAAAACGCGACGCCCTGAATATATTATTTTATATAACGGTCCCAGCTACGGATCCGGTCGTGACGCTGGAGAGTCCGGCCCGGCCCGGTTCTCCGCCCCGCACCGCCCTGCCCGCCTGTCCTCTGGAGTCAGGGTGGCCGCCCTCCGGCCTACTCCCGTCTCCCGCCGGGGATGAGGTAGGTCAGGGAGTTCCTCCGGTCTCCTCCAGCTCTCGGGTCTGCCAGCGTCCGGCTCCCGGGAGATTGAGGTACGGGCTGGGGAACCGGTGCAAGGGGCGCAGCCGGGTCATCCGGAGATGTCACCGTCGGACCCTGACACAGATGTGAGTCCCCGACACCCATGTGTGACGAGTGACAGCGCTCCGTCGTGCGGTGGCGGGATCTGTATACCCGTGACGACCGGAACCGCAGCCGGAGCCTCCACCTGGAACGTCGCCCTGTGGAGAGGCCCTCCCCGGCGGTGACGGCTCAAATGATGGTCCGGCGGTCGGCGCCAGCGAGCTCGTGAAGAGGGCCGTTGCCCGTTACGGAGTCGTTGACGAGTCCGAGCCACCCGCCACCGCCACTGCTGGATATGGTGACGAGATCGTCGATGTGGTGCCCAGAGATGATCCAGATCGTGGCGATCGATGTAATGCTGGTGGCTCAACCGCTGTGAGGACCGGAACATTGAAAAATGAACAGGGGAGGTGAGGATGGGGATCATCCTGTATGTGGAGTGATCGACCCCGGACATGGGCCAGGCCCTGATGAAGCCGCCGGCACACGCTGAGCGGACGGTGTCTCCAAGGCCGGGGGCACCAGATCCGCGAGCCCTGAAAGGGAAAAATGCCGCACGGACGGTCTGACGAGCAGGATGCACACGGTGTTCCGGCTCTCGGTCTCCCTGCCCAACCCAGTCCTATCGGCGATGCCCACGCCGATCCGACGAATCTCTTCATCCAGTATGTTCGCCCTGTGCCCGGGACCCTCCATCCAGCATTCCACCGGTCTCTGGATCTTCTCACTCTCATCCGTTGGCCTATCAAGGTTCCTGGGATGGCCCGAATCCCGGCCGACTCTTTCACTAGGTTGTGCTGGGCGATATTCTTGCTGAAGCCGTCGAAATAGGTGATGTCGCAGTGGATCGGCGCGGCAGTCGTATCCGGCGTCAACCGCGCGGCCGGGGGCTGCCGCCAACCTCGTGCTTCCATGAGACCATTTCTTCGGTATCCCTGACGAGCTTGGGACGTGAAGGCTAGGCTAGGTGAGGGGAGGTGGCCGAAATTGGCCCTGAATCTGCTCTGCGGCCTGGTATAGATACCTAGGATCGGCTCTGAGGATTGGCATCCCACCACCCCAAGACTTGCCAAGCCCATCCATGCCATGGTATGCTGCTAATCACACGCACAACGGGGGTGCCAAAGCACTCATCATGGATTCGTCAACCGCTGGTTTGGCGCACCTCAGTTCAGAGGAGGCCGAAAATTGACTCCGCCAAAGAACGACATTCGGCTCAACGCGAACATCATGGAAGTTCTGGCATGGGTGGAGCGTCGTCGGGCCGCGCTCCACGAGGAGTTCGCTGTCCTGAGGAGTCGGCAGGCCGAGTTACTTGACGAACTCGCATCTGCCGATCGAGTGGCCGAGATGTTAATTAGTGACGATCACGTGTCGGTGAGGCAAGCTGCAACTCACGAGTCACTGTACGCCGAACAAGACTCCGACCGTGAGAGCATCAACCTCACCACTGCCTTAGACTCCGACCATGAGGGCATCAACCTCACCACTACCTTAGACTCCCCGGTCAACTACTCGGGCGTGGATTTCACCGGGTGTCGCACCAATCGCCAGCGGCTCTGCAGGATGGCGGCCGCGTCCGATGGGTTCATTCGGCTCCGCGACGCCACCGATACGCTCTTCAACCTTGGGTTCTCGTCGGGCAAGAAGGAAAATCTCAGGGTCGGGTTGGCTAGGATTTTGTCCAATAGGGGCGAGCGAATTGAGGAAGGAGTCTATCGTATGGAGCCTGAAGGATAACAATCTCGAGCCCTTGCCCCTGAGGAGGCGGTTCCCCATGCTTGCTACCAGTTCGTTACAGACATCCCAGATACGTAACCCAGTAGGGCTGACCGACCGGGAACTAGAGTTCGCCAGTCCCTGAATGTGTAGACGGGCCCTGACGATGAAGCGGTTCGGTCAAGGATCTAGGCCTTTACGACGAATCGGGCGAGGTCAAGGCTATGTCCAGTATTTCAATTGCCATGTGCCAAGGGAGGGCACGTCATGCGCCGCTTTGAAGACGATCGGTACTATCGCACTTCAGACCCTGAACTAGCTTTTGTCGCCACACCTGGCACGCTGTCCCAATGGCGTCATCAGGGACGCGGCCCCTCATTCCACAAGTTCGGTAGCCGAATCCTATATCGGGGCCGGGGTCTGAACGAATGGATTGATGCTCACCTGATCGAAACCATGGCGCGGAAGGGAACATAGCGATGCCAGTAGAGGGTTGGGAAGAGGTCGCATGCCCGTCTGCCGCCGGGTGGGAACTTAGCTATGGCCCACCTTGGCCATCCGTGGGCGTAAAGTTCCTCCAACTCTTTCTCGTCGTCGATGAGCGCGTAGCCTCTCTCATATGGGAGGATCAGCAATCCCAGAAGAGAATTCACGGTTTGGGTAACCATATGAACGGTCGCTTTGGCTTTGTCAGGCGAATTGTCAAAGACCGCCTAAGCCCGAATCCTAGGATGAGCTACACCTACCAAAGCTGTCTTATCGGGACGCCTGGACTGCCATAGCGGCTGCAATCTTGGCGGCCGCATCCTCCCTGGCCTCGCGGACCGGCTGGCCTAGGCGGGATAGATACCGGTTGGCCATCGTCAACGATGAATGCCCCAGCAGATCTCGGAGGACGGCCGCGTTGGCCCCGGCCTCAGCAGCGGCCAGCATGATGCCGCGCCTCAGATCGTGAAGTCGTGCGTTCTTGATGTAGGCGGCTTCGCAGACCGCGGCGAACACCTTGCGTGTATGCGAGTACGTGAGTGCCCCCTTTCTGGTTCCGCCACCCGAGCTGAACACCCAGTCGCAGAATCGTGGCAGTGCGCTGATGATGGCCGAGGCGGGTTCCGGGATGTGGTGCGAACGTGCGCCGCTCTTGGTCCTCGGGAGATGGACGATACCGTTGCCGGCGTCGATGTCTTCCCAGCGTATGGCCAGTACCTCGGAGATCCTGAGGCCTGTCAGAGCGCAGAACCTGATGGCCGCAACGGGGGCGGGATGACGGTCCTCGATTTCCGACAGAGCCCTCGCCAGCCGGGACATCTCGTCGGGCGATAGCACCCGGTCTCGGACCTCGAGCCTCGCGCGCGTGGCGAAACGGCAGGGGTTTGTGTGCTGATCTCGCCACTCCCACAACTCGCACGTGGTGAAGAGGCGGGAGGCGAACGCCAGCACACGGTTGCGGGTCGTTGGCGGCAGGGGACTGACCGTCCTCTCGATGTCGGTTCGTGTGATGTCCCTGATCCTGTGTCGGCCGAGGTAGGGGAGCAGGTACTTGGCGGCCTGATATCTGTACGTCTGCTCCGTGCGGGGCGTCATGCGGCCCTGCCTGATGCGATCGGGGGTGTACTCTTCGAAGAATTGGCTGCAGGCGTCCGCGAGGGTGGGCGCCTCACGGCGCTCACGCTTGCGTTGCAGCGGGTCGTCGCCGGAGTTGCGAATCGCGTCCAACTCGGAGGCGGCCCGGTGCCGGGCGTCGGCCAGGGATATCTCGGACGGTCGCCCGATGGTGGCCCGGCGCTGTCTCCCATCTGTCCGGTAGTCTATGAGAAAGGTCTGCGTCCCTCCAGGGGTGACCTTCACTCCTAGACCCTTGATGCGAGAATCCCATAGAATGTAGGGGCGAGATCGCGGTTTGGCATCCCTGATCATGCGCTCGGTCAGCATGGTGCAACCCCCCAAAAGTCAACAAATAGTCAACACTCGAACGATAATAATGCTTCCGGCGCGATTCAGTCAAACCAAGACTAAACGGCCTTCCGTACGGTATTACAGGCGTGCAGAGTAAACTAGGCTAATTGGGGCTAACCGGGCGCAAACAGCTTTGCCGAGAACTCTTAATCAGCAGGTTCTCGGTTCGACTCCGAGGCGGGTCACTGCCGTACACAGGGGCAGGCCCTGCGCGGTACGCCTGGTCTGGGGTATTACGGAGTGAGGTCCGCCATACACGGCATGGGGGCGGCAGACTATTGCGGCAAGGGCCGGTAAGGCGGGTGGACGGGCAGACGGCCGACGGTCCTGCTGGCTGGGAAGAGGAGATAGATGCCGCAGCGGAATGGGATGCGGGCGACATGGGCTGCGGTGAGGTCATCATCCTGCTCAGGATGCCTCCGACCGCCACGCCGATAGGTGAGCGGCTCCGGGTTGAAGTGAACATTCCGGACTCACTGCCGCGCCCGTCGACTGCGCCGAGCATCGCGCCGCTATCCGTCATGGGGATCGGCAGCTGGCCGCGGCCGCGATGGCTGCTTCGCGCGATCCACGACCGTCTCGAAGGCCGACTCGACGATGCCGAGTTCCAAGCACTGCGGATGACGCCGTACGACTCTGCATCGATGCTCAGCTGCGAGCGCGCGTCGATGTCCTGACAGACGGAGAGCAGCGCCGGGACAGCTACGCCAGCTTCGCAGGAGGATCCTGGACAACTGTCAGCTGGTACCACTCACCGATCGGCGTGGGCGTCGTCAACCAGAAGCTCGACTCGGTAGAGCCTATCGAGGATATCGCAAGCCGGGTCGCCCACGCCGTAGACCTGTTCGGCAAGGAGCGGGTCCTGCTCACGCCCGACTGCGGATTTGCGACCTTCGCGGACAATCCCGTCGCCTCCGCCGAGGCGAAACTGAAGGCGATCGCGGAGGCGCGGGACCTGATCGTCTCAACATCAGGCGACCCGGGCAGTTTGGCGGATGCGGCTAGTCCATCTCCCGAATACTCTTCATTGCTACCAGAAAGAGCACCGTCGCAATGGCCAATGCCGCAGCCATGATGCCCACCGTCGGTCCTCCGCCCAGATACTCGGCGACTGCACCGGCTGGCAATACGCTGAGCGGCATCAGTCCGAAGTTCATCATGAATATGCTGGATACTCTGCCTCTGTAGCGGTCCTCGGCCCTCTCCATTATCAGCGTCAGGCTAAGCGTCCACCTAGTAGCGTCTCCCAGGCCTAGCAGGACCATCAGACCCACCGCGGCGAAGTAGACCGGTATGGCGGAGACCAGCCCGAGTCCCAGCGCGGAGAGCAGTCCTCCAACCATGAGCAGGAGACCGCGTTTCCACCGGCCGAGGGAGGCTATGGCGAGGGAGCCCGCCAGAGAGCCGGCGCCCAAGACACTGATCATCAGCCCCATTGCGTCGGCTTCGAGGTGGTAGACGTCAACCACGAATATCGGTAGAAGCACCCTGAAAGGCCAGCTAAACAGGCTGCCTACCATCGCGACGGCCAAGATTTGCATGATCATCCGTGTCCCGGCGATGTACCTGAGGCCGTCTCCGATGTCCGAGAGAATCGACGGCATCTGCGTCGACCGCGCCGGCGTGGGGCGAATGAGCGTGGTCAGGAGGAGGGCGGCAGCATACAGCGAGGCGATCACGACGTATAGACCGCCTGGCCCGATAAGGACGTAGAGGCCCCCGGCTACTCCCGGGGCTGCGAGCGTCATCGACGAGAAGGCGGCGGAGTTCAGAGCCATGGCGTTGGTGAACTGCTCTCGTCTGACCATGAGCGGTACGATGGACTGACGGGCCGGCATCATGAATGCGAATAGACTGCCTTCCACCAGCGCCGCGATCATCAGATGGACCCACGTCACAGCTTCCGTGAGTATCGAGACCGCCACGAAGATGCCCACGATCACCGCGACCAGCTGGGACGCTTGGATCACTCGCTTGCGGTTGAGCCGGTCAGCGAGAGCGCCTCCAAGCAGCGCCAGCGCCAGGGTAGGTATCGCGAATCCGGCCTCGACAACACCGAGCAGGAAGGGGGAGCTGGTGATGTCGTAGACGAGGTATCCGATGGCGACCATCTCCATCTGGACTCCCCCCATCATGGCCATCATTCCCAGCCATAGATACCGGAAGTCGCGGTGGGCCAGTGAGGAGAAGGTGGCTGTCCAGCGTCTGGCCCGCGGCGAGGACGGCTGCCCGGTTTCGTCGGACACGTCCCGACCATCCTGGGCGTCAGCGGGTCCGATGACTTCCGGGGGAGAGGTCTCTGGTGCCAAGTGAGTTACGAGGCCGTCGGCCGGTTGGGGAGCCTAGGGACGCCTACGGAGCGGTGCTGCGCCAACGAACGAGTCCGAGTCATGTCGGTCGTACAGGGCTGCTGTGACAGGTATGTCGGTCTGTCGAGCCTGGGTTATCAGGAGCGCCAGATGGATCCGCTACGCGGTCTTGATTCCGCTTGTCAAGGCGCCGTCGACGACCAGGGTCGCACCTGTGATGTACTTGGCGTCGTCCGATGCCAGGAACAGCGACGCCGAGGCCACGTCCCACGACTCGCCCTGGCTACCCGTCGGGCACATGGCGTCACGCATTCTGATCATGTCACCCACGTCGCCGCCCCAGGCCTCCGTCAGAGCCGCCACCACGAAAGGGGTCTTCATCATACCCGGGAGGACGGCGTTGGCTCTGATCCCCTTTCCGGCGTACTCGACGGCTATCTCCCTGGTCAGGGCGATCATCCCGGCCTTCGACGCTCCATACGGACCCGAGAGTGCGGGGAGCGTCCTGATCGCGTTGATGGATGAGATGTTCACGATCGCCCCGCTGCCCTGTCTCTCCATGTGGGGAAGCGCATATTTGCAGGTGAGGAAGACGCTCTTGAGGTTCACGTCCAGCGTCCTGTCCCAGTCCTCCTCGCTGATCTCCTGGATTCCTCCGGGGATCTCTATCCCGACGTTGTTGTGAAGGATGTCGATCCGTCCGTAGGCGGCAACGCACTCTTCGACGATGCGTCTGCAGTCGTCAGCCTTGCTCACGTCCGCCTGCGACGTGATGCACTCTCCGCCCTCATCGTCGATCAGTCTCTTGGTCTCCTCCGCGGCCGCCAAGTTGTAGTCGACGAGAAGGAGCCGGGCTCCCTCTCTGGCGTATAGGATCGCGGCCGCCTTCCCGTTGCCGATCCCCTCGCCGACCGAACCGGCGCCGGTTACGATCGCTACCCTGTCCCTGACACGGTCACCCATTGGGCATCCCTCCATTGTTCATTCGACGCAAAGGTTCAGATTAGAAATATGTGTGGGGGACACCCCACACCCCCGGGTAGGGTGAGCCTACCAGTCGCCCTGTCCATCCCGCTGATAGTAGGTCCCCATCAGCTGACCAACCCCGATAAGGTGTCCAGTCATGGCGGAGACGATCTCACCCTTCGTGGCACCCTCCTCGAGGTCGATCTCCGTGTCGAGCGCATATATCTTGAGGAAGTAGAAGTGGTCTGTGCCCCTCGGAGGGCACGGTCCTCCCCATCCCAGCCGTCTGAAGTCGTTCTTGCCGTGCTTGGCTCCTATGCGAGCCGCGCCGGTGCTCGGCATGGCTTCGGGCACTTCTGTGGTGGCGGGTGGTATGCCATATAGGAGCCAGTGGATCCAGTTCTTTCCGTCCGGTGCGTCGGGCTCCACCGACACCACCGCGATGCTCTTCGTGCCCTCCGGCGCGCCCGTCCATGAGACCGGCGGCGACAGGTCCAGTCCATAGCAGGAGTGCTTGCCGGGAATCGCCTCTCCGTCGGCGAATGAGCTCGTCACGACTATATTGGTCGGCACGCCCGCTTCCAGCGCCTCGAGGTCGACGTCGGCCTCCTTTGGCTCGTCCCCCGCATCTCCGTCGCCGGAGCAGGCGGCTATCGCCAGGGCGCCGATTACCACAAGGGAGAGACTCAGGAGGGGCAGTCGACCGGGCATCGTATTTGCTCCTATCCCAGGGTCGGTCTTCGCCATGCCGATAAACTAGCGGAGCATGGAGGTGATGTCAAACCTTATGGGGTCGTCGTGGACTCGGCAGGCGCCTCTCTGGGGAATATGGCAGAGCCCTGGAAGGCGGTGCTCGTCCCGCCGGGCAGCTTCTCGATCAGCACCGCCTCTATCCGGTCTCCGTCCACGATGTCCCGCACGACGTCCATGCCTTCGATCACAACCCCAAACGGCGTGTGGCAGGAGACGCCCTCCTGACTGCAGTCGCGCAGCCTGAGCTCCTCGTCATAGTAGTCGAACTCGGGTATCGGCGCCAGGGCGATGAACCACTGACTGCTGTTGGTGCCCGTCCCATCGGGGTGCTCACCCTCGTTCCCCATAGATACGATGCCCGGGCGATCATGGGTAATCTGCAGGGTGGGCTCGTTATCGAAATGGTATCCCGCGCCGGTAAGCGGGCCCGGAGGATCACCTGTCAGAACCATTCTGTCCGGTTCGACCGTGAAGGTGTGGCCGTCGTAGAAGCCCTCCCGCGCCAGGAACACGAAGTTGTTGACCGTCCTCGTCACGTTGCCCTTCTGATAGCGAATGAAATCAGAGAACCAGAAGTCTATGACGATCTGCCTGTCGCCGGCGGGCTGTCCGCCCAGCGTCTCCATCCGCACCGTAGCCCGATACTCGTCCTTGTAGGTTATGAGCAGACCGCCCGTGAGACCCACCGGGGCGCCGTCCCACTGCTTGACGCCTTCGACCACCGTCATGACGGCGGCCGATTCGTTCGCCGTGTCTCCGGACCCCTTGAACTGTGTTGGGACCAGCCTCGCCTGCCGGAACTCCGACTCGTCTCCGGCTCCGCCGCTGCCGCACGCTCCGAGCAGCAGCGCCAGTACGGCCGCGGCAGCCGCGGTGGAGAGGGCCGTCGGCAGACGCCAAATCACCATGAGCAGACTCCTCCTACGTGACCTCGTAACGCCTCACGAACTCTTCGTCGATATGCAGACCCAGGCCCGGCTCATCCAGGGGGGCCATCTTGCCGTCCCTGACCTCCGGATGTCCAGGGTACATGTAGTGCCAGACCGGCTCTCTCACAGGGTCCTGGAACACCTCGCCGCAGTAGCTGTGAGGGACTGTGCATAGCAGATGGAGCGCGATGTGAGGCTCCTCGTGGTGAATCATGCGGACGCCGAAGTACTGGGCCGCCGCGGCGATACGCCTCCACTCGGTGATGCCGCCGGCGATCGACACGTCGACATTGAGGAAGTCTACCGCACCCGCTCTCATCATCTCGAAGCAGCCGAACCCGCTCAGCTCGCTCTGGCCCGCGGCAACCGGCACCGACGTCGCCTGACGCACCCGCGCCATACCCTCGAACTGTCTGTGCCAGCGCACAGGCTCTTCGAGCCAGGCCAGGCCGATATCCGAGACGCCTCGGCCGAACTCTACGGCCTCTTCGACCGTCCAGGCGAGGTTGGGGTCGACCGCGAGTATGAAGTCATCGCCCGTCACCTCTCTGGTCGCCACCGCACGGGCGACGTCGTCGCTCACCGGTCCGTAGCCGGCCTTGAGCTTAGTACCGGCATAGCCCATCTCCTTCTGCTCCAGCATCGCATACCCCACGCCGACCGGGTCGAGACCGTCCTCGAAGTATCCGATGCCGATTACCGGGATCTCCGTCTTGCTCCCTCCCAGGAGTCTGTATACCGGCGTATCGAGCGCCTTGCCTATGGCGTCCCACAGGGCCACGTCCACGGCCGAGATGGCCTCCATGGCCACCTTCTTGTCTCCGAGGACGGGAGTCATCGCAAAGAGCCTGGCCCATATCCGTTCGACGGCGAACAGGTCCTCGCCGATCAGTACGTCTCTGAACGGCCCCAGTATCAGGTCTCGCATACGGCGGAAGTAGGTCCGCTCGTCTCCACAGTAGATCTCGCCGGTTACGCCCTCGTCAGTCTCCACTCTTACGATGACCGTGGCGCGTGTCTCAATTCGATAGGTGCTCCCGACGAAGGCCCTGGTCAGAGGTATCTCGACGAGCGTTACGGATATATCCCGAATCTTCAAGATGAGAACTCCTAGGCGGGTTGTTCGAGTCGAGAGTGTATTCCGGCATCGGCAGCCCAGTCAAACGCAACTGCACAGGCCGGAGGGGGAGGGAGCCCCCATCTCAATCTTCCCCCGTCCGCGGGGGAAGAGGATAAGCTCACGGGTCTGAACGGTCCGCTACGACCTCGGCTCACGGTTGTGATAACGTTAGGCGAGTTCTGGAGCACTGAGAGAGGATGGCGGTTCGGCTGCTCGCAGCCTCCCACGATCGCGCAGAGGTACACGCCAATGACCAGTCCCACGATAGATCCGATCACTCTCGAGGTGATGCGCAACGCCTTCGCGTCCATCGCCGAGGAGATGAACGCATCGCTCGTCAGATCGAGCTACTCCACCAATATCAAAGACCGGCGTGACTGCTCGTGCGCCATATATACGACGAGCGGGGACGTAGTCGCCCAGAGCGACAGCGGAACTCCCGTCCACCTCGGCACCATGCACGGGGCCGTACGGACGGCCACTCGCGCCTATCCTCTCGACGAGATGGAGCCCGGCGACGCCGTCATCTTCAACCTTCCCTATCCGGCCGGTCCGGGACATCTCAATGACATGAGCATCATCTCGCCCATATTCTACGAGGGCAAGATCATCGCTATAGCCGCGAACCAGGCTCATCACGTCGACATGGGCGGATACGCTCCCGGGTCGATGCCCTTCGGCGTCACCGAGATATACCAGGAAGGGCTGCAGATTCCTCCGGTCAAGATGTTCAGGAAGGGCAGGCTGGACCGCGACCTGTGGGCAGTGATGGAGCAGAACGTGAGGACCGGCTTCGAGGTGAGAGGCGACCTCGAAGCGCAGTATGCCGGCAATGCGGTGGGCGCGCTCGAGCTTGCCAAGCTCGCAGACAAGTACGGCGTCGACACCGTGCAGAGCTATCTGCAGGAGATGCTCAACTACTCGGAGCGCCGCATGCGCACGGCCCTCGGCGCCATCCCCGCGGGCAACTACCGGTTCGAAGACGTGATTGAGGGCGATGGCATCGGAGACGATCTTCACTCGATACGCGTGTCCATCGACGCGAAGGGTGACTCGATCCGGCTGGACTTCACCGACACCGACGACGCAGCGCGGGGGCCGCTCAACTGCCGCCCTCCTTCGGTGGCCGCGTGCGTCTACTATGTGCTCAAGGCCGTGCTCGACCCCGATCTGCCGGCAAACGCCGGGGCGTACCGTCCCATCGAGATAGTCACGCGGGAGGGCAGCATGCTCTCGGCCACCTATCCCCAGGCGGTGTGCAACGCCAACATCATAACGACGCAGCGTATCGTGGACACGATGATAGGGGCGCTGGCCGAGGCGATACCAGAGCGCGTTTTGGCCGCCTCTTCGGGCACGATGAACCTGCTCAACGTGGGAGGGATAGACCCGCGCGACGGATCGTACTTCCAGTACATCGAGACCTACGCGGGCGGGCAGGGGGCGATGGGCGGACAGGACGGCATGGACGCGGTACAGAACCACATGACCAACACCCGAAACGCGCCTGTCGAAGCCATCGAAGCCGCCTACCCGCTGCGTGTCGAAGCCTACGGGGTGGTGCCGGACACCGAGGGCGCGGGCCAGTACCGCGGCGGAATGGGTATGAGACGGTCGCTGCGGGTGCTCGGCGCAGAGGTGATTCTCACCCAGAGCTCCGACAGGAAGAACGTCACGCCCTGGGGCCTGTTCGGCGGCCGGGCGGCCTCCGGTATGAGATGCACCGTCACGGACCCGGAGGGAGCCCGGCAGGCTCTTAAGTCGAAGGTGACCACATATGTGGGCGGTGACTATCTCATCGAAACTCAGACGCCTGGAGGAGGAGGCTGGGGCGATCCGATGCACAGAGACGCCGCGGCCGTTCTCGCGGATACAGCCGCCGGGCTCGTGTCCGCAGATAGAGCCCGCGACGTGTACGGCGTAGCCGTCGACCCCGACACACTCACGGTCGACGAGGAGGAGACCGCCAAGCTGAGAGGCCACTAACATGGATGGACAGGATCAACCCCCACTCCCAGAAGAAAATGTGTCGGAGACGCCCCACACCCCCCGGCGAAGAGTTAAGGGGAAGAGCGGGACTCCCATCCTGACCTTCCCCCCGGCCCCGCAAGAGATAGGGATAAGAAACAGAGTGAGAGGACGTGAGCGGGTCAGCAGATAACTACCGCATGGTCGTGGACAGGGACGTCATGGTGCCCATGCGGGACGGCACGCTTCTCGCCACGGACATCTACCGGCCCACGTTCGGGATCGGTCTGCGCAGCGGCCGGTTCCCGATCATCCTCGTGCGCACCATCTACGACAAGTCGGACGAGCTGCAGCGGCGCCCCACCGAGTACTTCTGCAGGCGGGGATACGTCGCGGCGGTCCAGGACTGCCGCGGCAGGTTCAACTCCGAGGGCGACTACTACCACATGGCGAACGAGGCGGAGGACGGCTTTGACACAGTCGAGTGGCTGGCGTCTCAGAGCTGGAGTAACGGCAAGATAGGAACGTGGGGGGGCTCGTACCTCTCCCAGGTGCAGAGCGCAATGGCTACCCAGGCGCCGCCCCACCTCTCGGCCATAGTGCCCATGTACGGCCCGTCCAACATCTACTCGTACGGCCTGAGACACGACGGCGCGTTCCAGCTCAAGTTCCTCACGGCGGGATTCTGGCTCGGTGCGGACAGCAAGGAGTCGCGTCTGGACCCGGCGATAGGCGAGAAGCTCCAGTCCGCATCGATCCGGGAGTGGCTGTGCAGGCTGCCGATAGAAAAGGGCAAGTCGCCCCTGTCCCTCGTGCCCAACTACGAACGCTGGGTCATGGACTTCATGACACGTGGTGACTACGACGAGTATTGGGCCAATCCCAGCTTCGATATCGAGGCCCACATGGACCGACACGCGGACGTGCCGGTCTTTCTCGTCGGAGGCTGGTACGACTCCTGGTCGCGGGCCACCGTTACGCAGTTCACAGAGCTCTTCCGCCGGAAGAGGGGGCCGATCAGACTTCTGATGGGACCGTGGACGCACGGCGGACAGTCGCTCACGTACGCGGGAGACGCCGATCTCGGACGCACGGCCAGTGTGGACGGCAACCTGGCCGACGACTTCAACGGCTGGCTCCTGCGCCGGTTCGACCACACGCTGAAGGGAGTCGACAACGGGATAGACGACGAGCTGCCGGTCAAGCTGTTCGTCATGGGAGGAGGAAGCGGTCGCAAGAACGCGGAAGGACGCCTCGACCACGGCGGAAGGTGGCGGGACGAGATGGCGTGGCCGCTGCCCCGGACACTGTACACTCCATACTTCCTGCACCCCGACAACAGACTCTCGCCGCGGCCTCCGGGCCCGGACGCCGGCGTCAGCCGCTACCGCTTCGATCCACAGAGTCCCGTGCCGACTCTGGGAGGAAACCTGTCGGGCCTCTCCGAGCTGGTCCCCGTCGAAGATGGTGATCAGACCTCATACGTCAGACGACCGATCATCCCTCCGGGCGCGGCGCACCAGGCGACATATCCAGGCTGCTTTGGATGCGGGCCGCCTTACGGCCCCCTCTCGGACCGGGAGGACGTATTAGCGTTCGAGACCGATCCCCTGGATCGGGACATGGAGCTGACGGGGCCCATCACAGTAAGGCTGTGGGTCTCGTCCACGGCGCCGGACACCGACTTCACGGCCAAGCTGCTGGACATATACCCGCCGTCCGCCGACTACCCGGACGGATACCATCTGAACATCTCGGACGGCATCGTGAGAGCGCGTTACCGGAGCTTCTCCGGCAGGGCGGAGCTGCTGGAGCCGGGGAAGACCTATCGCGTCGACATAGTCCTGGAGCCGACGTCCAATCTCTTCGCCGCCGGTCACCGGATCAGGCTGGACATATCCAGCTCCAACTTCCCTCGTTTCGACGTAAACCCGAACACGGGAGAGCCGGTGGGCCGTCACACCCGTACCGTACCGGCCGACAACACGGTCTACCACGACGCCGTCCGACCGTCCCACATCGTTCTGCCCGTCGTCCCCGACTAGACGAACCGGCTCGTTGACGGCCTATCCGGCCGGTGCTAGGATTCCGTGACAGTTTCGAGCGAGGCTTAGAGTCAGGAGGCGATAGTTGGCAAACGACAGGTACGACACGATCACCTACGTCAACGGAGAGTGGATCCCGTGGAGCGAGGTGAGGATAGAGCCCGACGACATCGGGTTCCAGCTTGGCGACGTCGTCTTCGAATACGCCAGGACCTTCAACGGCAAGCCCTTCACCTGGGAAGAGCACGTCGACCGGCTGTGGCGGTCGCTCAAGTACGTCCGCAACGATGCGCGCGGCATGACCGAAGACGAGATGATGCAGATACACTACGAGGTCATAGAGCGCAACGAGCACTGGCGGGAGGATGTGGGCGACTGGAACATCATCCCGTTCATCACGAGAGGCCCCTCGTTTGACGGACCGGCGAACGTATTCGTGCGGGTCAAGCAGATACCGTGGGGACAGTTCGTACCCTGGTACGACGACGGCGCTCACGGCGTGATCGTCAAGAGCCGCAGCTACACGGCCCAGTCGCTGGACCCGAAGATCAAGCACCACAGCCGGCTCAACATGGTGCTTGCGCAGCAGGAGAGCAGGGATGTCGATCCCGACGGCCTCCCGATCATGCTCGATCTCGACGGCAACATCTCAGAGGGTGCCGGGTTCAACGTCATGGTCGTGAAGGACGGCGTGATCAGGACATCGACCGACAAGGCCATCCTCCAGGGAGTCTCCCGCCACGTCGCCATCAGCCTCGCCAGGGATCTGGGGATACCTCTCGTCGAGGAGGACATTCAGCCGTACGACGTCTACACTGCGGACGAGATCTTCTTTACCCGAACGACGCCGTGCATCGTCCCGTGCAGCAGAGTCGACAACAGGAGCATCGGCGACGAGTTCCCAGGCCCGATCACCCGGCAGATCATCGCGGCATATAGCGAGCGCGTCGGGCTCGACATCGTGGACCAGGCAAGGCACTACGCGGCCAGGGGCCTATAGGAGCCCCCATCCTGACCTTCCCCCGTGGAGCCGGGGGAAGGATGTGAGGGGCGGTTCACGTCGCGATGGGCGGGACCCCCAGCTCGTGCACGACCGACGTGAAGGCATCCAGGTCTTCGTCGAGAATCGTCTGCAGGCGCTCCGTCTGCTCGTCTACCATCGACGATAGGATGCCGAAGACCTCCAGCGACTGGACGGTGGGCCCACCGTCTCCCAGAGCTACCGCGTCGGCCAGCGGCCCCAGCCTGTATATCAGGCCTTGGGAGTAGAAGCTGCCGCGGGACGGCTTCTGCTCGCCCGCCACTATCCCGGGACCGAGCGTGAGCGGCCCCTCCACTCCGTTCAGCTTGCCGGTCAGGAGCTCGGCCGCCTGCCGCAGACGCTCCTCGCCCGGGTGGCCTTCAGCCCGCACCGTCCAGGACTCTATCTGCCGGCGTACCCGCCTTATCTCGCTGACCGCCCTGTTGGCCTCCGAGGTCTTGTCGCGGATGTGGACCATAAGCCGGTACTGCGCTTCGAGCGTCTCCTGGGTGATCTCCGAGCGAGGATCGCTCAGGACCTCGAGGGAGGTCGTCATCGTTCGCCCATCGACCGTGAGACGCACATCATAGACACCGGGCGGTACCATCGGATCGAGAAGCCTGCGAGCGGGCGGCGGGTCTCCTTCGATGGATGCTGGGCCCGGCACCCTCAGGTCCCAGATGAAGCGGTTCAAGCCGGGCCGGGTCGACGGACGGGGGCCGGGCCGATCGGGGTCCGGCACGCTGGAGAAGGCGTCGACGATCACTCCGCGTGAGTCGGCGAAGGCGATCTCCACCATCTCCGCAATCCCGCCGAGGTGGTAGTCGATCAGAGCGCCGTCGGGCGGATTCGGCCCGGCGTCCAGGAACCTGGGCACGATCTGTCCGTCGGGAAGCTCGTTTAGCCAGTACGCAGCAGGAGACCCGAGTCTGAGCTGATAGGCCTTGTGCTTGCCGTCACGGGGCGCGACCGGAGGGGTCGGGCTGTAGGTGTAGGGAGTGTAGAGGTATCTGGTTGCCGGTTCCGGATCGAACAGGTGATGATCGGAGAGTGCCATTCGGCTATCGATCTGACGCAGGGGAGTCAGGTCGTCGAGTATCCAGATAGACCGGCCATGGGTGGCCGCTACGAGATCGGCGTCCTTGACGACCATGTCGTGTATCGGGACCTTCGGCAGGTTCAGCTGCAGCGGCTGCCAACTGTCGCCCCCGTCGAACGAGACGTAGGGGCCGCCCTCGGTGCCGGCGTAGAGGAGCCCGGCCCTCGCCGGATCCTCACGCACGACACGGATGAAGTCGATCTCGCGGATGCCGTCGACGATAGTTCGCCACGTACGTCCGTAATCGACCGTCTTGTACAGGTGCGGGGCGTAGTCGCCGTGAGCGTAGCCGTTCGCGGCGACGTACGCGGTTCCCGGATCATGTGGAGAGGCCTCGATGCAGTCCACCGGGGTCCACTCCGGGAGATCGGGCGGCGTGACGTCCGTCCAGCTTCCCCCCTCGTCGCGCGAGAGGTGTACAAGGCCGTCGCTCGTGCCTGCCCAGATAACACCTCGTTCGAGGGGCGACTCCGCGAGTCGGGTTATGGTGCATCGCTCGAAGGGAGCTATATTCGTTACCGGGTCGATCTCCTCTCGCTCGGCTAGCTCGTTGCGAGTCAGATCCGGGCTGATCACCTGCCAGCTGGCGCCCTCGTCGGTCGTCTTGAACACGACGTTGGCCGCCGAGTACATGACGTCGGGATCATGCGGCGAGAGGAGAATGGGGTTGTCCCACTCGAACCGGTACTTTCTCCCTTCCATCGTCAGTCCCACACGGTCGGGCCAGACTGTCACGGAGCGCGACTGGCCGGTTGCATGATCATAGCGGAGCATGATCGGCCCCGACCCCGGCGAGCTTCCCAACGCGCCCGACGTGACGATGTTCGGATTGTCGGGGCGTACTACTATGTGGCCGCTCTCGGAGCTGCCGGTGGGGTAGCAATCGCTCCATCTGATGGCCCCGGCGTTCGATCTGCTTGGAACGCTGATAGCCGTGTTGTCCTGTTGAGTCGCGTAGACGCGGTACGGAGTCTGGGTGTCGACCGCTACGTGGTAGAACTCGGCGGTAGGCTGGTTGTATACCGACGACCACGTCTCCCCTCCGTTGAAGGATACGCACGCGCCTCCGTCGTTCGCATGCACCATGCGCTGAGGGTCGTTCGGGTCTATCCACAGGTCGTGGTTGTCGTAGTGGGGAATCTCGACGTGCGTGAAACTCCTGCCGCTGTCGACAGATTTCCAGAACGGCTGGTTGAGCACGTAGACCGTATCCGGGTCCTGAGGATGTGCGAAGACGTGGTTGTAGTAGTAGGGCCGGACCGTGAGCTCCGGGTCGCTGCTGATCCTCTCCCAGGTCGAGCCGTGGTCGTCGGAACGGAACAGCCCGCCGCCACGGTCGGGGGCTTCCAGCCTGTTGACGCCGGGCGCGTCGCCACCGTCGCAGAGGGCCCAGACGAGTCCGGGCCGCGCGCCGGACGCAGACACCGCGAACCGCCCCTTCACCCCAGCCGTCATCCCGGGGTTGGCGGTGATGTCAGTCCAACTGTCCCCTCCGTCAGTGCTGCGGTAGAGGCTCGTCCCAGGCCCGCCACTGTACGTGTTCCAGTAGCTCCGGCGGACCTGCCACATGCCGGCGTACAGTATCCGCGGATTCGTAGGGTCCATCGACAGATCGTTGCACCCAACGTCCTGGTCGCGGTACAGCACGTGCTCCCACGTCTCACCACCGTCCTCAGACCGGTAGACCCCCTTCTCCCTCGACGGACCCTCCAGATGACCCACCACCGCGACGTAGACCAGGTCCGGGTTGCCGGGATGGACACGGATCCGGGAGATGTGCTGCGAGTCACGCAGGCCGACGTTGACCCACGTCCTGCCTCCGTCGGTGGAGCGGTAGACGCCGTCGGCCTGGGAGGTCCAGTGGAGCCTCGGGACCGCGATGCACGACTCCCCCATGCCGGTGTAGAGGACGTTGGGGTCAGACTCGGAGATGGCGAGCGCACCGACGGCCGATGTCTGGAAGAAGCCGTCGGAGATGTTCTCCCAGTAGAGACCTCCGTCCTCGGTCTTCCAGACGCCTCCTGCGCAGCCCATGTAGAAGAGCTGCCTCTCCGTCGGGTGACCGACGGCGGCGACCGCCCGTCCTCCCCTGAACGGACCGATGCAGCGCCACTCCGGGGCGCCCGGCGCCTCCAGGTCGATGTTTACCTTCTTTGTGATGTCTCTAATAGTCACAGAACCTCCTCAAACGGCTAGCCCGGTTGCACAGGCCCACGTCATCAGTACGGCCAGAGCCAGAGTCTAATGGCGTCTGTCTCAGCGTCTCTACGGGCAGACACGCCGTCAAGCCGAGACCGCAGGGATTCCCAGCTCGTGAACGATGTCCATGAAGACTGGCACGTCGCTGCCGATCACCTGTTCGAGCAGTTTGAGCTGCCCGTCGACAGCCTCCGAGATCTCCGCGAAGACCTCTCGCGCCTGGCTGGTCGGCGCCCCGTCCCCGATGCCGACGGTATCGGCGAGGGGTCCGAGCCGAGGGAGCAGTCCCCCGGCGAAGACCGTAAAGGCTCCTCGGCTGGGCGTCTGAACGCCCAGCTCGCCTCCGGGCGCTAGGAGCAGGGGAGTCTCGACCTCGTCCAGGGTCCTTCTAAGAGCCTGCGCCGCACTTCGCACCCGGTCGCGTCCCACGTAGCTACGGGAGCGGCTCTCCCACGCGTCGACCTGTGAGCGGATGTCCCTGACTCGGCGAATCGCCCGATTGCCGTCACGGATCCTCTCGTTGATCAACAACAGAAGGTCGTACTGGGCGGTCAGGTCCGCGTCGGATACCGTCGAGCGAGGGTCCTTCCTGACGTCGAAGTATCTCGAACAGGTCTGTCCGTCCACGTAGAGGACGACGGTGCATCGTCCCGGCGGCACCATCGGTGCACTCAGTGGAGAGCCGTCCATGTCCGCCGTGATTCCGGTGTCTACACGGAGGTCCCAGATGAACCTGTTCAGTCCCTGCTCGGCCGGCGCGCGCTGCGGCGGACGGGCGGGGCCCGCAGAGTCTTGCCGCCGGCTGGAGAAGCGGTGCAGCTCGCGTCCCGCCGAGTCCAGAAACGAGATGCTGATATCCTCTCTGGGTGTGTCCGCAAGGTGGTAGTCGATCGATACTCCATCGGGAGGATTCCGGCCTGCATCTAGGAATCTACTTGATACTCGCCTGTTGGCGTCTTCCTCCAGCCAGTAGGTCGAATGGAAGGCGTGCCGCTTGTGTCTGCCGTCGCGCGGTGCTATGTAAGGAGTCGGTCTGTCCCTGAAAGGCAGGCTGTAGTAGCGGTATGCAGGCGCCGGATTGAACAGGTGGACGTCCCGGCCGACAGCCTCGGCGGTGAGCTGGCGTAAGGGAGACAGGTTATCCAGTATCCAAAAGCCGCGTCCGTGCGTGGCAGCGACGAGGTCGTCTCCCTTGACCACCATGTCGTGTATCGGGACCTTCGGCAGGTTCAACTGCAGCGGCTGCCAGCCGGCGCCGTCGTCGAAGGACACGTAGACGCCTCCCTCGGTTCCCGCGTAGAGGAGGCCCGGACGCTCAGTGTCCGCCCTGATTACGCGGGTGAAGTCCATTTCCCGAATCCCATCGACAATGGCTTGCCACGTCATCCCGTAGTCGCTGGTCTTATAAAGGTAGGGGCGGTAGTCTCCGTGCTGGTAGGCGGTCGCCGACACGCATGCCGCCGCCGGATCGTGAGGCGACGGGTCGATTGAGCTCACCGGCGTCCACTCCGGCAGACCGGGTGGAGTCACGTTCTCCCAGCTCTTGCCTCCGTCGCGCGTGAGCTGCACCAGGCCGTCGTTGGTGCCCACCCATATAACTCCGCGCTCCACATTCGACTCAGCCAGCCTGAAGATGGCGCACCGCTCGAACGGGGCGATGTTCGTGACCGGATCGATCTCCTCTCGCTCGGCCAGGTCATTGCGTGTGAGATCCGGGCTGATCACCTCCCAGCTCGCCCCTTCGTCGGTCGAACGGAAGACGACGTTACCCGCCGCGTACAGGACATTCGAATCGTGCGGAGAGAAGACGATCGGGCTGTCCCATTCGAATCTGTACTTGCGATGCGAGGCTGTCAGGCCTATGAGATCGGGCCAGACTGTCACGAGGCGCTGCTGGCCCGTCCTGTGGTCGTAGCGGAGCATCAGTGCGCCCGAGCCAGCCGAGCTTCCCAGGGCGCCGGCGAAGACGATGTTCGAGTCCTCGGGATAGACCGCGATGTGTCCGCTCTCGGCCGTACCCACCTCGTAGCAGTCCTGCCACCGTATCGCCTCGGCGTTCGACCGGCTGGGAACGCATATGGCGGGGCCGTCCTGGATCGTGCCATACACCTTGTAGGGGATCGCGTCATTCGTTGTAACGTGGTAGAGCTCAGTCGTCGGCTGGTTGGTGACCGAGGACCACGTCTCCCCACCGTTGAAGGACACGCACGCGCCTCCGTCGTTCGCATGCACCATGCGGTCCGGGTCGTTGGGATCTATCCATAGGTCATGCGTGTCAGGATGGGGGAGACCAATGTGCGAGAAGCTCCTGCCTCCGTCGACAGACTTCCAGAACGGCTGGTTGAGCACGTAGACCGTATCCGGGTCCTGAGGATGTGCGAAGACGTGGTTGTAGTAGTAGGGCCGTACCGTGAGCTCCGAGTAGTCACTGACCCTCTCCCAGGTCGAGCCGTGGTCGTCGGAGCGGAACAGCCCGCCGCCACGCTCTGCGTCCGCCCTCGTGACCGTACCGGACACCAGATCGGTAACCCCTTCCGCCAGCCCGGTGACGCCGGGCGTATCCGCCCCGTCGCACAGCGCCCACACCAGTCCGGGGCGAGCACCGGACGCAGACACCGCGAACCGCCCCTTCACCCCAGCCGTCATCCCGGGGTTGGCGGTGATGTCAGTCCAACTGTCCCCTCCGTCAGTGCTGCGGTAGAGGCTCGTCCCAGGCCCGCCACTGTAGGTGTTCCAGTAGCTCCGGCGAACCTGCCACATGCCAGCGTACAGTATCCGCGGATTCGTAGGGTCCATCGACAGATCGTTGCACCCAACGTCCTCGTCACGGTACAGCACCTGCTCCCACGTCTCTCCCCCGTCCTCAGACCGGTAGACCCCCTTCTCCCTCGACGGACCCTCCAGATGACCCACCACAGAGACGTAGACCAGCAATGGGTTGCCGGGATGGACGCGGATCCGGGAGATGTGGTGCGAGTCACGCAGGCCGACGTTGACCCACGTCCTGCCTCCGTCGGCGGAGCGGTAGACGCCGTCGGCCTGGGAGGTCCAGTGGAGCCTCGGGACCGCGATGCACGACTCCCCCATGCCGGCGTAGAGGACGTTGGGGTCAGACTCGGAGATGGCGAGCGCACCGACGGCCGATGTCTGGAAGAAGCCGTCGGAGATGTTCTCCCAGTAGAGACCTCCGTCCTCGGTCTTCCAGACGCCTCCTGCGCAGCCCATGTAGAAGAGCTGCCTCTTCGTCGGGTGACCGACGGCGGCGACCGCCCGTCCTCCTCTGAACGGGCCGATGCAGCGCCACTCCAGACCGCCGGGCACGCCGAAATTGAGGGATGCGACACCCGGCCTGTTTTGGACGGTCATACGCCACTCCTGCCGAGTCCGGTTATCCGTGCCAACGGCCGCCGGATTCTCTCATGAGAGATAGGGCCAGTCAACGCACCCTTCCTCAGCCGACGCGGCGCTGCTCAGCCAGTCAACGCACCCCTCCTCAGTCAACGCGGCCCTGCTCAGCCATCCAACGCACCCTTCCTCCAGTCAACGCGGCCCTCCTCAGCCATCCAACGCACCCTTCCTCAGCCGACGCGGTGCTGCCCAGCCATCCAACGCACCCTTCCTCCAGCCAACGCGGCCCTGCTCAGCGACCCAACGCACCCTTCCTCCAGCCAACGCGGCCCTGCTCAGCCATCCAACGCGACCTTCCTCCAGTCAACGCGGCCCTCCCTCAGCCATCCAACGCGCCCTTCCTCCAGTCAACGCGGTCCTGCTCACTTCAGGGTTGTCCGTAATAAGTCTCTCACGCCTTGCCCCGCTCCACATCACACCGTCATGCCCGCGAAAGCGGGTATCCAGCTCCTACCTTCAAGCGGGCATTGACGTTTGCCTCGAAGTATGGTTCCATACACCGAACCGGCGGGATTCGCCCCGCTCGAACCTTCGATATTGTCGGCGTTCAGTGGTAAAGAGAGCCTTACGGGAAGACCAAGACAGGGGAGGTTGAACATGAGATCGATCGGACTTAGCGCCCTTACTGGGCTTCTTGCCGTAGCGTTGTTTACCGTTGCCATTGCGTGCGGCGGCGCCGAGGAGACCGAGGCGGAGCCGGCCGCTCCCGCGATCGATACCGCGGCGCTCTCCGAGGCCGTCGCGGCGGCCGTCCAGCAGGCTGTGCCTGCCGCCGTTCAGCAGGCTGTGCCGCAGCAGGTGTCGGCCTCAGAGATCCAGCGAATGGTGGAGACTGCGATTGCAGCCGCCGCTCCTGAGACCGCTACCCCCGCTGAGATACAGAAGATGGTCGAAGACGCCGTGACCGCCTCCGCTCAGCCCGGCGCAACGAAAGAGGAGATCGAGGGCCTGGTCACGGCGGCGGTCTCGCAGTCCGTCGCGCAGATTCAGCCGGGCGTCTCCGCCGGCGAGGTTCAGAAGCTCGTATCCGACGCCCTCAAGGCCGTACCCACACCCGTGACGCAGGTCATCGAAAGGGTGGTTATCGCAACCCCGGTGCCGGCGCCGGTCACCAGCGACCCCATATACGGCGGCACCCTCAGGGTCACCTCCGCGAGCAGCATAGGCACCCTGGACCTCACGTACATCAACTCCGGCGTCGGCGCGGCCATCAGCTCCCACCTCTACGAGACCCTGTTCGGGCTCAACGAGGAGCTGAACCCCACCCCAATGATGCTAAGAAGCTGGTCTGTCGAGCCCGATGGACTGGGCTACACCTTCACCTTGAGGAGCGGACTGAAGTTCCACAACGGGGACGACTTCACCGCGGACGACGCGGTGGCCTCCTTCAAACGTGTTATCGTCCCTGACGGCGACTCGCATCCGAAGCTCAAGATCCTGGTTCCATATCTGCCCGAAGAGGACTGGATCACCAAAGTCAGCGACGACACCTTCAAGCTGACGCTGACAGATCCCTACTGCTGCGTGGTCGACCTGCTCGCCCGCTTCGGGGGGGGGGTCATGATGCACACGGAGGAAGACGCGGCCACGCCCTATACGGAGCCGGTGGATACGAACATCGGAACCGGGCCGTACCAGTTCCAAGAGTGGCGGCAGGGCCACAAGCTGGTTCTCAGCCGCTTCGGCGACTATAAGCCCCGTTCCGAACCGGGTAGCTACATGGCCGGCGCGAAGAGCGCCTACCTGGACAAGATCGAATGGCTGGAGATCCCCGACGAGGAGACCAAGCTGGCCGGCCTCGAGACCGGCGAGTGGGACGTCGTCGACAACGCCGGCCTCGACTTCTACCAGCGCGTGGTCGACAACTCCGACTTGGACGTGATGATAGGTCTGCCGGGCTTCCAGTCGTCGCTGATCTATATGACCAAGCCGAATCCCGACACCGGGATGGAAAACCCCATGGCGAACAAGCTGATGCGCCAGGCCGTCGCCGTCGCCATCAACGCGGAGGACATGATGGGCTCGCTCGGCCCGCCGGCCCTGTGGGAGCTCTGCGGCGCGGTGTTCTACTGCGGCACGCCCCTGGAATCCACCGCCGGCACCGATCGCTACAACGTTCAGGACCTCGAGCTCGCCAAGAGGCTGATGGAGCAGGCAGGATACGACGGCGAAGAGCTGGTGATCCTGAGCCCGACCGACTATCCCCAGCTCACCTCCCTGGGCCCCGTGTTGAAGCCCGCCCTCGAAAAGGCCGGCTTCAACGTCTCGATGCCGACCCTGGACTGGGCCGGCGTCCTGGCAAGGCTGACCACGCCGGACTGGCACATAATGGTCAACTACTGCGGCCTGTCGGCATGCGGCGGCGTCCTCAGCAACTTCTGGCTGACCCCAGGAAACTTCCTGGGCGCGTGGCCCAACCTGAACGAGCTGGCGAAGGCCTACGCCCTGGCCGGGACTCAGGAGGAGCAGCTGGGGATCGTGGACCAGATCGGTGACCTGTTCTATGACGAGCAGCCGTATACGATCCTGGGCCAGTGGTTCCCAATCACCCCGTTCCAGAAATACGTCAAGAACCTCCGTCCCGGCCCTATGCCGATCTACTCCAACGTCTGGATCGACAGGTAAGAGTCTGGATCGACAAAGTAAAAGGCACACGATCGGCGTCGGCTGCTCCGTGCGGGGCCGCCGACGCCGGCGCAACTGTTACGTCGGTCCTGAGCTTACCGAAGGGTTCGGGGCGTCATTGGAATCGCCTCTTCCCGTTGCCATTCTGGGGAGCGCCTTCTCCCGCTGTCATTCTGAGGAGCGCAGCGACGAAGAATCCAAAGTCCTTGCACACACGCCTGGATCGTCAAGGAAATGGACTGCTCCCAATGGCAGGTCTTAGATTCCTCACTCCGCTGGCGCTGCGTTCGGAATGACAATTGGGGAAGCCTCAAGATTCAACTCGTGAAGTCTGAACAGTTGTCCTGAGGAGCGAGGCTTGCAGGGTTACATAGCTCGACGCCTCCTCGCCACGATTCCGGTCATCTTCGTAGTGGCGATCTTCACCTTCCTGCTGCTTCGCCTGACGCCGGGAGACCCGGCCACCATGATCGCCGGGATCGAAGCCGACGAAGAGCAGATCGCGGGCATCCGCCGCGCCCTCGGACTCGACCGACCCATGCACATCCAGCTCGCATACTTCTTCAGGGACCTCTTCAGGGGCGATCTGGGAGAGTCCGTCGTCTCCGGCTACCCTGTCACCAAGCTGATCCAGGAACGGTTCATACCGACCTTCTCGTTGGCCCTCTTGACCGAGCTGTTCGCGGTCTTCGTCGGCGTCCCCATGGGAGTGCTGGCGGCATGGAAAGCCAACACCTGGATAGACAAGTCCGTGATGTTTCTCTGCACGCTCGGATTCTCCGTGCCGATCTTCTTTCTGGGCTTTCTGTTCATCATCCTATTCGGAGTCAGACTGGAGTGGTTCCCCGTAGCCGGATACGTGCCGCCGATGGAAGGCTTCGGCGCCTTCCTCTACCGCCTCATCATGCCGGCGCTGGTCACGGGAATCGTCCTGTTGGCCTTTATCGCCAGGATGACCCGGGCAAACATGCGGGAGATCCTGCAGGAGGACTACATCAGGACCGCCAGGGCCAAGGGGCTCTCCGAAAAGACGGTTCTCATCCGCCACGCGTTCAAGAACGCGGCGCTTCCCATCGTCACCGTCATCGGACTCGGAGCGGCGGGACTGATCACGGGGATAGTCATAACGGAGTCAGTCTTCGCCATTCCGGGTCTGGGCCGGCTCGTCGTAAACGCGATGCTCAGCAGGGACTACACGATAATTCAGGGGGCGATCCTCACCATATCGCTGTTCTACGTGCTCGTTAACCTCGTGGTGGACCTCACCTACGCCTACTTCGATCCGAGGATCAGGTACTGATGGTGCACCGGTCGGCCGGAGCGGCGGCGGAGGTACTGCCCGCGCTCGCCCGCAAGGAGGACGGCCTCCCCTACCGGGTGCGCCGGTTCGCCCTCAGGTACCTGAACGTGACCTTGGGGTCCGCGGTCGTCTTCCTCATGCTCATGATCGCACTGTTGGCCCCTGTCCTGTTTACCGGCGACCCCAACGAGCCCATTGTCAAGGACCGCCTCCAGAGCCCTTCCGGGAACCACTGGTTCGGCACCGACAATATCGGACGCGACATCTACACCCGCACCATCTACGGAGCCAGGATCTCTCTTCTGGTGGGCTTCACGGTCGCCTCTATCGGCATAGCGACCGCGGTCGTGCTGGGCCTCCTTACGGGCTACTTCCGCAAGGTGGACGCCGTCGTAATGAGGTTCATGGACGGGCTCATGGCCATTCCCGCCATCCTCTTTGCGATGGCGCTCATGGCCTTTTTGGGGGGAAGCGTCCAGAACGTCATCATCGCGCTTTCGGTCGTCTACACGCCCTCGACGGTCCGGATCGTCCGGTCGTCGGTGCTGAGCCTGCGAGAGCAGATGTTCGTCGATGCTGCCAGGGCCATCGGGGCCAAGACCCCACGCATCCTCGTCGTCCACATCCTCCCCAACACCTTCGCCCCGCTGATCGTCCTGGCCACCTACGTGTGCGCAGAGTCGGTGCTGGTCGAGGCGGCGTTGAGCTTCTTTGGCGCCGGTACCCCCAACGACATCCCCACCTGGGGCGGCATCATGGCCAATGGACGCTCGTTCCTCTCCCGGGCCATGTGGGTGGTCATTTTCCCGGGTATCTTCCTCACCGTCACGGTCCTAGCCATCAACGTCGCCGGGGACGGCCTGCGGGACGTCCTCGATCCCAAGCTGAGGCACACCGTCTAGAGCGGTGCTCGACTTCGCTGATGGAAGCCATCCGGGTATTGACACGGGAACGCCGTCGCTCTTATAGTACGCTAGGTTTTCACGGGGTCTGTCAGACCCACGGTTCAGATTGGACGGGCGGACCGACATACGGCTGCTCCTCCGACACAATCAAGGAGGGTGATGTGTTGAGACGCTGGTCTTCTTTAGTGGCGCTGTTCGTGGTAATGGCGCTTGTATTCGCAGTAGCGTGCGGCGACGACGAGGATGACGACGCCCCGGCGGCTGCCGCGCCCACGACGGCGCCTGCAGCCACGACGGCGCCTGCAGCCACCACAGCACCGGCGGCCACGACGGCCCCCGCTCCCACACCCACGGAAGCGGCGATGATGATGGAGGAGAAGCCCGACCTGCTCATCAGGGATGTCTTCTTTTCCCATAACGGTTTCACTCCTCCGCTCGGGGGGTCCTTCTTCGAGCACCGTTGGACATACGCCCTATGCGAGGGGCTTACGGCGCTCGATACGCCCGCCATCACGCGCGGCGAGTTCCCGCCGCCCGTCCCCAATCTCGCGACCGGATGGGAGATCTCGGCCGACGGGACGGAGTACACCTTCAAGATACGCCAGGGCATCCAGTTCACGACCGGACGGCCTCTGACTGCCGCCGCCGTCAAGAGTTCGATCGAGTACGCCAAGTTCGCACTCGAACACGAGGGCCTGCTCGAAAGGTTCGGCTGGACCTCGGCCATCGAGGAGATCGAGGCCCCCAGCGACGACACCCTGATCATCCGGTTGAACGGCCCCTACGCACCGTTCCTGGGCAACATGGCGTCCAAGTCGCTCTTCATAGTCGACACCGAGGAGCTTCTCGCCAACCAGGAGCCGGACGAAGAGGGCAACGACGACCGAGGCATCAACTGGGGCCGGACCCACTCGGCCTGCACGGGCCCGTACATGATCGACTCCTGGGAGCCGGAGCAGCGCCTGATCATCAAGGCCAACCCCGACTACTGGGGCGGCCATGACGGAGTGCAGCCCTCCTACGGGCGGATCATCGTCTCCCACATCCCGGAGAACGCCACCGCCGCCTTGCAGGTCGGCGCGGGCGAGGTCGACCTCGGATTCCAGCTGGACCCCGCCTCGGTGCCCGAGTTCGAGGCGAATCCCGACGTGGAGATATTCAGCTACCCGTCGCTGATCACCTGCAACTTCCTGATGGACAGGCGCGCGCCGCCGCTTGAAAACGACGACGTATTCAAGGCGATACGGTACGCCGTGGACTACGAAGGCGTTCGCGACGTCGTCGCCGGCGGCCTCGCCAACGTCCACCAGAGCCTGATACTTCCCGGAATGCAGGGGCACGACCCCGCTATTGCAACGAGGTACGAGCACAACCCCGTAAAGGCCAAGGAGCTGCTTGCCTCGGCGGGCTACCCGGACGGATTCGACATCGAGATTCACCTTCGGACCGGCTCCTGCGGCTCGGTACCCTACCAGAAGGCGCTTGAGTTCTTCCAGAACAACCTGCAGCAGGTCGGAATCAACGCCACCATCGTCCAGTCGACCAGCGCCAAGTTCTGGGGAGCGATCATAGAGGAGACCTTCCGGGGCATGGGCATATCCGGCCTCGGCGCGACCATCCTCGACGGCGACAACGTCGCCTCCGTCAGGGCCACAGGCGAGTGCTTCATGCTCGGCCTCGACGACGTTGATCCCGAAGCCGGGGAGAGACTCACCGAGATCGAAGTCATGGGCCGGTCGGAAACGGACGAGGCCAAGCGCCACGATCTCTACCGGGAGATGTCCGACATCATGGTCGACAAGTGCGGCCTGATGACCATACTACAGGTACGCGACTTTACGGCTTACAAGAGCGGTATCGGCGGCCTCACCGCGGCTCCCCACGCATTCACGCTAGACGTTCGGTACCTGACGCCTCCCAAGTAGGCGCGCGGAAGACCGGATAGAGACGCCGGCCCGCAAGAGTTCTTGCGGGCCGGCGTGAGGTTGGAGTCCTCTGCTAGAGGATGCCCTTAACCTTCCTCTCCCCTTGTGGGAGAAGGTTGGGATGAGGGGGTGTCCAGAACAGTAATCCTCGGCCGGATAAGACCGTTAACTACATCGACAGATGGGCATAAGCCTAGCCAGGTTCATCCTCCGAAGGTCCTTCCTGCAGGTCTTCGTGCTCTTCGGCGTCACCGTACTCACCTTCTTCCTCATGTTCGTCGTCCCCGGCGACCCGGCCGTCCTACTGGCCGAGGCCGGAGGGTTTGAGCCCGAGGTAATCGAAGACTTCCGCCGCCGATGGGGCTTTGACAGACCACCCTGGCAGCAGTACCTCACCTACATGGGCAACCTGCTCAGGGGCAACCTCGGCACCTCCCTGGTCACCAAGGTCCCGGTCAGCGAGCAGCTCGGCAGGTTCCTGCCCGCGACCGCCGAGCTCTCCATCGTAGCCTTCCTGATGGCGGTGGTCATATCGATACCCGCGGGGATCGCCGCCGCCGTCAACAGGAACGGGATTGTCGACCAGTTCATCAGGGTGTTTTCGCTGTTCGGCGTATCGATGCCCATATTCTGGCTGGCTTTAATTCTGCTGCTCATATTCTTCTACCACCTCGACTGGTTGCCGTCGGCCCAGAGAATAGCTCTCGACCGGGAGCTCCCCGAGCGTTTCACCGGTTTCTACACCATAGATACACTGATCGCGGGCGACTGGAGCGGGTTCGTATCCGCCCTCCACCACCTGGTCCTCCCGGCCTTCGTGCTCGCCTTCTCCATCGTCGGACTGCTGGCCCGAATCACCAGGACGAGCATGTTGGAGGTGCTCGGCCAGGAGTACATCAGGACGGCGCGGGCGAAGGGCCTGTCCAATAACGTGGTCCTCTACAGGCACGCGCTGAAGAACGCCCTCATCCCCACCATCACCATCCTCGGCCTAGCGGTAGGAGCCCTGCTTTCAGGAGCCGTGCTCACGGAGACGATCTTCGCCTGGCCCGGCGTGGGCAGGTTCATCGTCCAGTCGATACTGTCCCTGGACAGGGCCGCCGTGGTCGGCGTCACCCTGGTGGTCGCCATCATCTACTCGATGGCGAACCTCGTCGTCGACGTCGCTATCGCCCTGATCGACCCCCGGGTGACCTATGACTAGAGAGCCCGGCGCCGTGGCCGAACAGCAGCTCGGGGAGCTGAGGCCCAAGCAGTCCCGGGGCAGACTTCTGTTGCGCGCGCTGAGGTACAACCCCCCTGCGATCGCTGGTCTTGTCCTTCTACTGCTTTTCTTGTTCATCGGAATTGCGGGTCCTATGCTCGCTCCATTCCCTTATGACGAGTTCCACACGAAGGATAGACTTCAGCCGCCCTCGACCGACTACCTCTTGGGTACCGACGAGTTCGGACGCGACGTCTTCTCCCGCATCCTCCACGGCGGACGCATAAGCCTGCGCGTAGGCTTTCTCGTCGTTCTCGTCGCCGGCGTCAGCGGGTCGCTTATCGGGATGCTCAGCGGCTTCATCGGCGGCTGGCTCGATGAGATAGTCATGCGAATCACCGATATATTTCTCTCTTTCCCCGATCTGATCATGGCTATCGTCGTCGCCTCGGCCCTCGGCAACAATATCGAGTCGGCCATAGTGGGGATATGCCTAGTCCGATGGACCGGCTACGCCCGCGTCATGCGCAGCGGCCTCATCGCCGAGAAGGGGAAGGACTACGTCGAGGCCGGCAGGGCGCTGGGAGTTCATCCGCTGCGGCTGGTATTCCGGCACATCCTCCCCAACAGCTTCGCGCCCGTGCTCACGCAGGCGACGCTCGACTTCGGCTTGGCCATCCTGATCGCCGCCGGGCTCAGCTTCATCGGCGTCGGGGCCCAGCCGCCCGTGCCCGAATGGGGAGCCCTCGTCGCCGGAGGGCGCACGTACGTCCGCGCGGCGTGGTGGATTCCGATCTTCCCCGGCCTCGCGATATTCGGCGCCGTCCTCGCCTTCAACCTGCTGGGCGACGCGCTCCGCGATCATCTCGACCCCAGGCTGAGGGGCCGGATGGACATGCCGAGGGTCTAGACGACCGCAGAAAAGCCGCCGTCGAGGTTGATCGCGCAGCCCGTGACGTAGCTGGCCCTCTCCGACGCCAGGTACGCTATAAGGTCCGCCGCCTCCTGCGTCTCGCCGACCCGCCCGAGGGGCACGCTTCTCTCCAGGACGTTGAACAGCGCCTCCAGCGATGTGCCCTTCTCCTCCGGCACGCGCTGCATCTGCGCGCTCTTGACGTGGCCGATGCAGACGGTGTTGACGAGGATATTGTCGCCGGCCAGGTCGTAGGACATCGCCTTGGTGAGGGCGATCCCCGCCGCGCGGCTCACCGACGTCGGCACGGAGCCCGGTGAAGGGGCCTTGCCCAAGGGCGTGGTGATGTTGATGATCCGGCCTCCGCCCCGCCGCCTCATCAGCGGCACGGCAAGGCGTGAGCACCTCACGGCGGCCATCAGCTTCAGGTCGAGGTCTCCGTACCACTGCTCGTCGGTCATGTCCATGAAGTGGCCCGACATGTGACGCCCAGCGTTGTTCAGCAGGATGTCGAGAGCGCCATAACGCTCCTCGACGACCGCGAACAGGCGGTCGATCTGCTCGGAAACGGTCACGTCCGTCGTGACGGCCACCACCTCGCCTCCACCCTCTTCCCGAATCTCAGACGCCGCACGCTCCAGCACGTCGGACCGGCGGGCGCATATGACGACGTTCGCCCCCTCACGGGCGAATGTCGCCGCGCTGACCTTCCCTATCCCTTCGCTGCCGCCAGTCACGACAGCGATCTTGCCTTCAAGCTCCAGCTTCACGTGTATCCCTCCCTAAAGCTAATACCGCACCTACAGGCCGCTCATACTACCACCGGGATGACGCAGCTTCAACAGTGAAACTCCCCTGTGAACTCCTGCCCGTCTCGACTAACATTGAATCTATGTGCGCCCGGATATGCCCTACGACAGACGAGACGGAGACCGGCCTTGCTTGGAGCTAGGTACTGGCGGATCGGTCTGCCTCTTCTGGTCCTGCTCGCAGTCGCGTGGATCGCCTTCAGGAGCCTCGGCACCGCACGCTTCCTACCGCCGTCGGAGACGAACATCAGCGCCCTGCCGGGACGGGAAGACTGGGCCATGGCGTACCGCGATCCCGGCCACTCAGGCGCCTCTGACGGAGAGGTCGGGCACGATCCCGCGATCAGATGGAAGATCGACCTCGGCGCGCGACTGTTCGGAGCGCCGGCCGTCGTCGATGGCCGGGTCTATATCGGGACCGGTGACGGGCGACTCCTGGCCATAGACTCCACGTCCGGCCGGACGCTGTGGGAGCATCGCACGGACGGTGCGATTCTCTCGTCGCCCGCGGTCGCCGGAGGCCTCCTCTTCTTCGGGACGGCGGACAGGCAGATGGTCGCACTCGAAGCGGAGAGGGGAGGGGTCCTCTGGCGGTTCGACGCCGACAGCGTGATTCTCTCCTCTCCCGCCGTCTACAAAGGGATCGTCTACATCGGCGACGAAGGCGCCAACGTCTACGCTCTCGACGCCGTATCGGGCGCCCGGAGATGGCGCTACAACGTCGGGGGCCGCGTCTCCACGGGGCCAGCCGTAAACGACACCGTTGTCGCAGTCAACTCCAGCAACGGCCGGACCTATCTCATCGACGTGAAGACCGGCAAGCCTCGGCTCGACTACCTCACGAATAGGACGGCGGGACCGCCCACCCTGGTCGAAGACCGGCTCTACGTGTCAGACACGGCCGGCGCTCTTAGAGCGATAGACTGGCGTCAGCGGATTCTTCCATTCGAGAAGGCGGCGCGATGGTTCAGGACTCAGTTCTGGGCGTGGGGAGCATTCGCATCGCCGCCCGCACAGAAGGGATTCCTGTGGGCGTCCGTCGACCGGGAGGAGACCTTCGTTGGCGCACCTGTCGTTGCGCACGGGAGGGTGTTCACGGCGTCCCGATCCGGAGCCGTCTTCGCTTTCGACAGCGAGAGCGGCGCCCCGCTGTGGAGCTTCGACGTCGGCGAAGTGATCGCCGCGTCGCCCTCCGTCGGTGGCCGGACTCTCTTCGTCGGGGACACCGGCGGGCGACTCCACGCTCTGGACATCGAGACCGGCCGGGCTCTATGGCAGATCGACGTGGGCGCGGCCATCACCTCGACGCCCGTCGTGGCCGGGGGCGCCATATACGTCACATCGGAGAGCGGCGCCCTTATCGCGATAGAGTGACGTCTGTATCGAGTCGGGACGCTACCCTCTAGGAATGACGGGCAGCAGGACGTGAGAGGGGTACTGACGCGAGTGGTGCACCGTCTGGTTTGCCGCACGCATCTCAGCGTCGGCGCCAAGCTCGTGCCCGGTGTTCAGGTTACGGTCGAAGCGCGGGAAGTTGGAGGATGAGACGTCGATGCGTATCCGGTGGCCGCGGCGGAAGACGTTGCCCGTCACCCCGACGTCGATCTCATACTCGTACACTCGGTTCGGATCCAGAAGCGTGGGGGCGCTGAGACTATCACGGAAGCGCGCCCTGATGATCCCGTCGCAGAGCAGCGTTGCGTATCCCGCAGGGGACACATCTATCAGTTTCGCGGTCCAATCAGTATCCAGACCATCGGTCGCCGAGTAGAGGACGACCTTGATTGGGCCCGTCACCTCCAGGTCCTCCTCCATCGGGGCGCTCGTGTAGCACAGCACGTCGTGCCGTCCCTCGGTGGGGCGCTGGTCCTGCGGCCCCCAGGGTACTATATGGGGAGAGCAGCAGTTGGCGCCGCCGGCAGTTGGCACAGGAAACCGCGGATCGTACGTGAACCGGTCGGCCGGCTCGTCTCCCGGCTCCTCCGTGCTGATGGCTCCGTCGCCCATTCCCGTATTAGCGTTGCCGCCCGAGTGCAGGTACCACTTCTGCCAGGAGGTTCTCGCCAGCGGCCATTCGTGCTCGTCCCGCCACTCGTTGACTCCCATGATGAATAGCCGCAGCGGCGGCTCGTCAACTATCCCGTTGTCGATCCCCTTGAGCCAGTAGTCGTACCATCGCAGCTCCAACGCGTCCAGATCGACCATGGAATCGGCGCCGAAGTCGATATCCCCCGTGCGTCTGGAGACGCTGAGGGCATGCACCCACGGCCCCATTATCAGCTTGCTCTGACGCGACTCGGATGTGCGGCCGTTGAGCCGCAGGCCGTTGAAGTTCGTAAACGTCTGCGGGGCGTACAGGTCGTACCAGCCTCCCATATTGAAGGCCGGCGCGGCGATCTCGCCCCACTTATCCTCCACGTTGATCTTCGCCCAGTAGTCGTCGTACGCCGAGTGGCGCATCCAGTCCTTCCAGAAGTCGAGGTCTCTGCCCGCGCCACGGTCCATTTCGATGAGGGGCAGAGTGTGAAACTCCTCGCTCCACTGGTGGTACTCGATGCTCTGGGCCGTGCGGCCGTTCGTCCGCATCCCCCACGTTATGGCGACGTTGAGCATCACCGTCCCGCCGGGATGCACCAGCCCGGAGTAGAAGTCCCCGCATATCACCCTGGGCGCAATCGCCGTCAGATACCGGCTGCGCAGCGGGGCGCTCACCCACTGGACGAGACCAAGATAGGAACTCCCGGCCATTCCGATCTTGCCGGTGCTCCACTCCTGCGCGCCCACCCACTCCTGGGTATCGAACCCATCTTCGACATCAGGGTGGAACGGATAGAAGTTCCCGTCGGAGTCCCAGCGGCCCCGACAGTCCTGGATCACGCAGGCGTAGCCTCGGTTGGCATATGCGCGGCCCTTCTCGATCATGTCCGGGGTGTTGTTACTGTACGGCGTGCGGATCAGAAGGGTGGGGAAGGGGCCCCGGGCCTTGGGCAGATAGACGTCGGCCGACAGGTTGACCCCGTCCCGCATCGGCACCTTGACGTTTAGCCGCATTTCGACGCCGTGGTTGGGCTGCATCTTTCCCTCCATCCAGACGCCGCCGGTACCGGCGGCGTCTGCCTCATTTTGAAAGGCCCAGCACCCTGTCGTGTCGGCCTGCCGCTCCTTCTACTCTTCCGCCAGGCTGAACTTGTTGTGGAAAGCAGACTGGTAGTGGACGACGCTGCCGACCAGCTGGTTCTTGCGCATCCATCGTATCAGCGTCTGGTATATCTGCGCGTCCTGTTCGCCGACCAGGGGGTCTCGAGAGCCCCGCACAGGGCGGAAAGGCTCCCACAACGGGGCCAGAATGTCTATCCTGGCGCGCTCCAAGGTCTCGTCCACAGTCTCGGTCGTACCGGCCTGGAGAGCATCTATGGCCGACTGGGGGTCGGCAAGCGCATCCTCGTATCCACGTCTGACTGCTCTGGTGAACCGTCTGACCATATCCTCGCGGTCTTTGAAGTTCGTGTCGTTCGTGACCAGCAGGTGCTCGTAGTGTTCGGGGAGCGACCACCCCTCGAACTTCAGGATCGTGACGGACTCCCCCCGGTTTTCGGCGATCGCCTGTGAGCGCGGCCAGTCGTCGGAGAGGATGGCGTCGACCTGTCCGTCAAGCAATGCCTCGGTCAGCCCCGTCTCGTAGATCACGAGATTCACATCTTCGACGCCGTTCAGACCGTCGTTCACAAGCATCGTGTTCAGGAACTTCTCGCTGAACACGATGCCGGTGTACCCGACCCGCATCCCCTCCAGGTCCAGCGGCTTCTCGATGCCCGCCGACTCCGGCGCGACGATCCCGTGCAGCGCGTGCTGTGAGATCGCCGCGATGCCCATGACAGGCACGTCCTCGTCCCGTAGCTGCAACATCCGCAGCATGTTGCCTATGACAAAGTCCTTCGTGCCGGCGCCGACGCTGCGCATCGCCGCCTCGCGGTCAGCCGAGATCTCCACGTTCACAGTCAGGTTCTCCTCGCTGAAGTAGCCTTTCTGCTGAGCGACGTACACCCCGGCGTGATTGGAGTTCGGGTTGGGACTGAGAAGAAGCGAAACGGTCGCGGCAGCGCCCTCCTCCTCCCCACCGCACGAGACTGTGGCGGCCAGTACCAAGGCCGCTAGTGCAGCCAGCATCGACAACCTGAGACGACCAGAGTACATCTCCGAGTTTCCTCCTAGTGTAGGCGCATTCCCGGACGGGGAGCGCGCAAGCCTGCCGCAACTTATACGACGACGGACGCCGTCCGGCGGCGTCCCGTTCAAACGAGTGTAGTCTCAGCCGCTGAGCATGTCAACGACGCTCGGCGCAGGGTGACTGCCCGCGTTGACGCTTGGCCGGTCAGCGTGTCCCTCAGCCCCTGTGCGCCTCCGGCAGAGTAAGACCCTTCCCGATAGTCTCAGGGAACAGTCGGAAGACGTCGTCGAGGTCCCACGGCCCATCGCTGTAGATGTGCCTCACCTGCTCCGACTTCGAGTAGAGCCCTATGTGATACCCCTCCGATACGACCACCTGGCCCGATATGTTGCCCGCCGCCTCGCTCGCCAGGTATATCACCGCAGGGGCCACGTTCGCGGGATCGAACTCGGCTCCCGCGGCCTGCTCGGACGAGGGAAACGCGCCCGCCTGGCCGACGTTGATCCCCCGGTCTGCCATGCGCGTGGCCGCGTTGGGAGCGATGCAGTTGGCGGTCACACCGTAGCGGACCAGCGCGTTGGCACAGCTGAGAGTGAACCCGATTATCCCGGCCTTCGCCGCGGCGTAGTTGGGCTGTCCCGCGCTGCCTTCGATGCCCGCGCCGGACGTGAAGTTGATCAGCCGGCCATACTCGCGCCGCTGTCTCCAGTGTATAGATGCGAAGTGAGTGGTGCAGAAAGTGCCCTTCAGATGCACCCTGATCACGTCGTCCCACTCATCCTCGGTCATGTTGAACACCATCCGCTCCCGGACTATGCCCGCGACGTTGATCAGAATGTCCAGCTTGCCCCACCGCTCGATCGCCGTGCGCACCATGTCCTCGGCGTCGTCCCAGTCGGCGACGTCCCCGAAGTGGGGAACCGCCTCCCCACCGAAAGCGTTGATCTCGTCCGCAACGTCGCGGGCCGGCCCCTCGTCACGGCCGCCCCCATCGACCGCGCCTCCCAGATCATTCACCACCACCTTGGCGCCTTCCCTCGCCATCAGAAGAGCGACTCCACGGGCGATCCCGCGGCCCGCTCCCGTCACGATTGCCGTCTTGCCTGCCAGCCTGTTACCCAACGTGTTCTGCCTCCACTCATGAGTTCCTTACACGGTGCGGGCGGATTGTAGATTCGACGATTCTTGCAGTCAAGGAGCCCCTCTCCAATGCCCTTATGGACTGGCCGTGGAACGTCATCTATACTGATGCCCGGCCAGATAGAGGTAGTGGAATGACCACCGAGTTCAACCTTGCAGGCAAAGTCCAGACCGTAACCGGGCCCATCGACCCCGGCAACCTGGGATTCACCCTGACGCACGAGCACGTGCTGGTGGACCAGTCCCCCTTCACACAGCCTCCGCCGCAAGCAGGAGCAAGACACATCCACCATCAGCCCGTCTCGATGGAGAATATCGGTTACATCCGCCACCACTACTTCCGCAACGCGGACAACGGGCAGGTCTGGGATATCGGCACCGCCATCGAGGAGGTGTCGCTCTACAAGCAGCTCGGCGGCGACTCGCTAATCGATGTCACCAGCCTGGGAGTGGGCAGGGACCCCGTCGGACTCGCCAGGTTATCCAGGGTCACCGGCGTCAACATCGTCATGGGCGGCTCATACTACCAGAAGCTCGTCCACCCGCCAGAGATGGATGACCTCACGGAGGACGACCTCGTCGCTCGGATCGCAGCCGACATCACGGAGGGCGTCGACGGCACCCGAATCAAGACGGGGGTGGTAGGCGAGGTGGGCTGCGGCTGGCCGCTGTCGGACAATGAACGCAAGGCCGTTCGCGCGTCGGGCAGGGCGCAGCACGCGACGGGAGCGCCGCTGTTGATACATCCGGGCCGCGACGAGAGCGCCCCGTCAGAGATACTGGACGAGCTGGACGACGTCGGCGCGGACATGGCCCACACCGTCATGGGGCATATCGAGCGGACTCTCTTCCTGAGCGCCACTCTCAAAGAGGTAGCCGAACGCGGCTGCTACATCAACTGGGACCTCGTCGGTACTGAGAGCTCCTACTACGGCTCATACAAGGTTAAGTCGATGCCGAACGACGCTGCCAAGATGGACCAGATGGCGTGGCTGATCGCCGAGGGCTACGGCGACCGTATCCTCATCGCTCAGGACCTCGCCAACAGATCACGCCTGATGCGGTACGGCGGCCACGGCCTCTGCTACCTGCCTTCTCAGATCGTTCCGCGAATGAGGAGCAGGGGATTCACCGAGGAGGACATCGACAGAATCCTGGTGCGGAATCCCGCCCGCGCGTTCACATTCACCGACCCCCGATAGCCATCGCAGACATCTTGGAGGCGAACCACATGGTCGAAAGACGGCCCCGCATGGAAGGGAAGGTGGCCATCGTTACCGGAGCCGGATCGAGCGGGCCCGGCGTCGGGACGGGAAGGGCTATCTCTACGCTCTTTACCCGCGAGGGCGCCAGCGTCCTTCTCGCGGATCGTGAGGCCGCTAGGGCAGAGGAGACGCTCGCCGGGATAGAGGAGGAGGGCGGCACAGCATCGGTCGTCGAGATCGACGTTACCGACGCCGGCGACTGCGCCAGGATGGTCCGCGAAGCAGTCGACAGGTACGGGCGACTCGACGTGCTGGTCAACAACGTCGGCATCACCCTGCCGGGCAAGGTCGTGGACGTCGCTGAAGAGGTCTGGGACCGCGTCCTCGACGTGAACCTCAAGAGCATGATGCTGACCGGCAAGTATGCGGTGCCCGAGATGCAGCGTGGAGGCGGCGGCTCGATAGTCAACCTCTCCTCAGTGGTTGCGGTCCGCTCGGGAGGTGGCTTCGACAGCGTACCGTACGTCGTTTCGAAGGGCGGCATCGTATCTCTGACGATCTCGATGGCCTCAGACTACGGCCCCGACAACATTCGGGTGAACGCCATACTGCCGGGGTTCATCTACACTCCGATGGTGGCGGGGGGGCTCACACAGGAGGCGCGCGAGCTTCGGCGGCGGACCTCTCCACTCGGCACCGAGGGGACCGCCTGGGACGTCGCCTACGCCGCGCTATTCCTCGCGAGCGACGAGTCCCGCTGGGTGACGGGCGTGGCGCTGCCAGTGGACGCCGGCGTGACGGTCACCACCCCTCTGACGATGCTTGACCGCCTGAGGCAGCCATGAGGCGAGTTCTCATAACCGGCGTAAGCGGCCTCATAGGCGGGCTGCTGGCGAGGCATCTCAGGGAGATCGGCGAGTACGAGATCACCGCTCTCAACCGGAGGCCCGTCGAGGATTTCCCCTGTCTTCAGGCCGACATCGCCAATCTGGACGCGATACGACCGGCCTTCGACGGCATCGACACCGTCGTCCACATGTCCGCCGCCACCGGCTTTACCGATTGGGAAGGCAACCTGTCCGCCAACATCATAGGAGTCCGCAACGTCTACGAGGCCGCACGGCTGGCCGGGGTGAATCGAGTGGTATTCGGCAGCAGCGGCGCCGCCATCGGCGGGTTTTCACTAATCCCTCCCTACGACGCCATAGCCGAAGGGCGGTACGAGGACGTCCTGGACGAGTGGACGAAGATACGGCACGACCAAGTGCGGCCGCTCGGCATCTACGGGGCGGCCAAGGCCTTCGGCGAGGCGCTGGGACGCCACTACTCGGACGCCTACGGACTATCGGTCCTGTGCGTGCGCATAGGCTCAGTGAAGCGTGTGGACGCCCCCGACAATCCGCACCGCGTCTCCTACTACCTGAGCCATCGAGACCTGCTGCAGATGCTCGTCAAGTGCATCGAGGCCCCTGAAAGCTTGGTGTACGACATCTTCATGGCCGTCTCGAACAACAGATGGACCTACTACGACCTAGAGCACGCCCGCGAGGTCCTGGGCTACCGGCCTCTCGACTCCTCCGAGGCCGCACTCGCCTCACGCTAGAAACTACGGAACCCCCATCCCTGACCTTCCCCCGCGGAGCCGGAGGAAGGGACAGCAGAGCGATATTCGCCCGAGAGTCTGACCAGTTACTGCAGACGGGGGAAGAGGGCGGCGGTCTCAGCCTAACAGCGCGCTTCTGAGACGCTCCGCCACTATATCCTCCTCGCCGTCGTTCAGCGTGTGGGCGTTGACGGTGATGGTCGAATCGTCGTCCGCCGTCACGAAGATGCGCGGGTCGCCGGCCGCCAGCTCGTCGGCGACCGCCGTGGCCGTCTTGCCGGCCACCTCTCCGTCGAGGTCCACGATCAGGCTGAATCCCCAGTATTGAGGAATGGGCCTGATCTCGGTCCTGACCCTCGGAACCCCCCACAGCCCTTTCTGGATCGTAGACAGCTTGGCCTCGATGCCCATGAGCCGGTCCTCATGGTTCATCGTGAGCCAGTTCTTGACGGCAGTGACCACCGCGATTACGCCGTCTCTGTCGACCTTCATCGGCCTGCCTATCGCGTTGCCGCCCTCCGTCTGAAACGCGATGAAGCCCTGCGCGACAACCGCGTCGACCAGATCCCTCTTGCCGCACACAAGTCCCGTCGAGTGGGGCGCGCCCAGGTACTTTGCGCCAAAGCAGACGAGGTCCGCCGACTGCGCGTTTCGCCTGAACACCTCTGCGGGATAGTTCTGCGCCGCAGCGTCGGCGATGACCGGCACACCCTGGTCGTGGGCTATCCTCACGACCTCCTCGATGGGGAGCGATCTCTCGTGCTGGTCAGGCTTGATGAGGAAGGCCACCGCGGCGGTGTCGTCCCCGATAGCCTCCTCCATCTCCTCGCCGGTACACCCGTCGTCCGCGCCCACCTCCACCAGGCTGGCTCCCGTCGACGTCAGGCACCTGTCGTAGCTGTAGCGGTGCGTCCTCTGGATGAGGACCTCCGACCTCATGCCTGTGGTGTCCGGCAGTTGGGCGATGCGCTCCTGGTCGTCCCCCGCCATGCAGGCGGCCGCACTGAGCGCCAGAGCCGCGCCGGCTCCCGAGGTGACGTATGCGCCTTCCGTATCCAGATACCGGGCGATGTACCGGCCCGACTTCTCTAGGAGCTCCTCCATCTCGACGTAGTGTCTATTTGCCGTGTCCATGGCCGTGCGGACCTCTCCCCACGGACTGGACCCGCCGAGTACCGTGCGGTTCCCCTGGGCGTTGATGACGATCCTAACGCCCAGCTCCTCGTACACCTGGTTGTCAAGAGAAGTAGCCAACTCGCGCACCTCTGCTCGTTGCTATGATCCGTTCACACCGCCGCACGGCGGCACCAAGCCGCAGCCTATACCCGTCCGATGTTTCATGTCAACGCGCGCGCCGCCTCAGGGCCCCGCAGGGGCTTGACGTGCTCCTCCAGCCAAGAGCGAAGCTCGGCGAACCGGAACGAGCTGGTCTCGAAGAGCCGCATGAAGAAGCGGTAGGCTTCGTCGTCGTCGCAGTCGATGAAGCTGCCGTTCATCCGCAGGAAGGCGTCCGTGGCGAAGAAGGCCACCCGCTTGTTGCCGTCCACGAATGGATGGTTCATCGCGAGGCTCTCCATCATGGCGGCGGCCTCCTCTATGGGACCGTCATAGTATCCCATCTGTGGACGCAGCAAGGCCGATTCCAAGGCTCCCATGTCGCGCAGTCCACCCAAGCCGCCGAACTGCACGATCTGGTCCGCATGGATCTCGAGGATCTCCTCGACTGTCGGGAAGACCCGCGTCACTGGGCCAGCAGCTCTGCCAGCCGCCGGTTCTTCTCCACGCTCGCCCGGTAATGGGCCATCACCTCCGGGCGGACCTTCTGCCGCTCTCTGCTCTCGATGTATCCGCTCATGGCGTCTTCGAGAACGGCCTGGAAGTGACGCCCGTCGCTTCGGGCGATCTCGCGCATCTTCGCCAGCAGCTCCGGCGCGGCCTGGCTGGAGAATTTCTCACGTACGGCGACCATCACTCTCCCTCCTTACGTGACCTTGCATCCCTTCTCCCCTGACGGGAGAAGTTAGAATGAGGGGCCTCTCCTCAAGCAACTCCTAGTTTAGGACAAAGAGGATCGGTTTTCAAGAAACGTCTTGATGGGATAGTGCTTCACTTAGAGGAGGAGAGGCGGAGGCTGGTCGGTGACGGACTCCAGCAGCACCTCAAGCTGATCTCCCGGGATAGCTGTGCAGACTCGAGGGAATGAGGAAATGTCCCCCCATCTTACCTCCACCCCCGCGGACGGGGGAAGAGGTAAGATCTTCCCTCCACCCCGCCCACTTGACCGCTCGCACGGAGTTCTGAACAGTTACGCACGCACCTCCGCCGCAGCGGTGCGCCTTGACGCCGCGCGAGTCGCTTTGCTAGCGTACTCCGGCAGGAGGTTACCCCAAAATGAAACTGGGCCTTTTCCAGATGCCCTTTCACCTTCCCCACAGGGAGCTGTACGAGTCCTGGGAGCGCGACCTGGAGCTTCTCGTGCTGGCCGACCGGCTCGGGTACAAGGAGGCCTGGATCGGAGAGCACACGACGCTGCCCTGGGAGAACGTCCCGGTGCCGGAGCTCATCATCGCCCAGGCGCTGCGGATGACCGACAACATCGCCTTCGGCACCGGCGTCACGCAGCTCCCGCTTCAGCATCCCGTCGAGCTAGCGAACCGCATCGCCATGATCGACCAGATGGCCCAGGGCCGATTTTACTGGGGCATCGGCGTCCGGGCGATGGCCTCCGACCTCGAGGTCTACGGCGTAAACGACCCCGACATGAACCGCGTGCGGGACCGGGGACGGGAGTGCCTGGAGGCGGTGCTCGGCATCTGGGACGCGAACGGCGAGAGATTCGACTTCGAGGGGGAGTACTACAAGGTCCACAGCCCCGAGGCGTACAGGGGCCAGGGCGCCAAGCTCTGGATGCAGCCTTTCCATAAGCCTCATCCGCCTATCGGCGTGGCCAGCAACAGCCCCGGCTCCGATACCCTTCGCATCGCCGGCGAGCGCGGGTGGCTGCCGATGAGCGGCTCGATCATGCTACCCTCCGACATCGCGCGCCAGTGGCCGGTCATAGAGGAGGGCGCCGCATCGGCAGGACGCACCGCCGACAGGGCAGAATGGCGAATAGCCCGCCACGTATTCGTGGGAGACACCCACGAGAGCGCCGTCCACGGCGCGATGGAGACCTTCGGCAGGGCTTTCTACCATCTCGAGCAGTTTCGTGCAGAGGCGGTCGCGGCCAAGGCGAAGGGGAAGGCGCCGGCTACCGACGAGGAGTCGAGAGGCGGAGACGAGGCCAAAACGGGCAGCCCCCGGACGCTCGATTCGATGATGGAGAACGTCTGGATCGTCGGCGACCCGGACGAGTGCGCCGAGAAGATACGCGCTCTCTACGAGCTGGTAGGCGGATTCGGTTACGTGCTGAGCGTCACCTACGACCCGGACGACCACTCCCTGATGAAGCGGTCGGTGGAGCTGCTGGCCACGGAGGTAGCCCCCCGTATCGCAGACCTGTCGCCCGTCCCCGCGCCGGGCTGACGGGGAACCCCCAGTTCAATCTTCCCCCGCGGACGGGGGAAGAGGTAGAAGTTTCCTAGGCATTCAGTCAGCCGCCGCCATCGCCGGCACGCGAGACACCAGCTCCCTAGCCTTCCTGACCACGTCGTTCGCGTTGCTCTTCATGTATCTGGTCAGCATCTTCGAGGCCTGCTTGTGCTTCCCGCGCGCGATCAGATCTCGTCCCTCCACCGCCCTCTCGTAGGCGGTGGCGAGCATCTCTTGCTGTAGGCCCGTCCACTCCGACCGGAGAGCCGCCACGGCCTCCTCGTCGAACCCGTCGCCGACTCGAGTGCTCCTTGCCAGCTCCCAGAACAGCCACCACGGGCTCTCCTCGCTGTACTCCTCGCCGCCGACGGCCAGGACCGTGGGAATCTCTCCCTCGGCGAACATCGGCATGAAGACGCCCAGGCAGGGGGAGTAGAGACTGCACCAGTAGACGGGCAACCGCGATCCGTCCGAGCAGAGGTCCGCCACGACGGTGCCCGCGGTATTGCTGACGGAGTTCGGTCCGTGGTGCATGCAGATGGCTCTGGTGGACGGCATCCCCGTCCTGAACGGCTCGTCCGGCTGCTCTCCGTCCGAGTGGTCGCATATCGCCGCCATCATGGCACGCACATCCATCGCGCCGCTGCTGCGGGACAGCACCGCGCACGACCTCGCCCGTCTCTGAGCGCCCCGGCCAGCCCTCGCTCCCTCGAAATCGGCGTACGATCCAGCAAAGTTGAACCGTCCTCCGTCGTCCTGCCACCATCCCCTCTCCACCGCATTCCGCTTCGCCGAGGGAGAGAGGCTTCCCCAGTCGGTCCCGATGGAGTGGACGTTGCTGATTCCAAGGGCCGACTCGACTCTCTTGACGGCCCACTCATGGCCCGCCGTCTCGATGACGTACGCCTCCCTGGGGTCCGCTACTATCAGACCGTTGTCGTAGTTGCTCGCCGTGTGATTGCCTTCGAATCTCCCCTGGCCGAACGCAGTAACCACCGTAGTGATGACGTGTACGGCCTCCGCCGCCGTGCGTCCGCGCTCAAGTCCCAGCCGGATCAGGTCCATGCCGGTGAGCTTCGGCTCCTTCGCCTCCTCCAGCTTCGACTTGACCGCTTCGTTCCCTATTACGACCTGGTGCTCGTTGAAGCCGTGCTCGTACCCCCAGCACCAGTAGGGCCTGGACCCGACGTGAGCGTAGGTGACGGCCACCTGGGGCACGTCGATGAACTGGCAGTTGACGACTGTATCCGTCTTGTGTCTGGCCCGCTTGACCTGCACCAGTGGCTGGCATTCGTTTGGCACTCGGTCGCTGTTCTTTGCAAACAGGGTGTTGCCGGAGACGGTGGAGCCGCCGAGCGCCACCATCGTGTCACAGCTGTCGGGAACGTCGATGTCGCGGATCAGTCTTATGTCCTCAAACATTTTCTCCCTCCAGACACCTTGCCTGACCGTTATTCCGGCCTCGAGCCGGACTCCAGAACCGGCTCCACTCAGCATACTCTAGTCGGCCCACCTGTGTGGGAGCTCAGAAAGGCCGGTCATTCCAAGCTCTTCGCACAGTGCCGTGAACTCGCCGCGCGGCACGCCGCCCCACTCCAGATCCGAAAGCCTCTGGTCGATCGGTACGTCAGTGTGCAGAGTGGCGAGCCTCTTGTACAGAGACGCCTCCTCCTTGTGACCGGCGAGGCTGGCGGCAAGCGCCTCTGCGCCGCGCGGCTTGACCGCCCACTCCGTCGCGTCGTCCGGAATGGCCTCCAGGTGCCTGTAGCGGAACAGCAGTTGGGCGGTAGACTTCGCTCCCCAACGGGGCACGCCCGGAATTCCGTCGGCGGTGTCGCCGACGAGCGCCAGGTAGTCGGGTATCGACTCAGGCCCCACTCCGAACCTCTCATGCACTCCGGCCTCGTCCACCGTGGTCTCCCGCCGTCTGTCCAGGCACACCACACGGGCGCCGCTGACAAGCTGGAAAAAATCCTTGTCGGGCGAGCAGATGACCACCTGACTCAAACCGTCCGCGTCTTGCCACCTCCGCGCCGCGGTCGCGATGGCGTCGTCCGCCTCGAATTCCACCATAGGCCACACCGTCAGCCCCAGGGAGGACGCCGCGCGCTCGGCGACGGGGAACTGGTCCATAAGCTCCGGGGGCACTCCGTCGCCCGTCTTGTACCCCCCGAACATACGGTTCCGGAACGACTCGATCACGCTGTCGAAGGCGCAGGCGACGTGAGTAACGCCGGGCTGGCGCAGAAGGAGCAGCAGCGTCTGGATGAGTCCTCGCACCGCCCCGACGGAACGACCATCCGGTCCGTACGTGGGCGGCATCGCAAAGTGGGCCCTGAACAGCTCGTACGTACCGTCCACCAGATGCAGCTTCATGCCGTTAGAGAGCAGGCTCACCGGTTCCGGGCCAGTACGTCCCGGAGTCCGTCGACATAGGCGTCCACGTCGCCGTCCGTCATCGGGGCCGACACCGCGCCGAGCAGCCCGACCGACGGCCAGACACCCTCGTTCAGCAGCCCGTAGAACACCTGCCACTCCCGCTCGCGGTCGTTCGTCAGCGTGTCTCTCCTGTTCAGGATGGGCCGGTCGTTGAAGTGTACGCAGAAGAGCGACCCCAGACCCGTCACCTGTACCGGCACTCCGAACTCCCCGCAGACCGCCCGGATCCCCTCTCTCAGCCGCTCTGCCAGCCCGTCCAGGTGCTCATACACCTCAGGAGTCATCTGTTCGAAGGTTGCGACGCCGGAGGTCAGGCTCAGCGGATTGCCGTTGAACGATCCGGAATGCCCGACATGGTTCTCTCCGGAGTCCGCCTCATAGACGGCCATGATGTCTCGCCGCCCGCCGAAGGCCCCGATTGCCGCGCCGCCTCCGACCGACTTGCCGAAGGCCGACATGTCCGGGTAGACGCCGAACATACCCTGTCCCGCCCCGTATCCGGCCCGGAGACTGCACACCTCGTCGAAGATCAGGACGATACCCTCCCGGCTCGTCACCTCCCTGATAGCCTCCATGTACTCCCGCGTCGCAGGAATGAATCCGGCGCCTCCCATCATCGGCTCGACGACCACCGCGCCCAGCTCGTCTCTGTGCGTCAGGATGATCTCCCTGGCCGCATCCGGATCGTTGAAGGGAAGCATGACGATCTGATCGGTAACGGCCTCCGGCGCGCCGGAAAGATTCGAAACCGTCGTCGGATAGCGCAGGTCGCCCCCTCCGTTCGCGGCCACTGTGTCGTAGAGACCGTGATAGGCTCCATCCACCTTGGCGATCCTCGACCGCCCGGTGAACGCTCGGGCCGCGTGAATGCAGTTCATCGTCGCCTCGGTGCCCGAGTTCGTAAAGCGGACCATCTCGACCGATTCGATCCGCTCGCACAGTATCTTAGCCAGCCTTACGTGCGCCTCGTGAGGCGCGTTGAAGGAGACGCCGTTGGCAACCCGTTCCTGCAGCGCCTTGACAACCGCGGGGTTCGCATGTCCCAGCGGCAGCGCGCTGTTGTTTCCGAAGAAGTCGATCCGCTCCACCCCGTCCACGTCCCAGACGCGCGCGCCCTCGCCTCGCTGCCAGTAGAGGGGGTAGGGCTTCCAGCCCGTCCCGCGCGTCACTCCGTCCGGCAGGTACTGCCTCGCCTCCTCGAACATCTCCCTGGACTTCGTGGAGCGTTCGACGTAAGTCCGCATCTCACGATCCGCAATGCTGGCTGTCATCGCAACCTCCGTCACTCCGCCCGTTACGAGAGCACGACCCGGTCCGGAACGGCGTCCAGCGCAAAGTACTCATGCTCGACCCGGTCCTCGAACACCTTCACGATCCGGAGCCCGGACGGATCGTCTCCCAGCGGATAACCCACCGAACCGGACGTCACCATCTCGAGGTCCCCGTCGTTCGCGTAGCAGTTGCGGTGCCAGTGTCCGGAGAACACGGCGGTCACCCTGTGTCTGTGAAAGATCTCGAGCAGAACCCGGCGCCGCTCCCGCGGCACCACTATCGACCCATCCCCCTCCTCCGCGTCTCTGAGAAAGAGCGGATAGTGGGTGAACACGATGATGTGATCCGCCGACTGCGCCCTAGCCTCTCCGATCGCGTGCTCGGCAAACGCCCGCTGCCTGTTCCACTCGTTCGGTATCTGCGTCGGGTCGACGGCGATGTTCGTGTTGAGCACGACGAACCTGCTGCCGCCGTGGTCGAAGTAGTAGTCATCCCTTCCGAACCGCTCCCTGTACTCGGCTAGCGATTCGGTGGTAAAGAGGTTGCCCATGTCGTGGTTGCCGGCCACCCAGTGCATCGGGATGCCGTCGTCGAGGCCCGTGGTGACGCGCATGAGCTCCTCGTACTGGTCCGGCCGGTCGGCGTCGTTGACCATGTCGCCGCAGGTGATGACGAAGTCGGGCGACAGCCTGTTGACCGCCGCTATAGCCCTCCCGTAGAGCTCCGTCTCCCTGTCGAGGCCCGTGATCCTGGGAGCCGCTTCGACCTTCATGCCGCGCCGGCGGTAGTCTGCCAGACGCTCCTCGTCCAAGCCGCTCAGCGCGGCGTACATCCCGAACTGCGGGTCCGCAAGCTGTACGAAGAAGAAGGCCATCCGACAACCCTGTGGCCGCAGTATAACACCGCCTGGACACCCGCGCCCTTCGAGAGGTGCGCTCCCTTCGGCGGACATGTGCTAGAATCTGCGCGGCCTGAACCCCCCTTCTAGGAATTGCCTGTGCGTTCGATACTCATCGTGGTCTTCGACGGGCTGCAGCCCTCGCAGGTGACCATGCAGCTCATGCCGAACCTGGCCTCCTTCGCCGCGGAGGGGGTGACCTTCGCCAACCATCACGCCGTCTTTCCAACCGTCACGCGCGCGAACGCCGCGTCGATGGCGACCGGCTGCTACCCCGGAATGCACGGCCTCGCGGCGAACACGGTCGTCTTCAGGGACTTCGACCCGGATCGTGCCTTTTCGGCCCTAGAGCCGATACTCTCCCAGGTACACGTCGCTCTGGGCCGCGTTCTGCTCGTCCCCACGCTTGCTGATGTCATGGCCGAGCATGATCAGGAGTACGTGGCCGTCGTGAGCGGCACGTCCGGCAACGCCTACGTCCACAACCCGAACGCCGAGCGGGCCGGCGGGGCGACCATCCATCCCGACTTCTGTCTGCCCAGGTCTCTCCACGACGAGATCGTCGAGCGGTTCGGACCGTGGCCCGAGGAGACGAAGCCCAACACAGGCAGGATGGCGAGGGCGGTGGAGATCCTGACGCGCTACGTGATGGAGAACAGGCGGGCAGCCGTATCCCTCCTCTGGCTCTCCGAGCCCGACCAGACCCAGCATGTACATGCCGCCGGCAGCCCCCGGTCGAACGCCGCGCTGCTCGAAGCCGACAGGCAGTTCGGACGCCTGATGGAGTGGCTCGACGCGACCGGACGCGCCGCGCACACCGATATCCTCGTCGTCTCCGATCACGGCCACTCCACGGTGATCGGCACCGTCGACATAGAGCCATGGATCGCGGAGACAGTCGGAGAGGACAGGGTAGTCTCTGCAGAAAACGGCGGCTCCGTGCTGTTCTACGTCCGTCGGAGGGACCGCGCCGTCGCCGACCGTCTGGCGGCGAGCCTCATGGCGCAGCCCTGGTGCGGCCCCGTCCTGGCGTCGAGCGCCATAGGCCCGATCGAAGGGACTCTGCCCGCGGGCCTCGCCGGAGCGGACGGCGAGCGCGCGCCCGACCTGATCGCCTCATTTGCCTGGACGCCCGGCCTCTCCTACTGCACCGGCGCATGGGCAGGGCAGGGGGTCCACGGATCGATGAGCCGCCAGGAGGTCCGGAACGTCCTCATCGCGCGGGGACCCGCCTTCAGGAGCGGCCTCACGCTCCGCGCGCCCACGGGGAACGTCGACCTTGCCCCCACGGTCCTCGATATCATGGGGATAACGCCGACGGGCATCATCGAGGGCAGACCGCTCCGAGAGGCGCTCGCCTCGACGCCCGGTCCGGCGGACGTCGACTGGAAGACCGAGACGCACGCCGCTGAGCGCAGGGTCGGCGGAGGGACCTACCGCCAGCGGATCACCGTCTCGCTCGCGGGTGAAACCTCGTACGTCGACGAGGGCTCCGCCGAGCTACGGCTGTAGGTCCTTCAGTCCGGGGAGGATCTCCGTCGCCATCAGCTCCATCGAGTGGTCCCACTTGGCGCGGTCGCGGCCCCAGTCGTGGGTCTGGGGAAGCAGGACGCCAAAGCCGCCCACCTCGTCGTAGAGATCCCTGATCTGCCGGGTGCACTCGTCCGGGTCGCCCACTATCCAGAAATTCTCCAGCATATACTCCGGCGTCAGCTCCTCGTCGCTCATCTCCGGGTCGATCTTGAAGGCGGCCGTCCCCCGCGGGCCGTTGCCGATCAGGTACATCCAGTACCGTATGAACGACTCACCGAAGGGCCCGTTGAGCGCCTCCTCACGCGCCCTCTCCGTCGTGTCCGCGACGTACACCTCGCGGGCGATGCGCCAGTCGCTCCGCGAGGGCGTCCTGCCCGTCCTGGCGGCGCCCTCCTCGACCACCTCCCAGTGAGTCGGCAGGTTGCCCCTGTGAACGAAGGCTGAGCTCATCGGCCACCACCCCTTCTCGCCCGCGACTGCCAGCGTCGCCGACCGCGGGGTCGACCCAGCCACCGCTATCGGCGGGTGCGGCTTCTGGTAGGGCCGCATGTGGAACGCGAGCCTCCGCTCCGGCATCGGATCGTACACCGTGGAGCTGAAGTACTTGCCGTCGTACTCGAACGGCTCCTCCTCGGTCCAGAGCCTCGTGATCAGGTCGATCGACTCGTTCATCCGGTCGCGCGGGCTGCCCGTGCCCGGAGCGATGCCGAAGACTCCCGACTCCTCCGGTGATCCGCCGGACCCGATTCCGAAGAAGAACCTGCCCTTGGCGAGGTGGTCCAGCATGGCGATGCGATGGGCGACCATCACCGGGTTGTGGTAGTGGAGCAGCACCACGCCGGTGCCGAGGTCCATCTGCTCCGTCACGCCCAGCGCCCTGGCTATGAATATGTCCGGGGCGGGAATGTTCTCCCAGGGGAGCGTGAAGTGCTCGCCGATCCAGGCCTCGCTGAATCCCAGCCTGTCGGCGCGCGCCAGCGTCTCTAGGTCCTCGTCATACGTCTCTGCGTGAGGGCGGTCGGGATCGTGCAACGGCATACTGAACAGGCCCAGCTTCATCGGTCTCCTCTCTCAACGTCTGAGTTGATCAACGGCAACGATTATACACTCTATCACGCGTCCTAACGAGGAGACGCAACCGCCGAGCGTTCTATCGACTCCACGTCGGTAAAGCCGCAGTAGGCCATCGCGCGGTCGAACTCCTCTCTGAGGATCCGCAGCACTCCGCGCACTCCCGCCTCGCCGTCCACCGCGAGACCCCAGAAGAGCGGCCGTCCGATCAGCACGGCGCGGGCGCCGAGCGCCAACGCCTTGAGCACGTCGGTGCCGCGGCGAATACCGGAGTCCATGTACACCTCCAGACGGCTGCCCGCCGCATCGGCAATCTCCGGCAGGACCTCTATCGACGCCGGGACTCCGTCCAGAGTCCGTCCGCCGTGATTCGACACGACGATGGCGTCCACGCCGTGATCCGCGCATCGGACCGCGTCGTCAGTCCCCATGATGCCCTTGACGGCCAATGGCAGACCGGTCAGCCGGCGCAGCCAAGCGAGCTTGGACCAGACCAGTCCGTTGAACCTGAGCTCACGCTCCTGCACCTCGAGCAGCGCCGCACTGAGCAGCTCCCCGTAGCCGTGAAGGCTGCCGGTGACCATCTCCCTCTCGGGGACGAAGCGGTTGCGCAGGTCGTGCTCACGCAGCGGCCGGACGGGCGCGTCGGCGGTCAGCACGACCGCCGAATAGCCGGCCGCCTCCGCTCGTCTCACGAGCAGCTCCGTCAGCTCGTCTGAAAAGTGATAGAGCTGGAGCCACAGCGGCCCCCGGGCCGCCTCCGCTATCTCCTCGAGAGAGTAGCCCGACGCCGTGGGCACCGACATGACCGTCCCCGCCGCCGCCGCGGCCCGTGCCGTCGCCCGCTCCCCCTCCGGGTGCACCTGGCGCTGGGGCCCGGCCGGCCCCAGCATCACCGGAAACTCCAGCCGATGCCCCAATACTGTGGTGGAGAGGTCGCGGTCCGCAACGTCGACGAGGACTCGTGGATTCAGCAGCGTCTCATCCAGGGCTCGCCGGTTTCTCGCGAGGGTGATCTCGTCGACCGCGCCGCCCCTGATGTAGTCGTACAGGTCGGGCGGCATCCGTTCCTTCGCCAACGACTCGTACTCGAACAGGCTGATCGGCTCCATCCCGCCCCTCTCGCCCACAGGCTTCAGACGGCGGCGATTATAGCCCATCGGCAGACCCCTGCACATGTGCCCGACCGGTTCGTTCCACGTCACTGCCGGTTGTGCTACACTCACGCCTACTATCGGCCCGGTGGAGGAGGAGTCCATTGGTCAGAGACGTCGTGAGGGGCAGGACAGGGGAGCAGCTCGTGCAGGAGGTGGAGGAGTACATCCCCGGTGGAGTGCTCTACCGCAGCAAGCTGCCGGAGGAGGTGCGCACCGTCTTCTCTCACGGGAAGGGGAGCCGCATCTGGGACGTCGACGGCAACGAGTATATCGACTACATCCTGGGCTCGGGCCCCATGATCCTCGGACATGCACATCCGGCCGTTACCCGCGCGTTGCAGGAGCGGGTCGAGCGGGGCACGCAGTTCATGCAGCCCACCGACGTGATGCTTCGCCACGCCCGAAAGGTGATGAGCGCCATACCGGGCGCCGAGAAGATCAAGTACACCGGCACCGGCAGCGAGGCGGTCTTCGTCGCGCTCAGGCTCGCCAGGGTATACACCGGCAAGACGAAGATACTCAAGTTCGAGGGCGCCTTCCACGGAACGAACGACTATATCTCGTTCAGCACGAATCCGACCCAGATGCTGCCGTTCCCCACGCCGGAGCCCGACACGGGCGGAATTCCCCAGGGCGTCGCCGATACGGTCCTCATCGCTCCCTACAACGACGCGGACCAGACCTGCGAGATCATCAGGGAGCACAGGGACGACCTGGCGGCCGTCATCATCGATCCCCAGATGCGCCACATTCCGCCCAGACCGGAGTTCCTGGACGCGGTGAGAGAGTGCACCAGAGAGTGCGGCGTCGTATTCATCCTCGACGAGGTCGTCACCGGGTTCCGCCTGGCCTGGGGCGGCGCGCAGCAGTTCTACGGCATAGACCCCGACCTGACGACGCTCGGCAAGGCGCTCGGCGGGGGAGTCGGCGTGGGATGCATCGTCGGGCCCGACGAGATCATGAGCAGGCTGGATCCCGCGCTCAAGGCCCAGGGCCAGTACGCCCAGGGAAGCGGGACCTTCACCGCCAACCCGCTGGCCGCGGCTGCGGGAATGGCCGCGCTCGAACAGCTTGAAAAGCCGGGGACCTACGACCGCCTGGCCGGGATGGGCGCACGGCTGCGAGACGGATTGAGCGGCGTATGCCAGAGATTCGAGGTGCCCGCGCTCGTGACGAGCGCCGGGCCGACCGTCGACGTCAAGTTCACGGACCGCGACGAGATACCGGACTACCGGTCCGAGCAGTACCTGGACCGGGAGCTGCACGGCCGAATCGGCACCGAGATGATCAGGCGCGGCATCTTCAGCATTTCCGGCACCGGCTTCTACATCTCCGCCGTTCACACGGCAGAGGAGATAGACGAGACTGTCGACGCCTTCGAGGCGTCGCTCAGGGCCGCGCGCTAGGGGCAGACCGCCATGGATACGGAGCTCAGTAGAGCGATCGACGAGTCGAAGGAAGTCTACATCACGACCTTCGACAGCGACGGCAGACCCGGCACCGTGCCGGTCTGGTTCGACCACCACGCAGGCCGGTTCTACATCTCGACGTATCCGGACTCCCTGAAGGTGCGCAAGATCGCCCGAAACCCCGCCGTGAGGCTCGCCTTCGGCCGCCGGACGGGGCCGGGCGTGGACGGCGAGGCCAGGGTGGTAACCGAGGAGCCGCTCATCCAGACTATCGCCCCGGTCCACGCGGGACGGTACCCCGATGGACCGTGGGACTCGGTAGACCACCTCGCGCGGATGTGGACCGAGCGTTCGGAGCGCTGCCTGCTGGAGATCGTCCCGTCGTGACCGGCGCAGCCTGAGGAGGGCGGACGATGACAACGTCGACAGCCGAGTGGACCGAACAGAGAGTCCACCTTGCCGAGACCGGCGTCCAGCTTCTGAGAGGGGGCGCCGGCGAGCCTCTGCTGCTGCTCCACGGTGAGATGGGACATCCCGGCTGGCTCCGCTACCACAGGGAGCTGGCTAGAGACCGGACGCTCTACGTGCCGTCCCACCCCGGATTCGGCTCCTCTCCAAGGCTCGACTGGATCATCAACGTGAGGGACATGGCGGGATGGTACCTCCAGGCGCTGGACGACCTGGACCTCGGCCCGGTCGACACCATCGGCTTCTCGCTGGGAGGATGGCTGGCCGCCGAGATGGCAACCATGTCGCCGCAGGCGTTCAGAAGGCTCGTCCTGGTGAGCCCTGCGGGCATCAAGCCGCCTGCAGGACACATATACGACATGTTCCTGGTGACGGCCAGGGACTTCATGACCCACTCGGTGCTCGACCCGGCGGCGACTCCCGAGTTCGGCGAATACTGTCCGGAGACGCCCAGTCCGGAGCTGGCGGAGCAGTGGGAGGTCAACAGGGAGCAGGCCTGCCGTCTGAGCTGGAGGCCGTACATGTTCTATCCCGGCCTTCCGCATCTGCTTAGAAGGCTCAAGGACTTGCCCACGCTGCTGATATGGGGCATGGAGGACAAGATCGTCCCGGTGAGCGCCGCCCAGGTCTACAGGGACTCGATCCCGAACTCGCGGCTGGAGCTGGTCGACGGCTGCGGGCACCAGCCGGAGGTGGAGCAGACGGACCGGTTCGTCTCCCTCGTCCGCGAGTTTCTCTCATAGCTGGGCAGCACTGTTTCCGGTTGTGAAGGACAGTCTGCAGAGTGGAAGGACGGGTTGGCTGTCTCTGGAAAAAGCGGCAGTTGAAAAAGGAGTCGTGCGATGTTCATAGGACACTTCACAGAGCGCCCGTACCAGGACCCCAAGTCCGGCTACTTCGGCATGACCGGCAAACCCATCAAGGACCTCACCGTCAGCAACGACATATACGACTCCGAGGTCGGCGCAGCACTCTACAACAGGTATATCGACGAGAAGATATACGCCGAGGAGATGGGATTCGACGGCCTGATGCTCAACGAGCACCACAGCACGCCGTTCTGCATGGGCGGCGCTATGAACATAGAGGCGGCAATCCTCGCCCGCGTCACCAAGAGGGCGAAGATCGTGCTGCTGGGAAACATCCTGCCGATCTGGGACGATCCCCTCTGGCTCGTCGAGCAGCTCTCGATCATAGACATGATCTCGCACGGGCGGCTCGTGTCGGGATGGGTTCGCGGCAGCGGACGGGAGAGCGTGTCCCACAACGCTCCCCCCTTCTTCAACTGGGAGCGGTTCCAGGAGGCGCACGACTTCATAATGAAGGCGTGGACGGACGACGGCCCGTTCCGGTGGGAGGGCAAGCACTACCACTACAGGTACGTCAACCCGTGGGCCAAGCCCTACCAGAAGCCTCATCCGCAGGTCTGGCTTCCCGGCATGGTCAGCAAGGACTCCATCCGCTGGGCGGCGAAGAACCGCATCCCCTACGTGATGCTCTGCACGGAGCTGGAGCCGACCAGACAGGCGTACCAGATATACCACGACACGGCCGCCGAGTTCGGGTACGAGTCGGGCACCCAGAACATAGGCTACCTGTTCAGAGTCCACGTCGACGAGACGGAGGAGTTGGCCGACGAGGTAGGCCGGAAGTACGTACAGGGTCCGAGCAACGTCTTCCTCGCCGGCAACGAGGGCCTTGCCAATCCCGCGCTGTTGCAGCTTCCGGGCCTCTCCAACCGCAGGCGCGTCCTGCCGACCGCCGGCGTCGTGACCGCCGCCCGCGGGGGAAAGCCCGCCAATCGGAGCTTCGAGAAGCAGGTCGAGAACTACAGCATCATCACGGGCACTCCGGATACCGTCATCCCCAAGATCCGGCACGTGCTCGAGACGTTGCGCCCGGGCAGCATCATCTTCTGGGACGGAGACGGCGCGATGACCCACGAAGATCAGATGCGGAGCCTGAGACTCTTCGGCGAAGAGGTGATTCCGGCGGTCCGGGAGATCGGCAGGGAGCTGGAGCTCTACGGCTCATTCGAGGTCGACCCGGCGACCAACAGGCCGATACCCGAAGCCGTCCCGGCCTGACCCCGCACAGAAAAAACGGAGAAGACATGAAGATTCGGGACGTGTCGGTGCGGCTTGTCTCGGTCCCGCTGTCGCGGGTGTTCAGGGGCGGCACCTACCAGATAGAGGAGCGCTGCACGATCATAGTGAAGGTCGAGACCGATGAGGGCGTTACCGGCGAGATATACTCCGGCGACGAGAAGAAGGACTATCTCGCGATAAGAGACCTGATCGCCGGCCCCTTCCGCGACCTCCTCATCGGCGAAGACCCCTTCGCGGTGGAACGGTTGTGGGCGTCGATGTTCGACATGACCCCGGTGCTTGGCAACGCGAACGCGGCGATGAGGGCCATCAGCGCGGTCGACCTGGCGCTCTGGGACGTGATCGGCAAGACGGTTGGATTGCCGCTCTATAAGCTCCTCGGAGGCTCCAGGGAGGAGATACCGATCATCGGGTACGCCTACTACGCCGACGACGAGACTCCGGAGGTGATCGCCGGGATGGTCGCCGAGCAGGGCGCGGCCGGCTACGCCGGGACGAAGCTCAAGGTCGGGGCGGCGTCGGTGGAGTACGAGATCGAGCGGGTGAAGGCGATCAGAGAGGCGGTGGGCGACGACTTCATACTGGCCTGCGACGCCAACAGGGCGTGGACGCCGCGGCAGGCCATCGAGTTCGCGAACGGCGTGGAGGACCAGGGCGTCGCCTGGTTCGAGGAGCCGATCAGGTGGCACAACGAGAGAGACGGGATGGCCGAGGTCCGGCGCAACACCTCGATCCCCGTCACCGCGGGCCAGAGCGAGCTGAGCGGCCACGGATGCTTCGAGCTGATGAAGGCGGGCGCGGTCGACCTGCTGAACGTGGACGCCACCATCGCAGGCGGCATCACTGAATGGAAGCGCACGGCCGCCACCGCGCAGTACTTCGGCGTCGGGATGGTCCACCACGAGGAGCCGCAGGTGTCGATAAGCCTGCTGTGCGCGGTGCCGCACAGCTTCTGCGCGGAGCTCTTCCCGGACCCGGTGCGGGACCCCGTGTGGCACGAGATGTTCGTCAGCCACCCCGAACCGAGAGACGGGATGATCAGCCCGCCAGACGGCCCCGGCCTCGGAATCGACATAGACCAGGACTTCGTCGCCAAGTACGAGATCGGCTAGCCAGCGACGCCATACCCGCGAACGCGGGCACCCAACTCTTCGGGAAGCCGGGGATGGGCTCCCGCTTTCGCGAGAGCGACGGACGCAAGTCTATTTCCGTAGCAAGGTTGAGGTGGTTCTTTCCCATCCACCGCTAGCGCCCGTCGGCAGCGGGCGCGACCTCGTGCATGAAGTGCTCCATGCTGCGTATGCAGTCGCCCACGGCGGCGGTCCTGAAGTCGTACGTCAGTTGGTCTATGCCTAGGCCGGCGCAGTGGATTACGTCGTCGACCTCCTCCTTGGTGGCCGCGACGACGGCGCCACCCGTCAGCCCTGTGGCGGGCTCCCTCATGCCCAGGTCGGTGAAATGCAGACTCCTCTTGAGCGAGACCTCGATCGATTCGGGGTCGCGTCCGCACTCCTCGGCGTGCCTGCGCAGGTAGGGCAGCAGCCCCGACACGTACTCGGGGGTCTGTCTCGACGGGTGCCAAGCGTCGCCGTACTTCGCCGTCCTGCGGACCGCGGCGCGGCTGTGGCCTCCGACCCAGATGGGGATGTGAGGCTCTTGCACGGGCTTGGGGTAGAATCTGATGCCGTCGAAGCTAAAGAAGCGGCCGCGATGCTCGGGGTAGTCCTCCGTCCACAGGCACTTGAATATCTCCAGGTACTCGTCGCTCAGCGCCCCGCGTTCGGCGTAGGGCATTCCCAGGACCTCGAACTCCTTTTTGAGCCATCCCACGCCGACTCCGCATATCACCCTCCCGCCAGTGAGGACGTCGAGCGTGGCGAACATCTTCGCCTGCACGAGCGGATTGCGATGGGCGAGGATGACTACCGTGCTGCCGATCTTCACGCGCCGGGTGCGCGCGGCGACGTAGCTCAGGACGGTCATCGTCTCCATGATCGGCGTATCGGCCGGTACGGTGAACGATCCGTCCCTCGTATACGGGTACTGGTCCGTACCGTCGGACGGCATCACGATGTGGTCGCCGGTCCAAATCGATTCGACGCCCAGATCGTCAGCAGCCTGTGCGAATGCGCACAGCGCCTCGCCGTCGGTGGTTGCTGGCAGAACGAATCCGAACCTCACGCGCCGCCTCCTCTGCTGCCTCGGACCGCAGTGACGACCGGATTGTAGGCGGGATAGAATCCGCGGTCAATCGGAGCTTTCCAGGGTCGTTGACTGGCCTGAGACTGCCGCCTTAGACTGTAACCGAACCGGTGACGGGGAAGTGTCGGAACTGGTAGACGAGCATGACTTAGGATCATGTGCCGCAAGGCGTCCGGGTTCGAGTCCCGGCTTCCCCACCAGACTTGATAAAATCAAGAACTTTCATTCGGCGGACTCAATCGACACGGAAAACTCAAGTACTCGTGGGTGGTCGGCTTGGGTCCATTCAAGCCAGGCCAGGTCGTTAGACAGTAGCGTGCCTCACAACAGCCGGCGGAGAAGGTGGGGCCGTCGGGACCAGGCGTGGCACCCAACCTAGGCACCGAACCCTGTTACCCCGTCCGGGTCTGAGATGGCGGAGCCCAGGTCGGTGAACGAGTGGGCCTATGGGAATTCCAGTCCGCGTCCGTAGAGTCCCTGATGGGCGCTTGCCCTAGAGACGGAAAAGGGAGTCTGAGCCCAGTTAGCCCGGGTAGTGCTCCCTAGTCTCGGCGGCGTGTCCTCGTGAGCGCTATAGTAGAGCTTGAATCCGTCTATGTACAGGTTCGTGATCCATCTCCGCTCCCTACAAAGACAGAGACCGCCTCGGAGGGCGGTCTCGACCCTACCGCCGAAGAAATAGGGGTGGTAGATCAAGACTACCACGAAGCCTCCAAGTAGATTAACGTCGAGAGGCCGAAACCAGTCGCTACAAGGGAGCCTCAGCCTTTTCGTCACGAGCCGCGAGAACCGCCACCATATCCCAGTCCACCGTAGCGATCAGTCAAGGCAATGCCCACCGCCCCTCGAAGGTCAAGTCTGTCGTCTAGCCGCCGCGCGCCGGTAGACTCGCTCCCAACAGGGGACGAGAGGCTCATCCTCTGGACACAATAGACAAGGAAAATCCCGCTACTCATGGGCAGTCGATTTGGGTCCATTCAAGACAGGTCGAATTGAGAAACAGTAGCGTGTCCCACAACTTTCCCTGCCCTGAGAAGGCGGGGCAATTGGGACCGGGGGAGGCACACAACCGAGGATGCTGAACCCAGCTACGCCGTGCAGGCGTAAGGTCTGCCCCAATCCGTCCGGGATAAGGGCCCGAGGAAAATCGAATTGAGGACTTCTGCTGGGAGTCTTCACATGACCAGTCAGCAAGGCGGTCTCTTGGAGATCCGTCTATGTAGATGGCGATCAATCCCTGGTCCCCAATAAAGACAGAGACCGCCTTGGGCGGCGGTCTCGGCCCTCACGATGCCGTTGAAATCCTAATTGAGACAGGCCTTAAGGAGCTTAACAGCTGTCTAAGTGAGAGCCCCGTTCCTAAAGAACTGGCTGGAATAGAGATTCGCCATACCCTTTCGGAAATATAGCACAGCAGGAAGGATGCACTATCCCAGGGGCCAAGGAGTCACGACGGCCGTTCGTATTGTGCCTAATGCCTGACCACTCCCTCGGGGTCGCAAATAGCGGCCCGGAGGTTCATGGCGTGGGCAGAAGGGTGAGGCAGCGGCGAAGCCAGTAGCGTTTGAGGCCCTCCGGATCCGGTTCGATCGATTGATTGCAAGCGTTGAACGGACTGTACACTGGTTCCATTTGCTCCATTTCGCCCTTGTGGTCGGCTTATTGAGGAGCCATCGCATCATTTGGCAATGTCACATGGTTTGCTGGATCTGCGAAGGCGATTCGTATCCTTCATCCTCCGGGAGTTCCTTCTGATGGGCGGCCTCCACCGCCAGTTGGTCGCAGCGTTCGTTTTCGGGGTCGCCTGCGTGTCCCCGCACCCATCGAAACTCGACCTCGTGGGTGTCGCAGAGGTCGAGAAGCTTCCCCCACAGATCGGGATTGACCGCTTTTTCCCGCTTGTTGCGCATCCAGCCGTTGCCGCGCCAACGCTTCGCCCAGCCCTTCTCGATGCCCTCGACCACATACTGCGAATCGCTGTGTAGCGTAACACGGCAACTTTGGTTCAAGGTTTCTAGGCCCCTGATCGGTCCCATCAGCTCCATGCGGTTGTTGGTCGTTCGGCGATAGCCGCCACTGAGCTCGCGGCGATGCTCGCCATAGATCAGCACAACGCCGTACCCGCCCGGACCGGGATTGCCGGTGCAGGCACCGTCGGTGTAGATGATGACGTGTTTCTTCGAGGCCATCATCAGGCGGACGCCTTGGCGATGGCGTCCGAACTGAGTTCGAATCCAGCCTCTGCAAGCCGTTGACAGAGCTTCGCTGCGGTTTCCTTTACGTGGTTGTTGAAGCCCAAGTAGATAATCCCGCTGGCATCCGACGGGACCTCTACGTGGCCTTTCTTCAGGATGGCGACGCGAGGCCTTCCGAAAGCGGCAATCAGCATCCCCATCTCCATGACTACGTTCTGCCTGGCGCGGGGTTCAGCGTTCTCTGGACCGCCCTCTTGCTTGTACCCCACGTCGTCAGGGGTCAATAGCACGATCCCGAACCGCTTGCCTTTGGAGGGAAGAATCTCCTTCTCTAGAGCTTCAATAATCGTCAGCCCGCCGCCCGAAGTATTCCCCAAGACGAAGGGGTCCAGGCCCAGGCGATGAAGAACCAACTCAAGCTGTTCGCAGGAGGATTCGTCGTGGCCGTACACTACGAACACTCTCGCGGATACCCCGTGGGTAAGGTCTGCGGAAGCAATGGGTGGCGATGGCTTGTCAAGGACGGTGGGCGGTGCTTGCGACTCCGAACCCAGCGACGCGTCGGCGTCGCTGGAAAGGGCGTTCGCTAAGGCTTCTTCGAGTTGAGTCTTAGCGGTCGCCGGCCCCTGAACTTGCATGGTGCCCGTTTTTGGCCACCAGTTGAGGATGGCTTTATCTTCACTTCGAAAGACCCTCTTCCCATTATCATCCTCCCACTGACCTCTGTAACCCAGCTCGGATACTAGGGATTCGAGTTCACTGAACTCACCTTGGAATTTGTCCATGTGGCCTCCCAGAAGTCTCGTCTGCAACTAGAAAACGTAGCCCTGTCCATTATACTGCCACTCCCCTTGCTTGTTCGACCTCCACGAATGATGTAAGGTTCGGACCCATAGCTTGGGTCTAGAACACCGAGGACGACGGGAATCAGCAGTAGTCAACAGAGACGTGCTACGGGCAAGACAGTAAGGCCAATCGAATAGTCTTCCGCCCGGCCTCCCTGCTTTCCCCACTATTGCCCCCGTTCATCCCCTGACCACTCCCCGAGGGTCGCTCCTGGGAGCCTTGCGGTTCATGGCGCGGCCTAGGAACCAGAAGACAACGGTGGAATCAGCGCTGTCCTGGTGGTGATCTGGCAGCTCTTCCCGCCCGAGTAGGACAAGGGCTACCTCGTCGGCCATTTTGTAGCAAACGGCCGGATTCAGGTCCGGGTAAGGAAGCCGACGGCTAGTCGCTCTTATGGAAGACCTGTGGTCTCCCTTGATCGGTCGTCTTGTTTGACCCTGTACAATTGACAAAGAGATATTTCCAAAGAGTGCCAGTTTCACTAATGACCGAGTCAGAACAGCAAACTCTTTCGTCTGTGGCCAACTCAAGCGTGTCTCATGATGCCTTGGAGACGCCGTCATGGTTGTTGGGTCCAGCAACAGGTGGCGGTGTACCCTCGCCAGTGCAGACGCTCAGCCAGTTGCTGCCACTGTCCAAACTTACCTGGGATGACTTCGAAAGGCTTTGCCTAAGACTACTCCGAACCGAGGTAGGCGCGGTCCGCGCCGCCCTGTACGGCGTACCCGGACAGGCGCAACACGGGATTGACATGTACGCGATTGCGCCGATGGCATCCAATGAAGTCGCAGACCCGCGACGTTACGTGACCCTTCAATCTCGCCGGATTAGCAAGGTGTCCCCTGCGAACCTGGAGAATTGTGTAAACGATTTCTTAGAAGGGCATTGGGCTGATGTCTCCAAAAAGTTTGTCTACGCGACCAGTTCTTCAGCCAGGTCCACCCAAGTTCTCGAAAAGATTGAGGAACTCTTAAGACATCTCGACCCACAGCCAATCGTGTTTGAGGTGTGGGGTCAAGAGGAGATATCGGAGAAGCTAAAGGGGCGTCCTGAATTGGTCGACGACTTCTTCGGCAGGCCGTGGGTAAAGGCGTTCTGCGGTGAAGAGGCGGCAACACAGTTAGGCAATCACCTTGACGCGAAGGAAATGATGGCCCTCCGTCGGGAGCTCGCTCGCATTTACGCAACCACGTTTGGCTTAGCTGATCCAGGACTTGCTGGGTTCGGGTTGAACAAAGTGCGCCGGGTCGAGTTATTGGACCGTTTTGTGACCCCCGACCTCACTTCCGTGGCGCATCAAACTGCGGCTTATCCGTATGAAGTAGCTGTCGAAACCGAAGTGGTAGATCAAGCGCCCGGTCCCCATGGCCGTTTTGGAACGGCCCAAGAATGGAATGCGCTGCTCCCGGACGAATACAGTTGGTCAGTGCCGAGCGCTTTCGGTACATCCCACAACACCCAGTCCGCAGCATCAGTGGAACGCCGACCAGCGGACCAATGGGTAGGCACGGAGCGACTACAGGTCATCATCGGTGATCCAGGCGCAGGCAAGAGTGCTCTGCTGAGATTCTTGGTCCTGGATTTGCTGAGCGAAGAGCCGCGATGGAAGAATGTCGCGGTGCATTGGGGTGAATACCTGCCGGTCTGGCTCCCGTTCCATTTCTTGGCGCAGAGGGTTGAGGGCCAGACTGGTGAGCTCGCCTCGGTCGGTCTCGCGCTCAAGGCCTGGCTGGAACAGAATGAGTCGGCCCAAATCTGGCCGCTGATCAAAAAGGCTCTTGACGACCGCCGACTCCTGCTCGTTGTCGATGGACTTGACGAATGGACATCCGACGACGCGGGCCACTATGCGGCGAGGGCGGTGGAAAGATTCGCAGCCATCCGTGGCATTCCTGTGCTCGCCTCCACCCGTCCTTATGGCCTCACCAAGCTGACTCTGGATTCCGGATGGGTCTATTCCCGGATTGCTCCGCTGACCTCCGACCAGCAGAGAGCTCTCGCGATTCACTATTTTCGGGCCGCGACCGACACCGATAGTCCCTCGGGTTCAGCTGAGATCATTGACAAGGCGGTCGACGAGTTCCTGGATCAGGTGCACCTCGTTCCTGAACTAAGCTTGTTCAGCGGCACACCACTCTTCCTGATCATGCTGGTCACCCTGCGCTTGTCCAGTTCCTCGTCCTTGCCAGGCCAACGTTTCGAGGTCTACGAACGCGCGGTCCAGCTCCTAGTGGAGGACCTGCCCCCCAAGAGACGCACTGCAGCCGACGTAGCTGTACGCCATAAAGGATTGTCTCACCACGAGATCGAAGCGGTTCTGCGCAAAGTGTCTTACGTGAACCAATTGCGCGGAGAAGTCTCGGTCTTCGAAGAAGATGCTCTGCGGGAGGACTTTATCGATGCCCTGCAGGACCCTTCCCATCTCTTCATGAATCGAGAAAACGCGGTCAACTCCGCCAATCAGCTTTTGGACGTAGCCGAAGGCGAGTTGGGGATCGTGGTGCGTGTGGGACCGAACCAAGTGGGCTTTATCCACAGGGTAATGCAGGAACACTTAGCCGCAGAATACGTTGCCAGCAAGCTCGAATTCGAGGACGTTGAAGATCTGTTCAAGAGACATGTTGGGAACCCAGCTTGGAAAGAGGTACTCCTCATCACCGTTCGGAAAATCTCCCGCCCCTCCGAACTGAGTTCCCTGCTCGCTGTCATCCGGGACCGCATCGACGAGACTCCGGCAGGACTTTGCGCACGCGAATTTCTGGCTGAGATTACCTTTGGGCCTTACGGTCTCCCTGTAGACGCCGTACAAACGAATGCGACGGATATCATCAAAGTCGTTGAAAGCCATGCATACGGGCCGCATCGGGCCAGGCTGCTAGATGCTATGCTCTCCGGTCTGAGCGGACCCCTGACCGGAAGCACCGTCCGGGATTGTTTGGAGCGTTGGACGCTGTTGGTCGAGGAGCCTTCAAGGGAGCTGGTCTCTCAGATCTCCAAGATACCACCCGACACCGGTCTATCGGAGACCGTTTGCTCCCTGTTAGTCTTCGCGCTCCGAAACGCGGACAGATATGATGCCTTCGACAAGGCCAGCACCATCGCCGTCAGGTGCTCCACCGTTGGCACCGATGAGGAGTGCCTCTGCCTCCGTGCGGCACTACTGAGTATCCTCGCTGATCCACCCTCCGGTGTCGTGCAAGCAGCGGCACTCGCGGCTCTGGCTCTGGGGTGGAGGCAAGATCCAAAGGTGACCGCCATCCTTGATGAGGCCAGATCTCATCCTGATGAGCAGGTCCGGGTTGTGGCCTTGTGCGATGCCTTAAACGTCTTGGCCGATGTTTTCCGGACATCCGCGAAATCTCACGTCCAGCTGCCCAGGTACTCACCGATAGCGAGAGCAAATGGCTCAATGAATACCTCTGGACCCAAGAACGCCCCGAGGTTCATTTCGGGATGGTCGTGGCCGCGATTTCAGCTGTCGTACAGGGTGATCAGTCCGTGCTGAACGACCTGATGGATTTCAATTCTTCCCCCGAGGTTTCTTATTTCGGCTCTGAAGTTCCGTGCGCTGTCATGCTTAGGGCGTTCGCTGACAACGAAGCCTTGGCCAACTGGGTGTGTGACCAACTCCGCGGCGAAGGACTATACGGCCTGAAACAACAGATCAGGACCGGCGACGTCGACACCCTCGTAAGGGCCTATCGTAAGGGGTCTCCCTACAACGGTCGTGTCGCCGAGTCGATCGAACACTTCCTGAGCAGCATGGACACCGAGTTTATGGGTCGGACTCTGTACAGCCTTGCAGCCATCGATCAAGGCCCTGTCATGAGGGAAGCCTTGTTGAAAGATCTCGGGAGCTCCTCTTCCTTTCCCCACTGGGCTGCCTCTGCTCTGGGTGAACACTTCGTCGAGGATGTGGGCGCTCTGGCGGAACTTCGGTCGATGATTATGGGCGATCCCGCGCGAGCGTCAATGGTCGCCAATGCAGCTTCTAGCGTCTTAGGCCCTGATGATGTAATCAAGCGGCTTATGGACATACTCCGCTCTCTGTCAGCCTCGCCAAGGTCAGGTGGCCCGCGCTATGACATCGTTGCGTCCGCCCTGATTCGAGCCTATCGCGAACTAGGACCGAACGACCAAGAGGATGTTGAGCATGTCATGCGTGAGGCGATCGACCTTATTCCGAAGTCCCTCAACTGGTTATACGGTAATCCGCGCCTAGCTCTCGCCGCGGAGCTGTATCCCGCAGAGGGATCGGCGCAGATTCTGAACGAAATCGCTGAACGCCAGGATCGTCCGCTTGAGGTATTCCTCAGCGTGTTCAGAGAAGACGCACCGAGTCTGAAACCGTTCCTGGCAGACGCTTTCAAGGCTCTCCGTTCACTGCCGGCATACCTGCGTGCCCATATCTGCTGGACGTTGGCTGAACGTGGAATCGAACCCAAGCTGGTTAGCGAATTGACCGCACGCTGGGCAGATGAGAGGTCTGAGCCCAACAAGAGCGTCTCGTCCTTGGCATATCATCGGGCCCTGATCAGGATCGAGCAGGAACAACCTGGCAACGACGAGCTTCGGGCTCTTGCTCTAGCACACCTTGGCAAACAGGCCTCGATCTACGGTCCTGAATACGAAGCACGCAGACGAGCCGCATGGGTGGGAATGTGCATTCTCGAAGACTGGTCTCCTGTGTTGGATGGCATGAAGGTGACTGCCAGCACGGCCTCCGTAAGCGTGGGCCTGGCCGACCACCTGAATGGCCATGACAGAATACTCTTGCAGCAGATATCGGCCACCTGGGAGAAACTACGAAGCAACTTCGGTGACCAGCTATTCGCCCTACTGTCGGGACCATTGGAAAGAGGTAGCCCGGACTCAGTGTGGAATTCGCTCGCGCTGGTCGCCACGGAAAACCCAATTCTGGAGCGCGAGCTCGAAAACGAGCTTTTTGCAAATCCACAGTTACGGACTCAAAGTGGCGTCTTCCTCTGGATCGTCAACAGGAGAGCCGGAGGGACTGCTGAGATCTCAGAAACCCTAATATCCCTCATGCGTGATAGCCGCCACTCCTACAACGAGCCGGTCAGCTATCTGTTGGACCAGCCCGAACGGATCGGCCTACGACCCGAACAACTGGAGGAAGCGCTAGAACAGGCTGCGCAGGGAAGCTACGAGGGACCTGCAATCGAATCGTTGGCAGCTCTATTTCCAGATCATCATTTGGTGCAGAATGCTTGGCGGAGCCATTCTGAATCGATGGCATCCAACAGACACCGCTCAACCCATCGTATCAACCCTCGAACTTACTTTGCCTTGGCCTACTCAGTTGCCTCGAGCGACGAGATCGTTGCCCAGATTCAGCGACACCACTACCGTCTCCGCAAGATAGGCACTCCTTACTTCGATAGGATATTCGCACGGCACGTCTCTCATCGATTACGCCGTGATCACATTGCGGCCTGTAGAGTCCGAGATGCGATAGTAAATCCTGACACACCTGACTCATGGGCGGCCGTGTTTGTGTCGCTTCTACGCAATGCCGTTGGCCTAAATGATGAGCTATTGACAGAGATCGATCGCCGTTATGTCACAGCAAACGGGTCACAGATTGGCAACGGTGGTTCGCGATCCTCATGCTGGCGCCAACTTGCCTGTGCGCGCTATCCTGGTGGGTGCTGTAGAGGGCGCTCGTGACGAGCATCCCGTCTGACGGGTTCGCAAGACTCGCTCGATGGCACAGTCCCATAGCTGTCAAGCGCGGAGGCCGGTAGGGGTAGCGGGGGAAGGCCAGAGGATTGAGTCGAAGAGTATCTAGAGAGGAAAGCTGTAGCAGGCGCAACCGAGATTCGCGGCTTTGAGGTGGGGGTAGATCTAAATCGATCAGGTTATGGCTGAGAATGAAATCAGCACGATCGGTAAAGCCGTCCAGCCTCGTCAGTGCTTTGGCCAAGCTGCCATCCTTGGAGCCGATCAAGGTTTGGCCTACATCTGAAAGAACTACCGCTACAGCACGGTCCGCGTGTCTCGAACGCCGTCCTTGAGATCGAGCCCAAGCATTGATTACCCATCAACGAGGTCCCTGCGATCAATGACCAGCCGACTTGCTGGCTTCTCCCTACTCGCCGAGTCTGTATCAGGGTGGATGTCAATGGGGATAACGAAGAAGGTCTTCCCTCCATACGTAATGCGAGGGGGGAATTCAGCCCCCAACTCCTCGTCTGAGGAGATTACCAACTGCCTGTCCGAGCAGTTGAATATAGCTAAGTAGCCCAGGCTTTGGTTGTAGTCATTTGCATATCTCAAGACTTGATGGAATCCCTGTCGTAAGTGGCGTTTGCCCTTACTAAGGTTGATTCACTCGTAAAAAGTCATGGGCGAGGGTATTGGGAAGTGAGGGATAATAGGATCGGAGAGAGTGGAGGAGTGAACGCTGAGGAGTAGGTGGACGATGTTTCAAGCCCGGGAACCGCAGGAGAGCCTGTGGCAGTCGGAGTTTCTGATCACACCGAGGAAGGCGAAGCTGATGCGTAGGAGCTGGGCGGAGGTATTCCGGAACGAGGCTCTGGTTCTGATAGAGGAGGAGCGGTTCGCTCCGCTGTACAGCCCGGACATGGGCAGGCCCAATCGCGCCGTGCAGACGGTGCTGGGAGTGCTGGTGCTCAAGGAGATGTTCGATCTGACGGACATGGAGGCGTTGGAAGAGTTGGAGTTCAATCTGCTGTGGCACCACGCGCTGCGGCTGGAGATGGAGGAGGCGCACCTTGCCCAGAAGACGCTGCACAACTTTCGTGTGCGGTTGATGGAGCACGACGGCGGGCGATTGGCCTTCTGTGAGACGACGGACCGGATGATAGAGGCCCTGGGACTGCGGACAGGCAAGCAGCGCCTGGACTCGACGCATGTCATGAGCAATATCGCGGTGTTGACGCGGTTGGGTCTGTTCTGCGAGACGGTCCGGGTGTTCCTGCTGGCGGTGAGCCGTGAGCACCCCGGTCTGGGAGAAGGGATTGGGGATGGTCTGGCACAGCGGTACCTGAAGGAGACCGGAGAAGCATCGAGGTACGAGGACGCACGTTCAGGTGAGGGGCGTCGCCGGCTGTCGGTGTGTGCGCGAGACGTGTACCGGCTGGTGGATAGGTTCCGCGGGACGGCGGTGGCGGATATGGAGGAGTACGGTCTGTTGGAGAGGCTTTTGCATGAGCAGTGCCGCGTGGGCCGTCACAGGGACGGTCGTCCCAGCGCCGATGACGACGATGCGGCAGAGGGGAAGGTGCCGATCGCGCTGAAGGAGGCGAAGGAGGTGCGGTCGAGCTCTATGCAGACGCCGCACGACCCGGCGGTGACCTACAGCGGACACAAGGGGAAGGGGTACGAGGTGCAGGTGTCTGAGACGTGCGAAGAGGGGAACGCCGTGCAGATGATCACCCACGTGGAGGTCACGCCATCGAGCGATGGCGACGCCGGTGTGACGGTGGGGGTGATCGATGAGTTGAGAGAGCGAGGGATAGGCCCTTCGGAGCTGTGGTGCGACACGTCGTATGGTTCTGGCCGGAACGGATGGGAGGCGGAGCGCAGGGGGACGGAGTTGGTGAGCCCTGTCGGGGGCCGGGCGCCAGCGGAGGCCGATGAGAATGATGGGCTGGTCAGGCTGACGGCTGCTGACTTTGACATCGACGTTACGGCAAGGAGGGCTGCGGTGTGTCCTGCGGGACATGAGGCCGTGTCCGAGTACGAGGATGAAGAGGCTCCCGAGCGAGTGGAGATGCACTTCGCCCGGGAGGTGTGTGAGCCCTGTTCGCTGCGTTCCCGGTGTCCTGTGAGGTGGCGTCGTCGCCCTGAGCTCGGGGGAGAGTGGTCGCCGAGTGGAGCCTACGTGCTGAGTGCGGACCTCGCCAGGGTGAACATCGGACGTAGGCGGCGGGCCGAGTCGGATGGACAATGGCGTAAACGGTACGGGTTGCGTGCGGGGATAGAGGGTACGAACTCAGAGTTGAAACGGCGCCATGGTCTTGGCCGCCTACGAGTACGTGGAGGAGAGAGGGTCCGGCTCGCCGTCTACCTCAAGGCCCTGGCGTGTAACATCAAGCGAATGGTCCGGGCACGGCTGACCGAGATGGACGAGATGTTGGTCCCACCGGCTGCCTTGGCGCCCGATCCCACCGCTGCATGAGGCTACAGGAGCCGTTGCGAGCCCGCTGATGCCTACCAGGACGGGGTATGGCGCACCACAACTACCTCATCGGCCGCAACACAAGCCCCGACCGGAACAAAACCAAATCCCTCGCCTAACCGCCCTCACGCCGCAGAACCAACCCGAAAGGCCCTTGTTACGAGGGAATCAAGGTTAGGATCGAACACTTTGACTTCAAGCACGAGTGGATCGTCAGAACCCAGCAGCGCAACGATGTCCGCCTCCCCTGATGGCGATGAGGGCTGTGAGAATGGATAGTCAACTCCTCCTTCAAAGAGACTAGCCCTCAACTCTTGGTCGAGGCTGGCTTCCCCGACCGAAGTGTGCCCCGTATAGAGTGTGTACAACTCCTTTCGCCTGAACCACTCGGACTTCAGCTTGAATCGCTCTATTAGATAGAGGACATTTCCTCCATCGTCAATTTGGTCGTGGAGGAAGTTCACAAGAGGGTCTACAACTGCCTCGGCGAGGTCCCTGAGCATAGCGTCGAATGTCCTCTCGGAACTGAACAGCTGTGCCCATCCTAATGTATTATCGTCGTGTTCATCGCCGACGCATCGCTTAAGGATGCCATGACATACCTTGGCTCTTCCCTCCTCAGATTGAGGGAACTGCACTTCCCGCATATCAGATAGCTCTGCACTCCATCGATCAAAATCCACCGAATTACTCATATCCAAGCAAGCCAGCGAGGAACGAATGTAGGTGTTGTCATACAAGAACCGAAGTAGATACCGGAGCTCGGCATCAAAGGTCCTAAAGTCGGTCTTATAAAGGCGGTTCCTTCTCTCTTGAATACGGACGCGTAGATTGCGAAGATAGAACACTGTATCACCTATATCTAGAAGCGTATTGTTCTGTTCAGCTTCTTAAGCTGGTCTTCAAGGTCCTTCATCGCTGATTCAACCTCTTTCTGAGCCCCGTGAACACTGGCGTTAGAGTCCACTAGGTGGATCGTCACTTTGCAGCATGGACAAAACGTCGTCGACTCCAAGCGGATGGAGAATAGCTCAACATCCATCCCGTAGTTGCAGTTAGGACATGCCAGTGTCATAAACAGGCCATCGAAGAGGTCCATCGCTATGCTGCTGTTCCCATCAGCAGAATTCTATCAGACTTGCGGGAAACTCCGCTCTCTCCTGGCCTTGCCAGCATGTCTTTGAGGCACGGTAGTAGAGATTGCAGCCGTCCATTTTGGCGTTGTTGATCAATCGTTAATTCCCAACAAAGACAGAGACCGCCTCGGAGGGCGGTCTCGACCCTACCGGCGAAGCGATAGGGGTGGTAGCTATACTGTAGCCAGTGCGCCATATGGCGTCAAGCGCTCAGTGAGGCTCAGTGAGGAGCTCTTCCAAGGGAAACTGCTCGTAGAGCTAGGGCGTGAAGGCACTCTGGACTCGGACGGCCAGAATGCAGTCTACGAAGCCGTAGAGCCTCGCGCAGCTACGTTGGTGGGCTTCTCTGCTTCTGCCCCTGGGCCCTCGTCGTCGTTGGCCGCCGCCATCCTGTAGATGGATACAATCAGTCTGCCGCCGACAACAAAGAACATGAAGGCGAAGACCCAGATCGCGTGCCACATGTATCCCAAGTTCAACCCGTCCAGCGCCTCTTCCCGGCTGAGGCCCAACTCGGCGAAATCTATTTCCCAGGAACGCAACAGGTTGTGGTCCGGCAAGACTCTCGGCAGGTCCGGCGACAGGTAGATCGCCATCATGGCAACTATCCACAATGTCGCCGAGATCATCGTCAACACCGACGCTGTCGAGAGCAGGAACAGCCGGTCGCGCTCGCTGGGGTTGAAAGCAGGGTCGCGCAATACCAGCAATGTGGCGAAGACAGCACCCAACAGCGGCATTAGGACCGCCAGTTGTATCGATACCGAAATGTTGGTGATGACAACGACAACGGCGTACACGGAGATCACCGGCGGCAATGCCACGCCGGCCGCCCGTCGGAGGGCGCTGCTTCCATCGCTGCCGCCTGAGTACTGCCGTTTCCATAGCAGCTGGAACATCAGCCCAGCTGCAGCTGCGATCACCAGGTTCAGGAGAAGCGCCAGCATGTAGGGCATCTGGGTGCCGGCAAGATTCCCAATCGTGTGAAAGTTGTAGTGGTCCACGCGTGTCGAGGCGAACTGCAGCAGGGGCGTGGTCAACAGGAAGAACAGCGAAACCCAGAAGAATTCTCTGAAGGGAGCGCTACGGTCCGGCAGCAAGAACCCCTGCACCAGTACGATTCCAATTGCGAAAGCGACGTACGCCGTGGGCATCCATGAGTTGTTCCAGCCGTAGAACGACAGCACATACCCGCCCACTATGCACATCCCGAGCGGCAGGACCCTCAAGAACCAGAAGAGGATTGCAGTCCTGAGGATTGACGTCGTGCTTTCGATCTTCGTAGCTTCGGTGCCAGCCGCAACGTAGGGATCAGATCTCGGATCCGGCGTTGCAGCGTGGCCAATGGCCCCGTCACCATCGCTCCCGGTGACCTGACCCAACGCCGCCCGGAAGTCAGTCGCCAGCCCTGCCAGCAATATGAGACCGGCTACCTCTGTCCGTGACAGGGCGAGGGCTTTGCCAAATACCCTCAGCCGCTGAAGCGTAGGGCGGGTGCCGCCGGATTCCCATCGTGAGACTGTGGCGTGGCTGTACCGCTCCGCGTAGTCACCGTCCACCGCGCCCATCCGCTCCAGCAGCGCTTCCTGCGTCAGCCCCCGCCGACCGCCTCCCAGGGAAAAAGACTCGCGGTAGGACCTCATCAGCAGGCCCACCTGGGCCGCTCTGGCCCTCTGTACATCGCGCCCCTCATAAATTCAGTATGAACATTCCAGCTTCACAGTGTCAAAAAACGCCATATGCACAGACTCTTCGGCGCGCACAAGCTACTTTGGTCGCAGCGGAACACTGAGAAGGAGAGGCCATTTCGATGACGGGACCACCCCGTACCGCTGGGTACTCGTAGAGGGTGGCCCTCCCTCGCCGTTCATGAACTTTCGCCCAGGAAAACGACGACCTATCCGGCTCCGGGCCTGCCATTGGTGGACGCAGTAGTGCCTGCAAGAACCACCCAAGAGAAAGCACAGGTGAACCGGGCAGCCATCTACGCCCGCGTCTCGGACAAGAGCCAGGACGGGGAGGATAAGACCTCCATCGCCGAGCAAATGGGCGACATGGAAGCCTACTGCCAGGGCAAGGGCCTCACCATCACCGCCCGCTACCAGGAGGTGGGGAGAGGTTGGTCGAAGAAGCGCCCCGAATTCCAGAGGATGCTGGCCGACGCCAGAAAGGGACTCTTCGACACCATCGTCTGCTGGAAGTCCGACCGCCTCAGCAGGGGCATGTACCCCGCCGCTGCCCTGATGGAGGTCGTCGAGGCACACCAGATTCGCCTCGAAGCCGTCATGGACGCCATAGACATGAAGACCTTCGGCCTGATGGCGGCCATCGCCAAGATCGAACTGGACAACTTCCGGGAACGGTCCACCATGGGCAAGCGTGGGACAGCCAAGCAAGGGCGAGTGCCTACGGGCGGCCTCCCCTACGGTTACCGCATCGGGGACGACGGCATGCCCCAGGTCATAGAAGAGCAGGCTGAAGTTGTGCGCCGCATCTTTCGCATGTACGTTCATGACGGCTTGGGGACTCGTTCCATTGCCGCGCGGCTGACCGATGAGGGAATCCCCACACAAACCGGCAAGCCGATGTGGCGTCAGTCCTATGTACATCACGTTTTGGGAAATGCCACCTACACGGGTACCTGGGTCTACGGCAAGTCCCGCCACATGTCCACTGAGGACGGTTTGAAGGTCTACGACCAGCCGAGGGACACCTGGATTGAGATCCCGATCCCCCAGCTGATTGACGGTGAGACCTGGGAACGAGCGCAGAAGGTGAAGAAGAAGCGTAGCAGCAGGGCCAAGAGGAATACGAAGGTGGTATACCTATTGCAGCACCTGCTGAGATGCGGCGAGTGCGGACGCAACTTCCATGCAAGGTCCACGTGGACAACCACCAGCGTTCGCAACGGCAAGAAGTACCGCTACGACCTGGCCACTCCCCGCAGCTACTACATGTGCAACGGGATGCAGAGTCTCCGCCTGCGCTGCCGGGAGCGGACCTACATCCGGGCCGAGAGGCTGGAGGAACCAATATGGAGCGAGGTGAAGCGGGTGATCCAGAACCCCCACCTGATCGTAGCCGGTATCGTCCCCCTCGATTCTCAGGAGACCGGCGGGTTGGAAGAGCAGATTGCCCTGGCTGAGCGAGACCTGCGAACCACCCAAACGAGAGAGGAACGTGCCATCACGCTGTTCGTGTCTGGGAAGATCACCGAGGACCAGCTCGACAATCAGCGCAAGTTCATCACCGAGCGACTTGAGAACGTCCGGGCGAAGCTTGAGGATTACCGTGCCTGGACGGCGAGCGACGCTGAGAGATCACGGTTAATAGAGGCTGTCTTTGCATGGGCGGAGGATGTCGGACAGAGCCTGGACGAGTTGACCCCCGAGCAGCGAAAGCAGTTCTTCCAGATGGTCGTGGAAGAGGTCATCATCGACGGGAACGACAACGTGAACATCACCCTTGCGATACCCATTGATAATAAGCCCACTACGGAAGAGTCAGTTTCTGTACAAACTTTGAAGAACGTACAAACTTTAGAATCTTCACTTCGAGATTCGTTCTGGACCTGTAGTCAGAACGAGCCAGCTTATGTATTCTCGCTCCGACCTAATGCAATCGAACAGAAGATTCAGCCAGGAGACTCTCACATGTGTAGACTTACCGACCAGGTGGCTATCGTTACCGGAGGCGCCATGGGAATCGGCGGAGCCACCTCTCGACGGCTGGCAGAGGAGGGCGCCAAGGTGCTGGTGGCCGACGTAGACCTGGACGCCGCCTAGTCCAACGTCGGCAGGATTCGCGAGAGCGGAGGCGACGCCGAGCCGCTTCGCACCCGACGTGGGTAGGCACGAGGATATACGAGAGATGGTCGCGAGGGCGGTGGAGCTATGGGGGAGGCTTGACATTCTGGTCAACAACGCATGGGCGAGACCTCCGGGGTCCCGGGGCAGCGCCCTGGAAGTAAGTGAGGAGGCGTGGGACGCGGGAATGTGGCTGCTGGTGAAGGCACACTTCCTGGCGGTGAGGTACGCCATCCCAGAGATGGAGAGGGGCGGCGGTGGCAGCGTCGTCAACATCTCGTCGGTCCTCGGACTTCTCGTGGCGCCGAAGGACCTCGTTTACGATGTGGGGAAGGCGGCGGTGATCGGCGCCACCAGGCAGATGGCAGCCGACTGGACCGGTAGGGGTCCGCGTCAACGCCATCTGCCCCGGCCACATGATGACGGAGTGGGCGGAGGAGAGGTGGGCCGGAAACCCGTCCGGACTGCGCTTCTTCAAGAACGCATACCCCCTGCGGAAGGTTGGCAGGCCTGTGGACATCGCCAACGCGGTCGTCTTTCTGTGCTCGGAGGAGGCCTCTTTCATAACCGGCCACGCCCTCGTGGTCGACGGCGGGCTGACGATACAGTCCCAGGATAGCTTCGCCGTCCAGCAGTACCACTACCTCCACGAGCACCCCGACACTCAGCTCCGGTATTACGGGAGATAAGGCAGGTGTTCACGGCCTGATGCCGGTAACCCCGCCATCGATAACGAGCTCTGCTGCGGTGACGAAGGTCGACTCGTCGGAGGCAAGATAGAGGGCTCCGAAGGCGACGTCCTCCGGCTGTCCCAGGCGCCCCAGCGGGACGCTCCCTACCCTGGCCGCCGGCGGCACCTCATTGTCAGGCGAACGGATCATGTCCGTATCGATCGGTCCCGGGTGGATCGAGTTGCAGCGGATCCCGTACTCGGCGAACCGCGCCGCGACCAGCTTGGTGAACACCCTGACCGCACCCTTGGAGGCCGCGTAGGCCGGAGACACCAGGGGACGCCCAACGATCCCGGCGATGGAGGATATGTTGACGATCGACCCGCCTCCCGCTCTCTTCAGAGCGGGGACCGCGCACTTCGTTCCCAGGAACACACCTGTGGAGTTCACCGACATCGTGCGCTCCCAGTCCTTCTGAGTCAGATCCAGCTCAGGGTGCCGGAGCGAGACCCCGGCGTTGTTGACGAGGATGTCGAGCCTGCCGAACCGCCGCTCCGCCACATCCACCGCCGATTCCCAGTCCCGCTCGCTGGTGACGTCAAGGTGGACGTACAGGGCTGTACCGCCGCTGGAGATGATCTCGGCTTCAACCTTGCGGCCCAACTGGTCGAGGATGTCCCCGAACACGACCGATGAGCCCTCCTTGGCGAACAGTCTCGCCTCGCACTCTCCCTGGCCCCTTGCCCCGCCCGATATCAGCGCCACCTTTCCCTCGAGTCTACCCATCCTCGATCGCCTCCATTTGTGGAATTCCAGACCGCGGCGATGTTATCGATACTGGATACCAAGGTCAATCGGCCCAGCCGAGCGAACGGCGTCGTAGAGAAGGCCCGTAAGGGCTCCTTCTGGAGTTTGACGGCTATGAGGGCCGGTGGTAGCCTTCCGACCAAAGAACGTCGGACCCGAAGCCATCCGACTAGGGAGCAAGAATGCGATGAAACTCGCGTTGCAGTACGAGATGCAGAGGCCAACGCTGGACGACCACCTCGTGCTAACGGAGACGATGGAGCAGTGTATCCTGGCCGATGAGGTGGGCTTCGACTACCTCTGGTTCGTAGAGCACCATTTTTTGACCGGGTTCTCCGCGTCCCCATGTCCGGAGCTGGTCTACGCTGCTTTGAGCCAACGGACCAAGCAGATCAGGCTGGGTCTCGGCGTGGTGATATTGCCCTATCACCATCCGGCCAGAGTGGCGGAGCGGGTCGCCATGCTGGACCACCTGTCGGATGGACGTGTGGACTTCGGGACCGGTCGCTCGGCCGCCTACGAGCTAACAGGTATGGGAATCGACCCTCGAAACACGCGCGAGATGTGGGACGAGTCGCTGACAATGGTCCCCAAGATATGGGACTCCGATTTCTTCTCCTGGGAGGGCCGCTTCTGGAGTATGCCGGAGCGGCAGGTGCTGCCCAAGCCCTACCAGAAACCGCACCCGCCGATCTGGGTGGCCGCGCTTCAGCCAACGACCTACGATATCGCGGCGGAAAAGGGTATCGGCGTGTTGGCTTTAGGCTGCAGCGCCCCGGCCACTCTGGAGCCTTACGTGCGTTCCTACAAGGAGAAGGTCCGAGACGCCAACCCCGTAGGCGGGTTCGTCAACGACCAGTGGGCCAGCGCCTCGCTCGGCATCTGTCTGGAAGACAACAAGGAGGCCCGGGAGCTGGGGGCACAGTCCATAAAGACCTTCTTCGGCCCTGACAGGCCCTATACGCAGCATCAGAAGGATGTGTACAAGCGGCTTCTGGAACAGTGGGGTGGGGTGCCCGATCATCTCAAGAGAAACTTCAACCGTATCCTGGACCTCGACGCGAGCTACGGCGAGGCCCTCGACCTCGCAGGCGGAGGCTCGATCGCCCATTCCATCATCGAGCAGCTGGACGCCGACACGTTGGCCGATCGAGCTGTAACTATCGCGGGTGATCCCGACAGTTGCATCGAGGCCTTGAAGAAGCACGAGGCTACTGGCATCGACCAGATGATGATAATGATGCAGACGGCCACCATCCCCCACGAAAAGGTGATGGAGTCCATAGAGCTCTTCGGCAAGTACGTGATCCCGGAATTCAAGAGGTCCGAGGCGGTGGTCGCAGAGACTCTAGCTTAGCTACCTCGAAACCACCGCCCGCCACAGAGTCATCCATGGAACGCGAGGGCGATATGGTACGGTTCACGGAGGGGAGACTCGACTCCGCCCCGTCGACGCTCTTCCAGGAGCTCATCACACGTCCCGAGATTCTGCCGCTACGGGAGCCGGGCCGCTTCGCCGCCGAGCTGACCGTTGATCTGGCCCACACGGTGATGCTGGCCGAATGCGGAATCATTTCTTCGACAGACGCTGCGGCGATCTGCCGCGCTCTCAAGAGGGCGCTGGAGGCTGGCCCGGACTCGATTCCCCTGGATACCTCCAAGGACAGCAGCCTCTTCCAGATAGAGGCCTACCTGACCAGAGAGATCGGCCATGACGCGGCCGGCCGGATGCACACCGGCCGCAGTCGCACCGACAGGGGCGCTGCCGTGATGCGTTTGCAGCTTCGCGACCATCTCAGAGGGGTGTTGGGCGCCCTGCACGCCTGGCAAGAGGCGCTCATAGCCAAGGGCGAGGAGCACTGCGACACCGTCCTTCCCGGCTACACTCACCTGCAGGCTGCTCAACCGATAACCTTCGGACACCACCTCCTGGCGCAGTTCTGGCTCCACACCGAAGACGTCGACCGGCTCCAACTCGCCTATCGCCATACTAATCTCAACGCCCTGGGCACAGCGTCGATCGCGGGCACGAGCTGGCCCCTGGACCGGGAGCGCACGAGGGAGCTACTAGGATTCGACGCGCTCACTCAGAACGCGCGCGTGTCCCGGACGTACATCTTCCGGGCGGAGGCGGCATCGGCGTACGCCACACTGCTGGCCACCCTCCACTATCTGACCAGCGACCTGTATGTATGGTTCTCCGAGGAGTTTGGCATGGTCGAGCCTGCCGACCACCACTCCGGCTCCAGCAGCATCATGCCGCAGAAGAAGAACCCATACGTCTGGGAGCGCACCCGAGTGACTGCACGTCACGCCTCGGGCTGGACCGCCTCGGCGCTGGCGGCGCTCATGGGCGCCACCTCATCCGACTCGTTCCTGGAGCCTCCGGAGGTGGAGACGTACGGACCGCTCATCGAGGGGCTCCTCAAGATCAACACCGAGACTCTTCAGCATCTAGGTGTCGACCGGGACAGGATGCTCAACGCCGCGAGGCGCAGCTTCGCGACCGCCAACCATCTGGCCGACCTGCTGGTTCGAGAGTGTGGAATTCCCTTCCGGGAGGCGCATTCCATCGTGGGCCGACTCGTGCGAATGTGCGTCGAGAGGGGACTTGCGCCGATGGAGGTCGATTCAGGGTTGCTGGACAGGGCCGCGGAGGAGATAGGCGCCGCTCCGCCGGGTCTGGAGCCGGATGTCGTGAGGGAGGCGCTCGATCCAGTGTCGTTCGTCAACAGCCGCGTGACGCTGGGCGGCGCCAGCCCAGAGGACGTCCGCCGCCAGATCGGGGCCGCACGCCGCCTCCTGAAGTCTCACAGGACCTGGCTGGCCGACGTGGACGCGCAGGTCGACGAGTCGCGGGAAGCTCTCAGACGGGCTGTCGCAGCCATCGTCCGGTGAATCGGCGGGCGCGGTCTCTCACTTCTGAGGCGGTCCTGAATCGTCCACGACGACGCCGAAGCCTTCGAAGACCAGGGCTTTCACCTGCGTCGGCAGCATCACCGCTCCCCGCAGACTCACCCTGGCCAGGTGTTCGCCGGAGATGACCGCCCCGCGCAGGTCGGCGCCGTCGAGCCGGGTCTCCTCGTCCATAAACGCTCCGACCAGGTAGCAGCCGTCGAAGACCGCGTCAGTGAAATCGCAGCCCGCAAGGTCGGCCTCTGTCAGGTTCACGCCAGCCAGTCTCTGCGATCCAAAAGCCATGCCCCTCAACGACGCCAGACTGAAGTCGACGCGTTCCAGCTTCGTGCCGTCCATCAGCGTCTTCGACAGGTCCACCCCCCTGAACCGTGATCCCGTCAGGTCCGCACCGAACAGGTTCGCGTCGTCGAAAGCCGCGCCGGAGAAGTCGCAGTCGGTGATACGGGACAGGCTAAGCTTCGACCGCGTCATATCGGCCGATGTGAAGGTGGAGCCGGTGATCTCGGCCTCGTAGGACTCGATGCCTCGCAGAATGGCCCCGTCGAGCGCGGAGTCCCTGATCCGGAGGGCAGGGCACAGCAGCCCGGTTAGGTCCGCACCCTTCAGAGAACACTCCTCCAACGACAGCGCGTCGGTCTCAATGCCAGCCAGATCCGCACCGTCGAAGCAGCACCGTCTGAACACCGACTCGATTTCCAGCATGCTGAAGAGCCGGTCCCCGTCGGTGATCGTCAGGCCCTCGTACTCCGCCAAGGCCACCTCGCCATCATTAGACCATCGATTGTAGTCTATGCCCACCGTGTCGCCGACCTCGGGAAGTCCGACTCCCGCCAGGCGAGCGCCTTAGTCCGCTTCAGCCGGAACATCCCTCCGGGGGCGTCTCCGAGAGAGACGCCATACTTCGATTCGTACGTCTCGATCACTTCCCGCGTCGGCCGACATGGCTCCACCGTCCCCTCCAGGATGACCACGTCGTCGCCGCTCTCCAAGTGTACGACGGCGCGGGGGTCCCGCGTGATCGTGCGCGCCTTGAGCGACTCAGGGTCGGTGAAGAAGTGGAACGCGCCGTCTGCCCACAGGCCCCATACAGGTACCGAGTGCGGACTTCCGTCGGCGCGGGTGGTAGCGATCCAGTAGCTTCGGGCCTCCGTCAGCCTCTGCTCGACCCACGACCACTCTATCGGCTCGAACCCGTACCGCGGGTTCCCCACTCCGTAGCTCGCCGGCATCCCCGGCCTGTCCGGTATGGGAAGCTCTGCCATTGCCAAGCCAGCCTCCATCCCCTCAACCGAGTCTCCTGTATAATCGGAGCCGCGCCGAATTCACTCCACCGGAGGGTACCATGCATCTTCTCGAAGTACTCAACCCCGTCGGCCGGCAGCGCGGGTTAATGAACTCGATGAGCATCAGCACGAGGCCTGAGACGCTGGCCAACAAGACCGTCGGCCTGCTGTGGAGCGGCACGCACGGCGGCGACATCGCACTAAGGCGCGCCGGGGAGATGATCCAGGAGCGCTTCGACAACGTGAGAGTCAACTTCTACACCGGCGGGAACTACCCTGCGCCGCCTCCGATAGTCCAGCAGGCTGCGAGGGAGTGTGACGTCGTCATCGGCGCCACCGCCGACTGAGGGACATGCGCGTCGTGGATGGTCCACGACATGATCGAGATCGAGAAGACGGGTACGCCCGCCATCCCAATCGTATCGGGACGCTTCGAAGAGGACGCGATAGCGAGCTCCCGCGCCTTCGCGATGCCGGACCTTCAGTTCGTCATCGTACCTCGAATCTACCGTAATCTGGCGCCCGAGCTGTGCGTCAGCCAGACCGAGGCCGCGATCGACGACATCATCGAGGTGCTCACAGTCGACCACCAGCACGGCCGCGGGGAGCGCGACCCTGCGGCCGCCACGGAGCGGTTCGAGGGCGACGACCGATGGGACGCCATTCTGAAGATGAACGAGCGGTGGCTGCGCCGCGACTGGGGCGACTCACTCATCCTGCACCCACCGACGCCGGAGGCGGTCGACGCTCTGGTCGCGGGTACCTGCCTCGACCCCGGCGAGCTCGTCTGCGACATGCCTCCGGGCTTCGGCCTTGCGACTGTCGAGAAGATCGCCGTCAACGCGGCTATGGCGGGCGCGAGGCCTGAGCAGATGCCTGTCATCATAGCCGCAGTGAGGGCGCTGTCCGAGATCGGGGAGCACGGGGGGAAGTCGCTGCTCATGTCCACCAGCCCCCACGCGCCGCTGCTGGTCGTCAACGGCCCGATCGCAAAGGAGCTGGGCATCAACCCGCGCTCGGGGCTCGGCCCCGGACGCGACAACCAGACCAACATCACGATCGGCCGCGCCTTTTCGCTGTGCCTGCGCAACCTGGGACACTGGTACCCGGGCCAGATGGACATGGACACGATCGGCACGACGCGCAAGTTCGTCCACTGCATCGCAGAGAACGAGGAGATGAGCCCGTGGCCGCCGTTTCACGCCGACCGGGGATTCGGCGCTGGCGACAGCACGGTCAGCGTCTTCATCACCGACGGCGAGCTGGACGTTCAGGATCAGGGGAACACCTCTGCGGAGGGGCTGCTCAAGACCATCGCCTACGGGAGCACCTTCGGCACCCGCGGGATGGGTCCGCGTCACAGCGGCGAACGTCTGATCCTCATGCCGCCCGACGTCGCCCAGCCCGTCGGCGGACAGGGCTTCTCCAAGCAGGAGGCCAGGCAACTCATACACTTCCACGCCAATCAAAGCCTCGGCAAGATGGTCCACTACATGCCCATAGACGACGCCCGGGTCGGCCCCCAGTGGCGCTGGCTACAGGGGCTGACCGAGAAGGAGCGTCTCGACATCACCGTCCCCGTGCTGGAGAGCGTCGACCGGTGGCACATCGTCGTGGTGGGCGCCGACCGCGCCAAGACCCTCGTGATGCCCACCGGCGAGGGCGTATCTACGGTCGGCGTCGACCAGTACCGGGCCTAGCTTCTGGTATGATGTTTGCAGCAGACCGAGGCGACGAACACACATCCGAAGAGGAGCGACGATGCTTAGCACATATCTCAACTTCAACGGCAACTGCCGCGAGGCGTTCGAGTTCTACCGGTCGGTGTTCGGAGGCGAGTTCGCGATCTTAGAGACGTTCCGCAACATGCCGCCCGGCGAGATGCCGATGCCTGAGGAGGAGCTCGACCACGTCATGCACGTCTCGTACCCCATCGGGTCGAGCGTGCTGATGGGCAGCGATGTCCCCTCCGGCTTCGGGCCGCCGCACGTGGCGGGCAACAACTTCTCCGTCTCGGTCAGCCCGGAGAGCCGGGAGGAGGCCAACAGGATCTTCGGTGCGCTGTCCGAGGGCGGCAACGTCACCATGGAACTCCAGGACATGTTCTGGGGGGCCTACTTCGGGTCGTGCACGGACAGGTTCGGCATCAACTGGCAGGTCAACTGCGAGCAGGCGCAGGACTGAATCGTCAGAAGCGCCGACCGGACGGACGAGCTTGAGCCCGCGTCTAGCGCGGTGCTATCCTAGCTGAGCGGCCTATTCGGGCCGTCTTCCTTCGGCGCTCCGCAGTAGCTCAGTGGTAGAGCAGCCGGCTGTTAACCGGCGGGTCGCAGGTTCGAATCCTGCCTGCGGAGCCAACTCTCCTGACAGACAGTACTTCGGTCGTCTTGGTTGACCCATCGCCGACAGGGATCGGCATCGTGTACTCGATCCCGACCTCCTGCTTGGTGAAGTCAATCCTCCTGATGAAAGAGCCGAGGAAGGTCTTGCGTTCAAGGAATGATGCGCTCTGTAGCATCCCCTTCAGGTCTCCTAGGTGGCTGCGGAACGCGGTCGGGTTATGAAGACCGTCGCCTCTCTGATTCATTTCGTCTAACGCCTCATCCTTCTTCTCATCGAGCTCCCGTTGTCTGGCCCTCAGTTCCTTCAGCCGGGGTGCCAGATCATCGATGTCCACACTCCCGCTCTCCAAAGCGGCGTACACGTGGCCTAGTGTCCTGTCTCTGAAGTTAGCGGCATAAGTGTTCGGTAGCTGGTATCCTCCTGACAGCTCATGTGAGGAGGATTCGCATGCGTCTTGGTCGACCAACCCCACCGTTGACGCTCACCGACGATGAAAGGGAGACACTGGGACAGTGGGCGCGCAGGCCCAAGACGGCGCAAGCGTTGGCCCAGCGGGCCCGAATGGTTTTGGAATGTTCTAAGGGCAAGACGAACACCGCTGTGGCCGCAGAGTTGAGAGTGTCGCAAGCGACGGTAGGCAAGTGGAGGTCTCGGTTCTTGGAGAGTCGGCTGGACGGACTGGTGGATGAAGCAAGACCTGGCAGACCCCGCACTGTCACCGATGCTGACGTTGAGAGGGTCGTGACGCTGACCCTGGAGACCACGCCGAAGGATGCCACACACTGGAGCACCCGGTCCATGGCTCGGCGTTCCGGTCTGAGCCACAACACCGTGAGCCGCATCTGGCGTGCCTTCGCGCTGCAACCCCACCGCACCGAGACCTTCAAGCTGTCGGCGGACCCCCTCTTCATCGAGAAGGTGCGGGATATTGTGGGGCTCTACCTCAACCCGCCGGACCGGGCGCTGGTCTTGTGCGTGGACGAGAAGTCCCAGATCCAAGCCCTGGACCGCACCAGGCCGCTTTTGCCCCTGCGTCCGGGACAGGCCGAGCGGCGCACCCATGATTACGTGCGCCACGGCACCACGTCCCTCTTCGCCGCTTTGGACGCCAGGACCGGTCAGGTGATTGGCCAGTGCCACCGCCGCCACCGGGCCCTGGAGTTCCGCAAGTTTCTCGATGCCATCGAGTCCGAGGTGCCCGCCGAGTTGGACGTGCACCTGATTGCCGACAACTACGCCACCCACAAGACGGCGCTGATCCGGAACTGGTTCGCCAAGCGGCCCCGCTTCCATATTCATTTCACGCCCACCAGCGCCTCCTGGCTGAACCTCGTGGAGCGCTGGTTCGGTCTGCTCACCGAAAAGCAGTTGCGCCGGGGCGTGCATCAGAGCAGCGCCGAACTGGAGGCTGCCATCTACCGCTACCTGGACGTCACCAACGAAGACCCCAAGCCCTTCGTATGGACCAAGACCGCTGACCAAATCCTGGCCAGCGTGGCACGCTTTTGCCAGCGTACTTTGGATACAGTACACTAGCTTCTGTTCTACGGACTTAGCTTCCCGATTCAGACGATCTAGGCGACTGACAGCCCGGCGCTTGTACAGACGTAGCTCCTCGTTGGCCAAGTCTACCAGCAGACTCAGTGTCTCTTCGGTAAGTATGTTCTCCCTGATCCGGTCCAGCACGAACGCCTCCAACTTCTTGGCGTTGATCGCGGACCCTTTACACGCTGTTGCCAAGCTTTGCCAAGGAATTGCTTCAAGGGAGCCTCCTCATACAGCTGACAAGGGTGATCATCTATTTCGTTGGGTCTATAGTGGTTCTTGTTGGGATCGTATTCGCGCTAATCGGAATTGGGGAAGGCGTCAACAAAGTGACCAGGCGGCGACGTAGAAGACGTATAAGGCAGGCCCAGACAATCCGCCAAATTGAACGAGAGGACATCAAGGACTTCTTGATCTCCCGCTATGCGGCAAACGGCGATGCCTGGCTCGAACGGCTGCAGAGAGTACTTAAGGAACCTGAGCGCGTAAAGTGGGTGGAGTCATCAGGACACTGGTCTCTTCGAGGCCTTCACACGCCTGACAAAGTGGTTACTGCGGACCTATTAGCACATAGGGAATTCGTGATGTTCGGTGCTCTCCATGATCTGGAGGCCATGACGAGTATTGGCCTTTTGACGAGAGGAGAAGGCGATAGCCCAGTCATAGATCCAAGATTCGGTGAAATGTTGGATAGCCTTCTAGCCGAACTGGGGCACTAGCAGTGGAAGAAGGGAGAACCCTGGAAGGTTGATAGCGCGAATGACTCCGGCGAGCATGGTCGGTTCGTGGACTCGGAGAGTGACTATGGCAGTTGGGTTTGTCATCCTTGGTCTGTCTCGCAACAACGCTGAAGACGTGAACTCAGGCTTGTACTGAGTAAAGGACGAAATGGGCAGGTCTAGACACACACTGGAGCACGCTAGGGGCATCCAAACGCAAGCCACATCCCGAAAATGAAAGAACACGCCAACAACGGAGACCAGATTCCGGTGACCAACGACGTCAAGGATCAAGAAAGCCAGCATGATCATCGCAGTGTCCAAGAGGAGCCTGTTGATCGCGAAGGGAAGGATGCAACCAGCCCAGAGAAGGCATCCACGGAGTGTTCGTTCTCCGAAAGTGGGGACCTCATTCTTGGACGCAAGATGGATCTCGGATTATCCCCCCTAGAGGGAATCAGACTGTTGCCAAATATCCGGCCGCCAGACCTTCCGAAACTTGGGATCGCGAATTCGCTGATTCGACAGCCCGTAACCTTGCGCCTTTTTGACTCACCACAACTAGACGTGGCAAACGCATTCCCATCACTGTTCGGGGGAATAACCCAGGAACTAACCAAGAGCCTCAGGGTATTTGATCCAGTGCCATCGCTTCTGGATCAACTGCAGCTTCCAAAGGTCGTCTTTGGAATAGAGCAAGAACTTCAGTCAATCCTGAGGCCGATTCTAAGGCCATTTCCACCCCTCGTTCATCCAAGAGCACGTATCGCGGCAAAGCTGGGGTGGGTAGTTCATCACACATTGCCAACAACCGTGCTGGAGGATGCGACCGAAGAAGACTTGGATGAGACAATAATGACTTATTACAGGGAGAGGTGGGCTGAAATTCACGAGGAGATCGCGTCGGCCACGAGCGGATATTTCATAGACGAAGATTCAAAGGAGACTATGAATCAGGCCCTCTCGGCCCATGAGCATGGCTTGTACCGCCTAGTGCCACGGGCAATGGTGACCGAAATAGAGAGGGCGGCCAGAATACAACTGCACGAGAAACTCGTAGACCGCGGGCTCAATGTCAAAGAAACGATACTTGGCGAGTTAGACGATCTCCCAGTTTCTTCGTTTCACGACCTATCATCGGGCACGATCCAATACGAGACTCTGGAAAAGCATCTGTACGAACATATAGACGACGAGAACGACCGGAGTCAGTTCGCAGAGAGCCCCATCCCCAACCGGCACGCAGCGATCCACGGGCTGGTTCCTTACGCATCGGAAAAGAGTAGCCTCAATTCCATATTCCTCACCGACTTCGTCTTTCTCATGATCACCCAGATCAAGAGAGAAAAGATCACGGAGATAGCGGAGATTCTGAAGGACTACGTTCTGGCCGCGGGATCAAGATAGTAGGAAGGCAGTTGAATTCGGGAGGGCGCAATAGCCTTCTAGTCTCGCGTGGAGGGGACCAGGTAAGGCGAGTGCCGACTGCTGCTCTCCCCGGCTTTCAATGCTGCTGCGACTGGCTTCCTTGCCGTTGAAGTCCCTCAGTCATGCATTCCTTGATCCAGCTGATCTGCTTGTACGCCGGAAGCCGTGACAGAGATCGCAAGGCATGAATACCCACCCCCTTGCCCTCGATGGGGTCACTTAGGCTCAGAATCAATGATCTCGCGTCTGGGGCGAGGTGAAGCAAACCCAGGACATGCGTCACACGGGTTCTGCCATGTGCTGGGTATGTAGGTAATTCTGGCTAAGTACCGACATATCAGGCATGATCTGTTCATGGTTCACGTGATGACAGACAAAGTTCTCGAACTGGTGCGCGAAGTCGGCGTGATCCGGCCGCGAGACCTGGAGGCTGCAGGGATCCCCGGGCGAAGCGAGTCCCCCGAGGGGTGGTTTGCCTTCTCTCGGCGCTGCGCTTCTACGAACTCACCACGCAGACGCCATTCGAGGTATGGCTCGCCATCGGGCAGAAGGACCGCACGCCGCGGCCGAATGGTACGCGTCTTCGGGTCGTGCGCTTTTCGGGGGAGTCGCGCAACTCCGGGATAGAAACGCAAGTCATTGAGGGGGTTCCTGTCCGTGTGTACGGTCCAGCCAAGACGGTGGCAGACTGCTTCAAGTTCAGGAACAAGATCGGAATCGATATCGCTGTCGAGGCGCTGCGTGACTGCCTTGGGCAGCGCCGCTGCACCACCGATGAACTCGTCGAGTACGCTCGCGTGTGCCGTGTCTCGCGCGTGATGCGCCCCTATATGGAGGCACTCACGTGAGTCCCGAGCGTCGGAAGAACCTCGCCGCCCTCGGTTCGCCAACGCCTGCTCAACCTCGCCCGCGAGCGCAACGAGGACTTTAACCATTTACTGGCCCGCTACGCGAACGAGCGCGTTCTGTTCCGCCTGGCGGAGTCGGGCCACCGCGATCAGTTCGTGCTAAAGGGCGCGACTCTGTTCGAGCTGTGGCACGATGGCCTACCCGAACGTCGGGTGGCAGCGACGAGCGAGTCACCAGGTGAACCGCGCAGTTTTCGTGACCAGCGTGACTATGGCCGCCGTTGGGCTACTGGTCGTGGGGCTTAACAGAGGAACCTAGTACGTTAGAGGTGTGATGTCAATCGCCAGGGTCTATAGGCCAGTCGTCGCCAGGGTCATTGAGCCACCCTGTGAGCCTGTAGATGGACTATTATCACCGTTAGGTTTGAGGGTCAACCACCTCCTTTCGGTCGAGCAGGGCCCTGTGGGGTGACAAGCGTTCGCGGTAGCTGGCGCCTTCTATGACGATCTGGTAGCTGGCGTTGGCGAGCCGGTCGAGGGCGCTGTTTCCCAGGATGGAGTCGTCGAAGAGTCCGAGCCACTCGTCGACCGCCCTGTTGGAGGTGATGACGAAGCTGGCGGTACGATGCCTGGCGATGACCAGCTCGTAGAGGTCTATGGACTGCTGTTGAGTCATCCTGTGGAGACCGAGGTCGTCGAGGATGAGCAGGTCCGGGGCGATGAAGGACCGGAAGGTTTTGTCCGTGGAGTGGTCCACCCTGGCCTGAGCCATGACCCTGAAGAAGTCGTCGGCATGTACGAAGCGGACGGTATGCCCGGCTCTGACGGCAGCATATCCGAGGGCCTGAGCGATGAAGCTCTTGCCCACGCCGACCGGTCCGACGAGCAGGACGTGCTCGTTGCGGTCCAGGAACTGGAGGGAGAAGGCGGCGTCGAGGAGTCGCCGGTCGAGTGTGATGGATGCGGACCAGTCGAAGTCTTCGAGGCGGCAGGTCTGCTCGAAGCCGGCCCTCTGGAGACGGAGCTCCAGCCGCCTGTGGTCTCTGCGGTTGATCTCATCGGTCAGTATGATCTGCAGGAAGGATGCGTAGTCGAGCTGCTCCCTCCGTGCGAGAGCGACCCTCTCCGGCAGGGTGTTGAGCACGGCGCCGAGCTTGAGGCGCTTGAGCAGCGGGGTGAGTTCGGTCGTGGTGGTCATGGTCGTTCTCCTTGTGCTGGTTGAGCGGTGCGGCCGTTGGCATGAGCGAAGACGGCGCCCGGCCTGGCAAATCGACCTGGGGGCATCGGTGGAGGCTCCGGCTGCGTGGCCTCCTGCTCCAGGGCCTCGACGAGTATGCGCTCGAGACGGCGCACGTCGATCAGGTCTATGGAGAGAGCCCTGCGGCATGCGGCATCGAGACGCTCAGGGGAGTAGCGTTCTCCCAGGCGTATGAGCTTGTGTCCCTGCCTGAGCTTGGCCCAGGGCAGCGGGCCGTCGAAGAGACGCTCGGCATAGGCTGCCACGGCCGGTCCCTGTGACGCCGCGCTGCGCTTGATCTGCTCCGGCGCTCTGAGGGTGTAGGCGCTCAGCTCTGCCGGGTAGTCGTCGGGGTCGGTGGATCTGCCGCCGCGGTCCTGGCGCGGGTGGACCTTGATCAGTCTTCCCCGGTGGTAGATGCGCACCAGCTTGCTGCCGAGCCGCACCTCCACTTTCTGCCCGGGCGGGCATGTCGCAGAGGGCACCGAGTAGAGGGCGTACTGGCAGGCTATGTGGTGGTCGGGATGCACCTTGGCCGTGCGCCAGTCGCTCATCTCGTAGGGCTCTGCGTCCCACTCTCCGAGCGCGTGGCGCTCCTCATCCCGGAAGACTACCAGGGGCTGCTTGAGGGTGGTGCCGTGCACCCTCTGTCCAGCCACTTCCAGACATCATCGCCTGGCCGCAGACCTCATGTCCGACAGACCCCTGAACTCCCCGCCCTTGAAGAACCGCTCCCGCACGTAGGGCACTCCACGCTCCACGCGGGGCTTGTCCCGGGGATGGCGCACCCGCGCCGGGTCTGAGATGAAGCCCCGGTGCTGGGAGTACTCCAGGAAGCCGCGCGTGAGACGGGGATGGAGCGGATCGACACCAGCCACTGCTGCGGGGAAGTTGTCGATCACCAGGTACTTGGGAACGCCCTCGAAGAAGGCCCAAGCAGCCTCCAACCCCTCGATCACATCGACAAGCTTCTGGCTGAAGGTCGGCCAGACGAAGCTGTGCCGCGAGTAGGTCAGAACGATGATCAGCGCCCAGACCACCCGGCGGCGGCCCGTCGCCGGGTCCTCCATCAAACCCAGACGACCGAAGTCCATCTCCGCCACCTCGCCGGGTGCGCTCTCCCCCATCCGTACAGTCGCCGGACTTCGCCTCTGCCAGCCCCGTCGCTGGATGAACCGCCTCAACGACGTGTACGAGACCCGGCAGCCTCGGCCCGCAAGTAGCTCATGGATACGGGTCACCTGCAGACGGTCGGCGGTGAGCCACTCGTAGACCTGGTCCGCCCAGGGGGCGAGGACCTCCTCGGTCGGTATCTCCACCTTCCGAGGGCCCGCAAGACTCAGCCCTGCCAGGCGGGCCAGCTGCTCCTCACTCGGAGCAGGACCGTCCCGGGCCAGCCCCGCCTCCACGACCGCCTCGATGTACCTGCGCACTGTCGCTCGCGACAGCCCCGTACCAGTTGATATACCTCGCTGGCTGTTGCCGGACTGCCAGCGACGCACCACTTCTGCTATCTCCACTCTCGACACCTCCCTGTACGCCATTGCTGCTCCTTCGATCCGATCTGCAGCAATGGTCGCCAATCCGGCGCCCAGGGTGGTCAATCACCTGGCGAAGTGGTCTATAGTTCCTGGCGATCTCTCTATCTACTGGTACATAGTTCCTGGCGTTTGACAGTGTGACAATGTTTCGTGACTCTTCGACATGGAAACTGGGCTTGACCTATCTGGTCTTTAGCCTTGTTGTATTTCTTATCGTCCTGGATTTCACAGACCCAACTGTCCCAAACTGGAATATATTCAAGACCATTCCTTCACCCACTGAGGTCTATGGCGCAAAGGCTGCATTGCTAGCAATGCAGGAGGTGCATTTCTGTTCATTGGCTTGATGCCCACCAATCCTAGTAAGTCTGGTCGTAGGCTAGATGCAGGAGTGAAGATACTTGGCGCTGTGACGGTGTCCCTCACTGGATGGTTCTGGCTGTTGAGTGCCACAAACGGCCAAGTTGGCCCTTACCTTGCTGCCGTCATACCAACCATCGCTCTCTGCTTGATATTCACTCTTGTTTCCATTGTTATGGGTTACGCACGGTCAGTCGATGAAGAACAGATACGAGAAGATGGTCGAGCCAAACTGAAACCGGGTGCGATAGGACTGGGCATATCAGTCGTGGGGCTTGCAGCAGTCATCATGTACCTTCTTGTCAACGTACCACGCTGGCTGTTTTAGACATCCTAAGAATATCAGTTCACAGGGAGCCACCCGTTAGATATGGAACAGACTACACAACTCTTGCCTAGGAGAAACCAATGACGACACCTGAGAGGATACGCTACTGGTTCAATCGCGAGACGGGGCTTATCCACAAGTCCAGTTGTACGAATTGTCTGATGACTTACAACGGGCATGAGAAGAACTGGGGAGACGTCCAGACGCGCTCCAATTGGTGGGGGCCATATCAGACCGTGGGAGCTGCGCTCGACGCTGGCCTGTCGACGGGTCACGCCGTACATCTTCGCCGACTCGGCTGCGGCGAATGGCCCCAAATCAACCCCACCTGATCTCGAATTGAGCCGTCACCCTATCTGCAGACCGTTTCGCGGCTCTCCGCCCGTCTACGATGCGGGGCGTCCAGCGCGGGTGTGACAAATACGCTCACGTCATCTCTGTCCTTCGAAGTTGATACACATCGACGCCTTATGGTAGCGTTGATCTACTACCCCTATCGCTTCGCCGGTAGGGTCGAGACCGCCCTCAAGGCGGTCTCTGTCTTTGTTATAGAGAGCTATCCGAGATGAAGGGGCGGGAAGGTCGGTCAGGGAGACCGCACGGGAACTCGGGGTCTCCAGGCAGAGGCTGCTACTTATAGCGACGAGCATCTTCTATGGCCGTCATGAGCGTTGGCGTGGGAATCAACCAGCTCTGCTCCGGCTTCGGTCGTTCCCCTCACTCGACTATCCTGGGCCAACTGACGCATCTGATGCTCCACTTTCCCTTATCGGAGGGCAGCCGGGCGCATTGCGAGGTTGGCGAAGTCCTAGGCGGAGGTCTCTGACACCAACTCGAACTCGACAGGGGCGGGCTGCTTGAGAGTGCTCATCTCGTGGATGAGGAAGCCGATCACCTCTCCGTCATCGTCCAGCCGCTTCAGGATGCGCCCATCTTCGGTGGGGGTGAAGTAGCCCTTTCGGAACCCCCACAGCACCTCAAGCATGTCTCCCTCATCGTCGTACCAGACAGATACCCTTCTGCTCGTCATCCTCAATCTCCTTGGATGCTTGGCCGAGGTGGGCGGCAAGGATGAATTAGTAGCTCTTCTCCCTCTTCAGCACAAGCCTTACGCTTGGGTTTCTTGCAGCTAAACACCCAAGCAGAAGAGTCGCCGAGGACCTATGTTCACGGCGTCTCCCAGAGAGATCGGAGGGGTACCGCATAGAGCCGGTCTCCGAAGCCGGCGCTCGTCTCGCCGTCGTAGAGCACAACGCCCCCCGCGAACCGGTCGCCCGCGGCATCCCTGAGTTTCCGCAGTCCTCGAAAGTCCGATGCTGTGACCGTCGCTCCGGCCTTGACTTCCACGCCCGCGAGGGCTTGAGCGCCACGCTCTATGACGATGTCCACCTCGACCCCGTCCCTGTCACGGAAGTGGAAAATCGACATGGGAGCGTCGTGCCAGCTTGCCTGCCGCTGGAGCTCCAGGTACACGAACGTCTCCAGCAACCGCCCCAGCAATGTCCGGTCCGCCCAAAGCCCGTCGGCGTCCACTCCGAGCAGCGCGCAGGCCAGACCGGTGTCGCCTATGTGGAGCTTAGGTCTCTTCACAAGGCGGCTCAAGCGGTTGCTGTGCCAGGACGGCAACTCCTCCAGCAGGAACACCCGCTCCAGCAGGGTGACGTATTCTCGGATCGTGGGGCGGCTGAGCTCAAAGGGCGCAGCCAGGTCTGAGAGGTTGAACAGTGTTGCCGTATTGGCTGCGGCAAGCGACATCAGCCTCGGCAACACGTCGAGGGAGCGGATTCGGGCGAGGTCGCGTACGTCTCGGAGCACCTGGGCATCAAGGTAGTTGCGGTACCAGTTGGCTCGCCGACGGCCGGCGGGCCGCGTCAGAGCGGCCGGATATCCCCCCGATGCGATCTGCTCGCCGAGGTCGCGTCCCAGCCTGCCCGTCCGTCGCACCTCAAACCTGCATCCGAACAGGACATCGAGGAAGCCGGGCGATGTCGAGGAACCCCGGAGTTCGCACTGCGCCAACGGATGCAGCCGCACCGTCTCCATGCGCCCCGCCAGCGAGTCCGACAGCGCAGGGACGAGGAGCACGTTGCTCGAACCCGTCAGGAGGAATCGGCCCGCCACCCGACGGCGATCCACCTCCAACTTCAGCGCCGCAAAGAGCCCGGGAACCCGCTGCACCTCATCCATGATGACCCGCTCGGGAAGGTCGGCGACAAAGCCCATCGGATCGGTCTCGGCGCTTTCCCTCGCTACCGCATCGTCGAAGGTGACGTACGCATGGCTCGGAGAGCCGGAGAGCGGCGCACGGAAGGGGCGGCCTCCCGAAGTCAGGCGCTCCGGCGCGCAGGCCATCAGGGCGAGAGTGGTCTTGCCGCATTGGCGCGGGCCGTGAATCAACGCAACCGGCGAGTCCTCCAGAGCTTCGGTCAGACGCCGCTCCGCGAAACGGGTGTAGAGCGTGTTCTCGATCATCGGCTGATTGTAACTTTAGGTATCGGCAGTTTGCAATATACCCATACGGCAGGGTGAAAGGTAAACCTCCGCTCGATGAAAGGACAACGCCCGGCCTCCACCAATCCCGCACACATGACAAGCCTCTGGGGATTATCTCCGCGTAGTCCCCTCAGGGCCACTACATCCATGCTGTCCCTTCCAGGGGATAACGCTCGGCGCGCCCACCGCCCACACTGATAGCAGGAACGGCGTTGGCTGCCGTCGGCACTGCCTTCGCCTTCGGTGTTGAACGCAAACGAATGCGCGACGAGAGCAGCGTCTTGAGAGAAGCGAAGAGCCGGGCACAATCAGAGATTGCGCGTCTTGCTCATGGACGCGCCTCGAAGTCTGTAGCATTCGGGGTGACAGAGTGAAGTGGACTATTCCGAGGGATCGCCCAAGTGTTACCCGACTGCTAAAGTGGGAAGCAGTTCTTCCCCGCCCGCTGGATCGTGGCTTCGGTCAAAGTCCCTGGGCGGCGGAATATGCGCCCCGGTGCCGTCAATTTGTTGTGTGAGCGGGTGGGGTACTGGGCTCTCCGCAGCTTTGGGGCGGGCTCTCTCTCCGGCGGACGAGGTGTGACCGAGGGGTGTTGAACGACGCCGAATCCAAGACGTTGGTTTGAGTCAAGTCCGACCGTCACAAGGCGGCGAGGTCGCTCTTGCACATCAGGAAAAATAATAATATAATTACTAAAAGCCAAGGAGGGTGCACATGAGTACCATCGAAGAGCGACTAACGAGCCTAGAGGAACGGGTACACAGGTTGGAGTCAGGAGGTAAGGGAGGGAACCTTCAGTCTCCCCCGGACCGCTCTTGGGGATTAGATGAATACATAGGGCTGTTCGGTGACCTCGGGGTAAGGGCTCGGCTCTCATACGCCCTTAGATGGGATGTCGGCAACAACCCTCTGAGGCCGACTACATACTTGAACAGCAACAGGGTGGTCGGCCTCTACTTCGCCATCGTGACACCAGGCATCGATTTCAACGAGGATCTGTTTGAACGGGTCCCTTCAGAGAGCGTCAAGAGAGACGACAAGGACCATATGAATCTGATGGCCCAGAAAGGGAGGGAGGAAGAGGCGATCAGATGGCTCGTAAACACTCTTAGATGAACGCTCCCCCCGAACGCGGAGAGAACCGGGGCTTCCCTGCCCCCCGGAGGGCACAGCGGGAACGCCTGATCCGACCGGATTCCTCTTCTTTGACAGAGCTGGGGTGAGGGGCTAGCGTAGGGGACGGTGCCGCCGTTGCTCAATGGTAGAGCAGCCACCTCCCACATGGAACAGTCCCCGGTTCGATGTCGGGCGGAAGCTCCAGAGACATGCCATGTCAGACGGCGGCTTGGCGTGTAACGTCCTCGCCTCTAGGATTGAGGGAACAGATTACCTATGAGTCTGGCGCGATGACCTACTGATCTCGTTCAGCGTCACTGCATGCAGCGAACAGCCCCGTACCGAGGTATGGAGCTGTTCTATTCCTCTACGAACGTCAGAACCTCAGCACGGTCCTCATCTGACCGGCTAGCCCACCGGGGCGCACCATCTGCGTGAGGCTATCCGCCTCCCGGTCAGCAGCTTGACCAGCGAAGCGACTTGGCGTGAAAGCACCGAGAGCAGGCAGTGAAGCGCGATCCCAACCCCCCGCTACGTCCAATTCGGCTACCCATGAGAACCGTATTTTCTTGTGTTGATTGGAAGACGGAGAACGAACTCGACGCCCAGCCTCTGAGGGTCTTCCACGAGTCGTAGACGTGGAGAGCCCATGAATGGAAACCATGTGTTGGGTATGTAGGTAGTTCTTGCTAAGTACCGACACATCAGGCATAATCTGTTCATGGTTCACGTGATGACAGACAAAGTTCTCGACCTAGTACGCGAAGTTGGCGTGATCCGGCCAAGAGACCTGGAGGCTGCGGGGATCCCCGGGAGATATCTCTCGCAGCTGGCACACAGAGGCGAACTTGATCGGGTGGGGCGAGGCCTCTACACCCTGGCTGGCGCTGCACCCAGCGAACACCGCTCGCTCGCCGAAGTTGCGAAGCGAGTCCCACGAGGGGTGGTTTGCCTTCTCTCGGCGCTGCGCTTCTACGAACTCACCACGCAGACGCCATTCGAGGTATGGCTCGCCATCGGGCAGAAGGACCGCACGCCACGGCCGAGTGGTACGCGTCTGCGGATCGTGCGCTTTTCGGGGGAGGCGCGCAACTCCGGGATAGAAACGCAAATCATTGAAGGGGTTCCAGTCCGTGTGTACGGCCCAGCCAAGACGGTGGCAGACTGCTTCAAGTTCAGGAACAATATTGGAATCGACGTCGCTGTCGAGGCGCTGCGTGACTGCCTTGGTCAGCGCCGTTGCACCACCGACGAACTCTTCGAGTACGCTCGCGTGTGCCGCGTCTCGCGCGTGATGCGTCCCTATGTGGAGGCACTCACGTGAGTCCCGAGCGTCGGCGGAACCTCGCCGCGTCGGTTCGCCAACGCCTGCTCAACCTCGCCCGCGAACGCAGCGAGGACTTTAACCACCTGCTAACCCGCTACGCGAACGAGCGCCTCCTGTTCCGCTTGGCGGAGTCAGCCCACCGCGACCAGTTCGTGCTCAAAGGTGCGACCCTGTTCGAGCTGTGGCACGACGTCCCGCATCGCGCAACGCGCGACGTAGACCTGCTCGGCTTCGGTGAGCCGGATGTGGATCGGCTGGAGGCGGTCTTCCGGGAACTGTGCACGGTGGCTGTGGAGCCCGATGGCCTCAGCTTCCTCGAGGAGTCGGTGCATGTGGAGCGCATCCGCGACGCTCAGGAATACGGTGGCGTCCGGGTTCGTCTGGCTGCAGACCTCGACGGAGCATGGATCGCTCTCCAGGTAGACATCGGCTTCGGGGACGCTGTCACTCCCGGCGTCGTCGAGGTCGAGTTCCCGACGCTTCTCGACTTTCCCGCACCGCGGCTCAGGACGTATCCGCGCGAAACGGTTGTGGCCGAAAAGTTCGAGGCGATGGTCCGCTTGGGCATCGCGAACACGCGGATGAAGGACTTCTATGACCTCTGGACGATGGCTACGACACTCGCATTCAGGGGCGAGTCGCTGGCAGCAGCGCTGGCCGCCACCTTCCACCGCCGGGGTACCGCGCTGCCCATAGAGCGGCCTCTCGCGTTGCGCTTGGAGTTTACCTCCGATGTGAGCAAGCAGGCTCAATGGACGGCCTTCTTGCGGCGCGCAGGAATCTCTCCTGCCGTGAGCCTCGAGTCCGTCACAGAAGTACTCAGGTGCTTTCTGCTGCCGCCAGTCACTGCAATTGCCCACGGAGAGTCCTTCAATCAGGAGTGGCCGGCAGGAGGGGGCTGGCAGTCCGGCTAGCCGCTATAGGTCCTGGAGCTTCTCCACAGGAGATGATGTGGTCGTGGCGTAGACGGATACGGGCTGGCAGCTTATGACCAAGACATCTCAGCTTAGCTGTCATGCCGTTCAAGTTCTCCGATTCTGCGTATCCTTGATCCAGTTGATCTGCTCGTCCACTGAGCGGTGCAGCAGAGACCGCAACGTATGAATACCGAACCCCTTCCCCTTGATAGGGTCGCCTAGGGTCAGAATCAATGATCTCGCGTCTGGGGCGAGGTGAAGCAAACCCAGGACATGCGTCACATGGGCTCTTGTGACCCCGAGTTGGCGTGCGAGCTCCGCTCGGGAGCTGACCTCGCCAGATTCTAGGCGTTGCTGCCAATCGAGTGCTAGGGCGACTGGATTACGGCGCTTCGGCCTTCTTGACGTTGGTGGCTTGCGCCTTGATACTGGCTGTGGAAGCTTGAACCAGACCCAGGCGAAGGTACGCCCTGGCGGCCACACTGGCGAGCCATCACTGCTCAAGACGCACTGTGATGAACAGGCTGACACGTCTCTCACGCCGGGTAACCGAGGCTCCTGCCTTCGAGGCCGGCATCATTACGGTCATCATTGTCAACGCCCTGCTGCTTGGAGTCGGGACCTCTCCGGCGTTCGAGCGGCAGTACGGGGAGTGGATCGACGCCGGCTACCAGATCGCGCTGGCGGTGTTCATCGTCGAGGCGCTGATCAAGATGACCGCGTCATCGCCGCGCGTCGCCGGGTACTTTCGGGACGGCTGGAACATATTCGACTTCCTGGTCATAGTGTTCGCGCTGGTACCGGCGACCGGGGAGCTCGCCATGGTCGCCCGGCTCGCGCGCCTGCTTCGCGTGCTGCGGCTCGTGTCGACGATCAGGGATCTGCGGCTGATAGTTACCGCGCTCGTCCGCTCCATCCCCAGCGTGGGACACGTCATCATGCTGATGAGCATCATCGTCTACATCTACGCCATCATCGGATACCACCTGTTCAGCGAGCACGACCCCGAGAACTGGCGGAACTTGGGGATCTCCGTCCTGACCCTGTTCAACATCATCACACTGGAGGGATGGACGGTGGTGATGTTCACCGCGATGGAGCTCAACCCGCTGGCGTGGGTCTACTTCGTCAGCTTCGTGGTGGTGGGCACCTTCGTGGTGATCAACCTGTTCATCGCGATCATCATCAACAACCTGGACGAGGCCAAACTGGAGCGTCTCCAGGATCTGGAGCGCCCGGTATCGCGGGAGGAGCTCCTGCGCGAGATCCGCACGACCCAGGAGGCGCTCCGTCGCCTCGCACGGCGCATAGAGGACAGCTAGGGCAAACAGCCTCCTGACCTGCGTTGTCTGATGGGGCTAAGGCTGCGGGACTGCGCTCTGGTCAAAACGTCTCGGCGTCTGCGTCGAACCACTTTCTGATGAGGGCATTCAACGAGCCGTCCTCTTTCATGGCGTCGATGGCTCGGTCCAGCTTGTCCTTCAGTCTGCTATCGTCCTCCCTGACGCCTATCCCGATACCGGAGTCGAGCATCACATCGGGGCCGACGACAGTCAGCCTGTCTCCGTTCTCGGCCATGCTCCCATGGGCGAACTCACGGTCGACCAGGGCGGCGTCTGCCTCGCCGCTCAGGACAGCCTCAACGAGTTCTTCGGCCAGCTCGTACTCAAGGAGCGTCGCGCCGGACTCGGACAGGTAGTCGGCATGGACGGTGGCCTCCTGGGCGGCCACCTTGCCCTCGACCACCTCGTCGCCCGCGCCGGCCAGAGCGATATAGACCGACGGGCTGGGTGGGATATACGGCTGTGTGAAGTCTATAACCTCGTCCCGCTCGGCGGTGATGCTCATTCCGGCGAGGATGGTGTCATAGTTACCGGCCACGAGGTTGGGTATGATGCTGTCCCATTCGTTAGTCATCCAGACGCATTCGAGAGCGGCCCGACGACAGAGCTCGTCACCCAGCTCCCTCTCGAACCCGTCGACCTCGCCGTCATCGTTGATGAAGTTGTAGGGAGGGTAGGCCCCCTCGGTCCCCATGCGAACCACATCGGTCTCTCCGGCGCATGACAGGGAGACGGTAAGGAGGATGGCAATGGCAAAGGCGAGTTTGACCATGCCGTACAGGTTACCATATCTCCGATCCTGATCCGCCTGCCATTTCGATCTCCACCTCGCCGGCATATTCCAGTGTCCTGTGACGCTACCAGCGTATTGTGTTACCTTGATTGGTAAGTTTTTCACAAACTCTCATCATCCCTTAATGTCCTGTTTGCACGGGATCCTTCACAACTGCCCTTCTCATACGGAGGGCGGAAAGCAGGAGTTGTCAGAGTGACATTTCTCACCTCAATAGCGCTGCGCCGCCCTACGGTTGCCCTTCTGACCATCATCATCGTGCTGGCCTCCGGTGTGTTCGCATACCGGTCCATGAAGGTGGAGCTCTTTCCACAGATAGAGTTCCCGCTGGTCAGCGTGTTTGCATCGTATCCCTCCGTCGACCCGGAGGCCGTGGTTCGGGATGTTACGGGGCCCATAGAGCGGGCAATCTCAGGCACCGAGGGTCTGGAGACCATCCAGTCCACCTCGTCTGAGGGCAATGCCGCAGTCTTCGCCACCTTCCGGTATGGCACGGATATGGCGGCGGCCGAATCCGATATCGAGAATGCCCTGAACGGCGTGACGTTCCCGGCCGCGGTTGACGATCCGACTGTGGGCCGCTTCACTCCTGACGCCTTTCCGGTGATCCAGTTCGGCATCGTATCCGACAGGCCGCTGCTGGAGGTGCAGGACCTGGTGGAGGACCTCATCATCCCGGAGATCGAGGATATCGAGGGAGTGATGCAGGTCCAGCTGGTAGGGGAGGTGGAGCGCAACGTCACGGTCACGGCGAACCTCGACAAGATGGCGGCCAACGGCGTCACCCTCTTACAGGTGGCGGCGGCCCTGCGCGAGAACAACGTGACGCTCCCCGCCGGACTACTCTTCGATGGGCCGCGGGCGGTGATCGCCAAGACGACCCACTCGCTGGATTCAGTGGACGACCTGCGCGAGCTGGTCGTCGGAGTGAACGAGACCGGCCCGGTGCGGCTCTCCGACGTGGCGGACGTGTCGTTCGGCGAAGGCCGCCCCTCCAGCATCTCTCGCACCAACGGCAAGCCGGGCCTCTCCGTCAACGTCTCCAAGAAGCCGGATGCCAACACTCTAGACGTCACGACCGCCGTCAACGAGACTCTTGATTCGATAGAAGGCATACCGAACGATGTTGAGATCATCATCGTGACGGATCAGGGCCCGGACATCGAACGCCAGATCGACACCCTGGTGAGGGAGGGAGTGTTTGGGTTCCTGTTTGCGGTTTCCGTAGTCTTTGCGTTCATGCTCACGATCCGGCCCACCTTGGTCCGTGGTTTTTTCAATACGCTGCGGCCCACGGCTGTGATTGCACTCTCCATTCCTCTGAGCGTCTTTACCGGCATGCTCCTCATGTTCTGGCAGGACATGACGCTGAACTTCATGACCTTGGGAGGCCTGGCCATCTCAGTGGGACGGGTCGTGGACGACTCGATCGTCGTGCTGGAGAATGTCTACCGCCACATCCAAGGGGGGCGTGAGCGGTGGCGCGCCGCGCTGGAAGCTACGGCGGAGGTGGGCCCGGCGATCTTCGCCTCAACCATGACCACGGTGGTCGTCTTCGTTCCGCTGGCGTTCATAGAGGGGCTGGTGGGCGCCTTCTTCCTGCCGTTCGCGCTGACCGTCACCTTCGCGTTGCTGGCGTCGCTGCTGGTAGCGCTGACCGCCGTGCCGGTGCTGGGCGCACTGCTCCTGCGACCCGGCGACCTGCCGGAAGGCGCCGGCGACGAGGGCGACTTGCCGATGCAAGAGACCTGGCTCCAGCGGACGTACCTCAGCATCCTGCAGTGGGTGCTTGGACACCGGGTGGTTACGCTCGTGGCGGCGGCAATGCTCACCGTGGGAAGCCTGGGGCTGCTGGCCATCATCCCGGTGAATCTGTTCGGAGGCGGGGGCGCCCGCTTCCTAGAGATCGAGCTGAGCCTGCCGGCCGGGTCGGGCGTCGAACAGACCGTCGAAGCGGTCACCGAGATCGAGACGCGCATCGATGAGCTTTCCGACGTATATACGGTGAGCATCGGCGCGGGGGACTTCGGCCCGGGAGGGGGGCCCTCCAGCCTACAGCAGGCCAGCTTCTTCGCACGGCTCTCGGAGGATGCCCCGAAGGACATTGCAGCCATGCTGCGGACGGGGCTGGCCAGGCCGGGACAGACTGTTCGAGTGTCAGAGGTCGTCAACGGACCGCCATCCGCGGGCATCGAGATCTTCGTCACGGGCCCCAACTACGACGACATTGCCGTGGTGACTGCGGAGCTAGCCGACTCCATCGCAACCATCGATGGAGTCGTCAACCTGGAGAGCAACGTCACACAGGCACGGCCGGAAGTGGCGGTGGAGGTGGACCAGGAGAAGGCGGGTCGGATAGGTCTGACCACACAGCAGGTGGGGCTTCAGCTTAGCCATTACACCATTGGCCAGCGGGTGACCTCCATCGACGTCGACGGAGAGGCCGTGGACGTGGTCCTGTCCGGTGCCCCGCGGTCCACAACCGGCGTCGAGCAGCTGAAGTCGCTCATCATCGTAGGGCCGACAGGCACCGCGCTCCTCGGCGACCTGGCCGAGCCGGTGCTGCGAGAGGGCCCCGTTTCCATCAGCCGCACGGACGGCCAGCGGTCATCCAGCATCACAGCGGACATCGTCTCGGATGACACCCAGGCGGTCGGCGTCCTCGTGGATGAAAGGATCGCGGCGCTGGATCTGCCACCAGGAGTGGCCGTCAACAGCGGCGGCATCTTCTCCGACATCGAGGAGGGATTCCGGGCTATCTTCATCTCCATGGCCGTAGGCATCGTGCTGGTCTATCTGGTAATGGTCGCAAGTCTTGGGAGTCTGCGAAACCCCTTCGTCATCGTGCTGACGCTTCCGCTGGCGCTCATTGGGGTCATGGCGGCCCTGGCGGTTACGGGCCGGGCTCTGGGCCTACCGGCCATGATGGGAGTCCTACTGCTCATCGGCATCGTCGTGACCAATGCCATCGTGCTCATCACGTTCGTGGAGCAGCAGCGCGCCCGCGGTCTGAGCGTCTATGAGGCCTTGATTTCGGGCGCACGCGTCCGCCTGCGCCCGATTCTGATGACGGCCATCACCACCAGCTTTGCGCTGCTGCCGCTGGCGGTGGAGTCTGAGGGCAGCGGCGGCCTCATCAGCGCTGAGCTTGCAACGGTGGTTATTGGAGGCTTGACCAGCTCGACGGCGTTGACGCTGCTGGTGCTGCCAATCGTCTACATGCTGTTCAACGACAGCATTCCGAGGCTGGTGGGTCGGCTGTTGCGGCGTAGTCCATTCACCCTCCGGCTTTGACCAGAGGCTTCGCAATGGCCAGGTTTGTAGACAAGATAGAACAGCCATAAACGCGCCTGGGTTGCCTCCCCGCTGGATGTCGAGTCAAGGAGATGAAGAGATGAACTTGTCCAAGACAGTTCGCCGTGGGTTGTAGATCACCGTGTTGGTCATGGGGTTCCTGTTTCTGGCAGCCGCGTGTGAAACGGAATCTGTTGCGCCGACTCCCACACCTGAACCTGAGTTGTCGCTGAGTGATCTGCTTTCAAGTGGCGGGGCAGAAGCTAGCCGCCATGTCGACGGCAAAGTTCCATATGATCGACGAAATGGAATCGGGAGCCAAGTTCTTTGGGACGACGTTGAAGACCGTGGACGGAGAGGTGAAATCTCCGGACAGCGTCAGGATGCTGGTGGACGTGGAGGCTCCGGGACTTGGGTTTGTGGAGATCGAGATTCTAGCGGTCTGGGACCTGGCATACATGAAATTCTCCAAAGACGCGCGCCCACGCGACGATCGGAGCGACACTGGAGGAGACCGATGCACCCTTGATTGAAGCTGGGGTGACTGTGTTCCAGAACCTCTTTATGATTGCCGGGTTCCTGTCCCTGTTTGCCATCCTGCCAGCCCTGCTAATGAAAGTGGAGGATATCGAAGAGGCGGATGGCCTTGCTTAAGGTTGTCAACCTGCCAGACCGTAAGCGATAGATGTATCATTAGGGTATGCAGCTATACCAGCGAGGAAGAGAGCAAGTGATATCGAAACTGATCTGCGGCGCAGCGTTGATTGCATTGGTGACACTCCTAGCATGCGGAGACGGGGAACCCACCGAGGCACCGACTGCCACGCCTGCACCGACTGCCACGCCTGCACCGACTGCCACGCCTGAGCCGACTGCCACGCCTGAGCCGACTGCCACACCTGTACCCACGGCCACACCTGCACCCACGGCCACTGCGCAGGTCCCTGAGCAAGCTACCGGTACGGGGGCAATAGCGCCTCTGCGACTGGATGACCCGTTAGCGATTGCTTCTCAGTTGTCGGAGTCCGAACTGACCTGTCTCGCAGGAGTGGCGGAACTAGGGCGCCTGATGGAGATCTTCGCAGCGCCGGAGCTGGCATCAACTGAAGAACAGACTCAGCTGCTTGGCTGTCTTGAGGACGAAACGCTGCTGCGCATCTTCCTGACCGAAATCATCGAGGCCTCCGGTTCGCTGAGCGTAGAGACCTCCAGATGCATCCGTACGGGGATGGAGGGAGTTGACCTTCCCACCTTGATGGTGCCGGCCATATCGGGCGATGAAGAGGCGGCCATGGTTGCCGGCATGTCTGCATTCATCCTGACATTCATGTGTCTGAACGAGGACGAATGGGAGGGCGCCGCCGCCGTTCTAGGCGTGGCTCCGGAAGAAAGGGACAACCTGCAGTGTCTTCTGGATGAACTGGGTGGGCCCGAAGGCCTCGCTGAAACGCTGGGTGCAGGCGACGAAGGCTCATTCTTCGCCCTGTTCGGGGCGGCAATGGCGTGCGGAGTGCAGATTGAGGGTGATCCGGGAGGCTAGACAGGGAACGGAACGTGTTGGAGTGTGAGTGCCCGGGGAGGATGGGCAGTATACCTATCCGTCGAGAGGGAGGGCAAGCGACTAATCAGAAGAGGCCACGGGTGCGGTGAATACGACCAACCATGGCGTTCTTCTTGGCCCTGGGATTCTAGATTGGCACAGTGGAGATCGAGGTGGACAGGGACATTGGCGCCGTTGAGCTGTTCCACGTCGGGGTGCTTGGTGTCATGATCCGTGGGCGATGAAGGACTCGAACCTTCGACCTTCTGCGTGTAAAGCAGACGCTCTAACCATCTGAGCTAACCGCCCGCGTGAGGCTGCCGATCCAGCGGGTATGTGGAAGCGCGCTTGGCGGGACTCGAACCCACGGCCTCAGCCTCCGCAGGGCTGCGCTCTATCCAACTGAGCTACAAGCGCACGAACTTCTGGTGGTGCCGAAGGAGGGATTTGAACCCACACGCCCTTGCGGGCACTACGCCCTGAACGTAGCGCGTCTGCCGTTCCGCCACTTCGGCACGGTACATCATGGTGGGCGGTCGAGGGATTGAACCTCGGACCTCTCGCGTGTGAGGCGAGCGCTCTAACCGCTGAGCTAACCGCCCGCTCGGTTTTCAAAGTGCCGCCCCCCAACGGCACCCGGATTGGTGGCAACGACAGGATTCGAACCTGTGACCTAGCGCTTATGAAGCGCCCGCTCTAACCACTGAGCTACGTTGCCCCTTCGGCCGGGCGCGTCACCCGTCCAATTAATATAAGGCGGCCCGGACGAGGGTGTCAAACGGACGCGGATGCCGGTAAGGTATACAGAGACTATAATGGCCCCAACTTCCAGGAGGTCAACCAATGAAGATCGGTATCTCGACATTCCCGACCGACTACTCGCCGGATGTCGCGGCGGTCGCCCGCAGGGCGGAAGAGCTTGGGTTCGAGTCGCTGTGGGTGCCCGAGCACGTCATGTTGCCAGTGGCCTCCTCTACGAAGTGGCCCGGCTCGACCGAAGGCGCCATTCCAAAGGTGTACGCAGATATCGCGGACCCGTTCGTGGCTCTGGCGAGGGCGTCGGGCGTTACGGAGCGGCTGATGCTGGGCACGGCGATCTGCCTGGTGCCGGAGCGTAATCCGCTCCTGCTTGCCAAGGAGGTGGCCTCGCTCGACATGTTCTCCGGCGGACGTTTCCTCTTCGGAATAGGCGCCGGCTGGCTTCGGGAGGAGCTTGAGCTCCTGGGCGGGGACTTCGACCGCAGATGGGGCCAGACGAAGGAGGCGGTGCTGGCGATGAAAGAGATCTGGACCCGGACGGAGAGCGAGTTTCATGGAGAGTTCTACGACTTTCCCCCGGTCTACTCCTTTCCGAGGCCGGTGCAGCGGCCCCATCCGCCGGTGCTGCTGGGCGGGATGGCCGAACGGGTCTTCAAGAGAGTGGCGGAGTGGGGGGATGGCTGGATTCCGAACAGGGTCACTCCGGCGGAGGTGCGCGAGGGCCGCGCGCGGCTGGACGAACTGGCGCAGGCGGCCGGTCGCGACCCGTCGTCGATCGAGATAACCGTCTCGGGGCAGCCGCCGGACGCGGGCCTGATCGAGGAGTACGGCGAGGCGGGCGCCGACCGCGTGATCGTCCGTCTGGCGGACGTTGACGAGGAGCAGTCGCTTGATGAGATGGACCGGATCGCGAAGGCGGTGCTGACCTGATGCTTGGGTTGTGCCCCGTACTGGCTGGGAGTAAACTGGACGTGCCGTCTTAGCCCGCGTTCCAAGGAGGAGAGTCATGGTAACGGCCACAGACTACGAGGCGCTGCGTCAAGTGTCGCTCAAATATCAGTGGATGCACAACCGCGACTGGATCCAGATGGCGGAGGAGGGCGAGCCGACTGTGATGGTCGCCGGGGAGGGCGTACGCGTCACCGACTCGGAGGGACGGAGCTACATCGACGTCAACGGCGGCTACAACTCGGTCAACGTCGGATACGGCCGCACGGAGATCGCCGAGGCGGCGTACGAGCAGATGCTGCGGATCACATACTTTCCGAACGGTACGGCGACTGTGCCGACGATCAGGCTTGCGGAGAAGCTGGCGGAGATAACACCGGGCAGCCTGTCGCGAGTATTTCCGGTGAGCGGGGGCTCCGAGGCGAACGAGACGGCGCTGAAGATCGCGCGCGCCTACCACAGCAGGCGGGGCGAACCGGGGCGGTACAAGGTCATCAGCCGGAGGGGCTCCTATCACGGCACGACGGGCGGCGTCCTCTGGCTCGGCGGCGGCGCGCCCGCTCCGGCCCGCAACGACTTCGAGCCCATGTATCCGGGTATGCTGCACGGACCGCAGCCGAACTCCTATCGCTGCGAGCTCGGCGGAGAGACGCCGTCCGAGTGCGCGGTCCGCTGCGCACAGGCCATCGAGGAGATGATCCTGTTCCACAAACCGGAGACGGTCGCGGCGGTCATCGCGGAGCCAATCGGCCTTCCGTACGGCGCGGCGGTGCCGGGCGATGAGTACTGGCCTATGCTTCGCGAGATATGCGACCGTCACGGAGTCATACTGATCGCGGACGAGGTGATATGCGGCTTCGGGCGCACCGGTAAGATGTTCGCGATGGAGCACTGGGACGTCGTGCCGGACATCATGACGGTGGCCAAGGGGATCATAAGCAGCTACCTCCCGTTGGCCGCGACGGTCGTCAAGGAGGAGGTTGCAGACGTATTCGCCGGTGAGGACAACTACCTCCGCCACGTCCTGACCTTCTCCGGTCACCCTGTATCAGCCGCGGCGGCGCTCAAGAACATCGAGATCATGGAGACAGAGGGGATGGTGGAGAATGCGGCGGTGGTTGGGGCCTACCTCATGGAGCAGCTTAAGGGCCTTGCCGTAGATCATCCGACGGTCGGAGACGTGCGCGGCCTTGGGATGATCATGGCAGTGGAGCTGGTTGCCGACAGGGAGACGAAGGCCAAGTTCCCGCCAGAGGCGAAGGTCCCCGATCGTCTGAACGAGAGCTTCAAGAGGCACGGCCTGATCTTCAAGGCGGCCAGTGAGATTCTGAGCATCGGCCCTCCCCTCTGCATCACCCGCGACGAGGTGGATGAGATCGTCCACGCCATCGATCTGTCGCTGTGGGAGCTGGAGGGGGCGTTGGGCATAGCGAAGACCACGTAGCACCCAGGACTCTCGTCATGAGCCTACTGGAGAAGGGAGATTCCAGATGGTAGATGTCATCGAGACTGAGGCGCTGAGAAGGTCGGCACTGGAGCATCTCTGGATGCACAATCAGGACTGGGTGCGGATGGCTGAGGAGGGCGGTCCTCCCATAGTAGTGGAGGGCAGCGGCATAAGGGTCACCGATTCGGAGGGCAACAGCTTCATCGACTGCAACGGCGGCTACGCCTCGGTCAACCTAGGCTATGGGCGCACCGAGATCGCGGACGCCGTCCGAGAGCAGATGCACAGGCTGGTCTACTTCCCTCAGGGGTCGACGACCGAGCCGGTGGTCCGCCTGCTGGAGAAGCTGGCGGAGGTGACCCCCGGAAGCCTCGAACGATCGTGGCCGGTTACCGGAGGTTCGGAGGCGAACGAGACTGCGGTCAAGATCGCTAGGGCCTACCATAAGCGCAGGGGCGAGGCGGGGCGGTACAAGATAATCAGCCGGAAGGGCTCCTACCATGGCGCCACAGGCGCGGTGATGTGGATGGGGGCGGCGGGCCATGCAGACTACGGGCCAAGCTTCCCTGGGATGGTCTATGCGCCGCAGCCGAATCCTCTGAGCTGCGAGCTCGGCGGAGAGACGCCGTCCGAGTGCGCCGTCCGGTGCGCGGAGGCCGTCGAGAGGCTCATCGAGTACCACGGCGCAGACACCGTCGCGGCGGTGATCGCCGAGCCGATAGCGTCGCACGGGACGGAAGGGCCGAAGGCGGCGCCCGGCGAGGAGTACTGGCCGATGCTTCGCCAGATATGTGACCGACACGGCGTGCTCCTGATCGCCGACGAGGTGGTGTGCGGCTTCGGGCGTACAGGCAAGTGGTTCGGCGTGGAGCACTTCGGCGTGGTACCGGACCTGATGACGGTGGCAAAGGGACTTATCAGCAGCTATCTTCCAATGGCGGCGACGATAGCCACCAAGGAGGTGGCCGACGCATTCGCCGGTGGGGAGAACATCTTCCGGCAGTCGCTGACCTTCGGCGGCCATCCGGTTACGGCGGCTGCCGCGCTCCGCAACATCGAGATCATCGAGAGCGAGGGCCTGGTGGAGAACTCGTCCGAGACGGGGGCATACATGCTGGAGCAGCTGACGGGTCTGAGAGAGGACCACCCGATCGTGGGCGATACGGCGGGGCTTGGACTGATGATCGGGGTCGGGCTCGTCAAAGACCGCGAAACGGGAGAGAGGTTTGGTAAAGAGGTGAAGCTGGCCGACCGTCTGACGGAGAGCTTCCGGAGAGAGGGCCTCTTCCTGCGGGCCGGGGACGGCGGCGTCAACTTCAGCCCCCCTCTGTGCATCACCAGAGCCGAGGTGGACGAGATCGTCGCGGCGGTGGATCGGTCGCTGAGCGATGTCGAGCGCCAGCTCTCAATAAGATAGGGAGCGCGGCGCGGACGCCCGGCAATTCCGTACAGGGTCGTCGCCAACCCGCCCCCTGAGAGGGGTGAGGGCGATTTCATCCAAGATGGCCCATGAGGGTGACTAGCGCCGTCCGCGAGCAGCCAAAATCCCGTCTGCTATACTTGACGGTCGGGCTCGTGTCCAGTGAACTCAGGAGAGGCTGATGCCGGTCGTCGCTGTAATAGGCGGTCAGTGGGGCGATGAGGCCAAGGGCAAGATCGTCGACGTCCTAGCCAAGGACGTCCAGATGGTCGCCCGTTTCAACGGCGGACACAACGCCGGCCATACCGTCATAACCGACGGCGGCGAGTACATCTTTCACCTCGTGCCCTGCGGCGTTCTCTGGCCTGGGGTCCAGGGCGTCATCGGCAATGGTGTAGTGGTATCCCCGGACGCCTTCCTGGAGGAGATCGATCAGCTGGGCGCACGCGGCGTGGGAGTCTCAGACCGGGTTATGGTGAGCGAGCGGGCACATCTGGTGATGCCATACCACGTGCTGATGGACGGGCTGTCGGAGGCGGCCAAAGGGGCTAACGCTCTCGGCACGACTGGCCGGGGGATCGGGCCAGCGTACGCCGACAAGGCCGCCCGCATCGGGATTCGCGCGGCCGACCTTCTGGATATCGAGTCGCTCCACTCGCGTCTGGAGTATGTCGTTCGTCACCACAATGCTGTCATAACAAACGTCTACGACGGCGAGGCGGTCAGCCTCGACGAGATGTTCGACCGCTGCAAGGACTGGTCGGCGCGGATGAAGTCATACATCGGCCCGGTCGAGCACGTCACCTACGACGCGGCGACCAACGGCAACAACGTGATCATCGAGGGGGCGCAGGGGACGCTGCTCGATCTCGACCACGGCACTTATCCGTACGTGACATCTTCCCATCCAACGATTGGAGGAGCGGCCACAGGCCTAGGCCTCAACTCCGGCCAGATCGACACGGTGATAGGGGTGTTCAAAGCCTACAGCACCCGCGTCGGCGGCGGCCCGTTCGTTACCGAGATCAAGGGGAGACGCGGAGCGGAGATGAGGCAGATGGCCAAGGAGTTCGGCGCCACGACGGGACGGGACCGCAGAGTTGGGTGGTTCGACTCGGTGGCCGCCCGCTACAGCCACCGGATCAATGGGTACACCGGGCTGGTCGTGGCCAAGCTGGACATCCTCGACAACTTCGACGAGATACAGCTCTGCGCGGCCTACGAGCTCGACGGCGAGCGCGTGTGGGACTTTCCGGGCAGCGCGGCGCTGCTGGAGCGCTGCAAGCCGATCTACGAGACGCATCCCGGGTGGCGGAGTCCGACCGGGAAGCTACGGAGGCTGGAGGAGTTGCCGAGGAACGCGCGGGCCTATCTAGACCGGCTGGAGGAGCTGGTCGGGGTTCCGATCGACATCGTCTCAACCGGGCCTCACAGGGACGAGACGATCATGGTCCGGGACCCGATGGTTTAGGGGTGGTCTTCGCTAGTCCGAGGAAGGGGTGCTATCTTACTTCACCTCCTCGGCAAATATGATCTTCCACTCTCCCGCCACCTCTCGGAAGGCCATGCGAATGCGCCGCGTGCCCAGCGGCTCCTTCATGGTCAGGTACATCTCCCTTTCGTCCGGGCCTACAATCCACGGCGGCGTCTCCTCGCTCACCCCCAGGTGTACGCGAAAGAGCTTGATCTTCCCAATGTCGTCGCGGATCTCCTCTTCCCGCTGCCGACGGTACTCATCCTCCAGATACGCCAGCGTCCTGTAGGCATCGTAGGCGTTGAATGCCTCCCAGTAGGCGAAGGCGAGCTCCCTGAGAGTCTCCGCCTCCCGGGAGTCGCCCAAGGGGCCGGGAGTGAGGGGAGCGGCCGGCGAGCTTCCGCAGGCTAGGGCCATGACGGCGAGTGCGACCACCACGCCGGTGGTGACCCACCGCGCCACCATCGTCCGCGCACACGTCATTCGGAGAGCGGGGACTAGTCGCCGTTGACGGGCAGGTCGATGGGGTAGCGATCCATGATGGAGTCGAACTTGGTCTTGAAGGCGTCGTCGGCCGGTGCCATGGGCAGTCGTGCCGGGCCGGCGTCGAAGCCGGCGCGGTTGACCGCGTATTTGATGGGCACCGGGTTCGTGACCCAGAAGAGGGCCTTGAATATGGGCAACATCCTCCGGTGCTCGGCTGCGGCACGCTCCAGGTCGCCCTCTAGGATCATGCCCATCATCGCCTTGATCTGGTTGCCGATGATGTTCGAGGCGACACTGACTATTCCGTAGCCGCCTACGCACATGATCTGGAAGGTCTCGTCGTCGTTTCCCGACCAGACGTTGAAGCCGGGAGGCGCCCCGTCGACGATCTGGGTGATCTGGACGTGATCGCTTGACGCCTCCTTGACGCCGACGATGTTGTCGATCTCGGCGAGCCGCAGGGTGGTGTCCGCGGTCATGTTGAGCGAGGTGCGTGACGGCACGTTGTAGAGCAGCCCCGGCAGCGAGGTGGACTCCGCGATAGCCTTGAAGTGCTGATAGAGGCCGTCCTGCTGAGGCTTGTTGTAGGCCGGTACGGTCAGGAGCAGCGCGTCGGCGCCCACCCGCTCCGCCTCTTGGGAGAGCTCGATAGACTTCCGGTGATTGTTGTCGGTGGTGCCGGCCACGACCGCGCCGCGGTCGCCGATCTCCTCCTTCACCTCGCCGAAGAGCCGCAGCTTCTCCTCGTCGGACATGGAGGGGGACTCGCCGGTCGTACCCCCGATGACCAGGCCGTCGCTGCCGGAGTCGATGAGCCCGCTGGCGAGCTTCCTGGCCTGGGCGTAGTCGACCTCTCCCTCCTCGTCGAACGGAGTAACCATGGCTGTCAAGAGCCTTCCGATCTCGGCCACGACTAGACCCTCCTCCCGGGGGCGGGCAACAGCTCCCGGCTCAAGATCTCCTCGGCTATCTGTATCGCGTTCAGGCCTGCGCCCTTCCTCAGATTGTCGGATACGACCCACATTGCGATGCCGTTCGGGTGGGATATGTCGCGACGGATGCGCCCGACGAAGACCTCGTCGTGCCCCTCGGCGTCGATGGGCATAGGATACACCGAGGAGTGCGGGTCGTCCACAACGGCGATCCCCGGGAACCCGGATAGGATCTCGCGAACTGCGCCGGGCTCGATGGGGTGGGCGAATTCGACGTGGACCGCCGCGCTGTGGCTGACGGCAACCGGGACGCGGACGCAGGTGGCGGAGATCTGGATCTCCGGCGCGTGCATGATCTTACGGGTCTCGTCGACGATCTTCATCTCCTCGGTCGAGTAGCCGTTGTCGGTGAATGACCCGACCTGCGGAAGGGCGTTGAAGGCGATCTGGTGAGGATACTGATGCGCCTCCGCGAGTCGTCCGTCGAGGACATGCCGGGACTGGGTCATAAGCTCCTCGAGGGCGGGGGCGCCGGTGCCGGTGACCGACTGGTAGGTGGCGACGATCAGACGTGTGACGGGGTTGAGGTCGTGGAGAGGCTTGAGCACCATGACGAGAGGGGTCGTCGTGCAGTTTGGGATCGCGACGATTCCCCTGTGCCCGCGGAGGTCGTCCGCGTTGACCTCCGGTACGACGAGCGGGACGGTCGGGTCCATGCGGAAGGCGGAGCTGTCGTCAATCGCGAGCGCGCCCTTGCGAGCGGCGACGGGCGCGACGTCGCGGCTGACGTCGCTGTTGGCCGAGATAAAGGCGACGTCGACCTCGCCCAGGAGCTGATCGGTGACCGGCTCGACCATGTGCTGCCGTCCGTTGACGGTCAGGCTCTTGCCGATCGACCGCTCCGACGCGCAGAGGCGGAGCGTCTCTATTGGGAAGCTGCGCTCCTCCAGGATGCGCAGGAATACGCGTCCGACGGCGCCGGTGGCGCCGATAACTGCGATCCTACAGTCGTTCATCGTTTTTTCTCCTGTGGAGAGGCGGGCCAGAGGGTTACAGGCCCATGACGTTTTCGAGTCCGACGGTGAGTCCAGGTCCCTTGACGGCCTCGCGGATGGCCATGACGACGCCCGGCATGAAGCTCTCGCGGTTGATCGAGTCGTGCCGCAGCGTCAGCGTCTGGCCCAAAGCGCCGAAGACCAGCTCGTGGTGAGCCATGCGTCCCGGCATGCGCGCGCTGTGGATGCTCACGCCCTGCATGGCCCCTCCGCGGGTGCCTGCGATGAGCTCCTTTTCGGCCGCCGTGGCGGTGAAGGGGCCTCCCTTGCCCTCCGCCGCGGCCCTGGCTATGGCGAGCGCAGTGCCGGAGGGCGCGTCGATCTTGGCCTCGTGGTGCATCTCGGTCAGCTCCGCGTAGTCGAAGAAGCGGGCCGCCTCCTTCGCCAGGTGGATCATCAGCACGGCACCCATGGCGAAGTTGGGCGCAATGAGGACTCTGACCCGGTGCTGCGCCGCGAGGGCGCCGGCTTCCTCGTAGTCGGACTCCGACAGTCCTGTCGAGCCAACCACCGTGTTGACGCCGTGGGCCGAGGCGGTCCGAATGGCCGACATCGCTCCCTCGGCATTGGAGAAGTCGACGACGACGTGGGCGTCGGCGAGGACATCCGCAAGGCTGTCTGAGAGAGGGACTTCGCCCGAACCGTCGCCCAGCGGATATACGCCCGGCTGAGCGCCGATATCGGCTGCGCCGACAGGGACGAGATCGGTCTCGCGGCAGACGGCGTTGGCGACCTCCCGGCCCATCTTGCCGAGGGCTCCGTGGATGACGACGTTGATCCGGGTCATGGGCTTGCCTCCGCGCGGACGCACTCGACCGGGGCGAGCGGCCGCGTACTAAGGATAGCGAGCCGCGCCGTCAGTGGGAAGGGGGTAGGGTGGAGGCAGTCGACTCGAAGAGGATTTTTTGGAAATCTGTCTTAATCTGTCTCATTCTGTCTCTTTGGTAGCTGGTCAGCGTGACAGTGGTGATCGGTTTGCGACAGGAACGGGACGGTTGCCAGACAGGAATGCGACAGATGTGGGACAGGTATGAGACAGGTGAGGAACGGTATCCGACAGCAGCTCCAGCGAGTCCTCTCTCAAAGAGGCTCGGCGCCCCCGTCCCCAGGCCCGTTCGCTATCGCTCAGGGCGGCATAGGCGGGACGGCTGTCGGTAGTGGAACGAAGGCGGCGGGAGTCCAGAGACGAGTAAGCGAATGGCATGCAGCCATGATAGCACATGCGTTCGCCGTCGTCCAGTCAGGGAAGGTGTCGAACCGGAATTGCGTGTCCGACGTGCCTGTGGCTACCTGGGCGGGCCTCTGCGGCCTCCGGGCCTGGACCTGGGACCGCCGCCGGGTCCGCCGCGCCGGGGTCCGCCTCCCCTGGGACCACCTCCGCTTCTGTCGCGGGGGCCGCGGCGCGATCCGGCGGGCGCGGGGCCGCGCTGTCCGGCGTTTGACGGCCTCTGCGGAGGCCTGTACCCGTCGCTCCCACCGTCTTCGGGGCCCTCGATCAGGGCGCGCCGGGAGAGGTTGACTCTCCCCATCGAGTCGATCTCGGTCACCACTACGGTTATCTCGTCGCCGAGCTCGACCACGTCTTCGACGCTGGGGACGTGGTGGTCGGCGAGCTCGCTGATGTGTACGAGCCCGTCCTTGCCCGGCAGCAGCTGGACGAAGGCGCCAAAGTTGGCGATCTTCACGACCTTGCCGGTGTATATCTCGCCCACCTCGACGTCGCGCGTCAGGTCGCGGATCATCCCGACAGCCCGGTCGGCGGCCTCGCCGGTGACAGCGCCCACGAAGACGGAGCCGTCGTCCTGTACGTCCACCGTGGCCCCGGTCTCTTCGATGATGCCGCGGATGGTCTTGCCGCCCGGCCCGATGACCATTCCGATCCTGTCGACCGGAATCTGGATGCGGGTCATGCGCGGGGCGTAGGGGCTCAACTCGGAGCGCGACTCGCCGATCGTCTCATGAATGCGGTCGAGGATCTCCAGGCGCGCCCTCTTCCCCTGCTCGAGCGCGTCTGCGATGACGTCGAAGCCGATGCTCTTGAGCTTGATGTCGAGCTGGATGCCGGTGATTCCGTCGCGTGATCCCGCAACCTTGAAGTCCATGTCGCCGACGTGGTCTTCCATGCCCTGTATGTCGGTCAGGGTGGTATAGCGGCCGTCTTCACCGGCGATCAGGCCGATGGAGATGCCGGCTACGGGGGCCTTTATGGGGACTCCGGCGTCCATGAGGGCGAGCGTACCCGCGCAGACGCTTCCCATCGAGGTGCTGCCGTTGGAGCTGAGCACCTCGGAGACCAGCCGGATAGTGTAGGGGAAGTCCTCTTCGTCCGGTATCACGGGGGCAAGTGCCCGCTCGGCGAGGGCGCCGTGACCGATAGAGCGCCGGCTAGGCGAGCCGACCCGCCTCACCTCTCCGACGGAGAAGGGGGGGAAGTTGTAGTGGAGCATGAAGCGCTTCGACTCTTCGGGGTCGAGCGTGTCGAGCCTCTGGGCGTCGCCGACGGAGCCCAGGGTGGCGATTCCCAGCACCTGCGTCTCGCCGCGTGTAAAGAGACCTGTGCCGTGCGTCCTGGGCATGAGGCCCACCTCGCACGAGATGGCGCGGAGGTCGTGTCGTCCTCGTCCGTCGGGACGGCTGCCCCCCTCCAGGACGCTGGTCTTGAACTCCTCTTCGATCTGGACCTCGAAGGCGTCTCCGATATGGCGGGCGTCGAACTCACCTGAGAGCGACTCGACGAGCTCCGCCTTCAGCGCGTCCATCCTCTCATCCCGGTCGGCCTTGTCGCCCGGCGCTCTCATGGCGTCGGCCAGCCGACCACCGAGAGCGGAGGCGACGCGGGAGTCGAGCTCTTCGGGGTAGGCCGTGGATACGAAGTCGGCCTTCGGCTTCCCGGACTTCAGGACCAGGTCTCGCTGGAGGGAGATGATGGTCCGGTTCACCTCCTGCGCCAGCTCAATCGCGTCGAGAACGATCGACTCAGGGAGCTCCTTTGCGCCGGCTTCCATCATCACGACTCCAGAGTCGCTGCCGGCGGCGATCAGGTCGAGCTCGGAGCGTTCGAGCTGCTCGTAGGTGGGGTTGACGACGAGGCCGCCGTCGACATAGCCGACCTGGGTCGCGGCGATCGGTCCCTCGAACGGTATGTCGGAGACGGAGAGTGCGGCCGAGGCACCCACGATGGACATGATGTCGAGCGGGGTCTCCTGGTCTGCGGAGAGGGCGGTGCCGATTATCTGGACCTCGTTGCGGAAGCCCTTGGGGAAGAGTGGACGGATGGGCCTGTCGGTCATCCTGGCTATGAGGGTGCCGTGCGTGCTGGGCCGTCCCTCGCGTCGGAAGAAGCTTCCCGGGATCTTCCCGCGCGCGTACATCCGCTCTTCGAGGTCGACGGTGAGCGGGAAGAAGTCGATGCCTTCCCTGGGGTTGCTCATCGTGGCCGTGACCAGCAGAACGCTGTCGCCGTATCGTATGACGATGGCACCGCCGGCCTGCTGAGCGAGCTTCCCGGTCTCAAGCGTGAGAAGCCTGCCGCCGATCTCGCGGCTAACTGAAGAAAACATGTGAATATATACCTCCTGGGGTAAACGGGGGAGAAAAGAAGATGGCACCCACGGTGGGTGCTATCTTCTGAGTCCTAGTCTGGAGATGAGTGATCTGTACCTGCCTACGTCTTCCCGGTTGAGGTAGCGCAGGAGTCGACGACGCTGCCCTACCAGTTTCAGGAGTCCTCGGCGGGTACTCTGGTCGAGCTTGTGGGCCCTGAGGTGCTCCGTAAGCTCGATGATTCGATTCGTTATTAGGGCGACCTGGACCTCTGTTGAGCCTGTGTCCTTCTCGTGGGTCTTGTATTCGCCAATAACGGCTTGCCTATCGGCCTTGTCCAATCACCTCTCCCGGTTTCTCTCCTGTGTTACTCTCTCTTGTTCTTTCAGTGAACAAGTGTAGCACGGCGAATCCGCGCCCGCAAACGAGGGTAGGGGGTAGTTGTCTGAATCAGGATTCGCCGGATTCGAGGATACTCAGGATGGGAGGCTGGTCAGGGGAGGGAGGCTATGAAGTCGGAGACGGTCCTGGCGAAGCCGGCGGGATTGTCGCCCGGAACGAGATGGCCGGCGTTCTCCACGGTGGCGAGGGTGCAGTTGGGGATTCGCCGGTGCATCTCTTCCGCCGTCCGGGTGGCGATCAGGTCGCTCCTGGCTCCCCTGACGACCAGGGTGGGGGGATTCAGGCTCTCGACGTATTCCCAGAGCCGGGAGGTCAGGCCGGGGTCCGACTGCCATCGTCTGTCGGAGGATCTCAGGAGCCGGTCGTATTTCCAGGTCCACTTGCCGCTCGGCAGCTGCTTCAGGTTGTGCATGATGCTGCCGCGCACTTGGTCCGGGGACCTTCGCGGGTTGTACTTCAGGACTCTCTCGACGAACTCTTCCACCGAGTCGAGCTCGTCGTCCTGCTGGATGAAGCGCCTGATGTTCTGGGAGCCCGCGCGGAGGTTCTCCGGGGCGGCGTCGACGATGACGACCGCCTTGACCCGCTCCGGGTGGTTCGCGGCGTAGGTGAGGGCGTTGCGGCCTCCCATGGAAAGGCCTATGAGCACGACCTCGTCCAGACCGAGAGCCTCGACGAAGGCGTGCGTGTCCTTCTTATGGGCTTCTGGGGAGTAGTCTCCGTCCGGGGCCCAGTCGGTGTCGCCGTGTCCCCTCTGGTCCATGGAGATGACGCGGAACCTGTCGGAGAAGGCGAGGGCGATGAAGTCCCACGAGTGGCAGGTCTGAGCGAATCCGTGAAGGAGCAGCATCGCGGGGTTGGCCGGGTCGCCCCACTCCAGGTAGTGGAACCGGAGCCCGTTCGCGGACGCGAACCGGTCCTGGGGCGCCGTCTCGGCCTCGAAGGGCACGCCCATCGCCCTGGCTGCGTCGTACAGCGAAAGCCCGTGCTGGTCCGTCTCTCCTGTGGTCATCTATGCTCCCCTGGACGTTGCGGCCCGAGCAAGGGAGTCACCCTCACCCTAGCCCTCTCCCATTGAGGGAGAGGGGGGCCCGGCTCGGCGAAACTGTGAGACATGGCGCTAGATGGGAGGTCTCCTTCTGTGCCAGCCGGCGGCCTGCTCGTACGTGTGGGCGGCCCTCAGGACGGTGGCCTCCTCGAAGGGGCGGCCTGCGAGCTGCACCCCGATCGGCATCCCAGCCTCGCTGAATCCGCAGGGGACCGACACGACGGGCACGCCGCAGATGTTGAATCCTCTCGTCAGTCTGGGAAGCAGCGCCAAGACAGGAGTGGAGACCCCGTCTATCTCCATGGACGCCTCGTCGATCCTGGGGGCGGTCACCGGCGCGGTGGGCGCGAGCAGAAGGTCGAAATCCCTCATGGCATCGGCCACACGCCGGTTGAAGACGGTCCGCGCCTGCTGCGCCTTGATGTAGTCGGTGGCTGGCGTCAGGGCGCCCTGTAGAAGGCGCGCGAGTACGTCGGCGCCTATGTCGTCGGGACTTCGTCTGAGGCGGTCTATGTGAACGGAGGCCGCCTCGGCAAGGAGGATGGGGCCAGAGATCGGCACAGCGTGCTCGAAGGCGGGGATAGAGACGTGGTCGACCGACGCCCCCAAGCCTTCGAGAGTCCGGGCAGCTTGCAGCACGGTTTTCTCCACCTCAGGGTCCAGCAGGTCGAAAAAGTACTCTTGGGGGATGCCGATGCGCAGTCCGGCCACGCCCTGTTCCAGGCCGGCGGCGTAGTCTTCGACGGGCCTCCGACTCGACGAGCGGTCCTCGGGATCGTGTCCGGCGATGACGTTGAGGACGAGGGCGGCGTCCCGGACCGTCCGGGCCATCGGGCCTACCGTATCGAGCGTGTGGGATAGGGGGTATACGCCGCGCCGGCTGACGCGGCCGAAGGTGGGCTTGAGACCCACTATGCCGCACAAAGTGGACGGAATGCGTATGGAGCCGCCGGTGTCGCTGCCGAGGGCGGCCATACACTGGCCGGCCGCTACGGCCGAGCCGGAGCCGCCGCTGGAGCCGCCTGTGACACGGTCGGTGTCCCACGGGTTATGCGCGGGGCCGTCGTGCGGGTTGACGCTCGTGGCTCCCAGAGCGAACTCGTGGAGCTGGAGCTTGCCGATGATGATCGCGCCGGCCTCCTCGAATCGTTCCGTCACGGCGGCGTTCCGCTGCGGCACGAAATCTCTGAGGATCTTCGACCCGACGGTGGTGGGCACTCCCGCGACATCGTACAGGTCCTTCAGTCCTACGGGGATTCCGTGCAGGGGGCCTGGCTTCTTGCCGGCGGCCAGCGGCTGCTCGGCGCGTGCGGCCGCAGCCATAGCCTCATCGCCGAGGAGGGTGATGAAGGAATTGAGCCGCCCGTCGGTCTCCTCGATTCGCCTCAGATGGGCGTCGATGAGCTCCACAGGGGAGAGGTCCCTGGCCGCGATGAGCCGGGCGGCCTCTGCGATCGTGAGGAAGACCGTATCGTCGTTCTGCAAGTCAGTCCTCGCGGTCGGCCCTGAAGTGGACCGCAGGCTCGACGTCCTGGAGGTCCAGGATGTCCAGGCGTTCGAGCTCGTCGACGGACCGCTGGACGTGCGGCAGCAGATCGTCCAGCTGCTCGTCGGTGAGCTCCAGCCCGGAGGCGGAGGCCATCGATCTGAGAGTCTCTACTGTCATCACTCGTTTGGCCACGGTCTTTCTCCTGTCAGTCCAGGGTCTTTCGAATGTTGGCGCAGTTGTCTGAATCAGGATTCGCCGGATTCGAGGGTACTCAGGAATTGGACAGGCTCCCATAGATAGTCGAAAGGTGCTGCTGTCAGTCCTTCAGGGGGATCCGGCCCCAGGTTATGGTGTCGGGCTCCGGAGCCAGCGACCTCTCCCGGACGATTTCACGGATCCTGAGCAGCGGTGCGTTGACCTCGCCGGTGACATAGATCCAGTCGGGCTCCTCCGGGAACCAGTATGGAGACGTTATCCGGACGACCTTATGGTCGCGGGGGCTGAGATATATGCCGAACCTGTCGACGTGGCTGAGCATCTGCTACTCGACCGTCACGGTCTTGGCCAGGTTTCTGGGCTGGTCCACGTCACAACCCCTCCTCACCGCGATGAAGTAGGCGAGCAACTGCATGGGAACCGCCATCAGGATGGGGACAAGCGAAGGGGATGTGGCCGGGATGTAGAGGGCGTCGTCGACAGTGTCTGCGGTCTCGTCGTCGCCTTCGGTGGCGATGGCGATCACCTTGCCTCCCCGCGCCTTCGTCTCGTGGATGCTGTTCAACATCTTCTCGTAGAGGCCGTCCCTGGGCGACAGAGCTACGACAGGCATCGTCTCGTCTATAAGGGCGATCGGCCCGTGCTTCATCTCGGCTGCCTGGTATCCCTCCGCATGAATGTAGCTGATCTCCTTCAGCTTGAGCGCCCCCTCCATTGCCAGGGGGAAGTTGAGCCCGCGCCCCAGGTAGAGGAAGTTGGTGTGAGCCGCGTACTTCCGCGCCAGGGCCTCGTAGGGGGCGTAGTCTGCGAGGAGGGCTCCGAGCATGCCGGGCAGCCGCGCCAGCTCTCGCAGCTCGGCGGCGAGGCGGTTGGCGTCGAGAGCAGCCCGTCTCCTTCCGAGGTAGAGGGCCAGGATGTAGAGGGCCGTGAGTGAGCAGACGAAGGTCTTGGTGGACGCGACGCTGATCTCCAGGCCGGCGCGGATCAGAATGGTCGCCTCGGCCATCCGCGTAGCCTGGGCGCCCTCGTAGTTGCACAAGGTAATCTGGCGGGCGCCCTTCGCAGACGCCTGCTCCATCGCCGCGAGGGTGTCGGCGGTCTCTCCCGACTGGGAGATCGAGACGACCAACGTCCGCTCGTCTATCACTGGGTCCCTGTATCGGAACTCCGAAGAGTTGTCGGCCTCGGCGGGAATCCGCGCGAGCGCCTCGATCCAGATACGGCCTGCCATCGCCGCGTGGAGGCTTGTTCCCGTCCCAAGGATGACGACCCTGTTGAAGCTGGCGATCTCTTCGTCGGTGAAGGGCATCTCGTCGAGCTGGACGGAGAGGTCGTCAAACGATATTCGATCTCCCATTGCGTCGATGACCGCACTGGGTTGCTCGTGAATCTCCTTGAGCATGAAGTGCCTGTATCCACCCTTTGCAGCGGACATGGCGTCGTAGGGCACCGCGGCTGCCCTCTTGGATACAGGGGCGCCGTCCAGCCGCGAATAGACGGCCCTCTGCGGAGTCAAGGTCGCCATCTCCCCGTCGGCCAAGTAGACGACGCGGTGGGTGTGCTGGAGTAGAGCGGGGACGTCGCTCGCGATGAGCATTTCCCGGTCGCCGTAACCGACGACGACGCCGCCGGCATTCCCCAACCTGACGGCGACTATGGTGTCCGGCTCATTCCGGGAGACGGCGACGACTGCGTTAGCGCCGCGCAGTCGCTGCGCCGTCTCGCGTACGGCCTCTTCGAGAGAGCAGCCCTCCGAGAGGTACGACTCGACGATGTGGGGGATGCACTCGGAGTCGGTCTGGGAGGAGAAGCGGTGCCCGTTGGTCAGGAGCTCCTGCTTGAGCTCGACGTAGTTCTCGACGATGCCGTTGTGGACGACGGTAACATTCCCGGAGCAGTCGTTATGAGGATGAGCGTTGTCATCGGTGGGTCGTCCGTGCGTTGCCCACCTGGTATGGCCCAGCCCCGTGTATCCTTTCGGAAGGCCGTTGGCGAGCGATGATCGGAGAGCCGACAGCTTGCCTGATGACTTATACACCTGCGAGTCGCCGTCGGGGCCTATGACTGCGATGCCGACGCTGTCATATCCGCGGTATTCGAGTGTGCCGAGCCCCTCCAGTATGATGGGGGCGGCGCGCCGAGTCCCCGTGTATCCGATGATGCCGCACATCAGCGGGCGTCCATCGGAGACGCCTTGGTGGACGGGACTATGCTGTAGGCGCCGCGATACCGCTCTGGCAGCAGCGCCGCTATCCGCTGCATAATCATGTCCGTCAGAGACTGCAGGACCTCGGTGCCCGGTTTGCCGTCGATCGAAGGCAACGAGAAGACCTGGCCTATGTTCACTCGGATGGTACCCGTGGGGTTCACGGCGCGTATCCAGTGCCCCATGCGCTCGCTTCCGACTATCGCCACGGGCAACAGCGGCGCTCCTGTTTTGAGGGCCAGACTGGCGACGCCCGGCAACGCCCTGTTCATAGAGCCGTTATTCCTGGTGCCTTCCGGGAATATGACGAGGGCCTGGTCGCGTTCGAGTCTGTCCAGAGCCCAGCGATAGGCTCGTACGTCGCGGCCTCCTCGGTCCAGGGGGAAGGCGCCATATGCTCGCAGGAAGGGGTCCACAATCGGGTTGACGAAGATGCCGTCCTTTGCGAGAAACCATATCCGCCGGGGTAGACTTGCCGCGAGCAGTGGAGGATCCAGGTTGCTCTGGTGGTTGGCTACGACGATAAGCCGTCCCATCGGCGGAACGTTCTCCGTTCCCGTGACCTTATAGTCTGCAAAGAGCCTGAGGGTCGCCCTCTGGGCCACGTTGCATATATCGTATAGGAGATGGGATTCGCTCATGCCGATTCTGCGATGTACTGGACCCGCTCGATCACCTGCGCGACCGTCATGTGGTCGGTGTCTATGACGATGGCGTCGGGCGCCGAGCGCAGCGGCGAGACGGCCCGTTCGCTGTCTATCTTATCACGATGCGCCAGATCGCAGACTACACGGTCGTAGGTTATCGAGCCTCGTCCTTCGCGGATCTGATCGTAGCGGCGTCTGGCGCGGACCTCTGCCGACGCCTGCAGGAAGACCTTTATTCGAGCGTCCGGGAGTACAGCCGTGCCTATGTCGCGTCCCACCATCACGATCGGCCCGCAGTCCGCCACCGCGCGCTGCTGGCTTACCAGTGCGGTCCTCACGCCCGGGACGGCCGATACGGGGGATACGGCGCGTTGGACGTCGTCGTCCCGCAGGTGCCCGGTCACGTCTTCTCCGTCCACAGTGAGGCGGTCACCGGCTTCCAGCCGCATGGCTATGGAGCTCGCGAGAGAGGCCAGCGCCTCGCAGTCGGCGAAGTCCACCCCGCGGCGTAAGGCGGTCCATGTGACCGCCCTGTACATGGCACCGGTGTCCAGGAAGCGGTAGCCGAGGCGCAGTGCGACCGCTCTGCCAACAACGGTCTTCCCGGACGCGACCGGCCCGTCTATAGCTATGGCTCTCGGTGTCGGCACAGTTATCTTCAGGTTGGATGGTCGGTACGGATGCGCACCTGCTCGCGGAAGTCGGTCTCGTAGTCGAAGATGCGGCCCCGGCGCTTCTGAACGTCCAGCGGCATCACGGGCTCGATCTTTGGGTTGATCGGACCGTACCCGACGACAGCCTCCCTCTCAAGCTCGTCGAGGGTCGTCTGAGTCAGGCCGAGGAGGTCGCAGAGAACGCGGTGGTTGTCTTCTCCCATGGTCGGCGCGGCCTTGGCGGCCGGCGCCGATCCCTCCATCCGCCATGGACGTCCAGGGTATGGAAGAGGCGGGATGTTCGTGTCGGGGTTGTGGGCCATCGTCTGGTAGAACTGCCGTGCATTCAGATGCGGATCGAAGAGGAGCTGCTTGCCGTCGAGCACCGCGCCGGCGGGAACGCCACGTTCTTGAAGAGCGTGCATGAGCGCGTGCTGGTCCCACTGCCGAGTGTGCTCTACGAGCCTGAGACCGAGATTCACGCGTTCCGCGGACCTGCCTGCTGCGTCGGCAAGGCGGGCGTCGCGGGCCCAGACCGGATCGCCCAGCGCGTCACGGAGCGCGCACCACTGATCGTCGGTACGGACTGCGATGGCGATCCATCTGTCGTCACCCCTGCATGGGTAGCAGCCGTGAGGGGACATCTCAGGGTCGCTGTTGCCAATGCGCGGCGCGGTGCGCCCGTTGGCCGTGTGGTCCATGAGCGCCTCCGGGATCGTGGAACTGAGCGTCTCGGTCTGCGAGACATCGATGAACTGGCCCTCCCCAGTCGATGTGCGGTGGATGAGAGCGGCCATGACTGCGAACATGGTGTGCTCGGCCGCGGTGAAGTCGGAGTAGGGCACCTCGGGGAGGACGGGCGGCCCGTCTTCATAGCCGGTCATGTGGGCGAGGCCTGAGGCGGCCTCGGTTGCGAACCCTATCGCGCCTAACTCCGACCAGGGGCCCGTATAGCCGTAGCCCGTCGACGAGACCATTATGATGTCCGGCTTGATCCGCCGGACGTCTTCGTACTCCAAGCCGAAGTTGCGCATGACCCTGGGGGTGAAGTTCTCGGCGAATACGTCGCTGACTGCGATCATCTCGTGGAGGATCGACCGGCCCTCCGGAGCCGTGAGGTCGAGGGTGACCCCTAGCTTGTTGCGGTTCTGCTCGTAGAAGTTGGCGGCACGGTCCCATGCGTTGCCTGTTGGATCGTTGTCATAGAAGGATAGGGTGCGGTAGTTCTCCAGTCGGGAGCACGGCTCGACGTGCATCACCTCCGCTCCCATGTCCGCGAGCAGCTTGGTGGCGTAGGGGATAGCGATCAGCTGTCCCATCTCGACCACTCTGATTCCGTTCAGCGGCTGATCCATGGGCTATGGGGCTCCTGACGAGCGCAGAGGGGCGGTCTCCGCATCCGGGTAGCCGAGACGGTCGCAGATGATCTCGCGATTGTGCTGGCCGAGGGTCGGTGCAGGCGAGCGCGCCATCCAGGGAGTCCGGCTCATCAGAAAGGGCGCGCCCGGGTAGACCGCCTTGCCAACGAGCGGGTGGTCGATCTCGACGAAGTAGCGCCGTGTCTGGAACTGTGGGTTTCGGACCACCTCTTCCGGGCTCTGCACGACGCCGTAGATGAATCCGCGTTGGCGATGCGCAGCGTGGAACATGTCCCACTTGCCGCGAGAGCGGAAGGCTGCGCGCACGATCTCGTCCAACTCTTCGGCGTTCTCGGCGCGGGCTTCGGGCGTGGAGAACCTGGCGTCCTTGAGATCGTCGCTATCCAGGAAGTCGGCGATCGTCTCCCATGGGAGTGAGCCGTAGATGATGGGCACGGCATATCCATCCCTGGTCCGCAGGGGGCTCCTGGGGATGTCTCCGGGATGGTCCGGCTGTCTCCACCTGATGGCGCCCATGTAGGTGTACACGGAGGTGGTGTCTCGAAGCGACGAGGCGACGCACTCCTGGATCGAGACGTCGACGTGGCGACCTCTGCCGCTCATGCGGGCGCCGTACAGCGCGATCAGAGCCGCGCCTGCGGCGTTGACGCCCGCCTTGAACTGCGCCTGATGCAGCGCATGCTTCAGGGGCGCCTTGCTGTTGGAGCCCATCAGATACATCAGTCCGCCGAGCGCATACTCGACAATCTCTGTAGCCTTGTAGTCGCGATAGGGCCCGGTCTGACCGAAGTTGGAGATCGAGACCATGACCAGCCGTCGGTTCATATCTCGGAGCTCTTCGTAGTCCAACCCTAGAGAGGGCATCACCCGTGGGCTGAAGTTCTCGACGACGAGATCCGATTCCTTGGCCAGTCTCCTAACGATCTCACGCCCGCGCTCCGATTTGAGGTCGAGCGTGATGCTGCGCTTGCTGGTGTTGAGGTAGAGGAAGAGCAGGCTGTGCTCAGCGTCCTCGATGTCGTGGTAGAAGGGCGCCATACGTCGTGCGGGATCGCCAGTGTCTGGACGCTCCACCTTCACCACGTCCGCTCCAAGGTCGGCCAGGAGCTTGGTGCAGTAGGATCCGGCGATGTGATGCGAAAGGTCGAGGACCTTGATTCCTGTCAGAGAGTTGGCGTCCACGATTGTATCTCCACACTCGGTTGTCCTGTCTCGACAGGCCGCGTTCATTATACCCGTGCTGTGGGGTCTCAATGATGCGAGACCGTAGAGGGCGCCCTGTGCCTTGTAGGGCGATGCCCTCGGCCAATATAATCGAGCCGCTCGTCTCGGGAGATGTTGGAACACCGCTTGGGAGGTTCAGATGGCTGGAAACCGCGTCGTGTTGGGCCCGGACTCGGATGAGGCCGGTGTCATCAGACGTATGGCCCCTGAGGGAGTCGATGTCGAGTGGGTGGACTTGACCCGGCCTGTGGAGCAACAGGCGGGGCAGCTCGAAGACGCTGTCGCCATCATTCCCCTGACCGGCCGCGTGCCCGGCGAGGTCGTCAGGTGGTGTCCCAACCTGCGGCTAATACAGACGTTGAGCGCGGGCACGGACACTCTGGACGTGAAAGGCTTGGGCGAGATGGGCATACGGACTGCCAACAACGGCGGAGGCAATGCGGTCGCCGTGGCCGAGCACGCCATAGCTCTGATGATCAGCGTCTACAGGAAGCTGCGACTACAGTTCGAGTCGGTGCGGGCGCGTGAGTGGGCGGGGGACATCCGGGAGGCATGGCGCGGTCAGGTTCATGAGCTTACCGGTAAGACGGTGGGCATCGTTGGCTTGGGTCACATAGGGCAAGCTGTGGCCCGGCGCCTTCGCGGCTGGGAGTGCGAGCTGGTCTACTACGACGTCGTGGACCACTCCGACGAGCTGGAGCGTGAGCTGGAGATCCGTCGGGTTTCTCTCGACGAGCTGCTGCGGGACTCGGACGTGGTGACACTCCATGTTCCTCACACCGGGCGCACGACGGGCATGATCGGGGCGCCTGAGCTGTCCAAGATGAAGGACACGGCCGTGCTCATCAACACGGGTCGAGGTCCCGTGATCGACGAGTCGGCGCTGGCCGATGCCATCTCGCGAGGTGAGATAGCGGGCGCCGGCCTAGACGTGCTTGAGGAAGAGCCGACGCCGACGGACAACCCGTTACTCGATATGGACCGGGTCGTGGTCACGCCTCATCTTGCCGGCAACTCGGTGGAGGCTTACGAGAAGAGCAGGGTGTTCGCCTTGGCGAACGCCGCGAGAGTGATCAGGGGCGAAGAGCCGCAGTCGATCGTGTTGCCCGAGTAGGGTCGGCTAGGGGGCGACTCCGATCTTGCGGAGCACTCCGGCGGGACCATGCTCGAGAAGAGCGTCGGCCTGTTCGGCGTCCAGTCCCGCTCCCCGCGCCACGCGGATGGCGAAGTCCCTCGTCAGCAGGTCTCCGGGCGCGTGGGCGTCGGAGTTCAGGACGAGCGACGCGCCGGCCCGCTGCGCGACTCTTACGACGTGTCCGTTGGCGTAGGCGTGAGACCTCCGCGCCGATACCTCCAGCAGTACGCCGTTCGCCGCGGCGATGCGGGCCTCGTCGTCGGTTATCAACCCCGGGTGGGCCAGGACGTCCACGTCGGGCGAACGGACGGCGGCAAGGTTAGTGCCGGGTTCTACAGGCTCGCTGACGGTCTCTCCGTGGACGTTGACCACTTTCGCGCCCAGTTTCCGCGCCTCCCTGGCAAGGCGGGCAATGTCCTCCTTGGGCACGTGCGTGATCTCTACGCCGGGGAGCGCCAGTATGTCCCACCGCTTGGAAGTGAGGTCGCAGTCCCTGACCAGCACCTTGAGCACCTCCTCCACGTTTCCCGGTCCGACGTGGTCGGTGACCGCGATGGTACGGTACCCGATGGCTACGGCGCGGCGTATGAGCTCGACGGGGGCCAGTACGCCGTCGCTCAGGAAGGTGTGAGTGTGGAAGTCCTGCAAGATAATCTCCTGGCCCGGGTGATGCGTGAGCGGGACGCCTCGACAACGAGAACATTTTCACGGACGAGTGGGTCCCACCAATCCGAGACTTCTGATTCTGGATACCGGCTTTCGCCGGTATGCCGGGTTGTTCAAAGGTTTCTGATCGCGGTGGCGACGCGGCACATCGCGTCGCCCGTGCTCTCCAGCTCGATAGGCGGAACGTCGTCGCCGTGGCTGACCTTCAGACAGATGAACACGGGGCCGGTCTTCTCCATGAGGTCAGGGAGCGCCGTGACGAAGTCCTCCAGATCGCTGAACTGGTAGCTCTCTTCGATTCCCGCGGCCCGGGCGATCCCGGCCAGGTCCATGGATCCCGCGCCCGGCACGGGCTGCGCCCCGGTGGTGAAGTAGACTCCGTCTTCGAAGACGACGTGGACGAGGTTGCGCGGCTGCTGCTCGGCTATGGTCACGAGGCTGCCCAGATTCATGAGGAGGCCGCCGTCTCCGTCCAGCACCAGTATCTTCCTGTCCGGGACCGCCAACGCGATGCCGAGGGCCACGGAGGATGCCTTTCCCATTCCTCCGTAGATCGGCAGGTCGAGCGTGCGGTCTTCCGAGACGGACTTCCAGTAGCTGTTGGGTGTCATCGTCGAGACGGCGATCGAGTCGGCCCTGAGCCGCTCGATCGCCGTGATTGCTTCAAAGGCTGGAATCACGACTGGTCGACTCCCCGGCGGCCGTCGTCAGGGCCATCGTAGATGTGACGTTCGGGCAACTCATCGACGACTCCCAGGGCCAACAGGGTGCGTTGTACGACGAAGTCGATCACGTCGTCGATAGTGTCCTGGCGGAGGTAGAAGGCCGGATGCGGCGGGAGCACTGTCACTCCCAGACGGGCAAGCGATGCCATGTTCTCCAGGTGGATCGCATGCAACGGCGTCTCCCTAGGCACGAGGACGAGGGGCCGCCTCTCCTTCATGCAGACGTCAGCAGCCCGGCGCACGAGGTTATCGGCCAGCCCGTGGGCGAGGGCGGCCAGAGTGGTCATACTGCAGGGAACCACGGCCATGCCGAGTGTGCTGTACGTCCCGCTGGCGATCGGCGCGCGGAGGTCTCCGGCCGCGTAGTAGGAGAACTGTCCGAGCTCGGCCCATCGCTCCAGAGCTGTGCCGAACGACTCGTCCAACTCCTCCTGCCAAACCATTCGGCCGGCGGGAGAGGCGGTCGCAATTACGGGGACGTCCATAGCCAGCAGCTCGTCTATCGTCGCACGGGCGACGGCGGCCCCGCTGGCGCCGGTGATACCTATGACTACCGGAGTGTCGGGTCTTGCGTCAGGCACGACTAGCTCTCGACCAGCAGCGCGGCGAGCACGCCTGCGAATACGCACGAGGATACGATGGCGTTGATCCTGAAGAAGGCTGCACCCATGCGGGGGATGTCGCTGGACGAGATGACCACGTACTTGACGGTCAGGGCGGCCACAGCACCCCCCAGCCCGGCGGTGTAGGCCAACCCCAACTGCATCCAGATTCCAAGAGCTACCAGACAGCCGACAGCCAGAATGTCGAGGGCCCCGGCCCATCTGACAGCCGTCTTCGCCCCGAAGCGGGACGCGACGGAGTGCAGGCCGCTGTCCGTATAGAACTCCATGTCTTGGACATGATAGATGATGTCGAAGCTTCCTGCCCACAGCGCGACCGCCAGCGACAGCAGCAGAGCCTCCCCGGGGAGGGCGCCGGCGACGCCTATCCATGCTCCTGCAGGAGCTATTGCGAGCGCAACGCCAAGCAGGAGGTTGGCGGTCCACGTGAACCGCTTCGTAAACGGGTAGAGGAGCAGGTATGCCGCGGCGGCGGGGGCGAGGACAAGCGCCAGCGTGTTGAGCTGGGACGCGGCGAACATGAAGACGCCCAGCGATAGGACGGCCAGGGCGATCATGTCGGCTGCGCTGAGGAGTCCTGCCGGAAGATGACGACCGGCGTTGCGCGGATTCCTTGCGTCGATGTGCCGGTCGACGATCCGGTTTGCGGACATTCCGAAGGTCCGGGCGCCGATCATGGCGACGGTGATCCAGGTGAGTTCACGCCAACCTGGAAATCCCTGCGCCGCGAGGAGCGTCCCCGTGTATGCGAATGGGAGCGCGAAGAGGCTCTCCTGAAAGCGAATGGCGCTCATAAGGCGAGGCGCCTTGCCGAGCGTCGAGAGGGGAGCCTGAAGGGCGCTCATATACCGTACTCGTCCCACCTACGGTCGACGAGGGCCCTGATCTCGTCGCTCATGACGACATCCCCGGGCCACTCACGGCGCCTGCCGTCCATCGGGCCCTTCGCGGTCGCGTCGACCCCGATCTTGCTGCCGAACTTCGGTACGTCGGAGGCGTGGTCCAAGTCATCCACCGGGCCTTCGACAAACACGGTGTCGCGGGCAGGGTCGATATTGGCGGTGACTCTCCACGCCACCTCCGAGAGGTCTTGGACGTTGACGTTGTGGTCGACGACGATGATGGTCTTGGCCAGCATCATGAGGCCGAGGCCCCACAGAGCGTACATGACCTTGCGGGCGTGTCCGGCGTACTCCTTGCGAATGGAGACGATCACGAGGTTGTGGAACACGCCTTCGGCCGGCATGTTGATGTCAACGACCTCCGGGAGCGTCATCTGTAGGGCAGGCAGCATCAACCTCGTGGCTGCGGTTCCCATGAAGAAGTCTTCGGTCGGCGGCCTGCCGACCATCGTCGTCGGATATATGGGGTCTCGTCTGTGCGTGACGGCGGTCAGGTTGAAGACGGGGTAGTCGTCTGCCGGGGAGTAGTAGCCGGTATGGTCGCCGAACGGCCCCTCGGACCGGAGCTCGCCTGGGACGACGTAGCCTTCGAGGACGTATTCCGCCTGGGCGGGCACCTGGAGATCGACCGTCTTGCAGTCCACCAGCTCCACGGCCTCGTTGCGGATCACTCCCGAGACGCTGATCTCGTCCATACCGGGCGGCAGCGGCAGTGCGCCAGTCCATATCGTCGTGGGGTCGCCGCCGATTGCGACGGCGACGTCCATCCGCTCGATGCCACCGGCCTCTCCGACCCGGTAGTGATGGGCGCCGATCTTGTGGGTCTGCCAATGCATTCCCGCAGTTCTGCTGTCGAAGATCTGCATTCGGTAGGTGCCGACGTTGCGCGCGCCTGAGTCGGGGTCGCGAGTGATGACGAGAGGCAGTGTGATGTAGCGGCCGGCGTCCATCGGCCAGCACTTCAGCGCGGGTAGTACGTCGAGGCTCGCCTCGTCGCCCGTCAGGACGACCTCTTGGCACGGTGCGCGCCGGATCGTGCGGGGCTGTGTCCGCGCCAGCCCTGCCAGGTCTCCGAGTGTCCTGAGCTTATCGACAAGGCCGGAGGGCGGAGTCTGCAGGAGGCCGAGCAGGCTGCGCACCCTCTCGGTCAGCTCGTCTAGATTCTCCACGCCAAGCGCCCAAGCCGTCCGCTGGTGGGTGCCGAATGCGTTGATAAGGACCGGGGCGGCGTACCCTGCGACGTTTTCGAACAGCAGGGCAGGTCCTCCCGACTTGATGGTCCGGTCGGTGATCTCGGTGATCTCCAGGTCCCGGCTAACCAGGGAGTCGATGCGGCGAAGCTCGCCCCTGTCTTCGAGGAAGGCGATGAACTCTCTTATGTCACGAAATGCCATGGCGTGATACGGGCGGTCTAGGCCCTGCCGCTCTCCCTGCTCCGTAGATCCGATGATGATAGGTCTTGTCTGAAGGCAGACTCCGGGATTCCCTCGAACATGTCCGTGAACCCTGCGGGCACGGATATGCTGTCGATAGTTCGGAACAGTCCGCCACTCTCTCGTCCGGCGACCAGGAAGCGGCAAGAGTGGCTCCGGATCTCCTGAAGAGCAGCAATCATAGCACTCTCGCTGCCGTCATAGTATCGAGGATCGACCAGCCGTACCGCCGTGTCCCATCCGATGACGAAGGTACAACCAGGCATCAGCACCGCCTTCTTGTGGAAGACCGGCGCTCTCGTAATCACCAGGGACCGCTTGCCGTTGAACTGTGCCACTCTGGTTCGCAGGGTGTCCTCACTCAGGGTTGGCTTGTCGACGTTCAAGGCGGAAAGCTCGAATACCACCGGAGTGCCCAGCAGTCTGGATGCGACTTCGGCCAGCTTCATGTGACCTTCGTGGACGGGGTTGAAGGAGCCGGACAGAACAGCGTCTTCGATACGGGGGCTGGCAACGACCTCTCCGTTGGGTTCGACCACTGCGCTTTCGATCTGCTTTGCGACCAGAGCGCCGATCGGGTCTCTGTACCTGACACCGGTGCGTACGACGTGCTCGCCGCCGGTTAGCGGCAGGACTATAGTCGTGTCCGTTCCGCTGGCCTCAACGAGTGCGTGAAGCACCAGCGCGCTGACCACGCTCTCTTCGCCACGCCTGTCACGCAGGCCTTTCTCCAGCTCCAGACTGTATCGCTGAGAACCGTGGGACGTCCACGCCTCAACTTGGCAGCGGTGGGCGCCCCGCCTGGGACGGTCGGTGATAATAGCCGCTGTGCACGACAGGCCGACGACGGGGACGCTCCCTACTCGGAGCCGCGCAGATCTCTCGTACGCTCGACGCGCCATCTCGGTGCCTGCACGAGCGCTTACAGCCATGGTTGGGCCGCCTCCCAAGAGATCTGCCAGAGACGTGGACGAGTAGGGGATCAGAACTTCAAGGACCGTACGTGACGCGCCAGGAACGGAGAGCAGCTGGTGAACGGCGAGGCTTCCGGCTCCCGCGATCACGATTACCGCCTGCGTCGGGGAGTCGTGTATGCGTTCAATCAAACTGCGGGTCTGTTCGTCCATTTCTGATGCTCGGTCGAGTGGCTGCTCCCTGTTCGTGATACGCCAAATAGGGCTGTCTCATCGTGGACGGCTGTCATCCCCGCTGCCCGAGATACAGGGAGACGGCGAGGCCTACGGCTGCGAAACCGATGAGGACCAGAATGATAATGATGGGCGGCCCGATTTCGCCCTCGTCACCGGGTGGAGGGACCGGCGTGGCTGCCGGAGTCGGGGTCGGGGATCCGGTTGGTAACCGGGTCGGCAGAGCTGTGGCGTTCGCCGTAGGTATTGGAGTTGACGTGGAGGGTGTCGCCGTGGCCGATACCGCGGCGGACGACGTTGGGGTTACCGTCGGGGTGGGGGACACAACGCTGTGTGTGGGAGGGCGTCTCCCTTCCCGGGTCGGCACCGGCGTCGCTGTGGGCGACGGCGTTATCGTACTCGTGGGCGCCGGAGTACGTTTAGGCGTGGCGGTAGATTTGGCTATGGGAGGAGTGGCAGCGGTTACCGGTGTCGCTGTGGGTGGCACTACTGTGAGCCGATGCGAGAGGCCGTGCAGACTGATCTCATAGTGCCCCTCTGTCTTGGTCAGGGTGAAGACGACGCGTCGCGTCTGACCGGCGCCGACTTCGACGGTCTGGGTCTGTTCGATGGTGTTGTCGATACGCAGGATGGCTGGGTACACAGAGGCGTTGGACGATGTGTTGGTTACGCTGACTGTTACGGTCACCTCGTCGCCGGGATGCGCCTCGGATGGGCTAACGGTGAGGTCTGCGACTGCAAAGATGTGATCGAGACGCTCAATGAGCCTGTCCTCATCCATCTGTCTTGCTACTTCGGCGAGTCGTTCCGCCGGCATCCGACTTAGAATTGGTGCGGCGGTTTTCGGCGACACGTTCTCTAGTATGTTGGCGGCCTGAAGGCTGTCCAACTGTGCAATGATTCCCTCCAGGTCCGACGGTCCTTGCGGAGTCTTCGTAACGTACGCCCGTGGCGTTGCAGTGGCAGTTTGAGTCGGGATGGGACTTGGAGTCATCGTCGGGGTTGGCGTCGATGTGAACGTTGGAGCCGGTGTAGGAGACGAGATCGACGTTGGTGTCGGAGTTGCCGTGGTGGGCGGGAAATATGAAGGAGCGATATTCGTTGGTGTCGGAATGGCCGTAGATGTTGGAGCGATCTCTTCTACCATATAGAAAGTGACCTCGGACGTTCTGATGATATCGGGGAGTTCTGGTTGAGAGACGGTGAATCGAACCTCGTAGGTGCCGCCGTCGGCGGCCACAGTGTTTCCGATATCGCACGGGTCTTGGCTGGGATCCAAGCACCCTACGGGCCGCCACTCGATCCGATAGGTTATGGAGGACGCCTCTGCCAAGCCCTTGAAACCGGCCGTCGATGTAGTTGCAGACGTGTCGATGCCCTGGAAGGCTACTGTGATCTTCGCGAAAGCGTCCGGGTGCTCGAATCGGGTTCCGTCGACCATCCCGTCGTTTCCGGGCCCTGCCGAAGCGGGAGTAGTACCGTCAAACAACTTGACAGCTCCATTTTCGGGATATGCGCGGAACTTGACGTGCGGGCCGCTCGTGGACCCTTCGCCGCTCTTGGGGCGGAACTCGATTAATACGTCGTCTATCTGTTCCACCTCAGCACCTATCGTTATGGTGGCATTGAACAGAGCGCTGTTCCCGACACTGATGTCCTGCGTCTTCCCGTCAGAATCCAGATCGACCTGCTGCGTGGGAACGAGACCGATCGTGACCTCGGTGCTTAGAATCTGCGCTTCGAGGATGCCGAGCTTGAGGAGAATCGCAGCAAGCACGAGAGCCAGAAACAGAGCGCCGGAGTAGAGTGCAGCACCTCCTGTTCGCGCCAAGGCTTCACCGCCACGGAATGCTCAGCTAGAGCAGGTCTACCAGTCTGGGCCTCAATGCGATACGTATTATTGAGAGTACCAGCGCACTGATCACGACAAACCCCACGACTGCCCAGCTCCACTCGTGGATCACCAGCCCTAGGGCGGTTCCAGCCGCGGGCGGATGCTCAGTGTCTGTAAATACCATTGTAAGGATTCCGATCCCAACCGCGAGAGCTGCGATCAGGTCTAGGATATACCGCGAATCCTGTACAGCGGAAGCGACCGACGGGATGTGGAGTATGGCGGCCGCCGTCGAGCCGACGATGACGGCCACCGCGTGGCCGCCTACTACTTTGCGTGGTGTGGAGGCTAGGCTATTGGGGAAAACGAATATGGTGAAGGCGGAGGAGGCCACCGCGACTATGATCGCCGCCTGCAGCACGGCGTCTTGGAGCAGTAGGATCACAAAGAGGGTGACCGTTGCAAGACCACATTGGAAGATGTAGTTAAAGCTTCTGCGTCGGAATACCCTGAGCCAGAGATAGCGAAAGGCGCGTCGGGGGCGTCTAAACGCCTTAGGGTGGGACTGGCTGCTGTCCATCTCCCGTTCCGTGAAGCCTCCGCGTTTCGGTCACAGGCGTGCCGTTTGACTATTAAAATACGGACAGCCCGTCGATTACACCTAACAACGCGGCCAGATTTCGACCAATCAAACCATTTGCTCCGGTCACGTCCCCGCGCAGCGGCGGACATGAGGCCATCACTGATTGACTTTTCGTTTGACGCACACCTAGAATCGTCCTGCCTCCCGGTACCACTGATGGCCCCGTCCGTCCAGTAAACAGAGAGCGGATCACAGCGTCCCGCCAGGTCGTGCCGGAACCCACCGCCCAGGCCACAACCTTGCAGGAAACCTGGAAGCCCAAACCCGGAGACAGGGTCGTTCGTCATCCTCGCCAGGATGAGATAACCCCTGTCAGCCTGACGGTAACGGCCCGCAAGGTCCCGTCTCGAGCGCTCGCCTCGCCTCTGATCCTGATATATGCGTTTACCGCTCTCATCGCTGTGGGTACGGCTCTCCTGTTGCTGCCTATCTCTCACGAAGGCAGCGGATTTACGCCGTTCATGGACGCTCTGTTCACGGCTACGTCTGCGGTAACGGTCACAGGACTGGTGATTCAGGAGACCTCCACCTATTGGACTCGGGCCGGGCAGGTGATGATTCTTGGCATGATGTTCGTGGGCGGCTTGGGATTCATGACTATCGCTACCTTCCTGCTGATACTGATCGGCCAGCGGGTGACTCTGTCCCAGCGGCTGCTCGTGAGAGAGAGCCTGGGCGTGGACCACATGGGTGGGCTTGTCCGGCTCACGGTGGGAATAGTATTGGTGTCGGTCGTGATCCAGATGGCGGGCTTCGTCGCTCTCGTCGTCAGGTTCTCTTTCCTATACCCGCCGGCCGAGGCCGTATGGCAGGCAGTCTTCCATGCCGTGTCCGGGTTCAACAACGCCGGCTTCATCGCCCTGAGCGAGGAGAATGGCCTGGCGCATTTCAGAAGTGACGGCGTCGTGCTGGGTACCATCGGGATGCTCATCGTCCTCGGTGCAATCAGCTTCTGGGTGATGGTCGACGTCGTGCGTGTAAGACGGTTCTCCTTGTTCGCCCTGACGACGAAGCTGGTGCTCATCCTCACGGCAACATTGGTCGTCGTTGGCACGGTCGTCTTCTTGGTTTCAGAGTATATGAATCCGGCCACTTTGGGCCCATTGTCGGTGGGGCAGAAGCTGTCGACGTCGGTGTTCGAGTCGATTAGCGGGAGGACGGCAGGATTCACGACGGTCAACTATAACGAGACGGAGCAGCATACCAACTTCTTTCTTACCGCGATGATGTTCATCGGTGGGGCATCCGGTTCGGTCGCAGGCGGAATCAAGGTTAATACGATGGCTGTCGTTATGGCGGCTGTGCTGTCGACCCTGCGGGGCCGTACCAACGCGGTGGCGTTCGGCCGGGAGATTCCGCATCTGGTGGTCCAGCGCGCGATGGTAATAGGGGCGGTCTGTACGGCGTTCGTCTTCATCGTGGCGATGTCTCTGACCTTCTCTCAGACGGGCTTCGACTTCATCGATCTGCTGTTCGAGGCCGTATCGGCTTTTGGCACTGTGGGTCTCAGCACGGGCTTGACCGCAGAGGTGTCGCAATTGGGTCAAGCGATCATCTTGGGCACCATGTTCATAGGCCGCCTTGGGCCTCTTGCAATTGGCCTGGCGATGGCCCAGCGTGCTGAAGTAGACCTCTATCGGTACGCGTCGGAACGGGTTACAATTGGCTAGCCCGGTTGGGATTCACTCGAAAGCCGTGGGTATGGGGTGACTGGAAGATGAAGAGACAGGTAGTGGTGGTAGGCTTGGGACGCTTTGGCACCAGTGTCGTCAGATCGTTGTACAACCTCGGCCACGACGTGCTGGCGATAGACAACGACGAGGCACGCGTCCAGGGGATCATGGGGCAGGCGACTCATGCTCTCACCGCGGACGCCACCAATGAGACGGTGCTGAGAGATCTTGGGATACAGGACTACGACTCCGCGGTCGTAGCGATCGGCTCCAATATCGTGCCGAGCATCATGGCCTCCGTCCTGCTCAAGACGATGGGTGTGCCGTACGTCGTGGCGCGGGCCTACAACGAACTCCACGGCAATACCCTTGAGAGGATCGGGGTGGACAAGGTCGTCCAAGCCGAGTCCGAGATGGGAGTCCGCGTGGGCCACAACCTGTTCAACCCCAACGTACAGGAGTATCTGGAGGTGACTCCCAATTACGGGATCAGCAAGATGAGAGTGCCGTCTCACTTTGCGAACATGAGCCTCAAAGAGCTTGGCTTCTCCTCACCCAGAGACAAGTATGGCCTTGCGGTGGTAGCGATCAACAGGCGGGGTACGGACATAACTCTGAACCCCGACACGGACGACAGGCTGGAAGCGGGCGACTGGGTCATACTGGCCGGCAGGGACGATCTGTTAGACCGGCTGGACTTGGCTTCGGATGGACAGAACGGCACCTGAAGACCGGGTAGCGCTTTCCTCCCCACCTACTTAGGAACTCTCAGCCATGGCCATTTCGTCGGTGTTGGCGGCCGTAAGCGGTGGGAGTTGTGACACGGAAGTTGTGCGCTTGGCGTGTCATCTTATGCGTCCCAAACGGGGCACCCTCCATATCCTATACGTGATTGAAGTGGATCGGAGGATGCCGGTCGACGCCGAGATCGTGTCTGCGACTGCGAGGGCGGAGACCGTGCTCAGGAGTATGGAGAAGGTCGCTAGGGCCGAGAGGTTTAGGACCGAAGGTGAGCTCGTTCAGGCGCGGGATGTAGGGTCAGCCGTTGTCAATGAGGCGTTCGACAGGTCGGTAGATGCGATCGTCCTAGGAGTGCCGTACCAGAGACGCTATGGCGTCTTCACTCTTGGGGACTCGGTGCCCTACGTGTTCAAGAACGCACCGTGCCAAGTTGTGCTTTGGCGCGACTATGACCCCCAGTCGGCAAAGGGCAGAAGGATACGGTCGGGTGTCGGATGAGTAGGCCGTATGTGCGGCCCGGATCGCCTCGAGGGACAGCCGTCGTCATGGGCTGCGGTCGAGTGGGCTCGGCGATCACGAAGGCGCTCTACGAGCGTGGATATATAGTTCGGGTGCTAGATCCCGACGCTAACGCTTTCGACAAACTTCCGTCGGGCGCGGTGGAAGGCGGTCACATCGTCCCTGTTATTGGCGACGGCACGCTTGAATCCGATCTTCGGATGGTCTCTGCGCAGGATGCAGACATGTTCATCGCCGCGTGCGGCAGTGACTCGCGGAACGCGATGTCGGCGCAGATCGCGCAGCACATTCTGATGGTGCCAAAGGTCATCTGCCGCATGGATGACCCTGTACTTGGGGAGATGTACAGTAGCTTGGGGCTCGTGACTATCAACGTGACGGGATTGATCAGTCAGATGATCTTGAAGGAGTCCGGGGCCGCGTAGCGTGTATGCTGTAGTCATCGGAGGTGGGAGGGTCGGCTCAGCCGTCGCTCGTTGGCTTGTCGCTGCCGGACACGAGGTGGTGGTCATCGACAGGGACGTCTCCAGATGTGAGGCTATCGAGGATGAGCTTGGGAGTGTGACAATTACTGGCGATGGAACGGAGGTTGAGGTACTAACCAGAGCCGGCGCCAATCGAGCCGGGATATTCATTGCGGTCACCGGCTGCGATGATCAGAATCTGACCGCCTGTCAGCTAGCCAAGCACAGGTTCGGATCATCCCGGACGATGGCGTTGGTCAATCTGCCGAACCATCGCCGGCTGTTCGAGTTGGCGGGGGTCGACGTCGTGATAGACGCGACTGGCCTAGTCTTGGACAGGGTGGAGGATGAACTGATCCGTGTCGGCAACCAGGAGCAGGACAGGCTATGAGTGGACGGCTTGGCTTCCTCGGACCCTCCGGCTCGTATACGGAGCAGGCAGCTCTCAACCACGATAGTACGGCCCGGCTCCTGCCTTTTTCGTCGGTGGGCGGGGTTGTGGAGGCGGTTCGCTCGGGCGAGGTGGACGAGGGCGTGGTCCCCATTGAGAACAGTCTCGAGGGAGCTGTCACGGCCACGGTAGACCTGCTCATCCATGCGTCGGGACCGATGATACGGCACGAGCAGGTGCTTGAGATCGAACACTGTCTCTTGGGGAGACCCGGAACCCGACGCGATAGGATTGGAGAGATATACTCACATCCCCAGGCGCTCGCGCAGTGCCGAGCCTTCTTGGCAGAGGCGTTTCCGGAGGCGCGGCCCATCGCCTCGCTGAGTACGTCGGCTGCGGTCGAGCAGATGCAGAGCGCATCCTCGGTCGCGGCTGCGATAGCGAACGAGCGATGCGCGGCACTGTATGGAGCGGAGATACTAGAGCGGGGTGTGCAGGATGATCCCAATAACCAGACGAGATTCGTGGTTCTTGCTCCTACGGATCATCCTCCCACAGGGTTGGACAAGACCTCGATATGTTTCGATTTCGCGGCCGATGCGCCTGGAATCCTTCACACGGCCCTCGGGGAGCTGGCCAAGAGGGGCATCAACCTGACCAAGGTAGAGTCTCGTCCCACGAGAACCAGCTTAGGCCGTTACATCTTCCTCGTCGACCTCGAGGGGCATCGTGAAGACGATGTGGTAAGGGATGCCCTGGCCAGGGTCCAGTCGCAGGTCTCGATGTTCAGGGTGTTGGGGTCCTATCCGATGTGGGCCTCGTCTGCGGACTAGGCGGGTCTTGTATAAGAGGGGAGGGAGGTGCCTTAAGGCACCTCCCTCCTGGTTCTCCGAATGCGCGGAGCAGAAGCGTTACGTCTGCTGCGTCGTCTCGTCGGTACCAGCGGAGTCGCTCGACCGTCCCACTCGGGCGCTGACCTGCTCGACTACCGGGTTCACACGCTCCCGCATCGCCTCCACGGCTGGCGTCACACGTTCGCGTACTCCTTCGACCGCGGGGCCCATACGCTCTCGGACGCCTTGTACTGTCGGCCCCATCTGATCGCGGACCGTGGCCGCCATCTCCTCGGCTCGGAGTCTCCACGCCTCGCTGCGTTCGATCAGCTCTGCGCGCGTCTCCGAGCCGGACTTGGGCGCTATCATGATACCGACGACCGTGCCGAGTACCCCGCCTATCACAAGACCCAGTACGAACGAACTGTTGTTATCTGCCATCGTTTCCCCTCCCAACTCTACTATGCTAACGGTCCCGTTCCTTCCCGTCTCTACCGCCGCGGTTCTTGCCAAAGCCGAACATGGAAGACGCGGCTTTACCAAATCCCGAGGCGACGCCTGCTCCGGCCGTGATTGGACCTACTATCCTCTTTGAGATGACGGTCACCACCTTTTCCGTACCGTCAACCGTTCGCTTGGCTGAGCTCAATAGGCCTGAGAGCTTCCTGTACAGGATGAAAGCCATAAGCAGTAGGCCTAGGCTGAAGGCCAGGATCGCGATGTCCCTGGCGAGTGCGACGATCTGTTGAACGTCTTCCATGAGAGCGTATCGGGTGACTTGGTTGACAGTTTAATCGTAGCACGGGCAAGTATGTTCGGCAACTACGGCGGGGCCGGGGTAACTGTTCAGACTTGAAGGGATGAACCTAAGAACTCCTAGCGTAGCGTTTGGCAGTAGTGTCATAAGGGAGAGGTGGAAGCTGAGGTAGACCTGCAGAATGCGAGCCGGGAGATCCTGCTGTCGGTGATTGCCGCGCAGCAGACAGTGATTGCAGAACTGCGACGGCGTGTAGAGAGGCTGGAAGCTCAGTTGAGCCCTCGCGGGGGGACCACAGGGATGCCTGGCAATAAGCCGTCCGTCAAGGGGCGTCAGCCGGAGAGGAAGAGACCGAGGAAACGGCGTATCCATGGCTTTGTCCGGCGGCGGATGGAACCCACGCAGCGGGTGATACATGCCCCTGAGTCATGTCCGGAGTGCGGGACGGGCCTGTCAGGCGGCTGGGTCCAGCGGACACGGGAAGTGATCGATCTTCCGGTGGTGGCAGCAGAGGTGATTGAGCACGTCTTTGTGGCACGGGTATGTCCGCTGTGTGACAAGCGGCGATTGCCTCAAGAGCCGTTGAAGGGGTTGGCAATGGGGCGTCGGCGCTTAGGAGTCAACCTGGTGAGTCTGATCGTAACGCTTCGGGAAGAGGGGCGTCTCCCGGTCAGGAGCATCCAGTGGTACCTACAAACAGTCCATCAGTTGAAGCTAAGCGTGGGCGCCATCGTTGAGGTAATACATGCGGCCGCGCAACGGGCCCAACCGATAGTGGCTGAGATACTGGAGCGCATCCGCGGCTCTCCGGTAGTGCACGCAGATGAGACCGGCTGGCGGCAGGATGGGGTCAACGGCTATGTCTGGACCTTCAGCACTCCCACGGAGCGGTACTTCCTACGCCGTGGCCGCGGAAAGGTTGTGGTGGACGAGGTGTTGGGAGAGTCTCCCGGCCAGGGTGGTGGCAGCCTGTTCAGTGGAGTGCTCGTGAGTGACTTCTACGCTGCGTATAGTCATTACCCCGGTCTCAAGCAGCGCTGCTGGGTACACCTGTTGCGGGACATCGATGAGCTCAAGGCATTGTACCCTCAAGACACCGCCCTGGTCCGATGGGCCACAGCGGTGCGCCAACTCTGTGATAGGGCAAAGGCGTGTGCTGACGACCGCAGCCGGCCAGCGGCTGGCTACCAGCGCTCAGCGTCTGCCGACCAGTTGATGCTGGAGAAACTGATGCTGTCGCTGTGCCAGACCTTCTCTAACGACGTTGCTGCGCCTCAAGCCAGGCTCTGCCGGCGCATAGAGCGGTTCATCAAGGAGCTGTTCGTCTTCGTGTCCCATCCGGGTGTGCCATCCGAGAACAATGCGGCTGAACGGAGCTTACGCCACCTGGTGATCAGCCGTAAGATCAGCGGCGGCTCTCGCTCTGAACGGGGCACCAACACCAAAATGGCTCTCGCATCCCTCTTTGGCACCTGGAGGGCCAACAGCCTCAACCCTCTCCTGCAGTGCCGAGACCTGCTCGTCTCCCCTCAACCCTGAACAGTTACGGGCCGGGCTGCGAGGGTAAGTCTGTCGGGGGTGGCTGCGGCAGCGGACGGGCAGAACCGCCGCGGGAGAGTGCGGACGACGCCTCCGACGACTAGGGCTGAATCAGCATCCGGACGTGGCCGTCCGGGTCCTTCCTCTGCGTGAGGATGCTGTGACGGCTCTGCTGTGCCCAGACGATGATGTCGTACGTGTTTAGCACGTCGGGGATGATGACCTCTATGAACGACTCGCTGTCGCGGCCCAATTGCTCGCTCAGGGCCGCAATGATCCCTGCGCAGGTCTTGCCGGTGCCATCGATCACTATCCACCCATTGGCCGCCCCGTCTACTCCGTTGCCTACTGACGAGAAGGCTCCGACGCCGTCTAGTACGTCGATCTCGCCGGTCTTGCGAAGATCGAGCTGGCGTTTGAACTCTGCGACGGCCTCCCAGTGGACTCCGGTCTGGCGGTCACCCTTCTGACAGACGGCGCCCCGTACTCCAACGATGTCAGGGTTGATCCTGGCAAGCTCGTCCAGGTTCTCTATTCTGAGATGGCCGGATAGCGCGGTGCTCATGCCCAGCTCTTTGCCCTCGAACACCATCTCGCGGAGCTCCTGTTCGTTCAGGAAGTCAAAGAGGTTGCGGCCGTCTTTGGTCAGGGTGTCTATGAGAAATCCGTCGCATCTCCCGTCTTTCGCAAGTCGTACCATCTCGTGCGGGTCGAGCCCGTCGTAGAGCGGATTATCGGCGAAGAGCGAGCCTATCAGCTTGGTATCGAAGCCGTTAAGTGCCTCCTTCGATGCCAAAAGCGTCTCAACGGCCTCCTCGTATTCGGCATTCATGAAGCCGACCTTAACCGAGGTGGCGTTCAGTACTCCCGCGGTATAGACGGCCATGGCGACGGTACCGATCTGGTTAGGTACTACCCCCAGTGTGACGCTCGCGTGGTCTTCGGGGGGCACGGCATCGCGTACCTCCTTGACCACCCGGGGATGCGCGGAGCCGACGAGAGCCTCCTGAAGGTTCTTGACGTCGACGATGTCGGCGCCGCCCTTGAGCGCCTGAAGCGCCTCGGTCAGGTTCTGAACGCTTACCATCAGGATCATTCGGTTTCTCCCCGCTCGCGTAGTAGATCGTCTCTCACGTCCGGGTGCTGTGCTGCCTCTATCTCCTGTCTCAACTCTCTCCGCTCCTCCGCCTCCATGTCGTCCAGAGGAGGTCTTACCGGGCCGTGCCTCAACCCCATGAGCTCGCCCCAATACTTGCACAGTGAGACGGGCAGGACACCATTGTACTTCTGTACCGTTCTCGCCCACCATCGATCGGAGACCTGTTTTATCGGACGAATCTTGTCGTCGTAAAACTCCTCGTCTAGATCTCCGCTCATGGCGTTGTCTATGAACTGGACATAGTGGTTGTGGTCCGGGGTGTCGAAGCGCCAGTCCGAGGTGTTCGCGAACATCACCTGCTGCTCGAATCCCATCTCCTTGCCGCGGAAGAGTATCCACTCATCCGGCGTACTAATAATCGCCTCCTGGCCGACGAGCAGGTGAGTCTCGATCGACAGCTCCTGGTTGAAGCTGGCCTCTTTGACTCCGACCACGTTTTCTATGGCGCAGATCCTCTGGAGTCCTTGGGTGCTCATAACCATACCGAACTGGGGCGAGTTGTAGAACATGATGGCGAGGGTGGTGTCGTCTGCCAGCATGCGTACCCAGTCGACGACCTGGTCTTCGGTCTTCGTCACCATGTATGGAGGCGCCACGATGAGAAGGTCGAATCCGGCGCCCTCGGCGTGCCGGGCAAGGGAGATCATCTCCAGTGCCGAAGTGTGCGTGACGTGGGCCGCGATGGGCCACTGTCCGGACGCTTCGTCGCTTACGATGTCGTAGACCCGCGTGCGCTCGTCGTGGGTCAGGCTCCAAAACTCGCCCATGGCCCAGGTGCAGCCGCCGCCGCGTGTGCCGAGAGACCGTACGCGCCTGATGTTGCCCCTCAGCGCCTCTTCGTCCACCTCGTCGCCGCTGGTGAACGGGGTCATCAGCGTCGTCCACTGGCCTCGCAGCGTCTCGCGGGCCCACTCCTGCGCTTCGGACTTAGTGTATTCGGCCAAGATGCTCTCCCGTGTGCCGGCCGTGTCGGCAGGATTGCGCTGACGCCTCCTAGCCTTTTACCAGCACCTTGTAGTGGCTGCGCAGACAACGGGTACATATGTTTACCCGCCGACGCACACCCTTATCCTGAATGGTGGCCTTCTGAATGTTGGCCGTCCAACGCGTCCGTGTCCGGCGCTTTGAGTGGCTGACGTTATTGCCGGACTGGCCGGCCTTGGCGCAGATGTCGCACTTTGCCATGGTCTACTTTGACTGCCCCCTTGGGTTCAAGTAGAATCGAACCGCTTCAACGCTGTCTATGGGAGCCGAGTCCTCAGCGTGTTTGGATTCCCGAACAACGATACCATAGCCCCTCTTTTCCGGCAAACACGATGACGACTGTTCACCCACGCCCGTACGAGCCCACGCACTCTGACGGCGTCCGTCTTCGCGCGATGTTCGCCGCGGGCGCCGACCTGCTCGAACGCCACGTGGAGACTATCAACGGACTGAACGTGTTCCCTGTACCCGACGGAGATACCGGGACCAACATGCTGCTCACGCTTCGTCACATGCTGAGCGCCGCCGAGCCGGGTCATGCCTCCGCGGGGGAGGCCGCGGCCGTTATGGCGAGAGGCGCGCTCATGGGCGCCAGAGGGAACAGTGGTGTGATCCTCTCCCAGTTCTTCAGGGGGTTCGCTTCACAGCTCGAAGGTCGCTCGAACTTTGGGGCCGGAGAGTTGGCAGCCTCTTTCGAAGCTGCGCGAGAGCACTCCTACAAGGCGGTGGGAGAGCCGGTCGAGGGTACGATCCTAACCGTGATCTCTTGGGCCGCCAGGGCCGCAACGGAGAGCGTCGACACGGACGGCGCGCTTCTGGTGCTGATGGACAGGGTGTGCGACGCCTCCCGCGAGGCCGTCGAGCTCACTCCGTCACTACTGCCAACACTAAGGGAGGCCGGGGTCGTCGACTCCGGTGGACTCGGCCTGTACCTCATCCTGGAGGGTGCTCGTGCCAGCCTGCGCAACGAGGAGATCGACGCGAAAGAGATCGACCTCCCGACGCAGGCGTCGACGGCGATGCAGGCTGGTTCCGATCCGGTGACCGTGTCAGAGCATTTCTTAGATTCCGTGGCGGACGAGGCGTACGGATACTGCACCCAGTTCATCGTGACCGGAGAGGAGCTCGATCCCGATGGCCTGCGCATGCGGATGGCCTCGCTCGCCTCCTCCACTGTGGTCGTGGGGGACGAGTCGATGGTCAAGGTACATGTTCACGTGGCCGACCCCGACCCCGTTCTGGAGATCGGATCTTCGTTGGGCAACGTCAGTCAGATCGAGATCGACGACATCGACGCGCAGCATGAGAGGTATGCGGTCGACCGTCGATCCGAGTCCCGGCCCGGGTCGTCGGACGAGACTGCCGAGGTCGGCGTCGTATCGGTGGCCTGGGGACTAGGGATAGAGAAGATATTCGTTGAGCTGGGAGCAGTCGGTATCATATCGGGCGGCGATACGATGAACCCGAGCGTCCAGCGGATAGTGGCCGCTGTGGAGAGTGCAGGGACAAGCGCGGTCATACTTCTGCCCAACAACGCCAACATCGTGCCGGCCGCTGTGCAGGCGGCCACTCTGTGCTCCAAACCGGTGACCGTAATCCCGACGACGACGATACCGCAGGGCATCGCCGCCATTCTGGCGTTCAGTCTCGAGAGGAGCCTGGAGAGGAACCGGGAGGCGATGCGTGATATGCTCCCGTCCGTGCGCAGCGGGGAGGTCAGCCGGGCTGTGCGTGACGCCTGGATCGGGGGGATGGCAGTTAGTGCGGGTCAGGCGATCGGTCTGCTGGAGCGAGAGCTGGTGGCTGCGGGCGACGATTCGACGGCGGTACTGCTGGATCTTCTGAGACACGCGGAAGTGTCGGGAGGTGATCTGGTCACCCTCTACTGGGGAGGGGGTCTCGCCGAAGCAACCGTCGATGAGACTCTGCGTCGTGTCGAGTCCACCTTTCCGGGAGTCGAGGCTGAGGCCGCGTATGGAGGGCAGCCCCATTACGAATACATAGTGTCGATCGAATAGGAGGTCTCGCATGACGGTCAAGGTGGTGACGGATAGTACGTCGGATCTGCCGTCTCATTTGGCAAACAGTCTCGGCATCACAGTCGTGCCCCTCAACGTGCACTTCGGGTCCGAGGTCTTCAAAGACGGGGTCGACATGACCGCCGACACCTTCTACGAACGGCTAACGAGCGAAGCGGTGCTGCCCAAGACTTCTCAGCCGTCGGTGGGCGAGTTTCTTGAGGTGTACGAGAGTCTTGCGCAAGAGTCAGACGGCATCGTCTCGATTCACATCTCGTCGCAGCTCAGTGGAACGTACAACTCGGCCATACAGGCAAGCCGAGAGCCGAGTGTAGCGTCTCACGTGGAGGTCGTAGACACCAGACACGCCTCCATGGCGCTTGGCATCACCGCAATGGCCGCTGCGCGGGCTGCCCGCGACGGATTGGACACAGACGAGGTCGCGCGGGTCGCCCGCGAGGTGAACGGCCGGGCGGAGTGCTTCGCGATGCTCGATACGGTTGAGTATCTGGCGAAGGGGGGACGTATCGGCAAGGCCAAGGCTCTGATGGGCTCCCTCCTCCGGGTCAGGCCGATGATACGCTTGGACGGCGTGGTCCATGAGCTGGGCAAGGAGCGCTCCCGGCAGAGAGGGATCGCGAGGCTCAAGCAGATCGTCAGGGATATGGCTCCTATCGACGAGGTCTCGGTCATGCACAGCACGACTCCGGACGAGGCATCTGCGGTCGCCGATGAGCTGTCCGATCTGCTGGCCGACGACAAGAAGCCGATCGTGGCCAGGATGGGGCCAGTGGTCGGGACCTATGCGGGTCCCGGCGTGCTCGGCATGGGCGTGCTGCGCTCCTCCGGCTCCTAGCGCCCACGCCTCCTCCGATGGTATCGGACGCCTCGAAGTCCGGGGTCCTGGCGGATATTCTCAAACGGGAGCGGGCCACAGGATTCCAGGACAGGACCGTGATCGGCGGGCTGGACCGGTTCGTACAGCGCTGGTCTGACGAGCTTGCGCCCCTGCTTGGCGACCTCACCTCCTACTCGATACTGACACCGCGACAGCGTGAGAGATGGGCCGCTTCCGCTCTCGACAGGCTCTCCGGTCTGTCGGCTTCGCATGTCGAGAGCGCCAAACCGACGCGAGTAGCGGCCAGCCGGCCCAAGCGCCGGATGCTCTCGAAAGAGGACAGCCTGGACCGGCTGCCGCGTGTGGGCGGCCAGACCGTTGCCAAGCTGAAACGGATGGGCTTGGAGCGGGTCGGCGACCTTCTCTACCTGTTTCCCAACCGCCACAACGACTTCGCCAAAATCACGAAGGTATCCCATCTGAGGCCGGGCGAGCAGCACACGATCGTCGCGACGGTCTGGGAGGCGAGCCAGACGGGAACCGGCCCACGCCGCAGATCGACGCAGGCGGTCCTAGGGGACGAAACCGGCAACGTGCGGGCCATCTGGTTCAACCAGGCCTGGATCGCGCGGACTCTCCGCACGGGGACGGAGGTGGTAGTCAGCGGCAAGGTGGGCATGTTCCGCGGGCAGCCGGTCTTCCAGTCCCCGGAGTACGAGCCGCTGGAGGGCCAGGAGGAGCTTCTCCACACCGGGAGACTCGTCCCGGTCTACCCGTCCACTGAGAAGCTCGCCCAGCGCACGCTACGCCGGACGGTGAAGCGGGCGTTGGATGCCTGCCTCGATCAGGTGGTCGAGCTCCTGCCCGACGAGATGAGACGGCGAATGGGGCTGACGAGCCTCCAGGAAGCTGTCGCTCAGGCGCACTACCCCGACTCGATGCAGACGTGGAACGCCGCCCGCCGCCGTCTCGCCTTCGACGAGCTGCTCCTGATGCAGCTCGCCATCCTGCGACGCAAGAGCGCGTGGCAGGAGGAGGGCAGAGGGCAGGTCATCAAGGTCGACAGATCGGCCGTACGCAGATTCCTCGAGTCCCTCGACTTCGAGCTCACGGGAGCGCAGATCAGGTCGCTCGACGAGATCCTGGAAGACCTGTCGCGTGACGCGCCGATGGGCAGGCTGCTCCAGGGGGACGTCGGCAGCGGGAAGACGGTGGTCGCGGTAGCAGCCCAGCTCGCGGCCGTCATCGGCGGATATCAGACCGCGCTCATGGTGCCGACCGAGATACTTGCCGAGCAGCACTTCATCAACGTGATGGGTCTGCTCGCCGGGTCGAGATGTGTGCCGGAAGGAGAGCTCGCTGTCCAGCGTGAGGTGCCGTCGCTGGGGCGACCCGTGACGGTCGGTCTTCTCCTCGGCAGTCTCTCGAAACGGGCCAAAGAGAAGATGCACGAGAGAATAGCCGCGGGGGAGATCGACATAGTCATCGGCACGCACGCACTCATACAGGCCGGGGTCGATATGCCCAGGCTTGGCCTCATCGTCGTCGACGAGCAGCACCGTTTCGGCGTGATGCAGCGGGGCGCCCTCCGCGACAAGGGAGAGAGGCCTCACCTGTTGGCGATGTCGGCGACGCCGATTCCCCGGTCGCTGGCGCTCACGTTGTACGGAGACCTGGACATCTCGGTGATCGACGAGCTTCCCGCGGGCAGGCTGCCGATCCGCACCCGCTGGGTCGAGGCGTCCCGGCGGGAGGCGGCTTACGAGTTCGTTCGCAGAGAGGTCACAGCCGGGAGGCAAGCCTTCATAGTATGCCCTCTCGTCGAGGAGTCGGAAGCCGTACAGTCCAGAGCGGCCGTCGAGGAGCATGACCGTCTGTCCGCCACTGTCTTTCCAGACCTCTCCCTGGGGCTGCTGCACGGCCGCATGGCTCTTGGGGAGAAGGAGCGGGTCATGGAGATGTTCAAGGGCGGAGAGATCGACGTACTCGTCTCCACGCCGGTGGTGGAGGTCGGGATCGACGTTCCGAACGCCACCGTAATGCTGATCGACGGGGCGGACCGGTTCGGTCTGGCCCAGCTTCACCAGTTCCGCGGCCGGGTCGGGCGGGGCGGTTACCAGAGCTACTGCCTACTGCTGACCGATACTGCGGGCGACGATGCGCGGGAGCGTCTGAAGATTGTCGAACGGGTCGGGGACGGTTTCAGGCTTGCCGAGGAGGACCTGCGGCTGCGGGGACCGGGCGACCGCATGGGCACCCGGCAGAGCGGTCTTCCGGACCTGCGCATGGCTCGCGTCACCGACCAGGACATCCTCAGGCTGGCCCGGCGGGAGGCGGCGAAGATGCTGGAGGCCGATCCGACTCTCGACAGCGTTGAGTACGCACCGCTTGGTGCGGCCTTTCGGGAATACTCGTCTCGCCTTACCGACGAGGCGAGCTGATTTGACACGCCGTCGGACGGCTCGTACTCTGGGGCGGCGCGATCGTTTCACGGGACAGGGTAGTTCAGCGAGGAGTGACATGGCCAAGATCAAGCACATAGCCATAGCGACCCAGGACCCGGATGAGACGGCCCGGTTCTACAGAGAGATCTTCGACCTGGAAGAGGTAGGCAAGGTCGAAAGCGAGAACGCCGACGGCTACTACCTGAGCGACGGCAACGTGAACATGGCGATCCTGCGCTTCAAGAACGAGACGGTCGCCGGACGCGCCGGAACCGCGTACAGCGGCATCCACCACATAGGCTTCCAGGTGGACGACGCGGAGGACACGGACGCCAGGATGCGCGCCGCCAACTCCTTCCCTATGGACGACGTCAACGAGGCTCTCCACGCGGGAATGGATGGCGGCCCCGGCGGACAGAACGTCGAACTGAAGTACAACGGCCCCGACGGCGTGATGCTCGACATCTCCCAAGGAGGCTGGGTCGGCACCTAGGGCCGACTAGCAGACGGTCTCCTGGCAGTGTCGCCGCAGACGGGAGCCCGTCGTTACCTGCCGCCGTCCTCGTGGAACAGGTTCAGGGCCGAGCCGGCTCTGAACCAGGCGATCTGGGACTCGCCGAAGGAGTGGTCGAGGCTGAGGGTCTCCTCCGTGCCGTCCGAGTGGTGGACGACGCACGTCACCGGCTCGCCGGGCGCAAGCTCCCGGAGTCCGACCAGGCTCACCCTGTCGTCCTCGCGGATGCGGTCGTAGTCGGCGGGGTCGGTGAAGGTGAGCGCCAGAAGGCCCTGCTTCTTGAGGTTGGTCTCGTGAATGCGCGCGAAGCTACGGGCTATGACCGCCGCGCCTCCCAGCAGGCGGGGGGACAGGGCGGCGTGCTCGCGGCTGCTGCCCTCCCCGTAGTTGTGGTCACCGATAACGATCCATCTTAGGCCCCGCGACCTGTAGTCGGCGGCGATGCCGGAGATGGCCCGACCCTCCTCGCCCGTAATCACGTTTCGGCCGGTGCCCGCCTCGCCGGTGTAGGCGTTGGTGGCGCCCATGAACATGTTCTCGCTGAACTTGCTGAGGTGCCCGCGGTAGCGCAGCCACGGCCCAGCGGGGGAGATGTGGTCGGTGGTGGTCTTGCCCTGGGTCTTCATCAGGACGGGCATGTCGAGGAAGTCGTTGCCGTCCCAGGCGGGCCACGGCTCCATAAGCTCGATGCGCTCGCTGTTAGGATCGACCGACAGATCGATGCCGCTGCCGTCGTCGGGTGGGGCCACGTACGACGAGTCCCCAGGGTCGAATCCGTCGAGCGGGACCTCGGACACCGCGGCGGGCGGCTCGAGTCTGAAAGGACTGCCGTCTCCGCCCTCCAGCGAGTCGGTCAGAGGGTTGAACGAAAGCCTTCCGGCGAGGGAGAAGGCGACGACGACCTCCGGGCTGGCGATGAAGTTCATCGTCTCGGAGCGGCCGTCGTTACGGCGAGGGAAGTTCCTGTTGTAGGAGGTGACGATGGTGTTGGGCACTCCGTCCAGCAGCTTCTCGCGCTTCCACTGGCCGATGCAAGGGCCGCAGGCGTTGGCCAGCACGGCTCCGTCTATCTCCTTGAGGGAGCGCATCTGGCCGTCCCTCTCGATCGTCGCCCGTATCTGCTCCGATCCCGGGGTGATCAGCAGCGAGGTCGAGGCGGAGATGCCGTGCGCCACCGCCTGCCGCGCCACGTCCGCCGCCCGGCTCATGTCCTCGTACGAGGAGTTGGTGCAGCTTCCGATTAGGGCCGTGTCTATATCATCTATGAAGCCGTTGTCGTCGTTGGCGACCTCAGACGCGAGGTCGGAGATCGGTCGGGCCCGGTCGGGCGAGTGGGGTCCGACGACGTGGGGCTCGAGTCTCGACAGGTCGATCTGGACCACGCGGTCGAAGAACTCTTGCGGGGCTGCGACGACCTCTTCGTCCGGCGCCAGCATGCCGCGGTTGGCGTTCGCCAGCTCCGCGAGCTCACGGCGCCCGGTCGCGTTCAGATAGGTCTCCATCCGGTCGTCGTAGCTGAACATGGATGTGGTGGCGCCCAGCTCGGCGCCCATGTTGGTGATCGTCGCCTTGCCCGTGCAGCTTATCGAACGCGCCCCCGGGCCGAAGTACTCGATGATGGAGTTGGTGCCGCCCGAGACGGTCAACTCGCCAGCGAGATAGAGGATCACGTCCTTCGGAGAGGTCCAGCCGCTCATCTCGCCGGTCAGGTGTACGCCGATCCGCCTTGGATAGAGCACCTCCCAGGGGAGTCCGGCCATCACCTCGACCGCGTCGGCTCCCCCGACCCCAACTGCGCAGGCCCCCAGTCCGCCGGCGTTCGGCGTATGGGAGTCGGTACCGATGATGAGCGCGCCGGGAAAGGCGTACTGCTCAAGCACCACCTGGTGGATGATTCCGGCGCCCGGACCCCAGAATCCGACTCCGAACTTCGCCGACGCGGTCCTGAGGAAATCGAAGACCTCCCTGTTCTCGTCGAGCGAGGCCAGCAGGTCGGGGCCTCCCTCGACCCGCGCCTGGATCAGGTGGTCGCAGTGGACGGTCGTGGGCACCGCAGTTCTCGCGCGGCGGGTCTGCATGAAGGAGAGCATCACGGTCTGCCCGAGCACGTCCTGGAGGGCCACCCGGTCGGGGCGCAGCATGATCAGGCTAGTGCCCGCGTTCAGATCGGAGCTGTCCGGATTGTCGAGATGTCCCAGGAGGACCTTGTCGGCCAGGGTCAACGGCCTTCCGAGCCGTCTACGGACCGCCTCCAGGTTACGCTCCATCGTCGCGTAGACCTTCAAGGCCATTTCGGGCGTGGACTCTATCGTGACCATCAGGCGGGGTTGAGCTCGTTGATCTTTGACCGTACCTCGTCCTTGTCCTTCTCGAAGTAGTCGTAGTTGATGGGGATGTAGTCGGTCTCCTGCTCGGGCACGTCGTCTTCGGCGAATATCGCTACCACGGGACAGACCGGCTCGCAGGCGGCGCAGTCTATGCACTCGTCGGGCGCGATAAAGACCATGCGGTCCACACCCTCATCGAGGTAGATGCAGTCTACCGGGCAGACGTCGATGCACGCCTGGTCCAGGATGTCCACGCAGGGCGAAGTGACTATGTAGGTCATCTGTGGTCTCCCTCTCGCGTCGGCACAAATCGAGACACGAACCAAGCTCGTGCCCTAATGTCGATTATATTCCGCCGCCGAGACGCATTTCAAGGGAGCCGCGGTCGCGAGCAGCCCCAGGCTGGGCTCTATATATTATGTGTATCATTCTGTATCAAAAGTGTGTCATTTCCATTGCCCGGCGACATTAGCATTATAGCACGGATGTTCGCGGAATCAAGAGGCGCCGAGACTTCGGCAGGGCAGTCGGCAGAACCAGCAGGCACGGGCCAGGGCTCTAGCAGGTCACCTGGTCCTGTTTGAGCTGTCGTATCCGCCGGGGCGAGTAGCCCAGCTCTTCGAGGATCTCGTCGGTGTGCTGGCCAAGGCCAGGTGATGGAGATTTGGGCTGAACGGGGGTCTCGCTCATCTGGATCATCGGCCCCGCGGCGCGGTACTGGCCCGCCATAGGGTGTTCCATCTCGACCATCAGCCCGTTCGCCAGGACCTGAGGGTCTTCGGCAGCCTCCTCCGGGAAGCTCACACGGCCTACCGGGATCCCGGCCTCTTCGAGCAACGCGACCCACTCGTCCACCGTCTTCGTCAGGAAGGTCTCCTCCGCCTGCTTCACCAGCTGGACAGCTTTGTCATGGGCCTCAGCGCTGTCGTAGTCGAAGTTGACCGGATCGTGGTCAGGGTCGAGCGTCGGGTCGTCCAGTTCCAGGAGATCGGCCAGACGCCGCAGTATGCGTCTGCCGAGGACTCCTACGATCACAGTGCCGTCGCTCGCCTGGAAGCACCTGTAGAAGTAGTTTGGACGTCCCAGCCCCGTGTGCTCCCGGTGCAGCGCGAGAGACTCTTCGAAGGAGCCTCCGCGCTCTCTGAGGGATGCCAGCGCGTCGAGGAGGGAGGTCCTTCGCTCCTCGTCGGGGGCGACCTGTACGAAGCGGGGCGTCATCAGCCCGATAGCCGTTCCGAGCAGGGTAGTGTCGACCTTTTGCCCCCTGCCGGTGCGCTCGCGATGGTAGAGCGCCGCGCAGACGCCCCACGCCATCGCGATGCCCGCCGCGTGATCGACGATCGGGGAGGCGACGACATGCTGCGCAACGCCGTCCTGAACCACACCCTGGATGGCGATCATTCCGGACATCCCCTGGGCGATGATGTCCGAGCCCGGTCGGTCGGACAGCGGGCCGCTCCTCCCGAACGCGGTGTTCTCGCAGTAGATGAGCCGCGGGTTCCTGGCCGCGAGGGTCTCGTAGTCGATGCCAAGCTTGCCCGGAACGTCGGGGCGCGCATTGATTATCAGGGCGTCGGCGGTGTCGACCAGCCTGTAGAAGATCTCCATGCCCTGCGGCTTCGTCAGGTCGAGCGGGAGGCTGCGCTTGCTGCGGTTGAGGGAGATGAAGTTGCGGGTCTCATTGGGGACTATCGGCGCCCAGTGCCGCTGCGCCTCCCCCCATACCGGCTCTATCTTGATCACGTCGGCGCCCATGTCGCCCAGCAGCAACCCTCCGAAGGGGCCCGCGACGATCTGCGTGATGTCCAGGACTCTGATGCCGTCGAGCGGTCCGGGCATTCTTCCTCCTGTGTCGCGGTAGGAAGCCGAGGTGCGGCGGTTTCGCGTAAGGCTCACAGTAGTACGCCTGCTCTCCGGTGTTGTCAAGGCTGTTGCGGGAGGCTTGACAGCCGCAAGCGGGCGCTGCTTTACTGCCGCCGACGGTCAGCCCCATTTGGGGGCGGCCACATGCGCGGAGGCGAGGTGTGATGAAAAGGGTGATAATAACGGGGATGAGCGGGCTGATCGGAGGCGCGCTCAGGCGGCGTCTGGAGCGGGCTGGGAGCTATGAGCTGACGGCGCTCAACAGGGGACCTCTCGATGGTGTGAGGTGCGTGCGGGCCGACATCGCCGATCTCGACGCCATCAGACCCGCGTTCGAAGGACAGGACGTGGTGGTCCATCTAGCGGCGCACCTGGGAGACGACAGCTGGGAGGGCAACCTTTCCTCGAACATCATCGGCGCCTACAACGTCTACGAGGCCGCGCGCCTGGAAGGCGTGAAGCGCGTCGTATTCGGCAGCAGTGGGATGACCATAAGAGGCTGGGCGAGGGAGGAGCCGTACAGGGCGATAGCGGAGGGCAGGTACGACGACGTTCCCGCCGAGATTCCGAAGATCACTGCAGAGCAGGTGCGGCCGGCGGGGATCTACGGGGCTGCGAAGGTGTGGGGAGAGGCGATAGGACGCCACTTCTCCGACGCCCACGGCCTGTCCGTGCTCTGCGTTCGGATAGGCCGGGTGCTGAAGGACGACCGGCCGAACGACGTTCACGAGAGGGCGATCCTGCTGACCCGACGGGACGTGTCCCAGATCCTGCACAGGTGCATCGACGCCCCGGACGACCTCAAGTACGACATCTTCATGGCTACCTCCGACAACAGGTGGGGTTACCGGGACCTGGAGCATCCGCGGCGGGTGCTCGGTTACGTGCCGGAGGACTCGGCGGAGAGCATCGAGTAGGGAGGCGCGATGAAGAGCATCGAGATCGACCGCGACAAACGTCTCCGCGAAGAGCCGTGGAAGGGTCATAACCGGTGGCACCCGGACATTCCCCCGGCTCTAGAGGTGGACCCCGGAGAGGAGGTGGTGCTGGAGACCCGCGACGCGTCGGACGGTCAGATTCGTCCCGGCGCGACGTTGGCCGACCTCGTGTCGATGGACGAAAAGGTGGGCCACCCGCTGACCGGCCCTGTCTACGTGCGCGGCGCGCAGCCTGGGGACCTGCTCGAGATCGAGTATCTCGACATCTCGCCGCAGTCACATGGATACACGCGGTTCGCTCCAGGCCGGGGCTTCCTGAGAGACCTGTTCCCCACGTCGTATCTGGTCCACTGGGAGATCGAGGCCGGATGGGCACGCTCGGCGGACCTGCCCGGGGTCCGGATTCCGGACGGATCGTTCATGGGCACTGCCGGGGTCGCCCCGTCCCACGCTCAGCTAGAGGAGTGGACGCGCAGGGAGGCGGACCTGGTCTCACGCGGCGGGATGGCCAGTTTGCCAGACCCGGAGGATGCGGTGCCTTCGTCCGAGCCGATCGCGAGCCGGGGACTTCGCACCGTGCCGCCGAGAGAGAACTGCGGAAACGCCGATGTCAAACAGCTTACAGAGGGGGCCAGGCTGATGGTGCCCGTCGCGGTGGAGGGCGCCCTCTACTCGGTAGGAGACGGTCACTTTGCGCAGGGCGACTCCGAGTGCTGCATCACTGCGATCGAGATGGGCGCGACCGCTTCGGTCCGGTTCCGGGTACACAGCGGGGAAGCGCGCCGCCGAAACATCCGGTTTCCAAGGTTCTCCCACCCCGGCTACTTCGCCCGGCCCGAGTGGGCGGCGCCGAGAAACTTCGTCGCGACTATGGGCATGCCCATCCGAGAGGACGGCGGACAGGAGGGAGAGGACATTACCCTCGCCGCGAGAAACGCTCTCGTCAGTATGATCGATCTACTCCAAGAGCGCGGATGGAGCCGCGAACAGGCCTACGTCATCTGCAGCGTGGCGGTGGACCTGAAGATCAGCAACGCGGTCGATCTGCCCAACGTCACGGTATCGGCGTTTCTCCCGGAGGATATCTTCGACGAATAGCCCCCAACGGCGGTAACGACCCTGTGCCGCGTCGCCGGCGCGCTAGTCGGCCACCGGCAAGGCGACGTCGCTCTTGAAGGCGGGCATCACCTCCTCGGCGAACCGTTCGAGCTGCTCCAGGATCACCTGCTGAGGAGTGCCGACGGGCTGTCCGACGTTCATCTCCTCCAGACCGGGGTAGCGCTCCTGGAGAGCCGTCAGCCTCTCCGTGATCAGCTCGGGCGGCCCGCACAGCCACGAGCCCGTCTCGACCGCCTCTTCCAGCGTCGGGAGCTTTGCCCCTCGCACGCGGCCCGGGTCGCCCAGCGCTTCGATCTGATAGTCGGTCAGCCCCCGGACGAATCCCAGAGGGGCGAACATCTTCATGTTCTCCTCGTAGAACGGCCTCGCCTCTTCGATAGCCTTTTCGACGCTCTCGGAGATGTAGACGGAGATGCCGATGATGAGGTCTGTGCCGAGCTCGGCCTCCCGTCCCGATTCGATCAGCGCGTCGCGCCAGGCGGTGACCACCTTGTCGCTGGCTCCGCCGACCGCGGCTCCGCCTCCGATGACCCCCTTGATCCCGTGCTTGACCATGAAGCCGATTCCGCGCGGGCTGGCGCTGACGATGGGCTGCCAGCACTCCACCGGCCGCTTCAGGGGCCTGGGCACCAGGGTGACCTCCTCGAGCTCGTATCCCCGGTAGGGCACTCTCGGCGGTATCTCGTAGTGCTTTCCGCGATGGGAGAAGGACGGCTCGTTGAAGGCCTTCATGACGATCTCGACCTGCTCTTCGAACAGCTCGCGGTTGGCGTCCTGGTCCATCATGGGCGCGTCGAACACCTCCACCTCGCGTGTGTGATAGCCCCGCCCCACGCCGAAGATGACGCGTCCTCCCGTCAGGTAGTCCGCCGTCGCGAAGTCCTCGGCCAGGCGCAGGGGGTTCCACATGGGAGCGATGTTGAAGCCGCAGCCGAACTTGAGGCGCTCGGTCAGGTGAGCGAGGTGCACGGCCAGCAGGATGCAGTTGGGGATGCACTCGTACCCCTCGCGCTGGAAGTGGTGCTCGGCGGTCCAGAGGGTGTCGTAGCCCGTCCTGTCCATGACCTTCGCTATCGCCTCGGTCTTGTCGAACACCTGCGCCAGGTGCTCGTCCGGCAGCCACCGGTCGTTGACGGGCGGCGCGTCGAACCCTATCTCATCGAAGTCGACGTGACCGGCGTACAGGGTACCGAATCTGGTTATCATCGCTTGCCTCCCGTGGTGGCATCATTCTAGATGAGTCGTCCAGGGTGTCAAGCCGCCGAACCGGGTATAATCCGCGCCACGTCGGTAGCCCAGTGGGAGCACGAGCGCCATGGCGCCTGATCTATGTCGATAACCGCGTTTGCGGGCCCCTCCGCCCGTATCCTGTCCAGCCCGAGATACAAGTGGTGGGCGTACGGGGCCATCGCCGTGGGCATGTTCGTCACCGTCATGGACCAGTCCGGCGTGAACATCGCGCTGCCCCGCATCGCCGATCATTTCGCCGCCGATATTCCCACCGTGCAGTGGATAACCCTGGGGTATGTGCTGAGCACCGCTGCGATGCTGATGCCGATGGGCCGGATGTCGGACATCATGGGCCGCAAGACGGTCTATCTCGCCGGATTCGTCGTCTTCATGGCCGCGGCCGCCGTCGGAGGCGCGGCCAACGCGCTGACGCTGATAATCGCCGCCAAGATAGTGCAGGGCGTCGGCGCCGCCGCGATTCAGGCCAACGGGCTGGCGATGGTGGCGCAGGTCTTCCCCGAGAGCGAGCGGGGCAAGGGCATGGGGATGTACATGGCCGTTATCGGCACCGGATCGATCAGCGGCCCGGTGATAGGCGGCCTGCTGGTGAGCGAGCTGGGTTGGCGGTCGGTGTTCTTTGCGAGTATTCCCCTAGGCCTGCTGGCCGTCGTATCGGCGATGGCCGTGCTGCGCGGGAGAGACGGCTCCGCCGCCGGCGGAGAGACGGCCGGCGGGTTCGACTGGCCCGGAGCCGCCCTGTCGTCGGCCTCGCTCGTCAGTTACCTGATGGCCATGACCAATGGCCATCGGCTGGGATGGGACTCTCCTGCGGTAGTCGGAGCGCTCGTTCTGGCGACGCTGCTGTTGGGCCTGTTTCTGTGGTGGGAGACCAGGGCGGAGGCGCCGATGCTCGATCTCCGGTTCTTCAGGAACAAGGTCTTCTCCATGGGCGTGTCGGCTAGGTTTCTGTCCTTTCTGGCCGGCTCCTCGATCTTCTTCCTCATGCCCTTCTATCTGATCGTGGTGCTGGGATACGAGGCGAGCAGGGCCGGACTGGTGATGGTGCCCGGATCGTTGGCGATGGCCGTGATGGGGCCGGTGAGCGGGCGTCTCGCGGACAGGTTCGGCACGAGGTGGCTGGCGGTCACCGGCATGGCGCTGTCGGCGACTGCGATGTTCACATTCTCCCGCCTGTCGGTCGACTCCTCCTGGGTCCACGTGGTGACCGGGATGGTGCTCTCCGGCTCCGGCATGGGGATCTTCTCCTCCTCGAATACGACGGCGGTGATGGCCTCTATGGACCGGGAGCGGTATGGGATCGTCTCCGCATTCTTGAACCTGACGAGGACCTCCGCGAACGTGATAGGGATTGCGCTCGCCACGACGCTTGTGACGTTGGCGATGGGCTCTCAGGGATATGAACCTACGCTCGCGGCCGTAACCGGCTCCGGCGACGGCGGGGTGGAGGGGGCCTTCGTCCTGGGGCTGAGCAGAGCCTACCTTACAGGGGCCGGGCTTGTGCTTACGGGGATGGTCCTGTCTGCGCTCAGGGGAGAGGCGCGGGTGCCTGCCGTCAGCCTTGGTCGCCCTTCTTCGCCTTGACGAAGTTGCGAATCAGCTCGTCTGCCTCGGGGTTCTCGCGCCCGGGATAGGAGACCGGGACCAGCTTCGCTCCAACTTCGAACAGGACGGTCGTGTGGGGTCTGAGGCGTATGAAGGACTGTACGACGAAGTGTATGCCGAAGATGATGCCCACCATCCCCGCAAGGAAGGCCACGGTCTCGAGGAGGTCCGGGAGCCAGGAGACCCTTTCGAACAGGAATGCGGACATGAGCGCCACAACTCCTCCGCCGCCCAGAAGGAGTCCTCTGTCGGCGCGGCTGTCCTGGCCGCCGCCGACCCGTTCGTATCCCTCTATGTCGGTGAGGAGGATCCGGTCCTTGGGAGTCGCTGCCCCGCGGCCCTTCCAGTTGGCCAGGAGGCGCATGTTGGTGACGACCGCCGGGCCGGACTCGAACAGAACTGTCTCGCCCGGCTCCAGATCGACTCTACGTGATTGCATCGTCAACTCCTGATGGATCGGCCTGTCAGACATTCTAGCAGGCCCGGCGGTGACCGCTGTGGCCGGAAGTGTGCCCTGAGCGGGAGGCCCTCGATTCGTCCGAAAGCCCTTGACGCAGGCGATCGCTCTGCCATACAATAGGTCGCTAGCCAGACACCTGCCAAATGATTTTGACGTTCATGTAGCATACAGCAGACGGTAACGACCGTGCTATGGCCGGGTGTTGCCCGGCCATCGTTTTCTCCGCACCTTAACAACTGAATCGAATCGAGTAAACGAGCCCTAATGTGGGTCAAGTTATTAAGGGTTTACGGTGGATGCCTTGGGGCCAAGGGCCGAAGAAGGGCGTGGCAAGACTGCGAGAAGCCCTGGTCAGCTGTCTAGCGAGCTTAGCCAGGGATACCCGAATGGGGGAACCCGTCCCGGGTCATGCCGGGACATCCCGACTTGTCGGGGAGGTAAGCGGGGGAACTGAAACATCTAACTACCCTGAGGAAAGGAAATCAACCGAGATTCCCCTAGTAGTGGCGAACGAACGGGGAAGAGCCCAAACCCATCAGGCTTAACGGGCTGAGGCCCTATGTCTGCTGGGGGTTGTAACGCACACCTGCTTCAGCCTCAGCAAGGAGCAAGAAGTTACAAACCCCCTCCCTAGCCGAACGCACCTGGAAAGGACGACCGTAGAGGGTGATAGTCCTGTAGGCGAAAGGGAGAGGGCTTCTGGTGTGTTGTTGAGTACCACGGGACACGTGAAATCCTGTGGGAAGCTGGGGGGACCACCCTCCAAGGCTAAACACCCTTGGCCACCGATAGTGAACCAGTACCGTGAGGGAAAGGTGAAAAGAACCCCGGGAGGGGAGTGAAATAGACCTGAAACCGTAAACCTACAAGCCGTGGGAGGCCCGATACCGTCGGGCTGACTGCGTGCCTTTTGAAGAATGAGCCGGCGAGTTAATCTGAGCAGCTGGGTTAAGGGATAGCAGTTCCGGAGCCGAAGCGAAAGCGAGTCCGAACAGGGCGCGACCGGGCGGAGGCGAAGCTGCTGACCGAGGTCCAGATTCCTCCAACGGCCCGATTCGTCGGGCCGGGCGAGGGAGACGGGCCAACGTCAGTGGTGGAGTCTCCACCAAAGCCTGGGGTGTTGCTTGGATTAGACCCGAAACCGGGTGAGCTACCCATGGCCAGGTTGAAACTCCGATAATATCGGAGCGGAGGACCGAACCCGTGTCAGTTGCAAATGGCTGGGATGAGCTGTGGGTAGGGGTAAAATGCCAATCGAACCCGGAGATAGCTGGTTCTCCCCGAAATGTATTTAGGTACAGCCTCAAAGCAGTCTTGGGGAGGTAGGGCACTGGATGGGATAGGGGGCGTGAGCTTACCAAACCCAACCAAACCACGAATGCCTCAAGATGTTCTTTGGGAGTGAGACAGTGGGGGATAAGCTTCATTGTCGAGAGGGAAACAGCCCAGATCGCAGGCTAAGGTCCCGAAGTGTGGACTAAGTGTGAAAGGAAGTGGGGCTGCTAAAACAGCTAGGAGGTTGGCTTAGAAGCAGCCATCCTTGAAAGAGTGCGTAACAGCTCACTAGTCGAGGAGTCCCGCGCCGAAAATGTAACGGGGCTAAGTCCACCACCGAAGCCGCGGATCCCGATCCGTCGGGATGGTAGGGGAGCGTTCCCAGGGCGTCGAAGCCGACGACGTGAGTCGCGGTGGAGCGCTGGGAAGTGAGAATGCCGGCATGAGTAGCGACAATCCTGGTGAGAATCCAGGACACCGAAAGCCCAAGGTTTCCTACGCAACGATGATCGGCGTAGGGTAAGTCGGGCCTAAGCCGTAGCGTACAGCGAAGGCGATGGACAACGGGTCAAAATTCCCGTACCGCCGCTATCTCGTTTTAACGCAAAGGGGGGACACGGGAAGGTAGGCGGAGCGCGCCCATTGGACATGGTGCGTCCTCTCCTGTAGGCCATGCCGGGACAGGCAAATCCGTTCCGGCGCTACGAGCTGAGGGGAGAGGAAACTCTAGGGCTATCCAGCCCTGGGGGATTCCGTTGAACCTATGCCGTCGAGAAAAGCCTCGTTGCTAGAGGTAATGGCGTCCGTACCGCAAACCGACACAGGTGGGCAGGGGTAAAAGTCCCGAGGTGAACGAGATAACCCTCGTTAAGGAATTCGACAACTTGGCCCTGTAACTTTGGGAGAAAGGGTGCCCGTGGGGTGAAGTCCATACGCTGGACGGATGCCCTTGCGGGCCGCAGCGAAGAGGCCCAGGCGACTGTTTATCAAAAACACAGGTCTCTGCCAAGCCGAAAGGCGATGTATAGGGGCTGACGCCTGCCCAGTGCCGGAAGGTTAAGAGGCGAGGTTAGGCTTCGGCCGAAGCTTCAAATCGAAGCCCCGGTGAACGGCGGCCGTAACTATAACGGTCCTAAGGTAGCGAAATCCCTTGTCGGGTAAGTTCCGACCCGCACGAATGGCGTCACGACCTGGGCGTTGTCTCAACGAGGGGCTCGGTGAAATTGCAAGGCCAGTGAAGATGCTGGCTACCCGCGACAGGACAAGAAGACCCCGTGGAGCTTTACTGTAGCCTGGCAGTGGACTGTGGTTATAGATGTGTAGCATAGGCGGGAGACTTAGAAGCTTCGGCGCCAGCCGGGGTGGAGTCGTCGTTGAAATACCGCTCTTCTGTGATCTCGGCCCTAACCCCGTACAACCGGGGGACCCTGCCAGGTGGGCAGTTTGACTGGGGCGGTCGCCTCCTAAAGAGTAACGGAGGCGCCCAAAGGTTCCCTCAGGGTGGATGGAAATCACCTGTAGAGTGCATTGGCATAAGGGAGCTTGACTGTGAGACCTACAAGTCGAGCAGAGACGAAAGTCGGGCAAAGTGATCCCACGGTACCGTGTGGAAGGGCCGTGGCTTAACGGATAAAAGCTACCCCGGGGATAACAGGCTTATACCGCCCAAGAGTTCACATCGACGGCGGTGTTTGGCACCTCGATGTCGGCTCGTCGCATCCTGGGGCTGAAGAAGGTCCCAAGGGTCCGTCTGTTCGCCGGTAAAAGCGGCACGCGAGCTGGGTTCAGAACGTCGTGAGACAGTTCGGTCTCTATCCGTCGTGGGCGCAGGAGATTTGAGAGGAGCTTTCCCTAGTACGAGAGGACCGGGAAGGACAGACCTCTGGTGTACCGGTTGTCCCGCCAGGGGCACCGCCGGGTAGCCATGTCTGGATGTGATAAGCGCTGAAAGCATCTAAGCGCGAAGCCGACCTCAAGATTAGATCTCCCAAATCCCGATTCGTCGGGGGAGTAAGGTCCCATGGAGACTACATGGTTGATAGGCCGCAGGTGTAAGTCCCGTGAGGGATTCAGCTGAGCGGTACTAATAGACCGAGGACTTGACCCACATTACGGCTCGTCTACTCGAAACAGAGATTCAGTTAAACATCGACGCGGGGTGGAGCAGCGGCAGCTCGTTGGGCTCATAACCCAAAGGTCGCAGGTTCGAGTCCTGCCCCCGCTACCAGGTATCCGTCCAGCAGGCCCCCTGATCATCCAGGGGGCCTGCTGCTTGTTGCGGCATCGTCGGAGATCCGCCTCGGCACATCCACTGGCGCGCCTGACACGTAGATACAGTACCGGGGTGGGAAGGGCGTCCCTCCTACCTCTTCCGGCTGGAGAGAAGACCGGTATGACACTTGCGAACCGCGACGAGCCGGTGAACTATACTGCGGACGAAGCCACCGACTCCGTGCGGGACTACCTCCGCGCGATCGGGCAGCATCGGCTGATCGACCACTCGGATGAGGTGGAGCTCGGTCTCGCCATCGAGACGTGGTCGCACCTCAGGAGGCTGCGCGACGCTGCGGCTGAGAAGACTGGGACGGCGCCCGCAACCGAACACCTTCTCAGGTCCATCTACGACGGGCTGGAGTCCCACGTCGGGATTCTGAAGCAGATGGCGGCCGCGTCCGCAGAGGAGCCTCAGGGGTCTACGCCGATCGCCCTCATCGCTCTCCCCGGGGTCCGGCGTCTCCTGCGGCGGCCGCTGGAAGTCGATCTCAAGGACATTCTCATCGAGACGTCGGAACGGCCCGCCAAGGTTGTGCACGAGGCGGTGTCCAGTATCGCCGGTCTCGCCCGGCTCCTGCCCGACACGGTCGTCGACGAGGTCATCCGATGGGCGGAGGATACGGGCACCCATGACCCGGAAAGAGTCGTAACGAGACTCGCCGCCTACGGCCGGGATCTCGAGCGCTGGTGGGAGAGGATCGAGCGGGACGGCCAGAGGGCCGCCGAGCAGCTGACGAACTCCAACCTTCGCCTCGTGGTCAGCGTCGCCAGACGGTATCTCGGGCGGGGTCTCCCTCTTCTGGACCTCGTCCAAGAGGGAAACCTAGGGCTTATGCGGGCAGTCCAGAAGTTCGACCCGCACCGCGGTTACAAGTTCAGTACCTATGCCACCTGGTGGATAAGACAGGCCGTGAGCAGGGCGCTTGCCGACCAGGGGCGTACGATCAGGCTCCCTGTGCATATCGTGGAGCGTCTGCACCAATTGGGGAACGCGGAACGAGAGCTGATGCAGGGGCTGGACAGGGAGCCTTCAATCTCCGATCTGGCCGCCAAGCTCGATTGGCCGGAGCACCAAGTCGAGGCGTTGATCCGCCAGAGGCAGCATACCGTGTCGTTGGCGAAGCCGCTCGGCGAAGACGAGGCGACCCTAGAGGCCATGGTAGGGGACACCTCTGAACGGACTCCCGATGAGGCAGTGATGCGCATCGTGACCAGAGAGAATGTGCTGCAGGCAGTCGAGGGACTGCCGCCGCGTCTGCAGCTGCTTCTTGCACTGCGCTTCGGACTGCTGGACGAGCGTTCCCGCACGCTGGAAGAGGTCGGCGAGGAACTGGGCGTGACCCGGGAACGAGTGCGTCAGCTCGAGAAGCAGGCCTTCGATAGGCTGCGGCGCTCGGAGCTGCTGCCCGGTCTGGAGGATGCGGCGCTGGGCGGTATCAGCCCTTGATGACTCCCATCGGTCTGAGGCGGACGGCTCGCCTCGCAAGCCCGGCGTCCTCCGATACTCTCACCACGTCTTCCACGTCCTTGTAGGCGATCGGGGCCTCCTCGGCCAGTGACGCCCATCCGTGCGCCATAGCGATAACGCCTTCCGCCTCCAGCTCCTCCCGGACGTTCCGGCCTCTGAGCATCTTCTTCGCTCTCGTCCTGCTCTCCGCACGGCCCGCTCCGTGGCAGGAGGAGCCGAACGATGTCTCCATCGCCTTCTCCACTCCGACCGAGACGAAGGAGCATCTGCCCATGTCGCCGGGGATCAGCACGGGCTGACCGACGTCCCGGTACCGTTCCGGTATATGGGGACTGCCCGGCGGGAAGGAGCGCGTGGCACCCTTCCTGTGGACGCACAGCTCGGTCGGCCTTCCGTCGACGAGGTGGTCCTCTATCTTGGCCATGTTATGGGAGAGGTCGTAGACCTGCCACATCCCCATCTCCTGCCACGATCTGCCGAGCACCTGCTCGAATGAGAGCCGTGTCCAGTGCGCTATGCACTGGCGGTTCGCCCAGGCGAAGTTGGCGGCCGCCTGCATGGCCGCCATGTAGTCGGCGCCCTCGGGGGAGGTCACGGGAACGGAGGCGAGCTGCCTGTCGGGGAGATCGATACCGTACCGGCGCGCCGCCGGTCCTATCGCCTTCAGCGAGTCTGTACAGACCTGGTGGCCAAGCCCGCGCGAACCGGTGTGGACCATCACGGTGACCTGACCGGACTCGAAGATGCCCATAGCCTCGGCTGCGGAACGGTCGAAAATCCGGTCGACCGCCTGGATCTCCAGGAAGTGGTTCCCCGAGCCGAGGGTGCCGAGCTGCGACCGTCCCCGCTTTCTGGGCCGGTCTCCAACGCTCTCGTCGACAGCCTCCGAGAAGCAGCCTCCCTCCTCCGTGAGCTCTAGGTCGTCCGGATGGCCCAGGTCTCGCTCCACCGCCCACCGGGCGCCGTTCCTGAGCACCTGGGCGACGTCCCGCGGGCCCAGCTTGAGCCGCTGGCCCGAGCCGGTCCCAGTGTGGATGTCGCGAAACAGCGCCGCTACCAGGTCCCGCAGATGGGGGCGTACCTCCTCTTCGGAGAGATCCGTCCTGAGCAGACGTACTCCACAGTTGATGTCGAACCCCACGCCGCCGGGCGACACGACGCCGCCTCGGCGTATGTCGGTCGCCGCGACGCCGCCGATCGGGAATCCGTAGCCCCAGTGGATATCGGGCATCGCAAGAGAGGCGCTGACGATGCCGGGCAGGAATGCGACGTTCGCGACCTGCTCGACCGAGGGGTCCTCTCTGATGTACCGGAGAAGGCTGTCGTCGGCAAAGATGCGGCCGGGGACCAGCATGCCCGGCTTGTAGCTCGTCGGGAGCTCCCACGTGCTGTCGTCTCTCCTGTCGAGCACTTCCGTGTAGTCCATTCGCCGCCTCTCACACGTCCAGGATCACCCTGATGCGCCATTTGCCGTTGCCGGAGACCTCAAGCTGGTGGTAGGTGGCCGCCTTGACCGCCGTTCCCGGCGTGCGGCGCTCCAGCTCCATCCGTTCTCCAACACACGTTCCCGTAACCGAGACAGCCTCACTGTCGAACGTCAGATGGACCTCCGCCGCAAGGAAGCCGTCCGATTCGTGCAGGTATAGCAGTTCGTTGAGCCAGTCCACGACCAGCGCGTCGACGTCGCCAGACGCTACGGAGACGGTAACTCGCTCGCGGGGTCGTACCGTCCCGGGGTCGGTAATGACGCTGAGCATGCCGATGGAGGTCCACTCAAGCGCCTCTGCGAAGGTGCGGCCCGTAGCCTCCACCCCCACGTCCGCCTTGTGGTCGACCAGATGGAACGTTCCCAAGGGCGCGCTTTGCTTAGCTATGTCCCGAACGTGGGCCGGTTCGTCCTCACCCCAGGTACTTCGCTGCGCTCAACACGACATTAGGACCGGCTACTGTGCCAGGCTCTAGCCGCCGTTCTTCTCGGCCAGCGCTTTCGCGACTGAGGGCGGGTTCATCGGCAGGGTCGTCATGCGCACCCCCATCGCGTCGTAGATGGCGTTCGCCAGGGCAGCCAGCGGGGGAACGATGGGCACTTCACCAACGCCGCGCGCCCCGTACGGATGGGCCGGATTCGGCACCTCGACGATCACCGTATCGATCATCGGGAGGTCGAGCGACGTCGGCATGCGGTAGTCCAGCAGGCTGGAGTTCATCATGCGTCCGTCGTCGCTCATGTAATACTCCTCGTTGAGCGCCCAGCCGATGCCCTGGACCACGCCGCCCTGGATCTGCCCTTCGACGTAGCTAGGATGAATCGCTCTCCCTGCGTCCTGGGCCGCCGTGTACCTCAGGATCGTCACCTTCCCCGTTTCGGGATCGACCTCAACGTCGACGATGTGGGTGGCGAATGCGCTGCCCGCGCCGCCCGGGCTCATGTTCGCCCGTCCGACGACCGGCCCTCCGCTCTCCTCCAACTGACCCGCCAGGGCAACGAACGAGATGCTCAACTCCGTATCCGACCTGTGCCGGAAGACCCCGTCGACGAGCTCTACGTCGTCGACGTCGGCCTCCCACAGGAGAGCGGCCCTCTCCATCATCTGCCGCCGGACGTCCTGCGCCGCTTCGAAGCTGGCCCATCCGGTGGAGAAGATCGACTTGCTCCCCCCGGTCATCGAGGTATAGCCGACGGACTCGGTGTCACCGACCTGCGGGTTGACGTCCTCGACCGGTATCCCCAGCACCTCCGCGAACTGCTGAGCTGCGGACGGACGCGTGCCCCCGATGTCCATCTGGCCGATGATCAGGTTCACGGTACCGTCGAAGTTGACGTTGGCGGTCGCGCATGCCGGTCCCGTCCCGTTGATCCAGAATCCCGAGGCGACACCCCTTCCCCGATTCGGTCCCGTCAGAGGAGTCGCATAGTGGTCGTGGGCCTTTGCCGCCTCGGTCGTCTCCAGGCAGCCTATGACCGGGTTCACCACGCCGGTCGCCCGGCGGGTCCCCTCTTTGGCTGAGTTGAGGATGCGGAACTCCAGCGGGTCCATCGAGAGCTCCTCGCATATCTCGTCCACGACCGTCTCGACGGCGAACGCGCCGAGAGGCGCTCCCGGAGCTCTGTACGCGGTCGTCTTCGGCTTGTTGTCGACCACGTCGTAGGTATCTATCAGCACGTTCTCGATGTCGTAGGGCGTGAACATGCACTGCGCCGCCGCGGCCACGGGAGAGCCCGGAAAGGCGCCGGCCTCGAACATCAGCGTCGCCTCCGCGGCGACGAGCTCACCCTCGCGCGTCGCGCCCATCTTCACCTTGGTGTGGGTACCGGCGGTCGGCCCCGTCGCCTCCAGCACCTCGGCGCGCGTCATCGTAATCTTCACGGGGTGGCCGCTCTTGCGGGAGAGCACTGCAGCCACGGGCTCCAGGTAGATCGTCGTCTTTCCGCCGAAGCCTCCGCCGATCTCCATCGGTGTGACCTTGATCTTCGAGAACGGGATGCCGAGCACGGCGGCCGTCCGGTCACGAACGGGGAAGTGCCCCTGGGAGCTGGACCAGATGTTGAGGCGGTCGTTGGGGAGCCACCACACCGTCGCCGAGTGGGGCTCGATATAGCCCTGGTGCACCGTCTTCGTATGGTACTCCCGCTCCACAATCACATCCGCGCTCTCGAAGCCCTCGTCGATATCCCCGACGCTGAGCTGGTTATGGCTGGCGACGTTGCCCTCAATCCGGTCGTGCAGGCGCGGAGCTCCCTCTTCCATAGCCTCGTCGACGTCCCTCACCACAGGCAGGACCTCGTACTCCACGTCGATCAAAGACAGCGCCTCTTCGGCGACGTGGGCGCTGGCCGCGGCCAGCGCCGCCACGGCGTGCCCCTTGTAGAGGGCCTTTCCCCTGGCCAGCACGTTGCTGCTCACGTGGTTCAGGTTCACCGGAGGACCGGCGACCAGCACCCTCGGCACGTCGTCCGCCTCGGGGAAGTCGGCCGACGTGACTACCGCCTTCACGTCGGGATGTGCCTCGGCCCTGCTGGTGTCGATGGATAGAATCCTGGCGTGCGCGTGGGGGCTCCGGAGTATCTTGCCGTGGAAGAGGCCGGGGAGGTTCACGTCGGCGCCATACTGCGCCTTGCCGGTGACCTTGTCGTATCCGTCGTGTCGGATGGGTCGTTGGCCAACGACCTTGTATCCCGTTTCCGGCCGCGCGGTGTTGGTTGCCATCGGACGTGCTGACCTCCGTGTATCTGGGTTTGAGCCGCGGCCATTGTAGCACAGCACCTGTGTTGAGATGGGGGGGGCCGCCGTCGGAGAGAAGTTACCTTTTCAGGCCAACTGGGCTGGTTGCGCCGGTAGCTCGCCGCGCAACTCATGCGGGCGTTGGCGGCGGGCCGTATGTTATACTTCGGTGGCTGCAAGACGTTGACGCGCTGGCGTCCACGTCTTGGTGGAAACTTGCGTCCAGACGTAGAGGTTGTGTGGCCTGATGTTCGAGCTGGTACAGGGCGGCGGCGTCACGTCTCCGAAAGGGTACCTCGCCGGCGCCACGTATGCGGGTCTGAAGACCCTGACCGAGGACGCCCTGGACCTCGGCATCCTCGTGTCGGAGAGTTCGGCTTCGCTGGCGGCCACCTTCACGACCAATCGCATCGAGTCGCCGTCGGTCACCTTGAGCAGGCGGCGCGCCGCTGCGGGCGGCGCCCGCGGCGTGGTCGCCAACAGCGGATGCGCCAACTGTTGCGTGGGCTCCCAGGGCTTGACTGACGCGACGGAGCTGGCCTCTCTGGCCGCAGGCCGCGCTGGAGTCGCTCCCGAGGAGATGCTCGTCTGTAGCACGGGGATGATCGGCGTCGAGCTGCCCATGGCGCTTCTTCGCCAGAACGTCGGCAACGTCGACGTGTCCGCGGACGGAGGCGCGCTGTTCGCCAGAGCGATAATGACCACCGACTCGCGCCCCAAGGAGATAGCTGTATCACTCGATATCGACGGGGTGAGGATAACCATCGGAGGCGCTGCAAAAGGGGTAGGGATGATCCATCCCAACATGGCCACGATGCTGGCCTTCGTCACCACCGACGCAGCCGTGGAGCCGAGGTTTCTCGACGAGGCGCTCAAGCGCTCCGTGGAACTCTCATTCAACATGATCGACGTCGATGGAGACGAGAGCACCAACGACACGGTGCTGCTGTTCGCCAACGGAGCCGCCGGGGAGCCGGCTATCGGGGCCTCGTCCGGCTCCGCCGACGCCTTCCAGAGCGCGCTCGACTACGTGTGCGTCAGCCTTGCGAAGGAGCTGGCGAGGGACGGGGAGGGCGCCCAGCGCCTGATCGAGGTGGAGGTCGAGGGCGCCAGGACCCAGGAGGACGCCAGGGTTGCGGCCCGGGAGGTGGCCTCGTCGTCGCTGGTCAAGGCGATGGTACACGGACTCGACCCCAACTGGGGACGGATCATGATGGCTCTGGGAAAGAGCGGCGTCGACGTCGACGAGTCCAGGGTGGACATCTTCGTGAACGATATCCACATAGTCCACCAGGGGATGGCCATCTCCTACCTGAGGGACGCGGTGGTCAGCGCCATGAACGTGCCCGACGTGGGGTTCCGAATCAGCCTCCATCTGGGGGAGGAACAGGCCACCGCCTGGGGATGCGACCTTACCGAAGAGTACGTGACCTTCAACTCCGCCTACAGCACGTAGGCTCTTTCGACCGGCGCGATGGCAACTCAAGCTCTCCAGAAAGGTTGCCCGATTCCAGGAACCCCTAACCTATCTCCGGACGAGATGCCCGTGCAGGACGTCCGTGCGGAGTCGAACGAGGAGACCGATGCTCTTGGGACGATTGTAGTCAAGATAGGAGGAAGCACGCTCGGTGATCACGACACCACGCTGACGGACCTCGTCACGCTTCAGCGGCGCGGGGTCAGCTCCGTCGTGGTGCATGGTGGAGGGAAGGCGATCAGCGACTGGATGGTCAAACAGGGGGTCCGCCCCAGGTTCGTCCGCGGTCTGAGGGTCACCGACCGGCCGAGCCTGGAGATCGTGGTCGCAGTGCTCAGCGGACTGGTGAACAAGAGCCTGGTCGCCTCTATCTCGGCTCTCGGCGGCAGGGCGATCGGCATCAGCGGGGCCGACGGGGGGATGCTGACGGCCGAGGTACAAGACCCGGAGCTTGGACTGGTCGGCCGCGTCGTGGACGTCAATCGGGAGCCGATCGACGCCGTACTCGACGCGGGGTGCATACCGGTGATCGCGCCGGTATCGCTGGATGTCTCGGCCTCTCCCGGACAGGGCGCGGGGCTGCTGAACGTCAACGCGGACACGGCCGCGGGCGAGATCGCGGCCGCTCTCGGCGCGAGCCGGCTCCTCTTTCTTACGGACGTGCCGGGCGTACTCGACTCCTCGAGGCGCCTGATCCCACGGTTGACGGCGAGGCAGGCCAGAGGCCTGATGCGTTCGAGGATCGTCGCAGGAGGTATGGTGCCGAAGCTGGAGGCCTGTCTCACCGCAGTGGAGAGCGAGGGAGTCGCCCGGATCGTCGATGGCCGGAGCTCGCACGCTCTTCTCGAATGCGTCTCCGGTGAGGCTGTGGGTACCCGTATCGGATAGGAGCCGTAATGACAGATAGCTCGCAACAAGACCAGGGATTCCCGGAAGAGGGTGACGCGCCCCCGCCCATCGCCGTTAGCGGGTCGGTGGTCAAGTGGGGTTTCGTCGCCGTCGCTCTGATCGCCGCGCTGGTGGTTCTCTCGTTTCTGAAGTCGGTATACACCGACCTGCTGTGGTACGGCTCCCTCGACCTGCGCAGCGTCTATGTGAAGGTGATGGTCGCCCGCATCGTGCTGTTTGCGGTGGGTGCGGTTGTAGCGGGCCTGGTCGTCGGTGTCGCCGTATACTTCGCGTACCGGCAATCGTCCGGCCCTCCGGTTGCCTTCGTCGTGCCTCCGGAGTCGGTGGGTGCGCTGAGAAAGATGGTGGCCTGGGGCGGAGTGGTCGCCGCGGCTCTCCTCGCAGTGATTTTCGGGGGCATCCTGGCGTCCAACTGGGAGGTCTTCCTCAAGTTCCTCAACGCCTCTCCGTTCGGAGAGGCCGACCCGGTCTACGGACGCGACCTCTCCTTCTACGTGCTGAAGCTGCCACTGTATCAGCTCCTCCAGGGGTGGCTCCTCGGCCTCTCCATCATGGCGCTGCTGGCCTCCGGGATAATGGTCTTCGTCAACCACGGGATGCGGGGGCTCCGTTTCGAGCTGAGCACCGGCCTGAAGGTCCAGCTGTCGATCACCGCCGCCCTGATCCTCTTCGTGATGGCCTGGGGCCACTGGCTGGACCGGTGGGAGCTCCTCCTGTCCGATCAGGGGAGGGTGTTCGGGGCCACGTACGCCGATCTCAACGCCAGGAAGCCGGCGCTGCTGATACTCACGGTCGTCGCAGCGGTCGGCGGCATCCTCATGCTCGTCAACGCCTATACGCGGGGGATGCGCCTGATGGTGGGAGCGGCCGCCCTGTGGCTGGTGATGGCCATCGTCCTGACCGGCGTGTGGCCGGCGTTGATGCAGCAGTTCACCGTCATGCCCAACGAGTTCGTCAAGGAGGAGCCCTACATCCTCCGCAACATAGACTTCACCCGCAAGGGGTTCGGGCTCGACGGGGTCGAGGAGGTCTTCTTCCCAGTCGATCCGTCGGGCATCACCCCCGAGCTGGTCAACGATAACCCCCAGACGATAAACAACATACGGCTCTGGGACGGAGGTCCCCTGTCCAACGTATACCGCCAGATCCAGCTGATCCGGCCGTACTACGACTTCAAGGACGCGGACGTCGACCGGTACGCCCTGGGGGACGAGTACCGCCAGGTGCTCCTGTCGGCGCGCGAGGTGGCTCCTGAGAAGCTGTCAGATGAGGCGCAGACCTGGATCAACAGACGGCTCGTCTACACCCACGGCATCGGAATCGCCATGAGTCCCGTTACCGAGTTCACGCCGGAGGGGCGGCCGGAGTTCTTCGCGAAGGATATCCCGACCAATGGTGTGATACCCATTTCGACCGCTGCGGCTGTCGAGGAGCCGGCCCTGCTGGTGGACAACCCGCGTATCTACTACGGTGAGAATACGCTCGAATACGTGATCGTCAATACCAACACTGAGGAGTTGGACTACCAGACCGAGGAGGGCGAACTGTTCAGGACGTCCTACTTCGGCCAGGGCGGAGTACGCCTCAGCTCCGTATTCCGGAGAGCAGCCTACGCCTGGGAGTTCGGAGACGTCAACATCCTCATCAGCGGCGAGATAACCCAGGACAGCCGTGTCCAGTACAGGCGGGAGATACAGGAGCGGATATCGAAGGTCGTTCCCTTCCTACTGCTGGACGGGGACCCCTACATCGTGGCGGCGGACGGGGGCCTGTTCTGGGTACAGGACGCCTATACGACATCGGACAGATACCCGTACTCCGAAGTGAACTCCGGCGAGTCCGAGATGCCGTTCAACTACATCCGCAACAGCGTCAAGATAACTGTCGACGCCTTCCACGGGACGCTCAGGTTCTACGTGTGGGACCCGGCCGATCCGGTCGTCCTCACCTACCAGAAGATCTTCCCCGGCCTCTTCTCGCCGAAGGAGTCGATGTCTCCGGGGCTGCGGGAGCACGTGCGCTATCCGCAGGACCTGTTCACCTTCCAGGCCTACCAGTACCGGCGCTACCACATGCTGAATCCCCAGGACTTCTACTTCGACGAGGACCTGTGGGCGATCCCGAATGAGAAGTTCGGCCAGTCCGAGACGCTGCAGGTCGTCGAGCCCTACTACGTCATCATGAAGCTGCCTGACGAGGAGGACGAGGAGTTCATGCAGCTCCTCCCTTATACCCCCCACCAGAGGCAGAACCTCATCGGCTGGCTGGCCGCGCGTAGCGACGGCGATAACTACGGGAAACTGTTTGCGTTCAACTTTCCCAAGGACCGCCAAGTTGACGGCCCCGAGCAGGTCGAGGCAAGGATCGACAACAACCAGGATATATCGGCCTGGTTCACGCTTCGTTGCACTCAAGGGTCGACGTGCATCAGGGGCAACCTCTTGGTGATCCCGTTGGGGAACAGCATCCTGTACGCCGAGCCGGTCTATATCCAGGCCGAGGGCGTGACCTTCCCGGAACTCAAACGGGTCATCCTGGGTTCCGGCGAGAAGATCGTCATGGAGGACTCGCTCCGCGAGGCTCTTGAGTCCCTGATCGGGGAGGCGCCTGCAGGAGTCGGCGAGGCGGCCACGGCGGACGCCCCAGGGACCGGCGCGGCCTCCGAATCCGGGATCGGGAGCGCAGACATCGAGGCTCTGAGAGAGGCGATCGACATGCTGGAGGAGGACCTGACCAGCCTGGAGGAGGCGCTTCAGCGTATCAAGGAGATCATTGGAGGTGAGTAGAGTGACCACCGACTGGAAGGAGATCGAAAGCCGGTACTACATGTTCGTGGTGCGGCGGCAGCCCGTCGTGATCGTCCGGGGTGAAGGCACTCGAGTCTGGGACGATGATGGCAAGGAGTATCTCGACTTCACCGCCGGCTGGGCCGTCAACAACGTTGGGCACTCCAACCCGGTCGTCGCCGATGCGATCGCCGAGCAGGCCCGGACGCTCCTACAGACCTCCAACCAGTTCTATACCGTTCCGCAGCTTGAGCTGGCGCAGATCCTCGTCGACAACAGCGCGCTCGACAGGGTGTTCATCTGCAACAGCGGGGCGGAGGCGAACGAGGGAGCGATGAAGCTCGCCCGCAAGTATGGGAAGGTCAATCGAGGCGGCGCCTACGAGATCATTACCGCGCTCAACTCCTTCCACGGCAGGACGATGATGAACGTCGCCGCGACGGGGCAGCCACACTACCAGGAGATATTCCAGCCCATCCCCGTCGGCTGCACCCACGTTCCGTTTGACGACGCCGAGGCGATCAAGAACGCGACCACCGATAATACGGTCGCGGTGATGCTGGAGCCCGTACAGGGCGAGGGAGGCGTGAACATCCCGTCGCCCGGCTACTTGGAGCAGGTGCGCCGGTGGTGTGACAAGAACGGCCTGCTGCTCATCTTCGACGAGGTCCAGACCGGATTAGGCCGTCTGGGCACGCTGTTCGGGTACGAGGCGTTCGGCGTCGAGCCAGATATCATGACCCTCGCCAAGGCTCTGGGGGGCGGCGTGCCCATAGGGGCGTTCCTCGCCAAGGAGAGCGCCTGCGCCTTCGAGCCCGGAGACCACGGCTCCACCTTCGGCGGTAATGCGCTGACCTGCGCCGCAGCCTACGCTTCGACCAAGTACATCGTCGACAACGATCTGTCCGACCGTGCGGCCGAGATGGGGAGGTATCTCGAACAGGGCCTGAACAGGATCAAGGGCGACCACGAGTTCATCACCGAGGTCAGGGGGATGGGCCTCCTGTGGGCCATCCAGTTCAACTCCGACATGACTCCCACCGTCGTCCCGGCGCTCAACGAGGCGGGCCTCCTCACCAACCCGATGAGACCGAACGCGATACGTTTGATGCCGCCTCTCACCGTGACGAGAGAGGAGATCGACGAGGCGATGGAACGGCTCGAAACCGGGCTGACGAAGGCCGTCGGCGGCTGAACGGGAGTTCGTCCATGAACTGGCGCGAGCTCAAGGACGGCGGCGTCACCAAGCTCGGCGGAGCGATCTCCGGCGGGCTGGACAGCTCCACGGCGACGCACTGGCTCAGATCCCGGGGCTTCTCGATACACAGCTTCACCGTCGACCTCGGCCAGCCGGACGAGGAGAACCTGTCCGCCGTGACCGACAGGATGCTGGGCTGCGGTGCCGAGACGGCCCGGATCGTCTCCGGACAGGACGTGCTTGCGGAGGCCGGCCTCAAGGTGCTCCAGGCCCAGGCGCGCTATGAGGGCGGCTACTGGAACACGACCGGCGTTGCGAGACCGATCACCGTTCGCGCGATACTCCCGGAGCTTGCGGCGCTTGACATCGGCGTGCTCATACACGGGGCCACCGGGCGCGGAAACGATCAGGTGCGCTTCCAGCTCGCGGCCGACATGCTCGCCCCCGGACTACGGGTCTACGCTCCGTGGAGGGACCCGGAGTTCGTCGCCGAGTTCCCGGGGCGTCAACAGATGATCGACTACTGCGAGGCCAACGGCCTGCCCATCAGGCCCGCCAGAGAGTCGCGCTACTCGACCGACGCCAACTTCCTGGGGCTGACCCACGAGGCGGGCGATCTCGAGGACGTGTCGCTCGCTCCCACCTACGTCGAGCCGGTCATGGGGGTATGGCCGTGGGACGCCCCGGAGGCTTACGAGACAGCCACCGTCCGTTGGGAGCGGGGCGTGCCCGTCGCCCTGAACGGCCATCCGCTCGACCTCTTGTCTATGTTTCAGGAGGCCAACGACCTTGCCGGCAGGCACGGTGTCGGGATAGGCACCCATGTCGTAGAGAACAGGTTCGTAGGCGTCAAGTCGCGCGGGATCTACGAGGCTCCAGGTATGGAGCTCCTCGGCCGCAGCTATGAGTACCTGCTTCAGTTCGTCCTGGACAGAAGGGCGAGGGAGCTCTTCGAGGTCGTCTCGAAGGTGGTGGGGGTGCAGATATACCAGGGCTACTGGCTCGACCTAGCCACGACGTCGGCGTTGGCCGCACTGGAGCCGATGACCAGCCTTGCGACCGGCACTATCACGGTGAGACTCTATAAGGGCAACGTCGCATTCGAGAGTGCGGACGATACCCCCGGCGCCATGCCCGGCTCGCTCTATACCGACGACAGCTCCATGGAGGCGCTCGGCTCCTACGACCATACGGACGCCGAGGGTTTTCAGAAGGTTCTCGGCGTCTCCGCCAAGAACTTCGGCACCATCCAGTTCCCACGTCTGGGAAGATAGTCGACAAAGGCCGCCGGCCGGGGCCGCCCGCCGGCAATCCACCGACGATGAGGAGCGCTATGACCAGCCGGACATCAGACGAGGCCCGTGCCCAGATCGTTAATCTCGTCCGTAAGTTCGTTGCTCGTGAGGTCGAGCCCGTAGCCGGCCGCTACGACAACGAAGACATCTATCCGGCCGAGCTGGTCGGGATGATGGCCGACATGGGCCTATTCGGCATCACGATACCGGAGGAGTACGGCGGGCTCGGCCTTGACTACACCACCTTCGCGATGATCTTCGAGGAGCTGAGCCGGGGCTGGATGAGTGCCGGAGGCGTCATCGGGACGCACCATATGATGGCCTACATGGTCACGACCTTCGGCACGGAGGAGCAGAAGCGCCGCTTTCTGCCGGGGATGGCGAGCGGCGATCTTAGAGGCGGCACCGCGATAACCGAGCCGGAGGCCGGTAGCGACGTCCAGAATATCCAGTCCACGGCATTGCGGGACGGCGAGGAGTACGTCCTCAACGGCAGGAAGATGTTCATCACCAACGCGGAGAATGGCAACGCCTTCGTCGTGCTCGCAAAGACCGACCGCGCTGCCGAGCCGCCCTACCGTGGAATAGGCTGCTTTCTCGTGCAGAAGGGTGACTCCGGCCTATCGGTCGGTCAGCATCTGGACAAGCTCGGCTACCGGGGAGTAGACACCGGCGAGCTGCTGTTCGACGACTGCCGAATTCCAGTCGAGAACCTCGTGGGTGGCGTGGAAGGGCAGGGGTTCCGGCAGATCATGAGCACACTCGAGACGGGACGCATCAACGTCGCCGCCAGGGCCGTCGGAGTGGCCACCGCCGCTTTCGACGCTGCGATCGCATACGCTCAGAGGAGACATACGTTCGGTGTGCCGATTGCGCAACACCAGGCCATCCAGATAAAGCTGGCCGACATGGCCACCAAGATCAGGGCAGCCCGGCTTATGACCTACGACGCCGCAAACAAGAAGGACGAAGGGAAACGCGTCGATCTCGAAGCGGGAATGGCCAAGCTGTTTGCCAGCGAGATGTGCGGCGAGGTCACGTTGGAGGCGATGCGCATCCACGGCGGATACGGCTATGTCAAGGACTACCCGGTGGAGCGGTACTACAGGGACGCCCCGCTGATGATAATCGGCGAAGGCACCAACGAGATACAGAAGCTCATCATCGCTCGGCGGCTTCTGGAGAGGCACGAGGTATGAGGCTATGAGCGCCGTAATCGACGCGAGGGAGTCGTTCGGAGGCTATCTGGAGGAGTTCCGACCGGGCGATGTCTTCAAGCACTGGCCGGGTAAGACGATCACCGAGAGCGACAACCACCTCTTCTCTCTGATCACGATGAACGACAATCCGCTGCACATCGACGAGCATTACATGGAGGACCATCAACACGGCCGGATCCTGGTGGTGGGCATCCTGGTGATCGGGCTCGTCGTCGGGATGAGCGTCAGGGACACGTCGGGCAAGGCCATCGCCAACCTCGAGTATGAGCGGATCACCCACGACGGGCCCGTCTTTCAGGGCGACACCATCTATGCCGAGAGCGAGGTGCTGGAGGTCCGAGAATCGAGAAGTCGTCCGGACCGCGGCATCGTCTACCTCGAGAGCAGGGCCTTCAATCAGAGGGATGAGCGTGTACTGACGCTGCGCCGCCGTTTCCTGGTGCCCAAGCGCCCCGCATAGCGATGGAACCGAAGCGCGACTACAGCTCCTCCATCCACTACGACCGGCGTCTCTACAGGCAGGACATCGCCGGATCGATCGCCCACGTCCGCATGCTGGCCCGTCAGAGGATCGTCGAGGCGGGTGAGGCTGAGTCGATCGTGGTCGGCCTAGAGGCTGTCAGAGATGAGATCGAGGGCGGCACCTTCCCGTGGAGAGAGGACTTGGAAGATATTCACATGAATATCGAGAGCCGCCTCTTCGACAAGATCGGCGCCGTTGCCGGCAAGCTCCACACGGCCCGGTCACGTAACGACCAGGTCGCTCTCGACATGCGCATGTACGCCAGAGAGATGGCCTCAGAGGTCATCACCTCCATCGACCGGCTCCGGACGGCTCTCGTCGACAAGGCCGAGGCAAACGACGACTCTGTAATGCCCGGCTATACCCATCTACAGAGGGCACAGCCCGTCCTCTTCGCGCACCACCTGATGGCCTACTTCGAGATGCTCGGCAGGGATAGGGGACGGTTCGCCGGCGCCAGAGAGGCCGCTGACGTCCTGCCTCTCGGTAGCGGCGCCCTCGCGGGCGTGCCGTACCCTATAGACCGGGAGTCCGTCGCGCACGATCTTGGATTCGACTCCATATCGGCAAACAGCATGGACGCCGTCTCCGACAGGGACTTCCTGTTCGACTTCCTGTCCGCCGCCGCCATCTGCATGATCCATCTCTCCAGGCTGGCTGACGAGCTCGTCCTCTGGTCTTCAGACGAGTTCGGGTTCGTCCGTCTCAGCAGCGACTACACCACCGGCAGCAGCATGATGCCGCAGAAGCGCAATCCCGACTTCGCCGAACTGGCCCGAGGGAAGACCGGGCGCGTATTTGGCCACCTCGTGGGGCTGCTTACGGTGCTCAAGGGGCTTCCTCTCACCTACAACCGGGACCTGCAGGAGGACAAGGAGGCCTTCTTCGACGCGGTCGACACTCTCACGTCCACTCTGGAGGTGATGACCGGGATGGTCGTTTCGATGGGCGTCTACGTCGACAGGATGCGCGCCGCGGCCGGCGACAGCCGCCTCCTCGCCACCGACCTCGCCGACTATCTCGTGAAGAGGGGAATGCCGTTCAGGGAAGCCCACGGCGTGGTCGCGAAGCTGTCGGCCCACGCGCTGGACAGCGGCCAACCCCTAGACAGGCTTCCTCTGGAAGCCTACCGCAGCTTCTCCGAGCTGTTCGACGAGGACGTGCTGTCCATAGGGGTCGACACGTCGACGCGCGCGCGGGACGTTCCGGGCGGCACGGCGCCGGGTCGTGTACGCGCGGCGCTCAACAAGGCTCGCGCCTCACTGGAGAGGCCGGATGTCTGATCCCATTGAGATCAAGATAGCCCCCTCCATACTGTCGGCTGACTTCAGCCGGCTGGGCGAGCAGGTCGCGGAAGCCGCGCAAGCCGGAGCCGACTACATCCACGTCGACATCATGGACGGACAGTTCGTACCCAATCTCACCATCGGCGCTCCCGTCGTCAAGGCCATCCGGCGGTGGACGGACGTCCCCCTTGACGTTCACATGATGGTCGCGGAGCCCGATAGGCTCATCCCCGACTTCGTCGACGCCGGAGCCGATACGATTACGGTCCATGCGGAGGCGGCCACCCATCTCCACCGTGTCGTCCACCAGGTGAAGGAGGCCGGTGTCAGGGTAGGGGTGGCGATAAACCCCGCCACGCCGGTGAACGTGTTCGATACCCTGTTGCCGGACCTCGATCAGGTTCTGGTGATGACCGTCAATCCGGGGTTCGGCGGCCAGTCGTTCATCCACAGCACGGTCGGGAAGATCAGCAGGGTCAGGGCGTGGCTCGACGACGCGGGCCTTGGGGCCGAGCTGGAGGTCGACGGAGGCATCAACGCAGCCACCGCCCCGATAGCTGCCTCGGCCGGAGCCAGAGTGCTGGTGGCCGGCTCAGCGATATTCAACCCGGACTCCAGCGTGGCCGACGCCATCGCGGGTCTCCGGGCAAGCTTGGCGGGACAAATTGTCGATTTTTGATTGTGGATTGAGGGATTTCGACTTGGGAATTTGATTTAGGATTTGGGACTGGTGGATTTTGCGGTCCGGGCGGAGGCGGTGAAGATAGCGGTCAACTCTTCGGCTTCCCGATGCAGAGGAGACACGCGCTTTGCCTCCAGTAAATCGGATTCCATAATCAGTTCGAGCCAGAATGCAGACTCATCAGCCTCTTCTACGACAATGCCGATTTTGGCGATGAACTCCGCTTTCGATCGGCCGCGGCAGGCGGCACGATAGTTGGCGCCCACGGATGTGCCGCTACGTACAAGCTGACTTCCTATGGCTCGCCCGGTGGCTGTTTTCGGTAAGGTGTCGACAAGACCCATGATGCGCAGTCCGAATTGCTTTGTTCTAGCCTTCAACTCGCGTTCATTCATGACAATTAAGAGAATTTGACTTGAGATTTGGCGCTGTCAATCCCAAATCCCAAATCAAAAATCCCCAATCCTAGACTCCTAGAGGATCCCCTTTAGGCGCCGTCTCAGCGCCTGTCTGCGTCGCCAGCGCGCTGCGATCGGCCACACGGGCCGCGTCAGCGTCATGAACACAAGGCGCGCGACCTTCCAGACGAAGCCCACCTCCGGCATGATGTTGCCGTGCCAGAGCCACCTCTGCCGCGAACGCTCCGCGTGTAGCATGGCGCTCCAGAAGCTCTCCGACGCCGTCCTGTCTTCCTTCCGGACCGGCCTCATGGAGATCCGCCGCCCCCGCCTCGTGAAAGCCGTGCCGGGCTGCCCCGGGCAACCCGTTGGCCAGATGGTAACATATCCGCATGAGGATCCTGGGAATCGAGACGTCCTGCGACGAGACCGCGGCGGCGGTCATCGAAGACGGCCGGGTGATCCTATCCAACGTCGTCGCCTCGCAGGCCGAAATACATGCCAAGTACGGCGGAATCGTGCCGGAGGTTGCCTCACGCCAACACATGCTCACTATCCTTCCTGTAGTCACCCAGGCCTTGGAAGACGCTGACATCCCGTTGGCCGAGCTCGACGGCATCGCGGTCACGCACGGGCCCGGACTGGCCGGATCGCTCCTGATAGGGGTAAACACCGCCAAAGGATTCGCGCTCGCCGCCAACCTGCCCTTCCTAGGCGTCAACCATCTCGAAGGCCACGTCTATGCCGCCTGGCTAGAGGACGGAGACCCGGAGCGAGCGCCGGGCTTCCCGCTCGTCTGCCTCATCGCGTCGGGTGGACACACCGACCTGATTCTGATGGAGGGCCACGCCCGCTTCCTTCTCGTGGGCCGTACGAGAGACGACGCGGCGGGTGAGGCCTTCGACAAGGCGGCCCGCGTCCTGGGGCTCGGCTTTCCGGGAGGTCCGGAGATCCAGAGGGTCTCGGCGTCGAGCACGGGCTCGGAGCCGCCCTTCACGCGGCCGCGAATAAGGGACTCACTCGACTTCAGCTTCAGCGGCCTGAAGACCGCGGTGCTGCGGAGGGCGGAGGAGAGGCGGCTCTATCCGGCGGACGAGGACGTCGAGCCTCGGCCCCAGCTCGTCGCCGACATCGCCGCCGCCTTCCAGGAGGCCGCGGTGGATGCGATGGTGGAGCGGACCGTTCAGGCGGCCAGGCGCTACAACGCGAGAGGAGTAGTCCTCGGAGGCGGAGTGGCCGCCAACCTGCTGCTCAGAGATGAGATGAAAAAAAGGTGTCCGGTGCCGGTCGTCGTGCCGAGGCCGCCTCTCTGTACGGACAACGGTGCGATGATAGGAGCGGCGGCCTACTTCCGTCTGCGACACGGCCCCACGTACCAGTGGGACCTCGACGTGCTGCCCGGACTCAGCCTTGGGAGTCAGAGCGGTCCGGCGGGTTAGCTCACCTCGGGGCGAAGCTGTTGACGCGTGCGTCGACAGCGTCTGTCTCAGACTTCAGCTCGAAGAAGCGTCTTATGAACGAGTGAGCGCCGTCGAGCCCCCGGCTACCGTTCAGGGCGCATCTCAGCTCCGCCGGCCCCATCTTCAGGACCATGAACGTCTCTCCGGAGGAGATCAGCCGGTCTCCGATCAGGTACGCTCCCAGGAGGGCCGCGCCGACCGTGCCCACTATCTGCCAGACGCCCTGTTCGTCCAGGACGAAGTAGAGGAACAGCGCGGCGATGAACGCGAGAGCGGCCCAGGCGAAGGCGCCGGCACTCGCCGGCTCCCTGCCGATCTCGATCGCGTCAACGTCTTGAAGCGAGGTGAAGACTGCCCCGTAGTCCCTGGTGTCGCCGTCCAGATGGATCAGCCTACGGTCCGTCAGAAGGAGCAGCCGCCGCTTCGAGTCTCTGCCGGTGTCCGGGTCGCCGATCAGATGCAGCGTCGTATCGACGCTCTCGCCGTCCAAGAGATCGACGGCGCCGAAGCCGTACTCTGCGAGATCCAAGCTCTCCTCCGGCCGGTCCTGAAGCTACGGGACATCATACCAGACGCTCAGGCCACCTTCTGGCCCACGGAGTGCAGCGCGCACGCGTTCCCGTGCGTGCTTATGTACTCGTAGACCGCCGTGGCCGCGACCGCGCCTTGCGCCGCGGCGGTGATCGTCTGCTTGAGGTCGCCGGAGGCGTCCGTTACGTCTCCGGCCGCGAACACCCCGGAGACGTTCGTCCGACCTTGGCTGTCCACCTCGATCTCTCCCAGCGCGTTCAGCTTCACACCCAGCTGCCGAGCCAACTCCGTGCGCGGGTCGGCCCCGATCTCGATGAAGAGACCGTCGACGGCCAGCCGGCGCGAGCCGTTCAGCGGGTTGTCCAGCACGATGCCGGAGAGGCCGTCCTCTCCCGTCAGCTCAACGACGTTGGTGTTGAACACCGGCTGGACGTTCGGGCTCTCCTCCATCTGCCGGAGGTTGACCGCCTCCGGCCGCGTGAACCGGTCCCGGCGGTAGATTACGTACACTTGGCAGGCGTACTTGCCAAGAAGGACGCTGCCCTTAACGGCCGCGTCTCCCCCTCCCACGACGGCGACGACGTTATCCCGGTGCAGCGGCGCGTCGCACGTCGAGCAGAATGAGACGCCCCGGCCCGTCCACTCCTCCTCGTGCGGCAGTCCCAGCTTCCGCCTCTCCCTGCCCACTGCGATTACGACGGCCCCGGCCTGATAGTCGGAGCCCTCGCTCGTGGTGAGCAAGAAGCAGCCGTCGTTGTTCACGATGGAGGAGACGTCCTCCTCGATGATCGGCACCTCGTACTTTTCGGCCTGCTCGCGGAACTTCATCATCAGCTCGAAGCCGTCGATCTCGGGAAAGCCCGGATAGTTCTCGATCAGCCCTCCGGTGGCCGTCTCGCCGCCGAAGCTGCCGCCAAAGACCGCAGCGCGAATCTGGTATCGCGCCGCGTAGAGCGCAGCCGCGTATCCCGCCGCGCCCTGTCCCGCTATCGCCACGTCGAACGCCGATACGTCCGTCATATCTTCCTCCACCTCGTCTGATAGTGGCCAGCCTATAAGATATGATGCCTGGGTGGGCCGGCCCGGTTCAAGACCGGGCCAGGTGCCTAGTGGAACAGACGGCCGGAGTCCATCACCAGCGTCTGGCCGGTGACGCTGTCGGTGCGGCAGAAGGCGACTATCTGCGCGGCGACGTCGTCCTTGTCGACCGGTCTCCTCAACACGGCGCCCTCCCTGGCCGCGCGGCGGAACTCCGGATCGAGATTGGCCGTCGCCCTCGTCCCCTCCATATATCCGGCCGCGATGCAGTTGACCAGTATCTCTGGGGCGAGTCCGACTGCCGTACACCGGGTCAGGTGGTTGAGGCCCGCCTTCGCAACGCCGTACGGGATCGACGACCCGGAGGGCGACATACCGGCGACCGACGAGATGTTGACCACACGGCCTGCCCCGCGGCGCCGCATGGCGGGAGCGACCGCCCTGATGCACATCATCGGCCCCTTCAGATTGATATCCATCATCCTGTCCCACTCCTCATACGCCCCGTCGAGATCGCTGAAGGGGATCATCTTGTTGTATGCGGCGTCGTTGACCAGCACGTCGATGCGCCCGAACGCCTCCTGCACCTCGGACACCATGCGCTCGATCTGGTCCGGCCGCGTCACGTCGCACTGGAACGCGTCGGCCCGCACTCCCGTGTCGCGGAGCCCGGCGGCCACCTCTATGGCCTCGTCCCGGCTCCGGGCGTAGACGACCGCCACATCGCTCCCCGCCTCCGCGAGCGCCCGGCAGATCCGCCGTCCAAGGCCACCGTTCCCTCCCGTCACGATCGATGCCGCTCCCTGCAGCTCCATGCCGTCATCCTCCTGTACTCTTCACACGCCACGCTCGAGAGTATCGCTCCAGCCTCCTCAACAGCGGCTGGTGTTGAAGTGTACCTCGAATCGTCAGATATTCGTTCTGAGCGGCTGAGGGTGATCCTCACTTGTTCAGGGGAAGGCGAATCGCCACGGTGGCGCCCTGTCCAAGCCCGTCGCTCGCGACGGCAATCGTGCCCCCATGCGCTTCGACTATAGCCCGGACGATCGCCAGTCCCAGGCCCGTGCCGCCTACCCCGCGGCTGCGAGATTGGTCGGTGCGGTAGAAGCGGTCGAAGACGTGGGGAAGGTCTGCGGCGGGAATGCCGATCCCGTCGTCGGTGATCGAGATGGCCAACGCCTCGCCGCCTTCCAGCCCCGCCCTGAGCACGATGCCCCCACCCGCGTCGGTACAATGAATGGCGTTACTGATGACGTTTCCCAACGCCTGGCTCAGCCGCATCCTGTCGAGCTCCATGTCCGGGAGATCGTCGGATACCTGCAACGACAGTTCAATCTGTCGAGCCTGGGATTGGGGCTGCCAGCGCTCCACCTCTGCGGTGAGCAGGTCGGAGATCGAAGTTGCTTCGAGCGTGAGCCTCAACTCTCCGTGGTCCGTCTCCGCAAGCCAGTCCAGATCGGTTACGAGACCGCGCAGCCTGTCCACCTCCTGGATGATGTGGTCTGACGCGCTTTCAGGCGTCTGAAGCCCGTCGTGCAGTCCCTTCGCCTCCAGCAGTATGACGCTCAGCGGCGTATTCAACTCATGGGAGACGTCGTTTATCAGTCGCCTGCGAAGCTCGCGTTGTGTCTCCAGGGCGGAGGTCATCCGGTTGAAGGCCGCGCTCATCCGTCCCAGCTCGTCCGAGGACGTGACCGGCAGCTTGGCGGTATCCCCCCGAGCAATGGCCTGGGTCGCCTCCGTCAGGGACGCCACAGGCGCCGTGATCCGTTTGGACAACCAGAAGGCCAGCAGTATGGCGACGGCTACCGTCAGCGCGCCGCCAATGAGGGTGATGTACAGGAGCGTGTTGAGGAATCCATGCGACTCGGTGGATAGGAGCTCCTGGTTCACGTCCACGTACACGTGGCCCATGGGCCGGTTCACAGCCAGATCGAGCACCGCCTCGCGACGTCCGTCCAGCTCGGGCGCGGCCGTTCCAGGTGATAGCTTGGATAGATTGTCCTTCACCACGCGTCCATCGGCGCCGGTGACGACGACTCGCACCCGGTCTTGGTGGAAGAGCTCCGAGGACTTCTCCTCGCCTTCCGCATGACTTTCAGCCTCCCGAGATCCACCGTAGATGTATCCGGCCTCGGACAACGCTGTGTTCACTGTCTCCCAACCACCGGCGGCGGTGTACTCCCGGCTCAGATGCCGGGCCAGCTGGACCGCCTCGTCATCGCCTATCCGGTCCACGAACACGCCCAGGCGGGCCTGAGTCGCATAGTAGCCCACGCCAACGCCGGTCAGGACGGTGAGAACGACGACAAGGATGGTGGCGCCCATGATTCGCCAGCGCAGCGACATCATTCATCCTCCACCACGAACCTGTAGCCCGCGCCGTAGACGGTCTGGATGGGCTGTCTCCCGTTTCGGTTGATCTGCTTTCGCAGTCGGACGACCTGGCTGTCGATGGCGCGGTCGAACCCGTCGAACTCGTCGTTGAAGGCCAGCGAGATCAGCTGGTCGCGGGTGAGCAGTTGGTTGGGGTGACGCATGAACGTTGACAGCAGAGCGATCTGCGCCCGGCTCAGCGTCACGGGCTCTTCGTCAACCGTCACGGTCCCGGCGGTCTCGTTCAGCGTGATGTTGCCGCGTGTCAGGACCTGCTGAACTCTGTCCTTGGCGCGGCGAAGCACGGCCGCGGCGCGCGCAATGACCTCATCGGGATCGAACGGCTTGACGACGTAATCGTCGGCCCCGCTGTCCAGTCCGACGATTCGCTCGGGAGGCGCTTCTCTCGCCGTCAGCATGATTATCGGTACGTCGGACTCCCGGCGCAGGATTCTGCACAGTTCCACTCCGTCGAGACGGGGAAGCATCAGATCGAGGATTACCAGGTCAGGGTTCAGGTCGCGGACCAGGGCCAGGCCGGACTCGCCGTCATGGGCGACCTCGGCGGAGAAGCCGGCGCGCTCGAAGTACACCTTGACCCAGTTCGCGATCCTCGTATCGTCTTCGACTATCAGTACCGTGCCGCTCATCCGCCGTCCTCTAATGAGCTATCTCAAGACGCGGTGCCTCCAAGGAGGCACCGCGTCCATCCTACTACATGCGCCCAGGGTCAATTATCTCACTTGAAGCGGCGCTTCGACATCTCCCCTCGGGCGACTCCGATTGGCTCTAGCCGCCTCCTCGGCTCTCGCCGCCGGAGCCGTGCTCCCCACCGGACTCTCCGCCACTGCCATGCTCACCACCAGACTCCCGGCCGCCGCCGTGTTCGCCGCCGGACCCTCCGCCCGACTCGCCTCCCTCGCCTCCGCCGACCTCGGCGTGGGCTACCCATCCGGTGAACGATGCCTGCGTCGAGGGCAGGTTGACCGCCACGGCCTGGCCCGGAGCCAAGTCTATCGGAGTCGTCGGGCCGAGCTCCGTCCCGTTCGAGAGGTGCACCTCGATCCTGACCCGGGTCAGGACGTTGTTGGTCGTGTTCTCCACGGTGCCTATGAAGGAGTTGCTGGGAGCATCGTAGCTCAGGACCAGCCGTGCGCCACCGCGAACTGCGTCGAAGGTCTCCTCAGGGGCCAGCTGATTGGCGCCGCTCCCCTCTTCTCCACCGGACTCCGAGCCTTCGCCACCGCTCTCACCGCCGGAGCCTTCGCCGCCGGCACCCTCGCCACCGCCGCCTTCAGCGCCCTCTCCTCCCGTGTGAGGCACGGGGCCGGTACCGCCGCAGTCGAACACTTCCAGGTGAACTACGTACCCGTCGTATGGGACTCCCGCGAGATTCGGCTCGCTGGCGACCGACACGCTGGACGTCGCTTCCTGGCCGGGGCTCAGATGTCCCAGCACGTCGGGGCCAAGCTCTCCCACCGTCCGCGTTCCCGACTTCAGGTGAGGCTCGGCCTGCACGTAGCAGAGCACCTGGGAGAGCGTGTTCTGCACCGTCGCCTGTATGGACTGGGTTGCGGCATCGTACCGGGCGGAGACGGCCAGTCCACCGAGAACGCCGCCCCACGTCTGTCCAAGGGGAATGATCGGGCTCGACATGGCGGCTTCACCGGCCTCAGAACCTGTGCCGCCACCTTCGCCACCGGACTCGCTGCCAGACTCTTCACCACCTTCACCGCCGGACTCTCCGCCACTCCCTTCGCCGCCGCCAACCTCGGCATGTGCTATCCAACCGGTGAACGATGCCTGGGTCGAGGGCAGGTTGATAGTCGTCATCTCGCCCGGCGCCAGGTCTATCGGAGTCGTCGGACCGAGCTCCGTCCCGTTCGAGAGGTGCACCTCAATCCTGACCCTTGTCAGGACGTTGTTGATCGTGTTCTCCACGGTGCCCATGAAGGAGTTGCTGGGGGCGTCGTAGCTCATGATGAGCCGTGCGCCGCTGCGGATCATGTCGAAGGTCTCATCCGGCGCCAGATTGGCGCCGCTGGCCTCTTCGCTGCCGCCGCCGCCTTCACCGCTCTCACCACCGGAGCCCTCAGCACCCTCTCCTCCTCCGCTGTGCTCACCGCCTGACTCGCCGCCCCGCTCGGAGACCTCCTGGCTTGTCGTCACGCCGCCGGACTCGCGGCCTTCTCCGGTGTTGCCAGCACAGCCGACCAGTACCCCCACGCCGATCAGGATCGCCAGGACCGGCGCAATCAGGAACGTCCTCGTCATCAGCTTCTTGATGTTCATCCTTTCGCCTCCTTTCGTGAGGTATCTGTGATGACATCACGATAAGAGGAAAATGTCGCAGAATTATGTCATCTCGTATAGGATTTCGAGACCGGCAACCGGTCTACCTCTCTCCGCGGGCTGCCGCCTGGCGAGAGAGAAGACGTAACAGGGTGAACGACAAGGAGGATGACGTGGGCGAACTCAGGCGAACCATCGTGAATACGGACAAGGCCCCTCAGCCGATCGGCGCCTACTCGCAGGCGATCAGGACTGCTCCCGGAGAGCTGCTCTTCATCGCCGGCCAGGTGGCCGTGGACCTCGACGGCAACCCGGTCGGGATCGACGACATGACCGCCCAGACCAAGCAGGTGTTCAAGAATCTCGGAGGCGTGCTGGAGAGCGTCGGTGCGACCTTCAGCAACGTCGTGGAGTTCACCACCTACGTCGTGGGGCGCGACTCCGTGCAGAGATTCATCGCGGGGCGCACCGAGGTGTTTCCCACGATATTTCCCGACGGCGACTATCCTCCCAACACGCTGCTGGTGGTCGACGGCCTGGTCAGGGAGGAGTTCCTGCTGGAGGTCTCGGCGGTCGCGGCGTTGCCCTAGTTCGCGGCGCCGAAGTTCGTTTCAAGGGAGGGGAGCACTCTGCCAGCGCCCGATCTCGACTAGCGCGTGGCCGATGCGTCGCCGTAGCTCTTCGGCGGACTCCGGCGTCCAGTCGTAGAAGCCTCTGTTCGACTTGACGCCGAGCTCCCCGCGCTCCACCTGCTCGCGCAGGACCGCAGGCAGCTCGTCCGAGCGGTCTAAGGTGGGGAAGAGCCAGGAGGATATGTCCGATACGGTGTCCCAGCCGGCCAGGTCGAGCACTTCGAACACTCCGGCAACGGCCCATCGGCGACCGAGGCTCGTCTTGATCACCGTGTCGACGGCGTCGGCGTCGGCCGCGCCGCTCTGAACGAGGGAGAGCGCCTCCCGTAGCAGGGCCGCCTGGAGTCGTACCGAGATGAAGCCCGGCACCTCCCGCGTCAATACCACGGGCTGCTTGCCGAGATACGTCAGCAGCTCGCGGATGGTCGAGACCGTCGCTCCTGCCGTCTCCGGGCCCGGTACGATCTCCACCAGCGGCACGAGATAGGGCGGGTTGATGTAGTGGGCGACGAGGACCCGATCGGGCCGTAGAGTGGAGATCTGGCTGGCGCCGAAGGTCGAGGTCGTGCTCGCCAGAATCGTATGGGCTGGGCAGGCCCGGTCCAGCTGTTCGAAGAGACGCTGCTTTAGCGGCAGGTCTTCGTAGACGGCTTCGATTACGAGATCGGCCTGACCGACCGCACCGTCCAGGCCCGAGCAGAGATGCACACGGCTCATCACCTCTTCCGTCCGGCTCCTGTCAAACACGCCGAGTGCCGCCATGCGGTCCAAGTTGTTCCGGATCTGTCCTTCCGCTCTCTTCAGACCGGCCTTAGAGCGGGAGGTCAGACGGACGTCGTATCCACCGGCGGCGAACTCCTGGGCGATGCCGTGGCCCATCAGGCCGGCGCCGACGACCGATATCTGTCTGATGCCGCTAGAGCTCAATGGACGGGAAGAGCAGGCTGTCGTCGAGCTCCAAGTTTTCGAGGGCTGTGCGGCTGGCCTCGGCCAGCGACCCCTCCTCCGATTCGGTGCATCGCTCCAGGGCGCGTCTTGCGAGCTCCCCTCCGACCGACCCCAGGGCCTCCACCGCAGCCAACTGCACTTGGACATCCTCATCCATCAGTAGGCTGATCAGATGCGGCGCGGTGCTCTCGTCGCCCAGCAGGCCACAGGCGTTGGCTGCCTCGAATCTAACCGACGGGTCGTCCGACTCCATCTCGGCTAGGACGGTGGGTAGCCAGCGCGTGTCAGAAGTACGGCCCATCGCGTATATTGAGCTGCACCGCAGCCCGGGATCGCTGCCGACATAGGCATCTTCGATTACCCGGTCGACTTGGCCGGACTTGAAGGGGGCCACTGACTCGATCGCCCGGCACACCACCTCCGGCTCTTCATCCGTCGCTATGGCCGCGAGCAGAGCGCCCTGTACACGCTCCCCGTCGCGCCAGAGCAGCTTTCCCTCCGCGGCCAAGGCCGCGAATCGTCCCAGGGACGTGGCAGCGGCGGCCCTGACCGAGGAGGACCTGTCCTCGTCGAGCAGCATGATCAACGGACGGATGACCGCCCGGTCGTCGCACTCCCAGAGCGACCGAGCCGCCTGCTCGCGGACTCCGTCGTTGCGGTCGGTCAGGCAGCGGAGGAATATCGGAATGAAGTCAAGCTCGATAGTGTGCTCCCCGAGCTCGCTCATGCGGGCGAGCACAGCGCACCGCCTCTGCGGAGACAGTCCCGCCCAAGTCGCGTCGAACTGTACGAGCTCGTCCGGCGTGAGCCCCGACAGGGGAGTGAGCCCCGCGCTCCTGAACGCACTCTCCTCGTAGCTCAGCTCGGATAGCGTTCTCTCTAAGGTCAAGTCCGCCTCGCAAGGCTGTTGGTTAGGCGTATGTTGTGGAGGATGAGACAGCCGTCGTATCGAAAGTAGAGGAGCGCCGCAGCCTTTGTCAAGCGGGAGAACCATCAAGGGAAGAGGAGGGAGACTCCCCAATCTCAAATCTTCCCCTCGGACGAGGGAAGAGGAAAGAGGCCTGCTGCGCGTGTCACGGTCATCCGCACTCCAACCCTCTTTCCTGACCGGAGAAGGGACAGCGGTGGATGTGTAATAATGGCTTGGCTGGCCCGTATCTCCGAAGCTTCCATCCGAGCCAGGTCCTGGAGTCTTCCTATGGACAGGCGTACACCCCGTTCACGTACTCGCTTCGGCCGGAGGGTGGAGGCGGCCGACGTACTGGCGCTGCTGGGAGAGGAGTATGGACCCGTCGAATGGGTCAGGAGATATGACCCGATCTCGGAGCTCGTCTACACGATACTATCTCAGCACACATCGGACGTGAACTCGGAGAGGGCCTTCAAGAGCTTGATGAGGCGGTTCGGCTCCGTCGAGGAGGTAGCGGACGCCCCGGTCGACGCCATCGAAGAGTCGATCCGCATGGGCGGACTGGCGAAGAGCAAGGCGCCGCGCATCAAGGCTGTCCTGAAGCAGATAGCTGAGGAGCTGGGCTCGTTCGATCTCTCGTTCCTCGCGGAGATGCCGCTGGAGGAGTCGAAGGCATGGCTCAAGAGACTGCCGGGAATCGGCCCCAAGACGGCGGCTATCATCCTCAGCTTCTCCCTCGGCCTGCCCGCGATGCCTGTCGACACTCACATCTTCAGGGTGTCGAAGCGGCTGGGCCTGATCGGGCCGAAGGTCAACGCCGAGAAGGCCCACGACATTCTGGAGCCGATGGTCCCTCCCTCCGAGGTGTTCGCCCTTCACGTCTATCTGATCCGCCACGGACGGCAGGTGTGCAAGGCCCTCAGGCCCAGATGCGACAGCTGCGTGCTGGCGTGGGGCTGCCCATCTCGCGGCCTCGCCGACGCGCAGCCGCGTTCCAGGGCCGGTGTGGAGGGTGCTTAGCTGCTATACTTGATTAGGCGCGAGTGAGAAGCACTGGAAGGGAAAAGAATTGAAGGTCGGGATAGTCAATGTAACGGGATACTCGGGAGCCGAGCTTGCCCGGATACTTCACCGACACTCCGAGGTGGAGATCGTGTCCGTCACGGGACGGAGCGCCGCCGGAAAGAGGCTGCCCGAGGTCCTGCCCCACCTGTGGCAGGTCGACCTCCCGATCACCAGGACGGTCGATGTGTCGGTCGACGTGGCCTTTTCGGCCCTGCCCAGCGGGGCCAGCGCCGAGGTGCTCGCTCCCCTGGTCGACGGTGGGACGAGATCGATAGACATCGCGGCGGACTTCCGGCTCCATTCGGCCGAGGCGTACAGGGCGGCCTACGGTGCGGAGCATCCGGCTCCCCATCTCTTGAAGGAGGCTGTGTACGGCCTGTCCGAGCTGCACCGGCAGGAGATTGAGGAGGCATCCCTCGTCGCCAATCCAGGGTGCTACCCTGGAGCGGCGCTGCTGGCTCTCGCGCCGGCGGTAAGGGAGGGCCTCGTGGCCGACGACGTCATAGTGGACGCCAAGTCCGGCATCTCCGGCGCGGGCCGCGGGGGACTGTCTGCCAACACGATGGACCACTTCGCGGAGGCCAACGAAAACGTCATCGCCTATGGTCTGGACGGCCACGGCCACCGTACGGAGATCGCTCAGGAGGTGGCCGAGTTGCGTGAGGCGGACGGGGCCCGCGTGACCTTCGTCCCGCATAGAGTCCCGATGACGCGTGGCATCCTCGCCACCTGCTACGGGCGGCTCCTCGATGGCGTCACGAAGGATGAGGTCAGAGAGCTCTACCGCGACTTCTACAGGGGTGAACCCTTCGTCAAGGTCGCCGACAGGCCGCCGCAGACCAAGCAGACGCTGGGTTCGAACCTCTGCCTGGTCCACCCGACGGTCGACGAGGCGACCAACCGGCTGATCGTCGTGAGCTGTCTCGACAATCTCGTAAAGGGAGCCGCAGGCCAGGCCGTTCAGAACATGAACCTCATGTGCGGCTTCGCCGAAGAGGAGGGGCTGCAACAGCTGGCGCTGTACCCGTAACACTGGTCCCCCATCTCAGTCTTCCTCCGTCCGTGGGGGAAGATGTGCTTGCACGCTCCGGCGATTGGACTAGAATGGTCTGGCAGGGTCAGCGCACCGGGACCGGCGCGCTGCGCCTCGTGGCCCCATCGTCTAGAGGACTAGGACGGCGGCCTTTCAAGCCGCAAACACGGATTCGAATTCCGTTGGGGCCACCACTTTCATCTCCCGCCTCTTGCCATAAAGTCTCTCGGTTTCCTTGAACCTGATGCTGTAGCGTACGATCAAAAAGACAGTAGGCTCAGGGTTCATCTATGGACATAAACGCGTTGGAAAAACGTCACTAGCGAATGCGGTCGAAGAACGCCTCACGGCTGGAACGGAAATAGAGTGGGTTATAATCCCCAAGAGTAAAGCGCAGATATCGCCGGAGGACAAACGAAGAGGGAAGACCCACCAATGGGAGTCTCCCCTTTTGCAACTTTGTCCGAGCTGATCACGTCAGGTGCCCCCAGTCCACCATCCACTGGACTATGCGGCACTCCGCTGGCCGTTTACCGGCGTGCCCGGTCGGGTGGACAAGCCCGACGACGCGGATGGCTTTTGCGCCGAGGCGCACCGATCTCGCCGCTCAAACGACGCTGCCGTGGGCCACACCGTGCGGTCTAGCTAGACGGTCACCGCTTAGGTTCTGTTATGCCGATCACCTGGTCGACTGAGATGTCGTTCAGCACCTGTCTTCTGCCGCTCGGCCAGAGTATAGTGATCTCCTCTATCACTCTCGCCGCACCAACACCGAATTCCAGGTCGATGCTGTCCATCGAGAGGTAGCTCGACCCCGCCCGTACCTCCTGCACCTGAACAAGCGGCTCCGCTTCACCCCTGGGGGCCGTTTTCACGTACACCCGCGCTCCGATGCCATCGGCGTTGCTGCCGGCGCCGTCTATTGCCATGCGACCCTTGAGGCGAAGGGTAATCCAGTGGTTCTCCCCGCCGCCATTGAGCCAGAGGAATATGGGCCCTCTGAGGTCATGCGTTTCGAACAGCTCGATCACTATAGGGCCGGAGCTGTTAGTGCCGATCAGGTCAACGTAGCCATCGCCGTTGAAGTCGCCGTGGGCCAGTCCCTTGCCATTCTCATGGAGCTTGACGCGGAGCTCTCTGAGCCTGGCGGGGACTCCAGGGTCTCGAGGGTCCAGGGAGGAGTAGTCGAAATCCTGTATGTCCAGCAGACGCGCTCGAACGGTGATGTCTTCGAAGGAGCCTCGACCATCGCCCCTGAGCATGCGTCCTGCGCTGGGAAAGAGATGACCGAAGGGCCCCAGACCTCTATCGATCTCTGACCCCAGCCAATACAGATCCTGGTCGCCGTCGTTGTCGAAGTCGAAGAAGGTGGCCCCGTATCCGAAATCATAGGCGGCAAGACCGGTCGGAACTTCCCACGGGTCCACTATATTGTCAGGTTCGAGGGAATCGGGAGGCATCAGCAGGCTGGGCACTACGACTGTGGATCGGGCCACATCTTCAAACAGGCCCAATATGCCAGGGGGGGGCGATCCACGCGTCCCGTTGTTGCGCAGTAGATAGTTGGCGCACTGGCCCCACGCAAAGCGACCGTGGTATGCACAATCACCGCCGGGCTCCTCCCATATGGGCCTTGTAAGCGGGTGATACCCCAGGTTGGTTACGAAGAGATCGAGGTCGGTGTCCCCGTCGTAGTCGCCCACGGCAAACCCCATCCAGTTTCCGACCATGGCTATTCCCATGGCCTGGGTGACGGTTGTGAACCGGACCTCACCCGGGGATGAGTCGTTCCGGAAGACGTGCATGAGGTCGCCGTCATTGGCCACCCAAAGGTCGAGGTCTCCGTCGTCATCGTAGTCAAAAAAGAGGACTGCGTGTGTCCGACCCGTTGGGTCTCCTATGCGGTTTCCGCCCAGGTCACTGGCCGTTGGGTCATAGCCTTGATACTGTCGGCCGGTTTGAGGGTCCTCAAACAGTAGCGCCTGCCCCTGCGGGTCCAGCATGAATATCTCGGGGCCCCGGACACCTGCTGACTCTGCGACCTCTTGGAACGTAAGGTCTCCGTTGTTGCGGTACAGGACATTGTAGTGGCCCGGGTGGGAGGCCTGATCGAACGAGAAGAAGTCCTCGGTAATCAGGTTCCCCACGTAGATGTCCAGCCATCCGTCACCGTCCACGTCGGCGCAGGCGACGGTGGATGCGGAACGCAGGTTGACGTCGTCGCCGAAGGCGGAATGAGTGATGTCTGTGAAAGTTCCGTCTCTGTTGTTGACGAACAGGCGGTCCTCGACTTCCTCCCTGAGTTGTCTGGCAGTGTCATCGTCTCCCATTGCAGACCTGTAGTCGAGACTCTTCCCCGTTACCCCTCGCGCTCCGACGTACAGGTCCTGGTAACCGTCGTTGTCGAGGTCGCAGGCGACGGCGCCAGAGCCGTGGGTATGCGTAGCGGCTACGCCGGCAGCTTCGGCGACGTTTACGAAGGTGGCGTCTCCCTCATTGCGGTACAGGAAATTGGGGTGTCCATGACCGGCGGTGATGTAGAAGTCATGGTCGCCATCCCTGTCGTAGTCGAATACGACTGCCCCAGAGCGCAAGTTCCACACCTGGTCGGGCCAGAGATCGGACCCGTTCTCGAGAGCCGTAGGCGCAATGTTCGTGAACGGAGTGACAGGAGAGCGTCCCAAGCTCTGATAGAACTCCCGGTCGCTATCGCTCTCGTGGGCCATACCGTTGTCGCCGCTGTCGTTTAGCAGCGGATTGCTCTCCGTGCCGTTGGAGCCGTCCGATGAGGACGCACGGCCTGCCAGAACGGAGTCTCGGAGTCCTATCTCATCCGTGTCGAACAACGGGTCGATCATGACGACTACCAGTCCGCCGATCAACGCGAGTCCCCACGTCGCCCCGACGAAGGTTGCCGTGGCCCTTCTGGGCAGGACCTTGGCCAAGCCCCAGAAGGTGATCGGGCCTCCGGCAGCCGCGGCGAACAGCAGTGTGGCCGCCGGCGCCGTTCCCATACCGACGAGCAGCAGTGCGGCCACGAGAGGAATCTCGAACATCAGGGGGACGTTTATGAGCACCCCTATGGTGGCGGCGACTAAGACCCCCGTCACGTTGTTGCCGAGGAAGGTGTCCACGGTGGCAGGACTGATCCACTGGACGACTAGTCCGCTGGCGAAGCCCGCAACAACCATGATGGGCCCCAGCCGGATCAGATATCCAGTGCTGGCCCTGACCCACAGGAGGCATCCTTCGAGTATCGCCTCCCGCCAGGAGGCGTCTGGAGCTGCGACGACCGGCGATTCGACCGGCTGCGTATCTCGTTGCAGACGGCCCGCAGCCATAGCCACCAAGGGGCCTATCACCAACGCGCCGAGAACACTCAACGCAACACGGGACCCTGAGAGCATGGGAGCGAAAACTAGTACAGCCATTATCAGGGCGGGCAGGTTCATGGTCGCCGAGCCCTGAACGATGGAGATAGTGGCCTCCACACTGGCGCCGCCTCTGCGAAAGGCGCTCGATATCGGGACTATGCACGCAGAGCAGAGGGTCATGGCCGGGCCGACGATCAGGCCCTTCAGCGTCCCCTTCAGACCCCGGCCCGAGAAGGCGCGGCCGTCGCCGCCACCGAACAGGAAAGCCTCCGCCACTCCGGCTACCAGAAAGGCGAAGGTCATACCGAAGGCGACGAGCTCCAGGTAGGTTATCGAGAAGTCCCACCATCTGGACCAGAAGGTGGTGTCCGGCCCTGCCTCTATACAGAACCCCTGGAAGCATTGGATCTCAGAGCCGCTGACTGCCTCGAGATCGCCCTCGACGATGCCGAATTTCGGGATGCGGTTAAACAGCAGGAACAGCGTGAGCAGGACAGCGAAGATAACGAGCCCTGCTGCCCGCTTCTTCTTGGAGGCAGTGTCAAATGGAAATAGCCAGTCCCGCAATAGACGAGTACGCTCTCAACAGCGGCAGACTAAGAGGAGCGGGGACGCGCGTATCCGCTCATCATTGCCGGCAGTTTGGGGGGAGTGGTTGGAATCACACCCAATTAGGGATAGGAGCCAGCGCATCATACGAAGCCCCATACTCCCTACGCCAACGGAACCCGTGGTATTAATGGCTTGACAACGGATGGCAAATATTATGGCTCATGCCCCTACTTACGTCAACGCATCCGCCTTACCCCAGATTCCCCAGCTAAGAAGAGGACGACCTGGTTTAGGCCGCCGTGAGGCGGGCAGAGTTGATGGGGCTCCGGTCTGTCCGCAGATTGCCGAAGCCCTGACAAGGGTGCGATTCGCGCCAGAGCAGTACATGATCAAAATAGGTGCCTCAACCGTAAGACTGCTGCTAGAGTACCAGTCTGAAGTTCAGCGTGAAGCCGATAGCTGCGTCAGAGGCGCTCTGGGAAGCCGGAGTCTCCTACCACACCACCGACTGCGAACTCGACAAGCGTGGCGATAGCCGAGGTGGCGCCGTTTGAGGTAACGTTCAGGCGCCATGGTCCCTGTGGGTGTTCGTCGCGGTCATTACTTACGACGAGGGGCGGCGAAGAGCAGCGGAAGCGAGGTTCAGCAGTAATTTCACCTAGTCGGAGAGCCCACTGCGACCGGGCTCCGCCGCAGCCTTCGTAACAGGACGCGGTTCTGGCGGCGAGTCCGCACATTCTTCCTGCGTCAACGACGCCACGACCGAGGCGAGGACGCAACCACGCTCTCCATCAGCGGGCGCCACGCAACTCTGACTTCCAGCTCACCGTCTAGGCTCTGTTATGGCGATGACCTGGCTGACTGAGAAGTCGCTCAGCACCTGTCTTCTGCCGCTCGGCCAAAGTATGGTGATCTCCTCTATCACCGTTGCAACACCAACGCCGAATTCCAGGTCGATGCTGTCCATCGAGAGGTAACTTGAACCTGCCCGGACCTCCTGAACCTGAATGAGCGGCTCAGTTTCACCCCTGGGGGTAGTCTTGATGTACACTCGCGCTCCGATGCCGTCGGCGTTACTACCGGTGCCGTCTATCGCCATTCGACCCATGAGACGAAGGGTAATCCAGTGGTTTTCTCCACCCCCATTGAGCCAAAGGAATACGGGCCCTCTGACCCTTTCCGTCCGGTTCACCCCCATAAACACGTGTCCGCTGCTATTAGTGCCGATAAGGTCCACGTAGCCATCGCTATTGAAGTCGCCGTGGGCCAGTCCCTTGCCATTCTCATGAAAGTTGACGCGGAGCTCTTCGGCCCTTGTGCTTGCCGGGGGGTCTCTGGGATCCAAGGAAGAGTAATCGACATTTTGGATGTCCAGCAGATGCGCCCGAACCGTGATGTCTTCGAACGAACCCTGACCATCGCCTCTGAGCATGCGTCCGGCGGCGGGAAAGATATCGCCACCGGGTCCCTGCCCTCTACCATACTCTGACCCCAGCCAATACAGGTCCTGGTCGCCGTCGTTGTCGAAGTCGAAGAAGGTCGTGCCGAAGCCGAAGTCGTAAGCTGCGAGACCTGTCGGGACCTCCCAAGGACTGGGTATATTGTTGGGATCAAGCGACTCAGGAGGCATTAAGAGACTAGGTACTACAACCGTGTCCGAGGCCACATCCTCGAACAGACCCAGCAGGTCACCTACGGGCAGACCGCGCGTCCCATTGTTACGGAGTAGGAAGTGAGCGCACTGGCCCCATGCGAAGCGCTCGTGATATGCGCAATCACCATCGGGCTTCTCCTGCACCGGCCCGGTGAGTGGATGGTAGCCCATATTAGTGACGAAGAGATCTAGGTCTGCGTCCCCGTCATAGTCGCCTACGGCAAACCCCATCCAGTTTCCGACCATGGCTACTCCCATCGCCTGGGTGACGGATGTGAATCGGACCTCTCCCAGCGATGAGTCGTTCCGGAAGACGTGCATGAGGTCGCCGTCGTTGGATAGCCAGAGATCGGGGTCTCCGTCGTCATCGTAGTCAAAAAAGAGGACTGCATGTGTCTGTCCGGTTGGATCTCCGTAGCGGTTTCTCCTGGCGTCTATGCCCTTTGGGTCATAGCCCTGGTATCGCCGACCGGTCTCGGGGTCCTCAAACAGTAGCGGCTGTCCCTGCGGGTCCCGCATGAATATTTCGGGCCCACGGACACCCGCTGCCTCTGCGGTCTCCCGGAACGTAAGGTCTCCATTGTTGATGTACAGGGCGTTGTAGTGACCCGGGTGAGACGTCTCGTCAAAGGCGAAGTAGTCCTCGGTAATAAAGTTCCCGACATAGATGTCCAACCAGCCGTCGCCGTCCACGTCGGCGCAGGCGATGCCGGCTGTGGAACGCAGGTTAACCTCGTCGCCGAAGGCCGAATCGGTTATCTCCCTGAAGGTGCCATCCCCGTTGTTGACAAACAGGCGGTCCTTAGTGGCCTCTCTGAGCTGTCTGGCAACATCATCGTCTCCCAGAGCAGACCTGTAGTCTAAGCTCCTCCCGGGTATCCCTCGCGCGCCGACGTACAGGTCCTGGTATCCATCGTTGTCGAGGTCGCAGACGATTACGCCTGAGCTGTGGCTATCCGCAGCGGCTACGCCAGCACCTTCGGCTACGTTCACGAAGATTGCGTTACCCTCATTGCGGTACAGAAAATTGGGGTGTCCAAGACTGGCAGTGATGTAGAAGTCATGGTCGCCATCCCTGTCGTAGTCGAATACAACTACACCGGGGCGCCAGTTCCACACCTGGTCGGTCCAGGGGTCGGCGCCGTTGTTGAGAGCCGTAGGTGCGACGTTTGTAAATGGAGTGACGGGGGCACGTCCCAAGCGGAGATAGAACTCCCGATCGCTTTCGGAGATGACGTTGGAAGCAATCGCGCTCCCGACTTTAGCAGTTACTATCCGCTCGCTGACTTCAGACTCGTCGGTGTCCTGCAGCGGGTCGATCGCCATGATGACGAGTCCACCGAGAGTCCCAAGGAGAATAACGACCAAGACGAGTCCCGCCGCCAGTATCTTCCTGGTGGTGTTAAACGGTATCAGCCAGTCTGGCATGGGACATAGAGACGTGATCCCCGCCGATCCGCAACGTGGGGACGGACCTTCAGGACCGACAACGCCTAATCCTCAATGAGAGCCATGTTAGTGTCACTGACGAATGCCGTCAACAGTCCAATCAAGCTCGCAAACCGTCCCGCGGCGGCGTGAACTCGCCTTCAACGGGCACGGAGGTGGCTTTCGCACACCGCCTTCTTGTTCCACCCTGGGCTGGGACGGGCTTGAGGTTCGCTCCGGATGGCACCCTTCCTGGTGTCGTCGTTGACACCCAAATCGCCCATGACTACACTTGGCTGGCCCAAGGAAGACGTATAGTGGGAGCGAGAGTCAGCAGTAGTGCGATCAATCGGGAAGCTGATAGCGACGGGGTCCGCCATAGCCTTCGCAGCGGGATGTGGCTCAGGCGGTGTAGAGCCCGGACACACTCCCGGCGTCAACGATGCCACGGCTACACCGACTCCTGTCGCCAAATCGATCGAAGCGCCTGCGTCGCCGGTGCTCTACCCGACAGCGACACCCGAGCTACTGCTGACCTTCGTACACCCGCAGGGTCTTTGGCAGATAAGTTATCTCGCGAATTCGGAAGTGAGGGGGCCCGAATGGGACGACGAGAACACGTTCGAGGGTGTCGAGTTTGTCGTCCCGTTTGGTGAGGAAAACTTCATTGCACTCGGAGTCACGAGGGTCGAAGGAACAGAGTACCCGACCTCGAAGGAGTGGTCTCAAAGCATATTGAAAAGAGTTCGGGATAGCAGCTCCTCATATGAGCTGATTTCCTGGAGGGATGTGAACGTCTCAGCGTTCCAAGCATTCGAGGCCATCTACCTGCGTACCGGTGGCACCTTCGACTTCGCTCATGTTGAGTTACACCTAGTCGCGGGCTCGGACAGCTACAGAATCGTGGGTGTCACGGGCCAGGAGGTGTGGGCCGATGTCGAGGGACTCCTCCGGACACTAGTATATTCGTTCCAGCTCCGGAAGTAGCCGGCCGACACCCATCTCGGATGAGAGGCTCACATGCGCTTAGGGGTACGCGTGGCAGGCATCAAAGGCTTCCTTCGTCTCTTTTGGTCGACGACGGAGCCCAATGCACGCCAGACCATTGATGCTGCACCAGCCGTTTCCTATAGGACGGCCCGCGTCACTTTGCTTAAGCGTCACCTACTCGTCTAACCAGGCTGCCTCGTAGAAAGGCATGCCAAACAGGTTCACTATGCCCTTCAGGGTCTTGTGATTACCATGGTAGAAAGGTAACTGCACGTAGGAGATGGCAGCAACCTCCTCGACAAAAATCCGATTCCACTCTTCGTAAAGCCTTGCCCGCTCATCAAAGTCGGTGGTCTGAATCGCTGCTGCTGATAACTTGTCCATCTCTTCATTGCAGAATTTGCCAGACGTGGCATGGCCGGGGCATATCCACGCTGGGGAGATATGGAAGCTTGGCTCGGGTGGGGATAGGGCGCCGTCGACACTGATCAGATTGGGCCATTTCCAGTCCGGTCCACAATCTCCAAACCCCATAGCACATGACCAGTCCGCTACCCTGCTGATGTGAATGTTCAGCTTGACACCCGCCTCGGCCAGCTGCGACTGAAGTACCTCGCTGATAGGCGTCCACGCGGGGGCATCCCAGGAGCTGAAATGAAGCTCAGTGACCCCAATCTCTGCAAAGAGTCTCTTGGCTTCCTCGACATCTCGTTCGATTTCGGGAAGACCCTTCGGGCCCAAGGGGAAGTTCGATGGGATATACTGATTGCTCAGTATGGGTCTCGCCGTCCCACCGTAGCCGGCGTCGACTATCTCCTGTTTGTCAAGGGCGAGCAGGAGGGCTCTTCTGGCCCTGATGTCACCGAAGACGTTGTCCCCAGTGGTACGGGTATGTTCAAAGTTGAAGAAGAAGTGCGTCGTACTGTATCTGGAGATGACGGCATCGGCATTCTCATCGAACTGGAGAGCTCCGAAGAGTCTGGGAGGCAACTGCCAGTAGAAGTGAACCTCCCCGGCCTTGAGGGCGGCCAACAACGCCGTCGAGTCCGGTACGGTCCTGACCTCAACTCGGTCCAGGTAGGGCAATGCCTTGCCGTCTTCCCCCATCTGCCAGTAGTCCTGGAACCGGTTCATTACAACCTTCTCCCCGGCAATCCACTCCACAAACGTGAATGGGCCGGTCCCTATAGGCGTGGAGAAGTCGTCCTCTTCCCCTGCTATGCCCCCGAGGGCATTACTGACGTTCTCCTTGGCGACCACGTAGGTGCGATAGAAGGAGTCGGGCAAGACGGCGTTCGGGACGGGACTAGTGAGCCTAAGGGTCGAGGGATCAACGGTCTCTATACTCGTGACGTTCTTGTACAATCCAGCGTAGGGCGACTCTGTGTCAATCGACCGTTGGAGGCTGAATCTGTGGTCCTCCGCGTCCATGTCTCGCCCATTGTGCCACTTCACCCCGTCCTGGATGGTGAAGGTATAGACTGTTAGGTCGGGCGAAAGCTTCCAGGAGGCGAGTAGGTGCGGTCCTGTCACACCGTCGAGGGTGTACCGTGTATGGGTCCCAAGTAGCCCCGCCTTGTAATTCTGGTTATTGGCCGGTCCACCGCTATGGGCATCCAAGGTGGTGATCTGCTGGGGAGTACCAAGGATAAACGTTCCCCCGCGCTTGATGTCGGACGTGATCGGAGGGGGCGGTGCAGCTACCGACGTGGGCATCGCTGCTATGGCTGCCCGGGCCGCTGCTACCGCCGCCTCGGCCGCAGCGGCGGCGGCCTCATCCGTAGCCTTGACGACGAGAGCCTCGATCTCCTCCCTTGAGGCTGCCTCGCCGGTGGCCGCTTCCACGGCCGCCGACACCATCGACTGGATCTCGCTCGCGCTCAGAGGCTGGGGGGCCGCTGCGGCCGTACTGGCTACCGCCGCTTGCACCAGACGCTGGAGCTCGGCGGAGGAGAGCTGCTCTGGGACATCAGGAGCGGGTATCTCCGAAATCGCCCCTTTCACCATCTGTTGTATCTCGGCCGCTGACACAGGCGACGGCGCCGGAGCAGGGCGCGCCGCCTCCACCCCCGCCTTCACGGCGGCCTGAATCGCTGCGGTGTCGGGGGCGGGCGCTGCCCTGTCGTCGCCGCCGCAGGCCAGTGCCGCGGCGAGAACCAACATCAAGGCCGTCCCCAGTACCATGGGCAATAACTTTGTCCTCATGAGTCCGGTCCTCCCCTGGATGCCATGCGTTCAAGCTTCCAGTGATCCCAATGGATAGGCAAAGATGCTGGGCGAATACCCCCGAAGTTGCCGGATAGGCTTCGCCTACTCGTCTAGCCAGGCTGCCTCGTAGAAGGGCATGCCGAACAGGTTCACTATGCCCTTGAGAGTCTTGTATTCCCCGTGGTAGAAAGGTAGCTGGGCGTAGGAGATGTTGGGAATCACATCGATAAACATCTGATTCCACTCTCTGTAGAGCCTCTTCCGCTCCTCTACGTCGGTGGTCTCAGTGGCTGCTCTTGCTATCTTGTCCATCTCTTCATTGCAGAATTTCCCAGTCGTGTCCGTGCCAGGGCACATCCATGATCCGGAGATATGCAGGTGTGGGTCGGGCGGGGATAGAGAGCCATTGGCGCTGATCGTATTGTTCTTTTTCCAGTCCGGTCCGCAATCTCCTCGCCCCAATGCGCATGACCAGTCCGGCACCCTGTTAATCTGAATGGTCAGCTTGACACCCGCCTCGGCCAGTTGCGACTGGAGGACCTCGCTGATAGGCGTCCACGCGGGGGCATCCCAGGCGACGAAATTAAGCTCAGTGACCCCCAACTCTGCAAAGAGTCTCTTGGCCTCGTCGACATCTCGTTCGATTTCGGGGAAACCCTTCGGGCCCAAGGGGAAGTTCGATGGGATATATTGATTAGTCAATATGGGTCTCGCCGTCCCACCGTAGCCGGCGTCGACTATCTCCTGTTTGTCCATGGCAAGCAGGAGGGCTCTTCTGGCCCTGATGTCACCGAAGACGTTGTCCCCGGCCTCCCGTGAATGCTCCATGGTGAAGTAAAAGTGCGTCACACTGAACGCGGAGAGGACGGCATTGGCATTTTTGTCGAACTGGAGAGCTCCGAAGAGCCTGGGAGGGAACTGCCAGTAGAAATGGACCTCCCCGGTCTTGAGGGAGGCCAGCAACGACGTCGCGTCCGGTATGGTCCTGACGACGACTTGGTCCAGGTAGGGCAATGACTCGCCGTCTTCGCCCATCTGCCAGTAGTCCTCAAACCGGTCCAATACAACCTTCTCGCCGGCAATCCACTCGTTAAACGTGAATGGGCCGGTCCCTATCGGGATGGAGAAGTCGTCATCTGCCCCCGCCATGCCCCCCTGCTCATCCCTGATGTTCTCCCTGGCAACCACGTAAGCGTTGTGGAACGACTCGGGCACGAGGCCGTACGGCGCGGGGAAGGTGACGCTATTGGTAGAGGAATCGACGGTCTCTATGCTCGCGAGGTCCTTGATCAACCGAGCAAAGGGCGACTCGTTGGCAAGCGCCCGTCGGGTGCTGATCGTGAAGTCCTCCGCATCAAGGTCTCGGCCGTTGTGCCACTTCACCCCCTGCCGGACGGTGAAGGTATAGGACATCAGGTCTGGCTCAGCCGTCCAAGAAGACCATAGGTGCGGACCCACGAGACCGTCGAGGCCGTACCGAGTAGGGGTTGAAATCAGTCCCTCCTTGGCATTCTGGTTATTGGCCGGTCCAGCCCCATGACCGTCCAAGGTGGTGATCTGCTGGGGAGTGCCAAGGATAAACGTTCCCCCGCGCTTGATGTCACCGGTATAAAGAACGGCAGCGGTCGCGGGCGTCGGTTGCGCCGCTAGAGCTGCCTGGGCAGCAGCAGCGGCTGCCTCGGCAGCAGCAGCGGCTGCCGCATCTGTAGCCTTGACGATGAGAGCCTCGATCTCAGCCTTTGAGGCTGCCTCGCCGGTGGCTGCTTCCACGGCTGCCGACACCATCGACTGGATCTCGCTCGCGCTCAGAGGCTGGGGGGCCGCAGCGGCCGTACTGGCTACCGCCGCTTGCACCAGACGCTGGAGCTCGGCGGAGGAGAGCTGCTCTGGGACATCAGGAGCGGGTATCTCCGAAATCGCCCCTTTCACCATCTGTTGTATCTCGGCCGCTGACACAGGCGACGGCGCCGGAGCAGGGCGCGCCGCCTCCACCCCCGCCTTCACGGCAGCCTGAATCGCTGCGGTGTCGGGGGCGGGCGCCGCCTTGTCGTCGCTGCCGCAGGCCAGTGTCGCGGCGAGGACCAACATCAAGGCTGCCCCCAATATCATGGGCAATAGCTTTGTCCTCATGAGTCCGATCCTCCCCTTGGTGCTATACGTTCGAGCTTCCAGTAATCCCAATGGATAGGCAAAGATGCCGGGCGAATACCCCCGAAGTGCCGGGTAGCTTAAACCTTTCTCAGCCTGGGGTCAAGTGTATCGCGCAGGGCGTCGCCCATTACATTGAATGCCCAGACGGCGGCAAAGATGACGAGTCCCGGGAAAACCACAAGCCAGGGCTGGATGAAGATCTCACGGTAGCCTATCTTTAGCTGCGTACCCCAAGAGGAGAGTGGTGGCTGGACCCCTAGACCAAGGAAACTGAGCCCCGCCTCTATCAGAATAGCAACCGCCATCCCGATGGTTATCTGGACCATCAGCTCTGGAAAGGTGTTAGGCAAGATGTGCCTCAGAGCTATCCTGGGCACCGAAGCTCCCACGGCATAGCCGGCCGTCACGTACTCCATCCCCTTTTCTCTTAACGTCCCTCCCCTCACGATCCGAGCGACACCAGGCACGAGAGTAATGCCTATGGCAAGCAGCACAGGAAAGAACCTAGCCTCGAAAATCGCTGCAATGACGAGGGCCAGTAATATGGAAGGAAAGGCCAGAAGGCCGTCAATGATACGCATCAACACGGCGTCTACCATGCCGCGGAAGAGACCGGCGATGAGCCCGATGGGCACGCCAATGGCTAGTGCGATAGCCTCTGAACCCGCGGCCACGGCGAGGGAGATGCGTCCAGCATGCATCAGACGGCTCAACACATCGCGGCCCACTTGGTCCGTTCCCATGGGATGCGCCAGGGTCGGTCCTCTCAGCCTGTTTGGCGAGTCAACTTCCAGGAAGTCATAGGGCGTAACCCAGGGCGCAAATACGGCGACAAAGGCGAGGGTCACCAAGAGCATGAGCGCGATAAGCGCCACTGGTCTCGCGGTCAAGCGGCGGATGAAACTGAGGAGGTTGAGCGCCGTGGCTCCGGTCCGCAACGAATACCGCTGGACACTATTCAGCCAGCCTTCGGGAGCGGCTGCGTTAGATCCTCGGTCTCTTCCAAGCCTTGCCATTTTATGCCATCCTAGATAGAGTTTGTGCTGAACCTGCAACGGCTGGGGTCGTCGGGCAACGCCCTAACAGCGTGATGAAATGGGGTGTGCCCCGATCTATTGGGGCCAGGAGTCTGAGAGCCTGGCCTGAGTATCGTCGACGATGTGTCGCTATGCCTCAATACCGTATCCGGGGGTCCAAATAGGCATAGATGACGTCCACTACAATGTTTATCCCCACAAACAGGGCAGCGAAGACCAAGACCGTTCCTTGAACCATCAAGAAGTCGCTGTTGTTGATGGACTCCACCGTAAACCATCCTAGGCCGGTCCAACCGAACACGAACTCGATCACGACTGTGCCTGCGAGGAGGGACCCAGCCTGAAGTCCGACGAAGGTTACGGTAGGTATCAGGGCGTTCTTCAGAGCATGTCGAGCGATAATCACCTTCTCTTCGAGTCCCTTCGCTCTGGCCGTCCTGATATAGTCCTGTCCAAACACCTCGAGAAGATTTGCTCTGAGGAAGCGCATAGACGGCGCTGCCACAAGGACCGCCAGAGTAATTGCGGGCATGGCGATCAGTTTCATATGCCCGACCGGGTCTTCGAATATCGGGACGTATCCCGACGCAGGCAGCCAATCAAAGTGCACAGCAAACACGATTATCAGCATGATGCCCAGCCAGAAGGATGGAACGGAGATGCCGGCCGTCACAAACGCCGTAACGATGTTGTCTATCCAGGACCCGCGATAGACGGCGGCGAGGATACCGCCCACCAGAGCGACGGGAAGCCCCAGGGCAAGGGCAACTACCGCAAGCTCGATGGACTTCGGCAACCGCTGACCGATGACGGTGAGAACGGTGACGTCATGAAAATAGGAATAGCCGAGGTTTCCTCGAAACACGCCCAACTGCCAATCAAGGTACTGTACTATCAGCGGTCTGTTCAGCCCCATATCCTCCCGCAGCCTGTCGATCATCTCATTGGTCATCTCGGGGTTCTCGCCCGCCATGAACGTAGCCGGGTCGCCTTCAGGTATGCGCATCAACGTAAACGTCAATATCCCGACAATCCAAAAGACAGGGATGGCCTGTAGCAACCTGTTTACAATGTATTTCGTCATACCGGCGCGGTTTCCCTGCTAGTTCCTGAAGCTGCTTCTGACACCGAGAAGGGCCGGAACCCTCTGCGGTAGTTCATGGCGCGACGTGCGTGTGTTGGCGAGACTCGCCGCAGCCCGCCCCTCTGGACAGAGAACGTACGCTGTCGCGCCGCCACTGTCAACTTCTCGAATTCGCTTTGGATACTGCTGCCCGTCAACGCCCGCACCGATTGACTGACCCGGGCCGCCAGACTAGAATGGCGTCCATCGACACCGGACTCACAAGCCTCTCGCAGGCAGGGAGCCTTTGCCTCGACGGACAGTCTGGTAACAGGGAAGGAGTTAACCCATGCGTACCACCGAGATCCCCGATTGGGTGACATTCCCCGAGGACGACTGGATTACCATCACCCCCGAAGAGGCGGGCCTTGACCGCGAAAAGTTCCAACGCTTCCTGTCAAACATGGATGTCAGGGGCGCCGCCTTCGGAGGAGAGGACCACACGGGCGGAAAGTTCGGCACCGTGATCACCCGCGGCGGCTACCTCGTGCAAACCTGGGGAGACGGCGGGTACAAGTACCAAACGGCTTCGACAGGTAAGGCCTTCACCTACGCCCTGTTGGGCCTCGCCGTACAGGAGGGCATGGTCCAGGCTGACGACCTCATCGCCGACACTTGGACCGGCGAGGGCCAGCTCTCGCATCCGCACAAGCAATTGGACCAGGGCCACCACACGACGCTCACGTGGCGACACTTGGTGGGCATCAAGTGGGAAGGAGGGCACTACGGAGGGTTCCCGATTGAGCTGGGCGTACGTTGGCGGGAACGGCGGACCGGGCTGGAGGATAGCGATGCGGTGCCCGGCGTCCCTGAGTGGGCCAACTGGACGGGCGATCCCTTCTACGACATCTACTCTCACATCGAGCCGGGCACCCTGCGCCACTACAGCAGCGCGGGCACGTGGCGGGCGGCACAGGCGCTGACGCATCTGTGGAACAGGGACCTAAAGGATGTGTTGGACGAGAAGATACTGAGCAAGATCGGCATCGCGGCCGACGACTGGGACTGGTATACGGGAGAGGCCGTCAAGGACCAGAAATATCTCTACCCGACCATCCCGGACACATACACCTACCTGGACCCTCCATACGAGGTAAACGGCCATCCCGTGCGGAGCGGCCCGGGCTGGGTGGTCATGAGCGCTAGGGATCTGGCGCGGTTCGGCCTCCTGGTGGCGACCGGTGGCAACTGGAAGGGAGAGCAGCTGATCGCCCCCGGGTGGGTCCGGACCCACTCCGGTGGAAACCACAGCGGGCTCCACGGCGAGAGCAGACACTACACAGCCATTGGCAGGGTCACCACCGAGGGAATCGACATGCGATTCTCAACGGACAGGGAGAGTCTCATTCCCCAAGACGTCTTCGTGGGCCCGGTAAAGCTCACGCGGACGGTTTAGCAGGCTGCGGAAGAATGGGTTTGGCCGGTTCGACGTGGTTGATTGAGCGGACGGTGACGGTGTTTTGGCGAGAGTGAAGGTGGACTTGGGAGCTTGGCGGCGGTTCGGAAGATGATCTACAGGGCTCGGAGGCCCCGTCAGACCATTTTGGGTGCCCCGCGCCCCGGACAGGCCACACCGACTGAACAGCTCGAGCCTGCTGACACGATAACAGGTTAGCCATCCGCACCAGGTTGTAGGCCGTAGCCACGAAGTACCCTGCCAGGCCGGTACGTTCCACTCCCAGATATCGGGTGCGCCGGAACCCGCCCACCGTCTTCATCCATCCGAAGACCTCCTCCACCTGCTTGCGGACCTTCTGGCTACCGCATAGCCTCGATGCTGTGTGGTCCGTCCATCTATCGCCGAGTGAGTTCGCTGTGCTACGTGAGGCGTCACTCCTCGATCACGCAGTCCTTCACACACTGCCGGGTGTCGTAGCCCCTGTCACCTCCCAGCGTTCTCGGACGGAAGCCCGCTGCCCACAGCCAGAACATGGCCGCGGGGAGCAGACCGCCAAAATCTATCCCCGCAGCCCTCCGGTACCCACGAGGAAGAGAGGATTTCTCTTCCCCATGTGTGTCTCCAAGTCCAGGCAAAAGTCCCGTCCGGCGCAACCTTGGTCTGAGCCTCACCGTGAGCTCCCTGAGTTAGTCGGCCCCGACAGGATCACGGGCGTCCGGGTACGGGGGTTCCGCGGGATCCCGCTGCTCCCGGCGCCGACACGGCGCCCGTCCGTGGTGAGCGGCCCCCGTCCCACACGTCCGCGCCGTTCAGGCAGCGCGAAGGCGTGCGTGGTGCCAAGAATACGCACCCGAAGTTAGAGGCATGAGTCAACGTTGAGTAAAGGGAGGTGATGATGGAACAGGGTGATCGTCTGCTAAGGAGGGAGGAGGTTGAGGCCCGCTGCGGCATTGCACGCACAACAATCTACAGGCTGATGAGGGAGGGAGATTTTCCTGAACCGATCAAGGTGGGAGAGCGAGTCGGCCGCTGGCCCGATTCCGAGATCACGAACTGGTTAGATTCTCGCCCTCGTGCATCGGGCGAGAAAGGACACGGTTAGAGACGCCGCGGCTCTCCAGGAGCGTTCACACGGAACACGGTCACATCAGAGATCCGTCCTCTCAGGTTTCGGTCTCGCGTGTGGTACCAGATGGGGGACTAGATACGAAATAGTAGCGCTTTCAAGTATAGCTGCGAATTCCGTTGGGGCCACCACTTCTTTCTGCCTGGAACATCTTGCGCGTCAAGTTCGTCTATACTTATGGGCGGAGTTGATGCATAGCCGAATGCGATTCGGGACCGCAGGCCGCCCAATCCTGTATGGGGGTGCCTCTACTATGAGACGCGGAATGAGATGGATGCTGGCGGCCCTGAGTGTGGTACTTCTGCTCGCGGCGGCGGGATGCGGCGGCAGCGACGATGAGTCTGGGGGGTTCGATGCTTACCTCCAGGAGGCTGCGGCCCCTATCTCGGCAGCCCCCGCAGCTCCTGCCGCTTCGGTAGCCCAGGAAGTCCCGTCGGCCCCTGTGGCGACCGCGGCCGCTGCCCCAACCCCGGCTGCGGCTATGATGGCGCCCGAAACGGCTGGCGAGGACGTGGCGTTCGTCTCCCAGAGCCGGATCATCGTCTGGACTGTAGACATGGAGCTCGTGGTAGACGATCCGTCGGCTGCTCTGAACAGGGTAGGGGCTCTTGCGAAGGAGTTTGGGGGCTGGGTCGTCTCTTCGCAGGATACCGAGCGGCACACGGCGCTCATCTCGATACGGGTCCCCGCTCAGAGACTCGACGAGGCGATCGAGCGTCTGGCCGGCATGGCGGAAGAGGCTTCGGTCGTCAGGAACAGCGAAGACGTGACGGACGAGTACGTCGACCTGAACTCGCGGCTGACGAACATGGAGGCCACGGAGGCTGCACTGCTGCGGATGCTCGAGAGAGCGGAGAAGGTCGAGGACGCGCTGAAGGTCCAGTTCGAGCTCTCCCGTGTGCAGGAGGATGTGGAGCGTCTCAAGGGGAGGATCAAGTTCCTTGAGCAGACTTCGGCCTTTTCGCTGATCAACATTGTACTGCGGCTGGCGCCGGTCGATATGTCTGTCGACGCGGGTGAGGACCAGACGCTGAGCTTGGGCGGCGTCGCCAGGTTCAGGGCGAGCTTCATCCCGCCTGAGGGGACGGACAACTTCCTGTTCATGTGGGACTTCGGTGACGGCAGCCCGGTCGTGACCAGCGACCGGACGGCCCCCACGACGACCGTAGGGACCCGTGTGACCGCGACGGTCGCGCACCATTACGGGGACGACCGGGACTCTCCCTACATCGTCAGCGTGAAGATTAGCGCGACAGGAGAAGGCGCGAGGGCGGAGGGTGAAGACACGCTCATCGCAACGGTTACTAGGGCGCCCGTCTTGGAGGTGTTCGCCGGAGAGGACCAGACCGTCGAGGAGGGTGAGGAGGTGGAGTTCTCTGGCTCCTTCACCCGGCCTGCGGGTCTGAGGGAGCTGAAGGTCCGCTGGGACTTCGGCGACGGCACGGCGCCCATTACGGCCGCCGTCGACGAGACCTCCACGCGCACTTCAGCGGTACACGTCTATCCCGACCACCGCCCCTTCCCGTACGATGTCATCTTGACGGTCACGGGACAGAGCGACGCGGGCGAGGTGGAGGCGTCTCACTCGATACGGGTCCAGGTTACCGAGTCGCAGGCGTGGACGATATCGGGATGGAGCCCGGTAGACACGGGCAAGACGGCGGTGCGGGTGCTCTCGGCAGTGGGCATCGGAGTGGGGTCTCTCCTGATATTCGCGGCCATCTTCAGTCCCGTGTGGGGAGCCGTGCTCGCGCTGAGCCTCTTCTTCTACAAGAGGTCCCAGCGCGGCCCGTCCGGACCTTGAGCCGCCGATGATGCTCCCAAGGTGAAGGGATGCCCGTAGAAGAGACTCGTGAATCATTGTGGCTCTGAGTGATGCCGACGATACTGAGAGAGGGACCGTATCGCTTCTTCTTCTACCCAAGCGACAGGGCAGAGCCTCCCCATGTGCATGTCGAACGTGACGACCGGGTTGCCAAGTTCTGGCTGGACCCGGTGAGGCTTCAAAGGAGCGGCGGACTGAGGCGCTCAGAGATTCGCCGGATTGCTAGGATAATTGGGGAGAGTGAGACGTTTCTCATGGAGGCGTGGGATGAATGTTTCAGTAGTTGAGGTGGGGGTCCCGCAGGCGGAAGACGTGACTGTAACCGAGGACGCATTGACCGCCGAGCTTTCCGATGGTCGGACAATCTCCGTTCCATTGGCTTGGTACCCTAGGCTAGTGCATGCCACTGGGGAAGAGAGACGCAATTGGCGGCTTATTGGAGGAGGACAGGGCATCCACTGGCCCGACTTGGACGAGGATGTCAGCGTCGAAGGTCTGCTTGCCGGCAGGCCCTCCGGCGAAAGCCAAAAGTCTCTAAAGCGGTGGATCGAAGCGAAACGTGCAGGCCGAGGGGTGACGCTCTACGATCTCCGGGCCGCCGACAGCGAAGGGCAGCGAGGCGGCTGATGCCGGTAAAATCCTATCTCCCCGCATGAATAACACCCCGCACATGTCGGTGATCCGCCACTTCACGGCCACGGGGTTCGTCGTCCACGAGGATCGGCTGCTGCTCCACTGGCATCCCAAGGTGGGCGAGTGGCTGCCGCCCGGCGGCCACGTCGACGAGAACGAAGACCCCGTCCAGACGGTGCTGAGAGAGATAGAGGAGGAGGCCGGAGTTCGCGCTGAGGTGGTGCCCACTGCCCCTCCTCTCGATCTGGAGTACCAGGTGCAGGCGCCGTTTACGATCATGGTCGAGGATATAGATGACCCGGTCGACGGCTACCACCAGCACATCGACATGATCTACTTCTGCCGTCTCGCGGGGCCGGCGCGTCCCGTCAACGACGGCTGGAGATGGGTGTCCAGAGTTCAGATCGCGGCGGCTTCCCCTTTGGACGTCGTGGGAGGACCTCGGGTGCCTCCGCCCGAGGATGTCCGGGTGCTGGCGGCGCGGGCCTTCGAGATTGTGGAGGTGAACGTTGGGGGAGCATAGAGTCGCCGTGATTCGCGGCGACGGCATCGGGGTTGAGGTGATAGAGGAGGGGCTGAAGGTCCTGGATGCGGCCGCCGGGTCCCACGGCATCGGCTGGTGGTTCACCGAGTTGCCCTGGGGATCCGAGCGCCATATACGCGAGGGAGGTATGATGCCGGACGACGCGCTTGAGATACTGGCGGGCCTCGACGCCATCTATCTCGGAGCCGTCGGCCACCCCGACATCCAAGACCACGTCACTCTGAATGGCCTGCTCCTCCCGATCCGCCGCACCTTCGACCAGTACGTGTGCGAGCGGCCCAGCGTCCTCTATCCGGGCGTCTCCTCCCCTCTGAAGGACAAGCGGCCCTGGGATATAGACATGGTCGTGATACGGGAGAACACCGAGGGCGAGTATGCGAACGTCGGCGGGTTCCAGTACTCAGGGTTCCCGGAGGAGATCGGCGTTCAGACCGGCGTCTTCACTCGCAAGGGATGTGAGCGCGTCATCGAGTACGCTTTCGATCTGGCTAGAAGGCGCGGCAGGAAAAAACACGTGACGTCGGTCACCAAGTCGAACGCGCAGGGTTACGGCATGATCGTCTGGGACCGGGCGTTCGACGCCGTCGCGGAGCGCTATCCGGACATCGAGACGCGGTCGCTGCTCGTGGACGCGGCCTGCATGGACTTCGTACGGCGTCCTGAGTCGTTCGACGTGGTGGTGGCGAGCAATCTGTTCGGGGACATCCTCACGGACATAGGCGCCATCATCACCGGCAGCATGGGCCTCGCGGCCAGCGCGAACCTCGACCCCGAGCGGCGCTTTCCTTCCATGTTCGAGCCCGTCCACGGCAGCGCTCCCGACATTGCGGGCCGGGGAGTGGCAAACCCGATGGCGGCGGTGATGTCCGGCGCGATGATGCTCCGGCATCTGGGGGAGGAGAGCGCGGCTGAGGCCGTGGAGCGGTCCACACTGACGGTCCTGGCCGATGGAGAGCTGCTGACGCCCGATCTCGGCGGCACGGCAACCACCTCTGCCGTAGGTGACGCCATCGTGGATGCGCTGTGAGAGGAGGAGTCCCTTCCCCCGCTCGGCGGGGAAGGTGAAGGTGGAGGGGATCGTTGCGGCCTCCGCTCATTGACGGAGAAGGGGAAGAGCCCCCATCTCATTCTTCCCCCTCGGAGCAGGGGGAAGAGGCAGCGGAGCGGGAGAGAAGGTGGGAGAGGGAAGGGGGAAGAGGAGGAGAGGTGGGGTGTCTTAAGACTCAGGCCGGAGGAGTACGATGATCGACATCATGATTCGGGGTGGGAAGGTGGTGACGCCCTGGGGCGTGGGCGAGTGGGACGTGGCGATTGAGGGTGAGAGGATCGCCGCGGTGGCCGAGCCGGGGGCGCTCTCCCCGGAGGGCGTCCGCGTCATAGACGCGGCGGGCAGGATCGTCGTTCCGGGCGGCATCGAGCCGCACGCGCACATCGGGGACAGGCTGCAGCCTGAGAGGTCAGGCGCCCGCCCGGTCTCTCTTGCGGCGGTACACGGCGGGACGACGACCGTCCTGGACTTCGCCACTCAGGTCCCGGGTCACGACCTGAGACATGCCCTCGACGAGGCGGCTGAAAGGTGGGGCGGCAACGCCTACACCGACTACGGGTACCATCCCATCTTCGCCAGGGGAGCGGAGCCGGAGCACATCGACCAGATACCCGAGCTCGTCGAGGAAGGTTTCCCCAGCTTCAAGATATTCACGACCAGTGTACGCCCCCCCAGTCCCCAGATGCAGGACCGCCATACCGACTTCGGCAGACTTGCGGCCATCATGGAGCATATCTCGGCGACCGGGGGCATCCTCCTCGTCCACTCGGAGGACGACGAGATGGTCCACTACAACTACGCGATGGCCAAAGAGCGCGGACAGTGGGAGTGGTGGAACATGCACTTGGTCCATACGAACCTCTCCGAGGACGTCTCCTTCCGTCGCGTCATCCGCCTCGCCGAGAGTAAGCAGGCGGCGGTCTATTTCGTCCACACCAGCGCCAGAGAGGGCGTGGAGGCGGTCGGAGAGGCCCGGAGCCGCGGACTGCCGGTCTACGGCGAGACTCTGCACAACTACGCCTGCTTCAACGCCGATAACTATCGGGAGCCGGACGGGATGAGGTACCACACCTATCCGTCCCTGAAGTCGGCCGGGGACGCGGAGGCGCTCTGGGACGGCCTGCTGGACGGCAGACTCTCCACGATAGCGACCGACCTGGTTTCCACCAGCTTCGAGGAGAAGGTGAGGTATAAGACGGTCGCCGACGCCACCGGAGGGCACAACGGCATCGAGACGCGCGTCGGGATCGCCTACACTGAGGGCGTCTTCAATCGGGGAATGTCCTTGGAGCGCTTCGTCGACATCACATCGGCCAACGCGGCCAAGATATTCGGACTGTATCCCCGAAAGGGTGCGGTCGCCGCGGGTAGCGACGCCGACATCACGATCATCGATCCCTCGATCAGCCGCCCGCTCTCTCTGGACGACCTGCACCTGGAGGACTACAGCATCTGGGAGGGGTGGCAGATACGGGGATGGCCCGTCACCACGCTGCTTCGCGGTAAAGTGATGGTCGAAGAGGGCCGGCTCGTCGGTAGCCCGTCGGATGGCAGACTTCTCCCGCGAAGAGTGGACGCCGAAGTTACGAAGCGCCCCGTGTGTTAGAGAGTGTCCGAAAAGAGATCCGTTCGCCCTGAGCCTGTCGAAGGGCCGAGGTGCCGTTCATGGTTCGACAAGCTCACCACGAACGTTTTCGGCTGGCTTATCAGACACCCTCTTAAGGGTTCCTGGTCCTCTACAGCGTCATAAGACTGGGTGAGAGGACGTCCCGGAACTCATCGACCGTTTCGATCGGTGTCGGGGTGTGTGTCTTCTCGAGCAGATCGGCGATGGCTTCGGTGCCGAAGTCGTGGAGCAGCGTCCACGCCATGACTCTTCGTGGAAGCTCGTCATCTGTCAACAGCCTCCGGTCGTAGCTCCCGAGAAACGCCCGCATCGCCTCGATGTTCCTGTCGAAGAGGCCCAGCCACAGAGGCATCCATTCATAGTCTCTCACACCGATCTTGGCGTCGCCGAAGTCGATAAGAGAGATGATTTGCCACTCACTCCCATCCCTTTTCAGCAGGATGTGGTCGGACTCCAGGTCGCCGTGAACGACGACGCGCGGAATGCGCTTAGACCCAACGATGGTCTCTTCCAGAATCTCCGCGAGCGCCTCCGCGACCACGGGTCCGATCATTCCCCTATCGGCAAGCTGCATGAGCGCCTCTCTTCGCCTGCGTTCGACGAGGTCGTCCCAGGACTCCCCTACATCGATGCCATTGAGCAGGCCGACGTCGGTGTGGTGAAGGGATCTGGCGATCACGCCCATCTGAGCGGCGATGTCCAAGAGCTCTCCCCGTGTGATCGTTGACCTGATAGCGTTGAGCGTGAGCCCGGGACAGTATTCCATCACTACGTAGCCCCATGTGGCTCTGTCTTGGTATCGGCCTGCCGCGACGATCTTTGGGACCGGAACGTTCCCATTCAACCCCAGTACCTCGATCAGCTTCGGTTCGATGCCGAACTCTGACCAGAATGGGCTGTAGATCTTGACGACCAGGCACCGGTCCAGGATGAACACGGCGTTTGTGTTAGATCGGGGAGTTTCAATGCTCCGGTAACGGATTCCTTCGTACTCACAGATCGCGTCGATCACCGGTCTCCAGAGGCGCGCGTCCTTGAACACGGCCGACCAGTCTGACCAAGACTCGATTGGCGGGAGAAAGGAGGACAGACGCATCCCCGATCCTGGACCTACTCCGAAACCCCAACAGTTTATATTGGAGCTCTCGGCCACAGCAGAGGCAGCGGGGCCGTTACACAGCCACTACTGTGAGCAGCCTCTGCCTGGGATGTCCCACACCGATTCGACTATCCCGCCGCGGACGCAGACGTACTGGTCCCAGCGGTCCACCATCATGTCCTGGTAGGCGGGGATGATCGTGATCTTGTCGCCGACCCGGAGCGGCATCTCTCCTTCGCTCTTCAGCACGATGTGGTCGTCCAACAGCGCGTCGACGCGGACGGAGGGCCAGCCCTCGATCTCGCTCGCTCCACGGTCCGACAGAGCCATCAGCCCTGCGTCGCCCACGGCGACACCCGGCCTGGGAGTGCTGATGATCGTCCCCAGGGCCTTGTTGGCGATACGGAAGTCCTCCATGTAGTGGGCGTTCGTCCCTCCGAGGGCATACGTGCCTCCCTCGACCTCGGTGACCCCCTCCATCGTCGCTGCGACGTCGATGGTGAACGTCTCGCCGCTCGACACCATCTCCACCGGTATTCCTTCGGCCTCGATCGCGTCCTTGACGTCGAGGCATATCCGGATCGCCTCGCGGCCGACGTTGAAGCGGTGCTCGTGGCCCCGAAACTCCGGGAGCGACTGGTGGCTCATCACGCCGCGGAAGTCGACGCCGGGCAGGCGCTCGGCCAGCTTTGCGATCGCGACGCCCTCCTCGGCGCTTCTCGCGCCTGCGCGCCCCATGGTCGTGTTCACCTCGATCAGCACGCCTATGCTCGTGCCGTACGCCTCGGCCACGTCCGACAGCTCCTGGACGTTCTGGAGGCTGTCCACGCAGACCTTGATGTCGGCCCGCTGGGCGAGGGCGCACATCCGGGCGATCTTGTCCTTGTGCACGACCTGGTTGGGGATCAGGATGTCGGTGACGCCGCCTTCGACCATCACCTCGGCCTCGGCCAGCTTCGCCGTGCAGACGCCGCCGACCGTCCCGCCGGCGTCGATCTGCATCATAGCGAGCCGTGGGCTCTTGGTGTTCTTGGTGTGCTGCCTCATCTTGCAGACGGTGTCGTCGTATATGTCGGACACGGCCTGGAAGTTGTGCTCGACGGCGTCCAGATCGACAATCAGGCAGGGCGTCTCAAGGTCCTCGACTCGCGTGCCGGGCAGCGGCCTGTAGTTGTCCATTTTTTTCTCCAGTTACTTTTGGTGCGGGCGGATCGAACCGGCTAGCGGTAGCGTCCCCGCGCCGGCAGGCTCCGGACCGCCTCCAGCTTTCCGTCGCGTACTGCGAAGATATAGTCGTGCACGTTGACGCAGCCGGTGATGTCCCAGGGGACCAGCCACACCCGGTCGCCCAGCCGGAGACCGTGGTCGACACCCGGGTCGAAGTCGAGTCCTCCGTGCTCTGCGCTCAGGCCCCTCACGGTTGCGCCCGACGGATGGTCGACGCGCGGGCCGCCGGAGTCGGCGCCCACGGCCTTTCGTCCGGCGTCGGTGATGACGTTTCCGGCCTCCGGGACGCTCGTCACGCAGGACATGATACGGGCGGCGTTCGCGAGTTGGGGCCGATGCTCCCTGTGCCTCTCGTCCATCAGCGCGTAGGAGCCAGCGGGCACCTCGGTGACTCCGTCCGCTCCGGCCGCGGCCTCGTAGTCGGCGGTGCTGCCGGCGCTGACTACGTCAATCTCCAGTCCCGTCTTTTCCATGTGCTCACGGGTGTCCAGGAGTCGTTGGATAGACTCTCCCGACTCTGCACCGGGAGCCCCGTCGTATGTGGAAAGCCCGGAAAAGGCGAGGCCGGGGGCGTCGTGGACTGCGCGAGCGAGCTCGACTGCGGCCGCTCCCGGCTCGACCCCCGCGGCGCCCGTCCCAGTGTGTACGTGCACGAGGACCTTGACGTCTACACCGGCGGATACGGCGGCGGCGGACAGGTCCCGGACGTTGTGCGCGCTGTCAACTTGCACCGTGACTTTGGCGCGGCGCGCCAGCGCGCACAGCCGCCTGATCTTGTCCCGCGTCACGACTATGTTCGCGAGTGAGATGTCGTCGAACCCGGACTCGGCGAACACTTCCGCCTGACCCAGCGTCGAGACCGAGATGCCTCCGACGGTGCCTCCGGCGTCGAGCTGCATGTGAGCGATGGCCGGACTGCCGTGCGCGGCTACGTGAGGCCGCAGCCTAGCCGTGTCCAAGTCCCGAAAGTGGGAGTGCACCGTTTCGATGTTCCGTTCGAGCCGGGCCGAGTCGACGACCAGTATGGGAGTGTCCAGCTCCTCCTCGGGCGTGCCTATCGGTTTGAATATCGGGCGTTCCATGGGCGCTGTCTCCGGGGCGTCTGTGTCGGTCAGAGGGTATCATACGCCACGGCCACTCTGTTTTGGGAGAGGAGAGTCCTCATCTCAATCTTCACCCCGCGGGCGGGGGCGCCGACAGCGTCTCCGAAGGTTCCCCACGACGGAGCGGCATCCCAAAGCTTGCTGCCTCCCTCCCTCTTTTTCTCAACTTGATCAATCACTCAGAGTCAGCCCTGTAAGGTCGGCGGCGTAAAGTGAACGGATCGCCGGACACCTGGACGAACTTCAATAGTCCTAGCACTTCTCCGCTCCGGTTGAAGACAGGCCCGCCGCTGGAGCCGTGCGTAGCTATCAAGTCGAGCACGAGCAGTCCCGTGTCGTCTGATCCTGACACGATCCCCTGAGTTGCGATGCCGATTGTCTGAGCCGACAAGGTTCGGGGATACCCCAGAGCCATGACTGGCTGGCCTATCGTCGAAGCGGTAGCGATCTTGACGGGGCGAGAAGCTGTCGCGGCCACAGGGACCAGCAGAGCGGCGCGGCGTGTGCGGAGATGCTTAAAGACTCTGTACTGAGCATCGCCTTGGACGGACGAGACCGCCACCAGCACCACATCTAGTCTGCCCTCGTCGTCAAACACTACGTGGTCAGCGGTTATGACTGTTCCTTGCCGGTCAACGTAGAAACCTGTTGCCAGCCCTATCGTTCCGTCGATCCGCCTGACACTGACGCGTACGACGCTGTCTCGGATTTGATCGAGCGCGAAGAACTCAGGGCCACCACACTGAACGAAAGCAAGAACCGTCAGGGCAAGGAACCCTAGGCAGACACGACGCTCCAGGACAAAGCCCCCTCGTGGAACAGATGCGGATTTACCAGATACGCAATCTTGCCCGTGAAGGGCCACTCGGGGGCACGAGGCCCCGCATCTGGTCTAGGCTGCTTCGAACGATACGGTGTAATGTGTTCGAAGCTGAGTCCCGTCACGAGCGACGGCGTATCTGGTGATAGAAATTCTATAGCTGCCATCGACTCGCGTCAACGTGCGCAAGCGTGTGGCCTTGGGCCAGAGGAGTCGTTTACCCCGCCCCTCTCACCATCCAGCGCATCGGGTCGCCGTGCTTGATGTTCAAGAACGCAGTGGTTTGAAACGCAAGCACTGACAGAGAGACATGGAGCGCGATCTTCCGTAGCATTGTTATGCCCGTATCCGGCCCGTGCAGAGGCGACTAACTGGTGAATCCGCCCCAGCGGTCATGGCGTGACAGTTGAAGTTAGTGAGGAGGAGGAGAGTCCGTGCGCCCGCCGTCTCTTAAGAGCGGCTTGGTCATTATCGGACAGCCTCAGTTGGCTCCGCGCTTGACCGCCTTCGGGGCGCTGTGCTAGCGTCCTTGTATTACCAGTCACATCCGAATAGGTGCGGAGAAGGGGAGTAGTAGCGGGTCGAGCCGCCACAGAGAGCCGGGCAGGTTCTGACGATTTCGACAGGACCGGCTGAGAGCCCGGCGCAAGCAGGCCCTCGAACTCGCCCCCGAGCATCCGGTCTGAACCAGAGTAGGGCCGGGCGGCCAGCGCCGTTATCGCGTTAGAGTGTCCGCCGGACGCCGTCCGGCGGGAAGCAGGGTGGTACCGCGGGTATCTTGAAGGTCCCGTCCCTTTGGGGAGCGGGGCCTTTTGCTTATGTCGGCCTGACCGATCCCATATTGGAGCGTACCTATGACGACGGAGCGTATGACAGAGCGGCGCTACGATCACAAGGCCGTCGAGGCCAAGTGGCAGGCGCGTTGGAGCGAGGAGGGGACCTACCGGGTCCGGGACGACGATCCCCGGCCGAAGTGGTACGAGCTTCACATGTACCCGTACCCCTCGGGCGACCTCCACATCGGCCACTGGTACGCGATGTCTGGCGCAGACGCGCACGCGCGGTTCATGCGGATGCAGGGATACAACGTCCTCCATCCGATGGGATTCGACGCCTTCGGGCTGAACGCCGAGAACGCGGCGATAGGACGCGGCATCCATCCCTACACGTGGACGATGGACAACATACGGAACATGCGCCGGCAGCTCCGGTCGATGGGCCCCATGTACGACTGGGACAGGGAGGTCGTCACCTGCACTCCGGACTACTACAGGTGGAACCAGTGGCTGTTCCTGCAGCTCTACAGGGCGGGTCTCGCATACAGAGCCTACGCGCCGGTCAACTGGTGCCCATCGTGCAACACGGTCCTGGCCAACGAGCAGGTGATCGACGGACTGTGCGAGCGGTGCGACACGGCGGTCATCCATCGGGACATGAACCAGTGGTTCTTCCGCATCACTCGTTACGCGGACGAGCTGCTCGACCAGTCGAAGATAGAGTGGCCGGACCGGATCAACGTGATGCAGACGAACTGGATCGGCCGCAGCGAGGGGGTCGAGATAGAGTTCGACATCTCCGAGTACGGTCTGAAGCAGGAGACGCTTTCGACATTCACGACCCGTATCGACACGATCTTCGGCGTCACCTTCGTCGTGCTGGCGCCCGAGCATCCGTTGGTGGGCGCGCTGACGACGGACGAGCGCCGCGCCGACGTCGAGGCCTATGTCGACCAGGCCCGCCGTCAGACGGAGGTCGAGCGGCTGTCGACCGAGAAGGAGAAGACGGGCGTCTTCACCGGCTCCTACTGCTTGAACCGGCTCAACGGCGAGCGCGTGCCGGTGCTGATAGGCGACTATGTTCTGTTGACCTACGGCACAGGCGTGGTGATGGGAGTGCCGGCGCACGACCAGCGCGACTTCGAGTTCGCGACGAAGTACGACCTGCCGATTCGAGTGGTCGTGGCGCCGCCGGGGTGGGACGGGGAGGGACTGTCCGAGGCGTACGTGGATGAGGGCGTCCAGGTCAACTCAGGCCCGTTCGACGGCCTCCCCAGCCCCGAGGGAATGGAGCGGATCGCCGACCGGGTCGAGGTGGGGAGTTGGGGACGGAGAATGGTCAACTACCGGATGAGGGACTGGCTGATCTCGCGTCAGCGGTACTGGGGAACACCCATCCCGATAGTCTACTGCGGCGAGTGCGGCACAGTTCCCGTGCCGGAGAGCGACCTGCCCGTCCTGCTGCCCGAGGACGCCGAGTTCCTGCCGACCGGGGAGTCGCCGCTCGCCCTGCACGAGGGGTTCGTGAACACGAGTTGCCCTCGGTGCGGCGGGGGCGCCAGGCGGGAGACCGACACGATGGACACCTTCGTCGACTCCTCCTGGTACTTCCTGAGGTACGCCAGCCCCGACTATGCCGACGGCCCGTTCGATCCGCGGACGGTCGGGCAGTGGAACCCGGTCGACCAGTACACGGGCGGCGTCGAGCACGCCGTCATGCACCTGCTCTACGCCCGCTTCTTCGTCAAGGCGCTGCGTGACCTGAAGCTGCTCGACTTCGACGAGCCGTTCGCGCGTCTCTTCAACCAGGGGACGATCGTCTTCCAGCACAGGAAGATGAGCAAGTCGCGCGGCAACGTCGTCGCCCCGGACGAGTATGTCGAGAGGATGGGCGCGGACGCCGTGCGGTGCTATCTGATGTTCCTGGGTCCGTGGGAGCAGGGAGGCGAGTGGAGCGACTCCGGCATAAACGGAGTGGCGCGCTGGCTCAACCGCGTCTGGGAGCTGACCCGTCGGGATCCGAGCGAGCTGGACTCCCCCGTCTCCGAGGAGGCGGCGCGCGATCTGACCCGGCTGGTTCACCAGACGGTGCGCAAGGTCACCGAGGACGTGGAGCGCTTCAAGTTCAACACCGCGCTGGCCGCGCTCATGGAGTATACGAACGGACTGAGCCGAGTATGGGAGCGGGGAGACGTGAGCCGGGAGCTGTGGGAGGAGGCGATAGAGCGGCTGCTGCTCCTGATGGCGCCGATGGCGCCGCATATATCGGAGGAGCTGTGGGAGCGGACCGGTCGGGAGTTCAGCGTCCACAGCCTGCCCTGGCCGGAGTGGGATGCCGGTCTGGCCGCCGACGCCGTCATAACGCTGGTGGTACAGGTCGACGGCCGGCTGCGCGACAGGATCGAGGTCCCGGTGTCGATCACGGACGATCTGGCCCGCGAGACGGCGCTACAAAGCAGAAACGTACAGCGCCACACCGAGGGCAGAGAGGTCGCCAGGGTCGTCTACGTGCCCGGCAAGCTGGTCAACGTGGTCACCCGGTAGCGGCGCTGGGCAGACCCGTTCGCGTTGGTCCAGTGGAATCCGTGGTGGCCCGAGGCTAGGATGGATCTTGCATGGACAGGCTCTTAGAGAGACTCCAACGGAATCAGCGGAAGGGAAGCAAGCCTCGCTGCCATTGGCTGACGCATGGCGCACCCGGACAAGTCGCGAGTCGACTGAGCGAACTGGCCGGACCGTGGGGCTCCGTGTCCACAGACGACCACTGGATGCCGGAGGGATTTGACCTAGTTGAGGAAGCGCAGCTACACAAGGCACGCAGGTTACTGCCACCGCAGGACTGTGAAGCGCTAGGCAACTGGTGGCTGGCAGCACAGAGCGACGACTCCAAGACGCCGACCTGGGATATCGCCAGCACCTGCACCGTGGACGGGCGCAAGGGGCTGCTTCTCATAGAGGCAAAGGCGCACACCCAAGAACTGAAGGTGCAAGACCAAGTTGAGGCGAGTCTGCGTAACCGCGAACGAATTGTGCAGTGCATCGAGGAAGCTAACGCCGGGCTGGCAGACTGGACAGACCTCGATTGGGCATTGTCACATGAGCATCACTATCAGATGGCCAACCGCTTTGCTTGGTCATGGAAGCTGGTGGAACTCGGCTATCCCGTTATCCTCGTCTATTTGGGATTCCTTAGGGCCAAGGAGATGCGAAGAGGGAGAGAGCAAACTTCTTTCAACAGCCATGCCGAGTGGGAAGATCTCGTAAAGGCACACAGCGAGCCATTGTTTCCCGCAGAGGTTTGGGACGGCCAATGGGTCATTCACGATCGGCCTTTCGTTCCGCGCATCTGTTCAATCGAGACACGCTACGACGGACCAATGGAGGAAGGCTGGAGAGATGGGCGCGAGCCGGAGCACCCGTCTGGCCGATTACAAGCTCGGATTCAGCCCTGATCGAGAGGCGCGGCTGGAATCCCTACCTTATCCCCGGCCCAGAGATCTCCCCTTCATCTGCTTATCGGATTACTATGTGTCCGGTTAGGCCGTGCCTCAGGTCGAAAAATGCGAAGTTGACAGTGATTGCATACACGACTGATGGGTACCGGCTGGGCCACCTTCTCACAATGGCCGCAACCATACTTGCCAAAAAACCACAAAGCTGGGTCGAGTGCCGCACAAGTATCAGTTAGTCCAGGCGGCCCGCCGATCCTCGTCGTCGCGACAGCTGCGCGCCAGATGTCCTGAATCCGGTGTCTAGCCTCTCCTTCCGACATTCCCGCAGTATCCAAGACCCCAAGGTTTTTGGTAACACGCCGAACTTGCACGTCTACCGCGACAGAGATGATATCTATGTTATCTATCTTGGCCTCGCCTGGAGCGGCAAGCATACGCACCCACATTTCCCTAATCTTTGGGCCTCTGAGCATGGGAAACTGCTCCACGGAACTGTTACGCAGGCAACTTAGCAACTCTCCAGCGTCTCCAACGCCGGAGTCGACTACCCGGCTTACGGGGTTCCTCCCTGCGGCAAGGCTGCGGGCAATGGCGTTCCACGCAGAGGAGTCGGGGCCATGACGTTGGCTCACTCCGTATTGGGACAACCTCTGGCGAAGCGTGGAGACCGGGACCGCTGAGGCCTCAGTGGGTTCAAATAGCTCTGGATAGGATTGAAAGAGCTCGACCCCGTTATTCCAAAGACGCGTGGCGTCCCGCGCGCGGTCCATAGCGGCAATGAAAGTCAGAAACAGGCGCACGGCTCGGCCCGAGGCGCCGGAATCGCGCAGGTGCATAACGCATTGGACCTCGGGCATTCGCGACCATGTGCTGCCCGCTGCCACATCCCTGGCCGACAGATCTAACCGGTCATTGTAGAAGTCGCCGACGATTGCCTCGGCCACTGTGGCCGCGTGGCGAATGTCCGGTACACGCAACCTAGATCACCCCTATCCTTCCTGCGAGCAGGAATTCCTATGTTCTCGATACCAGACATACTGCCGACCCTGGCCGACCACATGCGCCAGTGGGCGGCGAATGACCGCACCGACCTCGCGAAGACCCTTCTCCAAGCCGTATTCTACATAGAGCTTGCCCGCGTGAACCTCAATGGTCTTTCCATCCAGCGCTGAAACCGCCGCCGCAAGGTCATCCAAAACTCGTAGCGACCACTCACGACGCTCAGAGGCAGAGAGATCGGCCAACGATAAATTATATCGCTCAATCCAAGTGCCGGGAGCTAGGAGCCCGTGCTTAGCGCTGAGAATATACCAGGGACGGCCATGCGACTCCGCATATGCCTGCCGATACTGCCAAAGTGTTGAGGTGTAGACGTCTCGGGCCGCGCCAGCACGATGGCGCTTACTCTTGACGCAACCGACGAGGATAAGGTCAACCAACTCGCAGCTATGATTCATCATAGAGTGCGACCGCCTCCTGTCCTCCTATGGGACAAGCAACCCGGGTCATGCCACCACCTTGAACTTGTAGGTGGTAGTGTTCAGGTCTCCCTCCTCGAACCGGCTCATTCGCAGCGGCGAGATGTCGATGGTCGTCGCCTCGCCGTCCAGGATCAGCTCGGCCATGACGATGCCGACGGCTGGCGACTCCTTGAAGCCGTGGCCGCTGAACCCGGTGCAGATGTAGAGGCCGTCCACGCCGTCTACGTGGTCTACGATCGGGTGCAGGTCGGGCGTGGAGGTGTAGAGGCCGGCGTAGCCGGTCACGTACTCCGAGTCGGCCATCGCTGGGATGCGCCGTGACAGCCGCAGCCACACGTCCTCCAGGTGGTCCAGAGAGGGGCGGGGGTTGAAGGCATCGGGGTCGACCACGTCCTCGGCGTTGCCGTTGCCCACGAGCATCAGGTCCGCCCCTTCGGGCCTGAAGTAGGTCAGATTAGCCATGTCCGCCCCTGTGGGAGGCGAGGGCATCTCCTCCTTCGACCTCCGCAGGAAAAAGACCTCGTGCCGGGTGGCCTCCAGGGGGAGCTCCAGTCCCAGCTTCTGCGTCAGGAAGCGGGGAGACCAGGGGCCGGTCGCGATGACGGCCACCGGAGTCTCGTACCGCTCTCTGGCGGTCGTGATCGCAACTACCCTGCCGTCCTCGATCTCGATCCCGGTTGCGGGCGACTCCAGTTCGACCGTGGCTCCCAACTCCCTGGCCCGCGCCGAGTATCCGAGAGCCGTGCCGGAGGGGTCACCGTACCCGGACTGGGGCTCCCACGCGAAGCCCTCGTCGCCCCGCAGGTCGAAGCCGGGCGCCAGCTCGCGCGCCTCCTCCAGCGAGATGATGCGGGTGTCGATGCCCACCGACTGCTGCATCTCGATATTTTGCCTGAGACCGTCGATGGACTCGGGCGGGACGACGACCAGGAAGCCGGTGTGGACCCACCCCGCGTCGCCGGCGCCGACGATCTGTTCGAAGTCCCTGAGGATCCCGAAGCTCTCCCATGCGAGGCGGGCGTTCACCTCGGTCGAGTAGTGCATGCGGATCACTCCCGACGACCGCCCGGTCGATCCCGATCCGAGCGTGTCCCGTTCGAGCAGGACGGCGGAGCCGACGCCACGCGACACCAGGTTGTAGAGGATACTGGCGCCCATCACGCCGCCTCCGATAACGACGGCGTCCGCTGTCTTGGTCATGGTCTTGCCTTCGCGCTGAGAACTTCGCGTCTGGCATATAATACGTTGCGGGTCAAGAAATCCGCCAATCGGCGAGGATGGAGCGGCTTATGAGATTCTCTGTTGCGGTGCTGCCGGGCGACGGCGTGGGGTCCGAGGTGACCGCGGAGGCGGTGAAGGTGCTAGAGGCAGTGGGCCGCCGCTTCGGACACGCCTTCGATCTAGACTACGGCAGGGTAGGGGGCGGCGCCATCGACGAGACCGGAACGCCGCTGCCGGACGAGACGATGGATCTGATCGCCGATACCGACGCCGTCCTGTTCGGCGCGGTTGGCGGTCCGAAGTGGGACGATCCGGCGGCGAAGGTCAGACCAGAGGACGGCATCCTGGCGATCAGGAAGGACCTGGGACTGTTCGCCAACGTCCGGCCGGTAAAGGTCTACTCGTCCCTGATCGACGCCAGCCCAGTCAAACCGCAATATCTCAACGGAGTCGACCTGGTAATCGTCAGGGAGCTGACCAGCGGACTCTACTTCGGCCGTCCGAAGAAGAGGTGGACGACCTCCAGGGGCCGTCGCGGCGTCGATACTCTCAAGTACACGGAGGCGGAGATCGAGCGCATTCTCCGGGTGGGCTTCGACCTGGCGAGGGGCCGGCGGAAGCGGCTGGCGTCGGTGGACAAGTCGAACGTCCTCGAATCGTCCCGTCTGTGGCGGGAGATAGCGGTCGAGCTGTCGGCGGAGTACCCTGACGTCGAGCTGGAGCACATACTGGTCGACAACGCGGCCATGCAACTGATACGCAACCCGGCCCGCTTCGACGTGATCGTCGCCGAGAACACCTTTGGAGACATCCTCACCGACGAGGCGGCGGTGCTGTCCGGGTCGATGGGGATGCTGCCGTCGGCCAGCCTGGCGGGACTGCCCTCAGGCCGGCGGACCCGTAGAGGCCGCCCCTCTCTGTACGAGCCGATCCACGGCACCGCGCCGGACATCGCCGGCCGGGGCATCGCCAACCCCATCGGCGCGGTCCTCAGCCTGGCGATGCTCCTCAAGCTGTCGTTGGGGCTCGATGCCGAGGCGGTCGCGGTCGAGCGGTCGGTGGAGGGCGCGTTGGCGGAGGGCTACCGGACGGCCGACATCGCCGCGGACGGCGGCGACGTGGTGGGCACGACGGCGATGGGCGACGTCATCGCCGGGGGCGTGTAGGAGGCGGTCCTCTGAGCGGCACCTCGCGCAGGAACAGCGCGGCGACCACGGCGACGGCGAGAACGATGGCGCTCATCAGGAAGACGTCGCCGATGGCAGAGGCCAGCGACTCCCTCAGTCCGTCGACGAGTCTGTCGACCAGCCCGGGGTCGCCGCCGCCGGTCCGGGTTACCGCCTCACGGAGCTCGGTCATCGCTTCGGGGTTGACCAGAGCCTGAGGGTTGTCCCTGAGCCGGGACAGCAGCTCGGGGGGAACGGCCTGTGTGACGGCAGCCGGGACTGTCGCGGCGATCCCTTCCGCGAAGCGACCGGCCATTACCGCGCCGAATACTGCGAGCCCCAGGGTGCCTCCGATCGACCTGTAGAACTGGGTTGCGGAGGTCACGACTCCGAGTAAGTTGTGGGGGACGGCGTTCTGTACCGCGATCGTGAAGGTGGGGAAGGTGGTGCCCAGTCCGAACCCCATTACCGCGGTGTTGAGCACCGCGCGGGCGTGGCTGGTGTTCTCGTCCATCTGTGAGATCAGGAAGGTTCCGGCGCACATTATGGCGATGCCTATCGTCCCCTGGACTCTGTAATGTCCTCCTGTTCGGGATAGGGCCTGCCCGGACAGCGCCGCGCCGACGACGACCGCCAGCATCATCGGTGTCAGGAAGCTGCCGCTGCTCGTCGCGGATGAGCCAAGTACGCCCTGGAAGAACAGTGGGACGAAGACTATCGCCCCGAACATCCCGAATCCCGTAAGGAAGGTCGCGACGAGGGATATGCTTACGATGGGATTCCTGTAGATCGTCAGGGGCATGATCGGCTCCGCGGCCCTGAGCTCCACTACCAGAAAGGCCGCTGCCATCACTGCCGACAGCGCCAGCGCGCCTATGACCTGTACCGAAGACCATTCGTACTGTACACCGGCCCAGGACAGTCCCATGAGCAGAGGCACCACCATCAGGATGAGCGTCACCATGCCGAGGTAGTCGAGTTTCACCCGGGATTCGGGCCTACGCGACTGAGGGAAGAAGCGGAGGAATAGACCGATGACCGGGACTCCGATAGGGATGTTTACGTAGAAGATCCAGTGCCACGACAGCAGGTCGGTAATGAAGCCGCCGAGGGTTGGCCCCACAACGGAGGAGAGGCCGAACATGGCGGCCACGAATCCCTGGTACTTTCCGCGCTCGGCGGGTGCGAAGAGATCGCCCACGGCCGCAAAGGAGTTGGCCAGCAGTACGCCTCCACCGAGCCCCTGGACTGCGCGGAACAGGATGAGCTGGTTCATCGACTGGCTCAGCCCGGCGAGGACGGAGCCGACCAGGAATACGATGATGCCGGCGACGAAGAAGCTCTTACGGCCGTACAGGTCGGACAGCCGCCCGACGATGGGGACGGCAGTCGTCGACGCCACGAGATAGGCCGTCGATATCCAGGTGAAGCGGTCGAAGCCGCCGAGATCGGCCACGATGCGGGGCATCGCCGTCGCGACGACCGTCTGGTCGAGCGAGGCCAGGAAGATGGCCGTCATCACGCCGGCCATCGTGAACACCACGTGGCGCTTTGGGGGTTTAAGAAAGGTATCTTCCGGCGAACCGACGACCGGACCCCGTTCCGTTTCCGGCCTCACTGGGATGTCGCCCGGAGCCGATTCAGGGTGCGGCCTCTTCGAGGTCGAGCCGCTCCTCCAGCCCGTATTCCGCGGCGAGGGCGCACAGCCTGCTCCACGTGGCGTTCTCTACTGTGATGCCGTCCTGCATCAGCCTCTGCGTCCGCAGATGCTCCAGCTCGCCTGGGTAGTAGACGCGGTCGAATCCGGCGGCGGGTGCGGAGCTGGTGAGGTAGGCGGCGAGCTGCGTCACCTCGCGCCTGAACTCCTCCAGCGGCCTGAACGCCTCGACGTTGAAGGCGGTCAGGAAGCAGCCGTCGTTGTGGCGGGACGACGGGTCGTGCCCGAAGCCTAGCCCGGTTAACAGCCCGGAAAGAATCTCCACCATGACGGAGAGGCCGTAGCCCTTGTGTCCCTCCGGGCCTCCCAGCGGAAGCGACGCGCCTCCCGCGGCGAGCGCGGACGGGTCGGTCGTTGGCCTTCCCTCGCTGTCGAGTATCCACCCTTCGGGTATCGATCTGCCTCTGGCGACGGCGAGGGCGACTTTGCCTCCCGCCACGGCGCTGGTCGCCATGTCGACGAAGAGCGGGCCGTCGAGGTCGCTCGGTACGGCGATGCAGATCGGATTGGTGCCCAGGCGCGGCTCCCGGCCTCCGAACGGGACGACCGACTTGGCCGATCTGCCCGAGTCGGCGGTCATCAGGCCGATCATGCCGCGCTCCGCGGCCATGATCGGGTAGTCGGCCACGCGCCCCACGTGGCTCTGTCTGAATACCGTCGCGGCGGCCACGCCGCTCCTGGCTGCCTTCTCTATCGTCAGGCTCATCGCCCTCTCGGAGACGACGTATCCGAAGCCCCAGTGCCCGTCGATCACGGTCGTCGTCGGAGAGTCGCTCACGATCTCGAAAGGAGCCCCCGGCACGATGTGTCCGCGTTTGACCCGGTCAATGTAGGTAGGGATCTGGATGATCCCGTGAGAGTCGTGGCCGGCGAGATTGGCGCCGATGGAGTGCCGCGATATGACGGCGGCCTCCTCCTCGGACGCGCCCGCGGCCTGCAGCAGCGCGGCGGCGATCGATCTGAGCCTGTCGGCGGATACGGTTGGCATGAGAACCTCCCCCCAAGTTGGTTGCCGATCCGGGCACGATCTTACTTAGCAGGGAGGTGCGCTTGTGTCAAGCAGAGGACTCGCCGATAATGAAGCCGATATCGGACTGGAGGCTATGATGGGGGAGAGACGGATCAGGATCACGGCCGGCGGGGTCGAGGTGACGGCCGAGCTGAACGCGAACAGGACGGCCGACCTAGTGTGGGAGGCGCTGCCCGTCACGGCCTCGTGCAGCACCTGGGGTGATGAGATCTATTTCAGGACGGGGATCGAGGCGCCTCTGGAGGACGGTCGGGAGGTGGTCGATATGGGAGACGTGGGCTACTGGCCTCCGGGACAGGCGCTGTGCCTCTTCTTCGGCCCCACGCCCGCCAGCCGGGGCGACGAGATTCGTCCGGCAAGCGCGGTGAACGTGCTCGGCAGGATCGAGGGGGACCCGACCGTGCTGAAGGCGGTGGCTTCCGGCGCTCAGATAGTCGTGGAGCGTGCGCCGTGATGACGATGGCTATCTGAACAGGTCCGTCTCAGCCGGCCTGATCAGGCCGCTTACTCCGTCCGGCTCAGAATCGTAAGGGTATCCGCGCACGATCGCCGCCGGGACCTGGGCGACCTTTCCCGTGACCATCTCGGCGGCTGCTGCGAGCTCGTCCGCCGTTGCGATGCTGGTCACCTTCAGGATCATACCCTGGGCGTCCGGGGTGCCCCGGTAGTCCCTGAACGGGCTGATCCCGGCCACTCCGATGGCGAAGTCGACGTGGCCTTCGCGCCAGGCCCTGCCGAAGGTGTCGGAGATGATGACCGCGACGATCGTCCCGCCGGGGGAAGCGGCTATCTCCGCCCTTATGGCGCGCGCGGACCGGTCCGGGTCCTCCGGAAGGAGAGCGACGCAGTCGTCGCCCGGCACGTTGGAGGCGTCGATGCCGGCGTTGGCGCAGACGAAGCCGTGACTGGTCTCGACGATCAGGATTCCCCTGTCGAGGTCGGCGCGGACGATGGAGCGGCTCTCCCTCAGCACGAGCTCGACGACCCTGGGGTCGCGGCCGGAGGGAGCGGCAAGCTGGTGCGCACGGGGAGAGGGCTCCACGGTCGCCAGGTCGACGGTCCTCCCCTCCGCCTTGGACACGACCTTCTGGGTCACGACTAGTATGTCGCCGGTCTGAAGGGGGGTACCCTGCGTTCTAGCTGCGGTCGAGATGATCTCTCCGAGACGGTCGCCCCGCCGGATCTCGGGGATGCCGGTGACTCCGATGATCTGAATGGACGGGACACTGGCCGGTGCTCCGTCCGGGGGAGAGGGGGGCATGGTGGGCGCGGTTATAGCATGGGATATTCCGGGTGTCAACGACGAGCGCTCACGGCGGAACGTCTCTATGATGGTCTGCGGCATTATAGACACTTGAAACACCTGTGGGCATATGCGTATCGTTGGGATATGGCCGATCTGATCATAGCGGGCGGGACGGTCATGGACGGGACGGGCTGTCCCGGCTACCCGGCGGACGTGGTTATAGACCGGGGCCGGATCGTCATGGTCGGCGACGCTTCCGGTATCGAAGGCGTTCGGACATGGGACGCCTCGAGCAGGGTGGTCTCGCCGGGCTTCATAGACATCCACAGCCACGCCGACTTCCCTCTCTACGTGGACGGCCTCGCTCAGAGCGGCGTCCGGCAGGGGCTTACGGCTACGGTAATCGGGAACTGCGGCCACGGTCCTGCGCCCGCGCCGGACAGGGAGCTGGCCAAGCAGGTTACCATCGGCATCAACGACGAGTGGGGGATCGATTTCGACTGGACGACGTTCGGCGAGTACCTGGACGCCCTCCTTGCCAAGGGCCAGTCTATGAACGTCGCCCCGCTCGTGCCGCACGGGACGGTGCGTATCGCGGCCATGGGCTACGAGGCGCGTCCGCCCACCGGCCTGGAGTTGGAGACGATGCGGTTGCTGGTGGACGAGGCGATGTCGGCGGGCGCGCTCGGACTGTCATCCGGGCTGGAGTACTCTCCGGGCCGCCACGCCGACGAGGCCGAGCTGACCTCGCTGAGCGGGGTCGTGGGCCGGTACGGCGGTGTCTACGCCTCCCATATCCGCGAGCGAGGGGACAACTTCGAGCGGGCGGTCAGGGAGGCCCTCGATATCGGACGGGGGGGAGGGATCGCCGTTCAGCTGTCTCATCTCGCTCCGAGACCGTATGCGCCCCCTGGCGTACTGGACCGGGTGCTCGGCATGGTGCACGACGCCCGCGGCGACGGCCAGGAGGTGGGAGTCGACACCTTCCCGGATCCGTGGGGGCCAGCCCACCTGCTCGATCTAGTGCCTCCCTGGGTCTACGAGGGGTCGGACGACGACGTGCTGGAGAGGCTGGGGGACCCGCGGACGGCGGAGAGGTGCCGTGGCTACATCGTCAACCAGGGTAACTTCCTGCTGCGCCTCGGCGGCTTCGACAAGTTCTTCCTCTCCTACTCGCGCGCGCATTCCGAGCTGACGAGCCTCTCGCTCGACGCCATCTCCCGCGAGTGGGGCATGGACATCGTGCCGACCATCCTCAAGCTTGCGGCAGACGACGGGAAGGACTTCGGGAGCGTCCTGATCCGGCATATATTCTCCACGGTCGAAGACCTGGAGAAGCTGCTGAGCGACCCGGTGTGCAGCGTCGGCAGCGACGGGGCGGTCGCCTCGACCGACGGCCCGCTCGGGGCGCTTAAGATGAACCGCTCCAGCTTCGGCTATGCGCCCCGGACGATCAGGGAGTACGCGATCGACCGCGGACTGTTCAGTCCCGAAGAGGCCATCAGGAAGATGACCTCTCTTCCCGCCGGCCAGATCGGACTGGAGGGCCGGGGAAGGCTTGCCGAGGGCATGGCCGCCGACGTCGTGGTGATGGACTTCGGCAGCCTGGCCGACATGTCCACGGACGACGAGCCGCAGGCCTATCCGACGGGTATCGACATGGTGGCTGTCAACGGGGTGGTCGTCTTCGAGGGAGGGGAGCATACCGGAAGGACGCCGGGACAGATCCTGCGGAGGCGGTCTACATGAACATTCTGAGGAGCCCGCTCTTCGTGCCCGGCAACCGGGCCGACATGTTGGAGAAGGCGCTCGGATTGGCCCCGGACGCCTATGTGCCCGACATGGAGGACTCGGTGCCGTGGGACGAGAAGGCGAACGCCCGTGGCGTCGTGGCCTCCTTCGTCGAGAGGCTCGCCGCCATCGGGAGGCCTGTCATCCCTCGGGTGAACAGCCTGGACACCGGCCTCCTGGAGGAGGACCTTGCGGCCGTGGTGGGGCCCCGTACGTTCGGTGTATCGGTGGGAAAGATAGGGTCTGCCGCCGACGTTTCGGAGGTCTCCTCGGTCCTGGAGTCGCTGGAGAGGCGCGCCGGGTTGGAGACGGGGCGCGTCGCGATTGTGCCGTGGATAGAGACGGCTAGGGGCGTGGTGAACTCATACGAGATATGCTCCGCGTCGCCGCGCATCGTAGCCGTCGGCTTCGGCGCTGAGGACTTCACGAATGACATGGGTATCCCCCGCATGGAGGACGATTCAGAGGTCGACTACGCGCGGAGGGCGGTGTGCGTGGCCGCGCGGGCGGCGGAGGTGGCCGCGCTCGACACGCCCTACTTTGGGTTTCGGGATGCGGAAGGGCTGCGGCAGAGCGTTCAGGCCGCCAGGCGGTACGGATTCTCGGGGAAGTTCGCGATCCATCCGGCGCAGATACAGACGATCAACGAGGGGTTCTCGCCCTCCGACGCTGAGGTCGAGCACGCCAGACGCGTCGTCGCTGCGTTCGATGAGGCGGAGCGCGAGGGGAAGGGAGCGACGTCCCTGGACGGCAGGGTCATAGACGTCCCGGTCGTTCGGCGGGCGCGTGGTCTGCTGGCGCTGGCCGAGGCGATGCGCGGAGGCGTCGGCACGGAGTGATGGACAGGATAGCTCTCGAAGGCATGGCGTTCTACGGCTATCACGGTGTGGGCCCTGAGGAGCGGGAGCTCGGACAGCGCTTCGTAGTCGATCTGGAGATGGAGCGGGATCTGAGGAGGGCCGGCCTCTCCGACGATCCGGAAGATACGACCAGCTACTCCGACGTCTACGAGGTGGTGAGAGAGGTGGTCGAGGGACGTCCCAGGAGGCTCCTAGAGAGCGTCGCGGAGGCGATTGCCGGCCGTGTGCTGGAGGAGTTCGAGGTGGCTTCGGTCCGCGTGACCGTCAGGAAGCCCAAGGCTCCGATGCCTGGTGGCATCTTCTCTCATGCTGCGGTAGAGATTCTGCGCGAGCGGTCCTGACGGGGCGGAGCCCCCATCTCAATCTTCCCCCGCGGACGGGGGAAGAGGTTAAGAGGCGGACGGGGGAGGCAGCTAGAACGCGTCAGGGGCCGCGGCTATGGCGTCGAGCTCGGCGCGGGTGTATGAGCCGAGGCTGCGGAAGTCGAGCTCGATGTAGTTTTGGGTCCATTGCATGGCGATCTTGACCGCCTTCCGGTATCTCTCCTCCACGGCCTCATAGGCGCTCTCGTCAAGGGCCGCTCGGCGACTGGACAGGATGTCCTCCAGGTCCTCGTCCAGCAGTCTCTTTACGAGAGCGGTGTCGTGGACCTGACCTGTTCCAGTGTCCTTCGAGGCGTGGAGGATGCGCTGGGCCGTCTGGGCGACTGAGATTCTGGCAGTTGCGAGGTCCTCCATAAGGGCGGGATGGACGCCCGGCTTACCCTCCAGGCTGTCGATGCCCTTTGCGCCGCGGCCATTCAGCCAGCCCTCGATGTACTCGATGAGGGTCCGTGTGTTTCGCCTGGTGCCCTCCACGGTAACGGGTCCTTCGGGCACCTCGATCCTGACAGGGTAGTTGTCCGGGTCGCGCATCTCGGGAGCAGGCTGCCAGCCCGTTCCCCGCCACTCCTTGAAGGGGTCCGCGGCGGTCTTCATGTGGTAGATGTGGGCGACCCATCCCCTCAGGAAGCCCTGCCGCGCCTCCCACTCCTTGTCCTCTCTGATGGAGGCGCCCGCGACGCGGTTCACCTCGTCATCGCGGCTGGGCAGCGCGGTGGCCATACCGCCGATGGGGACGGCGCCCCGCTTGAGACAGATGGCCACGAGGCGCCGGAAGATGTCGGCTATGAAGCCGGTCGTCTTGATGTCGACTCCGAACCGGTCGGGCCAGACGGAGCCTGGATCGGCCATGACGTACTCCAGGATGCTCGCCTTGAGGTCCCAACGCGCGGCGTTCAGACCGGCGGCGTAGGGCCCCAACGCGTAGAGCGCCTCCTCCATCTCGTAGACTATGGGCAGCGACTCCACAAGGATAATGGCGCGTATCACCGTATCGCCGGGGAGGTCGAGATAGTCGCGGCTGGCGTCGAAGAAGTCCCGCCAGAAGGCGGCCTCTTCGGCGGTCTCCAGCTTCGGCAGGTAGAAGTAGACGCCCTGTCCACGCTCGATCTGCGCCCTGCCGGCGTAGGCGAGGGTTAGCGCGGCGCCCAGAATGGCCGCCGACACGGGAGCGCCGTCGATCGTCACCTCCGGCTCGCTCAGGTGGAGCCCCCGCTCGCGGTGCATGAAGAATGGGATGTCGCCGTCCACGAGCCTGTAGCGGCGGTCTCTGACGGGATTGTAGAAGGTCAGGGTCCTCTCGACGGCGCCGAGACGGTTTCGCGCGGCGGCAATGGTGTCGGACAGCAGATGGCCGGCGGAGTCCTCGTCGTCGTCGAGGTCGCCCTCGGCCCGCGCGCCATCCGGGCCGGGGTTCAGGGCGTTGATGAACATCGACGTCTGGGCGGCGGGCCCCGATATCTCGATGCCCGGCCGTCTGAGATCGTCCGGCACGGCTGGAACTACCCAGTCGCCGGTGTTCGCCTCGCTCGCAGGGAGAGTCTTCGGCTGCTCTCCGCGGTGCGCGCGCTCCAGCATCTGCGCTCGCTTGGCCATCAGGCGGTCTATCTCCGGGGAGAAGCGATCGTGCAGGAAGGTGAGATAGCCGATGAACTCCGGCGTAAGGAGCTCGTCGGCCCCCTCAACCGGCGCATATCTGACTCTGTCAGTCGCGACCTCAACCATAGACGTGTCTCCTGTATCTACGGCGCCGTCAAGCCCGACGGCGCGTGCGTTCGCTGCGTGGGTGGGCCTCTCGTGAGACCGCGAGACACTATACAGGATGTTCGCCCGCGGTGTAACCCTGATGGTGCGGGAACCGAATGCGATACCGCCCGATAGAGCCCCGTTCGCCTGAGCCCAAAGCCCGTTCGATTTTCACGAAATCTGTCACATTCTGTACCATTCCGTCACTTCTTGTAGCTGGGTCGCGTGACATTCCTGGACAGGATGGGACGGTTCGTAGACAGGGATGAGACGGTTGTGGAACAGGGATGAGACAGGTAAGGGACGGAAGCCAACAGCATCTCGGCGCGCCTCCCGCTCGGACAGACGCGGCGGCGCCAACCTCAGGCCCGTTCGCTATCGCTCAGGGCGACATTCGCGGGACGACTGCCGGGCATAGTAGGAGTGGAGCGGAATCGGCGGAGGGATGTGGGAGACGGGTAGGTGGGTGGCATGTGCCTATCATAGTACATGCGTTCGCCTATGTCAAGGATCAGGTCGGCACCCCGAATCCACCACCTGAATTTGAGGAGCCGCGTAACAGACGGCTTCCTGGGAGATGGGGATGCACCTCATTGGGGATGGATTCCCGCGAACGCGGGAATGACGGAGGTGGTGGATCTAGGCGCTGCGGGCTTTCGCGTGTTGCGTCAAATAAAAGTGTTACCGAAGGGCATACGTTGCCTCAGAAGTCATGTTACCGGAGGTCCTATGTGTCCGAGCCTCATGCGTGGTGCTCAGCGGTCTTCAAGAGGTCTTCGACGGCGCGGTCGATCCGTCGCTTCAGTCTTACCGGGTTGAGCAGCTCGTACTGCCTCTGCATGGCCGTCCTCTGTTCGGATGTCAGAACGTCGTACTCCAGCAGGCGATGATACGGTGTCTGGGCGCTGTCGTAGACCTTGTGGACCCTGGCCCCGTTGCGGCTCTTGTGCTTGAGCTTCATCACCGGCTGGAAGAAGTTGACGTAGAGGCCCACCAGGCCATAGACCCTTTCGAGATGCCTCAGTGACGGCCTCGACGTGTAGCGACCGTACCCGATCAGCCGTCGCACCACAGACCAGTTCTTCTGCTCGACGTGAGCGTTGTCGTTCTTCTTGTATGGCCTCGAACGGGTGAAAGTGATTTCGTTGCGCTGGCAGTAAGAGTAGAGGTGGTGGTTGATGAACTCGGAGCCGTTGTCAGAGTCCAGGCCCAACAGCCGGAACGGCAGGGAGCGGGACATCTTGTGCACCGCGCCTCCCACCCTCTCCTGCCCCTTCCCCCATACCGCCTGACACTCCATCCAGCCCGTCGCTATGTCCACCCCACTCAGCGTATTGAGGTAGAAGCCCTCAGTCGTGTCGCCGCAGTGGGCCACCAGATCCATCTCTATGAAGCCCGGGCTGTTCTCCTCCCACTCGGCGAAGGTGCGTATCGGGATCGACGCCTTCAGCAGGCTTCCAGGCTTGGTCGTGCTGAACGGACGCCTCAGCCCACTGTCTTTGTACCGGCGCAGCAGCCGGTCTATCGTCGAAGCGCTCACGCTCTTCAACTGTTCGCGCACCTCGTCCGACACCGTGAGCTCGCCGTGCTCGACGAGCCTGTCGGTGAACTCTGCCACGAACGGCGCCAACCGCTTCCCACACAGACGGTTCGAGACCTCCCAGACCGCCGCGAGAGTGTCCATCAGCTCCGACCCATACACTGGGGGCCTGCCGCGCTTTTTCGCTGGTCTGGTGGGCTTGGTGCCAGACAGTAGCCTGACGGCCGACTTGCGGTGGTAGCCGGTCACCCTGGTGAACTCGTCCAGCAGACGGCTCTTCTCCTTCCGGGAAGCGCCTGCGTAGTGCTGCGTCACAGTCTCAGTGTACTCCTTCACGCTGCTTCTCCTCATGACCTCCTCCGGTAACATGATTTCTGAAGCAACGATACCCTGTTCGGTAACATTTATTATGAGGCAATTCGTTTCGTTGACGCCCGCTCGCGGCCCCATCTAGAATGTTGTCGCTCTATGGAGGGTCGGAACCGATGACACAGGCAAGGCAGAAGGCCCGGATGGCCGCAGCGTACGATCCGGCGTCTGTGGAATCACGCGTCTACGGTCGCTGGATGGAGGGCGGATACTTCACGCCTGAGGTGGATCGGTCACGCTCTCCGTTCGTCGTGATAATGCCGCCTCCCAACGTTACGGGCGAGCTGCACATGGGCCACGCTCTGACGGCCGCCCTGGAGGACCTGATGGTCCGGTGGCACCGGATGGGGGGCGAGCCGACGCTGTTTCTTCCCGGTACGGACCACGCGGGAATCGCAACCCAGGTAGTTGTGGAGCGTATGCTGGCCTCGGACGGAATGAGCCGCCACGACCTGGGCCGCGACCGGTTCGTCGAGCGCGTATGGGAGTGGGTCGACCGCTACGGCGACCGGATCAATCAGCAGTACAGGCGACTCGGAGTGTCGTGCGACTGGACGAGGAGCAGCTTTACGCTGGACGAGGGCCCCAGCAGGGCGGTCAGGACCACCTTCGTCAACCTGTACAAGAAGGGCCTCATATACCGGGGGGAGCGGATCACCAACTGGTGTACTAGGTGCTCGACGGCGCTGTCCGACCTAGAGGTCGACCACCAGGAGGAGGAGGGGAGCCTCTACTATGTCCGCTACCGCGCCGAGGACGGCGGGGACGGCGTAGTCGTCGCCACGACAAGACCGGAGACCCTGCTTGGGGACACCGGCGTCGCGGTCAATCCTGAGGACGGGCGCTACGCGGGGCTGGTCGGGAACAGGGTCGTGCTCCCGGTGCTGGGACGGAGGATACCGGTGGTGGCCGACGAGGCGGTCGACCCGGAGTTCGGGACCGGCGCGCTGAAGGTGACGCCCGGACACGATCCGTCCGACTTCGAGATCGGCCAGCGGCACGGCCTGCCGATAGTCAACGTCATGAACCTCGACGGCACGATGAACGAGGCGGCGGGACCCTACCAGGGACTGGACAGATTCGAGTGCCGCGTGAAGCTCGTGGAGCAGCTCGAACGGGACGGTCTGCTGGAGGGCGTGGAGCCCAACCCCCACGCGGTGGGCCACTGCGACCGGTGCGACGAGGTGGTGGAGCCGATAGTCAGCGCCCAGTGGTACGTGCGCATGGAGCCGCTGGCGAGGCCGGCGCGCGAAGCGGTGAGGGACGGGCGGATACGGATCATCCCGGAGCGTTTCGCCAAGGTCTACTTCAACTGGATGGACGGCATCCGGGACTGGTGCGTGAGCCGCCAGCTCTGGTGGGGCCACCGGATACCGGTCTGGTACTGCGGAGATTGCGGAGAGGTGATCGTCGAGACGGAGGACCCGTCAGCCTGTCCGAAGTGCTCGTCGACGGCGTTGGAGCAGGACCCGGACGTGCTGGACACCTGGTTCTCGTCCGGCCTGTGGACGCACTCGACCCTCGGTTGGCCCGACGAGACGGAGGACCTGGACTACTTCTATCCGACCAGCGTCATGGAGACGGGCCACGACATCCTCTTCTTCTGGGTGGCCCGGATGATCATGCTGGGGATCGAGAACACCGGCGAGGCTCCGTTCCATACGGTGTACCTGCACGGTCTCATCACCGACCGGCACGGGGCCAAGATGAGCAAGTCGAAGGGGAATGTGCTCGACCCCCTGGAGCTGATAGAGAGGTACGGCTCGGACGCGCTGAGGTTCGCGCTGACGACCGGTAATTCCCCCGGCAACGACATGCGCCTCAGCGACCAGAGGCTGGAGGGGAGCCGCAACTTCGCCAACAAGCTGTGGAACGCCGCGCGGTTCGTTATCTCCAATCTCGAAGAGGCGCAGGGACTGGAGGGGTGGGAGAATCCCGAGCCGATCCACAGGCATGACCGGTGGATCGTCAGCCGGTTCAACCGGGTGGCCCGGATCGTCGGGGCCCGGATGGAGGAGTACCAGTTCGGAGAGGCCCAGCGGGCCATCTACGACTTCCTCTGGAGCGAATACTGCGACTGGTATATCGAGATGTCCAAGATACGTATGCGGTCGGATGACGGTCCCGCCCATTCGCCGTGTCCGGTGCTGGCATACGTCCTGGAGGGAGTGCTGCGGCTGCTGCATCCCTTCATGCCGTTCGTCACGGAGGAGATATGGTCGACGCTCATGGATGCGCTGCCTCAGCGCGCCGGTCGGGCCGAGGCCTTGATCGTGGCGCGGTATCCGCAGGCCGATCCATCGCTGATCGACGATGGCGTGGAGGCGGAGGTGGAGGCGGTCATCGACGTGGTCCACGCGGTCAGGAACCTTCGGGCTGAGTTCAGGTTGCCGGCAGGTAGGATGATTCCGGTGACGGTCGACGCGCCGATGCTGGCTCCGGTCCTGGAGGCCGAGACTCCCGTGATCTCGTCGCTGGCGCGGGTGTCGCCGCTATTGCTGAGCGCGGTGGACGGTGCCGGATCGGACGACCGCGTGTCGGTCGTCCTGCCAATCGGGACGGTGACGATCCCGCTCGGCGGGCTCGTGGACCTGGACCGGGAGCGCGGACGGCTAGGCGACGAGCTTGGAGAATTGGAGGCTCGCCGGGCCAGACTGTCGGCGCGGCTGGAGAACGAGGCGTTCGTCTCGAAGGCTCCGGAGGATGTAGTGGAACGGGAGCGGGAGAGATTGGCGCGGACGGAGGAGCGTCGGGAGAGGGTGCTGGAGATTCTTTCTAGGCTCGGGGGCTAGGGTCGGTCCGATTGGGTTCCGACGGCAGTGCGGCCTCTTCGTGCGGCCTCCGAAGCCATCCGCTGATATTCCCTAAGGCCCTTCCGGGTGTCACTGGCAGCTTTTGCTCCGTCCGACTGGCGTAGCCTCCACTTGAAGAGCCAGTAGGTGAACTCCTTGTGCTCGGTGAGCGTCATGGCGTCGGCGGTCGGGTATGCCATCTCGTCCCTGAACTGTGTCAGCAGAGTCTCGCGCGGCATCCGGTAGGTCCGCTGGAAAGCCTCCTCGGAAAAGTCCGCCTGGTAGCGGTTGCCGTTGCTCATGTGGCGCTTCTGTACGTCTCGCTCGTTGGCAAGCTGGAGCGCCTCTTCCACAGTGACGCCGTAGAAGTAGTTCAGGCAGCCCCGGTGCTTGTCCACGCCCAGCCTTTCTCTCAGGAGGTCCGGAGAGGCCCCGGCGGGAAGGGCACCGCACAGGAGCAGGGACTCCATCGTCTTCTGGGGGATGAGGTCCCGCACCTCGCCGCACAGCCTCTCGGCGAGCAGGAGCCAGTCGAAGGCTTCTCCCGCGATGAAGTACTGGTAGCGCCTGTTCCCGTCGATCTCCTCCGGGAGCGTCCACGCGGCCATGGCGTCGAGGAGGGCCGTGAACCAGTGGGCGCCGTCGTGAAGGGACTCACGGAGCCGATCGATCACGTCCTCCGTATCTCTGGCGCTGCCGGTCATTTGGTCTCACCAGAGCGTAGATGTCTGAGCTGTTGGCGGAGGCGGCTGGCCGTTCCGGGGCCGAACCGTGTAAGCGAGGCGAGTCTCCCGTCGGCAGCGGCCTCCTCCAGCTCCGCGGTCGTCGTCACTCCAAGCTCTTTCCAGAGCCGCCTCACGGTGGCCGGGCCGAGGCCGTGCACGCGGAGAAGGCCGACGATCCCGTCGGGGAACTCCGACCTTAGACGCTCGTAGTATCCCAGTCGTCCGGTTTCGACCATCTCCCTTGTCTTGTCGGAGATGGCTTTGCCCACTCCGGGGAGGGTCTGGAGATCGAAGCCGTTTCGCACCATGTCGGAGACGGGGTCGGGCAGCTCGCGCAGGGTGGCGGCGCCCTGCCGGTAGGCGCGGCTGGTGAAGGCCGACTCTCCCTTGAGCTCCAGCAGGCCGGCGATGTCGTCGAAGACCTGGGCTATCCGTGCGTTGTCCAACGGTGGTCCGGCTATGCGCCGTGGCAGCGCTTGTACTTCTTGCCGCTTCCACAGTAGCAGGGCTCGTTGCGTCCGATCTTGCGGTTGCCGGATGGAGCCCGCCCCTTGTTCGAGGAAGACTGGACGCGCCCCATGGGGCCAGCGCTCTTCGAGTCGGCCCGGCCCTTTGCCGCCTTTCGCAATCCACCCTGCGCCACGCCGACGTGGTAGATGCTGTGGACGATGTCGTGCTGGATCCGTTCCTGGAGGCGCTGGAACATCTCGTGGCCCTCTCTCTTGTACATGACGAGAGGGTCACGCTGGCCGTAGGCCTGAAGCCCGATGCCCTGTCTCAGGTTCTCCATGGTGGTCAGGTGCTGGACCCAGTTGACGTCCAGCGTCCTGAGCATCAGGTGGCGCTCGATGTTGCGCGTCGTCTCCGGGGTCAGCCGCTCCTCCATGAGGTCGTAGAGCTCGTGCACGTGGGAGATCAGGCGGTCGTCAATCTCCTCCGGGTCCATCCCGGCTATGCGATCGGGGTTGGACAGGTCGGCGGGTAGGGGCATGACGGCGGTCAGCTCCTTTACCATCGACTCGGTGTCCCAGTTCTCGGGCGCCGTATCGTCGAGGTAGCCGCCTACGGTATCCCTGACGCCACGCTCCACCATCGAAAGGACGTTGGTCTTGAGGTCCGCACCTCCGAGGATCTTGTCGCGCTCGCCGTAGATCACGTCGCGGTGGGTGTTGATAACGTCGTCATACTCGACCAGATGCTTGCGGATGTCGAAGTGGTATGCCTCGACCTTGACCTGGGCGCCCTCGATAGACTTGCTCAGCATCTTGTGCTCCAGGGGGGTGTCTTCGTCGAGCCCCGCGAAGTCCATGATGCTCTTGATCCGGTCGCCGCCGAAGCGGCGCATCAGGTCGTCGTCGAGAGCGACGTAGAGGCTAGAGCTGCCCGGGTCGCCCTGGCGTCCCGCCCTGCCTCGGAGCTGGTTGTCGATCCGCCTCGCCTCGTGTCTCTCGGTTCCGATGATGTGGAGGCCTCCCAGGTCGAGCACCTGGTCGTGGAGGGTCTGCCACTCCTGTTCGGTAGTCAATTCGCCGGGCCTGCCGCCGAGCACGATGTCGGTGCCCCGCCCGGCCATGCTGGTGGAGACGGTGACTGCGCCGGGCCGTCCGGCGTCGGCGACTATAGCCGCCTCTCTCTCGTGCTGCTTCGCGTTGAGGACCTCGTGGGGGATCCCCCTGCGTTTGAGCAGATCGCTGAGGTGCTCGGACTTGTCGATGTCGGTAGTGCCCACGAGTACGGGCTGGCCGCGCTCATGTCTCATTCCGATCTCGTCGACGACGGCGTCGTACTTGGCCTTCTGGTCCCGGAAGATGAGGTCGGTCTGGTCGGCCCTGATCATCGGCCTGTTCGTCGGGACCTCGACGACTTCGAGCTTGTATATCTTCCAGAGCTCTTCCGCCTCGGTAACGGCCGTGCCGGTCATCCCCGCGAGCTTCGCGTATATCCGGAAGTAGTTCTGGAGGGTGATGGAGGCGTAGGTTACGGTCTCTCTCTGGACGTTGACGCCCTCCTTCGCCTCGATAGCCTGGTGGAGGCCGTCCGAGTAGCGGCGGCCGTGCATCAGGCGTCCGGTGAATTCGTCTACGATGACGACTTGGCCGTCCTTGACGACGTACTCCCGGTCTCTCTGGAAGATGACGTGGGCCTTCAGGGCGTTCTCGACGAAGTGGACGAGGGCGAAGTTGTCGGGGCCGTACAGGTTTCTGACGCTGAGCATCCTCTCCAGTTTCGCCATACCGTCGACGGTGAGAGATACGGCTCTGTGCTTTTCGTCCACCGTATAGTCTTCTCCGGCCCTGAGGCCGGGGACCACCTTTGCGAAGCGCAAGTACTCCCTGGGAGACTGCTCTGCGGGCCCGCTGATGATCAGCGGCGTCCTGGCCTCGTCGATGAGGATGTTGTCGACCTCGTCAACGATGGCATAGTTGAGTTCGCGCTGCACGCGCTGGTCGGCCTCGATGACCATGTTGTCGCGGAGGTAGTCGAAGCCGCACTCGTTGTTGGTGCCGTACGTGATGTCCGCTCTATAGGCCTGGGCGCGGGATACCGGGCGCAGCCTGTCGGTCGCCGGATCGTCGCTCCTCATGTCCGGATCGTAGAGAAATGCGGACTCGTGCTGAAGGGCTCCGACCGATACGCCCAGGAGGTCGTAGACCGCGCCCATCCACTGGGCGTCGCGGCGGGCAAGGTAGTCGTTGACGGTAACGACGTGAACGCCGTCTCCGGTAAGGGCGTTGAGGTAGGCGGGGAGGGTGGCTACGAGGGTCTTGCCTTCGCCGGTCTTCATCTCGGCGATCTTGCCGTCGTGCAGGACGATGCCGCCGATGAGCTGGACGTCGAAGTGGCGCTGTCCCAACGTGCGCTTGGCGGCCTCGCGCACCATGGCGAAGGCTTCGATCAGGAGATCGTCCAGCTGTTCGCCGTCGGTGATGCGCTCCTTCATCTCGCCGGTCTTGTCCCTGAGACCCTGGTCGGACAGCAGCTCGAGAGCGGGCTCCAGGTCGTTGATCGCCTGGACGTCGGACCTCATGCCCTTGATGACTCTCTCGTTGGAGTCGCCTATCAGCTTTGTGAGGGTCTTGAGCATCCTAGGGCTCGAACATGGCTCCGACGGACAGGCCGCTGTGAATACGATGTATAGCCTCGCCCAACAACGAGGCGATGGAAACCGTCTTGATCCTGGGACTGAGCTTATCCTCGCTGATGGGCAGCGTGTCGGTGACGACCGTCTCGACGACGGAGCTGTCCTCGAGGACCTGACGGGCGTTCCCCGAGAGCAGGGGGTGTGTTGCGTAGCAGTAGACAGCGGTCGCTCCCTGGTCCAGAAGGACATCCGCTGCGGCGACGACGGTGCCTCCCGTGACCACCTCGTCGTCGACTATCAGGGCGGTCTTGCCCTCGACGTCTCCTATGAGGTTGGTCGCCTCCACCTTGTCGTCGTTTCCAAGGCGCTGCTTTTCGACTATCGCGATGGGCACCCTCAGCATATCGGCGGTCTCTCTCGCCCTCTTGGCGGCTCCCACGTCGGGAGCCGCGACGACCAGGTTGTCCAGTCCGCGCTCCGCGCAGTGGCGGGCCAGCATGGGGACCGCTGTCAGCTCGTCGACCGGGACGTTGAAGAAACCCTGTATCTGGCCGGCGTGGAGGTCGATCGTCAGGACCCTGTCGGCTCCCGCGACGGTGATGAGGTTGGCGACCAGGCGCGCGGTGATCGGAACACGGGGTTGGTCCTTCTTATCGCTCCGCCCGTACGCGTAGTAGGGTATGACGGCCGTGATCCGTCCGGCGGAGGCCCTCTTGGCGGCGTCGATCAGGATGAGCAGCTCCATAAGGTGGTCGTTGACTGGCGCGGAGATGGGCTGCACCATGAACACATCGCGTTCCCGGATATTCTCTCTGTACCGGACGAAGGTGTTGTCGTTGCTGAACTTCGATATCTCGCAGTCTCCCAGGGCGATCCCCAGATAGGTGCAGATGTTCTGGGCAAGGGTGGGGTGAGCGTTCCCCGTAAAGACCTTGAGTCCTTCGAACAGAGGCATGTCGGCGGTCGCACCTCCGATTTGACTGTTTAGGCGTCTACGGACGGGTAGACTGGTCCAGAGAGGGGACGGCTTTGCATTATAGCATACCGGCTCCGGCAGCCCTTCCGGCGAGGAGAGCGTCCTCTCCCATCCGCGACCTTCAGCCCGGTATAATCGCCACCGGCTGACCAAATCCTGGATGCAGCTGAGGTTTGCTATGGCGGAGACGGCGTTGGAGCGGCCGAGACTCAGGTCGGTAGAGCCGCAGTGGGTGCAGTACAACGGCCGCCGCTACCTCTACCTGAAGGACCCATTGGACCTGGGCGATGAGGCGGTGCTGGTCCCGGAGAGGCTGGCGCCTCTGCTCGGGCTGTGCGACGGGACACGGGACGCCGCCGGACTGCGTACGGCGATGGCGCTGAGAACCGGCGTTCAGGTCACGCCGTCGACGGTCGCCGAGCTGCTGGCCCAGCTCGACAGGGCGCTTCTGCTGGACGGCGACGGCTATCGAGCCGCGAAGGCGCGCGAGCTGACGGCGTACCGGACTGCCGAATGCCGACGCCCTCTCCACGCTGACAAGGTGTACCCCGGGGCCCCGAAGAGGCTGAGGGAGACCCTCGACGGCTACTGCGAGAGGTATCCTGCCAAGCCGTCCACGCGGACGAATCTGGTCGGCCTCGTGTGTCCGCATATCGACTATGCGAGAGGGCATTCGACGTATGCCGGTCTCTGGCAGCGGGCACGGCCAGCCCTGGACGGGACGGAGCTGGTCATCGTCTTCGGGACCGATCATAGGGGAGGGCCGGGGACGATAACGCCGACGCGTCAGAGCTATGCGACACCGCTCGGCGTATTGCCGACGGACGTCGACGCGGTCGACGATCTGGCGGATGCCCTCGGCGGCGAGGCGGCGTTCGATGAGGAGCTCCATCACGCAAACGAGCACTCCATCGAGTTGGCGCTCGTGTGGCTGCACCATTTCATGGATGGCTGGCCGGTCGACGTGGTGCCGGTCCTGTGCGGGTCGTTCCACAGATTCGTAACCGGTGAGGAGGATCCGGAGAGCGACGACCGGATCGGCGCGGCGGTCGAGGCCCTGAGACGGGCGGCCGCGGGAAGGAGAACGCTGGTCATTGCGGCAGGCGACCTAGCGCACGTGGGGCCGGCGTTCGGCGACCCCAGGCCGCTCGACGCCGTCCAGAAGACGGACGTCGCGTCGAGAGACGACGAGACGATATCGGCGATCTGCGGCGGCGACGCCGCGTCGATGATGAGCGGGATCCAACGAGAGCTGGACGCCAGACGCCTCTGCGGACTGCCTCCAATATATATGGCGCTCAGATATCTGGCTCGGGCGAATGGAGAGGCGGTAGGCTATGTGCAGTGTCCGGCGGACGAAGCCGGCGGGTCCATCGTATCCATCGCCGGGGTCTTGCTCTATGGCGGGGACATGGACGGCCGGAGTTCTAGCGCGGCGACCAGAAGGCCATGAATCCGTCGGCGATCTGGTCGACCGCGGGATGCGGATCCGTATCGGCGACTATGACTTGGGGGGGCTGCTGTCTCCCCGAGGAGGCCGATACTCCCTCGGCGCGCAGAATGCCGGAGAAGACCAGCGAGCGGCTGTCGGGAGACCATGGGGAATGAGAGTGGGCGAACTGGTCGAAGAAGCGGAATATCGTGGTCTGAGGCAGTGACGGGAGGAACTCCGCCACCGGCCAGCTCTCGCCGGTGTCGGTATCGAGAATCTTCCATTGCAGGTAGCCTCCCTCGGTTCCCTCCGTAACGTAGGCGAGCTTGGACCCGTCCGGCGACCAGAAGAAGGCCGCGACGGGGTCGTCTATCCCGATTGGCTGAGGGACTCCTATGCTCGAGAAGAGCCTGACGCCATCGTACGCCGTCCCACTGGAGAGCCGTGAGCGGGCGACCGCCAGCAGCTCGCCGCCGGGAGACCACAGGAAGGCGGCGTGTCCGGGCGTCTCGGCGATGAGCCGCATGTCGAGGCCGCCTGCGTCCGTGGTGTAGATTCCTCCCTTTCCACTGGGGTCCTGCGAGACGATAGCCATGTCGCCGCTGTAGGACGACCAGTCGGGAACGCGGTAGTTGACGGCGCTCGCGCCGAGCCTTGCGACGGTTCCCGATCCGTCCCGGATGGTGACCAGGTAGTGATCCGCCCCTCCGTGGACCAGAAGCCGGTCAGAGTCCGGCGACCAGGATGCGTAGAGGGGGGCGTTCCTGATCAGCGGGGTGGGCTCCGTATCGGAGCTAGGGTCGGTGACGAAGAGGGTCAGCCCCGAAGGGACGCTTGCCATGAAGGCCAGCCGGGAGCCGTCCGGCGAGAAGTACGGGTAGTGCGGCATCTCCGGGAGGATGGGCCCCATCCCACGCTCGTTGACGTAGACGGTCCTCGTCTCTCGGTCTTTCAGCGAGTGGACGAAGAGAGCCAGCGCCTCGGTGCCGTCGGTGCGCCGTTCGGGCCCCGAGAAGGCGATGGCGCGACCGTCGGGCGACCAGAGGGGCCAGGCGTAGAAGCGCTCGCCGTCGGTGATCTTCCAGCTGTTGGATCCGTCCGGTTCGATGAGGGCTATCTGACCGTCCAGGCTGTTGTAGACGATCAGATCGGAATCGGGCAGGGGAGGGACGTCATCGGCAGGCAGGGCGGGTGCGTCGGTCTGCTCTCTCGGCTGCGCGGAGGCTGCTGCGGGAGACTCGGAAGTCGTTGCCAGCGAGGGCGGGAGCTCGGACGTCCGTGTCGTGACTGCATCGTTCAGGGCAGGTGCGACGGCTATGGCCGCAATGAGTGCGGCGAGGACCAGGACGGAGGCGGTTAGCCTGTTCATTCTACAGGTCAGAGACGCCTGCGATTTGTCGGGCCTGTAGCGACCGAATGCTATCGCTCATGCCGCCAGAGGGGGCGAGTGCCGACGTCGACGCCGCCGTCGACGGCCAGCGTCTGACCGGTGACCCATCCGGCCTCGTCGGAGGCCAGGTAGAGAGCGGCGTAGCCGATATCCTGCGGATAGCCGGTACGGGAGAGCGTCGCCGCAGCCGGGCCTACACGGCCGTCTTCCAGTCGGCCTCGAAACAGGCCGGCGGCGATGCAGTTGACCCGTATGTTGTTCTCGAAGAGATCGCGGGCGAGGTTCTGGGAGAGTCCTATGACTCCTCCCTTGGCCGCTCCGTACGCGGGATTGCCCTCCTGCCGGACGCTGAAGCTGGCCGCCACTGTGACGATAGCCCCGCCGCCCTGCCGGTTCATTATTGGCCGGACCGCCTGCGCCAGGTTGTATAGGCTGTTCAGCGTGTTGCCGAGGGTGCTGTTCCAGAAGCTCTCGTCCACTTCGTCGAAGTCCCGGCCCGGATCGAAGTTGCCTCCGGCCGCAGAGTATAGGATGTCGAGACGGCCGTAGTGGTCGACGACCTCGCTGACGGCGCGCTCGGCCTCCGCCTTGTCCGACAGGTCGGCGGTGACGACCAGTGCGCTCCCACCGTTGGACCGGATACGCTCCGCAGTCTCCTCGAGGTGGACGGGTCTCCGCGCGACGATGGCGACCTGCGCTCCTTCCTGAGCGAAGATGACGGCGGCGGCCCGGCCCATGCCCTGACCGATGCCGGACAACATTGCGACCTTGCCTTCCAGACGCATTCGATTTCCTCCGCAGGGGCCGGCGGCCATGACGCACCGCTCGACGGGATCAGGATGATCGGACACGCACTCCGAGCTCTTCCTGAAACTCCTGGATGATCTGCCCAAAGGGGCGCATCGGCAGGGGCTCGCGAAGGCCGATGGGGGTGTTCTCGATCTCCGGTACGACCTTAATGGCGACGAAGACCGGCCCGGGCGTTGCCATTATCTCCGTCAGGCTCGTGGCGAGATCTTCCAGGTTGTCGAAGGAGTAGGCGTCGACGTAGCCGGCGTTCAATGCCATGCCCGCGTAGTCGATGTCCTGGGCGCTTGGAACGGGTTGGCCTCCGGTCGTAGCATAGCCCTCGTTGTCCAGGAGGAAGTGGTACAGGTTGGCCGGTCCCTGGTCCGCTATGGTCGCCAGGGATCCGAGGTTCATCAGCAGCGCGCCCTCTGAGTCGAACAGCACGACCTTTTCGTCGGGCTGGGCGAGGGCGACGCCCAGGGCAGTGGGGGAGAGGGCGCCCATCGTGTGGACGAAGCCTCCGGCGTCTCTGCCCGGCGTCGAGCTGTACTCGTGCCAATGCCTGTAGCCGCTCAGCCCCCCGGCCATTACTATCGCGTCTCCGCGATGATTCCGGAATAGCTCAAAAACGTCGGTCGCCTCGATCATTGGCTGAGTCCTTTCATGGCTGATGGCGCGCGAAGCAAGTATGGGAGTCTACTCCGAATCGAGATCTTCGATGCGGGCCTCCGACGGCCGACGCTCGCCAATGAGCCGGCTCGCGGCGGCCTCGGCCTCTCTCATGACGCGCAGGACGTTGCCGCCCATGACCTTCTTGACGGCGGCGTCGCTGTAGCCGCGGCGCACCAGCTCAGCGGTCAGACTGGGATATTTGGAGACGTCTTCCAGTCCGGCAGGGACGGTCTGGTGGCTGGGCATCCCATCGAAGTCGGACCCCAGGCCGACGTGGTCGATGCCGGCCACGTCTCTGATGTGATCGATGTGGTCGGCGACGTCGGTGAGGGTGGTCAGGGGCGGCGGGTTCTCTCTAAGCCACCGTTCGAGCAGCTCGGCCACAGCCTGCTGGCTCAGATCGTCTCCCCGCATCGGCGGAGGGACGAACCGCGGCTCCTCCTTAGTGACGAAGAAGGGAACGAAGGCGACCATGACTACGCCGCCGTTTCCCGGCAGCCGGTTGAGAACCTCGTCGGGCACGTTGCGCGGGACGTTGGTGACCGCACGGGCGGAGGAGTGGCTGAAGAGCACAGGGGCTTCGGCGACGTCGAGGGCGTCGTTCATCGTCTCAGGCGAGACGTGCGAGAGGTCGACCAGCATACCCAGCCTGTTCATCTCCCGGACCACCTCCCGGCCGAAATTGGTAAGCCCGTTCGCCTTGGGGGTGTCGGTCGCGGAATCGGCCCAGTCGGTGTTCTTGAAGTGGGCGAGAGTCATATACCGGGCGCCCAGATCGTAGAAGGTGCGGAGCGTCGCCAGAGAGTTGTTGATCATGTGCCCTCCCTCGACGCCGATCAGAGAGCCGATTCTGCCTCCCTCGTGCGCATCCTCGACGTCGTCGGCGGTGAGCGCCATCTTGAAGGCGTCGGGGTAGCGGTCGATCATGTTGTGGATCAGGTCGATCTGCCATATGGTCGACTGTACGTCGAGCTCGCCCCTGTCGGAAGGCGGGATGTAAGCCGACCAGAACTGTCCTCCGACTCCGCCCTCACGGAGCCGTGGAATGTCGGTGTGCATCCCGGGCTGACGCTGCGAGATGTCCATTCTCCACAACTCACCGCTGGCCTGGAGGGTGTACTGGAAGGCGATATCGTTGTGGCCGTCGATCAGCGGCGCCTGCGCCTGCAGTGTCTTTGCGTGATGTACGGCATCGTCCATTGATACGGCCTCCGTGTGTCCGACATGTCGTTGGACCGGCTGGCGCCACATTACAAGGCGAGAGGAGCACCGTCAAGGATGCGGTTCAGTCGGGCGAGCAGCTCCAAGGAGCCGGATGTGCTGTAGAATCTCCCAACCAGCCGGGAGCTGGGTTCGGCCCGTATCGGGTACTGGCGGGCTCTGAGCCGCATTGACGGAGGTGGCCGATTTGGCCCGCGCAGAGATGGTGACGGACTTCCCGCGTTACAGGTGGGTGGTCATTGCGCTGTGGATGACCGGCCATATCTGGACCTACGTAGTGCTTGGCAGCCTGGGGTTTCTCCTGCCGAGCATGAGGGCAGAGCTGGGTCTGAGCCCGATCCAAGAGGGCTTCCTCGGCTCGGCGCCGCAGGTGGCGAACATCCTGCTCGCCATCCCGTTCGCGTGGTTTCTCACGCGCTACAGACCCAAGCTGGTCGGCTCGATCAGCTTCTTCGGCGCGGCTGCGCTCGTCTTCTTCCAGGGCTGGGCGCCCTACTTCTTCCTGATCCTGCTGGGCCGCGTCCTCTACGGTGCGACCGCCACGGCGCGCGAGCCGGCCCGCGTGCTCCTGATCCGGCAGTGGATTCCGCCCAACGAGATCGTCATAGCGAACTCGCTGGCCAATCTCCTGTGGGGCATCGTGGGACTGGGGTTCATTGCGGTACCGGTGGTGCTGGAGCTGCTGGACGACAGCTGGCGCAACACTCTCCACGTCTTCGGTCTGCTCTCCCTAGCAATGGCGGTTGCGTGGCATCTCTTCGGGAAGGAGCGGACGACCCAGGACTTTGAGGCGCAGCACGGCCGTCAGAAGCTGAGCTCGCTTCGTGTCATCCTGGAGCACAAGGAGATATGGCTGCTGGCTCTCGGGATGGTCGGAGTGGGCGTCAATTTCTCGTCATTCTCCACCTTCTGGCCCAGCCTGCGGCTCGACGAATACGGCATGTCTCTGAAGGCGTCTGCCCTCGTGATGTCTGTGGGCGGCGGATTCTCCTCGGTTTCCGGCCTGGCAGTCGGGGTCCTGGTTTCCAGGATCGGCCGCAAGAGACAGGTGCTGCTGCTCGCGGGGGCCATACTGGCCGGGACGGCCGCGCCTCTTCTTTGGGTGGGCTCTTATCCTGTGCTGTTCGTGGTCTTCATGATCCAGAGCGTGGGGTGGAGTTTCTTCCCCGTGCTGATGACGATTCCGTTCGAGCTGCGCGGGATAAAACCCCGCGAGGTGGCGATCGTCACGTCGTCGATCTACACGATAGTCTGGGTAGGGGCGTTCGTCGGGCCGATCCTGACGGGGGCGATCCAGGAGTGGACAGGGAGCCTGCGCGTCGGCCTGATGGTCACCTGCGCGGCTCCGGCGAGCCTGATATTGACTGGTCTTCTGCTGCCCAAGGAGTGGGACCGGGCTCCGGACAGGCCGGTGCGCGCCGGGTAATGGGGCCGTCTGTGATTGGTGCCCAGGAAGGGAATCTAACACACCCGCATACAAATATGATTCTGCTTCATGCCTTGCTATTTTACCACTACTTTTACCACGCCGAACGACGTTAGATAGGATCAGCAGCTTTCCCACCGAGTTCGAGTCTTGCCAATGGGGCCTAGTAAGACTGAATTGCGAACTTTTCGGTGGGATGTCTTATTATAGGGGAGGGGTCGTTCTAGCCAGGACGGCTACACCGTCATGCCCGACCCGTCCTCTGGAAGGGGACACTGGCCAAGGTGGCGGTAGTCGCCGTCCCGAACGGCAACGCCCCCGTCCTCAGCCTCCAGAGGACGGACTCCGGCACGGCTGGGCGCGGGTATCGCCTGGCGACAGCTGCTCTCCTATAGTAGTGTGAAGGGCGGTTGTCCGGCGGAGTCAAGTCAGCCAGTGCGACCCGAGAAGGAAAGTAGGCCATTATGGGTGTGGTGACAGCAGTGGCGGTTCTGGCCGCCATCGGCTTGCTGTTCGCGCTGGACCCAGGCGGGGCAATCGCCGAAAGCGGTTTCCCCGAATTCCGGGAGATGGACCTGGTGCAGCTGACGGCGTGGGGCTTCCGTACGATAGGCGTGGTCGTAGCCCAGATGCTCATTTTCGTGCTGTGGCTGTGGCCCAAGTACCGGCCCCCGCAGGCGAGCCCATGGTACTCGGGTACGACCCTGCGGCGCGATTCAATGCCCGCGGCGGCCGTATCTGCGATGGAAGGCCACATGATATGGAGCCCAACGTTGCTGGCCTCCATCATCGAGATGTGCCAACGCGGCACGTTGCGAATCGAGCCCGTCGGAACAAGGGTCGGTTTCCTGTACCGGCTGTCTCGGCAGGCCCCTCCACAGTACGACTGGGAGCGGACGATATGCAACAGCCTGCCGCCGGGCCCGATGACGATTGATGCGCTGCGTGAACGGGTAGATAAGCACGGAGATGCCATCGGAGACCAGATAGGCGATTACCTGCATCAACGCGGCCTCTTCGATGACAACGCTTTAAGAGTGAGGAGGGAAAACGACGACGACGGGGGCGTGTGGACATTGTTGCCCTTGGTTCTGACGGGCGTTGGCAGTGGGTTTTGGGCGGCTCTATGGCTGGACCAGTGGTGGGCGAGCGTCCTGATCGGCGCTTTCGTCGGCCTCGCATATTCATTTCCCTTGTGGACCGACCTGGCCCTCGAAGTACGGACGGGCATGCTGAAGCCAACGCCGGCAGGGGCGCTTGAGATAGGTCAGTGGCTTGGTTTGAAGGAGTTCCTGGCCGGGTCTGCAGCGACGGGCCCTCGGGACCAATCAGATCCCATGCTGGCCTACGCCGTCGCGTTCAACGTGGCCCAGCCGTGGCTCGACGTTTCGGCCCCGGCCCCGCCGTGGTTCGGCTCCAGTGAGAACTCCCCCCCGCGGGACGCCGACCTCGACGCGGCCTACCGCGGCTTCTTACACGCGCCCGAGTGGTGGCTGACCGGACGGTCGGGCGATGCGGCGAAGGCGGCTGCGCAGCACGGTTATGAACAGGAGCTCGAACAGCTCGACCATCTCGACCATCTCGACCTGGAATCGCCGGATGCCGAGAAGCCGGAGCACACCGCGCACCGCGGGACCGCCGGGGAGATTGAAGCGCCTGCGCGTGAGCCGGAGTCGCGGCGTGACCCTCCAGCAGCCCCTGCAGCGTCGCCGTCGGCCGAGTATCAGACGTACAGGTCGGAGCAAATGGTTGAGGAGGAGAAGGGCGGCGGGCGCCTTCGAGGGTGCCTCTTTTGGGTGGTGAGCCTGTTGGCCATCGCGGCGCTGGTCCTGATCGTCCTGTTCAGCCTCGACGTGGTCTCGCCTCGTGACAAACCGTGTCCCTTGGACTCTCCCCCGATCCCGACGCCCGCGCAGATTGCGGTGGCCGGCGACCTGTTCCGCGATGGATGCGTGAGGGTCAGCGGCACGGCCGTGTTCCAGGACGCCGACGAGCTGGTGGTCGAGATGAAAAGGGGCGAGTACGTGCAGCGGGTGAACGTGCGCGACCCGTCGGAGGTCCTCGAAGCAGTCCCCCTGGGCCGCGTGGTGACCTTGGCTGGGCGGCTCAAGGTGGAGGAGGACGGAACATACGCAGTCCACTTCGTACCGGACCATGGATCGGACCGGGCGTGGTGGCGGAACCTCCGGGAGAACCTCGAAGGGTTGTTCTAGGCGGCTGTGTGTGCGATAGGCATCGGGGATGGCTCCCCCACGCCGGTCACGGCAGCGGCTGAAACGTTCGGTCCTCCCGACTAACTTCAACTGTCACGCCGTGACCGCTGGGGGCAGATTCACCAGTTAGTCGCCTCTGCACGGGCCGGATACGGGCATAACAATGCTCCCGACTAACTTCAACTGTCACGCTGTGACCGCTGGGGCGGATTCACCAGTTAGTCGCCTCTGCACGGGCCGGATACGGGCATAACAATGCTCCCCACTAACTTCAACTGTCACGGCGTGACCGCTGGGGGCAGATTCACCAGTTAGTCGCCTCTGCACGGGCCGGATACGGGCATAACAATGCTCCCCACTAACTTCAACTGTCACGCCGTGACCGCTGGGGGCAGATTCACCCAGTTAGTCGCCTCTGCACGGGCCGGATACGGGCATAACAATGCTCCCGACTAACTTCAACTGTCACGCCGTGACCGCTGGGGCGGATTCACCAGTTAGTCGCCTCTGCACGGGCCGGATACGGGCATAACAATGCTCCCGACTAACTTCAACTGTCACGCCGTGACCGCTGGGGCGGATTCACCAGTTAGTCGCCTCTGCACGGGCCGGATACGGGCATAACAATGCTCCCCACTAACTTCAACTGTCACGCTGGGGCGACCTGTGATTCGTGGGGCACAGCCGATGCCAAGGCATCTGATAGGGGCACCAACTGGTAGCCGAGCTGCGCGGCCCGCCGTTTTGCCGCCCGAAGGGCCCTTTGCCGGTACTGGCTGTCATAGTATTCCGCGCCGGCATCCACGTACTGCTGCCCGTAGCGCAGCATGGAGTAGATGATGCGGGCCAGCTTGTGCGCCGTGGCCGTAATGGCCTTGGGAGCTCCCAACTGGGCTTTCTTCCGGCGCAGGAAGGCTCCCAGGGCGCTGTCGGAGCGATGCAGCGCATTGGCCGCCAGACGCAATGCCGCCGCGGCACGGTTGGCGCTGGGCTTGGTCTTTGAGCTGATGACCTTTCCACCGGTAACGCGGTTGTTGGGGCTGAGCCCCAGCCAGGATGCGAAGTGCTTGGCGCTCTTCCATTTCGTCATGTCCGTGCCCACCTCGCTGACCACCTTCAGCGCCGTGAAACCGTCCACGCCGTCGATCCGGGTCAGGTCCACCCCCGTCATCCGATACAGTTGGCCCTGGACATCAAAGCGGGGCGCGTTTCCCTGATTGCGCTTTTTGCCATTGGGAGCCGGAGGTTCGCCGTCGCTGTGGTCTTCAAACCGCTCCAACTGCGCTTCAATCTCCCGGTCGCACTCGGCAATCTTGCCCTGATATACCCGGTACAGTTCCACGGCCTGAGCCAGCTCGAAGATGTGTTCTTCCCGCCAGTGTCCCTGTAGCGACCTGGCGATGGTCGCCTCGTCTGCCTTGATCCTGCGGTCGCGCAGCCGGGCCAGCTTCCGCGGGTCCCTTTCCCCGCCCGCGATGGCCTCGATGATGTCCATGCCGGTCTTGCCCGTGATGTCTCTGATGACGTGCTGGAGCTTCACGTTCATCTGGGTCAGCGCCTTGTGCATATGCTGGATGTGATGGGAAGCGTACTCCACCAGCATCGCCCGCTGCCGCAGGTAACTGCGCAGGCGTCGTATCTCTGCCTCGGGCCGGAAGGCCCCCGATAGCAGTCCATAGGTGTGCAGCTGCTGTAGCCACTGGCAGTCCACCACATCGGTCTTGCGCCCAGGCACGTTCCTGATGCGCCGGGGGTCTACCAGCATCACCTGGAAACCCCGCTCTTCCAGCACCTCGAACAGGGGTATCCAGTAGACTCCCGTCGACTCCATGACCACGGTCTGCACGCCGCACTCTGTCAGCCAGTGGGCCAGGCGGTACAGGTCCGCCGTGAAGGCCTCAAACTCTTGCACCGGCTGCTCCGCCCGGTCGGCGGGAACCGCGACGAAGTGGCTGGTGGCGCCCACGTCGATGCCCGCCGCGTGCAGGTTCAACTGGGACAGTCCCGCCGGTTTTGGGCTGCTCTTGCGTCTGCTCATCATCACCTCCACGATTATCGTGTAGGCGCATCGTCGGAGGGAGTCGCGGACTGTAAAACAATCTCCCCAACGGGATCGCCCGGTCGGGGCGTCACCAATGATGCAGTCGCAAGTCTCCCGGACCATGCTACCGATCGGGCAATACGCACCAGTGGCCATCCGGCCTTGATCCATACGACACGCCTCACCATGAGCATACATCCTTGGCCGGACTCACCAGTTAGTCGCCTCTGCACGGGCCGGATACGGGCATAACAATGCTCCCGACTAACTTCAACTGTCACGCCGTGACCGCTGGGGCGGATTCACCAGTTAGTCGCCTCTGCACGGGCCGGATACGGGCATAACAATGCTCCCCACTAACTTCAACTGTCACGCCGTGACCGCTGGGGCGGATTCACCAGTTAGTCGTCTCTGCACGGGCCGGATACGGGCATAACAATGCTCCCCACTAACTTCAACTGTCACGCTGTGACCGCTGGGGTGGATTCACCAGTTAGTCGTCTCTGCACGGGCCGGATACGGGCATAATTTTGCTCCCCACTAACTTAAGATGTCACGCCGTGACCGCTGGGGCGGATTCACCACCAGTTAGTCGCCTCTGCACGGGCCGGATACGGGCATAACAATGCTCCCCACTAACTTCAACTGTCACGCCGTGACCGCTGGGGCGGATTCACCAGTTAGTCGCCTCTGCACGGGCCGGATACGGGCATAACAATGCTCCCGACTAACTTCAGATGTCACGCTGTGACCGCTGGGCGGATTCACCAGTTAGTCGCCTCTGCACGGGCCGGATACGGGCATAATTTTGCTCCCCACTAACTTAAGATGTCACGCCGTGACCGCTGGGGCGGATTCACCAGTTAGTCGCCTCTGCACGGGCCGGATACGGGCATAATTTTGCTCCCGACTAACTTAAGATGTCACGCCGTGACCGCTGGGCGGATTCACCAGTTAGTCGCCTCTGCACGGGCCGGATACGGGCATAACAATGCTCCCCACTAACTTCAACTGTCACGCCGTGACCGCTGGGACGGATTCACCAGTTAGTCGCCTCTGCACGGGCCGGATACGGGCATAATTTTGCTACGGACTGGCCAAGGAGGGGGCGCGCCACCATGGCTACACCGGCCAGCGGGGCTATCACCCGCTGCTGGCCGTGGCCGCCGGCACCGGCGACGTGCTGATGTCCCGGCTGCGCGAGGGCCGGGCCAACACCGTTCGGGGCGCCGCCCACTTCCTGCGGGAGACCGTGGGCTGGGTGCGCCATGCTGGGGCCAGGGGACAACTCACGGTGCGGGCCGGCAGCGGCTTCTATGCCCACGCCCTGGTCGTCGTCTGCCGCGAGATGGATGTCCGCTTCTCCATCACCATCCGCCAGCACGCCCGCCTGCGTAACCTGATCGAGGCCATACCCGAGACGGACTGGACGCCGGTCCCCCACTGGATGGCCGCCGCCGCCGCCGTGGCTGAAACCACCTGCAGAGCTTGTCTCAGAAGTCTCCGCGCCCCTGTCTGCGACAAAGTGGTGCGACGACAGGCGTAATAATAATCTGAAGGCACTGCGATATACGACTACCAGAGACGCTGCTGACACCTTATGTCGCTTTTAAGGAATGAGGTCAAGGCCTTTGGTGCTACTTCTGAGACAAGCTCTGCATCCCCTTCCAGGGTGAGCCCGGCGCCGCCCCGGTGCGGCTCATCGTTCGGAGGGTGAAGCCCACGCCCGGTTCCCAACTGGCCCTTTTCGCCAGCTACAGCTATCACGGCTTCATCACCGACCGGACCGGGGATACCCTGGAGCTGGAGGCCGGCCATCGCCGCCACGCCGAGATCGAGAATGCCATCCGAGACCTCAAGCACGGCGCCGGCCTCAACCATCTCCCCTCTGGCCGCTTCCCCGCCAACGGCGCCTGGCTGGCCGTCCAGGTGCTGGCCCATAACCTGGCCGCTGGACCGTGCGCATCGGTCTGGGGGAGCAGGTGGTAACCACCAGGACCCTCCGGCGGCGCTTCTTCTCTATGGCCGGACGGCTCACCCGCTCGGCGCGCCGCCTTACCCTGCATCTGCCCCAGCGCTGGCCTTGGGAAACCCAGTTCACTCGCGCCCTGGCACGGCTGCGAGCGATTCCACTCCCAGCCTGACGGCGCCCGTCTGCAACTGACCCGCCATCCGGCCAACCGAACCCCCCGCAAACTCGCGCCACCCTGGTCCGCGAGCCCCTCTTGCTGCGTCCTCTCCCCGCCATCTCGCCTTGCCCAACGTCCCCAGACGGTCGCAAGGTCTCCCCGCGGCGGCTGAAGACAGACACCGGCCCCATTTACCCAAAATCGTGCCCGGACCATCGCCTCCCCTTGCCCCTCATCGCCCATTCCGCTGCTGTAACGCCATACCTTCGGTGGATTCGGGCTAAGTGGAGGTGACGGTAAGAGCCTGGAAGTTCCCTCCGCTGACTTCCTCAGCATTCAGTTGTCCTGTGCCAGACCAGACGTCACTCTTCCCGGGCAACTGTTCACCGACCGGTCGCTCAATACGCCCTATCTGGCTCAATGCTGAGATGTCGACTCGATCAGCTGACTCTGGCGACAGTTGATTCGAATAGTTCGAGTCCCCCGTTGCCCACCAGTTCATAGCTAAGACCTGCGGGGACTCGAACTCTTCCGCCGTAGCGTACGACTGAGACCCGCCCAGGACATTGGGCCCATCCTTTGGCTCCACTCTTAGCCCACATTTCCCATATCAACCCTACAAGGTGTGTCGTAATCAGTACCAGTTTCACCTAAGGTAGCCGAATATCAGAGAATAATCGTTATTATAAGTGCTAGACTGGTCGTGCACGACTACTTTAGTTCCTAATAACGTACCCACTCCGGAGGCACCCAATGGGTGAAAGCACCAACCCCAGCGCCAAGCTCCGTTTCGACCGACGTGTACGGTTGGAGTTTCGCGGCGCTACCATCACCTCGGACGCTGGGCTGCTGGCCTGCCGCGAGTTGGACGATGCGCTGGGACTGACGGAGACGGCGAATGAGTATCTGCAGGAGAGTCGGGGCGGTCGTAACGTGCAACACCGATTGGTGGGCCTTCTCAGGCAGTCGGTGTACAGTCGTCTGGCAGGCTACGAGGATACCAACGACGCTGAACGGCTGGCCCAGGATCCGACGATGCGGATCATCGTTGGACGGCGAGGTGGTCCTGAAAGACCGGCCGCCAGCACCAACACCATGAGCCGGTTCGAGACCGAGGTGCTCACCCAAGACGGCAACGTGGAAGGGTTGGGCCGGCTGAACGCTGAGTGGGTGGATGGAGCTATGTCCCGCACGCCGCACCGGCGGGTGATCTTGGACATGGACAGTTCGGAGAGCCCGGTACATGGAGAACAGGAGGGAGCATCGTACAACGGTCACTTTGGGAGAACGTGCTATCACCCTTTGTTCGTGTTCAACCAGTTCGGTGACTGCGAGGGAGCGATGCTCCGTGCGGGGAACGTACATAGCGCGCACAGGTGGCGTGATGTATTGGATCCGATCCTGTCTCGCTACGGGGCGACAGGAGTGCGACGGTACTTTCGGGCCGATGCCGCATTCGCCAAGCCGGACATCTATGAGTACTTGGAGGAGCGGCGAGTCTTCTACGCAATACGGCTGCCGAGCAACAAAGTGCTGCAATACGAGATCGCTCCACTGCTGATACGACCTGTGGGGAGGCCGCCGAAGCGTCCTGTGATCCTATACGACGACTTTTGGTATCGTGCCGGGAGTTGGGACCGCGCTTGGCGTGTGGTGGCCAGGGTGGAGTGGCATAGGGGAGAGTTGTTCCCTCGGGTGGGCTTCATCGTCACGAACATGACGGCTGGCCCCGAAGGAGTGGTGCGATTCTACAATGGAAGAGGGACAGCCGAGCAGTGGATCAAGGAGGGTAAGTACGCGCTGAACTGGACTCGGCTGTCGTGCCATCGGTTCGTGGCCAACCGGGTGCGTCTGTCTCTGTTCATTCTGGCGTACAACCTTGGGAACTTCCTTCGCCGGTTATGTCTGCCCAAGACGGTCAGGCACTGGTCGCTACGGAGCGTGCAGGTCAAGCTGATCAAGATGGGAGGCAGTTTGGTGCGGCACGCGCGGCGGTTGATCTTTCAGCTGTCCGAGGTGTCGGTTCCTCGACGGTTGTTCCAGGGAGTGTTGGATCGTATCGGCCGGTTATCGCCGGCGCCAAGCTGAGGGAGGGTACAACCACGATCTTGCCAAGAGGGAGAGAGCGCTCCAGGGAGTCGGCTTGTCTTCAGTGCGCTTTCACCCCATTGGCGGGGGACCTGAAGACGACAAAGATGGACAAGAACCATGGTTCACGACAAGAATCGCATCCCCTATTGGATAGACCGGAGATTGACTGGCCTTTCAGGACCTGGATATCATGCCATCATCTCGTTTGGGCTGCCCATTGAGCCTGAAGACTCCCAATATGGGGAATCCTGGATAAACTCAAGTCAAGGGCTCCGGGGGAGGCGGAATGCGGAGACTCGTTGTCCTTTCGGCGACCGCCATAACAATCGCTCTGCTGACGAGCAGTTCGACCGTCCTCGGAATGCCAACAATCGCGCCCGACTGTTCGTCCGGCACCGCAGTGCCCGATGCGGTCTACAATCCGGGGCTCGTATCCGACTGCGAGACGCTGCTTGCAGCGCGCAACACCTTGGCGGGAACTGCGACCCTGGACTGGTCGTCGGATATTCCGATCACTCAGTGGGAGGGCGTCAGCATCGGCGGAACACCGTACCGCGCCGTGGCTGTGCGTCTTCGGCAAAGAGAATTGACCGGCACCATACCGCCCGAACTCGGCAGTCTCCGCACCTTAGAGCGGCTGGAACTCTCCAGCAACCAGTTGACCGGCAACATACCGCCTGAGCTCGGCAGTCTCTCCAGCTTGGAGATGCTCAGCCTCTCCAGCAACTCTTTGACCGGCAACATACCGCCCGAACTCGGCAGACTCCTTGCCTTGAAGTGGCTTACCCTCTCCGGCAACCAGTTGACCGGTGCCATACCGCCCGAACTCGGCAGCCTCGCCAGCTTGGAGATGCTCAACCTCTTCGCTACCCGGTTGACCGGCAACATACCGCCCGAACTCGGCAGACTCCTCAGACTGGAGCGACTGAACCTCTCCGGCAACCAGTTGGTCGGCAACATACCGCCCGAACTCGGCAGCCTCGCCAGCTTGGAGATGCTCAGCCTCTTCGCTAATCAGTTGACCGGCAACATACCACCCGAACTCGCCAGACTCCTTAGGCTGGAGCGGCTGAACCTCTACGGCAACCAGCTGGTCGGCAACATACCGCCCGAGCTCAGCAGCCTCCCCGTCCTGGAGCTGCTGGACCTCTCCCACAACCGGTTGAATGGTGAGATACCGTCGGAGTTGGGCGGCTTGTCCAACCTGCAATCACTTGACCTTGATGGAAACGAGCTGACCGGGAAGATACCGGCAGAGTTGGGCGGACTTTCAAAGCTGAGACTCTTGTCACTGGGTCCCAACCAATTGAGTGGGCCAATCCCGCGGGAACTGGCCAATCTCTCCAACCTGGGAAAATTGCATCTTGAGGGTAATCCACTGGGTGGGGAGATTCCCTCATGGTTGGGCAGTCTATCCAACCTTGAAAGTTTGGATCTCGCCTCCACAGAGATGATCGGCGAGATTCCCTCTCAGTTGGGTTGGCTCTCGAAGCTCAAAGACTTGGACCTAGATCGCAACCGGTTAAGTGGGCCAATACCGGAATGGCTAGGCGATTTGACAGCCCTGACGCACCTGTCCCTCAGCGACAATCTGTTGACTGGACAGATTCCCACATGGTTGGGAGCTCTTGCCAACCTGCAATATCTGCACCTAGAGCATAACCGGCTGAGCGGAGAGATTCCTGCGGAACTGGGCAGCCTCTCAAACCTGATGTGGCTTCGCCTTGCAGGCAACGAGTTGAGCGGGCAGATACCCGCAGAGTTGGCCAACCTTGCCAACCTGCAAGGGATGCTCCTCCATCCTAACCAGCTGACCGGGTGCATACCCGCAGCACTGCGAGGTGTGGACGAGAATGACGTCGGAGATCTCCATCTATCCTACTGCGACGTTCTTCTGAGTGAACTTACGATCAGTCCCAGAACCTTGACTCCCACATTCGATCCCTACCATAGAGTCTACGACTCGGAGACGAGTGCATCCCAGGTCACTGTTACCGCGGTCAACGAGCATGACGCCACGGTCCGGCTTCTCAACGAAGATGCTAGCACTGAAGCGGGCCTCCAGGTGGACATCCAGGGCCCCGTAACGGTCATCGGGTTCGAGGTGACCTCGCAGGACGGGGAAGCGCGTCTGGTCTACACCATCACAGTCACCTACGTAGACACCGCCAACGTGGATATCGCCAGCCGGTACGACGCAGACGACAACGGCGTGATCGACCGCGACGAGGTGATTGCGGCGATACACGACTACTTCGACAACGTAGTTACCAGGGATGAGTTGATAGAGCTCATATCCCTCTACTTCGACTCGTAGTTGCCGGCAGCTACCCTCCATCCGCAACCTGATCTGGAATCGAGAGATCTGTGAGGATGCGCAGTTGTGGCCGGGCGCTCCCGTCACCTCTCCGCCGGGGTGCGTACCTGCCCCGCACATATAGAGACCCTTGATCTGACTCCGGTACGGCTGCCGGCCCAGCTGATCGGGAGTAGCGTCTATGTGTTGTATGTTCCATGAAACCATTGGATTCGGGTTGATATGGGAAATGTGGGCTTAGACCCAATGGGACTGAATCATCACTCAGTGACCCGTTGAAGACGCTGATCTCCTGGGAGAACCTGGTCCAAGACCGGAACCGGGCGCAGCCCTCGCGTGGGCCGGTGCCATCGTCCAGGTCGAAGCCTAGGGTTTCACCAAGACGGGGACTGCCATGCTTCATGCTCTTCTTCCTTGATGGGATGACTCCTAAGAAACTATCTCAAAATCCGAACCACAAATGCATTGATCGGTTTCTAGGACGATTCGTATGGTTTCTCCAAAAGCATCGGGAGGGACCGCATGGGGAAACAGGAGACGCTAGAGACCATCTGGGAAGTACCGGACGAGCTTTGGAAACGGATCGAACCTATCATCCTGGAGGAAGACCCGCCCAAAGCCCGGGGCCGCAAGCGCTCTGACCCACGACAGATGCTCAACGGCATCATCTTCCGGCTGCGCAGCGGGTGCCAATGGAACCGATTGCCGAAAGAGCTTGGGGACGACAGCACCATTCATCGCACCTTTCAACGGTGGGTGGGGACGGGCGTCTTGCACCGAATGTGGGGAGCCCTGGTGGAGGGGTGCGAAGAGTTGGATGGCGTGGACTGGGAATGGCAGTCGGCAGACGGAGCGATGGGCAAGGCACGTTTTGGGGGGACCTGATTGGGCCCAACCCTACGGACCGTGGCAAGGCTGGTACCAAGCGCAGTCTCCTTGTGGATGGAGAGGGCGGCCCCTTGAGCATTGTGGTTGCGGGAGCAAACGTGCACGATGCCAAGCTGTTGGAGGCGACCCTGGACGCCATTGTGGTCGAACGACCACAGCCCACCGAGGAGGAACCCCAACACCTGTGTCTGGACAAAGGGTATGACAATCCTTCAGGCCGTGGGGCTGCCGCCGGACACGGCTATAGGGAGCACATCCGACGCATCGGCGAGGAGAAGCTGGACGCCTCTGGCGACAAGCGGTATCCGGCGCGCCGGTGGGTTGTGGAACGGACGCTGGCATGGCTCTCCAAGTGCCGTGCGGTCCTGGTCCGGTACGACAAGAAGGCAGCGAACTACCTCGGTGTGTTACAGCTCGCATGTGCGCTCCTGTGGTTCCGGCGACAGTGGCGTCTGGCCATTTTGAGATAGTTACTTAGCAGTGTCCAGTACGAGTACCAGTGGCTTGCAGACGATACCGACATCGCAGGAGCGACCAACGCCACCTACACCCTGACCGATAGCGAAGAAAGCAAGGTCATTACGGTACGGGTGAGCTTCACCGACGACGCCGACAACGAAGAGACGCTGACCAGCGCGGCGACGGCTGCTGTGGCCGGTGCGCAACCCACGGAGCCGCCCGCCAAGCCAAGGAATCTCTCCGCCACGGCGTCGCACGACTCGGTGACCCTCACGTGGGACGACCCCGGCGACGACAGCATCACCGGCTACGTGATCCTGCGGCGCATTCCCGGAGTCGACCCCCAGGGCCACTTCGATGAGCTGGTGGCGAACACGGGGACGGCGGCAACCATCTATACCGACGACACCGTGTCGGCGGAGACTCGCTATACCTACCGGATCAAGGCGATCAACGGGGCCGGAACGAGTGAACGCTCCCGCTGGTCCCACATCGACACCCCGGCAGCGCCCGTACCCGACAAGCCCACGGGCCTCGAAGCCACGGTAACCCACGGCCAGGTGACCCTCACGTGGGACGACCCCGGCGACGACAGCATCACCGGCTACGTGATCCTGCGCCGCGTCCGCGAGAACGATACCGGGGGCGAGTTCAGTGTCTTGGTGGCAGACACGGGCAGCGCCGCCACCACCTACACCGACGACACGGTGGCGGCCGGCACCACGTACACCTACCGGATCAAGGCCATCAACGAGCACGGAACAAGCGAGCGTTCGCGCTGGTACCACATCGACACCCCGGCGGCCCCGTAGCGGGTAGGGAGGATCGCGAGAGCTAGGGAGCCGTCTGCACGAGAGACGGCAGAAAGCTGTCCAACGGGTCGGCGCTGACCGCCAGCGGTCGGGGCCGGTAGAGGGCAACGAAAAAAGCCCGCACACATGGATAAAGCGGGGGAGGCCGCCACCCTTCGACAAAGCGGAGCGGCGGCCTCCCCCAGGGCTCCGGGTTGGACCGACTACGGGAGGGAGCTTGCACTCCGCACACCGTACCGCTTGGGGTTTCCGGACGGCCCGGACATCACGGTTGGAGGGAGATTGCAGCCGTCCTGCGGAAGGACCGCCGGGCCGCCTCCCAGCGCCTGCCCAGACCGTTGAGACCGCCATGAGAGTGTGGCCCGTGTGAGGAAGAGCCGTTGAAGCTTCTGAGTATGCCCGGACGGGATGGCGCCTCCTGGCTGGCGATGATCTCTCCCCGGTAACGCACAGCCATCTGGCCGTCCAGGTCTTCCAGCACATCTACCACCGCTCCCGTATAGCTGCGCCGCTCCCTCCCCGGCAGCAGCTGAAGCGTACGCCACCTGTACTTCACCGTGTTGTTCCTGGCCACCCTGCGGCTGTGTCTGAAGCAGAGCACCCTATCGAGGCATACTTCCGGTCCCAACGGGCGGTAGGCTGCCTCAGGATGCTGTGCCGCCACTCCAAAGCGTTCGTTGAAGCGGTCGAGGAAGTCCTTCAGCACGACGTTGGCCTCCTCGATGGTGGTTGCACCCGCGAGTCTGAGCTCGGTCACCAGCCTATCCTGGAACGTCCCCGCGGTGCGTTCCACTCTACCCTTGGCCTGCGGTGACAGGGCGAAGACCATCTGCACGCCGAGCTCGTCCATGGCACGACTGAACTGTGTGGGTGCACCGGCGCGCCCGGACCCGGGCACGTTCTTGAAGACGGAGTGCCGGTCGGTGTAGAGGGCGATGGGTATGCCGTAGCGCTGTATCAGGCCCCTCATCAGCAGGAAGTAGTCGCGGGTGTTCTCCTGCTCGCAGAACAGGGCGTTTCCCACGATGCCGGTGGCGTCATCGACGGCCCGCAGCAGCGCGAAGGGAGGACCATGGTCTCCAAGCCACCGGTGATGGCTGCCGTCCACCTGCACCAGCATGCCCTCGCGGGGCATCCGCTGCCGGCGTACACGGTGCCGGGGCGTCCGACGGTGGCGTGGGCTCCTCAGACCGGCACTCGTCAGTATGCGCCGCAGTGTGGTTCGACCGATCTCTATCCCCTCACGCTCCCCGAGCAGCTCACTCAGGTGAGTGTGATTGGCTTCGGAGTAGCGGGACCGGGCAAGGCGCAGCACCTCGGACCTTGTCGGCTCCGGCGTCGCGTTGGGAGGTACCCTCAAAAAGTGTGTAAACAATCAGGCGGTGTACTCTCTCTCTCTCTGAACTAGACGGGCTTGGAGGCCCGAGAGAGGAGAAACACCGCCCATGGAGGATGGAAACATTGAGAACGGACCTGCGTCAAGGCCGGAATGGGAGCACCTGGAGGAGTGGCTGAGAGGTCAGATGCAGGGCCTGATCCAGGAGCTGCTCGAGCAGGAGGTCACAGAGTTTCTCGGCAGGACCAGGTCGGTTCGCCGATCGGAGTCGGACAACGACGCCGGCTACCGTAACGGCTACGCACCGCCGCGGCGGCTGACCATGAGTTCCGGGACCATACGGGTCAGGAGGCCTCGGGTGCGAGACACCGAGGAGAGATTAGAGAGCCGGCTGCTGCCCCTGTTCGTTCACAGGACGAGAGAGGTGGCCGACCTGATCCCGGAGCTGTACCTGCACGGTCTCTCGGAGGGCGACTTCGACCTGGCGCTGAGGGGACTGCTCGGAGAGGAGGCGCCGATATCTGCGAGCACGGTCGCCCGGCTCAAGGAGAGGTGGAACGCCGAGCTTGCCGAATGGCGTGCGAGGCCCCTGGACGACCTCAAGGTGGTCTACATGTGGGTGGACGGGGTGTACGTGAAGGCCGGGTTGGAGAGGGAGAAGGCGGCAGTCCTGGTGGTGATTGCGGCGTTGAGTGACGGGAGCAAGGTGGTGGTGAGCGCCGTACCCGGGTACAGAGAGTCGACGCGGAGCTGGTCTGAGGTGCTCAGAGACCTGAGGGACCGTGGCCTCAACTGCCCCAGGCTGGTGGTCGGGGACGGTCACCTGGGTATCTGGGGAGCGCTTCGCAACGTTTGGCCGGAGGCGGGGGAACAGCGTTGCTGGAACCACAAGATCATAAACGTGCTGGACAAGCTGCCGAAGCGTCAGCATGATCAGGGGAGGCTGCTGCTGCGCAACATCCCGTACGCCGAGACCCGGGCTGAGGCTGAGAGGTTGAGGAGAGTCTTCACCCGGTGGTGCGGCGACCACTCGTACGAGGCTGGCAGGGAGGCAATCGAGCGGGACTGGGAGCGTATGGTGACCTTCTACGACTACCCCAGAGAGCACTGGCGTCACCTTCGTACGACCAACCCGGTCGAGTCGCCGTTCGCGGCGCTGCGGCTCAGGACCGATGCGGCCAGGCGCTACAAGAGAGTGGACAGAGCGATAGCGGTCATATGGAAGATGTTGATGGTGGCCGAGAAAAGGTTCCGCCGGCTGCAGGCGCCGGAGCTGATGGCGGACGTCTACCTCGGGGCCCAATACGTGGATGGAATCGCCGTCGAGGCTACGGCAGAGAAGGTCGCCGCCTGATCACGTTTACACCACTTGTATGTTGACGCAGCCCCGTAAGTACGCCAATTTATGGGGTGGGCGAGAGGGGCGCGTCGTTCACCACTGGGTGAGTCAGGAGCCATCCTGGACTGCACCGGCGTCAAGTTTGACACCCCTCCTGCCGTTCTTGTCGCTCCGAACGGATACAAGGGCTATTGGCCCGCATCTACAAGTGTGGAGGACGAGACATCATCACACCCGGGAGGTTGCTTATGGCAGTGGTAGCTGGCGTCGACGTTGGTAAGGCCAGTCTGGAGACCTCGGTGGCGGAGGGTCCCGTGGTCCGGTTCGATAACACGGCGGCGGACCTGACCAGGCTCCTGAAACACCTGAGGGCACTGGACGTCACCGTGGCTGTGTGTGAATCGCCCGGGGGGTACGAACGCCTGCTGGTGGACCGGTTGCGCAAGACCGAGATCGCTATGTACGTGGCCCATCCGAACCGGGTACGTGCTTTCGCTCGGGCCTGCGGCTACGAAGCCAAGACCGATCCCCGAGACGCCCAGGTCCTCTCCCGCTACGGCAAGGTGTTCCCGGATGCGGAGACACCGGCTCGGGAACTGGAGCCGGAGCGCGAGGAGCTGCAGGACCTGTTGCGCCGCCGCCGGCAGTTGGTGGACCAAAGGGTGCAGGAGTTGGGCCGCTTGGATAAGGGGGTCACAGCCTACGCTGCCAAGTCCACCAAGCGCCACATCTCATGGCTTGAGAAGGAGATCGCTCGCTTGGACAAGGAATACCAGGCAGCTTTGCAAAGGAGCGCTCCCATGGCGCAGCGAGCCGCGCTGTACCGCACTGTACCTGGAGTAGGTCCGCTGACCGCGGCGGTCCTGGTTGCGCATCTGCCCGAACTCGGACAGCGAGACGGCAAGGCCCTCACCTCCCTGGTGGGCTTGGCTCCCTGGTCGAGGGACAGTGGACAGAAGCGAGGCAGACGCACCATCAGGGGCGGCCGCGACCTGGTGCGGCGGGCCCTGTACGTATGTGCGTGGGCGGTGATTCGCCACAATAGCGAGATGCGCCGCTTCTATCAGCGTCTGCGTCAGCGAGGCAAGCCAGGCAACGTGTCGGTTGTGGCGGTCATGCGCAAGCTGCTGTTGCAGCTCAACGCCGTTGCGCGCCGGGGCAGGCCCTGGGTGCCACTAACCGCCTGAACAGTCCGTTTCAAGACAGAACTAGAACTTGACATTTAACACGGATACTTGACGTAACCTCCGCCCACCCTTGGAGAACGGAGCCGCCTGGCGCTTTCCTGCTCGCTTGAGCTCGGCGACTTGCCTCTGCAACTCTTCCTTGGCCGCCGTCAACTGCGCAACCTGCCCTTGCAACTGCGTGACCAGCCCCATCAGCTCGTCGCGCTCAGAGGAAGGGAAGTCTTTGGCCTCACACATAGCCAAAGTATAAAAACTTGTTCAGTACCCCACAACCCCCCTACCGACGCCGATCCCGCTAATCAATTACGACGACATCCTCACCCGGCACGGGTTCCGGGTGGCGGTTATGAAGGCTGATGCGGTGGCCCCGAACGTAATTGATTAGCGGGTTAGGCGGCCCGTGGAGGGGTTGCGGTGGTGGATGGGAGATGTTTTAGACTTTGGCTATGTGTGAGGCCAAAGTCTTCCGTCCCTGTGAACGCGACGAGCTGATGACGCTGGTCAAGGGGCTGCAGAGGCAGATTGCCCAGTTGCAAGGGCAGAACGCCCAGTTGGCGGCGGCCAACGAACGGTTGAGCAAGCAACTCGCAGAACTCCAGCGAGCCGGAAAGCGCCAGGCGGCTCCGTTCTCCAAGGGCAGGCGGACCTCCAGCCCCAAGCGGCCTGGGCGCAAGCCGGGTCAAGGGATGTTCAGCTACCGCAAGCTGCCGTCCCCAGATCAGGTCACAGAGCCGATCGTAGAGGTGACCGTACCTGGGGACACATGTTCTGGATGCGGAGGCCGACTCGAGCATGAGGGAGTGGGAGTTGCCTACGTGACTGACATTCCTCCGGCTCCTCGTCCCCAGGTCACGGCGTACCGGGTGCAGATATGCCGATGCCTGTCGTGCGGCAGGCCGGTCCGGGGTCGGCATCCGGACGTTGCATCGGACCAGTACGGAGCCAGCGCGCACCGGGTTGGGAGACGGGTGATGGCGGCGGCCCACGTGCTCCACTACTCGGTTGGCGTTCCAGTCAGGAAGGTTCCCGCCGTGCTCAGGGCGCTGACCGGGGTGGAGTTGAGCCAGGGGGCGATCACCCAGGACGCGCTGCGACGTGCAAACGGTGCGGTGGGGGAAGCCTACCGGAGGCTGCGGGGTTCGGTGCGCACCAGTCCGTTCGTCCACACCGACGACACGGGATGGCGTGTGGGCGGCGAGCCCGCATTCCTGATGGCATTCGAGACGGACCGAGCCACGGTGTACCAGGTTCGCGCTCGTCACCGTAACCATGAGGTGCGCCAGGTGGTTCCCTCGGACTATGGCGGAGTGATGGTGACGGACCGAGGGCGGAGCTACGATGCCCAGGCTCTGTCCGGGGTGAAGCAACAGAAGTGCCTGGCCCACGTGCTGCGCTCGATCAGTGAGGTGGTCAAGACCAAGACAGGGAGAGGACGCAGCTTCGGCAAGCGTCTGAGCGGCCTTCTCAGAGAAGCGATGGAACTGTGGGGGGCATATTGCCGAGGAGAGGCGTCGGACTTTGCGGCGGCGGCCGAGCGGTTGAAGCGAGAGGTGAGCTATCATCTCCGCGACCGTCCGATGGCGGATGCGGACAACTACAGGCTGCAGAACGAACTCGGCTGGCATGACGACCGGGGCAACCTGCTGCGGTTTCTGGACGATCCGAGCATTGAGCCGACCAACAACCGTGCTGAGCGAGCGCTCCGCCCGGCAGTGATCGCGCGGAAGGTATCCCACTGCTCGAAAAACGATGGTGGCGCTGATGCGTTCTCCGCCTTCACCAGCGTGATCAGAACTCTGGCCCGCAATGGCGGCGACCGGTCTGTGGTGGATCGGCTCTGCCGTGTCTTCAGCGGCGATCCTCTCCACTCTCCTTCCCTCTGTACCTCTCTACAGACTCCCCTCCGCTAATCAATTACCCCCGAACCGCAGGGAGAAGTGGGTGGCGGACAGGGTGCAGGAGGGCATCGACGTGATGATCTGCCACCCCCGGCTCGTGCAGACGGGTCTCGACCTCATCGACTTCCCAACCATCGTTTGGGACGAAACGGAGTTCTCCGTCTTCCAATCAACACAACAAGGTGCGGTTCTCATGGGCAGTGGATTTTGGATACGACTGAGGTTGAATAGCTCAGCGGGGCGGCGGAGGGTCCCGCACTTAGAGAGTGGTGACAGCTGAAGAAACCTCATTCAGCCCACGGATGCTCGTAGTCAGTGATATCGGCTAGCCTGCTCCCCGTGTCCGAAACATCATACCAATACAGTTTTGCCTCTACAGGAGCATAGACAACTTGGTTGACCTCTACATGGCATCCCCATGAAGGATATAGATCAAATGTGATAGTTTCATTCGAATAGAAGCGGAATATCCGTCCACATATTAGGATTGGCTTAGGGGTCGCGTCAAAATCCCTTGTCCGTTCGTAGGGCAGGAAGTCTAATCGTTCGGCCAGTACATCAAGGAGTTCCGAAAAACGTCCTGGCGTCCCTTTCGGCCTTTGTTGATGTCCAGAAGCGAACCATGGCTTGGAATCTTCCTCGAAGATCCTCAACCATTTCATAATTTCGCCCTTTTTCTTATTTTCTATGGGGTGGTACTCAACGTAGTCTAACAGGGATTGTAGGGTCAACTGGTATTGACTGATGTCTATGTCTGCCAAACTATCAAACGCCCGGCGTGCCTCATCGCTTATCGCTATCCCAGCTGCGGGGTACGCTCGCAAGTCATTGGCCAAGAATGTGCGATAGAAAGCCATCTCACATTCTACTTGCCGGAGTTTCTCTACAAAGCCAGTGAGGGCTGCGCGTTCTCTCCGCCTTCTAAGCCATGAATCGCCAGACAATGCAAAGGCCAGGCTCAAAATAGCACCTAGTCCGGCACCGAGGACAAGGAGAACCACATCGCCTGGGGTTACGTTGCACAGTAGAATGGCAGCCGCCGCAATGCCACCGATTACTACTAAGGTTCCTAACAATGCTGCGACTCTCACAAGTCTGCCCATTCCTCGTAACACCCACTGAGAGGTCAGCGATAATAGAGACTTCGCCGGCCTCTGAGTTCTCGTGGTCCATCGCTCTGTCCCTGGCCGCCACCTGGCCGGCGTTCACCGAAGACTCGAAGATCATCCGATACTAGAAGGTAGCCAACAGGTAATCAGAAATACTTGCGATGCATCAGTTCATTTATCGTGTGCTGAAGGTCGGCCAAGAAATTCTCGTCGATGGTATCCGTCCACCAATGAGCGATGTCATCTCTATAATCCTTTAGCTCTTGTAAGGTCTTGTTGCCTGCCAGAACTACTTTGTCCTTTCTGATATTTCCTTGGTAGTTCAGGCATTTCCTTCCAGAATCTGCCAAGGATTGCCACAACCCCAGGTACTGGAGTCTCTGGTAGGCATCATCCCTGTACTCGTCTCTGTACATCGAGTTGATCAGCAATGCCAAGTGTGGAGCACCAATGTCTCGCTCCATAGTTTCGATAGCTTTCCTAATCTCTGATGCCTTGCTTCTGTACGCCACGGAATCCATCACCGTCGCCGTGCTCCCTCTCGCCGACATAGTGGGTCGAATCATCTCAACAAACCGGCCATCGTCTGTCACAAGACAAGTCTGGTCTATGTATTTGCGTATAGGATCCGCCGTCTGTTGACCAACTCGGACCCCAGCCATTATCGTGTTTATCACCGGTTGGTTGTTGGGCAGTTCGGGCCACTCTCCGTCAACTGTGGCCCAGGCGACTATGAACTCCTCGCCCTCTCTACCGCCGACCAATATAGGTACCTTTTCGCCATCCCGCAGGACTACCTCGGGCGAAATGCTGCATTCACCCTTGTTCATCACTACAGGCGTCAACGGGCTAGACTCCTCGATCACTAGGAACACCGGTACGCGGCCCTTCTGCTGTGATTTGATCTTCTCATGGGTCTCACCGACCTCGTGCCGCAAGCTAGGGCTGATAGCGTAATGCTCCCTGGTCGTCGATTTCACGAAGTACTCCACCAGACCTGTAGCGACACACGCTTGAACCGAGGGAGAGGAGTAAATCATGTAATGAAGTTCGTCGCCGTCCGGTCGGAAGTCGATCCTTGGAAACTCAAAGATTCGCGTTCGACAATACCCGCTGATTGTGCAGCAGAACTCCTTACCACCCATACCCTCGTATCCTGGCCGCACGCCTGCTATCGTAAAGTTCGCTTTCGGAGCGACTGGCTCCAGGGATTTGTGACGGGCCTCTACGGGTCGATACTCTCTTGCCATTGTGACTCTACTCCGATATTCAAGACTAACTGATCGCGGGGCCTAATCGCTTCAATCGCTGCCTCCCCCTCCGAAACAGAGGCTATGCAGCGTCTCCCTTCTTCGCCAACAATTCCTCGACCGCCTTCTCAACGGCTTTGCCCTCCTTCGACTCGCGCAGCCACTTCCGAATCTCCCGCCGGGCGATGGTCACGGTCACCTTTCCGCGGTCCTGACGTAACTGCCTCAGCTGCTTAGCTGCTCCCAGTCCCGCCGCTTCCCCGGCTTCGGACACGCGAACATGCAGCGGTTTGCCCGTGTCATACACAGGGATAGGCAGCTTCCAAAGGTGTTTTTCCAGGTGACGCGCGCCAAATTGGCCCTTGGGCATTAATGACGCTACGGCTTCATACAGAGCTTGGCTATTGATGATGGCCAGCAGGTAGTTGGCTTCCTGAGTATCTCCGCAAGCTATCCAGAAAAGTGTGTAATCTACCAGCGACTCATTACCCTCAATCAGCGCAGCAGTCGGTGCGCCTGACTGGTTGTATGCCACCCGCAGCGGCGTACTCCCAGGGTTCTGCCTCCATTCAAGCTGTGAGGAGAGCTTGCCGTAGTTGTCCAACTGCGCCAACAGGTTCATCTTGTTAGCAGCCGACCTGTTCTCCTCCCAAAGCCTGCTGACGGTCCGCCAACGGTCACGCATCCGCTGGCTCAAACTGCCCATTTGTATTCCGCCCACGCCTTTGTCGGCGGTCGCGACTCGGAACTCACCGCGTCTCATGGGTACGGCCGCCTGTAACGGCCTAAGAGTTACGTATGGGGCAATTGTCTCTCCAAGATGCACGTCGAACACGTGGGAGTTTTCGACCGTCTGCTCCGATATGGCGGTCAGGTCGAGGCTCTTCCAAGGATCCTTGTCCTGAGAGCCTCGACGCGGGTTTACGGTGACCGTCTGCCCAGCTTGTACGATTGTAGGATTCGCAGTCTCCTCCACGAAGAAAAGACAGCGCGGTACGATCGAAGCCCCCTGTCGTGAGAGGCCCGCGTATGGTGAGTCGCCCGTGACCGAAGTATCGGTGATCAACATGCGTGTGCGACTTACATCAGCAGCTCCCGCATTGCCACGCCACCGCTCCACCTCCCCAGCCAGTGGAGTGGCCTTGCCGTCCTCGCTGCTGCGTCTGGCGAACACCACCGACGCCGGAACGGGGAAGAAGGTGTTGGGTTCCAGTTGTTCCAGGTCCCAGGCGGTCTTGCAGCCGAAGTCAACGCCCAGGACTCTTGCCGCAGTACGTGCTCTGGCCCTGCCGCGCCGAACTGCCCGCCACGTGCCGGTGCGCCACTTCGTGTACTGGCCTGTCTGCAATGCGCTGTGGGGCATCACCATGCCAATCACGCCGCCGTCCTTCAGGTAGAGGTCGACGCTTCGGGCCAAGAACAACCCGGCCACATCCTGGTGCGTGGCGTAACGGCCGCCGACCCAAATCCCGTAGACGTTTCTGCTTTGTCTCTCCAGCTCCGTTCGCAGGGTGCTGACGGTCTGGTTGTAGTTCAACCACGGCGGGTTGCCGACGATCACGTCCACCTTGCTGCGTGACAGCGCAACGGGCCGAACCAGATTGCGGGTGTAGTAGGCCCAGATGTGGTTACGGCCCTCGGCGTGCAGCCTCTGCATTGCGGCGATGGTCTGCTCTAGGGTTTGCCTCTCCCCGGAATCTGTTATCCGGTTGTCGCCGAGTGCCAGGGTCGGGTCGTCGCCCTTTTCAATCGCCTCAGCAACGTCGCTCATCAACGCGTCGAAGGTCTCGGCCCGATCCACCAGACTGACGGGGAAGACCAACTCCGTGTTCTCGTCATCCTCGACCTGGACTGTGACGTTGTGCTCGGCGAACATGTCGCCGGTGCGGAATCGGAGTTGCAGGGCGTCTCCGAGGTAGACGGGAACGGTGATATTGGCTGCGAAACCGTCCTCGACCGCCGCCTGGATTGCTGGTTGGGCGGCCAGTACCCATGCGGCCCGAGCCAGATGCACCGCCACCGGGTGAACATCGATGCCGGCGACGGAAAAGCGTAGCCACTCCAGCACTTCTTTAGGGTCAAGGGAGGTCTTGTTGGCGGCTTCGATGAAGTGGTTGACCGCCTCGGCGACGAAGGTGCCGGAGCCGCAGGCCGGATCGAGGACGTACTGGTCGAGCGGTTCGGTCACCACCTCCTGCACGATGGTCCGCGCCAGCCAGTCCGGGGTGTAGTACTCCCCCAACTGACGGCGCTCATCGGGGGGTATGACAGTCTCGTAGAGAATGGCGGCAACATCGTTATACCATTTCACTTGGATGGGGGCACAAAGTGTGCTGGAAGAAGCTGGACGTTGTCTTCAATCCAGTCCCATCCGGCAAGTGAGCGTACCCGACCGGGATCAGATTCCATTTCTCCAAGAAAGGCGTTCACCGCCGCCACCTTCTCTTCGATACGCCGGTACAGCCTGCCCTCCACACATCGGCGCACCTCCTCGAATACACGCTCAGCAGGATTGAGCTCCGGACTGTATGGCGGCTGTACTATCGTCGGCACTCCCACACTCTCCACCAGCTCGCTCCGGTGACCACGCGCTCCATCCCACACCAGCGCTCCCACATCCGTCTGATGCTTCAGCCCATTGACCGCCGCCGCTATCCGCTCAGACTTCATCGAGTCGGTCCAGGTCCACAACAACTTCCCCCTACGACCGTCTACCACCAGGAACAGGTACATCCACTCGTACACCAGCTGCACTCGCTGACGCACCTTGACCCCGCGACGACCCCATACCCTACGCACCATCCCCCGCAGGCCCACTCGCATCTCATCGGCAAACCCCAAGACCGTCTCTGATGTCACTCCCGCTCCGTACTTGAGCATCTTGCGCACCGTGTCCCGGTGCAGCCCGAACACCCGGGCAGCCTCCCGCGTGCTCATCCCCTCCACCATGCAGGCCCGGCACACCCGCGCGTACAGCTCCACCTTGTACATCCTTCACACCTTCCATCGAGTTGTCCCCAACTCTATGGAAGGCGGCGGGTGGTATGGTTTTGCTCCGCCACATCACGGCGCCGTCACCCGCCTATACGGTCCATTATTACTCCGCCGTTTACAGCTTAGGGATGAGAATGGGACTGTGAGTTGCAATTCTCCCTCCGCAAGTAGGTCAGATCGATTAGAAATCAGAGTCTCCGATTTCCCAAACTTCCAAGGACTCCTCAAGCAGGTTGATACGGCTCTCGGGTAGCTTGGCCCTGCGAAGCTCTTCCTCGAATCTGTCGAGATCCCAGATTTCAACATCCAGTCGCTCCAGTGCCTCAGAGATATCAATGTATCTTGCCATCGCTATGAACACTCCCGATACGCTCTCGATCGGCTCGGGCCACCCGAGCGTGTCAGCAAGAAGTGTCCGGTCTTGGCTTGCGGCCCTTACGGCCTCCGCGAATCTTTCCACCGCCTGCTCAAGGCCCCGCCGGGAAGCCGAAGCACCCTTTACCTCGATGATCTTGCAATCGCCGCCTTGGGACGCCAACTGGACCCCTACCGTGTCAAACTCCCTTTCGCCCAGGTCGTCGAAAGAGACTTCAACGGACGTCTTGACGAAGTGGTACCCGGCCTGCGACAGGAGGAGAATCGAAAGGAGCTCGGGGAAGACTCCTCTGATCGTCGAGGCGACCTTCTCCTGCTTTCTGACCTGCTCCAATAGGTGTCGAAACTGGCGAGTGTCGCACAGGTCCAACAGCCGCTGGGCAGGTACGGCGACGTCTCGGAATCTGACAGACCCTCCCAGATTCCCTGCGATCTCATCCAGTCTCCCGAGATCACGACTGCTGCTCGCATCGCTCCCTCTAACCCTGTATGCGTGATGGAATACCCACCACTGGGAGGCGTCGCCGAACATGCCAACCGCCGGCATCAACACCGCCAGGGAAACCCCTTCCGACTCTGGCCAATGAGATATCCGGATGATCTCGATCGGCCGATCTCTCTGAAGATTGCAGGCTAGCCCCGATACTACTGTCTCTATCTGTAGGCGACTGCGTGCATCGCGGGAGCCAATCAGCAGCGGCGATCTTCCCAACAGTGAGGACAGCCTGTCTGACGCGGAAGCCTGAACTTCGGCGGCGGTAAACCAGGGCAGGATGGGTGAAGGAAGTGTCGGCGGAGCCTTTAGGCCGAACTCGCATTCGACGGGATACTGTTCCTCAACGGCCCGGAATATGGCATTACCTTTCTCCCATGCCTGGTCCGACTTTGCACTCTCACGCAACAGCACCCCGGGATCCGGCAGGCCTTTGACCCACAGGTCCGTTTCCTGCAGCGACACGGTGACCGCAGCCATCTTGCCGATCAGCCAGCCGGACTCAAAATCCCTGGCATCAATTTCGGGAGACTCCCGCATCGGATCGCGATGGGACTGGATGTCGAACATAGAGTCTCCCGGTTGCGATAGGTGTTCCCAGCGGGTAGGCAGACCCCGGCAGTACCTGAAGGTGTTCGACTCCGGTCCCTGTATCCAATAATTGCGCAGGTGACGGAGCGTTGTCAGTTGCAAGATGCGGTGGGCATCACTGGTGTCCGAGACTCCTGAGAGAACTGATATCCGGCAATCCCGGGAGATCTCCACGAGGTCGTCGGCGAGCCCGTTCGCCTCCTTGCTTACTTCAGCCAGCCTGTCCCACGAGACGCCAGCACGCCGAAACGACGTAATCAACCCATCAATTCCACCCGCTATTCGCGCGATTTCGGTACCCGCGTCGTCAATGGCCCCTAAGAGGATCGTCCCATCATCTCCCTGGACCATTCTCCACCAGCGTAGGAGAAGTTCATCACCCGCGATGTCTAGTAGCTCCGGGAATCTGATCACCCGATCGAGAATGCCATGGAGTGCTGGCTGCACCATGAGCTCAAACCCTACCGCCAGGTCATTTGCCCGGATGCCGGTATTCGGGACTGCCGAGTCGTGCATTCCCAGCATTCGCTCGAAAGCTCTCGGATTGCACAGCGACTTAACGATCATCGTGTTAGAGATCAGTTCCATGCGCTCGATCTGCAGCGCTCGGCTATCCCCCATCTATCGAATTCTCCCTACTGTGTGAGAATTAAGGCCCGGTTGACCTGCCCCCCAACACTGGTCCACGTTGAATGATGCTCCCATAACGTTTTGGTCTTGCCCCATGTCCATCCCCAGACAGGTCTGTCCGCTCGGCCATATGTTTACCGTCCCACATACCAGCCACGTATCCATCGTAGGCGCCGCCATTCAGTAGGTACCCGATTTCAATCCGTCCGGCGTTGCCGAAAACTGGTCAGCTTCGTTTGGCCCTAGTGCTTCGAGGCTCGAAACACTCACTCGAACAGATAGGCGGAAGCAGGTCGGTCGACCGCCTCGATCACCTCCGGGCCGTCGTTGACGACGGAAGAGACCCCGTAGGTCTCCATCTCATCGCCGGGATGGGGTTTCAGGACACTGCGGAGAGCGGCGGCGTCATCGATGCTCCCGTCGAGCCAGAAGTCCTCCATCTCCCTGGTCAGGATCACCGGCATCCGGTCGTGGACCGGCCTGAGCAGGTCATTCGCCGCCGTCGTGATAATGGCGCATGACGGGACGCGGTTGCCGTCAGGGTCCCTCCAGACCGACCAGAGCCCCGCGAAGGCGAAGGGCTCGCCCGTCCGCATCACGATGCGCATCGGCCTCCTGTCAGCTCCGGTCCGCTGCCACTCGTAGAAGCCGTCCGCGAGCACCAGGCATCTCCGGCGCCTGAGCGCGTCTCGGAACGCCGGCTTCTCGGCAACGGTCTCCGCCCGGGCGTTGATCATCCTGGCGCCGATCTTCGGGTCCCTGGCCCAGTGGGGCATCAGGCCCCAGCGCATGAACCCTGCGCGCCTCGTCTCTCCCCCCACGACGGTCAGTACGTCCTGGGTTGGAGCAACGTTGTATGCCGAGTCGAATTTCACCCAATCGCCATCGAACTCGAAACGCCGGGCAAGCTCTCCCAGATCCGCTATCAGACTGTACCTTCCGCACATCTCGCACACATGATGTACCGGTCGTGGCGTTCGGCGCAATGCTCGCCTGCCTCGATACGCCTCAGTGCCGGAAGCTCCTGGCGTGAAGCTCGACGCAGCCATCTGCCGTCAGGCGCTCTGCCGGTACCAGCGTTTGTCCCAATGGTCACGGAACAGGGTCAACAGCCTGCCGTCGCCGGGGTCGATGCGGTAGTAGGAGCGCGTCACCGGCTTCGGGAGCCACCACAGGTCGAACATCCACCGGTCGTCTATGCACGCCACATGCCGCCAGCGTCTCCTGTACAGCACGGAGACAGGCTCGCCCTCCGCCCCTTCCCTGATCTCCACGGGCTCCGGCGAATGGAGCGGCCTGACGGCCTCCCGCGCCGAGGGGTCCACGGGAACCTGCAGGGCCCGCATCTCCGGCGCAGGGTGCCAGGGAGCCACCTCCTCCACCCTGTACAGCGCATGCACCCCGCCCAGCCTGTCCCGCAGCCGCCGCTCCGTCTCCGCTATCCTCCGCTCCCGGTCCCTGCGCGGACCGTCGAAGAGCCCCATCTGGGTCCCGTGCTCTCCCGTCAGGCCGGAGAGGGTGAGCGTCACCTCCTCCACGGGAGTGTCCGGCGGGTCCGACTCCAGTTTGCTGTGGACGGCATACGATGCGCTCTCCCACCTGCCGGCGGGCTCCCTGAAGGAGATGCTCCTCTCCCAGGACGGCCACCCGGTCGCAGCACACAGCAGGGAGGCCCTGCCCGCGTACCTTCCCCTCATCTCCGGCCTGGCGAAGGCCCTCCTGAGGAGAGTATCGACGACCAGCGAAAGTGCATGCACGAGAGAGGTGGGGAAGGACAGCGACATCCGCTCGGCCACCGTCTCCACGAAGGCCATCGGATGGATGGCCTCGTCGTCGGTGCCGTTGCAGAGACGCCAAGCCCGTCTTCCCTCCAGGCCGAACCGGTCCGTGAGCCGGCGCTCTCCCAGCGATGCGACCTGCCCCATCGCGTGCAGGCCCAGGCGGCGCATCTCGGTCTTCACTTTGGATGGGATGGGGAGGAGCTCGACCGGGTGCGGCGCAAGGAAGGTCGCCGCGTCCTCCGGCACCCTGGATGCCCCGTGAGTCGGGCTAGTCCTGGCGGCCACATAGGCCGGGAACTTCGAGTCTGCAACGGCCAGGCGCGGCCTGAGGTACGCGGGAACGGCGTTCAGCAGGGCCGAGACGGCCCGGGCCTCGCCCCGGTGCAACCGCTCCAGCCTGTCGATGCGCAAATATGCCGTGCCGAGTCCTGCCGCCTCGACCCGGTCGGTCACTCCCTGAAGGGCCCTGAGCACACGGTCGAAGAGCCGGCGGTAGTAAGGCTCGTCGGCGTCCAGCACGACGGTGTCCGTCTGTCGGGACATGGCCTGCTCCAACGTCATGCCCGCCGTGACGCCCCCCGGCGGCCGGGAACTGGTCTACCACCAGGGTGCGTCCCCGAGCGGCGGTGCGGTCGACGATGACGACCGGGCGATCTCCCAGGTGAGGGCGTCGCTCCATCTCCGCCCTTGCCCTCAGGTGAGTAATGGAACATCCCCGTGGCGTACCTCATCAGAGGCCCCGCATTCCGCAGCTCCGACGGCGACTATCTCCTTCAAATGGCCGACTTCATCGCCCACGCACTCCTCAAGCAGGAGGAGGAGCCCGTTCCCAGGGTCGAGGACCTGGGCATCTGCGAAGCCTTCTACAAGGTCGGCCGCCGAATCCTCTATCGGGGTCGGGATCTAAACGCATGGATTGACGCTCACCAGGTCGCCATCGTCGGACATGAGGACGCCTCCTGAGTAATGAGAACCGGCGCATTGTGGAGTGCAGCTCTCCCGGTCATCAGCCTCGCCGCACTCGGTGTCTGTGCGGTTCCGTTTACCTAGTACACGGAACCGCACAATAGGTTCCGTGTCCTTTGGGTGTATCGCCCTCAATATCCATAGGGACTTTCAAGCGACGTACTCCGCAAGCAAACGGAACCGTGAGGAGCGACCGATTGACATCGGGCCTGTGGGCGTCAATTAGAAGCCGCGAAGAGTTCGGTAACATTCTCCGGTGAGGCAACAGGACCGGCAATAATAGTTGACGCCGATCAGGGACCTCTACTTCGTGTCGTGTCCGCCTAGATCGCTGCAAGATATGCGGCCTGCCGGGACTTGAGGAAAGGCAGTTGGTTCCCCGCCGCCGCCGGACTTGTGGCTGTGCACCGACGAGGCCATTCGTATGGCGGGCTACCCGGCACGACAGGCTGGTCGAACGCTGGGCCTCTTGTTGCGATGAAATCACTCGGTCTATGATGTATTGAGCCTAAATTGACAGGAGGTACCTGACAGACGTGCCAACACTCGAATTTGTTTCACTCCAGGATGCGCAGCTTGAGCTGTCCCTAACCGGCAAGCGGGGCACGATAATGCGCCAGTACATGGACTACATCGGCCAACTCGAAAACGGCCAAGCCGGCAAGCTCATCCCGAACGCAGGCGAAACGACGGCAGCCATTCGTCGCCGCCTCGGTGCGGCAGCTCAACTGCTGGGCAAGAGCCTCGTAGTGAATCGCCAGGGAGACGTGGTCTACTTCTGGAAAGAGGGGGACGGCCCTGCTCCGCGCCGGCGAGGTCGGCGGAGGAAGACAACCGCTGAAACCCAATAGTATCGGGGTCGAGAGATACCGGCTCTTGCCCCCGCCAACACTAGGCCCACGGCCCACAGGTACCGCAGTTTGGTGTCTATTGGACTCAAGCAGACACCATCCGGGCTCAGTCTCACTCGATGGGCTCTCCGGCCGCATCGCAGGGTGGTCGCCCACTCCGCCGGGGAGAACCTTCCTCAGCCGCTCAGCCTCAGCCCGGGTGTGAGCATATGGGTATGTTGCACAGCATGAGCCTCGCCAGCTCGTGCTAGACCGGCGCCGCTCCGTTCGCGTCGGACCGGCACCGTGGTGCAGAGGGGAAGGTCTTCACATTCTGGTAGGCGGCCCGTGGACGGCTCAGTCCCACCGCAATGCCGCGGACACGGACAGAGCAGACCTCCTTCACCCTCCCGATGGTCGGGAGCGGTAAGCTGGCGGCCTCGGCGACAGGTGCTCAGGATGGGCGGTGATTCTCTCATACCAGCGTCCCGGCAACTCCCCTCGCGGCGCCCCGCAGCTGTCCGGTTCCTCCGACAGCCGGCCGTGCACGCGCCAGGCGGAGCGTACCGGTCCGATCTTCGCATCACTCCGGGTCCGGAGTGCAACAACTCCGGCGACCGCGTACACCTGCGCACCGGGCCCCGCAGGGCGGCAGGCCTTCCGGCTGTCTCATGGACCGCGCTCCCCTGTCCCTTCGCTCTCATTCCACGTGTCGACGATACCATCTCACTTCAAGACGAACAACTTCAAACGCTCGCAGACTTAAAGCGCGCCGCGATGCGGACGCTGTTCACGCATGGGTTGCGGGGCGAGACGCAAGCGGAGACGGAGATCGGACCGATGCCGGAGAGTTGGAAACCCAGGACTATTCGTGACCTCTGTGAAATATGGAGCGGCGGAACACCGCGCAAATCAGTACAGGCGTACTGGGGTGGTGACATTCCCTGGGTATCGGGAAAGGACCTTAAGGTACCTTGCCTCAACGATGCCATCGACCATGTCACCGTCGCAGGCGTCGAGTCCGGCTCCCGCCTCGCGCCAGCGGACGCTGTGTTGCTGCTGGTTCGGGGTATGGGGCTCGCCAAGGACCTTCCGATCTCGGTGATAGACCGTCCAATGGCCTTCAACCAGGACGTTAAGGCGCTGGTTTCACGCGGCGAATATTCAGGAAGCTTCCTTCGCGCGGCGGTCTATTCGGGTAAGGACCGTCTATTGGCCCAATGTGTCACCTCAGCCCACGGGACAATGACTTTGAAACTTGACGATGTGGAGAACTTTACGGTCCCTGCCCCGGTAGACCAGACCGAGGCCGAGGAAGTCGTCTCCGTCCTGGATGCCATTGACCGCAAGGTAGACCTGCACCGAGGGAAGTGCGTGGTGCTGGAGGAGCTGTTCAAGGCCCTACTCACAAGCTAATGACGGGGGAAGTACGCGTGGGGAGCTGGGCTTGACGAGGGAACAGGCAGACCCCGGGGAGTCAATCAATGTCAAACGATGAGGGTGAGAATCCTGTCATCAGCTACTACGGTCGGTCATTGGTATTCGATGCCCCATCTATTGGCATGGAGTTCACTGTCGGACAGGTGTTTCTTGCGAAGTCCGGAGTGGAATTGATTGGAATCTGTGGCGGTGAAGAAGTGCAAGGATTCTACGAGTACGCGGTGGATAGACTACCAAGCCACTTTGTGCCCATAGAGAAAGACCGCTGACGTGGAGGAGTATGCCCATGACCTCTAGCGGTGCTTCGGGACGGTTTCAGTGGCGCGACAAGTACGGGCTTGTGTGGACCGGCGAATTGGATGAGACATCGTCTATGCTCACGTGGTTCATTAGACCACGAGATTGGGGTGGACGGTGTGTGGCTCACGTGCAGACCCACTCTTATCATACTGGCGAGCAGTTGCCCATGGCTCTCCTAACGGACGTAGAAATCGATAGATACATGGAGAACCGGGGCGCAGGTTCCATGCTGGTTCGAAGAGCTATCGAGGAGTGCAAGCGACGTGGACACAAGGGGATTGAAGGCTATCTTAGCAGCGTAGACATCGACCATTTCGACAAGCTCAAGTACTTCTATGAGAAGTTGGGATTCTCTGTCGTTTTCTATGGTGTGAAGGATCCTGACTATCGGTTCGACAGAGTTGGCAAGATAGAGATGATCTTCAGCAATGCTTGAGTATGCCCATGGAATTAACGGATAAGTGGATAGCATATGACGTCTGACCCCATCGCAACCCTAGCCGCCTCCGGCGAGTCCGAGACGCTGGAGTTCAAGGAGACTACCGGGACGCGCCGGGAGGCAGCCATGACGGTATGCGCCTTCCTGAACCAGGGTGGCGGACAGGTGCTGTTCGGTGTGCCCCCTGATGGGGTCGTGGTTGGGCAGCAGGTCAGTGAGCGCACTATCGAGGAGTTGGGCGCCGAGCTTCGGCAGATCGACCCTCCAGCGTTTCCGACGGTCGAGCGGGTCCCCACGGACGGCGGCCGTGAAGTCATCGTCGTCAGGACGGCCCAGGGAGCGTCAAGGCCGTACTCGTAATTGATTAGCGGAGGGGAGTCTGTGGAGAGGTTCAGAGTGAAGGAGAGTGGAGGGGAGCGCCGCTGAACACATCGCAGAGCCGGTCCACCACAGACCGGTCGCCACCATTCCGGCCCAGGGTCCTGATTACGCTCTGGTGAAGGCCGAGAACGCATCGGCGCCCTCGACGCTCTTCGAGCAGTGCGATACCTTCCGCTGTCAATGCCGGCTTAGATTTGACCCACTATCGCCGGATTAGTATTGACCCACCCCTGGCTGTGATTTGGTGTTTTGGGTTTCCTCCGACGATGGATTGAACAACTGGTGTGAGGTCAACAGACCTGCCTGTCGTTTGTCCTTGAGCCTGTAGCTTTCGCCTCGGATGTTGAGCACGTGGCTGTGGTGCAGCAGCCGGTCGAGGATGGCGGTGGCGATCACGGTGTCTCCGAGGAGCTCCCCCCACTGGCCCGGTCGATGTCCAGGCGCGCCACCCTGGGCGACGGCTCCTCCTCCTGCTTGAGGAGGGCGTGAGCGATGAGGTCGGCCATCTGTAGCAGGTGGTCGGAGTGGGAGCTTCGGAAGGCGGGGCCTCCGATGACCCTCTCTATCGGGATGTCCTTGGTGCGCTCGCCATCCTCCCACGCCTCGTACCTGCTGGGCACGGGGTTGCGGCTCGTCATCTCCTCCTTGCCCTCGTCGAAGATGAGGAAGGCGTGGCGGCCCACAGCCGCGACGGAGGAGTTGACGCGGTTGAGAAGCCGGTCGAGGGCTCGCCCGCTCGTAGCCCCTCACGTCGGGCTTGCGGAGGCAGACGTTGACGATCTCCACGCCGCCGATGGTGCGGGCGGCGTCCTCGACGACGCGCAGCCCTGCGGTGAAGATTTCGGCCCCGTGCCTGGGGGAGAGCCTGCGGTCCGCGCCGTCGATGCGGGCCAGCTTCCCCCGTCCTGCCAGCAGGTCGCAGGCGTGAAGCTCCCGGTCGGTCGGGACGGCGTAGCGGTCCCGGAGCTCGAGCCGCCAGTCGCGGACGCGGGCGTGCAGGTCATTCCATCGCTCGGCGTCCACGCCCAGGGCGGTTCGGACGTAGTAGCGGGGACCCTCGGACTCGTCGATGTAGTAGAGCCTCATGGCTTTTGTTCTCCGGTCTGGTTGTCGTTGAAGGGGCGCACCGGCTCAAAGCCTTCGCCAGGGGCGAGCCATGCCCGTCCCAGCGGCCCCTCACGCTCCAGCAGGCCCCGGTGGGAGACCAGCAGGGGAAGGGGAGTCCTCGTCCGCACCATCTCCTCAAGGGCGACTCGCAGGAAGTGGGTGGCGGCCAGGTCTTCGTGGAAGACCACGAGGACGGTGGGCCGTGCGCCGTGGTCGTCGGTGGGCCGGTGAGAGGAGTAGTAACGCAGGTAGGGGGCCAGCCGCTCCGCCATCGTGACGGGTCGCACGGCACGGCGCTCCCACTCCAGGAAGAAGGGCCAGGCGGCGTCGCCCTGCCGCAGGACGCCGAAGGCGTCGGGCTGCACCGAGCGCCTGCCGCCGAAGTGCCGGAAGTAGCGGGACGCCCTGATGGGCGGGTCGAGCTGGTCGATCTCCCAGTCCAGGTTGCGGGCCTGGGTCGCCAGGGCCGCAATGAAGTGGTGGACGGCGGCCGTGTGCTCGATGTCGCGGAGAAGCTGGCGGCTGCGCCTGCCGGAGACGTTGCGCCAGTCACCGGCGTCCGTGGGCGTGACGCTCCACCGCTTCCTTGCCCCGCCCACGGCCACGCGGTCCCTGCGGGCCAGCATCGCCAGCCCCAGGTCGGTCAGGGCCAGCCTGCGTCCCGAGACGGGGGCGCGGACGACCAGCCCGAATCCCTCCAGGGCGGCGGTGAGCTGGGACACTCGCGGGCGGGAGACCCCCAACAGCCCGGCAAGGTCGGTGCAGGCGAGCCAGGGCCAGTCGTAGAGCAGGTCCAGGGCGCGCTTCTCGGCGGGCCTCAGCAGGGCGGGCAGCAGATAGTCGGGGACATCCCCACCCGGAGAGTGCTCGTCGATGTCGGGGGGAAGGGAGGTCCCGCGCGCCAGGGGCCGCTCGGTGGGCAGAGCGCCCCTGCGGTCCATGCGGTCGATGGCGGCTCGCAGGCTGACGGCGGCGCTGACGGAGCGCAGCCGCCACACGCCCCCGAACGGCGGGAGGCGTGGGTCGCCGATAAGGTCAAGCAGGGCATCGACGTGATGATCTGCCACCCCAGGCTGGTGCAGACGGGCCTCGACCTCATCGACTTCCCGATCTTGGTCTGGTTCGAGACAGAGTTCTCTGTCTTCCAATCGACACAAAAAAGTAAGGTTCTCGTGGGCAGTCGATCTGGATGCGACCAAGATTGCATAGAGTCAGCAGCCTGAGGAGGCCACAGACCTCCCATGTTGGGTGAATCGAAGAACGGGACTGCGGGGCGCCCCACGGGTTCAAGACTTCTCAGATGATCGCCACCATGGCTAGTCGGATTTGACGTTGGTTCCGCTTTAAGTTTATTGTTGGGGTGTTTCGTAGAGTCTCTTAGAGAAGGTTTAGGGGAATGGCCACCGAAGAAGGCTGGGTCGGTGTCGCCGAAGTCGCCGCTCATCTACAGGTAGCTCGGGACTCCATCTACCGCTGGGTAGACGCCAAAGGCTTCCCCGCTCACAGGGTTGGGCGGTTGCTTCGCTTTAGGCTTTCGGAGGTGGACGATTGGGTGAAGACTGATGGTGGGGATGTGCCTCGGACTTCAGAATCGAACAGTGGACGCCATTAGAGCGAACGCCGGGCATGGCGCACATCAATAGCACTCTTCGTGAAAGAACAGATGGATGCGCCGGGTTTCGGGTATCCAACCGCTCATATACTCCAAAAACAAAGCCGGAGTGTCAAAGTGCTGATAGAGCAAGTCCAGATTGAGGATGGATTCCTGGATGGTCTTGATGTCCAGTTCGCAGCAGGCCTCAACGTCCTGATCGGTGCCCGTGGAACCGGGAAGACCTCACTCATTGAACTCATCAGGTTCGCCCTCGGGGCAACAGCCTTCACCGAGGACGCGGCGCGACGAGGAAAGCAGCAGGCGCTCAGCGTTCTTCAAGGAGGACAGGTCACCGTAGTGCTTCGTGATGGACAAGATCGCTTCGTCGTGACTAGGGGCCGACGCGATGAAGCGCCTCGCTCCACACGCCTGATTCCACCTGTCACGGTCCTTGCACAGAGTGAGATCGAAGCAGTCGGTGCCCAGACGAGCGGGCGCCTTCACCTCATTGACCGTTTCCGGCCCAATCGAGGGGAAGCTGATCAGCGACGTGGCCATCTCACGTCTACGCTACGTTCACTTACAGCAGAGATTGGCGGAGTCCGAGACGAACTCCGGTCCATAAACGAACAGATGCTGGGGATGCAGACGGTCCGCAGCGAGAGACTTGTTGCAGTTGCAGAACAACAGGACTTGTTCAAGTCGATTGAGGCAACGGCCAAAGAACGTGAAGAGCTGGCAGAACTCCAAACCTATGCGGCCGTGCTCGCGGTCCGAAGCGCCGTCTATGAACGGACCACAGCCACCTTGAACAGCTTTCGTTGGGAACTTCTCAGGATTGCGGATGGACTGCGGGGAATCGAGGAGTGGCCTGACAGCACCGGGGCCAACGACCTGCTAGCAGGAGTTAGGAGAAGAAGCGCAGAAGCTGCGCAGGCTCTGAGAAACACTATAGAAATCGTCGAAAGTGCCGAGACCGAGGTCCAGAAGTTGAGTGAGCAAAACGGTGCGGATCGACTGATGGCTGACGAGAGAGCTCGAGCATCACGACGAGCATTGGATGAGTTACAGGCTGGTGCGGGAGCAATAACCCGAAAAGTAGAGATCCTCACAGAACGCGAAGCCCAACTGGGGGCGCTAGAAGACCTCGCCAAGGATCGAGCTATCAAGGTTGCGGAACTCCAGAGTTTGCGTCGTAAAGTCTTCGAGGAGCTCGAGAAGGTGCAAGCGGAGCGATTCGAATCGCGCGTCCAGATCGCGAATAGGCTCAAAGACGAGCTTGGGCCCGAGATCAAAACCGACGTCATCGAATCGGGAATGACCAACGGCTATGCGAGTATCATCGCAGCGGCTCTACGCGGAAGCGGACTGCACTACAACACTTTGGCACCCCTGCTCGCAGCCCACATGTCTCCACTCGAATTGGTCGAGGCGGTGGAATCGAACGGTGTCCAGATGATCACAGAGGCGGTAGTAGAGATTACTACTGAGCGCGCGATGAATGTGATTGCCTACCTGCGGTCACAGAGCCTCACTGATCTTATCGCTGCGGCGGTTGATGACGCTGTGGAGTTGTCTCTCTTGGACGGAGTCGATTACAAGGAGTCTGACAACCTTTCCATTGGGCAGCGGTGCACGGTTGTCCTACCTGTCCTCCTCAGTGGCCACGGGGAACTTCTTATCATCGATCAGCCCGAGGACCACCTTGACAATGCGTTCATCACTGAGACGTTGGTAGAGCGGCTACGCGAAAGGAAGGAGGGCGACCAATTCATACTGGCTTCACACAATGCGAATATTCCCGTACTCGGCGAGGCCGATCTCGTTGTTCGCCTTAGCTCTGACGGACGACGTGGCTTCGTCGAGCACGCCGGTCAACTGGATGCTCCTGCGACTGTAAGGGCAATCACATCGGTGATGGAAGGCGGAGTCGAGGCATTCGAGCGGCGCGCGATGTTCTATCGGGGTGTTCTCGGCGGTGGGCGTGGATAACGAGCAGGCACTAGCTGCCTTCGAACGTATACTAGCTTCGACTTCCAGTGAGCGCCTTCGGGCCGCTCGCTTCCTTGCGCAAAATGCGACCAAAGCGCATCGAGCCCGATTGTCGAAGATCAGGGAGGCCGAACCCAATTCCTGGGTCCGACGGGCACTTGAACAAGCCCTGAGGCGATCAGAAAAAGGCAGTTCAATCGCCAAGAACCTTGCCGTCGAGGAAGTACGGGAGACACCTCTAGACACACGTCTCTATGAAGAGCTTCGTGCCCAAGCGATAGAAGAGACATCTGCGTTGTTCCTACATGAGTTGCGTCCTCTCGTTGGTCTCCTCGATGAAGCCGCTGACGCCGAAATAGATCGTTACACATGGAGTAGAACCAAGGCCTCGGTAGGTCGAGTCAAATCGTTCCTTGATGCTATAGAGAGGCTGCGGAAGGCTTCCGCGGCACCGGCTATACAGGAATTCGATTTGACCGATCTGGTAGTGCGAGTCGCGGCAGATGAGGCTACTCAAGGCCGAGCCACCCTTGATAATTTGCAAGGGGAAACAGATGAGAACGCCGGACTAGACGATAACGCTGAAGAAGTCCGCCGACCAACAGTCATCAAGTTGTCACTCGCTCGCCGAGACCCTGTCATCACGACGGGTGATCCCACATTGGTAGAGATGGCAGTAGCCAACGCCCTTCGGAATGCAATCGAAGCTGTCTTGGAGGTGCGGGAGGATGACCGGAGTGACGTCATCCTCAATTGGGGAGTAACTGATACCGACAGTTGGATAGTGGTCCTCGATGAAGGATGCGGACTCCCGCCAGGATCGGATCGTCTCACGGAGCCCGGCACTAGTACGAAGTCGAAGAGTCAAGGCCATCTCGGGATGGGGTTGCCTATAGCACAACGAGCAATTGAATCGACGCAGGGGTCGATCCGGCTTACCCCGCGGTCCGGGGCCGGGGTCTCATGTGAAATACGGTGGCCTCGCGGCGGTATAGGGGAATGAGAGTCCTAATCGTTGAGGATGAACAGCACGTCGCCACCAGGCTTGATGAGCGCTTAGGTCGTTTGAAGCCTAGAATCGATACAATCATCGCAGGGAGTCGGACAAGTGGGATTGAAGCACTCCAGAGCAGTGAGTTCGACTTCATCGTCTGCGATTTGCGGCTGCCCCCCCAAGATGGAGGTGTTGACACTGACGAGGCACACGGCCTCGCAGTGTATTACGAGGCGCGGAGCGTCTGTCCTGGCACGCCTTGCTTGTTTTTCACTGGTTTTGGCACGAGTCAAAGCGTTCTAGAGCAGCTTTCGGCTGGCGGGGCACATGACGTTCTTGGAACTGGCGAAAGTTATGGTATGACTCGACTGCTGAGTAAAGACAATTTCTTAGACTGCGTGAACCGCCTCGAATCCTTCAACACCGAACTGGCAAAGTTGGAGGCTATCAGGATCGACCTTTCTTCCAGCACATCCAGCCTCGATTCGTTTGAAAGGCGTGCATTGCAATTGCGTGCAAGGTCTCTCGGAGGAACGAGCATTGAGGCTAGTACTCTAGGTGGGCTTTCTGGTGCTCAGACATTGAGAGCAACTGTCAAGGACGATCAAGGGCGCACGTTCGGCTCTTACTTCGCGAAGATTGATTTGTGGCCGAAAATGAACCAAGAACGCGAGAATTATCGTCGTTACGTTAATCCGCTTCTCAAGATGGGAGGTTATCCCGCGCTAGGGCCCGAAATCGAAGCCGGTATTGGCAAACGAGAGACCCTCTTCTACCAGCTGGCCGATGAATACACGGAAAGTTTGTTTGATGTTCTGGAGGGAAATGAAGACGAGGCAATAGCTATTGTAGAGGTCCTGCGTGATATTTTCGGTCAGTGGGCTGAGCTTAGTGAGAAGAAAGTCCTTCGCATACGTGACCTTAGGGCACAGCGTATCGGAGACTCAGAATTTCAACCACATCGCGATGCTCTTAGTTCGACAGAAGGTTTTGAGGAAATCGAGCGGGAGATGATGACAAGTTGTCAGCACGGCGACTTACATGGATTCAACGTTCTCTGCAATGCGTCAGGGGAGGCAGTTGTCATAGACTTCGGCAATGTGGGCCCAGCACCAACCTGCATCGACCCGATAATTCTGGAGCTTTCGATCTTATTCCATAGGGACAGTCCGTTCCGGAGTAACTCATGGCCGACGAATAAGCAAGCAGAAGCATGGTTCGAACTTGATGAGTACTTGCTTGGATGTCCTGTCCCAGGGTTCATCAGAAAGTGTCGCGAATGGGCCAATGAAAGAGGAGGAACAACTGACTTGCCGCCGGTCGTGTACACAGAAGCGGTTCGACAGTTGAAGTATGAGGACACAAACCGCGAGCGGGCTTTGGGGATCGCTCGCGCTGCTATGCAGATGAACACGTGAGCTTTCGTGTCCTCGTCCGTCCTTTCTGAAACAAAAGGGGGTCACACGGCTGCAGGCCTGCGGGCGAGGCGCCGCCAGCGATTGCTTCCGTCATGGCACTGACTCTTCCTGTCGGGCAGAGCTATTGCGCACAGGTGAGCACGTGTGCGTACTAGTCTTGACTTCTGAGTATAAGTGCGCTATAAGTGGTCTCAGGAGCCTTCATGAACCGCAAACGTGTCAAAATCAGCGTTCTGCTGGATTCTAAGGAGTTCGACCGCTTTGATGCCTACTGCCAGGAAAGGGGCTTCAAGAAAAGCACGCTGATAGCTCGCCTAATCCGGGACCATCTTGACGAGGGCGTGTTTGATGGCCAACCCAGGCCGCCAACGAACCAGGATAGGAGCCCATGACATTAGGCACCTCTCTCTCGGAAGACCTACGCACTGCACTAGACCAGTTTCATAGCATAGACTGGACGTTCGAGCAGGCGAAGACGAATTTTGGCCTGCACAGCATTCACCCATACCCCGCGAGATTCGTCCCCCAAATCCCTCGCAACCTAATCCAACTATTCCAACCTGTCGCCAATGGGCCGGTGCTTGATCCCTTCTGTGGGTGTGGCACAACACTTGTGGAGTCTCAGGCGAAGGGTATCGCGTCGTTCGGGATCGATCTCAACCCAATCGCTGCCCTTATCTCCAATGTCAAGACCAACCCTCCTCACCAGGAAATCGGCCCCACCGCCTCTCAGCTTGCAGTGGTAGCAAAGGCTTCGACAGATGACACGTTCCCAGACATTCCTCGCTTGGCGCATTGGTTCAGCCACGGGGCTACTCTAGCCCTGGCAAAGCTAACCGGGGCGCTTCGCGATGTCTCCGACCCCAGGGTTCACGATGCCTTACGGGTTGCACTGTCACGAATCATTGTTAGGGTTTCTCGTCAAGACAGCGATACCCGCTACGCTGCGGTTGACCGTTCCGTTGACGAGGCCGATGTCTACCAACTTTTTGTGGAGTCAGCAAGAACTCTCGACGAAGTCTTCAAGGTGGAGCATTCCGATATCTCCCGTCACTGGGCACCGAGCGGAGTGCTTGTCAAGGATGTGCTTACCGTTGAACCTCATGAACTGCCTCATCAATTTGGACTTGTCGTTACGTCCCCACCATATCCGAACGCTTACGAATACTGGCTCTACCACAAGTACCGCATGTACTGGCTGGGAGAGGACCCGATAGCGGTTCGCAACGCCGAGATTGGAGCACGACCAAACTATTTCAGGCGAAACCCGGAAACTCCAGCCGACTTCCGCAGGCAGATGGCCCACTGCTTTGGACTCTTCCGGCAGGTCACGCTACCCCATGCGGTGATATGCATGATCATTGGGCGGTCGGTCATACAGGGGAAAGTTATCGACAATGCCGAGCTCTTACGTTCTGCCGCGGGCGAGCACGGATTCCAGCACCTAGCATCGGCCACCCGGCGAATCCCCACAACAAGGAAGGCATTCAACCCGGCGCATGGCACCATTAATGCCGAGAATGTCTTGGTATTCCGGCGGGAAGAATCATGAACAGAGTCGAGCTCAAGTTTCACGATTACCGATACTTGCCTTATGAACTTCGCCTTGCAGAGTTAGAAGTTGGGCGAGTTCTTGGGGCTGAGCCGGAGCGTGTCAATGGCTCACTGTACGTCGAAACGGCAAACGGCGTCGCCCCTAAGGCTTTGGATCGGCTGACCTATTTTCGACATGCAATCGTAGCGGGTAAGCCGGCGGTGGTTCCGCAGCAGGCTCGACTTGAGGCCAGTTCCACCAAGCACGGGGACCCAAGTCAGCTGCGCCGCCAGCACACACGATACTCCGCTCACGGACTGCACGAATACCGGGGCAAGTTCAACCCTCAAATGGTTAGAACGGTTACAAACATTCTGGGATTGAATGTCGGTGACCGGGTTTGGGACCCCTTTTGCGGCAGTGGCACAGTGCTATTGGAGGCCCGGCATCAGGGCTTCAATGCCGTTGGCGTGGATCTCAATCCTCTGGCGGTCGCCATCGCAAACGCTAAGCTGTCGGCTATAGGAGCTAGTCCAGGTTCCCTGGAGCATTCCGCCCGCTTGGTAGCTGAGCGAATTCAGGCGCGGGCGGCTTGGATGGCGGAAGGCATTCCCGATGAGGATGCAATCTCGGAGAGCCTCGGCAGGCATTGGCTAGACCGGTTCCCATGCCCGGAGTATCTTGTGCGTTGGTTCCCGCTTCCTGTGCTAGCACAATTGCTAACCATTCTCGACTCAATCGACGAAATAGCTCCACATTGTCTTCGTGAAGTGTTCCGCGTCGTTCTCAGCGATATTGTACGGAACGTGTCTTGGCAGGACCCTGGCGACCTGCGCATCCGTCGGCGGAGGAACCCGGCTCAGAACTACCCCGCCATAAAAGCATTCATCACCGCACTACATTCTCGTGTCGATGCCGTACTGGCTGCGCAAAGGCATATCTCACCCTACCAGGGTTGGCAATCAGCATTCCTAGGCGACAGTGGTGAAATCAACTCATTAGACGGAACCGCGCAAAGATTCCTTGAAGAGGGAGTCAGTTGCATCCTCAGCAGCCCGCCGTATACTACGGCCCTTCCGTACATCGACACTCAACGGCTGAGCATCGCCCTTTTTGGCTTGGCCACGGTTCAGGAGATTCGCCAACTTGATGGCGCACTCGTTGGCAGCCGAGAGATTTCGACTCGTGAGCGCCTTGCCCTTGAGGAATCCATTAGTGACAACAGGGCCAACGTGTCTGAAGAGGTGTGGACGTTGTGCAAAGCGTTGCTGGGAGCCTACGACCCGGAGCGTGACGGCTTTCGGCGTCAAAACACCCCAGCAGTCGTCTACCGCTACTTCGCTGGAATGACGCGAGTGATGGCTATGGCAGAAAGGTACTTGAGGAAGGGGGGTTGGCTGGCTTTTATCGTCGGTCCGAACCGTACGTCGCTAGGGGGAGTCAATTTCCTGATCGATACTCCAGCTTTACTAGCCGCGACCGGAAGCCACGTGGGGCTACAATTCCGAGAAATGTACGAGCTGAACGCCTATAGCCGTTACGATGTCCACAGCAGGAACTCTATCCGCGAAGAACGTCTCCTGATAATGCAGCGGCCATAAGTTCCAGCCTCTCATCGATCCAGTCAAATGTATCATGAATCACGGCCCGTATCCATAGCGGTGGCGCGGTCTATCCTGAGTCAAGTATGGCAAGTAATCATCGTATCCCGCGTCCCGTTCGGTGAGTAGCTGAACGAAGAAGGTGTGGGTTCTGCTTACGGGCAATCGCTCAAGCACGACCAAGGACGTCGTGTCAAAGCTATTGGGTGTAGCGTTGACCAGCGTCGCCCTGGGGCCGATTCTCAACCGATGCTCTGCGGCGTGTCCAGGTCGTTCCTCGCGAAACCAAAGGGAGATTTCCACATCGACTCCCTCATTTCCAGTCAAGGAAGACCGAAGAGAGCCTGTCACCTGCCATTCGAGCCTCGGGAGCGTTCGGACAATATTCGCGTACCGATTCGGCCAACCCCAGAATGCTGGCCGGGCATTTCGGGCGGTCACGCCTATATCCCATTCGGCGGTACCCGGTGTTATGCCCTGTAGCTTGTTCACATCGTTTCCAGTCAGAGTACGAACGTAGAATTGTTCCGTTGGGTCAAAGACATCGACTGCTTGGCCGTCGGTTAGCACTGGCTCGACACCAGCGCTTTCTTCGTCTATCCCTCCGAAGGTCACAAGCAACGGCGGTAGCGCAAACGGCGGAAGGGGAGGAGGAGGGGCTTCGGGGCGCTGTCGGTGTTCACCTCGTCGAGCTACTTCGCTGTTGTCTCTGCGACGCTTCCGTGCCAGCGTTACCTCAGTTGATATATAGCGGTCTTTCAGGAGCTGTCTGATTCGCTCGTCATCCATGAGTTGCTCACAGAAAGGCGATACCTGTAAACCAGCGACCTCTTGGACAACCGAGTTGTAGATCGCTCTATCCCCTTCTTGGTCAGACGGTCGTAGTTCTAACGCTAGGTTCCCTTCAATGTTCTGGTAGAGACCGCCGCCGGTAAGGTTCGACGAACCTACCAAAAGGGCTGCATCTGAAGGCGGGCTTTGCCCATCGTCGAAGAGGTAGACCTTCGGATGGAATGTTTGGAGATGGTGCTTGTGGTAGACAAAGACTCTCCGCGTTATGGATCGAAGGAGCGCGAGTGCTTCGGCAGAAGTACCGCGGTTGGCCATCCCTACCACGATATCGACGTTGCGCAAGTTCTCGCCTAGCGCCGAATAGAGGAGACCCACACCAGAACGGCGTGCCCAGGCAACGACTATAACTCCGTTCCGGAGTTCGAACCGCCTCGGCACTTCCTTAAGAAAGCTATACGCTGACTGGCTTGGGCCAAGAATAAATGTCACTGGCTTCTCACTATCTGCGGTATTGGCCTCAAGAGATGGAAGGCCACCGACCTGAGAACCTTCGCAGAGTCTAGGGGTTGGGCAGCTCTCCAAGATGCGACTGTCCAAGCAGACGGCTTTCGACTTCGCGGATGATGCTGCACGGGTCTACGCTCACGGCATGACAAATCATGACGAACTCTAGGACGTCCAATCGCCGCTCCCCACGTTCGTACTTGGAGACGAAGGATTGGGGCCTGTTGATCCGCGTGGCTAGGTCCTGCTGCGTCAACCCGGCTTCTCTACGGGCCGCGACCAGCCGCTGTAGGAAAACCTCGTATTCGTCCGTAAAGATCGACTTCAAAACCGCCTCGACCAATCGGGTACTTGAGAGACATGATAAAACCTGTTCTGGAATATCCCAGAACGGGTTATTGGTTGCTGCGAATGTCTGCCTTGCTAGGCGACATCCTGTATTCCGACTTGGACAGGCGTTCGAGCGTTAGTAGGCGTGGCTTGGCCTATTGGTGGTTGGCACGGTAATGGAAGTACCGGCGGCTATCGTACTGACCGTCACACCTCCTTCTGCTACGGCCCCTCCCCCTCCCCCTTCGCCATCCGGTAGCCGACGCGGGGCTCGGCGAAGATGTAGGGAGGATGCTCCGTGTCAATAGTCATCCAGCAGACCGTTCCGCACCGCCCAGACACCACCGCCTCCTCACCGTCCCTGCGTGCCCAGACGACCACCTCGAACTTCCCGGACCCCTCCGGCATGAACCGCAGGCCGTCCCTCATCACCAACCAAGGTATAGACAAATGCCTATAAGGAGTGTGGTTCATACGCCCTTGATGCCTTCAGCTCATTGGACTAAATTCTAGGATAAGAATGAGTGCTGGACGGGTATTCCCACCTGGCCGGTTTGACTACCTTGGCCCTCTCCTTTGGAGACCGAGGCCACCGCGCCTGGTAGAGGGACATACCGCATTCCAGCCGCAATCTGCCGTAATCCAACCTGACGGAGACGAGCCCTGAATCCAGTGAGCACAGCGGCCAGCGCGCTTCCAGCCTTCCTGCGGAGCTTCGACCTGCCGGAGCCGGGCGAGCTGCGTCGTGTGGCAAGGGTCTATGTCTGGGGACGCTGGTTCGTCCTGTCTATTGCCGCGTTCGCCTGGCTGTACCCGCTCAACGTCGACGAGGTAGTGTATGCGCCGAACGTCGCCCTTGCAACACTGCTGCTCGCCACCAACGGATACCTGCACTACCGGCTGGCCACGGAGAGGACCGTGTCCTGGCGGTGGATGCTCGCGCTGAGCGCCCTGGACCTGGCGATGCTCAGCGGCGGCGTTGCGGCGCACCGGGGGTTCGAGTCCCCCTTCTTCGTGGGTTACTACCCGTCCCTCGCCATGTTCGCGGTGGTATTCGGATCGGTCAGGCTCACCCTCGTCTGGGTCACGATGGCGGCGGCCGTCTACGTGGCGCTCTGCCTCGCGGTCGAGCCCGGGCTGGACTTCTCAGCCAATGACGAGGAGATACTGCTCATACGGGTTGCCGGGATGTACACGGTGGTGGTCGTCGTCAACCTGATCTCCAGGGTGGAGCGGATCAGGAGGATGGAGGCGGTGGAGAGGGAGAGGGCGCTTCAGCGAGAGCGCATCGAGATCTCCCACGCCATCCACAACACGATGGCCCAGTCCGCCTACCTGATCGGGGTGGGCATCGAGTGTAAAGGGCGGAGTAATAATGTACCGGCGAGGCGGGGGTGAGCGTCCGGGAGTGGCGCTGCAAAACCGTACCACCCGCCGCCTTCTATAGAGTTGGAGGCAACTCGATGGAAGGTGTGAAGGATGTACAAGGTGGAACTGTACGTTCGGGTACGCCACCCCCGGTTCTCAACTGGCCCTGTTCGCCAAATACAGCTATCACGCCTGCATCACCGACCGGCAGGGAGACATCCTGGAACTGGAGGCCGACCATCGCCGCCACGCCGAGATCGAGAACGCCATCCGGGACCTGAAGTATGGTGTCGGCCTCAACCATCTCCCCTCGGGCCGCTTCGCCGCCAACGGGGCCTGGCTGGCGATACAGGCGATGGCTCACAACCTCTCTCGCTGGACCGCGGGCATCGCTCTGGGAGAGACGATGGCAACCACCAAGACCCTGCGCCGGCGCTTCTTCTCCCTGGCCGGACGCATTACCCGCAAGGCCCGCCGCCTCACCTTGCATCTGCCCCAAGGCTGGCCCTGGGAAAACCAGTTCAACAGCGCCCTGGCCCGATTGCGTGCCCTGCCACTCCCCTCCTGACGACGCTATGGGTCTCTGACCCTTCCAGCAGACCACCCAACCGTCTGGCGTATGCCCGCCGGATCGGCCTTCTGTGTCTCTCGCTGCTCTTTGCCCTGCTCTCCTCGCCCTTCGCCGCCACCTCGGCCCGCCAACATCCCCCTCAGTGGCCGTCAAACCCCGCACTTGGACAAATCCATCGGCATCAACACCCAACAGCCCTGACCCCTCGCCTCTCATCCCTAATCTGACCGGCCATCCCGCATCCCTTCGGTGGATTCGGGCTTAGGCGGACATAATCGCTGGACATCGACACGTCGAAACATTTAGCAACTGTTCTCGTAGCCGACTTCAGGGAATAGGTCCTAGTGAATTCGTCTGTATCGAGATGGAGCTTGATGTCGGTGCCCTCTGGCAGAACGTGCGCCGGATCATCGCCTGAACTCTCAACGGAAGTCACGGTGCCGCGCACCGATATGGCAACCGAAGTCGGAGTGCTGTTCGCGGATTGCCCCTGTTCGACTGCAAGCGCCTCAACCGTGTACCAGCGGCCGAACCCGGCCGGGTAGTTGAATCCCGCGGGTTTCAGGCTTCCCTGGGAATTGGACGCGTTATACCCCGCAATCTGATTCGAGGCGCCGTCGACAGCCTTGACGACCAGCCGGGACAGCAGGGAGGTTATGGTGTCGTCCGTGAACGTGGATGTGTCCTCGGGCGCTGCCCGAAGAACGGTGACGGTATAGGTTTGCATCGTCGTTCCGTCCTGCGCAGTAACCTCCACGGTGATGACGTTGTAGCCCCCAACCAGGTCCACCGCCCCGTCCGCACCTTCTACGCCGTTGATCATGATCACCGCGGTCGCGTTCTCATCCGTCGTTTCCGCCGTCACCGTGGTGGAAGAAACGCTGCTCTCCACGCTTGCGGTGTAGGAGGTGGTCACGGCGGAGAATTGGGCACTCAGCTCGATGTCGTCGCCGAGGCTGAGCGATTTCAGCGACGCATCCGTGGACAGCGTCTGGGCCTGCACGGGACTGGATGCGGCGTCCACGGCAATGAACACGAGCAGGGCCGCGATAGCGGCGAGCAGGATGGGGAATCGTCGTCTATCGGTGCGAGTCATCATGGTTCCACCTTGTGCTGGTGCGGGGGAATGGGACGCAGCCCGTCCGGTCCGCAGGCGTCAGCCGATAGAGGAGCGGCGGGCACCGGCGTAGGGCGTTGCATGGTTGAAGGCCGTTTCGGGTGAGTGCGGGCCGTGCGAAGCCCGCGGGAAGGAGTCCTTCGGGAGCCCCGGTTGCTTCGGGCGCGCGCTCAGAGAGAGCGGCGATGGGAGAGGGTCGGGCCTTCCGGTATGAGCCGGATGTGGCTCGGGTGCTAGGGCAGAGGGAAAATCGGGGGGGGGGGGGGAGGGGACGGCTGTGCTAGTCCGCGACGGAAGGCGGACCGGGTCGCGGGCCTCACGGCAACACGGGTCGCCGCGACCGCTGTCTGTGCACCGTCGAGGATTGGGTTTCCTCGTCTACCGGTACTGGTCATCGCTACTATCGCCTAACGCCGGATGATTGCCTGGACTTTTCGTTGCCCATGACAACCCACATTTCCCATATCAACTCTGTAGGGCGTGCGGTAATCAGTAACATAAGCTACCGCTGTAGCCGAATAACGGAGCATAGTGGTTATACTGAGTGCTAGACTGGTCATGATCGACAGCTGTAGTTCTTGATTACGTATCCACTCTGGAGGCACCCGATGGGTGAAAGCACCAACTCCCGCGCCACGCTCCGTTTCGACCGCCGTATACGGTTGGAGTTTCGCGGCGCTACCATCACCTCGGACGCCGGACTGTTGGCCTGTCGCGAGCTGGATGATGCGCTGGGACTGACGGAGACGGCGAATGAGTGTCTGCAGGAGAGCCGGGGCGGTCGTAACGTGCAGCACCGATTGGTGGGCCTTCTCAGGCAGTCGGTGTACAGTCGTCTGGCAGGCTACGAGGATACCAACGATGCTGAACGGTTGGCCGACGATCCGACGATGCGGGTAGTCGTTGGAGACCGAGGCATAGACAGACCAGCGGCAAGCACCAACACCATGAGCCGGTTCGAGACCGAGGTGCTTACCCAAGACGGCAACGTGGAAGGGTTGGTCCGGCTGAACGCTGAGTGGGTGGACGGAGCTATGTCCCGCACGCCGCAACGGCGGGTGATCTTGGACATGGACAGTTCGGAGAGCCCGGTACATGGAGAACAGGAGGGAGCATCGTACAACGGTCACTTTGGGAGCACGTGCTATCACCCTTTGTTCGTGTTCAACCAGTTCGGTGACTGCGAGGGCGCTAAGCTGCGCGCGGGGAACGTACATAGCGCGCACAGGTGGCGTGATGTATTGGATCCAATCCTGTCCCGGTACGGGGCGACAGGAGTGCGCCGGTACTTTCGGGCCGACGCCGCATTCGCCAAGCCGGACATCTATGAGTACCTGGAGGAGCGGCGAGTCTTCTACGCAATACGGCTGCCGAGCAACAAGGTGCTGCAATACGAGATCGCTCCACTGCTGATACGACCTGTGGGGAGGCCGCCGAAGCGTCCTGTGATCCTATACGACGACTTCTGGTATCGTGCCGGGAGTTGGGACCGCGCTCGGCGTGTGGTGGCCAAGGTGGAGTGGCATAGGGGAGAGTTGTTCCCTCGGGTGGGCTTCATCGTCACGAACATGACGGCTGGCCCCGAAGGAGTGGTGCGTTTCTACAATGGTCGCGGGACAGCCGGGCAGTGGATCAAGGAGGGCAAGTACGCCCTGAACTGGACTCGGCTGTCGTGCCATCGGTTCGTGGCCAACCGGGTGCGTCTGTCTCTGTTCGTCCTAGCGTACAACCTTGGGAACTTCCTTCGCCGGCTGTGTCTGCCCAAGACGGTCAAGCACTGGTCGCTGCGGAGCGTGCAGGTCAAGCTGATCAAGATGGGAGGCCGTCTGGTGCGGCACTCCCGGCGATTGATCTTTCAGTTGTCCGAGGTGCCGGTTCCTCGACGGTTGCTTCAGGGAGTGTTGGATCGTATCGGCCGGTTATCGCCGGCACCAAGCTGAGGGAGAATGCAATCACGATCTTGCCAAGAGGGAGAGTGCTCCAGGGAGTCGCCTTGTCTTCAATGCGGGTTCACCCCATTGGCGGGGGACCCAAAGACGATAAAGACGGACAAGATGCATGGTTCACGGCAAGAATCGCATCTCTTATCGGATAGACCGGCGATTGACTGGACTTGCAGAACTGAATATGATGCCACCATCTCATTTAGGCTGGCCTCTGAGCCTGAAGACTACCAATATGGGAAATGTCGGATCATATCATACCGCCAATCGCACGCTATGCTTTCCTATCCAAGCTGAAGTGACCATGAGTAGATACAGTGCCGTGATCTTCGACCTGTGGGGCACCCTTGTGGACGAGTTGATATACCCCGAGACCAACCGGCTCGTCTACCAGCAGAAAATCTACGAGTTGGCCGATCTGCTTGGAGTGGAGCTCGACGGGTTCTCCAGATTGTGGGCGGCAAGCTCGGCCAAGCGCATGGTCGGGGGTTTCCCCTCGATAGAAGCAGCGCTGAGGGACATCTGTAGGGAGCTTGGAGTTGAACCGGACGAAAACCGTGTTCAGGCTGCTGCCGAGGCAAGGTTCGAATACGTACGGGACACCCTATCACCCCGCCCCGGCGCAGTCGAAACGATGTCGACGCTGAAGCGGTTCGACTATAAGATCGGAGTGATCAGCAACTGCAGCGACGAGGTCTTTCGGCTCTGGGCCAAGACCCCTTTTGCAGCGTTGGTGGATACAGCGGTGCTCTCCTACGATGTTGGTCTCTTGAAGCCCGATCCCCGAATCTATGAGCTTGCTGCTCAAGGGCTCGGCGTTCAAGCCGAACAGTGCCTCTACGTCGGGGACGGGAGCAGTAGTGAGCTCACCGGCGCGTCGAATGTCGGTATGACCGCTGTATTAATGCGAGCCCAGTACGACGCAGTCGACGGCGACCGTCAAGACTGGTATGGCCACAAGATATCAGCCATCGCCGACGTGCTCGGTCTACTGGACCTTTCAGTTTCGGATAGGTCAACGGTGACGTGAGCATATACGCGCTAAGACCGCACCTGACGCCTGCGGGCAACCCTTACGCAGTCGCCCAGCCACCCTAAAGAATCCCAGAGTTGTAGCAACGGCAGCTGACGGATAGGAAAGCGGAGTCTGTAGGAATAGACTGAGAGGCACCAGGATAGACTAGGCTAGGCAGGCGGACCGACAATCTCACAAGAGGCAACCGGACCGCCCCGACGTTATACAGGAGATGCCCTGCCCGACGAAGTGGAGGCAGACAGTGGACACGACCGTCGTCCGTGGCTTGGTGTTCGATCTGGACAACACCCTGCTTGACAGACAGTCCACCTTCATCAGAGTTGCCAAGAGCTTCCACGAAGAGTTCCTCCGTGACACTACGTCCGTGACACGAGACGATGCGGTCGCGATGATGGTCTGTTGGGACGGTGACGGCTATTCCGACCGCCAGACGATGCTTTCGCGGTGGCTCGGCGAGTGGCCCAAGACGGACCTCGATATGGGTTCGCTGACGAGGTGGTACCGCTCCGCGATGGCACGGCACGTGAAGCCGGACGTGGAGGTCAACGGATTCCTTGCCTGCCTCAACGAGCGGCAGGTGCCTTGGGGCATCGTCACGAACGGCTCGTCGAGCCAGCACGACATGTGCCGGGCGGCGGGTCTTGATTGGCTCGCCCCCTTCATCATCGTTTCAGAAGAGGCCGGCTACGCCAAACCGGACCCGAGGATATTTCGCGACGCCCTGAAGGCAACCGGGCTCACGAGTCCTGAGCAGATCATGTTCGTCGGGGACAATCCCGTGGCCGACATAGACGGGGCCAGGCGATTCGGCATGAAGGCGGCATGGATACGGCGAGGTCGGCAGTATCCTGTCGACCTGCAGCCGCCGGACCACATCATCGACGTTGTCACCGAAGTGCGAAATATTGATTCTCTCGTAAAAAGTCTGTGCAGACCGAATTAGAACAACCGTGCCCACGCCTGAGTACAATATACAGTCTCTATTCCGTAAACTACCCAACATACGGTAGCGCTCAGATGTGCTGAATCGCTGGAACTTCCTCAAAACGGGTTTTTACGAGGGAATCAATATTGTCAACGTGAACACATGACACCGTGCGCGGAAACTGCGCGCGGCAACAGCGGAACCTGCGGATGATACGAAAGACCAGGAGCGGGAAACTCAGCATTCGGCCCGCGAGAGAAGGTGACCTCGGAGCACTGAGCGCGGCTCTTGAACCTGGGATTGGCGCCGTGCAGATCAGGCATCGGTTGGAGGAGAGCCTGCACGGGCATCGTGAGATGCTTGTGGCCGAACTGGAAGGGCAGGCCGTGGGAACCGTTAGCATGGGGGGACACAGTTTCCAAAGACCGGGCTCATTGCGTCTGTTCGCGCTCAATGTGGGTTTATAAGCAAAGCGGGTTCCAGCTTGATGATAAAATTCAGGGCAAAGCAATGAGTCGCTTCAAACACGAACATCCTGAACTGAGTCACTGGCTGACCTGAGCTGAAGGATGGCTGTCCCAGAACTGGGGAAAGTGTGACGCTACCGAGGGACGCGACGGCGCATCCAGATAGGCTTCCCACCCTCGGCCGGAGGGAAGTTAGGCCGCGAATGTCCCAAAACTCCATGGGAAGTGGGACACTGCCGGAGTATGTCATAGGATTGGTGTCAGGGTTCCTGTTCTGCTATCGGCTATCGGTAAGAACGTACAGGAGAGGTCAATGGACATTCACGCCAGACGGCGGCAGGTCAGAATAGGCGTTGCTCTTATCGCTGAGGTCTTGGCGGACGTGCTAGAGGACGTCGACGAGGGGATCAGCGCTACCGAGGTACGCGACCGAACGGGCTGCTCTACCGATGACCTTGAGTATAACGTGTGCCTAGGCACACTCTCCCACATGAGGAAGAGGGGCGACGCCGTGAACGATCATCACGGGACGAATATCCCCAGCGGTTCATGGCATTTGGCTTGAGTCGCGAACTCACGCATGGGCCTGATTCTGCCGATTTTCTCTACAGGTGCTAGGCGCGGCTCTCCGCTTGGCGACTAAACACTGCACGTAGCATTGTCAGATGGGACAACCGCGCCCGTCAAAGTAGGGTATGCATCGACCATCCGGCGGTCAACCGCCGACCATCCATATACGGCATGGTCGCATGGGCGAGTTTCGCGGTCTATGCCAAGCGGCTCCATGACTTGGGGCAAAGTGGTTGGTTGATGCTAATCGGGGTTATTCCACGACAAGGCTTGCCGCTCGAAAAGCAGCCCTCGCCAACATAAATCGCACTGAGCCTCCAGGCCGGATATAAGGAGCAAATGTCTAAATGGCACTAGACATTTGTCTATAGGGAGTCCGTAGGCAAATGACGGCCATTATGTATCTGGGGCAGTATGAACTTGGCCTTTCCCCGTCAACCTACGGTATATCCCGCATCTGCATATCCATTATTGCACTGGTGATCCAGCCTACCTCCCGCTCTAGTACTTCAACGCGTTCCGCTTCAGTGTCTGCTGGTAAAGCCAGTAGAGGCATGAGCTTCTGTTCCCATATATCCTTGTAGTGTGTTAGCTGAGAAATAAGGGCTTCGCGAACATTCTCAGGTAATTTGTCATTTGATGCGAAACTATCAATATAATGTTGCAACTGAGCAACACCAACCCGACGCCTGTCTTCGGGTCGTAGCAGCAACATGGTCATGAAAAATACATTCATTAAGCGACTAGCAAAAGTCTCAACCAGCGTAGTTCCACTATAGACAATCTCGTTCTGGTCTGACATTTGTTAGCTCCTGTGCTGCGTTCGTGGTACAATAGTTTTAGCGGGCTGGCAAATGTGGATTCTCAGAGCTTTTGTCCAGAGACGCCAGCCAGCCCGCCGACGGATTAGCCCACGTAGGGCATTATCGTCTCTGCATCTATTGTACCACTCTCCTATACAACCGCTGTCAACCCCCTACGCCACCAGCTCCCTGTACTGGACATGCTCTGCCCTGAGTAGACGAGCCAACGTCAGCTCCACCAGATTCCGATGGCGATTGCTATACCTCCATTCCAGCTCGTTTAAGTAGAGTGGCAGGTGCTTGAGGCTTACATGATGGAAGGTCCCTAGTATCGAACGCTTCATCAATGACCAGAACCCTTCTATCGTGTTCGTGTGAATCTGGCCTTCCTTGACGTACTCCTTCTTCGAGTGCGTGATAGTGTGGTGATTCGGCAGACCCCAATAGCCGGGCCAGTCGTCAGTCATGACAGTTGCGTACTCTCTGTCGATATTGCTCAGAACGAATTTATGCAGCGTTTCGCGTGACCTGTCGTCTATGACCTTGAGCACAAGCTGACCACCACCACGTTCGACCAGACCCACTACCATAACGGTTCTACCCTTAACGGTACGCAGCCAGGTCTCATCGACCTCTACGACGTTCTGGATGGGGTCTGTGCTTTGCCTTAGCGCGTTGCGTATGCGATGCTCCAAGTACCACGCGCTTCTCTGTTGTATCTCTAGCATTTCGCCTAGCTGGACGGAGCTAATCCCCTTCTTCGATACGCACATGAGGTGAGTTGCAAAGATCCACTTACCCAACGGAAGGCGCGTCCGATGCAGTGCAGTACTAGAGGTAAGAGAGAGTGCGGAACCCTCAAGTCTCATTTTAGGCCATTTAACGGGTATTGTCAAACCGTGGTACACGGCAACCCCCTAAGGACGGTTAATCGCACTATAGGGCGTTAAATTCTGTTTGCCAACCCCTTTAGAATTAACCCAGTATCGGGCTTTTGGTCCATACTCGTCTCCACTTGTGTTTGCAATTTCTCGTATCTAGTCTTCTTCACGAAGGCGTCCATCGTTCTGTTCCCCTGTTTCTCTTTGGCTGAGCTTGTGGGCAATATATGATTCCCTCGTAAAAAGTCATGGGCGAGGGTATTGGAAGTGAGGGATAATAGGAGCGGTGAAAGTGGAGGAGTGAACGCTCAGGAGTAGGTGATCGATGTTTCAAGCACGGGAACCGCAGGAGAGCCTGTGGCAGTCGGAGTTTCTGATCACGCCGAGGAAGGCGAAGCTGATGCGGAGGAGCTGGGCGGAGGTATTCCGGAACGAGGCTCTGGTTCTGATAGAGGAGGAGCGGTTCGCTCCGCTGTACAGCCCGGACATGGGCAGGCCCAATCGCGCGGTGCAGACGGTGCTGGGAGTGCTGGTGCTCAAGGAGATGTTCGATCTGACGGACATGGAGGCGTTGGAAGAGTTGGAGTTCAATCTGCTGTGGCACCACGCGCTGCGGCTGGAGATGGAGGAGGCGCACCTTGCCCAGAAGACGCTGCACAACTTTCGTGTGCGGTTGATGGAGCACGACGGCGGGCGATTGGCCTTCTGTGAGACGACGGACCGGATGATAGAGGCCCTGGGACTGCGGACAGGCAAGCAGCGCCTGGACTCGACGCATGTCATGAGCAATATCGCGGTGTTGACGCGGTTGGGTCTGTTCTGCGAGACGGTCCGGGTGTTCCTGTTAGCGGTGAGCCGTGAGCACCCTGGTCTGGGAGAAGGGATTGGGGATGGTCTGGCACAGCGGTACCTGAAGGAGACCGGAGAAGCATCGAGGTACGAGGACGCACGTTCAGGTGAGGGGCGTCGCCGGCTGTCGGTGTGTGCGCGAGACGTGTACCGGCTGGTGGATAGGTTCCGCGGGACGGCGGTGGCGGATATGGAGGAGTACGGTCTGTTGGAGAGGCTTTTGCATGAGCAGTGCCGCGTGGGTCGTCACAGGGACGGTCGTCCCAGCGCCGATGACGACGATGCGGCAGAGGGGAAGGTGCCGATCGCGCTGAGGGAGCCGAGGGAGGTGCGGTCGAGCTCTATGCAGACGCCGCACGACCCGGAGGTGACCTACAGCGGACACAAGGGGAAGGGGTACGAGGTGCAGGTGTCTGAGACGTGCGAAGAGGGGAACGCCGTGCAGATGATCACCCACGTGGAGGTCACGCCATCGAGCGATGGCGACGCCGGTGTGACGGTGGGGGTGATCGATGAGTTGAGAGAGCGAGGGATAGGTCCTTCGGAGCTGTGGTGCGACACGTCGTATGGTTCTGGCCGGAACGGATGGGAGGCGGAGCGCAGGGGGACGGAGTTGGTGAGCCCTGTCGGGGGCCGGGCGCCAGCGGAGGCCGATGAGAATGATGGGCTGGTCAGGCTGACGGCTGCTGACTTTGACATCGACGTTACGGCAAGGAGGGCTGCGGTGTGTCCTGCGGGACATGAGGCCGTGTCCGAGTACGAGGATGAAGAGGCTCCCGAGCGAGTGGAGATGCACTTCGCCCGGGAGGTGTGTGAGCCCTGTTCGCTGCGTTCCCGGTGTCCTGTGAGGTGGCGTCGTCGCCCTGAGCTCGGGGGAGAGTGGTCGCCGAGTGGAGCCTACGTGCTGAGTGCGGACCTCGCCAGGGTGAACATCGGACGGAGGCGGCGGGCCGAGTCGGATGGACAATGGCGTAAACGGTACGGGTTGCGTGCGGGGATAGAGGGTACGAACTCGGAGTTGAAACGGCGCCATGGTCTTGGCCGCCTACGGGTACGTGGAGGTGAGAGGGTCCGGCTCGCCGTCTACCTCAAGGCCCTGGCCTGTAACGTCAAGCGAATGGTCCGGGCACGGTTGGACGAGATGTTGGTCCCACCGGCTGTCCTGGCGACCGCTACCCCCACTGCATGAAGCTACAGGAGCCGTTGCGAGCCCGCTGATGCCTACCTGGACGGCGTAGGTCGCACCACAACGACCTCATCGGCCACTACACAAGCCCCAACCGGAATAACCAAATACCTCACGCCTAACCGCCCTCACACCGCAGAACCAACCCGAAAGGCCCTTGTTACGAGGGAATCAATATATAAGGCTGCTATCACGACGAAACCTTTGAACCATGTATCGACCACGGTGACAGGGTTGACCGGATTTGGGTAGTTATAGCGATCGCTTTCCATCAATACTGTTACGGTAAGTACTCCCACTGTCCATATTCCAGTTAATAGCCACATGAAAAGCATAGTCCCCTCCTGCTATTTTGGTACTATGAATAGTACACCTAAACCTTCTTCGATGATCTCGGAGGTAATGACGAATGGGCCTACCTCTGCGCTAAACTCTACTAACTGTCTACCTTCGTCGCTGTACTGGAATAGAGAACTTACCCAAGTTGTGTCAATGGTTCGGTCTACCACGGATACTAGCAGCTCTATCTCCAGCGTGGGATATGTTTTGTGGTAATTGAATATGATGCAAACTTTGTCAGGCATTTGGCTGGTGTCGGCAGGGCCACCAATGATTATGGTCATATCCTCTTTGATGGCCGCAGTCTTTCGTATGCCATTCTCCACAACCATAGGCTGTTCCTCGAAGCCCATAGCGATGAATAGGAGTAGTATTTGCTCCTCCATCTTCCCTATACCCTGTATCGGAGAGGAGTCGAAAAACGGAGTTGTAGGCGTAGCAGGGTTGAAGCTCAGTATGGCTTCTCGCTGGGACTTGGTCAGCCCGTCGATGCTCCGAGGCTCAGGCGTAGGCGTAGGGTCAGGAGTAGCCGTAGGCTCTACAGTGGGCGTAGGTAGGGAGGGGGCGTTGATGTTCGGCGCAATGGGTGTCCGTTGAGCTATGGCGGTCTTAGCGGGCCGTATATCAGGCGTAGGCTCAGGAGTGGGGGGAGCTGCGGCAGGGACGAACGATTCACAAGCTAGTATCAACAGAGCCGATAGAACGATAAGGAGCAACCGCATGGGTAGCCCTCCTTCCGTGGGGATAGGGCAAACCCACTACAGCTTTTCCACTCCACGCAGCCGGAAGGAGGGCACAAGAGTCCCATATCCCTCCAACTGCGGAATGACAGTGGAACGGAGTAGTGGCGCTGTAGTGGGCGCAGCCCTATTGTAGCACAGAACTATCTAAGGGCAGGGCTAGCCCAGAAGCTCGACTAAGTGAGCGTGACTATCCGCATACTGACAGTCTATGGTATCCTCTAGACCAACCCACTACGGAGGCCACGCATGGCTACCACTAGGAAGATTCACGACCCCGAAGGAAGGCTTCTGCTGCTTGGATCAGTGGCGAGTAGGATTCATATAAGGCCTGATATTCACTCCGACCATACTCTGTTGACGGTGTATGATGAGGCTCGCCATCAAGAATTACGGTATGTACCAGACCATCCGACCATCGAATGGCTATTGTCACCTGAACTGGTGAAGGAATTGAAGAATTGTCTTGATGAGATTGTAGAGAAGCATTTGTAGGAGACATCGAAGTATCCTCCGTAACTAAGGTGCTTAGATTATTGCATAATCGCATCTATCATTTTGCCGGATAGTGGATGTAGCTATGTGCCCTAAAAAAGAGAATGTCCCCCTAGGCTCAAAGTACCGGCCTCTATACGACTTTCTTGTAGAGAGTAAACGTATCGGGAACACCTATTGGTTTGCTTCCTTCCGACAAGTGGAAATGGTTATCCATGACTCCTTGCCTCCATCAGCATGGGAATGGCCTACCTTGTTTTGGTCTAATCTACGCCAACGAGGCAGATGTTCCACAGCATGGATGGAGGCAGGATGGAGAGTGCATCAACCTGACACGAACAAAGAGACGTTGTTGTTTCGCATAGCTAGAGAATAAGAGGGCTGCTGAGCACCCCCTGCCCCAGATACATAATGGCCCAAATGACTACAAGCGGCCTATGCCCCATGTCGCGTCAGGTCTCAGCCCAGCGTGTTCAGGAAGCGGCGTGGACGTTCAACGGGACTCCCGTCTGCTGACGGCCGGGGAATGGAGGAGAGCGCACGGGGTGCGGCAGCGAGCGTCGAAATGGCCGCGGCGGTCTGAAACAAGCCGGAGGCCCCCGCCGTTACAGCAAGGGCCTCGTCGCTGCCGGATACGTTACCTGTCGGGCCGCTTCGCCGGTTCCTGGCGGACCACCAGGAGGCAAGGCGGTCCCGGAGCATTCGCGCCGCCTTGCCGTAGGACGTTGGGCGGGCGGTGGAGGCGTTATCGAGTCATGGGCAGTTAGTGTGGAATAAATCCAGCCGAGCCTTCAGTCCACCAGGCCGTTTCGCACGGCCCAGACGACGATCTCCTGCTTGCTGCCGAATCCCAGCTTGTCCTGTATGTGGTAGATGGTGTTGCGCACCGTCGAAGAGCGGTTGCCCCTGGACTCGGCGATGGCGGCGTACGACATCCCCTGCGCGAACTGTGAGAGTATCTCCTTCTCCCTCGATGTCAACGCCTTCCGCCTCGGGGAATCGATATCCTCCGGCAGGTGGCGCAGCCGCCTGAACACCCGTCTCATCACGTCCCGGGGCATCCGGTACTCGCCTCCGGCGACGTCCCTGACCATGGCCAACAACTGCTCCGTCCCGGTGAACTTCTGAAGGTAGCCGTCGGCTCCTGCGGCCACCGCCTCTATGACGGCGTCCTTCTCGGTGGAAGCGGTCAGCATGAGCACCCTGACGTCCTCAAGTGAATCTATGATCTCCCGGCACGCATCTATCCCGTCCCTGCCCGGCATCAGCACGTCCATGATGATGAGGTCCGGGAGAACCTCCTTCGCCATTCGCTCCGCCTCCTCGCCGTCGCCCGCGTGTCCCACCACCTCGAACTCGCCGGTCCGCTCCAGCAGCTGCTGGAGACCGTCACGCATCACCGGGTGGTCGTCCACCAGCAAGACCCTCACCGGGGTTGAAGCCATTTCAGCTCCCTCCTCTCATGTGCCTGTAGGGAAGCTCGCAGGTCACCGCCGTTCTCCACTCGGACCCGCCCGTCTCCACGACGAGGCTGCCGCCCATGCGCTCGGCGTCCTCCCGCATGTTCCTGAAGCCCTGGCCGCGCGTAGCGTAGTCATCGGTGAGACCGGTCCCGTCGTCGGCTATCGACATCCGCAGGCCGTCCCGCTCGAAGTCGAGACCGACGCGGACACGACTCGCATTGGAGTGGCGGAGCGCGTTGGTCAGCGCGTTGAAGGCGATGGAGAACAGCGCGCCCCGCGTCGCGATGGGCAGGGGCGGTTCGACGCCCGACTGCACCATCTCGGCGGGAATGGAGGAGATGGTCGAGAAGGTCGCCGCCAGCGACTCCAGCACCCCGCCAAGCTCCATCCCCTCGAAGATCTCCCCGATCTCCATCGGGTGCCTCAGCTCCCACATCGCCGACCTGGACAGGGCCGAGGTCTCTTCAAGCGTGGACATCAGGCCCTCGTTCGACCGGTCGGCAAGCTCCTTCGCCCGCTCGATGCCAACGCCGATCATGTAGGCGGACTGGGCCATGGTGTTGTGAATGGCGTGGGAGAGCTCGATGCGCTCCCGCTGAAGCGCCCTCTCCCTCTCCACCGCCTCCATCCTCCTGATCCGCTCCACCCTGGAGATCAGGTTGACGACGACCACCACCGTGTACATCCCGGCAACCCTTATGAGCAGTATCTCCTCATCATTGGCCGAGAAGTCCACCCCGGGATTCACCGCGAGGCAGAGCGCCGCGTAGACGGCCGCCGCCATCGTTACCCAGGCGAGGGTGAGCCTGACCGATCCGAAGACCACCGCGAACATGGCGAGGGACGGGTAGTACCCTACGAAGAAGGGAGACTCGAACCCCCGGTGGGCCGCAACGCCGCCGCTGAGCATCGCCAGGTCCAGGGCGCTCAGCGCGAGCATCCACCGCCAGGACACGGCCCTTTCCGTGGCGAGCCGGTAGTGCAGGTATCCGTTGGTGGCGAACAGCAGTATTGCAAGGGCTACGTTCGGCGCATACACCACCTCGTCGACGTTGAGTGGGTACAGCCAGGCGAAGGTGGCAATAGACAGGACGAACCAACGTCCCCAGACATAGACCCTGGCCACGCGGCGCAATTCGCCCGGCTCCGGCAGGTCGAGGCTGCGCAGGAAGGCTGGAAGTACGTTGGCCGCTGTGCTCACTGGATTCAGGATGCGTCTCCTTCAGGCTGGACTACGGCAGATTGCGGCTGGAATGAGACTTGTCCCTCCACCCGGAGCGGTCGGTCCAGCCTCGACAGGGGAGGGTCTAAGTGGGCAAACCGACCAGGTGGGAATACCCGTCCAGCGCTCATTCATATCCTAGAATTTAGTCCAATATGCTGGAAGGCATCAAGGGCGTATGAACCACACCGCTTATAGGCATGTGTCTATACCCTGGACTCTAGGATGTGGCCGGATTTCCGCGTACTGTTGTGGAAACTAGCTGATTCGTGCTCCTCATATAGGTTGAGGCTTATCACGTTGCCTTCTAGTGTCCTGTCTCTGAAGTTAGCGGCATAAGTGTTCGGTAGCTGGTATCCTCCTGACAGTTCATGTGAGGAGGATACACATGCGTCTTGGTCGACCAACCCCACCGTTGACGCTCACCGACGATGAAAAGGGAGACACTGGGACAGTGGGCGCGCAGGCCCAAGACAGCGCAAGCGTTGGCCCAGCGGGCCCGCCGAGTTGGACGTGCACCTGATTGCCGACAACTACGCCACCCACAAGACGGCGCTGATCCGGAACTGGTTCGCCAAGCGGCCCCGCTTCCATATTCATTTCACGCCCACCAGCGCCTCCTGGCTGAACCTGGTGGAACGCTGGTTCGGTCTGCTCACCGAAAAGCAGTTGCGCCGGGGCGTGCATCAGAGCAGCGCCGAACTGGAGGCTGCCATCTACCGCTACCTGGACGTCACCAACGAAGACCCCAAGCCCTTGATATGGACCAAGACCGCTGACCAAATCCTGGCCAGCGTGGCCCGCTTTTGCCACCGTACTTCGGATACAGGACACTAGAATGCAGCGACATTTACCGTAGCGGGACCCACATGATGATGGAATACGATGACACGGACGCGATCGTGATGATGGGCGATGCCGGCGCGACGATCCAGCGGGTGCCGGGTTGATTCGGACCGTCCTGCTCATCGGGGTCGCGGCTCTCGCCGCAGTGGTCCTGACCGGGTGCGAGCGTCTGTTTCCCGACATCGAGAACTGGATTGCCGACTCGGAGACGCTCGCACGACGCTTCGACGCGCGGCTGGGCGACCTGAAAGAGTGCGTCGAGGAGGACAGCTGCGAAGAGGCGCTTGATGCGGAGAGAGGCGTCTTCGTCATGTGCTCGTGGGTCATGTCGCGTGGAGATCTTGCTCCGGAGGGTTTCGAGGCGGCGGAGTGGCCTCGGTTCGACACGCTCTGCGAGGGGCTGGAGGGGGTGCTGGAGCTGCCGAAGGCGGACGCGCTCCTGCGCATTGAGGACCTCCAGGATGAGACAGACCGCATCAGTGAGGGAATCCGTGCCGACATCGAACCCCGAGAGCGGGAAAAGGCGGAATGAGACGAAGGTCAGGAACTGGCTGAGACTGCCTAGCGCCCATCGGAATGGATGTCACCGTGGGCACCATCCCCGGAGTCCAGCATCAGTTCCGACAATAGCCACCGGCCCACTTTCCCCCACAGCCGTCCCAAGGTCTCGCGAGGTCACCCTCAACCTCACTCGCGTCCCGCCATCGTCCCTTATGAGGTCAGGAGCCACATCACACATTCAGACTGCGATGATGGATCCGGGCCATCTCGGCTCGGGCCTGACCCCCATTCGGACTGGCTGATATGCCTTCAAAATGATCTGTCGACCCGATCTCGAGGTGGCCAACACGGTGTCGGCTTCGGCGAGCAGTGACCTTATAGCAACCGTGTTGAAAGTCAAGAGGAATGAGCAACGACCTTCGGAGTCACATCGCGCCAAGGGGAGCGATGCTTGAGCATAGAGTTGAGGATGACCAGCAGTTTGCGCATGCAAGCGACAAGAGCCGCCTTCTTCGGCTTACCGCAGGCCAACAGCCTCTGGTAGAAGTCCCGTATGACTGGATTGAAGCGGCTGGCCGTCAGCGCTCCCATGTACAGGGCGGCACGAACCCGTGCGCGCCCACCCCAGACGGTACGTTTACCCCGCAGCGTACCACTGTCCCGGTTGAAGGGAGCCACTCCCACCAGGGCGGCGATCTGCCGACGGTCCAGCGTACCCAGCTCCGGCAGGTAGGCCAGAAGGGTGAGGGAGAGCTGCTCCCCCACGCCTGGGACGGTGCGCAGGAGGTCATCCTTCTCCCGCCATACAGGACTCTGACGGAGAGTCTGCCGCAGGTTCTTGTCCAAGTCGTCCAACTCTCGCTCCAGCCACGCAATGTGGACCTCGATGCGGGGACGGACGGCGACGGTGGCGGTGGAGCTCAGACGGTTCTTCTCCGAGACCAGCATGGTGATCACCTGGTGCCTGCGGGCAACCAGAGAGTTGAGGAACTGGGTCTCGGCGTCCCGCAAAGGACGCACGGGTGGTCTGACGACTTCAGCGAAGTGGGCCAGTACCGCTGCGTCCAGAGCGTCGGTCTTAGCCAGTTTACCGGTGGCTCTGGCGAAGTCCCTCACCTGTCGAGGGTTGACGACGACCACTGGGACAGCCTCAGCTGCCAGCGCAGCTACCAGAGCCAGCTCCAAGCCACCTGAAGCCTCCAGCAACACCGTGACCGGTTCAAGGGCCTTCAGGCGGGATACCAGCTGACGGACTCCTGCCTCGTCGTGGGGAACCTCCCATCTGTCGCCCGACGGACGGACGGCCACGTCCAACTGGGCCTTGGCCACATCGATGCCTACGTAGGTCGCTTCCTGATCCATCATCACCTCCTGCGAATTACTGGCCCGTCCTTGCAAGATGCGGGCTTGGTTGGCCCAGGCAACCGTTCGGGCTCTCTTCGGGGTGGGTGCGGCGACCCTCGCTATAAGACGGTCTTCCATGACCAAGGAGCTTCCGGTCTGCCGCACCCCAATCCGACCTTGAAATGATTCTTCATCCCAGAGCCAACATACAAGGAGCCTGGCCTCAAGCCCCGTCGCAGTCTTGTCCGCTCACCTGGTCGGCGCACCATCCTCCGGGAGGTAGGAATGACAGGAGTTTTGGGTCGTGAAGGTAGTCGTGCTGTTCAGGTTGTCATCGGAGTCGACACTCACCAGGACAACCATGTGGCGGTGGCCATTGACCGCCAAGGTATCCGCCTTGGCCAGCATCACGCGTCGGCAACCACGTTCGGGTATGGGGAGCTCGAACGGTGGTCCCGGAGCCTGGGAGAGATTCGCGCGTTCGGGATTGAAGGCACCGGTTCCTACGGCGCTGGTGTCGCCCGCTTCCTGACCGGTCGGGGTCATACCGTCGTCGAGGTCAATCGTCCTGATCGGTCAACCCGCTATCGGAAGGGGAAGAGCGACCCCACCGACGCGGAGATGGCAGCGCGTGCCGTGCTTGCCGGAGTAGCCGACGCCACTCCCAAATCAGGCGAGGGCGAAGTCGAGATGATCCGCATGCTCAAGAGTGCAAAGGACTCGGCCGTCAAGGCTCGCACCCAAGCCATCAACCAGATGAAGGCTCTGGTTGTCACGGCCCCGGCCCAGCTTCGCGAAACGCTCGATGGTCTCACCGCCGGCGCCTTGGTCACACGCTGCAAGAGCTTCCGTACAGGTCGTCTGGACGGTCCCATGGCAGCGGCCAAGTACGCACTTCGCTCTCTTGCCTGCCGCTACCATCAGCTCAGCAAGGAGGTCCACGACCTCGAGGCCGAGCTCGATCGACTCACTCGGATGGCCGCTCCAGCCCTGGTCGGTATCTTCGGCATAGGACCCGACTCGGCGGCCAACCTCTTGATCGCTGCCGGCAGTAACTCTGAACGCCTCCAGTCCGACGCCGCGTTCGCCTCGCTGTGCGGTGTAAGTCCCATACCTGCTTCCTCCGGCAAGACCAACCGCCATCGGCTCAACCGAGGTGGGGACCGTCAGGCCAATGCGGCTCTCTATCGCATCGTTGTCGTCAGACTCCGCCATGACCTCAGGACCCAGGCATACATGCGACGTCGAACCGCTGAGGGAATGAGTAAGCGTGACGTCATCCGCTGTCTCAAGCGCTATGTTGCCCGAGAAGTCTACTCCGCCATCCAGAAACCTGCTCAGATACTCGATGAAGCCGCTTGACAGATATAGCAACTGTCTTGAAAGTCAAGAGGAATGACCGGCGACCATCGGAGTCATGTCGTGCCAGGGCGAGCCATGCTTAAGCATCGAGTTGAGGATAATCAGCAGCTTGCGCATGCAGGCTGTGAGGGCCAGTTTCTTCGGCTTACCAGCGGCCAGCAGCCGCTGGTAGAAGTCTCGTATGACGGGGTTGAAGCGGCTGGCCACCAACGCTCCCATGTACAGGGCGGCACGGACCCGGGCGCGTCCACCCCAGACGGTACGTTTACCCCGCAGCGTACCGCTGTCCCGGTTGAAGGGAGCCACCCCCACCATGGCGGCGATCTGCCGGCGGTCCAGGGCGCCCAGCTCCGGCAAGTACGCCAGAAGGGTGAGGGAGAGTTGCTCTCCCACACCGGGGGCGGTGCGCAGGAGGTCGTCCTTCTCCCGCCATACAGGACTCTGGCGGAGAGTCCGCCGCAGCCCCTCGTCCAAGTCGTCCAACTCCCGTTCCAGCCACGCAATGTGGGCCTCGATGCGGGGACGAACGGCGACGGTGGCAGCGGAGCCCAGGCGGTTCTTCTCCGAGACCAGCATGGTCATCACCTGGTGTCTGCGAGCTACCAGCGAGTTGAGGGCCTGCGTCTCGGCGTCTCGCAAGGGGCGCACGGGAGGCCGGACCGCTTCGGCGAAATGGGCCAGGACCGCCGCATCCAGGGAGTCGGTCTTGGCCAGCTTACCGGTGGCCCTGGCAAAGTCCCGCACCTGGCGGGGGTTGACGACGACCACCGGCAACTCCCCGGTCGCCAGAGCTGCCACAAGGGGCAGTTCCAGGCCGCCCGACGCCTCCACCAGCACCATGGCAGGTCCCAGGCTCTTCAACTGAGATACGAGTTGCCCGATTCCCGCATCGTCGTGGGAGACCTCCCATCTGTCGGCCGCGGGACGTACCGCTACATCCAGCTGGGCCTTGGCCACATCGATGCCTACGAAGATCGATTCCTGCTCCATGAGCACCTCCTCCCGACTACTGGCCCGTCCTTGCAAGATGCGGGCTTGGTTGGCCCATGCAACTGTGCGGGCTCTACTCCGGTACGGGTGCGGCGACCCTCGCTATAGAACGGTCTTCCATGACCAAGGAGCATTCGGTCTGCCGCACCCCGATCCACCTTGTCACACGCCAAAACCAAGATACAAGGAGCATCATCCTTTAGGACCCTGTCAATGCCGAAGCCGAGGGGCTCGGCAGTTTCACGGGCTGCCCAGCCACATCCCGAAACCCTTCCACCTGTCATCCACGTCGACCTACCTGGAAAGGTCCGAATCGGTACTCAGGCCCGCCGCTTCCAAATATGCGGTTCTTATGACGCTTGCCGGGATCGAGCGGACTCTCGTACAAGGGGGCAATTCACGGCCCGGAGCCGGATGGGTCGCCCCCTTTGAGCAATATGCTCAAGCTATATCCACGAAAGGGCCGCCAATGGGCTTTCGCTTTCGGCTTGCGAGACAGACTGCTCAAAACCCTTCACCCGACCGCGCGGATTGCGCTGTCGGGTTTGATGGCCGTCGCCGTGATTACGGCATGTGACAAAGGAGATATGCCTGCTCCGACTCAGGAGCCAACAGCCACCACGACGCGGGAACCGACGCCCACGCCAACTCAGACCGCCCGTCCCGGCGCGGCAGGGCTGGACGACCCTCTATTCCCCGGGCTGGGCAACGGCGGATATGACGTTTCCCGCTACACGGTGACCCTCAACATCGACGTGGAAGCCAACGAGATCTCGGGCCGGGCTCAAATAGAAGCCGACGCTACACAGGACCTCTCCTCGTTCAATCTGGACTTTCGAGGCTTGACGGTTACGCAGGTTGCCGTTGATGGCCGCCCAGCCGACCACTCTCGCGCCGAATACGAGCTGACAATCGAGCCCCGTGCGCCTGTCCCCGTAGGAACGACCTTCAAAGCCACGGTCTCTTACGAGGGACAGCCTTCGACCAGCTCTGTGCCTGGAACAAGTCTCCTGACCGGCTGGATAGACTACGGGACCGGGATAATCGCGTACGGCGAACCCTGGGGGGCGTCGCACTGGTTCCCGGTCAATGAGCATCCATCCGATAAAGCCCTGTACACCTTCATCATCACGGTGCCCGAGCCCTATGAAGCGGCCTCAAACGGTGAATTGACCAGCACGACCGACCACGGGGAGACTGTGACGTACGTATGGGAGAGCGTCCATGAGATGGCCAGCTATCTGGCGTTCCTGGCGGTAGCACAGTTTGACGACGTCGCCAGTGAAAGTCCTGGGGGGATAACCGTCGTTGACTCGGTTGAAGCGTCGATAGACGAATCAGCAAGGGGTAGTCTGGATAGCGTCCCTTTGATAGTCGATTTCTTCAGTGAATTGTTCGGGCCGTATCCATTCGATTCCACCGGCTCCGTCGTCATTGACGAGGCGATTCCGCCGCTGGAAACCCAGCCACGGCCCGTCTACGGGATACGGACACTGGAGACTTTTGGCGACAGGTTGATAGCCCACGAATTGGCGCACCAGTGGTTTGGGAACCTGCTTACTCCCGCGTCGTGGCAGGACTTGTGGCTGAGCGAGGGGTTCGCCACCTACGCTGAGTGGCTGTGGTTGGACCACAAGTCCGGCGGCTGTTTCGAGGAGTTCTGGGAGATGGTCTGGCGACCTGCCTATGGGCCGCCGGCGAATCCCGACCCCGGCTCCCTTTTCAGCGGCAGCGTGTATGCAAGAGGCGCAATGGCCCTTCACGCACTGCGTGGCGAAATCGGCGACGAGGCGTTTTTCAAGACTCTGCGTGAGTATGTGTCCCGCCATGCCGGGGGTAACGTGACCACCGAAGACTTTGTGGTCGTGGCTGAGGAGATGGCGGGCAGGGAACTGGACGACCTTCTCGATTCCTGGCTCTTCGGTGAGACCACTCCTCTTCCGCCGGGAATGAACAGCAGTCTGGGCAATCAGCCAACTCCTTCTCCAGGTCGGGCTATTGGGGAAGGGTGTCTACACGGACATCCGTAACAGCCCCACGGTCCAACTATATCTTCACCACGCCGCTCGTCAGCTACCGGATGCCAGATGGAGGGAGGCGGGAAAAGGCGGTGGCATGATTGTGAGGGGCGGAGGGCAGGGTGCCGGCGGAACCTTTCTTGAGTCGCTTTGCCCCGGCCCACCACAATTGCCGGAGAGGGCCTTTGGGGGCCTCACAGTTCCCCAGCCACATCTCGAAGACGGTGCCTGCCGTCCAGCCAAGAGCCAACATGGCGCTCCTTCCGTACCCCCTGCCCATACGCGTCACACTACGGGAATCGAGAGACCTTGGTGCGTCGAAAGCCTGCCGAGCCACATCTCGAAGATGGTGGTATCTACCGTAAGCGGTGGTGGGCCTATTTTGACGATAGGCAGAACTATCTTCGAGATGTGGCTTGGTAGCCTGTGAGCCTACAGAAGACCCCCGGCTACAACATTGTGGTCAGATACGGGGTAGGAAGCCGCATCGGAGCGAGTCTGCCCGTGCGCCACGATGTCAGTGCGGAGGTGGCTGCTTCCGGGAAATCTCCACCAGCGTCTTCCCAAGGGTTCGGTAGCGGACCTCGAATGGATAGAATTGAGGAACTGGCCTTTTGTCTGATGGGACATGCGCCACCCTGCCGGAAAGAACGTAGACATCGTTGGCTGGCTTCAAGGGTTTCAGGGCGGTCGCTCCGAATCTGACCCTGGTTTCGCCTTTGGGATCAACGCTGGCAGGCCCCATCATAAGATCAGACAGGACAGTCCCTGAGGGTTCCTTTACCAGTTAATACACCTGAAACGGTACATGTGTCTTCACATCCAGGACCACTTGAAACTCCTCCAGCTTGTCCGTCGCAAGGTGCGGAGTCACGTCTAGTATCTGGTTCGCCCGCTCCGCGGAGATGGCGTTGAGCGTCTCGCCCAGGGCACGTTGAAGCCCGCCTGCCAAGTCCTCTCTGACGCTGGTTCGCACCGGGTCTTCCCGTCCTTTGGTCGCACCCCGAATCGCCGGGTCTTCGAGGAAGAACTGAAACGGGCGGCTGCCACGCACATCGAAAGGCAGCTCCTTCAGGTCTCCATCCGGAAGATACGCTGCGTTGACGACGTATATGATGCGCGTCCTGCCCAATCCAGTAGCGAGGGCGTAGCCCAGCTCGAAGAGGACGTTCGGGTTTGGCGCAAGCCTGGAGTCTGACTGCGGGCCGTTTATGGGAGTGATATCCGCAACAAACACCTCGCATCGCTCGATCTTGTCCAGGATGGTCGAGGTGATCTCCGGCCACCCGGCTACTCCAGCAGTATCCTCATCCAGTCGCAAGGCTTCCTCAAGGGCAAGGTCTCGATTCAGGTTTCTGACTGCCTTATCCAGCGCCGCCTGGACTACGCCTCTCGTCTCTCCGAGGTCGGACTGCCATGAGAAGAAGACTGTGTTAGTCACTACGGCTCCCCCTGCTCCCGCGTCTCGCGCTTCTCCATCCGGTGGCCGTCGCGGGGCTCAACCGGGTCCTCCGGGGATGTCGCCGATTCGGACCTCGGCGCAGGCGTGAGTCCCCGGCACGTGGGGACGAGTGACAGCCGGAGTCTTTGAACCCGCTCCTCCGGGCGGTGGCGGGAACCGGTATACCCGTGATGACCGGCGACGCAGCCCGGACCCTCCATTGCGGACGCCGTCCTGTCTCCGGCGTCCGGCACTGCCGAAAACCGGCCCGCTTCGTCTAGTGCTCGTGCTTTCAGGCCGAACGCTCACTCGAACAGAGACGTGGCAGCAGGCCGGCCGACAGCCTCGATCACCTCCGGGCCATCGTTGGCTACGGAGTTGACGAGGGAAGAGACCCCGTGGGTCTCCATCTCATCGCCGGGATGGGGTTTCAGGACACTGCAGAGAGCGGCGGGGTCGTCGATGCTCCCGTCGAGCCAGAGGTCCTCCAGATCCCTGGGCAGGATCACCGGCATCCGGTCGTGTATCGGCCTGAGCAGGTCGTTCGCCGCCGTTGTGATGACGGCGCACGATGGAATCCGGTTGCCGTCCGGGTCCCTCCACACCGACCACAGGCCCGCGAAGGCGAAGGGCTCTCCCGACCGCATCACGATGCGCATGGGCCTCTTTGTGCCTCCGGCCCTCATCCACTCGTAGAAGCCGTCCGCAAGAACCAGGCACCGCCGTCGCCTCAGCGCATCGCGAAACGCGGGCTTCTCAGCCACCGTCTCCGCCCTGGCGTTGATCATCCGGCTGCCGATGGAGGCGTCCTTCGCCCAGTGCGGAATCAGCCCCCAGCGCATGTAGCCGGCGCGCCTCGTTTCGCCGCCCACGACGGTCAAAACCTCCCGGGTGGGAGCGACGTTGTAAGCCGCATCGAATGTCAGCCAGTTGCCGTCGAACTCGAAACGGCGCGCAAGTTCTCCCAGGTCCGCTATCAGACTGTATCTGCCGCACATCTCTCCCCCATGATGGACCCGACGGCATCACCTGCGCAATCCCGGGCTGGCGCGACATGCCCCAACGCCAGTCGTGCGACGACGGCATGACAACGTACCACGATAGAAGAGTGTGCTGAGTCTAGAGCTCGATTGGGCACTATCACATGAGCACAGGTATCAGATGGCCAACCGTTTGGCTGGTCATGGAAGCTGACGGGACCTCGTCTATCCCGTGAGAACAAGGAGCCCAAACGCTGGTTCGCTGGCAGGCGAGGCGACTGAAGAAGCCGCCAGCACCCGCAGACCACATAGCCGGGGGTCATTGGGACGTCCTGCCGGTCGATGGCAGGCCTGATACAGCCGTGACGCTTGGAGGCAGGTACCCGCTTTCATTCGAAAGCGTCCCTCCTGGTGGCGACAGACCTTCGAGGCATCTGTGTCACCCCTCGGTGATGACCGATCGTCAACGCGGCCCGTCAACACGGCTGGGCCCGTCAACACGGCTGGGCCGGGCAACACGGGGAGGGACGGCAGGCCGTCTTCAGACCACTCGACATGTCCGGCTCTCCGCACCGGGTCCGGCACCAGAAACCGTCGCCCAGTTCCGCCCCCGGCAGCGCACCGAAGAGGGGTCCGCATGAGGCACACAGGCGTGTCTAAAAAAACGCGACGCCGTGAATATATTATTTTATATAACAATCCCAGATACGGACCAGACCGTGAGGCTGGGGAGTCCGGGTCGGCCCGGTCCTCCGCCCCGCACCGTCCCGCCGGCCTGCCTTCTGACGTCAGGGCGGCCGCCCTCCGGCCTTCTCCCGTCTCCCGTCTCCCGCCGGGAATGGGGTTGAGCAGGGGTTTCCTCCGGTCTCCTCCAACTCTCGGGTCTACAACCCGTCCGGCTTCTCGGAGATCGAGGTACGGGCTGGGGGGACCGGCGCAGGGGCCGCCACCGGTTTCTCTGGGGATGTCGCCGATCGGAGACCGGCGCAGTGTGAGTCTCCGGCACCCGTGGGCGAGTGTCAGCCGGGATCATTCTGGCTCTCGGTCTCCCTGCCCAACGTACAGGCCCCGATTGCGCGTGACCACGACGCCCCGGCCGACAAGCAACCTGCGCATTGATTCGTTGTCATGCTGACGCCTTTGCAACGGGCCAGGAGGCCATTGTCAAGGGGGTGCACAAGCAATTTTGTTCTAATTGCGAAATCCGCAACCGGATACGAACATCACCTAATTTATGGCCCAGAGGTGCGAGACTATACCACGACCTCGCCAATCCTGCAGCTCATCGGCGCAGGATCTCGTTTACAATTACTGTTATCAAAGGCACACTGGTCACAGGATGCCCTCGCCAGCGTGTACCCCGGAACGAGTTGTCAGGAGGCGACCGGATGAGAGCGAAGGGACAGGGGAGCGCGGTCCATGGGACAGCCGGATGGCCGGGCGCCCTGCGGGGCCCGGCGCGCAGGTGTATTCAGCCGCCGGAGTTGTTGCAGTCCGGGCCCGGAGTGATGCGAATATCTGACCGGTACGCTACGCCCGGCGCGCCCACGGCCGGCTGTCGGAGAGGCCGTACAGCTCCACGGCGCCGCGAGGAGAGTCGCCTGGACGCTGGTGCGGGGGGATCGCCGCCCAGCTTGACCACTGCCGCCGAGGCCTCCAACCCAACACTTCCGGCCATCGTGAAGGTGCCGCAGGCCTGCTCTGTCTCTGTCCGCGGCATTGCGGTGGGACCGAGAGCTGCCCGCGGCCTCGTGCAACCCGGACGGACGCGGGTCCGCCTTCAGTCCGGGTCGGTCACCGTGGACGGGGCTCGGTGTACGGGACGCCCATCGGAAAGGCAGGACCGTACTGTCCTCACCCCGGTAGCGGGATACCGCGAACGGAGCGGCGCCGGTCTCACCTTCGACAACGGCCCTGCCGGATGTGGAGGACCTTCGGACTATACCGTCACCGGCCCGGTCACCCCGGAACGGATCGGGCATGGGAGGCGGGTCGGGATGCCGGCCTCCCATCAGGCCTGTTGAACAGCAATCCAAGGGAGGATAGGAATGATGAAAGCAGACGACCGTCTGCTGCGCCGGGAGGAGGTTGAGGCCCGTTGCGGCATCCCGCGCAGCACGCTCTACAGGTTGATGAGGGAGGGAAGTTTTCCCGAGCCGGTGAAGGTCGGACAGCGGGCCGTCCGCTGGGTCGAGTCGGAGGTCACCGGCTGGCAGGCGTCCCTGCCCCGCGCAAAGGGAGACGGCCACCATGGGTCCAAGCGGTGCAGCCCTTCGTGATGTCGGGCCGGCACGGGCCTGCCGCCGGGAGTCTCCACCTCCGAGCGAGCGGCGACTCAGGTCGGCACTCACATGGTCCGTCCCAGGGGACCGGACGGCTCCTACGCCTCTCCGGCGGTCACGAAATCGGCCCACCGCTGCATGAGCGAACGGCGCCTCTCGAAGAGGTCGCTCCGTGCATACGCCTGTTCGGTCATGTTGCCCAGGGTATGAGCAAGAGCCGCCTCACTCACCTCCCACGGCGTGCCGGTCTGCTCCATGCACCAGACCTTGAAGCTGCTCCTGAAGCCGTGGACCGTAGCCCTGCCGGCCAGCCCCGTCGTCCGCAGGACCTTCGTCAGCGTCATATCGGACAGCGGACGTCCTTGGGCGATCGGAGAGGGAAAGACCAGGTCCGAATCGTCCCTGAGCGGGCGTGCCCGATCCAGCACGGTGAGCGCCGCATCGCTCAGGGGCACACGGTGCTCCATCCCCGCCTTCATGCGCCCCCCGAGGATGCGCCACTCCCGGGCGTCGAGGTCGAGCTCCTCCCAGGTGGCTCCGCGCGCCTCACCGCTCCTTGCGGCGGTCAGGACCACGAACCGGAGGCACAGTCTGGCGGACAGGGATGCACCGGACGCCTCCACGGTACTGAGAGCCGCCGCCACCTCCCGGTAGGGCAGGGACCTGAGGTGCTCCTTCACCTGCGGCATGGGCGGGAGTGCGCCGTCGATCGTCTCCCCGGCGACGTTGTGCTCGACGAAGCCGTGCGCCATGCTCCAGCGCAGGACCGTCCGTATCCTCTGCCGGACTCGCCGTGCGGTCTCCGGGCGTGTCGTCCAGATCGGGGTGAGGACGCCGAGCACCTCCTCGCGTCCTATCCGGTCCACCGGGATGTCGGCGAGCGTCGGCATGGCATGGCGTTCGAGGGTCTGGATCCAGTTTCTGGTCTGCTTGGCGTTCGTCCAGCGGGGCCTGTTCGTCTCGTGAACGGTCAGGGCGGCCTCCCGGAACGTCGGGGTCGCCGGTCTGCGCCTCTCGGACAGGATGTCCCTGCCGTCGGCGACGGCCGCCCGGTTGTCTGCGGCACGGCGGCGCGCCCGGGCCAGGGAGACGGCGGGATATCCTCCCAGTCCCATGTCCCGCCGACGGCCCTCTATCGTGATGCGCTGCACCCAGCTCTTGGAGCCTCCGGGGGCGATGTTGAGATAGAGGCCTTCTCCGTCGCCGTACCTTCCCGGCTTCGAGAGAGTCTTCACCCTGGCGGCGGCCAGTCTTGCCATATCCCTCCCTCGTTTGGGCTTTACCACCATATTTCCCACGCGTTATGTGGGATTGTAAGGGATGTGCGGGGCATGGGCAAGACGTGCAGGGACTCAGCTTAGCTACGGAATCGGGGCTTATGGGGCCACAGGGGAAGTCATGAAGATATAGAGTGGTGCCCAGGAAGGGATTCGAACCCCCACTCCCTTGCGGGAAGCGGATTTTAAGTCCGCCGCGTCTACCGTTCCGCCACCTGGGCTAGAATTCCATGGTTCTGTCTACAGACGCTAGAACGCCGCATGACGTCGGCCGGCGAGAGGCCGTGCACCCACTTCTGGCGTAGGTGGCCGGTACGTGGGTCGCGGCCGACGACGGCGGCCCACGATCGGTTGCCTCGTTTGCGTAGGTGGCCTCTCATGGCTTAGGTTCCATGCCGATGAACCGGTCGCCATCCTCATCTTCGGTCATAAAGAAGATGACATCGGCATCGCCGCCTCTGGAGCGAGTGGCCCGCGCCTCGCATTTCAAAATGTACTCACCATCGGCCTCCAATTCCTCAATGTCGTAGAACTTGAGTACCCGGCCGGAGAAAGGATTCTCTTGCTCCTCGCTAAGCTTCTTAACGCGAGGTGCCAACTCCTCGCATGTCTCAGGGGTTGTCGCGAGCTCGGAGCAGCCGAGAACAACGATGGTAGAGGCCACCGCGAGAATGGCGACTAGAACAGCCCTCGAAACGCCCATCCTTTATGTGTGTCAAAAGTGTAACCCCTTCAATGGCCGGAGCTTCCAGGTGCGCCGAGCCGACGGGTGGGTAGGAGAGTCGAGCCGCATGTCTCGCCTCTACCTACACCGGCCGAAGGGGAGAGCCGTCGCTCCGCAAGCTACAGAAGCACCATAGCACTCATGTTCGGCATTGTTCAAGGTGCGGCTAGTCGCGTAACAGTTCAGAATTGAGGGGGCCCAGCCCGTTCGTGGTGAGCTTGTCGAACCATGACGGGCGGCCCTTCGACAGGCTCAGGGCGAACGGACTTACATCCCATGGAGTCTGAACAGATACCTGGTGTTCAGAGTTGCGGGAACCCCCATCTCACTCTTCCCCCGTCCGCGGGGGAAGAGGTAAGAGCCTCCTCCGTAGACGGGGAAATTGAGGTAAGTCATAGGTGCTAGGGGGGATGGTCGGGGGAGTGGCGGAGGTGGTCGAGGAGGAGCTCGTCGCGGTCTTCGGCGCACTGGCATTCTTCGAAGAGGTGGACGCCATCGGGGCACCGGGGCAGGTAGTCGTGGTCGAGGACGGAGGTGCGCGTGTACGGTGAGAGGCGACCGTCCCGGGGCAGGGTGGGATGAGCGGGCGCCGTGGAGCGGGACTCCCCGGCATCATCATCGGGGCAGTCTATGGCCGCGTCCGGGTCATCGAGGGTCTTGGGGCCGGGCCGCGCGACGGTCTTACGCTCCTGGAAGGCGGCGGTGAGCTTATCTATGAGCGTCATGGTGTCCTGGACGGAGAGTCCGGGGAGCTCGGGGTCGGGATCGATCTCCCTGGAGTAGGCCCGGGCGGCGAGGTGCTTTGCGGCCCTGATCCAGTGGTGGGGTCTGAAGTCGCTCAGCTCGCCCTTGACGACGGCGGTGAGGAAGTCGGCCATCTTCCTGCCTCCGTCGGCCATCTTCCTGCCTCCGTCGGTCTTCTGCCTGACGAGGGGCGGGAGGCGAAAGAGGGTCTCCTCGGAGAGGAGGAGGACGGGACGCCTGGGCTGTCTTGCGTTTGCGGGCCGGGGCGGGCCTGGCGCGGCCGGCGTGGTCGGCGACGCGGGCACGGCGCCGGCGGGCGGGATGATCGAGGCCTGATCGACGGCGAGCCTTCCGAAGCCTATGGCGTCGAGGAGGAGCTGGGCGTCGAGGCGCTCGTAGGGCTTTGCGCCGACGGAGTCGTCCTCCATGATCCTGATGAGGCAGTCGACGATGGCTTCGCCGTCGCCGGTGACCTGGCGAATGTATGCGGCATATTCGTCGACGTCATCGGCGAGCTCGTCGACAGCGGTGACGAGCTTGGGCATGGAGGTCATGTCAGTCCGTCGTTGGTCTTCTCGCGGACGGTGTCGGCGAGGGTTAGAGTGTGGCGGTCATCTGCGCGGGGCGCCATGCAATCCTCCGAGCGGTGCGCGTCTGTATAATTTCATTATGAGGCATTAGAACAGATATGTCAAGGGGGGGGAGGGACGGCCCTTCGACAGGCTCAGGGCGAACGGATACACATCAAGTCTGAACAGTTACAAGGAGGTATGTGTTCAGACTTGAGGGGGGACCCCCATCTCAATCTTCCCCCGTCCGCGGGGGAAGAGGTGAGAGCTTCCTCTCCAGCCCGCCAATTGCGCGCGCTATTCACGGAGTCTGAACAGTTACACGCACAGGAGCTGTTGCAACTGTTCAGACTTGAGGGGAGCCCCCATCTCAGTCTTCCCCCGCGGACGAGGGAAGAGGTAAGAGGCTTCTCTCCATCCCGCCAGATTCGCCGGAATAGCCTCACGGGGCCTGAACAGTTACGCCCTGAGAGCCCCGCCGACCGCGTCTATAAGAAGAGGGGCGCGAATACGAGGGCCACGATCGACATCAGCTTGATGAGGATGTTCAGCGACGGGCCGGAGGTGTCCTTGAAGGGGTCTCCGACGGTGTCGCCGACGACGGCCGCGGCGTGAGGCTCCGATCCCTTGCCGCCCATGTGCCCGGCCTCGATGTACTTCTTCGCATTGTCCCAGGCCCCTCCCGCGTTGGCCATCATTATGGCCAGCAGGAAGCCGGTGCCTATGGCGCCGATCAGCAGTCCGGCCAGGGCCTCCGGGCCCAGGATGACGCCGACGGCGATCGGAGCTATCACGGCGATCAGGCCGGGCGCGATCATCTCGCGCATCGCTCCCCGGGTGCTGATGTCGACGGCGCGCGCGTAGTCGGCGTCCGCCGTCCCCTCCATCAGACCGGCGATCTCCCGGAACTGGCGGCGGACCTCGGTCACCATCGCGAACGCCGCGCGTCCGACGGCCTGCATGGTCAGGGCCGCGAAGAGGAAAGGCATGAGGCTGCCGGCGATCAGTCCCATCAGCACGTTGGAATCCCTCAGGTCGAACACCTCTATCTCGGTCACCTGAGAGTAGGCTGCCATCAGGGCCAGAGCGGTCAGCACCGCCGATCCGATGGCGAAGCCCTTTCCGGTCGCCGCGGTCGTGTTCCCCAGGGAATCGAGGGCGTCCGTCCGCTCCCGGACGCCGGGATCCAGTCCGGCCTGCTCGGCTATTCCCCCCGCGTTGTCTGCCACCGGGCCGTATGCGTCGGTGGCGAGGGTTATGCCCAGGGTGGAGAGCATTCCCACCGCGGCGAGGGCGACTCCGTAGGTGTCGGCAAGGTAGTTGGCGAGCCAGATGGCGACTATCACGACCACGCCAGGCACCACCGTGCTGAGCATGCCGAGACCGAGGCCGCCGATTATGACCGTCGCCGGTCCCGTCTCGGCCTGCTTGGCGAGGCCTTTCGTGAACCTGAACTCGTACGAAGTGAAGTACTCGGACGAGGTGCCGATGATCTGCCCGGCGACCAGGCCCACCAGGACGACCCAGAACAGGTTGAAGTCCAGGTCCAGGAAGGAGACGGCCAGTCCCGTGCCGACGAGAACGAGCCCGCCGGAGGCGAAGATGCCGGTGCGCAGGGCCCAGAGCAGCCTTCCCATGCCGGCGCCCTCAGGCGTCCTGACGAGGAAGGTGCCGAGAATCGATGCAAAGATGCCGGTCGCGCCCACCAGCAGCGGAAAGATGAAGAGATCGGAGTCGAATTCGCCGGGTGCCGCCAGGCCGAGCGCCGTGGCGCCGACGGCGGCCAGCGCGATCGTAGCGATGATCGACCCGACGTAGGACTCGAACAGGTCGGCGCCCATGCCGGCGACGTCTCCGACGTTGTCGCCCACGTTGTCGGCAACGGTGGCCGGATTGCGCGGGTCGTCTTCGGGGATTCCCTGCTCGACCTTGCCGACGAGATCGGCGCCCACGTCCGCCGCCTTGGTGTATATCCCGCCTCCCACCCTGGCGAACAGGGCGATGGAGGATGCGCCGAATCCGAAGCCGGCAACGATGTTGATGTCCTTGAAGATCCAGTAGACGGCCGTGATGCCGATCAGTCCGATGCCCACGACGGAGACGCCCATGACGGTCCCGCTGTTGAAGGCGACGCGCAGGGCGCCGTTGAGTCCCTCCATCGCCTTGACCGTCGTGCGCGTGTTGGCGCGGACGGCGATGCTCATCCCGATGAAGCCGGCGAGCGCCGAGCCAACCGCGCCCGCCAGATATGCGATAGCCGTCGACGGAAAGTCCGGTTCGTCGTCGATTCGGCCCAACACGTCGTAGTCGATGAAGACCGCAAGGACCGCGAATACCAGGAGTACGAAGACGGCCAGCATGCGGTATTCCCTGGTGAGGAAGGCCATCGCCCCCTCTTGAATCGCCCGCCCGATGAACTGGACGGTCTCGTTACCCTTCTCCTCGCGGAGGATTCTGAGGGTGAGGACTAGAGCGAAGCCGAGTGCGGTCGCGCCGGCTGCTAGAGCGAGATAGACGGTGGTCACGAGAGCCTCCCACAAAAAAGGCCCCCCGTTGAGGAAGACCCGTTTCTACGCATGGCTTCGGCGTGCAGGCCAAAAGCTAGCACAGCCCCCCAGGAGCGTCAAGGCCCGGAGCGCTCCGCGCTGTCGTGGCGTGCTCGTTCCAGGCTGGAGAACGTTCGCTCCAGGCGCCGCTGGCGGAGTGCCAGAGTGAGGTCGCCCCGCGTTCGCTCAAGTACGCCCCGGGCCATGTCGGTCGAGCGGCGCAGCCCCCTCGTCACGCCCTCTGGGAAGTCCATCGATACGAGGACGGAGTATACCTCGTCCATTAGTTCCATGAGCTCCTCGCAGCGAGAGAAGTCGTCCCGGCGGAGAGAGTCGAGGATGAACCTTCTGAGCTCGCCGACCGCCTCGGCGAGTCCGTTCAGGTAAGGCGCGTGTCCGACCTTCAACTCTCGAGGGGTGGGCAGGGGAGTGCCTTGCGCGAAGGCGAGCATGGCTGACGCCTCGACGTACTCCTTCTGGCCGTCTTCGACGAAGCCGGCATAGTAGACGGAGGGATAGTCTTGAAGAGCCTGTTCGACATCATCCACTATCCGGCGCGTTGCGGCGAGGAGCTCCGCGGCTCTGTCGAACTCGGACCGGTGTGTTGCACGGATCGAGTTTGCGGAGTTCCTGATCACGTCTCGAGAGAGGCGGTACGCCTGCTCTCTGGCCTCATGTCTGCCGGAGAAGTCGGCCTGAGCCTCCGCCGCGACCGCCTGGAGTCTGGGTCTGTGCTCTTGGGGAACGTCGGACATCGTGGGACCGGTCTCAGACCGGCTGCGTTGACGCCCGTTGAATGGCGTCGACGAGGTTTGCAGCGGCCTCCCGAGGGTCGTCGGCCATCGTGACGGCGCTGACGGCGCATATGCAGTCGGCTCCCGCCCTGACGACCTGCTCCACGTTGCTCTCGTCGATGCCTCCTATCGCGACCACAGGCTGCCCGACGCGCTCCTTCACCTCGCGGACCAGCTCGGGTCCGACGGCCTCTCTGGCCTGCTTGCCCATCGTGGTTGTCGGATAGACGGCGCCGACGGCGATGTAGTCCACCTCCTGGACCTGGGACTCCATCGCCTCGTCCAGCGTGTTGTTGGAGCGCCCAACGATCTGTCGCGGCGAGAGGACGCGACGCGCGTCCCGCACCGGCAGGTCGTCCTGCCCGACATGCAGTCCGTGCGCGTCCGACGCCCTCGCCACATCGGCGTCGTCGTTGATGACTAAGAGGGCGTCATACCCGGCACACATCGCCTTTAGCTCACGAGCCGTCCCTAGCGCCCCCCCCTTGTCTCCGGTCTTGTCACGCAGCTGAATGAGGCTGGCCCCGCCCTCGAGCGCCGCCTCGGCGACCTCGATCATAGGCCGGCCTCTGGTCGCCTCCGGGCTGACGATCACGTAGAGGCCCTTCACGGCCGCCGACCGCGCCGCTCTCAGGTCGCCTGACACGCGGGCGGCGGCGCGGGCGAGCACGCTCCGGGCCTGTGAGACCCAGGTCTGCGCGAAGGGTGAGCCGCCCGGCCCGGCCGCCGTCTCCAGCACGTCCAGCGAGACTCCGATAGACGAGATGGTGTGGAGGGCCAGCTCGAGCGGGGCGTCGGTCAGGCGCCCGTAGGCGATCCGGCGCTCCCTTTCCTCGTCACGGCTCAGGTCGGCGGCGGTGTCGAACGGCATCGACTGCCGCATCATCTTGATGTCCGAGTGCAGGCCGAGAGGCGCTGTTACCAGCGACTCCAGGAGACGGACCCCTTCGAGGACCGCCGCGATGTGACTGGTTACGAACGGGACGGGTTCGCTCACGCTGCGCTCCTAATTGGGTCTGAGTCCGCAAGATTGTAGCACGCCCGTCCGCCGGGGCCGCCTACATCTCGAGGGCGTTTTCAACTATCTCCAGCCTGTCCACTCTGCCGCCCGGCCCAAACTCGACGGCGACGACATCCACGCGCCAGTCGCGGTCGGTGCCGTCCCTGGCATTGAGATAGTGGCGAGCGGCACGAATCAGGTGCTCCCGCTTCTTACGGGTGATCGACTCTTCGGGTGAGCCGAAGCTCCGCGTCGAGGTGGTGCGTACCTCGACGAAGACGAGCTTGCCGCCGTGCTCGGTGACGAGGTCTATCTCGCCGAATCTTGTGCGGTAGTTGGTCTCGATGACGACGTAGCCCCGGGACTCCAGGTGGCGGCGGGCCAGCGCCTCTCCCCGCCTGCCAAGACTCTGTCTGTGCGTCATCCGGACGACTGCGCGCACTCGCTCACGGGTGCGAATGAGTACCGGTGAATAGGGGAGGGGCCCAACCGTCTCAGGTTCGTCAGATGCTGACTTGTAGCGTATCCCTTGTGGTCGGCGAAGCCGTAGCCCGGGTAGAGGTCGTCGAACTCCCTCATGATGCGGTCACGGTTCACCTTCGCGACGATGGATGCCGCGGCGATGGACAGGCAGAGCGAGTCGCCCTTCACGATGGCCTTCTGAGGTATGAGCAGATCGGGAAGGGTGAGGGCGTCGAGCAGCAGAAAGGTCGGATGAAGCGGAAGGGCGTCTACGGCCCTTCGCATGGCGAGCCGGGTGGCCGATACGATGCCGAGGCTGTCGACTTCGCCGGCGGAGCAGGACCCTACCTCAAGGGCGAGGGCCACGTCTCTCAGGTACGGCATGACCTGTTCGCGCTGCCTTGCCGTGAGCATCTTGCTGTCGCGGACCATTCGCACCCACCTGCCGCGGGGTTTCGGCCGGAGTATTGCGACTGCGGCGAGTACCGGGCCCGCTACCGGCCCTCTGCCCACCTCGTCCAGGCCGGCCACGAGCGAGAAACCCCGGTCCAGCAGGGTCTGTTCTTCCTTGTAGCTTGGCTGGCGCCGCCGTTTGCCCCGTCGTGCTCCCGTCATATCCAGGCCCTGGCCGGACCCAGAGCCTACTTGTCCAGACCGCGCTGTAGGCCTCTCAAGTAGGCGACCTGGCCGGTGTGCTGCGCCTGTTCCACGATTATGTGGCTGAACATTCTGCCGATCGTGTATTCGGGCCGGTAGCCGCGCCCCGGAGCGTGGTCGAGGTCGTCTTCGGTCAGGGAATCCAGGTAGGCGAAGGTCTCCTTCCGGACGCACTCGTAGTAGTCGATGACGTCGGACAGATCGAAGCGAGGCAGGTCGCGCACCTCGTCGGCCGTGTACCCGTACCCTCCGTCGGTTGGCGGGATTCCCAGCTTGTCCGACCATCTGTCGCGAGTCCAGATCTGTTCGACCCCCTTGGCGAAGCGGTGTATCCAGCTGTCCTCGACCCTGGACATGTGCCAAACGGCGAAGTCGATGTGGTGGGACTCGGGGCCGGGCTGAAAGCGGCGCTCCTCCGGGGTGAGGCCGTCCAACGCCTTGGTCAGGTCCTCGTAGTACTCTTCCAGCGCCATCCGGATTATCTGTCTGAAGTCCATGTGCCTCCTCCAATCGGCTTGACTTCCTGCCGCGCGGCTTTCCCAGCTATGTGCGCCCCCTAACGTCCGCGACCGGCAGGCCGGAGGCAACCGTGCGGGCTCCTCGGGGCGGGTCCGGAGGCTCCGAGATCTCGATGATACCGCCTCCCAGAAGCTCTTCATCCTGGTAGAAGACGATCGCCTGTCCCGGTGTTACCGCTCGCTGGGGCTTCTCGAAGCGCACCTCCGCCCAGCCGTCCCTGGGGATGACGACGGCAGGCGACGGATCCGCCTTGTACCGGATCTTTGCCGCAACGTTCAGCGGCGCTCCCGGTTGTCGATCGGAGCAGAAGCTGATTCTGGAAGCCCATACGGAGCGGCGGTAGAGGTGCGATTCGCCGCCGACGACCACCCTGTTGTCGGCGGAGTCGATCCGGATGACGTATCTGGGCTTCTCCGCGCCGCCCTCGAGGCCGAGACCTCGTCGCTGCCCCACGGTGAAGAACTGGATTCCAGGATGCGAGCCGAGAACGCCGCCGTCGATATCGACGATCTCCCCGGGGCGGGGCTTCGTTCGCTCGCCGACGAACTTGCGGTAGTTGTCGTCTGGTATGAAGCATATCTCCTGGCTGTCCGGCTTGCCGGCGACAGGGAGTCCGGCGTCGGCGGCGAGGTCCCTTATGTGGTCCTTGGTGAACTCGCCCGCGGGCAGCAGCAGCCGGCGCAGCTCGGCCTGCTTCAGGGTGAACAGGACGTACGACTGGTCCTTGCGCTCGTCGACGCCCTTGAGCAGCCGTAGCCCCGATGCTGCATCCGGGCGGATGCGGGCGTAGTGTCCGGTGGCGATGCGATCGGAATCGAGAAGCATGGCCCGACGGAGCAGGAAGTCGAACTTGATCTTGTCGTTGCACGCGAGGCATGGATGGGGAGTGCGGCCGCGGTCGTACTCTTCGACGAAGTAGTCTACGACGTGGCGCTGGAACTCCCTCTCGAAGTTGAGAACGTAGTGGGGGACGTCCAGCATCTGGCAGACGCGCCTCGCGTCGTCCGCGTCCTCGACGGAGCAGCACCGCCTGCTCAGTGGCGGACCGCCCTCTCGGTCGGCGGACCATAGGCGCATGGTGATTCCGACGACGTCGTACCCCTGCTCCTTGAGAAGCAGCGCAGCAACGGAGGAGTCGACTCCTCCGCTCATCGCGACCATCACGCGTCCCCTGCTCACGGGGCAAGAGTAGCACAGCGGTTCGGCTCCATTCAACGACCGGAGGGAGGGCGTTGGAGACGGTGAGCAAGGCGCTGAGCGCGTTGACCGGCCCCCACGGCAGACCTATAATGCGGCTACAGTGGAGAGCGTTGCTTTAGGCGCCGTCGATCATGCTCGCACCGCCGTGGACGTCGCGTCCGAAGGCTTGGCTTCCGACGTGACTATGCTGGACGTGAGGGGAATCAGCGCATTCGCCGACTACTTCGTCATCCTCACCGCGGAGTCCAGACGGCAGATGGAGGCCCTGCGGGAGAGCCTGGAAGAGAAGATGGAGACGTCAGGGGCGGTCCTGCACCACCGCGAGGGGACTACTGTGGGCGGCTGGGTCCTGCTCGACTTCGGCGACCTCGTGATCCATATGTTCGCTCCCGACGCGCGAGAGTACTACCAGCTTGAGGGAGCGTGGCCGGACGCCGCGGAGGTCGTCAGGCTTCAGTGATCCATCGGTCCACGTCTCTGGTGTAGTCGACTATCTCGTCGGGCGAGAAGAAGAGGCCTATCTCCCTTGCGGCCGACTCGGGCGAGTCGGAGCCGTGGACGACGTTCTGGCCGATGGACAGGGCCAGGTCTCCCCGGACGGTGCCGGCGTCGGCCTGCGCCGGATCGGTGGCTCCCATTGTGGCTCTTACGATCCGCACCGCCTCGTCGCCCTCTACGACCGCGGCGACGATGGGCGACGAGGTGATGAACCGCACGAGCCCCTCGTAGAACGGCTTGCCGCGGTGCTCGGCATAGTGGCGCTCGGCCAACGCCTCGCTGACGGACATCAGCTTGATCGCCGCGAACCGCAACCCTCTGCGCTCCAGACGCGACAGGACCTCGCCGATCAGTCCCCGCTGCACCGCATCCGGCTTGACCAGAATCAACGTTCGCTGCATAGTCCTGTCTTCCTCCTACGACTGTGTCTTCCGGGCATGAGCCCTGTCGGCGACCTCGATCTGCGAGCTGCGGAGGTAGATGGGCTGCAGCGACGCCGGGTCGTCGGCGTGCCCCGACTGCCATCGCCGGTAGGCGACCTCCGCCAGGACGCCGGCACGGCGTGTCGGAGGCGGGGCGTTCGCCAGCCGCGCCCCTTCGCCGATCTGCTCCCGGAGCGCCGGGCCTGCGTCCCGCGCGGCCTCTCCGCAGATTATCGGACTGCCCTGTATCATCGACGGCAGCTCACCTCGATCCACGACGGTGTATTCGGGCTGGGCTGCGGGGCTGTAGATTCCGGCGTAGAGCCGCCGCCGCCCCGCCCCGATCAGCGCTATGACCGGTCCGCCCAGATCCAGGTAGGGATATGCCTCGATGTCGAGGGTGCTCACCGACACCAGCGGCGTCCCCACGGCGGCAGCGAGGGACTTGGCTGTGCTCATCCCCACTCTCAGAGCGCTGAACCCGCCCGGGCCGGCGGCGACGAATATCGCGCACAGGCCGGAGATGTCGACGCGGCGCCGCCTCAGGAGCTCCCTGATGGCCGGAGCCAGCTCGACCGAATGGTTCCTGTCGGAGCGCCAGGAGAGCTCCTCCACCGGCTGGCCGCGCTCCGACAGCCCAACGCTGGCGTAGCGGGTTGACGTGTCTATCGACAGTTCCATTCAGGACCGTGCGCCGCCGCTGCCCGGGCGGCGCTCAACGCTTCCCGGTAGCGGCGTCCGTGAGCGGTGACGACGATGCGTCGGCTCGTTTCGTCCAGGTGAGAGAGCTCCACCAGCAGGTGCTCCGGCGGATAGAGCCCCCGCGCCTTTTCGGCCCACTCTATCACGCAGACGCCGTCGCCCCAAAGATACTCTTCGATGCCGAGCCCTTCCACGTCGGAGGCGCCGTCTGTCCGGTAGAGGTCGATGTGGTAGAGCGTTAGGCGCGCCTCATGCTCGGCTACCAGCACGAAGGTTGGGCTGCGTGCGTGGTCATCGGAGCCCAAGCCACGGAGGATGCCCTGTGTCAGGCATGTCTTGCCAGCGCCCAGCGGACCGTTCAGCAGTACCACGTATCCGGCTGAGGCAACGGATCCGACGGCCTCTCCGATGGCCCGCGTGCGGGCCGGGCCAGAGGAGACAAGCTCAATGCGAACGTCATCGCAGACGGGGCTGCCGGTTGTTGGCGTGGGAGAGGTGCTCACGGCGTTAGGGAGATAGTATAGATTGCAACGTGGCTGTATTATAGGGGCGCGACAGATACGACCTCAAGGAAGATGCCACATTGATAGCCTTGGTAGTCTCCGACGTCCACAGCAATCTCGAGGCGTTTCAAAGCGTGATCGGAGATGCGGCGTCGAACGGCGGCTTCGATGAGATATGGTCGCTGGGGGACCTCGTTGGATACGGACCCGACCCAGCGGCCTGTCTCGACCTGCTCCGCAGCTATCAGCATAGAGGGGTCGCCGGAAACCACGATCTTGCGTCGATAGGGAGACTGAGCATCGAGGCCTTCAACCCGCACGCCGCCGCTGCCAATCGGTGGACTGCAAGTCAGCTCGGCGAGGAGCACGTGGAGTATCTGGGATCGCTGCCCTTGAGGCTTGAGATGGAGGGGTTTACGGCCGTCCACGGCAGTCCCAGGGACCCGATCTGGGAGTACGTCGTATCGGTCGGCGCAGCCGTAGCCAGCTTCATGCACTTCTATACGTACTGGTGCTTGGTCGGACACTCCCACATACCCTTCCTCTGCCGGCCCGCGGAGGATGGCGCCGTTTTTTTCGACTTCCCCCTTGACACGCCGATCTCGCTACGCTCCGACAGGATGATTATCAATCCGGGCGGCGTGGGCCAGCCGCGCGACGGGGACTCCAGGGCGAGCTACGCCATATTCGACTCGGAGTCGTCCTCCATCGTGCACCGGCGGGTGGAGTACGACATTCCGGCCACACAGGAGAAGATGAGACGGGAGGGGTTGCCGGAATTCTTGATAGAACGGCTTCCCCGGGGCCTGTAGGGAGCCTGGCCGGTAGAGCCGCGGCATGGAAGCGAGAGAATACGAGGGGACAGTCCTAAGATATATCGTGGTGGAGCCGGATGGCTTCGATCCCGAGAGAGCGTATCCGCTGGTCGTGCTCCTGCATGGCTTCGGGGCGAGCATGAGGGACCTCGTGGGGCTGAGCCCCTCGATAGACGCTGACGGCTACGTCTACATCTTTCCCAACGCGCCCATCGAGATGACGATCGGCTATGGGACGAAGGGCTACGCCTGGACGGCGATCGTCCAGGGCTCGTCGCCGGACGAGGCGGCGAGAGCGGAGACGATGCTGGAAAGACTGATCAAGGAGGTGGCGCAGCGTTACCGTGTCGGCCGGGGACGAATGGTGCTCGGCGGCTTCTCACAGGGAGGGATGATGACATACCGTTACGGCATGCCCAACCCGGAGCTGTTCGCCGGCCTCGCGGTGCTCAGCGGAGGCGTGGGCGGTCCTGATGAGCTCAGAGAGAGGTTGCCCGTCCGCCGGGATCAGCCGGTCTTTATCTCTCACGGCACGGAAGACGGAGTGATCCCGGTGGAGGAGGCGAGACGGTCGGTGCGCTTCCTCGAAGAGGAGGGGTACACGCCGGAGTACCGCGAGTATGCTATCGGCCACGAGATAAGCCAGGAGATCGTACAGGACCTCAGGGCGTGGATCGGGCGCGTCCTGCCGCCGGCCACGCCAGGCTCGAGCGACGAGGAGGAGCTATGACCAAGATGCTGGCCGCCCTGCACGACGGCGCGGCGACGATGAGGACTGCGGAGATCGATATGCCGGTAGCAGGCCCGAGCGACGTCGTAGTGCGGGTCCGCGCCACCGGCATCTGCGGATCCGATCTGCTGATGAACGCTGAGAAGACGGTCCCGGACAGGTCGCCGGCCGGGCACGAGGTGGCGGGGGAGATCGTCGAGGCCGGCGCCCTGGTCGATCCGTCGAGGGTAGGGGAACGCGTCGCGGTCGAGACTATCGGCCAGGGGTTGGCGTGCTCCACATGCTGGTACTGCCGTATGGGCCAGTTCAGACAGTGTCTGGACAAGGCCTCCGACGAGGGAGGTGGGTTCGCCAGACTGATCAAGCGGCGCGCCATGGGTTGCTACAAGCTGCCCGACAGCCTCTCTTGGGAGGAGGGGGGCTTGGTAGAACCGCTGGCGGTCTCAGTCCACGGTCTGCGGAAGGGGGGACTGAGCGGAGGAGAGACGGTCGCCGTTCTGGGCACGGGGAACATTGGCCTGACGGCGGTCGCAGCGGCGAGGTCGATGGGAGCGGGTGTCATAGTCTCCACCGGTCGGCACGAGCAGCAGATTTCGATGGCGAAGCGACTCGGGGCCGACGTCGCGCTGGCTCCTGACGCTCCCGAGCTACGGGAGGCGATCGCCGACCTGACCGACGGCCGGGGAGCGGACCTGACCGTCGAGACGGTGGGAGGCAGCAGCGGAGCGACCGTAGAGCAGGCTATCGACCTGACCCGGATGCAGGGGCGCATCGTCATTCTCGGAGGGTTCCGAGCACCTCTGACGACCAACTGGCTCGAACCGCTGTTGAAGGAGCAGTCGATATTCTTCTCATCCTGCTACAGCGTGCTCGACGGGAGACACGACTACGAGGTCGCTATCGACCTGATGGCTTCGGGCCGCGCGCAGCTCGGACAGATGGTGACTCACAGATTCCCCCTAGAGGAGATCCAAGAGGCGTTCGAGACCGCCTACGACAAGTCGACCGGGTCGATCAAAGTACAGATCCACCAGTGAGGCGGCTGCCCAGAGAGATTCACGTCTCCGGAGACCTTCGTGTAGGTCGTTGGCGCGCCGCCCGGGCTACGCCTTCTCGTCCGGCGGCGCGCTCTCCCCGGCGCCCGCTTCGTCGACGGCCGAACCCCGGCTCGCCTCTTCTTCGGCGACCTCCTCGCTCGATGGAGCGGATGGAATGAACCGGTCGTCCAGCCAACGCTTGATCGAGTCGAGCGAAGGAGGCGCGACGTAGAAGACCTGGACGTCGGGAGGGAACTGCACCCGGTGGTCCTCCCGTATGAACAGGATGCCGGACTCGCCCTGCTCCAGCGTCTCGTCGATGCGCGCCGCGACGTGCTCCCAGCGAAGCCGTGTCGATTCCTGATATCCGTCCAGGGCGGTCTGTATCACCTTTTCGCTGGCGAGCCCTATCGATATGCACCGTTGCCAGTCGACGTTCTCCTCGACCAGCGCGCGGTCCTCGGCCGCCTCGAAACCGGCTCCCGAGATGCACAGCGCCTGGATGAATCCACCAACCTTCGGGTTGAGCATCTGGAGCATGGCGATTCCCTCATCGCCCCCGGCGGAGACCATCTCGTGGTAGACGTGAGCGACCGTCCCCAGGGAGCGCTCCAGATTGGCGACGTGGTCCCTCACCTCGGACCAGTAGCCGTCCAGGAGATTCTGCATCTCTTCGGGCGCGTCCGGCCCGGCCATGAAGCTGGGCACCAGGAACAGCTTGCGCCTCCCGGCGTACTGGCTGGCGCCGGGCTTGGGCATTCGGCTGAGCGGCGTAGTCATCCATCCTCCTGGATCTTTTCGAGGCGGGCGGCGCAGACCTTATATTCCGGGATCTTCGAATCGGGGTCGAAGGCCGAGTTGGTGAGGAAGTTTGCGGCGTGCTCCTTGAGCTTCACGAAGGGCACGAACACCTCTCCGGCGCGCATCTTGTCGGTGTACGCGGCGCGTCCTTCGAGCTCCCCGCGGCGGGATACGAGCCGGACCCACTCGCCGTCCGCCACGCCGTAACGCTCGCCGTCCTCGCGGCTCATTCCGATCTCGACTTCCGGCGCACGGGCCAGAAGCTCTGCGGACCGCCGAGTGATGGTGCCTCCGTGCCAGTGATAGAGTATCCGCCCCGTGTTCAGGATCAGGGGAAACCGCTTCGATGGAAGCTCCTCCGCCTGCGGGCCCTGGTCGAAGGGGACGAACTTTGCCCTCGGCCCTCTTGGGAAGTCGCGCTCGTAGAGGTATCTCGTTCCCGGGTGGTCCGGGGAGGGACACGGCCACTGTATGCCGCCCTCTCTTTCGAGCCTGTCGTAAGAGATGCCGGATAGGGTAGGCGTGAGGGCTGCCATCTCGTCCCATATCTCCGAGGGATGGGTATAGCTGAACTCGTGCTCTAGGTCCAGCCCGAGGCGGCGGCTCATCCGGCGTCCCAGATCGGCGACAATCTCCCAGTCGGGCCGGCTCTGACCGATCGGCTCCACGGCCTTGCGGACCCGCTGGACCCGGCGCTCGCTGTTGGTGAAGGTGCCGTCCTTCTCGGCGAAGCTGGTCGCGGGCAGCACCACGTCCGCGATCTCCGCCGTCTCGTGCATGAAGATGTCCTGGACGACCAGGAAATCGAGCCTCTGGAATGCCTCCTCCGTGTGGTGCAGATCCGGCTCGCTGAGCAGCGGGTTCTCTCCCGTGATGTACATGGCCTTCAGGCGCCCGTTCATGATCTCCTTGACCATGTCGGTCACGACGAGGCCCTTCTCCGCCGGCAGAGGGGCGTTGCTCCACGCCTCGGAGAACTTGGAAACGGTATCGTCGCTGAGGGTCTGGTATCCAGGGAAGGCGTCCGGGAGGCATCCGGCGTCGCCGCAGCCCTGCACGTTGTTCTGTCCGCGGAGCGGAGAGACGCCGGACCCCGGCCTGCCAAGCTGGCCTGCGACCAGCGCTAGGTTCAGCAGACTGTGGGCGTTCGGGGTACCGTTGGTGTGCTGTGTGATGCCCATGCCCCAGATAAGGCACGAGCCGCTGAACGGCGGTTGGGCGTATATCCGGGCAGCGCGGGAGATGTCCCCGGCAGGGACGCCCGTTATCTTCTCCGCATAGGCCGGATCGTACCTGTCCACGACCTGCCGCCACTCGTCGAAGCCCTCGGTCCTGTCGCGTACAAACGTCTCGTCCGATAGGCCCTCGTCGAGGATGACCTTGGCGATGGCGTTCAGGAGGGCGACGTCCGTACCGGGGCGGGGACGCAGCCACAGATCTGCGAAGTCGCACATGTCTATGCGGCGCGGGTTGATGACGATGAGCTTTGCGCCTCGCTCGATTACCGCGCGGCGCATGCGGGACGCCGCGACCGGGTGGTTGGAGTTGGCGTCCGAGCCTATGATGAGCAGGCACCCGGCCTCCTCGTAGTCGACGTAGGAGTTGCTCGTCGCCCCGCTTCCGAGCGCCGTCAACATCGCCGCCACCGACGGCGCATGGCACAGCCGCGTGCAGTGGTCGATGTGGTTGCTCTGCATCAACAGCCTGGCGAACTTCTGCTGGATGTATCCGTCCTCGTTCGTGGCTTTGGCCGAACAGAGTGTGGCGAAGGAGTCGCCGCGATACTCCACCAGCCTCTCGACGACATAGTCGAGCGCCTCATCCCAAGAGACGGGGGCCAGCTCCCCGTTCCTCCGCACGAGGGGAGTGGCGAGCCGGTCCTCGTGGTGTACGAATGTGTAGCCGAAGCGTCCCTTGACGCAGAGCATCCCGACGCTGGACCTGTTGTCCGGGTCGTCGAGCATCTGGATGATCCGGTCCGTATCGTCGACCTGCGCCTTGATGCCGCAGCCGACGCCGCAGTAGGGACAGGTGGTCGTGACGCTCTTGACGACGTTCACGGCGGGCGTCTTGACCTCGATCGCCCCGGTGGGGCAGACGGAGAGGCACTGGCCGCAGGTGGTGCATACGGAGTCGATCAGCGGTCTGTCCATGAAGGTGCCGATTCGTCCGTTCGTCCCGACCCCCAAGACGTCTATCGCCCCGATGAACTGGGCCCCGTCTTGGCAGGCCTTGGCACACCGGCCGCATAGAATGCAGGAGTCCATAGCTATATCGAAGACCGGGCTGCTCGTGTCGGCGGGCTCCCGCTCGCGTCCGTTCCACCTGGAGGAGGAGAGACCGTGGTGAACGGCTGCCGTCGTCAGCTCCCGGTACTCTCTGGCAGGCCCGTCGGCGTCGCTATCGTCCGGCAGCATCGCCATGGTGAGCTCGATGACGCCACTCCTGACGGCGCGCACCTCCTTCGTGTCGGTCCGGACGACCGCTTCCTGCGTGGCCGGGACCGAGCATGAGGCGGGGAAGCCACGGGTTCCGTCAATCTCCACCAGACAGGTGCGGCAGGCGCCGATAGGCTTCATGTCGGGGTCTTTGCATAGTTGTGGCACGTAGATACCCGACGCGTTGATCGCGTCGAGTACCGACGAGCTCTGCGTGACCTCGATCCGCCGCCCGTCAATTGTGAGCGTGATCCTGTCTGTCTTCATGTCGTGGTGTCCCAGCCTTAATGGCTACTCGTCATCGGCTGCGGGGCCGCCGCCGGCTCCCGCCGCGGCCGCCGCCAGCTCGGCGCCGAAGAGATGCAGCGCGCTTGTCGCGGGATTTCCCGCCGCCTGACCGAGGCCGCAGAGCGAGGCGGCGTTCACGACCTCGGCGAGGTGGAGAAGCTCGTCGATGTCGCTGGAAGAGCCGGAGCCGGAGGCGATTCGCTCCACGGCGTCGACCATGCGTGGCGTGCCTTCGCGGCATGGAGTGCACTTTCCGCACGACTCGTCCGCGTTGTAGGCGACGAGGCTGCGTAGGGCCTCGACTACGGTGACGCTGCTATCGACGGCGATGACGCCTCCGGCTCCGAGCATCACTCCGGACTCGTGGAGGAGCCCCCCGCGGATCGGCGTATCCAGCATCGAGCAGGGTAGAAATCCACTCGACGCCCCCCCGACGGCCAGCGCCGTGAGCGTCCGGCCGTCCGGCGGGCCGCCTCCCAGGCCGTAGACGATCTCGCGGAGTGAAGTGCCCATCGGCACCTCCACGACGCCGGGCCGCCGCACCGACCCGCTCAGGCTGATAATTTTAGTTCCCGGATAGTCGGGCGTTCCGATTGCGGCGAAAGAGCGAGCTCCGTTCGCCATGATAAACGGAACGCTGCACAGAGTCTCGGCGTTGTTTATGACGGTGGGACTCGCGCGAAGCCCGGATTGAGTAGGGAAGGGGGGTCTGAGCCTGGGCTCCCGGCGGTCGCCCTCCATCGTGTTCAGCAGCGTGGTCTCCTCCCCGCATACGTATCCGCCGGCTCCGCGCCGTATCTCTATCTCCAGGTCGAATCCGCTTCCCAGGATGTCTCGTCCAAGAAGGCCGAGCTCGTCTGCGCTTTCGACCGCCTGCCGCATCCTGCTCGCAGACAGATCCGCCTCGGCGTTGACGTACAGATACCCCTGGCTGACTCCCGCTGCGTAGGCGGCGATGACGGCGCCCTCCAGGATGCGGTGTGGCACCCCCTCCATGAGGTGGCGGTCTTTGAATATGCCAGGCTCCCCCTCTTCGCAGTTGACCACGAGATAGCGCGGCTCTTTCGGGGTCGAGCGGGCGCCCTCCCACTTCACGGCGGCGGGGAAGTACGCTCCGCCCCGCCCCCTCAGTCCAGAGGCTTTCACCTCTTCGATCACCTCTGTGGGACTGAGCGTTAGCGCGCGGGCGAGACCGGCGTATCCTCCCCGCGCAATGTAGTCGTCGGCGTCGACCGGGTCGATCTCTCCGCAGCCGTCCAGCGCGATTCTCTGCCGACCGTCCAGGAGATCGTCGCGGGCGGTAGGCTCCTCCGGGGATTCGAAGATCGAGCGGACCGACTCCGGCGACGCGTTGGCAAAGATGGACCGCCCCCCGGCGCTGGTGTTGACCGTGACCTTCGGCGCCTGGAAGCAGGTGCCGTCGCAGCCGGTCGTGACCAGGTAGGCGTCGCTGGGGAGGAGCGACTCGACCGATGCTGCCACATCCGCGGCCCCGACAGACCGGGAGCAGTGGCCCACCTGGACGGCTACGCGAGTCTTGCCCCGCCGTCGCGCGTCCAGGCGTTTCGCGGCGGAATCTCTAAGCTCAACTAGACGGCTGCTTTCGGCCATTCTCGGGCTGTCCCTCGTTAGAGGCTTCACGCAACCAGGTCCCGGACAAGTGGTGCGATCGAGCTCGAGGTGACCCTCCCATACCAGTGGCCGTCGACCGCCACAGCAGGCGCCGCGGCACACAGGAAGCCGCAAGCGGTCTCTTCGAGAGTGAACGCGCCGTCGTCGGACGTCTGTCCGGGCCGGAGACCCAGCGTGCGCTGGGCCTCCGCGAGGAGGTCCCGTGCTCCGTTGACGAGACAGCCGAGGCCGGTGCAGATTCGTACGACGTGGGAGCCGGGTTTCAGGAGGCGCAGCTCGGTGTAGCTGGTGGCCGCGCCGTAGACCTCGCTGGCGGGGATGCCGAGGTGCCAGCCGACGACCTCCATCGCCCAGTCCGGCAGGTAGCCGTGCTCGTGCTGCAGGTGGTGGAGGGCGGGCAGCAGATGGCCACGGTCTCGGGGAAACCGCTCACGTAGCGTGGCTCTAAGAGTGTTGCGTTGCTCTCGTTTCGGATGCATCACATTACCAAGGGCCGCCGAACGGCATCGCGTCTACGAACTATATCAGAGTCGCCCGCTTCCCGTTATCATCTCTCTCACATGTGAGGACGACGTGGACGGATCGAGTTTCACGACGAGATCCAACTCCCGGAGCTTGCTCTCAGGGATAAGCCCGTCTTCCGTCCAGCCACGGGCTCGATAGTAGTCTGCGATCATCTCGTCCAGCTCGGCTCTGGTTAGACCTACGCCTCGGACGACCCCGGTCGGCAGCCTCTCTTCGAGCACTCGCGGTGGGAGAGTATCGTCGGAGTGCCGCCATCCCTCACGGATGTTGAACAGCTTCTTGAGATTGCTGATGCGCTCTCCGGCCCGCCCGAGCTCTTCCGGCGTCATGCTCCAGCCGGTGATGTGCTCGTATATCGCGGCCGACTCGCCGTAGAAGTCGTCGAATGCCTTGCGGAGGAACTTGCACCATATCAGGGAGTCTAGCACGGAGGAGAAGTCTTCTCCCTCCATCGTGATGCGTCCCCGGTCGCCGTCAATTCCGAGCCTGTCAACCCGGGAAGAAAAATCGGCCTCGTACGCGGACGACCGGTTGTGGCAGGCGCCCCGCGTACTCACGGCTAGTCCGAGGGCCATCGTCTTGAGGCTTCGCGGCTCGTATCCCGGCATCTCGAGACCCTTCACCTGCATCGCCCAGTCGACCGACGAGCGGCCTATCGTCTCCGCGGCCCTCAGACTGCCCTCCGCCAGGAGGTCTCCCAGGCCGCGACGTTCGACGATCATCCCCAACCCCGCCATCAGCGCCTCTTCGCTCCCGAATCTGAGATCGACGCCTCCTGTGTCCTCGGCGGTGATGATGCCTCGTTCGAAGCATTCCATCGCCCAGGCGACGGTGGCCCCGGCGCTGATCGTGTCGATGCCGGTATCGTCGCAGAAGCGAGAGGCTCGTATGACGGCGTTTGAGCTGCCAAGACCGACCAGCGGGCCCAGCGCGAATGCGCTCTCATACTCCATCCGTCCCCTTGTCTCAGGGCCGCCGTCGGTGGTTGCGACGATCTTCTCGCAGCCGATGGTGCAGTTGGCGCAGTGAGCGTTCTTGACGAAATGTGTCGCGTGAAGCTCTTCGCCGCTGACCGCCTCCGCCTCTTCGAAGGTGGACTGCTGGAAGTTGCGGGTTGGGAGGGTGCCCAGGCGGTTGAAGACCGACACGTTCGCGAGCGTCCCGAGAGTACGGTACTTCTCGGTGGCGGGCCCTAGGCTGCGTCGGCTGAGGTCCCGGCCTATGCGGTCCACCATCTCAGGGTCGTACACCGGCGCGGGGCCTGTTCCTCTAAAGGCGATCGCCTTGAGGTTCTTGGAGCCCATCACGGCGCCGGGTCCGGTGCGCCCGGCCTGGCGGCCTCCGTCGTTTGCGATGCTGGCGAAGCGTACGAGGCGCTCTCCCGCGGGGCCGATGGACGCCACTCGCGTTCGGCGGCCGAGACGCTCCTTGACCGCCCCCTCCGTCTCGGAGGTGCTCATTCCGACGAGGCTCCGGGCGTCGAGGAATGCGACTTCGCCGTTCTGGATATGTAAAAGTGTGGGGGAAGAACACCTCCCGGTGACGATCAGCGCGTCGCAGCCCATCCTCTTGATCTCGGTGGCGAGGAAGCTCGATGACAGGGAGTCGCCGATGAAGCCGGTCAGCGGCGACTTGGTAACGACAGCGAACTTGCTGGACGTGGTGAGTCTGCTGCCTACCAGCGGGCTGCACGCGAATATCAGGGGATTGGCCGGGCCCAGCGGATCGGCTCCGGGCGGACAGTGGCTGTACAGCAGGTAGCTTCCCAAGCCTATGCCGCCTATGAAGCTCCTGAGCACCTCCTCGTCGAGCGTATCCCAGCGCGACCGGCGGCTAGTTAGGTCCACGACCAACGCTCTCCCGTGGTAGCCGAACATCCCTCGACTATCCTCCGGCCTGACTTGAGAAGATCAGGATCGAGTCCCCCTGAACGAGTCTCACGGCGCCTTCCGACATGAACGAGGCGCCGTTGAGATTGAGCGTGTAGCTGTCCAGCAGGCCCGAGCCGTCTTTCAGCACCACGACGCCGCACAGGGCGGGGCAGGCATTCGCGAGGGCTTGGGCGATGTCCCGGACGCCGGACGCGGCCGGGACGCAGACGTCCATCTCCCGGCGCCCGGCTACGATACGCGCGAGCCCGAAGAGCTCGACGCGGACCTCCACTCGTTCGGTCTTGGCGTCCGTCACGGCGTCCATGAAAGCGACACCAGTTCTCCGTTCTGCGCTACCGACCCTGTTCGATCAGAAGGTTGGCCCGTTCGAGGTCCTGTTGGGTGTTGATGTTGAAGAAGCTCAGTCCTTCGGGGTCGATGCCGGCTATCAGCTCGTCAGACGGGTAGTGTACCTGGACCTCGTCGAAGAAGCGGGCTATCTTGAGATCGTTGGCGAGCAGCCGACCCTCGATCGCCGGCAGGCAGCTCTTCGAATAGACTGCGTGGGTCGGCTCTGGGTAGCCGTCCGCCATCGGGACCACTGCGTCGTATCCCCTCCTGTGCTCCAGCAAACTCGTCAGGAGCCTCGGGTTCAGGAACGGCATGTCGCAGGCGACGACGATGCTCCAGTTGGTGTCGGCCTCCGAGAGGCCGGTGAAGATGCCTCCGAGCGTGGCCCGTCCCGGGTGCATGTCCACGACGATCCTGACGTCGTCCGGTAGATCGATCTCGGAGGCTCGTTGAGGGTTGTTGACGACGACCATCATGCGATCGACAACCTGCGATAGGCGGTCGCTCACGCGATTGATGAGCGGCTCGCCGCCCACCGGCACCAGCACCTTGTTGCGGCCCAGACGCCTGCTCATTCCGCCAGCCAAGATGACGCCGGTGGTTTCCAATCCCATGCCATCCCTTGGACGAGCGTAGCACAATTCAATACTACGTGCTATCGAGCTCCGCCACGACACTGCCGGTGCTCGAGGTGTCGTAGCCGCCGAGCGCGTCTACCGCTACTCTGAACGCATCGGAACGGATCAGCTCGAAGAGGGGGCGCAGCAGGTCGCTGTCGTAGAATTCACGGGGTGCGACAAGGTCATACTGCTCCGACATTAGGGGCACGAAGTCGACGTCCAATGCTCTGGCCGCCGAGAGGATGCCGAGTCCCGTGTCCGCGCCTCCGGCGGCTACGGACGCGGCCACGGCAAGATGGGTGTACTCCTCCCGGTCGTACCCTCTGATCTCACTTGGGTCGATTCCCAGCTCGGCGAGCTTGTAGTCCAGAAGCACTCTCGTGCCTGATCCCCGTTGACGGTTGACGAATGCGATGTCGGGTCGGCGCAGGTCTCCGAGATGGGTGACGGCCAGCGGATTACCGGGGGCCACGATGAGTCCCTGCACGCGTCTGACCAGATTGACGACGACGATGTCACGTCCACGGAGATACCGGCGCACGAAGGGCAGATTGTACTCTCCGGACTCTTCGTCCAGAAGATGTGATCCCGCTAGGTGGGACTCGCCGCGGCGCAGGGCCATCAGACCGCCCAGGCTTCCGACGTTCGAGGAGGAGAGCGAGTATGCCGGATAGGACCGGCGCAGCCGGTCGGCCAGCAGGTCGAGGGTAAGGTCGTGGCTTCCGATAGCGACGATAGTGCCCTCGATCTGCTTCAGCGGACGCAGCAGCTCAACCTCGACTTCGGCTCCCTCGTCTACCCCCTCCGAGAAACGCGGGATCAGGGCGAGGCCGTCGGCTCTTACTAGGGACATTATGACTCCGGCGCCGCGTTGGAGGGGCGTTGCGACCAGCCTGCCGCCGACCCTGCCCAGGCTCACCCTGAGGAACTCGTCTTCGCCCATGGGCGACAGGACCTTGCGCGTCATGGTGGCGGAGACGCTGTCCTGCCGGGACGGCGCAGTCCCCAGCATCTGCTCGATCAGCGGTTTGACGAACAGCTCGCTGGTCACGGCTGCGGACACCGGGTAGCCGGGGATTCCCAGTACTGGCTTCCCGTCCACGACGCCGAGCACCACGGGATGGCCGGGCCGCACCGCGACTCCGTGCACGACCAGACGACCCAGCTTCGACACCACCTCCGCCGTGTAGTCCTGCTCTCCTGCGGAGGATCCGGCGTTGATGACGATCACGTCGGCCTTCCGCGCCGCCCGGCGGATTGCGCTCTCGAGGGCCGCGGGATCGTCCGGCACGGGGGATAAGAGTGCTGCTTCGCCTCCCCACTCTCTTACCATAGCCGCCAACATCAGGCCGTTCGACTCGATGATATCGCCGGGCTTCAGCTCGCTCCCTGCGGAGACGAGCTCGTTACCGGTCGGGAGGACGGCAACCCGCGGACTCTGGCGGACGTCGATCTCCGAGAGGCCCGCGGACGCGCATGCTCCGAGATCGGCGGGACCGATCCGGTGCCCCGATGGAAGAAGGAGCTCGGTCGCGACGATATCCTCTCCCAGCGGCCTGACGTGGTGGTATGGGGGAACAGGATCACGGATTTCTATTGTCTCATCGTCGACCTCGTGAATCACCTCGACCATGATGACCGCGTCGAAACCGTCCGGGATCGGGTCTCCGGTATCCACCCAGGAGGCTTCAGGGCCGACCTTCAGGCGGATCGGAGAGGTCTCGGTGGCGCCGACGGTGTCCGCGGCGCGTACGGCCACCCCGTCCATCGCAGCGCTGTCGTAGTGGGGTGAGGAGATGCGCGCCCAGACCGGTTCGGAGGTGATCCGTCCCAACGCCTGCTCCAAGGGAAGCCTCTCGGACCGGGTTGGCGCGAGCCCGCCCGCCTCTCGGAGCGCGGACTCGAAGTCCCGGACTGCGCGCTCCAGTGGAACGTCGCTGAGGTAGTAACGCCGTCCCTTTTTCCCGAGATGAGGTGTCATGCGATAAAGGTGTCGCTGGCGCTTCGGACGGGTTGGCTTATCAGTACGTTCTGACCCCCACTCTTTGTCCGGCGTAGATCCCTCCCGCGTCGAGCGGTACACGCACCGTGCCGTCGGCCCGGACCAGCGTGTAGATCAGGTTGGACTTACCGAAGACCGGCTCGGCGTACAGAGATCCGTCTCGCCGCGAGAGCCTGACCTGCACGTAGTCCTCCCGGCCCGCAACCGACGGGATGTCTCTAAGTAGTGTCGCCTCGACCGTGGGAGGCTCTGGAGGCTTGCAACATCCGGCCAGCATGAAGAGCGTGGGTCTGACGAGCAGATCGAACACCACCATCGCCGAGACCGGATTGCCAGGAAGTCCGAAGACCGGCTTGCCCTGTACGACTCCGACGATGGTCGGCTTTCCCGGCTTGACCGGTATGCCGTGGACGAGGACGCCGGGGCTGCCGAGACTGTTGATCACTGCTGCAGTCTTGTCATGCGCGCTGACGGAGCTGCCCGCCGAGAAGACCAGCGCGTCGCCCTGCTCCAGACCTTTCATCGCCGATTCGCGTTGGATCTCGTAGTCGTCTGGCGCCAACGGCTGCGCGATTGGAATAGCTCCGGCCTGGCTGGCCATTGTCGAGATGGTGTAGCTGTTGATGTCGCGGACCTGTCCGGGCCCTGGAGCCGCCTGCGGGACCGTCAGCTCGTCGCCCGTCGAGACGATGGAGAGCCGAGGCTGGCGGGCTGCCTCGATCTCGATGATGCCGACGCCGATAAGGCCTCCGATGTCCTGGGCGCGGATTACGTGACCCGCGGGCAGGATCATATCGGCGGCGCGTACGTCCTCGGCAGTCTGCACGACGTTCTCGCCGGGGGCGACTGGCCTGACCACCTCTATGACGGCGCCGTCCACTTGTTGGGTGTGCTCGATCATCACCACGGCGTCGGCGCCTTGCGCCAGCATCCCTCCCGTGTAGGCGTGGACGGCATGCCCGGGGCCGACGCTCTGGCCGGGGGCCTCTCCCATTGGGACTTCTCCCACGACCTCCAGATAGGCCGGGAGCCCCTCGGTGGCTCCGAAGGTGTCCCTGGCCCGCACTGAGAATCCGTCCATCGCCGACCTCGGGAAGGCCGGGAGGTTCTCCGGCGAGGTTACGTCTCTGACGGTGATGCGGCCGAGCGACTGTGTGGTGGGGATGCGCTCGCTCTCGACCTGAAGGTCGAGATGACGACGCATCATGTCCAGTGCGTCTTGGGGAGCAACGACGTCGAAGAACTCGGGCATAGGCGCGGCCTTACGCCGGGTGGATCATAGACCTAGTATGTTGCCCTTCTCGTCCACGTCCAGCGCACGCGGCGCCCCCGGCAGTCCGGGCAGCGTCATCATGTTGCCTGCGATCGGGTAGATGAAGCCTGCTCCCACCGAGGCGCGCACGTCGGACACCTCGAACGTGTAGCCGGACGGGCGGCCTCTCAGACGCGGGTTGTGGGACAGGGACAGGTGGGTCTTGGCCATACATACCGGAAGGTTGACCCATCCCAGCTCATCATACCGTCTCAGGAGCCGGCGCGCGGCAGGGCTCCAGTTTACGCCGTCGGCTCCATAGACCCTTTCGGCGAGCACATCCACCTTCTGGCGAGTGGTCGCCCCCTCGTCGTACAGATACGAGACCTCACCGCCGTCATCGTTCGCAGCGTCCACGACCGCCTCGGCGAGCTCCTCGCCTCCCGCGCCGCCTTCCGCGAAGACCCGGCTCTCCACGGCCGCGCGGGCCCCGGAGCTCTCCGACATCTCCTTTACGACGGCGATCTCCCGTGCGGTGTCGGTCGGGAACCGGTTGATCGCCACGACGACCGGCAGTCTGAAGGAGAGCACGACCGAGATCAGGTGTTGGAGATTGGAAAAGCCGCTTCGCAGCGCGTCCTCGTTGGGAGCGTCGAGGTCGCGGAGCCGCACCCCGCCGTGAGACTTGAGCGCCTTCACGGTGGCTACCATCACGACCGCGTCGGGCTCGAGATCGTTGAAGCGGGCCTTGATGTGCATGAACTTCTCGAAGCCCAGATCTGCGCCAAAGCCGGCCTCTGTAACCACGTAGTCCGCATAGCCGAGCGCCAGGCGGTCTGCTACGACCGACGAGCATCCGTGGGCGATGTTGCCAAAAGGGCCGGTGTGGACCATCGCGGGCTGGCCCTCGGTCGTCTGCACCAGGTTTGGCTGGATGGCGTACCTCAACAGGGACATCATCGAGCCGACGGCCTCGACGTCATCGGCAGTGACAGGGCTGCCGTCGTCGGTGAGCCCCACCACCATTCGGCGCAGCCGCGTTCTCAGGTCTTCGAGGTCCGTGGAAAGGGCAAGCACCGCCATTATCTCGGACGCGGTGACGATATCGAATCCCGTCTCCCGGACGGGCCGGTTCGCCGAGCCTCCGATGCCGGTCACGATCGATCTGAGCGCTCGGTCTTCCACGTCGGTGACTCTGTGCCAGGTAATTCCGCTTGGGTCGAGTCCCGGTACCTGTCCCCTCTGGACGGCGTTGTCAGTCAGGGCCGCGAGCAGATTGTGGGCCGAGCCGACCGCGTGGGCGTCTCCGGTCAGATGGATGTTGACCTCGTCCTCCGGCTCCACCCGGGCCTTGTCGCCGCCCGTGCCTCCTCCCTTGATTCCGAATATCGGACCGAGAGACGGTTCGCGAATCGTTGCGACGGCGCTATGTCCCAGGCGTCCCAGGCCTTGGGTTAGCCCGATGGTGGTCGTCGTCTTCCCCTCGCCGGCCCGGGTTGGCGTCATCGCCGTCACCAGCACCAGCTTGCCGCGGCGCCCGTCGGATCGAATCGCTTCGAGCGGTATCTTGGCCTTGTAGTGACCGTAGGGGATGATCGTCTGCCGATCCAGCCCCATCGATTCGGCGATCTCGGATATGGGACGCATATCTCCTCCGTGCCGACTCCTGTGGCTATGTGGACGCTACCGTCCCGCCTGACGCAAGGCCTGCCCGACGATGTCGACCCCCACCATCTCACTCCAGGCGGCGAGGAGCTGAGTGCTGATCGGTCCGGGGGTCTTCTCGCCTATGCGCCGGTTGTCCACCGTCCCGACCGGTAGAAGCTGATAGATAGTGTTTGCCAGGAAGGTCTCGTCGGCCGTGTAGGCGTCGTATGGCTGCAGCGGCTCCTCCACTATCGGGATGCCCAGCTGGTTCGCAAGCTCGAAGACCACCATCCTCGATATGCCCTGCAGGATGCTGCTGTCGCCGGGCGTGCGGATTACGCCGTCCGTGACGATGAAGAAGTTCGCTCCGATGTTCTCCGCGATGTTGCCGTCCTGGTCCAGGAGAACCGGGTGCGCCTCGGGCTCTACGTCGGCGGCCTGGAGCTGGGCCAGGACGAAGTTGCCTCGGCTGTAGTGCTTGACTTTCGGATCCAGAGACGAGCTGGAGTAGCCGCGCACCGATGGAAACACGACCGATGCGCCGCGGTCATAGGCCCGGGCGTATCCTCCCAGGTCGATGGGCGATACCATGTTGATCACCGTCGGTGTCATCGGCTCCCATACGCCGCCCTGCGTCCCGCTCTTGGGTGTCCCTCGGGTCACCACCTGCCGCACCATGTAGTCGCCGCCTGGCTCTCGCATCGGCTCGTTGCGGTGGACCAGCTCCTCGGTAATGCTCGTCATCTCATCGATGGTCACACCGCAGTCGAGGCGCAGGTACTGGAGCGAGCGGTATAGCCGGTCCAGATGCTCGCGTAGCCGGAAGATGTGGCCATCGAACGTCCGCTCCACGTCGAACACCGCGTCGCCCATGGTGAAGCCGCGGTCGAACGGATCGATCCGCACCTCGCTGTTGGGGCCCCACTCTCCGTTGAAATATGCGATGTGATCGCGCATCCGGTGCTCACCTGTCGCTGGATTTTCGGAGTCGTCCGATGGGCCGATTGTAGGAGCGCGCGTGTAGAGCGTCAAGTTTACGGTCAGGCGCCGGGCCGATATAATGGCGCCGCGTCTGGCTTAACAGATTAGGGAGGTGTTCGACATGGCAGAGCAGGATGGAGTGAGGGTGGGGGATAGTCCTATCAGCTTTAGCTATGCCTATAGAGATCAGCTGTCCGACCAGGGCGTGGGTATAAACGCGTGGGCGGAGATAGACGGGGAGCAGGTCGAGGTGCTGCGCTTCGACTGCTTCGATCACGAGCCGCACTATCACTATGGGCCCGAGAATCGCGATGAGCGTCTGATGCTGGACAAGACGACCGAAGGCGATTCACTGGACTGGGCGCTCCGTCAGCTCAGAGAGAGGCTGCCGGACATGGTGAGGCGGGCAGGGTACGACGGTCTGGCCGAGGAGATCGAGAGGGCGGACCTGACCGAAACGCTCGACCAGCTGGACGCGGGCACGCGGCGCCTCGCGCGCGAGGGCCGGAGCACGGTCGTACACGACCGCGGAGACGTTATCGTAGAGGCCGGCGCCGTCAGGTTCGGACTCGAATTCCGTGAGCTCGGCGGTGACAGGGGCGTCGCCATTCACGTGCTCGGAGATATCGGCGACGAGGAGGTCGAGCTCCTCACCTTCGACTGCTTCGAAAAGGCTCCGCACTACCACTACGGCCCGCGGGCCAAGAACCAGCGGCTGTACCTGGACAAGACGACTGTTCCCGATCCGCTTCGCTGGGCCCTCGATCTCTTCAAAGGCGGCAAGCTCGTTCCCATGCTGGAGCGCGCAGGCTACCGAGACCACGCCGCGGGACTGAGCCCGGCGGTGCTGGCGGAGAGCGTGGCGACGGTCGAGGCCGCCGCCCTGGAGTTGGAGAAGGCCAATGCCGGCTAGCCCCCCTCTAAGGGCATAATTGCCGCCCTGGACACAGGAGGGATGCGGTGTCGAAAGGTTGGCTGGTTGCCGTTCCGATACTCGCCGCCACGCTCCTGGCCGGATCCGGATGTTCCGATGGTCGCGCCGATGAACAGGCCGCCGCGATCGAGGAGTTCCGGAAGGAGGTCCTTGCCCAGCAGTCTCAGTTGGATGAACCGACCGCCTCGGCGACACCGACTGTGACACCGTCACCTGTGCCGTCAGCGACGTCGACGCGGACGCCACGGCCGACTTCGACGCCGTCCCCCATACCTCCGGCACCAGCGCCCTGGACGGCGACTGCCACACCCACACCGGTTCCGACCGCGACACCTGCGCCGACAGCTACGGCCACTCCGGCATTCACAGCAACGGCGACCGCCACTCCCACACCGGTCCCGACCGTGACGTCCACGGCCACACCGACTCCCTCGCCCTCACCGACAGCAACAGCGACGCCGGTCCCGACAGCCACGCCCACAGCCACCCCGACTCCCTCGCCGACCGCCACTCCCACCCCCAGTCCCACGGCGACGCCAAGGGCGGCTCTGCCGTCTATCCAGGCTGATTTCGCCGCTGCCATTGAGCAAACCCGGGGCGGGTATGAACGGCGAGTATGGGCAGAAATTAACGCGCTGAGGGACTCGATGCCGGAGTTCGCTGGGAAGATTGAGGGCCTGCCGTGGGTAAGAGACGGGATCGACGGCCGGAATGAAATGCTCGCCGTCGTGGGTTTGGTTAGGCTGGCCCGTGAAGGCTTGCCGAGGAAGGGATGAGTCTCATTTCAGAGCCGTGGGTTGTCGAGGGCAGCAACTATGCAGCGTTGTCCCTCCCTCCCCCGTTGCATTATATAGGCTCGGTAGTATGGACTCTGTCCGAGGCCCTGGCGAGGATATTCGCCGATCCCTTGTTCAAAGACGGGATCTCCGCACAGGAAGCCAAAATCCTTACGGTGGCATCAGTCTCCGATATATCGAGACCGGCAGGGACCAAGATTGCTGATCTCGACTTTGCAAGCCTGGACTTAGAGGAGCGGACAATCACTCTGCCGCTGGCCGGAGAGACTGAGCTGGCCATCATTCGGACGGGGACGGGCGGCGACTACGCGATGGATGGGCTGGAACATTCAGTACGCAGGATTGAGGAATTCATGGGCGTTGCCTTCCCGTGGCGACAGGTGATCTACCTGATTGATAACAGGGTCACAGGTTGGGGAAAGGCCGAAGATACCCATGTGGCCATTGGGGCAGATGAACTGCGACATACCACATTTGGGGAGAGCGGTTTCACCCAGACGACCAGACAGTGGATACTCGACACGATTGCCCACGAAGCATCACACTACTACTGGACAAACGGTCCAACGTGGCTGAACGAAGGGGGAGCCACGTTCATGGAGGCCGTTGTGGGAGATACGCTTGATGGGAGCCTTAAGGTGGAAGGGTACCTGTGCCCCGTTCCAAGCATCGCGGCATCTGAGTCTCAGACTGCCAACTGCTTCAATGTCTGTCTCTACGTATTAGGGGAACGTCTGTTTCGCGGTTTGTACCGTGCTATGGACGACGACACGGCCTTCAGACTGGCTTTCCGGCGCCTCTACCTGCACATCCAGTATGATCTCCCGGACAGCGGATGCACCAAGGACAAAGGGGTAGAGAGTGTGTGCCATGTGCGGGAAGCCTTCACGAGGTATGCCCCCGAAGGCAAACTTGAGGCTGTTGAGCGAGAGATCGCGCGCTGGCACGACGGAGTAGGGCAGCCGAGCGTTACAGTGACGGTTGTCGGACCTGACGGACAATCGGGACCGCTTGGGGAGCCTGACAGGGTGAACTCGCAGGTGAGCTTGAGGTTCGTGAGGGCGAACAGCTTCGAGGCTTATTCAGTCGAAAGTCTAGATGGGACCTTCGATATGCTGATGCCGCCAGGAACCTTCAATGTGGAAGTCCGAGTACCGACGTACCCGGAGCCCAGAGTGACTTACTGGGAATTCATCGGCTGGTACGACGGCGAGGGCGGGCTGACCACCGACCCTGGGGATGTGGGTGAGATGGTGATTGATGCCAACGGCGGCGAGGTCTTCGAAATTAGGTTTCCGATGGAGGTCGAAGACCTGCTATGTCCGGCTGGGCAATTAAGAAGTTTCAGCGACGGGCAATGCCGTTCTTGGCCATGATGCTCCCACCGACAGCCCAATAGTGAGACGGCCCGAGAAGGGCGCCAACACCGAGGAGATTATCACCCTTCCATGATATAGATCATTCCTGTCCACGCGGCCCAGACGACCTAAGGCGGCGTGGGTTGTGAGGTGGACTTTCGTACTTGAAAAACAAAAGTGGGTACGCGTGAGAAGAGGGTATATTGACGCACCCGAACAACAGTGCTACAATCCTATCATCCAGTACACGCCAACTCGACAGGAATCCCTTGGGCCAACCGAACCCCCATCCGATCAACATGCTGTAAACTCCCGTTTTTGGCAGGCAAACCTGACGGATTTGAGCGGCGTTCTTAGGACGATCCCGACCCCGGACAGATATGAAAAACGGCAGGATGCATGAAAATACGACACTTTGGATAAAACAGTGTGATCCTTTCGCCATCAGACTCTCCCGTGAACGCTCACAGCTGGCATTGCGGGAGGTTCGGCCTACTGCAACCTGCGCAGCGGGCCCTGCGTGATCAGCACGATTGCCGAGACCGCCAGCAGCAGGATAGCCATCGCTCCGACCGCCACCTGCGCTCCGAAGTGGTCCGCCGCGATTCCTGCGGGCAGCACGGCCAGGGGCATCAGTCCGAAGTTCATCATGAAGACGCTCATCACCCGGCCACTGAAGGCGTCCTCGCTCTCCTCCATTATCAAGGCTTGGTTGAGGCCTCGGCGAGAGGCGTCTCCAAGGCCGAGTATGACCATTATGCCTGTCGCGATGCCGTACAGCGGGAATGCGGCGACAAGCAGCAGAGCCAAACCGGAGGCGAAGGTGCCCAATATCAGGATCAGCCCGCGGCGCCATCGGCCGAGCGCGGCTATGAACAGGGAGCCGGCGAGTGACCCTGCGCCCATTACCGTGATCAGCAGGCCCATCGAGTCGGGCCCCCTGTCGTAGAGGTCCACCACGAAGACCGGCAGCAGGAACCGAAACGGCTGTGCCAGGAGCGTGGTGATGAGGCCCATCATCAGCAGCACCAGCACCATCCGGGAGCGCAGTACGTAGCCGATTCCCACGGCTATGTCGGCGGTCACCGAACGCCTGGGCCGCGCGGGACCGCCCTCCAGCGCCGGGATGAGTCCGACGAGTACTACGGCCAGGAACATCAGCCCCGATATGACGAAGTAGGCCCTGTCGGGTCCGGCCCACGCATAGATCCCGCCGGCCACTGCCGGTGCGGCCAGGGTCGTGACGCTCATGCCGGCGGCGTTCAGAGCGATCGCATTGCCGAGCCTGCGCTGTCCGACCAGCTGAGGAATTATCGCCTGCCGCGCGGGCATGATGAAGGAGAAGGCGGCTCCCTGTATGACGGAGGCTACCATCAGATGCTGCCAGATGATCCTGTCAGCGGCGATCGCGACCCCGACCAGCAAGGCCAGCGTCGCCGCGGCCGCCTGGCCCACCTGGATTACCCTCTTGCGCTCTACGCGGTCGGCTACCGCGCCTCCGAACAGGGACAGCGCGAGAATCGGCAGCGACGAGCTTGCGCTGACGATTCCCAGCAGCGACGCAGAGCCTGTCAGGTCATATACGAGATAGCCCCTCACGAGCATCTGCATCTGCATGCCGCCCATCATCGCCAGCATCCCCAGCCACAGATACAGGAAGTTGCGGTCCCCCAGCGAGCTGAAGGTGGAGCGCCAGGCCCCCGAGCTCGGAGCCGCTCCCACGGGCCGCGCCGGAGGAGTGCGTGAGGATTCTCCGTGGGGACGGGTGCCGGAGGACACGGCTAGGCTGTTCTCATCTTCTGTGGCACGGGGAACATAGAGAGGGCCCGGGCTACGAGCGGCGCTCATTCGCCTTCGGCGAAAGGCGCTCGCAGGTGTTCAACCCGGGCCCGAACGTCGAACTGTATGGGCGTCTCTTGGGGAGCGATGTTAGCACATCGCTCCAACGGATGGTAGCATTGTGCCAGCCTGGCGACTTCAGGGAACGACGTGGGTAACACATTCGGGCACAGCTTCCGGATAACGACGTGGGGAGAGTCCCACGGCGCCGCCGTGGGCGTGGTCGTGGACGGATGTCCGCCCCGGCTTGAAATTTCCGAGGACGAGATTCAGAGAGAGCTCGACCGGCGGAGGCCCGGACAGAGCGAGATCGCTTCGCAGCGCAAGGAGGGAGACAGGGCGAAGATACTCTCCGGGGTCTTCGACGGCATGACTCTCGGCACCCCCCTCCTCATCGGCGTCTGGAACGAGGACGCACGGGGCAAAGACTACGAGCATATGCGGAATCTCTTTCGTCCGTCCCACGCCGACTACACCTACCAGGCAAAGTACGGGATACGTAACTGGATGGGGGGGGGACGGGCCAGCGCGCGAGAGACGGTCGGCCGGGTCGCCGCCGGCGCCATCGCCAAGAAGCTGCTCGCCCGCGAGTTCGGAGTCGAGATCGTGGGCTACGTCAAGCAGGTGTGGGAGCTGGCTGCCGAGGTCGACGCGGATACCGTATCTCCCGAAGACGTCGAATCGAACGACGTGCGCTGCCCTGACCAGGACATGGCCGTGCGGATGAAGGAGCGTATCAAGGAGGCCCGCAAGGACGGAGACTCACTGGGCGGGGTCGTGGAGGCCGTCGCCAGAAACGTCCCGGCGGGCCTGGGAGACCCCGTCTTCGACAAGCTCGACGGTGACCTGGCGAGAGCAATGCTCTCTCTGCCGGCCTGCAAGGGGTTCGAGGTAGGATCGGGATTCGGCGGCATCGTGATGACCGGGTCGGAGCACAACGATCCCTTCTACTCGGAGAGCGGGCGCATTCGGACCCGGACCAACCACTCGGGAGGCATCCAGGGGGGGATCAGCAACGGGGAGAACATAGTCGTTCGGGCGGCGTTCAAGCCGACGGCGACGATTATGAGGCCTCAGGATACGGTCGACGTCGATGGCAGACCCGTGGTCATGGAGGGCAGGGGACGCCACGATCCGTGCGTGCTGCCCCGAGCCGTGCCGATCGTCGAAGCGATGATGGCGCTGGTCCTCGTCGATCACGCGCTGCGGCACCGCGGTCAGACGGGCGGGCCGTAGATGATCCGTCACACGACGGATGAGGCGCCGCCGTCGATGTTGATGGCGACTCCGGTGACGTAGCCGGCGCGCTCGGAGGCGAGGAAGGCTATGACGTCGCCGGCCTCCTCCGACTCGCCGACCCTGCCCAGCGGTATCGCCCGTCCGCGCTCCGCGTACCAGTCCTCCAGGGTCAGGCCGGGACGGGACGCCCTCGCCCGCTCCCACTGTCGCTCGTTCTGGCCGCTCTTGATCAGCCCTATGCAGACGGTGTTTACCAGGATGTTGTCCGCCGCATAGTCTTTCGAGAGCGCCTTGGTCAGCGCGATACCAGCCGCCCTGCTGACGGATGTCGGCACCGAGCTTGGTCCCGGTGCCTTTCCTCCCAGGTTGGTGACGTTGATGATGCGTCCTCCTCCCTGGGCCTTCATGTGCGGGACGGCGAGCCGAGAGCAGCGGATCGCCGCGAACAGCTTTAGATCGAGATCGGACTGCCACTCCTCGTCGGTGGTGTCCCCGAAGAACCCCGCGGCGGACGTTCCGGCGTTGTTGACCAGAATGTCGAGACGGCCGTAGGCGCTCAGGACGGTCTCGAACAGCGCTTCGATCTGTTGCGGCGCCGAGACGTCGGCTGGAACGGCGATGACGCCGCCGCCCGCCGCCCTCTCGATCTCCTCGGCCGCTGCGCCGAGCACGTCCGGGCGCCGTGCGCAGATCGCGACCCTGCACCCTTCGACGGCCAATCTCGCGGCCGCCGCCTTGCCGATACCCTCGCTTCCTCCGGTAACCAGCGCGACCTTGCCCTCAAGACCCAGATCCATGACCTTCCTCCCTTAACATTCGGTGTCCGTACGGCCGCGCCCTTCGAGGCTGTACGCTTCGTCCAACAGGTCCGTGACGTACTTCACCTCGATCGGCAGACCTGCCCGCTCGACCCCATACCGGAGCTGGATGACGCATCCCGGATTGGCCGTCGTCAGGATATCCGCCGCCGTCTCTCTTACCGCCGCGACCTTCGACTCCAGCACCCTGAGCGAGAGCTCCCTCTCGGTGATAGTGTAGGTGCCGCCTCCGCCGCAGCAGACCGACGCGCGAGACAGCTCCACGAAGTCGATTCCCCCTATCGACCGGAGCAGCTCCCGCGGCTGCCGGGTAACTCGCTGGGGGTTGGCGAGGTGGCAGGAGTCCTGGTACGTGACGCGGTAGTCCAGCCGCGCCTTTGGCGGGGTGAAGGGCAGATCCACGAGGAACTCGTGGACGTCTCTGACCATGCCGCTCAACCGGGCCGCCCCGGCTGAGTAGACGGGGTCGTCTCTGAGCAGGTGTCCGTACTCCTTCATCCGCGAACCGCATCCCGCCGAGGCTACGACGACGGCGTCGACTCCTCTGTCCAGGAAGGCGTCTACGTTCTTCCGGGCCAGGGACCGGGCGGTGTCGAGGTCACCGACGTGGGAGTTGAGCGCGCCGCAGCACACCTGCTCCTTCGGGACGCTGACCTCGCATCCGTTCCGGGTCAGCACCCTGACCACCGCCTCCATCTCCGGACCCTGCATCAGCGGCATGACGCAGCCCGAGAGCAGCGCGACCCGCGCCCGGGTCGCGCCGTCCGCCGGAACCTTTCTTCCATCGGTTCTGAAGCCGGCTGCCCGAACGAGAGGCAGGGACGATTCGAGCTCCGCCGCGTTTCCCGGCACCAGACGTAGTATGCGCGACCTCCTCGTCAGCCACTGGAGCCCGGAGCGCTGGTAGATGCGCAGAGCGCCCACGAGGAGCGCGAGCCTCCACCGATGGGGTAGCAGCCATCTCATGGAGAGGTGCATAGCCAGACGCGTCAGCGGGTTCATCTTCCGCCGTTCAGCGACCTGAGCCATGGTCGACTCGATGAGGTTTCCGTAGGGCACTCCTGAGGGGCACACCACCTCGCACGCCCGGCACTGGATGCACAGGTCCCAGTGGCGAATGACCGACTGGCTCGCGTCGATGCGGCCCTCGTTCACTGCCTTCATCAGCGCTATCCTGCCTCGCGGAGACTCCGTCTCCAACCCTGTCTCGAGATAGGTCGGACACGCCTGCAGGCAGAAGCCGCAGTGGACACACTTGTACAGCTCCGACTCTGCCGGGGCGTCCGGCCCTGTGAAGAGACCGGGTGGCGTCTCGCGGGTCGAACCTGTCATTCAGATGCCCCCTATGAAACGACCGGGGTTGAGGATCCGGAGGGGATCGTACTGCTCCTTCATGCGCCGCATTACGGCCATGGGCGCATCGGCCGCGTCCCATACATCCAGTCTCGATTTCACGTCCGTCGGACACCTTTCGATTACGGCGCGTCCGCCCGCCCGGTGGACCGCGTCTCTCGCCTCCATCAGCGTTAGCACCATCTTGTCGACCTGGGAGTCGCCGCCGTCAGCGTACCAGACCATGTGGACCGCGCCGAATCCCGGCTGCGCCACGACGGCGGGCGGTGGAACGGCGGCCCTCGTCTCGCGCAGCCCGTCCATCAGGCGGCGGACCGAGACGGGCAGGAGGGAGGCCCTGACTACCATCGGGGTGGTCTCTTGGTCCCAGCCGAAGTCGGCTAGGGAGCGCCACAGGGAGGCCGCGTCATCGCCTTCGATCTCCAGGACGCCATCTGCTCCGTGCGCCCTGCAGACCGCGGCGCATTCGGCAACCTGACGCCGGAGGCTTCCCGGCCGGCCACCCAGCCTGACGGCCAGCATGTAACTCGACCCCGGCGCTTCGAATCCGGCCGGCCTCCGCACCGTGTCGTCGAAGACCGTCAGCGCCAGAGGCATGACCTGGCTGTGGAAGATGTCCAGGCCGGCGTCCAGGGCGGCCTCGAACGAGTCGAATCCGCCCAAGAGGGTTGCCTGACGCTGCGGCAAGGGGGTCAGCTTGAAGGAGACCTCCGCGATTACGCCCAGAGTCCCAAGGCCGCCGACGTGGAGTCTCGACATGTCGTAGCCGCTGACGTTCTTCACGACCTGTCCACCGCTCTTCGTAGTCGTACCGTCCGCCTGGACGACCCTCATGCCTATGACGGAGTCCCTGGGGTGACCGTAGTGCCATCTGAGCGGACCGTCGGCTCCCGAGGCCAGGGTGCCGCCGATGGTGGCCCGGTCGGGCAGGGGAGGATCGATTGCGAGGAATTGGGCCTTCTTCTCCAAGACCCTACGGAGGCTGCTGATGGTTATGCCGGCCTGCGTCGTGACCGTCAGATCGGCCGGATTATGCTCGATGACGTCGTCGAGGCGCGACACCTCCACAACGGCGTCCAGCCTCTCGGGGGGGGTGCCCACCTCCATCCGCGTACCCCCTCCGCGGGGCGCCACGGCCAGCCGGCGCTCCGTGGCTACGGCCATGGCGCGCGAAAGCTGGTGGATGTCCGAGGGCCGGACGATCAGATTCGGAGCGAGGCCGTCGACCGAATAGCCGTCGACGTCCAGCGTGACGTTTTCCGCTCCTACCTCGTCCGCGAACGCCTGCCGGATGTCGCCTGGCGCGACGGTGGGCATCTGGGACCCTATATGTAGGCTTCGCTGCCGGCCCTTGCGATGGCCGCGGCCTGACGGACGTCCGAGCATGAGGCGCCGGTGGGGAACACCTTGCCCGGGTTGAACCTCAGGTCGGTCGCGAAGGCGGGTTTGAGCTTCGACATGGCCTCCATGTCGTCGTCCGTGAACATCAGGGGCATGTGCTCCTGCTTTTCCAGTCCGATGCCATGCTCGCCGGACAGTACGCCGCCCGCCTCGACGCAGAGCCGCAGTATCTCGCCGCCGATCTCCATGACCCGTTCGGTGTCGCCCGGTCTGCGCTCGTCGAACAGCACGGAGGGATGGAGGTTACCGTCGCCGGCGTGAAGCAGGTTAGCGATAGGGAACCCGCTCTCCCGCGATATCTCCTTGATCCTCGCCAGCACCTCGACCAGCTTGGTCCGCGGTATCGTGCCATCGGCCAGGTAGTAGTTGGGCGCCAGCCGGCCGAGAGCTCCCAAGACTCCCTTGCGTCCGGCCCACAGTCGCTCGCGCTCCTGCTGGTCGGTTGCGGTGCGGACCTCGAGAGGGTCGTACAGCCAGCAGATCCGCTCGATCTCCTCGACCTCCTCCTCGACCGACTCCACGAGGCCGTCCGCCTCGACGAGCAGCACGGCTCCCGCGCCGGCAGGGTAGCCCGCGTGCACGGCCGGCTCGACGGCCTCTATGCAGATGTCGTCCATCATCTCGATGGCGGCGGGGACTATCCCGGCGCCGATTATTCCGGATACGGCCGCGCTGGCGTGGTCAAGCTCCCTGAAGACCGCCAGCAGCGTCTTCACCGCCTCGGGCTTGGTCAGCAGCCGGACGGCGACCTTGGTCACGATGCCGAGGGTCCCCTCCGAGCCGACCATCACGCCACGCAGGTCGTAGCCGTGTCCGTCTCTCGTCTTGCCGCCGACCCACTGGACCGATCCGTCAGCCAGTACGATCTCAAGTCCGAGCACATGATTGGTGGTCACCCCGTATGCGAGACAGTGCGGGCCGCCCGAGTTCTCCGCCACGTTGCCGCCGATCGTACATGCCTTCTGGCTGGACGGATCGGGCGCGTAGTAGAGGCCGTACTTCGAGACGGCGTCGGTCAGGTCGATGTTGACGAGCCCCGGCTCGACCACCGCTATGCGGTTCTCGACGTCGATCTCCAGGATGCGGGTCATCCGCGTAAGGGGCATGAGGAGGCCGCCGTGCTCGGCGACCGCGCCGCCGCTCAGGCCGGTACCGGCGCCCCGTGCCACGATGGGGAGATCGTGGCGGCGGGCGATCCTGACCACCTCCGAGACCTCTTCCGCCGAGGCTGGAAGCACGACGGCCGAGGGCAGCGCCTTGTCCACAGAGCCGTCATACTCGAAGACGATGAGATCGGCGTGGTCGTGAAGGACGTAGGCGTCGCCTACGACCGCCTGCAGCTCTTCAACGAGGGTGGGGTTGGACGTCATGGTATAGGAGCCTCATCATAGTTGACGGGGAGATGGCTGGGCAACCTGTTCAGCGTTGAGGGGAGCCTGGTTGCGAGAAGGGGTTGGACTGTTTTGTTCCCCAAAGTGTCGTATTTTCATGCATCTGTCGTTTTTCGTAGCTGGAGAAGGGTCGGGATTGTCGTAAGAATGCCGCTCAAACCGACGGGTTTGCCTACAAAAAACGGCATTATGCAGTATGGATCCGACAGGTGGTGCAAGGGCTTCCTGTCTGGCGTTCCGTGCTGCATGGGAGAATTGCAGCACTGATGTTCGGGCATGTCAAATGGGCGCATGACCTCCCCCGCGGGGAACCGGGGGAGAGGACAAGGGGCCGAACGGCTGATGGCGCGCCCTTCGACAGGCTCAGGGCGACGGACACATCTCATCAGGACTGAAAAGTTGCTGTAGGAGTTGAAGACTGGATGTGCGGCGGTGTATAAGCGGATATGAAGACCGTACCGAGGCAAACCGACGTGCTACGACGCGATTCGAGAACCGCCTTCGAGCGCTCCGCCAAGCGGCGCCAACAACAGTTTCGTGATACGTCATCCACCGTCAGCGACCAGGGACGGTCGCCCACGGACGACAAGGGCATACGCAACCCACACCTGCTGGCGCTCGGCTACGAGGTTGAGAACCTCTTCCCCGGTGTCCGTGGTGGAGGCGGAGCCATCGACTTCTTCAGCCAACGCGGCATCAAGTGGTGGAAGAGTTCTAGAAGCGGCGATGACAGCAAGGTGGACGGTCCGACCCGCAACATGGCCAGCTCCCAAGTAGCCTGCGTGAATTTCCTGCTTCCCCTGGTCAGCATTCCGGGAGCGTTGTTGACGGCATTACGACCCTCGACGACGACGTCTGCGATGTCTTGGACATCACCAACGGGGGGCACACGTCTCCTGTTGAGTTCGAGTGGATCGGTCTAGGTCATTCCCTGGAAGGAGGCGGGACCAGGGGAGCTCAGAACACGAGCATCGACGGCTTCCTGGTAGCTGAAACGAAATCGGGTAGAAGACGGGCCTACCTCTTGGAGTGGAAGTACGTCGAGCATTACCTGAGTACTCGACCGGAATTCAAGGGTGAAGGCCCCAAAGGGGACACCCGCCGGTCCAGATACGCCGAGCGGTATCGCGCCCCATTCTCGTCGTTCAACCCGTTCACCGTCCCGAACCTTTGTGACTTCCTCTATGAACCGTTCTACCAGATCATGCGCCAGAGGCTTCTGGCAGACCGGATGGTCCAGAAACGCGAGCTGGGCATAGACGAAGCCAAGGTCGTTGTCGTCGTGCCGGAACAGAACTGGGCCTACCGGACCGTCTCTGATGGCAAAGCCACCACTTCACCGCCATTGGCTAAACGATTTGAGGCGGTGGAAGCCGTGTTGCAAGCCGCTCTGAAGGACCCGGATACGCAATTTGACATGGCGGCGCCGGCCTCCATGCTCGACGTTGTATCCCAATCTCTCCCCGATGAGACGGCGGAATGGGCAGGTTACTGGCGGGACCGGTACGGGGTGTGACGGTAGTACTGTCGTACCGCGGGCTGGCGCACGGCTCGTCAGAGCGGTGGGGAACTGGATACCCGCCTTCGCGGGAATGACGGAGGTGGTGGATTTGGGGACAAGATTTGGGGACAAGTGGATAGGGAAGTTAGGCGATCTGGCGGAGGGCGGCGAGGAAGGCGTCGTTCTGGTCGGGGGTTCCGATTGACACTCTGAAGCAGTCCTTGAGCCTCTCCGATCCGGGCAGGCGAACGAAGATGCCGCGGCTGGCGAGGCCTTCGAAGATATATCGAGCCCGTCCACCTTTCATCTGACAGAGGATGAAGTTGCCTTTGGAGGGCCATGGAGTCAGGCCGGACACGTCTCCCAGCAACGAGAAGAGGCGCTCCCTCTCGTCGACGATCGTCCTGACGCGTGCGAGCAGCGCGTCAGCGTCTTCGAGAGACGCGACCACGGCGGTCTCCGCGATAGAGCTAAGGTTGTAGGGCATCTTGACGCCCATGAGGGCATCGATGACATCGGGGTGTGCCAGCGCGTAGCCGACCCGGAGGCCGGCGATGCCGGCCCACTTGCTCATCGTTCGCAGGAGCACCAGGTTGTCGCGTTCGGCCAACAGCACCGATAGGGACCGGCCGTGGAACTCGAAGTAGGCCTCGTCGACTATGACAAGCGGCCCCGCATCCAGCAGCGCACGCACCTGCTCTTCCGATGCGGGATTGCCGGTGGGGTTGTTGGGCGAGTTGACGAAGACGATCTTCGTGTTCGGCTCGACGGCGGCTTCCACTGACCGGACGTCGATCTCGAACCGCCCGTCTCTGGGGACGGAGATGAGACGCGCCCCTGCCACGCCGGCGCAGAAGCGGTACATTCCAAAGGTCGGATCACACTCGATCACGGAGTCGCCGGGATCGACGAAGACGCGAAACAGGAGGTCGATCAGCTCTCCGCTGCCGGAACCGAGGACGATGTTGGAGGGGTCGAGTCCGACGTAACCGGAGAGGGCATCCCGGACTCTGCGCTGCATAGGGTCCGGGTAGAGGTGGAGCGGCCCGGAGGCGATGGCCCTTGCGACGGCGGGAGACGGCCCGTAGGGGTTCTCGTTTGCATTCAGCCTGACGATCCGGTCTTTGGACAGGCCAGCGCGATGCGCGAGCACCTCCGGCGGGTCCACCGACGCAAACCTTCCCGCAGACGCCAGATGCGGACGGATCAGCCGCCCGACGGCCGGTCTGAGCATCGTCTAATCACTCCGCAAGCTGGGCGGCCAGGGCTGCTGGCTCGGTGACCGGCAGGTTGCAGACGTAGTTCCGGCATACGTACGCCGTCGGGCGCCCGCCGATGCGGCTTTTTTCCTGCAACAGGGGGATGGTGGACTCCGACTCGTCTGATGGCCCTATGGTCTCCGCGCCTTTGCCAACGAGGAGGCGATTGGGCAGATAGCTCTGGTGGACCTCGGCCAGAAGCGCTCCGGTCGCCTGATCGGCGGGGTCGCCCATCACCACTATCTCCTTGACGGTGGACAGGTAGAAGTCGAGCGCGCACAGCCAGTGTCCGGCGCCGGTCGGGAAGCGGGCCGCCAGCTCGCGCACGGACCTCAGCACGGTTGCGGCCTTGCGCCGGTACTCATCGTCTCCCGTCAGTATCGCCAGCCTGAGGAGAACGTCGGTCGCCATCGAGCTTCCCGAAGGAGCGGCGTTGTCGGATACGTCGCGCGGCCGCACGATCAGCTCCTCGTGGTCTCTTCCCGTGTCGTAGAGCTGCCCGGAGGCGTCGTCCCAGAACAGGTCGATCATCGCCTCTCCGAGAGAGACGGCCTCAAGGAGCCACTCTTCGTCGAGTGTCACCTCGTGGAGGGCGATCAGGCCGTCGATGAGGAATGCGTAGTCCTCCAAATAGGCGTGCAGCTTGGCCTCACCGTCCCTGTACGTCCTGAGCAGGCGGCCATCCTTTCGCAGGTGCTCAAGTATGAATTTCGCGTTTTGGTTAGCCGTCTGAGCATAGTCGGCGCGGCCCAGAACCGCCGCCGCCTCCGCAAATCCGCGGAGCATCATGCCGTTCCAGGACGTCAGTATCTTGTCGTCGAGGCCCGGAGCGACCCGTCTGCTCCTCGCCTCAAGGAGCCTGGGCTTCGACCGCTCCACCAGCTCCCGGAGCTCCTCGTCATCGACGCCGAGTCCCCTGACGCCGTCGCGGACGTGCAGGATGGAGCGTCCCTCGAAGTTGCCTTCCCGTGTGACGCCGTAGTATAGGTTGATGAGCCGGCCGTCCTCTTCGCCGAGGACGTCCACGATCTCCTCCGGACGCCATACGAAGAACTTGCCTTCCACGCCCTCGCTGTCGGCGTCCTGGGCCGAGTAGAAGCCGCCGGCCGGATCGATCATCTCTCTCCGGACGTAGTCGAGCGTCTCCTCCACGACGCGCCTGTACAGGTCCTTTCCGGTCACCTGGTAGGCGTGCAGGTAGAGCTTTACCAGCAGAGCGTTGTCGTACAGCATCTTCTCGAAGTGGGGCACCAGCCAGTAGGTGTCGGTCGAGTAGCGGTGGAAGCCTCCGCCTATCTGATCGTAAATCCCGCCGTTGGCCATCCGGTCGAGCGTCAGCTCCACCATATCGAGCGCGTCGGGGTCTTGGACGCGCTGGTAGTAGCGGAGCAGGAACTCGTAGGTCATCGGCTGAGGGAACTTCGGTTGCAGTCCGACTCCCCCATGCCTATCGTCGAACTGGCTGGCGATGGCCCGGTAGGCCTGTCCGAGCACCTCGGTGGTCAACGGCTCGAGGCTGCGGATAGGGAGCGTCACCTGCTCCATCCTCTGAATGAGCTGGGCGGTCGTCCTGACCACGTCGCCCCGGTTCTCACGGTAGGCGCGCGCGATCGCCTCGACGACCTTGGGGAAGCCGGGCATTCCCCTCCGGTCCTCGGGAGGGAAGTAGGTGCCCCCGTAGAAGGGCTTGCCTTCGGGGGTAAGGAAGACGGTCATGGGCCATCCGCCATGCCCCGTCATCGCCTGGACAGCCATCATGTAGATAGAGTCGATGTCCGGCCGCTCCTCCCGGTCGACCTTTATGCAGACGAAGTTGTCGTTCATCAGCTTCGCGATGTGGGGGTCTTCGAACGACTCCCGCTCCATGACGTGACACCAGTGGCATGCCGAATATCCGACGCTCAGCAGGATGGGCATCTCTTCGGAGCGTGCCCTGTCCAGCGCCTCCGGGCCCCAGGGGTACCAGTCCACCGGGTTGTGGGCGTGCTGGAGGAGGTAGGGGCTGGTCTCGTGAATCAGCCGGTTGGGCATGTTCGTAGCTGTCGCCCTCACCCTAACCCTCTCCCGTCGAGGGAGAGGGGACAGACAGGCACTAGAGGCCCGTGATCTCCACCGTGGTTACAAGACGCGACTCGAGATCGGCAAGCCGGATGGCGTGATTGTTGGTGTCTGCTATGTACATGCTGCCGTTCGCGATGCTGAGTCCTCCCGGCTCGTGGAACTGCGCCGCCGCGCCGGTCCCGTCCCGGCTTCCGGCCTCACCGCTGCCCAGGAAGGTGGCCGCGCTCCTGGTGATCGGCAGTATGCGCTTGATCTTGTTGTTGTAGGTGTCGGTGATGAAAAGCTCTCCGTCCCGGATGTCGATTCCGAGGGGGTGCTGGAGCCGGACCTGGTTGCCGAGGCCGTCCACGTCGCCGAAGGTGAACAGGTCCTCTCCCACGATGGTGTCTACTCGTCCGGTCTCGCCCAGGTCGGCGGTGCGGACGGCGCTGGTCTCGCTATCGGTAAAGTAGAGCTTGGCACCGTCGGAGACGATGCCGCTGGGCTGGGCGAGCTGCGCGAAGTCGAGAGGCCCGTCGACTATCCGCTCCCGGCCGCTGCCCGCGTGAGGCCGGACCTCGCCGGTGTCCAGATCGAGTCTCCAGAGCTGGTGGAACCCGGCCATTGCGATGTAGAGGGTGCCTCCGTACAGGTCGAGGTCCCAGGGGGAGTTAAGCGTCGTCGAAAGGCCCGGGCCGCCAGCGTGGAACATGGGAGCCTGCTCGCCCGTCCCGGCGACCGTCTCCAGACGCCGCCCGCTCAGGTCAGCGCGTCTCACGGCGTGGTTCTTCGTGTCAGCTATGTACAGCGTCCCGCCATCGAGCGCCATGCCCTGCGGGTCGTTCAGGGCGGCGTCTCCGAAGCTACCGTCCTCGAAGGCCTGTTCGCCCGATCCGATACAGTCGTCGACGCGCCCGTCCATCAAGCAGATCAGCACGCGGTTATGGTTCGAGTCGGCTATGAAGAGCCGGTCCGATTCGGCGTCGGCCAGGATCTTGCCGGGGAAGGAGAGCGGCCGCTCCCATTCCTTTTCACGCTCCAACTTGAACCTCAGAGGCCGCCGGTCCAGCAGGCCCTCCTCGTCGAATTCGGCAATCATCTGCTTGAGCAGACCGTCGAAGACATCGAGGCTAATCTCCCCCTCGTGCTTGCCGACGACCCTGCCCTCCGGGTCGAGGAACATGAGGGTCGGCCAGGCGCGGCAACCGTACTCCTGCCATATCCTGAAGTCCGCGTCGTTGACTACCGGATGCTCGATCTCGTACCGCAGCACGGCCTTTCGGACGTTGGCCGTGTCCTTCTCGGCGGGGAACTTCGCGGAGTGGACGCCGACCACGGCGAGCTCCGCCGGGTACCTTCGCTCCAGTTCCCGCAACTGCGGGAATACGTGCATGCAGTTGATTCAGCAGTAGGTCCAGAAGTCCAGTATGACGATCTTTCCGCGCAGCTCCCGAAGGCTGACCGGGCTCTCCGTGTTCAGCCAGTCGAGGCTTGGAGGGAAGTCTGGGGCGTTGATCTTGCCTCGATAGCGTCTGGGACTCATCGTCTCCTCCCGCTGCGTCATCCTTAGGATCTTGCGCCGCCTGTGACTACTTTACAGTCGACTCACGCTGTTGAAAAGCTCAAGAGGGTCGGCTGGCTACCAAAGAGAGCACGAAGTTATAGAAGTTGACAGATTCCGAGGGAAAACTCTCCTCCGGCTAACGCAAGACTATTTCAGTGTCAAACACCACACTGAAATAGTCTTGCGTTAGACTTTCGCGCTATTGGAGCGAGAATGTGAACAGGACAGATAGGACGGCTGCCATGACTCTAGTCAAGATCGGTTATGGAAAGATATCGCTGCTGGCCGGCGCTCTGCTGGCGACGCTGCTCCTAGGGCTGACCGCCTGCGGAGGGGCCGAGCCCGCCGCGGCGCCCGAGCCGGCTGCCCCAGACACGGCAGCGATCACCGCGGCCGTGCAGGCCGCGATGGGCGGGATGGAGTCGCAGGTCGCAGCGGCCGTTGCGGCCGCGCAGGCCGCTGCCGAGCAGACGGGACAGGACGTGCCCGAGCCGATCTCGCCTTCGCAGATACAGGCGATGATCGAGGCAGCCGTCAAGGCCGCCGCGCCGGAGACCGCCACGCCCGAAGAGATACAGGCGATGGTCCAGTCTGCGGTGCAGGCCTCGGTCACACCCGGCGCGACCAAGGAGGAGATCGAGAGCCTGGTCAGCAGCGCGGTCGCACAGTCGGCCGCGTCGATGCAGCCCGGCGTCTCCGCCAGCGAGGTGCAGGCGGCAGTCTCCCAGGCCGTAAAGCAGGCGTCGGAAGCCGCCTCCAAGGCCGCATCGGACGCGGCAGCGGCGGCAGCGGCAGCAGCAGCGGCTGGAGCAGCCGCAGGAGCCGGGGTGGGCGAGGAGAAGGTGCTCCGCATCTCCAGCAACGCCGCTCCTCCGAACTTCAACCCTCTGATCGCAGTCAGCCGGACGCAGGGTTGGGTCTTCAACCACATCTACTCGTCCCTGACGATGGCCGACCCGATCGGTCAGAAGATGTCGCCGGACCTGGCGGAGCGCTGGGATACGGCCATGGACGGCCTATCGACGACCTTCTATCTGCGCAAGAACGCGCTGTGGCACGACGGGACTCCGGTGACGGCGCACGACGTCGCGTGGACCTACACCATGTACCTGAGTGGGGAGACCGGATCGAAGCGTAGCGGCGCGCTGTCGCTGATCAAGGGCGCGAACGCCTACACCTCGGGAGAGGCCGATTCGGTCGAGGGTATCGTCGTCCTCGACGACCACTCGATCCGCTTCGATCAGGAGTTCCCCAATATCCTGTTCCTCCAGTTGACCGACCTCCCGATTCTCCCGAAGCACGTCCTCGGCGATGTCGCACCGGCGGAGCTGGCAAACGAGAAGTTCTTCTTCGACTCGCCCCTCGGCTCCGGCCCCTTCAAATTCGTCAACTACGTCCCCGACCAGCGGATCGAGTTCGAAGCCAACCCCGACTACTACTTCGGCCGGCCGAATATCGACCGTGAGATCCTATCGATCATCAAGTCCCCCGACGCCGTCCAGATAGCGCTGCAGCGCGGCGAGATCCACATGCCCATCTTCGACGGTGGGGAGAACGCGTCGACCGAGCAGTTCCAGGCCTTCATCCAGGACCCGCGGTTCAGGGTGGCGGCCAGCAAAGGCACCACTCTCATCTCCTACGCCTTCAACTCCAGGAACGACTACCTGAACAACGACAAGATGCGCCAGGCGTTCCTCCACGCGCTGGACCGTCAGAAGCTCGTCGACACCTTCGCTCAGGGCAATGGGCTACTCTACAACTCCTTCCTGGTCCACGGCTGGTACCAGCTGCCGGACTGGTCGGACAAGTATCCCTACAACCCGGAGAGGGCCAAGCAGTTGATCGCCGAGTCAGGCTGGGACACCAGCAGAGAGATCGGGGTCACCATAATCACGGTAACGAGCGAAGAGGCCAGGGCGATGTTGGCGGCCGAGCAGCAGATGCTCGCCGAAGTCGGCATCAAGATCAAGTTCCACGAGGTGGAGCTCTCCCTCTGGGTCGAGACCTTCTATGAGACATACGAATGGGAGCTGATCCGCGTCACCTTTGGCGTCTTCCCCGACCCGGACGGCTTCCTCAGCTTCCACCTGAGATCGGGCTCCAGGAACGCGATGGGCTACGCCAACCCGGTGCTGGACGAGAAGATAGACTCCGGCAAGCGTTCCATCAGTGTGGCCGAGCGGGCGAGTATCTACCAAGATATCAACGAGGAGATGCTCACAACTCTCCCGCTTGCGCCCGTGTACTTGCTGAACCAGTGGTGGATCATCGACAAGGACTTGAGCATACCGTTCTTCGATATGCTGCCCGAGGCGACCAGCTTCGCGACGGTGCCGATAGGTCCCGCCTTTCTGGGCCACTCGGACTGGCAGAAGTACCACATAGAGCAGTGGGACGTCGAATAGCTGACAGTCCTAACGGCAGCAGCCGCGCAGCACGATAGGTTCCAATGAGCTTGGCGGGACACTCTACCGAAACAGAGGCTAGGGTTCCCGCCAAGCTCTTACAGCAATCAGAATCCGCTGCCCTCGGGGTAGCGGCAGCCTAGTCAGCGTCAACGAGCTCATCTATTGGGTCCATACCTCCTCCGTCGCCTGAGCCTCTTCATCCCGATGCTGCTCGGCATCACGGTGATAACCTTCGGCGTCGCGAACCTGGCTCCCGGCGACCCGGTCTCCGCCCTCATCAGTCCGGAGGACCAGCTCCGAGAGGAGGACCTCGAGCGCATGCGCGCGGCGATGGGACTGGACAGGCCCGCTCCGGTCCGGTACGTCGTCTGGGTCAAGGAGCTGGTGCAGGGCAACTTCGGCTTCTCCTACTTCACCAAGCAGCCCGTCCTCGACCGGATCATTCCGCGCCTCGGGCCGACCATCGAGCTCACGGGAGTCGCGCTGGTCATCTCACTCCTGGTGGGCGTCGGCTTCGGCGTGGTCTCGGCGCTGCGTCAGTACAGCATCTGGGACTACGGCCTCAGCGTGCTTTCCCTGATCGGACTGTCGATCCCCACCTTCTTCTTCGGACTGGTGGCGCTGCTCGTGTTCGGCCTGATCTGGCCGGTGCTGCCCGTCTTCGGGATGTCCAGCGGAGAGCCCGACCTGTCTCTGATGGCCAAGATCGGCGATAACCTGAGCCATACGGTCCTGCCCGCCGCCGTCCTCTCAATAGACCTCGTCGCCACTAACACCCGATACGCGCGCACCGCCATGCTGGAGGTGCTGGGCGCCGACTACATCAGGACCGCGCGCGCCAAGGGCCTCTCGAACTGGGTCGTCTTCGGCAGGCACGCCTTCAGGAACGCCCTGCTTCCGATCATCACCATCACGAGCCTCAGACTGCCCCTCCTGCTGGGCGGCGCGGTGGTCATCGAGGTCGTCTTCTCCTGGCCGGGACTGGGACAGCTCTCCGTCGATGCCATCCACCAGCGCGACTACCCTGTGCTGATGGCTCTGACTCTGTTCCTGTCGACCTTGGTGTTATTGTCGAACCTTATGGCGGACGTTCTCTACGCCTACGCGGACCCCAGGATCCGCTACGGCGACGTATGATCTAGTAGTATCGACTCGGTGGATGGATAAGCATGGCTCTCAATCTGGCCAGAGACAGCGTTGACGAGATAACCAGACGATCCGGCAAAGGGCTGTGGAGCAGATTTCGACGGCACAAGCTATCGCTGCTCGGCATAGGGATATTGGCGGTGTTCGCATTCGGATCGATCTTCGCTCCGTGGATCTCCTTTCACGACCAGAACTACGTCGACTTGGACAACATCAAGGGGCCGCCGACACTCATCCACTACCTGGGAACCGACTCAGCCGGGCGCGACGTGTGGGCAAGGCTTCTGTTCGGCTCTAGAATCACGCTCGTGATCGCCGCCTGCGCGCTGATAATCGGCGTCACGATCGGGTCGTTGATCGGGCTCGTCTCGGGCTACTTTGGCGGATGGGTGGACAACCTGCTGATGCGTTTCACCGAGCTGGTGATGACCTTTCCGGCTCTGTTCGCCCTGATAATTCTGGTCTCGATCCTCGGCGGCAGCGTATTCAACATCATGTGGATAATCGGTATCCTGGGCTGGACAGGCGTGGCCCGCCTCGTGCGAGGACAGGTCCTCGCCATACGCGAGCTGGACTACGTTCAGGCGGCGGAAGCACTCGGCGCGTCCGACACGCGAATCCTGGTGGCCCACATCCTGCCGGCGACGCTGCCTTACGTCGCCGTGGCCGCCACGCTGGGGCTAGCCAGCGCCATCCTCATCGAAGCCGCCCTCAATTTCCTCGGACTGGGCGTACAGATCCCCACTCCAACGTGGGGCAACATGATGACGGCGGCCCAGTCGATCCACGTCATTCAGAATGAGCCCTGGCTCTGGATACCCCCGGGCCTCGCGATCGCCCTGACCGTCCTCGCGGTCAACTTCGTCGGCGACGGCCTGAGAGACGCCCTCGATCCCAGAATCCAGATCGAGTGAGGAGTGAGTGTGAAAACTGCACTCATCCGGAAGCCATACGAAGTCGTAATCCAGGAGGTGGGGACGCCCGAGCCGGAGCCGGGGGAGATTCTCATACGCACGATGGTGTACGGCATCAGCGCCGGGACCGAGATGAACCTCTACCGGGGCACCAATCCCGACCTGGTAAGGAGACGCTGGGGGGAGCGGTTCGTCTACCCGATGGTCCCCGGGTACCAGGGCGTCGGAGTCGTCGTACAACGCGCTCCCGACGTTACCGAGTTCGAGATCGGCGACCGCGTCGTCACCAACGGCAGCCATGCGGAGTATGCGGTCTCCGACTCGCGAAACGCGATGAAGCTGCCGGAAGCCCTTAGCGATGAGACGGCCTCGCTGCTGGCCGTCGCACGCATCGCGATGCACGGCGTCCGCAGGGGACGGATCGAGTATGGCGACAGCGTGGCAGTCGTCGGCATGGGGCTCATGGGACAGATGGCGATTCAGCACGCCCGGCTCGCGGGGGCGGCCACGACGATCGCCGTCGACCCGGATGCGTGGCGCCTCGATCTGGCCGGACGGCTCGGCGCCGACCACCTGATCGATCCGCAGTCCGAAGATGCACGTGCGCGGATAGAGGAGTACACTGAGGGCGGCGCGGACGTGGTACTCGAGACGGCAGGGGTCTCCTCCGCCGTGCCGGTCGCGTTTTCGCTGGCTCGCTACGGCGCGCGGGTGGTGATCGTCGGATGGCACATACAACCGATATCGATCGATCTCGCCGAGGACCTCCTGTACAAGGAGCTGGACCTCCTGCCGTCCCGGGCCGGAGGCCTGGGAGGAGACCTGCCGCCCCATATCCTGAGATGGAACAGGAGGCGCAACACCGAGCTGATCGTTCAGCACCTGCTGAAGGGGAGACTGTCGGTCGATGGGCTGGTCACTCACGTGATTCCCGCAGGCGAGGTGAAGAGGGCCTACGAGATGATACTGAACAGGTCCGAGCCGTCGCTGCACGTGGCGCTCGACTGGAGGGCGGCGTGACGACTGTGGAGGGAGCCCCCACGATGGCGGTGCGGCGAGAGGGAGGAGCCTAACAGGCATGCAAGCTCGATACAGGGCCGGCGTCATAGGCTGCGGCGTCGTGGGCAGCTTCATCGAGGATACGATGCGCGAGGCAGGCCGCTTCGGGCTTCCCAACGGCCACGCCTCATGCTACGCCGCGATGCATGAGATGGAGCTGGTCGGCGGCGCGGACATCGACGCGGGACGCCGCGAGGCATTCTCGAAGCGGTGGCGCCTGTCCCCGGAACGCGTCTACGAAGAGTACGGCGAGCTCCTACAGACCGAGGATCTGTACATCGTCAGCATCTCGACGCCCTCTCCACATCATACGGAGCCGGCGCTGGCGGCGGTCGAGGCTGGGGTCAAGGCGATCTTCCTGGAGAAGCCGATAACCAGCAACATCAGCGATGGGAGGCGCGTCATCGAGGCGTGTGAGGGGGTCGGCATTGCGCTGGCAATCAACCACACGCGGCGCGGCGACTACGCCTACCGGCGGGCGAAGGATATGGTCGACGACGGAGCACTGGGCGAGCTGCACACGATGATCGCCCACTTCGGCGGCGGGCTCATGTTCATAGGCTCGCACGGCTTCGATACCCTCAACTACTTCGCGGACGACTGTCCCGTGGCATGGATGACCGGACACCTGGACGACGATCCGGGTTTCGATCCCGGAGGAAACGCCTACGTCGTATACGACAACGGAGTCCGGGCGTTCGTGAACGGGACCCGGGGTCACGCGCTCGGGTTCCGAGTGCATCTAGTGGGCACCAGGGGCGAGATCGTGATAGGGAACCACGACCTTCAGCTCTGGCGCACAAATCCGGAGAGCGGGTCCCGGGAGCTGGTCATGCACCCCTTTCCCCAGGTCTACAAGGCGGTCTCGCCCATGGTAGAGCTGATGCGGGAGCTGGTGGCGGCTTCGCAGGGAGGACCGCCTCCGATCTCCAGCGGCCCGACCGCCATCGAAGCCGTACGACAGGTGGTCGGGCTCCACATGTCATCGCAGAACGGCTCCCAGAGGATCACCATGGCGGAGCTGGACGAAGACTTCGACATCCCATCGCAGTAGCAAACGGGAAGGGGGAGAGAAATGTCTTCAGAGGTAATGACAGTCACAGGGCCCGTCCCGGCCGATCAGCTGGGCTTCACCCTGATTCACGAGCACATCTTCCTGGACCTGATGAGGGACACCTGGGACGGAAAGGGATATCTCAACGATCCTGAGATCGCGGAGATCGAGCTGAGGCGATACAAGGACGCAGGCGGGGTGACTCTGGTCGACCAGACGACCGGCGGCCTGAGAGAGAACGACCAGGACCTGCTCTTCGACGATGACCTGAACCACGTCAAGCACGCCGTCGCCGTCAGAGAGATGGCGAAGAAGACGGGGCTCAACGTCGTACTCGGCTCAGGCTGGTACCGGGAGTCCTACTATGAGCCGCGTCTGTGGCGGATGAGGACGGACGAGATAGCCGAGGAGATGGTCACGGACCTGACGGACGGGATCGACGGGACCGACGTCCGCGCCGGGATCATCGGAGAGATAGGCGCGCACTTCAACTGGCTCTCGGCTATCGAAGAGCGCGTGCTCCGCGCCGCCGCCCGCGCTCAGATCAAGACCGGCGTCGGCCTCACCACCCACGCGACGCGCGGCCCGCAGGGTCTCGAACAGCTGGACGTGCTCCAGCAGGAGGGAGTCGACCCGCGGCGAGTGGCCATAGGGCACTCCGGCGGCTTTCCGATACACAACTACCACAGGCAGATCGCCGAGCGCGGCGCCTACATCTCCTTCGACCGCATGGGCAATCTCGTCAACGCCCACGAGTTCGACAAGAGGCGGACGCTCAGACTGATCAAGACCCTGATCGACGGAGGCTATACCGAGAACGTCCTCTTTTCCCATGACGTCTGCTACAGGGTCGACTACGCGATGTACGGCGGCAGCGGGTATGACTTCCTATCCGTGCATGGCTTCGCCATGCTCAGCGAGGAGATAGGGCTGACGGATGAGCAGTTCCAGACGATCATGATCGACAACCCACGCCGGCTGATGACCGGGGAGGCCTAGGCAGCCAGGAGGTCCCAATGGGTAACCGGGCACAGCAGAAGTCTGTAATAGTCACCGGCGGGAGCAAGGGGATAGGGCGGGGGATAGCGAAGGTCTTCGCCGGCGAAGGCGCCAGGGTGCTCCTCGTCGGCCGCCAGTCCGACGCCGGAGAGCAGGCGGCCCAAGAGATCGTCGACGGCGGTGGCTCGGCCTCCTTCTTCCGGGCGGACGTGAGCGACCCAGGGGACGTCAAGGCTATGGTCGAGGCCGCGATCGGCCGCCACGGGGGGATAGACGTGCTGTGCAGCAACGCCGGGGTATTTCCGTCTGCGCGGCTCGACGAGATGAGCGAGGAGGAGTGGGACACTGTCAACTCGATAAACCTGAAGGGGACCTTCCTCACCGTCAAGGCCTGCCTTCCCGAGCTCAAGCGGTCGAAGGCCGGACGCGTCCTTCTGACGTCGTCCATAACTGGTCCGATTACCGGATATCCGGGCTGGGCTCACTACGGCGCGACCAAGGCTGGTATGCTTGGATTCATGCGCACGGCTGCGATAGAGTTCGCACAGCACGGCATCACGATAAACGCCGTGATGCCGGGGAACATCATGACCGAGGGACTCGACGACGTTGGCGAGGAGTACCTGGCAACGATGGCTCGGTCCATACCCATGGGGAGACTCGGAGAGTCTGAGGACATCGGCTATGCGATGCTATTCCTGGCGTCCGACGAGGCGAAGTACATCACGGGTCAGACTCTCGTCGTCGACGGCGGTCAGACTCTGCCGGAGTCGATCGAAGCAGTATCCTGACAGACCACTTCACCGAACGGCCTGGAGATATCCGTGGGAACAGAGGAGGAGCCTCGATGACTCAGGTAAAGGAGAGGACGGAAGAGGTCCACACGCTGGAGCCTCCGATACATCCGTTGGAGCCCCTGTCGAAGGCCGAGGTGACGGCAGCCGTGGATGTTATCAAACAGGACCTGAGAACCACCCGGACCACACGGTTCGTCTCGGTCATGCTGAACGAGCCGCCGAAACATGCGGTGATCAACTACGAGCCCGGAGACCGGATCGAACGCGAGGCGTTCGTGATTCTGCTCGACAACGCGACCGGACAGTGCGTCGAGACGATTGTCTCGCTGACCGAGCATGCCGTCACCTCGTGGCGGCCGCTCGACGGCGTCCAGCCCGCGATCATGCTGGACGAGTTCGTAGAATGCGAAGAGGCCGTGAAGCGGTCGCCGGAGTTCCTCGAAGCCCTGCGGAAACGGGGCGTGGACGACGTGGACCTGGTCATGGTCGATCCCTGGTCGGCGGGCGCCTACGGTATCGAACCGGAGGACGACAAGGGCAGGAGGCTATCGCGCGCGCTTGCCTGGGTGCGCTCCGATCCAACTGACAACGGCTACGCCCGGCCGCTCGAAGGCGTCATCGCGGTCGTCGACCTGAACAAGATGGAGGTGCTCCGCGTCGAGGACTACGGCGTCATCCCTCTCGCACCTGAACCTGGGAACTGGACCCGCACTCACATCACCGAGACGCGAACGGACTCCAGGCCGCTGGAGATCGTACAGAGGGAGGGGCCCAGCTTCACGGTGAACGGCCACGAGATACGCTGGCAGAAGTGGCGTTTCCGCATCGGCTTCACCCCCCGCGAGGGGCTGGTGCTGTACACGGTCGGATACGAGGACCAGGGGAGCCTGCGGCCCGTCCTGTACCGCGCGTCGCTTTCGGACATGGTCGTGCCTTACGGCGATCCCGGCGAATCGAGCTTCCGCAAGAACGCGTTCGACATCGGCGAGTACGGAATCGGGCAGCTCTCCAACCCGCTGAAGCTCGGCTGCGACTGTCTTGGCGAGATCCGGTACTTCGACGCCCACATGGTTGACAGCCGGGGCGGACTGGCCACTATCGAAAACGCCGTGTGCCTGCACGAAGAAGACAACGGCATCCTGTGGAAGCACACCGACTGGCGCACGGAGGAGGTCGAGGTTCGGCGCTCCCGGCGGCTCGTCGCGTCGTTCATCTCGACGGTCGGCAACTACGAGTACGCCTTCTACTGGAACTTCTATCAGGATGGCACGCTCGAACTGGAGATAAAGCTTACGGGGATTGCCAATACGACCGGCCTAATGCCGGGTGAGAAGCCGAAGTACGGCACCGAGGTCGCCCCCCAGCTCAACGCCCCGTACCACCAGCACATCTTCAACGCAAGGCTTGACATGTCGGTGGACGGCGACGCCAACTCGGTATACGAGGTCAACACGAGAGGCCTGCCGCGCGGCGCGGAGAATCCCCACGGCAACGCCTTCGTCGCCGAGCATACGCTGTTCGAACGGGAACAGGAGGCGCAGCGGCTGTGCAGCATGACATCCAGCCGCTACTGGAAGATCGCCAACGAGCGCGTGAAGAACAGGATGGGGGAGCCAGTCGGGTACCGCCTGATCCCGGCGGAGAACGCCGTCCCCTTCGCGCAGGACGACGCGGCGGTGCTCAGGCGGGCCGGATTCCTGCGCCGCCACATGTGGGTTACTCCGTATGAGACGAATGAGAAGTACGCCGCGGGTGACTACCCGAACCAGAGGGACGAGGGCGACGGGCTGCCCCAGTGGACGGAGGCGAACCGTCCGATCGCCGACACCGACCTCGTGGTCTGGTACACCTTCGGCCACACCCACATTCCCCGGCCCGAGGACTGGCCCGTGATGCCGGTGCACAGGATCGGGTTCATGCTGAAGCCAGACGGCTTCTTCAACTCCAACCCGGCGATGGATCTGCCGCCTTCGGACCTGAACGGGGCGTGCTGCAGCGTAAACGGCGTCTCCTGCTCTTGCGGGCACGCCGATTAGGTAGATACGAGGGATCGAAGGAGGACGCCGTGGAGCCTAGAGAGGTCCGATCGCTGTTCCCGATCATGGAGGAGCGCACCTACCTCTTTAGCGGCGGGCACTCTCCCGCGTCCCGTCCCGCCATCGAGGCGATACAGCGCCTCACAGACCGGTGGGGGTTCCGTATCGCCGATCTGTACAACAACGACCTGAGCGAGGAGGCCGACAAGGCCCGGAGACTCTTCGCCGGACTGATCGGCGCCGACGAGGACGAGGTCGCCGTCGTCGACAGCACCGGCGCGGGCTCCAACCTCGCGGTCGAGCTGATCGAGCTCCGTGGGAGCGGCAACGTCGTCTTCGACGAATGGAGCTATCCGTCCAGCATCTTCCCGTGGATGCTGCCTCCGCGCGACGGCGTCGAGAGACGGTTCGTTCCGGCCCGCGGCGGGGTAATCGAGCCGGACGACCTCGCACAGGCGATAGACGATGACACGATAGCCGTCAGCATATCCCACGTCACGCAGGGGGAGGGGTTCAGACAGGACCTCGCCGCTGTGTCGGAGATCGCCCACGCCCACGGCGCACTGCTTCTCGTGGACGCCGCGCAGTCGGCGGGGGCCGTGACGATAGACGTGCACGAGCAGGGAGTCGACTTTCTCTCGGCCGGAGCCTGCAAGTGGCTGCTAGGGGCTGCCGGCGTCGCCTTCTTCTACGGGGCGAGGCATCTCTTGGAACGGATGCCACCGCACGCCGGCGGGCCGAGCGCGCTCAGGGAGGCGGGCTCCTCCGCCGGGGACGGCTTCACACCGAAGCCTGGCGCGGCCAGATTCCAGTTGGGCATCAACAACCTGATCGGACTCGCCGCCACCACACCGGGTCTGGAGATACTCTCGCAGATGGGCGTCGACCGCGTGGAGTCGCATGTCCTGGACCTGTCGGGCTACTGCATCGCCAGCCTAGGCGAACGCGGTTACGAGGTGCTAACGCCGTCCGATCCCGCGCGCCGAGGCGGTGTCGTGGCGGTGGTCATGGACGACGCCCCCGCCGTGGAACGGTTCATGTGGGAGCGCCGAATAGACGTCTACTCCGGGCACACCTACAACAAGACCCTGCGGATCGACCCGCACATCTTCAACAACCGGGCCGACATCCACACCTTCCTGCTCAACCTAGACGAGTACGCGTCGAGGACAGGGTAGGGACGTTCCGTCCCCGGACCCACTGGGAGCCAACTCTTTCTATGACAGCGTCACAGTCGATCGATTTCGCCAGCTTCGACCCGGAGGCTCAGCCGCGCGGCTCCAAGCGGGCATACTACCTGGATGTTGCCGAGCTGCCCAGTGGAGACACACTTCGCCTGGCGGCGCTCGTCGCCAAGGGAGCGGAGCCGGGTCCCACGCTCGTCGCGCTGGGCGGCGTTCACGGTGACGAGTATGAAGGCCCCCACGCGGCGCGTCTCGCCTTCGATGCTCTCGACACCGGGCGGATGGCCGGCTCCTTTGTCGGTGTGCCGCAGTGCAACGTGCCGGCCTTCGCCGCCGGCACCCGAACGAGCCCTATCGACGGACTCAACCTGGCGAGGATATTCCCGGGCGATGCACAGGGGACCATCACCGAGCGCATAGCCTACAACCTCGGCGAGCACGTGATCGCGGGGTGCGACTTCCTCATCGATCTGCACAGCTCAGGCGCCCCGACGGCCATCGCGCCGCTCATCGGCTACTACCGGGGCGACGACGATCACGGCCGGAAGTCCCTTGAGGCAGCCCTGGCCTTCGGAATGCCCGTTCTGTGGGGCCACCCGGACGTCGGCCCGGGGAGGACGGTGTCCTATGCCCACGAGAGGCAGATCCCCTGGCTCTATACCGAATCGGTGGGCGGAGGATGGCTCAATCAGCGCCACGCTCGAATGTACGCCGACGGAGTGATCAACGTTCTCAAGCTGCTGGGAGTAGTGGAAGGCGAGCCCAATCGCAAGCCTCCCACTCATCACCTGGTAGGGGACAGCAACAACGACGTCACGGCGCAGACGACACTTGCGAGCGGCTACTTCGTCTCAGAGGCCAACGTCCTGGACAGAGTCGAAAAGGGCGACATGATAGGACGGGTGGTCGGCCTTGCGGGGGAGGTGAAGGACGAGATCGTCGCGCAGAGCGACGGCGTGATCGTGCTGCTGAGAGCCAACCCGACGGTGGCGGCAGGCGAGTGGATCTGCGTCGTAACGGGAGAGATAGACGTCGAGCCGTAGCTCGCGCACGGAATGATATGCTCATATTGCACTTGCTTGAGTAGACCTGCATACACGACTGGCGTCCCTGGCAGGATTCGAACCCGCGACCCGCTGCTTAGAAGGCAGCTGCTCTGTCCAACTGAGCTACAGGGACGGCAGCAAGAGGGGGGCATCCGCTCGTAGTCTAGCAACGGCGCTTGGGCACGGTCAAGCGGGTCGAGTCCGTAAGCGTTCAGAGTCGAGGGGAGTCTGGATCCTCTCCACCTCTCTCATTCGAACGAGACGCGTACCCTGTGTATGGTGAACGGTCCGGCCCAGACGCGCCTGACGTCCACGATCTGCTGTCCGACAGGCTCCGATAGGGTAGTGTAGAGTCTCTGCAGCGCGTCGCCGATAGGCCGACTCACCAGCGCCGCTCCGACGAGTCCGGCCGCAAGAAGGGGAATGCGGCGGATGCGCCCGTCCTTCCGGCCCATTATCAGAGAGGTTATCAGCCCGCTCAAGACGGCTCGCGTGACTATGGTGGTCCCACAGAACGGGGAGACCGCCAGCTCCTCCTGACCGGCGTTGAGCCGTGCCAGCGCCTCGAGCGCAGACTCTTCGACCAGCTCGGTCTCCAGCCTGCCGAAGATGAGGAAGCCGGATCGCGTCGAGTAGCCGCCGAGCGGCGGGCGAGCGCCGCGTTTCAGGAGCACGGCTACCGTCGCATGCTCCAGCGCGTGATTCCTGCGGATATCGTTCAATAGCGATCTCATGGCGCGCACACCTTCGGAGTCAGGGATCCCACGGGCAACCCCAGCCTGGAATCCTCAAGAAACGATACCATATCCTCCTAGCCCCATGCGCAGCGCGGCGAGAGAATTGGGCCAGAGAATGGATTTCAGGCGATGGGAAATGTCTAGAATAGTCTTAGAAAAGGGCTGAAAACAGATTGACAGACGCCGCTCCATGCTGAGAAAATCGTCCATAGCAGATGGCTCGGTCTTGGGAAAAGAGCACCAGGAGGCACACATGGTTGCTGTGAGGAAAACCAAGAAGATGACCGCAGTCGAGGACCGGTTCCACCAGCCGCTGGAGAAGATGCTTCCTACGATGGTGACCGACTACGGACTGACCGGCACCGCCGACCAGCTGGGGGTGAGCAAGGCGACGCTTGGGTATTGGCTGCTCAAGCTCGGCATCAACGTGAGGAGAGTCGCCCTAGCGCCCGGTGAGACGCTCGAGGTGAAGCGGGTAGGGTAGAGTCTGCCCGATTGGCCGGCGGCTAAGAAGAGTCTTGTCCGGATCGAGCGGGCTTACCGTCGGCCGATCGCTTCTCGGGCCTCGCGGTCCCTCTCCCTTTCGATGATCGCGCGACGTTTGTCGTAGCGTCTCCGTCCCCTGGCGAGCCCCAGTTCGATCTTTGCGATGTGCCTGCGGATATAGAGACGCAGCGGGACTATCGTCAAGCCGCTCTCCGCCACCGCCGCCGCAAGCCTTCTGATCTGCTCCTTGTGAAGCAGGAGCTTACGCGGCCGGATGGGGTCCCCTCCGGAGGCGGCTCCGGCCGTGTAGTCGGCGATATGAGCGCCCACCAGCCACAGCTCCCCCTCGGAGGGCCGGGCGTACGCCTCTCTCAGGCTGACGCGCCCTGCCCGGATCGCCTTGATCTCTGAGCCGGTCAGCACGAGGCCCGCTTCGACCGTGTCAAGGATCTCGTAGTCGAAACGAGCCCTCCTGTTGACCGCGATCGTCTTCACATCCACCACTAGGAGGAGCTCGACCCCTGTGCCGGCGCCACCCCCAGCTCCTCTTCCAGGATTTCTATGGCCCTTTCGAGCTGCATCGTATCGGCCGTCTGGGGATCGGTGTGGGCCACCTCTATGTCGGGCGGGAGTCCCTCGCCTTCGATCAGACGCCCAGACGGGGAGAAGAACCTGGATATGGTTATCGAGATCGCCCCCTCGTTGCTCAGTCTCCTCAGGATATTGACACTGCCCTTACCGAAGGTCTTGGTGCCAACTACAGTCCCTCGGCCGTGGTCCTGTATGGCTCCGGACAGGATCTCGCTGGCGCTGGCGCTGAACTCGTTGGTAAGGACGACGAGCGGCAGATCGGTGGTCTTGCCGCCGCCCCGCACCTTCCAGTTCGTCCGATTGCCGTCACCGTCGAGCTCGTAGAGCACTATCCCGTCGCCCAGGAACTGGCTGGTCACGTCTATAGCAGCGCTCAGCAGTCCGCCCGGATTGTTGCGCACATCGATGATGAGTGCCTCGGCCCCCGATTGCCGGGCCTCTTGGATCGTTTCCTTCAGCCGCTCTGCAGTGTCCGCGTAGAAGTCGGTGAGCCTGATATGGGCGATCCTGTCGCCCGGCTCGCTTCTAAGAAGCACGCTTACGAGCGGTATCACGCCGCGGGTCACGACAATCTCCACCGGGTCGAGCTCGCCCAGGTGCTTCACCAGGAGCCTCACCTGCGAGCCGCGCGGTCCCCTGATCTTACCCACGGCCTCCAGCAGGCTCAGGCCCTCGAGACTCTCTCCATCCACCTCCAGGACGAGATCACCGGCCTTGATGCCGGCGGCCATGGCCGGGCTGCCCTCCAGAGGCGCCACGATGATCAGCTTCCCGTCCGGGCGCATCTGCACGTGAGCGCCGATGCCCTCGAAGTTACCCTGAAGGTCTTCCGATTCCATGCGAAACACGTCCGGGCTGACGTAGTAGGTTCCGCGGTCTTCGAGCGTCCGCAGCATTCCGACGATCGCCGCCTCGGTGAGAGCCGCCGCATCGAGGTTGGACCGGTCGAAGTGCTCATTTCTCAGGAACTCCCACGCCTCCCATATGGCCTTCAGCTCCTCCGGGACCTCCTCCGGCGCCTCCAACGGCGCCTCAGGTGGGACGATCTCGGGCGCCGGATTGACGTCAGCCGTCGTCAACTCCGACGCCTCCGATACCGGGGTCTGGGCCGGTGCGAGGGTAGGGGAGACCTGACCCTCATCATCTCCGCAGGCTGAGATGACCAAGAGACCGGTTAGAACAGCTACCGACAGCGCGAGCCGGATCCTTGAGTGGGAGAACAAGATGATTCACCTGATTCGGGGATGACGTCTATAGTCATTCTACCACGGCCCAAAGGGGCGCTCCGTCACTGTTTAGGAGTTGGCGTATCGTCGCGCCGGCTATCCGTGCTTGCCATCATGGATGTCTATTCACGTTGAATAGGCTATTCATTCATTTCAGTTGCAGCTTTGTCTATCGACGAAATAGGCTACCGAGTGCTGAAAAGGACTGAAAAGAGCTTTGACAGTCTGACTCCGAATGAGTTATATTCCGGCTGCAAGTCGATTCCGGGTCAGGAGAGGGAAGCGGCTCCCGTTGGCGATCGGGGTTCAGGAGGGACTGCGATGTCAGACCAGGCCAAAAAGCGGACCAGGATAGTCCGTCCATACCCGAACTGCACGCTCGAGGATGCGGTGGCTGTAGCCACGGCGATCCAGGAGGCGAACTCAGGCCTGGCGTTCGACCGCGTTCTCTTGGCAGCGGAGCTTGGCACGACGCCGAGCAGCAGCGGCTTTACGATCAAGCTGAACGCCGCTGCCCGGTACGGTCTGACGCAAGGGGCCTATAATGACGATAGCATCGCTCTGACTCCCAGGGGCCAGTCGGTCGTCGCCCCAACGACGCGCGAGGAGCGCCGCCTGGCCCTGATCGAGGCGGCGCTGGCTCCGGAGCCCTTCGGACGGTTCTTTCGGATGCTGGCTGGGCGACAGATGCCGTCCGACGACACCTATGCCAAGAATCTCCTGCAGAGAGACGTCGGGATAGATCCCGGGTTGACGGCCGAGTGTCTGAGGATACTCAGGGAAAATGGACTCTACACCGGGATACTCGAAGGCGACGTCGTGACCTTGCCGCCGCCGTCTGGTCCAGGCGCACATCCCGTTGACCGGTCCGGACCGGACGACACGACGGCCGTGGACGAGGCCCAGCGGCCCCGCAGGGTCTTCGTCGGCCACACGGGCGCAGGAGAGCCGGTTGTTCTGGTCAAGGACCTGCTCGACCGGTTCGAGGTCCCGTACCGCGTCATGGACATCTACGGCGCCTCTCGGGACGGGAGACCCGTTTCGGAAGAGACGGCGGATGAGATGCGCAGCTGCTCGGCTGCGGTCATGGTCTTGCCGGAGGGTGCTGATGGGACGAAGACGATGGGTGGGATGCTGTGCCATGTCGGAGCGGCCTCGGTGCTCTACGGCGACCGTCTGGTGCTACTGGGTGGACCGCACGGAAACGACCTCGATGAGCCTCTCCGCGGACTGGCCCAGGTCGACTTCGACGCCGGAAACCCGGCGAATGCCGGACTAGGACTGCTGCAGGTTCTTTCGCAGAGCGGCGTTCTGAAGATCAGCGTGTAAGGTCCGCGCCGGTCCGCCGCCAGCCTACCATTTCGTTATGTCAAGTTTCCCATACCTGGAGTTGACATAACATCTATAGTGCGAATGTTAGTTGATGGAGCAGAAGTCCGGCCCTCGTGCGGTCCCGGACTCCCCTGCCCCCCTACTGCGATGTTGCGGAAGGAGCGCGCAAGTCTGCCTAGCGCTCCCGGTGCTGGCCCAGGAGCTCTTCGATCTTTGCGGTGAGGTCCTCTACGCCGAGTCCGGTGAGCGCCGAGACTATGACGGAGACGGAGGGCAGATTCGCGATCCCGGAAAGGTCGTTGGGCGAAACCTCGCCATCGGCAACCGGGAGCCTGTCGACCTTGTTGAGGACCATGGCCTGCGGCTTGGAGGCCAGCCCCAGCTGGTCGAGGATCTGGTAGACCGAATCCACCTGTTCGGGTGCGTTGCGATGGGTGATGTCGACGACGTGGAGCAGCGCGTCCGCCTCCTGAACCTCTTCGAGGGTCGCACGGAAGGCCGCTACGACCGCCGGCGGAAGCTTCTGGATGAATCCGACCGTATCGGTCAGCAGCGCCTCCCGCCCTGAAGGCAGCGTGATCTTGCGAGTCACCGGGTCCAGAGTCGAGAAGAGCTGCTCCCGGGCCGTGACGCCGGCGCCGGTGAGCCTGTTCAGCAGAGTGCTCTTGCCCGCGTTGGTGTAGCCGACCAGGGACACGACCGGCATCTGCGCCGCCTTGCGCCTGTTCCGATAGAGGCTGCGGTGCCTGCGTACGCCGTCGAGGCTCTTCTTCAGCCTTTGGATCCGCTCTCGGACGAGTCTGCGGTCGGTCTCTATCTGGGTCTCGCCTGGGCCTCTGGTCCCGATTCCGCCTCCCAGCCGCTCCAGATGGGACCACTGGCCGGCGAGACGCGGCAGGAGATACTCGTGCTGGGCGAGCTCGACCTGCAGCCGGCCCTCCCTGGTCTGGGCTCTGCGGCCGAAGACGTCCAGGATCAGCCCGGTCCTGTCTATGACCTTGAGTCCGTCCAGCGCATTCTCCAGATTGCGCTGCTGTGTGGGCGTGAGCTCGTCGTCGCAGACGACCGTATGGGCGTCCATGTCCGCCGCCCTTCGCCTCAGCTCGTCGAGCTTGCCCTTTCCCAGATAGGTGTGGGTCGGCCGGTCGATTCTCTGGCTGACCGAGCCGACTACCTCGGCGCCCGCGCTTCGAGCGAGCTGTGCAAGCTCGTCCATCGAATCTTTGGGAGCCCATCCGGAGGCGCGTCCCTTGAGATGTGCGCCCGCCAGGAGCACCCGCTCCACGGCGCGCCGGGTCGCAACCATCGTCTTGGGTATGGCTGTATCCTCCTACGTCCTGAGGGGGACGGTCAGCGACTCGATACGCCGCAGGCCCTCCTCAAGCTCCTCGTCCGATATGGTCAGCGACAGCCGGATGTAGCCTTCGCCGTGGGGGCCATATCCCGGTCCCGGCGACACGACCACGCCCCTCTCCTCCAACAGCATCTCGGTGAACTCCGCCGACGTGTATCCGTTGGGCACCCTCGCCCAGACGTACAGACTCGCCCTCGGAGTCTCCATTCTGAGTCCCAGCCCCCGCAGGACCGCCACAACACGGTCCCGGCGGCGCTGGTATACCGCATTGCGCTCGTCCGTGAACGCCTGGTCCAGCTTGAAGGCCTCGATGCCCATCTGCTGGATGGCCTGGGGCACACCTGAATCGAGATTCGACTTGACGACCATGAGCGCCTGTATCAGCTCGGCGTTCCCGGCGGCCATGCCGAGACGCCAGCCGGTCATGTTATAGCTCTTCGACAGCGAGTGGAACTCGATTCCGATCTCCATGGCGCCGGGAGTCTGTAGGAAGCTGACCGGCCTATAGCCATCGTAGGCGACCTCCGAGTAGCAGGCGTCGTGGGCAACTACGATCTCGTTTGCCTTGGCGAAATCGACGACCTTCTCGAAGTAGTCCAGTCCGGCGACCGCCCCGGTCGGGTTGTTGGGGTAGTTGAGCCACATTATCCTGGCCCTGCGGGCCACATCCGCCGGGATGGCGTCCAGGTCCGGCAGCCAGCCGTTCTCTTCTAGGAGCGGCATCCAGTGGCACTCGCCGCCCGCAAACCAGGTGCCGACCGAATAGACCGGATATCCCGGGTCCGGGACCAGCGCCACGTCTCCCGGATCGAGAAAGCATAGGGCGGTGTGGCCTATCCCCTCCTTCGCGCCTATGAGCGACAGCACCTCAGAGTCGGGGTCGAGCCCTATCCCGAAACGTCCTTCGTACCATTCGGCCGCCGCCTGCCTGAACTCAGGCAGGCCGTCGGTCTCTGGATAGCGGTGGTTTGGTCCATCCAGCGCAGTCTCCCTGAGCCTGTCCAGAACGCTGTCAGGCGTGCGTAGGTCGGGGTCGCCGATCCCGAAGCTGATGACCTCGACGCCTTCGGCCTTCTTCTTTGCGATCTTACGGCTGATCTCTACGAACAGGTACGGAGGCACCCTGTCCAGGCGTTCGGCTAGTCTCATGGCTCCTCTTTCGTTGGTGGTGTCGCGGCTCGGCGGCCGCAAGCTCCATGTTAAAGGGAAGCCACAGGCTGCGCAAACCCAAGCCGCGGGAGACGCCGGACGTCCCTGATGAGAATCTACCGACGGTTAGCCAGACGCTCTTCGACCGCTCTCAGCGCTTCCAGTAGAGGACGTTCCAGGTAGGCGATGTGGTCCGCTTCACCGTGATGATGCGTCACGCGGCTGTGGTCATGCTGTCCCGACATCTCCCGGACATAGGTCAGGTCGCCCTCGATCATCGTCTGCATGTAGCGGGCCACCCCCTCGTCGAACATCCGCCACTCTCCTCCGCAGGCGACGTATATGGGCGAGGTGTGGGCGAACACGCCTCGGGACCAGACGTCGTAATGCTGAAGGCTGTCGTAGTAGGCTGGACCGCCGCAGCGGGCGGCTATCCACGTATGGCCGTCGACCCTGATCCTCTCCCGGATCTCCAGTCGCCGTGCCCCTTCCCTGCTCTCGCTGGAGGCCACCACCCTTCCGCCCTGTACGATGTCCAGCCGGTGCACTGGAAAGATGCTCTCGACCCACGCCTCTACCTCCACCGTGCCAGGCCCGGAGATCGCGACCGTGTCTCCGATCTCGTGCCCGTCCACGCTGAAGTGGACGATCGGACCGCCGCTCAGGAAGGTCCTGCCTCTGACGACATTCTTGCACCAGTTGTCGTAGGTGAACTCCTCGTCGTCGCGCATCTTCACGTAGGTGCGGTAGCTTCCCACGGGGACGGCGCTGTCCATCTTGTCGGTGCCGCCGACCAGCGGGATGCGGTATCCACAGTCCAGGTACTGGTAGTAGTGGCTGTGGTTGATGCGGGTCTGGCGCAGCATCTCCACGCCGTCGAGCCGTCCTGTGGCGATCAGCGCTGCGGGCTCTCCGTTCGGCATGGGGAAGTGCGGGCTGATGGCGTACGCGCCCTGGGCGTGCGCCTCGTCGGCCCAGTGGCTCAGGATCGTCTCCATCGAGCCCCCCAGCTCGCCCTCTGACGGACCGTCCGAGCACCACGGCATTACCGGCCGCTTGAGACCCCATAGAATCATATGCCCCATGAAGTGCTGTCGATTCTCCTGAGACACGTAGACTATGTTGTTTCCTCTCCGAGACAGGCTAGGCTCGCCGGTAAAGTCCTCCTTGTTGGTGAACAGACTTCCCCACTGCGACTGGAGCAGGTTGACTACGTTGAGGTCCTCAGCCTGGGACTCGGTGTGGCTGCCTTGCGTGGACAGGAAGTGGACGTGGGAGTCGCCGCTGAACCAGCCGCGCCCGTTCATGTCGATCCAGCGCCTGATCCGCAGCTCCAACTCCCTCTGCCCCGGCTCGATCCTGACGACCGTTCGGATAGGGTCGTACTCGAACCCCCGCGCCACGTCCACGATCACGTCGCCGCGAGGCAGCCATCCCTGGCAGGTTCCGTCGGTCACGGCATAGGTGATCTGTCCGAGTCTAACGTCGCCTCCCACGTCTATGTGCCAGGTGTCCATGTTCGTGTTCAGGTGGTCATGGTGTCCGTGGGGCTGGTAAGGCACACCGTCCGGAGAGCGGAAGTGCACCCTGCATGGGACCGGTCTCCCCGTCTCGTCGTCGACGATCCTGACGTTGACCCAGTTCCTTCCGGGGTCCAGCAGCGTCAGACGCATGTCCGGCGTCGTCACTACGCCGTTCGACTCCAGGTCGCCCCATCCGGCCTTACCGACCTCCCTGCCGCCCTGGCGGACCGAGAGGGTGGCCGAAGGTGTGGCCGACACCTGGACGTACGCCGGGCTGGCTTGGCGGTTCTGGGTCTCTCCCCAGCCCTTGAGCGGGTCGGTGAGGAACTGATCGGCTGTCCCGGTCGGCAGCGGCTGGGGATAGGTCGCTACACCGCGGTCGACCTCGACATCGAGGTCGAAATCCTGTCCGGCGTCGGCGCTGTCGGTCAGGTCGATGCGGACCGGCCTCCTGCCCTGCCGCGCGAACGGCTGCTCGTCCACGTGGCCCAGCGTCACGCCGCAGATCACGAAGGGCTGGCCCGCCGGCACGATCTCGATCGCCTCAATGGCCGTATCGGGCTCTGGGTTCGACCAGCACCAGAGATAGCTCCACTTCGCCTGGCCCAGCACCGACTCCGTCTGACGTCGTCCCGTCTCCGACCAGAAGCCGCGGTACCTGTCCATCAGGGAGTCTTTCTGGTCGGTGACGGCCCTGAATGGCAGAGCCGGGAGCCCGGATGAGCCTCTCCTGCTCGTGGCGTCGGCCCCGGGCAGCGATGCGATCTCGAACCTGCCCCTGATCGGCGCCCTGATAGTCCGTCCATCCGCCATGTGGAACAGGTAGTCGGCCACAGCCTGACCGACCGGCTCCACTTCGGTGAGCTCTGCTGCTCCGAGGCTGTGGGCGAAGACCACGCTCCTAGCCCGCCGACCGACCGCGATCCTCACGCTCTGCCGCGACTCGTCGAGCGCAATGACCCCGTCGCCCATCTGAAACGGAAGGCCGTGGAAGCTGACGATACCCTCGGGAACCGGGTCTACCTCTCCCAGTGCATCGAACCCGGCATTAAACGAGGAAGATATGTCCAGAGGTTCGTAGTCCGTCATCTTTTCCCTCCCTGCAGGAGAAGCTAACATAAACCCAAAACGCAGTCGTCCGGCCACTCTCCGTCGAATACCTCTTCGACCGGCCCCTCCAACACGACATCCCCTTGACCCGGCCAGCGCACCTGCAGCTCACCGCCGGGCAGATCGACCATCATGTCCACGTCTACGTACTCGTGTAGACGCGCGGCGACGGCGACAGCGCACGCCCCGGTGCCGCACGCCATCGTCAGGCCGGAGCCCCGCTCCCACACCCGCGCCTTGATTCGGTGGGAGTCGACCACGTTGGCGATCTCGAAGTTTACCCTCTTCGGGAAGATCGGATGGTGTTCCACGAGAGGACCGATCTCGTGCAGCCGTACGTCGTCGATGTCCTCGTCCAGAAAGGCTACGGCGTGTGGATTTCCCATTGACACGCAGCTGATCTCGAACGTGCGGCCGTCCACGGTGAGCGGATATCCCAGAATGGCCTCTTGGCCGGCGACGTCGACAGGGACGTCCTCCGGCCTGAACCGCGGCGCTCCCATGCTCACACGAGCCCTCACGAGCCTGCCGCCGTCCATGATGGGCACGACGTCCAAGACGCCGGCCGCCGTTTCGACCGTTACCGGAGAGGTGTCGACTGGTACGGCGCCCCGGTTCTGGGCGTACCTGACGAGACAGCGTATGCCGTTTCCGCACATCTCCCCTTCCGACCCGTCGGCGTTGAACATCGTCATGCCAATGTGCGCCGTGTCCGAGGTTCGCAGGAGGATGAGCCCGTCGGCGCCGACTCCCGTGTGCCTGTCGCTCATGGCGACGGACAGCGAGGGCCAGTCCGCATCCCGGCCTCTGGCGTCGATGTAGATGTAGTCGTTACCGGCCCCGTGCATCTTGGTGAATCGCAACGCCTGCCTCCAATCGTGTCCCTGCGCGGACACATGCCGATTCTACCACGGCCCGCTATTGGCGGCGCTATCGACGCAGCCACTCGCAGGCTGCATCCATGGGTCCGGCATAGCCTTTTGCCGTGTCGAACCACCGAATCTCCGGGTCGTTGGGGCGGAACCATGCGTACTGGCTTCGGGCGAAGCGGTGTGTCCGGTATTTGATCCGCTGGATCGTCTCGTCGAGTGGGAGCCTGCCCATTAGGTGCATCGAGAGCTCGCCGTAGCCCACGCCGGACATGGACGGCAGGTCGGGGGCGTAGCCCATGTCGAGGAGGCCGCGCACCTCTTCGATCCAGCCCGACGCCACCATCTGGTCCACCCTGTCGTCGATACGTCGGTACAGGGCCGCCCGGTCCTGTGTGAGCCCGATAGTCAGCGTGCGATAGCGCGTAGCGGCCTTCCGTGGGCCGCGCGGCCGTCCACCCCCACCGAGGAGGCTCACTTCCAGTGCGCGGACGACTCTCCTCACGTTCCTGTGATCGACCCGCCCGGCAGCGTCGGGATCGGTCCGGGCGAGCTCCCGGTGGAGGCTGAGGCCTCCTTCGGACCGCGCCCGGTCTTCCAGACGGCGGCGCAGTGCGGGATCGGGCGGGACCGCAGGCACCTGCCAACCCTCCAGCAGCGCGCGGACGTACTGTCCGGTGCCGCCGGCCAGTATGGGGAGCCTTCCTCGCCTGTGAATCCGGTCTATGGCGCTCGCCGCCTGCTCCAGAAAGAGCGCTAGACTGTACGGCTCGTCCGGCTCCACCACGTCGATCAGGTGGTGCGGCGTCGCCGACCGGTCTTCGATCGACGGCTTGGCCGTGCCGATGTCCATCTTGCGGTAGACCTTGCGGCTGTCGGCGCTGACGATCTCGCCGTCGAAGCGAGCGGTCAGCCTCATCGCCAAGGCGCTCTTGCCGACCGCGGTAGGGCCGACGATGGCCAGGAGCCGTCTGCTCACGGCGATGGGCGGACTCCACCGCTGGCCGACGAGGCCAGACGAACGATCTCGACGAAGGAGTTGGCGTCAAGGCTGGCTCCGCCCACCAGCGCACCGTCTACGTCCGGCTGACGGACGAAGTCCGCGATGTTGTCCGGGGTTACGCTGCCCCCGTACAGCAGGGGTGTCGCCCCCGCCGTTTCCGGTCCCCACATGTCGGACAGCTCCCGTCGTATGAGCGACATGATCTCCTGCGCGAGATGTGGAGTCGCCGCCCTGCCCGTCCCGATGGCCCATACCGGCTCGTATGCCACGCCGACCTTGGAGGGATGCACTCCGGCTAGGGCGCCCCGGACCTGGGACGATACGAACCGTTCGGCGTCGCCCTGCTCCCGCTCCTCCAGCCTCTCGCCGACGCAGACGATGGGTATGAGGTCGGCTTCCAATGCCGCCTTCGTCTTCAGGTTGATGTCGCCGTCGGTCTCACCGAAGTGGAGGCGGCGCTCCGAGTGGCCGAGGATGACGTATCGGCAGGTCTCCTTCAGCATAGCCGCCGACACCTCGCCTGTGTATGCTCCACCGGTCCCGTGGTGCATGTTCTGGGCGCCCACACTCACGGTCGAGCCGTGTAGAATCTCCGATACCGCCGACAATGCCGGGAAGCCCGGGCAGACGATCGTTTCCACTCCTGAGATCGGCTCCAGGCCATCCCTAATCGCGCGGACCATCTCGACGGCCTCCGCGATCGTCTTGTTCATCTTCCAGTTGCCGACTACTGTAACTATTGGCATATTCTTATTTCCACGTTCGATATGGACAACGTTCCCTATTGCGAAATTGAAAGATAGCACAATATTCTATTGTGGACTATGGGCCGAACTTCACCAACTTCCCCGCGTGCGCCATTGCGATCATCATGACGCTTACGGCAGGCAGGCGGCCAAGCTGGCCGGTCCCGCATGCGCTTTCCGTCAGCCGATCGATCCCCTGCCCTTCCGTTATCGGCGAGCATACCAGGAGAGGCACGGGATGCCAGCTGTGGCCGGCCATCAGAGCGGGCGTCGAGTGGTCTCCGGCGACCACCAGAGTGTCGGCGCCGACCTCCAGCAGGCGTGGTATGGACGCGTCGAGCTCCTCGAGATCCCTGACCTTGGCCTCGAAGTCTCCGTCCTCTCCGGCGGCGTCGGCCGGCTTGTAGTGAAGGAAGAAGAAGTCGTGGGCGTCGAAGTGCTCCTCGACCGTGCTCAACTCGTCCGCAAAGCTCTGGCCGGTGGGCAGTACCTCCATGCCGACGAGGCTGGCCAGTCCCCTGTACATCGGATAGGCGGCCACCGCGGCGGGAGAGAGGTTGTACGCCTCTCCGAAGTCGGGTAGACGGGGCAGCTTCGAGAAGCCCCTCAGCAGCACCATGTTGGCCCCGTCCCGGTCTCCGATCGTCCGTCTCGCCGCCTTTACGAAGGCGTTGACGGCGTCCGCGGTCTCTGCGGCCTCCGGGGCCAAGGCCGCGGCCTCCAGCGGCGGCCTCCCCGTCTCCTGCGGATCGGTCCCGCCCACCCGGTCGGAGAGTCGGTCGCCTCTCAGCCGCAGCACGAACCTGTAGTCGCGCACGGGGAAGACGTCGACCTCCACGCCGGGTACCTCGATCCGGTCTAGGAGCTTGATGACGGGGTCGCTATCACTGGTCGGAATGCGTCCCGCGCGCCGGTCAGTCAGGCGTCCGGCTGGGTCGACGGTGCACAGGTTCCCCCTCGCTGCGACGTCCCCGTCCCTCATCTCGACGTCGATACCGAGCGCCTCCAGTACTCCCCTACCCATCAGGTACTTGACGGGGTCGTAGCCGAACAGCGCCATGTGGCCGGGGCCGCTGCCGGGTGTGACGCCTGGCGCGACGGGAGTGGTGAGTCCGCAGGCGCTGTGGCGGGCAAGCGCGTCGAGATTGGGGAGGTCCGCAGTCTCCAGCTCGGACTTCCCGGTGTCGGGCCGTGGCAGACCGCCGAGGCCGTCGACCACCAGCATGATGATCTTGGTGGATGTGGGCCGACAGATGTCCTTCAGGTAAGGCAGGTCTATCAAAGTAGGTCACTCGACTCTCTTGTCGGGCAGCGCGGCGTACCCCGGCAGGACCTTGCCCCCTAGAAACTCCAGCGACGCGCCCCCTCCGGTGGACACGTGTGTCATCCTCCCACTCAACCCCAGACGGTCCACCACCTCCGTCGTCGATCCTCCCCCGACGATCGTCATGGCCTTCGTCAGCGCTGCGACGGCCGTGCTCACTCCGGCCGTCCCAGCGGCGAACGGCGTCCATTCAGATACTCCCATAGGTCCGTTCCACAGCACCGTCTCCGATCCGGCCAACCCCTCCCGGAAGCCGGCGACGCTGCGCGGACCGATGTCCATGATCCGCCACCCGTCTGGAATCTCCGACACGCCGACCGTGACGTGGCTGGCCTCCTCCGTGAAGGAGTTTGCAACGACTACGTCGGTCGGCAGAAGCAGACGGAACGATCCTCTGACCGTCCGCTCGGCGAGACTGCGGGCGAATTCCAACCAGTCATCCTCCACCAGCGAGTCTCCAACCGGCAGGCCTCGAGCCTTTAGGAAGGTTGCGGCCATCCCTCCTCCTACGATCAGAGTGTCCACGGTGCGCGATAGATTTTCGAAGACGGCTATCTTGTCGGAGACCTTGGCGCCGCCAATAATGGCCGTGAAGGGCCGTTTCGGGGCCTCGAGAGCGCGGCTCAGCATCTCGATCTCACGCTCCATCAGGATACCAGCGGCGGAAGGCAGGAGACGCGCGACCCCCTCCGTCGACGCGTGGGCCCGGTGAGCGGCTCCGAACGCGTCGTTCACGTAGATGTCCGCAAGCTCCGCCAGCCTTTTGGCGAACTCCGGATCGTTTTCTTCCTCTCCCGGGTGGAATCTGAGGTTTTCCAGCAACAGCGCCTGCCCGGGCTCCAGCCTGCTGACGGCGCATTCGGCGTCGGGTCCGATACAGTCGCGCGCGTGCGGCACCTGGGCATTGAGCACCTCCGCCAGCCGGCGCGCGACGGGAGTGAGCCGCAGCTCCACCACCACCTTCCCCCTGGGACGGCCGAGGTGCGAGCAGAGCACCACCCTGCTCCCCCTGTCGAGCAGATACCTCACCGTCGGCAGAGAGGCTCGAATCCGGCTGTCGTCCGATATCCGGATTGTCCCGGGATGGAACTGGACATTGTAGTCCGCCCTCACCAGCACCCTCTTGCCAGCGACATTCAGATCGCGGACGGTGGTCTTCCGAGTCGTGACGGTCACGTCAACATCGTCCCCGCGAACTCCGCGATCCGCGTCCTGCCGTCTTCGGAGAGGTCGTCGGAAGCGAGCGCGCCAAGCGCCCTGGCCCGGCTCTCCTCCAACAGTCTGTGGCATTCGTCCCTGATGCCGAGCTCTTCGAGGGTCTCCTTGAGGCTGATGACATCGTTCGGGTCGAGCACCCGTTTGAAGTAGATGTCCCCCAGCCTTCTCTTATCGCTCACAGACGCGTTCTCAAGGGCGAGCACGACGGGAAGCAGTTTTTTCTTGTTCATCAGCTCGGCGCTCGGCGTGTCCGGATCCGTGGCCCACAGATCTCTGATGTCGTCCCGCATCTGCAGCGAGACTCCCAGATCGTTGCCGCAGGCCTCGAGCGCTCTGAGGGTCTGCTCGCTGGCGCCGGCGAGCAGACCGCCCAGCTTCATCGCACAGGCCGTCAGCGCGCCGGTCTTTGCCGAGGCCATCTTCAGATAGCCGTCCAGGCTCAGGTCTATTCGCTCCTGTGCTTCGAGATCCAGGAAACGGCCTTCGCAGGTCTTGAGGCTCGCCTCATCCAGGAACTGGACCGCTCTGAAGGTGGTGGCGGCGTCGACACCCCTGTCCATCAGTTGAAAGAGCGCCAGACGAGCGAGGGCGTGCATCCCGTCACCGGCGTTGATTGCCTGGGCGGGGCCCCATATCCACCATACAGCGTCCCGACTGTTGCGCTTCGGCTGACCTCCCTGAACGTCGTCGTGGATCAGGGTGAAGTTGTGGACGAGCTCCACCGCCGCCGCGGCTGGCAGCGCCTTGTCCAGTTCCCCACCTGACACTTCGCACGAGAGCAGGCACAGAACGCCCCTGCTGAGGTGTGCCGTCGCGGGATGAGTGCCGGACTCTCTGTCCTCCCAACCCATATGGTGGGACATCATGCGGTAGAGCTCCATGTCGCGGGAGCATACGATCTGCTCCAGCGCGCTATCTACCAGCGCGGCTAGCTCATCGGCAGTATGGTGCTCTCTCATCTGCTCCCCGGGGACCGGATCGCGGCTGCTCGCATACCGGACGTCTTCTCGATCTCTCTCAGAGTCACCCCTCCCTCTCGAAGAATTCGCGGCCTGCCGGCTGACATGTCGAGCAGCGTCGACGCCCGCCCTCGCGTCGGCTGTGGGCCGACATCCAGTACCATATCCACGAGGCTGCCGAACTCCTCGCGCACACCCTTTGCCGTCGTCGTCTCGGCGCCTCCGCTGCGGTTGGCGCTGGTGCCGGTCACGGGCCCTCCGAGCCGCCTGGCGATCTCTCTCGGCACCGGATGGTCGGGTACCCTGAGTGCGACCGTGTCGTCGCCGCCCGTCACCTCATCAGAGACTGCGTCTGAACGGCGTAGTACGAGTGTCAACGGACCCGGCCAGAAGCGCTCGACCAGCGGCCACACGGCTTCAGGTATCTCGGCCGCATATGTGGCCAGGTCTTCTGCATCGGCCATGAGAAGAGGCAGCGCGGCGCTCCTGGAACGGCCTTTGAGATTGAAGACTCGCCTGACCGCCTCTCCGTCCTCCGCCCACGCGGCCAGTCCGTATAGTGTGTCGGTCGGTATGGCGACGACGCCGTGATTCTTGAGGATGTGAACGGCGGTCTCTATCTGTTCCTGCAGGATGACACCTAGGGTTGACGCGCCGCTGCGCCGGGGCCGTAGCTTGAATTATTATAACATGGGGTGCTAACCTGAAATCGGCTCACGATGCTCCAGGAACCGTCCTCCAAGACCGGCAGCCACAGAGTCGCAACCAGCGACGACCTGGAGGTGTCAGCCTACCTCGAAATCGCCCGGGAGAAGAGAGGACAGGAGTCGACCCCTGTCCCTGACGCCAGGAGCCATCGAGAGACAGTCTTGGTCGTCGACTTTGGCTCCCAGTATAGCCGTCTCATCGCTCGGCGGGTCAGGGAGAGCAAGGTCTACTGCGAGATAGTCCCGCACGACGCCGCCTGGGAGTCGGTCGAGCCTCTCAATCCCAGGGGAATAATCCTGTCCGGCGGTCCGGCCAGCGTGTACGAGCCGGGCACGGCGCTCCCCCCTGCCTGGGTGTACGGAAGTGGGCTTCCGGTTCTAGGTATCTGCTACGGAATGCAGGCGATGGTCCACCAGCTCGGTGGCAAGGTCGCATCCAGCGCACGAAGGGAGTACGGCCATGCCGTTCTCCACAGCAACGCCGCGGACGCGCCGATCTTCGACGGCCTCCCTCAGTCGATGCCTGTCTGGATGAGTCACGGCGATCAGATCGCCGAGGCGCCTCCCGGCTTCTCGTCCCTGGCCTATACGGACAACTCTCCCATCGCCGTAATCGGAAACGGCGGCGGAATGTTCGGCATCCAGTTTCACCCCGAGGTTGTACACACTCCTCAGGGTAAGAGGCTGATTGAGAACTTCCTGTACACCGTCTGTGGCTGCGAGCCTCTCTGGACCGCCGGCAGCTTCGTCGACGAGGCGATAGATCGCATCAGAGACCAGGTGGGATCCGGTAAGGTGATATGCGCCCTCTCGGGCGGAGTCGACTCCACCGTGGCCGCGACACTAGTACACAGGGCGGTTGGCGACCAGCTGACCTGTATCTTCGTGGACACCGGCCTGATGAGGCGCGAGGAGCCGGAGCGGGTCCGCGACACCTTCTCACGGCATCTCAACGTGAATCTCGTCTATGCGAAGGCGACCGAGGGCTTCATGACTGCCCTCAAGGGCGTCGTAGATCCTGAAGAGAAGCGCCGGGTCATAGGTGAGGAGTTCATACGGGTCTTCGAAGCGGAGGCGCAACGGCTTGGCCGGGTCGACTTTCTAGCCCAAGGGACTCTCTACCCGGACGTGATCGAGAGCAAGACGCACGACAGCGGCGTCTCGGCCAAAATCAAGACACACCACAACGTCGGCGGACTGCCGCCACACATGAAGCTCAGCCTCGTCGAGCCGCTCCGATATCTGTTTAAAGATGAGGTGCGAGAGGTCGGGCTGGAGCTAGGCCTCCCAGATGAGATGGTCCATCGCCAACCGTTCCCCGGGCCGGGTCTGGCTATACGCATGATCGGCGAGGTGACCTGGGAGAAGCTGGAGATACTCAGGGCCGCAGACTGGATCGTAATGGACGAGATCAAGGCTAACGATCTGTACCGCGAGTTGTGGCAGAGCTTTGCGGTGCTTACAGACACCCAGACCGTGGGAGTAATGGGCGACGACCGGACCTATCGATACGTCGTGGCCGTCAGGGCTGTCACAAGCGACGACGCGATGACTGCGGACTGGGCTCGCCTGCCCTACGAGGTGCTGGCGCGGATCTCGAACCGGATCGCCAACGAGGTCGATGGCGTCAACAGGGTTGTCTACGACATCACGAGCAAGCCCCCGGGCACGATCGAGTGGGAGTAGATTTTTCCGGTACGGAGGGACCGTATGTCGATGAGTTGTGGGACGAGGTCACCATCGACGACGAGGTGCGGCGGGCACTCGACGAGGAGCTTCTGAGCTGGAAGGGCGTGGGCTCCTCCGAGATGTTCGGAGGCATCGCATACGAGGTGGAAGGGACTCCATTCGCGATCTTGCTGGAAGGCGTCGTCGCCTGTGGACTCCCCCGAGACCTGAGGGCCCGCGCCATGGGCCTGGCCGGTGTATCGCCCTTCGCCGCTCCTTCCCGCGACGGTGCGTTCGGCGACTGGGTGCAGCTTCTGCTGCTTCTGCCCGAGGACCTGCCCGCGCTACGTCCCTGGCTGGAGGCGGGATACTCGCGCGCCGTGGGCCGGGAGCGTGATCGACAGTGAGATTCCTGGTGGTTGGCGGCGGATCGAGGGAGCACGCCATAGCTTGGAGGCTCAGCGCCAGCGCGCTGGTAACCGAGCTGTTCATAGCCCCGGGGAACGCCGGAACCGCTCAACTGGGCCGGAACGTTCCTATAGGGGCCGAGGACATCGAATCGCTCCTCGAGTTCGCGCAGGCGAGCGCCGTCGACATCACCGTGGTAGGGCCTGAGGCGCCGTTGGCGGACGGAGTCGCCGACCGTTTCGACGAGGCCGGTATGAGTCTGTTCGGCCCCACCAGAGCGGCAGCGCGAATCGAAAGCAGCAAGAGCTTCGCCAAGGAGTTGATGGCCCGCTGCGGCGTTCCCACGGGCTCTGCCGAGTGCTTCGATGGCTATGAGACGGCGGTGACCTACCTTGCCGGAATCAGCCCGCCGTTCGTCATCAAGGCCGACGGCCTCGCCGCGGGAAAGGGCGTCGTCATCGCGCAGTCACGTGATGAGGCGATCCACGCTCTCCGTCGAACTATGGTCGAGAGGGAGTTCGGCGCCGCGGGCGAGACGGTCCTGATCGAGGAGTACCTGGAGGGACGAGAGGTCAGCGTGTTCGCCTTCGTCGACGGCGACTTCGTCTCGTCTCTGACGGCGGCGTGCGACTACAAGCGTGTGGGTGACGGCGACGTCGGTCCGAATACCGGTGGCATGGGCAGCTTCAGTCCGCCCCCGTTCTGGACCCCAGAATTGGAGAGCCGCGTCCGGCGAGAGATCATGGAGCCGATCACGCACGGGCTGCACGAGTCGGGGAGTCCCTTCCGGGGCATGCTGTATGCCGGCCTCATGTTGACGGACGATGGGCCGAAGGTCGTGGAGTTCAACTGTCGGCTCGGGGATCCGGAGGCCCAAGCCGTCCTGCCAAGGCTCAAGACCGACCTGGGCGAGCTGATAGCCGGCGCGGTTGAAGGCGGGCTCGAAGCAACCCCTCTGGAGTGGTCGACGGCGGCGTGCGTCTCTGTCGTGGTCGCCTCGGGAGGTTACCCGGGGGCCTATCGCACGGGATATCGCATCGACGGACTGGAATCGCTCGACGATGAGGTGTTAGTGTTTCACGCCGGCACCAAGGAGGCGCAGACCGGCGAGGAGGGTGCGATCGTGACCGACGGCGGCCGAGTGCTGACCGTGTCCGCGCTTGGGGAGACCATGGACGAGGCCCGGAGGAGGGCCTACGCGAACGTCATCCGGGTGCGGTTCGACGGGTCGTTCTATCGGAGTGATATCGCGGCGGCGTCCGACGAGCGGGCCGCCTCAGTGACAGCATAGGAGGGAAAGATGCCGCTTGTAGGGGTAGTGATGGGCAGCCGGTCGGACGAGGCGATCGTCCGAGAGACGTCGTCGGTTCTGGACGACATGGGCGTCGTCCATGAGGTGGTCGTCATGTCGGCCCACCGCACACCCGAGAAGGTTATGGAGTACACGCAGTCCGCCCGTGACCGGGGCATCGAGGTGCTGATCGCTGCGGCCGGGGGCTCGGCGGGACTGCCGGGTGTGATGGCATCCTGGACGACGCTGCCTGTGATAGGCGTTCCCATTCCCTCTAGTGACCTGAAGGGCGTGGATGCGCTGTACGCCATCGCGCAGATGCCCCCGGGAATTCCGGTCGCATGCGTGGCCGTCGGTTCGTGGGGCGCTCGGAACGCGGCCTTTCTGGCCGCCCAGATCCTGGGCATCAAGCACGAGGAGATTCGAGAGGCCTACGACGAGTACCGCCGGGGCCTGAAAAGCCGGTGAGGAGGCCCGGTTGATCGATCGATATACCAGACCGCGCATGAAGCGGGTCTGGTCTGACGAGAACAAGTACGACAAGTGGCTGCTGATCGAGCTGGCCGTCTGCGAAGCGTGGGCTGAGGACGGGGTCGTCCCGCGGGAGGACATGGCGAGGCTCAGGGGCGCCAGGTACGATCCCGAGCTTCTGAACCGGGTACTGGAGCGGACCCGCCACGACATGGCGGCATTCCTGGAGTCGGTGACGGCCGGGCTTGGGCCGGAGGGGAGGTGGCTCCACCTCGGACTGACCACCAGCGACGTGTGGGACACCGCCACGAGCCTGCAGCTCGTCGACGCGGCCGACCTCTTGGACGAGGGGATCGAGGGGCTGCTCGACGCCCTCGGCGCCAGGGCGGTCGAGCACAAGCACACGCTGATGATGGGCCGGACCCACGGCGTCCACGCGGAGCCGATCACTTTCGGGCTCAAGATGGCCGTCTGGTGGGACGAGATGCGCCGCAATCGGCGGCGTCTGGCCGAGGCGCGGGAGGCCGTCTCCGTCGGAAAGATCTCCGGCCCCGTGGGCACCCACGCGACGGTGAGTCCGCGCATCGAGGAGACTGTCTGTCGGCAGCTGGGCCTCTCCCCTGCACCGGTCTCCAACCAGATCGTCCAACGAGACCGCCACGCTCAATTCGTAACGACCATGGCGATCATCGCGGCCTCTCTTGAGAAGTTTGCCACCGAGATCCGCGGCCTCCAACGCACGGAGATACGTGAGGTTCAGGAGGGCTTCCCTCAGGGGCAGGCCGGCTCCTCATCGATGCCCCACAAGCGCAATCCGGAGCTTTCGGAGCGGGTCTGCGGACTCGCCCGGCTGATTCGCGGCCACGCCGTCACGGCGTTGGAGAACGTCGCTCTGTGGGGCGAGAGAGATATCAGCCACTCATCGGCGGAGCGCGTCATCCTCCCGGACGCGTGCCTTGCGCTCGACTACATTCTCGATCTGTTCGCAGGCGTCGTTCGAGAGCTCAGGGTCTTCCCGGACAGGATGATGGAGAACGTGGAGTCGACCGGGGGCGTGCTGTTTTCGCAGCGGGTGCTGCTGGCCCTGGTCGAGAGGGGCCTCCCCAGGGACGAGGCGTATGGGATCGTCCACGCGCTGGCGATGGAGAGCTGGGAGCGCGGCGGCGACTTCCGTGAGCTGCTCCGCGCCAGCGAGGCGGTCGCCGCCCGTCTCCCCGCCCCGGAGCTGGACGGCCTGTTCGACTACTCGTACTACGTCCGCTACGTGGACGACCTGTTCCGGCGAGTAGGCCTCTCGTAGCGGAGACGATCAGTGAAAGCTAGAAGGGAGTTTGACAATTGACGACAGTCCAACAGACCGACCTGCCTGATCTGCTCTACCGGGGCAAGGTCCGCGATACCTACGACTGGGGAGACGGGCGTCTGCTCATGGTCGCCACGGACCGCATCTCGGCCTTCGACGTGGTGCTTTCGACGGGAATCCCGGAGAAGGGGGCGGTCCTGTGCCAGATATCGGCCTTCTGGTTCGACCGTACCGGCTCCATCGTTCCCAACCACATGATCTCCTTGGCGACTGATGATAAGCAGCTGCCGCCCGAGGTCGCCCGAAGGGCGATGATAGTCCGCAAGGCGGAGAGGATAGACGTCGAATGCGTCGTGCGCGGGTATATCACCGGCTCCGCCTGGTCCGAGTACCGGAGGGAGGGGACGGTCGGTGGCGAGCCGATGCCGTCCGGCCTGCGCGAGGGAGACCGGTTCCCGGAGCCGCTCTTTACGCCGACGACCAAGGCCGAGGTGGGTCACGATGAGCCGATCACCATCTCCCAGATGGAGGACATGGTGGGAGCGGAGCTCACCAGGGAGCTGGCCGACTGCTCGGTCAGGGTCTACGAGCTCGCCAGGGACCTGGCGCTGACCCGGGGCATACTGATCGCGGACACGAAGATGGAGTTCGGGATGATAGACGGGGTCCTGACCCTCATCGACGAGCTGCTGACCCCCGATTCGAGCCGCTTCTGGGACGCGGACGGCTACGCTCCGGGCAGCTCTCAGCCCAACTACGACAAGCAGTTCGTCCGGGACTGGCTCGACGCCCAGGGATGGGACCATGAGCCGCCCGCGCCGGAGCTTCCGGCCGACGTGGTCGACCGGACCCGTAGCCGCTACGTCGAGGCGTACCGCAAGTTGACAGGCGGGAAGCTGGCCTAGCACAATGGAGCGTTGGGAGGATACCCTGACCTTATAATGGCCGCCAGCCCGACACGCCGAAGAGACCGGTTGAGTCCGTCGCAGACGCGGGCCGCCCGTCGGGCGCGGAGACAGCGCCGCAGGCGGCTCGTCCGGTTTGCGGGCTTCGGTATCGTCGTCGTAATCGCCGTCGTCTTCATAGCCGCCCTGATCCTCCCGAGCCTTCCGATCTCCCTGGGCTCGGGGAGCGCGCCGGACGGGCCCGGCGTGAGGGTGGCGTCCCAGGGACGGGCCCATATAGTTCCGGGCCAGGAACATCCCTCCTACAACTCGATCCCGGCGACCTCCGGCTGGCACTACAACCTGCCGCTGGCCCCGGTCAGGTGGGGCGTCCATGACGAGGTGGTCGCCGACGAGTATCTGCTGCACAATCTGGAGCACGGCGGTATCGGCATCCACTACGACTGCCCCGACGGCTGCGCCGAGCTGGTCGAACAGCTGACCGAGATAGCCGACCGGGCGGACACGGAAGGACTCAAGGTCCTGCTGTCGCCATACCCCGGAATGGACACTCCGGTCGCCCTGACGGCCTGGACCTTCATCGAGAAGCTGGAAGGGTTCGACGGCGACCGGATCAGGTCGTTCATCAACTCCCACGAGAGTTCGCCCAACGCTCCGGAGCCCAACGCCAGGTAGACGGCATGTTCCAGGCCAGAGTCGTCGTCCGGCTCAAGCCCGGCGTCAACGACCCACAGGGCCGGACGATACGGGGCAGCCTCCGCCAGCTCGGCTTCTCCGGCGTGGACGGCGTGCGCGTGGGCAAGCACATCGTAATACGGCTGGACGAGACCGATAGAGACACGGCCAAGTCTCAGGTCGCCGAGATGTGCGCCAGGCTGCTCGCCAACCCGATCATCGAGGAGTACGACTTCGAGCTCGAACGGGTCGAACCGTAGCAGGTCGGTCCACTAGGTACCGCAGAACGGCAGACCGAGCCCGGACAGGTCATTTTCAGCTACATCCCGCAATCCAGTGGGTATGCACCCGCTCATCTGGTTCTGTGAGAGGCCCAGCCCTGTCAGGTTGGTGAGATTACCGAGTTCGGATGGTATCTCCCCGCTCAGTTCGTTCCTGGAGAGGTTCAGCCAAGTTAGGTTGATGAGATTGCCGAGTTCGGTCGGTATCTCCCCACTCAACCGGTTCTCGGAAAGTTCCAGCGTTGTCAGATTGGTGAGATTACCGAGTTCGGATGGTATCTCCCCGCTCAACTGGTTCTTGTAGAGGCTCAGCGTTGTCAGGCTGGTGAGGCTGCCGAGTTCGGTCGGTATCTCCCCGCTCAGCTGGTTCTGTGAGAGGCTCAGCCAAGTTAGGTTGATGAGATTCCCGAGTTCGGATGGTATCTTCCCACTCAGCCGGTTGTCCCTGAGGTCCAATTCGGTGACGCGGCCTCCGTCATCGGTGGTGACACCGTGCCATTTGCCGATTGGCGTGTCGGTCAGCCAGCTGGTGTTGTTGAGCCAGTTCAGGCCGTCCGTCGCATTGTAGAGCGCGACCAGCGCGGCCCTGTCCGAGGCGTCCGAAGACGCGGTACCAGGTGCTGGCGTGAGCGTACCGACGGAGTACTCGGCAAGGCCCTTCCCTGCGTCGAATCGTTCGCCGGGGAAGATGTAGACTAGGTTGAAGCCGATACCTGTGTCGGAGATGTAAACATATCGGTAGGCCTGCACGACGCCGCCTGCCACGGAAAGCTCAAACCGCTCGACGGTGACTCCGCCTGAGGTCTGGACCGTGGTTCTCGACGTGACGTCGATTCCCGGGTCCGCCTCAAATAGATATGTCTCCAGGAAGTCGGCGTACTCGTCGAGGGTTGACAGCGATAAAAATGCGGTCACGTCCTCCTCGATGATCACAACACTCTCCTCCAGCGCACTGGTTGCTCCGAATACCTGCCCGGCCGAGGGATCGACCTCAATTTCCAGCCAGTCCGCCGGCACCTGTACGGAAAAGCCGGCCGGACTTTCGTAGACCAGCATCCTTCCAAACGCAGTGTCCACGAACTCCGGGGACGGCGGGATTGCCACCGGCGCCTCGCCCGGGAGCGCTTCTCTGACCGACAGGAAGTAGCCACCAGTGTTCGACCCAACGGCGTCCCCCAGCACTATAAAGTGGGGCGCCGACTTGATTGCTCGATAGACAACCCCGGCATTTACTCCACGCAACCCTCCGGCGCTGTCGTCGTCGAACACCAGCTGATTGCTCGTCCAACCGGGAAACCCAATCGTGAGATACATGTTCGCATTCAGCGAGTCTGCCTCGACGTAGACCGTCTCCCCCTCTTCCAGGGAAACGATGAAGAAGTCGACGTCCTCCGGTGAGTCGAGATTGCCGATGACGGTTTGGCCCACCGCGATCCGGCCTCCGTCGTCAGGGTCTTCAATGGGCGTCAACGGAACGTTGCTTGCGATGGTGAACTCCCCATAGTCGCCCGACGCTATGGAAAACTGGACAAAATGTGGGCCGGGTTGCTCCAGCGTAAACTTCGCAGACTCGGTCCCACTCAACTCGGCGTCGACATTCGCCAAGAGGTTGCCCAGCGAATCGACGACCCAGAAAGTGCCGTCCGCACTGCTCTCCATCTGGATCTCGATAGCGGCGCCGGGCGGTTCGTAGATTACAAAGGAACGTACGTCCCAAAAGGTGGGAATCGTCAGGCCGAAATTCGTTAATCCACCGGGCGGGGGAAGGCGGCGGTCTCCGAGGGCGGCGTCTGCTTCCCCTCGTACCAACCGTTCCACTATGGGCTCGAGGTCCGCGGCAGAAGCGACCAGACCGAACTGCGCAGCACCAAAGAGAAGGCCCGAGATTCCGATTACGTTGGCCCGGGCATCGACGAGCACCCCGCCGCTCTGACCACCGGTAATGGCTGCGTCGGTCTGGAAGTAGGTGATCCCCGCACGCTTCCACTCTCGAAGGCGGGAGAGGATGCCGCGCGTGATGGTCGGCTGCGGAAGCAGCTCCACCTCGGCTGGGTACCCCACCAGATACACATCGCTGCCGATGGGCAAATCTTCACCATCCGACAGGGCCAGTGGGGCCGCCGAGGTGTCAATGGGCCCCAGCAACGCGAGATCAGCCAATGGGTCGGAACCGACTACGGGAACACCCTCAAGCGCCGTGCCGTCGGGCAGAACGATCCGCACGTCGTTGTAAGCCCAGACGACGTGGCGGTTGGTCAGGACGTACCCACCGTCGATCAGTACCCCGCTTCCCGTTAAGTGGTCGGTCTCTATGAACACAACCGATGAAGAGACCCGGCCAAATATCTCAGTGGCCGACAAGGTCGTGGGCGTAGGCTCAGGCGTGGGCGTCGCTGTGGGTGTGGGTGTGCTGGTAGGCGGAACAGGCGTGGGTGTGCTGGTAGGCGGAACAGGCGTGGGCGTGCTGGTAGGCGGAACAGGCGTCGCTGTGGGTGTGGGTGTGCTGGTAGACGGAACGGGCGTCGCTGTGGGTGTGGGCGTGCTGGTAGGCGGAACGGGCGTGGACGTGGGCGTCGCTGTGGGTGTGGGCGTGCTGGTAGGTGGAACGGGCGTGGACGTGGGCGTCGCTGTGGGCGTGAGCGTGCTGGTAGGCGGAACGGGTGTGGACGTGGGCGTCGCTGTGGGTGTGGGATCAGGCTCGCCGCACGCTGCTAATAACAGGGCTGCTGCAACGCACAGCAGGGCAGCCATGCGTCCGATGGCGGGCCAGAGATTCCTACAGGAGAGAAAAAAGTGTCTCAAATCACACCTAAGCGCCGGAAGGACCGGCCGACCCACCCGCGCTCCGGAGGATGTCGTGCTTCTTCATCCTGCATCGATGTTATCTGACGTATCACCAGACTCTTTGCGTTGGAAGCTTAGCACGGTCACGCAGTCCGAACAGGGTACATTTGTACCCCCTGGAATGAAGACCTTCCTGGGCTGAAGGACCTTTACGAAGAATGGACGCTCCAGAGGCGACGATCACCACCCAATCCCCCACCTAATTCGGGCGAGCGGCGTGATGGGACAGCCTACCGGGTCATTGCGTCGCACCTCAGTGGTGTGACATGCGCGTCATCTCATGACTGGCTATCCTAGACTCACAAACGAAGTGCAACACCTTGTTAGGGTGTTGCCATGGGAAAGCGTTATGGACATGTCACCATTGAAGAGCGGTGTGAGATTGCCCGTCTACAAGCCGAGGGTCGTTCGATCCGGTCCGGCCAGGCGTTCACTAGGCTGATTCAGGCCTACAACAATACTCCACGCAAGTGCCTGGGCTACAGGACCCCGGCAGAGATCTTTCTGAATCAGGTGTTGCACTTGAAATGTGAATCCACCTTCCGGCTTTCGCGGGAATGACGGAGGTGGTGGATTTGGGGCCACTGAAGGTATTGACGGGCAAGCGCCTCGGATTGTCTATGGAGACCGCGTCCCGATCTGGTAGTCGTCGAGCAGGCCGTGGCGTACCGCCCAGACCACCAGCTCCTGCTTCGTCTCGATCCCCAGCTTGTCCTGGATGGAGTAGACCGCGTTCCTGATCGTCACCGGCTGGTTGTCCCTGGCCTCTGCGATCTTCGGGTACGACAGTCCCTGGGCGAACAGCGTGAGAACCTCGCACTCTCGCCGGGTGAGCCTGTCGAGCTCCCGTGTCCTCTGCTGCTCCGCCGCCGCGCGGATTCCGGCGAATACGCTTCGCAGCAGGTCCGCTTGAATCCGGTACTCTCCGTCAGCCACGTCCTGGACCGTGGTGATGAGCTTCTCCTTGCCCGAGTACTTCAGGAGGTAGCCGGTGGCGCCCGCAGCGACCGCCTCGATCACAGCGTCCTCCTCGGCCGAGGCCGTCAGAATCAACACCCTCGTGTCCGGGAGCATCTCCGTGATCTCCCGACAGGAGTCGATTCCGTCCTTCCCCGGCATCATGACGTCCATGATGATCACGTCCGGCCTCGACTCCTGCGCGACTCGAATCGCCGACGCACCATCGCCGGCCTCGCCCACCACCTCGAAGCCACCGGAGCGCTGGAGGATCTCACGGAGTCCGTCACGCACTATCGTGTGATCGTCGACGAGCATCACCCTGGCACGCCTGATTATCGCCAAAAGCTACTCCCCCCCCCCCCCCCGATTTACGAAAAGCGTCATACGGGACCGTGCAAGTAACGGCGGTCCCTCGGCCGGATTCGCCCGGAGCCACTTCGAGTTTACCGCCCATTCGTTCGGCGTCCATCCTCATGTTCCTGAAGCCATGGCCCCGGTCTCCGTAGTCGTCGGGAAGGCCGATCCCGTCATCGGAGATCGTCATCCGCAGCTCCTCATCTCCGAAGCTCAGCGCGATCGTGACCCGTTGGGCGTTCGCGTGCCGCAGCGAGTTCGTCATAGCGTTATGAGCTATCGAGAAGAACAGACTTCTTATGATAGCGGAGAGCTTCGGCTCACGGCCTGTCTGGACTACTTCGGTGGGGACCGACGTGATGGTGGTGAAGGTGGAAGCGTGTGACCTCAGCACACGGTTGAGCTCTCGTCCCTCGTAGATCGGCCCGGCGTCGATGGGATGCCTCAGCTCCCACATGGCCGACTTCGACAGAGAGTGGGTCGCTTCGAGCTTGGCGGTCACCTCCCGGTTCGAGTTTCCAACAAGCTCCATAGCGGTCTCGATTCCCAGACCGACCAGATATGCGGACTGGGCAATCGTGTCATGGATGGTCCGGGAGAGCTCGATGCGCTCCCGCTGGAGCTCTCGTTCCCGTTCCACGGCCTCTCTTCTTCTGGTCCGCTCGAGACGGGAGATCAGATTGACCGCCACGACGATCGCATACATGGTCACTATCCGGATGAACAGGACCTTCTCCCACTTGGCTTCGAAGTCGACGCCCGAATAGACCACCAGGCTCAACACAGCGTATGCGGAGGCGACCAGCGTAACCCAGGCGAAGCTGAGCCTGAAGGACGGGAACACTACGGCGAAGGTGGCGAGAGTGGGATAGTACAGCATGTAGAATTTGTTCTCGAACCCGGTGGAGATGGCCAGGCCCGCGGTCAGCGTCACCACGTCCATAGCGCTGAGAGCGAGAGCCCAGCGCCACGTCACCTTCCGGTTCGACAGAATCCTGAAGTGAACGTAGCCGTTCAGCGCCAGCAGCAGCAAGGCCAGCAGCGTGTGCGGCACGTAGTACGGGCTGGAGAAGTCGGGCCGGTAGTTCAGCTGCGCGAGCCATGCGGTCAGGACGATCCAGCGCACCCAGACCGATATGCGCAGGCTGTATCGAAGGTCGTCGGGATCGGTCCACCTCAATGCCCAACCCGACGCGACGCCTTGCCTTGAGGTTACGTCAATAGTGGTGTAAACGTGATCAGGCGGCGACCTTCTCTGCCGTAGCCTCGACGGCGATTCCATCCACGTATTGGGCCCCGAGGTAGACGTCCGCCATCAGCTCCGGCGCCTGCAGCCGGCGGAACCTCTTCTCGGCCACCATCAACATCTTCCATATGACCGCTATCGCTCTGTCCACTCTCTTGTAGCGCCTGGCCGCATCGGTCCTGAGCCGCAGCGCCGCGAACGGCGACTCGACCGGGTTGGTCGTACGAAGGTGACGCCAGTGCTCTCTGGGGTAGTCGTAGAAGGTCACCATACGCTCCCAGTCCCGCTCGATTGCCTCCCTGGCAGCCTCGTACGAGTGGTCGCCGCACCACCGGGTGAAGACTCTCCTCAACCTCTCAGCCTCAGCCCGGGTCTCGGCGTACGGGATGTTGCGCAGCAGCAGCCTCCCCTGATCACGCTGACGCTTCGGCAGCTTGTCCAGCACGTTCAGGATCTTGTGGTTCCAGCAGCGCTGTTCCCCCGCCTGAGGCCAAACGTTGCGAAGCGCTCCCCAGATACCCAGGTGTCCGTCCCCGACCACCAGCCTGGGGCAGTTGAGGCCACGGTCCCTCAGGTCCCTGAGCACCTCAGACCAACTCCGGGTCGACTCCCTGTACCCGGGTACGGCGCTCACCACCACCTTGCTCCCGTCACTCAACGCCGCCATCACCACCAGGATCGCCGCCTTCTCCCTCTCCAACCCGGCCTTCACGTAGACCCCGTCAACCCACATGTAGACCACCTCGAGGTCGTCCAGGGGCCTCGCACGCCATTCGGCAAGCTCGGCGTTCCATTTGTCTTTGAGCCGGGCGACCGTGCTCGCAGATATCGGCGCCTCCTCTCCGAGCAGTCCCCTCAGCGCCAGGTCGAAGTCGCCCTCCGAGAGACCGTGCAGGTACAGCTCCGGGATCAGGTCGGCCACCTCTCTCGTCCTATGGACGAACAGGGGAAGCAGCCGGCTCTCGAATCTCTCCTCCGTGTCTCGTATCCGAGGCCTCCTGATCCGTATGGTCCCGGAACTCAGGGTCAGTCGTCGCGGCGGTGCGTAGCCGTTCCGATAGCCGGCGTCGTTGTCCGACTCCGATCGGCGAATCGACCTGGCCCTTCCCAGGAACTCTGTGACCTCCTGCTCGAGCAGCTCCTGGATCAGCCCCTGCATCTGACCTCGAAGCCACTCCTCCAGGTGCTCCCATTCCGGCCTTGACGCAGGTCCGCTTTCAATGTTTCCATCCTCCATGGGCGGTGTTTCTCCTCTCTCGGGCCTCCAAGCCCGTCTAGTTCAGAGAGAGGGTACACCGCCTGATCGTTTACACACTTTTTGAGGGTACCTCCGACGCCTTCGCCGTTCGACACATCAGGCCTCTAAATCTTAAGTACACACTTGTCGGATACTGTACAGATACGGGAGGGGCATAATTGCTACTTCTTCAGACCGACGCGTCGCGGAACAGTGTTGCGGTCAATACAAGCATACTGGTTCACTAGCCTATCGTGCCCTTCGTGCTGGGTATGTCCCCGGCGCGCCGTGCGTCGGGTGTGAGCGCCGCTCTCACCGCCCGCGCGAGCGCCTTGAAGACCGCCTCCGCGATGTGGTGGTTGTTGACCCCGCACAGCACCCGGACGTGCAGGTTGAAGCTGCCTTCGCGGGCCATGCTCTCCAGGAAGTGCCTGACTGAGTCCCCCGGCAGACCACCCAGATCGCTGTCGCCGATCTCGCCTTCGATTACCGCGTAGCCGCGCCCGCCGAAGTCGACTACGACTAGAGCAAGCGCCTCGTCCAACGGCACGTATGCGTGGCCCATGCGAAAGATCCCTCTGGCCTCCCCGACCGCCTCCTTAAGGGCTCTTCCGAGCAGTATCCCGACGTCCTCTACGAGGTGGTGCCAGCCCAGGTGGACGTCCCCCTTCGCTTCGACGTCGAGATCTATCAGCCCGTGCCGCGACAGCTGGGCCAGAAGGTGGTCGAGCATTCCGTTGCCGGTGTCGACCTCGTACCGGCCAGTGCCGTCGACGTTCAGGTGCACGGAGACCTGGGTCTCCGAGGTCTCACGAGTCAGGCTGCTCTCTCGCTCGGTCAAAGGACTACTCCCGCTCGGCAGGATCCGGCGCCGGATGGCTACCGTCTAGACTATCTCCTTCAGGGCCACCACCACCGCGTCCGTCTGGTCCGGCGTGCCCACGGCGATGCGGAAGCAGTCGCGCAACCGCTCGGAGCTGAAGTTTCGGACCAGAATCCCCCGCGCAGCCAGCTCGTCGTAGATAGGGACTGCCCGGCTGGGCGCGAACTGGCACAGGATGTAGTTGCCGAACGATGGCCAGGGGGTCACTCCCGGTATCTTTTGCAGAAGAGAGTACATGCGGCCGCGCTCTTCGACGATCAGATCGACCTTCTCCATCAGGGCCGGCGCATCTTCGATGGACGCCACGAGCGCCGCCTCTGCGGCCACGTTGACGTTGTAGGGGGACTTGATGTCGATGATATGCCTCACTATGCCGGGGCTCATTATACCGTACCCGACCCTCAGCCCCGCCAGGCCGGCCCACTTGCTCATCGTCCTGAGCACGACGAGGTTCTCGTGGTCCGGCACCAGACGGGCCGACGTCTGGCGGCTGAACTCGTAGTACGCCTCGTCGACGACCACGATCAGGCCGGTCTCGAGCAGCGCGCCGATCTGGTTCTCTGACGCGAGGTTGCCGGTGGGGTTGTTCGGGGAGCTGACGAAGATGATCTTGGTGTCGGGCGTGATCGCCGCCCTCGTCGCCTCCAGGTCGATCTCGAACAACTCGTCTCTGGGAACCATCTGTATCTCGCCTCCGGCCACCCTCGCGCAGAAGCCGTACATGGCGAAGGTGGGATCGAAGTCGAGTATCCTGTCGCCGGGCGATATGAACAGCCGAAAGAGGAGATCGATGAGCTCGTCGCTGCCGGCGCCGGCGACGATGTACTCCTCGTCCATCCCCGTATACTCCGCCAGGGCCGCTCTGATCCGCCGCTGCAGCGGGTCGGGATAGACGTGCAGCGGCGTGTTGGCGACCGCTTCAGCGGCCTTTTCGGAGCCGCCGTAGGGGTTTTCGTTGCCGTTGAGCTTGATGATCCTCTCCGGGGGGATCCCAGCGCGTTGGGCCATCACCTCCGGAGGATCCATCGAGCTGTACGTCTCGATGTCGGCCAGATGAGGCCTGATCAGAGCTTCGACGTCGACCTTGCTCATTGTATTGTCCCTACCTGCGAATACAGTTGTCCCGATCTGATTATAGAAGCTCGGCTCTGATCTCCGCCGCCTCCGCGTGTCCAGTGAGCCCCTCCGAGCGGGCCAGCTCCGCGGCGGCTCCGCCTAGGCCGGCCGCCGTCGGCTCGGACAGCGCCACGATCGGTGTCATCTTTACGAAGGAGTGCACTCCCAGGCCCGAGCTGAAGCGCGCCGTGCCCCCTGTCGGCATGACGTGACTGGGCCCAGCGACGTAGTCGCCGAGGACCTCGTGTGAGAACTCGCCCGCGAAGACGGCGCCGGCGTTCCGGACCTTGCTCACCCATTTCAGCGGCTCTGCGACCATCAGCGACAGATGCTCGGGGGCGAACCGGTTTGACAGGACGATGGCCTCGTCCGTATCGTCCACGATCGCGATGCAACCCCGTCCCTCCACAGCGGCGCGGGCTATCTCTCTCCGGTCGAGTCGCTGGAGACGAAGCTCCACTTCGCTCCGGACCGACTCCGCCAGGGAGTGCGACGTCGTGATCAGCACCGGCGTTGCGAGCGGATCATGCTCCGCCTGGGCCAGCAGGTCGGCGGCGCAGAGGGTCGGATTGGCCGTCTCGTCGGCGATCACGACCGTCTCAGTCGGCCCGTATAGACCGTCTATGCCAACCTGTCCGAATAGGCGGCGCTTGGCGAGAGTGACGAAGATGTTGCCCGGCCCGCAGATCATGTCCACGGCCGACACCGTCTCAGTGCCGTAGGCCATAGCCGCGACCGCCTGCGCTCCGCCTATCTGAAAGACCTTGTCTGCCCCCGCGACCCGTGATGCGACGAGTACGGCGGGCGCCGGAGAGCCGCCGGGCCCCGAGGGCGTGCATACGATGACCCTCTCGACTCCGGCTACCCTCGCCGGTATGACCGTCATCAGCACGGTTGATGGGTAGCGCGCAGTGCCTCCTGGCACGTACACTCCCACGCTCTCCACTGCGTTTACCGTCTGACCGTAGCCCTCCTCTTCGTCCATCCAGTCGGCTGGTACTGTCGCCTCGTGAAAGCGTCGGATGCGCCGCGCTGCGGTCTCCAAGGCCTCGACCAGGGATTCAGGCGCCTCGTCGTAAGCCTTGGCTATGATGTCCTGCGGCACCTCGAACTCTCCGGGATCGTGTCCGTCCAGACTCCGGGTGAGCTCGCGTACTGCATCGTCGCCGCGAGCACGTACCTGCTCCAGTATCAACTCGACCGCCCCCGCAGGCGTGAGTCGCCGTCCTAGGGCGCGCTCAGTCCTGTCCATCACGTGAGAAGGGGCCTGATCGAGGTCCAACCCCCTGCCACTGCAGAGAAGCTCGGAGGCCGGTTCGAGACCCGTGACCTCCCTCATGCCAGATACTCGCCCACCGTCTGAGTCAGCGTATCCACGGCGCAGCTCTTGAAGCCGTCCAGATCGCTCCGAGAGACCACGTTGTGCAGCCCGTCCAGACTACCTGGCATCTCCCTTAGGAAGTTGTCAGCCAGCCGATGCGCGCGGTGCGTCTCGTCACCCGCGGCGATGCGCCGGGCCATGAACCTCAGCCGTTCCCAAGAGAAGCCCCCTCTCAGGTGGCCGGTGACCCACTCTCTCCACTCGTCCAGCGTCTCCTGCGGGATGAATCCCACCCCAACCCGGCCGGTGGCCGACGCCAGCAGCGTGAGCGTGCTGTCGACCGACTCCCACGACTGCCGGTCCAGCTCGAGCTGGAGAACGCGGTCCATTACATGGCCCTCCGTCTCGTCATCGAAGACGGACCGGTCGCCGAAGTAGGGCCTGAACATCCGCGTGATCCAGGTCTCGTCGACGGTCAGGTGGGTGATGTAGCCTGCGATAAACGCCTGCGTGGGCTCATCGTGATCAGACGCGACGCGCAACTCCGGCCGCACCTCGAACATCCCGGTGACTCCGGTCCCGAGCCTGTCGAAGTCGAGGCTCGCGAAGTGGTACTCCTCTCTCTTCCGGCGGGTGATCACCCTGATGTCAGGCGACGTGGAGCCCAACAGGTAGTAGCCCATGTGAGAGTCGAGCCGTGGGTCTCCCAGGCGTTGGGCCGCCTGTCGCGCCAGATGTATGTGGGCGGCTAGGTTGGGCAAGCGGCTCTCCCGAGGCCGCCGCTACGTGAGCCTCGAGTGCGCCCCGCACTCGGACCTGAACACGTAGTTGGGCTGAGATACGGTCACGCTGCTGCCGCCCACCTCACGCAGTTGCTCTATTGCAGGGAGCAGCCGTTCCTTCTCGACGATTATCGTTACGGAGAAGGAGCGCTCCCCTCCTCGAGTGTATACGCGGGAGACTGTGGGCCCCTTCAGGCCTGAGATGTCGCTGTGCTCCAGTATGCAGGAGGCGACCTCCTCCGCAGTCTCCCCTCTCATGTTCGCAGTGACGCTGTAGAAGTCGCGGGACTGGAGGTGGGCCTCCATGAGCTCTACCAGTGTGCCGGCCACACGGAGCTTGTCGCCATCCTCTCTGAGCCGGCGCCTGTTGGCTATGAAGCACGCCTGTGACGCGAGGATCGCTCCGCCGCTCAATGGCTTCAGACGGTTCTCTCTCATCGTGGTCCCGCTCGACGATATGTCCGCAATCACGTCCGCGAAGCCCATCGCCGGAGCGACCTCCAGAGTGCCGCTCGACTGGACCAGAGAGAAGTGGTTGACTCCGCCGTTGAGGAGGTATCGGCTGACCAGCCGCGGATATTTGGTCGCGACCCTGAGGTCTCTGCCCTCTTCTCTGAACTCCATGGCGAGGTCGGCCAGGTCTGCCACCGATATGACGTCAACCCAGGAGTCGGGCACCCCGACGATCAGCTCGCAGTGGCCGAAGCCCAAATTCCGGATCACGATCCCCGTGTCTCCGTCCTCTCTCCTCATCTCCATGAAACGGTCCAAACCGACGATGCCGATCTCCGCGCTCCCCTCCTCCACCTTCTGAGTGATGTCCGCCGTTCGCTGGAATAGTACGCTGGTATCCGGGAACGACGGAATGGCCGCCGTGTACCTGCGCAGGTTGGTTCTCAGAACGCCTATTCCGCAAGAGCGGAGGAACATGAGGGAAGGCTCGTGCAGCGCCCCGTCACTGGGGACGGCCAAGTTGAGCAAAGGGGTGTTGGACATCAAGAGGCCGCCGACATCTGGACGGCCGGTGAGGCGGTGTCCAGACAGGCCACCACCTGCTCTAGGGTGCAGGCGAAACCAGCCGCCGGCACGCTCTCGCCCCCTCCCAGGACACGGACCAGTCCATCGTACCGGCCTCCTCCTCCCAGCAGCCTCTCTCCCCCGCCCGCCTCGGCGTGGGACAGGTTGAAGACCACTCCGGTGTAGTAGGCGATGCCACGTGCGTGTCCCAGGTCGAGGGTCACGCCGCGTCCGTCGATCTCGCCCATCAGCTGTTCCAACTCTTCGAACTGCTCACCTCCAACACCGTGGGAGGAGGCCACTCTGCGAGCCTCGTCCACGACGGCGCCGGGTGGTCCGTCGAGCGACACTAGACCGCGTACGACCTCCAGTGCGGCCGCGAAGATATCTGGGTCGTCCGCGTCGCCCACTCGGCGCAGGAGCCGGGCGACGATCTGCTCTGTCGTGCGCCTGCCGATGGGCGCCGAGAGCGATTCACGAAGAACGTCTTTCACGAATTCACCTGTCCGGTCGCCGGTCATCTCGGAAAGCGCGGCCTTGGAGAGGCCGTCCGCTCCTCCTCTCAGGATGCCGAGGCCCGAGGCGCGGTCGATGAGCGTTGCGGCGTCCGTCCTCCCCTCCTTGATCCTGTGGACATAGCCTAGGATGAAAAGCCTAGCCGACTCAGACAGTCCGAAGTGCTCTAGCACTCCCTGGAGGGCCCCCAGGTGGCCGATCCTCAGCCGCGGCTCGTCGAGGCCGACGCTTCGGAGCGCCTCTACGGACAGGCGAATCACCTCTGCGTCCGCCGACACCCCACCCACTCCGACCAGCTCCGCTCCGAGCTGGTTGAACTGTCGGTAGCTTCCGCTTTCGCTCTGCTCGTATCGGAAGACCGGCCCCGCGTATCTGAGACGACGGGGCGGCGATAGCGCCTTTCCCTCTTGGAGAAGGTGCCTGATGACCGACGGCGTGAACTCCGGACGCAGGCTTACCCGTCTCCCTCCCGGGTCCAGGAACGAGTAGAGGCGGCTGGTCATCTCGCCACCCGACTTGCGGACGAAGAGCTCCGTCTCTTCCAATATCGGCGTGTCGACCAGCTCATAGCGGTGGTCTTGAAGAAGGGAGCCCATGGACTCGGCGACCCGTTCGAGACGTTCGATAGCCTCTCCGCTCAGGTCGCGCATTCCAGGCAGTCGTGAGATAGGCTGGCTCATCGCTCGTCCACCCCTGTATACCGCGGTCATTCTACAATACGGCCTAGTGCGCCTTCAATGAAGGAGGCAATGTGTACGGGATGTACTGAACGAGTACACCTAGTTGACTGCGTATAGGTGTTAAGACATAATTGCGGAGGTACGATCGATGGCTGTGGAGGTGACGCTCGAATTGTATCGACGGGAGTTGCTGAAGGGCAGCACGGAGACTCTGCTATTGTCGCTCCTGGCCGACGAGGCCATGTACGGCTACCAGCTGGTCAAGGAGATGGCCAGGCGTAGCAGCGGCTACTTCCGCTTCAAAGAAGGTACCCTCTACCCTGCGCTCCACCGGCTCGAACGGGATGGCGTCGTCAACGGCCGGTGGGAGGCCTCGCCGAGCGGCCAGGACCGTCGCTACTACCATATCACCCCAAAGGGCCGGACCCGTCTGGTGGCGATGTTGGAGGAATGGAACTCCTTCACCAGGGCGGTTAATCTGGTGGCGCAGACGGACGGCTGACCGCGGACCCGATGACTGCATCCCGGAGAGAGTTCTTCGCAGAGCTCGACAGCAGCCTTCACCTCGCTCGGGACGAACAGGCTGAGATCCTGCACGAGCTCCGCGACCACGTGGAGGACGAGGTCAGGGAGCTCCAGGAGGCTGGCGTCTCCCGCCAGGATGCCTATTCCCACGTTCTGGAGGCGCTTGGCTCCTCCCAGGAGATAGCCGGCCACTTCTACGAGGTGCATGCCCGCGGCTCTTGGTACCATACCGCGCTCGCAGTCCTTCCCCACCTGCTGCTCGCCCTCCTCTTCGTCCTCCACCTCTGGACCAATCCCTTCTGGCTGGCGTCCATGCTGGTCGTCGCCATCGCGATCAGCGTCCTGGGGTGGCGCATGGGGCGTCCCAGATGGACATATCCGTGGCTGGGCTACTGTTTGGTGGTTCCGATCGTCTCTTGGGGTCTTGCCATGAGCGCGGTCGGCTACGGTGCCTGGTCCGTCTTGTCTCGCGGCGAGCTTCCGCTGGGTCTCCCCATATACGCCGTGTCGTTCCTGTACGTCGGAATATCCCTCTGGGTGGTGATACGCTTCGTGTCCAGAGTGGCGAGGCCCGACTGGGTGATGGCCTCCCTAGCCGTGCTTCCGATTCCGTTTCTGGCCTACTGGTTCTTCTACTTCTACAGCGGCGATCTGGGGAGCCAGCCCCTCCGGGACGTCGACAGCAGCGCTACCATAGTCTTCCTGATCCTCGCCGCCACCACTGCCGTATTCTTCAGGATAGGCCGCCGTCTGGTGCGGCTGGCGTTGCTGGTCATCGCCACCCCCTCCATGGTGGTGCTCGGATGGCTCAGCTATCAGGGAGGATCGGGATACATGGCCCTCTTCCTCTTCTCCGCGGTGTCGCTGGCCCTTCTTCTCAGCCCAGCTCTCTTCGACCTCAGGCGTCGGCGAATGGAGCGTGCGCTTCGCGATCTCGACCGGCGTCAGGAGATGTTCGGCTAGCACTCGGCCCTCAGGGGGCCTCCGGCTCATGACGGCGCTCGGGCGCGGGTTGCACGACGGGTGCGCCTCTCTGGTACAGTTGCCATAGGCAACATCGGACTCCGAGGTACGCACATGGCCCTCTCCGCACCCGGCTCGAAGACCGGTCCCGCACGACGGCAGGAAGCGAAACTATGACGTCGGCTCACCGCCGGAGCCGGATCGCCGTCGTGGTGGACAGCGCCTCCTCCCTTCCCGCCAACGCCTCCGAGCTTCCGGGCCTCTACGTCGTTCCCATGACGGTCACGATCGGCGGGAGGAACTTTCTCGATGGACGCGATCTGACGCCGACGAGCTTCTACCGTATGCTCCGCGAGACGGATGGCCCTCCGACCACCTCCGCTCCCTCCCCTTCGCGGTTTCTTGAAGCCTTCGTCTCCGCGAGCGCGGATGCGGAGGCCGCTCTATGTCTTACGGTGGCATCCCGCTTCAGCGCCTCTCTGGACTCGGCTAGGGTCGCTGTCGAAGAGGCGAGACGGGCAATACCGGGCTTCGAGATCGCCCTTCTTGACTCCGAGAGTGCTGTCGGAGGCCAGGGTCTCATAACTCTCGAAGCTCTACGAGCGGCGCAGTGTGGAGGAGCGGGGCTCGGCGAGGTGGTCTCAGCGGCCCGTCATGTGATAGGCAGGGTGCGGGTGGTCGCCTTCTTGGACACGCTCTACTATCTCTGGAAAGGCGGACGCGTGCCGATGATCGCCCATGCGGGGACCGCACTGCTCAAGATCAAGCCCGTGTTCGAGATGGAGCGCGGGGAGGTGAGGACCGTCGCTCGTCCCAGAACAGGCCGCCGTGCGGCGACCCGGCTGCTGGATCTGATAAGAGATAGCGCAGGGGGGCGGCCTGTCCACGCGACGGTGATGCACGCCGACGCTCCCGATGCGGCCGAAGAGCTGAAGAAGCGGATCCAGGCGGCGTTGCCTTGCGGGGAGCTGTACGTGAGCGAGCTCACCCCGGTGATGGGCGCCCACATAGGCCCTGGCCTTCTGGGTGTGGCCTACTGGACTGATTGATACGAAGATTGGAGAACTCCTTCGGGAGAGAAAAAGAGGTCGTGGGATGGACAACGTCATATCCGGCGCTGGGCAGTCGTCACCCGAGTATGGGATCGTAGTTGCGCAGAACGTGATGATGCCGATGCGGGACGGGCTCCGTCTCGCGACGGACATATACCGGCCCGCGCTCGACGGGGAGCCGGTCTCCGGTGCGTTACCCACCATCCTGGGCCGCACATCGTACGACAAGAGCGATCCGGTCGCCTGGATCGACCACGTCGCCAACTTCTTCACCCCCAGGGGGTACGTGGTGGTGCTCCAGGATATCCGGGGCCGCCACCGCTCCGACGGAACGGGAGAGTATATGCACTCCTCTAACCCCAAGGAGGGTGAGGACGGCTACGATACGGTCGAGTGGATCGCCTCACAGCCGTGGTCCAACGGCAGGATCGGTACGGTGGGCACCTCTCACGGCGGAATCGTCCAGACGGCCATGGCGCTCTATCGGCCTCCCCACCTGACGGCGATGTGGGCAGACATGAGCCCCATCAAGACCTATGACTACGCGCGGGAGGGCGGCGCGATGACGCTCTTCATGTTCGGCGCACTGCTCCTGCACGCGCACGACGCTCAGGAGCTGCGGGGCAACCCGGCCGGCCGGGGCGCCGTCGTCGAGGCTATGGAGAACCTTCGGGAGGTCATCCTGAAGATGCCCTTCAAGCCCGGACACACGCCGCTCGCCGCAGTCCCGAACCTGGAGAAGATGCTCTTCGACTACTACTACCGAGGGGAGTACGACGACTTCTGGGCCCAGGAGGCGCACGACTTCGCGCGGATCCTCGACAGGCACGCGGACATCCCCCTGACGATCAGCAGTGGCTGGTTCGACGCGATACTGAATGAGTGCCACAACTACTACACGGCCATCTCGAAGCAGAACAGCGCCTGCACGAGACTCCTGATCGGCCCGTGGAGCCACTACACGATGAGGGGACAGGGGGGACGGGGGACGAGCGTCTCCGGCGACGTCGACTTCGGCCCTGCCGGCAAGTGGGGCGACAGGGTCTACAACGCCGAGAGATTGAGGTGGTTCGACCGGTGGCTGAAGGATATCCCCACCGGTGTGGACGATGAACCTCCCGTGCGCATATTCGTAATGGGAGGCGGAGACGGCCGGCGCACCTCGAACGGTCATCTGAACCACGGGGGCCGGTGGCGGTCCGAGAGGGAGTGGCCGCTGTCTCGCGCCCGCGCCGTCGCCTACTACCTGCGGAGCGGCGGCGGGCTCAGTACGGAGCCGCCGGGCGGAGAGGATGCGCCGGCCAGCTTCGCGTTCGACCCGGACCATCCCGTCCCCACCGTCTCGGGCAACGTCGCCGGATACTACGAGCTGATAACGGTGGGCGACCTAGATCCCAGCTACGTCCGTCCGAGGGCCAGGATGCGAAATATCGTCCAGATCGGCGCCGTCCACCAGAAGGAGGAGCCCGGCGTCGTCGGCGCCCGTCCTCCCTATCCCCTGCTATCTGAGCGTCCAGACGTGCTGGTGTTTCAGACGCCGCCTCTCGAGCAGGCCGTCGAGGTGACGGGGCCGGTCAGCGTGTGGCTCTGGGTGTCGTCGACAGCGGTGGATACCGACTTCACGGCAAAGCTGCTCGACGTGCACCCGCCCAGCGAAGAGTATCCGGTCGGCTACCACATGAACCTGACCGATTCGATCATACGCGCCCGCTATCGGGAGAGCCGGGAAAGAGAGGTACTGATGGACCCCGGCTGCGTCTACGAGGTGCGGATCGAGCTGTTCCCGACGAGCAACCTGTTCGAGGTAGGACACCGCATTCGCGTGGACGTGTCCAGCTCCAACTTCCCCCGATTCGACGTGAACCCGAACACGGGGGAGCCGATGGGCCGCCACACGCACACTGTCGTGGCGCACAACAGCATACATCTTGATCGGGACAGTCCGTCCCACATCGTGCTGCCGGTGGTGCCGTGAGCCAGGAGTGCTCTCCCCGCCTCTACTTCCAGCCGAGACCGCCGTCTCGGTTGGGGGTGAGAGAGACCCGGTGGCCTTCCACGCACTTGTAGCGCTCTTCCCGCACCTCTCGGCGCTTGCCAGAGAGAGAGGTCTGGACCATCGACTGGCCGCAGAAGGGGCAGCTCACGCCGTATACGATGCGGTTCCGCAGCCGCTGTAGTTGTATATGCGCCAGCACGTTCCCCAGCGCCGGGAAGTCCCCAATGTATCGCAGCACATATCTCGTGCCGGAGTTGACGACGCTCTTCTTGGTCCCGTTGGGCGACCGGTAGGTGTAGTCGACGTAACCGCACTGGGGGCACTGGGGCTCAAAGTAGTTGATCCTCAACTGCGCCTCGCAGCGGGGGCATATCCCTCGGTCGGCAGTCACCGTTCCGTTCGTGGAGTGACGAGTGTCGGGGACGCTGGGGTTCAATGTCGTCAGGGGATCTGCGATCGTGACCAAGACTTGTCCTTCCTTATCTGGTGCGTTCCCGAGGTGATTGGCCCCGGTCAAACCGAGGCGTATCGAGTCTGCCTACCGGAGTAGTTTCGCTAAAGTCTAATATAAAACAAAAATTATGTCAACCACTCATACATCGCAGTTATAAGAGATTCCCTATTTAGCGGAGTCCTGGCCTTCGAACCGGATAAGACGATATCTATTCTTGTATAAGTATCAAAACTGTCCATCGAAAGGCCTGACATCACCTAACCAAAACCCAAATAAGCCTCGTCGACCTATCGGAGCGCCTGAATACCGTGAACGTCGATGCAGGCGTTGACATGAAAGGTGAATGTGTGTTGGAATTCCGGCGGTCGCACAAGGAGCTTCATGGCCTCTTCAGAGGAACCCGTGGAAGCTCAATGATGCCGCACGCCGCGGCATCATGCACTCGGCGGCTTCACCCAGTCGAGTCCAAGCCGCGTTGTCATAGAGATGGCTGTCTATGATCCGGCGTCCAACGCCTGGGTGGAGGCAGGCAACATGGCGGGAGAGCGTCGCAATCATACAGCCACCGTCCTGGAAGATGGGTCAGTGCTGGTGGTGAGCGGTATAGGCAACATCGGCCTCCTGTCGGAGGTCTACGTTCCCGGTCAATAGGGGGCCCCGATGGAGCCTCGGCCTGCCGGAGGCTCGGCTCCAGGACACTGCCACTGAAGGGAGGAACAGAAGATGCGGCTCTCTCTGATCCAGATGAGCAGCGGTGCCGGCGACAGCGCGGCGAACGTCGCCAAGGCGTGCGACTTCATCGATCTGGCGGCTAGGGACCGCCCCGATCTGATCGTCACCCCCGAGTACTTCAACACTGGCTACTTCCCCATGTACCGGGACGTGCGCAACTACGCCCGCGCGGAGCGCGACGACGGGCCTTCGATGAGGGCCGTCAAGGACAAGGCCCGGCAGCACAAGACCCATATCGCGGCGACCCTCATCGAGGAGGAGGCGCTCGGTCTCTTCTTCAACACGACGATGCTGGTCGACCCGGACGGCGAGATCGTCGGCAAGTACCGGAAGATGCACCCTCCGGCGCAGCACAGCCTGGAAAAGATCTACTACCGATACGGGGCCAATTTCCGCGTGTTCCCCGTGGCCGGTTTCAACGTATCGTTCCTCATCTGCTTCGACTTCGGATTCCCCGAGACCTCGCGGTGCGCGATGCTCAACGGCGCCGAGCTGATCGTCGCGCCCTACTGCGGCGTCGCCTACTACACATCGCCTCTGGCGACCAACCGGCCGGCTGAGGTTGAGGACGGATCGTTGAGACGAGAGTTCGAGTCCGGCCAGAGTCGCCTTCTCTGGAACGCTCAGGCGATGGTCCGGGCGTCGGAGAACGCCTGCTACGTCGCGCCGTGCAACCACGGCGGCGAGGAGTTCGACTCCTACATGAGCGGCGGCTCTCTCATATGCGACCCGACCGGGCGGATCATCGTGCAGGCTGAGGAGGACGAGACGGTCATTCACGCAGACCTCGACCGTGAGATGCTGCGCAAGGCGCGGGTCGACTCCGGCCTCAAGGACCGGCGCCCCGACCTCTACGGGACGGTCGTGACGCCGATGGAGGACCTGCGTCTCCCTTGAGTCCGGACAGCCGTTCAGGCCTGGGGACGGACGACCGTTTGACACAGTTTCCTGAGTGTCGGTACCATCGCCCCATACGGGTTACTAAGGTTCTGGGAGGACAACTTGAACGGGGCTGAATCGGTTGCCAGAGTACTCAAGATGGAGGGCGTGGAGTGGGTCGCGTGCTTCCCCTCCAACTCGTTGATCGAGGCGGTTGCCAGGGAGGGAATCCGCCTAGTCATGTTCAGGCAGGAGCGCGGCGCCGTCATGGCGGCCGACGGCTTCAGCCGCGTCGGAGGCCGGCAGAGATTCGGCGTCGTGGTCACGCAGGGTGGGCCCGGGGCCGAGAACTCGATGGGCGGTATCGCTCAGGCCTTCGCCGACAATACGCCGATCCTGCTGCTGCCCGCAGGACCCGCCTTGGGAGACTGGAGCGTTCGTCCCAACTTCGCGCCGTCCAGGGCATACTCCCCTATCGTCAAGCAGGCGGAGGCCATCCTGAATCCGGCCCACGTCGGCAACGTGATGCGCCGGGCGTTTCACGCGCTTCGGAACGGCAAGGCCGGCCCGGTCGTCGTGGAGACTCCCGATGACGTCGGCTCAGCCGAGGTATCCGGTGACGTCCTCGCGAACTACCACTCGCCCGGCAGATCCATCACCTGTCCCTCCCGCTCCGACGTGAAGGACGCCGTCCGGCTGCTCCTCGGCGCTAAGAATCCGGTCATCTGGGCCGGGGGTGGAGTGCTGCTCGGCGGAGCGGCCGGCGAGCTCAGGGAGCTGGCGGAGCTTACGCAGGTGCCCGTCTATACGACGATGCAGGGCAAGAGCGCATTCCCGGAGGATCATCCGCTCTCGCTGGGCGCGGGAAGCGGCTCCACCACCCTGCCCGCCTTCACCTGGCTGAGGGACTCTGACGTGCTCTTCGCGCTGGGAACCAGCCTGTCCCACACCTCCTACGGGCAGCCCATACCTCCCGGCAAGGTGATCATCCACAACACCGACAACATCGAGGACATCAACAAGCAGGAGTCGGTCGACGTTGCCCTTCCCGGAGACGTCAAGGTGACACTCCAGATGGTCCTGGACGAGGTCAAGGCTGCGGTAGGCGAAGATGGACGCAAGACCAGCGCCGCGGCGGATATAGCGGAGGTGCGCAGGCGGTGGATGTCGGAGTGGGACGGCCTGCTCAACTCGGACGCCGAGCCGGTCAGCACCTACCGGGTCATCGGAGAGATCGAGCGCAACCTGGATAAGAGCAGGAGCGTCGTCACTCACGACGCCGGCGCCCCCCGCGATTCGATAGTGCCCTTCTACACGGCGACCACGCCCCACGGGTACATAGGCTGGGGCAAGACCACTCATCTCGGCTTCGGCATTCCCCTGATGATCGGTGCGAAGATCGCCTATCCCGAACGGTTCTGTCTGAACCTGATGGGAGACGGCGCGTTCGGAATGTCGGGACTGGACATCGAGACGGCGGTGCGCGCCGGCGCTCCGATAACCACGGTCGTCCTCAACAACGGCGGGATGGCCACCTATCCGGGCGGCTATCCCACGGCGCGCGAGCTGTACGGCGTAACCGAGATGGGTGGCAACTACGCCCGGATCGCCGAGGGCATGGGCGCGGTCGGCATCACCGTCACCCGCCCCGGAGAGATGGGGCCAGCCCTCCACGACGCGCAGCGCCACAACGCCGAGGGCCGGACCGTGCTGATAGACGTCCATTCGGACTTCGAGCCGAGGAAGTCCAAGTTCGCCTAGGGCGTGCCCGGAGATTCGGTGCAGCGCATGGTCGACAGCCGGACGGACCTGACTCCTGAGGACCTCATGGAGATGCACCGGCTCATGCTGATGGGCCGGAGATTCACCGAGCGGGCCCTCTCGCTGTACGAGGAGGGCCGCCTTCCCACCGCCCTGCATCCGAGCGTCGGCCAGGAGGCGGTCGGCGTGGGTGTCTGCTACGGGCTGCGCCCCGACGACTGGGTCCTGCCCGCTCTCAGGACCACCGAGGCCTTCTGGACACGCGGCGTCACCATCGAACAGATGCTGGACGCCATGCTGGGCAATTCAGGCAGCATCTCGGGAGGCAAGGAGTCGTTTCACCACTGCGGATATCCCCGGCTGGGGATTCTCGCTGGGTCGGCAATCGTCGGCGCCCAGTTTCCGGTGGCTGTGGGAGCGGCCCTCGGTCTACAGATGAGGGGCGGCGACAATGTGATGGTCTGCTTCTTCGGCGACGGGGCGGCCGCGCGCGGAGACTTCCACGAGGGGCTGAATCTCGCGGCACTGTGCAGGGCGCCGGTCGTGTTCGTCTGTGAGAACAACCTCTACTTCCAGACCGCGCCCGGCTCTGCCGGCCTGCCCATCGAGGACGTGGCCGACCGCGCATCGAGTTACGGGATGCCCGGCCACGTCGTCGACGGACAGGACGTGCTCGCCGTCTACGAGGCTGCGCAGGAGGCCGTTGCAAGGGCTCGCAGGGGCGAGGGACCCACGCTTCTGGAGTGCAAGACGTACCGCTTCCTGCGCCACTACCCCACACTCCGAGACACACGTCCGGCGGACGAGGTGGCCCGGTGGCGCAGAAGAGATCCGATAACCATATTGGCCGATCGGATGAAAGCCGAAGGCTACCTCGACGACGCCTCCGTGAAGGAGACGGAGCATCGGATAGCCAGTGAGATCGCCCGCGCCATCGACGCCTCCTACGCGAAGCCTTCCCCGCAGAGAGACGGCGCGGCCGCGCACGTCTACTCCGAGCCGGTGGAGAGGATGGGGATATGAGGACGCTCAAGCTGAGCGAGGCCCTCCGCGAGGCGTTGGTCCAGGAGATGGATACCGACGCCAGCGTCTTCGTCATCGGCGAGGATGTGGCCGACTACGGCGGCCTCGCCGGCGTGACCGAGGGCCTCCTGGAACGATTCGGGACGCAGCGTGTCTGGGATACGCCGATCTCAGAGTCGGGCTTCAGCGGCCTCGGGGTTGGCGCGGCGCTAATGGGCATGCGTCCGGTTGTCGAGCTGCAGTTTACGGGGCTGGTCACCGTCGCCATGGACCAGATCGTCAACAGCGCTGCGAAGGCGCGCTACGTGCACGATGGCGCGCTGTCGGCCCCTGTAGTGTTCCGCACGACGCACATGAGCGCGGGCAACGTCTACATGGGGCAGAACCTCGAGTCGTGGTTTACCCATGTGCCCGGCCTGAAGGTCGTCACCCCCTCCACTCCATACGACGCCAAGGGGCTGCTCATCTCCTCCATCAGAGACCCGGACCCCGTGGTCTTCATAGAGCACAGCGCCCTCTACGAGACCGCCGGGCCGGTGCCTGAGGCGCCCTATACGGTACCGCTGGGCGAGGCGGCCGTCCCGCGCGAGGGAGAGGATGTCACCGTTGTGACCTGGCTCAACATGGCGCCGGTGGTGATGGAGGCTGCGGAAGAGCTGTCGACGGCGGGCGTGGATGTAGAGGTGATAGACCTCCGCACGCTGGTCCCGTTCGACCGGGACACGGTGGAACGGTCGGTCGCAAAGACCGGCAGGCTCGTGGTCGTGCATGAGGCGGTGCGACGGAGCGGCTTTGGGGCCGAAGTGGCCGCGACCGTAGCCGCCAGTGAGGCCTTCGCCGGCCTCAAGGCCCCGATACTGCGCGTAGGCAATCCCGGCCTTCCCGTCCCCCATAGCGACCATCTCAACAGATACGTGCTGCCGGACAGGGACGATGTGATCGCCACGATCCGCCGGACGATGGACGGGACGTGAGCTTGGCTTTGGGACTCCTCCCTGAAGTGAAGGTTCTCGAGCTTGGAGGCCGGGTATCCGCGCCCTACTGCGGCAAGGTCCTCGCCAACCTGGGCGCCGACGTCCTCAAGGTCGAACCCCCCGTCGGCGACCCGTCGAGGCGCGAGGGACCGTTCCCGGCGGACACCCCGCATGCGGAGAGGAGCGGTCTGTTCCTAGCGCTCAACGTCAACAAGCGCGGGATAACGCTCGACTTGGACGCCCCCGCCGACAGGAGTCGTCTGCTCTCGTTGGCCGGGGATGCCGACATCCTTGTGGAGAACCTCCCTGCCGGGGCTCTGGATAGGTGGAGCTTGGGGTACGAGGCGCTGGCCCGGGCGAATCCGGAGATCGTTCTGGTGTCGATCACACCCTTCGGCCGCTGCGGGCCGTACGCCGGCTATAAGGCCACCGATTTGGTTCTCTTCCACATGGGCGGAGTGGCGCACGGTCTGCTTGGGCCGGTGGAAGACCCGGACGCCGAGCCACCGGTGCGCGCCGGAGGCCACCAGGCGGACCTAGTGGCCGGCATGGCGGCGGCTACCGCCTGCATGATAGCTCTCTACCGCCAGCGCACGACCGGAGTGGGCTGCCACATCACAGTGTCCTCCTTCCACGCGATGGCCACGCAGGTTATCGCCGGGTTGGCCAACTCGGCCTGGGGCCGGCCTGCCCCGTCGAGGGACGCGGGGGAGCAGCGAGAGGCCGCGATAGGGGGAATGGTGAGCGCCATCGGCGGCGTCCTTCCCTGCAATGACGGCTACGTTGCCATCTCCCCCAGAGAGGACGCGCAGTGGGAGAGGTGGTTGGAGCTGATGGGCAATCCCGACTGGCGCGGCGACGAGCGGTTTGTCACCAGGGAGGCGAGACAGCGTAACTTCCCCGATCTGTGGGAGCTCGTCGGAGAGTGGACCCGCCTCCGCTCAAAGTTCGACATCGCCAGGGAGGGCCAGGCGAGGCGTATACCGTGCTTCCCCGTCAACACCGTCGGAGACCTGCTGCGCGACGTCCATCTGGCCCACCGCAGGTTCTTCGTGACGATAGACCATCCTGAGGCGGGCCCGCTCGACTACCCCGGAGTCCCCTACAGGCTGTCGAACACCACGCTGCCTCTCGACGCCGGGCCGGCTCCCCTGCTAGGCCAGCACAACGAGACCGTCTTGGGCACAGGTGCGGCCAATGGATAGGCTGCCTCTGGACGGGATACGGATCGTCGACTTCAGCTGGATCATCGCGGGCCCCACTGCGACCCGGCATCTCGCCATGATGGGGGCCGAAGTCGTCAAGATCGGAAGCGCCCGCAGGCCTGACCCCTCGATCTATGGCCCGCCGTTTCAGGCCTATAACCAGTCCAAGGTCTACGCCGCCCTGAACCTATCGAAGCCCGAGGGGACCCGGCTCGCCAGGGCCCTGATTGCCATATCAGACGTCGTCATCGAGAACTTCGCATTCGGCGTGTTCGAGCGGCGAGGTCTGGGATACGACGTCATATCGGCGGACCGGCCGGATCTCATAATGGTCTCCTCCTCCGGCACCGGCCACACCGGCCCAGACAGGGAGTACGTCGCATACGGCAGCCTGCTCCAGCACTACACCGGCTGGAACTCCGTATCCGGCTATCCGGGAAGAGAGCCGATCAAGGGAGGTCTCTGGGCCGACCCGTGGGTCGGCCTGGAGCTGGCCATGCTGACGATGGCCGCGCTCAACCATCGGCTGCTGACGGGCGAAGGACAGTACATCGACTATTCGATGGCCGAGGCTCTCACTTCGGGAATCCCGGAGGCCGTGCTCGACTATCAGATGAACGGACGGATGCCAGAACCCATGGGCAACGACGACAGGAGCGCCTCGCCTCACGGCCTCTTTCACTGCAAGGGAAAAGACCGATGGGTCGCCATTGCCGTAACCGGCCTCGACGAGTGGCTCGCACTATGCCGTCTCCTCGGACGAGAAGATCTGGCGGATGACTCGGCGCTAACAACGGTCGAGGGGCGGAGACCGCGACGGGCAGATATCGACGCGGCGATCACCGCCTGGACCGAGCGTCTGGAAGACTACGAGGCGATGCGGCTGCTCCAAGAGGCGGGAATTACTGCCGGACCGTCCCTGGACGTGAGCCGCGTCTTCGACGACCCCCATCTTCGGGAGACCGGGTTCTTCACCACGCGGCGCGCCTCCGACGGCGAGCTGAGGGAACTCCCCGGACTGCCGTGGCGCTCCGACGAGTGGCCGGAGCCCAGGATTGCCGCCGCGCCGGAGCTGGGACAGGACAACGACTACGTATACCGGGAGCTCCTGGGCCTGTCTGCTGATGAGATGGACAGACTCGTCCGCGAGCAGGTCATATACTGATCAAATCAATAGGAGGGCGCATATGGGAGTGCTTTTCGAGAAGAGAGACGGCATCGCCTATGTCACGATAGACAACCCTGAGAAGGCCAACATTCTGGACCGTGAGACGTCCAACCGTTTCGCCGAAATCTGGAAGGAGATATGGGACGACTGGGACGTGCGCGTCGCCATCCTCACCGGCTCTGGACGGCGCCACTTCTGCGCCGGCCACAACCTGGCCCTCCCCCCCGGCGTCACCGAGGAGGAGCGGGAGCGCATACGGGCGGAGGGTGTCTTCTGGCCGCTCTCCGGCACCATAAACGGCGCCAAGATAGGCGCGGACGGACGTCTCGGCGACCACTATCCCCAGGTCTGGAAGCCGGTTATCGGAGCGATCAACGGCTGGGCCGCCGGCGCCGGATTCTACCTGATGCTCACCTCCACCGACATCAGGCTGGCCTGCCGGGAGCACGCCAGGTTCAAGTTCGCTCTGCTGAGCCAGGGCTGGGTCGGCGGCGGCCCCGGAGCCACGTACCTCACCCGCCAGGTATCGCACGCGGACGCCATGAGGATACTGCTGACCGACGAGCCCTTCGACGCGGCCGAGGCGCTGCGCATCAACCTCATCAACGAGGCCGTGCCCCACGAGTCGCTGATGGAACGGGCGGAGGAGCTTGCCACCCATATCGCCGGACTGCCTCCCCTCGCCGTACGAATGATGAAGGAGTTCGTGATCCGGTTCCGCGACATCCCGGTGACCGAGGCGTGGCGGGTCCAGACGCTGATGAACTCGCTCCTGACCCAGCTGAGCGGCGACGGTGCGGAGGGCCGCGCGGCCTTCCTGGAGAAGCGGAAGCCGCACTACACCGGCTCCGTCCTGCAGAAGGGCGAGCCCTACCCCGCCCTCACCCCCGAGGAGAGAGAGCACCTCGACCGCATACGCCGCCACGAGCTAGGCTGACCTTCCTACATCAAGTCTGAACAGTCACGTGAGAGCGTAGCTGTTCAGACTTGCGGGGGGACCCCCATCTCAATCTTCCCCCGCGGAGCCGGGGGAAGAGGTAAGAGCCTCCTCTCCGTCCACCAGATTCGCTAGAATATCTCACGGAGTCTGAACTGTTACGTGAGCGGGCCGGAGGGCTTTCCTTGAAATCTGTCTCATTCTGTAACATTTTGTTCCGTTTCGTAGCTGTGCCGGGTGACGGAGTGGGACACCAGTGGTACAGCGATTGGACAGGAATGAGACAGTAGTGGGACGGAAATGGGACAGGTTTGGGCAGGCTGAAGAGGGAAGCGCCGCGCTCGGCGCAGAGGGGTGGGTGTCTGATCGGGCGGTCTTCATGGCCTCATGATAGCACAGACGTTCGTGTGTTGTCTATCTGTTTGATAATCGGGGAATGGACGTTTACCATGTCCGTCAAGCTGGCTAGACTCTGAACGTCCCGGAGGAGCCGTAACTCATGGCGACCAGAACGCCACCCATGACGGCGAATGAGCTCCTCGACATGCCGGACGACGGCTCCCGCTACGAGCTCGTGAGAGGGGAGCTGAGGAAGATGCCGCCTGCCGGACACGTCCACGGAAGATACACGAGCTTCATCGGAGGTTATCTGATGATGCACGTGAAGACGAACGGGCTGGGCAATACCTATGGAGCCGAGACCGGCTTCATGCTGGCGTCGAACCCCGACCACGTTCGCGCTCCCGACGCGGCTTTCGTCCGGCGCGAGCGGGCGGAAAGCGTGGGGGATGCGCCGGGCTTCTTCCCAGGTGCGCCGGACCTTGCAATCGAGGTGATCTCACCCAACGATAGCTACACCGAAGTGGACGAAAAGATAGCCGACTGGCTCGCCGCCGGAACCCTCGCGGTGATTGTCGTGGACCCGCGCAGGCGGACCGTAAAGGTGCACCGTTCACCGGCGAGTGTCATCACCCTGAACGAATCCGATACGCTCGAAATCGACGACGTAGTTTCCGGCTGGCGGATGCCGGTCAAAGAAATATTCGAGTGAGGTGCTCCGGTGACCACTCCCAACCGCGCCGACGACTCCGTCACCGACTACCGCCACGATGCTACGCGCAAGAATATCCCGCCCGCGGCTCTCGCCGCACAGGGCCGCGTCAAAGATCTCGCCCCGCGCCGCTTTCACTACGACCCTCACCTGCCGCCGATGCTGCGATTCGACGGCACGGGCGAGTCCGACCGTCTGCCCGGGCTGCTCGAAACCGCCAGACAGAGGAAACTGACTGACGAGGAGGCCGAAATTCTCGCCGGAGCCCTCCGACGCCACGAACCCTGGCTGGAGTGGACGGGCAAGCGGGAGAAGAGATACTTCGAGATCGACCCCGTCGCGCTGCACATCCACGAGCGCGTGTCCGCGCAGGCCGCCATCCTAATCGCGGCACGGCAGGACGTCCAGCGCGGCCTGTGGGCGGATCCGCAGCAGGAGTATCACGAGGCAGTGCAGTTCTACAAGCACGACGTAGACTGGTCGAACCGCCTCATCCTGGGCGACAGCCTCTCCGTCATGAACTCGCTTGCCGTTCGTGAAGACCTCGCCGGCAAGGTGCAGATGATATACGTCGATCCGCCCTACGGGATCAGCTACCGCTCGAACTTCCAGCCGTTCATACGCAACAGAGATGTCAAGGATCGAGATGCCGATCTGACCCGCGAACCGGAAATGGTTAAGGCGTACCGAGACACCTGGACGCTCGGTGTCCATACTTACTTGGAATACCTGAGGGACAGGTTGATCGTGGCAAGGGAGCTGCTTACTGACAGTGGCAGCATCTTCGTTCAGATCGGTGATGAGAATGTTCACCGTGTGCGGGCGATTTTGGATGAAGTGTTCGGAGACAATAATTTTTGCCGTCTCATAGCCTTTAAGAAAACGACCGGACAAGCGTCGGCACTACTACCATCTATTCACGATTACATTGTGTGGTATGCAAAAAATCGAGAGCAAGTAAAGACTTATCCTGCTTACCAAAACAGGCCTGAATCCAGCGTCGAGAGTTCCTATACTTGGGTAGAATTTAACGATGGAAATGAACGTCGCGCGACCTCAGAAGGTATGGATAACCCTGATTTGCTGATGGAAACACGACGTTTCATGACGGCTAGCCTCGTCTCATCTGGAGCAAGTCAAGCTGGCTCTCAACCGTTCGGGCTTTATGCAAAGTATTTCTCGCCCGCTCCCGGAACTCACTGGAAAACCCACCACCAAGGCTTGGAACGACTTGGACGCGCAGGCCGTCTCATCGGCATTCGCAACACTCTAACTTATAAGCGGTACGCGGATGACTACCCTATCGTCAGTATGAACTCTGTTTGGGAAGATACTCTACAAAGCACTTTTGCAGTGGAGAACATCTATGTCGTTCAGACGACGGCCAAGGTTCTCCAACGCTGTATGCTCATGACCACCGATCCCGGCGATCTCGTTCTCGACCCCACCTGCGGTGCCGGTACGACTGCCTACGTAGCCGAACAGTGGGGCAGACGCTGGATTACTATCGACACCTCACGCGTCGCCATTGCATTGGCGAGACAGCGTATTCTCACTTCGAAGTTCGACTACTACGAGACCGCCGACGGCTCCGACAACATTGGCACAACAGGTTTCAAATATAAGACCGTTCCACACATCACCCTGCGTAGCATTGCCAACAACGTCGCGCTCGATCCTATCTTTGCCAAGTGGGAGCCTGTACTCGACGAGAGTCTGGCCGCTCTCAACGCCGCGCTCTCGGACGTAACCGATGATGTTCGCAGCAGCCTGCTCGCCAAGCTGGCATCGAAGCGGAAGAACGAAGGGAAGCGCGCTGTAACCGACGCCGACGAGCGCCGATGGCGTCTTCCCAGGGACCGATGGGAGCACTGGGAGGTCCCCTTCGACGCCGACCCGGGCTACCCGGACGCGCTCCGTGAGAGCCTGGACGCCTACCGGAAGGCATGGCGTGGCAAGATGGATGAGGTGAACGCCTGCATCGCCGCCAACGCCGACCAGGAGGAGCTGGTGGACCAGCCGGAGGTACGGAAGGGCGTCGTGCGTGTGTCGGGCCCGTTCACCGTCGAGGCCGTGCATCCGCCTGAACAGTCTCTCGATGCCGAGTCTCCCATAGGCGGCGCTCCCGAAGACCTCGACAGCTTCGGGGACGACGCTTTCAACACCGACGACCCGTCCAACGCGGAGGCGTTCATCGACACGATGATCGGGCTGCTCCGAAACGACGGAGTCCGCTTCCAGGGGAACGGCGTCGCCAGATTCACTCGGCTGGAGGTATTGACTGAAGGCGACGTCCTCCACGCCGACGGCGAATGGGAGAGCACGGGCTCGGGCGATCCGCCCCGCGTCGCCGTATCGTTCGGGCCGCAGCACGGTCCGGTAACAGCCAAGCAGGTCGAGGACTCTCTTTGGGCGGCGTCCAGGCGCGGCTACGACACGCTGGTGTTCGCGGGGTTCAGCTTCGACGGCGCGGCCCAAGCCGCCATAGAGTCGGACCCGAACCCGCGCGTCAGGGCGCACATGGCGCATATCGCGCCCGACGTGAATATGGGCGACCTGCTCAAGGAGACCAGAGACAGCCAGCTGTTCAGCGTGTCGGGGTCTCCTCGCACGACGGTCACGAAACAGGAGAACGGCGAGTACGTGGTCGAGATGGAGGGTGTGGACATATACGATCCGGTGAGCAACACCATCGTCTCCGAGAGCGCCAACGGGGTCGCGGCCTGGTTTCTCGACAGCGACTACGACGGGCGGACCTTCTGCATCAGCCAGGCTTTCTTCCCCGACTCCAACGCCTGGGACAGGCTGAAGCGCGCCCTGAAGAGCGTGGTCGACGCCCAGGCGTTCGCCGCCTTCAGCGGCACCCGATCGCTCCCCTTCCCGCCCGGCAAGCACGCCCGCGTCGCCGTCAAGGTGATAGACCCGCGCGGGAACGAGGTTATGAAGGTCCACAGCCTGGAGACGGAGATATATGAGGGGCTCCGGGTCGGGAGCGAGACTCGCGACGCCGTGGTTTCCGGTGCTGAGAATGAGTTCGAGCGCCTGTCGACGGAGTGGCGGGCCGGCCGTCCCCGCGGCGTGGATGTGGCGCAGATGGTGAAGCATCCCGCATACCAGGAGATCATCGACATGGGACCGGCGGCGATACCGCTGATCCTGAAGGAGCTTGAACGAGAGGTCGACCACTGGTTCTGGGCGCTCCACTCGCTTACAGGCGCGGATCCAGTCCCGGGAGACAGCATGGGAAACCTCTCCGCCATGGCTGAAGCCTGGTTGAGCTGGGGAAGAGACGAGGGATACATTCAGTAACGGCATGTGGATCGACGATGATATCCCGGGACTCGACTACGAGATAACCAGCGGACGAGACGACAGCTACAACTGCATCGCGTGGGCGGCGGGCCATCACGACGCCTGGTGGAGTCATCAGCCGGGCTACTATTGGATAGGAGAGCGCGGCGCGGATGCGCAAAGCCTGGTGGGGCTGTTTCGCATCCTGGGATACGAGGAGTGCGGCGGATACGAGTTGGAAACGGGCTATGAGAAGGTCGCGCTGTACGCCCTGGATGGCGAGTGGACGCACGCCGCTCGGCAGCTGGAAAGCGGGAGGTGGACGAGCAAGCTGGGAATGTATGAGGACATCAAGCACGCTACGCTCCAGGGCCTCTGTGGGGATATGTACGGCGACCTACACTGCATCATGAGGAGACCGGCGGATGGCTAGAGGAGCGCCGCCGCGCCGCCGAGTACCCCGAGCCGAGGGGGTGCAGACACCGATGCAGCCGGTCGGAGAGGCGATACTATGCACACCGTACGAGGAGCCCGTCGAGTACTGGCAGTACGACCTTGACACAGGCGAGCCGTCCCGCGTGCCGGGCCGGCGGCCCGCGGGCCACTGGTTCAGAAGTGAGCGTACCCAGGACCCACAGCAGGGCAGACTGTTCACCGAAGAGAACTGGGAAGAGCTGCCTCACGTCAACCGCCTTAGGGAAGACGTGAAGCGCTGGCGAAGCTCCGGATACCGGAATGCCACGAACGTCACACGGCAGCTTCTGCGCCACTGGCGGCGCGAGGACAGGATACGCAGGCTCTTCTTCTGCCAGCTGGAAGCCGTCGAAACGATCATCTACCTCGCCGAGATTCGCATGGGCGGCAAGCGCACGGCGTTCAGGCCCCGATTCGCGGACGAAGATATTGCGAAGCTGGTCGACGCGCCGCCGGATGCAGGTCTGCCCGCCCTGACGCGATTGGGCTGCAAGATGGCTACCGGCTCAGGCAAGACGGTCGTGATGGCCATGCTCATCGCCTGGGCGTTCTGCAACAGGGGACAGCTTCCGAGCGACGTGCGCTTCCCCTCAGCCGCGCTCGTAGTCTGTCCCAACCTGACGATCAGAGAGCGGCTGCAGGTGCTGCGCCCGGACAACTCCTCCAACTACTACTCCGATTTCGATCTCGTTCCAACCCGGATGCGGCGGTTTCTGCAGAACGGCAGGGTGCTGGTAACGAACTGGCATCGGTTCGCGCCCGAATCGGAGCACGCAGACGGCGGCAGGAGCTATAGGGTCGTGAACAAGGGGCCGGAAAGCGCAGATGCCTTCTCACGCCGTGTGCTGGGGGACCTGTACGGTCGAGGAGCCGTCATGGTGCTCAACGACGAGGGGCACCACGCCTACAGACCCAGACAGGCTGAGACGAAGGGGCTGTCCGCCGACGAGCGCAAGGAAGCCAAGATCCAAAACGAGGAGGCGACCGTCTGGGTCCAGGGGCTGGACCGTATCAACAGCGCCTGCGGCGTCAAGTTCTGCGTCGATCTGTCGGCGACGCCCTTCTACATCGCGGGAAGCGGTCACGCTGAGGGCGAGCCTTTCCCGTGGCTCGTAAGCGACTTCAGCCTCGTGGACGCTATCGAGTCCGGGATCGTGAAGATTCCGCGTCTACCCGTCGACGACACCACCGGCAGACCGGAGCCTCGCTACTTTCGCCTGTGGAAGTCCATCGTCGACGAGCTGCCTGCCGGAGAGCGGGTGAAGGGCAAGCCAAAGCCGGAGGTGATATGGGAGAAGGCCCAGAGCGCGCTGGTGATGCTGGCGGGACAGTACAAGGAGCGCTTCGAGTATATACAGGATAGCTCCGAAGGCCAGGACAAGACGCCGCCGGCGCTGATAATCGTCTGCGACAACACGCAGATCGCCAAGCTATTCTTCGAGAGGATCTCCGGCGAGACCACCGTTCAGACGGACGACGCCGACGGATCTTCGGTACGCAGGCGCCGCAAGAAGCAGATCAAGACGGTGTACGGAGACGGCACCGTCTTCCCTGAGGTGCTCTCAAACCGCGAGGGGCAGATCCGAACGCTGCGCATCGACTCGAAGATGCTCGCCGACGCGGAATCCGGCAAAGCCGGCGGCGAGAGCGCTGAGGAGCAGCTGCGGAGAGTCGTCGACACTGTTGGTAAGAGAGGCGAGCCGGGCGAACAGATCAGGTGCGTCGTCTCTGTGCAGATGCTCAGCGAGGGCTGGGACGCCAACAACGTCACTCACATCCTGGGGCTCCGCGCCTTCGAAAGTCAGCTTCTCTGCGAGCAGGTGGTTGGTCGGGGTCTGCGCCGGATGGACTACACGCCCGACCCGAAAACAGGTCGGCTGACCGAGGAGTACGTGGACGTCTACGGCATCCCCTTCTCGGTCATCCCGTACAAGGGCAGGCCGAAGGACAAGAGGGCGCCGGAAGACAAGCCGAAGAACCACGTCCGTGCCATACCGGAGCGGGAGCACATGGAGATACGCTTTCCCATAGTGGAGAGCTACACCTTCGACCTGAAGAGGAACATCATCACCGCCGACGTGCCGGGCATGGAGACGCTGCGAATCGAGCCGGCGAGCGAGCCGACCGCCGTGTTCGTGAAGCCGCGCGTGGGCTACGAGCACGGCAAGCCGACCCTGTTCGGCCCCGGCGACTTCGACGTGCAGGACCGCGAGAAGTTCTACGCAGTCTCCCACATACAGCAGATCCAGTTCCAGATAGCGCGGCGCGTGGTCGACGGGCTTCTCGGGTTCACCGGCACCGGCGCGGCCCAGAATGGACGGCTTGGGGTTCCGGCATCACGCCACCAGCTGTTTCCGCAGGTGTACCGGTACGTGGCCGAGTACATCGAAACCAAGGTGGACTTCGCCGGGGTGAACCGCTGCGAGCTTGGACTGGAGACGTACATGAAGCGAGTCTCCGAGCGGCTCATGGACGCCATCCAGCCTGACGACGAGCAAGGAGAGCCGCCCCTTCTGCCGATACTGAATCAGTACAACCCGGTCGCCAGCACCGCGGACGTGGACTTCAAGACTGTCCAACGGGTCCATTCCACCGCAAAGAGCCACGTGAACCAGGTCGTGCTGGACACCAAGACGTGGGAGAGCGCCGCCGCGTTCCGCCTCGAACAGGCTCCCATTGTGAGCCGCTACGTCAGAAATGACCAGCTTGGACTGAACATCCCCTACCAGTACGAGGATGCCAGCCACTACTACGAGCCCGATTTCCTGGTCGGGTTAACCAACGGCCTGACGGTCATCCTGGAGATCAAGGGCTACCAGACCGACCAGGACGCGGCGAAGCATGAGGCTGCCCGCCGGTGGGTATCAGCAGTCAACAACTGGGGTGAAATGGGCAGGTGGGAGTTCCACGTCTGCCGCGACCCGCAGAGGCTAGGGGGCGAACTGCACGGTCTTGCGGGTCTACTGCGTATCCAGAGACGGTGAGCGCTGCTCCTCCATGATCTCGTGCGGTTCCAGCCGGTAGGCCTCCTTCCGGTAGATCTGCACCCGGTGGCCGCCGTGGTCGACTATGTACAGCCTCCCGCTGTCGTCGATCTTGACCGACGGCGCCCGCCGCAGCCGTTTCGTCGGCTCCAGCGAGGTCATCTCCCGCTGCCTGAGTATCTTGAGGTTGCCCCGGATGTACCGCATCCCCACCTTGCTGAGAGTGGCGTCTCCGACGAACTGGTCCAGGTACCGGCCGCTCTCGTCGAACTGGACGACGCGGTTGTTGCCCCAGTCGGCGACGTAGACGTCACCGTCCGCGTCGACGTCGACCCCGGACGGTCTGCGCAGCGCGCCCCGCGAGTTGCCGTTCGCCGTCCGTCCGAAGCTCATCAGATAGCCGCCGTCCTCGCCGAATTTCTGGACCCTGTCGTTTCCCCAGTCTGCGACGTAGACGTCGCCCGCCTCGTCGACGGCAATGCCCCACGGGAGATCCAGCTCCCCCGGACCGGACCCATGCCGTCCCCAGCCGGATAGAAGACGGCCCCCGACTGTGAACCGCTGGACGCGGTGATTCAGCGAGTCGGCGACCAGCACGTCGCCGTCGTGGAGGGCGATGCCGGTGGGCCGGTCGAGCGCCCCGGGCGCGTCGCCGTGCTCGCCCCATCTGTCCAAGAGCGTCCCGTCCTCACCGAAGATCGAGACGCGGTGAAGCGCCTCGTCCGTGACCATCAGGTTGCCGACCGGGTCCCGGACGATCCCAACCGCCCACGTCAGCTCGCCGCCCCCGATTGAGCCGAGGTCCTCGTCATCGAAGTGCCAGACCTTGATCTCACTGGCCGAGTCACCCCTCAACAGCATGTACAGCCGACCCTCATCCCCGATCGCCAGATCGACCGGGAAGTTGGTCATCCGTCTCATGCCGATCGTCTTGAGGTATGGGAAGCCCGCTCGAAGTAGGGCGTACGGGCGCGTCAACGGTCTCCCTCCAGTCCCCTACGCCATCTGGTACTCGCGCGACGAGACGATGAGCTGGAGCATGCGTCCGATGTGCCTTGTGGCCCGTTCGCGTCCTTCATCGGTCTCGAAGCTCAGATCTCCCTGTGACTCGGCGTATCTCATCAGCCCGATCCAGGTCTCTTCGCTCGGCTCGACCTGCCCGGCGAGATCGAGGCACTGGACCACCAGGTCGGCGGGCGCGATGGTCGGCCCGGTCTCCTCCAACCTTCGCACGATCTCCCTGACGCCCGGCTTGCTCATGTCGGCAAGCTGGTCCGCCGTGAAGTTGACGCGCTCGTTGAGGGCGCCGCCGTCGATCCACTCCCTGCCGGTGTGCCACCCCTCGACGGTCGGCGGATTCATCAGCCTCTGCCCCATAGCGTCGGCGGCCCCGTCCAGCTCCATGATCCCGGGCTCCGGGAAGCGGTGCGTTCCAACCAGACGGATGGTCCCGGCCACCAGCTCCGCCGGGCTCTTGACCCTCTGGAACCGGGCCTCCTTGAAGAAGTCCGAGTTGAAGAGCACCCTGAGAACGGAGCGAATGTTTCCCTCGGACCCGGTGAACGCCTCCGCGAGCCTATCTATCGCCTCCGGATCCCTGGGCGGAACCGTCTCCCACGCCGGCACCTGAGGCTCGTCGGCGACGAAGAAGTTGTAGAGGTGCCGCGAGATGAAGCGGGCCGTCGCCTCCTGTCCTACGATTATGTCGATGATGTCCTCGCCGTTGAACCTTCCGGTATGGCCGAGGAAGCACTTCTCGCCGTCGTCGTGGTCGTCAGCCCGGTAGTCGAACTGCGAGTCGTACTGTCCAGAGGGGTACAGTGGGATCGGCTGGGTGAAGGTCCAGCCTGTGAAGGCGCGGGCTGCGCTCTTGATGTCCTGCTCGGTGTAGTTGCCGACGCCCATGGAGAAGAGCTCCAGAAGCTCTCGGCCGTAGTTCTCGTTGGGCTCCTCCCTGTGGTTCTCGTTGTTGTCCAGCCAGAAGATCATGGCGGGGTCCCTGGAGAGCTCCACTAGGATGGTGCGCATGTCGGCCAGACAGATGCGGCGGAAGGTCTCGATCTGTGCGATGGAGGACGGCGGATGCTCGCTCTTGCCCTCTGCGGTGGCGAAGAGGTGGTGCCAGAAGAGGGTCATCTTCTCTTCCAGTGGCCGGGGAGTGTTGATCATGCGCCACAGCCAGCGTCCCCGGGCCATGTCGATCGAGGCCCCGGAGTGCATGTAGTAGCGCATGAACAGCTCCTCGTCGAGCGGCGGCGTCAGCTCGGGATGGAGCAGATCCTCGGCGACCTCTTCGTAGCTTTTGACCATGAGCCGTTCCAGCTCGGAGCGCGTCGCTCCGAAGCCGGCCCGGCGCATCAGGTGGGCGAAGAGCGCGGCGTCTCCGGTAGGCATCTGCCTCCTCCTCCGCTTGCTGGCAACGAATCATCATTAGGCGCGAAGTCGTAAACTAGGCTGGTCTCACTGCGCACTCCCGACAGGGTGATGGTCCCGCGGTCCGTCAGCCGTAACTGCTTCAAGGGGTCAACGAACACACGTACCGTGGGTCGAGCATCGATGCCCTCGACTCCCGAGACGACTACAAGGAAAAAGTCTGGTGTGCTCAGAGCACGCTGCACTTCGGCGTGTGTCAGGGTGACTCGGTCGAGTTCGGCTCCCGCGTTGACCTTAAACTCGTAATAGTTTTCGAGTTCGTCGACTGCGTCAGCTCCAACTCCGCGCTGAGCCCGTAGATCCACAAGCTCGTCGCGGTCGCTGCTCAGCACCATCCGAACGAGTTCCCTTCCCACCGTTTCTTTGTCCAAGTCAGAGTAGCCGGGAAGAGGGCTCCGATTGCGCGGCCCCCTGGAGCCTAGGCGTGGCTCGACGAGTTGTCGGCTGCGACCCGTCTTATGTTGAGTGCTGCCCGCCCCTTCCTCAATTCGACCATGAGGATCGACTAGCCTGAGGGATTGCGGGTCTACGAGCACACGGGGCACACGCAACTTCGCCTCCGCCTCGTCATCCTCGCGTCCATTGGCGGTAGGGGGGGTTGGCGTTGATGTGATCGCATCGCGTCTGCGGGAGCCGCGGGTAGCGTGCTTTGCTGCTGTACGATCTCTGAAGGTGGCCGTCCGCCTTTCTATCTCCAACTCGATCTGTTCCTGCTCGCGTCTAGCACGCTGTTCGGCGAGCTCAAGAGGCTGCGCCTCGCGTCCAGATTCGGCTTGGTCGCAGGCCGCTCTCCAGGCCTGCGCAAGACGCCGAGGATCCCCCTCAAACAGAGTTGACAGGGCCCGTCCTCCCCCGTCTACTCGCATTAACTCCGAAGGACTCTTGACGAATACGGCACATCGATGGCTGTCCACCTTCGCCGGAACCTCAATCTCATACACTTCAGCAGTGCTGCCCTGTCGGACGGTTACACAGAGCGCGAGTGATGGATGGATGCGTACACTGAATCCGGTAAGGCAGTCCCAAGGTATCCTCACACTCTTGGCAAGTTGCCGGTCGTTTCGCCCAAGGTCTTCTCGGAGTTGCTGAAGAGCCGCTCGGAAGAAGTCCGTAGATTCGGGATCCTCATCGGAGTGCTTCGGATCTATCAATTCGGCATCGGCGACGCGAATTTCTTTAACGCGCAGCCATTCAAGCAGTGGACGAAATTGTTCAAGCTCTCCCCCCGGCTCCCAAAGGGGAATGTGATCCCTGAGCCCCTCACTCAAGACAGGATCGTCTGTAGCGTAGACTGGACGGTCGCGCACCCAGCCCTTGCTTGTCCAGAGGGGCAGCCGCGCAAGGCTTCCACGAGCCTGCGGTGTGTCCCCCGTTTCGGAGTGCGAGGCAAGCGCCTGCAATGCTTCAAGAAGGATAGCCTCCCTGTACGGACCGGGCGTGCCAGGCTGCTTGGCGACCTCGCGTATGACTTCTCGGCAGTCCTTGGGTGATGGCTCTCTAAGTTTGAGCGCGTCCCAGAGAGGGTCGGCGTCTGCTATCGCTGGCGCGAACGCCCTGTATTCGCCAAAGATCGGATCCCCAGCGAGGACGCTTTGTGGAGTATGCCAACCCAAATTGCTAAATATCAGGCTGTGGCGCTGGAACTCCCGGCGTAGTCGGTCGGCACTCATGTCTGAGGAGAAGTTGGCCGTGGTAAGTGACTGTGCAAGAGCCTTGTACACGACCGCTGCTTCCTGCCTGAGCTCGGCGGCCTTAAGCCCGTCTTCTTCTTCGGCGTCATCCCGCAGCTCCTTGAGCTTGGCGACGAGCTCGGAACGGCTCGAATCGTCTGAGACACCGAGCGCACTCAAAGCGGCACGCCGACTCGGATGATCCAGGTCCGGGTGGAGATAGTCCGGCGAGTCTTCGCCGTAGATGGCAACGGTACCCGGTGTGCGAACGCGCAGTTCAGATGGTCGTCGCGGAGTCCCGGTCTCGTCATCTAGCCATGCGACATCGCCTGCCTCCCACACCCAATAGGCGGCGATTTGCCCTTTTCTATTCCACATGTGGTAGTCGTGCGCGGAGTCGACCTCAGCGAAGTCACTGAAGAGCCGTTCCCACGCTCGGCTCAACGTAGAGAGGAGCGCACCAGCTCGCTTCCGTCTTTTTCTCTTTAGGCGCACGCGTGAGATGTCTTGGATCACGGCCATCAATGCAGGGCAATCGTGATCCTGAAGAGTATATGTGGCACCGCGGTCCCGCATCGCCCGACTGCGAGCAAAAGGACCGCCAGGAACCGAAGCAGACAATCCGCGGCGCCGCTCGGATTGGTAGCGCTGCTCAAGCCTTGGGTGCAAGCGGAGCCGGGGAGCCGTTTCGGTCCCAAGCAGTCGAAGAAAGCGTTGCGCCCCAATCCCCTCTCGGCCTGCGGAGGAACGAAGTATCGTCGCGTAGTCATCGCTCAACCATACGAGCCCAGCCGATCGATCGGCAGCGTTGGCGAAGCTGTCCGTCTCCCGATCAACCGCCCGCGGCAGATACGCATCTACCGGGCGGACATTTGTAGCCTTTCGTAGTTTCTTGCGATGGCGGGTTGCTTCGTACTCGAACGCCCTAAGTGACATCGCGCGGCCGACGTCGGGTCCAAGCTCTCGCCGCTCGGCAGGGTCGATAAGCTCGAAGGCGTCCCGGAGCGCCCGCACTTGCTCGTCCGTTAGCGGCGTCTCAATCCGGCGTCCCGATCTACCGGCTGCAGCAAGTCGGCTGACTACTACACGGTCGTCATAGGCATCTAGGACAGCCCCGCATTCTCGGAGCCATTTTAGGACTGTGCGTGCGGCCTTCCCGCCACCAAGATGTGCAGAGTGGAGTAGTGTGACTACTCCTAGCTGCTCCGCTAGCGGCGTAGTTTCTGCCGCAACGGCCTCCGGAGAGTCCCCGCGTGGAGGGACAATATGCCTTCCGTCATGGGCGATCACACACGGAAGCTCGAGCAGCCGCTCGCCAAGGTCATCGTCGATCCCCGCGGCGACTAGGGCGATGGTAGAGCGGACTGATCGGCTCTCGTCGCTCACGAGACACAGTGCTTGCTCGACACTCACCGGATCAGGAATATCTGCTCCAGCCGTTCGCCAGTCGTCCAGCACTGACCTCCATCTGCCAGCTTGGTCGCGGACCCGGAACGGAAGTGTCGCAGGTAGGCCAGCGAGATTAGCCGTCTCGGCCATGGTCAAGATTCGCTCGAGCGGTTGCGCCTCAACCGCGAGCTGCGAAAGCCTGACTTCTCCTTGCCCTCGCACTTGGAACGAAAGGCGAGATGCGACCCTCTGCCTAGCGTTAGCAATGATCTCCTCCTTAAGCCGCTGGACCATGGCGACTGTATCGTCACTATCAACTGCGTCCGGGATCGGTATGGCCTGCCAGGCCGCTTTGGGATCGCGAGCAAAGAGATCGAGAGTTGCTTCTGTCCAGAGCCCAGCAACCAGTGGAATCAGTGACTCATTCCACTCGGTGTCGGCGAAGTCGCGTCGACTCGTCAGCGGGTCAAACTGCGCATTAGTGAACAGAGGTAGGCGAGTCCGGGTGACCGGGAGTCCTGCGTATACCTGACCGTCATCGACCGGGTATTGGGGGAGGCCGATCGCAATCGGAGTTGTCTGCTCGGTTGCCTTGCGTGCTCGCGAAACCCCTTCCGGAGTTGGGGCGTCCTCGCTATAGACTAGCCACGACCGTCCATCCTCCACCTCTACGCGCTGACGCGACATAGTTCGTGCTGAGGCTGATTTGATGAGCGGTATCTCCCCATCGTCGTGGCGCGAGATATTTAGTTCACAAATCGAACCGCCCCTATGTTCAAGCAAAGTGATCCTCGTGATGTTGCGAAGGAACAACAGTGCAGAATCATCCCAGCGGTTTAGCCATTCCCCCAGCTCTGTCGTACTAACACCCCCTTCGTCCAGGGGGATGCGAAGTGTTGTCCAACCTGCCTTGTTGAATCCGTCCGGTAGAGCTGGCGGGTCGATCGGTGACAGGATCGGATCGCCGAGCCGTACATGGAACGGGTAGCAATGGACTTCGAACGTCTTCGACAGCGAGCGGAGCGTCATGAGCCCTATCCCAAACCGGCCAGTCGTATCCGCTCACCTCCCTTCGTGCTGAGCCACGGCGTGGCCAAGCCGAGCACATCGCGAAGTTGCACAGGACTCCCGTTATGGCTCACCAAGAGATCAGTTGGCCTGAGAATCAATCGTATCTGTGAGGCGTCTACATCGTCGGCGTTCTGTACGATCTCAGCGAGACCCTGAAGCCGATCACTAGAAAGCAGGTCACCGGTGTCGCGGGCAGCGTCCAGGGCGCTTGCGATCGCGCCGGGGATTTCATTGAAGAGTTCCTCCAGACGTCGAGTCGCAGTATGTGCAGTCTGGAGATCAGACGGCTCGTAAGTTAGTAATGTGTCGCCATTCCTCGCATGGAAGAGTTGCTCTGCAGCCTCTTCCGCGAGTTTGATCTGATCGCTGTCACTGGATGAAGTTTGTATCATGGCCTATCCTGCCGTATTTAACCCTAATAGTGTGAACAGTCCTAGTCGAACGGGCGGCGCGGGTCCGACGGGGGCGCGTCCGGCAGGGCGGGACGACCGGACCCCTCGTCGAGTCCCACTCCGGCGACGTCGAGTATCCAGCTCTCCGCGTAGATCGGCGCTCCGCTCCGGACAGCCAGCGCGATCGCGTCGCTCGGCCGGGAGTCGATGTTCAGTACGCTCCCGTTCCGCCGGACCACCATCGTCGCGTAGAAGGTGCCGTCTCTGAGGTCGGAGACGACGATGTGATGGAGCGTACCGCCCAGATCCCGTATCAGGCTCTCCATCAGGTCGTGCGTCTGCGGCCGGCTGGCGGTGATGTCGTAGATCTCCGCCGCGATGGCGCTCGCCTCGAACGGCCCGATCCAGATGGGAAGATACCGGTCGGAATCGGTGCTCTTCAGTATGACGACTGCCTGGGGAGGCTGGTCTTTCGCTCCGACCGAGTCGACGACCAGCTCTACCTGAGTTGGAGAGGGGCCAGCCGGCGTCGGCGACGCGACGGCCTCCGGCTGGGGTGTGGGCGTGGGGACCGGCGTGGGCGCAGACTCCGTACCGCCGCAGCCCAGCGCGACCGCCCCGGCGACAAGCATGAGGAGGGGCAGGATGCTCCACCGCGCCGCTGATGGTTGCGAGCTCACAGCGTGGCCCCCATCTCAAATCTTCCCCCGCGGACGGGGGAAGAGGTCCCCCCTCCCCAATCGTTCCTGTCTATCCTTCGGTTCCGGGAGAAGAGGCCTCGTCCGCTACAGCTTCACGTCGCCGCCCAGCTCTGTCGGATCGACCGGTATCTCCACGATGGCGGGCTTGCCGCAGGCCAGCGCCTCCTTCAGCGCGTCCGCGATCTGGTCGGGATGCTCCGCATAGAAGCCGCAGGCGCCGAACACCTCGGCGTACTTGTCGTAGCGCGGGTTGCTAATGTCGGCTCCAACGAGCCGCCCGTCGAACAGCGCGTCCTGGATGTTCTTCTCGCCTCCCCAGGAGTCGTTGTTCATGATGACGGCTACCACGTTGATGCCGTACTCGATCGCAGTCTGGAGCTCCTGGGAGTTGAACAGGAACCCGCCGTCTCCGTTGATGGATACGACCGCCTTGTCGGGCCGCGCGACCTTCGCTCCCATCGCGACCGGCAGGCCGACGCCTAGGGAGCCGATGTACAGCGGGCTGAAGAAGGTCTTCGGCTCGGTGAAGTGGAGCCTGTCGTACCCCATCGCCGATACGGCCCCGGCGTCGAGCGTGTACACGGTGTCCGGCGGCATGGCCTTGCGGAGCTCTCCGTAGACTCTCTGGGGCTTGACCGGCATCGAGTCGTTCTGCGCCTCGCGCTCGAGGCGGGCGCGCCGCCGGGCTTTCCGCTCGATCGTGGCGGTCTGCCACTCCTCGTTGCGGGCCGCGCCGTCCAGCTGAGGCTTCACCACCCCCACCAGGCGGGAGGCGACCGCACGGGCGTCGCCGAGTATGCCGACTTCAATCGGGTAGTTGCGCCCGATCTCGTTGGCCTCGATCTCCACCTGTATGATGCGGGTGTCCGGGTTGATATAGCGGTTGTCGAAGAAGCCGGTCATGTGGGCCAGCCTCGTGCCGAGGGCCAGGAGCACGTCCGCCTCCTGGACAGCCTCCACGGCCTCCGGCGCCCCCGCCCTGCCTAGCGCGCCGAGAAAACGGGGATGGTCGTTGTGTATAGCGTCGTTGCGCGCGTAGGAGGTGACCAGCGCGGCTCCTATGAGGTCGGCGAGGTCCGTCGCCGCGTCCGATCCCTCGCCCCAGACGACGCCGCCACCGGCCAGCAGGACGGGACGCCTGGCCTCCCTGAGAGCGGCCGCGGCCGCCTCTATCGACGCGGCGTCCCCCTCGGGCCTGGGGTCGACCAGACGGTATCTGCTGGGCGGGATGTCTTCGATCTCCGCTGTGTACCCGGCGGCCGTCTTGTCCTCGGGCAGCTCCAGGAAGACTGGGCCCTTCCTACCGCTGGTCGCCACGCGGAAGATGTGCCTCATCATCTCCGGGATCCGCTCGGGGATGGTGAGGCGTCCGGCAAACTTGGTGACCGGCCTGAGCAGGCTGACGAGATCGAACTCCTGGAACGCGTCTCTGAAGGCGTACTCTTCGGGCGTGCCGCCGCCGACGATTACCAGCGGGGACTGCGCCACCTGCGCGGCCGCCGCCGCGGTGACTATGTTCGTGGTGCCCGGACCGCAGGTCGATATGAAGACTCCGGGAAGGCCGCTCGCCCTCGCGTAGCCGTCTCCCATGAGCGCGCCGCCCTGCTCGTGCCTGACGCCGATGTACCTGACGTCCTCCCGTCCGTAGAACCCGTCGATGATCGCGAGATTCGCGTGTCCCAGGAGCGAGAATATGTCGGTAACGCCCTCGGCCACCGCGGCCTCGATCACTGCATGTCCTGCCGGCACCTTCGGCATTATTGGTAGTCCTCCCTGTTGCTTGGTGTTGTCCGCCATGGAGATTATACTCCAACCGGGGGGTATCCGTCGGCTTCCCGCTTCCCGGTTGACTCGCTCTCGGAGCGTCCGCTAGTCTAGCGGCTGCAGAACGGCTTCCAGGAGGTGAGGCGGATATGGGGGGGTTCGAGACGAACGGAGAGGACCCGCTGGCGCAGCGGCCTGAACCCCGCTTCGACTGGTTCATACCGATCGACGGGGACGGCAGCCGAATAGGGACCCTTCGCCCTGAGCGGCCGCCGTCGTTCGACTACCTTCGCAGCGTGGTCGATGCGGCGGAGCGGCACGGATACTACTCGCTGCTGATACCCACCCGCTTTGCCAACGGCCTCTTCGAGGAGAGCGCCCCACTGGCAGAGACCTGGACGATGGTGACGGCGCTTGCGGCGGTCAGCAGCCGGGTTCGGTTCTTGGTAGCCGTCCGTCCGGGGTTCGTCTCGACCGGCCTTTTCGCCCAGATGGCGGCGACGCTCGACCAGATCAGCGGCGGAAGACTTGACATCAACGTCGTGCCCGGGGGAATCCAGGGCGATTTCGAGCGCCTGGGAGAGTCGAGCAGCCACGACAGCCGCTACGAGCGGGCGGCTGAGTTCATCGGCGCGTGCCGCAGACTGTGGGAGGCGCCGGAGCCGGTCGTCTACGAGGGCCGGCACGTGAAGCTCAACGGCGCTCTCTGCTCGCCCGGCCCGGTCGACGGCGGCCCGGCCTTCTACACGGGAGGGGCCTCGGAGCGGGCCCTCGACCTAGCGGGACGGGAGGCGGACGTCTATCTGGCGTGGATCGAGCCTCTCGAAAACACGGCCCGACATCTCGCCAGAGCGAGGGCCAGCTTCGCGGCGCGGGGACGCACCCCGTCGTTCGGGCTCAGGACGCATCTGATCGTGCGGGAGACCGAATCGGAGGCGTGGCGGGCGGCGGATGAGCTGCTCTCCATGGCCGACAGCGTCGTGCGCGACCAGAGGAAGGCGATCTACGCCGGCACCTCGATGGTCGGCCAGAGAGCCCAGGCGGCAGGCGCGCGAGACAATCGGCTGGGCCGCCACCTGTGGAACGGCATCTCGCAGGTGAGGGTGAACTGCGGCACCGCCGTCGTCGGGGACGCTCGGCAGGTCGCCTCCGAGCTGCTCCGGTACTGGCAGATCGGGATCGACGAGTTCATCCTGTCGGGATTCCCTCACGTCGAGGAGTGCAGCCGCGTCGCGTCGGAGGTCCTGCCCCTGCTGGGATCGCTGATCGAGGAACAGCGGACGGAGTAAACCCCTGGGTCTATGGGCAGGGCGTGCCGGAGAGGGATTCAGTGGCCGGCGCCGTTCGGATCGGGCCGTCCCCTGAGCGCGCGGTCTATCTCCTCCGACCACTCCTCCCGCTTCCCGGCCCACGCCCTGACGAGGCCGAAGGAGCCGGCCAGCATCATGTCGCCGTGCGGAGTGGCGAAATAGGGGTTCAGCCTCGACCCCTCCAGCATGTGACGCATCGGTCCTGTAACGGAGAGCAGCGGGAAGCCACGCCCTTCCTCCATGATGAGCGCTCCGTGGCCCTGGCCGCTCCACACCTCGCCGTCGTCGAGGTCTCCGGCGACGAGCCTCTCCAGATACGACTCCAGCCTCTCTACCGTCAGGACGTGCGTATGGTGCTCGAAGAGTCCCTGCACCGCTGTTCCGCGTAGGTGGAAGGCCAGCGTGTGCTCGTTGCCGAGATTGACGACGAGCTTCGACTCCTCGGAGGATACGGCCGGGTCCTCGAGCGCGCCCAGGACGGCGGCCTCCGCCGTGTCCATGAGCAGCAGTGGAATCTCCTCCTCGACGCTGCCCGCCACGGCGAGCATGCGGGTCATATACTCCGGTATCTCGTCGCGGAGGTAGGACATGGCGTCGGGCGTCAGCCGACCTTCACGGGCCTGTGCGCGCAGGTGGTCGAATCGGAACTTGCGGTCGGAGTAGCCGGGAGGCGCGTTTCCGTGGTCGAAGACGGCCACGGCCAGGGCGTCCCAGCCGGAAGTGACCGCGAAAGCGTCGAGTGCTCCCCTAACCATCTCCAGATCGAGATCCTTCAGCTCGACGTGGCCGGCGCGGTCTATCGACGCGATCTCGTCTTCGCTGACGAGCGAGACTCCCATCGCCTTCACCATCTCCATGTCGTCGTCGAAGGTTGTGGCTGCTTCGACGGTGGCGTAAACGGGCAGTCCGGCGTCGAGGTGCTGCTGGGCTGCCCCGGTGACCGGCCCGCCGCCCATGTTGACGCCCGTGAGCGTGAGAGGCGTGCCCACGGCGGTCACCTCCCTGATGCGCTGGGCCGCGATGACGGTGGGCGCCGGCATGACCATCTTAATGCAGTTCTCGATGCGCCGGTCCGAGTCGAACAGCAGGATGTCCTGCGTGCCGGTGCCTACGTCCAATGCGAGTATTCTCATTTTTTCTCTCCTTGGGGCGGTCGACCGACTGGCGGAGTCTTTTTCTGAATTATAGGTGCGCCGGGCTGTGGAGAGTGGCGCTCACACTGGATTATACTGCGCCCATCTTGCGAAGAGTCACGCGCCCCTGTCTGGAGGTGTCCGAGATGAAGATCGTTGGCTATTCGGATCGTTGGAGTGTGCAGCCCGGAGAGAGGCTGCGCTTCATGGTTAGCACCGAGCTGCCCGCGTATAGAGCCGACATCGTCCGGCTGATTCACGGCGACGATACGCCGGGCGGCCCCGGATTCAAGGACGAGCCGATCGAGACGTCCGTTTCGGGCGAGTACCCCGGACGGCAGCAGCCCATCCGAAAGGGGTCGTACGTGACCGTCCCGGACTCCCCCGCCCTCCGCCTGTCCGGCAGCTTCACGCTCCAGGCCTGGATATATCCGACGACCCCCAAGAAGGGCCTGCAGGGCGTCCTGACCAAGTGGGCGCCGGACGGCGGCGGATACGGCCTGTTCATCGACGAGACAGGTGGAGCGGCTCTCTGGCTCTCCGACGACGCCGGGGAGGTACAGCGCGTCGGGACGGGCGTGCCGCTCAACTCGCTCCGATGGCACTTCGTGGCCGCAACCTACGACTCGGAGAGTGGCCGCGTGTCGGTCCGCCAGGAGCCGGTCGGGATGTGGCCCAGAGACGAGTCGAGGTCCGTGGCATCGGGCTCGGCCGGCGGGCTGAGGCCGGGATCCAACGACATGCCACTTCTTATGGCCGCCCACTGGGGGCGCGAGGAGCCGGGCGAGCAGGTCGTGGCCGGGCACTTCAACGGAAAGATAGGCAATCCAAGTATTTTCCGCCGGGCGCTCGGAGCCGGCGAGCTGGAGGCGCTGCGAAGAAGTGCCCCGCACCGGGCGGCGGACGACGCTCCGGTGGCGGCGTGGGACTTCGGCAGGGACTTTTCGTCCGACCGTATCGCGGACGCCTCCTCCAACGGACTGGACGGGCGGGCCGTCAACATGCCAGCGCGGGCTATGACAGGCCACAACTGGCGGGGCTCGGAGACCGACTTCAGGCAGGTCCCGGAGGAGTATGCCGCGATCTACTTTCACGACGACGACTTGGACGACGCCGGATGGGACGTCGACTTCGAGCTCACCGTCCCGGACGGCCTCCAATCCGGCGTCTACGCCGCCCACGTCCGCTCCGGCGACGATGAGGACTACATTCCGTTCTTCGTGAGACCGAAGCGCGGCACATCCTCGGCGCCGATCCTCTTCCTGGCGCCGACGGCCAGCTACCTGGCATACGCAAATGCTCACGCCCGCAGCCACTGGAAGAACCAGGAGATGTTCCAGCGCCTGTACGGCGACAGGGGCGCGCCGGTGGTCATGCCATCGGCGCCTCAGGACATCTACGCCAGGGACCAGAACCTGCTGAGCCTCTACGACCGGCACACCGACGGCAGCGGCGTCTGCTACTCCTCCAGGCTGCGTCCCGTGGTGAGCATGCGGCCCAAGCACGTGATGCAGTCTTTGGGTTTAGGAAAGGGAGGAGCGCACCAGTTCAACGCCGATCTGCACCTGCTGGACTGGATGGAGACTAAGGGTTACGACTTCGACGTCGTCACCGACGAGGACCTGCACGCCGAGGGACAGGCTCTGCTGGCGCCGTACCTGTGCGTCGTCACCGGCAGCCACCCGGAGTACTGGTCGTCCCAGATGCTGGACGCTCTGGAGGGCTACCTGTCCGAGGGAGGCCGCCTGATGTACCTCGGCGGCAACGGCTTCTACTGGGTCACCTCGTTCGACCCGGAGAGGCCGCACATGATCGAGATTCGGCGGTGGCGCGGCACGGAGCTTTGGGAGGCCGACCCGGGAGAGTACCACCACAGCACGACCGGCGAGGTGGGCGGCCTATGGCGCTTTAGGGGCAGACCGCCGCAGAGGCTTACCGGCGTCGGATTCAGCGCGCAGGGGACCGACTACGGCATCCCTTACGAGCGGAACGACGACAGCCGCGACCCCCGCGCCGCCTTCATATTCGAGGGCATCGGAGAGGACGAGGTGATCGGCGACTTCGGGCTGGTGATGGGGGGAGCGGCCGGCTTCGAGGTCGACCGTGCCGACTACGAGCTCGGCACGCCTCCGCACGCGCTCGTGATGGCGACGGCGACCGGCTTCTCCGACGTCTATCAGCACGTCGTCGAGGAGGTGCTGCTGAGCGACTCGCGTCAGGGCGGCACCGTCAATCCGATGGTCAAGGGCGACATGGTCTACTTCGAGGGGCCGAAGGGCGGCGGCGTCTTCTCGGTTGGGTCGATCACCTGGTGCGGCTCCCTCTCGCACAACGACTACGCCAACAACGTCTCGCGCATCACCGATAACGTCCTCCGACGCTTCTCGTCCGAGGACCCGATCGAGTGAAGCGTCTTGAGGCGGCGGCGCGGCAGGACCGAATGGCGATGGGTTAGGAAACTGATGGCTCAGCGTAAATAACCCAGTTGCCTTGCTCGTCTTCAGCTGCGCTCAATTGATGTGCTCGACCGATAGCTTCGAGTCGGCTGGATAGCCCAGAGGGTGGGTTCAGCACCAGTATCTTGATCTGGTTCGACCCTTCCCCGAGGCACTCCTCTACGATTAGCAGTACTTGGTCGATGAACGAAGGCGTGATCACCTCGATACCTGACAGGTCCAGAGCCACCTGGCTCCCATTGCCGCTGGCTGTGACAATTGCGTCCCGGAGCACATCTGTCGACTCTCTGGTGACCAGTGCCCGCCTCTCGAACAGAGAGTATACGTTCACGACCTCCATGCATCCCCCTAAGTCGAGATAGAGACGAATGCCAGGGTGCCTGGGAAGAGCGTGACCCTCCTGGCCTCGCTCTCGACGCTCTCATTGATAGTCAGGGCCCCGAATCCGGAGTGGACTATGAGTTGCCTGCCTGCTCTTCGCATCTCTTCCGATATCCAGTACAGACCAATCCCGCGTGTCGCTTCACCTCCGCCACTGATGCGCTCTCGAGAAGCGAGTTCTATGGCCGTCCAATCGTATGGGATCCTCGCCCTCAGCTTTTCATTGCGCTCGAGAGAGCGGCGAATCCCTATACCTCCATCCGCAACGGTACAGACAAATCTGCGCCCTTGCTCCTGTTCATAGAACTGAATCATACCATAGGCATCGATTCGCGACTCCGAATGCTGAACAGCATTCATCGCAAGTTCCGCAAAGACCTCCGTTACCAATGGACGCACATCAGGGGAACCCATACCCGAGTCGTTAAGCCGGTCGAGCGTGGAGTTCACAAGGATGTCCACGTCTGATCCGTCCTTGAAGCAGGTAATTGGGAGTACGACATTGCGGTCAAGCTCGGTGGACACGCCCCTATCGTCAACCTCAACGCCGCTGTCCTCCAGAACCGAGTACAGACCCGTTGACTTGAGATATACTGCCGTACCGAGGTTCTCAGGCACCAGAAATCGACAAGATGTGCCCCGTAGAGTGGCAAGCAGTGGATAGATTGCACACCAGAGAACGGCGGGCGGCCGAACGAACGAGCACTGCCGCAGGTCTATGTCCAGCTCTGCTCTCGCGTAGGTCTCCTGCCTAGGGTCATCTGAGGCATGACGTGGGGATAGATCTCCCGCATGCCAGAAATTTCTCGGTGGCTCGATTCGCATGACGGCCTTGACCCTAAGCCCCCCTGCCCTTGCGCCAGGAGTCGCGGAGGGTGACGGTGCGGTTGAAGACTAGGGCGTTCGGGGACGAGTCCCGGTCGAGGCGGAAGTAGCCCAGCCGCTCGAACTGGTAGGGCGTCCCCGTCTCGGCGTCGGCGAGGCCCGGCTCCAGCCGGCAAAAGGTCAGCGTCTCCAGAGAGCTCTCGTTGATGACGCTGTCGTAGTCGGGAGCCTCGTCCGGCCTGTCGACGGTGAATAGAAGGTCGTACAGGCGCACCTCCACAGCGATCGAGTGCCCCGCGCTGACCCAGTGGATGGTGCCGCGGACCTTGCGCCCGTCCGGGGCGTGTCCGCCCCGGGTCTCCGGATCGTAGGTGCAGCGCAGCTCGACGACCTCTCCCCGCCCGTCCTTTATGACGTCGACGCACCTGATGAAGTAGCCGTACCTCAGCCGTACCTCCCGGCCCGGCGCCAGCCGGAAGAACTTTCGCGGAGGGTCCTCCAGGAAGTCCTCCCGCTCTATGTATATCTCCCGCGAGAAGGGGACCCGGCGCGTCCCCATAGAAGAATCCTCCGGGTTGTTCACCGCCTCCAGCTCCTCCACCCTGCCCTCCGGGTAGTTCTCGATCACCACCTTCAGCGGCCGCAGGACCGCCATCCTCCTGTGGGCCCTCGCGTTCAGGTCCTCCCTGACGAAGTGCTCGAGCATGGCGATCTCGATCGTCTTGCTCCTCTTGCCCACGCCGACGCTCTCCACGAATCTCCTTATCGCCTCCGGGGTGTATCCACGCCGCCGCATCGCGGCGATGGTGGGCATGCGCGGGTCGTCCCAGCCGGCGACGCGGCCCTGCTCGACCAGCGCGCGCAGTCTGCGCTTGCTGACCGTCACGTGGCTGACGTTGAGCCGCGCGAACTCGATCTGCTGCGGGTGGTAGACGCCGAGCGACTCCAGGAGCCAGTCGTAGAGCGGCCTGTGGTCTTCGAACTCCGCCGTGCAGATCGAGTGGGTGATTCCCTCGATCGAGTCGGACTGGCCGTGCCCGAAGTCGTAGGTGGGATAGATGGACCAGCGGTCGCCGGTGCGGTGGTGCGGGACCTTCACTATCCGGTAGAGAACGGGGTCGCGCATGTTCAGGTTGCCGGAGGCCATGTCTATCTTGGCGCGGAGCACGCGCGAGCCCTCTTCGAACTCTCCCGCCCTCATGCGGGCCAGGAGGTCGAGGTTGACCTCGATCGGCCTGTCTCGGTATGGGCTGTCCCTGCCGGGCTCGGTCAGCGTGCCCCTGTAGGCCCTGATCTCCTCCGGGCTCAGATCGCACACGTAGGCTCTGCCGGCCTCGACGAGTTGCACGGCGAGCTCGTACAGCCTCTCGAAGTAGTCGGAGGTGAAGTAGAGGTGGTCTCCCCAGTCGTACCCCAGCCACTGGATGTCCCGTTTGAAGGCCTCGACGTACTCGGAGTCCTCCCTGGCGGGATTGGTGTCGTCGAACCGCAGGTGGCAGACTCCTCCGTTCTCCTCGGCGAGTCCGAAGTTGATCGAGACCGCCTTGGCGTGCCCGATGTGCATGTAGCCGTTGGGCTCGGGGGGAAAGCGGGTGACCACCCTTCCCCCGAACTTTCCGGTCGCGGCGTCCTGCGCGATGATCGAGCGGAGGAAGTCGGACGGTGCCCCCATCTCAATCTTCCCCCTCGGAGCCGGGGGAAGAGGCCGACCCGCCTGCTCTTGTCGGATTGGCGCATTCTTCATTGCGTGCACTCCTGACGTCACCCGGCCGGCCCTCATACAGACTCGGCCACAGCCCTCGCGAGCTGCGCTCGGCTGACCTCGCCCGGCCCGCAGGGGTCCGGGGACAACTGCCCGAGCGCCGCGGCGGTCCATGCCGCACGCTCATCGGGCCGTACGGTCTCCTCAGGACCGAACAGCAGCCCGTCGGCGGCCCCGCCGTACCCTCCGGTCTGGACCAGCATCTGCACGGGCGCGAAGTCCGGGCTCCAGACGGGCACGTCGATCAGCCAGCTGAGGGGAACGCCGTCCGATACCGCCTCCCGCTGGAAGGAGCGGAGCAGATCCCTGTCGGCGTGCACGCTCCGGGGTGGGCGGCGGCGGGCGATGCAGAAGGAGGCCAGTAGTCCGGCGGCCTCGCCAATGTTCCACTCGACCGGGTGGAGCCTGTAGCAGCCGTTGGTGATGTGGGTGGTCCCTATGTTCTTGTTGGCCGCGATGAGGTTCTCGATCCCGACTGGGATGAGGGCGCCCAGCGGTATCTGGAAGGGCTTCGTCCTCGTGCTGGTTCCAACGTCTCCCTCCCCCGCCTGGTGGATGTCTATGGGGTACCAGCCCACGCCGACCGAGTTGTCGAAGTGCGCGGCCCGGGGACCGGCCTGATGGCCGACGGCGACGTCCTGCTCCACGATAGTCGTCAGGGCTTTGATGCGCCTGCCCTCCCGGATGTACGGGAACTTGGACAGACCGTCCGGCGATCCCATCAGGTCGGGGCGGAGGAGCAGGTTGCGCGCGCCGGCGCCCTCGGTCTGGAGCCAGCGAGCGAATCCCAGGCTCACCCTCTTGGCGTCCTGCAGCGAACGCGCGAGGTCTTCCGGGTCCTGGTCGACGAGCGGCATGTCCCGGTAGTCGTTGCCGGGCCAGTTGAACATGGTGATGTCGTGGTCGTACCGGCCGGGAAACTGCCGGGCCTCCACCAGCCTACGGTACGTCCAGAGAGGGCCCTTGGTGCCGGGGGTCCTATCGAAGAGGTTGTACTCCAGCCATCCCGACTCCTCTCCGTATATCTCGCCCCCGTGGACGTGGATGCGCAGACTGTACGGCTGCCGGTCGCGGTAGTGGGCGTACCGGGTCGGCTCCGGGAGGGTGTTGTCTTCTCCCTGTGGACGGCGCTCCATGGTGAAGGTGTAGGTGCAGCTCTGGACGCAGTGGGCCTTCGGCTCCTCAGGCTGGGCGTGAGGCTCGCCCGTCTCGTGGACGCTCTCGGCCCCGACCGCGTATGCGGCGCCGGTCAGCGGCAGGAGGTCGCCAAGCTCGGTGGCGTCCAGCACGTAGTCGAAGCCGAAGCGCACGGCGCTTCCGTCGTCGAGGTTCACGGCCTTCAGGGAGACGACCCGGCCCTGGTCGATCACCGTCTCGACGGCCCTGGTACGCATGAAGATGCGGAGCCTGCCGGACTCGATATCAGGCGCCAGGAGCGCGTCCAGCGCGCGGAGAGCGGCCGGGGGCTCGAAGGCTAGGCGGGTGACCCAGCAGCTGCCCGGGTTCAGAGGCTCGCGCCGGTCGCCCTCTGGGATGAGCCGCCGGTACTCGTCCCGGATGGTCTCACGCAGCCGGTAGTAGGTTCGCGTGCCTCCGAACCGTTCGATATGCTCATGCTCGTCCAGCGCGGAGACGCCCTGAGAGGTGATCTGCCCGCCGAGCCAGTCGGTCTCCTCCAGCAGGCATACGCTACGTCCGCGGCGTGCAGCGGCCCACGCGGCGGCCACTCCGCCGAGGCCGCCGCCAACGACGAGGATGTCGCACTCGACGTCCTCGGCCCGGGCCGTGCGCTCGACGCCGACAACGGCGGCGAGCGGGTCGCCGGAGGGCGTGACCCTCATTACGTCCACCACCGATCTGATACTATAGGTGCGGGCACCAGACTGGCTCATATGCCGGGTCTAGTCTACCGACCGGCGGCGCTCACCGTCCAGCGGCAGCCGGCAACTCGGACTTGAGGATGGACCTGGCTGAAGATGGGGACGGAGTCGCGGTGCGCCACCTTGCTCTACCCTCTTCCCCTGTCTTCCCCCGTCCGCGGGGGGAAGATTGAGATGGGGGTCCCCGCAAGTTCCCCCCATCTGCAGCCATCCAGACCCGCCGCACCCGAACAGCCGTCTCATATCCATGCCCGCTATCCGTCCTCTACCTGTCATTTTCCGTCACTTCTCTGTCACTTCACTGTCTCAACTCTGTTCAACACCTGTCCCATGGATGTCCCGAACTGTCAACCGGTCTAGCTGCGAAAGAAGACACAATGCTACAGAATGAGACAGATTTCGGAAAAATCTCTTCGAGTAGACCACCCTCGTCGGTCCGGCTGTATTAGAATGCATCCAACCCACAGCATCCGACAGGAGGAGCTCCAATGGCTACGACGTTTCGGCAGGCCGACGCCGACAGGATCAGGTCCGTAACGACCCGCCTGGTGGAGGAGCACCATCTTCCGGGCGTATCGGTCGGCGTCGTCGTCGGCGACGACCTGGTCTTCGCCGAGGGCTTCGGCTACGCCGACATAGAGAGCGGGCGGCGCCAGGACCCGGCCCTCAGACAGCGGATCGGCTCGATCACCAAGACTATGGTCGGCATGTGCACGATGGCGCTCGTGGACGAGGGGCGTCTCTCGCTGGATGACCGCGTCGTCGACCTGCTGCCCGACATCGCGCTCCACGGCCCGGCCGAGACCCTCGCCGTCCGGCATCTCGTCACGCACACAGGCGGGATCGGCGAGGCGCCGACTATGGCGAGCTTCAGCGCCCCGTACGGGTCGCTGTGGTCCAACCCGCCCGACGTGCCGCCGATCGCCGAGGCCTACCTCGACGGGATCCTCATCGAGGCGACTCCCGGGACCAAGTGGTGCTACGCCAACCACGGTTTCGGACTGCTCGGCGAGATCATCGCCAGAATCGAGGGCAGCCCGATCGAGAGGGTGCTGGAGTTCCGGCTCTTCGAGCCCCTGGGAATGGCCGACTCGGACTGCTACGACCGTCCCCATCCGGACCTGACGACGGGATACCACCGCGCGCCGGGCATCGAGGAGCTTGACAGGCTGGAGCTGATCGGCCAAGACCCTGAAGTGGAGGAGACGGTCGACGGGTACAACATAAGAGGCAGGCACATCTACGTCAGACCCAGGGCGGCCGGGGCGGTCGAATCTACAGTACCGGACATGGCCCGGTACGCCTCCGCGCTGCTGAGGCGCGGAGGCGGCGTCATGAAGCCGGAGACCTTCGACCTGATGGTCTCTCCCCAGTGGTGCCCGGACGAGCGGCTGTGCAGCCTGGGGATCACCTTTCAGCGCCAGTCGAGGTTCGGACGGCGGACCTTCTTCCACGGGGGCGGAGTCACGGGGGGGTGGAACACCTACCTGATGGTCGTCCCAGCGGAGAATATGGCGTTGCTGGTCCACATGAACCTCTTCTCGGAGCTGCTGGAGCCGGTCGTGTCGAGGATCGCGCAGGCGGCGCTGGACGCTCCGGGGTACACATACTCCTCCGATCCGCCCGCGCCCGAGATAGCGGCGAGCGCTCCGGGCGTCTATGAGGTCCTGCCGGGCCATCTGACCAACTACCGCCCTGTGACCAGCATGGGGAGAGTGCAGATAACCGCCGACGAGGAGGGGCTCGTCTTCAGGTCGCGAAGGGGACCGGCGAGAGAGGGCGTGCGAATGCGTCCCGCTGACAGAGACGACCCCGCCCTCTTCGCGCTCTATACCGGGGCGGCCGAGCCAGCCCGAGTCCTCCTCGTGCGAGACGATGACGGGAGTGTCAGGGGCCTCAGACTGGACCGGCTGGTCTATATGGAGCGCAACAGCGGACTCCAGCCCTGGGCATGACCACGCCCCTTCCCGCCCTGTTGGCTGACTTCAAAGAGGGTGTGATCGACCTCGGGTGGGGACATCCCTCGCCAAGGCTGCTACCCGTCGACGCCATGAGACAGGCGGCCGACCGGCTCTTCACGCGGGGCACTACCGAGCCGTTCCAGTATGGCGCGGCGCAGGGCTACGGCCCCTTCCTGGAGGCGCTCGCGGGGTTCCTGTCAGGCCAGCCCTCCTACGGGATGAGGGTCGACCCCCGGAGGCTCTTCCTTGTTGCCGGGGCGTCGCAGGGTCTGGACCTTGCCTGCACGCTGTTCGCGCGGGACGGCGACACCGTCCTGGTCGAGGAGCCGACCTATTTCGTTGTGGAGGGCATACTCAGGGCGCACCGTCTCGACGTCAGGGGCATTCCCACCGATGAGGACGGTCTGGACGTGGATGCGCTGGAGGAGATGCTCGAGTCGGGCCTGGTCCGTCCGAGGCTCGTCTACACGATACCCTCCTACCACAATCCGACCGGCTCGGTGCTTCCCGAAGAGCGCCGCCGACGGCTGGTCGACCTAGCCCACCGGTACGAGTTCCTCGTGCTGGCCGACGAGGTGTACCAGCTCCTGCATTTCGGGGACGCCCCCGTCCGCCCCGTCGTCGCGTTCGACGACGAGGAGGACGGCAGGACGATCTCCTTCGGCTCCTTCTCGAAGATACTGTCGCCGGGGCTGCGAGTTGGGTGGATACAGGCGGCTCCCAGCCTCGTCGCGCGGTTTGCCGACGCGGCGCTGTCGTTCAGCGGCGGCGGCCTCAATCACTTTGCTTCCGCGCTGGTCAGAGAGGTGATAGAGCTGGGTCTGCTGGAGCGGAACGTCGTCGAGTTCAGGGAGGTGTATGCCGACCGGGCGGCTGCGATGTCCTCCGCGATTCGTGAACACCTAGGCGGGTTGGCGACCTACGTCGAGCCCTCCGGAGGGTACTACTTCTGGCTGCGCTTGCCGGAGAGGCTCGACGCCGCCGGGCTGCTGCCGGCCGCCGAAGAGGCCGGCGTCTGGTATAGGCCCGGCAACGCTTTTTCCGGGTCGGGACGATTCGCCAGCTATCTCCGGCTCACCTACACCTTCTACGAGAAGGAGAGGCTGGTCGAGGGAGTGAGACGGCTCGCCGACGCCGTCGCGTCGGAGCGGGCCGGATGAGTTAGAGGAGGACCGATATGGTCAGCACATACCACGAGCCGCGGCAAGACTCTATATCGGAGTTGGGCGCCCGGTTGAACCGGCTCTGCGACGATCAGCCGTTCCGTACGCGCTGGTACCTAAAGGACCTCGTCACGGGAGATTCGGCGCACCGTCGGGGCGACGAGGTGACCACCTCGTCCAGCACGCGAAAGATCGCCATCCTGGCGGCGGCCCTCAAGGCCGTCAACGATCGGCGGCTGGCCATAGATCAGCCCGTCGTCATCCAGGCCAAGTATCAGAACAACACCTCCGGCTGCTTCCAGCATCTGCGCCCCGGTTTCACCATCCGGCTCCGCGACGCCCTCGTGATGATGATCATCGTCAGCGACAACACCTGTACGGGAACGGTCGTCGATCTGGTCGGCCTCGGAGAGATCAACTCCCTGTGCCGCGCCATAGGCATGGGGGGCACGACCCACAGACACGGCATACCGCCCAACGGTCTCCCCCGAAACCATCCGGTCGACTCCATGAACACGACGACAGCCGCCGACGTGGGGCTGCTGCTGGAGCTAATCGCGAGGGGAGCGTCGAACGCGGACATGGCGTCGCGGCTGGGGATGACACCGGACCTGTGCCGGCTCGCCATAGATATACTGAGCTGGCAGAAGCTGAGAGGGCGGCTGCCGTCGATGCTGCCGGAGGGTACGAAGGTGGCGCACAAGACGGGGACCGGCGCCAGAGACTGCAACGACGCGGGGATCATCTACCGGGAGGGCGAGCCTCTGTTCATCCTGACCGTCTACACGGACAGCGACACCCCTGAGCTGGACGACGGCCTACCCTACACCTACGCCGCGTCGACACTGATCGGCCGGCTGGCGAGGGTCTGCTACGACGCGCTGGGCGCAGCGAGAGCGCACGCTAGATGATGGGACGGATCGGGGGGGTCTCGTAGGAGCGGTAAGACACGTCCAGGTGCGGCGTCTCGATACGGACGTGGCCCCGGTGCCGCGACTCCATGAGGGCATCGAGGGCGCCGCTGACCAGTAGGGTGCGCTCGACCGGGTACTGGGGCCGCCCGGTGACGAACATCTCCTGGACGTTCAGCCCCTGGTAGCTGAATGGGCCGTCGAGTCCGGCGATCAGATTGAAGGCGGTGGCCTCGATCCGGCCGTCGACCCGCGCGGCGTAGCCGAAGCCCTCCAGATGTCCGGGCAGCATGAGGGTGGCAGCGCGCAGCCCGTCGGCGTACTCCAGTAGAAAGACGACTGGATTTTGGCAGTTGTCCTCCATGGCGCCGGTCTTTTTCTCTGCAATAAACGTCTCGGCGGCCTCCGCCAGATCTCTAGACCAGCGCCCATCACTTGCGGCCCGCCAGACGGCGTCACCCTCAAGGCACTGGACCGCCGCGATGCCTGTCTCGCCACCCGTCCGTCGCTCGACCATGCACTGGAGCGCCTCCAGGCCGTGGAAGCCGTAGGAGTCCAGCCCGAAGAGGAAGGGGTGGATGAAGCCGACGGAGACGGCCTCCTCGATCGGCGTGTCGAGGTCGTGCTCCAGCTCCGGCTCCCGGTATCCCACGGGCAGAGAGGAGCCTGCCATGAACGGCACGCCCAGCTCCTGCGCGCGCCGGTACATCCACAGCGCGTCGTCCCATCGGTAGGCCAGATGCTTGTCGCTGAATACGGGTACGGAGCGCCCCGACATGGCGAAGACGCCGCACACCTGCTCGAAGAAGTACCGCCGCGGATAGAGATGCCTGCCCTGCTCGTTTCCCGCATAGTCGCCGTGCTCCGCCACGATGAGAACTCCGTCGATCGCGAGGTCGCCGGGCCGCTCGTCGTCTTCAGGCGTCCAGTGCCCAGGCCTGCCCTGCGGCGTCAGGGTCAGCGCCGCGCGTATCGTCGGGTAGATGACGATGCCGTGCTCATCGGCCAGCTGCTCGGCCATGTCCGTCCAGTGGGGCTGGTCCACGTACATCGACACGATATCGACCTTGGGCGCCTGCGTGCCGGCCGACGTAGGGAAGCCTCTGGCGAATTTCGACACGATCAGGTCCCCGTGGGAGCCCAATGACGAGGGAAACATGGCGGTGACGACGACGGCAATCTTCTTCCGTTGAGACATGGACGCATCTCCTATCGCTTAGACCTGGGTCTTGAGACATATTAGCGCCTCGTGGCGGTTCCGGGGGAGTCACCGGATTCTTGCGGCTCACCCCGTCCAACCCTTAGAATCGGGCGGTACCGCGGACCATGAAAGGGGCCCGATGATTACCAAGTTCGACAGCATGTTCGCCGGCCACGTCGACATGACGGACGTGGGCTACGACGGCGAAGCGGTGATGGACCGCTCCTTCCCTGACGAGCATCTGGCGACGGCCATGGACAAGACCGTGGCGATAGCCAAGCTCATGGACCGGACGGGCTACGATACGCTGTGGATGGCCGAGCACCATTTTCAGCCGGAGGGGTACGAGTGCATCCCCAACACCCTGATGATGGGTCTCCACCTCGCCCACGTGACCGAGAGACTCAAGTTCGGCTCCGGGTTCAACATCCTGCCGATGTGGCACCCCCTCCGGCTCGCGGAAGACTTCGCGATGGTCGACTATCTTACCGGAGGGCGCATGGTGTTCGGCATCGGACGAGGCTACCACACCCGCGAGGTGGAGACGTTCGGCGCTCCCCTGCTCGACCAGGATGCCAACCGGACGCTGTTCGAGGAGCAGGCGGAGATCATCTTCAAGGCATTCAACGAACGGTCATTCTCTCACCACGGCGAGTACTACGACCTGCCCCCGGACGTGCCCTACCGCGACAGACCGCTCACTGAGATCACGCTGGTGCCGCGTCCCCTGAAGAGGCCGGTGGAGTGCTGGCAGCCGATTCAGAGCGGCAGCCGGAGGGCTCTGGACTTCATGGCGAGGTACGGCATACGGGGGCACATCGGCGGCGGTGTGGCGGAGGGAGGAGCCATGGCGAGGGTGGTCGAGGCATATCGGGACGCTCTCACGCGAGCAGGACGCACCGACCACCAGCTGGGATCGGACCTGGTGATCGGCTACCACTTCCACATGGGAGACACGGTAGAGGCGGCAGGCCGGGAGGCGGCCAAGTACTTTGAGGAGAACCTGAAGATGTTCGGCCCGCTGAGGCTGATCCGCGCTCTCTCCGACGAGCAGATCGAGGTCATGTCGGATCCCGGACGGGCGCCCCACGCGGACCTGCCTAAGGTCTCCGGCGCCATCGAGGCGGGCGGATACCTGTGCGGGCCTGCCGAGATGATGATAGAGCGGATCATGGAGCTGGAGGAGCGGTATCCGGGACTGGAGCGAATCAACGTCAGCCACCCGATGGGCATGCCCGAGTCGATGATCCTAGAGCACATGCAGCAGTTCGCCGAAGAGGTGATGCCCGCGTTCACGGGCCGCGCCAGCGCGCCGTCTTCTATCGTTGCCGGCTAGGTCACTGTGCGGCGCTGCGTGATGATCGATAGACGCGAGAGAGAGGCGCCGTGATACTGGTCACCGGCGCGGCTGGGAGGTTGGGCAGACTGGTCGCAGATCGTCTGACGAAGAGGGGCTATGACGTGCGTGCTACGGACCGCGTGACTCAGGATCGGCCCCGGCATAGATACGTCAAGGCCGATTTCTGCGACATCCGGGAGGTGAAGCGACTGTTCGACGGCGTCGACGCGGTCGTTCACATGGGGGCAATTCCGGGCCCGAGGAGCGCCGCTCCCGGCGAGATATTCGACAACAACGTCCGAAGTACGTTCAACCTGATGACGACCGCCGAGGAGCAAGGAATCGGAAGAGTCGTCTTCTCGTCGAGCGCCTTCGGCATGGGATGGGCTCACGATCCACGGGCGTTCACGCCGCGCTATCTGCCTCTGGACGAGGAGCACCCGATGATGCCGTTCGAGTCCTACGGGCTGTCCAAGCTCGTTGGAGAGAATATCGGCTCGATGGTGGCTCGGCGCTCGAAGACGACGGTGGCCTGCCTCCGATTCACGAACGTCGCCCGTCCCGAAGTCGTCGCCGGGTTTCCGTGGCCGGCACCTACGCCCGAAGCCCCTCTGACTCTGGTGATGTGGGCATACGCCGACGCGGATGACGTCGCCGATGCCCACGTGCTGGCGCTGGAGGCGCGCTTCGAGGGGTGCGAGGCGTTCCTGATCGCCCAGCCCACCACCCGGTTTGTGGAGTCCACCAGGGAGTTGATCGCCCTTAACTTCGGGCCGCGCGTGGAGATCCGGCGAGAGATCGAAGGGAACGCCAGCGTCATCAGTACCGAAAAGGCCCAGAGAGTCCTGAACTGGAGGCCGAAGCCCGGCTGGAACCAAGGAGGCTAGACCATGGTTGGAGGGTTGTCGAAGGAAGAGACGGACAGGCTCGATGATTTCCTGGGAGGCCCCTGGATCGCCGTCATGGCAACGATAGGGCGGGACGGCGTACCTCTCCTGGCCCCGGTCTGGTACAGCTACTCCGATGGCCGCATCGCCATAAGCAGCAGGAAGGAGACGGTAAAGTCTCGTAATCTGGCAAGAGACAGTCGGATCGCGCTTACTGTGTGCTCCGAACCGCAGGCCAGAGATTACGTGACTATCTGGGGAGCCGCCGACGTCATGGAAGGCGATTCGATCTGGCCCGCGACCCGGGAGATCTTGGAGCGCTACATGGAGCCAGACAGGGTGGAGGCATATCTGGCCCAGCTGAAGACCGAGAACAGGACGATCATAAGCGTCCGGCCCCAGCGCGTCCGCTTCCGAACATGAGCCGGGCAGATGAAGACGGAGCGGATGGCCGCGGTCGGTTTCTCGCCGCCGTGCGTGGGCTTGCGCCCCGCGTTGCCGAGGCCGCCGACATCAACGACCGCGACCGCCGCCTCACGCCGGAGGTCGCGGCGGTCATTGCCGACCGGGGTCTCTTCCGGCTGCTAGTACCCCGCTCCCTGGGCGGCGGCGAGATCGACTGGATCGAGTACCTCTCGATCGTTCAGACCTTCGCCGAGGCAGACGGCAGCACAGGATGGTGCATCAACCAGAACAACGTCTACGCCACGGTCTCCGCCTCGATGCCGGTGGAGACGGCGCGGGAGATATGGGGCAACCCGAGGGCCGTGGTCACGAACGGTCCTCCCGCCTTCGCGGAGGCGGTACCGGAGGGCAACGGCTACCGTTTGACGGGACGCTGGAACTTCAGCAGCGGCTTCCGTCACGCGACGTGGCTTGCCGCTGCGACGCCGGTCCGTCGACCTGAAGACGACCGCGACGGCAGAGAGGTCCGGACGATGCTGCTGCCCAAGCACGAGGCGGTCCCGGTAGACGTGTGGGAGGTGGGTGGACTTCGAGGCACGGGCAGCTTCAGCTTCCGCGTGGAGGACCTGTTCGTGCCGGCGGCCAGGACGTTCGTGCCCGAGACTCCCCATGAAGAGGGGCCGCTCTACGTGATACCGATGTCGCTCCTCTTCGCGGCTGGATTCGCGACGGTTGCACTGGGCGTCGCCCGGTCGGGCCTCGATGCGGCGATCGAGCTTGCGTCGGTCAAGAGGACAGACCTGGGCCTGCTCGCCGACAGCCCGATCACTCAGAGAGAGATAGGTCGGGCGGAGGCGGTCTATAGATCGGCGAGGGCCTTCCTGATGGAAGCCGTGTCGGCGGTATGGGAGAGCGCCCGCAGTACCCGCTCTCTGACGATCGAGGACCGGGTGCGACTGAGGTTGGCCGCCACACACGCGATCCACATGGCGGCCGGCGTGGTCGATATCGCCTACACGCTCTGCGGTTCCGACGCCATATTCGCGGACAACCCGATCCAGCGGCGCTTCCAGGACGTGCACGCGATCACCCAGCAGAGCCAAGGCCGTCTGGTGCACTACGACTCAGCCGGCCAGTTCTTCCTGGGATCGGAGCCAAAGGGCGCCTTCTGAAGGGAAAAACGCGCCCGGCAGGATTCGAACCCGCGACCCTCGGTTCCGAAGACCGACGCTCTGTCCGCTGAGCTACGGGCGCGCGCCATTGCTGCGGCTTGGGGCCCTGCGCGCGTATACGATACGAGTGGGGTGAGCGAAGGGATTCGAACCCTCGATCTCCAGGGCCACAACCTGGCGCCTTAACCACTTGGCCACGCTCACCGCAGCGCCGAAAAATTCTAGCACCGGCCCGACAACCGGTCAAACACAGCGTGCGTCCCAGCGTCATTTAAGTTCTGAGGATGCCCCCGCTTGACAAAGTCGCATGAGTAAACTACACTAATATAGCACAGTAATTTAATGCACTATGTGCAAGGAGAGCCGAATGCCAGAGACTTTTTGGGAGCATGTCTACAATCTACGTGAGCGGGGTCTGATTCCCCGTGTGTGGAAAGCCGCACAACTCAGTGAGTTCCTGGAGCAACCCGAAGGGCCATACTCTCCAGGAACTGTCCGAACTGACCCATACAACTATAGTATTTCAATAGACGGTGACAAGATAGGATATTTCGTCAATGGAGGAGAAGCCTCCAAGGCGTGGCGGGTAGGACGTGGGCAGTTCCGGTTGGTCGCAGACCCCGAGGATGATGTGCCGACCCAGGAAGCAGAGAGAAAGCGAGCCAATGAGCGGGCCGAAGAGCTCAGATCGCAGAAGAGACGGGAGAACGATCATCAAGACAAAGCTCCCATGTCGGGGACCGGTCGTCCTGAACGACTCACTCCGGAAGCTGACGCAGTGCCGGGCTCCCTTGGCCTGTATCCATCAATTCCGGTCGCTCTCACCCTGGAGGAGCGTCAGACTTTGGCGGGCCGCATTGCGGAGGACAAGGCGCTGTATATCGTGCAAAAGCACCTCCATAACAAGCATGGGGGACAAGCAATAATCGAGGAAGACAGGGACGGCGCGGACCTCAGGGTCTCGCTGGACGGAGAGACAGAGAGGATCGAAGTGAAAGGGACCGAAGAGCCCACCATAGCGTGGTCCGAGCTGGAGGTGTCCAATCAGATGTCGCACGACGCGCTAATGAACGGAGACATCTCATTGTACCGGGTGGTCGACGTCGGCGGCGCGAGCCCGCGGATCTATTTCCTGGAACACGGACGGCATTTCACACTGGAATCCGAGCCGAAATGGGCGGTCAAGCGGGTGCCGCCGAAGGATGACCCCTACCCCCTGCGGGGCGAACCTTACCGGTACGATCGGCCATTCGACCCGGTCGCGGAGGACGAGTGGGAGGCCGTGGGATGATCGTGCTCGACACCCACATCTGGGTGTGGTGGACGATCGATCCCGATCGACTAAGCGAGACCCAGCGGCAGGAGATCGCGCGCAATGAAGACGACCGGATCGGAATCAGCGCGATCTCCTGTTGGGAGGTGGCCAAGCTCTCCGAGTACAGCCGACTGGCCCTGCCTGTCGGACTATCGGAGTGGTTCCAGGCGGCGCTTAGGTATCCCGGCATCTCGCTGTTGGGATTGACGCCGGAGGTCGCCATAGAATCAACCAGCCTGCCAGGCGGCTTTCACCGGGACCCTGCCGATCAGATTATCGTCGCCACTGCCAGAGTGCACCACTGCTCGTTGGTGACTTCCGACGACAAGATAGCTGGCTATCCGCACGTGCGGACCGTGCGGTAGAAAGTAAGTGGCCTAAGCTATTCGTCTGTTTCGCCCGGGAGTGAAGAGACCGAGTCGGTGTGGAGCGCGTCCAGCAGGTCCTCGACCGCGATGTCCTGCTTGGTGTGGTGGCGGAGCGGCAGGCTCGGATCGACGCGGTATACGTTCCGGCGTCCGTTCTTCCTGCGTTCGACGTACCCGGCGGCCTCCAGGTCCGAGATTATCTTGTGGGTGGTCCGCTCGGTAACTCCGATGTGGTTCGCGATCACGCGCGCAGTGCTGCGGGGGTTGTGGGAAATATAGCTGAGGACGAGTCCGTGGTTGGTGACGAAGGTCCACCGCGCAGTGGTCACGTCATGAACCTCCATTCTAAGGTGTCCGCATCGTATCACAAGCCACCGTTCGAATCAAACGGAGGGTGGAGTGAAGGGACTTAGGGTGTGTGTTCGGCCATCGCCCGGGCCAGCTCGATCAGTGTCCGCACGGGCACTCCGGTAGCCCCTTTGACGTTGTAACCCTTGTCAAGGTCCGACATTGAGGTGGCGGCGATGTCCAGGTGCACCCATGCGGCGTCTCCTACGAACTCGCCTATGATCATCGCGCCTGTGATGGAGCCGGCCGGGCTGCCGCCTGTGTTCTTGATGTCGGCGACGTCGCTCTTATACTGCTCCCTGTAGTCGTCGTAGGTTGGCATCTGCCAGATTCGCTCACCCACACTCTCCCCTGCCGACACCACGCTGTCTGTGAACTCCTGGTCGTTGCCGAAGGCGCCGGTGCATACGCTGCCCAGAGCGACCCTCACGGCTCCCGTAAGCGTGGCGACGTCGACTATGTGGGTCACTCCGATGGAGCTGGCGTAGGCCGTGGCGTCTGCTAAGACGAGCCGGCCCTCGGCGTCCGTATTGTCGATCTCGATCGTCTTTCCGCTCAGCGTGCGTACGACGTCGCCGGGACGTTGGGCGTGTCCTGAGGGCATGTTCTCGGTGGCCGGGACGATCGCCATCACGTTGATCTTCGGCCGGAATCTGCCGATCGCCTTCATCGCGGCGATTACCGATGCGCCGCCGGCCATGTCGCCCTTCATGGCTCCCATGTTGTTCGCGGGCTTGATGCTTATACCACCGCTGTCGAAGGTTATCCCCTTGCCGAGCAGTCCAAGGATGCGCCTGTCGTCGGGACTTCCCCGATAGCGCATGACGATCAGCTTCGGTGGCTCGTCGCTTCCCTGCGACACGCCGGTGAGGGCGCCCATCCCGCGCTCCCGAATGTCGTCCCTTTCCAGCACGTCCAACTCGATGTCCGTCCCTCGTGCGACCTCCAGGGCCGCCTCGGCCATACGGGTCGGGGTCATGAAGTTGGCGGGCTCGTTGACCATATCGCGGCATAAGTTCACCGAGTCTGCAACGACGACGCCGTCGGCGACGCCCTGCTCGATCTCTTTCGCCTTCGACCCATCGAACTCCACGATCGTCAGCTTTTCTATCCTCCCGCCGTCCTCCTCGGAGGACTTGTACTTATCGAATCGGTAGAGGCCGAGGGCGGCGCCTTCTGCGGTCGCCTGTCCCGAGGAGCGTGCGTCGAGACCGCCGACGCCTGCGCCGTGCACGATCGTCGCCAACCGTTGGACTCCGATCCCGCGGAGCCGTCGGCAGCTCTCGGCCGTCACTCTGCGGACGACGTCGAGGCTGAAGTCGTCCCGATCGCCTAACCCGGCGACCAGGACCCTTGCGGGAGGAATCCGCCCTAGGGTGTGGATGAGGGTGGTCTCCCCCGACTTACCGGTAATCTCGCCGTCGTCGATCAGTTGGGAGATGGCTCCGCCGAGAGCGCGGTCGACGGCGCCCGTTGCGCCGCCTGGCGAGCGTACGCCCTTGAACAGATTTACCACGACCGCGCCGATGTCCTGCGTGGCGATGTCTCCGGCTGCAACTTTGATATCCACGACTCCTCCTACGCCGTCACCTCTTTGTCACGCGGCCCATTATAGGGTAGCGGCGTCGCCTTTCGCCACGGTTCATAGCTCTGCTATAATCGCCGCGCCAACCGTCACCACAGGCATAGACAGGCGTTCGCGGAGGGGTCGATTTTGGCTACCAGAAGACGGAGCAATGAAGAGTGCGCACTGATAGAAAGAGCTCATCGGGTCATGCCGGGCGGAAGCCTCGGCAATCTGACGGTCGACCTCGTCATCAAGGAGGGCAGCGGCTCCAGGGTGCGGGACGTCAGCGGCAACGAATATATCGACTACCTGCTCGGTTCCGGTCCGATGATGGTTGGGCACGCGCATCCCCGGGTCGTGGCTGCGGTCCAGGAGCAGGTGGAGCATGGCTCGACCTTCTTTGCGGGCAACGAGAGCGCCATCCTGCTCGCGGAGGAGATCGTGAGGGCGGTGCCATGCGCGGACACCGTCCGGTTCAGCTCCAGCGGGACGGAGGCGACGCTCTACGCGATGCGCGCCGCCCGCGCGTTCCGCGGGCGGGACAAGATACTGAAGTTCGAGGGCGGCTTCCACGGGATGAACGACTATGCGCTGATGAGCATGGGACCGTCCGATCCGCCCAACTTCCCTGCGGCCGTGCCCGATTCGGCCGGCATCCCTGCCTCGGTGGCCGGAGAGATGCTAATCGCACCGTTCAACGACATCGAAACGACATCGGCGATCGTCGAGCGGTATCACGACGAGATCGGGGGCGTGATTGTCGAGCCCTTCCAGCGCCTCCTTACCCCTCTGCCTGGGTTCTTGGAGGGCCTTAGGGAGCTTACCAAAGAGTACGAGGTCCCGCTGATATTCGACGAGGTCGTGACCGGATTTCGGTTCAGCTACGGCGGAGCGCAGGAGTACTACGGCGTGACCCCAGACCTTTGCGCGCTTGGAAAGGCCGTCGGCGGCGGCTTCCCCCTCACGGCGGTTGCCGGGCGCGAGGAGATCATGTCAGGTTTCGACGCCTCCTCCCCCGGTGATGGATTCGTTCTGCAGATCGGAACGTTGAGTGGAAACCCCGTGGCCTCCGCCGCCGGCCTCGCCACACTGGAGATACTCAGAGAGCCGGGGACGTACGAAAAGCTCTTCGCCACGGGGCAACAGCTCAAGGACGCGCTCCAGCGGCTGCTGAATGAGGCCGAGATTCCGGCTGTCGTCGCGGGCGAGGCTCCCCTGTTCGAGGTCTTCTTCACGGACGGCGAGATCCAGGACCACCGCTCTACACTGTTGGCCGACAAGGAGATGCTTCGCCGCTTCAACAACCTGCTGCTGGAGAGAGGTATCTTCAAGGGCGACTCCAAGTTCTACCTGTCTACCTCCCACACTCAACGGGATGTCGAGGAGACAGTCGAGGCGTTCGAGTCGGCCGTCGATGAGCTGAGAGGCTAGCGGGCGCCACGCCGACCCTCGAAATCCGCTCGCGGCGAGCCCATCGGCAGGCCCGCCCCGCCGACAACGCTTTCGTCGAATGTTAAGGTTCGGGTTTGATGATTCCTGCATCCCTCAAGCGAGGGCTCTCTTGGAGTCGTTCCAGCCGTTCCTGCGTGGATACTGATCATGTCTAACGATACGCCTGTTCTGGTAACTTTAGTTCATAAAACTTGCTTCATGTTGCATCATTCGTCTGATTTGGTCGAAATAAGTGGGCAAAACATCTTGACAAACGGACGAATTCGGCATAAGGTTCTGGGTAGGCCTGAGCGGGAGGGAGGCCCCCCGCGGGAGGGAGGCCCCCCGGAGGACCCCGAAACAGCATAGCGGGTCCCCGGGTTTGACAGCTTGTTAGGGCCTGTGCGCCTTGACAAGTGGACCCGGCGAAGCGGCGCTTCCCTGCCCCGGTCAGCCTGTTCATTCTGCGGAGTACTCCACGGATTGGATGCGCTTGCTGTAGGCGCGGTTCGAGCCTCACGACGCCTCTCGTCCGGGAAACGCTGCTCCATGCGTAAGGAGTCCTACCTTGGATCTAGGCACGTCTTCAATCCACGTGGTAAGTGATGGCACCTATCTTCTCGACGGCGGCAGCGTGTTCGGTCAGATCCCCAAGTCTCGATGGGAGCAGTACGTCAAGCCGGACAGGAGAAACCGCGTACGTCTCGGCCTGAACTGCCTCGTGATCAAGACCGCCTCGGCCAATATTCTGGTGGATACCGGCGCCGGGGCGAAGCGCCCCGATCGCTTCAAGGAGGTGTACAGCCTCAACGGCAACAAGCTGTTGAAGGGGCTGCGCGCGCTGGGCCTCACCGCGAGGGACATCGATACGGTGGTGCTTACCAGCCTGCGCTTCAACCACTGCGGCGGCGCGACAAAGCTCGACAGGACCGGAAACGCGGTCCCCACCTTCCCGAAGGCGACCTATCTCGTACAGCGTGAGTGCTGGGAGGAGGCCAACGCCCCCAATGAGCGCTACCAGGACGCCTTCTACAGCGACGACTTCGTGCCTCTTATGGAGAAGGGATTGATGACTCTCCTGGACGGCGACGACGAGATCATCCCGGGGGTCAGGCTGAAGGTCGCCGATGGACCGGCAAAGGGTCACCAGATGGTCCTGGTCGAGCGCGGCAGTGAGAAGGTCGCATATGTCGGCGACCTGATACCAACTCCCTACCACCTCCCCCTGCCCTACATCTCGGCGATCGACGAGAGTCCCAACGACACCCTGTCCCAGAAGAAGGACGTCTTGGAGATGGCCATCGATGGCGGCTGGCTGATGGTCTTCGGCCATGGCTTCGAACACCAGGCGGGGTACGTCCAGGGACGCAACGGCGCCACGCAGCTGCGCCCGGTCGCGGTCTAGCTCAGGTCGGCATGACCTCGGCGAGCACCGCGCCTCCGTCGGACGACAGGAGACGGGCTGGCCGTATCGAGTTGGCGAGAGGCTCCGAGCTCTGTGCCTGAACACGTATGTAGTTATCCGTGAGGCCGGTCCACGTGCTCGATGCACCGGTTCCGCGTGCCTCCTCCCACAGTACCGGGCGGGTCTGACCGAGGAACCGCTCCCTGAACCGTTCTTCGTGGGCCTTTGCCAGCTCTATAAGAGCGCGCACCCGTTCCGCCTTGGCCTCGGGCGCAACCTGTTCTGAGAAATGGGCCGCGCTGGTTCCCGGTCTGGACGAGTAGGGGAAGACGTGGATTCCCGCGAACTCCATCCGTTCGCATAGGGCGTAGGTATCCCCGAAGTCGGATGGGCTCTCGCCCGGGAATCCCACCAGCACGTCAGCCGTGATCGACACGTCGGCGACCGCTTCGCGAATCCGCCCCACGGTAGCAGCGTAGAGCTCGGAATCGTAACGCCGTCTCATCCTCTGCAGTATCCGGTCACTGCCGCTCTGGAGAGGCATGTGGAGATGGGGACACATCCGCGCGTCCACCCACAGCGACAGCAGCTCCGCGTCGATGTCCTGCGGCTGTAGGGATGAGACCCTGATCCTGGCGATCTGCGTCTCCGAGAGCACCCGTTCCAGCAGTCGCGTTAGGCTCATCCCCGGGATGTCGAATCCGTAGGAGCCAAGCTGCGTGCCTGTCAGCACAGCCTCCCGGTATCCCAGCGTCGCGTAACCGTCGATCTCGGCCACGATCTCGTCGGGAGGGACGCTCCGCTCGCGGCCCCGCACCTTCGGCACTATGCAGTAGGCGCACACCTGGTCGCAGCCCCGCTGGATTCTCACCATCGCGCGGGTGCGGCCGATTCGCGGGAGCTGCGTCGCCGGGTCGTCACCCACCGCGCACACCGCGGGGACCTCGTCCCGGTACGCCATCACCCGGGCGACGATAGCCTCCTTCTCTGAGTTCCCGATGACGAGGTCGACCTCCGCCATACGGCGAAGCTCCCCGGGCGAACGTTCCGCGTAGCATCCCGTCGCAACCACCGTCGCGTCCGGATGTCTTCGGCGGAGCGACCTGATCGCCTGGCGGGCCTTCGAGTCGGCGACGTGCGTCACAGTGCAGGAGTTGAGCACGTAGACGTCGATGGGCTCGCCGTCGGACGCCGGGCGGTATCCGGCCGCCTGAAACTGGCGGAAGAGACGCATCGAGTCCGCCTGGTTCAACTTGCATCCGTGGGTGTCGATCGCCACGGTTGGCCCGCCGCCGGACGCGGCGGCTGTAGGCAACGGAACGGCTCGCTTGATGGAGGGCACCGGATGAAGGGGAATGGCTCGGGCGGCTATGGAAGGCTGCTGGCGGTATTGTAGGTGTGCAGCTTCGGCACGGTCAACTCGTCTACGCCCCGCCGGCTGTCCCCATATCCTACGGAGTCTGAACGGTCATGGCCCATCCCGCACTGTAATCTTTCAACCTCCACTTGATATAATGCACCATCTTTCACACGGGCTACACTGCCGGGAGGCACTCCAGCATATGCGGAGCCGTGTCGTCATAACTGGCATCGGCATGGTCAGTCCGGTAGGGCTCGACAGGGTAGCCACCTGGGAGAATCTTCGGGCCGGCCGGTCGGGCATCGACCGTATACAGTCCTTCGACGCCGAGGGCTTCCAGACCACCATCGCCGCCGAGGCGACCGGTTTCGATCCTGAATCGTATGTAGGGCGCAAGGAGGCGCGGCGTATGGACAGGTTCGTCCAGATGGCCGCCGCGGCCACGCTGGAGGCGATGCAGCATGCGGAGCTCCAGGTTGACGCAGAGAGCGCCGAGCGCACCTCGGTGATGATCGCATCCGGCATCGGCGGCATAATCACCCTCTCCAAGCAGCAGGAGGTACTCCTGAACCGGGGGCCCTCCCGCGTAAGCCCCTTCCTCGTTCCCATGATGCTTCCCGACATGGCGTCGGGCCAGGTGTCGATGCTGGTCGGCGCCAAAGGGCCCAACTACTCCACCGTGTCGGCCTGCTCGAGCGCGGCCGACACCATCGGACAGGCCTTCGAAGCCATTCGCAGGGACGAGGTCGACGTCGTTCTCGCCGGAGGCGCGGAGGCCGCGATATGCCCCATCGGGGTCGCTGGATTCAACGCGTGCCAGGCGCTGTCCAAGCGCAACGACGAGCCCCAGCGGGCGTCACGCCCGTTCGACGCCGAAAGGGACGGCTTCGTCCTCGGAGAGGGGTCCGCCGTCCTGATCATGGAGAGCCTCGAGAGCGCCGAGCGCAGAGGCGTCGAGCCCATCGCCGAGATGTCCGGGTACGGCTCCACCGCCGACGCCCACCACATCACCCAGCCCGCTCCTGAAGGCGAGGGCGGCGCCCGCGCCATGAGGCGCGCCCTGGAACAGGCCGCCATCCAGCCGCACGAGATCGCATACATCAATGCGCACGGCACCTCGACCCCGCTCAACGACAGATTCGAGACGATGGCTATCAAGTCGGTCTTCGGCGAGGAGGCATATACGATCCCGATCAGCTCCACCAAGTCGATGACGGGGCACCTGCTGGGCGCGAGCGGGGCCGTCGAAGCCGCCGTATGTGCGCTGTCCATTGCAGACTCCGTCATCACCCCAACGATCAATCTCGAGTTTCCGGACCCCGATTGCGATCTCGACTACACCCCGAACGAGTCGAGGCGCGGCCCCGTCAGGACCGCGCTGAGCAACTCGTTCGGCTTCGGCGGACACAACGCCTCACTCCTCTTCCAGGCCTTCGAGTAGCGCCGTCTCAGTCGAGACTCTCTCCCTCCTCTCCCGCCGCCGGAGAGGACCGAGATGGAGGGTGAATCTCCGTCCCATGGCTTCACAGTGGCTCCCCCTGCCCTCCCCTCCGGCGGGATTCGCCGAAAGGGTCGGTCTGCCTCCGCTCCAGGCGCAGCTGCTCTTCAACCGGGGACTCCGCTTCCGGCCGGAGATCGACGCCTTCCTTGCCGTCGACGACCGTCTCCGACACGATCCGATGCTCCTTCCCGACATGGAGCGCGGCGTCGACAGGCTCCTTGCCGCGGCCCGCGCGGACGAGCGCGTCGGAATATTCGGCGACTTCGACGCCGATGGCGTCACCGGCACGGCACTCCTATCCGTCGGCCTGGAGGAGCTTGGATTGCCCGTCGTCTCCTATCTTCCCGACCGCGTCGAGGAGGGGCATGGGCTCAATGGGAAGGGCGTCGACTACCTTAGAGGGCGCGGGGCGTCGCTGATCGTGACGGTCGACTGCGGCGGCGGTTCAGCTGACGAGATCCGGGACGCGGCCCGGATGGGCATCGACACCATCGTCACCGATCACCACATCCTCGACGGCGACCTGCCGCCGGCATGCGCGCTGATAAGCCATACGCGGCGCGACTCCGCCTACCCCTACCCTCACCTCACCGGCGCCGGCACCGCATTCAAGCTGGCCGAGGCGCTGTTCGAGCGAATGGGCCGCCCGCGCCCCGACCACCTGATGGGACTCGCAGCCCTGGGCACGGTCGCCGACATCGGTCCTCTGACCGGGGAGAACCGGTTCCTCGTCAAGCACGGCCTGGACCGGCTGAACCGGGCCCCGGGCGTGGGCCTGAGCGCGCTGATGGCGAGCGCCCGGGTCGATCGGGGAACCCTCGACACCGAGACGCTCGGCTTCAGGCTGATACCGCGGCTGAACGCCGCCGGCAGGCTCGACCACGCCGGCCTCAGCCTCGACCTGCTGACTGCAGTCGATCCCGGCTCCGCGGCGCGGCTGGCCGCGGAGCTCGACTCGATGAACAGGGAGCGCCGCGCGCTGACCGACCGGTGCCTGGACGAGGCTTTGAAGCAGGTCGACGCCCTCTCCCGTTCCGGTGGTCTCCCGCCCCTGCTGTTCGTCGGCAGTCAGACTTGGCCGCCGGGCGTGCTGGGACTGATCGCCGGGAGGCTGGCCGACCGCCTCCAACGTCCGGCCGTCGCCCTCTGCTTTGGTACGGACACGAGCAGAGCCAGCGCGAGGAGTGTCGACGGCTTCGACATGGTGGGAGCCCTCCGCCAGACCGCCGACCTCCTGCTCCGGTTCGGTGGACACCACCAGGCCGCCGGCTTCACGGTCAGGACCGCCGACCTCTACAGCCTGCAGCGCCGTCTGCAGTCGATCGCCGGGGAGCGTCTAGCCCGCCCGGAACCCGCCCCTCCGGTGGATGCGGACGCAGAGGCGCAGCCGGACGTCGTCCTGGAGCACCGGAACTTCCGGTTCGTCCAGGCGCTGGCCCCCTTCGGCAAGGACAATCCCGCCCCTCTCTTCCTGGGCCGCGGCGTGCGGATTGTCGACTCGAGAGTTGTCGGCCGCGGCAAGGGACATCTCAAGCTTCGCGTGTCGAGCGGGGATGGGATATGGGACGCTATCGCCTTCGGACGCGGCGATATGGTGGAGTCGGCCCGCGGCCGCGTGGATATGCTCTACCGGGTCGGTATCGACGACTGGGGCGGAATCCCTAAAGCCCAGATCACTATCGTCGACTTTCGTTCTAGCTAGCGGTCCATCGGGGCCACGGCTTCCAGTCCAAGTCCAGTCGACGGTGTCCGCCGGACATCCGGAGCGCGCTGGGACCGTCGAGACGAGACCTACGTGAGGAGCCCCCGACCGGTGACCAGAACTCCGCCTCCTTCCAACCACGCCCTATGAGAGGTATCAAGGGACGTCGGATCGCCTCGCGGAATCTCCCGGCGGTCACGTCGTCGATCATCTCGTTCAGCCGTTCGATCTGGTCTTCTGCCCGCGTCGCATCCGCAGACAGGAAAAAGCTCGGTGTGCCACCGGCCAAACCGGACATGAAGACCGGGAAATGCCGAAAACGCGACAGCTATGGGTGCAGCATCCGCCTCCCTGGGGGTGAGCCTGACACACGGACTGGCAAGGTCCGTGCCTGTCTCCAGCTCCTCGTCGAGACCATACCCTTCTGTACGCTCGACTTGGAAATCGTCCTCCAGTCGGCCGATGGTCTCCAGCATGGAGGGATGCAACGGCCGAAAGCGCTCGGCGTTGGTCACGCGGCCGTATGCCTCAGGAGGAGGCCCTTCACGACCCCACCGCCTGGTCAACGTCTGCGGCCCCGGCGCCTCCGCTCGGCTCGGGTTCCCGCCTGACGCGGCGGCGATGCAGGCTCTGCCGCGGCCGTCTCCCCGGCCCCAGTCCACCGGCCCTTCACCACCAGCAGCGGCACGGTGATCAGCAGGATCAGGATCGCTATGTACTGAGCCTCCTGCAGACCCAGCGACCAGATCCTGTCCTCGCGGGCGAAGGTGATCGCGAACCGGCCGACCGAGTATAGCGCAAGGTAGAGCGTGAACAGCATCCCGTCCGGCTTCAGCCTTCCCCTCAGCCCCCATATCACGGCCAGCGACAAAAGGTTCCACACCATCTCGTAGGCGATCACCGGCTGCACCGAGACCCCCACGCCGTTCTCGCACGAGCGCGCGTCGCTGTCCGGACTCGTCCAGATGAAGCCGAGGAACATCTCCGTCGCCTTGGCGCAGTGCTCACCGTTCACTATGTCGCCCACCCGCCCTATCGTCTGCACGAACAGCATCGCGGGCGCCGTCAGGTCGGCGATGGCGCCGATAGGCAGGTGCTGGCTCCTCCCGATCTCCTCCTCCAGCTCCGCTCGCTCCGCCGCGTCCCTCGCCTGCCGGAGCCGCCGCTCCAGCCGCGCCCGCCGGCCCACCCGGAATCGGTTCATGATGACCGTTGCGGCGACCCCGCCGACGAAGCCTCCCAGGATGCCTCCCCAGAGGCCGATGCCTCCCCTCCAGACGGCGATGATCTGCACCGGGTTGTCCTGGTAGAAGCTGCCCCAGTGGTCGACCACGTGCACGAGCCGCGCGCCCAGGACCCCGCCGACTATCGCCCACACCGCGATGGTGTATATGTCGTCCGCGAGCACTCCCCTGAACCTGGCCCACCGGCCAACCAGGAATACCGCGGTCGCCACCGCGACGAAGCTGAAGAAGCCGTGCCAGCTGAGCACGAAGGACCCGCTGGAGAACATGTTGGGCCCGATATCTATCTCGATCATCTGAACTCCCTGTGATTAGGGTTTTCTGTCCCGCGGAGCCGTGCTTCCCGCGCACTGGTAACTCTACGAACGCGGAGCCGCCGCAGTCAAGCATCGGGCACGAATCGCGCCCGCCCGCGCCTTGAACCGACCGGGCCGCCAGGCGCACCCTTGCGGGAGCGAATGATGAGACAGGCCGTCGACAGCTTCATCGACTACATGACCGTCGAGCGCAATGCCTCTCCCAACACGCTCGGCGCCTACCGGAACGACCTCTACCAGCTGGCCGACTATCTAGCCGAGGAGCGCGGCCTCGGGGACGGAGGCTGGAGATCGGTCGACGAAGAGGCGCTCAGGTCGTACCTGCTGCGCCTGCACGAGCTTGGCTACTCGGACGCCACCCGCGCCAGGAAGGTGGCCTCCGCCCGTTCGCTGTTCGGCTTCCTGCTCGAAGAGGGCCACATCTCCCTGGACCCGGCCGAGTACGTCGCCTCGTCACGTCTTGGCAGGAGCCTGCCGGACACCCTGAGCGTGGAGGAGATCGAGCGCCTGCTGGCGGCGGCCTCGTCCGGAGAGTCGCCCGAGGCGGTCCGGGACAGGACGATGCTGGAGCTCCTATACGCCACCGGGATGCGGGTGAGCGAGCTGGTCGCGCTCGACGTCGAGTCGGTGGACCTGGAGCAGGGATCGGTCAGGTGTTTCGGCAAGGGCTCGAAGGAGAGGGTCGTCCCCATCCACGCCCGCGCCGTCCGGTACCTCCGGTCGTACCTCGAAGAGGCGAGGCCGCGGATGGCCGGCAGGGCCTCCGGCGGGAGCCTCTTCCTCAACCAGAGGGGCGGCCGCCTCTCCCGCCAGGGCCTGTGGCTGATCCTGAAGAGGTACGTGCGCCTCGCCAACATCACGCGGAAGCTGACGCCCCACACGCTGCGCCACAGCTTCGCCACCCACCTCCTGCAGGGCGGTGCTCCCCTCCGCCACGTCCAGGAGCTCCTGGGGCACGCCTCGATCACGACGACGCAGGTCTACACGCACCTCACGAGCGAGCACGTCAGAAGCGAATACGACGGCGCGCACCCCAGGGCCCGCTAGACCGGTCGGGGGAGGTTGATATATCCTAGACTGAGAGTGCAACAGCGGTAGCGGGAGACGTGGTCAGACGGGTTGGGTCCTGCACTTCACCTACGTCCCGGGGCCTGACCACAGAGGGAGAAAAAAGATGCCCAGCAAGTCCCGTCGGGCAGCCTCACGACAGGCCCAGCTCAAGCGTAGGCGCAGGGACAGGCAGAGGGTACAGGAGTTCGACGCCGGTCCGACGGAGCCGACGAGTCCGGCCGCCGCCGCCGACAGCGCGGACGAGGCCGTCGCCGTGATGCCCGCCGCTCCGGTGAGCCAGACGCCCGCCCGCCGCCCTCACCGCTCCCGGCGGCAGGCCGCAAGCGAGGCCCCTCTCAGCTACGACTACCTCGGATCGGAGCTCAAGCAGATAGGCGTCATCACCGTGATGATCGCCACCGTCCTGGTCCTGCTGACCTTCCTTCTGGGCGGATAGACCGCCCCGCGGCTCTTCAGGCGGCCTGACGCGACAGCCATGCCGCAGCCAGACTTCACCCAGCTCCTGAAGGCCGCGCCGACCGGCCCCGGCGTCTACCTGATGCGGGACGCGTCGGGCGGCGTGCTCTACGTCGGCAAGGCGGCCAGCCTCCGACACCGGCTGAGCTCCTACTTCGCCCGGCGGGCAGGCCTCGAGCCCAAGATCCGGAGGATGGTCGCGAGGGTGGCCGACTTCGACTTCATCGTCACCGAGTCCGACTCGGAGGCGCTAATCCTCGAATGCAACCTGATCAAGCAGCACAAGCCTCCCTACAACGCCCGGCTGAAGGACGACAAGAGCTACCCGTTCATCAAGATCGACCTGTCCGAGGAGTTCCCGCAGGTCTACATCACCCGCAACGTCAGCGGCGACGGCGCACGCTACTTCGGGCCCTTCGCGAGCGCCGTCAGCGTCCGCCGCACGCTGGCGCTGTTGAAGAAGCTGTTCCCGTACCGGTCGTGCACCAAGACGATCACGGGGACCGATCCCCGCCCCTGTCTCGACTACCACATCAACCGGTGCGTGGGTCCATGCATCGGCGCGGCGGACAGGGAGCAGTACGCCGAGATCATCGAGCAGGTGACCCTCTTCCTGGAGGGGAAGATCGGCCGGGTCGTGAAGGGCATCCGGCGCCGCATGCTCCAGGCGTCGGACGCCCTGGAGTTCGAGCGGGCCGCCGTGCTCCGTGACCAGCTGAGCGCCATAGAGAAGGTCCACGAAGGGCAGAAGGTGCTCCACCTCACCTCTGAGAACATGGACGTCATCGCCGCCGCGCCCAGCGTCCGCGAGGCTTGGGTGGAGGTCTTCTTCATCCGTCAGGGAAAGCTGATCGGACGCGACAACTTTCTCATGGACGGCACGGAGGGAGACCGCCCGGAGCTGATCCTGAGCGCCTTCGTCAAGCAGTTCTACGACGCCACCCCGTATGTCCCCCCGCGCATCCTGCTCCAGCATCCGCTGGACGACTCGGAGGCAGTGGAGGAGTGGCTCACTGAGAAGCGGGAGGCACGGGTCAGGCTGCACGTCCCGCAGCGCGGGGAGAAGCGGAGGCTGGTGGAGATGGTCGCGGCCAACGCCGCGCAGGGCCTCGAGCAGCTCAAGGTGCGCCTGCTCGCCGACCGGGAGAGCCTCGACACGGCTCTGACGGAGCTGCAGGAGGACCTGAGCCTGCCCCGGCCGCCGAGGCGGATCGAATGCTACGACATATCCAACATCCAGGGCGCCAGCCCGGTGGGCAGTATGGTCGTCTTCGAGGACGGCAAGCCCAGGCCGTCCCACTACCGCCGCTTCAAGATCAAGAGCGTGGAGGGAGTCGACGACTACTCGATGATGAGGGAGGTGCTGTCGCGGCGATTCAAGCGGCTTGGCAAGCCGTCCCGGAACGGCGCCCCCGCGTCCGATATCTCTTCGGCTAGCCACGGTATCGAGAAGGGGGGGGGCACCGAGCCAGTCGAAAAAAAACCCGGCGGGGCGTGGGAGACCTCCCCCGATCTCGTTCTCATCGACGGCGGCAAGGGGCACCTGGGCGCCGCCCTGCAGGTCTTCCTGGAGCTCGGCATAGACTCGATCGCTCTGGCGAGCATCGCAAAGGAGAGGGAGGAGCTCTTCGTGCCACAGATGCAGGAGCCGGTCCTGCTGCCAAGAAACTCCCAGGGGCTCTTCCTGGTGCAGCGGGTGCGCGACGAGGCGCACCGCTTCGCCGTCACCTATCACCGGAAGCGGCGGTCGAAGAGCAGCACCGTCTCCGCGATCGATATAGTTCCGGGCATCGGCCCAAAGCGGCGCCGTATGCTGCTGCGCCGCTTCGGCTCCGTCAAGGCCCTCGGCGAGGCTTCTCTCAATGAGGTCGCTGCCGTGCCGGGGATGACCCTCCGCCTCGCCCGTCTTGTAAAGGAGTACCTGTAGATTAGGAGAGAAGTACGCGGGCCCGATCGGAGACGCCAGGTAGTGCGTGCTGACCGTCACTCGGGGTACAAGAACTCAGCCACCTCGCTGGGCAGTTCCAGATCCACCCCGATCTCAACCCGGTGGGCTATCTCCTCGTAGGTGGTGCAGTACCCCGGCCTGGGTCTCCACTTCAATCTCCACTCGTAGGATAGGATATCGTATGTCTCGGCATCGAGCGTCAGGACAAACTCCAGGCGCTGGACATCTTCGCGGCGCGGGAACTCTTCGTACGACTCGTACACCAGCGTACGCATCCTAATGCTGTCGTCCCCAACCGTGATGTTCACAGTCTCCTCGCCCCACTCGCTGATGAACGAGTGGAGCGTTCTCGGGAATTTGTTGGGCCATTCGTACCAGAGCAGTTCGGCGTGCAGGCGTTGAAGCGGCATCTGCTCGAGGGGTGAGCTCTCTCCGCCGGTCCAGTAGCGTCTCTCCCGCCCCGCATCAGTCTTGTTGTAGGCCATCCAGTAGTCACGGTACTGGGTCTGGTAGCGGGCTCCCCTGGCGCCGGTGAGGAGGAATCGGGGGAAGTCATGGAGCTCGAGGATATGGGGCTGCGAGGCAGTCGCGAACGGTTGGTCGCAGTTTCCGATCCAGCCTCCGGACAGGTGGAATCGCGTGGTGTCCGCGGACACCAGACTGATGCCCGCCTGCCACACCATATCGAGCGGCTCGGGCTCCTCGGAGTTCTCGCGCAGATCGATCAGGGCCCGGACCTCCTCCATGGTCATGCCGGGCCGGATTGCCGGATGGGAGTTGAGCCGCAGCAGCTTGATGTCCATCGGGCTCAGTCTTGGGAGATCTGATCCCGGGCGTCCCATTATGCTGTCGGGTCTTGAGGCCGGCGGATGGTGCATCCTGCTCACCGCGTGCAGCAGCTCGTGTATCACCACGTGCTTGGCAAAAGCACGAGAGTCCTGCTCATCCAGCCAGACGACGAGGTAGCCCGAGGTGATCTCGCCCTGGACGCCGTCCGAGAGCCTCCCGAGGGCGTATCCCGCGGCCTCCAACTCCCTCTCGGTGGCGGGTGGGCCGCAGTCCTCGCCCAGTCGCTCTTTCGTGATCCCCATGCAGGCCAGGATGTTGGTCCCCTCCTTCCGGTCCGTCATCCGGAAGTCCAATCCCAGGATCGGCGAGAGCTCGACAATGGCCTCCTCGAGCAGGTCGAGGTAGATCTCCGCGCCGGTAGCCCATATGACCACGGGGTTGTCGTTGTCCCACTTGTAGACAATCTCCTCAGGACCCCATCCTCCGCATCCGTAGACGGCGTCAGAGGCGTCGGTCACGTCCCTGTCGAGATAGCAGTCCCAGACCTCGGGCTCGACCAGGATCAGATCGGCCGCGTCGGTCGGAGGCGCGGGGGTGGGCGATGGTGTTGGGCTGGGGCTTGGGGACGGAGTCGGGCTCGGGGTCGGGCCTGGGGACTCTACCGACTCGCCGGAAAAGTAGAGGGCCACGATCTCGATCACGTCCTCGCGGACGAGCTCACCGGCGAAGTATTCGCGGATCGCGGCCAGGACCTCGTCACGCGAGATGACGCCGTTGCGGTCGAGGTCGTACCGCTCCCCAGGGCTGGCCGCGTGAAGTACCGCTGTGGTGAACGGGATGACGATGCACAAGGCCGCGATCGCGGCCAGCAGCCTCTTCATCCGGCCATCCTTCGTCCAGCCTGCACTTGCCGCTCAACCAGGGACGCGCCTCGGCATCGACGTGGCGGGCTACTCTTTCGGTGCGTCTCCTCCGTGGCTCGCCATGCCCATGAAGGGCTTCAGCAGACTCGTGAACTCCATCGGGAAGATGAACTTGGTCGACTCGCTGCTGCCCAGCGCCTTCAGCGTATCGAAATACTGGAGACTGAGCGTGTTGGCGTCCACGTTGCGGGCCACACCGTATATCCTGTCGAGAGCGGTGCTGAAGCCGTCGGCGCGAAGGATCGCCGCCTGCTGGTCGCCCTCCGCCCCCAGAATCTCGGCCTGACGCTCTCCCTCCGCTCTGAGGATGGCCGACTGCTTCTCGCCCTCGGCGACCGTGATCGCCGCCTGGCGCGTACCCTCGGCCTCCGTCACCGCCGCCCGGCGTACCCTCTCCGCCGACATCTGGCGGTTCATCGCCTCCTGGATGTCCCGGTTGGGCTCCACCTCTCTGATCTCCACCTGCGTCACCTTGATGCCCCACCGCTCCGTCACCTCGTCCAGCTTGACGCGCAGGGCCTCGTTGATCCTCTCGCGCTGGGAGAGTACGTCGTCCAGGTTCATCTCGCCGATCACGGCTCTCAGGTTGGTCGTGGCGATCCCCACCACCGCGCTGCGGTAGTCGACCACGTCGAGCACCGACCTCTCGGCGCTGTTCTCCTGCACCCTCAGATAGACCAGGAAGTCGATGTCTATCGGCGCGTTGTCCAACGTGATGTTCGTCTGCCGCGGGATGTCTATCACGTCCTCACGCAGGTCGATCTTTCGCGACGTCTGGAATGGCCACACCAGGATGTTGAGCCCGGGCTGCCTCATCCCCGCGTACTTGCCCAGGGTGAATACGACCATGCGCTCATACTGCCGGACTATCGTAATATACGGAATCATCTTCGCTGCTCCTTTCGGTCCGACCTACCGGCCAGTCTCTGATACCTCGAACACCTTCAACGTCAGTCCATCCACGTCCGATACTATCACCTCCGCGCCCTCCCCGATCGGCTTGCCCGAATCGGAGACCGCGCTCCACAACTCGCCGTCCACCTTGACGCTGCCCCGGGGCTCCAGCACAGTGGTAGTGTACCCCGTCTGCCCCACCACTGTCTCGCCCCGCGAGCGGTAACGGCCGAACCGCGTAATCCTGTAACGCACGACAGCCCTGGCCGTCGCGAACAGAGACACGGCTACAAGGGTGCCAACCCCTACCCTCACATCGCCGGAAAGCAGGAACACTCCGGCGATGATGCATACGCCAGCCGCGATCCCCGCGACGTCCAGCCCGGGGATGCCCACGTCCAGGTCGACATCCAGGTCCGCGAAGTAGAGCCCCAAGCCGATCACCAGTAGGGCCATTCCCGCCCACTGCAGTGGTTCCACCGCTTTCGCTCCCTGCCCTTCCCGGGGCCGGCCCTACCCGCCGGGCTCGGTCACCTTCACGGTGAGGCCATCCATCTCCACGACGACGATCTCGGCGCCCCCGGCGATCGACTCCCCCGTGGCTGACACTGCGCTCCACGTCTCTCCGGCCACGCGGACCGAGCCCTGCGGTCCAAGAGGCGTGACCGTCGTGCCGGACTGCCCCACCAGGTTTCCTGACGGCGACTCGTAGGCCGTCATCCTGGAGCCGGCCATCGCCCGGAAGAGCAGCACCAGACCGGCGAACAGCACGGCGCTGACTCCTCCGATCGTCCAGATGCTCACGCGGAAGCTGGGAGTGGGTATCGGGGGCGGATCGAATCCGCCGAACAGGAGGAAAGCGCCGACGACGAAGCTCAGCGCGCCGCCGACTCCGAAGATGCCCACTCCGGGCGCCTGCATCTCCATGAAGAACAGCGCCATCGCCACGAGGATGAGGCCGGCCCCGACCCAGTTCACCGGCAGGTTCCCAAGAGCCACGAAGGCCAGCGCGAGCGCTATCACTCCTACGATGCCGGGTCCGAGAAGGCCGGGGCTGAGCAGCTCGATCATCACCCCCAACCCGCCCAGGCTCAGCAGCAGGAAGGCTATATCCGGATTGGCGATCAGTCCCAGGAAGCGCTCCAGGGCCGTCCGCCCGGTCTCCCTGACCTCTAGGTCCGCCGTCTTCAGGACGGCCTCGCGTCCGCCTATCTCCACCCTCATTCCGTCCAGGCTGCCGAGAAGATCCCTAACGTCCTCCGCCAGGAGGTCTATGATTCCCGCCTCCAGCGCCTCCGACGCCGAGTAGGAGCGGGCCTTCAGGACGGTCTCCGCGAGCGCCTCCGGGTTGCGGCCCATCCGCTCGCCGATGCTCCTGATGAAGGCCGCGGCGTCCTGCGTCGCCTTCGACTCCAGCGTATCCGGCAGGTCTTCGCCTCTGCTGCCGACCGGCGAGGCGGCTCCTATGTTGGTGGCGGAGGCCATCGCCGCGACGTGTGCCGCGGCCGTGATGAAGGTGCCGGCCGAGGCGGCCTGCGCTCCGGCAGGGGCCACGTGGACGACCACCGGTATCTCCGCCCCCAGGATCTCCTCGACGATCTCGCGGGTGGATGACAGCAGTCCCCCCGGAGTGTCCAGACGGACGATCAGCACCTGCGCGTCCGCCTCCACGGCATCGTCGATGGCGCGCGACAGGAAGCGGGCCGTTACCGGCTGTATCACGCCGTCCATCGTGACGAGAGCCGCGTGTTCCTCTGGCTCCGCCTGAACGGCAAACGCCTGGGACACGACGAAGCCGCCGAATCCCACTGCCATCAATACGGCGGCGGCGAGATGTCTCACCACTCGGCGGTCTCACAGTCGAACCGCCTGAACGCCTCGGCGTCGAGGGTGCAGACCGGCTCCCCCCGTTCCTTCGCGGTCGCCGCGACGAGGGCGCGCGACACAAGCGCGCCCTGACCGCTCTGGGAATCCAGAGACGCCAGCCAGATTCCGGCCGTCCTGGCCGCCGGAACGCTCAGGGTGGCCTCCTCCAGGAAGCTGAGGATCGCGGCATAGCGTATCTCCGCCTTCCGGTCCAGATCGGGACTCCCCCATAGCTCCACCACCGTAACGGGGGATATCGACGCGGTGATCGACCCGTCCGCTATCCGGCGGATGACGGCCAGGGCCCCCTCGTCGCCTTCGAGCCATCCCCGCAACACCGTCCCGTCCAGCAGCATATCAGCCATACCCGGTAGAGGTTCTTCTCCCCCCTATACCTGTAGCTGTTCCGAGCCTTGAGTCCTGACTCCTCATGTCTGCGGAGGGAAGCTGGTGTCGCCCAACGCTATCCGCGCCGCCTCCTCCCTGGTCAGCTCCACGGGGGAGCCTATGGGCTGCCGGGCCTGCATGCTGATGTACTCGTCGTCCCAAACGGAGGACTGCCGTCGGGGCTCCGGCCTGTTGGCGGGTGCCTCGATAGCCCCGGCTACCTCGTCTGCCAACATGCGTGACAAGGCCATCTCGATCAGCTCCCTAAGAGGCACCCGCAGCTCGGCCGCGCGCGCCTTGGCGGCGAGGTAGATATCCTCCCGCACCGAGGCGTATATCTGCCGTGTCTCTCCTTCGGCTGCTCTTCTGGGCATATCCAGTCAAACATACGGACATATCCACATATTTGTCAATTGCGCCTTCCGCGCCGGGTGCCGAGTCCGGGCTTTGATATATAATGTCCGCCGCCATGAAGGTAGTCATTGCCCCGCAGGCGTTCAAGGGGAGCATATCCGCGCTCGATGCCGCCGAGGCCATGAGCGAAGGGGTGCGAAGGATCTTCCCCGACGCTGAGACGGTCGCCGTCCCGGTCGCCGACGGCGGCGACGGCACGCTGGAGACCCTGGTCGAGGGGTCGGGCGGCGAGATACGCTCCGCTACGGTCACGGGCCCACTGGGCGACAGAGTGACCGCGCCCTGGGGCGCCTTGGGAGACGGGACGACTGCGATCATCGAGATGGCCCGCACCTCCGGACTGGCCCTGATCCGGCCTGAGAAGCGCGACCCGCTGAACGCGACCACTTATGGGCTGGGCGAGGCCATAGGCGAGGCCCTCGACCTGAGCTTCCGCCGCTTCATACTGGGCATCGGAGGCAGCGCGACCAACGACGCGGGCGCGGGCATGGCGCAGGCGCTCGGAGTCCGGCTGCTCGACGCCCGCGGCCGGGAGCTTCCTCCGGGCGGGGCCTCTCTGGCGCGGCTGGATCGGATAGACATGTCCGGGCTCGATCCCAGAGTCGGTGAGTCGCACTTCGACGTGGCCTGCGACGTCAACAACCCCCTGACGGGGCCTGAGGGGGCATCCGCCGTCTACGGTCCTCAAAAGGGCGCGACGCCGGAGATGGTGGAGCGGCTGGACGCCGCCCTCCTCCGCTTCGCGCACGTCGCCAGGCGAGACCTGGGCGCGGACGTCGATGAGACGCCCGGCTCCGGCGCAGCCGGCGGGCTGGGAGGAGGCATCATGGCCTTCCTGGGCGGCAGCCTCCGTCCCGGCGTGGACATAGTCCTCGACACGGTGGGGCTCGACAGCCATCTCGACGGCGCCGATCTGGTGATCACGGGCGAGGGCTGCATGGACTTCCAGACCGTCTACAACAAGGCTCCCATCGGCGTCGCGAGGCTCGCCGGCAGGCGCAGCGTTCCGGTCATAGGCGTCTCCGGCTCTCTGGGCGACCGCTTCACCGACGTGCACGAGGAGGGGATCGCAGCGGCCGTCGCGATCACGCGGGCGCCGATGACGATCGACGAGGCGTCCGATCAGGCCGCCGAGCTGATCTCGGCCGCCACCGAGCAGGCCATGCGCCTGATCAGAGTCGGCGCCCTGCCCTGCTCGTCCGGCTCCTAGAGGTCTCCCGCCGCCAACGGCGGCCGTCGGCGACCCGGCGCAGGCGGCCGCTCATCGGCTCGATGACTCTTCGGGCCCCTCCCCTGTGAGGACCCGTATGTCCGTCCCGTCTCGACGCATCGTGAATATCACATCACCCGAGCGGGCAGCGATCATCGACCCGTCGGATGACCACACGGCAGCATCGGCATGGATGCCGGGGCGGGCGGGCTCCAGCCTGCGAAGATTGGCGCCGTCCGGTTGGACGACGTAGAGTGCTCCCCCGGCGAGCAGAATCTCCGAACCGTCGGGCGACCACGACACCTCGACAGCGAAATGCGCCACCCTACGCAGCTCAGTGCCGTCGTACCGGGCCACGTAGACGCCGTCTCCGCCCTCGTCATCCCTGGCGAAGGCGAGGCGCTCGCCGTCCGGGGACCAGCTGGGCAGACCCGCAGTCTCGCCTACCCTGTACAGCTCCGAATCGCTCAATCCCTCAGATCGTATCGTGTACAGGACCTTCTTGAGCGGACTGCCTGTCTCTCCCTCTCCTTCGTTGACAATGAACGCCAGCCGCTGACCGTCCGGCGACCAGACGGGTGGATAGAGGCCAACGCCCATAGTTTCTGCATCCAGCGGAACGTAGACCCTCCTCAAATCCGATCCGTCCGCAGCCATGATCGTCAGCTCGGCGGACAGCGGCTCGTAGTGCCCCGGGACCATCCCCTGACTATGGGGAGCGGCAACGAAGGCGATGAGGGCGCCGTCCGGCGACCACGCCGGATAGTTTTCGAAATCCGTGTTGTAGGTGAGCCGCCGTTTTCCGGTGCCGTCGGCATCGACCGTGGCTATCTCGTAGCCCCCGTTTTGCATGATGGGGGCATAGCCGGCCGGATAGTCGATCGGGTACTCGCAGGTGGCGTAGACGATCCTGTCGCTGGCCGGAGAGGCGTCGGCATGATAGCCGTACAGGAAGCTGCGGTCTGTCGGATTCGCATTCACGACCTCCATCGCTTCGGCGGTCTCGACATTCACTGACCACACGGTGTGGGCGCGATCGAACACCAGGTGAGTATCACCCTCAGTCCAATCGAGGAAACCTTGATGGAAGTCCACGTTCGAGGAGCCGGGCGAAGCGCCGCATGGGTTATGCGCTTCGAGGATGACCTGTCTCCGTATGAACGGTGCGGGGATGAACGGTGTCGGAACGGGTGTCGACGCAACCGGTTCCGCGGTGGGGGTTGGCATCGGCTCCTGCTGGCAGGCTGTCGTCCCCGCGGCCACGATGAGCAGCGCCGTCCACAGGATCGATCCGCCGAGTCCTCGATTCATCGGGCCAGTACAGACCAAGGTGGCCGTTGGAGACTGGTCAACGACCGTGGTTAGCCCCAGGTTCGCTGGCCTACCAGCACCATGTGGGCCTCGCCGGGGCCGTGGACGCCGGTCACGATCGTGTACTCGATGTCGGCCGATCTGCTGGGGCCGGTGACGAGGCTCATGTAGCTTCCCATCTCCCCTGCCTGCGAGGAGCGCCGTATGAGGGCCATCAGAGAGTCGAGGTCGGGCACGATCTGTCCCGCCGTCACGACGGCGATGTAGACCGGGGGCAGGAGAGAGACGAGACGGCTCACCCCCCGCCTGGGAAGCAGCACGCACGTCCCCGTGTCGGCGATGACGTAGTCCACGCCCGTCACGCCGATGTCCGCCTCGGTCCCGCGCTCTCTGAACCGGAGCCTCTGCTCCGCTGCCGGCGCCGGATCCTCCTCGTCGACCGCCATCACGGACATACCGATCCCCAGGCCGGAGAGAGCCGTTCCAAGACCGAGCAGGGGCACGACGGGATGGGCAGAGTGGACCAGAGACCGGGCCTCCTGTTCGATAGCCAGGGAGCGGACGTACTCCCCTGCCTCCGCAGGCGTGGCGACGCCAGCCACCTTCCACCCGGCCGTCCGACCCGACTCGCGGAGCGCCTCCATCATGGGCCCGGCGTTCTCTTGGGCGCGGCGCTCCACCTCCGCCGCCCTCGAGACGACCGTCTCCGGGCTGTCGAAGAAGGCGGTGCCCTTCCCGTCCGGGACCTCGGGCGCTTGGCGCCTCCTTCCCAGGGCGTTGCGGACCTTCTTCAGGAACTCGTCGCGGTCACTCATCGTTTCCTGCCAGCGTCACGAAGCGCCGCTCCTTCGACGAGCGGTAGACGGCATCCAGCACGCGGACGGTGTGCAGGCCCTCCCGGCCCGATATGGCATAGGGAGCGCCGCCCTCCACCGCTTCGGAGAAGAGCTTGAACTGCGTCTCGTACATGTTGACCCGCGTGACGTCGACCTCCGCCGGCAGAGTCTCCGCGTAGGGGTCGGCGCGGCCGTCGAAGTGGAAGAGGCGGTCTTCCGTCGTCTGCGGGCCGAGGGACTCGTACGCCAGCAGCGAGCCCTCCGTTCCGTATATCCTCAGGCTCCTGCGCCCCTCGAACTTGGCGGCGCTCGAATAGCATTCGATCGTCGCCTGAGCCCCGTTCTCGAACTTGAGCAGCACCGACGCAGTGTCCTCGACGTCCAATCGACTGGTCAGTGTGTCGCAGAAACTTGCGACCTCCCGGACGCGGCCCATGATGAAGGCCATCGTGTCGATCACGTGGATCCCCAGGTCGGCCATCGGCCCGCCTCCGCCGAGCGACCTGCGCTGACGCCAGGTGATGGCACGCTCCTCGCCGAGGGCCCACACCTCCTCCATGGGTGACGACAGGCTTGCGAGGTTCGTCGGCCACAGGTCGGAGTAGAGCGCGTGCATCGCTACGGGTTGCCCTATCGCCCCCTCTGCCACCATCCTCCGCATCGCGGCGTGGCAGGCGTTGTAGCGCATCATCGTGCCATGGCCGAGCGTGACGCCCTCCTCATCGCAGAGGCGCACCATCTCCGCGGCCTCCTCCGCGTTCAGGCCCAGCGGCTTCTCGCAGAGCACGTGCTTCCCGCGGCGGGCCGCCGCGATGGTCAGCTCGGAGTGGGAGACGGTGGGCGTGGCGACGTAGACGGCATCTATCTGCGGATCGGCCAGCAGCTCGTCCATATCCTCGTAGGCCCTGACCTCGAATCTCTGCGCCGTCTCCCGCGCTCGTGCGGCGACCACGTCCGCGACTCCCACCAGATGCGCGTTACGCGCCTCCATGAGTCCGAGCGGTATCGTGAAGGTGTTCGGGAGGCGCCCGCATCCGATCACGCCCCAGCGCACGGTCATTCTTTTTCTCCATCAGCTACTTCGTTGCGGTGTAAGAACCGGCGCTCTTTCCTTAGCCTCTTCCATCGAGTGCGGAACGGCGTCGCGGCCAGAGCGGGGAAGGTGCGGTGGCGGGTCCAGCCGGAGAGCGGCGGAGGCAGCCACCTCAGCCGTCCACGTCTCGACAGGGGCCACTGCGCCAGCCGAACGGCCAGACGGGCCAGTCCTAGCGCGGCGGGGCTGGACAGCGTCAGTCTCCACGCCCTCATCGCCAGCCGCTCGGCCCAGGGGACGCTCTTGGCCTCCTCCGCGATCTGCCTGCGGAGGTGCAGGAGCATGCGCGGCAGGTCGATCTTGACGGGGCAGGCCTCGCGGCAGGCGCCGCACAAGCTGGACGCGTACGGCAGGTCCTTGGCCTCTTTCAGGTCGGTGAGCACCGGGGATATGACCGCGCCTATGGGCCCGGAGTAGACCCAGCCGTAGGCGTGGCCTCCAACCTTCCGGTAGACCGGACAGGCGTTGAGACAGGCGGCGCAGCGGATGCAGTAGAGAGACTCCCTGAGATCGGGGTCGGCCAGCAGGCGCGACCGCCCGTTGTCGACTATGACCAGATGGAACTCCTCCGGGCCGTCCTCGTCCGTGTCTCGCCTGGGACCGTTTACGAAGGTCACGTAGCTCGATATCCGCTGACCGGTGGCGGACCGGATGAGCAGGGGCAGCAGAACGGAGAGGTCGTCCATCGACGGGACCATCTTCTCCATCCCCATGATCGCGACGTGGACCCTGGGCATCGAGGTGCACATCCGGCCGTTCCCCTCGTTGGTGACCAGCACCAGCGTGCCCGTCTCGGCGACTAGGAAGTTCGCGCCGGTGATGCCCATATCGGCGCGGATGAATTTTTCTCGTAGCTGACGCCTCGCCTCCTGAGTCAAGTCGGTCGGCTCGTCGTACCAGGGAGCGCCGAGCTTCTCCTCGAACAGGCGCGATACCTCGGTCTTGGTCTTGTGTATGGCCGGCGCGATGATGTGAAACGGGGTCTCCTCGGCAAGCTGGATGATGTACTCGCCGAGGTCGGTCTCCACAGGCTCGATGCCCTGGTCTATCAGCTTCTGGTTGAGGCCCATCTCCTCGGACAGCATCGACTTGCCCTTGGTGACGAGTTTCACTCCTTTGGATCGGCCCAGATCCAGGACATACCTGGAAGCGGCGTCGGCGTCGCGGGCGAAGAAGACCTTCCCGCCCGTCCTCGTCACGTTGCGCTCCGCCATCTCCAGGTAGTGGTCGAGGTTCGCGATCGTATGGGCCTTGATCGCTCGACCCCGGTCGCGCATAGCCTCCCAGTTGGGGGTCGCCTCGCTCGTCGTGATGCGGGCCTGGTGCAGGCCGTCGTAGAGGCCCGAGAGGCTGGACTGTATCGACTCGGTTCCGAGAGCCTCGGCTGCCGCTCTCTTGAACTCCTTCGTTGCCGGCTTCATCGGAGGCTCCTCCCGCCCGTCGCTCCGTCGAGCAACTCCGCTATGTGCATGGAGCGGACGGGGGCGCCCCGTCTCTCCAGGCCGCCGCCGATCTGCATCAGGCAGCTGCTGTCGCACGCCACGACCGCGTCGGCTCCAGTGTCGATTGTGTTCATCACCTTGTCCTCCAGCATCGCGCCGGAGATGTCCGGGTACTTTACCGAGAAGGTCCCTCCGAAGCCGCAGCAGACCTCCGGCTGGCGCATCTCGACCAGCTCGACTCCGGGACAGGAGGCGATGAGCGTGCGAGGCTGCGTCTGCACGCCCAGCTCTCTCCTGAGATGGCACGCCTCGTGGTAGGTTGCCCTGAGCGGGCCGGTGTCCGGCCCTCCGGACGCGACTGCCGAGACGTCGGTGACGCCCAGCACGTCCACGATGTACTCGGAGAGCTCGTAGACGCGTCGGCCTGCGCGCCTGGTCCGCTCCAGGAGCTCCGGGTCGTCGTGCAGCAGCTCTTCGTAGAAGACGCGGATCATGCTCGCGCAGGAGCCCGACGGCACGACGACGTCCCGGTCTCTATCGAACTGTTCGAGCCAACGTCTCGCGAGGGGCCGCGCCTCCGCCCAGTAGCCGGAGTTGAACGCCGGCTGCCCGCAGCAGGTCTGAGCCTCAGGAAACTCCAGGTCTACTCCCAGCCTCCTGAGCAGCCGGACGGTGCTCTCACCCACCTCCGGGTAGAGCTGGTCGACGATGCACGTAACGAACAGCAGGGCGCTCATAGGCGCGGCCCTATATCTCCGCCCCGTCGAATCGGGCGACCTCCACGAAGCCGGTCTCTTCGTCCGCCCAGTCGAAGAGAGCGGCGCCGATGATCCGGCGCTCGTCGAGTCCGATGACGAGCTGCTGCACGGGATAGGCAGGCCCGTCGCCCCAGGGGCTGGTCGCTACGCTCCGGTCGGTATGCGACAGGTAGACGCCTCCGTTGGGGTGGGAGTGGTAGATTACCTTGGCGGGCGTCGCGGTGTCGAAGCTGCGGTTGAGGGCGATCAGGTCCTCCCCGCCGATCACGTAGGCCGTCTCCTCGCTGCGCTCCGGGGTCGAAGGGTGACGGCCCTCGGCTTGGCGGTTGACGCAGGCCCGGAGGACTGAAACCTCGTTTCCCCCGGCCTCGCCCGCCAGCCAGCCGCAGCACTCCGCCGTAAATTCGTCGCGGGCCTTCTGGTATACCCGTTCGAGGAGGTCCCGGCCGATGCGGATCGAGGCTCGCCGCACGCTCAAAAGATGAGACCGTGGATGATGAATCCGACCAGCCATCCTAAGAGCAGGGCCGGGCCGCCAGCGAACAGCCTCGTCTCCGTTTCTGTCTCGGCCCGACCGTGAAGCCACAGGTAGATGAGGAAGGCTCCGAGACCGGCTGCCACGAGCCAGACCGAGGCGTCGTTGACCCCCAGGCCCAGTCCAACGGCCAGCCCTCCGAGCGCCCATGTAGCGGGCGTATCCAACCATCTGAGTCTAGACATGGCGAGATTCCATCAGGAAGGATACACTTGGCCCCTGATCTTTGTAAACTCGGCTACGCGAAAGGAGCAGGTTCCTTCCCCCGGCTCTGCGGGGGAAGGACCTGACGGGGCTCCCCTGCGCTGACCGTGTTGCTCGGCAGGCGCCGGGAAGAGGAGTTCCCCCATCTCAATCTTCCCCCGCGGACGGGGGAAGAGGAAAAGAGGAGAGAAGGAGGATGCCCATGGTCACGGGATTCAACCACTCCGGGTTCGTGGTCCAGGACATCGACGTGATGGTGGCGTTCTACAGGGATACGCTCGGGCTGACGGTCGTCCGCGAGGCGGACAGCATCGCTCCGGAAGGCGGAGACCACACGGGCTTCCCCGGCGCCCGGAGGAGGCTCGTCTTCGTCGGCAAGCCGGAGGGAGAGCACCTGCTCGAGCTGGTCCACTACAGACATCCGCCGAGTCCGGAGGGGCACCTGCGCCGAAACCAGCTTGGCGCCGCCCACGTCTGCTTCAACGTGGATGACCTTCCGAGATTCTACGACGACCTTCGCTCCAAGGGGGTCGAGTTCGTGACGCCGCCCAAGTTCAGAGACTCGGACGACGGCGTCCGCGTGGGCGTCTGCTACGCCCAGGACCCCGAGGGCAACTGGCTCGAATTCATCGGCCCGGAGGGCGGCGGATAGATGATATCCGCGGCTGGGTGGTGGAGGCGGCAGGTCGAGGCGCATCACGGGCAGTCTCTCAGGGCGCAGGAGGGCCTGGACCTGCCCGAAGACTTCTGGCAGCCGTATGCCTCGATCTTCCGTGAGGACCCGCACAGGAAGGGCGATCCCCTGGTCGAGCGGCTGTCACGCGAGGTCGCGCCCGACGGCACGGTGCTCGACGTGGGGGGCGGAGCCGGGAGGCTGGCACTGCCGCTCGCGTTGCGCAGCCGGTGGGTGACGGTGGTGGAGCCGTCTCCGAGCATGGTCGGCGAGCTCAGAGATGCGGCGGATGAGGCCGGCATCGGGAACGTCACGGTAGTCCAGGAGGAGTGGGAGAGTGCCGAGATCGTTCCGGCGGAGGTGTCGCTGTGCTCCCACGTCGTATACGGCGTCGCGGAGATCGTGCCGTTCGTGAGAAAGCTGTGCGACAAGACGGTCAGACGGGTGATGATACTCCTCTACACCGAATCGCCGATGGCCCAACTCTCGGCCTTCTGGCAGGCTGCGCACCGGGAGGAGCGGGTCGAGCTTCCGGCGATGCCGGAGCTGCTGCCGGTGCTGTGGGAGATGGGGGTCTACCCCGACGTGGAGATGCTGGAGCCGACCGGGGTACACACCTTCGAGAGCCGGGGAGAGGCGCTGGATACGCTGCGCCAGCGCATCTACGTCGCGCCGGGCTCTGAGGAGGATGGGAGGCTTGCGGACGCCGCCCCTGAGCTGCTCGAAGAGTCCGCGGACGGGGTGGTCGTCGCTGGCGCGGAGCCGCGCAGACAGGCGCTTCTCTGCTGGCGGCCGGAGCCCCCATCCTAACCTTCCCCCGCAGAGCCGGGGGAAGGGACAGTACGGTGGGACTACAGTCCCTCGGCGTAGGCGGAGTGGAAGGTGTCGACTCCGGCCCGGAGCCCGTCGTCTCCGCTGACTATGGCGGCGGGACTGGCGAAGCTGGCGAACCCGGTCTGCACGAATCCCTCGCCCATGACGAGCAGTCGGTGGCCTCTCGACTCCAGTTCCTCCATGACTTGGCGATCCAAACGCGGGTCGACGCTCGTGGCCGGAGTGCTGCAGTCGACGCGGGGCGAGTCGATCGCCTCCTGCGGGCCCATCCCGTAGTCGAGCGCCTTCACGATCAGCTGCGTCACGCAGTTGGTGATGCGCCTGCCTCCCGACGCGCCGACGGCCATCCTCACTCCGTCCTGACCCAGCACCAGCGCGGGCGTCATATTGTTCAGCGGGTACTTGCCGGGCGCGACCGAGTTGACGCGGCCCGGTACGGGGTCGAACCACATCATGCCGTTGTTCATCGCCACCCCTGTGCCCTTGGGGACGACGCCGGAGCCGAACCCCGACATGAGCGTGTTGGTGAGCGATACGGCGTTGCCCTCGCCGTCCATGGCGCAGAGGTGTGTCGTGCCGTCGTCCAGCGCCGGACGGCTGGCCGGAAGGACGGCGGCGGGCCGTCTCCCCTCCTCCACCCAGGGGTCGCCCGGCCCCCAGGCGTTCGGGGCGAGATCCGTGATGGCCGGCCTCCGCCGTCCGGCGTAGGCGTCTGAGAGGAGCCCGTCCCAGGGCGCCTCCACGAATGCGGGGTCTGCCATGTACTGGAAGCGGTCGGCGTAGGCGAGCCTGGCGCTGCCGATGTATGCGTGGAGCATGTCGGCCGAGTTGTGCTCCATGGGGGAGAGGTCGAAGCCGTCCAGCAGCTTGAGCGTCATCGCGCTCGTCGTACCCGCGCAGGCGTACGGAGGCACCCGCACAGTGTGGCCGCGGTATTCGATTTCAAGGCCGGCCTCCCAGACGAAGGGGGTGTACTCCGCGAGATCGCGCTCCGACAGGATGCCTCCGTTGCTCTGGATGTCGGCGACGATGGCGCGGGCGACGTCGCCCCTGTAGAAGGCACCTGGGCCCTCTCGCGCGATTGCCTCGAGCACGCCGGCAAGGTCGGGCTGGCGGAAGCGGGACGGGCTGGTCAGATCGCCGCTGGGCATCTCCCCGTCCGGCATGAATATCCTTCTTAGCTCGGCGTACCTGAACAGCTTCCCGGCCATCAGCCCGTTCGAGTAGAGGTTGAACCAGTTGGGGGCGAATCCGTCGCGGGCCAGGCGGATCGCCGGGGCCATGACGTCTGCCAACGGGAGGCGTCCCAGGAGAGTGTGTGCCTCGCAGAGGCCGGCGACCGCGCCGGGCGCGGCGATCGATCGGAAGCCCTCGATATTCTCGTCGCCCTCCACTCCGGGCCAGCCGAAGCTGCCGACCGCAGGCTCGCCGGTCAGGGCGTACATGTCGGGCCGAGCGGCGAGGGGGCCGCGCATCGGGAAGCCGACGACTCCGCCCCTCTCCCCAACCTGGTAGATGAGATATCCGCCGCCGCCGATTCCGCTGGAGGCGGGCTCGACGACGCCGATGGCAAAGCAGGCCGCCACCGCTGCGTCCACTGCGTTTCCACCGGCGCGCAGGACCTCAAGGCCTGCGCGCGTGGCATGTGGGTCCTTGGTCGCGACCATCGAGGTCGGCGCCCAGGCTTCGTCCTTGGAGAGCTTGGTCTGCGTCGGGCGGGTCTCTATCAACTCTGTTTCCTCCACTTGGTGCGAGGCAGCATACGGTCGGTTCAACCCCTAGGTCCAGGCGGGTCCTCTACCCCAGGTGAACGATCTCCAAGTCTCCCCAGCTGCGCTGGAGATACTCCGCGACGAGCCGGCGGTGGCAGCGGTCGGGCGTGTCCTCGCTGCAGAGCAGGCATCCGTTGGAGACGGTCCGCTTTATTCCTCTCTTCCCGATGCGGCGCTGATCCATCAAAGCGAGGAACTCGTTTTCGTAAGTCTGCCAGTCGTGATGACCCTTACGATAGGAGTCCAGCATCTCCTTGGTAGGCGCCAGCTCCGGCAGGTGCACGTACTTCATCCGGCAGATCTTGTTCAGGAAGTACTCGAGATCGTCCTTCTTGGCGAAGCCCGCCAGCTGGGACACGTTGTTCAGCCGGACGTCTATCAACCGCTTGGCGCCTGAATCACGCAGCAGCTCGAAGAAGTCAGCAGCGGATTTCTTCGTGAACCCGATCGTGTACACCCTCAATGCTCGACACCCCCCCGTTGGCCGACTGTAACAGGGATTGCGCCGACGTGCGCTACCTTCTTGGCTTGACGAGAGAGCGCGTCCGCAACTACCTCATTCCGTGAGCGGAACATGTCTCCGTGAGGCGGCAATTTGAAGGAGCCCATCAGGCGGTTCATGGCGGTGTCATGGCTCTCCAGGCTGCCGTCAGCGAGAATGTGCTCCACGTCGACTCCCCGCTCCGCAAGCGCTGGGGCAATCAGCAGAGTGCGGTGGCAGTCCAAGGGCTCCTTTTCGGCGCATATCAGGGTAACGCGGTGTTCGTCGGCGCTGCGGATCAGGCTTCCGATGCTACTGTCGAATAGGTCGGTATCCGCTATTCGGTCGTAGAGTACTCGTCCATCGGCGTCGTAGCACGACTGGTCCGCCGGTCTGCCACCAAGCTCTCCCCCCCGAAACGTATAGCTGATCCCCTTCTGCTCCAAGGTTCCGCTTATCACGTCAAAGTTGAAGTGAGGGGTATACCGGCTGTACGGCGACGAGCGAACGTCGACCACCTCGTGGACGCCGTGCTTGTGCAACAGCGAGATGAACGCTCCCATGGAATGATTCGAATGTCCGATGGTGAAGATGGGATGTTGCGTAGACGCCACGACGAATCTCTCCGGTCAGCACTCAATGATGGCGGCGATGAGCTTGTAAGCGTAGCCGAGGAACGACTCCCCGAGGCTGATGGTGAGGTAGCTTTCACCAATCTGGTAGCTCCCGTCCGGCCGTCGCAGGTACTTCCGCTTGTAGACAGGATCGGTAACCCAAAGCCAGTAGTTTGTTCCACCACACCTAAAGCGTCCCCGCACTCGTCTCTGGTTATTCCACTGACCCACGTCTAGATCGAGTCGGTCAACCCTGATGAGGCGCAACGAACTGTTCAAGACGTTAGCTATAGAGTCCGGGATCCTGTTGTTCATCCCATTAGTGGACCTATAGCCGTTGACCCAGAGCGACGCTGCTGGGTCAACGAGGTCGTGCAGGGTATCTCGCGTCATGCGGCGGACCCTCTTCCAATAGTAGTCAGGGTCGAGCAGCCAGTTCTCCTGCTGGAAATATTTCGGTTTTTCATTCAGAACAGGTACGTCGATGACATCGAGCACGCCTGGATCGCTGCCGTTCTTATACTGGCGTTCGTGTCTCGACACGGCCTCGGTCTTACGGGCACTTACTGGTCGAATCCATGCACCAGGTCGCCCATCCGCTAGAATCTCTTTCCCGGCGACGCATCGACCACCCGGTTTTGTCGAGTTGGCCAGGCACACGATACGTTTGGTAGTCGTCACGACCGATCTCCCGTAACTAGGGTGGTCATCCAATACTACTAGACCAGTGCCCTTCAGTGGAATAACTCGATCCGGACGGACTGTTCCGCCAGATATTGTGGAGAGTCCATGATCGCCAAGTCTGGACAGTTATCCTCGCCCCCCTACTTATATTATGTGTATCAAAGTGTGACAAATGTGTCCATTTCCGGCTGTGATGAGCCCAAGAGGCTTGCTGAACAACATTATACGCACGATTGTTCGTGTCTGCCAAGGCGGAATCGGCTGACGCACGACTTGTCAATTCACGGCTACTCAAGCGAAATGGTATAAGATGCGGCTGCAGGAGGAGGACGTGATGGCCACACCGTCTCTCAGCTCGAAGCTGCTGGAGTTCGAAGACGCCGTCGACGCGATGGAGCGGTACGACGACCTGGGCTGGACGGACGGTCTGCCCATCGTGCCGCCGACGGTCGAGGCGGTAAGGCTCTCGCTCGACATGGCGGGACGCTCCCCATCGGAGATTTTGGGCGCCGATCCGGTCAAAGGCAGAGTCGTCACCGCCGAGAAGGCGGCGATCAACGCGGTAATGGCGGGGTGCCGCCCCGAGTACCTGCCGGTAGTGCTGGCGGCTGTGGAGGCAATCTGCGAGCCGGAGTTCAACCTGCACGCCGTGAGCGCCAGCACCATGGGGGCCGCCGTCATGCTGGTCGTGGGAGGTCCGATGGCGGAGCGGCTTGGGATCAATTCGGGAGTCAACGCATTCGGTCCGGGCCGCAGGCCCAACGCGACGATAGGCAGGGCGGTGCGGCTGGTGATGATGAACGCGGTGGGCGCGGTGCCCGGAGAGCTGGACAAGGCGACCCTCGGCCATCCCGGCAAGTACGCATGGTGCTTCGCCGAGGCGGAGCAGGCGCGGCCGTGGGAGGAGCTGCACGTACAGCGCGGTCTCGACCCGGAGCAGAGCGCGGTTACGGCGTTCGCCGGTCTGCCGCCTGTCCAGGTCTCGAACCACGATGCCCGTTCGCCCGAGGGCATATTCGCGAGCTTCGTCGACGCGATGTTCACGGCGGGCCCCGGACAGGAGGAGATCGTGCTGGTGCTGTGTCCCGAGCACATGGGGTATGTGAGGGCTGCGGGCTGGTCGCGCCGCGACGTCCAGGAGCATCTCTTCAAGGCTGCGCGGCGCACAGCGTCGGCCTGGTCCCGCATCGGGATCGCCGTCTCCGACGGCGATCCCGATGCGATGGTGGGCGTCGCGCTCGCTCCTGGGAGCGTCACGCCCATCGTGGCGGGGGGCGCCGCTGGCGCCTTCTCCTCCGTCGTCGCGCTGTGGGGAGGAGGCGGCAACTCGCGGTCTGTAACGAAGGAGGTCAGGGCGCCCTGACGGGAGCCCCCATCTCAATCTTCCCCCGCGGACGGGGGAAGAGGTAGGAGGGCATGGGCGCGGTTGAAGACGCCGTCCGGTTGACGTATAGTCGTCGGCGTTAGCAAGGAGGGACACACGATGAGTACGGCGAAGCTGAGCGTACTGGACCCGACCGTCGAGCCGATCCCGGTGGACGCTGTGATAGCGCCGCGGCCGGACACGCTGGAAGGCAAGGTGGTCGGTCTGTTGGCGAACGGGAAGCACAACGCGCCGGAACTCTTGGAGATGGTGCATGAGGTGCTGGCCGACCGGTACGAGTTCGGCGCAGTCGTCTCCGAGGACAAGGGCAACGCCTCACGCCCCTGCCCTCCCGAAATCATGGACGCTCTGGTCGACGCGTGCGACGTGGTGATCACCGCGTCGGGGGACTGAGGCTCCTGCTCGTCGTGCAGTGTGCACGACGCGATCGAGCTGGAGAAGAGGGGCGTTCCCGCGGCGGTGATCTGCACCGAGCCGTTCAGATCCAGCGCCGAGGCGATGTCGGCAATCGGAGGAATCCCCGGCTATCCGTTCGTGGAGGTGCCCCATCCGCTGGGCAGCCTGAGCGAGGAGGCGCTTCGCGAGCGTGCGATGCAGGCGGCGCCGGAGGTGCTCAGGATACTGCTGGCGAAGCCGGGCTAGCCTCTCGGGCTCAGCTACGGTAGACCGGCTCCGCCCGACTCGGCGGCCTCACCCCGGTCGAGCGCCGTCACGATCGCGTCGACGAGCTGCCGGGCGGAATCGGGGGTGAGCTCCACGGCGACCCTGGCTGACAGCCCCTGAGATTCGTTCACGAAGTCGATGTTCAGGGCATGGTCGAGGGCCGAGTGGAAGGGGTGGTCGTACGACACGTTGGCGCCGCTCAGCCGGAACCACCCCTGTGGCCCCTTGGCGCTCCCCTCCACCTGCGTCTTCTCGATTATCATCGTGCACATACCATACTCCTCGTCCCGGGCGCCCACGAGGGAGGCCCCTACGATGACGGGCGGACCGGTCAGCCGCCGAGGTGCTCCCCGAAGAATCTCCATACCTTCTGCCAACCGTCCGCGGCCTGCTCGGAGCGGTACGCCGGCTTGTCGTAGTAGAAGAAGCCGTGGCCGGCGCCGGCGTACATGTGAAACTCGTAGGACTTGCCGTGGCGCTTGAGCTCCTCCTCGTGGAGCGCCACCTGCTCCGGCGAGGGACTGGCATCCTCCTCTCCGAACAGGCCCAGCAGAGGGCATGAGAGGTCCTTGGTGTAATCGAGCGGGGCCACGGGCTGCTTATCCGTGAGCTCGTCGCTCGACATGACCACACGTCCTCCCCAGCAGTCGACCGCGGCGTCGAATCCCTGGATGCGGCAGGCTGCCAGGAAGGTGTGGCGCCCACCGGAGCAGGTGCCGATGACGCCCGCCCTGTCGCTCGTGTAGGGCAGCGACCGGACGTATCTCAAGGCGCCCTCCACATCGCCCATGACCTGGTCATCCGGGACGCCTCCGTCGGCGCGCACCTTGGCCGCGACGTCATCCGGCGCGCCGTGTCCCTCTCGGAAGTAGAGGTTCGGACTGATCGCGGCGTAGCCGTGGTGCGCAAACCTGCGCGTAGTCTCGCGGTAGAACTCGTCCCAGCCCGGAAGGTGGTGGATCACGACGATGCTCGGAAACGGCCCGTCGCCCAGAGGCCGGGCGTAGTAGGCGTTTATCCAATCGCCGCCGTCGCCCTGGATGGCGATCGTCTCCGCGAGCATTCCTTCGTACATGTCGGTGGTGTACATCTTTTTCCCTCCGCGGCGGGTCTCATGCCCGCAACGATAGCACAGATCCTATGAACCGGCGCCGAGGAGCGAGGGCAGCCTGTTGACGAAGGCGCCCTTTGGAAGGGTCACGTCGCAGCCGAGCTCCCGGGCCTCCCTCATCAGGTCCACTTCCGTATGGGGGCCGTAGGCGATCACCTTTGGGCGGGAGCTGGGGACTTCCCCAATCGCCGCAAGAACGCTTCGCCACGTGCCGGGCTCGCCCTCCAGATCGATGACTACGAAGGCTGCGCCACCTCGCGCGAACGCCTCGTCGAACGCCTCCCTGCTCGGCGTCTGCTCCATCTCCAGCCGCGAGGCGGAGGCCGCCGCCTGGATCCTGGGAAGGAAGAATAGGTTCGCCGTGACGACGAGGACGGTGCCGTGTGGACTCATGTCAGAAGGTGGGATGGGACGGCATCCCGTCCCTAGTCCGACACCTATGTACGAGCGCTCCCGGGGCTCGATGGTCCAGTAGCTGCCGCGTCGGGGCGTCGCGCTATCCCCGCCAGCATGCCTCCGTCGATCGACAGATGGGCTCCCGTCGTGAAAGACGATTCGTCTGAAGCCAGATACAACACCCCGTAGGCGATCTCTTTCGGGTCGGCCATTCGACCCAGAGGCCTAATGAACACGTCGCTGTCGCCTAGGGCAGCGCTACTCTCGGCCAGCATACTGGTGTTGGTGGCGCCGGGATGGATTGTGTTGGCCCTGATGCCGTCCTGGGCGTACTGTATTGCAGTACACCTGGCCAGCATGTGGACGGCGGCCTTGGAGGCGTTGTACGCGGTGGACCCCCAGGTTCCTACCAGTCCAGCACCGGACGATATGTTGACAATGGACCCGCCGCCGGCCCGCCTCATAGCCGGGATAACGGCCTTCGTGCCCAGGAAGGCGCCCTTCGCGTTGACCTCCATCACCCGGTCCCACTCATCGGCAGTCGTCTCCTCCACCGTCCCGACATGGTTCATGGCCGCGTTGTTGATCAAGATGTCGAGTTTCCCAAACCGAGAGACGACATCGTCCACCACTCTGGCCCAGTCGTCCTCGCTGGTGATGTCGAGCTTGGTAAAGAAGGCGTCGCCGCCCGACTCGGTGATGTCGGCCGCCACCTGCCGACCCTGTTCTTCTAGCACATCGCTAATGCAGACCTTGGCACCCTCCTCGGTGAAGAGCCTCGCCTCGACGGCTCCCATTCCGCGTGCGGCGCCGGTTATCAGGGCCACCTTGCCTTCAAGCCTCATAGTCCGCACCTGTCCTTCCTGCTCATACTGGCTCCCGTAACGTCTATGAGACTAGTCCATCGGCCTCGGGACGGTCAATGGGCTTGGAAGATTGAGCTGGGTGGTGGCGGGAGCGAGAGGGAGTCGAACCGGACAGCCATTTAGCTATGAACCGTGAGGTTCTAAGGCGGACTGTGTACCGTTGGATATACCTTTCGGGGTTACGCTTTAGACACAGGGGAACTGTCTGGATACCACGGTATCACATGGCCGCAACGCTCGCACTTCACGCCGACGCCGACTATCAAGGGTGCATGCGCTCCACCTCCCCCTTCCACTGGTTTGAGGTGTAGACGGGCATGGTTTGAGGTGTAGACGGGCATTAGTCGGCCCCCGCGAGCTCGACCAAGGCGTCGGCGGTGGTACGGGCGCAGTCCCGGCAGCGGCTCCACAGCAGTAGGGTAGTCAGCCCTCGACCTCGGACTCGCAGCCTTGGAGGGATCACGATGCTGCGCGAGGGAGGTACCAGTCTCACGAGACCTGTGTAGGGCACATGTCCAAGACGTATCGTATCGCCGGTGCGACGCTCGGTGCCCGGCGTTACTCAAGTGCGCGACGGATTTGAGTCTAGCACCGCGATGTCGATCCCGAGCCCTCGGTCGCCCCCTCCTTGCAGCGCAGGCAGGATTCGTAATTGCATACGAAGCAGGCCATATAGGGGCGTGCGTACCACTTCCTGTACCACTTAAGAATCAAAAGGCCCCAGTCCAAACTAGCGGGTTCTAACCAGGGCCCTTGACTTGAGAAGCTCCTTCGGGCAGCGAGATATCAGTCTGATTAAGGCTGGGCGAATATCTCATGCCCGTTACAGTTACGGAGTATGATGTCACCATCTGCATCATACTCGAAGGTCATACGGTGTTTCATGTTAATCGACGCTTCCCATACATCCTTGATGCCTCGGACCTTTTTCGCTCGCAGTGATGGATGGGACCGATTGGTCTGTAGTCGCACTATCGTCTCGGTGACAGCCTGCTGCAAGTCGTCCGGTTTGTGCTTGTAGGCCCGCTCGAAGCGCCGAGTAAGCTGAACAGCACTGATTTTTTCCGCCATCGCTGTCTTTACAGCGTGTCCAAGTGCTGCCTTATGTCCTGTGCGTTGAGTAATTTTCTGGAGAGCCGTCCCTGCTCAATCTCCGCGCTTGCCTCTTTCTCACCGGCTTGCCATTCGGGAGTCCAGAACCAAGCTTGGTCGTCAGTTGAATGCGAGGCGAAGTTGTGCCAAGGCTTGCTATCCTGCCCCAAACTCTGGGAGATGGCAACGAGATGCCCCAAAGTCGACGTCGTCATCCTATCTCCTCCTCAAGTCCCCATTCGTGTACCAGTTCGTTTGGGAGCAAGATCTTCCCGCCCGTCTGCTCCTCAAATATGCGTACATTCTTAGCTGTAAGGAGACTGACCGCCTTTAGCATATGCGGACTTACCCGTAGCCTGACGCGGTTCAAGGGAGGTGCCTCACTCCGCAACTCCCCAAAGGTCAGAATGGCCGTATAGAGACTACTGTTGATCTGCATAGAATCTACGTATATGTCTATCAGGTCTTCAGCGTCCTCTCCTGAATCTGGTGTAGGGCGGGATTCCTCTGACATTACTTGACTCCTAGCCCGATGACGGTATCGGGAGCCTCTTCCCTATCCAGTATGCCAATTAGCAACTCGAAAAGCGAGGGCATTGTCATTGACCCTATTGTAGTTGTCAAGCATCCTCACGGTCTGGCTGGCGTATCTCACCACGTACCGGCTGTCTAAGACTGCCGCTAGGCGTCCCGCACTCGGAAGTCCCGCCGCGCCAGCCCACACGCCGACAGTAGGAGCGGGTCCTGACAAGCGGGTTATCGAATGGGGTCGCCGCCCACCAGTCTGCTTCCATTTGTCCAGCCAGACGCCCGGCAACGCCCACGGCAACGGACGCGCTTGAGGCCGCCACGGCCATGATCGCGCGATGCTTCGCGGCGGCCGACGTGGACGCGCGGCCCGTCCTGGTGGCGGGGTTTCGTTGTCCCAGTAGATAGGGCAGAGGAACTCCAGTTGGGGTAGTGTTCCTACCGCAGGATCAAGCCCCTGGCCGCGATCTCGCCATTCTCAATGGCGGGACCCGGACGAATCCCGCAGGGGCACGCCGGAGGCTCCACCATCTGAGGGGAAAGGGCGCCCGGTCCGTGGGCTAGAGGCCGGCGGTGCCGGAGATCTTCCTGCTTGCCGGGAGACCGATGGGCTGTCACCTTGCATGCGCCACCTCGTCTGTGGCACGCTCTACCGGCCTACTCCGCACACTCCTACCCGACGTGATTCAAGATATGACAGAGGCCCCCTCGTTCAAGGGGTTAGCATCAGGTTCCTCGGCGCAAAGTAGAGCGAAACGTTCCAACCGAGCGCGCGACACGAAACCAGAGTTGCTGGTCCGAAGGGAACTCTGGGCGCGAGGGGCCCGCTACCGGCTCTCCCCTCGGGATATACCTGGCTGTCCTGACATCGTGTTTCGTCGCGCGCGCGTCGCCGTTTTTTGCGATGGTGACTTCTGGCATGGGCGTGACTGGCCGCAGATAAGCAAAAAACTGTCCAATGGACATAATGGATCGTATTGGAGGGCAAAAATAGCCTACAATGTCGAGAGAGACATTCGAATCAATCAGGAACTGGAGCAGCTTGGCTGGGTAGTGCTCCGCTACTGGGAGTCCGCTATCAAGGCGAACCCAAGTCTGGTTGTTGCTGAGGTGTTGAAGGCCGTCGATGCCCGAGAGCATTCCAGTTGAGATTCGTCGATCTTTTCGCCGGCCTAGGCGGCTTTCATCTTGCCCTTGAGGCATTAGGCCACGAGTGCGTGTTCGCATCAGAAATTGACGTAGGCTTGCGCGAGCTCTATGGCCTGAATTTCGGAATGCCCGCTGCCGGTGATATCCGCACTGTGCCGGTAACCGACATTCCCGCCCACGATGTGCTGTGTGCAGGGTTCCCTTGCCAACCCTTCTCCAAGGCTGGGTCTCAGGACGGTTTTGAGCATGCGACTCACGGCACTTTGTTTAATGAAATCCTGCGAGTATTGAAACACCATAAGCCTGAATACTTGATTCTCGAAAATGTGGCCAATTTTGAGCGTCATGATCACGGAAATACGTGGTTTGTTGCTAAACACAATCTTGATTCCCTCGTAACAAGGGCCTTTCGGGTTGGTTCTGCGGCGTGAGGGCGGTTAGGCGAGGGATTTGGTTTTGTTCCGGTCGGGGCTTGTGTTGTGGCCGGTAGGGTCGTTGTGGTGCGCCATACCCCGTCCTGGTAGGCATCAGCGGGCTCGCAACGGCTCCTGTAGCTTCATGCAGCGCAGGGAGCGGTCGTCAAGGCAGCCGGTGGGAACAACATCTCGTCCAACCGTGCCCGGACCATTCGCTTGACGTTGCACGCCAGGGCCTTGAGGTAGACGGCGAGCCGGACCCTCTCGCCTCCACGTACCCGAAGACGGCCAAAACCATGGCGCCGTTTCAACTCCGAGTTCGTCCCCTCTATCCCCGCACGCAACCCGTACCGTTTACGCCATTGTCCATCCGACTCTGCCGCACGCCTCCGTGCGATGTTCACCCTGGCGAGGTCCGCACTCAGCACGTAGGCTCCACTCGGCGACCACTCTCCCCCGAGTTCAGGACGACGACGCCACCTCACAGGACACCGTGGGCGCAGCGAGCAGGGTTCACACACCTCCCGGGCGAAGTGCATCTCCACTCGCTCGGGAGCGTCTTCATCCTCGTACTCGGACACGGCCTCATGTCCCGCAGGACACACCGCAGCCCTCCTTGCCGTAGCGTCGATGTCAAAGTCTGCAGCCGTCAGCCTGACCAGCCCATCATCCTCATCGGCCTCCCCCGGCGCCCGGCCCCCGACAGGGCTCACCAGCTCCGTACCCCTGCGCTCCGCCTCCCATCCGTTCCGGCCAGAACCATACGACGTGTCCGCCCACAGCTCCGAAGGACCTATCCCCCGCTCACTCAACTCGTCGATCACCAGCGTTGTCACCACAGAGTCGCTGCCGCTCGATGGCGTCACCTCCACGTGCGTGATCATCTGAACGGCGTTGTCGCTCTCACACGTCTCGGCCACCTGCACCTCGTATCCCTTCCCCTTGTGTCCGCTGTAGGTCACCTGCGGGTCGTGCGGGCTCTGCAGCGAGTCCGGCCGCACATCCCCCGGCTCCCTCAGCGCTATCGGCGCCTTCCCCTCTTCCGCATCGTCGTCATCCGCTCCGGGACGACCGTCCCCGTGACGACCCACGCGGCACTGCTCGCGCAACAGCCGCTCCAACAGCCCGTACTCGTCCATCTGAGCCACCGCCGTCCCGCGGAACCTATCCACCAGCCGGTACACGTCTCGCGCGCACACCGACAGCCGGCGACGCCCCTCTCCCGAACGCGCGTCCTCGTATGGGGATGCTTCTCCGGTCTCCTTCAGGTACCGCTGGGCCAGACCATCCCCAATCCCTTCTCCCAGGCCGGGGTGCTCACGGCTCACCGCCAGCAGAAACACCCGGATCGTCTCGCAGAACAGACCCAACCGCGTCAACACCGCGATGTTGCTCATGATGTGCGTAGAGTCAACGCGCTGCTTGCCTGTACGAAGACCCAGAGCCCCGATCATCCGGTCCGTCGTCTCGCAGAACGCCAACCGCCCCCCGTCGTGCTCCATCAACCGCACGCGGAAGTTGTGCAGCGTCTTTTGCGCAAGGTGCGCCTCCTCCATCTCCAACCCCAGCGCGTGATGCCACAGCAGGTTGAACTCCAACTCCTCCAGGGCCTCGATGTCCGTCAGATCGAACATCTCCTTGAGCACCAGCACCCCGAGCACCGTCTGCACCGCGCGGTTGGGCCTGCCCATGTCCGGGCTGTACATCTCGGCGAACCGCTCCTCGTCTATCAGCGGCACAGCCTCGTTCCGGAACACCTGCGCCCAGCTCCTCCGCATCAGCCTGGCCTTCCTCGGCGTGATCAGAAACTCCGACTGCCATAGGCTCTCTTGAGGCTCTCTCGTTCGAAACATCGGCTACCTACTCCTGAACGTTCTCTCCTTCTCCATCTCCAGATCCTATTATCCTCAATGCCAAGGCCATCAGTCATGACTTTTTACGAGAGAATCAATCTTGAGCGTCTGGGATACGATGTTCGTATCGCTAAGCTATCACCTCACGAGTATGGCGTACCACAGATTCGAGAGCGTGTGTACATCGTTGGAAGACTTGGCGAGGGTGCACTAGAGGCCTTCGAATGGCCGAGTAAACAGCCATTCGAGGGCTCTGTCCATGACAAGCTTGACCGTGACCCGACTGACGGACGCCGTGTCTCAGACAAACTTCTTCGCGCCATTGATGCGTGGCAGCAGTTCCTCGACCGATTTCCCTCTGATGAAGAGTTGCCCTCCTTCCCCATTTGGTCGATGGAGTTCGGGGCGACCTACCCCATTGAAGGAATAGACCCCAGCGCAGTCACCCTCAAGAGGCTCAGGCAATTCAAGGGCTCGTTCGGGCAATCACTCAACAGTGCGAAGAGTTGGGACCAGATATGGAAGTTCTTGCCTTCGCATGCGCGTGAGCCTGTGTTTCCTGATTGGAAACGACGATTGTAAACGGCGGAGTAATAATGGACCGTGCAGGCGGGGGCGAGCGTTGAGGAGTGGCGCTTGAAAACTGGACCACCCGTCGCTTTCCATCGTGTTAGCTGTAACACGATGGAGGGTGTAGAGGATGTACAGGGTGGAGTTGTACGCACGGGTGCGCCGGGCCTGCATGGTGGAGGGGATGAGCACGCGCGAGGCGGCGCGTGTGTTCGGACTGCACCGGGACACGGTGCGCAAGATGCTGAGGTACTCGGTGCCTCCCGGGTACCGCCGGCAGTCACCGGCACGCCGACCGAAGCTGGACCCGTACCGCGGCGTGATCGACCGGATCCTCGAGGAGGACCGCAGTCTCCCGAAGAAGCAGCGTCACACGGCGAAGCGGATCTACGACCGGCTGAGAGCCGAGCACGGGTTCGACGGCAGGTACACGATAGTCAAGGACTACGTGCGGGAGCGCCGGCGCCGGACACGGGAGATGTACGTCCCGCTCACCCATCCTCCCGGAGATGCCCAGTGCGACTTCGGGCAGGCGAAGGCGGTGATCGGCGGAGTGGAGCAGACCATCCACTACCTCGTCATGTACCTTTCCCACAGCGACGCATGCTGGGGCGAGCCCGGCCCTTCCTCCAGCGCCGCAGCGTCTCGTGGTGGACGTCGAGACGGCGTGTAATCTCCGCCCACGACAGGCCCGACTCCACCTTGAACCGCTCCAGCCGCTCCGGGAAGTCGTGGGGGACCTGGTAGGTCACTCTGCTGTGGTGTGTGCGCTGTCGAGGCATCGAGCCGGTCCCTCCCGCAGGACTCTCGGACCCTCACCTACGGGAGCGTCCGGTTCGTGCGGCGGTGGGCGCAGCACGGATGGCGGGAGGCGCCGCCTCAACCGCTCCCGTGTAGGGAGCCCGCCCGTCCGGGCGGGCTCACCGCCCCGCCCGGACATCCATCTATGCGGCCTGCAATGCTGTCCGCAGCCCGCCGCTCCTAGCCCCCCGGCCCTGATACGGTGAAGCTCAGAGAGTTGGACAGCTTTCTGCCGTCCCCGGTGCAGATGGCGCCGTCGGCTCCGCAGTCCGTGGTTGCCGACAGGACCACGGTAACGTCCCCGGTGGAGGTGGGCTTTACCGTGATGCGCCAGGAGATGTTGCTGGGCTTGTCCGTTCTCTGCGCAGTCTCGACCGTGCCTCCCGTCACATTGAAGGCGTGGGTCTTCAGGAGCACGTAGCTCAGGCCGAACTCCTCGCTGAACTCGATGTCAAAGGTGAACTCTGACGATCCGTCATGGGTCGCCGGGGCCGCGACCGTCAGGCTGACGGTGAGCGGAACTGGCGCCGCAGCTACGGCCACTGTCGCTTCGCTGGTCAGGGACTCCTCGTTATCGGCGTCGTCGGTGAAGGACACCTTCACCTTGATGGTCTTGCCCTGCTCGCTGGCGGTCAGGGTGTAGGTGGAACCGGTGGCCCCATCGATGTCCGACCCTCCGGCGGTCCACTGGTAACGGTAGGCAACGTTGGTCAGCCCGTCCTGGTCGTCTATGGGCGAGGTGTCCGCCGTCAGCGTCTCTCCCACCTGAGGGGTCCCGCTGATGCCGGGCAGGCCGGTGGGCGGGTTGTTGGCTTGGGCAGCGGCCGCCGCAACGGCGACGGTAGCAATGCTGGTCAGGGTCTCTTCATTATCGGCGTCGTCGGTGAAGGTCACCCGCACCTGGATGGTCTGTCCCTGCTCGCTGGCGGTCAGGGTGTGGGTGGAACCGGTGGCCCCGCCGATGTCCGTCCCTCCCGCAATCCACTGGTAGCTGTAAGAGACGTTGGTCAGCCCGTCTTGGTCGACGATGTTTGCCGTATCCGCCGTCAGCGTCTGGCCCACCTGGGGCGTACCGCTGATGGTGGGCTGGCCCGTGGCCCCGCGGTTGGCAGCTGCAGCTACGGTCACTGTCGCTTCGCTGGTCAGGGTCTCCTCGTTATCGGCGTCGTCGGTGAAGGACACCTTCACCTTGATGGTCTGTCCCTGCTCGCTGGCGGTCAGGGTGTAGGTGGAACCGGTGCCCCCGTTGATGTCCGAACCCCCGGCGCTCCACTGGTATCGGTAAGCAACGTTGGTCAGCCCTTCCTCGTCGGCAATGTCCGCCGTATCCGCCGTCAGGGTCTCCCTCACCTGGGGCGTCCCGCTGATGGTCGGCAAGCCCGTGGCATCACGGTTGGGCGCCGCAGCTACGGCCACTGTCGCTTCGCTGGTCAGGGACTCAGCGTTGTCAGCGTCGTCGGTGAAGGACACCTTCACCTTGATGGTCTTGCCCTGCTCGCTGGCGGTCAGGGTGTAGGTGGAACCGGTGCCCCCGTTGATGTCCGAACCCCCGGCGCTCCACTGGTATCGGTAAGCAACGTTGGTCAGCCCTTCCTCGTCGGCAATGTCCGCCGTATCCGCCGTCAGGGTCTCCCTCACCTGGGGCGTCCCGCTGATGGTCGGCAAGCCCGTGGCATTGCCGTCGGCTACGGGTGGCTGCACAAGAGGCAAATCTATTTCATACTTCGGCAATTGTGTCGCAGTGAGGAACCTTTGGTCGTAATAGCCTTGCAGGTATGCCTTGAGGTTGTCGTTGTAGGAACTGATGCCGTAGAACAGGTTGCCGATGGCGTTGTCTGCGTTCCATGCGTTCCACAGCGCTGCAAGCTCTTGTGCTGTCTTCGGCTGCTCGGCCAGCAGGTCTTGTGACTCGCTGATGTCGTTCTCGAGGTCGAATAGCTCGGGGCTTTCACCTGTGTCCAGGATGGGTTGGGGTTTTCCGTGAATGCGCCTTTCTTTGATCAGTTTGTCATCGCCGGAGCGGACTGCGTAGCCTCCGCTTCTCCAGTCGCGCCAGAACAATGCCTGATGCGGGGGGCCTTCTTCTGCGCCTCGGAGAAATGGGTCAAGGTCGACTCCGTCGATCGGCCTGTCGGGGTCTTCGGAGGTGGCGTTTGCCAGCTTCAGGACGGTAGAGGCTATGTCCAGGCTGATGACCATAGGATCGTAGGTGTGCCCTTCGGGCCACATGGCTGGCCATGAAGCGACAAAAGGTACGTGTATTCCGCCTTCGTAGAAACTGTCTTTCGCGCCGCGGAGCGGGTTGTTGTCGGCGTGGTCTGATTCCGGAGGCTTGCCGGACCGGCCGCCGTTGTCGCTGAGGAAGAAGATGACGGTGTTGTCGGCGAGGGAGGATTCGTCCAGGGCGTCCAGCACTCTGCCGATGTTCTGGTCGAGCGAGTCCACCATTGCGAGGTAGATGCGCCGCTTGCGGTCTTCAACGGTGGAGTACTTGTCGATGAGTTCCTGCGGGGCCTGTAGTGGAGTGTGTGGCGCGTTGTAGGCCAGGTAGAGGAAAAAGGGTTCGTCCGTTGGTTTCTCGATAAAGTCTATTGCTCTGTCGGTGAGGACGTCCGTCAAATATCCGTCGAACTCTCCGTAACCGGTGTTCTCGATGAGCGGGAGTTGCATGTGGTCGTGCGGGGACGTCGTATTTGAGTGCCAATAGCTGTGCCCACCGCCCAGGAAACCGAAGAAGTAGTCGAATCCCCGGTTAAGCGGGTTGAATCTCCGTGCGGCTCCAAGCTGCCACTTGCCCACGATACCAGTCCGATAGCCTTCGTCTTGAAGTCTTTCGGGAAAGAGCGTTTCCTCTAGTGGAAGCCCATGGTTATCGTCAAAGGGAGCGTACGCCAGGTTGCCTTCCAAACCGAACCTTGACGGGTAACGACCGGTCAGAAGGCCAGCTCGGGACGGAGTGCAAGTTGAGTAGGGCACATATCCATTCGTGAATGTAACGCCGCGGCTGGCCAGGCGGTCTATGTTTGTCGTCTGAATCTGCGTGGCGCCGTTGTAGCTGACGTCGTTGTACCCCAGGTCATCCACTAGAATAACAATCACGTTCGGCTTGGCCACCACGGTCGCGGTCGCCTCGCTGGTGCGGGTCTCCTGGTTGTTGGCGTCGTCGTCGAAGGACACCTTGACCTTGATTGCGTTGCCCACATCTGCGGCGACCAGCGTGTACGTGGATGCTGTCTGGCCCGCTATGTCGGTGTCACCGTTGGTGCCGCTGCGAATCCACTGGTAGCTGTAGGAAACGTTGGTCAGTCCGTCGTCGTCGGCGATGTCCGACGTGGACACGGTCAGCGTCTGGTCGACCACGGCAGGTCCGATGACGGTAGGAAGAGTGGTGCCTTGACTGCTTGCCTGGGCCGCCACCACTTCGTCAGTAGCCGCGCTGGTGAGGGTCTCCTGATTGTCAGCGTCATCGGTGAAGCTCACCTTCACCTTGATGGTCTTGCCCACATCGGTGTCGGACAGCTTGTAGGTCGAGTCCGTTGCGTCCTCAATGTCCGCGTCGGCGTTTCCGTCGTTCCTGATCCACTGGTAGCCGTAGGAAACATTGGTCAACCCGTCCCCGTCGGTAATGGCCGAGGTGTCCGCCGTCAGCGTCTGTTCCGCCTCGGGCGTCCCGCTGATGGTGGGCAGGCCGGCGGGCGCAGAGTTCTCAGACTCGGTGTTCTGCTCCGAGATGCCTCCGCTAGGCGTGCCCGCCGCCTCGGTAGATGCCGGACCGTAGCCCATGACGTTGCTGGCTATGACCCGAACGGCGTATGCCACCCCTCCAGTCAATCCGGTGATAGTGTCCGTAGTCCCGGTCACCGTGGCCTCGGAAACGTCCGCTGCGGTGTCCCAGCTGTCTGCCGCCTCCTTCCACTGCACCTTGTATCCAGTGATGGCGGAACCACCGTTGGATGAGGGGGCCTGCCAAGACGCATCAAGTTCCTGGATCTGGTCTCCTGTTGCCACGGCCAGGCTCAAAGGCTGTGTGGGTACGGTGGCGAGAACTGCTGTTGTCGCCACGCTGGTCAGGGACTCGTCGTTATCGGTGTCGTCGGCGAATGAGACCCGAACCTTGATGGTCTTGCCCACATCGGTGTCTGACAGCTTGTAGGTGGAGTCCGCTGCGTCCTCAATGTCCGCGTCGGCGTTCCCGTCATTCGTGATCCACTGGTATCGGTAAGTAACGTTGCTCAGCCCGTCCCCGTCGGCAATGTCCGCCGTATCCGCCGTCAGGGTCTCCCTCACCTGGGGCGTCCCGCTGATGGTCGGCAAGCCCGTGGCATCACGGTTGGGCGCCGCAGCTACCTCCACCGTCGCTTCGCTGGTCAGGGTCTCCTCGTTATCGGCGTCGTCGGTGAAGGACACCTTCACCTTGATGGTCTTGCCCTGCTCGCTGGTAGTCAGGGTGTAGGTGGAACCGGTGGCCCCGTTGATGTCCGCCTCCCCGGCGCTCCACTGGTATCGGTAAGCAACGTTGGTCAGCCCGTCCTCGTCGGCAATGTCCGCCGTATCCGCCGTCAGGGTCTCCCTCACTTGGGGCGTCCCGTTGATGGTCGGCAGACCGGTGGCATCACTGTTGGGAGTGGGTTTCACCAGCGCCGACGTTGGGACGATGCTCACAGGAATCGTCTGCCCGTCCTCCCAATCGACGTCCACATCCGTCCATTTGAAGTTACTGTTCTCGGAACTTCCCTTTGGAAATTCCAGGGTGAGGTCGCCAACTTGCAGCGTATAGCCCTCAGCTCCAGCAACCCCCGCTGCAAATGATAGGCGAAGGTCGCGGCCCGGGATGTGGGACCAGAGCGACTTAATCTGAAGACCCCCGGTGCCCCCAACGTTGGAGAAGAGGTCGGCGCTGGCTGCGCCGATGGAAACGTCGGTGTACTTCACCACGAACATGTCTGCCGACCAAACCACTGTATTCTCATCTTGCGTCTGGCTCTGTGCCTGGACAACCCAGGGTATGAGCATCAGGGCGGCGATGGCCGCCAGTCCGAGGAGAATCAGTGGGAGCGTCGCAAGACGCCGCGAGATGGTCATGACTTACCTCCGGCTAGCCAAGGGGAGCATATCTGTGTTAGGTCGCCGTGGGCGGCATGGGCCAGCGCGACGTGTAGAGCGACGGCAGGTGCCGTCGTTCCGTCCCCCGTCTCAGGTGCATGAACCAGACTGTCGAGCGTCATGTAAATACCTCCTGCTCTCTCTGCGTGTAGATGCTCGCCCGCCAGGGTGGTCAGATCTCCCGGTCCCACGGCGCGCGGAATCTCGTAGTCGGTTACACAATCGGCGTCCTCCGCCGGGGCGTCCCAGCTCATGACCCAGCCGCTGCCTTCGGGAAGCGCGGCGATGAGGTTGGTGGGGGAAATGGAAGCCGGGTCCGTCTGAGGCTTCGGCTCTGGTTCGGGAGTGGTGGTGGGCGTGGGCGTCGGGTCCGGCGGTGCCCGGGTGTCGGCTTTGACGAAGCCGGACCACTGGCTGACGCCGGTGGGGCTGATCGCCTTCACCCGGTAGATGTACGTGCTCGACGAGGATACCGAGCCGTCGGTGTAGCTGGTTTCGGGACCGGCGTTGCTCTCGATCAGGTGGAAAACGCCCAATGCGTCCGCGTCGTGATTGCGGCGGAGGATGACGTAGCGAGTGACCGTCGGGTCCGATGAGGCCGCCCAAGTGAGGGCGACCTCATCGTGCGCCGCCGAGGTCTGGAGGTTGGTGGGCTTGGCCGGGGGGTTAGCGCCGGTGGCTCCGGCGGTCGGGGTTACTTCCTGTCTTTGGGCCTGGACAACCCAGGGGATGAGCGCGAGTGGGAGCGGCGTGAGACGCCGAGGGTGGTCATGACTCCTGCCCAAATATCGGGGGGGGGGGGTGAACATTTGAGCTAGGCCGCTATAGGCGGCGAAGCCCGAGGCGAGCGGCGCAGCGACGGCATGGGCCGCCGTTCCGTCCACCGTCTCAGCTGCGTGGACCGGTCTGTCGAGCGTCATGTGGTTGCCACGTCATTGCTTTTGCGCATAGCCCCATGGAAACGGTAGAGCCTCTTCAAGGCTTTGGTAAGTGCCTAATCACACTTCTTGGTGAGGTAATTGGGGCAACGTTTTGTTAGCTTTTGGAGAGTGTATTTCTGTAACTTTTCACTCTTGCCAACACAAACGAGAGTGGCTAGATTGGTAGTCATAACCACACCGCCGTGACCGCCGTGTGCCCCGAGAACACGCAGGCCATCTCTGGCAAATCGGGAGAGAATGGTTGAATTCCGTAATTTCAGGAACCGAGGCCTTCAAGGTGGCGCGGGGTGATTTCGATGTGCCCGGGCAGCGATTGGAAGCCTGCGAGGTGGTGGAGGGTGCCTGGAGATTCCTCCTGCTGGTCTACCGAGTGGAATATGGAGGTGGGCCACTATCGGAAACTCCGCCGAGGGTCGTCAGGTTTTCGGAGGGCGTACATTCCATTCTGGTCGCTCCGCGACTCCTGCTGTCGTCTCCCCGCTACTACAGGGAGCTTGAAGAGAATTCGGCGGCATCTGTGGTACAGCCGAAGGCGCAGGCAAGACGGAGAGGTGTGTCCCCAAAGGGAGAAATGGCTCCCGGCCGCATCGGAGATAGGATGGAGGCGCGATTCCAAAAGGAACTAGATCTCAAAGAGTTCCACCGCCGGTTCGCTCCCCAACTAACGGACGCCCCCGTAATTGGGTCGGCCAGGCTGACGTATGGCACTGGCGGCTGCTGGATCCTCTGCACGTCCCTAGAGCCTGAGACAAGCCGCGGCTTCGAGAGACTTTGGAGCGAGTTCCCTGAGTACGACTGTGCGACGATTATTCCGGATCCGTCCCGGTTCGCCCTACAGCTCGGCAGTGACTTCGGAAAACAGCATGGCGAAGACGCCATTCGCGCTAACGGCATCACGATTCTGCGAATGGCGAAGATCGCGCATGGCTTCATCAAGGCTGGGGCTCCCGTTCCCGAAGCTGTGGTGGTCGTCCGCCATGGGCGGGTCGTCTATGTTGACGAGGCTGCGGACCTCATAGAGCGTTACCCGCCGGAGCTTCAAAGCACGGTCCTTCCCTTTGTAAAGCGACCTCTATTTGCGGATCAGAACGAGTATAGATTCACGGTGTCACTCGGAGGCGAGCCGAAGAGACAGCGGGTCTGCGTGGACGTATCGGACGAGATGCGAGGTCTCGCTGGAGGGTGTCTCGAAAGGTAAGGTCCGGCACGGCGAAGCTGCTTCGCATCAAGCTGGGCGACGATACTGACCGTCACGCCAAAATATTCATCGAGCCCAGAGTCGGCTACCGGATGGAGAATGGGGATGGGGCAGGAGCAAGAGGACGTTCTCAGCTAGGGGCGCTAGGCGCAGGGTTCGGGCATCTCCGGTTCCCCAGTTCTTATCGGGGTATTGATTATCTTTCCGTGTTTATCATATTCTTACCTTGCAGCATCAACTTAGCGAGGGACAGGCTATGGAAGCTAAGAGGAAGAGGCTCACCCTGGACTTGGACCCCACCTTTCAGAGGCGGCTCAAAGCCATCGCCGCACTCAAAGGCGTCAGTATGCGTGGGTACTGCCAGGCCGCCATCGATCGGGAGTTGACAAGGGACGAAGCCAACGGGATGGCCGGACTGTTGTCCGACAAGCCGGACCATGAGCTCTTTGCGGAGCTTCGGCAGGAGATATTCGGGGGCAAACCGCTTCCTGGGAGTTCCGTCGACTTGATCCGTGAGGCCCGTGAGATCAGGGATGCTGAGACCGCGGGGTGGGCGTGAACGGGTCCGTCGTCGTCGATGCGAGCCTGGCGGTCAAGTGGCTGGTCGAAGAGGATGACTCTGATAAGGCCCACGCGGTCCTTCAGTCTTGGGTTGCCCGGGACGTAACCCGCATCGCCCCACACCTCATGCCCTTCGAGGTCGCCAACGCTCTCCACCGGCGCGTCTTGCGGGGGGAACTGAACGTCGGCGATAGCACCCGCATGATTGCACAGCTGCTTGAGTCGCGGCTGGAACTCCACCAGCCGCCAGGCCTCCACGTCAGAGCGCTGCAACTTGCAAGCCAGCTCAGTCAGAATGCGGCCTACGACGCCCACTACCTGGCGCTGGCGGAGAGTTTCGGCTGCGAGCTGTGGACCGCCGACGAGAGGTTTTACCGGGCGGCAAGCCCAAGCATTGCCAACGTGCGCTGGTTAGGAGAATTCCCTGAGCCGGAGTAGCGTTTAAGCCCGAATCCACCGAAGGGATGCGGGATGGCCGGTCAGATTAGGGATGAGAGGCGAGGGGTCAGGGCTGTTGGGTGTTGATGCCGATGGATTTGTGCAAGTGCGGGGTTTGACGGCCACTGAGGGGGATGTTGGCGGGCCGAGGTGGCGGCGAAGGGCGAGGAGAGCAGGGCAAAGAGCAGCGAGAGACACAGAAGGCCGATCCGGCGGGCATCCGCCAGACGGTTGGGTGGTCTGCTGGAAGGGTCAGAGACCCATAGCGTCGTCAGGAGGGGAGTGGCAGGGCACGCAATCGGGCCAGGGCGCTGTTGAACTGGTTTTCCCAGGGCCAGCCTTGGGGCAGATGCAGGGTGAGGCGGCGGGCCTTGCGGGTAATGCGTCCGGCCAGGGAGAAGAAGCGCCGGCGCAGGGTCTTGGTGGTTGCCATCGTCTCTCCCAGAGCGATGCCCGCGGTCCAGCGAGAGAGGTTGTGAGCCATCGCCTGTATCGCCAGCCAGGCCCCGTTGGCGGCGAAGCGGCCCGAGGGGAGATGGTTGAGGCCGACACCATACTTCAGGTCCCGGATGGCGTTCTCGATCTCGGCGTGGCGGCGATGGTCGGCCTCCAGTTCCAGGATGTCTCCCTGCCGGTCGGTGATGCAGGCGTGATAGCTGTATTTGGCGAACAGGGCCAGTTGAGAACCGGGGGTGGGCCTCACCCGGCGGACGATGAGCCGCACCGGCGCGGCGTCGGCCTGATTCTGGAATGGCGTGTATTCAATCTCGGCCACATCGGCGGCGCCTTCCATCCAGTAAGGGATGGACCTCCAGTCCGACTCGGGTATGGCCTCGATGAGCTGGCGCAACCGGACGTGCTGGCGGACGGTGATGGAGAAGCGGACCTTCATCTTGCGGCAGACGGCGACGATGGCGTGGGTGTAGAAGCCGCTGTCGGCCCGCACCGTGAGCTGTCCGGTGGCCCCGGCGTAGCGCACCCGGCCTAGGGTCTCCCGCAGGAAGTGGTCCGCGCCCCGGGCGGTGTTGGCCCGGCCCTCACGCAGCCTGGCCATCAGCACCTCGCCGGTGCCGGCGGCCACGGCGAGGAGCGGGTGATAGCCCCGCTGGCCGGTGTAGCCGTGGCGGCGGGCCCCCTCCTTGTCCAAGCCGTAGGTCTCGCAGATGGTGGAGTCCAGGTCGATGGTCAAGGACCCGTCGCCGGGACCGGCCCCGGCGGCCCAGGCCCGGGCCAACAGTTCCCGGCTCACCCGGTCCAGCTGCCGCACGTGTCCCCACCGGAAGCTGCGCAGGAAGGTGCCCAGAGTGGACGGCGCCTTGACCACACAGCCCAGCACCCGCCCGGTACTGCCGGAACGCAACGCGTCGGTGTCGTCGATACAGTCGCCGCCGGCCAGGGCCGAGGCCACCAGGGTCATCAGCTTGTCGCCGGTGTTGGCCCGGCCGGGGGCATCTCCCAGGTCAACGTGTTGGTCCACCAGTTCAGCCAGACCCAGGCGCAGGGCCAGGCTGGCGGGCAACAGCAGCCCGGCGTTGGCCACCAGACGGTGGTCGTCGAAGGCGATGTGGATGCCGTCGGGGTGCTCGAGTGGTAGCATCTAAAAGGTGCTCCCTTTCCGGGGTCGGTTTTCTGATCAAAAACCATTATCCCAGATTCAGGGGAGCACCCTTTCACCCATTCAGCACACCTTCAATCCCCATTCCTTCGGTGGATTCAGGCTAAACTGACCCCAGTCACGCGAGGGGAGGTATAATTGTTATTTGCATCCAGGGGAGCCTGGAGAGAGGAGAGAAGCAGATATGCAGAACCCGGCGAAATCCCTGACGATACTGCTGTTGGCTATGGCTGCGGTGGCGCTGGCTGCCTGCAACAACAGCAGCGACGACGGCCGCATCACCGCTCTGGAGGAAGGCTTGCGCCGCGCCGAGGCCCAGGAGCGCAAGAGCCGGGAGACTGCCGCAGACGAGCGAGAGGAAATCGCAGAACGGCTGTCCGCCTTGGAGCAGACCTTGGAGCGGGCTGAAGCCGAGCGCAATACGAACGAGGAAATGAACGCGGAGACACGCTCCTTGGTGATGTCCCTGCTCACCGGGATGGATGGCGGCAGCGGTGTGGGTGGTATGAGGCCCACCGACGAGCAAATGTTGCAGGAAGTGGGGATGGAACGAGAAAGGCTGCTGCGAAAGGTGCCGCGCTTCATAATGGAGGGCGCCAGCCCCGACCAGAAGACAGTCATTGAAGCCGGAACCGACTGCCTGGCTTCACGGGACCAAGGGATGCCGGAGCAGCTGCAGGAACTAACTCTCGAAAACTACCGGCTCAACGCGGAGCGCACGGAAAACGACGCCGAACTAGTGATGATGACCTATATGGCCTGCAGCACGGCGCGAATGGAGCCAGGAGAAATCGGAACCCCCTCCGCCGAGCGGGCCGATGCGACAGCAATGCTGGTAGCCTGCTACGCGGAGCACGAAGATATTGCCGGAGACCAGCCGTCGGTGGAGATGGTGGAGCAGGCCCTCAGCATTTTTGACGACGACGGGGCGGCGACCTCCATAGCCCGGCTGATTTGCCAGGACTTGTCCCAGGAGGCGATGCGGCAATAGCTGTTAAAGGCGGCGATTCTTTTATTTGTGTCGTCCTCTGCTTCATGTGCCATTGGTGTCTGGGGTGCTTGACCTCTCCAAGGACTAAGGCGCGGCGTCGGTTTTCCAGCCAGACCCGGAGCGCCACATCGACCCCTGTCGCAGCTTCGTCGCTCACAAGCCGCCAGACTGGACAAAACAAGTGTATACCCGTTCAATTGTTTGGTGGGAGAAGCGGTTTCCTTGGGTGGGGATGGCGTCAAGCGGGCAGTGGAATGGCCCGCAGCCGTACCAGAGCAGAGACAAACTGGCTTTCCCAGGGCCAGCGCCGGGGCAGGTGCAGGGTGAGTTGGCGGGCCTTGCGGGTGATCCTTCCAGCCAGGGAAAGGAAGCGTCGCCGAAGGGTCTTGGTGGTTGCCACCGTCTCTCCCAGGGCGATGCGCTGGGTCCAGCGGGCCAGATTGTGGGCCATGACCTGCACCGCCAGCCAGGCTCCATTGGCGGAAAAGCGCCCCGAGGGAAGATGGTTCAGGCCCACGCCGTACTTGAGGTCCCGGATGGCGTTCTCGATCTCGGCGTGCCGGCGGTGGTCGGCCTCCAGTTCCAGGGTATCCCCCTCCCGGTCGGTGATCATGGCGTGATAGCTGTAGCTGGCAAAGAGGGCCAGCTGGGAGCCGGGCGTGGGCCTCACCCGGCGGACGATAAGCCGCACCGGCGCGGCGCCGGTCTGACTCTGGAATGGCGTGTATTCAGTCTCGGCCACGTCGGCGGCGCCCTCCATTCAGTAGGGTATGGGCCGCCAGTCCGACTCGGGTATGGCCTCTATCAGATTTCTCAGGTTCTGGCGCAGGCGGACGGTGATGGAGAAGCGGACATCCGTCTTGCGGCAGACCTTGACCACGCCGTGGGTATAAAAACCGCTGTCGGCCCGCACTGTGATCTGTCCCTTGGCCCCGGCGTAGCGCACCCGGCTCACCGTCTCCCGCAGGAAGTGGTCCGCGCCCCGGGCGGTATTGGCCCGGCCCTCCCGGAGACGGGCCATCAGCACCTCGCCGGTGCCGGCGGCCACAGCCAGCAGCGGGTGATAGCCCCGCTGGCCGGTGTAGCCGTGATGGCGGGCTCCCTCCTTGCTCAGGCCGTAGGTCTCGCAGATGGTGGAGTCCAGGTCAATGGTCAAGGGTGCATTGCCGGGTCCGGCCCCGGCGGCCCAGGCTTGGGCCAGCAACTCCCGGCTGACCCGGTCCAGTTGCCTGACGTGTCCCCAACGGAAGCTGCGCAGGAAGGTGCCCAGGGTGGACGGGGCCTTGACCACACACCCCAAGACCCTGGCGGTACCGCCACTGCGCAACGCATCAGCATCGTCGATGCAGTCGCCTCCGGCCAGGGCAGAGGCTACCAGGGTCATCAGCTTGTCGCCGGTGTTGGCCCGGCCGGGGGCGTTACCCAGGTCCAGGTACCGGTCAACCACTTCACCCAGACCCAGGCGGAGAGCCAGGGTGGCGGGCAGCAACAGCCCAGCATTGGCTACCAGGCGGTGATCATCGAAGGCGATGTGGATGCGATCGGGGTGCTCAAGTGGTAGCATCTAAAGGGTGCTCCTTCTCTGGGGTCGGTTTTTTGACACAAAACCATTATCCCAGATACGCGGGAGCGCCTTTTCACGCTTTCAGGACACCTTTATTCCCCACTCCTTCGGTGGATTCGGGTTAAGCCCGAATCCACCGAAGGGATGCGGGATGGCCGGTCAGATTAGGGATGAGAGGCGAGGGGTCAGGGCTGTTGGGTGTTGATGCCGATGGATTTGTGCAAGTGCGGGGTTTGACGGCCACTGAGGGGGATGTTGGCGGGCCGAGGTGGCGGCGAAGGGCGAGGAGAGCAGGGCAAAGAGCAGCGAGAGACACAGAAGGCCGATCCGGCGGGCATCCGCCAGACGGTTGGGTGGTCTGCTGGAAGGGTCAGAGACCCATAGCGTCGTCAGGAGGGGAGTGGCAGGGCACGCAATCGGGCCAGGGCGCTGTTGAACTGGTTTTCCCAGGGCCAGCCTTGGGGCAGATGCAGGGTGAGGCGGCGGGCCTTGCGGGTAATGCGTCCGGCCAGGGAGAAGAAGCGCCGGCGCAGGGTCTTGGTGGTTGCCATCGTCTCTCCCAGAGCGATGCCCGCGGTCCAGCGAGAGAGGTTGTGAGCCATCGCCTGTATCGCCAGCCAGGCCCCGTTGGCGGCGAAGCGGCCCGAGGGGAGATGGTTGAGGCCGACACCATACTTCAGGTCCCGGATGGCGTTCTCGATCTCGGCGTGGCGGCGATGGTCGGCCTCCAGTTCCAGGATGTCTCCCTGCCGGTCGGTGATGCAGGCGTGATAGCTGTATTTGGCGAACAGGGCCAGTTGAGAACCGGGGGTGGGCCTCACCCGGCGGACGATGAGCCGCACCGGCGCGGCGTCGGCCTGATTCTGGAATGGCGTGTATTCAATCTCGGCCACATCGGCGGCGCCTTCCATCCAGTAAGGGATGGACCTCCAGTCCGACTCGGGTATGGCCTCGATGAGCTGGCGCAACCGGACGTGCTGGCGGACGGTGATGGAGAAGCGGACCTTCATCTTGCGGCAGACGGCGACGATGGCGTGGGTGTAGAAGCCGCTGTCGGCCCGCACCGTGAGCTGTCCGGTGGCCCCGGCGTAGCGCACCCGGCCTAGGGTCTCCCGCAGGAAGTGGTCCGCGCCCCGGGCGGTGTTGGCCCGGCCCTCACGCAGCCTGGCCATCAGCACCTCGCCGGTGCCGGCGGCCACGGCGAGGAGCGGGTGATAGCCCCGCTGGCCGGTGTAGCCGTGGCGGCGGGCCCCCTCCTTGTCCAAGCCGTAGGTCTCGCAGATGGTGGAGTCCAGGTCGATGGTCAAGGACCCGTCGCCGGGACCGGCCCCGGCGGCCCAGGCCCGGGCCAACAGTTCCCGGCTCACCCGGTCCAGCTGCCGCACGTGTCCCCACCGGAAGCTGCGCAGGAAGGTGCCCAGAGTGGACGGCGCCTTGACCACACAGCCCAGCACCCGCCCGGTACTGCCGGAACGCAACGCGTCGGTGTCGTCGATACAGTCGCCGCCGGCCAGGGCCGAGGCCACCAGGGTCATCAGCTTGTCGCCGGTGTTGGCCCGGCCGGGGGCATCTCCCAGGTCAACGTGTTGGTCCACCAGTTCAGCCAGACCCAGGCGCAGGGCCAGGCTGGCGGGCAACAGCAGCCCGGCGTTGGCCACCAGACGGTGGTCGTCGAAGGCGATGTGGATGCCGTCGGGGTGCTCGAGTGGTAGCATCTAAAAGGTGCTCCCTTTCCGGGGTCGGTTTTCTGATCAAAAACCATTATCCCAGATTCAGGGGAGCACCCTTTCACCCATTCAGCACACCTTCAATCCCCATTCCTTCGGTGGATTCAGGCTAAACTGACCCCAGTCACGCGAGGGGAGGTATAATTGTTATTTGCATCCAGGGGAGCCTGGAGAGAGGAGAGAAGCAGATATGCAGAACCCGGCGAAATCCCTGACGATACTGCTGTTGGCTATGGCTGCGGTGGCGCTGGCTGCCTGCAACAACAGCAGCGACGACGGCCGCATCACCGCTCTGGAGGAAGGCTTGCGCCGCGCCGAGGCCCAGGAGCGCAAGAGCCGGGAGACTGCCGCAGACGAGCGAGAGGAAATCGCAGAACGGCTGTCCGCCTTGGAGCAGACCTTGGAGCGGGCTGAAGCCGAGCGCAATACGAACGAGGAAATGAACGCGGAGACACGCTCCTTGGTGATGTCCCTGCTCACCGGGATGGATGGCGGCAGCGGTGTGGGTGGTATGAGGCCCACCGACGAGCAAATGTTGCAGGAAGTGGGGATGGAACGAGAAAGGCTGCTGCGAAAGGTGCCGCGCTTCATAATGGAGGGCGCCAGCCCCGACCAGAAGACAGTCATTGAAGCCGGAACCGACTGCCTGGCTTCACGGGACCAAGGGATGCCGGAGCAGCTGCAGGAACTAACTCTCGAAAACTACCGGCTCAACGCGGAGCGCACGGAAAACGACGCCGAACTAGTGATGATGACCTATATGGCCTGCAGCACGGCGCGAATGGAGCCAGGAGAAATCGGAACCCCCTCCGCCGAGCGGGCCGATGCGACAGCAATGCTGGTAGCCTGCTACGCGGAGCACGAAGATATTGCCGGAGACCAGCCGTCGGTGGAGATGGTGGAGCAGGCCCTCAGCATTTTTGACGACGACGGGGCGGCGACCTCCATAGCCCGGCTGATTTGCCAGGACTTGTCCCAGGAGGCGATGCGGCAATAGCTGTTAAAGGCGGCGATTCTTTTATTTGTGTCGTCCTCTGCTTCATGTGCCATTGGTGTCTGGGGTGCTTGACCTCTCCAAGGACTAAGGCGCGGCGTCGGTTTTCCAGCCAGACCCGGAGCGCCACATCGACCCCTGTCGCAGCTTCGTCGCTCACAAGCCGCCAGACTGGACAAAACAAGTGTATACCCGTTCAATTGTTTGGTGGGAGAAGCGGTTTCCTTGGGTGGGGATGGCGTCAAGCGGGCAGTGGAATGGCCCGCAGCCGTACCAGAGCAGAGACAAACTGGCTTTCCCAGGGCCAGCGCCGGGGCAGGTGCAGGGTGAGTTGGCGGGCCTTGCGGGTGATCCTTCCAGCCAGGGAAAGGAAGCGTCGCCGAAGGGTCTTGGTGGTTGCCACCGTCTCTCCCAGGGCGATGCGCTGGGTCCAGCGGGCCAGATTGTGGGCCATGACCTGCACCGCCAGCCAGGCTCCATTGGCGGAAAAGCGCCCCGAGGGAAGATGGTTCAGGCCCACGCCGTACTTGAGGTCCCGGATGGCGTTCTCGATCTCGGCGTGCCGGCGGTGGTCGGCCTCCAGTTCCAGGGTATCCCCCTCCCGGTCGGTGATCATGGCGTGATAGCTGTAGCTGGCAAAGAGGGCCAGCTGGGAGCCGGGCGTGGGCCTCACCCGGCGGACGATAAGCCGCACCGGCGCGGCGCCGGTCTGACTCTGGAATGGCGTGTATTCAGTCTCGGCCACGTCGGCGGCGCCCTCCATTCAGTAGGGTATGGGCCGCCAGTCCGACTCGGGTATGGCCTCTATCAGATTTCTCAGGTTCTGGCGCAGGCGGACGGTGATGGAGAAGCGGACATCCGTCTTGCGGCAGACCTTGACCACGCCGTGGGTATAAAAACCGCTGTCGGCCCGCACTGTGATCTGTCCCTTGGCCCCGGCGTAGCGCACCCGGCTCACCGTCTCCCGCAGGAAGTGGTCCGCGCCCCGGGCGGTATTGGCCCGGCCCTCCCGGAGACGGGCCATCAGCACCTCGCCGGTGCCGGCGGCCACAGCCAGCAGCGGGTGATAGCCCCGCTGGCCGGTGTAGCCGTGATGGCGGGCTCCCTCCTTGCTCAGGCCGTAGGTCTCGCAGATGGTGGAGTCCAGGTCAATGGTCAAGGGTGCATTGCCGGGTCCGGCCCCGGCGGCCCAGGCTTGGGCCAGCAACTCCCGGCTGACCCGGTCCAGTTGCCTGACGTGTCCCCAACGGAAGCTGCGCAGGAAGGTGCCCAGGGTGGACGGGGCCTTGACCACACACCCCAAGACCCTGGCGGTACCGCCACTGCGCAACGCATCAGCATCGTCGATGCAGTCGCCTCCGGCCAGGGCAGAGGCTACCAGGGTCATCAGCTTGTCGCCGGTGTTGGCCCGGCCGGGGGCGTTACCCAGGTCCAGGTACCGGTCAACCACTTCACCCAGACCCAGGCGGAGAGCCAGGGTGGCGGGCAGCAACAGCCCAGCATTGGCTACCAGGCGGTGATCATCGAAGGCGATGTGGATGCGATCGGGGTGCTCAAGTGGTAGCATCTAAAGGGTGCTCCTTCTCTGGGGTCGGTTTTTTGACACAAAACCATTATCCCAGATACGCGGGAGCGCCTTTTCACGCTTTCAGGACACCTTTATTCCCCACTCCTTCGGTGGATTCGGGTTAAGACGGGGCCGTGTGGATGATGCCCCGGAGTGCGGTCTCATCGGGTTCGCCTTATTGGAAATCCAAATACTCTGAGGGCCCAAAGTGTCCGTTCAGATAGACTACAACGACCCCAGGTACGCCCAGGCTGCCGCCGAGATTCTGCGGCGGCACGATGCTGGCGAGCCCGAGGCGAACATCACCAGCGCGGTTCGTGATTTCCTTATCCTCACGGGCCTCGTGCGGGCCGATGAGATCGTTGAAGAGAACCCGCCCGCCCAAGGTTCGCGCCGCGCCGTGGACCTCGCCGCCCTCGACACCTTCATAGAGTTCAAGCGCAGGATCGGTACCATGGGAGGCTTCAACCCCGATCCAGAGAATGTGCAACAACTCGACGACTACTTATCCCAATCGGCGTTAGAAGGCAGAGTTCGCATGGGCATCCTCACCGACGGCAAGCGGTGGTTGTTGCGCTGGCCCGACGCCGGGCCGGTCAGGACGTCTCTGCCCTACGCCTTCACGCTGGAGGAGCCGGACCGCTGGATTGCCCTATACGAGTGGCTTAGGGATTCTGCCCTGGTGTCCCTGGAGGGCGTCGGCCCTGATAGAGAGGGAATCGCTGGACACTTTGGCCCAAGAAGCCCGTCCTACCAGCGCGACCTCGCCGCCCTCAAGGCCCTCTACCAAGAGAACGCGGAATTGGAGACCATCCGAGTCAAGCGACAGTTGTGGTACGACTTGCTGCGCACCGCCTTGGGCGAAATCGCCTACAGCCCGGAGGGGATGAGCGACGAGTCACGTGCGGCCTTGGAGAGGGTCGGCATCGGCCCGGAGGAGATGGACGACCTGTTCGTCCGCCACACGTATCTGGGGGCCACCATCGGCATGGTGGTGCAGGCCTCCTTCGGCATCGACATCCGTCGCCTGGCCGCCACCGACCCCGCCGACCTGCTCCAAGGCAGGGAGTTGTATCGCGCCACGGGATTGCAAGGGGTGCTGGAATCAGACTTCTTCACCTGGCCCAACGAGGTCGGCGGCAACCCCCTGCTGCAAACCCTGGCCCGCCGTGTGGCTCGTTTCGACTGGGCCGACGCCCCGCCAGACACCGCAGCAACTCTGTACGAGACGATCATCCCGCCTGAGGAGCGGCGGCAGCTGGGGGAATACTACACTCCCACCTGGCTGGCCCGCGCCATGATACGAGAGCTAGTGGACGCCCCGCTGAACCAGCGGGTATTGGACCCGGCCTGCGGCTCTGGTACCTTCGTGGCCGAGGCGGTGGCCCACTTTATCGCCGCTGCCGGAGCAGCCAACTGCGAACCTAAGGAAGTCCTCAACAGGCTGAGGGAGGCAGTGACCGGCATCGACGTCCACCCGGTGGCGGTGCACCTGGCCCGGGCCGCCTGGACCCTCGCCGCCCGCCCGGCCATCAACGCAGCCAGCGCGGCCGGGTACGACGCATCCCTGTCCATCCCCGTCTACCTGGGCGATGCCTTGCAACTGCGCTTCCGCACCGGGGATATGTTTGCTGAGAACCAGATAACAATTCAGACCTTGGACGAGGAGAATACCGAACTGGTCTTCCCTATCAGCCTGGTGCAGAGGGCCGAAAATTTCGACGCCCTGATGGGTGACATTTCGACCTCAATCGAGAGGGGAGACGACCCTGCTCTAGCCCTGGACGATAACGCGGTCAACGACTCTGCTGAACGCCAAATCATCGGAAATACGATTGCCGCCATGCAGCGCCTCCACGACCGGGGACGCAACCACATCTGGGCCTACTACACCCGTAACATGGTGCGCCCGGTGGCACTGTCGCGTTCCAAGGGGGACGTGGTGATCGGCAACCCTCCCTGGATCAACTACAACCAAACGGCAGACATCCTGCGCACAGGATTGCAGAGCCTGAGCCGAAACCTCTACGGCATCTGGGCCGGGGGACACTACGCGACTCAGCAGGACGTGGCGGGACTTTTCTTCGCCCGCAGCGTTGACCTATACCTGAAGGATGGGGGTGTCATCGGCTTCGTGTTGCCCCACAGCGCGTTGCAGGGCGGGCAATACGCCAAATGGCGCGGAGGGCGGTGGCGCGCTGGCAAGTCGGGGCCGAGCGTACAGGTGGACTTCACCTTCAAACCGGCCTGGGATCTGGAACGGCTGGAACCTAACACCTTCTTTCCGGTGCCCGCATCGGTGGTCTTCGCCCGCAAACTCACTCAGGAGGCATCCGGCAAGCCCTTGGCCGGCTCGGTGGAGCGGTGGCTGGGAGAGGCGGGAGCTAGTGACGTGCGGCGGGAGTTCGCAGGCATCATCGGCACCGGCGCGGCGGGCGAATCACCCTACGCAGCACTGTCACGCAACGGAGCCACAATATTCCCCCGGGTTTTGTTCTTCGTCAGCGAGACGGCCAACACTGCCATCGTGCAGGCAGCGCCGACCATTACCGTCAACCCCCGAAGGGGCAACCAGGACAAGACGCCTTGGAAGGACCTTGACCTGACCGCCATCACCGGCCAGACCGTGGAAAACCGGCATCTCTTCGACGTTCACCTAGGGGAAACCATCGCTCCCTACGTCGCCCTGGAACCCTTGAAGGTCCTGCTGCCGCTCAAGCAGGGCGACGTTGCTATTCCCACCGATGGCAACGGTCCCGGTGGCATCCGCCTGGGAGGGCTGGAACAGCGGATGCGGGAGCGCTGGCAGACGGTCAGCGGCCTTTGGGAGGACAACAAAGCGCTGGCCAACAGGCTGAATCTGTTGGGGCAACTGGACTATATGGGGAAATTGTCGTCTCAATTGGAGTGGCAGAGCAAGCCAAAAGACCGCCCGGTCAGGTTGGTGTATACGAGTTCCGGCCAGCCAACCGCCGCCATCTTGTATGACAACACTGACTTGGTGGAAAACCTCCTGTTTTGGGTTGCTTGCAAGGATACCAACGAAGCCAACTATCTGCTGGCAATCATCAACAGCCAAGCCTTGTACGATGCGGTCTCCGGCATGATGCCTAAGGGCCAATTCGGCGCCCGCCACCTGCACAAGCACCTGTGGAAGCTACCCATCCCAGGGTTCGACCCTGCGCAGGAGCTTCACGTAACCATAGCCGGGGCTGGGGCAACGGCGGCAGCCGGTGCGGGGAAGAAATTGGAGGAACTCCGCGAGAAGCGGCGCGACAAGCTGACCGTGACCATTGTGCGTCGGGAGCTGCGAACCTGGCTCCGCACGTCGGACGAGGGCAGAGCTGTGGAGAAGGTGGTCGCAGAATTGTTGGCGAAGAAGGGAGACGCTGCATAACCTCAGTATCGGAGGGGGTGGCAGTGGTCGAAGCGAATAGGCCCCGCGATTAGTTGGTCTTGAATATCGGAGTAGAACTCACATTGGCAAGAGAGAATCGACCCGTAGAGTAGGAGAAGAGTTATCATGGCCGACCGATTCTATGCGAAAGAGAAGTTGACCGAGGCTGTGTCCGTACTGGCCTGCCACCCGGACAGGATCAAGGAGAGTCTCTTTCATGCGTTTCTTAGGTTCCATACGATTGGGAAGGACATGCCGGAGCCTTTCACGTCCGAGTACGAATGGATAGTGACGGAGTTGACCAAGGTGCCTGGCAAGGGTGATGAAGGGGCAGTGATGGCAACCTTGAGCACCATGTCTGAGGAACACGCCGTCGAGATTGCGCGCCGAATTGTGGACTTGGAATACAGGCTAGGAACAGCGTAGTACATTGCATGCCCGATGGTCCACCCTGTCTAGCGGACGTTGAAGGGAATGACTGTGGAGTCTTGAGGTCTCGCGTGACTAGCGGGGTGCGGAGCGCGCGCCCCCATTTGCGTGAGACACTCCCGCAAGCCCGGCGGAGGACTCGGGAACCCCACCTATTTGCTTGCGAGGCTCGCGTCGGCTACCTGATGTCGAGCAGTCCAGAGTTGGGCCAGTCAATCCTTCGCCCCAGACGCGTCACGATACGGGAATCGCGAGTCTGCGGTGCACTGACAGGCTGACCAGCCACATCTCGAAGACGGTGGTATCTACCGTACAGGGTGATTGAGCGAGCTTGCATTCGTCCGCTCTAACGCCGCACATTTTTGCCAAGGGCCTCGCTAGGTCCGTAGCTTCCCAGCCGTATCAGCGGCGAGGTTGAGCACTAGTGAGTGTCGGCCCCGAAGTCAGCATTTAGAAAGGAGCCAAGGGATGCCGGTGAAAAGTTTTGATCCCGATCACTGGATCGGGCAGATGGGTGCCAGTCTGTCGGAACTCGCCACGCAGGTGAGCCCGGAAGCCCATCATTTCTCCGGCACGCCGGATCGGGGCTGGGGACAGTTCGCGCCGTACTCTTACGAGGAGTACCAGCGCTTGGCGGGAGAGAGTGCGAAGGGCAATCCTTATTTCAAGGAGGTGCTGGATAGATCGCATATCAATTTCGATGATGACCCTGTCGAGGTGGAAGCTCTACTGAGGGGACACCCGGTGATCAGTCGGGCGTTGGATGGCACCGGGCAGGAGCAGGCTGTCCAAGTCTTCAGGCCAGGTAGTTCCAATACGGTTGAGCTACGAACATTCGTGATCCACTTGATCAAGATGACATTCGGGTCGGGAGGGAAGTATGCCGCCGAAGTGTTAAACCGATTGCTTACGTCCGGAGAGGCCCGCGAGCTGAAAGCCTATGAGATCACGGTGTTCAATGGGCTCAAGTTGGACCGTCGCATTGATGTCGCGGAAGGGGCTTTCTTAGCCCCCTACCATGAGGTCGGGGCAACTTGCGGCGAGTTTCCATCCGCATCTCCGCGGCATATCCGTGATGAAGGCAGGTATTATCATCCGTCGGACGATGTTCCGGAAGGCTCCGCTGCTCTCGTCCGTCAGTTGACTTGGGGTCCTGCGATTGCCCCGGTGGATTCAAGTTCCCTGAGTCAGGAGGGTGTCTCCACCTTGCGGTGTCAGCTTATCTCTGAAGAGGGGCCCGGCAGGGAGTTGGACAGAGATGAGACGAGCCGGAGGAGATTCGAGGACCATGACAGGTTCGTAGACTTCCTCTCCATCGCAACTGGGGAGATGCAGGAGTATCGGTTCTGGTACTTCAAGGTGGACAAGTGGATGGAAGGACTGAACCTTGATTCCGGGGATTCAGTGATCAGCGGTTGGGAATGGATGAGAAGAAAGGACTCCTTATCTGAAGCCGAAGCGGATCTCCTTCTTGAGATAATCCGAGGATGGAAGGGATACCAAGGCGACCGGGACAGACTTGAACTTGCCATACGCCGACTCGCCGCTTTGCCCTCGAGAGCCGGCCGATTCGTTACGGAAGACCGGCTTCTGGATACTGCTGTCGCTCTAGAGACAATGTACAGCCTTGATGCACCGGAGGTCACCTACAAGTTGGGAACCCGCGCCGGGTGTTATCTCGGGACCAACGGGGAGGAACGCATTGAGATATTCCGAAGGGTTAAGGATTTCTATAGTGCGCGCTCCGCTTTGGTGCACGGGTCTCAAGGAAGGTCGCGACGGATTGATCTTGAGAAAGTGCTCTCAAGTGGAAGGCAGTTGGCCCGAGAGACTCTGCTGGCGTTGTTGCGAGATGGAAGAGCTCCTGAATGGGACAGCTTAGTCATGTCAGCAGGAGTGAGCGGTCAAAACCAGTCATCGTAATAGGCGGGCCGTGACGATTATGGCTAAGCCACGCCACCGGCGGGCGAGTTTGCCTGGTTAAGCGGCGTACCTTCCAGCAAATGGATGCCAAGCATGGAAATATGCCGATCGCTGACTTGTAGCAGTGGACACTGAACCCCGAAAGAGGGTGAGTTAATGGACACGGCCTACCCGAGAAGCGCCGAGCCCATAGGCGGTAGGCAGGCCGATTCTTCGACTCAGTGAAGGATAGAGGTCTGGAGCCTCCGCGGTCCGCACCTATGTAACTTCAGCTGCATCCAAATCGACTGACCATGAGAACCGTACATCCTTGTGTCGATTGGAAGACGGAGAACTCTCCCTCCCCGGTGGCGGTGGCGTCGGTGTAGGTCGTGTCGGTGGACGCGGTGTCGGCAACCAGGGTGGCCATCTCCCCCTCGCCCACGGCGCGCAGGACCTCGTAGCCGGTGACGCTGCCGGCGTCCTCCGCAGGGGCGCTCCAGCTCAGGTCGACCCCGCCGCCGTCAACCGCCTCGGCGGTGAGGTCCGACGGGGCCAGGTCAACGGCGTCGTGGGGGAGTTGGACCCGGGCCTGGCCGGACGCCTGGCTCCGGTCCTCTCCCCGGATGGCCTTGACCTTATAGGCGTAGGTCTCCCCCGCCTCGGTTGCGGTGGCGTCGGTGTAGGAGGTGGCGGTGGACCCGGTGTCGTCCACGAGGGTGGCCATATCCCCCTCGCCCACGGCGCGCAGTATCTCGTAGCCGGTGACGCTGTCGGCGTCCTCCGCCGGGGCGGTCCAGCTCAGGGAAACGGAGGTTGAGGCGGTGGTCGGGGGGTCCTCCCCCACCACGAGGGACGCGGTCAGGACCACGGCGGTCAGGCCGGTGGGGGCCAGGTCAACGGGGTCATGGGGGAGTTGGACCTGGGCCTGGCCGGATGCCTGGCTCCGGTCCTCCCCCCGGATGGCCTTGACCTGGTAGGCGTAGGTTTCCCCCGCCTCCGTGGCCGTGGTGTCGGTGTAGGAGGTAGTCGTGGACGCGGTGTCGGCCGCCAGGGTGGTGAACTCTCCTCCGCCCACGGCGCGCAGGACCTCGTACCCGGTGACGCTGTCGGCGTCATCGGACGGGGCGGTCCAGGTCAGGGTCACTCCGCCACCGTCGGCAAGCGCGGCGCTCAGGCCGGTGGGCGCCTGGTCGTCGGAGGTGGACTCCGGCTCCGGCGTGGGCGTCGGGTCCGGCACGTAGTCGGCGGGCAGGTCGATTTTGTCGAAGTTGGACCACAGGCTTACGTCGTCGCCCCGCAGCGCCTTGATGCGGTAGACGTAGCGCACCCCCGGCTCGTTGGCGGTGGCGTCGGTGTAGGTCGTGGCCGTTGATTCGGTGTCGGCCACCAGGGTCGCCAGGGCGCTCTCGCCTTCCATGGGGCGGCGGCGCAGGATCTCGTAGCCGTCAACGGATTCGGCGTCCTCCGCAGGGGCGGCCCAGCTCAGGGTCACCTTGTTCCCGACCAGGCTGAACTGTCAAGCAACTGTGTTGAAAGTCAAGATGAGTGCCCGACGAGTGACGGGGTGCTGGCGCGCTGAGCGCGCCAGGGAGAGCGCTGCTTGAGCATGGAATTGAGTATGACGAGCAGTTTGCGCATACAGGCTGTGAGGGCCACCTTCTTGGGCTTACCAGCGGCCAGCGTTGCCATGTACAGGACGGCTCGGACCCGGGCGCGTCCACCCCAGACGGTGCGTTTGCCACGCATGGCGCCGCTGTCCCTGTTGAAGGGGGCCACGCCCACCAGCGCGGCGACCTGCCGGCGGTTCAGCGTGCCCAACTCCGGCAACTGGGCCAACAGAGCGAGGGAAAGCTGCTCACCCACCCCGGGGACGCTGCGCAGGATGTCATCCTTCTCCCGCCACACCGGACTGCTGCGCAGTGTCTGTCGCAGCTCTTCGTCGATGTCGCTCAGCTCCTGCTTGAGCCAGGCGATGTGGGCCTCGATCCCGGGTCGGACGGCACTGATCGCGCTCCCAAGCCGGTTCTTCTCAGACACCAGGATGGCTATGACCTGGTGTCTGCGGGCAACCAGCGAACTCAGGACCTGGGTTTCGGCGTCCTTCATAGGACGCACGACTGGACGAACCGCGTCGGCGAAGTGAGCCAGTGAGGCCGCGTCCAAGGCGTCGGTCTTCGCCAGTGTCCCGGTGGCTCTGGCGAAGTCCCGAACCTGTCTGGGGTTGACAACGGCCACTGGCAGCGACGCAGCTGCCAGGGCTGCCACCGCAGGCAGCTCCAGACCGCCCGTAGGCTCCAGCACCACCATGGCGGGGTCCAGGGCCTTGAGCCGGGAGACCAGCTCCCGGATCCCAGGCTCGTCATTGGAGATGGTCCACCTCTGGCCAGTGGGGCGGACCGCGACGTCCGCACAGGTCTTGGACACATCGATGCCTACGTACACTGTTTCGGGTTCCATTCATACCTCCTGTGTAGAGCATTGGCCCTTCCTTGCGAGATGCGGGCTCAATCGGCCCGGGCAACCGTTCGGGCTCTGCTTGGGGATGGTGCGGCGACCCTTGCTTGACAACGGTCTTTGACGACCAAGGGCGGATCGGTCTGCCGCACCCCACTCCACGTATGTGAAGTCACTATTGGGAACCGTTACCAAACATACAAGGGCGGCGAGATATTAGGACAGGTGGCGGAGCAAAAGTGTACCAGTCGGGCATTGATGACCAGCGATTCTGTCCTACCTAACTGGGCAGCAAATATGTCACCCGAGGACGGGGCCTGCGGGAGCCCTCAGCGGGGAGTGAGCGTCGAGGGGGCTATGCGTCAGGGGGATCGTCGCCAGAACGGACCGCGGCGCCCGTCCTGCTCTGTCTGAGTCGGTAGCTCTCCCCGTTCATCTCCAGGATGTGAACGCGGTGAGTGAGACGGTCCAGCAGGGCGCCGGTCAGCCTCTCCGAGCCGAAGACCTCCGTCCACTCGTCGAAGGGCAGGTTGGTGGTGACCAGGATCGACCCTCTCTCGTAGCGCTGGCTGAAGACCTCGAAGAGGAGCTCAGCGCCGGTCTTGGAGAGCGGGACGAAGCCCAGCTCGTCGATGATCAGCAGCTTGAGCCGGGCCAGCCTCTTCTGGAGGTTGAGCAGCCGCCGCTCGTCCCTGGCCTCGATCAGCTCGTGTACCAGGGAGGCGGCGGTGGTGAAGCCGACCGACAGCCCTCTCTGGCAGGCGGCGAGCCCCAGGCCGAGGGCGACGTGGGTCTTGCCGGTGCCGCTGTTGCCGACGGCGATGACGTTCTCACGCCGGTCGACGTACTCGCAGCGCGCCAGCTGCATGACCAGGTGCTTGTTCACCGACGGCATGGCCAGGAAGTCGAAGGTGTCGAGGCTCTTCGTGGCAGGGAAGCGAGCAGCCTTGATCCTCCGCTCCACCATGCGGTGATGGCGGTCTATGAGCTCGAGCTCAGCCAGCCTCAGCAGGTAGCCCGGATGGTCCACGTCCTCTGCGGCGCACTGTCCGGCCACCTTGCCGTACTCCCTCAGGAAGGTCGGCAGCTTCAGCTCCTTCAGGTGGTGCTCCAACAGCACCGTCGACCTGTCGCTCACCGCCCGCCTCCCGACATGAGCGCCATGTAGTCGCCGGCAGATGTCGTTGTCACGGTGACTCTGGGCAGGTAGGGGTACAGCTCCAGGTCGAGTCTCTGCGGTCGTCCCTCGATCCTGCACAGCACCAGGTGTTTGACGGCGTCGAAGCTTATGGCGCCGAGCCTGAGGGCATCACGCACAGCTTCGTGGACCTCCGTCTTTTGAAAGTTCTCCATCAGCCGCAGCACCTGGACGAACTCCCGCTTGCCGCGTCTGCCCATCCTCGACTCCAGCAGACGCCTCAGCACGCCGAACTCCTCCGGCAACTCCCACCCGGCCAGCGGTGCGGCCTGGTCCAGCGCTCCCGTCTTGCGTTCCAGAAGCGGCAGGTAGTGGACAGGGTCGAAGACGAAGTCGTCGCGTTCGTATGAGCGCGGATGCCGTGCTATCACCTCTGCCCCGCAACTGATCACGACCTCTCCCACATAGCCCCTCACCACAACCTCCATGTGACCGTAGGCCACGGGCACCGAGTAGTCGTTGGTCCGGTACCGCACCAGCGACAGGGAGCTGACGCGGCTCACGTGCTTGTCGCTGGCGTCGTAGGGTGTGGCAGGAAGCGGCAGCAGAGCCTCCAGGTCACGCTCCATCCGCCGGCCTATCGTCTCATCGTGCCCTCGCAGCTGTCTCCCCAGACGCTCCAGGCACCTCTCCTCGAGATATGCATTGAGAGCATCGAAGCTCTCGAACGACGGTATGGGCACCAGGAAGTTCCGGCGTGCGTATCCCACCAGCCCCTCCACCTTGCCCTTGTCGTTGCCCTTCCCTGGACGGCCGAACCGGATGCTCCTATACATGTCAAGGGATGCTTGGGGATGGGTTCCGTAGGGCGGAGAAGACTTCGCGAGCGACATAGCGTTTGAGGCAACGGATCACCTCGGCCTTGCTCATACCCTCTCTGGAGCGGCGCCTCATGTATACGTTGGTCCGGCGATCATGACGGAGCCTGACCAGAACAATGCGATAGAGAGCCGCATTGGCCTGGCGATCGCCGCCTCGGTTGAGTCGATGGCGGTTGGTCTTGCCGGAAGAAGCAGGTATGGGACTTACACCGCACAGCGAGGCAAACGCGGCTTCTGAGTGGAGTCGTTGGGGGTTACTCCCGGCAGCGATCAGGAGGTTAGCAGCCGAGTCGGGCCCTATGCCGAAGATACTGACCAAGGCTGGCGCGGCCATCCGTGTGAGTCGTTCGAGCTCGGCCTCCAGGTCGTGGATCTCCTTGCTGAGCTGATGGTAGCGGCAGGCAAGCGAGCGAAGGGCGTACCTTGCAGCGGCCATGGGACCGTCCAGACGACCGGGACGGAAGCCCTTGCAGCGCGTAACGAGGGCACTGGTAGAAAGACCATCGAGGGTCTCGCGAAGCTGGGCCGGGGCTGTGACAATCAGGGCCTTCATCTGATTGAAGGCCTGGGTGCGAGCCTTGACGGCCGAGTCCTTGGCGCTCTTGAGCATGCGGATCATCTCCACCTCTCCCTCCCCCGACTTGGGTGTGGCTTCGGCCACTCCCGCCAATACTGATCGAGCTGCCATCTCCGCATCGGTGGGGTCGCTCTTGCCTTTCCTGTAGCGGGTTGACCGGTCGGGCCTGTTCACCTCCACGACGGTATGTCCCCTACGGGTCAGATAACGAGCCACTCCGGCCCCGTAGGAACCCGTACCCTCAATCCCAAAGGCATGAATCTCTCCCAGACTCCGTGACCACCGTTCGAGATCCTGATAGCCATGCAAAGTCGCCGGTGCGTGCAGTTCCCCCAGCCGTACACCCTGACGGTCAATGGCCACTGCCACATGCTTGTCCTGGTGAGTATCCACTCCGACGACTACCCGAACAGAACGACCGCCTTCTTGATCTACGACTCCTGTCATCTCTACCACCTCCTCTGGGATAGCGCTCTGGCTGGGTGAGCGGACAGGACTGCGATGAGACTTAAAGCCAAGCTCCTTGTATGTTGGCTCTGGGATGAAGAATCATTTCAAGGTCGGATTGGGGTGCGGCAGACCGGAAGCTCCTTGGTCATGGAAGACCGTCTTATAGCGAGGGTCGCCGCACCCACCCCGAAGAGAGCCCGAACGGTTGCCTGGGCCAACCAAGCCCGCATCTTGCAAGGACGGGCCAGTAATTCGCAGGAGGTGATGATGGATCAGGAAGCGACCTACGTAGGCATCGATGTGGCCAAGGCCCAGTTGGACGTGGCCGTCCGTCCGTCGGGCGACAGATGGGAGGTTCCCCACGACGAGGCAGGAGTCCGTCAGCTGGTATCCCGCCTGAAGGCCCTTGAACCGGTCACGGTGTTGCTGGAGGCTTCAGGTGGCTTGGAGCTGGCTCTGGTAGCTGCGCTGGCAGCTGAGGCTGTCCCAGTGGTCGTCGTCAACCCTCGACAGGTGAGGGACTTCGCCAGAGCCACCGGTAAACTGGCTAAGACCGACGCTCTGGACGCAGCGGTACTGGCCCACTTCGCTGAAGTCGTCAGACCACCCGTGCGTCCTTTGCGGGACGCCGAGACCCAGTTCCTCAACTCTCTGGTTGCCCGCAGGCACCAGGTGATCACCATGCTGGTCTCGGAGAAGAACCGTCTGAGCTCCACCGCCACCGTCGCCGTCCGTCCCCGCATCGAGGTCCACATTGCGTGGCTGGAGCGAGAGTTGGACGACTTGGACAAGAACCTGCGGCAGACTCTCCGTCAGAGTCCTGTATGGCGGGAGAAGGATGACCTCCTGCGCACCGTCCCAGGCGTGGGGGAGCAGCTCTCCCTCACCCTTCTGGCCTACCTGCCGGAGCTGGGTACGCTGGACCGTCGGCAGATCGCCGCCCTGGTGGGAGTGGCTCCCTTCAACCGGGACAGTGGTACGCTGCGGGGTAAACGTACCGTCTGGGGTGGGCGCGCACGGGTTCGTGCCGCCCTGTACATGGGAGCGCTGACGGCCAGCCGCTTCAATCCAGTCATACGGGACTTCTACCAGAGACTGTTGGCCTGCGGTAAGCCGAAGAAGGCGGCTCTTGTCGCTTGCATGCGCAAACTGCTGGTCATCCTCAACTCTATGCTCAAGCATCGCTCCCCTTGGCGCGATGTGACTCCGAAGGTCGTTGCTCATTCCTCTTGACTTTCAACACGGTTGCTATGAGGTCACTGCTCCCCAAAACCGTTGCACCTTATGGGCCATCTCCAGTTCGAGTCGACAGATCATTAGGAAGGCATCTCAGCCAGTCCCACTACGGGTCAGACCCAAACTGAGATGGCCCACACACATCATCGCAGTCCCACTACGGAGTGGAGGCCACCAGGACCAACCCACGCTCCTCGCACGAGAACGGCGTGGCCGGGCAGAGACACCGTCGTCTCAAGAACGCCCTGGACCAGGCCCTGATACTCAGGGGCAGCAGGGACTTCGACTCGGAGGAAGAGTACAGGGAGTTCGTTAGACGAGTCGTCGACCGGCGCAACAGGCTGGTGAGCTCCAAGCTCGAGAGTGAGCGTCGTCACCTGCGTCCACTGCCGCCGGCGCCTGTGCCGGAGTACGTCAACTACCGTGCCAGGGTGCGCAGGTGGAGCACGATCAGGGTGTCGAACCGGACATATTCAGTACCATCTCGGCTGATAGGCGTGGTAGTTGACGTCAGGCTGTACGCAGACCACATCGAGGTGTACTACAAGGGACATCTCGTGGAGAGCATGGAGCGCTTGCACGGCGCCGGCGAGGCGCAGATCGACTACCGGCATATCATCGGGTCGCTGGTTCGCAAGCCAGGGGCGTTCGCCCGGTACCGCTTCAGGGAGTCGATGTTCCCGACTCACACGTTCAGGCTGGCGTACGACGCGCTGTGTGGATGGAAGGGCGAGCGTGCCGAGGTGGAGTATGTTCGTATCCTCCACCTGGCCGCGACAACCATGGAGTCGAAGGTGGACGGGGCGCTCGGGAGACTGCTTGAGTCGGGACTGAGCTTCGACTACGCGATGGTGTGCAGACTGTCTGCTCCGGCGCCCCCAACGGTACCTGAGCTGAAGCTGCAGGGGACGGTGGACCTCGGCGTGTACGACCGGCTGCTGGTGGGAGGTGTGCGCTGATCGTGGACACGCACGCACCGAGCGCGGTGGCGGAACGTGTCAGGGAGCTGTGCAGGCAGTTCAAGCTGCCCACACTGGCGGCGGAGACCGTCGGGAGGTTCAGTGAGGCCGGACATGCCGACGCCCTCGTCACCCTTTTGGAGGTGATGGAGCAGGAGGCAGAGGACAGGAGGATCAGACGGGTGGACCGTCTGAGAAGAGCATCGAAGCTGCCGGCCGGCAAGACCTGGGAGACCTTCGAGCATGACAGGACTCCGGTGCAACTGAGACAGCAGCTCGAGAGACTCGGTGAGGGTTACTTCGTCGATCGTGGGGTCAACATGCTGGCGTTCGGGATGCCGGGCACAGGCAAGACCCACGCGATGTGCGCCATCGGACACCGGCTTGTGGAGTCAGGCCGTTCTGTGCTGTTCATCCCAGCATACCGCCTGGTGCAGGATATGCTGGCCGCCAAGAGGGATCTGGAGTTGCCACGGGTCCTCAGGAAGCTGGACAACTTCGACCTGCTTGTGATCGACGACCTGGGCTATCTGCCCCAGGGAGCCGAGGAGTCCGAGGTGCTGTTCACGCTGATAGCCGAACGCTACGAGCGCCGATCTCTGGGCATCACCTCGAACCTTGTCTTCAGTGAGTGGGAGAAGGTGTTCGCAAACCCTATGGCGACCGCGGCGGCGATAGACAGGATCGTTCACCACTCCGTGATCATGGAGTTCGACCTGCCCAGCTATAGGACAAACGAGGCCCACAATCGTCACATAGAGCAGATGTCAGACCGGCAAAAATGATTGTCGCACGACCGGCAAGAATGGTTGACGCGGAACACGTACCAATACGCCCCATCCATCGTCTCGAATCTTGGCGACGTCGGGTCTGCGCCCAGAGATTCGGATAGAGAGATGAGTTCTTCCAGTATCCTAAGAGGCTTTGCCCAGCGTCGTCGAAATCGCCGCCAGAATCCGCGGGGAACTTTGGGAAATACTGGATGCTTCTGCCACATTAGGCCTTGTAACCTAGTGTCCTGTCTCTGAAGTTAGCGGCATAAGTGTTCGGTAGCTGGTATCCTCCTGACAGTTCATGTGAGGAGGATTCGCATGCGTCTTGGTCGACCAACCCCACCGTTGACGCTCACCGACGATGAAAGGGAGACACTGGGACAGTGGGCGCGCAGGCCCAAGACGGCGCAAACGTTGGCCCAGCGGGCCCGAATGGTTTTGGAATGTTCTAAGGGCAAGACGAACACCGCTGTGGCCGCAGAGTTGAGAGTGTCGCAAGCGACGGTAGGCAAGTGGAGGTCTCGGTTCTTGGAGAGTCGACTGGACGGACTGGTGGATGAAGCAAGGCCTGGCAGACCCCGCACTGTCACCGATGCTGACGTTGAGAGGGTCGTGACGCTGACCCTGGAGACCACACCGAAGGATGCCACACACTGGAGCACCCGGTCCATGGCTCGGCGTACCGGTCTGAGCCACAACACCGTGAGCCGCATCTGGCGTGCCTTCGCGCTGCAACCCCACCGCACCGAGACCTTCAAGCTGTCGGCGGACCCCCCTCTTCATCGAGAAGGTGCGGGATATTGTGGGGCTCTACCTCAACCCGCCGGACCGGGCGCTGGTCTTGTGCGTGGACGAGAAGTCCCAGATCCAAGCCCTGGACCGCACCAGGCCGCTTTTGCCCCTGCGTCCGGGACAGGCCGAGCGGCGCACCCATGATTACGTGCGCCACGGCACCACGTCCCTCTTCGCCGCTTTGGACGCCAGGACCGGTCAGGTGATTGGCCAGTGCCACCGCCGCCACCGGGCCCTGGAGTTCCGCAAGTTTCTCGATGCCATCGAGTCCGCGGTGCCCGCCGAGTTGGACGTGCACCTGATTGCCGACAACTACGCCACCCACAAGACGGCGCTGATCCGGAACTGGTTCGCCAAGCGGCCCCGCTTCCATATTCATTTCACGCCCACCAGCGCCTCCTGGCTGAACCTCGTGGAGCGCTGGTTCGGTCTGCTCACCGAAAAGCAGTTGCGCCGGGGCGTGCATCAGAGCAGCGCCGAACTGGAGGCTGCCATCTACCGCTACCTGGACGTCACCAACGAAGACCCCAAGCCCTTCGTATGGACCAAGACCGCTGACCAAATCCTGGCCAGCGTGGCACGCTTTTGCCAGCGTACTTTGGATACAGTACACTAGGGACGCCCATCAGAACCCCCGCACCCAAGCCCACACACTCAACCAACGCCTGCGCCACTTCCCTGCCCTGATGTACTCTGAGTTCTCTTTGAGTGCTTCCCACATTATTGGGTAGTCCCTGTGGGCGGGGTCGCTCATCTTCACGATTTCTTTGGCCGCCCAATTGTGGGCGTCTGACTCATGTAGAAGCCTGCTGACCTCTCGTCGCCGCGCATATTTGCTGGAGGTCAGCCGAGCTAATATCAGGGGGGCCAGCACTCCCGCTACGATGCCGGAGACGATGCCAGTGATTATGCTCTCGCCCATTTGCCACCAACTCCAGTGCTGATGCTCTGACGTTCACCCGGACGGCGGCACTGGCCTAGCGCGGACGCGCCCCCGTCTTCTATCCAGTGAAGTCGAGCGTGAGTTTGCCGTCGTCACCCAAGGCCCGTCCAAAGGCTTCCTCTACTGGCAGCACCTTGCGGATAGCCTCAGTCTTACTCATACCTAGATCCTCTAGGCGGTGTACCTCTTTGACTTCTTCAACGGTCAGGTCTACCTCAAGGAGGCCCCTAGCCAGACTAGGTGCCATATCCACTCCAATGTCGCCCGTTATGTCCTCTACCTTGAGGCCATCAGGGGCTCGTCCTATGGCAAACTTTCCGACCTTCATACTGTCCACATGGTCGTACGCTACCCCATTCATATACACCGTCAAGTCAAACACGACTGGTCTCATGGGAAGGCAAACCCCCAATCTGGTATGCCCATATTCTCCCCTCCGTACCGTGAGATGTCCATACTGGTGGGGCTGAGTTCTACGTCTCCTCGCAAATCTCGCTGAGTAACCTAGACGCGCCTGTGGGGGTTCCCCGACAATCGAGAGCATCCTGTTAGTGGGGCCAGCGCGTGTACGAGAAGGTCATGGTAACGGTCGGAGCGGTCGCAGCCGTGGTCGGAGCCACTACAGGCCTGCTTGTTGCGAGTTCGCGGCTGGCTGAGATATGGCGCGCAATGCGGCTGTGGTGGCTGGTAAAGAGCCGTTTGTGCTTGACGTGCCACCATCATGTTGCATGGACGCATACTGTCCGTGGCAACGACCTTTGCCTAGGGCTGGCGTGCTCTAACTGCTCGTGCGTGCTGGACTCCCTAGAACTCGAGGGGGGTGGGCGAGCATTGCACATGAAAGGTGGCGCGAGTTGTTCATGGGACCGTGGACTGCCAACCGCCCCCGCGCCATGAGGCTCACTTACAACGTCCGTACGCCGCGCGGCCTCTGGCACCGGCGGGGCAGACACCGACCCAGAGACAAAGGATGATCTGCTACAACACAACAGGTTGGCGTTGGGCTACCCGACCGGCAGCGCACATGGTTGATCGCGCACGGCATCGGCCATGCGGTCCTTCACCGCGACTTGAATTACGTCCGGCTCCACTTGCAAGGAGAGGTTGTCGACGAGGTTGAGTTGGAGGCGGAATGCTTCGCGTTCAACCTTCTGGTCGACTTGGTCGACCAGTCCGCCGATCTGTATAAGTTGGCGGCCTACTACGGAGTCCCTGCCGTCAAGATGATGCGATACGTCAGAGGAGAGCGGATTGGCGAGGAAGCGAATAACAAGAGCTGAGAAGAGCGCATTGCTGAAGCGGGATGACCGGAAGTGCGGTATCCACATGGGTGGATGTGGTGGACAGATACAGTTTCGAAGTCAGTGCGAAGTGGACCATATCGTTCCGGTTGTCTTGTACCAGTCGTTGTCTCCAGAACCGAGGGCTTTTGACAACCGTTGGAATTATCAGCCAATGCACAAAGAGTGCCATCAAACGAAGGAGGACAGGCTTCGCGGTAGGGAATTGGCAGAATTGGAAGCAGCCGTGACCGTCGGCGCAAATACACCGGACGATTGGCCTAGGTTCGAATGTCACTGTCACTATCTTCAAATAGTGGAGAACGACCTCTATGTGTTTACAAAAGACTCCATTGAAACTAGGAACTACCTGCTCTATCCCGGAGTGGTAAAAGACTTCGGCGACGAAGACCGTCAGGATGCGATTCTGGTTCCTGTTCAGTGGACAGGTCGGGGAGGAACCCCTACAAGGGGGTACTCCAACATTGGCAAGAATGTGCGTGGATTCATGCTGCCGAGCTTTTCACCAAAGAGAGTGTCAGGTTTCAACATCTTTGAAGCTAGTCGGGTTGGTCTTCCTGGTCCGAAGTACATCTACATCGACGAGAAGGGGTATGTGACACCTGTGGATAGCCCGCCGTGTCTTCGTGGGACGCTCAAGGGGGGGCCAGGCGGGGAAGGGTCTCCAGACCGCCGGATGGAACAGTAGTACGATTATCGGGGGAGGCAACTACGTCTCACTACAGCGTTGGCATACGGTCTCCGGCTCGCGGACCAAGAAGCCTTCATGGAGGATGGAGTCGACATAGACCTTGCCTTGGTACTCGCCCAGCACCGCTTTAGGCCTCAGATCTAGACTCTGGACGCACGGCTCGCAGCACAGCCACAGCCGGCCATCGGTTTCCCTAACCACCATCAGCATCGTCACACCTCCTGAATCCAGTCATACCCTAGCCGTCACGCCGCTCCACGACCGCGATGTTACCTGTGATGAGCAGCAAGCGATAGCCTAGGCCGCGATCTAGGAGACGCCGCGTACCGTACTTCTGTAGCCTTCCTCGTCCCCCTCTAATCACCCCTCGTTGGTCTACGATGGTGGTAGGATGCCGTGCCAGGGAGGAGCAAGTGGCCAACTCAAAGAACACACAGTCCGATTCAGTTGGGGTTCTGATACATACCGAGGAAAGCTGGGCTGAGAAGGTGGCGGCCCTCAGGAGAGACGGTATGCGAGCGGCAAATCGGATGAGGGCCCAGGGTAATCGATTCATCGTGAGGATACTAAGCCCCAACGAAATGAGAGGAGGGGACACGATTCCTCTGGGTGGGGTTGTTCTGAAACTAGACTGGGAAATCGCCACTAGACTTGAAATGATCGAGTCCGCGAGGGACTTGATTGCCAAGGCCTACATACTCGATTCTCTAGACCGAGGACTCCCCACCGTCCTGAAGTCGATTATCGAGGGCAAGGGGCTTTACGAACACAATATTGGTGAGTTCTTTCTGCTTTATGGTCGATTCCAAGAGAAATACCAACTCTCTACGGAAAAGCAGACTAAGCCCGAATCCACCGAAGGAGTGGGGAATAAAGGTGTCCTGAAAGCGTGAAAAGGCGCTCCCGCGTATCTGGGATAATGGTTTTGTGTCAAAAAACCGACCCCAGAGAAGGAGCACCCTTTAGATGCTACCACTTGAGCACCCCGATCGCATCCACATCGCCTTTGATGATCACCGCCTGGTAGCCAATGCTGGGCTGTTGCTGCCCGCCACCCTGGCTCTCCGCCTGGGTCTGGGTGAAGTGGTTGACCGGTACCTGGACCTGGGTAACGCCCCCGGCCGGGCCAACACCGGCGACAAGCTGATGACCCTGGTAGCCTCTGCCCTGGCCGGAGGCGACTGCATCGACGATGCTGATGCGTTGCGCAGTGGCGGTACCGCCAGGGTCTTGGGGTGTGTGGTCAAGGCCCCGTCCACCCTGGGCACCTTCCTGCGCAGCTTCCGTTGGGGACACGTCAGGCAACTGGACCGGGTCAGCCGGGAGTTGCTGGCCCAAGCCTGGGCCGCCGGGGCCGGACCCGGCGATGCACCCTTGACCATTGACCTGGACTCCACCATCTGCGAGACCTACGGCCTGAGCAAGGAGGGAGCCCGCCATCACGGCTATACCGGCGCCCGCGGCTATCACCCGCTGCTGGCCATTGCCGCCAGCACCGGCGAGGTGCTGATGGCCCGGCTGCGCGAGGGCCGGGCCAACACCGCCCGTGGCACCGCCCACTTCCTGCGTGAGATGGTGGGGCGGGTGCGCTACGGCGGGGCCAGGGGACAACTCACGGTGCGGGCCGACAGCGGCTTCTATACCCACGCCGTGGTCGCCGTCTGCCGCCGGATGGATGTCCGCTTCTCTATCACCATCCGCCAGCGCGCCAGCCTGCGGGACCTGATCGAGGCGATACCAGAGGAGGACTGGACTCCCATTCCCTACTGGATGGACGGCGCCGCCGATGTCGCCGAGACGACTCACACCCCGTTCCAGACCAAGCCGGACGCCCCGCCGGTGCGGCTCATTGTCCGGCGGGTGAAGCCGACGCCCGGTTCCCAGCTCGCCCTCTTCGCCAGATACAGCTATCACGCCTTCATCACCGACCGGGACGGGGAGACGCTGGAACTGGAGGCCGATCATCGCCGCCACGCCGAGATCGAGAATGCGATACGCGACCTCAAGTACGGCGTGGGGCTGAACCATCTCCCCTCGGGCCGCTTCGCCGCCAACGGCGCCTGGCTGGCGGTACAGGTGATGGCGCACAACCTGGCCCGCTGGACAGCCCGCATCGGCCTGGGTCAGCAGATCGTGACCACCAAGACCCTCAGACGACGGGTCTTTGCCCTGGCCGGACGGCTCACCCGCTCGGCACGCCGATTGACCCTGCATCTTCCCCGGCGCTGGCCCTGGGAGGAGCAGTTCAGCCGCGCCCTGGCCCGGCTGCGAGCCATTCCACTCCCAGCCTGACGGCGCCCGTCCGCCACTGACCCGCCAGCCAACCCAACGTCCCCGCAAACTCGCGCCAGCCCAGTCCGCGAGCGCCTCTTGCCGTGTCCTATCCCGCCATCTGGCTCGCCACAGCCACTGTAGGCTGCTATCGGTGCCCCCAAAAGCGCCTGCATACCGCCCGCCAACCCCCCGTCTACACGAATTCGAGCCCGGATTATCGCGCCTGTAACTCCCTCACCCCTTCCGCTGTCCTCACGCCATCCATCCCTGTCCATCGGTGGATTCGGGCTAAGGCCAAGATGGAGGCTCTGATAGGTGGAGACCAAACGCACCTGAAGCCTTATGTGGAATACGGCAAGCCAAATCCTGTTCCTCTGCCATGGGCAGTCAGACAAACCCTGGCGCACCGTAGCCCGGGTAACTGGGTAGACTATGAGAAGGGTGAGCTTACAACCTCCATAGTATTGCTGCGGTCATGGGTGGATACCGAGCCTTAGGCTACCTTTCGGGCCAACAGTTCCAAGTAGCGGTTGCGGGAAGGAGGTCTCCAGAGACTGCGCGCGCCGTCCTTCCGAAGCCTTCCTCGTCGACGAATTCGCCGCTCACGCTCCAGGGACGCGAGCCGTCGTGCCTCACCACGTATCGGCTGTCTGCGATGGCTATCAGGCTGGACGCGACGGATTCGACCGTGTCCCGCCCTCGGAAGACCCGCCGCGCCAGCCCACACGCCGACAGTAGGAACGGATCCTGACAAGCGGTTACCAAATGGGGCGCCGCCCGCTAGTCTGCTTCCATCAGTCCGGGTAGACGCCGGCAACGCCCACGGCAACGGGCGTTTGAGGCCGCCGCGGCCATGATCGCGCGATGCTATTGCTGAGGCCGACGTGGACGCGCACCCCGTCGAGTGCCTGTAGTTTCGTTGTCCGGCAGATAGGGCCGTGCAGCTCCAGCCGGGTAGTCGTTTGCAAGAGGAACAAGCCCCAGGGGTAATTGATTAGCGGGTTAGGCGGCCCGTGGAGGGGTTGCGGTGGTGGATGGGAGATGTTTTAGACTTTGGCTATGTGTGAGGCCAAAGTCTTCCGTCCCTGTGAACGCGACGAGCTGATGACGCTGGTCAAGGGGCTGCAGAGGCAGATTGCCCAGTTGCAAGGGCAGAACGCCCAGTTGGCGGCGGCCAACGAACGGTTGAGCAAGCAACTCGCAGAACTCCAGCGAGCCGGAAAGCGCCAGGCGGCTCCGTTCTCCAAGGGCAGGCGGACCTCCAGCCCCAAGCGGCCTGGGCGCAAGCCGGGTCAAGGGATGTTCAGCTACCGCAAGCTGCCGTCCCCAGATCAGGTCACAGAGCCGATCGTAGAGGTGACCGTACCTGGGGACACATGTCCTGGATGCGGAGGCCGACTCGAGCATGAGGGAGTGGGAGTTGCCTACGTGACTGACATTCCTCCGGCTCCTCGTCCCCAGGTCACGGCGTACCGGGTGCAGATATGCCGATGCCTGTCGTGCGGCAGGCCGGTCCGGGGTCGGCATCCGGACGTTGCATCGGACCAGTACGGAGCCAGCGCGCACCGGGTTGGGAGACGGGTGATGGCGGCGGCCCACGTGCTCCACTACTCGGTGGGCGTTCCGGTCAGGAAGGTTCCCGCCGTGCTCAGGGTGCTGACCGGGGTGGAGTTGAGCCAGGGGGCGATCACCCAGGACGCGCTGCGACGTGCAAACGGTGCGGTGGGGGAAGTCTACCGGAGGCTGCGGGGTTCGGTGCGCACCAGTCCGTTCGTCCACACCGACGACACGGGATGGCGTGTGGGCGGCGAGCCCGCATTCCTGATGGCATTCGAGACGGACCGAGCCACGGTGTACCAGGTTCGCGCTCGTCACCGTAACCATGAGGTGCGCCAGGTGGTTCCCTCGGACTATGGCGGAGTGATGGTGACGGACCGAGGGCGGAGCTACGATGCCCAGGCTCTGTCCGGGGTGAAGCAACAGAAGTGTCTGGCCCACGTGCTGCGCTCGATCAGTGAGGTGGTCAAGACCAAGACAGGGAGAGGACGCAGCTTCGGCAAGCGTCTGAGCGGCCTTCTCAGAGAAGCGATGGAACTGTGGGGGGCATATTGCCGAGGAGAGGCGTCGGACTTTGCGGCGGCGGCCGAGCGGTTGAAGCGAGAGGTGAGCTATCATCTCCGCGACCGTCCGATGGCGGATGCGGACAACTACAGGCTGCAGAACGAACTCGGCTGGCATGACGACCGGGGCAACCTGCTGCGGTTTCTGGACGATCCGAGCATCGAGCCGACCAACAACCGTGCTGAGCGAGCGCTCCGCCCGGCAGTGATCGCGCGGAAGGTATCCCACTGCTCGAAAAACGATGGCGGCGCTGATGCGTTCTCCGCCTTCACCAGCGTGATCAGAACTCTGGCCCGCAATGGCGGCGACCGGTCTGTGGTGGATCGGCTCTGCCGTGTCTTCAGCGGCGATCCTCTCCACTCTCCTTCCCTCTGTACCTCTCCACAGACTCCCCTCCGCTAATCAATTACCCCCAGGCCGCGATCTTGGCATCCTCGATGCGCCGGACCGGGGCGGAACCCGCAGGGGGTGGCGGGCTCTGAGGGCGGGACAGAACAGGGGGAAATGTCCCGGTGACAGAGCGACGCTTGGCGAGAACAGATAGCCCCGGTCGCGGTCAGCTCGCGCCCGAGAGCCGGAAAGTGGGACAAAACCCTAGAGAGAATCGTCTCACCGGCAGGACCCGGGCGGGGAATCCCGCAGGGGTGCGCCGCGCCCAGGGGGAGGCCGTCCGAAGAGACCCCTGCCGAAAAGTTACCGGCGGTAACATTTTCCGCCAACGGCGGATTCGTTATCCGGCGCTTGAGGGGCCGTGATAGACTGTGAGCGGAGACGGTCGACGGGCCTCGGAAGGGGCGATTGTAGGCCCGATTTAGACCGACAGCCGTTTGTCGGTGTATGTCGGCCTAAGTCGGTCTAATTGTCGGTCTAACAGATACGGAGGTGTCGGTCTAAAATGGCCCAGAAACGTCCGCGATGCCAGTACCCATCATGTGGGAAGCAGTTCCGCGCCAAGCGGTCGACAAAGCGCTACTGCGCTGACGCCTGCAGCTTGGCCCACAGACGCCAGCGCCAGGTCGAAGAGACTGAGAACGAGCACCGCCTGGTGCAGACCAACGAACACGTCCAGAAGGACTACACCCAGCTTGCGGGCTACTTTAAGCAGAAGCAGCAGAAGCGGTCTACAGACAAGCCAATGACCGATGAGGAGTTCATGGACAAGTGGATGAGGGAAAACATGCCGGACGGCCCGCCCAGGGTCATCAGGCCCGCCCCGGTCGCGCCGGACGACGAGGGCATACACGTCACCATCAAGAACATGCCCACGCGCTTCCCGGGCACGCCTCTCTCTCGCGGACGGCAGGGCTAGAGGCTGTCACGGGGCTCAGTATGTGTGTATCCCAAAGCAGGGTCATATTATATATATAGGGCCTTCGATTTGAGGGGTCGTCGCGCCGTGACGTGGGGGTCAGCCGGACTCGTCCGGCTCGACAATCCCCCATGCCGGCGGGCGCGCATGGCGGGCGGCGAAGTGACGGTTGTGATGTTCCGGGCAGAGCCCCGAGCAGTCAGCGCAGTCTTCGATCTCGTCCTCGTCCACGAACTGCCGACACTCCGGGAGACGGCAACGCTCCCGGCCCCGTAGCCGACCTGTCAGCTCGCGCAGCCAGGCCGGGCGCCGGTCAGTGGGCACGTCGATGCTCGGCCCCATGCCGATCTCCAACCCTGCTATGTGGCCCAGTAGCTGGTTACACGTCGAGCAGGGGCAGTACTCCTTGTGGTAGGCCCGCGCGACCGCGACCTCGAAGAGCGCCCTGGCCTTGCCGTCGGCCCAGCCCTCGGAGTAGGCATCACACTGGACGCACGGGTCGAGTCGGCAGTAGGCTGGCTGGTGCATCAGCCGGTGTCGTCCTCGGCTGCCCGGTTCGGTTGCAGCCGGTTCGCGAGCGCCGCATAGCGCCCGGGGATCAGGTCCTTAACCGCGCCTCGGAGAGCCACGCACGGCGAACAGTAGCAGCCGCGCGGGTGCCGGTGCGCCTTCATCTCGGCGACCTCGAAGATGCCCTTCTCCTTGTCGGCGGCGTAGCACTGAGCGTAGTCGAAGCACCGCATGCAGAGCTCGCCCTTGCAGCTGGCGGGATCATGGATGATCAATGGCGTCACCTCCGTCCTGATGCTATTTCCTACTCACCCACGGCCGGGCCGTCGCCAGGTGGAAGTGCTGGCAGCATTTCCTGAGAATCGGCGAGCCCCCCAGGCGCGATTTCCGGCGATTTGAGAGCAGACAGGAATCCTCCCCCTCCCCGCCTCGGCAAATCGCCTGAGACGATGCAGACGCTCGCAGAGCGGGAGGTTTCTAGGACTGGCTTTCCCCCACCTGCGGGATTCTTCGGCCCTTCGGCTCCGGTCCCACGCCGATCTCCCCCGAAACCTTACCAGAGGGCAAGATTTCCGAAACGGCGGATTCGGGGATGCACCCGGCGCAAGCTTCTCTAGGGGGTGTTGGGGTTCTCTTTCTCCGGTGCCTGGGGTTGCCGGCGCTCCCGCGTCCGGCTATCCCCAAAGGCCCCCTAACCCTAAAGCCTCTTAGGGCCTTTAGGGCAGCTAGGATTGCGCGCGCGCATAATGCGCGAGGCAAGGCGTGACACGAAATGTACCAAAGCGTGACACGAAATGTACTAAAGCGTGACACGAAATGTATCCCTCGGTCAGCCGTCCATCCCGAATCCCTCCGGCGGTAACACCTGCCAGCCCGCCGCCCCTTCCGGCGTCCGTCCCTCCGGCAGCATCAACGCGCCGTCCTCGGCCATGCCCTCGAATGTCTTGACCGCCCGGCGTCGATATTGGCGGTAGTTGCCACGGGCGAGGCTGTCCAGGCTTGCCTTGCCGTAGACCAGCCCGGCCAGGCCGTCCGGCGTGAACACTCGCAGGAGACCGTAGCGTTCAGCCCACGGGTTGTCCTCGACGCCGCCAAGCTGCACGGCCCGCCGATGCTTCGCGTTGCGTGTCGGCTTCCCGCCGGGTTCCCGGATGACGTTGCCCGCCGCGTCCACGATCAGGTCTTCGGCGTTGCGCTTCACCCGTGGGCGCACAGGTAGGATGCGTCGGCCGTTGCGTGTCCCGTGCTCATTCCAGTGGCTGACCACCGACAGATATCCGCGATAGGCGCGGGAGTGAGGTCCGTAGGCCCGGAGCCGTGCGCGGTCGACAAGCGGCCCCTGCCCGCTCCCTACCGGCAATTGGACTTGGAGCAGGACAGCGGCATCCAGCGAATCGTAGGCGTCGGCGCGGACGGCTACGGGCCTCCAGTTGCGGAATGTCCGCCCGTTGAACACGAATTCCCACGGCATAGCAAGCCGGTTCACCACTTCGGCGGCTTGGGCCAGCTTCTTACGGAGCTCGCCGCTGGGCTTCCAGCCGTGCGGCCATAGCCATTCTGCTATGTCTCGGATGGTCACCATGACATAGGCGGAGTTTCGCTTGGACGGCGGGGCCTGCATCATGGCTTCTAGCGCCAACCGGAAGGGCAGGGCTATACCGCCGCGACCGTCGACCATAGACACTTTGCCCGCAACGTCGAACAGCGTCAGGGGCCAGGCGGGTTCCGGCCCCGGCTGCGGTTCCAGCCCTGGAAGGTAGGCGTCCTCGTGCTCAATAGTCGCTGCGGCCAACACCCGTTCTGGCATGGAGGGCAGTTCGATCTGTTTCGGCGTGCGATAGGCGGCGTTGGGGATGATGCCGTAGGGCCTAGAGTCGAGGCTCGTCTCATGTGGTCTAGACCGAAACGCCCGGACTAGAGGGGCCATAGGGTTGCGCAGACGCCTCCGTTTTGTGCTCAGCCGCTTTGCGTCGGCCCGCAGCTCGGCGGCGGGCCAGTGAGCTTCAACCCCGTTGACCCAACCCACGAGTCCACCGAGCGCCCATCCCGTGACCTGCACCTTGTGAACTTTATGGCCATACAGCTTCGCGATGCGCTCCGCCACTTCACGCAGCGTCGCGGATGGACACATGCCCGAGTCGATAAACGCGGCTAGGTCACTTCTCGATGGCGGGCTGTGGCTCTGGAGAACCTTCGCGTCGTTCCGTTGATCCTGGGCCTTCGCGGTCCCCGCATTTGCTTCGTCCGCAGCCTCGGTCACCCCCTGGGCGGCGGCGACCAGATGACGGCGGACAAGCGGGAGGCTATACACTTCGGGCTTTCGCGGGGGCCCCACATCAGCAGGTGGGAACCCCCGCTCCGAAAGTTTCCGACTGAGGAGCGCGCACTCTTCCAGTACGGCCCGGCGCTCCTGTGGGCTGTACCGCTGAGCCCGCATCCGCATCTGGGGGCTGTCATTGTCCACCAGATCGAGGATCGCAAGGGCCACCCGATCCTCGAAGGGGCCGTCACCGGGCTGCCAGGCCTCCCGCGCCGCTTCAAGGGCTTTTGCCTTGATCCACTCAATCAGAGGCTGCCTAGAGTCCATCATCATAGTCCTCCTCCTCCCACGGCTCCAACACCTGCCAGCGCAGGCCTTCAGCGCTGTCCCATCCCATCAACAGCGCATCTTGCGCCGGACCGTAGTTGCTCTTGACTAGGTCGAGTTTCCAGCACAGGGGGCGGTAGTCGGGCTTATTCCTGCCGAGTTTCTTGCCGCGCGGCTCCTTCCGCAGCGTCCAGACTGCCCGCGCCGCGTTCGTCCAGTCGGTGCTACCCGAAGGCCCGCCGTCGGAGGACTTGGACTCGTGGGCCAGTAGCAGGACAACGCACTCGTTATCCCGCGCCCATCCGTCCCAACTGGCCATGAAGCTGCGAACAAGGGAGCGGTCATTCTCGCTGCCGACGTAGCAGGCCGCGAGCGGGTCAAGTACCAGCAGCTTGACCTTGTGATTGGCGGCGTACTGGCGCAGTTTCCGTCCGCCTTCCAGAAGGGCCGCGACGGTCGCGATGTGCTTCCCTTCGGGCGGCCCCCAGGTAGGCCCGTGCGCCGTCATGTCGACGTACTTAAACTGCATCTGGTCAGTCACCCACGGGGTGGCGTCCGAACGTATGCTGTCGAGTCGCCGGAACACTTCGGGGGCATCGTCCTCCCAACTAGCGTACAGTACCGGCGCCCCTTCGTCGTCTGCGGCCAGTCCGAGGAGAGGCGCGTGCTCTCCCGCGATCCAGTGGCCGCCCTCGTCGCCGCCGGACGCTACGGCCGCCGCCAGTTGCAGCGCCAGCCTGCTCTTCCCCGCGCCGCCCGACCCCGCGAGCACGGTTACACAGCCGGGCGACAGCCAGTCGTTCACCATCCAGAGGCGGGGCGGCGGGGCCTTCCCGTCCCACTTAGCGGGCCACAGGGGCCGCGCCGCCTCTAGGGCGCGCCGGTAGTCCTCCCTGGCCTTCCGCACCTTGTCGGCGTCCGGTCGGGCGTCGTTCCGCCGCGCGTCCTCGGCTTCGTCCAGCGCGTCGGCGTAGGCATGGGCGGCGAGCTGCAGGGGGTCGCCTCCACCGTCGTCGTCCCCCAAAACCTCCAGCGCCTTAGTCCACGTGGCCGTGGTGCGGGCGCCATCGAATGTCCCTAGCGCCTCCGCCCACTCCGCAAGCTTTTCAACCTCTTCTCGTTCCTGTGTCATGCAACCTCCTCTCAGTCCCACACCGCCAGCGTCTGGCGGATAGCTTCCCATTCGGGCAATCCCAACCCTTCGGCGTACACCTGCCAACCGTCCGAAGGCGTCTCGAACGGCTGGGCGGCGGCGGCCTCGTCCTTGTGTCCGTCGGGCGGCAGGACGGCCCGCACGTTCCCCCATCTGCTGGCAGGAAGGCGCCGGCGCACGTCCCGGACCGCGCGGCGGGCATAGGTCTCTCCCGCGCGGTTGTCGTCGCGATCCGCGTGGTAGGCGACCTTTGCGCCGCCTTCGGCCCGCTCGGCTAGGTAGTCCACCAGGGCGTCCGATGCCAGCCCGGATGTTCCGAGCGCCGCGACCGCAGGGCTAGGGGCGCGCGCCGCCCGCGCGAGCGCGTCCGCCAATCCCTCGGCCACCTGCACGTCTCCGCCGTCTGGCTCTCCGATCAGAACGCAGCCGCCGCCGGTGAAGCCGAAGGGCCGTTTATCCAGTCCCTTGCCGGGCCAGGGGTTGAGACCGGCCAGGGTGACGGCCTGTAGCTGTAGGGCCTGCGGTTCCGGCAGCTCCGGCCAAGCCGCCGCCCATCTAGCGGGCGGCGCTACGAGCGCCACTACACACCCTTTCGCGGGCCGCCGGCTCACAGTCCACAGCGCTCCGCGCGGCCCCTCCAGGGTCCCGCCCCGCAGGATCTTGGAGACTCCGGCTAGCGCGTCAGGCGCGCCCGCGCCGATCCATCGTAGCATCGGCGGAACCGGACATTCGGGCCGCCACAGGTTCCGGGCCTGCATCCACCTGCGCGCCGGGTGTTGTGGGTCTCCGGGTATCTGGGTCGAGCCGGCCCACAGTGCGCGGGCGGCTGCGATTCTGGCGGCGGCGTCAGGGGCGGATTTCCGCCCTGTTTTGGGGCCTGCGCGGGGGTTCCAACTCCCCCGACGTACAATCCGCCTGAAATCGCGGAGTGGCGCGCCTAGACGGTTGTCGGGGAAAACCTGAGCCAGGTGATCGGCATAGGGGGTGTCGCACTGTCGGCAGTCCACGACGCCAGGCAAGCGCCCGTCCTTCACGTGGAATCGGTCAGTTCCGCCGCACGACGGGCAGGCCCCGATGTACTCCCCGCCCCGTCGCTTCAGCCCCAGCCGATCCGCCCACTCTTGAGCGGACGGGCGGCTGGTCATAGGGCCTCCCCCTTCTTGTCAGGGGGGGCCATTTCCATGAGCTCTGCTCGTGGCCGCCTCTTCAGCCACTCGTCCACTTCATCCGCGATCCAACGGCTTGCCCGTCCGAACTTGATAGGTTTGGGGAAGTCCATCTCCCCCATGAACCTGTAGAGGCTGGCGCGGGAGATGTGCAGGGCCGCCTGGACTTGGTCTCGGGTCAACAGCGTCTGGTGAGTTATCATCGGCTTCTCCCTAACGAAATAAGGCCCGCGCGGACGGCTTTTCTGCCGTCCGCGCGGGCCTTATAGCACAAACGGCCATGCAAAAAGCGTACTCGCCTCTCGCATGACCGCCTATGTGGTCAGGGTGGGGAAGTCGCCTACATCCGGTATTATTATCCGCCCTACTCTAACCCTCGCTAATCAACAGGATAGGTGGTGGATATAACCCTCCGGCGAACCTTCCCGGCGATGAGGATATCCTAACACCGCCTCTTTTTGTCTTGTCAAGTGTTAGAGTGGCGTTTATCTAAGCGCCTGGCGGATGGTGCGCGCCGAATAGCCCTTGTGCCGGGCCTTCCGCACGCCTAGGTCTGTCAGTAGCCGCCCCGCCATGACGTCGGTTGCATCGAGCGCATGGCCGATCTCCCATGCCGAGTAGTAGCGCTGGTCCCAGTCACGGATGAAGAACTTAGCCGCCCTATCAGGTCGGGAACGCCTTCCTCCCTCATGGTCCGCCTTTCCATCCTCTGTATTCGGTGTATCCGGCGTTTCCTCACAGCCTTGCGGAGCCTCCGAGCCAATATGAAACCCCACACCCCCGCGACTGCTATCCCCAAGATTAGGGTCGTCCGGTCATTGATTTCAGGTAGTCCGCCCATTCCTGCATGAACTCCCGGCGTCGCTCGAAGAGGTCGCCCCGGATGTAGGCCGCAACTTCAACGCCGCCGAGATTGTGGGCCAGTGCTGCCTCTGCCACGGCCCACGGCGTGTCTGTCTGTTCAAGCGCCCATGTGCGGAACGACGCCCGGAAACCGTGGGTCACGATGTGCCCGTAGCCCGCCCGTCTGAGTAGCATCGAGAAGGCCATATTCGAGAGTGGTCCCGCAGTTCTGTTGCTTGGAAAAACTAGTTCGCCGTCTAGGTTCAGGTTCCGGGCTTGGGCCAGAACGTCGAGCGCGCCGGTGGAAAGCGGGACCCGATGGGGTCGGCGCATCTTCATGTGGGTGGCCGGTACGTTCCAGACGGCGGACTCGACGTCGATCTCATCCCAGGTCGCGTTTCGTACCTCTCCCGCCCGCGCGGCCGTCAGGACTAGAAACTCTAGGGCCAAGCGGACGGCGGGTCGGCTGGGGGTGCCCCGGATGTCCTCGATGGCGTTTCCGACCAGCGTGTAGTGAAGGGCCGGATGGTGTCGCCGCTCTCGCGTCCGGCGCGGTAGCGCCGCCTTGACCGCACCGTTGCAGGGGTTGTCGGAGCGCCAGCCGGATGCGATGGCGAAGTCGAAGATCACGGCCATGCGTTGCTGTACCCGCCCCGCCGTCTCCGGCTTCGCAGTCCAGATGGGCATCAGCACATCCAGCACGTTGGCGGTGGTTACGGTGTCGACCGGCAGCTGGCCGAGGATGGGGAGCGCGTGGAGCCGTAGACTCTCGCGCCACTGTGTGGCGTGTCTCGCGCTCGTCCAGGTCGGGGCGCGTAGCTGAATGACCGTCTCGGCCATCTCACCGAAGGTGGGAACGGCTGGCCTTGCAGCTTGGGGGCTGGGGTCAAGACCTTGCCGGACTCGGTCCCTCATCGCTTCGGCTTGTTCGCGGGCCGACTTGAGCGACACGTCAGGGTAGCCCCCAAGCCCGAAATTGCGCCTCTTCCCGTCGACCGTCAGCCGGAGTACCCAATTCTTACCCCCAGACGGGTGAACCCTGAGCATCACCCCCCCGCCGTCCGTGTAGGCCCCCGGCTCCGACAGGCTCATGATCAGTCTATTCGAGAGTTGATTGCGCCTCACGTTCGCCATGTTGTTCACCGCCCGTCTGGCGTTACGGCCCCCAACCGTTCCAAAGCTAGTCTCAGAACCATTGAGTATACCTTTGAGTTGGGATTCTAGGGGACTAATTGAGACAAGTCAAGACCCCAAGAGACAGTGAGGTAGCTTAAAAGCCGCCAATTTAGCGGGGGTTTGAATGATACAGTGGCGGGAGCGAGAGGGAGTCGAACCCACCGCCCCGACCGAAGGGCCGGGGCCAACGGATTTGAAGTCCGCGAAGCCCACCAGGACCCATTCGCTCCCGCGATGGCGCGTCGGGTGGTGTGCGCCTTCCAACGGCTGACGGACGCGGCCGGGCTTAGGCTATCGCCTCTTCGATGCGCTTCTTGAGCACCGACTTGGGCACCGCGCCCACGATCTGTCCGACGGGCTTCCCGTCGGCGAAGATCAGGAGCGTCGGGATGCCCCTGATACCGTAGGTCATAGGAGTCTTCGGGTTGGCGTCGACGTCGAGCTTCGCAAAGCGGACGCTGCCGTCATACTCGTCCGCCAGCTGCTCGACGACCGGCGCGATCATCTTGCACGGCGCGCACCAGTCTGCCCAGAAGTCCACCAGAACCGGGGCACCGGCCTTGATAACCTCATCTTCGAAGGTGTCGTCTGTAACGGTGATAGGGCCTGCCATTCTTCCTCCCTCCTCTCAGGCTCTTCGTTCCCTGCTATGTAGATAGGATGCAGCGTTGCAGCCGGGCGATTCCAGGAGAATTTAGGCTGGATAGTCGAGGATTATGTAGTCGACCTCGTCCCACCAGAAGGAGCCGAGTCGAAGACCCACGGGCACCTCGAAGACCATCCATCCCTCGATCTGACTGCCTATGGAAAGCTCGATCTCTCCCCATAGGAATGGAAGGAAGCCCTCCGCCGCCGACGGGTCCGGCGCGTCCAACAGCTTGTAGTCGGTCAGGGGATCGAGGGAGCCGATTCTCTGGCCGCGCCTGTCGCCGATCTGCGCGACGTCGCCGTCCACTACCAGGAGCACGACGGTGCTTGTCCTGTTGACGACCGTGACCTTGACCATGGCTAGCTGCCGATTCGACGCTCCCGCCTGGATGACCCTATCCTCCGGTCCGGCCTTGTAGGCCATCTTCTGGGCGACCACCGGGTCGCTCAGGTGTATCTCGAGGCTCCGCCCCACTCTCGCAGTGCCCGTGGGCTCATCGCCGCAGCCGGTGGCCACGGTCGCCAGAGAGATGACAGTCAGTGCTCCCAGCACTGAGAGGACGCCGGTGCGGGCCTGTCTGCGCCAGGGCGAGAATCGAGCGGGCGGCGATGACACTTCAGTCGGAGCTGACATTGGAGCGTGAGTCTTCCTGTCGTAGAGTCTTGACGATCAACCGATGGTCGAGAGTGACGGCATCTGCCGCAGCCTGCCGACGAGACCGGGCAGCACCGAGAGGAGATGGTCAACGTCCTCATCGGTGTTGTCCCGCCCCAGGCTCAGTCGCAGGCTGCCCTGCGCCAGGGCGGCAGACCGGCCTATCGCAGTGAGTACGTGTGACGGTTCGAGAGACGCCGAGGAGCAGGCGCTGCCGCTGGAGGCGGCTATCCCCGCGAAGTCGAGGCCCAGGAGAATCGGCTCCCCCTCGACCCCTTCGAAGCAGATGTTGGCGTTATTGGGAAGCCTTTGCGTCGGGTGCCCGTTGAGGTGGGCGTTCCCGACGGCGTCCGTGAGGCCTCCGACGATTCGGTCCCGGAGCCGGAGACAGTGCCGGTAGGCCGATTCGCGCTCCTCGACCGCGAGGCGGAGCGCCTCTCCCATCGCCACGATGCCGGGGACGTTCTCTGTGCCGGAGCGTCGCTCTCGCTCCTGGCCGCCCCCCATGATCTGAGGCTCGAACGGCGTACCCCTCCTCACGTAGAGGACGCCCGTTCCCTTGAAGCCGTGGATCTTGTGGGCGGAGAGGCTCATCATATCCACGCCCAACGACTTGACGTTCAGGTCCAGAAAGCCGGCCCCCTGAACGGCGTCGGTGTGCATTATGATCGTCTGGTTACGGAGCTTGGCCTGCTGCCTGACCAGGCTCGATATCTCGGGGATCGGCTCGATGGTGCCGATCTCGTTGTTCGCCAGCATCACGCTGACCAGGATGGTCCGGTCCCCGATGGCGCGTCCTACCTCGTCGGGATCGACGAGCCCGTACTCGTCGACGGGCAGGTAGGTCACCTCGAACCCGAACTGCTCCAGCTGGTGGCAGGTGTGCAGCACGGCGTGGTGCTCGATCGTGGTGGTGATGATGTGATTTCCAAGGTGACGAAGAGCAAAGGCGACGCCCTTCAGCGCGGCGTTATCGGACTCTGTGCCTCCGCTGGTGAAGACGATCTCGCTGGTCCGCGCTCCCAGTATACGCGCCACGCTCTCGCGGGCATCGTCGATGGCCTTCCGCGCCTCCTGGGCGAGCGTATATATGCTGGACGGGTTGCCGTAGCTGCTCGTGAAGAACGGCAGGGCGGCTTCTAGAACCTCAGACCGCACCGGCGTGGTGGCCGCGTGGTCCAGGTAGATCATCTCGTGATCAGAGGTCATGTCGATCGTTGCTGCGTCCGCGTTGAGATAGCCCTGTCCGACTCCATTCTAACACGGTTGCGACTGTGGATTTTCCCTGTCCGCTTACGGGTCCCACAGGCTCACGGACTGAATGTCTGCCGGACCCTCGGTTGAACGGTGTCGGGCCGCTGGTATAATATCTTTGACGCCTATGGCATGGACGCCGGAACCGGAAAACCTAGCAGGCCGCTCGACCGTAGTAGTGTGAGACGACGGACGCGGCGGCGCATCACCGGATGATAGAGCTACAGAACGTCACAAAGTACTTCGGCGACTTCCCGGCCGTAACAGACATCTCCTTCACGGTCGAGCGAGGAGAGAGGGTCGGGTTCCTGGGGCCCAATGGCGCGGGGAAGTCGACCACCATGAAGATCGTCACCGGGTTCATGCCCCCCTCCGAGGGGAAGGTCACGGTGGCGGGCTATGACATAGTCTCCCAGTCGCTGGAGGCGCGCCGCCGCATCGGCTATCTTCCCGAGACGGTCCCTCTGTACACGGACATGTTCGTGGACGAGTATCTCCGGTTCATGGGAACCATCCGAGGGATGCCGCGGAACAGGGTCTCACGGCGAATCGACGACGTGATCTCGATCTGCGGCCTCGAGGAGTACCGGTCTACGATCATCGGCAAGCTGTCGAAGGGGTTTAGGCAGCGGCTGGGGATAGCGCAGGCGATTCTCCACGAGCCGGAGGTGCTCATACTGGACGAGCCGACCATCGGGATCGATCCGATCCAGGTCGTGGAGACGAGGGAGCTGATAAGGAGCCTTGGGGGGGACCACACCCTGATCGTCAGTACGCATATTCTGCCCGAGGTCAGCACCATCTGCGAGAGGGTGATCATCATCCACGAGGGCGAGATAGTCGCGGTCGACACCCCCGCAGAGCTGGGTACGCGTCTTCGAGGGGGCGAGCGCATAGAGGTGGAGATCAGGGGGCCCCGTCGAGAGGTGACCCAGGCACTCAGGCGCGTCGAGGGCGTGCGCAGCGTCGCGAGGGTTGCCGGTGACGAGTCGGGGGTCTCCTCCTACGCGGCGGACGTCGACCCCGGCGCCAACGTGGCTCCCATGATCGCCTCGTCGGTCATCAGAGCCGGGTGGGAGCTCCGCAGGCTCGATTCGGTCACCATGTCGCTGGAGGAGATATTCCTGCGTCTTACGACCGACGAGGAGGTGGGCGCCGAGTGAAGAACACGGTCGCCATCGCGTGGCGGGAGACGAAGGCGTACTTCCTGACGCCGACGGCGTATGTGGTCGGTTCGATGTTCTTGGTGCTCACCGGCATCTTCTTCGTCTTCGAAGTCACGAGCACCTTCCCCGAGGCGACCGTGCGCGGGCTCGTCGAGTGGGCGAGCTTCTTCATGGTCTTTCTCTCTCCCCTGCTCACTATGCGACTCCTTGCCGAGGAGCAGAAGCTGGGCACCCTGGAGCTGCTGTTGACCGCGCCCGTGCGGGACTGGGAGGTGGTGGTGGGCAAGTACCTGGCGGCCCTGCTCACGATGGTCGTCACCGTGATCATGACCTTCTACTACGTGCTGCTGCTCTACTCGTTCGGCGATCCGGACACCGGGCCGGTGCTGAGCGCCTATCTCGGTCTAGTGCTCTACGGAGCGGCCGCGCTGTCGGTCGGTCTGCTGGCCTCGTCGCTGTCGAGCAACCAGATCGTGTCGGCAGTCGTCGGCACGGCCGCTCTCCTGACGCTCTCGTTCCTAGACGCGGTTGCCCAGCTGGTCAGCGGGATCGCCCGGGAGGTACTCAACGGCCTTTCGATGGACGCGCACCTGGTCGACTTCAACCGGGGGGTGGTCGATACCAGCAACATCGTCTACTATCTGAGCATCGCGGCGGTCTTCCTGTTCGTGACCGTGAGGCTGGTAGAGACACGCAGGTGGAGCTAGTTGGAAGAGAGGACTGACAACGGCGAAGAGACGTTCGCGGAGTTCCTGCTCTCCTCGGCGCGCTCGACCGGGTTCTGGAGCTTCGTGGCTGCGGCCGTCGGCGTGGTCACCATCCTGGCGGGGGCCATCTTCTTCCTGGCGGTCGATGAGCTGGACACCTTCGGCCGATGGCTCCTGATCGCCGGTTTCGCACTGCTGGCGATTAGCGTCGCCGTGTCTCCCAAGGCGGTGGCGCTGTTCCTGATAGGCAGGCGGGGCCGATACGGCACGAACGTGCTCGTCATGACTGTGGCCTTCTCGGTGATCGTCATCCTCGCAAACTTCTTTCTCTACCACAGCACCTGGGGCAGATGGGACGTGACGGCGACCCGTGTCTTCACCCTGGCGCCCCAGACGGTCAGAGTGCTCGACAGCCTCGAGCGTCCCATCCGGGCCAACGTATTCATGGTGCCGAGCCCGTCGCAGGTCGACCTGGTGAGACAGCAGACCGAGGACCTCCTCAATGAGTTCGCGAGGAGGGGGGGCAAGTTCACCTATCGGTTCATCGACCCCGAGCTCGACCGCAAGACTGCGCTGGACTACGAGGTTACCGATTACCCGTCGGTTGTGTTCGAGGACGTAGACCTGGGAACGCTTCAGACGGTTGCGTGCTCGGGGATCCCCGGTCTTCCGGGGTGCCTCAACTTCAACGAGCAGGAGTTCGTCACGGGCATCCTGATAGCCAGCGGCCGGGAGCAGAAGAGGGTCTACCACCTGACCGGACACAAGGAGAGATCGGTAACGCGCGACCTGCGGACCGGTCAGGTGGACGATGAGGGTCTGGACCTGGCGATCGGGGGGCTGCGCCGCGACAACTACCTCGTGGCGCCCCTGAACTTGAAGCAGGACCCCGATGTGCCGGAGGATGCCGCTGCGCTCATCATCCCCGGTCCGCAGCAGGACCTGGACGAGGAGGAGGCCAAGATACTGTCCGACTACGTCAAGCGGGGCGGCAGGATCCTGGCGTTGTTCGATCCCGGCTCTCCCCGCTCCTACGCGGAGCTGTTCGCGACCTGGGGACTGAATATCGGCACAGAAGACCTTGCTGACTCGGTGAGCAACGTCTCGGGGAATCTGCTGACGCCGCTGGTGCAGAGGACGAACGGCCAGTTCGTGGATGACCCGGCGGTGGAGATCACCAAGCATCTCAACGTGACCTTCTTCCCGGGGGCCACCTATGTCTCATCCAGCATGCCCGGAGCCGACGTTCCGCCGTGGCTGGCGATTCTGCCTCTGGCCCTGACCACTCCGGCGAGCTGGGTCGAGAGGGACGTCGAGGACGTGAAGTTCGACCCCGACGCGGACGTCCTCGGTCCTCACCCATTGGGTGTTGCGGTGGCGGCCTCCGGCACCGCCGACGAGTCGGAGATCCATGCCACGGCCAAGTTCGTCATCATCGGGGACTCGGACTTCGCCAAGAACTTCTTCTTCGGGAACGACGACAACGGAGACCTGTTCCTGAACTCGGTCGCATGGCTCACGGAGGACTACGATCTGATCGAGATCAGGCCGAAGGTCTCCCAGGCGCGCCGTCTGGTCGTAAACACTCGTGAGCGAGACTTCATCAAGTGGTCCAGCTGGTTCCTGCCGCCCGTGGTGATGCTCGTACTGGGCGCCTTCGTGTGGTGGCGGAGACGGTAGGGGCACGCCCCGTATGAGGGTGGTCGGCGGAATGAAGGCAACGACATGAGTCTGAAGATAACCATCGGTCTCGTTATCGTCGCGGCGGTCGCGGCGGCCGCGATACTCTACTTCGAGCCGTTCAAGACCGAGGAGGAGCGGGTCGACAAGAGCCCCTGGTTCTACCAGGTGGCCCAGGAGGACATCAGAGGGATAGAGGTCACACACCTGGACAAGCACGTCAAGTTCGTGAAGACGGGCAAGACGTGGACGTTCGTCGAGCCGGAGCCGTTGGCCGGCCTGCCGCCCGCGTGGGAGATCTTTCAGGGCACGGAGCTGATTCTCAGCGGGCCGCGCACCCAGAGAGACCTCACGATCGCTGCGGCCACGATAGACGATCCGACGCAGTACGGGCTGGATGATCCCAGGACCGTCGTCGACGTCGAGCTTACGGCGAACAGGAACCTGCGGTTCAAGCTCGGAGACCCGACAACCAGCGGCGACTACTACTACGGCGAGGTGGTCGGGTTCCCTCAGCTTTATCTGGTCGTCAAGATATGGGGCGACGTGGTGGCCCGGTTGGCGAACGAGCCTCCGCTGCCCGCCTGGTACGTGAAGCGGGACATAGATGAGATCGTCTCGGTGAGCATCTTCCGAGAGGACCTGGAGCCTGAGGAGGGTAACGCGATACTGGAGTTCCTCCAGGAGGACGGCGGCTGGGTCGCCAGGGACTGGCGGACCTCCGAGACGATCCCGGAGCGCCAGCCTGTGGACCCAGAGAAGTGGGATCCGATCATCCCGCTGCTGAGCGGCTCTCCGAACGTGAGAATCGAGGATGTTCGGGTGGAGGACGAGGACTACTCCCGCTGGGGCATAGACGAGGAGACCTGCCCAGAGGGCAGCCGGCAGCGCCGGTGCTGGAGCGGAACTATTGGCGCCATCGAGCTGCGTATACCGGCCGTCAGCGATGGGGGCAGCGCCTATCTGGAGCACATATCTACGGTGATCGGCGACAAGACGCCGGACGGCACGGGCTACTATGCGCTGTGGGAGACGGACCAGTTCTTCAGTCCGACCATCATCCTGGATGCGGAATGGGTGGAGACGCTCATGGGCCTCCTCGATGATCCGCCCTATTGACCCGGTCGTGAGGCGGCGGTGCATGCCGAGATAGTCTCGATCGGTACCGAGATTCTGATGGGGGAGATCGTCGACACGAACTCCGCCATGCTCGCTGCCGAGCTTCCCAAGATTGGGATCGGCCTCCGATGGGTCACCAAAGTGGGTGACGATCCGGAGCGTCTGTTCGACACCATCGACCGAGCCCGGCGCCGGTCTGATCTGACGCTCACCACGGGCGGACTGGGCCCCACTTCGGACGACCTCACACGGGAGACGATCGCCCGGGTCATGGGCGAGGAGATGTCCGTCCGGGCAGACCTGCTGCGGCAGTTGAAGACCTACTTCGCGGGGCGCGGGATGCCGATGCCGGAGACGAACGTGAAGCAGGCGACGGTGATCCCGTCCGCAGAGGTGCTGCCCAACCCCATGGGCACCGCTCCCGGCTGGTGGGTCGAGAGAGACGGCCGGATCGTCGTTGCCATGCCCGGCCCCCCTAGGGAGCTCGACCGGATGTGGAGCCGCGAGGTCGCGCCCCGGCTCAGAGAGCGTAATCCCGGCGTCGCTATTGCGACGCGCACGTGGAAGACCTACGGCATCTCTGAAGGCGGCCTCAACGAGATGGTCGCCCCGCTGTTCGAGAGCCTCAACCCGTCTCTGGGCATATACTCGAAGGCGGACGGCATCCATCTGCGCGCTATCGCGACGGCTGCGACCGAGGAGGAGGCTGTGGCGCTGATCGGACCGGTGGAGTCGGCGATCCGGGAGGCGGTTGGAGATTCGATCTGGGGCGAGGGAGATGACACGCCGGAGGCGCAGGCGGGAGCGCAGCTCAGAAGCCGCGGTCAGACCCTGGGGGTTGCCGAGTCGTTCACTGGTGGGCTGTTGACCAGCACGCTATCGAGTGTCCCGGACAGCCGCGACTTCCTGATCGGCGGCGTCCTGGCGACCGACGGCGGTGTGCTGGATCGTTACGGAGCTTTCAGGGAGGCCGTCCGGACGCACGGGCCCATGAGCGCAGCCGCTGCGGAGGAGATGGCGGGCGCCGCCAGGGAACTGTTCGGATCGGACGCCGGCGTCGGGGTGACAGACATGACGGCGGAGGGGGGGCCGGCCTCCGCTCCGCCCGGGACGGTGTACATCGGCTACGTCGTGGACGGGCGCAAGAGCTCCGTCTCGGGTAGGTATCCGCCCGGACGGCTTCGGATGCGAAGCCGAGCCGTCACGCACGCGCTCCTTGGTCTTATAGAGCTGCTCGGCGAGTAGGCGGCGAGCCTACATAGTCAGGCTCTTGTAGAGGTACAGGAGACGTTCCGGGAGCGCGTTGACGTCGTCCAGCACCTCGTATGAGATGTCCTGGCACATCGTCTTGAGGTAGTCGTGACCTGACTTGTCCACCGTCAGGCAGAATGACTTGATGTCCCGGCGGCGAGCCTCATCGAGCGCCATCCTGGTGTCATGGACGGCGTACTCCTTCTCCACGCCCTCTCTGCTGTATCCCCTGTCCTGAGGACGGCCGTCGCTGATTAGGAAGAGGAGCTTCGTGCGTGCCTCGGCGGTGTCCAGCTTGGAGCTGGCGTGCCTTATGGCAGGGCCCATCCTGGTGGCGTGGAGGGGGGCGATGCGGTCTATGCGCTTCTTGACCTTGTCCGAGAAGGTCTCGTCCAGATCCTTGATGGTGAAGAACTCGACGTTCTCGCGTCCGTAGCCTGAGAAGCCGTAGATCCCGTAGATGTCGCCGATCGCCTCCAGGGCGTTTATCAGGAGGACGACGGCCTCCTTCTCGACGTCGATGATGCGCTTGTAGGAGCGGCGCATCGCTTCGCCCCTGCGCGTACGCAGCCACACCATGTATTCCACGGGGTCGTCGGGGGCGTCCCAGTCCTCCGGCGCCTTCTTGCCCTCGTCGATCGCCTCCGCTGTCGAGGCGCTCGTGTCCAGGAGGAATGCGACGGCGACCTCCCGCTGGACCTTGTTGCGTCTCCAGTAGAACTTGTCCGAGGGGCTGGCGCCGGTGCGGATGTCGATCAGGGCCTCGATCACGTCGTCGATGTCGATCTCCTCCCCGTCTTCGAGCTTGCGGACCTTCCTGAAGGTCTCCGGCACCATTAGCTCGAATTGGCGTCTCACCTGCCCTACGAGAGACCGGTAGTTGTGCAGGGTGCTCCCGTAGAAGGCGGCGTCGCCCTCGGCCATCATCTTCTGCCGGACGATGCACCAGCGGGGCTTGTAGTCGTCGGCGCGGAAGTCCCACTCGTCGTAGACGAACGTCTCCGGTTCGGTCACGTCGAGGGAGCCGCCCTCCTCATCGACGTGCACGAGCGGTCCCTGTCCGGCCTCCGGGTTCTGGGGGAGGTTAATACCCGCCTCCTTGAGGATGTTGTTGGCGAAGAGCCCGCTGGTGTTCTGGAGGTCGGCCTGCACCGCCTGCATCTCGAGCTCTGCGCTGTTCTTCAGCATCTCCTCGAGCATCTCCTGGGTCATCGGCTCGGCGGACGACTCTCCACCCTCCTGCTGCTGCATCCTGAGCTGGGTCATGAGCTGGGCGAGCTCGGGCTTGAAGTCTCCACGGTACTCGACGTTCTCGGAGGAGTCGTAATCCTGCTCCTCCTCCGGGCGGAGCTCCATCTCCATCCCCTGAGCGATCCTCTGGAGGATCTCCTCCATCTCGTCGGAGTCGGCGAACTGCTCATCCCCGTCGTCGAGATCCAGGTCCTCCCAGTCTTCGGGCGCCACCTCCTCGTTGGGGATGGCCGCTATGATGGCGTATATGCGGAGCGTGGCCTCTGAGACGTCTTCGACGGTGGCGCCCGGCGTCATGACCTTGCCGCCGATGGCGGCTATCCTGCGGGCCTCCTCACGGTACTGGGTCGGGGCCGGGATCGGCTCCTCTTGCTGGAGGCTCAGCCTCACCAGGAGCTCTACCAAGGCCTCGCGCGCGGGGAGGTCCCGGATGTTCGAACGGTCTTTTACGGAGTCGGTCTGCACTCGGACGTAGGAGTTGCGGATGCCGGGATACTCCTGCTTGACTGTGGCGTCGAGGCGGCCGTCCTCCACGACCGTAAATATGTCGAGAGCGAGCTTGCGGTCTTCAAACAGGTCGAAGAAGCGCTGCATGTCGGTGATCCAGGCCTGCTCCAGGCCTGCGCCTTCGATCGGCGTGTCCTCCCGGACGGCTGCGGCTCTCTCGGTTCGCTGTCTCTCGATCTCGGCGCGCACGTTCTTCTCGAACAGGGTCGACGAGAAGTCGAACTCGAAGCGGAAGCTGCCGAACTCCAGGTGGGCGACCTGGTGCGTGGAGACGACCTTGAACCAGGAGAAGTTGTCGTCCTTGACCGGGTATCTGTCCACCACGGACGGAACGTAGACTGTCGATCCCTCTGTAGAGGCCGATTCGCCGGAGACCCACCCGATGTTCTTGCTGGCCAGCTCCTGGGCCGCCGCGAGCTTTATCTCGGCGCCGGCTAGGGCGCAGCAGTACATCTCCATCACGCCCTTGATGCGGTCGAACTCCACTCCCGACGAGAGGGTCTCAAGCATCTGTTCGGAGTAGGACGACTCTATCTTGAAGTAGGCCATACCGCCTTCGGGGTTCTGCCTGAGCAGCGCCAGGCCATGCTCGAACCAGCGGTCGACCTGGCCGATGGTGATCCTCTCCATGGCCGTCGGACACGCCTTGATGAACTCCGGGACCGCGCCCGGCAGGATCTCGATCAGCGACTCGGAGAGCTCCAGGATCCGGCCGTGGTTCTCTCTCTCGACGTCGGCGAGCGACTGCGACATCTCCAGCATAGCGGTGGGGATGTTCGTACCACCGCCCTTCACGAGACGCTCAGCGAGCTTCAGGAAACGCAGGCGCTCCGCGCCGTCGATCCTGGGAAGGGCGCGTGCGCTCGCCTCGAAGAAGCTCTTGACCTCGCGCCATCCCGTATCGACGAGCGCCGAGGCGAGGGAGATGAATGCCGCCTTGTCTTTGCCTATGAGAGGGAAGAGCTTCTCCCCCAGGGTCAGACACTCGGACGCGAGGTCGTACGATCTGTGTGACAGCGCGTTCAGGAAGGCTGCGAACTGCTCCAGCTCGGTGAAGGTCAGCGTCCTGACGAGCGAGGGAGTGGTGGAGAAGAACTTGGACGCCACGGTCGAGGACTTCCAGGTGCCTCTGTAGAGGCCGCTCCCCAAAGCAGCCCAGCTCTCGATGTGCCGCGACCGGAGCCTGCTCAGCGTGCCCGGACTCGCCTCGAAGTAGGCCGTCGCCAGTGTCGGAGACTCGGTGCAGAGCGCGGCGCCGCACCGGGTCCACTTGACGAAGTAGTTGAATGGCATATAGCCGACCACTTCGTCGCTGACCCTATAGTACTGCGCCGCCGCCTCCCAGCTGCGCACCGTCTGCCCGGCGATCTCGACGCCCGCGTTCGCCCACGTGGCGAGCTGCGTATCCGTAAGATGGTCGGGCATACGCACCAGGACTCGATCGAACTCTTCAAGTACCAGAGACGGGAACTTCGCCAGCTCTCTGCGCGTATCCGCTATGGCCGAGGCGGACTGCTCTTCCACGGAGCCTCCTTATCCGACGCCGATTCTAACAGCTCTAGGAATCTGGCCAGGACCCGCGCCGTGGCCCCGTATACGACATGTCCGTTATGGACGTAGGTGGGAGAGTGTTCGAGGCGTCCGTCAACGATCTTGGCCTCATCCCGGCTGTTGGCCGGGTGCATGAGCGATGAGATCGGTACCTCGAGCACCTCGGCGACCTCGATTGCGCTCGGCTTGAAATCGTAAGGCGATGGTATCGTCCCTACATATGGACTCATCAGAAACCGGGTGCTCGTGGGCATGTCGTCCAACTCGCCCAGCACCTCCACGTCCTGCGTGCGGACGCCCATCTCCTCCTCCGTCTCGCGCAGTGCAGTCTGAAGCAGAGTCCGGTCTTCACTGTCCTGGCTGCCTCCCGGAAAGGAGATCTCGCCCTTGTGGTGTTCTACCGTGTCGGTGCGCCTGTTCAGCAGCACGCAGTACTCGCCGTCCTTCGGATATACGAGGACCATGACGCCGGCCGGCATGAGGCCGGGATCGTCGATCGACCTCTTCGGATTCCGGGAGAGGACCTGGCGGATGAGGTCGGCGGCCGGTCGTATCCGGGACATCTACTCGAAGATGGACGACACCAGCTCTTCGATGCTCCGGTGCACCGATCTGTCGTCCGTCACGGCCCAGTTCACCGCGACCTGGCAGGCGCGTCTCGGAGCAATGCCCTGCGAGATCAGCTTGCCCGCGTAGATCAGCAGCCGGGTGCTCGCGCCCTCCTGTAGCCCGTGCTCCTTGAGGTTTCTCACCTTCTCGCCCAGCTTCGCGAGCTGTAGGGAGGTCGCCTTGTCCACCCCGGACTCGTGCCGGACGATCTCAGCCTCCATCTCCCGCGGCGGATAGTCGAACTCGATTGCGACGAAGCGCTGGCGCGTGCTGTGCTTCAGGTCCTTGAGGGCGCTCTGGTAGCCGGGGTTGTAGGAGAGGACGAGGAGAAAGCCGGGGGCGGCCTGCAGCAGCTCGCCTCTCTTCTCCACCGGCAGGATGCGCCTGTGGTCGGTCAACGGGTGGATGATGACCGTCGTATCCTTCCGCGCCTCGACGATCTCATCCAGGTAGCAGATTCCGCCGGCCTTCACGGCCCTGCTCAGGGGGCCGTCTATCCACACCGTCTTCTCCCCTTCCAGCAGGTAGCGCCCCACGAGGTCGCTCGCCGTCAGGTCCTCGTGGCAGGCGATTGTCACGAGGGGAAGATTTGGGCCGTTCGCGCTGGGCTGGCCTGAGCTCGATCCCTTGGCGCCGCGGGTGACCTTGGTCAGAGGACGGCCGATACGGTAGGACATGTACTCGACGAATCTGGTTTTGCCACAGCCTGTGGGTCCCTTGAATATGACGGGGATTCGCTGCTCGTACGCCGCCTCGAAAAGCTCGATCTCGTCACCGACGGGAAGGTAGTACGGCTCCTGGGTGAGGTGGTACTCCTCGATGATATAGCTGCGGTAAAGTGTCTGTGTCGTCGTTGTCATCTATTGAGCCTGCTTTCCTTTCCGTCTGTGACCCGATCGCGCCAGAGCCGTTTCACGCGTCCTCTCAGGGTGTCCAAGCTGCCGTCGTTTTCGAGTATCACGTCGGCATGCCTCAGCCGCTCCTGCTGCGGCATCTGAGAGTCGATTCGCGCTCGGATCGCGTTCTCGTCCAGACCCGTCCTCGCCCTAAGCCGCTCGATGACGGTCTCTTCCGGAGCGGCGGTGACCCACATCTCGTCTGCCAGCGGGGTCCAGCCTGCTTCTATGAAGAGGGCCGCCTCCACGACCACCGCTCCGAGGCCTCTGGCTCCCAGTTCGTCGAGCCGCTCGACGATCATCCGGCGAATACGAGGATGCACTATGGCGTTGAGTCTTCTCAGCGCCCTCTCGTCCTCGAAGACGATCGGCCCCAGCTTCCGTCTGTCAACCTCTCCGGTCTCGGAGAGAATGTTCTCCCCGAATGCCTCGACGACCTGCCGCCATGTCTCGGTCTGGGGTTCGTATGCCTGATGGCCTAGGACGTCGGCGTTGATTATCTCGGCGCCAAGGTCGGCCAGTATACGGGAAACCTCGGTCTTACCGGTGCCTATGCCTCCGGTGAGCCCGATAACCAGCATATCTCCCCTGTCGTCGGCCAAATTCACGACATTCTATCAACTGCTATTTCACAGGGTCAATACGTGCTCCGCCGCGCCGCGGCTGCGGAGGCGACGGCCTCACGAGGCTCGCGCCACGACCGGACCGACAGGCTTGTCGGCGCTCCTGCGGTATATAATGGCGAATGCCCTCAGGCTCGAGGTTGGAGAGGTTCATGAACAAGCCGTTCAAGTCACTTCCCAGTGTCGACCAGGTGCTGTCCGACAGTCGGGTCCGGAGGCTGGTCGACCTCTTCTCCCAGCCCCGGATCGCCGGTCTCGTGAGAGATGAGCTCGAATCGGCCCGCCGCACTATCGCCAACGGCGGCGGTGGTACCACTCTGGAGCAGGTGGTCAGCGGCGTCCGGCACAAAGCCTCCGCGAGATGGCGGTCATGGCCTCAACCCGTTGTGAACGCAACCGGGGTCGTGCTCCACACAAACCTCGGACGGTCTCCACTGAGCGCGGACGCCGTGGAGGCGGTGCGCACAGCCGCCGCGGGATACGGCGACCTAGAGCTCGATCTGTCGTCCGGAAGGCGCGGCTCCCGCCAGTCGCGCGTGTCACGCATCCTGAGCGACCTGACGGGCGCCGAGGCCGGACTGGTCGTCAACAACAACGCGTCGGCCGTAATGCTGGGACTCGCCGTTGTGGCGTCCGGCCGGCAGGTGATCGTCTCACGCGGCGAGGCTGTGGAGATCGGCGGAGGGTTCCGCGTCCCTGACGTGCTGCGCCAGAGTGGTGCGTCGCTTGTCGAGGTCGGTACCACGAACAGGACGTACGTCCGGGATTACGAGGAGGCGATCACCGATGATACGGGTGCGATCCTATGCGTCCACGCCAGCAACTTCCGCGTGACCGGATTCACCCACTCTCCTGCCCTGCGCGATCTGGTCGCGCTGGGAGAGCGGCGCGGAGTTCCCGTCCTCCACGACCTGGGCAGCGGCTGCCTGCTCGACACCGCGCGGTTCGGACTGGGCCATGAACCGATGCCTCAGGAGAGCCTGGAGGCAGGAGCGCCTCTCGTCTTCTTCTCAGGAGACAAGCTGCTGGGCGGGCCGCAGGCCGGGATCGTCGTAGGTACGTCCGAGATGGTCGGGGCCGTATCCCGGCATCCGCTGGCGAGGGCGCTGCGGATCGACAAGCTGAGTCTCGCAGGACTCGTGGCCACGCTGCTTCACTACGTCAAGGGAGAGGCGGAGACGGAGATACCGGTCTGGCGAATGATCGGGCTGTCCCTCAGGGACATCGAGTCGAGGGCTCGCGGCTGGATGCGGGGCCTTGAGGGGCACGCCACCGTCGTGGAAGGACTCTCCACCATAGGAGGAGGCAGCCTGCCGGGAGAGACACTGCCCACGCGGCTGCTCAGCCTCGACGGGCGGGCCGCAGGAGAGAGCGTCGACGAGCTGGCGCGCCGCCTCAGATCGGCCGATCCCCCGGTCGTCGGCCGGATCGAAGACGACCGCCTTCTACTCGACCCTAGGACGGTGCTGCCAGAGGAGGATGCGGCGGTGTCCGAAGCCCTCAGTCTGGCCGTCGGGCGGTAGGCAGCGTGACCCTGTTCGAGCATCGGGGCCGATCGGAGCTGGAGCGCGCCGCTCCTCTGGCGGCCAGGATGCGCCCCCGCAGCTTCGACGACTTCGTCGGCCAGGAGCACATCACAGGCCCGGGGACGGTGCTGCGCAGGGCCATCGACTCCGACCGGCTGCCTTCGGTGATCCTGTGGGGCCCTCCCGGCACGGGCAAGACCACCCTGGCCCACCTAATCGCGGCCTCGACGAAGAGCCATTTCACCGCGGTCAGCGCCGTCGCGTCGGGAGTCGCGGACCTGAGGAGGGCGGCCGCCGAGGCCCAGGAGCGGCTGGGAATGCACGGTCAGCGCACCGTCCTGTTCGTCGACGAGATCCACCGTTTCAACAAGGCGCAGCAGGACGTGATATTGCCGTACGTGGAGAATGGCACTCTCGTCCTGATCGGCGCGACGACCGAGAATCCGTCCTTCGAGGTGGTCTCTCCCCTGCTCTCCCGCAGCCGGGTGTTCGCTCTCAATCCGCTCACCGAGAGGCAGATCGAGAGCATCCTCGTAAAGGCCCTCGGAGACGGCGAGCGAGGGCTGGCCGGACGAAAGGTCGAGGTGAGCGAGGATGCGATGGCGGCCCTCGTCATGCTCTCCGGAGGGGACGCCAGAGTCGCCCTGAACGCTCTCGAGCTCTCGTCGTCGGGCGTGGTTGTCGGCTCCGACGGGGTGCGGAGGGTGTCGGTATCCGACGTGGAGGACGCGATGCAGCAGCGCGCGCTGCTCTACGATAAGGCGGGAGATCAGCACTACGACACCATATCGGCCTTCATAAAGTCGGTGCGCGGCTCCGACCCCGATGCGGCGGTCTACTGGCTCGCGCGTATGGTCGAAGCCGGAGAGGATCCGCTGTTCATCGCCCGCAGGCTGGTCATCCTGGCGGCCGAGGACGTGGGCTTGGCCGACCCGCGGGCGCTGGTGGTGGCGATCGCCGCTCAGCAGGCCGTCCACTTCGTCGGAATGCCGGAGGGGAGGATTCCGCTGGCCGAGGCGACCCTCTACCTCGCAGCGGCCCCGAAGAGCAACTCCGCCTACAAGGCGATCGACGCCGCGCTGGACGATGTCCGCTCAAGAGGCAGCGAGCCGGTACCTCTGCACCTCCGCAATGCGGTGACCGGCCTGATGCGCGAATCGGGTTACGGCAAGGGCTATCGGTACGCGCACGACTACGAGGACCACTTCGCGCCGATGGAAAACCTCCCGCCTGGCCTTAAGTCCCGCCGCTACTACACTCCGACCGAGCAAGGCGATGAGCGCGACGTCTCCGAACGGTTGAAGCGCTGGTGGGGCGACCGGCGGCGCTAGTCCGGGCCGGCCTCGCCCGCGTCTCCGAATCGCGACGCGCTGGGCAGGAGCCGCAGGCCGTTCAGCAGGACGATACCGCCTCCGACGGCGATCGCTACCGGAGCGCCTATCGCACTGGCGACGGCACCGATGTGGAACCCTGATGCGTAGCTGATTCCCCACATGAAGGCCTGGAAGCTGAGCACTCTGCCTCTCATCCGGTCCGGCACCGAGGTCTGCAACAGGGTCACTACGGTCGCCTCGAAGACGACGCCCAGCGCGTAGGCCGCCCCTAGGAAGGCCAGCGAGCTCGGTAACCAGGACGATACCGCGAACAGCACCTGGAACAGTCCGAAGCCGCCCAGGCCGACGGCCATCATCCGCCCTTTGCTCCACCGGTCTCCGAGGGTCGAGACGACCAGTGTCCCGGCCAGCGCCCCGGCGGCCCCCACCGAGAGGAGGTATCCCAGTCCGTCGGCGCCGACGCCGAGCACGTCTCTGGCCATCACGGGGAGCATCGACTCGTGGGCCCAGCCGAAGAGCTCGGTCACAAGCACCATCATCAGCAGCGTCCGCACTACCGGCGTGGAGATTGCGTACCTGAGCCCCGAGGTGAACTCCTGGAGATGAGAGGCGCGTTCGCCGACGGACATGGCCGGGACGCCTCTCAGCGGAATAAGGACGATCATGGCGGCTAGGCTGGCGCCGGCCCAGATCGCGTAGGCCCAGCCGATGTGGAAGGTCTCGACCACCACGCCGCCGATCAGGGGTGCGGCTATGCCCAGGAGGGTCATCGCCATGAAGTTGGCGGCCGTCGCCTTCAGGAGGCTTGGCCGGCCGACGATGTCGAGAGTCAGCGCCTCCCTCGCCGGTGTCTTCAGCGCGGCGACACTGCCGTCCACGAACGCGACCGTCAAGACGTGCCACAGCTCGATCCGGTCGGAGAGGATCAGCACCGCCATCAGCGACGCGTAGCCGGCCTGTGCGAGCTGGCATACGATAATCAGGCTGCGTCTGTCCATACGGTCGGCCAGCACGCCGCCGGCGAAGCTGAAGGTCATCACGCCGACGCCGATCATTCCCATCGCCGCGCCCACCCAGAACGGAGAGTCGGTCAGCGTCAGGACGAGCCACCCCTGCACCATGAAGTACAGGAAGACTCCCATATCGTTAAAGGCGATGCTGGTCCACAGCAGCCGGAATCTTGGATTCTGGAGTAGCAGTTGCATGGGCTGTCAAAGCAGAAGCGGGCCGATCAGCCGGCCCGCTCCGAGGTCGTCGCCGATGTCCGCCGGTGCGTCAGGCGGCCGAGCGTTCGTTGAAGTACTCCTTGAAGGTCGACTCGATGACGTCGAGGGCGTAGTCGACGTCGCCGCTGGTGATGCCGTTGCGGGTGACGAAGCGCCACCTGCGTTTCGGCCCCCCTCCGAGGATGCCGTACCTCTCGAGACGCCTTGCGAGCTCGCCGGGATCGCCGTCCGGTATATCGAAGAAGACGAGATTGGTCGGCAGGCTCTCCGGGTCTATGCGGATGCCCGGAACGGCGCTGAGTCCCTGGGCGAGTCTGCGCGCGTTGGAGTGGTCCTCCGCCAGCCGCGTCACCATCGTCTCTAGGGCGACTATCCCGGCTGCCGCTACGATGCCCACCTGGCGCATCCCCCCGCCCACCATCTTCCTCCAGAAGCGCGCGCGGTCGATGAACTCGCTGCTCCCGCAGATCAGCGAGCCGACGGGACATCCCAGCCCCTTGGACAGGCAGAAGCTCACCGTGTCGGCGTCCTTTACGAGCTCCGAGACGGGGGTCTCCAAGTAGACGGACGCGTTGAAGATGCGCGCGCCGTCGATGTGGAGTGGGAGATCGTGCGCGTGGGCGACGTCGGCGATCGATTTTGTATCCTCCGGTGTCAGAGGGATCCCGCCGCGGGCGTTGTGGGTATTTTCGAGTGCGACCATCGCGGTATGGGGATAGTGGACGTCCGCGGGCTTGACCGCGCCCGCGACGGCGTCCGGGTCGAGCATGCCTCTCTCGTCGGTCGGCAGCGGATGGTACGAGACCCCTCCGAGAGCGGACGCGCCTCCCGCCTCTCCGCGGAAGATGTGGGAGTTGTCCGGGATGATGATCTCGTCGCCTCTCTGGCAGTGCGCGAGGATCGACACCAGGTTGCCCTGGGTTCCGCTGGATACGAAGAGGGCGGCCTCCTTGCCCATCCTCTCGGCGGCCATCGCCTCGAGGCGGTTGACGGTAGGGTCCTGTCGGCTGACGTCGTCGCCCACCTCCGCCTCGGCCATCGCCTTGCGCATCTCGTCCGTTGGGAGAGTTCGGGTATCGCTGTGGAAGTCGATGATTCGCATGGGAAGCCCTCCTGAGAGTGGGCGGTAGGCTGCACCGCAATTCTAGCAACACTCCTTGTCAAAAAGCTACGACGTCACCTAATATGAGCGTGCCGCGAGCGCCGAGCCACCGGCGTTTGGGCGCACCGGTTATATGCGGCAGACTGCAATCGCATTCAGGAGCGGAAAGCTCACGCTGGAAGGCGTGCTGAGCATCTCTCAGGAGCTGGCGGGACCCTTCCCCGCGTTGCTGGTGTGTCATCCCCTCCCTACTCTCGGCGGTGATATGGACAACCCCGTTGTGACCGCCATATGCCGTCGGGCCGACCGAGAGGCGCTGGCGACCCTCCGGTTCAACTTCAGAGGCGTGGGAGACAGCGAGGGAGAGTACGGCGGAGGTGAGGAGGAGCAGAAGGACGTCAGGGCCGCGCTCGACGTGCTGAGGCGCTGGCCCGGCCTCGACAGGAAGAGGCTCGGCATAGCCGGCTACTCCTTCGGCGCGTCGGTGATCGCGAAGGGCTTCAGGCGGTACAGACATGCGAGATGCTTCGCATTCATCGCTCCGCCGGTCGCCTCGATCGAAAGATCGGCCTCGTTCGGAGACTCGCGGCCCAAGCTATTCGTCGCCGGGCAGCACGACCGGATATCTGTTCCGGTCGCGCTCCAGAGGGTGCTGGACGGGTTCAAGGCGCCGGTGCAGTTTGCCGAGATCGCCGGCGCTGACCACAGCCTGCGCGGCAGGGAGACCGAGGTGGCGGACCACGTGGTCGAGTTTGCCCTCGCCGCGCTCAAGTGAGGTCCCTTCTCCCCTACGCGGGAGAAGATTAGGATGAGGAGTACCAGAAATTGACTGACGATCCGTCAACGCGAATCGAACGTGACACGATGGGCGAGTTCGAGGTGCCTGCGGACGCCTACTACGGCGCGCAGACCATGAGGGCCGTAGTGAACTTCCCGATAAGCGATCTCAGATTCTCCAGGTCGTTCATCAGGGGGCTGGGCAGGATCAAGTGCGCCGCCGCGGAGGTCAACGCGGAGCTTGGACTCTTGGACAGCCGCCTGGCCGAGGCGGTCGTCGAGGCGTCTCAGGAGGTGATCGACGGCAAGCTGGATGACCAGTTCGTGGTCGACATCTTCCAGACCGGCTCCGGCACTTCGACGAACATGAACGCCAACGAGGTGATCTCCAACAGGGCCATCGAGATTTTTGGCGGGGAGTTAGGCTCGCGCAGCCCGGTGCATCCGAACGATCACGTCAACATCGGGCAGTCGTCCAACGACGTGATTCCGACGGCCATTCACATCTCCGCGCTTGCCGGCATCCACGACGGGCTGATTCCGGCGCTGACCCACCTGCAGACGGAGCTGGAGAGGAAGGCGGCGGAGTTCATGCCGGTCATCAAGACCGGGAGGACTCACCTGCAGGACGCGACTCCCATATGGCTGGGCCAGGAGTTCGAAGGGTATGCGGGACAGGTGGAGCGCGGCGTGGGGCGCCTGCGCCACGCCGAGGATGAGCTCTCCGAGGTTGCGCTCGGCGGCACGGCGGTCGGCACAGGCGTCAACACGCACCCGGAGTTCGCCGCGAAGGTGTGCTCCAGGTTGAGCGACGAGATGGGAGTGCTCGTCAGGGAGACGGACAACCACTTCCAGGCACAGAGCAGCCTGGACGGACTCGTCGAGGCGAGCGGCGCGCTGAAGACCGTGGCCGTCAGCCTGATGAAGATCGCCAACGACATCCGATGGCTGGGATCCGGCCCCCGCGCCGGCCTGGGGGAGATCGAGCTTCCCGAAGTGCAGCCCGGCAGCTCCATCATGCCCGGCAAGGTCAATCCGGTTATCCCGGAGTCGGTGTGCCAGGTCGCTGCCATGGTGATCGGCAACGATGCGACCATCGCGGTTGCAGGCCAGTCGGGAAACTTCGAGATCAACGTGATGATGCCGGTGTCCGGGTACTGTCTGCTCCAGTCGATAGACCTGCTGACGTCGGCGTCGCGCAATCTCGCCGACCAGTGCGTCAGTGGTCTCAGGGCGACGACGGCGGGCCCGGAGATGGTCGACAGGGGCCTGGCTATCGTGACGTCGCTTGTGCCGCACGTGGGCTATGACGCGGCGGCGGCAATCGCCAAGGAGGCCCAGGCGACCGGCAAGACTGTCAAAGAGGTCGCCGGGGATCGGACGGAGTTCTCCGACGCGGAGCTCGATGAGATACTCGACCCCGCCGCGATGACCGAGCCGGGGCTGTCGTCAGGCGTCTCCGTGGGGTGATTTCACCAGGAGAGGAACATGAGCAGCTTTGAGAAATTGCAGGGCCGACTGGCAGCGGGGGAGACGGTCTTGATGGACGGCGGTATGGGCTCGGAGCTCGGGAGGAGGGGGCTGGAAAGCCCCACCACCTGGTCGGGCGGTCCGATGCTCACCCATCCCGAGCTGGTGAGGGATATTCATCAGGAATACATAGAAGCGGGCGCCGAGATTATCATCACAAACACCTTTAGCACAGGGCGTGACACGCTGGAAGCGGGCGGCCTCGAGCACAAGGTAGCCGAGGCCAATAAGCTGGGAATCGAAGCGGCGGTAGAGGCAAGGAGAAGAGCCGGGACAGAGGACTCGGTGGTCATTGCGGCCTCCGTATCTACGATGGCTCCCAAGTCACATGCGGAAGTTCCGGTGCCCTATGAGAAAGCTCTAGAGACCTACCAGGAGCACCTGGGAGAGCTGGCCAAAGGCGGCCCGGACGTGGCGGTGGGCGAGATGTTGGTCCGTATATCAGACACGCTGGCGGTGATAGAAGCGGCAGCGGAGCTGGGTCTCCCGGTGTGGGTTGGGCTCTCCCTAGTCCGGGATGGAGACGGGCTCTACTTGGGCATCCAAGACAGGCATGGAAGCGAGACCCTTCAAGACACCATGGACGCCATCAAGGACAAGGACATCGCATCGGTATTCATAATGCACACGCCGGCCGACGACACGGGGCCTGGGCTGGAGATAGTTAAGAAGAGTTGGTCGGGAACCTTCGGCGCCTACGCCCATGTCCCCCGCTATGCTCTGGACCCACGGCAGTACCTGGAATACGCTAAGGCGTGGAGAGAGCAGGGGGCGCGGATAATTGGAGGGTGCTGCGGCACGAGCCCCGACCACATCCGGGCACTCAGGGAGTGGCTGTCCGGCTCCTAGCCCGGAGTCCGCCAAGCTGGCCATCCCTCACTCCGTGCAATGGGAGATCGATCGGCCCCGGTCGACGTGGCGCCTGACGAGCCGAAGCTCCTCCTCGCGCGTCGCCACCAGACCGTCCAGCCTTGCGGCCAGAAGCATCTCCAGGAGCGCGCCGATCTCAGGCCCCTCTGAGACGCCCAGCCTCTTCAGGTCCTCGCCGTCGAGGGCCGGTCTGCAGTGGCGGAGATCGGAGTGGAACAGATCGAGCCTCTCGGAGACTCTGGGACTGTCGACGGCAAGCCGCGTGCCGAGCAGCGCGGGCGCGCTGAAATCCCGCAGGAAGCGGTGGAGGGCGCTCGGCGGGAGGTTCTCCGCCTCGAGGCATTCGGCCGAGTCCCGTATCCTCGCCGTCTCCTCCACCACGCGGGCAGTCCGGCCGTCCAGCTTGAGACGCTGCACCAGGCCGCGTCCGGTATCCGGCGGCAGGTGGAACGCGAGGACGGCCAGGAGCACCGCCGCCCTCTCCCCTTCCGGGATCCGGTCTGCCACCGCTAACATCTCCACTAGGTTGTCGTCGGGGACTCTGAGAGGCGAATAGACCGCTGCGAGCGCGCCGAGCCCCTGCGCCGCCCCCAGCATCTCGACGGCCCTCGGTTCGGTCAGGAGCCTCTCAAGCTCGTTTCCCACCCTGGCGCCTCCGATCGTGTCTAGGTATCGAAGGTCCCGGCGCAGCATCGCCTCCGTCTCCGTCTCGATAGCGAAGCCGAGCCGCACTGCGTACCTGACGGCGCGGAGGATGCGGGTGGCGTCGTCGACGAAGCTCGCGGGATGGAGGACTCTCACGAGGCGGTCGCGGATGTCTCCGACTCCTCCGTGGGGGTCCTCCAGCTCGCCCCATGTGGCCTCGCCCAGAGAGACCGCCATCGCATTGATCGAGAAGTCCCTCCGCGCGAGATCGTCGCGGAGGGTGCCCCGGCTGACCGTGGGCAGAGCTCCGGGGCTCGCGTACGTCTCCCTGCGGCCCAGCGCCAGGTCGATGGCGCCTCCGGGCGCCTCGATCCTGGCGGTGCCGAACTGTGAGCGCGAGGCCGTCTCACCTCCCAGGGCATCCGCGACGGCGCCGAACAGCTCCTCGTCCCCGCCCACCGCGGAGAGATCGAGATCGCCGGGGCTCCGATCCAGCAGAATGTCTCGCACAGCCCCGCCCACCAGGAACGGAGAAAAACCGCGCGCCTCGCATGCAGCGGCGGCCGCCTTCAGCTGGTCGCGGCGAAGCGGAGAGAGTGACCGTCTGATCGCGCCTGCTGCGTTTGGCATCGTCGAACCGATCCGCCCGCGGGGCGGCGCCGTGTCGATGTCGGGGACGGCGCGGCTAGCCGGAGGCGGCTGCTGCGACTCTGTCGAGATAGCTGCGCGCGCCGGCCTCGAGCCAGGGCATCCAGCCGCTGAGCAGGAACCGCGCGCCCGCGGCCATGCGCGCCTCCACGTTGCCGTCGGACACCATCGCCCCGGCCACGCGCCCGGCGGACACTATGCGTTGCATGGCCGACTCCACGACCGCGACGACCTCCGGGTGCTCCGCCTGACCCAGATAGCCCATCGTCTGGGCCAGGTCCCCCGGCGCGACGAAGAAGACGTCGATATGGTCGACGGCGAGGATCTCGTCGAGGTTGTCGATGGCGATCACGTCCTCGATCAGCACTATGACCAGCGTCTCATCGTTGGCCTTGGAGGCGTAGTCGGCCACGCCGTAACCCTGGCGGCTCGTGAAGTTTCCCCGGTTTCCCAGAGGATGGAACTTGGCCCCGTCGACGACGGCCCTCGCCTCGTCGACCGTGTTCACGTGCGGCACGACTATGCCCTGCGCCCCGACGTCCAGCGTCCGATAGATGACCCCCGGCAGGTTCAGGTTGACCCTCACCACGGAACTCTTGCCCCAGAGGTCGCACGCCCGGGTCATGTCCGGTATGTCGGCGAAATCGACCGGGCCGTGCTCGCCCTCTATCCAGAAGGCGTCGAATCCCAGCGGCCCCATCGAGTCGATCACGTCCGCCGTGTTGAAGCCGGACACGGCGGTAACCGTCTCTCCACGTTGGAGCTTGCGCTTCGCCCTGTTCTCCCTGATCTCCGTCATCGTCCCCTCCCCGTCTCATTCGATGTGGGATATAAGCCTCGTGGAGGCCGGGCCGATTATAGAGCTACGCCGTGGAGAGCGTCAATTTGGTTGGGGTGCAGGCTGTGGACACCCACAATCCCCGCCGGTAGCATTGCGGCACCTGTTCGGAGGTGGGTCTGTGTCGGACGAGCCGAGATTCTGCGAAAGCTGCGGCGGGCCTCTGGAGAGGAGGCGGGTCGAGGGTGTGGAGAGGCTGTACTGCTCTCCATGCCGCCGCGCCGTCTTTCTCGATCCGAAGGTCGCCGCCGTCGTCCTGGTGCGGTCCGGCGGAAAGCTCGTCATGGTCCGCCGCGCCATAGACCCGGAGCTCGGCCGGTGGAGCTTTCCGTCCGGCTACGTCGACCGCGGCGAGGCGGTCGAGGAGGCCGCGGTCCGCGAGGTGAAGGAGGAGACAGGGCTTGAGATAGAGCTGGACGGCCTGATCGGCCTCTATTCCGGCGGCGGCAGCGTCGTCATCCTCGCCGCCTACTCGGCCACCATCGCAGGGGGAGAGCTGACGCCGGGCGATGAGGTGACGGAGGCCGCCCTCTTCTCTCCCGACAGCCTGCCTCCCCTCCCCTTCCCCCATGACGACACGATCCTGCGCGACTGGCGCCGGTTCGTCTCAACCCCCGGAGGCGGGCTCGGGTCTGAACGAGCGGACTCGTAGCAGCACTGGGATGGCCGCGACCGATATCGCCCCTATCGACGAGAAGCCGACCACCCATGACTCCGAGGTAGCGTCCAGGACTGCGCCGACGACGACAGGGCCGACCACCCCTCCGGAGAAGCCCAGGAAGGCCTGCACCGCCATCGTCGACCCGAGTTGAGCGCTCTTGGCCGCCTCCGCGATGGCCGTCGTGTAGATGGCCGAGTCGGCCGAGATCGCCCAGCCGTAGATGACCGCGACCACCACTATCACGGCCCACGGGAAGCCGCCCATCCAGCCTATCGCCCAGGACAGCGCGCCGCTCAATCCGAAGATGGCCATCGCCGAAACCGCCCGTCCCAGCCGGTCCGAGATCATGCCGCCGGCCACCGGTCCGAGTGCGCCGGCGGTCAGCGCGATGCCGCCGACCGTTGCGGCCCGCACCACCGCCTGGTCGCCGTCGACGCCCCGCGCCACCAGGACCGACACCAGGAAGACGGGAAGCCAGACCCGCACCGCGTAGAGCTCCCAGGCATGGAGGGAGTAGCCGACGATGAAGTGGCGGACGGGCCTGTTCCTGAGCACCGAGAGGTCGAGTCTGCCCGACGAGCCTCCCGACGGACGGTCGCGGTGGCCTCTGAGCAGCAGGTAGACTAGGAGCACTCCCGTGGACGACGCCAGCGCCGTGATGAGGTAGGCCTCCCGCCACTCCAGGGCCGACATGAGAGCCCCCGTGCTCGCCAGCGAGATGCTGTTTCCGGCGTAGTATGCGGTCACGTAGAGCCCCATCGCCAGCCCCCGGCCGCCTGAGTGGAAACGCTCGGAAATGACCCTCAGCCCCGGCATGTAGATTCCCACCAGCCCGACCCCGGCCAGCCCCATGAACAGCATCCCGGACACCATGCCGTCGGCGGCCAGGCTGAACAGCGTGTGAGCGGCTACCGAAAGCGGCGCCGACGCCAGGAAGACGCGCTTTGGTCCCAGGCGGTCGGTGAGCGGTATCACCACCAGAGCCGACACCGAGTAGCCCGCAAGGTACGCCGAGTAGACCGCGCCGGCCCTCGCGTGGCTCAGCCCCCACTCTTCGGTGATTACCGGCAGCGCGGCCACGTAGCTGGCGAAGGGCAGCAGCAGCGCCGTCAGCATGACGCACATCGACACCAGCCACGCGATCTCTCCGCCGCCTGTCGCTGCGAATAGCTGCCGCGCCGACTGAACCGTCTGACGGATGTCCAAGTGAGAGACGGCTTGCGATGGTTACCGGGCCATCGAGAGCAGCTGCTTGGCCACGGTCACCAGGTCGTCGTTCTCGCTGATCGTGATTACGTACTCCAGGTCGGGGACGGCCCGCTCCGGCTCTTCCATCAGCAGGTACACCTGGCCGCGCAGCAGGTGGTACCGGTCCGACTTCGGTGCCAGCTCGATCGCGGTAGACAGGTCGGCTATGACGCTTTCGAACTCGTCGAGTCCGAAGTATAGTCTGGCTCTCTGGTAGTATGCGTCGGTGTACTCAGGGTCCAGCTGCACCGCCCTGGTGAGAGCCAGGATCGCGTCGTCGGTCAGTTCTTGGGCGGCCATGATGAGTCCCCGGTGGTAGTAGGCGGAGGCCAGTTCGGGGTCCAGCTCCAGGGCTTTGGAGAGGTCTTCCAGCGCCGACCCCAGGCGATTGTAGCTGTAGTAGATGTAGGCCCGGTCGGAGTAGGCCTCGGCCAGTCCGGGGTCCAGCTCCAGGGCGTGTGAGTAGGCTTCGTAGGCCCCCTGAAGGTTCCCCTGCTCCTTCCGCTGCAGTCCGAGCCTGTGGGCGTCGGCCGCCTCCTCTTCTGGAGTCGCCTCTGCGCCGCACGCGGCCAGCAGCAGCGCGGCGCCGGCCAGGCTCACGGCTCCAACGGAGAGCCCGACTATCCAACGGGCCACTAGATGCCCTGCCAGACTCTGCGTCCACTCTCCCGGACGAACCGCCCGAGCCCCGGGTCGGGAAAGTGGCCCGACGATACCAGGTCCCCATCTCTCTCCAGCCGATCGAGCACGCGGTGACGGGTCTGCCGCGCGAGATCGGGATCGACGTCGAACGACGGGCTCAGATCCGTGTAGTGGGCCTGGAGTGGGCTGTGGGCCACATCGCCGAGTATGAAGCCCCGGCGGCCGGCGGAGAGTATCGCGATAGAGATGTGACCGGGCGTGTGACCGGGAGTCGAGACGACCGTAAGCTCGTCGGTGATCGCGTAGCCGTCGTCGATGAGGTCCAGGACGTTAAGCCCCTCGAGGGGCAGCGCCTGTCCCTCCACGTGCGGAGCGCCCTCGGCGATAGCCGGCTGCGTCCAGTACTCCCAGTCGGCCCGCGGAACCAGGTATCGGGCGTTCGGGAAGGTGGGGCGCCCGTCGCTCATGTTCCATCCGACGTGATCGGGGTGGATGTGTGTCGTTACCACCAGGTCGACCGCTCCTCTTTCGACGCCCTTGGCAGTCATCTCGTCCATGAGAGTCCCGTCGGGAGGGCCGATACCGGTGTCCACGACTATAAGGCGGCCGCCGGATCTGACGGCGACCGATCCGAAGCGCGGATGGATGTTCCCCTCGGCGTCCACCAGCTCCGGGTACTCCGCCCACTGCTCCGCCGTGCTGTCTGGAAAGATGACGCCCGTGCCGTCGCCGCCCTGTCCGTCCGTCAACGAAACGAGCTCGACGTTGCCAACACTCACCTTATGGGTAGCCACGGTTCCCCTCCTGGCCGATTCGCGTCGACCGCCTCGGCCCTCATTCTACGTTCTGGCCGCCTTCCGCGCTACTGTGGAACGGGTCTGCAAGTGAGCGGCCCTGGCGCAGGGAGCTTGGTGCGGCGTATGCACAGGAAATATGGTATCCTTGTATCCTTACCGGAGGAGAGTGTCTCATATGCTTGCCAAACTGACGTCCAAGAACCAGCTAACCCTCCCCAAGGCAGTCATCTCGACCTTCGAGGGTACGGAGTATTTCGATGTCACCGAGGAAGACGGCCGCATCGTGCTGACGCCTGTTCGCGTCGCCCGGGCAGATGCGGTCCGACGAAAGCTAGCCGAGATGGGCCTGTCCGAGGTCGACGTGGCCGAAGCCGTGAGCTGGGCGCGCCAAGAGTAGGTCGCCCCGCTGCGGCTGGTACTCGATACTAACGTGCTACTGTCCGCTCTGCTGTTCCCCGGAGGGCGGCTTACTTGGATACGCGAGTTGTGGCAGGCGGAGGCCATCGTGCCGTTGGCCAGCCGCGATACGACAGCCGAGCTGGTCAGGGTGCTCTGCTACCCTAAATTCGGCCTCACCGCCGGTGAGCGAGAGGATCTGCTGGCCGACTATCTCCCTTGGTGCGAGACGGTCAGTATGTCGGAGCCGCCGGATGTCCCGGACTGCCGCGATCCCTTCGATCGTCCCTTCCTGGAACTGGCGGTGTACGGCCAGGCGGATGCCCTAGTTACGGGTGACCGCGATCTACTCGTCTTGGCGCCGGTCTTTTCCGTCCCGATCCTCACCCCGAATGAGATGAGGGATCGTTTGGCGAAGGCGGTATCCTAGGAGAAAGCGCCGTCGTGGCGCCGCTGCGGTGGTGCAAAGGAGAAAAGATGGAAACCAGGTCGTTGGGCAGAGGCGGGCCGCAGGTGCCGGTGATGTGCTTCGGCGCCTGGGGCATCAGCGGGATCATGGGGTCGATGACCGACGAACGGGCCATCGCCGTGGCGGAGGCAGCTTTGGACGCCGGTCTGACCTTCATAGACACGGCGGAAGGCTACTCCGCAAGCGAGTCGGTCATCGGCAGGGTCATCCGGGGAAGGCGGGACAGCCTCTTCCTGGCTACGAAGCTCTCCGGTGACCACTCATTCGATCACATGCGGTCCGCCGTCGAGAACAGCCTAGTCGCTCTGGGCACCGACTATATCGACCTGTACCAGCTCCACCGCCCCGACCCGGAGCGCCCCATCGAGGAGACGATGGGGGAGCTGATGAGGCTCAGGGACGAGGGGAAGATCAGGTACGTAGGGGTGTCCAACTTCTCCGTGGAGCAGATCGAGGAGGCGCTGCCTTACGGTCCCATCGCATCCGCGCAGCCGCTCTACAACATGCTGCAGCGCGCCAACGGGGAGAGGCTCATCCCCTGGTGCCGCGAGCAGGGCATCGGCGTGCTGTGCTACTCGCCTCTCGGCAAAGGTCTGCTGACCGGGCGGTACCGTCCGGGACACCGGTTCGAACCCGGAGATATCCGCAGCGAGGACCGGATCAAGGTCTGGCAGGGGGAGAGCTTCGAGCGGATCTACGCCGTGACGGAGCGACTCAGGGAGTGGGCGGGAGACCACGGCCGGGACATCATACAGCTGGCCATAGCCTGGACCCTATCGGACCCGTCGGTCACGTCTACCCTCGTGGGAGCGCGCAGTCCCGAGCAGGTCTACCACAACGTCCGTGCTGCCGACTGGCGCCTGACCGATGCCGAGCTGGAGGAGATCGACCGGGTTCAGGGAGACCTTAGACTCCCCCACGAGAGCTGGTAGCGCCCGCTCAGGAGAGGACGCTGCCCTGGTAGAGCTCGAACCGCTGGCGGATCATGTCGCAGGCGCCCTGTACGCCCTCCAGCACCTGCTCCGGCGTCAGCCCGTCGGCGAACGTCCCGGTGATGCCTTCGACGTCCCAGGAGGCCGTGACTCTAGCCCTGTAGAGCCATCGCGTGTAGCCCCGGACCCAGTCGTGGACGCACTCAGACGCCTCGCGTGTGATGGCTACGCCGTTCCCCGACGAGTCGGTGACGCGAAGGCGAAAAGTGGGCGCCTGCCCGTTCGGACCGGACGCCTCGATCACGAAGACGATGCCGGCCTTGGGAAACGCCAGGTTGATGCTGATGTCGGTTGCGGACCCGGATGCCATCGATGGTAACCTCCGTGATTATCTATGCGCTGCGTCCCCGTCTTACCTCTTCCCCCGTCGACGGGGGAAGATTGAGATGGGGGTTCCCCTACTCTCACCCCGTCCCCGTCCGAGGCTACCTCCACTATCCACCACCCCCAGACTTCTCCTTCCGCGTCGCGTGCAGGAACGGCATGTTCTTAGCGGGGTCTATGGGTCTCCGCTCCAGGAAGGCCAGCCGGCGCTCCTCCGCCTCCTCCGACTCCTCATAGTCCGGGAAGTAGCGCTGCGTGGGAGCCGCAATCTCCTCCATGTACTGCGTCACCTCGTTGAAGGTGATCTTCTGTAGCTCCAGGATGATGGGGCTGTTGTTCTTGAGCAGGTTGCAGTAGCGGACCACCTCGTCCCTCAGCTGCTCGGGCGGCACCACGGAGTTGGCGAGACCCATGTCGAGGGCCTGCTGGGCCGTATACTGCTGGGTCACCATCCAGATCTCCCTGGCCCTCTTCTGGCCGACGATCTGGGCGAGATATCCCACCCCCCAGCCGGACGCCGGGCTCCCGACCCTGGGACCCGTCTGGCCGAACCTTGAGCGCGTCGAGGCGATCGTGAAGTCGCACATGTAGGCGAGGATGTTTCCCGCGCCTATGGCGAAGCCGTCGACCATGGCGATGACCGGCTTCGGCATGTCCCGGATCAGCGACTGGAAGTCCACCTCCGCCGAGCCGTGGTACTCCTCCGTGCTGCGGTCCTCGCCCTGATCCCGGCCCGACGAGAAGGCGTTCGGCCCCGACCCTGAGATGACCACGACCCGGACCCCGTCGTCATCGTCGGCGTCCTGGAGAGCGACCGACATCTCGTCGGTGGTCCTGCCCCGCATCGCGTTGTATACCTCGGGCCGGTTGATCGTCAACCAGGCGACGCCGTCGGACTTCTCGTAGATTATGTCGGTGAACTGCAAGACTCGCCTCCTCGGTTCTGTTGGTCATTGAACGGCAGGCGTATCATACCCGATGGCGTACGTGTTTCAAAGCGTCTGTCCGGCCTGTAGTCTCCGTTGAGTATAATGCCCTCATGATCGTGGCTGAAAAGGGCGAGTTCGAGCTGATAGAGACGCTTGCCGCCGTCTGCGCACGGCGTAGCCGGGCACAGCTGGACAGCCTGTGCGCGCGGGGCTTTCGGCTGAGCCTCTCCATAGGCGACGACGCCGCCGCCTGGGACGCGGCGCCCGGCTCCACCGTCTTCACGACTGACACCATGGTGGACGGTGTCCACTTCGACCTGAGCCGGATACGGTGGAGGGAGCTCGGATGGAAGTCCGTAGCTGCCAGCCTGAGCGATGTGGCGGCGATGGGTTGCGCGCCGACCTTTTCGGTGGTGACCCTGGGACTGCGTCCCGACCTGCCCGTGCGCGGACTGGAGGAGATGTACGAGGGTATGCAGGACGCCTGCGTCCGCTACGGCGGCGCTATCGTCGGCGGCGACGTCGTCCGCTCGCCCGTCTTCTTCGTCACCGTCTCGATGCAGGGCGCCCCCGGGTGCTCGACCCTCGTGCTGACCCGAAGCGGTGCCTCGCCCGGAGAGCTGGTCGCCGTCACCGGCCACCTCGGCTCCTCGGCGGGAGGGCTGCTCGTCATGCGGGACGCCTCCCGGTGTGATTCGCCCGCGGCCCGGTCCCTGGTCGATGCTCACAACCGTCCTCAGCCTCGCGTCGAGACGGGCGCGGCGCTCGCCCGCGCCGGCGCGACGGCGGCCATCGACGTGAGCGACGGACTGGTGGACGACCTCGGCAAGCTGGCGAAGGCCAGCGGCGTCGACGCCGCCATACGCTCCGACCTCGTTCCGATCCACCCGTCCCTACGGGAAATCTTCCCGGACCGGCGGCTCGACCTGGCGTTGAGTGGAGGCGAGGATTACGAGCTGCTGTTCACAGCCTCGTCCGAGGCGATGGTCAATATAGTGGCCCGGTCGGAAATACCGGTGACGGTGATCGGCAGCACCTCCGAGGGCGTCGGCCTCGTCACCGTTCAGGACTCGGACGGCAGGGTGATCGTTCCACGGGACCGTGGATGGGACCACTTCGCGCCCCACGGTCCCTCCTCTCCCTCGACGGGAGAGGACTGAGGTGAGGGTGATGTCTCGCCCGAGGCCTTCGCTGGCTCCCTACCCCCGCTTCCCTGTGCAGGAGCTCCTCCGCCGCACCGCGGCGAGGCTTCCAGAGAAGACCGCCGTGATAGACGGCGAGCGCCGCTTCACCTTCCGGCAGCTGGAGGAGTACAGCGGCCGGCTCGGCGCCGCGCTCGCCTCGTTCGGCGTCCGCAAAGATGAGCATGTGGCGCTCCTGGCCCCCAACTGCGCCGAGTTCGTAATCGCCTTCTACGGCATCCTCAAGGCTGGAGCCATAGTCACGACGATCAACTCCGGCTACCGCGAGCGCGAGATCGCGCATCAGCTCAACGACAGCGGAGCCGAGGTCGTGATCGTCCATGCCGACCTGAAGCCCGTCCTGGATTCGGCGCGTGGAGAGGTCCCCGGACTGCGCCGCGTGGTGCCGATAGAGCCAGCCGCACTCCCCGGCTCTCTCTGGGACGCCATCGACCGCGCTCCGGCCGCTCCCCCGGTCCCCGTCGTAAGGCCGGACGAAGACGTGGCCGCGCTGCCCTACTCCAGCGGTACGACCGGCCTGTCTAAGGGGGTGATGCTTACCCACGCGAACGTGGTCTCCAACGTGGAGCAGATGGTGGGCCGGGAGGGAGAGGAGTCGGTCCCGCGGGAAGACGACGTGATCCTGGTGCATCTCCCGCTGTTCCACATCTACGGGATGAACGTACTCATGAACCCGGCCGTCAGGGTTGGAGCCACCCAGGTCGTGATGGGCCGCTTCGATATGGACCGGTTCCTTCGTCTCATCTCGCGCCGCAGGGTGACTCAGCTCTTCACCGTCCCGCCCGTCGGCCTGGGAGTGTCCCAGTACGCGGGCGTGTCGGACCACGACCTCACCTCGCTCAGAGCGGGATTCTTTGGCGCTGCTCCGATGTCGGCGGATCTCCAGCTCCGCGTGGAGGAGGCGCTGGGATGCACGATAATCCAGGGCTATGGCATGACCGAGACCTCGCCTCTGGCCAACTCCGACTTTCTCGAACCGGAGCGGATCCGGCGGGGCTCCGTGGGGCCGGCGGCCCCGGATACGGAGGAGAGGGTCGTCGACGTCGAGACTGGCGCGAGGCAGCTTTCGCACGGCGAGGTCGGCGAGCTGGTGATACGCGGTCCCCAGGTGATGAAGGGCTACTATGACAACACCCGGGCGACCGCCGAGACGCTGACCGAGGACGGTTGGCTGCACACGGGCGACATCGTCCGCATGGACGCCGACGGATACGTCTGGGTTCTCGACCGGAAGAAGGAGTTGATCAAGTACAAGGGCTTCCAGGTGCCTCCGGCGGAGCTGGAAGGCTTGATGCTGGAGCATCCGGCTGTGACCGACGTTGCGGTCATAGGAAAGGCCGACGCAGAGGCGGGTGAGATACCCAAGGCCTTCGTCGTCGCCAGGAGAGGTGTCGAGATGGACGGGGAGGCGCTGATACGGTTCGTTGCCGGCAAGGTCGCCACCTTCAAGCAGGTGAGGGAGGTGGAGTTCGTCAGCGCCATCCCCAAGAGCCCGTCGGGCAAGATACTCCGGCGTCTTCTCAAGGAGCGCGAGGAGATGTAACAGTCATGCTCCGTGAGACACGCGGACAATTGAGCAGGTGGAGATGAGGTTCTTATCTCTTCCCCTGTCCGAGGGGGAAGATTGAGATGGGAGACGCAGAGGAGGCACATATGGGAAGACACTACGACGAGACGGTGATGCCGGACGAGCTGAGGCGGTCGTACGACGTCTACGACCGCCTCGACGCCCTCGGCATAGACTTGGGGAGCTTTGAGCAGGACGTCGTCTCTCTCGCCAAGCCGCATCCGGTCAAGGCCTTCGTGCCATACGCCGGCGCAGTGCTCCACGAGAGCGGCCTCGTCTATCTCTCCGGCCAGGGCGGCGGGCCGCGGCCCATGGACGACGAGAGCGACCCCGCCGTCGACGCCGGCCGGCTCGGCGCGCAGAAGGCGGCCGACGATCTGATACGCCGGCTGCACTGGACGCTGAGCTGTGGAGGGGAAGGCGACCTGAACGACGTCCTCTATACAGTCAGCGTGCTTGCCCTGGTAGTGTCGCCGGGAGGCGGGGCTTTCAGGAAGGCTCCTCAGGTGGTCAATGGCTTCTCCTACCGCTGGCAGTCGGTCTTCGGAGGCGTCTTCAGCGACTACGCTGTCGACGGCGTCGATCCGGGCGGCTTCTCCGGAATGCACGCGCGTATGGCGATGGGAGGCGCTGACGGGGCAAGCTCCGTCGGTGCGGACATGGTAGTCGCGGTCCCGCCTCCGCTCGCCGTGGAGATCATTCGCCGGCGCGGCTGGTACTTCCCTCTCCCGCCCGGCATCCTCCACAAGATCCGCGCGGAGCGCAGCTCGGATGCCCTCTGACCTTCCCCCACACGCAAGAGGCCCCGATATCTCCCAATCGAGAAAACCTCTCTTCGCAGACCTGTACCAGCTTACGATGGCCCAGGCCTACTGGAGCAGCGGCCGCACGGCGGACGCCGTCTTCAGCCTCTTCTTCCGCGCTCTGCCGCCCGACCGCGGCTATCTGGTGTTCGCCGGGCTCGAAGATGTCTTGGAGCACCTGTCGGCCTTCCGTATCGGCCCGGACGACCTCTCCTACCTGGCGTCTCTTGGACTCTTCGACGAAAGGTTCCTGTCACACCTCGCCGGCCTGAGCTTCACCGGCGCAGTGAGGGCCATGCCGGAGGGCTCGATCTTCTTCGCGGAGGAGCCGGTCGTCGAGGTAACGGCGCCGGTGATAGAGGCCCAGATCGTCGAGACCCTGCTTCTCAACCAGGTGCACTACCAGACTCTGCTGGCGACCAAGGCCTCTAGGGTCGTTCATGCTGCTCGGGGCAGGACGGTAGTCGATTTCGGCGCGAGGAGGACCCACGGGATGGAGGCCGCGGACGCCTTAGCTCGCGTCAGCTACATGGCCGGATTCGCCGGAACGAGCAATCTGCGCGCCGGGGAGCGGTACGGCATCCCGGTGTTCGGGACGATGGCGCACTCCTTTGTCACCACCTTCGAGCGAGAAATCGACGCCTTCCGCGCGTATGCCGACGCATTTCCCGACACGAGCACCTTCCTGGTGGACACCTACGACACCCTCGCGGGCGTGAAGAGTGCGATAGAGGTGGCGCGGGAGATGGATGCTCACGGCCGCGCGCCGCTCGCAGTGCGTCTCGACAGCGGAGACCTCTTGGAGCTGTCACTCAGAGCGCGGGTCATGCTCGACGGGGCAGGGCTGAGCCACGTCCGGATATTCGCCAGCGGGGGGCTGGACGAGTTTCAGGTGAGCGATCTGGTCGAGGCAGATGCTCCGATCGACGGCTTCGGGGTTGGGACCAGGGTCGGTGTCTCGGCCGATGCGCCGGCGGCTGACGCCGTCTACAAGCTGGTGGAGTACGACGGGAACCCGATCACGAAGCTGAGCCCGGGAAAAGAGACGCTCCCCGGCCCCAAGCAGGTGTTCCGCTTCACGGACGCGGACGGCCGGTACGCGCGGGACGTCATTGCGACTGCCCGCCACGCTGAGCCGGGTGGATCACCCCTCCTCGTCGAGACGATGAGAGGAGGCGAGCGGACAGCCTCCGTCCGATCGCTCGACGAGCTGCGGCGGCGGTTCGCACGTGACATCGAGAAGCTCCCCACGACCCACCGGGCATTGAGATCGCCGGAGCCCTATCGGGTGGAGAACAGCGCCCGGCTGGACGAGCTCCGCGCGTACGTCGACCGCCGTCTGTCGTCCTAACCCTTGCAGGCTGGACTGCGGCGGCCGGCGCGGCGACAATAGGCCCGTCCATACACCCAAAGGAGACCGCCCCATGACCGTGCCAACTTCCACCCTGTTTCCAACGACCGTCGTCGGCAGCATGCCCCGTCCGGCCTTCGTCCGGGAGCTCCTGGAGCCGGGCGCCAGGGAGGACCTGGGGGAGGAGGTGTGGAGCGCCAGGATGGACGCCGCTGTCGCATACATGCTGGCGATGATGGAGAGCACCGGCGTCGACATCATCACCGATGGCGAATGGCGCAGAAGGGGCTACACCGACGTGATGGCGCAGATGGTCGACGGGTTCACAGCGGGAGGCCCCCCAGCCGCCGGAGCTGAGCCGCGGCCCAGATATCACACCGTCGTCGAGCCGATGCACAACCACCGCCACCTGATCGCGGACGAGGCGAGGTTTATGAAGGAGCGGACCGACCGTAAGATCAAGGTCTGCCTCCCCTCCCCGTTCATCCTTGGGCAGCGCATGTGGGATCCTGAGATGTCCGCTAGGGCCTATCCCACCCGCCGCAGCTTCGTGGAGGCCACCATACCGTTCCTGAGAGCGGAGCTGGAGGCCGTCCGCGATGTCGGGGTCGACGTGGCTCAGATCGACGAGCCTCACATCAGCGGCTTTCTCGACCCCAACGCCAGGAGGCTGTTCGACGACCCGGAGACCGACATAGACTTTCTTGTCGACTGTCTAAACCAGGTGGTGCAGGGAGTCGACGGCGTCCGGATGGCCCTGCACGTCTGCCGCTTCAACCGCGCCCGGGAGGGATGGCGCAACGAGGGCGGCTACGAGCCGGTGCTCCCGGCGCTGCAGAAGGTGGACGTCCACGAGTACACGCTGGAGTACAGCATTCCGGTCGCGGGAGACTATGCCGTGCTCGCCGAGCTGCCGGAAGACCGCCGGATCGCTCTCGGCTGCGTCGACTGTCGCAGCGCCCACATCGATACCCCTGACGAGATCGCCGGGAGGGTCGAGCGCGCCATGAGCTACGTGGACAAGGAGCGGATCTCGCTGACCCCGGACTGCGGCTTCGCCCCGGGAATGGGCAGTCCGATCCCCCTCGACGAGCCCTACCTGAAGCTAAAGAACGAGGTCAAGGCCGCGGAGACGCTCCGGGAGCGCTACGGCTAGGAGCCGACTCGGGAAAGACCCATATCTGTAGGAGCAATGGTGGGCACTCAACGCCATATTTATTGACCACCCTGTGAGGATTGTGGGATATTACCTCAAAGGCCATACCGATTCGGTAACAGAAGTTGAATGATGGTAGGCTCTGACACAGTGACTAGACTTTCTTACTCGACAAATCGGGGAATAATGCTGCAAGGCAAGGCCGAGTCTGCGCTGCGGTCGCCTTTACTTGAATCATACTTGATTCCCTCGTAACAAGGGCCTTTCGGGTTGGTTCTGCGGCGTGAGGGCGGTTAGGCGAGGGATTTGGTTTTGTTCCGGTCGGGGCTTGTGTTGCGGCCGATGAGGTAGTTGTGGTGCGCCATACCCCGTCCTGGTAGGCATCAGCGGGCTCGCAACGGCTCCTGTAGCCTCATGCAGCGGTGGGATCGGGCGCCAAGGCAGCCGGTGGGACCAACATCTCGTCCATCTCGGTCAGCCGTGCCCGGACCATTCGCTTGATGTTACACGCCAGGGCCTTGAGGTAGACGGCGAGCCGGACCCTCTCTCCTCCACGTACTCGTAGGCGGCCAAGACCATGGCGCCGTTTCAACTCTGAGTTCGTACCCTCTATCCCCGCACGCAACCCGTACCGTTTACGCCATTGTCCATCCGACTCGGCCCGCCGCCTACGTCCGATGTTCACCCTGGCGAGGTCCGCACTCAGCACGTAGGCTCCACTCGGCGACCACTCTCCCCCGAGCTCAGGGCGACGACGCCACCTCACAGGACACCGGGAACGCAGCGAACAGGGCTCACACACCTCCCGGGCGAAGTGCATCTCCACTCGCTCGGGAGCCTCTTCATCCTCGTACTCGGACACGGCCTCATGTCCCGCAGGACACACCGCAGCCCTCCTTGCCGTAACGTCGATGTCAAAGTCAGCAGCCGTCAGCCTGACCAGCCCATCATTCTCATCGGCCTCCGCTGGCGCCCGGCCCCCGACAGGGCTCACCAACTCCGTCCCCCTGCGCTCCGCCTCCCATCCGTTCCGGCCAGAACCATACGACGTGTCGCACCACAGCTCCGAAGGGCCTATCCCTCGCTCTCTCAACTCATCGATCACCCCCACCGTCACACCGGCGTCGCCATCGCTCGATGGCGTGACCTCCACGTGGGTGATCATCTGCACGGCGTTCCCCTCTTCGCACGTCTCAGACACCTGCACCTCGTACCCCTTCCCCTTGTGTCCGCTGTAGGTCACCGCCGGGTCGTGCGGCGTCTGCATAGAGCTCGACCGCACCTCCTTCGCCTCCTTCAGCGCGATCGGCACCTTCCCCTCTGCCGCATCGTCGTCATCGGCGCTGGGACGACCGTCCCTGTGACGGCCCACGCGGCACTGCTCATGCAAAAGCCTCTCCAACAGACCGTACTCCTCCATATCCGCCACCGCCGTCCCGCGGAACCTATCCACCAGCCGGTACACGTCTCGCGCACACACCGACAGCCGGCGACGCCCCTCACCTGAACGTGCGTCCTCGTACCTCGATGCTTCTCCGGTCTCCTTCAGGTACCGCTGTGCCAGACCATCCCCAATCCCTTCTCCCAGACCGGGGTGCTCACGGCTCACCGCCAGCAGGAACACCCGGACCGTCTCGCAGAACAGACCCAACCGCGTCAACACCGCGATATTGCTCATGACATGCGTCGAGTCCAGGCGCTGCTTGCCTGTCCGCAGTCCCAGGGCCTCTATCATCCGGTCCGTCGTCTCACAGAAGGCCAATCGCCCGCCGTCGTGCTCCATCAACCGCACACGAAAGTTGTGCAGCGTCTTCTGGGCAAGGTGCGCCTCCTCCATCTCCAGCCGCAGCGCGTGGTGCCACAGCAGATTGAACTCCAACTCTTCCAACGCCTCCATGTCCGTCAGATCGAACATCTCCTTGAGCACCAGCACTCCCAGCACCGTCTGCACGGCGCGATTGGGCCTGCCCATGTCCGGGCTGTACAGCGGAGCGAACCGCTCCTCCTCTATCAGAACCAGAGCCTCGTTCCGGAATACCTCCGCCCAGCTCCTACGCATCAGCTTCGCCTTCCTCGGTGTGATCAGAAACTCCGACTGCCACAGGCTCTCCTGCGGTTCCCGGGCTTGAAACATCGTCCACCTACTCCTCAGCGTTCACTCCTCCACTCTCTCCGATCCTATTATCCCTCACTTCCCAATACCCTCGCCCATGACTTTTTACGAGTGAATCAAGTATCACTTTGTCGACTGGACACCACTTTGCCCGGTCTTCTACAGATGGATTCCCCTGCTGCGTTGGGAGTTGAGACCGGTGGACAGGTTTCCATTGAATTCAATGGTGGTTTGACCAATTGGTCTAGACTTGACGCCTCAGATAGAGTATGGCTCGTGCCAGCAGGCAGAAACCCCCTCGTTGCCAACCAAGAATACCAGATCATCAGAGAAACGGATGGCCGCCTGACCCTTAGAAGAAGATCCTGAACTACCCAAAGGAGAATTGTTGTGACATCGCCGCCGATACAGTTGGAACTGGGCCTCCGGGTGATTCAGTCGTACAAGAGGCTGTCGTATACTCCTTGGCATGCCATCGCGGAGTTAGTGGACAACGCGACGCAATCATACTTCAACAATCAGGACAGACTTGACGAGGCCTATTCGTCCGCGGGCGACAGGCTCCTGGTTGGAATAGTCTATGAGCGGGAAGGGGCAGGTCTGTTGCGGGTCTCCGACAACGCTATGGGGATGTCTTACGACGAGCTGACCAATGCCCTCAAGGTTGGATTCCCACCAGAAAACACTTTGGGGCGATCCAAGTACGGCATGGGGATGAAAACCGCGTCGTGCTGGATAGGCAATAGATGGACCGTCCGCACAAAGAGACTAGGAGAAACGACTGAGCACCGCGTTACCGTGGATGTCGACAAGATCGCAGGCGGCGACAGCGACCTTGGGTACTCTGCCACGATGGACAGGCCTGAAGACCACCACTACACAATAATCGAAATAAGGAACCATAATCAGGTGTTTCACGGTCGCACCATCGGCAAAATCAAGGACTTTCTACGTTCGATGTACCGCCAGGACTTGCGTGGTGGATGGGCAACTATTGAATGGCAAGGAAGTCCCCTTGAATGGGATGACTCCGATTTCCAGTTCCTTCAAGCTAGGGATGGTGGCATCTATAGAAAGGACTTTGAGTTTCTTGCTGGCGGCAAAGAAGTCAAGGGGTGGGTTGGTGTACTGAGCAGGGGTAGCAGAGCCAATGCGGGCTTCTCCATTCTCCATGCTGACAGGGTGGTTAAAGGCTGGCCTGAGAGTTGGAGACCTGAGACGATTTATGGCTTTCAAGGCAGGAACGACCTCATTAACCAGAGGCTGGTCGGCGAAGTCCACCTCAACGACTTTGAAGTAAGCCACACCAAGGATGACATCCTATGGTACGGAGACGAGCAGGAACAGGTAGAGAATCTCCTCAAAAAGGAGTGCGCAGACTACATAGAGGTTGCCAGACAATATCGGAGACGACAGGAGGACCCAACCGGGCCGTCCGATATAGAAGTTGAGGCAGCAATTGACGAGCTACAACAGGAGCTTAGTTCCAAATCTCTGTTGGACGCGATCAACTTGGAGATAGTACCTCCTCCTGAAGCAGTGCATCAAGCCCAGCTGCCTCTAAGGGACTCAGTTGCTGATCGCGAACCAACCTTCCAAGCCAAGTTTCAGGGGTACCCGTTGGAGATTCGTGGCTTCCTCGTGAATGATGCCTCGCCTAACGACCCTTATGTTGTTGTGGAGGCCACGACCAATGAGCGAGTTCTGATTATCGTCAACACTCAGCATCCCCATTGGAAGCTACTTAGCGGTAGCGAGGGGTGTTGAACTACCTCCGCCACTGTACCTACGATGGCATAGCCGAATGGATGGCGCGTCGGAATGAGGCTGGTCTAGACCCGGACACCATCAAAGTTCTCAAAGACAAGATGCTCCGGCTGCCACTCGAAATCGAAATGGAGGGATGAGCTCAACATTGAAGCCGGGTTCTTGCTACGCGTCCACGACCGAGCTCTTACCTCTTCCCCCGTCCGCGGGGGAAGATTGAGATGGGGAAAGGAGTCTCCCTAGATCATCAGGTCGCCGCCGTTGATGTCCAGCGACGCTCCTGTGATGTAAGAGGCCCGGTCCGATGCCAGGAAGGCGACGAGCTCCGCCACCTCCTCCGGTTCGCCCAGCCGGCTGATCGGAAAGCTGGCCGCGTAGGCCCTGGTGCGGTCGTCGTCTATGGTCGACCGGACCATCTCCGTGTCGATCAGCCCCGGGCAGACCGAGTTCACCGTAATCCCGTAGCCCGCCTCCTCCTTGGCGAGGTGGCGGGTAAAGCCGAGGATGCCGGCCTTGGCCGCGGTGTAGTGAGCGCCGCCCACCGTGCTGACGTTCTTCCCCGCCGTCGATGAGAAGTTGACGATGCGCCCCCAGCCGGCCTCTCGCATCGGAGGGAGCGCCGCCCTGGAGCAGAGGTAGGTTCCCTTGAGGTTGACGTCCACTACCATGTCCCACTCATCCTCCTCGATGTCGATGACGGCGGTGGGACGCAGAACCCCGGCGTTGTTCACGAGCACGTGCAGCCCTCCGAACCGGCCCGTGGCCGCGCCGACGATGCGGCGGACGTCTGGCGACGACGTGACGTCGCCGGGCGCGGCAACGGCCTCCCCTCCCCGCTCCGCTATCAGCGCGCAGGTGGACTCCGCCGCCGCAGGGTTGACGTCGTTGACGGTCAGGCTGGCGCCAGCGGCCGAGAGCCGCAGCGCGACGGCCCGGCCCATCCCCTGCCCCGCGCCCGTGACTATCGCCACCCTTCCGTCGAGCTCGCCGTTGGCCGTCATCCGGTCTACTCCTGACACTTTCCCGCTATAGTCGTCCGGCTACTTGAAAAACTCAGATCGCGCCGACTGCCCTGCCGGCCTCTTCGAACACAGACAGCGCCGTATCGAGCTGCTCCCTCGTGTGGCCCGCCGACAGCTGCACGCGGATCCGCGCCTCGCCCCTCGGGACCACCGGGAAGCTGAAAGCGACGACGAAGACGCCGCGTTCGTTGATCGCCCTCGCCAACTCGACCGTCTTCAGCTCGTCTCTGAGCATGATCGGCACGATCGGATGGGTCCCTGGCAGGATCTCGAAGCCCAGGTCGTTCATGCTGCCCCGGAAGTGGGCCGTATTCTCCCACAGCGTCTCGCGCAGATGAGGCTGCGACTCGATCATGTCGAGCGCCTTGAGCGCGCCGACGACGATCGGCGGCGCTAGGGTGTTCGAGAAGAGGTACGGCCTGGAGCGCTGTCTCAGATACTCGACGATCTCCCTGCGTCCCGCCGTGAAGCCGCCCGAGGCGCCGCCCAGCGCCTTGCCCATGGTGCTGGTCACGATGTCGACGCGGTCGGCCACGCCCAGCTCTTCCGGGGTGCCCCGCCCGTTGGGGCCGAGGAACCCGGTGGCGTGGGAGTCGTCGACCATTACCAGGGCGTCGTACCGGTCGGCCAGCTCGCATATCCTGTCCAGCGGGGCGAGGTCTCCCTGCATGCTGAAGACGCCGTCGGTGGCGATCATGCGGAAGCGGGCGTCACTCGTTTCCTGTAGCCTGGCTTCGAGATCGGCCATGTCCGCATGCCGGTATATCTTCCGCTGCGCCCTACACAGGCGGACGCCGTCGATGATGCTCGCGTGGTTCAGCGCGTCGCTGATGACGGCGTCCTCCGCCCCGAGCAGCGTCTCGAAGAGGCCGGTGTTCGCGTCGAAGCAGGAGGTGTACAGAATCGTATCCTCGGTTCCGAGGAACCGGCTGATCCGCTCCTCCAGCGTCTTGTGGATATCCTGCGTTCCACAGATGAACCGCACCGACGCCATGCCGAAGCCGTGAGTGCGCATCCCCTCCGACACCGCCTCCAGTATGTCCGGGTGGTCGGCCAGCCCGAGGTAGTTGTTGGCGCAGAGGTTGATGTTGACGCCGTCGCGGGTGGACACCCGCGAGCTCTGAGCGGTCGTTATGATCTTCTCGCCTTTGTAGAGGCCGCTCTCCTCTATGACGTTAAGCTCGTCCGCGAGCCAGGACCTGATGGCTGTGTAGCTCATTCTGCCGACCTCCGGAGGGATTACGGACTCTGCGTCCGCCTCTGGCTTCGAGGTTATTACGACTTCGGTATCACCGGCAAGAGGATGTGGGACGGGTGGGCCTCGTCGTGGAGGATCGTCTGACGGGCCGTCCGGAGCTCCGTGTCCTGGCCGAAGGGATTGCCGGTGTTCGGGTTCCGGTCGAACCTCGGGAAGTTGCTGCTCGACACGTCCACCCTGATCCGGTGACCCTTCAGGAACACGTTGCTCGTCATCCACAGGTCTATCGTGAACTCGTACACCCTGCCCGGCTCCAGGAGCGTCTGGTACTCCCTGGACTCGTGGTAGCGGGCCCGCATTATGTTGTCGCACAGGTTGACGGCATAGCCGTCGGTATGTACGTCAACGAGCTTTGCGGTGAAGTCGGTGTCCCTGCCGTCGGTGCTCGCGTAGAGCGTGACGGAGATCGGGCCGGTGACCTCGAGGTCCTCCTCCAAGGGCTCTGACGTGTAGACGAGCACGTCGTTCCGGTACTCGAGCGGACGCTGGTCGTAGACGCCCCACGGGACGAGCTCCGGGTTGCAGCAGGTGTTGCCGCCCCGCGTCGGGACCGGGAAGGCGGGGTTGTAGACGAAGCCGTCGGCCGGCTCGCCGGCCGGAGGGGCGGTCGACAGGCCGCCGTCTCCCTCCAGGGAGTTGGCCCCGCCGCCGCTGTGTAAGTAGTACGGCGTGAACTGCGTCCTGGCAAGCGGCCACTCGTTCTCGTCGCGCCACTCGTTCGCGCCCATCACGAAGATTCGGAGCGGGGCGTCCCGCTCGGCCCCGTTGTCCTTGCCCTTCAGCCAGTGGTCGAACCACCTCAGCTCTATCTCCCGCAGGTCGAGCATCGAGATGGCCCCGAAGTCCAGCTCTCCGGCGAAGGTCGTCGAGCAGGCCGAGTGGATCCACGGTCCCACGACAGCCCTCTGGTTCTGCCTCGCGAGCTCGGACCCGCCGTGCTTCCTCATCTCAGTGAAGTGGTGGAAGGTGCCTCTCACGAGGACGTCGTACCATCCTCCGATCTGCAGCACCGGCACCTTGATGTTCGGGTAGCGCTCCTCTATCGACTGTGCCCTCCAGTAGTCGTCGTAGTCCGGGTGCGCGATCCAGTCGCGGAAGAAGTGGACGTCCTTCCCCGCCTCTCTGTCGAGCTCAGCGAGGGGCAGCTTGCGGAAGAGCTGCTCCCAGTTGTAGTCGAAGATGTCCTGACGGGTGCGGCCGTCGTACCGCATGGCCCACATGGCGGCCGTGCCGAGATGGAAGGCGCCACCCTGATACCAGCCGGTCTCGTACATGTTGGCGCCTATGACCCTGGGGACGATCGCCTTCAGGTAGCCGCTCCCCATGGAGGCGGCCTGCCACTGGACGTAGCCGACGTATGAGGCGCCCACCATGCCGACGTTGCCGTCGCACCACGGCTGGGCGCCGATCCACTCGACGGTGTCGTGCCCGTCGTTGAAGTCGTTGAGGTAGGGATAGAAGTCGCCGTCCGAGTCGTTCCTCCCGCGCACGTCCTGCGCCACGAGCACGTAGCCGTGCTGGGGGTAGAAGCGGCCGGCGTCGAGGCTCTCTTCGGTCATGTTGTCATACGGGGTCCGGGTGAGGATCACCGGGAAAGGCCCCTGCTCGCCGCGCGGAAAGTAGATGTCAGCCGACAGGTTTACGCTGTCCCTCATCGGCACCTTGACGTCATACCTGGCCTCTACGCTCGCATTCTGGAATACGCTTCCTGCCATTGCAGCCCTCCATGTCATTTCCGTCGGCGCGCATTATACTGTGGTGGACGCGGCTCGGCTACCGTTCTCTGCGGTGACATTTGCCGTGAGAGTCCGCAGGCTCAAGGAGGTCGGAGATGGTTCCAGACGTGCGCGCCGAGGTCCCGGGATCGCTCAGGGGCGACGACAGCAGCTACACAGGATACCGAAGGGTGGGCGTCCGGTTGATGGAAGAGTTCGACAGGACCCTCGTCGACAGCCGCAAGGCGATGGACAGCGAGAACGACTTCACCCGCGGACTCCAGTGGTTCGACAAGGCGCACACGGTGATGCTCGTCGAGGAGGGAATCATCCCGCGCGACGGGGCGCGCGCCTGTCTGGCCGCGCTGCGCGCCCTCCAGTCGGGAGACCTGGACGACACCCGCGAGTCGGTTGGCGGCGGCGTTCATGCGGGGGAGGCCTATCTCGTCCAGCAGCTTGGCATGGAGATCGGCGGACTCATCCACGCGGGGCGCAGCTCATGGGACCTCGGCCTCGTCAGCCATCGAGTAGGCATGCGCGACTCGCTCCTCGGCGTGATGACGGCCGTCAACGCCTACCGGCAGACGCTGCTGGACCGGTCCGCCGAGATGGTGAACGACGTCATGCCCTACTACACGCACGGACAGCAGGCGCAGCCGACCACGCTGGCGCACCATCTCCACGCCTTCGTCTGCGCCGCGGAGCGCGACTGGCAGCGGCTGGACGGGGCCTATCGGCGCCTGAACATCAGCGCGGCGGGCTCGGCGGCCGGTACGGCCAGCCGGTTCGCCACCAACCGGCCGAGGGTGGCGGAGCTGATGGGATGCGAGACCGTCTCGACGAACACACGCGACTCCAGCTACAACTCCGACCACCTCTGGGAGATGGGGGCGGCGCTGTCGATGCTCCTGAGCAGCCTGGACTTCCTGTGCGAGGAGCTGATCCTGTGGATGGGCAACGAGTTCGGCCTGATACGGCTGGCCGACCGCTACTGCAGCACCAGCAGCATCATGACCCAGAAGCGCAACCCGACCGCGGCTGAGCACGTCCAGAAGGTCAGCCGCCGCATCGCCGGACGGACGCCGGCAAGCTTCATCGCGCCGGACCTCGTGCGGGGCGCGCGCGAGACGGTCGAGGCGCTGACGCTGTGCGCCGGGATGATCGAGACACTCGAGGTGAATCCGGACGTCATGCTGCAGCGCGCGGTGGACTCCTGGGCGCAGGCGGCGGACCTCGCGGCCGTCCTCGTGCAGGAGCGGGGGCTGTCGTGGCGCATGGCCCACCAGACGGTCGGCGTCATGGTGCGGCTGGCGGAGGAGGAGGGCGTCCCCGCCGGACATCCGACGCCGGAGCTGTTGGATCGGGCCGCGATGCTGTTCCTTGGAAGAGCTCTCTCGGTCGACGACGACCTTCTCTCCCGTGCCCTCGACCCCCAGGTCTGTCTGGGGACACGTACGGCCACGGGGAGCCCGGGCCCTGCGGAGATGAAGCGTCAGATCGAGGCGTCGCGCGCACTGCTGCGCCGAGACGAAGAGGGCGTGCGCTCACACGCACAGAGGCTGGCCGACGCCGAGGAGGCGCTGGAAGCGGCCATCGACCGCATCCTCGCCTGAAGGCGGTCTTTCTGCGTCCCTCGACAGGCTCGGGACGACCATCCCACGGTCGGTGACGGGCCGATCTCTCCCCGTCCAGAGTGAGCGCAGCTTCCCCGTTCCCCGACTATTCCGGGAAGTACTGGTCGAGGGGCTTGACATGTATACTCTCCATCTGTATATTAGCCTACGCAGTGATACAGTAAGTATATACATATTAAAATACAAGGTATGTACTACTCCATGCGCACTAATCGAGCTTAATCAAAGGGGATAGGTGTACACTATGTCGAGCTCAGCCCGCACCTTAAGGCTTCTGATCGCTCTATCCATAACGGCCGCCGCGATGGTTGTTATGGGCGCCTGCGGCGGCGAAGACCGCACGCTCACCGTCTATTCCGGACGCTCGGAGAGCCTGGTCCAGCCTCTGCTCGACACCTTCTCCGGTGAGACGGGCATAGAGGTCCGGGTGAAGTACGCCGGCAGCGCCGCGATCGCCGCCACCATCCTGGAGGAGGGAGACAACACGCCGGCCGACGTCGTCTTCCTCCAGGATCCCGGATCGCTCGGCGCCCTGTCGGAGGCCGGAGTCCTTGCCGAGCTTCCGAGCGAGCTGCTGTCCGAGGTGGACCCGCGCTTCCGCTCGCCCAGGGGCGAGTGGGTGGGCGCCTCCGGCCGCGCCCGCACGGTCGTCTACAACACGTCGGCCATCGACCCGGCGACCGACCTGCCCGACTCCATCCTCGACTTCACCGATCCCAGATGGAAGGGGCGCGTCGGCTGGGCGCCGGCGAACGGGTCGTTTCAGGCCTTCGTCACCGCGTTGCGGGTCCAGCTGGGCGACGCAACCGCGCGCCGGTGGCTGCAGGGCATGAAGGCCAACGGCGTCCGAGAGTATCCCAAGAACACCCCGATCGTCGCCGCCGCGGGAAGCGGCGAGATCGACGTCGGCTTCGTGAACCACTACTACCTGGGGCGCTTCCTCAAGGAGGAGGGGCCTCAGTTCGGAGCCCGGAACCACTTCCTGGGCAATGGAGACCCTGGGGCCCTGGTCCTCGTAGCCGGAGCCGGGATACTGAAGGAGACGGACGACCGCGACTCGGCCGAGCGTTTCATACGGTTTCTCCTCTCTGAGGAGGCTCAGAGCTACTTCGCGGAGGAGACCGGCGAGTATCCGTTGGCCGCGGGTGTCGAGCCGCCGGGCGGCCTGCCCTCTCTCGAATCGCTCGATCCGCCCGACGTGGACCTGAGCCGCCTGAGCGACCTGCAGGGCACCCTCTCCCTGATGCGCGACGCCGGCGTCATCCCGTGAAGGACAGCCCGCCCCGGCGGACCGGCGACACGCGTGGAGCGTCGATCACCGGCGACGAGCCGTTCTATCTCCTGACCATCCGGATGTCCGCGGTTAGAAACAGGTATTCGCGGGAGGCATGGCGATGGAACGAGCCTCGGTAAAGCGCCTATACAGGGACCAGTCGTCCCAAGAGACCATCATGCTCATGGAGACGGTGATGAGCGGGCAGAAGATCCGGGTGACCGTCCCATGCACGAAGGCGGGCGTTCTGGCGCTCGAAGCCCATGGCGTGAACGACAGGTGCGCGCTCTACGGCGTATTCGCAGAGTGCGTCAGGGAGCTGGGCGGCGCCTTCCGGTCCGTCGTCGTCACCGGCGACGAGTCACAGGACGTCAGGTGCGCCATATCGCTCTCCGCGGGCGGCCGCACGACCTGGATAAGCGCGGATGTCGTGGAGCTCGTGGCGTTCGCCCTGCACGTACGGATTCCCATATACGTCGACAGAAGAGGAACGCCGGAGATAGACTGCTCTGATCCTGATCTGGAGGATACGGAGCTCCCTGCAGCGTTCGTGGACGCTATATCGGACATCCTTTCGGCCGACACGCACCGTGACCCGGCCTCTCATGAGAATGAAAACCGCGAATGAGACGAGAGGGAGCCGATGAATAGCTTGAGCTCAGACTCTGCTACCGTGCGCCGGGCCGGGCCGTCACACGACCGGGCCGCCGGTATGGCCGGGGGCCTCCTCATACTCACCGCTGTCGCCACCGCCGTCGCGGTTGCTGGGCGCGTCGCCGCCGGTGCCGACCAGCCCACCCTCGTGGAGTCGATGGCGGCGATCACGCTGAACAAGGGACTCTACATTACGGGCGGCGCGGCCCGCCTGGTCTCGGGAATCACGCTGATCGCGGGGGCATGGCTCCTGCTGAGGACCTGGATCATTCGAGAGCGGTTGGGCACGCCGCTGGTGCCGGTACTCTTCATTGCATCAGGCCTCCTCACAGCCGTGTCCGGCGCGTGTGCCGTCGCGCTGGGGCTGTCCGCGCCGGACCTGGCCGACAGCACGGCGGTTTCGGCCAGGTCCGGTTCGGTCGATACCTTCGCCTATCTCCGCTGGTTCACGGGCAAGGTCGGCTTCGCGGCGGCGGGGCTGGCCCTGATCGTAGCGGCGCGTTACCAGTGGAGGGCGGGAGAGACCCTGAGGCGCATCGCGCCCGTGACCGCGGTCCTGGGTGTCGCCATGCAGCTCATCTGGATCGACGCGGCGACCTTCGCGCACCGGATCATCGGTCCCGCCTTCTTCATATGGCTCGTGCTCATCGGCGCCATGCTGCTGACAGGCAGGGTGGAGCGGCACTTCGCACGGCTGCGCGACGCCGGCGTCATTCCGTGAGGGAAATCTCCGGTCGGAGAACGCCTCTCTTACCGCCCGGGAAAAAGCCTCTTACCCGCTCGAAAAAAAAGCTGTGAACGGCCTCGCCGCCTGGGGGATGAGCGTGACGCGCGTGCCCGGCGCCAGCTTCGAGTATGAGCGCTGGCGGCACCGCACGATCGCGCCCGATGGAGTGGAGACGTCCAGCACCGTCTCGTCCCCTCGAAACTCGCGCGCCTGCACCGTCGACGGGCCGCTCTCGTGCTGCACCACCTGGAAGTCATCCGGACGCACGAGCAGCATCACCCGGTCCCCTTCGCTCAGCCTGCCGTTGCCGTTCACATAGGGCAGCCTGCCGATCTCCGTGACGGCGAAGCCGCGCTCTATCTCCCCCCTGATGAAGTCGCTCGTCCCGGCCGCCTCCGCGACGAAGGGCGTCGCCGGTGAGTGGTAGACGACGTCCGGGGCGTCGATCTGCTCCAGCCGTCCGCCTCTCATCACCCCAACCCGGTCGGCCGTCGCGAACGCCTCCTCGCGGTCGTGGGTGACGAAGATCGCCGCGATGCCGTTCTCCCGCAGGATGCCCTGCACCTCGCGCCGCATCGACTGACGCATCCCCGCGTCCAGGTTGCTGAACGGCTCGTCCAGCAGCACCGAGACCGGCCTGGGCGCGATCGTCCGCGCCAGCGCGACCCGCTGCTGCTGCCCGCCCGACAGCTCGTGGGGATACCGCTCCTCGAGGCCCGAGAGCCTGACCAGCTCGATCACCTCCCTGGTACGCAGCCCGCGCTCGTGCGAGTTGAGCCGGTTCAGGCCGAAGGAGACGTTCTCGGCCACCGTCTTGTGCGGGAAGAGGGCGTACTCCTGGAACACCATCCCCACGCTGCGCCGGTCCGGTTGCACGTGTATGCCGGGGCCCGAGACCACCTTGCCGCAGATGCTGATCTCCCCCGCGTCCGGCAGCTCGAACCCCGCGATCAGCCTGAGCGTGGTCGTCTTCCCGCATCCGCTCGGCCCCAGTATGGAGATCGTCTCCCCGGGCTGCAGCGCGAAGTCGACCCCCTCCACGGCGCGCACGTCGCCGTAATGCTTGGTCACTCCCCTGCACTCCACCACCGGCGCCCTCACCTCACGCCCCTCCCGTGAGAGAGACGCGCCGCTCGCGCAGGATCAGGTACGCCATCGGAATGGACGACACCAGGATGAGCGTCAGCGCCGGCGCGGCGGCGCGGGCGAAGAACGCCTCGGACGACGCCGACCAGACCGCCGTCGCCAGCGTCTCGAATCCCAGCGGGCCGAGTATCAGCGTCGCAGGCAGCTCCTTCATCGCCACCAGGAATACCAGGGCCGCGCCCATCATCAGTCCGGGGCGGACGAGCGGGGCGGTGACGGTCTGGATCGCCTGGCCCGGCGTGCGTCCTAGGCCGCGCGCGGCCTCTTCCAGCCGCGGGCTCACCTGGTGGAGCGACGCCCGCGTCGCCCCGAGCGCCGCCGGAAAGAGCAGCACCACATAGGCGAAGACCAGCAGCCACGTCGTCTGGTACAGCGGCTGCGCGAAGTTGGCCCCGAAGAAGGCCAGCGCCAGCGCGACCACCACCCCCGGAAGCGAGTATCCGATGAAGCTGACGCGCTCCAGGAGCCGGCTCAGAGGACTCGGATACCTGACGATCAGCGCGGCCATCGGGATCGACAGCCCCGCCGCCGCCACGGCGGCCAGACCCGACGCGACCACCGAGTTCCTCGCCGCGCTCCACAGGAGCAGCATCGGCTCGCCCGACAGCGCGCCGCGCACCAGCCAGTGGAGCAGCACCCCCGTCGGCAGCGCCAGCGAGAGGCCGGCGATGAGGCCGCACAGCGCGAAGGCCGGCCATCTCCACCGCCCCAGCGCCACCACCTTCGGCGGCCGGTCGGAGCCCGGCCCCGTCCTGTGGTAGGAGCTCCGGCCCCGGCTCCACCCCTCCAGCATCAGGACGGCCAGCGCCAGCCCCATCAGCGCCAGCGCCATCACCGCCGCTATCGACCGGTCGAATGACGACTCGTACTGCTGGAATATGACCCAGGTGAACGTCGGGTATCTCATCAGCGACACGGCCCCGAAGTCGCTCAGCGTGTACAGCGCCACCAGCAGCGAGCCCGCGGCGATCGCCGGGCGGAGCTGGGGCAGAGTCACCCGGAGCATCGTGCTCCAGGGCCCGTGTCCCAGGCTCCGCGCCGACTCTTCGGTCGACGTGTCCAGGCTGCTCCAAGCCCCCCTGACCGTCAGCAGCAGGTACGGATAGCTGAGGAGGCTCAGCGTCAGCGTCGCGCCCGCCAGCCCGTAGATCTCCGGCAGGCGTCCGATCCCCAGCGGGCCTTCGAGCATCTGCTGCAGCAGCCCCCGGGGTCCGATGGCGGATATGAACAGGAAGGCGCCCACGAAGCTCGGGATCACCAGCGGCAGGACGGTGACCACCGACCAGGCGCGCCGCAGGGGCAGGTCCGTCCTCACCGTGAGCCACGCCAGCGGAAGCGCGATCGCCAGGCAGCTGGCCGTCACCGTGATCATCAGCACCACCGTCCGGGCCATCGTCTGGGCGGTGTGCGACCGGAGAAGCAGCTCCCACGCCTCCGTCGTGGCGCCCGCGCTGCGCAGCAGCAGGTACGCCAGGGGCAGTAGCATCGCCAGCGCCACCAGTACGGCCGGCGCCCGGATGATCAGCGGCGCTCCGGACCGGGACCGTCTGGGCCCGGCGTCCGGTATCGTCAGGGGTCGGCTCGCGGCCTCCATGCGACGATGCTATGCCCGCGACAGTTGTCGTAGATACATCTGTGCTCTTAGCCTACAGAGAGCCTCGAACCGTCCACTGAAATCAACCCTGTTAGTATGTACGTACCCCCGCATCAAGTCAAGCCTTAACGACCCGTCCACCCTCCCGCCTCTTCCCCCGTCCGCGGGGGAAGATTGAGATGGGGTCTTTTCCCTCCCTCTGCCGCAAAGGAGCCCCCATCCTGACCTTCCCCCGCAGAGCCGGGGGAAGGGATAAGAAGGCTCCTCTGTTCCCGCCTCATTCCCCCGTCCACCTCCCGCCTCTCTCCCGTCGCCCTCCCACCTCTCTCCCGTCCACCTTTCCGCCTCTTCCCCCGTCCGCGGGGGAAGATTGAGATGGGGGTCTTTCTCCCTCTGCCGCAAAGGAGCCCCCATCCTGACCTTCCCCCGCAGAGCCGGGGGAAGGGATAAGAAGGCTCCTCTGCTCCCACCTCTTCCCCCATCCGCCTCCCCGATTTGATACCCCGCCGCCCGTCTGGTACCTTCAGAGGGCAAAGGACGGTGACAACAGATGGCGCCTCGCACATCTGACAAGGAAAGACCGGGCCCGGAGAACACCCGGCTCTCGATGTCGACGGAGAACTACCTCCTGTCGATCTTCAGGCTGCAGGAGAGCCAGGACAGGCTCAGCCTCACCCAGCTGGCCGACCATCTGCGCACCCTGCCGGCGGCCGAGGGCCTCGGCACGTCCCTGCCCTCCGTCAGCGCCATGATCCGCCGCATGGCCCGCGAGGGCCTCGTCGAGCTGGAACAGAAGACCAGGGGGATCGTCTTCACGCGGAAGGGCCGCCGGGCGGCGGAGAGCATCGTCCGCAGGCACAGGCTCGCCGAGCGCATGGTCGTCGACCTCCTGGGCGTCGAGCTCCACAAGGCGCACGCCGAGGCCCACCGCCTGGAGCACGCCATATCGCCCGAGCTCGAGCAGAAGATAGTCGTCAAGCTCGGCGACCCGGAAACCTGCCCCTTCGGACACCCCATTCCGGGCAGCGGCTACCGCTCGCCCCAGGACGCGGTGCCCCTCAGCCGGGTGGAGCCTGGCGCCCAGTGCATGGTCGACAGGGTCCCGGAGGACGACCAGAGCCTGCTAGACTACCTCGTCTCCAACCGCGTCATACCCGGCTCCACCGTCTCCGTCGACGAGGCCGCCCCCAGCCGCGGCGTCATCACGCTAGTCTGCGACGGCAACCACGTCGCCTTCAGCTACGACGTCGGCTCCAACATATGGGTCGTCCCCCTGCCCTCCGGCAAGAACGCGTAGGGCGGGTTTCGGCCCCCGACAGGCTCAGGGCGCTCGGATTTTCAGGGCTGACAGGGGTGAGTCTTAATCCGTTCGTGGCGAATCTTAGTGCCCAAATTGCTCGGCAATAGTACTAATATCTGGTACCATATCGCATGAGAATGAAGCACCGCCGCACCCTGCGGCGTATCTTCGCCAACCCTACGCCATCAGACATCAGATGGGTGGAGATGGAGGCGTTGTTGCTGGCGGTAGGCGTCGAAGTCGTGGAGAGGTCGGGGTCCCGCGTGGGCTTGAGAAAGGGAGATGAGCGTATGGTCGTTCACAGACCCCACCCTGGCCCGGAGACTGGTAAGGCGACGGTGCGGTCGATCTCCCGATTCTTGGAGAGAGTGGGAGTGACGCCATGATGGAATACAAGGGATATGTTGCCGCGGTCGAATACGACGACTCCGTAGAGCTGTTCCACGGCGAAGTCGTCAACGCAGGCGCCTATCCGATAGTGACGTTCGAGGCTGCCGACGTGGAAGGACTCAAGCGCGAGTTCCGGGCTTCCATCGAAGAGTATCTGGCCTGGTGCGAGGAGGACGGGGTCGAGCCTCGGCGTCCGTTTTCGGGGAAGTTGAGCCTGCGTCTGGGCGAAGACCTTCATCAGCGGGTGGCGGTTGCCGCCGCTCGCAACCACAAGAGCATCAACGGATGGATTAAAGGTGTGCTCGAACGGGAAGCGGAGATCCTCTAGCCTCCCGCCCGTTCCCGCTGCCTCTTTCCCTTCCCCCGGCCGCCTCCTGCCTCTTCCCCCGTCCGCGGGGGAAGATTTGAGATGGGGGGCCCTCCCACTTGGACATGTTGCGTGACCAGCCATATAACATGAAGACGATCGGCGCGGCGAAGTTCAAGGAGAACTGCCTGGCGTTGCTCGACCAGCTCGACCCCGATGGGCTGATCGTCACCAAGCGCGGCAGGCCGGTGGCGCGGGTCGTTCCGTATGACAGACAGTCGAGCGAGCTGATCGGCAGCCTTCGGCACAAGATCAGGATCCGGGGCGACCTCTTTGGGACCGGCGTCCGTTGGGATGCGGATGCTCAACCTTGACACCCACGTGCTGCTCTTCGCACTCAGTGGAGAGCTGCTGCCTCCCGAGCGCCTGCTGCTTGAGCGGGATGACTGGTCCGTCTCAGCCATCGTGCTGTGGGAGCTGGCCAAGCTCGTCGAGCTCGGTCGCGTAGACCTCGACCTCGACGACCGTGACGTGGTCCGAGTGCTGAACCGCCTGCACGTGTGGCCCATCGATCTCGCCGTTGCGCGCGCCTCGACCCGTCTCGACTTCGAAAGCGATCCGGCGGACCAGCTCATCGCCGCCGCCAGCGTCGTGCACGGCGTTCCCCTGCTGACGCGCGACCGCGTCATGCGCCGGTCCAAAGTCGTCCCGCTGGCCTCCTAACCGCCTCTTCCCCGTCCCCTGCCCTCCCCCTCTTCCCCCGTCCGTGGGGGAAGGTTGTCCCCTGCCCTCCCCCTCTTCCCCCGTCCGTGGGGGAAGATTGAGATGGGGGCCTTCTTCTAACGCCCTCCCACCTTCCCCCGTCCCCTGACTGCCTCCCTCCTTCCCCCAGTTCCCCGGCCTCTCTCCCTTCCTCCGGCTCCGCGGGGGAAGGTTCAGGATGGGGGTTCCCATCCCTGCGTCTTCCCTCCCCCTTTTGACTCTCTCAGGGAGGTGCGAATTACCTTTTCGCCTAGGGGTTGTGACGGCCCTAGGCGCTCTGTAGACTTGCTAGACAATGCCAGCCTTGGGAGGTTCAGCCCCCGAAATGATGCGAACAGACAACCGGAAGTCATGGCTCATAGTGACGGTTGTTCTGGGGATTGCATCGTTCATGCTTGTCGCAAGCGTGGCTTGTGCGGACGAAGCCGTTCCCCCGACACCAGATGCCGCCTCGGCGAAGACAACACCTCGGCCCACGTCAACGGCTACGCCGCTCCCGCCGGCGACGGCAACTCCGAATCCCACGGCCACATCGACTGCTACCCCGCCCCCGACGGATACGGCAACTCCAAGAGCCACACCAACACCTGAATCTGGGTCCACCGTGGATGCGCTCGCACTGTGGGATGACAACGGAAACGGACGGATCAGTTGCGCGGAGGCTCGGGAGCACGAGATAGCTCCTGTCCATAGCGACCATCCGGCCTATCCGTATATGGATGACCGCGACGGCGACGGTGTCGTGTGCGAGTAGAGACCTAGGATGTTCACAGCGACACCTACCGGTCCGTGCTAAGGGTTGGCTTCCGTGTCAAGGGTGGCAGATGGGCACACCCGTTCGGTAATTTGCACCCGCCTCCCCTCTTAACTCTGCGAACATTAGTGCTATGGCATCTCCATCACGCACACCTCCAACCCATCGAAGGTTACACTTTCGATACACTTTGACACACATAATATATATGGCCCCCCGTCCTCTCTTAACTTCTTCCCCCGTCCGCGGGGGAAGATTGAGATGGGGTCCCCCTCTCCCGACCCCCGTATTGCCGATTACGAGACGCCCATTCGAATTGACATACGACGGCGGGCTGCTAACCTATTACGCAGGGTCTCGACGCATGTGGAGCGAAGACCCGCAAATCCCTTTCCAGATTCTTCGGAGGTTCCATGAGGACCAAGCTGCTGACCACCGCCATCGCATCGCTCGCCCTTGCCGCGCTCCTGGGAGTCCTCCTCCCATCGGACAGCACGGTCTACGCGGCCGATCCTGTTTTCAGCGATAGTGATGGCAGATCAATTGCTGAAAACACGCCGCCGGGCGTCAACATCGGCGCCCCCATCTCGGCCACCGACCCCGACGAGGACACGGAGGAGTTCGGCAACACCCTCACCTACAAGCTCGGAGGCACGGACGCGGCGTCGTTCGACATCGACTCCTCGACCGGCCAGCTCATCACCAAGGCCCCGCTGGACGTGGAATCGAAGGACTCGTACTCGGTGACGGTGACGGTGGATGACGGCGAGACCCGCGCCACAGAATGTACAGACTGCACGCGGATCGTGGCGATCATGGTCACGGACGTCAACGAGCCTCCCGCCGAGCTGCCCCCGCCGACGGTGGTGTCGGGACAGGATGACAATGATGATACTAACGGGGCTGAATCAACCACGACCCTAAAGGTGGTCTGGCATCCCCCCGTGAACACGGGGCGGGAGAATATCTCCGGCTACGACGTACAGTATAAGAAGAGCACCGAGGATTCCTTCACCGATCACACCGGATCAGTCTCAGATACAACTACGACGATCACGGAGTTGAGCGCCGACACCTCCTACCAGGTGCGGGTACGGGCTAGCAACACTGATGTGACGAGTAATGACGGCCCCTGGTCGCTCGTGGGGATCGGCTCGACCAACAAGGAAGGCAACAGCCCGCCCTCGTTCGCACAATCCGCGCCCCACTCGTTGAGTATGGTTGAGAACTCTCTGCCCGGGGAGAGCGTCGGTGCCCGGGTAACGGCGGATGACGCGGACTCGCGCGCGCTGGGCTACGAGTTCGACGGCCGCGACGCCGATCTGTTCGACTTCAACACCTCGACCGGACAGATACGGACCAAGAGGGGAGTGACCTACAACTACGAGGACCCGGCCTGCGGCTACGTTGCTCCTGCTAGTCCACAGGGCGCAACCATGTGCACCTACTATGTAACGGTGGTGGCCTTCGACGACGCGGGCGGAAGCGACGCGCTGAGGGTGGCGATCACCGTCACCGATCGGACCGAGACTCCATCCGCTCCCGCCCGTCCCACCGTTCGGCCTACGGCGAACTCGAGGACCAGCCTCGACGTGAGCTGGAGCGAGCCCGCCAACACCGGCCCCGCCATCTCCTCGTATACCGTGGAGTACCGGCTCAAGGGAAGCAACGATACCTTCTCAACCGACGGAATACCAGACGATGAAGATGACAATACGCCCCCTGGCACGGTCACAGGCACCTCCACCACAATTTCGGGCAATTCCAGTAATACCGATGCCGATGACAATCCTATCCCGTGGCTCACCGCCGGCACGTCGTACGAGGTGCGGGTGCGGGCGATTAACGGTGAGGGCACAGGCGGCTGGTCGCCATTCGGCACTGGGAGCACCAACGCGGGCAACCGGGAGCCGGTATTCCGTGACAGGAATATCGATGATACCCCGGTCGGGACTGATGCCGCCACTACAAGGGAGTTGAATGAGAACACCCCGTCCGGCAGGCCTGTCGGCAGGGCTGTCGGGGCCGACGACGGCGACGGCGACAGGCTGACCTACAAGCTGGTCGCCGCGGACCTGAATGATCCTAGAAGCGTAGCGGCTGCGGCCAAGTTCGATATCAACGGGAACACCGGCCAGATACTTACCAAGGGCCCCCTGAATCACGAGGACGACGACGGCGACGACAGCTGCGGATACGATGCTAATGCTAGCCCAACCACGTGCGCCTACACGGTGGTGGTGGAGGTCCGGGACGGCCTGGACGCGAACGGGAAGAAGGAAGATGACGAGGACGCCGACGACACAATCACGGTGACGATCACGGTGAAGGACGTGAGCGAGCCTCCGTCCGCGCCGACGGTGGTGCTGAGATCACCGGAGGACGTCACCAAGCTGGGGGTGATGTGGTACACAGACAACACGGGGCCGGTGATCTCCGGCTATGACCTGCAGTACAGGCAGGGCAGCGGCTCCTGGTCTTCCAATAACTGTGCTGTCGGGACGACTGGCGCCGGTGACGATACCTGCGAAGGGATAGACGCAGATGCCAACACCGCGGATATCGAGGATCTTACCGTCAACACGTCCTACAGCGTGCGGATGCGGGCGACGAACGTCGAGGGCACGAGCGGCTGGTCGTCACCAGTATCGGCGCGGACGAACAGGTATAGGACGGGCACTACTGCCAACGATGCGCCCACTTTCGTCCAGACTCCTACCCTGGAAGTGAATGAGAGCCATGAGCGGAGGGCGCAGGACGTGGGGAGCGTCACGGCCTCGGACAGTGAGGGCGGCACGCCGACCTACAGCCTCGAAGGTTCCAACAAGAACCTGTTCACCATCAACTCATCGGGGCTGATAAGGACACGCTCGGGGCTGGATCACGAAAATCTGGGATGCGGCTACGATGATACGGCTGATACAACCGCATGCATCTATAAGGTGTTGGTGAAGGTTGCGGACGGCCAGGGCGCGAGTATCTTTCAGGAGTTTACGATCACTATCACCGACGTGGACGAGCCTCCGTCCGTGCCGTCCACGCCGAAGGTGACGGCTACGAAGGACTCGGGCAAGGAGCTGGACGTGACCTGGAGCGAGCCGGGCAACACCGGGCCGCCCATCACCGACTACGACGTACAGTACCGTGAGGTTGGGGGCGCCGACGATGCCTGGATACCCTGGGAGCACGGTGATGACTCCGATGCTGTTATTGCTGGCACTGGCACTGGTAACACGGAGGCCAAGACCACGATAACGGACCTGGACTCTCGCACCACGTATGAGGTGGAGGTGCGGGCGACGAACCCCGAGGGCGCGAGCGCTTGGTCGTCCGCGGGCCGCGGCACGACGGACAAGAGCAACCTCAGGCCGTCCTTCGACGCCGATTCATCTCTCGTCACCCTGAGCGTGGACGAGAACACGCGGGCGGGCCAGAACGTCGGCAGCCCCGTCTCGGCCACGGACAATGACGGAGACAGGCTGACCTACACCCTCGAGGGGCCGGGCAAGGACTCCTTCACCATCGTCTCCTCCTCCGGCCAGATACGGACGAGGGCCGCCCTCGACCACGAGGCGAGGGAGTTCTACTCGGTGACGGTGAAGGTGAACGACGGGCAGAGGCAGAGCAACAGCGTCGCCGCCCAGTCGGTGACCATCAGCGTCCTCGACCTGCCCGAGCTCCCGACCGCGCGCACCGCGCCGAAGGTGGCGGGGATACCCGGCTCGACGAGCAGCGTGCGCGTCACGTGGGACGAGCCGGTGAACACGGGACCCGCCATCACCGACTACGACATCCAGTACGGCATGGCCGGAACGGGCGGCTTCAGTAACTGGACCCACCAGGGTGCGGACAGGAGCGCCATCATAACGGGACTCACCGCGGGCACGCGCTACGAGGTGCGGGTGCGGGCGAGGAGCGACGAGGGCGTGAGCGACTACTCGCGCTCCGGCATAGGGTCGCCGAACCCGGACGTGGCCAACAGGAACCCCGTCTTCTCCGGCGGCGCGCGCACGTTGAGCGTGGCCGAAGACACGCCGGCGGGAGACACGATCGGCGACCCGATCGCGGCGACCGACCCGGACGACGACCCGGTGGTCTACGAGCTCGAAGGGACGGGGGCCGCGTCGTTCGACATCGACAGGAGCAGCGGCCAGATACGGACGAGCGCGGCGCTCAACCACGAGGAGAGGTCGAGCTACTCGGTGACGGTGAGGGCGCGGGACGGCAGGGGCGGGACGACCACGGCCGGCGTCAGGATCAACGTCACGGACGTCGTCGAGCCGCCGTTCACACCGCTGTCTCCGACGGTGACGGCGGTATCGAGCACGAGCGTGCAGGTGAGCTGGGACGCGCCGGAGAACACCGGCCCGCCCATCACCGACTACGACTACCGGTACCAGGGACCCACCGACACGTCGTGGACGGAGGTCACGAATACGACGATCGCCGCGACGACGGTCACGATCGAGGGACTGGCGGCGAGCACGTTCTACGACGTGCAGGTGCGCGCGACGAACGCGGAGGGCTCGAGCGACTGGTCGCCCGCGGGTATCGGATCGACTAACGCCCCGGGCGCGAACAACCCGCCGGTGTTCTCCGAGGGTGCGAGCGCGACGCGGAGCGTGAGCGCGAACGCCCAGGCGGGCGTCTCGATCGGGCTGCCCGTCACGGCGACCGACGTCGATTCGGGCGACACGCTCACCTACAGCCTCGGAGGGCGGGACGCCGCGTCGTTCGCCATCAACACGGCGAACGGCCAGCTTCTCACGAAGGTCGGCGTCACCCTGCTTGCGGGAGAGACGTACACGGTGACGGTCTCGGCCGACGACGGAAGAGACATCGCGAGTATTCCGGTCTCCATCGAGGCTACGGCGGCGCCGCCGAACAACCCTCCGGTGTTCTCCGAGGGCGCGAGCGCCACGCGGAACGTGCGCGCAAGCGCGGCGGCTGGCACGGCCATCGGCAGCCCCGTCAGGGCGACCGACGCCGATACGGACGACACGATCACATACACCCTCGAGGGCGCGGACGCCGCATCCTTCGACATAAACGGCTCGACCGGCCAGCTGCTCACGCGGTCGGGAGTGGCGCTCGACCGGGCATCCTACACGGTCGAGGTCGCCGCCAGCGACGAGGAAGCCGCAGCCAGGATCACGGTGACGATCACTATCATCACCAACGTCGCCCCGGCGTTCCCCGCCGCGACCGCGAGCCGGAGCGTCTCCGAGACCGCCTCGGCGGGTACCAGCGTCGGCGGCCCGGTCACGGCGACCGATCCCGACGGCGACGCGCTCACATACTCGCTGGGCGGCGCCGACGCCGCCTCCTTCTCCATCGGCGGGACGACGGGCCGGATAACCGTCGGGTCCGGGACGACGCTCGACTACGAGACTCGGACGAGCTACACGGTGGTCGTCACCGCTACCGACCCGTCGGGCGAGCGCGACACCATCAGCGTGACGATCAACGTCACCGACGTGGGCCGCGGTGCTTACGACCTCGACGACAACAACCGGATAGACAGGTCCGAGGTGATCGCGGCGTTACGCGACTACTTCGCCGGCCGCATCGACAGGGCAACCGTGATAGAGCTGATCCGGCTCTACTTCTCGACCGGCTGACCGGAAAGAGCCCCCGTCCTCCCGTCCCTTCCCCCGCGGACGGGGGAAGGTCAGGATGGGGGCTCTTAACCCCTTCTCCCCTTGCGGGAGAAGGCTGGGATGAGGGGTGCTCCCCCTCTCTCACCCTCACCTCAATCCTCTCCCATCAAGGGAGAGGCAGTAAGAGGGCACGTCCCGCCGTCTCCCCCCTTCTTCCCCCGCGGACGGGGGAAGGCCAGGATGGGGGCTCTTAACCCCTTCTCCCCTTGCGGGAGAAGGCTGGGATGAGGGGTGCTCCCCCTCTCTCACCCTCACCTCAATCCTCTCCCATCAAGGGAGAGGCAGTAAGAGGGCACGTCCCGCCGTCTCCCCCCTTCCCCGTCCGCGGGGGAAGGCCAGGATGGGGGCTCTTCACCCCTTCTCCCCTTGCGGGAGAAGGCTGGGATGAGGGGTGCTCCCCCTCTCTCACCCTCACCTCAATCCTCTCCCATCAAGGGAGAGGCAGTAAGAGGGCACGTCCCGCCGTCTCCCCCCTTCCCCCGTCCGCGGGGGAAGGTCAGGATGGGGGCTCTTAACAAGCGCTGGAGAGGAAGCCCCCCATCTCAATCTTCCCCCCGCTCAGCGGGGGGAAGAGGGCAAGAGGCTCGGCTCCCCCTCTCACCCTCACCTCAATCCTCTCCCATCAAGGGAGAGGCGGTAAGAGGACACGTCCCGCCGTCTCCCCCCTTCCCCCGTCCGCGGGGGAAGGCCAGGATGGGGGCTCTTCACCCCTTCTCCCCTTGCGGGAGAAGGCTGGGATGAGGGGTGCTCCCTCTCTCTCACCCTCACCTCGATCCTCTCCCATCAAGGGAGAGGCGGTAAGAGGGCACGTCCCGCCGCCTCCCCCCTTCCCCCGTCCGCGGGGGAAGGCCAGGATGGGGGCTCTTAACCCCTTCTCCCCTTGCGGGAGAAGGCTGGGATGAGGGGTGCTCCCTCTCTCTCACCCTCACCTCAATCCTCTCCCATCAAGGGAGAGGCGGTAAGAGGGCACGTCCCGCCGTCTCCCCCCTTCCCCCGTCCGCGGGGGAAGGCCAGGATGGGGGCTCTTAACCCCTTCTCCCCTTGCGGGAGAAGGCTGGGATGAGGGGTGCTCCCTCTCTCTCACCCTCACCTCAATCCTCTCCCATCAAGGGAGAGGCGGTAAGAGGGCACGTCCCGCCGCCTCCCCTCTTCCCCCGCGGACGGGGGAAGAGGTAGGAAACGGGCCCCTTCCCTCCCCTTCCCCCGTCCAAACTCCGATAAACGACACCCGATAGCTACTATTCGCCAAGGCGGCGTAGAGTTACGATACTCCCGCACGGCCCTCGTCGAGGCGCCCTGCCCGGACGTACAACCCGACAGACGGAAGAGTTTGCAATGATCTTGAGAATGCTATCTGTGTTGTCAGTGTCGGCGTTTGCCGTAGCAGTGCTGGCGTCGCTGTGGCTGGCGAATCCCAACCCCGTGGGCGCGACGATTCACAGCGCCGTCAGGTCCTTCTCCGCCCCATCGGTGCTCCCGGGAGATCGTCTGGAGGTCACCATCGCCGCCTCTGACTACGGCACATTCGGGCAAGTGGTGGAGACGCTGCCGGAGGGCTTCGTCTACGTCGGGTCCGATCTGCCGGAAGCGTTCGTCGTCTCCGAGGGACGGACCGTCACCTTCATCCTGCTCGGGGAGGAGCAGCTTACCTACACGGTCACCGCCCCTAACGTGGAAGGGTCCTACGCCTTCTCGGGGATCATGCAGGATGAGGACAGGGTCGAAGAGCCGGTTGGCGGCGACTCCAGCGTACGGGTCGGTCCTGAACCCACCGCAACGCCCACGCCCGAGCCCACTGCAACGCCCACGCCCGAACCCACCGCCACGCCAACGCCCGAGCCTACGGCGACGCTCACGCCCGAGCCCACCGCCACGCCCACGCCCGAACCCACCGCCACGCCCACGCCCGAGCCCACCGCCACGCCAACGCCCGAACCCACCGCCACGCCCACGCCCGAGCCCACCGCCACGCCCACGCCGGAGCCTACGGCGACACCCACGCCCGAGCCTACCGCCACGCCCACGCCGGAGCCCACCGCCACGCCCACGCCGGAGCCCACCGCCACGCCCACGCCTGGACCTGAGGTCGCTCCGCCTCCCACAGATGAGGGGAGAGGCCCAGGTTGGCTGCTCGCGATACCGGTCGCAGTTATCCTGCTCATAGCGCTGATGGCGGCCCCTTTCGTCTTCATCTACTGGAGAAATAACCGGCCATAGCATGAAGTGGCTCGCCATAGGATCTGCGGCCGCATCCCTGGTCTTCCTGTCCGCACTCCTGTTTCTGATGGCATGGGACACTGGCGGCGGATGGTATGGCTACTCTCCGCTTGCGTCTGTGACCTACACTCGCCATCCGGGTATCGGCTACCTCAGTCTGGCCGTTCACTATGTGGGTCAGACGCTGTCTATAGCCATCGGAGTGGCGCTTGGCGTGGCCGTGGCCCTGTGGTACTACGACCGGCACATCCGAAGACGAGGGCGGGGCGACTGACGACTCGACGCAACAGGGGTTCTCGGTCTTGTCCAGTCTGGTACCCCTGCCCGTACTCGAACTTAAAGCCACTTTCAATATGATATTGCTGTGCTATCGGTACGTATCCCACAGTTTTTACCACGTCCTCATGGTGCAAGATCTGACCGACAACCTGGATGTGCTCTTCGCGGTTCGAGTCTTGCTAGGTGGGGCGTGACAGGGCCGCGTAGACCCAGGGCGCTCGTGCCGGCGAGCAGACGAAGACCAGCCCCGGCATGGGCAGCCGGAGCCGTGCGGGGGGCTTGAACGCCTCCCGTTGCAGGGCCACCGGCCAGACCTGCGGCGGCCTCCAGAGGGCCACCACCTGCCCGGTCTCGCCCTGATTCCACCAGAGAGAGTCCTGGGGCAGCAGCCCCGAGGAGAAGCCCAGGTGTTGGGTGAACACGTTGGCGACCTCGTCCGCCGATACGGTCTTGACCCAGACGGACTCGCCCTCGAAGCCCCGCAGCAGGATCGTCTCCTCGTAGACCTCCAGCTGGAGGTTCAGCTTGTCCCTGGGCATGTCGGCCGGGCCCGGCAGGGACCAGTCGGTCTTTTCTGTGTCAGTCGTCATGGTCGTTTTTCTCCTGTTCTTGTTCGGGGAGCCGGGGCAGGACGAAGTCCAGCATCTCGGCAAAGCGGCCGGGGAGGTCGTCCTCCAGCCAGTCGGCCAATTTGCACACCGAGTCCATGAGGGCGCTGGTCTTTCGCCACTCCTCCGTGCCCTCGGCGATGATCTCGTCCTCCCAGGGGTCGCAGAACCCGTCGTAGTTGCCGTCTTCGTAACAGGCGTCGAGGAAGAAGTTGCCGGTCTCGGCGAAGACCCATGAGGCGGCCTTCGCAGCCCCCTCGAACCGGGTGTCCTTCACCGCCTCCGTCAGCTTCTCGACGGGTATGCCGCCCTGGGGCATCCTCTCCAGGGTCTCCTTGGGGATGCGCTCGGCGGCGCATTCAAGCCAGGCCACCCGTATCTCGTCGGACTCCCCGTAGAAGGAGTCCGGGGGGTTGGCCAGCAGGAGCAGGGCCGAGATGCCGTCCCGGTAGCCGTTCCACAGATCGTGGAGGCCGTCGTAGCCGAAGCCCATCAGGTCGAAGGGGATGCCTCTGCGCATCCAGCTCCAGGGGGGTTCCTCCCCCTCCCATTCCATCCAGTATTCGATGAACGGTCCGTAGAGGGGGAAGTGGCGCTCGCCGAAGAGATGGGCGAAGCGCTCCACCCTCGTGCGCACGTCGGTGGCCGAGAGCGCCGCCGCCGCCTCATTGGGAAAGAGGCGGCGCACACCCTGTTCCGGGAGGGAGCGGGGATACTTGCTTCCCGGAAAGCTTCTGGAATGCCAATTCCAATGTTGGAGAGGGATGGGAGAGCTGGTTACGCCGATACGATAGTTGGATCCCCAGCAGGTAGGGATTTCATGCCGGTCAAGGGCGCATGTGTGCGAGTTTCCGGTGCCAGCGACTGGTAGACCCCTGACGGAGGCTTCGCTTGGCCGTACCGGATCCCGAATTCGAGTCCAGGCCCTGTCATAAACTCCGATTTGAACTGCCGGTGATTGGACCTCCAGCAGTTCAGTATCCCGTCCCTGCGTATGCCGCAGGAATGCGCGTAGCCAACGCTCACGGCTGTGAACCTATCTACGGGCGGCTTGGTGCTGCCACCTTGGTTCTCGCCCCAACATTCCACGTCGCAGTTGACACTGACGAGCATCCGGCCTGTAGCTTCCTGTCGTAGTTACTGTATAGGACGGTGAAATCGCTATGTCATTCTCAGCGCCGAGAAGGCGACTCTCGTTCCTGAGTGAACTGTTAAACGTCCCGGCGGTAGTCCGGGGTGATGGTCCCATGAATGGCGCCAGGGAGCCGGGGTGGCCCTTCTGGCTTGTCTGGGTGTCGGTCAGTGTGGCGGCAGGAGTGGCTGCTGCGATCGGGTTGTTGTCCTTTTCCGGGCTAGACCCTACGGCAACTGTGTTTTATTTGACGGCCTTGCCTCTGGCCGGCGTACTGATAGCTCTGTCCCAATGGGTGGCGCTCCGCAGGTATGTATCCCCGGGCGGAATGTGGACGCTGGCCACCGGCGTGGGCTGGGTCTTGGGCTGGCCTGCGGGAATATTTCTGGGAGCGGCCTTGGCAATGGCGGTGGAGGCTGTTCCCCTCTCCGGTTCTGGAGAAATCCTGGCAATTTTCGTTGGGTTCGTTGTCGCGGGCATCGTGCCCGGGGCTGTGGCCGGGGCGCTCCAGTGGTGGTTCGTCTTGCGTGGCCACCGGGTCCGGTTGGGGTGGTGGACGCTCGCCAGTATTGCTGGCATGGCCGCCCTGGGGTTGTCGCTTTGGTTCTCGGCGATGCTCGGAGGTTCCGGCCGTCTGGTCGCTGGTTTCGCAGTTGGGACGGCCCTGTACGGAGGGATCACCGGTCACACTCTGCTCCGGATGTTGCGTTCTTGAGGGGGCGGTGCCGACCAGACCGCCAGCCGTGTTCGCCGAACGGTCGTTTTCCGGTATGAGTAGATGACTGGGTTGGGGTGCGGATGGGCCTCCCGCCGGAATCACCGGGGACGAAAGGGGGCCTTTGCTCCGGTCTGTCGGTGTCTCCGGTCTGAGCGTCAACGCCTTGGTTTCGTCTTTTCTGATTTTCCCATCCGTCCTGATGGGAAGCTTTTCTGCTGGTCGCCTTTTGGCCCACTGGTGCCTGGTCGGCTAAAAAAGACCCGGCAAAGAGCGGGGTCCGGGTTCGTCCGGTGTCGCGGCGGGGCTAACCGGGCTGGAGGTCGAGTCCCACGGCCCACTGACCCCGGTTCCGGTATTGCGGCTTCGTCGGAGTGCGGCGAGGTACCCTCAAAAAGTGTGTAAACGATCAGGCGGTGTACCCTCTCTCTGAACTAGACGGGCTTGGAGGCCCGAGAGAGGAGAAACACCGCCCATGGAGGATGGAAACATTGAAAGCGGACCTGCGTCAAGGCCGGAATGGGACCCAGATTCCCCACCTAAGATTGTTGGGACGGCTTTTGTGGGTCTACAGCGGGTGTGGGGTGTCAACCGGGGTGTTGATAGGACTTTGCGCGGCATCTCTGAGAGGATTGGCAACGGTTAGCTGCCAATTATGGCTGTTCTCAGGCCTAAGAAGGCATGGCGCGGCCTGGGCGACTCGGCTGAGTCGCCTTCATCGGATGTTCTGGACAGGACCACCTATGCTCGGTACGGCTCGGCATCCAGCGCCAATATGTTCTGCCGAGCCCTGAGCAACAACTCGTATGAGGGGTGGCCACGGGCTAGGCGGATGATCAACCTCCTGGCGTGCCGCATCACCCGTCCCGGAAGGGCGATCAGTGCGAAGCGAACTGCCTTGAGTCGTCTGCTCACCCACTGTCCACCCAACACCAGACGCTTCATCGCAGAGCTTGTCGTTAACCAGTATCATTAGGACAGGGTTAACCACGAACATTAGGACACCCTGAACGCCGATGATTCGGATTCTGTCAGGTTGCCGTTGTTGGGTCAATCACCTCCCTTCGTCGGACTTGTGGGCACCTCGCCGAGTAGGGCGCGGTGAGGGGAAAGCCTCTGACGGTAGCTGGTTCCCTCGATGACGATCTGGTAGCTGGCGTTGGCCAGGCGGTCCAGTGCGCTGTTGCCCAGGATGGGATCGTTGAAGAGGCCGAGCCACTCTTCGATGGCGCGGTTGGAGGTGATGACGAAGCTGGAAGCCCTGTGCTTGCCGATAACCAGTTGGTGGAAGTCATCCGATTGCTGGGCGGTGAGGCGGTGAAGGCCCAGATCGTCGAGGATCAGCAGGTCGGGTGTGAGGAAGGAGCGGAAGGTCTTGTCCACCGAGTTGTCGACCCTGGCCTGGCTCATGGCCTTGAAGAAGTCGTCGGCATGGATGAAGCGGACAGCGTATCCGGCTCTGACGGCGACGTAGCCCAGGGCCTGAGCCATGAAGCTCTTGCCCACGCCCGCCGGTCCCATCAGCAGGACGTGCTCATGCTTGGCGATGAAGTCCAGGGAGAAGGCGGCGTCGAGGAGCCGGCGGTCCAGGGTGATCTTGGCCGTCCAGTCGAAGTCTTCCAGGCGGCTGGTCTCCTCGAAGCCGGCCCGGTTCAGCCGGTTGTCGATGCGCCGGTGCTCTCTTCGGCTGACCTCGTCGGTCAGGATGATCTCCAGGAAGGATGCGTAGTCCAACTGGTCCCTTCGGGCTAGGGCTATGCGCTCGGGCAGGGTGTCCAGCATGGGGCTCAGCTTGAGGGCCTTGAGTAGCGGGGCCAGGTCGGCGTTGCGGGTCATGTCTGATCTCCTTGTTGTGTTGAGTTGGGTCTGTGGCCGTTGGCCAGGGCGAAGACGGAGCCGGGTCTGGCGAAGCGTCCCGGCGGCATGGGGTCGGGATGTAGCGTCGCATCCTGCTGCTCCAGGGCTTCGGTCAGGATGCGCTCCACGCGCTTCACGTCGATCAGGTCCACGTCCAGGGCCTTGCGGCAGGCGGCGTCCAGCAGGTCCGGGGTGTAGCGCTGGCCTAGCCGGAGAAGCTTCTGTCCCTGCCTTACCTTGGCCCAGGGCAGGGGGCCTTCGAAGAGCCGGTCGGCGAAGGCGGCCACCGCCTCCCCCTGCTCCACCGCGCCGCGCTTGATCTTGTCCGATGTCCGCGTGGTGTAGGCCGTCAGCTCCGCCGGGTAGTCGTCGGGATCGGTGGAGCGGCCGCCCCTGGGCTGACGGGGATGGACCTTGATCAGCTGGCCCCGGTGATAGATGCGCACCAGCTTGCTGCCCAGTCTGATCTCCACCTGCTGACCCGGCGGGCACAGGACCGACGGCACCGAGTAGAGGGCGTACTGGCAGGACACGTGGTGGTCGGGGTGGACCTTAGCCCTGCGCCAGTGGGTGATCTCGTAGGGCTCGCCGTCCCAGGCCAGCAGCTCCTGGCGCTCCTTCTCGTCGAAGACCTCCAAGGGCTTGCGCCGGGTCGTGCCGTGGATGCGCTGTCCAGCGACTTCATGACACCAGCGTGTCGCTTCCGCCCTCAGATGAAGCAGGTCCCTGAAGACACCGCCCTTGAAGAAGCGCTCCCTCACGTACTGGACGCCTCGCTCCACCTTGGGCTTGTCCTTGGGGCGGCGCACCCGGGCCGGGTCGGTGATGAAGCCCCGGTGCTGGGAGTACTCCAGGAAGCCGCGGGTCAGACGGGGGTGCAGCGCGTCGGCCCCGGCCACCGCCGCCGGGAAGTTGTCGACGACCAGGTACTTGGGGATACCGCCGAAGAAGGCCCAGGCCGCTTCCAGCCCGGCCACCACGTCCTCCAGCTTCTGGCTGAAGGTGGGCCAGACGAAGCTGTGCCGGGAGTAGGCCAGCACCACGATCAGCGCCCACACGGTCCGGCGACGGCCCGTCTCAGGATCCTCCATCAGCCCCAGGCGACCGAAGTCCAGCTCCGCCACCTCGCCCGGAGGGCTCTCCTCCATCCGCATCGTCCTGCGGTTGCGGCCCTGCCAGTTGCGCCGCGCTACAAAGCGGTGCAGGGAGGTGTAGGACACCCGGCAGTCTCGCTCCCTGAGCAACTCCTGAATGCGGGTCATTTGCAGTCGGTCGCCGGTGAGCCACTGGTAGATCTGGTCGGCCCAGGGAGCCAGCTTGGCCTCAATGGGCGTCGACGCCTGCCTTGGACCAGGGCGGCTGATCGTCGCCAGACGGCCCAGCTGCTCATCGCTGGGGGCCGGTCCGTTCCGGACTACGCCCAGACGTTCCGCCGACGCGATGTACTTGCCTACCGTGTCTTTCGACAGCCCCGTACCTGAGGCTATGTGGCGCCGGCTCTCACCTGCCTGCCAGCGCCGGATGACTTCTGCGATCTCCACTCTGAACACCTCCCTGTACGCCATCGCTGCTCCTTACATCCAGGTTGCAGCAATGGTCGCCAATCAGACGTTCAGAGTGTCCTAATGACTCTGGTTATCTGTCCTAATGACTCTGGTTAAATCGCCCTTCTCTGTCCTAAAGACCCTGGTTATTCACAGAGCTCAAGTTGAACGCCAGCACCGCTATGGCCCACCATGCAGCGTTGGCGCCGAACAGCCTCGACGGAAGCCTGCCCCCAGACAAGTCACTCTTGAGAACGCTGTGGACCTCCTCGCCCTTGCCGCATCTTTGCCTCGACCACCAGACCACCTCGTCCCCCGGAAGGTCTCGGTTCGTCACCACTCCGAAGACCTTGTACCAGCCTCTGTTGGGCAACTCCATCGCGGGAAACGGTAGCTCCAACTGCCCCTCCATCCCAGGCAGAGGCTGTTCCGTCAACCGCTCCCTGACAGCTATGAACCGATACTCAGGGCTGTTCTTGGAGTGCCCTATCCAGTTGGGAACGAAGTTCACCTCTGCCCACTGCTGACCCGTGTCCACCCGGTGCTCGCCCACCTTCCGGTACAGCGTCTGCCACTCCTGTTCGGCTACCTCAGACACCGCACGGCGGAACTCGACCGTCACGTCAACCCCCACCGCAAACTCGATCACCCCGAACCGCTCGTCCCTGCCCTCCGCGCAGTACCGCAGCAACTCCCGCTGATACCCAGCTGTATCCGACCTCAGCATCACCTTTTCCACCCCGGCAGGCAGACGGCCCAGCGCTTCAATCAACACACGCAACTGCTGATGGCCCGCAGGTACGTTGCCGTCCCGAAACTCCGAGTGCACGATCAACTCGGCCTCTGACCAGTAGGTCGTGAGCGGCTGATACGCCCTGTACTTCTTGTAGCTGTACAGCGCCTCCTGCTTGTGGGTCTCCACCAGGGTGGCGTCCATGTCCAGCGTGGCCTCGGTATGAGGCGAACGGCTCTGTACGAAGCTCACCAGGTCGGCGTTCACCTTATCCCATATCCACCGAAAGGGTGTGGTTTGGGCTCTTGCATGAGAGATTAGTGGGATGGGAGGGCCAATGGTGGCCCGGAGTGGCCCTGGGGAAGCCAGGCTGTGGGACGACTGTCAGCAGAAGACCCTCGCTAGCCTGGTTGGCGCGAGTTGGAGGGAGACCTTCAATTGTTTGGTGGGAGAAGCGGTTTCCTTGGGTGGGGATGGCGTCAAGCGGGCAGTGGAATGGCCCGCAGCCGTACCAGAGCAGAGACAAACTGGCTTTCCCAGGGCCAGCGCCGGGGCAGGTGCAGGGTGAGTTGGCGGGCCTTGCGGGTGATCCTTCCAGCCAGGGAAAGGAAGCGTCGCCGAAGGGTCTTGGTGGTTGCCACCGTCTCTCCCAGGGCGATGCGCTGGGTCCAGCGGGCCAGATTGTGGGCCATGACCTGCACCGCCAGCCAGGCTCCATTGGCGGAAAAGCGCCCCGAGGGAAGATGGTTCAGGCCCACGCCGTACTTGAGGTCCCGGATGGCGTTCTCGATCTCGGCGTGTCGGCGGTGGTCGGCCTCCAGTTCCAGGATATCCCCCTCCCGGTCGGTGATCATGGCGTGATAGCTGTAGCTGGCAAAGAGGGCCAGCTGGGAGCCGGGCGTGGGCCTCACCCGGCGAACGATAAGCCGCACCGGCGCGGCGCCGGTCTGACTCTGGAATGGCGTGTATTCAGTCTCGGCCACGTCGGCGGCGCCCTCCATCCAGTAGGGTATGGGCCGCCAGTCCGACTCGGGTATGGCCTCTATCAGATTTCTCAGGTTCTGGCGCAGGCGGACGGTGATGGAGAAGCGGACATCCGTCTTGCGGCAGACCTTGACCACGCCGTGGGTATAGAAGCCGCTGTCGGCCCGCACTGTGATCTGTCCCTTGGCCCCGGCGTAGCGCACCCGGCTCACCGTCTCCCGCAGGAAGTGGTCCGCGCCCCGGGCGGTATTGGCCCGGCCCTCCCGGAGACGGGCCATCAGCACCTCGCCGGTGCCGGCGGCCACAGCCAGCAGCGGGTGATAGCCCCGCTGGCCGGTGTAGCCGTGATGGCGGGCTCCCTCCTTGCTCAGGCCGTAGGTCTCGCAGATGGTGGAGTCCAGGTCAATGGTCAAGGGTGCATTGCCGGGTCCGGCCCCGGCGGCCCAGGCTTGGGCCAGCAACTCCCGGCTGACCCGGTCCAGTTGCCTGACGTGTCCCCAACGGAAGCTGCGCAGGAAGGTGCCCAGGGTGGACGGGGCCTTGACCACACACCCCAAGACCCTGGCGGTACCGCCACTGCGCAACGCATCAGCATCGTCGATGCAGTCGCCTCCGGCCAGGGCAGAGGCTACCAGGGTCATCAGCTTGTCGCCGGTGTTGGCCCGGCCGGGGGCGTTACCCAGGTCCAGGTACCGGTCAACCACTTCACCCAGACCCAGGCGGAGAGCCAGGGTGGCGGGCAGCAACAGCCCAGCATTGGCTACCAGGCGGTGATCATCAAAGGCGATGTGGATGCGATCGGGGTGCTCAAGTGGTAGCATCTAAAGGGTGCTCCTTCTCTGGGGTCGGTTTTTTGACACAAAACCATTATCCCAGATACGCGGGAGCGCCTTTTCACCCTTTCAGGACACCTTTATTCCCCACTCCTTCGGTGGATTCGGGCTTATGCAGACCCTCAAGTGCTTCGTTGGGAGAAGGTATGAACGCTCGGTGAGCTTCCCGCCCAGCCTCCTCGTCCGCGTCATGGAACCTCTCCAGGTACCGGAACACCGCAGACTCCGACGGCACGCTCCGACGACGCTCGATCCGCCATCTGTTCTCCAACGCTCCACGCTCTCTGCGACCCATCCCACAGGTCTCGAACTCTCGAAGCATCCTGTAGAATCCAGCGTCCTTCTCCAGGACCTCCAGGTCGGACACCGACTCGCCCCCTGCCAGGTTCAGCACTATCAGCGAGTTGACTATCTGGCTGTCCGTCCAGCCCTGACCACACTCCCGCAGTCCCACGTGGCGCTCTACCGATGACCTCAACCCGGCTACCTGCATTAACTCCAAGTACGTCATCAGACCCGACAGGGCCGTCATACCCGTCGTGCTCTTCTCCGACGCATACTGGAACGACAGAACTCCTTGCCTCATAATAGGTGCACCTCGTTGGTGATCGTTTCGCTCTTGCAAGAAACATCTTAGCCCCCTTCACGGCGGGCTCCAACGAGGTCTTCCTCTTATTTAGGTGGGGAATCTGGGGGGGAGCACCTGGAGGAGTGGCTGCGAGGTCAGATGCAGGGCCTGATCCAGGAGCTGCTCGAGCAGGAGGTCACAGAGTTCCTGGGAAGGGCCAGGTCGATTCGCCGATCGGAGTCGGACAACGACGCCGGCTATCGGAACGGCTACGCACCGCCGCGACGACTGACCCTGAGTTCCGGGACCATACGGATCAGGAGGCCCAGGGTACGAGACACGGAGGAGAGATTCGAGAGCCGGCTGCTTCCCCTGTTCGTCCATAGCATTGTTATGCCCGTATCCGGCCCGTGCAGAGGCGACTAACTGGTGAATCCGCCCCAGCGGTCACGGCGTGACAGTTGAAGTTAGTCGGGAGCATTGTTATGCCCGTATCCGGCCCGTGCAGAGGCGACTAACTGGTGAATCTGCCCCCAGCGGTCACGGCGTGACAGTTGAAGTTAGTGGGGAGCATTGTTATGCCCGTATCCGGCCCGTGCAGAGGCGACTAACTGGTGGTGAATCCGCCCCAGCGGTCACGGCGTGACAGTTGAAGTTAGTCGGGAGCATTGTTATGCCCGTATCCGGCCCGTGCAGAGGCGACTAACTGGTGAATCCGCCCCAGCGGTCACGGCGTGACAGGTTGAAGTTAGTGGGGAGTCCTCGGTAACATCTTCCGGTGAGGCAACAGGACCGGCAAAAGTAATTGTCGTTGATCAGCTGGTCCTACTCATCGCTGTCGATGATGCCACCGGCAACGTACCGCACGCGCTGTTCCGTCATGAGGAGGACGCTCAAGGCTACTTCCTCCTCTTACAGGGCATCATCCAGCGCCGAGGCATTCCCCTGGCCCTCTACAGTGACCGCCACGCAGTCTTCAAGCATCCACGCGAGCCTCGCCATGCGCCGGCCGGACCGACCCAGTTCGCCCGCGCTATGCAAGAGTTGGGGATAGCGCAGATATTCGCTCGGTCACCGGAAGCAAAGGGCCGAGTCGAACGGGCTGCCGGGACCTTCCAGTACCGGCTGGTTACTGAGCTACGTCTGGCGGACGCAACCACTATCGACGAGGCCAACGAGGTACTGTGGAGTTACCTGCCCAGCTTCAATGAGCAGTTCAGAGTGCCGCCGTCACAGCCCACCATCTCCTACCGTTCCCCAGATGGCCTGCATGTCTCGTCCATACTCTGCTTCAAACATCGCCGCAAGGTGGCCAGGGATAACACCGTCAGGTTCGACTGGCACACGCTCCAACTACTCCCGTCGACCGATCGTCCCAGCTACGCGGGATCCTTCGTGGAGGTCCAGGAACGTCTCGATGGGGAGCTCGTAGTGCGGCAGGGGAACAGCACGATCCCTACCCAGGAGGCCCCACCACGTCCTGGTGCTCTCAGAGCTCTGAACGGTGCCAGTGGCCGGGATGCGAACGAACTCGGCGGACTCCTGCGCTCTTTGCCTCGATACAACGTCAAAGACCGCAAGACCAGGACACGAACCAACGGGGTCAGCAAGGAAAAGCCCAAGCCGCGCCGACAGCCCACTCCACGCCAGAAGGTTCGATGGAAGGCTGTCCAGAGAGCTAAGCGGCGGGGACTATCTCTGCGTGGCATCGCCAGGGAGTTGGGAATCCACAGGGACACGGTCCGCAAGTACGCTGCAGCCACGAGCCCTCCGATGTACCGCAGTCATGCCAAGACCCGCGCAAATGGCGCAGGTCCTCAGTCGAAGACTACTGACCCCACAGGACTCGGACACCACGACAACTGACATTTTCCCTGAACAGCTCGCCTGACAGAATCGGTGGACATCGACACCACGTGTCCTAAGATCTCGCCGCCCTTGACAGTCGATCCGGTAGCTCTCCGATGCCAGCAGGTGAACCCTGAACCAGTCCACATTTTCCTACTTGGTAGGACCGAACGTTTCAGCCGCTGCCGTGACCGGCGTGGGGGAGCCATCCCCGATGCCTATCGCACACACAGCCGCCTAGAACAACCCTTCGAGGTTCTCCCGGAGGTTCCGCCACCACGCCCGGTCCGATCCATGGTCCGGTACGAAGTGGACTGCGTATGTTCCGTCCTCCTCCACCTTGAGCCGCCCAGCCAAGGTCACCACGCGGCCCAGGGGGACTGCTTCGAGGACCTCCGACGGGTCGCGCACGTTCACCCGCTGCACGTACTCGCCCCTTTTCATCTCGACCACCAGCTCGTCGGCGTCCTGGAACACGGCCGTGCCGCTGACCCTCACGCATCCATCGCGGAACAGGTCGCCGGCCACCGCAATCTGCGCGGGCGTCGGGATCGGGGGAGAGTCCAAGGGACACGGTTTGTCACGAGGCGAGACCACGTCGAGGCTGAACAGGACGATCAGGACCAGCGCCGCGATGGCCAACAGGCTCACCACCCAAAAGAGGCACCCTCGAAGGCGCCCGCCGCCCTTCTCCTCCTCAACCATTTGCTCCGACCTGTACGTCTGATACTCGGCCGACGGCGACGCTGCAGGGGCTGCTGGAGGGTCACGCCGCGACTCCGGCTCACGCGCAGGCGCTTCAATCTCCCCGGCGGTCCCGCGGTGCGCGGTGTGCTCCGGCTTCTCGGCATCCGGCGATTCCAGGTCGAGATGGTCGAGCTGTTCGAGCTCCTGTTCATAACCGTGCTGCGCAGCCGCCTTCGCCGCATCGCCCGACCGTCCGGTCAGCCACCACTCGGGCGCGTGTAAGAAGCCGCGGTAGGCCGCGTCGAGGTCGGCGCCCCGCGGGGGGGAGTTCTCACTGGAGCCGAACCACAGCGGGGCCGGGGCCGAAACGTCGAGCCACGGCTGGGCCACGTTGAACGCGACGGCGTAGGCCAGCATGGGATCTGATTGGTCCCGAGGGCCCGTCGCTGCAGACCCGGCCAGGAACTCCTTCAAACCAAGCCACTGACCTATCTCAAGCGCCCCTGCCGGCGTTGGCTTCAGCATGCCCGTCCGTACTTCGAGGGCCAGGTCGGTCCACAAGGGAAATGAATATGCGAGGCCGACGAAAGCGCCGATCAGGACGCTCGCCCACCACTGGTCCAGCCATAGAGCCGCCCAAAACCCACTGCCAACGCCCGTCAGAACCAAGGGCAACAATGTCCACACGCCCCCGTCGTCGTCGTTTTCCCTCCTCACTCTTAAAGCGTTGTCATCGAAGAGGCCGCGTTGATGCAGGTAATCGCCTATCTGGTCTCCGATGGCATCTCCGTGCTTATCTACCCGTTCACGCAGCGCATCAATCGTCATCGGGCCCGGCGGCAGGCTGTTGCATATCGTCCGCTCCCAGTCGTACTGTGGAGGGGCCTGCCGAGACAGCCGGTACAGGAAACCGACCCTTGTTCCGACGGGCTCGATTCGCAACGTGCCGCGTTGGCACATCTCGATGATGGAGGCCAGCAACGTTGGGCTCCATATCATGTGGCCTTCCATCGCAGATACGGCCGCCGCGGGCATTGAATCGCGCCGCAGGGTCGTACCCGAGTACCATGGGCTCGCCTGCGGGGGCCGGTACTTGGGCCACAGCCACAGCACGAAAATGAGCATCTGGGCTACGACCACGCCTATCGTACGGAAGCCCCACGCCGTCAGCTGCACCAGGTCCATCTCCCGGAATTCGGGGAAGCCGCTTTCGGCGATTGCCCCGCCTGGGTCCAGCGCGAACAGCAAGCCGATGGCGGCCAGAACCGCCACTGCTGTCACCACACCCATAATGGCCTACTTTCCTTCTCGGGTCGCACTGGCTGACTTGACTCCGCCGGACAACCGCCCTTCACACTACTATAGGAGAGCAGCTGTCGCCAAGCGATACCCGCGCCCAGCCGTGCCGGAGTCCGTCCTCTGGAGGCTGAGGACGGGGGCGTTGCCGTTCGGGACGGCGACTACCGCCACCTTGGCCAGTGTCCCCTTCCAGAGGACGGGTCGGCATGACGGTGTAGCCGTCCTGGCTAGAACGACCCCTCCCCTAATAATAAGACATCCCACCGAAAAGTTCGCAATTCAGTCTTACTAGGCCCACCTAGCAAGACTCGAACTCCACAGAGCGACGTCCGCGGGAGGCTGCCGGCCCTATCTAGCGTCATGGGGCGTGGTAAAACCTGTGGTAAAATAGTAGTGAGTGGATTACATCGCTATTTATATTTGGTAGAGTAAGGCTCCTTTTGCTCGCCACGTGTCCTAAGATCTCGCCGCCCTTGACACGGGTTTCCCACGTCGAGTTGCCATCGATCAAGTCCTGATTCGCGGCTGGACCGCTTCAGGATACCGCCTAGCCTCCCGGGTCACCTTCCATCTGCACTCCGCACCCCATTGCCGCCCCGAACAGAGCGAAGAATGCGCCTTCATCGCCTGCGCTCAGCGTTTCAGCGAAGCCTTCGGGCCCACCCAGCTCATCCAGGAGGCACTGCAGGTTTTCCCTCTCTTCCGGAGCGAATCCCAGGCCGGCAGCGGCGCCATTCCATTCGTCCTCGTTCAGACACATGAGGGCCAGGAAGAATGCAGACATGCTGGCGCCCATGGCCGCCTCTTCGTCGCCGGCGATGCCTGCCAGCATCGCCGTGGGCAGGTCAACTCCCTCCATCCCCGTGCGGATGCATGCCGAAGTCTCTACGCTCAACGAACCGGCGCCCTCGATGATTCCGGTCAGGAAGATGCGCAACAGCGTTTCGTCCTCGAAACAGCCAAACAACTGAGTCTGTTCTTCAGTTGATGCCAACTCCGGCGCGGCGAAGATCTCCATCAGGCGCCCTAGCTCCGCCACTCCCGTGAGACAGGTCAGTTCGGATTCCGACAACTCAGCAGCAATCGCTAACGGGTCATTCAGGAGCAGAGGCTTTATTGCCCCCGTACCGGTAGCTTGCTCAGGAACCTGCGCAGTGGGCGTGGGCTCCGGGGTTGCCGTCGGTTCGGGAGTCGCAGTGGGCGCTGGCGTGGGTGGTGGCGTGGCCGTCGGCGCGGGTGCCGGCGTGGCGGTCGGTTCCGGCTCCGCCTCACCCCCGCATGTCAGGAGTGTCACTAGTGCAATCAACGCTGCGCCACAGATCAGTTTCGATACCATTGCTCTCTTCCTCGTTGGTATGCCTGCATCATCCTATGATACATCTATAATGGTAACGGTGCCGGTGTTGCCTGTCAGTAGCAGTGGAACTCCAATGAGGCCCCCCACGAGCGTCAGCAGCTGTCCTATCCAGAACTGCCTTCTGTTGATCCGTCCGTCGAAGCTGAAAAGTAGCTGTTTCAAGTTTGATCCCCTCGTAAAAAGTCATGGGCGAGGGTATTGGAAGTGAGGGATAATAGGAGCGTTGAAAGTGGAGGAGTGAACGCTCAGGAGTAGGTGATAGATGTTTCAAGCACGGGAACCGCAGGAGAGCCTGTGGCAGTCGGAGTTTCTGATCACACCGAGGAAGGCGAAGCTGATGCGTAGGAGCTGGGCGGAGGTATTCCGGAACGAGGCTCTGGTTCTGATAGAGGAGGAGCGGTTCGCTCCGCTGTACAGCCCGGACATGGGCAGGCCCAATCGCGCGGTGCAGACGGTGCTGGGAGTGCTGGTGCTCAAGGAGATGTTCGATCTGACGGACATGGAGGCGTTGGAAGAGTTGGAGTTCAATCTGCTGTGGCACCACGCGCTGCGGCTGGAGATGGAGGAGGCGCACCTTGCCCAGAAGACGCTGCACAACTTTCGTGTGCGGTTGATGGAGCACGACGGCGGGCGATTGGCCTTCTGTGAGACGACGGACCGGATGATAGAGGCCCTGGGACTGCGGACAGGCAAGCAGCGCCTGGACTCGACGCATGTCATGAGCAATATCGCGGTGCTGACGCGGTTGGGTCTGTTCTGCGAGACGGTCCGGGTGTTCCTGTTAGCGGTGAGCCGTGAGCACCCTGGTCTGGGTGAAGGGATTGGGGATGGTCTGGCCCAGCGGTACCTCAAGGAGACCGGAGAAGCATCGAGGTACGAGGACGCACGTTCAGGTGAGGGGCGTCGTCGGCTGTCGGTGTGTGCGCGAGACGTGTACCGGCTGGTGGATAGGTTCCGCGGGACGGCGGTGGCGGATATGGAGGAGTACGGTCTGTTGGAGCGACTGTTGCGCGAGCAGTGCCGCGTGGGCCGGCACAGGGACGGTCGTCCCGAAGCCGATGACGACGATGCGGCAGAGGGGAAGGTGCCGATCGCGCTGAAGGAGGCGAAGGAGGTGCGGCCGGACTCGCTTCAGACACCGCACGACCCGGCGGTGACCTACAGCGGACACAAGGGGAAGGGGTACGAGGTGCAGGTGTCTGAGACGTGCGAAGAGGGGAACGCCGTGCAGATGATCACCCACGTGGAGGTCACGCCATCGAGCGATGGCGACGCCGGTGTGACGGTGGGGGTGATCGATGAGTTGAGTGAGCGAGGGATAGGTCCTTCGGAGCTGTGGTGCGACACGTCGTATGGTTCTGGACGGAACGGATGGGAGGCGGAGCGCAGGGGTACGGAGCTGGTGAGCCCTGTCGGGGGCCGGGCGCCAGCGGAGGCCGATGAGAATGATGGGCTGGTCAGGCTGACGGCTGCTGACTTTGACATCGACGTTACGGCAAGGAGGGCTGCGGTGTGTCCTGCGGGACATGAGGCCGTGTCCGAGTACGAGGATGAAGAGGCTCCCGAGCGAGTGGAGATGCACTTCGCCCGGGAGGTGTGTGAGCCCTGTTCGCTGCGTTCCCGGTGTCCTGTGAGGTGGCGTCGTCGCCCTGAGCTCGGGGGAGAGTGGTCGCCGAGTGGAGCCTACGTGCTGAGTGCGGACCTCGCCAGGGTGAACATCGGACTCAGGCGGCGGGCCGAGCCGGATGGACAATGGCGTAAACGGTACGGGTTGCGTGCGGGGATAGAGGGTACGAACTCGGAGTTGAAACGGCGCCATGGTCTTGGCCGCCTACGGGTACGTGGAGGTGAGAGGGTCCGGCTCGCCGTCTACCTCAAGGCCCTGGCCTGTAACATCAAGCGAATGGTCCGGGCACGGTTGGACGAGATGTTGGTCCCACCGGCTGTCCTGGCGACCGCTACCCCCACTGCATGAAGCTACAGGAGCCGTTGCGAGCCCGCTGATGCCCTACCAGGACGGGGTATGGCGCACCACAACGACCTCATCGGCCACAACACAAGCCCCGACCGGAACAACCAAATCCCTCACGCCTAACCGCCCTCACGCCGCAGAACCAACCCGAAAGGCCCTTGTTACGAGGGAATCAGGGTATGACCACGATCTTGCCAAGAGGGGGAGAGCGCTCCAGGGAGCCGGCTTGTCTTCAATGCACTTTCACCCCACTGGCGGGGGACCCGAAGACGACAAAGACGGACAAGATGCATGGTTCACGGCAAGAATCGCATCCCTTATTGGATAGACCGGAGATTGAATGTCCTTGCAGGACCCGAATATCATGCCATCATCTCGTTTGGGCTGCCCATTGAGCCTGAAGACTCCCAATATGGGAAATCCTGGCTGAGTTCGAGTTCTGGCCCCCAGCCAACCCTGTAGAGGTGGCCGCCGATCTCGGCGGACATCTCCGTGTGAAATAAGTCCAAATCGAGAGGTGGCTAACGGAATGGCAATAGAGGCAACTGACGAGATGTCCGGTGCGCCGGGTGGCGCTGCGACCCAAGAGGTGGAGCCAAACGAATATGCACATCTGAAGCGGCTTGTCAAAGAAGCGGGACTATTAGAAAAAAACCCAAGGTATTACGCCGTCAAGTTGACTGTGAACATGAGCTTGCTGGCGCTGAGTGTCGCGGTCCTCACGCTTGTGGACGGCGTTTGGCCGCAAATCTTGAACGCAGCCCTTCTAGCATTCATCATCGTGCAGATGAGCTTTACTGGACACGATTTGGGCCACAAACAGGTGTTCCGATCGAGCCGAAATAACGATCTTCTCGGCCTGTTCGTGAGCTTCTTGATCGGCATCAACCGCACCTGGTGGGTCGAGAAGCATAACGAGCACCACAGTAATCCCAATGATCTGGACATGGATCCTGACATCGAAATCCCAGTGGTCGCGTTTTCGGAAGACCAGGCTCGCGGCATGAAGGGAGTCGCCCGGCTAATCGTCCGGTACCAGGCCTTTCTCTTCTATGCACTGCTCTGTTTCGAGGGAGTCGTGCTCAAGTTCTCGGGTATCCGGTACATGTTCACAAACAGGCTGAGGTTCCCCATCGCCGAGCCGATAATGATGGCTGGCCACATCGGTGTCTATACTGGTCTGGTGTTCTTGTCCTTGCCGTTCTGGCAGGGATTGTTGTTCATCGCAGTCCATCAATTGCTAATAGGGCTGTACATTGGCTCGACGTTCGCCCCCAACCACAAGGGCATGCTGATGCTCGATGGGAAGCTGCAGCTCGACTTCCTAAGGAGGCAGGTGCTTACTTCTAGGAATGTGAAGTCGAGTCCCGTAAATGACCTCCTATACGGCGGGCTTAACTACCAGATCGAGCACCATCTGTTCCCGAGCATGCCACGGAACCGGTTGAAGGAAGCGCAAAAGATCATCAGGCCCTTCTGCGGGGAGCATTTGATCTCGTACTACGAAACGGGCGTGATTCAATCGCAGCGAGAGGTACTGCAGTACCTGCACCACGTTAGCGCACCGCTGCGAGCGTAAGGTCCCAGGGACCACTTGGCGGACCCGATTTCGTACCTGCGGTTTGGTACAGGCAGAGGTCAACCAAGGATCGGACGGCGAGATGCTCATGATCCGCGAGCAGATGGGAGTTATCACCTCTTCCCCAGACCGATGCGCACTGTCCAGCGGGCCAGGTTATGGGCTATCACTTGGAGTAATTGATTAGCGGGATCGGCGTCGGTAGGGGGGTTCTGGGGTACTGGTGTGAACGGCGGAGTAATAATGGACCGTGCAGGCGGGGGTGAGTGCTGATCGGGGGCGCTTGAAAACTGGACCACCCGCCACCTTCCATCGTGTTACAGCCAACACGATGGAGGGTGAAGAGGATGTACAGGGTGGAGTTGTACGCGCGGGTTCGCCGGGCCTGCATGGTGGAGGGGATGAGCACGCGCGAGGCGGCGCGCGTGTTCGGGCTGCACCGGGACACGGTGCGCAAGATGCTGAAGTACTCGGCGCCTCCCGGGTACCGTCGGCAGTCACCGCCACGCCGGCCTAAGCTGGACCCGTACCGGGGTGTGATCGATCGGATCCTGGATGAGGACCGCGGTCTCCCGAAGAAGCAGCGTCACACGGCGAAGCGGATCTACGACCGGCTGAGAGCCGAGCACGGGTTCGACGGCAGGTACACGATAGTCAAGGACTACGTGCGGGAGCGTCGTCGCCGGACACGGGAGATGTACGTCCCGCTCTCCCATCCTCCCGGAGATGCCCAGTGCGACTTCGGGCAGGCGAAGGCGGTGATCGGCGGAGTGGAGCAGACCATCCACTACCTCGTCATGTACCTCCCCCACAGCGACGCATGCTTCGTCAAGGCCTATCCCGCGGAGACGACGGAGGCGTTCTGCGACGGCCACGTCTCGTCCTTCTCTTTCCTGGGCGGCGTGCCCAAGAGCATCGTCTACGACAACACGAGGCTGGCCGTGGCGAAGATCCTGGGAGACGGCCGGAGGAAGCGTACCCGCGTCTTCTCGGAGCTGCAGTCCCACCACCTGTTCGAGGACCGGTACGGCCGTCCCGGCAGGGGTAACGACAAGGGCAAGGTCGAGGATCTGGTGGGGTACGCTCGCCGGAACTTCCTGGTGCCCATACCGTCGTTCGCGAGCTTCGACGAGCTCAACGGCCATCTGGAGCAGAGGTGCCTGGAGCGGTTGGAGAGACGGCTGCGAGGGCACGATGAGACGATAGGTCAGCGGATGGAGCGTGACCTGGAGGCCCTGCTGCCTCTCCCGGCCACACCCTGCGACGCCAGCGACAAGCATGTGAGCCGTGTCAGCTCCCTGTCGCTGGTACGGTACCGGACCAACGACTACTCGGTGCCTGTGGCCTACGGTCACATGGAGGTGGTGGTGAGGGGCTATGTGGGCGAGGTGGTGATCAGCTGCGGGGCGGAGGTGATAGCCAGGCATCCGCGGTCCTACGGACGCGACGACTTCGTCTTCGACCCCATCCACTACCTGCCACTGCTGGAGCGCAAGACGGGAGCCCTGGACCAGGCCGCACCGCTGGCCGGGTGGGAGTTGCCGGAGGAGTTCGGGGTGCTGAGGCGGCTGCTGGAGTCCCGGATGGGCAGGCGCGGCAAGAGGGAGTTCGTGCAGGTGCTGCGGTTGATGGAGAGCTTCCGCAGGGAGGAGGTGTACGCGGGTGTGCGCGATGCACTCAGGCTCGGCGCCGTAAGCTTCGACGCCGTCAAACACCTGGTGCTGTGCAGGATCGAGGGACGACCGCAGAGACTCGACCTGGAGCTGTATCCCTATCTGCCGAAGGTCAGCGTGACGAAGACATCTGCCGTCGACTACATGGCGCTCATGTCGGGAGGCAGGCGGTGAGCGAGAGGTCGACGGTGCTGTTGGAGCACCACCTGAAGGAGCTGAAGCTGCCGACCTTCCTGAGGGAGTACGGCAAGGTGGGCGGACAGTGCGCCGCCGAGGACGTCGACCATCCTGGCTACCTGCTGAGGCTGGCTGAGCTCGAGCTGATAGACCGCCATCACCGCATGGTGGAGCGGAGGATCAAGGCCGCGCGCTTCCCCGCAGTCAAGAGCCTCGACACCTTCGACTTCCTGGCCATGCCGTCGGTGAACAAGCACCTGGTCATGCAGCTGGCGCGATGCGAGTACGTCGACCGGCGTGAGAACGTCATCGCCGTCGGCAACAGCGGTACCGGCAAGACCCACGTGGCCCTCGGCCTGGGGCTCGCCGCCTGCCAGAGGGGGCTGTCGGTCGGCTTCACCACCGCCGCCTCCCTGGTACACGAGCTGATCGAGGCCAGGGACGAGCGGCGGCTGCTCAACCTCCAGAAGAGACTCGCCCGGCTCAAGCTGCTGATCATCGATGAGCTGGGTTTCGTCCCGCTCTCCAAGACAGGGGCTGAGCTCCTCTTCGAGGTCTTCAGCCAGCGCTACGAGAGAGGGTCCGTCCTGGTCACCACCAACCTGCCGTTCGACGAGTGGACGGAGGTCTTCGGCTCGGAGAGGCTGACCGGCGCCCTGCTGAACCGGCTCACCCACCGCGTTCACATCCTGGAGATGAACGGGGAGAGCTACCGCCTCAAGCAGAGCAGGCAGGCCGCCGCCCTGCGCCCCGCAGCCGATCTCCCCGACGTCTAGACTCCACCGGCCTCGCTGCCACTAAGGGCTCCCGACGACACCCACCGCAGGCGGACATTCTCGCTGAACACTGACGCCCCACCGGTACACTTTTGCTCCGCCCCGTGTGTTGTTGCTCAGCGATTCCGTCCTCGCTAACTGTCAAGCGAAAATGTCCACATCATGGAGAATGTGACATTGACGCAGAAAGAGCAGACGAGGCTTCAGGTTCTCAACAGTTTGATGACGGACCATATGACCACGGAGCAGGCAGCGACTTTGATGGGAGTGAGCGCGCGCCACACCAGGCGTATTCTGGCGGCCTACAGAAGGGACGGCGCAGCCGCACTCGCTCACGGCAATCGAGGTCGCAGACCGGCCAACGCTACACCGGACCCGTTGGCGACCGACGTGGTGGTCCTGGCGCGGACCCGATACGCGGGAGTCAACCACACGCACCTGAGCGAGTTGCTGAGGGAGCGAGAGGGCATAGACATCGGTCGTAACACGTTGCGCAAGATACTGACTGACGCCGGTGTGAGCAGTCCTCGCCGTCGCAGGCCGCCGAAGCATCGTGTTCGGCGGCAGCGGATGGCCCGCGAGGGAATGCTGATACAGATTGACGGCAGCTACCACAGATGGCTGGGTGAGGATGGGCCCCAGTTCACATTGCTGCTGGCGGTCGACGACGCTACGGGTTGTGTCGTCAATGCCCTGTTCTGCGAGCAGGAGAACACCCGCAGCTACTTACTGCTGATGCGGGATCTGATACGGAGCGGCGGCATACCGCTCGCACTCTATTCAGACCGCCATGGCGTCTTCAAACACACGCCGCCGTCGGAGATCGCCGCCGCTCCCACCCAGTTCTCCCGCGCAATGGATGAGCTTGGCGTGCAGCTGATATTCGCACGGTCTCCACAAGCCAAAGGCCGCGTGGAACGTGCCGCGGGCACGCTCCAGGATAGGCTGGTCACGGAGCTGAGACTCGCAGGCGCGACCACCATCGATGACGCCAACCGCGTGCTCGACGACTTCCTTCCCCGCTTCAATGAACGCTTTGGTGTGCCGTCGCAGCACGCGGAGACCGCGTATCGGGTCCTGGCCCCGGGGATGCGCCTGGACACAGTCCTTTGCCTGAAGTACAGGCGCAGGGTCGGCCGGGACAACACGGTGAAGTACCGGTGGCGCACCCTGCAGCTGCTTCCCGATAGTGCTCGGCCGAGCTATGCCGGGTCGGTGGTGGATGTGCTCGAGGGGCTGGACGGTCGACTGTCAGTGCAACACGAAGGGCGTACCGTCGCCTCCCAGGAAGCGCCGCCACGTCCAGGTATCCTGCGCAGCTTCGGCACGAGGTCCGTACACACGACTGCTCCCAACCGCCACACCAACGGCGTCAGCACAAGACTGGAGGACGAGGTGGCGATGATGGGCACAGTGCTCCAGGCCGACGACCTCCACGACGATGCCGGCCGCAACGGCGCCGTGAGAGTTCGCAAGACTGTGACTCCGCGGTCCAGAAAGCCCACCCCACTTCAGACGGCGAGATGGAAGGCGGTGCGTAAGGCGAAGCGCAAGGGACTATCCATCCGTGGGATCGCTCGGGAACTCGGCATACACAGGGACACCGTGAGGAAGTACATCAACGCCGAAAGCCCACCCATGTCACGCCCCCGCGCAACGTCGAAAGTATCGTGATCTGCTAGCATGGCAATCCACCCAGAGGACATTTTCGCTTGACACTTAGGCGGACATAATCGCTGAGCGTCGACACCCCGTGGCCTAATATCACTCCGCCCTTGACAACAACCCTCAGAGCAACGCGCTGTCGTTCAGATTCAACCGTAGGGTCTGCCTCAATCTCGACAAGAATGCAGGGGCCTTGAGGTACGCTGACACTTCTCTCGCCAAGGGTCATCAACGCCTGGCTTGGACGGATGGTTACTATCGGTACCGAGTAAGAGAATGAAAAGGGGCCATTCTCTACTCTCAACCGGACATCGTTAATTTCGGTCATCATGCCGTCCTCGGGGGGAACCACGGATCCGCGGTATATGGCAACATAGGGAACCCGATGAGGCTTCATCACACTCCCTTCGTACCCTCTATGTTGCAAATCACAGCCACTGCCCGGGAAAGGCTCGATGTACCATCGTCCAAACAGGAGCCGAAGACCCGGACAGATTCAGTCTTCATCTTCGGTATCCTCGCCATCAGAATCAGTTTCCATATCCTCGATGTCCTCTATCTCGTCTGCATACTGGTTGTAGCCGAGGCCCCGGACGTGGGGTTCGTTGTGGAGCAGGTTGCGCAGGCGAGCCAGTTCCTCAGGGTTCCAGCCCATTGCGTCGGCGACGGCCTCGTCCCAGAGGCGGCGCACCTCGCATTCACCGTCGCGGAACTGTGGAACTTCCATGTCCTTCGTGAGCTCCCAGTACTCGGCTAGAGTCTGACGGATACGGTCATCCTTGATGTCGGGTACCCTGAGGTTGTTTGTTGCCCCTGGTGAGTAGCTTGGAAACTCCAGCGTCTTACCTGGATCACGCATAACTTGAAGCCGTCCTGGTGTCGAGTTGGTAAAGACGGCGATAGCCTTCGCTTCGTCGGGCGACAAGCCGACCACGGGAAACCAAGTCTGATTCACTCGTAAAAAGTCATGGGCGAGGGTATTGGGAAGTGAGGGATAATAGGATCGGAGAGAGTGGAGGAGTGAACGCTGAGGAGTAGGTGGACGATGTTTCAAGCCCGGGAACCGCAGGAGAGCCTGTGGCAGTCGGAGTTTCTGATCACACCGAGGAAGGCGAAGCTGATGCGTAGGAGCTGGGCGGAGGTATTCCGGAACGAGGCTCTGGTTCTGATAGAGGAGGAGCGGTTCGCTCCGCTGTACAGCCCGGACATGGGCAGGCCCAATCGCGCCGTGCAGACGGTGCTGGGAGTGCTGGTGCTCAAGGAGATGTTCGATCTGACGGACATGGAGGCGTTGGAAGAGTTGGAGTTCAATCTGCTGTGGCACCACGCGCTGCGGCTGGAGATGGAGGAGGCGCACCTTGCCCAGAAGACGCTGCACAACTTTCGTGTGCGGTTGATGGAGCACGACGGCGGGCGATTGGCCTTCTGTGAGACGACGGACCGGATGATAGAGGCCCTGGGACTGCGGACAGGCAAGCAGCGCCTGGACTCGACGCATGTCATGAGCAATATCGCGGTGTTGACGCGGTTGGGTCTGTTCTGCGAGACGGTCCGGGTGTTCCTGCTGGCGGTGAGCCGTGAGCACCCCGGTCTGGGAGAAGGGATTGGGGATGGTCTGGCACAGCGGTACCTGAAGGAGACCGGAGAAGCATCGAGGTACGAGGACGCACGTTCAGGTGAGGGGCGTCGCCGGCTGTCGGTGTGTGCGCGAGACGTGTACCGGCTGGTGGATAGGTTCCGCGGGACGGCGGTGGCGGATATGGAGGAGTACGGTCTGTTGGAGAGGCTTTTGCATGAGCAGTGCCGCGTGGGCCGTCACAGGGACGGTCGTCCCAGCGCCGATGACGACGATGCGGCAGAGGGGAAGGTGCCGATCGCGCTGAAGGAGGCGAAGGAGGTGCGGTCGAGCTCTATGCAGACGCCGCACGACCCGGCGGTGACCTACAGCGGACACAAGGGGAAGGGGTACGAGGTGCAGGTGTCTGAGACGTGCGAAGAGGGGAACGCCGTGCAGATGATCACCCACGTGGAGGTCACGCCATCGAGCGATGGCGACGCCGGTGTGACGGTGGGGGTGATCGATGAGTTGAGAGAGCGAGGGATAGGCCCTTCGGAGCTGTGGTGCGACACGTCGTATGGTTCTGGCCGGAACGGATGGGAGGCGGAGCGCAGGGGGACGGAGTTGGTGAGCCCTGTCGGGGGCCGGGCGCCAGCGGAGGCCGATGAGAATGATGGGCTGGTCAGGCTGACGGCTGCTGACTTTGACATCGACGTTACGGCAAGGAGGGCTGCGGTGTGTCCTGCGGGACATGAGGCCGTGTCCGAGTACGAGGATGAAGAGGCTCCCGAGCGAGTGGAGATGCACTTCGCCCGGGAGGTGTGTGAGCCCTGTTCGCTGCGTTCCCGGTGTCCTGTGAGGTGGCGTCGTCGCCCTGAGCTCGGGGGAGAGTGGTCGCCGAGTGGAGCCTACGTGCTGAGTGCGGACCTCGCCAGGGTGAACATCGGACGTAGGCGGCGGGCCGAGTCGGATGGACAATGGCGTAAACGGTACGGGTTGCGTGCGGGGATAGAGGGTACGAACTCAGAGTTGAAACGGCGCCATGGTCTTGGCCGCCTACGAGTACGTGGAGGAGAGAGGGTCCGGCTCGCCGTCTACCTCAAGGCCCTGGCGTGTAACATCAAGCGAATGGTCCGGGCACGGCTGACCGAGATGGACGAGATGTTGGTCCCACCGGCTGCCTTGGCGCCCGATCCCACCGCTGCATGAGGCTACAGGAGCCGTTGCGAGCCCGCTGATGCCTACCAGGACGGGGTATGGCGCACCACAACTACCTCATCGGCCGCAACACAAGCCCCGACCGGAACAAAACCAAATCCCTCGCCTAACCGCCCTCACGCCGCAGAACCAACCCGAAAGGCCCTTGTTACGAGGGAATCAAGTATGCCCAAGGTACTTGGATTCGCTTGCGGTCGCAGTCAAACGTGCCGTACTGTTGCGTTGCCCGGCAGTTACCAGAAGGTGCGATGACCACTCGAGATAATGTCTTGCCTGCTGTTCTCGTCCCTTCTTAAAGACCCAATGTCCGTCAGGCGTAGATCTGATCGTCTTTTGACCTTCAGCGCCTTTCGATTCCAGTATAGGTATGCTTTCTTTGTTGTACTGATCTGACCTGTCAAAGTTCTCACGTACTCTTCGGCTCCCGTCGTGAGCGACGCAACCTGGTATTGACCCAAGGGGTTGTAGGGTGGGATCGTGCGCAAATTCCGCGCCTGCTTTCGCTAATCTCGGTGAACGCCATATCGCCGGCGTCCAGTCTCCCTCCGCCATTCGGTCAGCAGGCCAGTGTGATACCTCTCCCCATCCGTTCGGAATTTGGCCGAGGGAGCATTCCAGAAGGCAGCGATGCAGGTCCTCAACCTCGCTTTCGTCGGCTGGCATCCTATCCAGATGAACAAAGCGGGTGGGTGGCTTGGGGCCATCGGGGTGGCGGCGCATGACAACGATGCTCTCGTTGATGTTCGTGTTCTGGCTCATGTTGATATTTCGAGGCTGGTGACAGGTGACCACAGTGTGGATGTGGAAGCGTTCCCCAAGCACCTGGCGTTCCTTCAGCCCCGACGTGGATGACAGAGCGATGGTCGGGTTGATCATCGACACTACCCCATCGGGCCGCTTTTGCACGTGGTCCGCTAGGGCCACGAAAAGCGGCCCGATAGAATTCTTGTCTGAGAATTCCATCAGGCTAGGGTCCGCTCCCACCAGTAATCCCTCCATAGCGTCTACCCTGGAGCGCATCTTCTGCTGTATCTCCTTCGGAAACTTCTCGCCCATCTTGGCCCGGTTGGTGAAGGGCGGGTTCATGATGATGATTCGGGCTTCCTTGACGGCGGACACAGCGTCCTCTAATTCAGTGTCATCGGACAGTTGCCATGTGGCTTGGGACGCTATACGGTCATCCTCCAGGCCCAGGTCGCCCGGCCTGTCCACAATGGCCCTTTGTCCCAAGAGCTCAAGTGTGCCTACGGAGACCCGCCCGGGGTCGCCTTGATGCGGGCCGTAGGGCATGAGGTGCAGGCCCATCTGCCGATAGCTGATGTTGTGGTTGCCGGCAGTCAGCTGTGATGCGGCCAGTTGCAGCGACACGGGATTAATATCCAGTCCCTTGATGGTCTCCTCCACGGCCAGCTTCTGATATCCAGCCAGTTGGGTCTCGTCAGCTCCCTGCTCCCTGGCGCGGTGCTTCATATCTGTGAGAATTGCGGCCAAGAGGGTCCCGCTGCCACAGGCTAGGTCCACAATCTTGTGCTCTTTCCACACGGAGGGATCGGTCCAGTCCACGTCTCCGCACGCATCGAGCGTAAGGCGCGCAGCAATAGAGGCAGCCACGGGGCGGGTGAAGAAGGCGCCATCACTGGCCTGATTGCCCATAACTCGGTTGAACAAAGGTCCGGCGTGGTCTGCGCCCATGTCGGCATAGGTCTCGGCGATGCGCTCGGCCTCGGCTGCAATGTGGCGCAAGGCACGCTCCAGCCCAGCCAGTTTGCCAGTGTCCTCAATTGCTTGGATGGCTTCAACCGCCGGTTCGAGTACGGGTCGGAAGTCGTGTCGCATGACCCGGTCCCATTCCCGGCTGATCCGGCGCACCACATTCACGTCGTTCTTGACCGCCGCCAAGTCACTCACGCCTGAGAGCCAGCGGCCGTTGGCGATGCGCTGGTGGAGCATAGCGGCGTTCATCATCAGTAGTGCCGCGATGGTGCATCCGTCGGCCTGCTTGTTGAGGTCGCTCTCCCTCAGGTTGTCCAGCCCAAAGTGGCGGTCGAGGGCGGGGCGTAACTCGTCGGCCGTCAGATGGTGTGCAGCCTCCTTTACACTCTCCTCAAGGATGTTTAGGTCTCGGAGAACGCGGTCGTCAGAGAGGCCGGACTTCTCCAGCAGGTTCATGCGGATGGCCTCACCGAACTCCTGCATCTCATGGAGTAGCCTCATCTGTCGTTCTATGACCTTCTGCTCGCCCTTATCTTGCTTCCTTTTCTTCTCCGCCAAAGACGGCACTGGATTACCCTCGCCGTTGTTGATCATGTTCTTGGCCCTGGACTTGGTCCTCCTGATATTCAACGGGCCGGGATTACCGTCGGCATCCGGTTTGTCTCTGACGACAGTGTCCGTGCGCATGTCTAAGCTGCCGTCGTCGTTCACCTTTCCCGTGAATACCAACGTGGGTGTCCCTGCAAGATACTGGGCTTGTCCTTCGCCAATACCCTTCACGGCCCCTGGTTCGATGACTTCCGGCAATGACGAGTCGAATGCCGTCGATTCTGGCAGAGGGACGAACCTGTTGGTGCGCGGGCTCGCGCCTTTTAGAACCCTCTCCATATCCTGTTGAGCATCCCCCGGTGCGCCTTCGTGCAGCCAGTATTGGATTCGTCTACTTTCACCCCTCGCGATGCCGATGAATGTATGGACCTTTTCGGGGGCCTTGGGAAGGTACAACTGCAACAACCCGGATAGGTTTTCTTCGATGCGCTGGTCGTGGGCGCGCAGAGCCAGGAGAATCTGGCCCAACTCCTGCCACCCCTCCTCGGGGGAGCTGTTGCTGAGCCACGTTTCGGCGTCGGCGTTGGGTGGAAAGACGATTGGGCAAATGATGTAGCCCGTCTCTTTGCCCTCGGCAGTACGCATTGCGCGACCGACGGCTTGGATAACGTCTATGGGGCTCTTTCGGGGCTCTAAGAAGGCTACAGCGCTGAGGGAGGGAGAATCGGTGCCCTCGCCGAAAATGCCCACGTTGACGATGCCATAGGGTTGCTCCTTGGTAGCCGCCGCTAAGTGGAGCTTACCGTTCTCCCGTTGGGAGACGTTGCTGGTAGCATCCAAGTGCTCTAGGGAATAGGCGGCGGCCTCTTGACCGTTGCTGTAATCGGCGAGCCATTGCTGAAGCCACTCTCTCACGAAGGGTTGCTGGAGGTCCTTCGCCATGTTCTTGGACTTGTCCACGGTATTCATGAAGGCGATGCACGATTTGATGGGAACGTTCCCTATGTGCTCACTCTGTGTGGCGCCGCCCATAGCTAGGGCAAAGGCTAGGCCGCGTAGGAAGTGGGGAGTGGTGAGACGGTTGCGCCCCTTGCTCTCGGTATCTTGCGCAAGCCTGTATGCGACGTCGTAGACATCGGCTCCGTTGACGCCCACGGCGATGATGCGGTAGTCTGCGAGCCAGCCGTTCTTGACGGCCTCCACGTAGCTCTTACGATAAAGCTCCACTCCGAAGACCTCTTCGTCGCTCATGGACCGGACAACCCAGTCGCTGTTGCGGTCTAGTCTGGGCGTGGCGTTTTCATAGACCCGCGGTGTGGCGGTCTGGTAGACGCGGTAGATTGCCGGCATCGCGTCGTTGTCGTGACAGAGTGTGAAGTCGCGGACGCGTTGCTCGTCAGGGGAGAGCAGAACACTCTTGGCGGTCTTCTTCCGGCGCAGGCCGGCGGTTCGGTGAGCCTCGTCGGCAACCAGCACACGGACTGTAACCCCGGCCTGTTTCAGGGCATCGGCGATAGGACGGCCGCTTTGGTAGGTGCCGAAGATGACGTTGATACGCATGGCGTTCTCGCCATCTCGTATCCACTGAGCGATTTCCGAAGGGTCCGTGGTGACCTTTCCCTTGACTACAGAGGCGCTAACATTACCGTTGTCCAGAGTCGGGTCGGAGGTTGTGTCGCGAGTCCCTTCCTTCTTGGGGTCATAGCCCGCTGTTGCGTCGGAGCACACAGCAAGAGCTCGCAGCCGGGTGTTTGTGTGCTGGAGATATTCACGCCTGATTTGCGCCACCAGCGCGATGGAGGGACAAAGGACGACGGACAACTCCCCCGGCTGCGTCAATTCCTCGATGATGCGCAGAGAGATACGGGTCTTGCCAGTTCCGCAGGGCAGGATGATCTTGCCGCGAGCCTCACCGACGGGCGATCCACCGCTCTCTGACCGCGCGTATTCCCTCAGGATGCGCACGCTCTCGGCGATGGCCTCGGCTTGCATGCACGACTTGGTTTGCCGCCGTTGTTCGCCATTCGGGTTGGGTGCGCAGTGCGGACACTCTGCTTCGAGTGGTGTCGTTTGCGCTTGCCGCAGGTCATTGGTGAGGTTCACCAGCTTGATTGGCTTCTCGTCAGCTGAAACAGCTTGCAATATGTTGTCGCTTAGGGGATTGTCTCCGTTGGTCACTACCCAGCGTTCCGCCCAGAATGAGCCTGAGGATGTGTTCGCGAACTTGTCGACTTCGGTCTTGCGAATGGGGTCGCCCTGACCATCAGTGTTAAGCTGTCGGGACTTGCATTGGATGGCAACGTACTCGCCGTCGCCGCTGCGGGTCGCGACCGCGTCAATTCCCACATCCTGCTTAGTGCTATTTGGGTAGTGGTCTTCTCGCTCCGGCCATTCTGACCAGGGGTAGCAACGGTCGATGTCCCACTCTTTGATATAGGGACCTACTTGAACCGTCAGGTCCTCAAGCCACGTTCCGTCCGTGTCCTGAGGATTCATCTCGTTCGCCCAATCGAGTGCCTCGGAGATGATTCTTATTCTGTTGGCATCCTGCACGCCTCTCCCCTCCTGCCGCACATATTTAGGCTCCCGATCCCACCTGAGGAACCAAGGCAGCCATTCCGATGATTTCGAGAGATGATCGGACCCCACTCTTGCGACTGATCTCAGCCAGCCTGGCCTCGGTCTCACCCTCGATTCTGCGGTTCCATCCGAGATACATGTTCCTTAGGTTGACATTCAGGTCGTCCCTTGCAAGCTGACGCTCGTTCCTATTGAGTTGCCGCCTAGCATGAGAGCGAACTGCGCTTTCCGCTTTCTCGGTCAGCAATCTGTCGCGCTCACCAAATACGGAGGCGATGCCTCTAAACTCCGACAACAGAAACTGTTCTGCCATTGTCTTGAGATCTTCCACATCAAAACTGCCGGGCGACGTGCCATTTTCGAGTGCAGACATCGTCAGGAGAAGTTGCTGCGCCCGCTCAATCGTTACCGGACCAACATCACCTGTGGCACTGTCTAAAGCGGCGCACAGCAACTCTGCCCTGGTAGAATACCCGTCCAGCGAGCCGATTGCCCAGACTATCGTCGTGGGCCTTGACAGCATGTCTGTTGGGACCACGCCCATACACCACGGGATATCGGACCGCTGCCTCCTCTCAAGGTGTCTTGCCAACAGCATCAGTGGGTGCCTGGTATGGACGAACTCGACTTCTTCGCTCTCTGCGGCAAACGAAACCCTCAATCTTCTCTGCTGGTCCATTCTATTGCGGAACCGTACTATCTCGATTCGCGCGTGGTGCGTAGCAGGGTACGAAGTTAGCAGTCCCTGTAATGCATCGCGTAGCCCCTGACTACTAATCACATCAAACTGACCGTCAACTGTCGTCGGAACTATGCTGTTCGGCAGGTTCCGCGCGAGAACGGATACTACAAATGCGGCTAGTTCGACAGGGGACAGGAATCTGGACTCGGCTTCTCTGATTTCCTGCTGATCGGACTCAATGAGATGTCGACCTTGCTCGGAGATGACGCCCGCTGTGCTTATCAGTTCTCGGTGTTGCTGATTGTTTTCTATCGCCTGCGCAGCCCGCTCTAGCCGCTCCTCTTGCTCAAGGGGAGTCAGACCTCGCCTGAACAGGTCCCGTTCGAAGGCGGCGATGGTTTCACCAAGTACCACCTCCAGCTCACCCAAGGCGCGTTCAAAAATGCCAAGCCTTTCGTATAGCCTGGACAGAATCCTTGACTCGATTGTTCCCTCGCTGGCAAGGCTACGAACGTGGACCTTGTCCGAAGACTGCCCGATGCGGTCACATCGCCCTATTCGCTGTTCGACACGCATCGGGTTCCATGGGAGGTCGTAGTTGATGAGTACGTGGCAGTGCTCGAAGTCAAGCCCCTCTCCAGCGACTTCGCTGGCAAGGAGAATCTGGAATTCGCCGCGCCTGAACTCTTTTGCGATCCGCTCTCTGCTCTTCTCCCCTCGTCGGCAGTCCTCATCCCTTGCGGGGGTAGGACCGTACATAAGCTCTAGCGAGTAGCCGCTCTCCCTGAGCTTGTCAGCGAGGTATCTGAGGGTGCCCCTGAACGTTGAGAAAATCATGACCCGGTCGGTGTCGACCTCTTCAAAGGCCTGTTCGAGCATCTCCATGAGAGCCTGGAGTTTCCGGTCCCGGGTCTGCAGGGTTGCACGAGCGATCGGTTCCAGTGCCCTGATCTCTGAGGCGGTGAAGCGGGCCTCGTGCTCGTCGTCCTCATCCTCGCTCGCGTACCTCAGTATCTCCGACGCCACCGCCGGGACACAGCTGGCCGTCCTTCGCTCGGGCATCTGGGTGGCGAATCCGGGTGGCGTCCCCTGAGCAAGCGCACGCTCCAGGCAGATCCGATACACCTCTTTGTAGAACACTTCCTCTTCGGTGGTGAACTTCACTATCCTTGTTGCGACTTCCCTTGTGGGCCGATGCTCATCGACCTCGGATCGAAGCGTCCGCGTCATATAAGGACTCAACGCCTGAAGGTCTCGTGCCGAGTCGACAACGACTGTCCGCTGCCGCATGTCCTCCAGGTCCGACCCGGCTACAAGATGTCGGAATCTACTCCAACCCGGGCGTGAGTGACCTCCGGACGTTTCAAGCCTCTGAATCGCATGCTCGGCCTCGTGCCTCCATCCCGGCGGTCTTCTTCTCACTAGGCCAATCCAGTCATTCAGTTGCATGTCCCAGTGAAGTTGTTCCTCCAAGAGCGCAGGGTCCTCGGCCACATCCACGCCCAGGACCTCCATCAGGTGAACGATATCCCGCAGGTGGGTCTGGAGGGGTGTGGCGGTCAGAAACACCGCTGCCCTCGAACGCTCACAAATGAACTGCGCCACCATGTGCGACAGAGTGTCCGCGTTACGCAGATGGTGGGCCTCATCGAAGATGGCCAAATCCCACGCTATGGGTGACTGGACGAGGCGGACCATGTGATCCTCCATGCGAATCAGCTCCAAGTTGACCACTGCCCTCGCAAACCTGGGGGGCAGAACTCCGTCCCGATCCAAGGACACAAGTGCCTGCCGGATGTTTTCGGAGGACAGCACCTCTAGCCGCAGGTCGAACCGCTGGAGCATCTCTTCCCGCCACTTCCCTATCAGGGACTTCGGACAGACAATCCACACGTTCTCTAGCCCACGCGCCGACCGCGACTCCAACTCAGACCAGATTAGGCCAGCCTCGATAGTCTTGCCTGTGCCCACCTCGTCAGCGATGAGGAGGCGCTGATCCGGCGATTCCAGCATCTTCTTCACAGGCAGGAACTGGTGGTATAGCAACCTGGTCCTGGATGCCCTGTATGACAGAAGCTGGTCTGTGGCCGGATGTTCGAGCCTGCGCTGTGTCAACGCCACCCTGAGGCTCTCCGGACTCACTTCGGTGACCCCCGGGACAGGCTCGAGTTCTTCTGTGGGCACGAGCTTCGCGGACCCATCTATGAACACTCGGGCTGTCTCGCCTGCGACGGCTATCACCCAGCCGGCGGTGGCCGGATCAGATTTGTACCTCACCTTCATGTCTGGTTGAACCGCACTCATGACACGCTGCCTATACTCTGAGGAGTCTGCACAGGAATTCCCAGTGCGGGATGCTGTACCTGATGTGCTCAGTGATTGAAGTTGGCTCGGATTGCCCCTCCAGGTAGACGTTTGTGAACCGTACGGGCAACCCGACAAGCTGATTGCCCAGGTCGTCTGTTTCCGGCGCGCGATTCAATATGAAGGTCCGCATCCTCTCCCAGCCTCGTGTTCCGTCCATGTCCTCGAATGGTCGGTCGGTGTCGGGGTCCAGCAGAGCCCATTCACCGTATCGCAGTAAGTTGAAGTGCCAGCCACACAGTCCAAGCAGGTCGCCGAAGTGGTTCGTGGGATAGCCCTCCCTCGGAGGTACTACGTGGACCACGTTCACCAGCCATCCCCCTCCGGCTCTAACGAACGTCCTGGTGCAAATTTGGCAGCGCTTCCCGTAGTCTCCCTCCACCATGCTCCTGAACTCATCTTCGAGCGCCTGTCCCTCTGGTCCAAGTTCATACGTTGCCACCAATCTCAATTCATGGGGTTCATTCCTCCCCACTCTGCCGGATCTGGCCGTATAATCCCTGGCCGACTGTGTTGTATTGGGGCCTCCCGGAGGCGGCGTGATCGGGTTGTCGGGACCGGATGACGGCGTTGTGGTCTGGACATCGTGGAGGTGCTGGGCGAACCAGTCTCCAGGATCGCCAGATCCACCGGGCATTTGAGGACCTCCAGGGATGTTCGGCATGCCGTTTCCCAGTTGGCCCCCACCGTTGATCCCGTATTCGACACCACCCAGCGAATCGACAACCGATCCCTCGGCCGGGCCTCCATGGAATACGTGAACGGATGCGATGCCGAGTTCGCTCAGTTGTGCCTCGGCATCACCGGCCGAACCTGCTTCAAGTACGCTCTTCAGTCCGGGCGCAATTGAGGCGGGATTCTCGCTGGGGGCCAACGCAAGGGTCAACTCTCGGGCGATGGCGGACCATGGAGTAGTGCCATCCTCGCGATTCGCGAAGAAGACAACCTGCTCTTCGCTGTCCCAGTGGGCGGCTGTCGATTCAGGAGATGTGTCTGGCCATTGTTTATTGAATGCCCGGAGTCTCCATCGCACCGTTAGCTGGTCCACTTGGATGAAGCGTATGCCGTCTAAGGTGGAAGTATGGCATTCCTCGTGTGCTGTAACGGTTGCTCCGTCCAGTATTGTCTTTATCAGGTCGGCACGACCCGAGACCCGCTCAGTAACTCCGCTACCTTCACGAGGATTCTCAAATTCCGCGACATAGCCTCGGACGACTTCAGAAACCAACCTAACCCCGGCAGCCCTCATCGCCACCCAGGCTCGCTCGGTGCGACGGATGCAGTTTTGATCAAGTGTCCCAGGGAACTTGTCCGCAAGCCCTGGCCGGTCTTCGAAGAACATCCATGTCGGACGGTGTAAACGGCTCTGCTTCGTCGGTACACACGGAACATCCCGCAATACATTGCTCAGCGATTCTGCGTCCAAGTGTTCCGTCTCCAACGCGTCAGACAGCATGAACCAGCATTGGATTACGACATTCTCGTCATTCGCTTCGAGTACACCGCTCCCGGCCTCCTTAGAGATGTCCTTCAGAACCTTGATCGCATCATTGAAGTCGGGCTTCTCGCGGACACCAAGTCCTTCCAGCAGGCTCTGGTATCTCACGAGTTCAGGGCCAAGTTGCGCTCGGTAACTTCCGAATGGATGGCTGCCCCAGAAGACTTGGTCGGGTCGAAGGTATCTGTTCTGAACCCTGAGACATGCTGCGTCCCGCATCTCCCGCAGATCGCTCGGCTTCGCGTTGTCGTTCAACCAGTCGTAAATGCCCCCCGGGGGTTCCACACTCGCCTCCGAGCATCTGAGCAGGTGCCGGACGACCTGGAGAGGTCTAGGACTGGGATTCACTCCCAGCCATGCCAGGAACCCACTGATGTTCTGCTGGATCCGAACCGACGCATCCAGGAACCTAGCCTGAGAGGCGAAGAGGTTCTTGCTGTACGCCGCGTACAACTCATCCGGTCTGTACCACCTGCTTGTATCGCCCTCTCCCGGCAGCCAAGCCTTGGTCTTGAGTGGCAGACAACTTGATTCACCGGAGGCGCTGAACTCCGGCCACCGTACGCCGAGGGCTTCCAGCATCTTTACCACTATCGACTTCGTCCTGCTGGTTGGCTCGGTAGTTGTCGCCTGGTCGACAATCCGCAGCATGTCCGTGATGCGAGGTCTAGACTGGACTCCTAGCCACTCGTACAGGTCCCGTCTCAGTGCCGAATTTTCAGGGACGAGTGCGTAGGCCGCTTGATTTCCGAGGACCCCGAAGACCTCGCTGGTGCGGAAGTAGGCTGTACCTGGCTGCCTGAACCTGCCGTCATCACAGTCCACGATCCACGCCAGGGACAGAGTTCTCTTCACCTCATCGCTGTCCTTTATTTCCCCAATGTGCCTCGCCAAAGTGGCAAGGAGCTTCCGCTGGGTGTCAGTATCAACTGTGCTGTCTTTTGCGAAGGCATCTGGAACGTAGAGCTTGGCATAGTCCTCAAAGGTAAGCTGCCTAACCCCGAGGCTCCGGAGGAAGCTGGCGAGGCTGTCCGGTATATTCGAATCCAAGATGCCAGCCACACCCAACGAGTCCTCGAACCCGCCGGGGAGCCATAACTCCTGCAAAGGACGAAGATTCGTCGCTGACGGGAATATTGGAAGGCTGGCAAGTTGCGCACGCAGGTCAGCGGTCAGCTCGGACCTGTGTTCCTCGAACCACTGGAGCACAGCCACTGGGTTGAAGTCTCCACCCCTTCGCATTTCCGCCAACTGTCCCGCATCCAATGACGCCAGCACCTCGATTGCATCTTCAACAGTGAATTCAGGGCAGAGCTGTTCCAAAAGCGGGATACTCTCGCGAGCAAGGAATATCTCATCGTTCGGAATCAGGGGGGCGAATTGCTTGCGAGTGCGTTCGTCAGATCGAAAGGCGGAGTCGCAAGGCCAGAGGCGGCCATCAAGTCCTGGAGCGAGCGCGCAAGCTCCTAGCAAGTCATAGGCGGTCTCCTTCAAGCGTCCTTGTTCTTTTGCTAGGACGCCTTCTATTCCTCGCCAGAGAACATCTAGAGGAACAGACTCCACGGGAAGAGAAGACACCGGTCCATTAGCGTAGCCCCTCAACTCAAGGTGATGATGCAAGTCAGAAGCGCTTACACGGCCTACACCGACATCACTACGAGTCAGTAGATTACGGCTGGTCCATAGGTCGCGATGGACTATCTCGATCCCGATCTCTTGGAATGCGTGGGCCGCATCCTCTTCCTGTGGCCCCGTGGGAATTCTGGTGAACCTCGGCACGAGCCACTTGCCGGATTCCGTGTACACGATCTGAGCCTCTGCCAAAGACGGCAAAAGCGATTCCCAGAACTCACCGAGCGGAAGGCGAGTGTTGTCTTTGGCTCCTTGGTGTGCCTCTTGAATGCATGACAGAAAGGCCCATAGCGTTGGGGCATCATGGCTGTACATGTCCCGCAAGGGAATCAGGTTTGCATGGACCGCCGATGCGGCGGCACGTATCGCAGCTCGGTTCCACTCGGACCTTGGGTCGTGTGTATCTCCGAATGCGATTGACTTTCTGTCAGCCGCGGGGTAGAAGTCGGCGTCAATATGGAATGGCAGCCCAGTCGACTGCTCGGTGGGCAGAGTCGCGAACAGCAATCCATCGTCGATGAACGAGTCTGGGACCGCCACTCGGACGAGGTCCGAACGTCCTTGATCAATGCTGTCAGTGAATCGAGCTTTCAGCTTCATGCCATTGTCTGAGAAGTTCGCCTCCAGGACACGCCAGCACCTAACGTCGCCGTCCTGGTCGACTTGGACTGTGTTGCCGCTAACCCTCCTCGTGACAACGCCAACTCGCTCACCATTGCGAAGCAACTCGATTCTCTCAAGCTTCTTCAGGAAGAGGATCGCTATGGGCAGGGATTCCTTGAGTTCATCGACGAGCAACTCTATGAACGTCGTATCCACAGTTGGCGCCTTCAGCGCCCTTCGCACGCCGGACTCTTTGAAGGCCCACGGAAGCCTGAACAACGTGCCCTTGTCCTTGGTAATTGAGGGGGCCTTCCATTCCTCAATCCTTCTGTCTTCTGGACTGTCCGGCCTCAGTATCCAGGTTCTACCGGCAGAATGGATCTCCGGGCTGTCCGTAACTTGGTAAACCGAAATGAACCCAACGCCGAACGCACCCGTGGTGCGTTCTCCTGACTCGGCACGCTTCGAGCCACTGGCTACGTCCCTGATCCGTTCGAAGTCAATCTCCCTAAAGACTGCGTCATTGCTGACGACTAGGGCCGAGTCAGTAACGTCGAAGGTGATTCTTGTGGCGCTGAGCCCTCCATCATCGTCTTTCGCATCATCGGCGTTTTGAATCAGTTCGTGGGCCAGCGTCGTCTTCCCGGCTAGGTCCCCCAGCTGCTGCGACAGAAAGCCGAGATAGTTCACGCCCTGCGGCAGGTATGTGGGGTGTTGAGTTGTCACCGTGTGGACTCCTACTGTGGAATTCGTCAACCTTGATTCTCTCGTAAAAAGTCTGTGCAGGCCGAATTAGAACAACCGTACCCACGCCTGAGTACAATATACAGTCTCTATTCCGTAAACTACCCAACATACGGTAGCGCTCAGATGTGCTAAATCGCTGGAACTTCCTCAAAACGGGTTTTTACGAGGGAATTAACCTTTAGTTTGGAGCGGGATTGCTGGTGGCTACGCCCAATGCCTCAACTACCTCTCTGATCCGCGCTAGGCTTGCTGTTGCGTAGTCAGTAGCCTCATACCTCTGTATCTGCTGCTCCTTGAGCCGGAGCCGCTCCGCCAAGTCTTTCTGGCTCAAGCCCTGAGAGATACGTGCTTTGATCAGAGTGGTCGGCAATTCGGAGACCATGCTCAGGTCCTCAATCTCAAAATTGCCGGCCTTCAAGGACTCATACTCGCGCAATTGTTTCTTAAGGTCCGCAAGTTGACTCCTCACGGCGTCTTCCTGCGCCTGGGCGATAAGGGGGTGTGGCCCTTCAGGCGGCTCCTTGGAGCGCCGCTTGAGGTTCTCCAGGGTATCCAAGAACCGCTCCGCTTGATTCTTCGTAATGCGGTATTGCCGTTCGTTCTTGATCATCAGAGACCTCCCAGATCTATGGCGACGATTCCTTTGGGCCTTCCTGTTTCCTTATCGGTCTGGAAGAACTCCAGAAACGAGAGACCATCAGTGTCCGCAATGATTGAGGCGGGAAACAGCTCCCCGAGGTATTTGGCCTTCTGCAAAGCCCGCCCTGGATCGAAGGTTAGCAACACGGGGTCGAGAGCCGTCGGATCGACGCCCCTCTCTTCCCAACACGCATCATAGTCATTGGGCACGGCCTTGCGGGTCACGAAGCTCCCATTGAGATAGACCGTACGGCAGCCAGCGCTCTCCAAATTCTCCAGCGCAGCCCGGAATCCTGCCGCGAGGCGAAGTCTCCAAGGATTGCTCCCAAATCTATCTATCAATTCACTCCAGTCAGTCCAGTGGACCCCTTGCGGTAGGAGTCCGTCTCTGTTGAACTGAGGTACCATACACACAACAATACTATTGTGTGCCAGGAACTGTCAAGACATCATGCGCCCTAGAGGGATATCGAGGGAAGACCCGGGACGTATTCCCGCGTGGTAATTGATTAGCGGGTTAGGCGGCCCGTGGAGGGGTTGCGGTGGTGGATGGGAGATGTTTTAGACTTTGGCTATGTGTGAGGCCAAAGTCTTCCGTCCCTGTGAACGCGACGAGCTGATGACGCTGGTCAAGGGGCTGCAGAGGCAGATTGCCCAGTTGCAAGGGCAGAACGCCCAGTTGGCGGCGGCCAACGAACGGTTGAGCAAGCAACTCGCAGAACTCCAGCGAGCCGGAAAGCGCCAGGCGGCTCCGTTCTCCAAGGGCAGGCGGACCTCCAGCCCCAAGCGGCCTGGGCGCAAGCCGGGTCAAGGGATGTTCAGCTACCGCAAGCTGCCGTCCCCAGATCAGGTCACAGAGCCGATCGTAGAGGTGACCGTACCTGGGGACACATGTCCTGGATGCGGAGGCCGACTCGAGCATGAGGGAGTGGGAGTTGCCTACGTGACTGACATTCCTCCGGCTCCTCGTCCCCAGGTCACGGCGTACCGGGTGCAGATATGCCGATGCCTGTCGTGCGGCAGGCCGGTCCGGGGTCGGCATCCGGACGTTGCATCGGACCAGTACGGAGCCAGCGCGCACCGGGTTGGGAGACGGGTGATGGCGGCGGCCCACGTGCTCCACTACTCGGTTGGCGTTCCAGTCAGGAAGGTTCCCGCCGTGCTCAGGGCGCTGACCGGGGTGGAGTTGAGCCAGGGGGCGATCACCCAGGACGCGCTGCGACGTGCAAACGGTGCGGTGGGGGAAGCCTACCGGAGGCTGCGGGGTTCGGTGCGCACCAGTCCGTTCGTCCACACCGACGACACGGGATGGCGTGTGGGCGGCGAGCCCGCATTCCTGATGGCATTCGAGACGGACCGAGCCACGGTGTACCAGGTTCGCGCTCGTCACCGTAACCATGAGGTGCGCCAGGTGGTTCCCTCGGACTATGGCGGAGTGATGGTGACGGACCGAGGGCGGAGCTACGATGCCCAGGCTCTGTCCGGGGTGAAGCAACAGAAGTGCCTGGCCCACGTGCTGCGCTCGATCAGTGAGGTGGTCAAGACCAAGACAGGGAGAGGACGCAGCTTCGGCAAGCGTCTGAGCGGCCTTCTCAGAGAAGCGATGGAACTGTGGGGGGCATATTGCCGAGGAGAGGCGTCGGACTTTGCGGCGGCGGCCGAGCGGTTGAAGCGAGAGGTGAGCTATCATCTCCGCGACCGTCCGATGGCGGATGCGGACAACTACAGGCTGCAGAACGAACTCGGCTGGCATGACGACCGGGGCAACCTGCTGCGGTTTCTGGACGATCCGAGCATCGAGCCGACCAACAACCGTGCTGAGCGAGCGCTCCGCCCGGCAGTGATCGCGCGGAAGGTATCCCACTGCTCGAAAAACGATGGTGGCGCTGATGCGTTCTCCGCCTTCACCAGCGTGATCAGAACTCTGGCCCGCAATGGCGGCGACCGGTCTGTGGTGGATCGGCTCTGCCGTGTCTTCAGCGGCGATCCTCTCCACTCTCCTTCCCTCTGTACCTCTCTACAGACTCCCCTCCGCTAATCAATTACCCCGCGTGTTATCGGGGAGGCCCCGAAAAGGATTGGCATGGGCCATTCGTTACGAAGGTTGACGCCGAGCGGATAGCGGAGTCGTCGATGCGTGTCGAGTCAGGGGATTGCCGTGTCTGCGAAACCCGAGAGTGAGGGGGTGGCCCCATTTGGCCCCACTCTTGACCGCAAATCCCAGTGCAGGGGGTGTACAGGAAAAGCTTCCTTGGCGAGAAAGGGACATTCGGGGCCAATTCAGCTTTGCAGACATGCAGATGTCGGGTACATCGGCGGAAAAGAGTGAACACTTCGTTGAAAGGGCCCAGTCCGGCGAAAAGAAGGCCCCGGATGCAAAACGGGCCACCCCCTATAGGAAGCTAATGACGACGAGAAAGAGGCAGGAGAGAGGCGGCGGTCAGGAGCCCGCGGCGCACGCCCACAATTGGAATGTCCTAGGGCTGTTGCCGTGGAGCTTAGAGCGTGTGGACATTTGGTTAATCGGGCTGAACAATGTAAATTGGCGTTCCTTTCTTTGCTTCTTCAGATGCGATTTTGTCAATCGTCTCCATACTGCTGATTATCAGGTCTAACCCGTCGTATGTGATCGCTGCTTTCCTGCCTGGATCACCGAACTTATCCTTCATATCATCTTGGTAGCCAAACGAGGAGGTGATCTTGAGCGTTCCCCCTGCTGGTTTACTGATGAAAGCCCCTTTCGACTCTTCTGGATATTTCACATGGCCGCAAGTGAGGTAGTCTGGGCCTTCGACCGATTGGCCACAAGTTCGGCAGGTTACAGTTGCAAGGAAGTAACACTGGAAACGTTGAAAAACAAGCCTCTCTAATCTCTCGCTAAATTCTTGGAATTCTCGTGCATTCCATTCCCAATCACTTGTCGTCTTGTCGAAATGGAAGCCGTCTATTTCTGGCTTTCCAGGCGCCCGATGGTATTTGTCTCGGACCCGTAGACCCCCGTTGCCCAATACCGAACAACGCGCGTGGGCAAATACGGTACGAACGCCTTTGAAGTACTCCCTCTCTTCGGAAGTCCAAGGCTGCCATAGCTCATCACCCGCCTTCATTTGGCTGGCGTCTGCTCCCAGAGGCATCATTACCCCGTGCCGGAGTCTTCCTATCCTTTCCATATAGGGAAGCATTTCGGTAATACGCTGATGGGCTTCAACAGACCGTTCCCTGGGAGTGTTAATCTTGACTTGAACCAATCTAGACTCACCTCAATGATTCTCACTTCAATTGTACTACACGGACGGCGATGCGAGCTGGAAAATGCCCCGCCTCGGTTGTCAAGGACCTATGCGATTATCTGAACAGAAGGAGCCGTGGGTTGAGTGTACACGCGCCCTCAATTGAGTCGCCCTCGATGACTGCGTTACCAGGTGACTCGTTGCTTCAGAGTGCTTCGTCCTCGCGGCCAGGGGCGCAGGCGCGCGTACTCTCATCAACGACCGGACAGGACCGAGCCGTCCAGCGCCAGCTCCTCAGCGTTCATGCCGGCGATGGGGCTATCCTCAGGCATGGGGATGGTGTAACGCATCAGGGCGCTTCCGGGCATCACGACGATCTCCTTCACGAAGGTCTCGATGAAGGCCCTGCATTCGGTCGTCTGGCTCTCGTTCAGGAACTCGCTCATGTCCTGGGCGTAGGTTGCAATGGTCTCCACGTCGTCCAGGACAGCCCTGCGCTGAGACAGGATGGCCTTCGCATCGGCCGCTGCGTCCTCAAGGCGCTCCCGTCGCTCCCGGTGCTCCCTGATGCGGTCTGAGGCGTCGGATAGCTGGATATCGGATGTCTCGATGGCGTGCCAGATGCGGCCCAGGGCCCGCTTCGCGTCTTCAAGCTCCTTCTCGATGGTCTCCAGTCTCTTGCGTTGCTCGCTGGCGACGCGGTCGATCTGCTCGTCAACGACCTCCACCAGAGCCCGGACGTTGTCCTCGGTGAGTACGTTGGAACGAATCCTATCCACGACCATCCCCTCGAAGCGGCGGGCATTGAGCCTGGGAGTCTCGCAGGCGTCCTTGCCGCGCTTCATGATCGACTGGCAGACGTAGTAGGAGAACTGGCCGCTCTTGGCGTCCTGTCCGCTGAGCGCTCCGTTGCAGGTCTTGCACTTGACCAGTCCGCTGAGCAGATAGGAGCTTGCGACTCTCCGAGGGTGGGCTACCCTGGGCGCCCGGGAGCGCATCAGGCCGTTGACCCGGCGGAACTGGGTCTTAGAGACAATGGCGGGGAACGCCTCTTCGATGCGCACCGGCTCGGCCTTGTCCTTGGCCCTGGCGCCCCAGACCAGCGTGCCTGTGTAGACCTCGTTACTGAGGATGAAGTTGACGCCTCTCTTGGACCAGAGCCGTCCCGTGGGACTGGCACACCCTCGTCGTTGAGGGTTTTGGCGATGGGCAGCATCCCCTTTCCGGCCTCGGCCATTGCGAGCATGCGCTTGACGACACGGGCCGCATCCTCGTTGGGTTCCAGTGTGGGACGTTTCTTGGGCCCATCCTGTGTTGATGGCCAGCATAAGCGTCCTCCCTAACAGGCCAGCAATAATGTCACATGGAGAATGTGACATTGACGCAAAGAGAGCAGGCAAGACTACAGGTCCTCAACAGCTTACTGGCAGAGCACATGACTCTGGAGCAGGCGGCCACGTTGATGGGAGTGAGCACACGCCACACCAGGCGCATCCTGGCGGCTTACAGAGAGGAGGGAGCAGCCGCACTTGCTCACGGTCATCGTGGACGCCGAGCACCCAACGCGACGCCGGAGCCGGCAAGGTCCGAGGTGCTGCGCCTTGCTCGGTCCCGCTACTCCGAAGCCAATCACACTCACCTGAGTGAGCTGCTCGGGGAGCGTGAGGGGATAGAGATCGGTCGAACCACACTGCGGCGCATACTGACGAGTGCCGGTCTGAGGAGCCCACGCCACCGTCGGACGCCCCGGCACCGTGTACGCCGGCAGCGGATGCCCCGCGAGGGCATGCTGGTGCAGGTGGACGGCAGCCATCACCGGTGGCTTGGAGACCATGGTCCTCCCTTCGCGCTGCTGCTGGCCGTCGATGACGCCACCGGCATCGTGGCAAACGCCCTGTTCTGCGAACAGGAGAACACCCGCGACTACTTCCTGCTGATGAGGGGCCTGATACAGCGCTACGGCATACCCATCGCCCTCTACACCGACCGGCACTCCGTCTTCAAGAACGTGCCCGGGGCCGGGCGCGCCGGTGCACCCACACAGTTCAGTCGTGCCATGGACGAGCTCGGCGTGCAGATGGTCTTCGCCCTGTCACCGCAGGCCAAGGGTAGAGTGGAACGCACCGCGGGGACGTTCCAGGATAGGCTGGTGACTGAGCTCAGACTCGCGGGTGCAACCACCATCGAGGAGGCCAACGTCGTGCTGAAGGACTTCCCCGGCCGCTTCAACGAACGCTTTGGAGTGGCGGCACAGCATCCTGAGGCAGCCTACCGCCCGTTGGGACCGGGAGTATGCCTCGATAGGGTGCTCTGCTTCAGACACAGACGGAGGGTGGCCAGGGACAACACTGTGAAGTACAGGTGGCGTACGCTTCAGCTGCTGCCGGGGAGGGAGCGGCGCAGCTATGCGGGAGCGGCGGTAGATGTGCTGGAAGACCTGGACGGCCAGATGGCTGTGCGTTACCGGGGAGAGATCATCGCCAGCCAGGAGGCGCCATCCCGTCCGGGCATACTCAGAAGCTTCAACGGCTCTTCCTCGCACAAATCGGGCCCACGTCCGAACCTCAACGGTCTGGGCCGGCGCTGGGAGGCGGTCCTGGCAGCACTCGACATAGAGATGGACGCCCGCGATGCTGACGACAACGGCGCCGTCAGAGTCCGCAAGGCGCCTGCCATGCAACGCAGGAAGCCCACTCCACTTCAGACGGCAAGGTGGAACGCCGTTCAGAAGGCGAAGCGCAGGGGACTGTCGATTAGAGGGGTCGCACGGGAGCTGGGCATCCACCGGGACACGGCGAAGAAGTACATGGAAGCCGTCAGCCCACCCATCAAGCGCGATCGGGTCGTATAGGAGACATCTGGTATCATCGCCACCAATACCAGTGACATTTATGCTGGCCACTTAGCCGGACATTTATCCTGACCATCGACACCCTTTACACCCGCTTCCGCCGGGTCAACAGCCTGATGCGCTCCCGCGCACCCAAGATCGCCCACCCCCGGAGAGTCGCAAGCTCCTACCTGCTCAGCGGACTGGTCAAGTGCAAATCCTGCAACAGGGCGCTGAGCGGACAGGACGCCAAGAGCGGCCAGTTCTCCTACTACGTCTGCCAGTCGATCATGAAGCGCGGCAAGAATGCCTGCGAGACTCCCAGGCTAAACGCCCGCCGCTTCGAGGAGATGGTCGTAGGCAAGATTCGCTCCAACGTCCTTACCGACGGCAATATCCGTGCCCTGGTGAAGGTAGTCGATGAGCAGATGGACGGCGTGGCCCAAGAGCAGCGGACGAAGCTGGAGACCATCGAGGATGAGCTTGAGGACGTGAAGCGGAAGCTGGGCCGCATCTGGCACTTTATCGAGACTGCCGATGATGTCGAGATAGCCGACGCATCAGAGGTACCCTCAAAAGGTGTGTAAACGATCAGGCGGTGTACCCTCTCTCTGAACATAATGGGCTTGGAGGCCCGAGAGAGGAGAAACACCGCCCATGGAGGATGGAAACATTGAGAAAGGTCCTGCGTCAAGGCCGGAGTGGGCGCATCTGGAGGAGTGGCTGCGAGGTCAGATGCAGGGGCTGATCCAGGAGCTGCTCGAGCAGGAGGTCACAGAGTTCCTCGGCAGGACCAGGTCGGTTCGCCGGTCGGAATCTGACAACGACGCCGGCTACCGTAACGGCTACGCACCGTCGCGGCGGCTGACCCTGAGTTCCGGGACCATACGGGTCAGGAGGCCTCGGGTACGAGACACCGATGAGAGATTCGAGAGCCGGCTGCTGCCCCTGTTCGTGCACAGGACGAGGGAGGTAGCCGACCTGATCCCGGAGCTGTATCTGCACGGTCTCGCGGAGGGCGACTTCGATCTGGCGTTGAGGGGACTGCTCGGGGAGGAGGCGCCGATATTTGCGAGCACCGTCGCCCGGCTCAAGGAGAGGTGGAACGCCGAGCTTGCCGCGTGGCGTGCGAGACCCCTGGAGGACCTCGAGGTAGTCTACATGTGGGTTGACGGGGTGTATGTGAAGGCCGGTCTCGAGAGGGATAAGGCCGCAGTCCTGGTGGTGATGGCGGCGCTGAGCGACGGGAGCAAGGTGGTGGTGAGCGTCGTACCCGGCTACAGGGAGTCGACCCGGAGCTGGTCTGAGGTGCTAAGGGACCTGAGGGACCGTGGCCTCAACTGCCCCAGGCTGGTGGTCGGGGACGGTCATCTGGGGATATGGGGAGCGCTTCGCAACGTGTATCCGGAGGCGTCAGAGCAGCGCTGCTGGAACCACAAGATCCTGAACGTGCTGGACAAGCTGCCGAAGCGCCAGTACGAGCAGGGGAGGCTGCTGCTGCGCAACATCCCGTACGCCGAGACCCGGGCTGAGGCTGAGAGGTTGAGGAAGGTGTTCACCCGTTGGTGTGGCGACCACTCGTACGAGGCTGCCAGCGAGGCGATCGAGCGGGACTGGGAGCGGATGGTGACCTTCTACGACTACCCCAGAGAGCACTGGCGTCACCTTCGTACGACCAACCCGGTGGAGTCGCCGTTCGCTGCGCTGCGGCTCAGGACGGATGCGGCCAAGCGCTACAAGAGGGTGGACAGAGCAATAGCGGTCATGTGGAAGATGTTGATGGTGGCCGAGAAGAGGTTCCGCCGGCTCCAGGCGCCGGAGCTGATGGAGGACGTCTATCTCGGTGCGAAATACGTCGATGGGATCGCGGTAGACGTTACGGCAGAGAAGGCCGCCGCCTGATCACGTTTACACAACTCTTGACGTAACCTCACGCATCAGCCCGCATCAGGGAGCACCGGGACCGCCAGGAGCGCTTGGAGGACTTGGCGGCTGAGGCCAGGGCCATCCTCTCGCAGCGCAGGGCCGACCTGGACGACGTGGAGACCATCGCGGCCTACGCCCAGGACATGAGCGAGTTCCTGAAGGAGAGCGAACTGACCGAGCGCAGGGCCTTCATCGAGACCTTCGTCAAGGAGATCGTCGTCATGCCCGGCGACGCCCTGATGCGCTACACCATCCCCATGCCCGACGATAGCCGCATACCCGGCAGGAACGCCGAGGAGATGCCTCTGAACGGCTCGGTTCTGTCTACCGTGAAAATTGGTGGACTAGAGTTGACTGAAGACAGAACCATCTTCGAGTTGAGGATGGGACTATGAGGCCGGCGTCAAGTTCCCTGTAGCATCATTGTGCCCCGCTCCTCTGGCTCGACGGTAGGCACTCCTTGCCCCCCTTATCCTCTCGAACTATGTCCCGACTGTAGTTGGCGAGCGCATCCTCACGGTTGCAGCTGACCCCGGCGTTGAACTCGGCATTCGCTAGGTCAAGCTCCCCCCAAAGGCAGACACTCCCTGCCGCGTTACTCGACTTCATCGGCGAGGTTGATCGTCAGGGTGAGTCGGAGTCGGCTATCGCCCGTTCGCAGTCTCCTTTGGCGAGATAGGCATATCCTCAGAACCGGTAGGCGAATGTATATTGAGGTTGAGCCATAACGCGGTAGAAGAATCGGCAATCGCCTGGTCAACCTCAGCTTTGATATATTTGTACGCGTGTCGGAGTACATGGCTCGTGCAGCGGGGAGACAGAGGGTGAGGCAGTATCGGACCAGAACGGGAGCCAGGAGATCTGGCGACGACTACCAAGACTTGGTGGCCGCCGAAGCCCTGCTTCGTCTCCTGAGGCACCCATCACGCTATCGTTGGGTTAAATTCGAGGCCCGTGAAGCTGGAAGGCTCGACGATGTCCTCGTTCTTCGCGCCGATGGCACAGTCGAGGCCTCACAAGTCAGATATTCCATAGATGCGCTTGGCTCTGACGATCCATGGACCTGGCAAAAGCTTCTTGAACAGTCAGACGGCCGCCCTTCCTTGATTGAGGTTTGGCACCAATCTGTTGCCAAACTCGACGAACTTTACGAGAGGACGGAGCCGCGGCTCGTCTCCAACCGCCGCGCCGGCGCCGATTTCCTCCTCACCCCGGGTGGCTATGTTGATTGTAATCAGATCTCGCCTAGCGTTTTGGAAGAGATCCATTCGCAGCTTGGTGAAGACAGCGAGGACTTCCTCAACCGCTTCCGATTTGAGGTAGACGAGCAGGACCTGTCGGATCTAGACCAGAGTCTTTGGCGCGAGTTTCAAGCACTCGGAGTTTCGGTCCAAGGCTGGTTGTCGCTCAAAGAGGCCATCAGATCATGGGTACGGGGTGAGAGGTTACCGTCGACCGGAGAGATCCGGGTCGATGACATCCACTACGCATGTGGGTGGCTCCAACTTTCGCCGTTGCCTCAGAATCTTGAGATTCCTGATGACTATACCATGCCGCAGCCGGAGTTTCATGACCTATTCCTTCAACGCGTCGCCCAATGCGTAGGCTCCATCATCGTTCTGACAGCGGGGCCTGGCGTCGGTAAGAGCACATACCTGAGTTACCTAGTTCGAGAACTTCGGGATATGGGGCTGCCCGTCATTCGACACCACTACTCGCTCCGCGCAAGCGGTGATCCTTCAGAACGGCTTGATTCGCAGCGTGTGGCTGAGTCACTGATGGCCGACATCAAGAACGAACTGGGCCGTTTTCTCGGAGAACTTGACGTCCGCAACCCGAACCCACATGACCTCAATGATTGGCTTCGTCAAGTTGGTGCACAACTGATAACTGAAGAGAGTCATCTGGTGGTCGTAGTCGATGGACTCGACCATGTGTGGCGGGCGCAGGGGTCTCAAGAGGAACTGAGGAAACTATTTGATCAGCTGCTACCCTTACCTCCTGGTATCGTATTGATTGTGGGTACCCAGCACGTGGAGGATCAGCAACTCCCTCCTTCTCTGCTTGCGCTCGAACCGAGGGAACGCTGGGTTGAGTTGCCCCGGCTGGATAGGGAAGCCCTCAGACAGTGGCTCAGTCACCACCGTGATCAGATGCCAGCCACACCGAGTGAAGATAGCTATGATTGGCAGCTCTCTCAACTGGCGACATCGCTCTACTCCCGGACTGGAGGTCATCCACTCCTGAACCGCTATGTGATTGAGCGAGTTACGGGCAAGGGCGAACGCCTAACAGTCGACTCAATCGAAGCAATCCCAGCGACTCCTACCGCCTCAGTGGAGGACTACTATCGGACGCTCTGGATGGGTCTCCCCGAGGGTGCAAGGGACATCGTTTTTCTCCTCGCGGTCGCAAACTTCCCTTGGCCCGACAGAGGATTGTTCGAGTGTCTGCAGATCGCGGGTTACGATCAGGCAAGTTCTTTGGATGGACGGGCAGCGGTCCATCATCTGATTGCACGCGACGCACTAGGTTGGACGCCTTTCCACGGAAGCCTCTTGCACTACGTAAGGCAACTGTCGGAGTACAGTGCTCGTGCACCTGTACTCCGGGAAGCGACGATAGAGTGGCTCAAGAGACAGGCGCCAGGGTATTGGCGGAGGTCCTTCCTGTGGCTGCTGCAACGAGACTCCGGCGATACCATCCCGTTACTGGAAGGTTCTGATCGTCGATGGGCTACAGAAGCTGTCGCCGCCGGCCATCCCTTGGTTGATGTGGAGCGTGTACTACAGGCGGCAGCTTGGGAAGCGATCGATCGGGGCGATTTTCCGAAATATGTGGACCGGGGCATCTTGGCGGATTCAGCGATGTGGGTTGCAGCATATGAAGAAGAAGCCCTTCGTTGGCTGTTTGCCGCGCAGCTCACACTTGGCACTGACGAGTTCCTTGAACCTCGTGCAATCGCAGGAATCTCTGAGCTTAGCGACTCCCTGGTAGCTTCATTAGCTTTGGATCTGCAGAGGAGAGGGCTGCATGACAAGGTCAATGGCTGTTTTCGCGAAATCAATCGTCGGCTAGACCGTGAGCGTGGCAATCTTTGGGGGTCAGACGATCGGCGCCAGCGATTCGAGATAGTCTCTGAACTGGCTGGACTGGTAGGCGTGAATCCTCAGCGCTTTATTGGATTCGCCGCTAATTTCACCACAGAGGACATGAAGGGATCTGTAACCGAGAGTTGGACGGCTGGTCTGCGTCGCTCCGGCGAGTTACGATCCGCGCTCCAAGCGCTGGACGAACCGTCTAGCGCTCAGATTCACAGGGGCTTGTCCCGTCACGTCGCAGTGGTTGCTGCTAATGAAGGCATCCACCTGTCCCATGCTGAACGGAAGCTGATGACGTCGCTCTATGCTTCGGTCTATCAGGTATTCTGCGAGAACCAATTGAACCCGGTGCTGCCCGATGAGCCATCGGCACCTAAGGTGAACAGAGACTCTTCGTTTGGTGAATATTCAAGGAGAGTTGGTTGGTACGTCCACGACCTCTTCTTCTATCTAGTAATACGCGAACTCCAGTCGCCAGGGTTCTGCAACAAATGGACAACACCCACACCCATTAAGCCCTGGCTGGCGTCAGCTTTGAGATACGTAGCACAGGGAGCGCGTAGCTTTGCTGTAGGGTGGCGAGATTCAGGTTCGATTCTAGTAGACGCCTTGTACGACGCCACCGAGTGTCTCGAGAACCCATCTTGGGATGACCGCCCAGTGGACCACGAGAGTCCCGATGGAATCCGAAATGCGTTTCGCACGATTACAGAAGACCTCCTTTTCTTTCGACGTGCGACTGGTGGAAGTGCCAAGCTAGAGTGTACCGAGGCGCTAAAAGTCGCCTCCCATAGGTTCGCGGGGGGTGAGGAGGTACTCAGGTGGATCGCTGATGGCAAGACGGACATCGAGAGAGGAGCTCTAGAAGATCTCTGTAGATCGTTAGACGAATATCTGTCTGCGAGGATCAAGCCGTTCGGAGAACGTGCCACCACGTTTTCGCTGCTTGCAGCAGTATGCGCTCGCCACGAGCTTCAAGCCAGGGCACAGCAATACCTTCTCCGGTCTTCCGAGAATCTCCTCGCCTATGGCTATCACAAAGACACTCTGCTTCACGTTGCACTGAAAACAGTCGAAGTGGGCGCTCACCACTGGAAAGCACGGGAACGGTTTTGGTTCCGATTGGCACCTGCCATAGCTTCAGTTGGCGACTTCACAGATGGCGATGAGACATCTAATTTGCCTGCCACACTTGGCAAGCTGCTGCTTCGCTTTGACCCAAGTCTGACAGTCGACTACCTAAAATGGCTCACAGAAGCCGAGCAATACGGGGTTGTCCAAGAAGTTGCAGCAGAATTGGTACAGACTGGTGATCTATCGAACCCAGTTGTAAGGGCTCTAGTAAGCACCTTCATCGAACCTCAATCAATTCGTCTTCTAGAGGAACGTGCAAGTGGATCGGACTTGTTCGCGGACCAGATCCTTCAGCTCCAACCTAGATTCTCTTCGGGCCACACAGATCGGGACTCAGAAACAGAGACAAGTGCATACCAGAATAGAAGTCCACTTGAGTCGGTCGCTTCGAGTGATCCAGATCGTCACCTAAGGTATCCCCCTGAATGTCTACCCGAACTATTGCAGACTGAGGCGCTTTCCTCACCATACGCTCGATCGGAAGAGATTTGCGCATGGTTGTGCTACTGGGCTGACACTGAGCGGTCGGCCGAGGCGCTCGACGCCATAGAGCCGCATCTTCTAGGAGATGCCCACCTAAGGGTCAGCAATCGGGCCGTTGATGCGGCGAGGAAGATCGGTGGACGTACCAGGAGCTACGCTTGGCTGGTACGGGCCCAACGATCGAACAATGGATGGTTCGAATACTGGACCGACCCTGGTGAAGTTAGATTGCGGTGGGGTTCAGTATTGAGTGACTTTCCCGACAGATGGCACGATTTTCTGATAGAGTCCATCCGCCCGCCGCTAGGATTCTCTCCTCACTTCGGCATGACGATTGCTCGACTGGTCGAGTATCTCTTCCTTTTCGAGCGTTCCGCCGATGCGCATGCAGTAGCGTACCAACTCGTCGATACCATCGGCGATTTGGTCTCGGGTCAAGAACTTCCGATACCAGAGTGGGCACACCTTACTGCTGGTGGCCCATGATAGAGGTGTTGGTTGATCGGCTACGGTGGCCTGCTGCGCTGGTTAGGGAGCGTGCAGCATCTCAGCTCGGCACGTTAATCGCCGATGGAGATGAAATCGCACGTAACACCCTGCTGTCGTGGATCAAGCGCCAGGAACTAGAGAGTCTCGCGGCGATCGGTCTCCTTCCATTTCTCCACGCCGCGAGGAAAGCCGCCAAACCATTCACAGCGAACGAACTTTCGTCGGCATGCAGAGCCGCGTCTGTCCTGTCCGAATTGTACCTGCGCCACTTTGATCCTGATCATGAGTCAAGCTCGTGGATTGATGGGCACTCAGGACCACGACCTCGCGGATGGAAAGCACGCGAGAGAGAAGCCTCAGTGTCACACAGAGATCTAGAACTCTTACGGGACCGGCTGGGAGTGGTCGGAAGGATCTTTCTCAAACCTCTAACGACGCATTTCGACTTCGAGCTGTCCGTGCTGGAGGAGTGTCACGGTCGGTCTCCGGCACAAGCCTTCTGGGCGGCCGGCACCCAAGACCGCGGCTACCATCCGTTTTGGCAACCACTTACTCCCGAGGTTCGGCTGTCTGCCTACCTACGCACCCTTGCGTGGGCAGCATCGAATTCGATGCTGCCCATTGATGTGATCCTTGAGGAGGCCACCAGCGTTTCCCCTGTCGATCTGGGCTTGTGGCATGTTGCTCCTGCTATGTGTCCTAGTTGGTGGCCGGGCTTGGCCACTAGCAGCCACGGAGAAGTCGACAGTGAGACTGTTGCAATCATCCAGAACATTGAGAGTGCGGCGGAGGCGTGGGGAACTGACTCCGATGTCGTGCTTGCTGCGAGTGGGTGCATCTCTCAGACAAGTCTCGTACAGCACAACTTGGAAATCCGCTCCTTCTTCCAACAGCCCGATGGCCCCAAGCGTCCGACAAGCCAAGAATTGTTCGAAGAACTACACTCCATCCAAGGGTCGGTACGTCAGGATGCATCGCCTCTTCGGTTCGAGGGAGCAGTCACTGTTGACGGCGACTTTCAGCGGCTAGGCGACTGGTTCATCTTTCCGTGTTCTGGCTCGGCTCTTCCAAAGGCGATCATCTCTTGGCAATCCTGGCGAGGTGTCAGAATGATCCAATGTCCATCGCATCTTCTTTCCGAAGGCGAAATAAACGCGGTTTGCCGAGGAGACTCCATAGACTACGAGGACGAGGAAGGCCTGATGGCAAGGTGGAGTGATTGGTCAGACGGCGTATCGGCCGTCGCATTAAAGGATCTCCTGCCTAATAGCGGATGGGTCCTTGTCGCCCCGCGTGGTGTGGTGGATAGATTCCTGAAAGCGACAGGGATGAGCCTAGCTTGGGCGTGGGAAATTGCGAGCCATTTCAGGGAATACTCCTACGAGGACTTCACCGAGCACCGAATGTACGGCGATCGGGGCACCAGTAGAGTCGTCCGTCCCTATAGCTAGTATGGCCTGAACGAGTCACGCGACCGGTCGGTGCAGGTGACAGTCGGGCAAAGCAACGCCCAACCGTGTAGGGCGCCTGACACCATCCAGATGTCAATCGCCAGGGTCTATAGGCCAGTCGTCGCCAGGGTCATTGAGCCACCCTGTGGGCCGTTAGATGGACTATTATCACCGTTAGGTCTGAGGGTCAACCACCTCCTTCGATCGAGCAGGGCCCTGTGCGGTGACAAGCGCTCGCGGTAGCGGCGCCTTCTATGACGATCTGGTAGCTGGCGTTGGCGAGACGGTCGAGGGCGCTGTTGCCGAGGATGGAGTCGTCGAAGAGTCCAAGCCACTCATCGACAGCCCTGTTGGAGGTGATGACCGAAGCTGGCGGTGCGATGCCTGGCGATGACCAGCTCGTAGAGGTCTATGGACTGCTGTTGGGTCATCCTGTGGAGACCGAGGTCGTCGAGGATGAGCAGGTCCGGGGCGAGGAAGGAGCGGAAGGTCTTGTCCGTGGAGTGGTCCACCCTAGCCTGAGCCATGGCTCTGAAGAAGCCGTCGGCATGTACGAATCGGACGGTGTGTCCGGCCCTGACGGCTGCATATCCGAGTGCCTGAGCGATGAAGCTCTTGCCCACGCCGACCGGTCCGACGAGCAGGACGTGCTCGTTGCGGTCGAGTGTGACGGATGCGGACCAGTCGAAGTCTTCGAGGCGGCAGGTCTGCTCGAAGCCGGCCCTCTGGAGACGGAGCTCCAGCCGCCTGTGGTCTCTGCGGTTGATCTCATCGGTCAGTATGATCTGCAGGAAGGATGCGTAGTCGAGCTGCTCCCTCCGTGCGAGGGCGACCCTCTCCGGCAGGGTGTTGAGCACGGCGCCGAGCTTGAGGCGCTTGAGCAGCGGGGTGAGTTCGGTCATGGTGGTCATGGTCGTTCTCCTTGTGCTGGTTGAGCGGTGCGGCCGTTGGCATGAGCGAAGACGGCGCCCGGCCTGGCGAATCGACCCGAGGGCATCGGTGGAGGCTCCGGCTGGGTGGCCTCCTGCTCCAGGGCCTCGACGAGTATGCGCTCGAGCCGGCGCACGTCGATCAGGTCTACGGAGAGAGCCCTCCGGCATGCGGCATCGAGACGCTCAGGGGAGTAGCGTTCTCCCAGGCGGATGAGCTTGTGTCCCTGCCTGAGCTTGGCCCAGGGCAACGGGCCGTCGAAGAGACGCTCGGCATAGGCCGCGACGGCCGGTCCCTGTGACGCCGCGCTGCGCTTGATCTGCTCAGGCGCTCTGAGGGTGTAGGCGCTCAGCTCTGCCGGGTAGTCGTCGGGGTCGGTGGACCTGCCGCCGCGACCCTGGCGCGGGTGGACCTTGATCAGCCTTCCCCGATGGTAGATGCGCACCAGCTTGCTGCCGAGCCGCACCTCGACTTTCTGCCCGGGCGGGCATGCCGCAGAGGGCACCGGGTAGAGGGCGTACTGGCAGGCTATGTGGTGGTCGGGATGCACCTTGGCCGTGCGCCAGTCGGTCATCTCGTAGGGCTCTGCGTCCCACTCTCCGAGCGCGTGACGCTCCTCCTGCCCAAAGACGGCCAGGGGCTGCCTGCGGGTGGTGCCGTGGACTCTCTGTCCGGCCACCTCCAGGCACCAGCGCCTGGCAGCGGACCTCATGTCCGCAAGGCCGGTGAACTCCCCGCCCTTGAAGAACCGCTCCCGCACGTAGGGCACCCCACGTTCCACGCGGGGCTTGTCCCGAGGGTGTCGCACCCGCGCAGGGTCTGAGATGAAGCCCCGGTGCTGGGAGTACTCCAAGAAGCCTCGCGTGAGTCGGGGATGAAGCGGATCGACACCCGCCACTGCCGCGGGGAAGTTGTCGATGACCAGGTAGTTGGGAACGCCCTCGAAGAAGCCCCAGGCTGCCTCCAACCCCTCGATCACGTCCACGAGCTTCTGGCTGAAGGTAGGCCAGACGAAGCTGTGCCGCGAGTAGGACAGGACGATGATCAGCGCCCAGACCACCCGGCGGCGACCCGTCTCCGGGTCCTCCATCAGACCCAGACGGCCGAAGTCCATCTCCGCCACCTCGCCTGGTGCGCTCTCTCCCATCCGGACCGTCGCCGGACTCCGCCGCCGCCAGCCCCGACGCTGGATGAACCGCCTCAACGACGTGTACGAGATCCGGCAGCCCCGGTCCGCAAGCAGCTCTTGGATGCGGGTCACCTGCAACCGGTCGGCGGTCAGCCACTCGTAGATCTGCTCGGCCCAGGGGGCGAGCATCTCGCCGGTCGGCGTCTCAACCCTCCGGGGGCCCGCAACACTCAGCCCCGCCAGGCGGGTCAACTGCTCCTCGCTCGGAGCAGGACCGTCACGGGCCAGGCCCGCCTCCACCGCCGCATCGATGTGCCTGCGGACTGTCGCGCGAGACAGCCCCGTACCGGTTGCTATCTGCCGCTGGCTCATCGCCGACTGCCAGCGGCGTACCACTTCTGCTATCTCCACCCTCGACACCTCCCTGTACGCCATCGCTGCTCCTTACATCCAAGATGCAGCAATGGTCGCCAATCCGGCGCCCAGGGTGGTCAACCTCCTGGCGAAGTGGCCTATAGTTCCTGGCGATCTCTCTTTCTACTGGTACATAGTTCCTGGCGTTTGACATGCCAACGGTACCCGGGAGGCGCCGAGTACTTCAGCATCTTGCGCACCGTGTCCCGGTGCAGTCCGAACACGCGCGCCGCCTCGCGCGTGCTCATCCCCTCCACCATGCAGGCCCGGCGAACCCGCGCGTACAACTCCACCCTGTACATCCTCTGCACCCTCCATCGTGTTGGCTGTAACACGATGGAGGACGGCGGGTGGTCCAATTTTCAAGCGCCACTCCTCAGCACTCGCCCCCGCCTACACGGTCCATTATTACTCCGCCGTTTACACCGTGTGGGTGACGTAGACCAGCACCCTGCAGCCCTCCATCCGCTCTGCGGCCACTAGGTCGATGAGCGCCTGCTCCTTCGGGTACAGCTTGCTCTCGGAGAGGGGCGGCACCTGCACGATGACGTCGCCGCTCCTGGGGTCGAAGACCGTCTCTCCCTTGGTGCACCCGTCCGGGTAGGGCCGAGTTGGATCCGGTGTCGTTGCTGCACACCATACGTGCATCCCAGTCCGCATTGGCAGCGGTCGGCTCTGCGGAATCAGGGAGCACACCTGATGGGGAGAGCCTTGAGAGCTTCCTGTCGCAGCTGCCCGACCTGTGGAGACAGGGAGAGGTACGGCCGACACACGCACAGAGAGCGCAGGCTGCTCGCTGGTGGCGATCACGACCGGACTCGTTCGAAGGAGTGTGGTGCGAGGTCCTGGGCTGGCTGCAGCAACGGCCAGACGCCTCAGCGGCGGAGCTGATGGACCGGCTGATACGGCGTTACCCTGAGCATTACAGTAGGCGTCAGCTTCGGACGCTGCAGCGCAGGGTCAGACAGTGGCGCAGCGTGATGGCAAAGCAGTTGGTGTATGCTTCAGGCGAAAACAGTGATATCTATGAGGATCGACCGGTTGACATTGGACCTGTGGGCGTCAATTAGAAGCCGCGAAATGCTCGGTAACATTCTCCGGTGAGGCAACAGGCCCGGCAAAAGTAATTGTCGTCGTTCACTTGGGCCTCCAAGCCCGTTATGTTCAGAGAGAGGGTACACCACCTGATCGTTTACACACTTTTTGAGGATACCTCCTGTTGTCGTCCGGCCAGAATGATTGTCGCTGTTCACGAGCTCCTGGAGTGGCACTTCATGGCCACCCATCGCTACGCTGAGCGTCCTGATCCGGGGCCAGCTCTCAGCCATCGCCCCGAAAAGCTGGGCTACAAGGTCAGGGACAATGAGATTCGGCACACCGTCGACTTGCTGTTCCAGGTGGGTCTGACGAAGACTGACGCGCGCGAGGTCGTGGCGGACGCCGTCGGTCGTGATGCCGGCACAATCCAAAGAATCTGCGGAGAGCCCTATTCGACAATTGGCGATTTACACCTGGAAGCGATCAAACACATGGACCCAACATACTACTCACTATACTATGGGCCTGATTCCAACTCAGATCTTCCACCCGAGTCGGAAGCAAGTACTCGTCGTAGTTCCGGCTGACCCCAAGAGCGGTCAGAGTTGCCTCCACTGCTTCCACACCTCCACTTCAGACACGAATCCGAGCGAAGTGGTGGAGGTAGTGCAGCCTTCGGTGGAAGCAGAGAAGTCCCACGGGTGCGCCGGGCCACCCCTCAGCATTGAAGACGGCTGGGAAGGGGGTCTGCACTTCTCTCACCTGACCCGGCCGCCTGTCCCGGCGCCTCCAACCCCCAGAAGTTCCCCTGCTTCGTCCTTCTGGTCTCCACGACGTATCCCGCCCTGCGAAGGGTCGGCGCAAGCCTCGTGAGCTGCCTTCCCATAACGGCGCCGGTGGAAGGCCAACCCCTCGGCCTCTTCTCATCTTGCCGGCGTTCATTGATGCGGTCCAGCAGCTCCGTGGCGCTCCCATCGAAGCTGCCGGTCTCCTCCAAGAGTTGCCGCAGGGCTGGCCCGACAGGGGTTTCCTCGACCACATCCTCTGTGGCAGAGGCCTGGGCATCATCGTAGGCGGCCATGAAGGTGCCCGGAGGCCAGTAGGCGCCCTCGCAGGCAACGGCCCACTTGCAGAAGTCGGCCATGCGGGGCAACCGCTCGAGATGAACGCCGCCGTACATCCGCAGTCCCTCCGATAGGCCGTAGAGAAGGGCGCCGAAGATGCGGGGGCGCACCTCTTCGAATGCCGCCATGAGCTCGGACTCCGTACGCCGGTCCGCTTCCGATATGGGAGAGAGCCTGACGATGAGGGACCGGTCCGCCAGGTCGCCCCGGACCGATGGATTCTCGATCCCCGTGAGAATCACAGGCCTCGATGTCTCGATGACCACCTCCTCGTCGTCGGTGTAGAGGGCCCGCGTTGCATATCCCTCGCCCGTGGAGAGGCGGCATAGCGTGTCCGACAACCAGGGGGGCAGGCCGCTCAGGTTGTCATACGCGAGGATGTGACGGTTGCGGGCTGCTATGACAGTGTCTCTCTCGCTCCTGGGCATTCCCGTGATCGGAGGCCGGGCCGGGTCCACCAGTGACCGGAGGAGCTTCGCAGCCGTGCTCTTCGCACTCCCCTGCTCACCGGTGAGGACCAGCAATGGGTATGGTCCCGTGTCCCTCAGGGAAGCCAGGAGCCAGGCGACACAGAGCACGAAGTCAGCCTCTCCCATGTTGAGGAAGCTGCGCAGGGCGCTCAGACCCTCTCCTGCATCTCCTCTCGCCGGTTCAGGAAGCGGTCCGGCAGTCTTCGGTCTCCGAAACCGAGCTGCGGGAGGGTCGCTCAGGACTCGCCAGCCCTCGGAGTCGATCTCCACCACGTGTCGGGAGCGGTCGCACAGGTCGATGTAGAGCCTGCCATCATGAGTGGCGGTGCGCACGTATACCTTCCGCTGTACGGCACAGGCGGCCTGAGCGTCCAGGTTCTCCTCCACGTGGGTCAATGCCTCCTGGGTCGCCCCCCTTCCCGTTCGCTCCCGGTAGAGTCTTCGGAGCCACCGCCTGAATCCTCTCGAGTGGACGGGGAGGGTCTCGCGGTGACGGCCCATCCGGACATCGGCATAGGCCTCTTCTCCGTCGCGGAACAGGTCTGCCGCCTCGCTGGCCCAGTGGAGCAGGCGGTCCTTCGATGACGGGGACTGTCCCCGTCCGTCTCCCTCCCCGTCGGCGTCCAGCTCTACCATGTCGCCAGGAACAGGATCGCCACCGGCGAGAAGCCTCTCCACGTCAACACCTTCAGGAACGGGATCTGCCAGGTCCCATCTGGCAGGCAGGCCCTCGGGAAGCTGTACGATACGGGCCGTTGACGCCCCTGCCCTCTTGACCAGCGCCTCAACCACCTGGGCATATCGCCGGCCTTCGGAGTCGTTGTCGGGCCAGACCACCACGTCGCGGCCCTTCAATGGCTTCCAGTCGCTCAGGCGGGGAGCCTTGGCCCGCCCATCGATGTGACGGGAACGTAGGCTGGGAGCAGGTCCCTCGCGGCGTCACTCGTCCTCTCGCCCTCCACCACCAGGACCGGAGCATCGGGGCGTTTCCACAGATCCGGCAGATTGTAGAGGGGTCGAGGCCCGGGAATGTCCCTCGCCCGCCAGCTCCCGCCATCAAGGGTCAGGGAGCGGAACTCCCTGCCGCCGTCCGGCCGGTCCCACCTCGCGGCGTAACCCGCCACCTCCCCTCCGGCGTGCCGGTAGGCCCACACCTGATCTGGCTGTCCCAGTCTGCGGTCTCTGTAGGAGTGCACGCTCGGAGCGCCTTGACCGACTCCGGGAAGGATGCCGGCGCGAGCAGGTCCGATGCCGTGCACCTTCCCACAGTGACAGCCTCCCTTCAGGTGGTGGGCATACGTGTTGGAGTTCCCATTCCGATCAAGACCGCCGGCGTACTCCTCCCGCGTGCAGTGGGCATACAGCCCATCATCTGAGATGAAGCCGTAGCAGCGACGGCCCTCGCCCCGGCGCAGGTCCGCGTGTCCGCCACACACCGGGCACGGGCGTTCCAGCTTGAACCGCTGCATCGAGTCCATCTCTATCTTCCCTCGGACGGATCCCATCGCCTCTCCGGGGCCTGGAGCCACCTGTCTATGTCCGACAGCCGCCAGCCGACGGAGCGAGCGCCCAGGCGGATGGGCGGGGGAAAACTGCGTTCCTTCACCTTCTGGTAGATCGTTGCCCTGGCCAGGCCGGTCAGTATGGAGACTTCAGGCCTGCGGACGATGCGACGTTCCTCAAGTTGCCTGTCGCCACATGGAATGAGTTCGACCTCCGTGCCAGGAAGTGGCGTATCCTCGGCGGACGAATGAAGGCGGGTGCCGAGCATCGTGTGCCCTTGAGTGATGCGGCGCTTGCCGTGCTGGATGAGGCACGTCCGTTCAGGGACGATTCGGACCTGGTCTTCCCGTCTCCGGTTGCGCCGGGACGACCTCTTTTCGACATGACGCTGACCAAGATTCTGCGTACAGCGGGGCTTGCGGACAGGGCCAAGGTCCATGGGTTCAGGAACAGTTTCAAGGTCTGGTGCATGGAGCAGACGAGTGCTCCGTGGGCGGTGAGCGAGGCCGCGCTCGCCCATACTCTGGGCAACATGACGGAGCAGGCGTACGCCCGGAGCGACCTCTTCAAGAAACGACGGACGCTCATGCATCAGTGGGCCCACTTCGTGACCGGCGGCGAGGTACGGCTTTAGCCTGTCCTTTGAGACGACGATTTGTGCGCCCGTCGACTTTGCCACGCTTCAGCCGCAGTTGATATCTCCGACGCATCCCCGCACCGAGTGAACGCCTTTTCGAGGACCGCCTGCGCCTTGAGCTGACACCGCTCTGTCCCTTTGCGCGGGGGCGAGACGCAATCCATCTTTCCACCTCCGATTCGAGCCACCGCACGGCCCGCTCCCCGATCTTGATAGGCTCAGGGAAGTCTCCCTCCCGCATCAGTCTGTAGACCATGCTGCGTGACATGCTGCAACGGGCCGAGACCTCCTCACGGCGAAGCAGACGATCGTTAGAGGCAATCATCGTTACTCCCTCGCATTGTCCGTACGACCTGTTCTCAACAATAACGGATTACTGTATTCGTGTCAATATGCCTAATTACTTCCGCTAGCGGAAGTAATTAGGCATATTATGAAGGGATACAATCTATATGGTGCATATTAGCAGCGAATTAATATATTGCCAACTCTGACTGTTGCGGCCCTTGATGGGGAACTTAGACTGCCGCCCACGTATCAGCCTCACGGTGTCCGGCAAGCGGCAGGAAGGGTGTCAGACGCCAAGAGCTATGTACCAGTAGAAGTAGAGATCACCGGGAGCTTTAGACCACTTCGCCAGGAGGACTGACCACACTGGGGCGCCGGATTGGCGACCATCGCTGCATCCTGGATGTAAGGATCAGCGATGGCGTACAGGGAGGTGTCGAGAGTGGAGATTCGCAGAAGTGGTTCGCCGCTGGCAGTCGGGCCAAAGCCAGCGGCAGAGAGCAACGGGCACGGTGTTATCGCGGGCGACAGTCAGCAGGTATGTCGCAGCGGCGCTGGGAGCGGGTCTGACACGCGACGGTCTTGCTCCGAACGAGGGCCAGCTGAGTCGTCTGGCCGGGCTGAACCTGTGCACCCCTCGGAAGGTGGAGGTGTCGATGATCAGGACCTATATACCACCTCGTCAGGTGGGTGACGGCCCCTGGACACCGTGGTATGCGGACTATTATCACCGTTGGGTTTGAGGGTCAACCACCTCCTTTGCATCCAGTCCGTCCAGCAGAGCCCTGTGGGGCGACAACCGCTCCCGGTAGCTCTGGCCCTCTATGACGATCTGGTAGCTGGCGTTGGCGAGCCGGTCGAGGGCGCTGTTGCCGAGGATGGAGTCGTCGAAGAGCCCGAGCCACTCGTCGACAGCCCTGTTGGAGGTGATGACGAAGCTGGCGGTGCGATGCCTGGCGATGACCAGCTCGTAGAGGTCTATGGACTGCTGTTGGGTCATCCTGTGGAGACCGAGGTCGTCGAGGATGAGCAGGTCCGGGGCGAGGAAGGAGCGGAAGGTCTTGTCCGTGGAGTGGTCCACCCTGGCCTGAGCCATGGCCCTGAAGAAGTCGTCGGCATGTACGAAGCGGACAGTATGCCCGGCTCTGACGGCGGCATATCCGAGAGCCTGAGCGATGAAGCTCTTGCCCACGCCGACCGGTCCGACGAGCAGGACGTGCTCGTTGCGGTCGAGGAACTGGAGGGAGAAGGCGGCGTCCAGGAGTCGCCGGTCGAGTGTGACGGATGCGGACCAGTCGAAGTCTTCGAGACGGCAGGTCTGCTCGAAGCCGGCCCTCTGGAGACGGAGCTCCAGCCGCCTGTGGTCTCTGCGGTTGATCTCATCGGTCAGTATGATCTGCAGGAAGGATGCGTAGTCGAGCTGCTCCCTCCGTGCGAGGGCGACCCTCTCCGGCAGGGTGTTGAGCACGGCGCCGAGCTTGAGGCGCTTGAGCAGCGGGGTGAGTTCGGTCATGGTGGTCATGGTCGTTCTCCTTGTGCTGGTTGAGCGGTGCGGCCGTTGGCATGAGCGAAGACGGCGCCCGGCCTGGCGAATCGACCCGAGGGCATCGGTGGAGGCTCCGGCTGGGTGGCCTCCTGCTCCAGGGCCTCGACGAGTATGCGCTCGAGCCGGCGCACGTCGATCAGGTCTACGGAGAGAGCCCTCCGGCATGCGGCATCGAGACGCTCAGGGGAGTAGCGTTCTCCCAGGCGGATGAGCTTGTGTCCCTGCCTGAGCTTGGCCCAGGGCAACGGGCCGTCGAAGAGACGCTCGGCATAGGCCGCGACGGCCGGTCCCTGTGACGCCGCGCTGCGCTTGATCTGCTCAGGCGCTCTGAGGGTGTAGGCGCTCAGCTCTGCCGGGTAGTCGTCGGGGTCGGTGGACCTGCCGCCGCGACCCTGGCGCGGGTGGACCTTGATCAGCCTTCCCCGATGGTAGATGCGCACCAGCTTGCTGCCGAGCCGCACCTCGACTTTCTGCCCGGGCGGGCATGCCGCAGAGGGCACCGGGTAGAGGGCGTACTGGCAGGCTATGTGGTGGTCGGGATGCACCTTGGCCGTGCGCCAGTCGGTCATCTCGTAGGGCTCTGCGTCCCACTCTCCGAGCGCGTGACGCTCCTCCTGCCCAAAGACGGCCAGGGGCTGCCTGCGGGTGGTGCCGTGGACTCTCTGTCCGGCCACCTCCAGGCACCAGCGCCTGGCAGCGGACCTCATGTCCGCAAGGCCCGTGAACTCCCCGCCCTTGAAGAACCGCTCCCGCACGTAGGGCACTCCACGTTCCACACGCGGCTTGTCACGGGGATGGCGCACCCGAGCCGGATCTGCGATGAAGCCCCGGTGCTGGGAGTACTCCAGGAAGCCGCGCGTGAGTCGGGGATGGAGCGGATCGACACCCGCCACTGCTGAGGGGAAGTTGTCGATGACCAGGTAGTTGGGAACGCCCTCGAAGAAGCCCCAGGCTGCCTCCAACCCCTCGATCACATCGACCAGCTTCTGGCTGAAGGTCGGCCACACGAAGCTGTGACGCGAGTAGGCAAGGACGACGATCAACGCCCAGACCACACGGCGGCGGCTCGTCTCCGGGTCCTCCACCAGGCCCAGACGACCGAAGTCCATCTCCGCCACCTCGCCTGGTGCGCTCTCCTCCATCCGCACCGTCGTGGCGCTTCGTCTCTGCCAACCCCGCCTACGGATGAACCGCCCCACCGACGCGTACGAGACCTCGCATCCACGAGCCGCAAGCAGCTCGTGGATGCGGGTCAGCTGCAACCGGTCGGCGGTCAGCCACTCGTAGATCTGCTCGGCCCAGGGGGCGAGCATCTCGTCGGTCGGCGTCTCAACCCTCCGGGGCCCCGCAACACTCAGCCCCGCCAGGCGGGTCAACTGATCTTCACTCGGAACCGGGCCGTCTCGGCTCAGGCCCGCCTCCACCCCCGCCTTGACGTATCTCCCGACTAACTTCAACTGTCACGCTGTGACCGCTGGGGCGGATTCACCACCAGTTAGTCGCCTCTGCACGGGCCGGATACGGGCATAACAATGCTACGGACTGTCTTCCTCGACAGTCCCGTACCGCTAGCTATCTGCCGCTGACTCTCACCGGACTGCCAGCGGCGTACCACTTCTGCTATCTCCACTCTAGACACCTCCCTGTACGCCATCGCCGCTCCTTACATCAAGGTTGCAGCTATGGTCGCCAATCAGGTGTCCGGGGTGGTCCCCCTCACTGATTAAGTGGTCTATAGGTCCTGATTATTTCTCGATCTACTGGTACCTAGCTCTTGATCATTGACAGGAGACACCGACCGAGGAGATTCTCGCTCCGTGAGCCGACCGGATATACGAGTGTCTGACTTCCGACCGGTTGCAGTTGACCCGCATCCACGAGTTGCTTGCGGGCCGGGGCTGCCGGGTCTCCTACACGTCGTTGAGGATATTCATCCAGCGACTGGGCTGCCGAAGGAGTAGCCCAGCGACGCTCAAAAGACTCACGTGAGAGATATGCACCCATCTCTCGGAGGAACCGGACACGCGACGTCCAAGCCGGTGAGGCGTCCTCGATGTCCGTCTCAGCGGGCCGCGGGCCGTCAGGAGAGCCCGGTCACTGGTACAGCGCCATGAAGCCGGGCATGCCCGCATGGATCTCCTCAAGGCTCTGATTCGTAGCTGGGACCGTTATATATAAATATATATTCAGGCGTTCTTTGTTTTTATCACCATGAATTCCGTCCCTCTGCGGGCTCCTCCGGGGTGTCGCCGGGAGTCGCTCTCAAACCCAGGTGTTTCACCAGCCCGGCATGCGGACTCGGCGCTGCGCGGTCATCGCGACGGCCTATATCAACACCGCCAGACCCTTGGTGGTCGTCTCCCAGCCACCACCCTGGCAGGGCGATGTCGATTATCATTCTCCATCGCAGGTTCCTGTGCCTCGGGAGACTGTAGCCCGGCGTTCTGCGCCTCGTGCGGCGTGGTGTGTAGACTCACCGCACGGGCGTTTCCCTCTCTTGAGAGATGCGTCGTGGTGCTCTTCCAGCGATGCAAGGGCCCCTTCGACTATTTCTTATCACTCCGGCGGTGGCCTGCGTCCGCACCAGGATGCCGGCCTTTCACTGCGAGCGCATCAGTTTGACGGCCTCATGACAGGCCAGGTCACTATATCACGGATTCGACGCCGTCCTTCCCCTTGCCTCTACAGTGGTTCCGCTCACGAGAAATCTGCGCGTCGGCGTCTTGGGTCCTGCTCAGCGGAAGCGTCATCACTCAGTAGTTGCGGCTCCGGTGCGTCCCGTCCGTACTCAGATTTGCCTGCCCCTTCAGCTCCATGGCTGCTCAGGCAGCAGTTCGGAGTGCTAGCATCTCATCCCGAAGTGCTTTAGCCCGACATGCCAGGCTGTGGATGCGATGGAGCACCTCGTCAAGCGACCCGGACAGGTCGAGCGCTTCGACCTCAAGCCGCTTGCTGGAGTGACGAACATGGTAGGTTCGAGTGTCCGCTTCCCCCTGAGCGTAGATCATGAGCCCACCCGGAAGATCCAGAGAGGTGACGTAGGCTACTGTGGTGTATCCGTAGTTCGCTGCATTATTTGGAGGCTCTATGAAAGGACAGGGAACCAGATTCTCGCTCGAACCAGAGTAACGTATCAGCGTCGGTTGCCCCTTGATTTACCGATGAACTACGGATATACCATACTAGTAGCTGATACAGGTCCGCGTTGGGTACTTTCCCGCCGGTGATGTTCTTGTACTTCGCGTCTCCCACGAATACGCGGTCTCCGGCGTGCCACCAGACAAGATCCGGCCTAAGATTCACCCGATTCGCGTAATCGAGACTCGAAGTTTCCATCTCCCCGAACATCCTGGGGGAGACACCGAGCGCCTCACGCAGCGCCTGGGTCACGAACTCCTGGAATACGTCGTTCATGTCCATCAGGAATCCGGCTGCCCGAACCTCACCGCGTCGGGACTCGAACGCGCTGTGTCGCAAGACCAGCCGTGACAACGCTGTCACCTCGCGATAGTGCTCGTTGAGCCGATCGAAGCGGACCTCAGGCACGGCGTTCGGCACAAATTCTACTCGGGAGACGTTGTCGAGCATCCCGTCAACTCGTCCCAGCCTCCGGCGCGCGTTACGAGCGCGCAGCTGCATACGTCCCAGCCGGTGCACCGCAGCCTTCACCAGCCGGTTTGCCAGTATGTCGTCGGTGAACTCGTCGTAACGCACCTCGACCGGGATGGCGATGCCGGGCCTGCGACGCATCTGCTCGTCAACCCTGATGCGCCCGCGCACAGTGCGCAGCGCCTGCTCCTCCTCACGGTAGCCGTGCAGCAGCCCCCGTGAGAATGCCCGGCCGGCTGCAGAGGCCAGCGAGAGGGCCAGAACATCCGGCAGCGAGTACTCGCGCGCAAAGTCGAACAACTCCTGCCGGGGCTTGATTCTGCTCATTGCGTAGCAGACCATCGAGAGCAGTTGCTGGATTCCGATCTTCGGCTCAACTATCACTGAGAGGTCCCCGGCCTCGACCGCGCCGACGGTGGAGCCGGGCGTGAGCCGGTACCGGTGACCGGCTGAATCGTCAGGGACCGAAACATCATCTGCAGAGCGTCGCGCTCAGCGGCTGAGAGCGCATGCTCGCTCGTTTCGTACTCCCTGAGCTTGAGTTGTCGCATCACTGGGCGCCGTTGTCTTGAACCGTGGCGCTTGCCTCACTCCCCACGGTGCCCTCTTCGCTTGCACCCCACTGCACACTGGTCAGCGCCACGAAACCGGGCATGCCCGGTTTCGTGGCGCATGGATCTTCTTCATGGCCCTGATTCGTAGCTGGAGAGCTTATATATAATAATATATTCTCGGCGTTCGGACTTTTTATCTCTCTCTCAGACGGCCTCCCGCAGGGCCTCCGAAAGTGTCGTTCAGGGGACGCTCTGAGCCTCGAATTCTCCACCAGCTCGGCACGCGAAACGCATCGGGGCGGTCGCTCTGAGCACCGCCAGAGTCCTGGTGGTCCTCAGTCCAGCCGACTTCCCTGTCTGGGCGATGTCGACCACCATCCTCCACTCCAGATCCTCTGCCTCGGTGGCCTGTGACCCGGCGTTCTGCGCCCTCGTGCGGCGTGGTGTGTAAGCTCACCGGGCGGGCGTGTCCCCCTCCCTCTTGTGAGACGCGATGCAGCGCTCTTCCGGCGATGCAAGCCACTTTGACTACTTTTTATCTCTCCGGCGGTGGCCTGTGTCCCAACCAGATGCCGGCCTTTCACTGCGAGCGCATCAGCTTGACGGCCTCATGTATTCTGGCCCTCGACACAGGCCAGGTCACTATCTCTCTATCGATACCCAGTTCTTCACCGAGCACGCCAGCTATGAACTGCGGGTCGGCTCAGGTGCGGCACCACCTATTTCTTTCTTCAAGCCGGGGAGCGAAGGAGACGGCGTGCTCTACGAGGAGCAGATGGGAGACGCGTGTCGCTGTTCAGGGATTATGTCCGCCTAAGCGTTCAGGGTTCAGGGAAATGTCCATCTAGGCTGCCATGGTTCTGTTGCATTTTCAGAGTAGACAGGGGGTAGGAAGGCAGAAATGATGCGGCGGCTATGGCTGTCGAGGAACTTCTGCCGGGGCTGGTCGAAGTGACCGAGGAACGGTTAGGCAAACGGATTGGCTGGCCGGTGACGACCGCGTTCATCGTGGTGGTGTTCCTAGGATTTGGGGCATGGTGCCTAAAGCTGGTCGTGGACAACGCAGTCCGGCCCGTCATAAGCGTCTTTCACGTTGAAAGCGTATCGGTGAACCTTGTCGAGGTGCTGCTGGTCTACGGCATAGGTGCGACTATGTGGGCCGGTGTCGTGCTCCTTGCCGACCGTATGGCACTGGCGCGGTTGACCCGTGAGCGGCAGCCATTTTACAGGAGCGCGCCCACAACCGCCGCCAGTACAGGGCATATATGCGCAGCCTGGGAAAGATTGCTATTGAATTCCAGCAGCAGGGAGGTATCCTCAAAAAGTGTGTAAACGATCAGGCGGTGTACCCTCTCTCTGAACATAACGGGCTTGGAGGCCCAAGAGAGGAGATACACCGCCCATGGATGATGGAAGCATTGAGAAGGGTCCTGCGTCAAGGCCGGAGTGGGAGCACCTGGAGGAGTGGTTGCGAGGTCAGATGCAGGGGCTGATCCAGGAGCTGCTCGAGCAGGAGGTCACTGAGTTCCTCGGGAGGGCCAGATCGATTCGCCGGTCGGAATCTGACAACGACACCGGCTACCGTAACGGCTACGCGCCGCCGCGGCGATTGACCCTGAGTTCCGGGACCATACGGGTCAGGAGGCCCAGGGTACGAGACACCGATGAGAGATTCGAGAGCCGGCTGCTGCCCCTGTTCGTCCATAGGACGAGGGAGGTGGCGGACCTGATCCCGGAGCTGTACCTGCACGGTCTCTCGGAGGGTGACTTCGACCTGGCGCTGCGGGGACTGCTCGGGGAGGAGGCGCCGATATCCGCGAGCACGGTCGCCCGGCTCAAGGAGAGGTGGAACGCTGAACTTGCTGAATGGCGTGCGAGGCCCCTGGACGACCTCGAGGTGGTCTACATGTGGGTTGACGGGGTGTACGTGAAGGCGGGTCTCGAGAGGGAGAAAGCCGCGATCCTGGTGGTGATGGCGGCGCTGAGCGACGGGAGCAAGGTGGTGGTGAGTGCCGTGCCCGGGTACAGGGAGTCGACGCGGAGCTGGTCTGAGGTACTCAGAGACCTGAGGAGGCGTGGGCTCAACTGCCCCAGGCTGGTGGTCGGAGACGGACACCTGGGTATATGGGGAGCGCTTCGCAACGTCTGGCCGGAGGCGTCAGAGCAGCGTTGCTGGAACCACAAGATCCTGAACGTGCTGGACAAGCTGCCGAAGCGCCAGCATGATCAGGGGAGGCTGCTGCTGCGCAACATCCCGTACGCCGAGACCCGGGCTGAGGCTGAGAGGTTGAGGAAGGTGTTCACCCGGTGGTGTGGCGACCACTCGTACGAGGCTGCCAGCGAGGCGATCGAGCGGGACTGGGAGCGTATGGTGACCTTCTGCGACTACCCCAGAGAGCACTGGCGTCACCTTCGTACGACCAACCCGGTGGAGTCGCCGTTCGCTGCGCTGCGGCTCAGGACCGATGCTGCCAGGCGCTACAAGAGGGTGGACAGAGCGATAGCTGTTATCTGGAAGATGTTGATGGTGGCCGAGAAGAGGTTTCGGCGCCTGCAGGCGCCGGAGCTGATGAAGGACGTCTATCTCGGCGCCAAGTACATGGATGGAATCGCCGTAGACGCTACGGCAGAGAAGATCGCCGCCTGATCACGTTTACACAACTCTTGACGTAACCTCCGCATCAGGGGGTAAAGATCTCAACCACGATGCTTGACGACGCCAAGATAAGGCTCACTGCCGAGATCGACGAGGAAACATCGCGTTGACATTCCCGAAGTCCGCTTATAACCTTGCCCCCGCTAAGAACGTGACGTTTTCCCTTGAACGGTGTGCCTCTAGGATGGCCCCCGTCCGTAGAGGACTCAAGGCGCGACCCCGCGCCCCTGAGCGGCCCGTTCTTGGGAAGGGTACGTTCTTAGCAAATCGCACCTTATCCGCGAGGGGGCTTGTCTATGAGACTGACGTTCAGTTGGAAGTGGGTTCTAATATCGCTGGTGGCCTTCGCGCCTGTGCGATTGCTAAGGAATCACACAGATTTGCCGGACGCTCTGATATGGATGGCGGCAGCGGGAACATTAGTAGTTCTCTTTCTCATCAAGTCGGCAATATCGAGCAACAATCCGCCCGAGTGTCAGCACGAATGGAGTCCTGCGCCGCAAGGCCAGGAATGCCACAAATGCGGCAGAACGCAGCGGGGGTTAGGCTAGGCGGGGCGCGCTCACGCGGAAGGGCTACAGGGGCCTTCCGCATGGCGGCGATGTCCGTCTAGTTGTCGAACGGGATATCAGCACCGGCTGCGCGCGCCGGGCTCTTGCCGCCGACGCCGCCGTGCGGCCGGAAGTAGTTGTAGTGTAGGACAAGGCCGTCGCTGTAGGTTGTTCGGTGTCGCGTGCCTGAAGGCCGCGCAAGGTCTTGTCGCGGTCTCGGAACGTGCCTTGCAGCCGTTCGCTCAGGTTGTTGTTGATAACGGCTCGAATGCCCTCCGTGATGATGTGCTTGACGGGATGCACGGGGAAAGCCTCCTGGATGCCTCGGCCATAGGAAGGGAGGCCGTCGGTCTTGAGGATGCGGGGCGCGTTCTCCGCGCGGTCCCGTGCGATACTCATGGCGGTTGCGGCTTCGCGCGCCGTGCGCACCGGCGACAGGTAGGCCGCGAGAACGAATCGCGTCTCGGAGTCCATGACGTTGAACAGCCAGTATTTGCGCCCACCGACCCGCACGACTATCTCATCCGCTACCCACTCGGGGCCGGTGCGAATCTTGGTGTCGCTGACTATCTCATGGGCGCGGTCGGCGTAGTCGTGAACCCATCGCATGATGGTGGCGGGGTTGGTCTAGCGTCCGAAGTATTCCTCGACGTTCTCCGCGACTCGGCGATAGCTGAGGCCGTCGAAGTACATATCGACGGCGGCTCCGATCTGCTGGGGCGTGGCATGGCCGCGAGGCTTAGAACCGGCGTGCCCGCAAGTGGCGCACGGGATGGGCGGCGTCTGCTTGCGCTTGCAGGTGGGACCGCACAGATGGCCCATGGGCAACAGGATACCACGAAAGGGGAACTACCCTGAATATGCAACAGAACCGCCAAGAGGGACTTGGAGTTGCCACGGATCCTCAGGAAGCTGGACAACTTCGACCTGCTTGTGATCGACGACCTGGGCTATCTGCCGCAGGGAGCCGAGGAGTCCGAGGTGCTGTTCACGCTGATAGCTGAGCGTTACGAACGCCGATCTCTGGGGATCACCTCGAACCTGGTGTTCAGTGAGTGGGAGAAGGTGTTCGCAAACCCTATGGCGACCGCGGCGGCGATAGACAGGATCGTTCACCACTCCGTGATCATGGAGTTCGACCTGCCAAGCTATAGGACAAACGAGGCCCACAATCGTCACATAGAGCAGATGTCAGACCGGCAAAAATGATTGTCGCATGACCGGCAAGAATGGTTGACGTGGAACATCTGCTTCGCCGCGAGGAAGTTGAGGCCCGTTGCAGCATCTCACGCAGCATGGTCTACAGGCTGATGAGGGAGGGAGACTTCCCTGAACCGATCAAGGTCGGGGAGCGTGCCGTGCGCTGGCACGAATCCGAGATCACCAGGTGGATTGAATCTCGTCCCCGCGCAAAGGGACAGAGCGGTGTCAGCTCAAGGCGCAGGCGGTCCTCGATAAGGCGTTCACCCGGTGCGGGGATGCATCGGAGATATCAACTGCGGCTGAAGCGTCGCAAACCTGCCGGGCGCACATATCGTCGTCTCAGAGGACAGGCTAAAGCCGTCGCTCGGCCTCGGTCACGAAGTGGGCCCACTGATGCATGAGCGTCCGTCGCTTCTCGAAGAGGTCGCTCCGGGCGTACGCCTGCTCCGTCATGTTGCCCAGAGTATGGGCGAGCGCGGCCTCACTGACCGCCCACGGAGCACTCGTCTGCTCCATGCACCAGACCTTGAAGCTGCTCCTGAACCCGTGGACCGTGGCCCTGTCCGCAAGCCCCGTTGCACGCAGAATCTTGGTCAGCGTCATGTCGGAAAGAGGTCGTCCCGGCGCAACCGGAGACGGGAAGACCAGGTTCGAATCGTCCCTGAGCGGACGTGCCTCATCCAGCACGGCAAGCGCCGCATCACTCAGGGGCACACGATGCTCGGCACCCGCCTTCATCCGTCCGCCGAGGATACGCCACTCCCTGGCACGGAGGTCGAACTCATGCCACGAGGCGCCTCGCGCCTCCCCACTCCTTGCAGCCGTCAGTATCACGAACCGGAGGCACAGCCTGGCGGACAGGGAGGCGTTCGACGCCTCCACGATCCGGAGTGCCTCACCGACCTCCTGGTAGGGCAGGGACCTGAGGTGCTCCTTCACCTGCGGCATGGGAGGAAGTGCGCCATCGATCGTCTCCCCCGCTACGTTGTGTTCCACAAAGCCGTGGGCCATGCACCAGCGCAGGATCGTCCGTATCCTCTGGCGAACCCTGCGCGCGGTCTCCGGGCGAGTCGTCCAGATCGGGTCGAGGACCCGCAACACCTCCTCTCGCCCTATCCGGTCCACCGGGATGTCTCCAAGGGTCGCCATGGCATGACGCTCAAGTGTCTGGATCCAGTTCCTGGTCTGCTTGGCACTCCTCCAGCGGGGCCTGTTGATCTCGTGGACCCTCAGAGCAGCCTCCCGGAACGTCGGCGTCGTCGGCCTGCGCTTCTCTGCAAGGAGATCACGCCCGTCGGCGACTCCAGCCCGGTTGTCGCTGGCGCGACGTCGTGCCTGACGCAGCGAGACGGCGGGATATCCCCCCAGACCCAGGTCCCGCCGTCTGCCCTCGATAGCGATGCGCTGGACCCAGCTCTTGGAGCCGCCGGGGGCGATGTTCAGGTAGAGTCCGCCTCCGTCACCGTACCTTCCCGGCTCTGAGAGAGACCTCACTCTGGCGTCTGTGAGGTTGGCCATATTGGTACTTCCCCGTTTTCACACTCTTTTCCCCACGCGATATGTGGGATTGTACGGGAATTCGGGGGAACGAACAAGGCGCTATAGGATCCAACGCAGATAGGAACTCGGGACTCCTGGGACTCTTGAGGCCGTCATGGAGATGTGTGGTGGTACCCCTGCCCGGACTCGAACCGGGGCTCACGGTTTAGGAAACCGTTGCTCTATCCTCCTGAGCTACAGGGGCACGCCTCTATTATCGTACAATTGGGCGGCTGTTGGAAGCGGGGGCAAGAGTAGCTGTTCAGACTTGCGGGGACCCCCATCTCAATCTTCCCCCGCAGACGGGGGAAGAGGTAAGGGAGCTTTCCCCCGCGGAGCCGGGGGAAGAGGGTAAGAGATATCTCATGGCCGGCAGGAAAAAAGCTCTCAGGGTGGTGGTGATCGGCGCGGGCATCGTGGGGTCGGCCATCGCCTTCCACCTGGCGCGGCGCGGCGTGCGGGTCGAGGTGGTCGAGTCGGGCCGGCCTGGCGGCGGCGCGTCGGGACACTCCTTCGCCTATCTCAACTCGTTCGGGAAGGAGCCGGAGAGCTACCACTACCTGAACCGGCGTTCGATGGACATGTGGGACCGGTTCGCCCGGCTGCTCGGCGCGGAGGTGGGTCTGACGTGGGGCGGGAAGCTGTCGTGGGAGTCGACGGAGGAGGGGGCGGAGGAGCTGAGGGAGCGCGCCGCCCTGCTCCAGAGCAGGGGATATCCGTGCAGGCTGATGGACCGCGCCGGGATGCTGAGGCTGGAGCCCGGCCTGACGCCGGGAGAGGTGGCCCTGGCCGTCCACGCCGATACGGAGGGGCACGTCGACCCGCCCAGCGTGGCGCGCGCCTGCATGGAGAGGGTGCGGGAGGCCGGAGGCGGGGTCCGCCTGGAGACCCGCGCCACCGCTCTGTCGGTCCGCGGAGGCCGGGCGGCGGCCGTCCAGACGGCGGACGGCGACATCGAGTGCGACGTCGTGGTGCTGGCCGCCGGGCTGGGCTCGACGCCCCTCGCCGCCGACGTGGGCGTCCCGCTTCCCCAGCAGGAGAGTCCGGGAGTGGTGATGCGCACCGACCCCCGGCCGCCTCTCTTCGCGAACGTGGCCGTCGTGTACGCCCCTCTCATCGACGTGCGGCAGAGGGAGATCCACGTGCGGCAGTGCCTCGACGGCTCGGTGATGATCGGAGAGGGCAGCCAGGAGAGCATGGCGCGGGACGACTCGCAGGCTCACGCGGACGAGCTGCTCGCCAGGGCGGTATATTTTCTTCCTGCGCTGGACGGCGCGGCGGCTATCCCCGTTCCGGTGGGATACAGGCCGATGCCGGCGGACGGGCTGCCCGTGATCGGCTTCGCCGAGGCGGCGCCCAACGTGTACATCGCGGTGATGCACAGCGGCGTGACGCTCGCGCCGCTCGTCGGAGAGTGGGCCGCGATCGAGATAGCCGACGGAGCGCGGATCGGCGCCCTGGAGGAGTACAGGGTCGAGAGGCTGAGGGAGCCCCCATCCTAACCTTCCCCCGCGGACGGGGGAAGGGATTTTCGGGTGTGCGCCACCAGACCTTCCCCCGCGGACGGGGGAAGAGGCAAGAGCCTCCGCGCCACCAGGCTCATGAACTCCGCGCTCTTGAGCTCGCGCTCGGCGATGAACCGGATGTAGGTCCGCAGCGTCCTCTCCGTCTCGCCGGCAAGGCCGCGCGGTATCTCCATCTCCAGGAGCCTGGAGGGCGAGCGCTCCCGCTGGAGGAGCCTCAGCACCCTCATCGAGCCGACCGAGATGAGGACGGCGGGGGTGTTGGAGGTGTCGCGGCAGCCGGGGCACAGGACGCCGCCGAGGGCGCAGCTGAACCTGTGCTCCCGCGGCTGGAGCTCGGTGCGGCACTCGACGCAGGACTGGAACTCCGGCCCGTACCCCGACAGCTCCAGCAGGCGCATCTCGAAGTACCTGACCAGCAGACCGGCGTTCGGTGTCTGCTGCAGCCTGTCGAGCGTATCCGCAAACAGACGGTAGACGGTGTAGCCGACTGCCCGCTCGGGGGAGAAGAGATCGATCACCTCGGCCATGTAGATGGCCATCGACAGCCGCTCCAGATCGGCCCGCAGCCGGGGATAGGTCTGGAGCGTCTGGACCTCGCCGACGACGTCGAGCTGGCGGCCCTGTCCCAGCGAGACGGAGACGCGGTTCAGGAGCTCTAGGTGGCCGCCCAGCCTGCTGCCGGGGCGGCGGACGCCCTTCGCGACAGCCCGCAGCTTGCCGATGTCCGTGGTGAAGAGCGTGAGGATGCGGTCGGCCTCGCCCAGCGGGGTCTGCCGCAGGACTATCGCCTCGGTCTTGTAGCTCCTGTGTCTGGGCGCCACTGGCGCTAGAAGTCCTGCCGTCCCTCGATGGCGCGTCCGAGCGTGTCCTCGTCCGCGTATTCGAGGTCGCCTCCGACGGGCAGCCCGCGCGCGGGGCGGGTCACCCTGATTCCGAGCGGGGCGATCAGCCCGTGGATGTACATCGACGTCGCCTCGCCCTCCAGGTTGGGGTTGGTCGCGAGCACCACCTCCTGCATATCGGCGCTCCTCAGGCGCGCCAGGAGCGGGCCGATCTTCAGGTCGTCCGGTCCGACGCCGTTCATGGGAGATATGACGCCGTGCAGCACGTGGTAGAGGCCGAAGTAGGTGTTGGTCCTCTCGAGGGCGAGGACGTCCAGCGGCTCCTCGACGACGCAGATCCGGGTACGGTCGCGTGAGGGGTTGTCGCATATGGCACATGGGTCCGACTCGGTGATGTTGTAGCAGTGCGAGCACAGGACGATCCTGTCTTTGACGGCCAGGATGGCCTCCGCGAGCGACCGCGCCTGCTCTTCAGGCATCCGGACGAGGTGGTAGGTCAGCCGCTGGGCCGTCTTGGGGCCGATTCCGGGCAGCTTGTGGAACTCGTCTACGAGTCTGCCGACCGGGGGGACCGACCGGGTCCGCTCACTGGTCATAGGGCGCTCCCGTCTAGGTCAGTCCCGGCAGGTTGAGCCCGCCGGTCAGGGAGCTCATACGGCTGGAGGCCATCTCCTGGGCCTTGGCGAGACCCTCGTTGACGGCGGCCTGCACGAGGTCCTGCAGCATCTCCACGTCGTCCGGCGAGGCGACCTCCGGGTCGATCGAGATCGACTCCAGCCGCATCTTCCCGCTGATCACGGTCGTCACCACTCCACCGCCGGCCGTCGCCTCGACCGTCGCGCTCTCCAGCTCCTCCTGCAGCTTGGCCATCTGCTGCTGAAGCTGCTGTGCCTGGCGAAGCATCCTCCGGTTCATGGCGACTCCTCCTTCTCCTCGATGACGTGGGCGCCCATAGCCTGCGCGGTGCGGACGAGGTGCCCGGCCGGCGCCGGCGCGTCGTCCGGGTCGGGCTTGTCTCCGTTCGGGTCGGCCACCGCGATCTCGTACGCTCCGCCGAGGACCACGCTCAGCGTCTCGTTCACGGCGCGTCTCACGTCGGGATGGTCGAGCTCCTCGTGAATACGCTCCACGTGGGACCGGTGCGAGAAGGAGACGGTCACGAGGCCGTCGGAGACCGCGTGCTCGCTGCATCCGTTCAGCAGCGCGCCGATCTTGAACTTGCGTCCGACCTGCCTCAGCGCCCGGGTGATCTCCTTCCACTGCTGGTCGGGCCCGCCGTCCGACCGAGAGGGCGGGCCGGCCGCCGCAGGCGACCGTGCCGGTGCGGCTCTGGGGGACGGCGCAGGACGCGTAGTCGTTTCAGGGCGGCGGCGTGGCTGCCGGGGTGGCGAGTGCCGGTTCGCGTCCGGCGGGTCCTGGGCTGGGGTGGGGATAGGCTCCATGGTCGACTCGACGAGCGCCAGCTCGAGCGGCAGGGGGGAGCCGCTGTCCTGGCTGACCTCCGCCTTGGAGAAGGCCCTGAGAGACTGTACCAGGTGGTCTATCGACTCGGCGTCGGCGAGCTGCTTCAGGCGGGCTGAGGTGTCCTCTGCGTAGCCGAGCGACCGACCGACGCCGGCTTTGAGCAGCAGAATCGCTCGAAGGTACTCAATCGTGCTCCGGTGGAGGTTTCGCAGGTCGCTCCCCTGCCCCGCGACCCTGTTGATGGCCGACAGCCCGTCCGGGACGGAGCGTCCTACGACGTGTCCGACAAGCTCAAGCGCCGTCTCGTCGCCGCCCATGTCCAGAAGGTCGCGGGCGTTCTCGTCGGTGAGCGGAGAGCCGTATGAGACGACCATCTGCTCCAGCAGGTTCTCCGCGTCGCGGAGGCTGCCGGAGGCCGTGCGGGCGACGAGCTTGAGCGCCTCCGGCGAGGCCTCGACCTGCTCGTCCTCGCACAGTCTTGCCAGCCTGTCTACTATAGTCTCCGGCGGAATGCGGCGAAAGTCGAAGCGCTGACAGCGGGATATGATGGTCAGCGGGAGCTTGTGAGGCTCCGTGGTGGCCAGCACGAGGATGGCGTGCCGAGGCGGCTCCTCCAGCGTCTTCAGGAGGGCGTTGAACGCCGGCTCCGTGAGCATGTGCACTTCGTCGATGATGTACACCTTGTAGGAGGACTCGTTGGGGGCAAAGTGAATGCGCTCTCCCAACGCCCTTATGTCGTCAATACCGCGGTTACTCGCTGCGTCTATCTCGATGAGATCGAGGGAGCGCCCCTCGTTGACGGAGAGACAGATCCGGCATGCGTTGTCCGGCTCGCCGTCCTCAGGGGAAAGGCAGTTGACGGCCTTGGCCAGGATGCGCGCGGTGCTCGTCTTGCCTGTCCCGCGGGGCCCGCAGAACAGGTAGGCGTGGGCTGTGCGGCGACTCGATACGGCTTGCCTGAGCGTGCGTACGATGGCGGGCTGTCCCACCACCTGGTCCAGCCTTCTGGGACGCCACTTGCGGTAGTAGACTTCACTCATCGGACATGACCCGGTCGAGGATGAGCGATTCGAGCGCCTTCATTGCGGCCTCTTCGGCGGGATCGTCGTGGTCGTAGCCTAACAGGTGAAGGACGCCGTGGACAAGGAGCGCGGTCAGCTCGTGGTCGGCATCGCGGCCCGACTGTCCCGCCTGCCTGACCGCCTGCGGGTAGGAGATTATCACCTCTCCCAGCCACCCCTCCTCCCTGGGCGGCAGTATGAAGTCGAAGCCGTCCGGGGACGCGGGTGGAGAGACGTCGCCCATGTACTCGCCTTCGTGCTCGAAGGAGAAGGCGAGCACGTCGGTCGTCTGGTCGAGCCCGCGGTACTCCGCGTTGAGCCGCTTGACCGTTTCGTCGTCCGCCACCACGACGTCCAGACGGGATCCCGGCGAGTCTGTTCGAGCGCGGGCCTCCGACGCTGCGTGGAGAGTCTGCGCGGCGGTTCTTTCGAGCCGGCTCTCGGAGCAGGTCTCCCTGAATTCATCGAAGACCTGAACGCGGATTCGGTGATGGGTCGGCGGCACGAGGGATCAGTTCTTACGCGGGCGGCGGTCCCACCTCCGCTTGCGAGCCGGTCTCCGGGAGAGGGGAAGAGCGTATGGCGTGCCTGCTACCGCTCGCCGTTGCCCATCGGAGACTGGAGGAACTGGAAGAGGTCGCTGTCCGCCGGCAGCACGACGGTGGTGTTCTCCGCGAGGAACATCTTGTATGCTTCCAAGCTGCGCTTGAAGGCATAGAACTCCTCTCCCTTTTCGATGGCCTCAGCGAATATGGCGGTGGCTTCCGCCTCTCCCTCACCGCGGGTGATATTCGCGTCTCTCTCGGCTTCGGCCCGGATGATGGTCGCCTGCCTGTCGACGTCCGCCCTGACCTGGGCGTCAACCTCCGCCCCTTCGGCCCGCTCCTTGTCCGCCTTTCGCTTGCGCTCGGCCTGCATCCGGGCGTAGACGCTCTCCGCGATCTCAGGCGGGAAGTCGGCCCGTTTGATTCTCACGTCGACAATCTCAATGCCGAACTCGGTGAACTTGGGTGCTGAGTTCGCCGCCACTCTGCTCATGATATCTTCGCGCTTGGTCGTGATGATCTCGGCCTGGTTGTCACTCGCTATTTCGGTGCGCAGCTCCGAGGCGATTATCCCGATCGCCCTCGATGCGGCGCCCGTCTCCGTTCTCAGCGTCTGGAAGAACAGCAGAGGATCGTTTATGCGTGCGCGCGCATAAACGTCGATGATGAGGCGCTTCTTGTCCTTGGTCAGCAGCGAGCTGGGAGGCGCGTCGAATATCAGCAGGCGTTTGTCGAAGTAGTTCACCGTGTCGATGAATGGCGCCTTGGGGTAGAGGCCCGGGTTCTTGATGGACCGCTGAGGCTCTCCCAGCCTCGTAATCACCGCTAGCTGCGTCTCGTCGACGGTAAACAGGAGCTGAGGGCCGACTATGCCCGCGATGACTGCGCCCAGGATGAGGAGTATTGCGAGAAGCTTCATGGCGAACCCGTCGGCTGAGGAGTGGGCGCCGGGACCGGAGGAGCCGCGCCATTCAGGGGGAGGAACTGAAGGAGGTTACCCCCCGACTCGGCGGCGACGATGAACTTCGTGATGCCGGGCAGTATCTCTTCCATCGCCTCCAGATAGAGTCTCTGGCGAGTGACGTCCTTCGCCTTCTCATACTCTTCGAGCACGGCGAGGAAACGGCTCGCCTCGCCGGTCGCCTTTGCGATCTGCCCCTGCTTGAACGCCTCCGCGCCCTGTAGGACACGGGCCGCGTCACCCCTGGCCCTCGGCAGGATATCCTCCTTGTAGGCGTCGGCAAGGTTGATGATCCTCGCCTTGTCCTCCTTGGCTCGGACCACATCGTCGAAGGCGTCCCGGACCTGTTCCGGGGCGAAGACAGCGAGCAGCTTCACCTCACGCACGTTGATGCCGGTCTTGTAGTCGTCCAGCAGCTGCTGGATGAGGAGCTTTGTCTCGGCCTGGATAGCTTCCTTCTGGTCTGTGAGAACGTCGTCTATCGGGCGGCTGCCGACCACCTGCCTGAGCGCGGTCTCCGCTATGTCTTTGATCGTGATGCCGGCAGGGTCGACGACCTTGAACAGGAACTGCCTGATATCCTTGATGTCGTACTGCACCTGGAGCTGCACGTCGGCGATATTGGGGGCTTCGCCCAGATTACCGTCCTCGTCGGGATCGCCGGTTATCATCAGCGACTCGGACGGGATGGGTTGACCCCCTCTGACGCCCAGCTCCAAGAGGCGGACCTCCTGGACGTTCACTATCGCTCTGGTGCCGATCGGCGAGGGCCAGAACCAGTTCAGGCCCGGTCCCTGGATGCTATCGAACATGCCGAACCGGCGAAGCGCGGCCTGTTCACCGGGCTGAACGGTGTAGAAGCCGGTACCCATCCATATCAGCAGCATGACGACGAAGCCGCCGAGGACGATCACCCCGAACGCGCCTCCGCCTCCGCCCAAACGAAAACGCCCCAAGAAGGCGCGTATCCGCTCGGCGACCTGGTCTAGGTTTACTTCCGGCTCTTCCTGCCTGAACATTCTAAGTACTCTGAGCATGACTAATCCCAATTACATTATGACACATCCAGAGCGCCGGTGCACTAAAACTATGGTTCCCGTGAGGTCGGCGTCCGGACATCCTCCAACACCGCTCGGAACTCCGGGTAGCTGGATACGGCCGACACGAGGCGGATGAAGCTCCTGAGGTCGCCCCCCGCCTCCCGAAGCTCCCTCAGCTCGCCGGCGATCGGGCTGACCGAAGCGGGGCTCTCCGCGTAGGTGCCGTGGAAGGCGAAATAGGCCTGGTTCAGCTTCCGGATGGAGAACCCGTGCTCGACGAAGAGCTGCCTCCGCTCCTCCATGTAAGCTTCGGCCTCCTCGATCAGGCCGCCGGCGAGGAGCTCGTCAACGCGCAGCCTCGTCGAGTGCATCTCCGCGCGGAAGTCGAACGTGTGCTCCCCGGCGCCGTGATCGGAGTGGACGGGGCTCGGGTCGGGAGGAGGCTCTCCCACGATCTTCTCGTAGGCCCGCCTGCCTATCTCCCGTCCCGCGATGTCGGCTACCGTCTCGTTGAGGGCGCGCATCTCAGGGCTACGGGACATGTTCTGTCCCAGAGGGCGGAAAAACAGGTAGTGGTGGAGCCACTCGTGCGCCGATATCTCAAGCGTTCCCGGCAGGCTGTGTCCGCTCGGTACGGATGCCGGATATGTAGCGACTCCTCCCAGATTCGTCACGAGAGCAGAGAGGCCTGCATCGCTGAGAAGTCTGTCTTCGATCCATTCACGCTCATCCAGCCTTATGTCAGAGTCGATCAGCACGTCGTGGATCCTCTGAATGCGGCCGCGGGTCGAGGTGACCAGCAGCTTGGGCGGATCGGTCAACCGTACGTCGACCGGTGGAAAGACGATACCGTTCCAGCCGGGAAGCCTCTCCTCTCGCACCACGGAGCTGACAGCCGATTCGAGCGCCTCCTCGACCTCATCACGGAGGCTCTGCCGTCTCGATACGAGTCTGTCCAGCTCAGACTGTATTTGGGCAGTATCCGACGCGGCGGAGCTGCTCCCGCCCGTGGCCGAGTCGACGAGTCGCGCTTTGAGGCGCGAGATCTGCTCCGTGAGGGCGAAGTAGTCTCGCACGGCGGCCTCCGGGTTCTCACCGCTATGGGAGCTCCAAGGGGCGATCGACGTCAGCCGATGGATCCACTTGCTTGGAAAGTTCGACACCTCCCACTGGACCAGGTCGTACAGGTACGGCGCCGCGGCTCGCTCTGCCGCGTTGAGCTTCAGCGCGTCGGGGCTGAACAGGAGAGGCAGCAGAAGGGCGAACCCCAATAGACGCAAGCGCAGCACTGCAGAGATCCGGCCGGCCAGCCGGACTATCATGTTAGGATGTGAAGCGTTCATGCGATACGGCTATTGTAGTTGAACGGACTCCAGCTTATATGCGCTTCCCTACGACCGGTGCGGACAGTCCTCTTCTGGTCACGTGCGCGTTCGATGACACGATCACCGTAGGTGACGTGAGCGAGGCCATCATGGACGAGTTCTGCACTGCCGACTGGCGTGCTCTGGAGAAGGAGTACCTGGAGGGCCTCCGCAGCGTGGAGGAGATCAGCATGTGCCTGTACGGACTGACATCCGCCACCAAGCACGATATCGAGCAGCTGGTCTTGGGCGGCGTGGTCATCAGATACGCATTCGACGAGTTCGTCGACTACTGCCGAGGCGAGGGCATCGGACTGGCGGTTGTGAGCGGCGGGCTGGACCTGTACATCGACCCGATCCTGCGCCAGCTCGATCTGGGCGCTCTCGACACCTTCTACGGGCGTGCGGAGATACGGGCCGACGCCATCGGCGTATCGTACAGAGATCCCTCAGGAGCCTCGATAACGAGCGGTTTCAAGGAGTCGTACGTTCGACACTTTCGTTCGCTGGGGCATACAGTAGTCTACGTCGGCGCAGGTCTTTCGGACGTTTCACCCGCAGTCGAAGCAGACTTCATCATCGCACGGTCTACCCTGCGTGAGGTCCTCGCCGACCGCGGGGTACCTCACCGGACGTTCGAGACGTTCAGCGACGTGGGGAGTCACGTCGAGGAGATCCGGCGCGGGGCGGACCGCTGAGCCGATGCCTGCTACCGGCGCCGCCGGAACAGGTTGAGGAAGCGGTCTTCGTAGTACTGGAAGAGCCCCCAGCGGTCCAGCTCGCTCTTCAGCTCCTCAGCCCTGCCGCCGCGTTCGGCGTCGAAGAAGAGTCTCTCGATCTGCTGGATCGCGGCCCTGGGGGCTCCACCGTAGGCCGGCAGCGGGTCCAAGAGTCCCCTGCCCTGGAACTCCTGCACGTTCTGCGCCGTGGAGGCGGAGGTGAACTCGTAGATGAACTTCAGGAGGGATACGTCCCAGAGCTCGTCGACGCCGACCAGCACGACGGTCATGGTCTCCTTGCGCCGATCGAGGTCTTCGTTGATCCGGTGGGCGATCTCACCGGGCACCCCGCCGACGATGTCCATCTTGTCCGCCTCATTCTTGTACTGGTAGAGGATCCCGGGGCTGTTGCCTCCGTAGGATATGGCGACCTCGCGCATATACTCGTACGCCTCCGAGCTGAAGCCCTGCAGGTTGAGACCGTACGTCGGCGTGATTACTGTCGGGCGCTGAGCGATCACCCTGCCCGTACGGACGACACCCTCGATCTTATCCGGGACCAGGTCCTGGTATATGGGCTCGGTGACGACATAGTAGGAAATGTTGGTGGTCCCAAAGGTTGCGAGGTGCTGCTTTGGGTATCTCACCACCCACGTCTGCTCCAGCGCGCGGAGCCACTCTCTTGGGTTCTCGGTCATCGTCTCATGTCCGTCTATCTGATGCTAGACGGGCTCCCGGAGCCGTGTCAAGGAGCGCGCCTGTCTACCGTTCCGTATCTCCGAATCAGCTCAGAATCCTGCGGAAAGCTCCTAGGATGAGCGCGCCTCCCAACAGTCCGATAAGCGAGAGGTCCATGGCGCTGACGCTCCCGGGTGCGGGCCTGCTGCAGGCTCCTCCTCCGCCGGACTGCTCCTCGACGGCATTCTCCTGGCCGTCGCTGGTGGTTGGCGCCGTCGTGGGTGTGGAGGCCGGTTGCGGGGTGGATGGCGCCGGCGTGGCTGTTGGCGAAGTTCCACCCGACAGGGGTTGACTCTGCAGGGTGTACGGTGCGAGGGTCGGCCTCGGAACAGCGGTTGGGCGCACGCTGCGGGACAGTGGCGGCACGTACGGTGGGGCGCCTATCGCTGCGCGCCAGTCGTTCTCGAGGTTGAGTCTGTCGACACCGTAGACCTCCATCAGGGCCGAATCCACGCTCTTTCCTTCCTTGAGAGTTGCCATGAGCTTCTTCATATTGTCAGCGCCGTACCGCCGGATCATGTATCGGACGATGCTCCGTCCCTGTCCGTAGAAGATGATCACCTCTTCCGGGTCTCCCGGCCTCGTCGTCATCGAGGTGGTGGGCAGAAGCCTGTCGTTCGATATGGCGAACTCCAACGCGACGTCGTAGGAGAAACCCGGAACGATGTTCCCGTATTCCGCCAGACCTTCGTCCAGCCAGGCGGGAACGCTCCGCAGCACGCTGTCGCCGGCGCGGTGCGTGAGAATGTGGGTCACTTCGTGCGATGCGGTGCCTTCGGAGAGCCGACCCCCTCCCAGGACGAGAAGTGTGCCGATGTCGGTGAACGCCTGCCCTTCCGTGACCAGCTCCCGACGGATTGTCGAGCTGCCGGGCGGCAGGGCCTCGAGCATCTCCTTGATGTTGTTGTACATGGTGACACGTATAGGACTCTCCGTATCGGCTCCCAGCAGAGGCCCCATGTGCCCGATCGTCTCGACGATCGCGTTGAGGATCAGCTCGGCCCTGCTCTTGACCGGACCGTGGTAGGCGACGGATACCGACCCTTCGGAGACTTCGTCCCAGTCGAATCGCGCGTCTTCATAGATGAACTCCCTCGTCTCCGTGTCCAGCCGGTTGCCCTCGGAGTCTTCGATCTCGAAGCTGTAGGTGATGATCGTTCCCGGAGGGATGTACCTGGAGGCCGTGTTGGTGCGGTAGAAGAGCCGGCCGTCTATGACCGGCGCCGTCTCGAAATCGAGATAGTCGTAGGCCCCGGTCGTCTGCTGACCGATCCTGAACCGGACGGCCACCGACTCGATGTCGTTGTCGCCGACCGCCTGGAGCCTGAAGAGGATTCCTGAAGGGAAATCGCTCGTCACGCTGGACGACTCCACCCTTATCGGAGAGTCCTCTGCCTCCGCTGCGGCGGTGGGCCAAAGGGCAACGAGGGAGATCAGCAGCAACACGGCGGTGCGGGCGCATCTGGCGTCCGGTATCTTCCATGCACGCCCGTCAAGCCACGAGTCCATACGACTATTCTAGCCGATATGACGGGGCCGTTCTACGGGTCGCTTCCGAGGACGCTCCTGGCGTGAAGCAGCCGCTGGGCCGACGTGACGAGAGTCAGGCCGGCGATCAGACCGAGGACGACGAGCACGGAAACGGGCCACCAGTGGCCGACGATCAGTCCCGCTGCCAGCGCGGCGACTCTCTCGGGGCGGGTCATGATGCCGACGGTGCAGTCGATTCCCAGGCCCTCCGCTCGTGCCCGCGTGTAGCTGACGGTAAAGGACCCGACTAGGGCCAGACAGCAGAGGAGCGCCCCTTCTGTGGAGTCGGCGTTGACGTAGTGCACCAGGAGTCCGATGAGCACCGCCGACTCCCCTGCCCTGTCCAGAGTCGAGTCCAGCAGCGCCCCGTACTTGGATGCGGCCCCGGTGTGGCGCGCGAGAGCGCCGTCCAGAAGGTCGAACAGCCCGGAGCAGATGAGTACGGCGCCCCCCATCCATAGGTGGCCGGCTCCCAGCAGGCAGGCGCTTCCCACGGCTATGAGCAGACCGAGAAGGGAGACGGCGTTGGGGGATAGACCCAGGGCCGCCAGCAGCCTCGCGGCAGGCGTTTCGAAGCGGGACCGGAGCAGCGATCTGAAGGCTGTCCTGCTTATCATTCCTTGCGTCTGTGGATGGGCGCTATCCGGTCAGCGCGACCGACCTCGCGGCCAGACGGCTCTTATAGTGCGCCAGCACTCGGGACGCCACCCTGCTCCACCGGAACTTCTCCACCGTGTCGCGGGCGTTCGATTCCAGCCGATGCGCGAGGCGCCTGTCCGTGAGCAGGGCCCTGATCGCGTCGGCTAGGGCGTCCTCTCGCTTGGGCTCCACCAGCATACCGTCCCGGCCGTGCGTGATGACGCTGGAGAAGCCCTCGATGTTGGAGGCCACGACGGGCGCACCGGCAGCCATTGCCTCCAGCAGTACGATCCCCTGGCTCTCTCCGCCGGTAGCCGGGGAGCAGTAGATGTCCGCCGTGCGGTAGTATCGTGCCTTGTCCTCCTCAGAGACCGCACCCGCGAAGACGACGTCGGTGAGGTTACGTTCGGCCATGATCCGATAGGACTCGTCGTCGGGCTTGCCGGGACCGGCGACGATGAGCCGGAGATTGGGCCAGTCCCACTTGAGGCGACTGTAGGCTCCGAGGAGGTATCGGAGCCCTTTTCTCTTTTCCAGCCGCCCGAAGTAGAGGAGGTTGATCATCCCGTCCTTGAGCTCGGCAAGGGGCTCGGCGCACGCGAACCGGTCCACGTCGACGCCGTTCGGGATGATCTCATAGTCGCCTGGGAGATGGCGGTTGATGAACTGCCTTGCCGGCTCCGAGACGGCTATGAGGCCGTCCAGCCGGCGGAAATAGCGCATCGCCAGCCTGTTACCGCCGAATCCGTAGAGGCGCGTCCCCTTGTACGAGTGGAAGGTCCCTATGTTCACCGAGTTGACCGAACCGGCGGCGGCCAGGGCGCTGACCGTGACCGCGCCGGCCATAGGCTCGTGGAGGTGGGTTACGTCGAACGCCTCCCCTTGCAGCAGGGCCTTGATGCGGGGGCGGAGCCAGACGGATACGGAGACTCTGGCGATCGATCCTCCGCTGGGGACCGGGACCACCCTCCCCATCGGTATGAAGTCTTCGTCCGAGACCCGGCGGGGATTGGAGCAAGGAGCGATGATCCGAGCCGTGTGGCCCCAACGTCTGAACTGTCTGGCTAGATGCTCCACATGGTCGCTCACCCCACCGGGGAAGGCGTGGTCGTAAGGTGAGATGAGACCGATCTTCAGGGGACGATCCATGTGCTCCCTCGATGAGGTGCAGCGATCCGTCTATCAAGCCCGCCGCGCCGATTCTATCACTCGCGCGTCGAGCGGGACAAGCCGCGCGTCTCCGAAGGCGGCGCTTCAGTTCTTGGTGGCTGAAACGATCCCGCCGCGGCCGACGTAACGGTCCCGGAACGCTTCGAAGACGTCAAGCTTCTCCTGTTGGAACTCTGCGGGCTGCTCGCGGTCGTCGAGCCAGGGATTGGGGAAGTAGAACCTGATCAGCGTACGGTCACAGCCGTCAGAAAGGCGGACGTAGTAGAGCTTGGGGATGCCCTGGTGAAACCGGTCGACCGCATCGACGAACTGCGCGCCTGCCACGTCGTCCATATCGATGTGGACGTGCCATTCGTCCGACTCGATCATCGCCCACCGGTCCGCGAGGTCCAGCCTCACGGTCGAGCCGGTGTGCATCTCCGCAACGGCGGAGGCGGAATCGATCACCACGAGCATGTTGGGAGTCTCGACCAGCTCTCCAATGAGCTGCGCCAGCAGGGGCCTGTCCATAGGCATGATTTCCTCGGCCGCTCTGTCCGGTTGGCGGCCAAGCATACGCGACCCGATGGCGCGATGTCCAGGCTCTTCTCACCTTGACACAGGCGTTCCCGCTCTGGTAGCATCAGGCCGACCGTGGACGATAACTCGGATAGATCGGTGGTCACGGCCCGGCTATTGCGGCCCCTCCGCGCAGACGCGGTGGGGTCTTTTCGTTATTGAGACCATGGCTGCCTACGCGGGTGTCGTCCTTGCAGCGGGCAGGGGTACCCGCATGAAATCCAAGACCCCCAAGGTGCTTCACCGGATCTGTGGCCGCGAGATGGTGAGGCTCGCAGTCGACTGCGCAGCCGACGCCGGCCTCTCCCCGATTGTCGTGGTGACTCCACCGTCCGGCGATGCCATAAGGGCGGTCCTGGGCGGCGGCGTAATCTGCGTGGAGCAGCAAGAGCCTCTGGGGAGCGGGCACGCGCTTCTCCAAGCGCGGAGCGCAGTGGGTCCCGACTCGGGCCTGTTCGTCATCAACGGAGACGTCCCATTGGTGACGCCGGAGAGTGTCCGGTCCCTCGTCGCAGCTCACCGCGAGCACGGCGCTGCCGTTGCTATCCTGACGGCAACCGTCTCCAAGCCCGATGGGCTCGGACGCGTCATCAGATCGGACGAGGGTGTCGTCACCGCCGTAGTGGAGGAGTGGGAGGCGGAGGAGGCCGCGCTTTCGGTGTCCGAGATAAACGTCGGCGCATACTGCTTCAACGTCCATTGGCTGTGGGAGAGCCTGAGCGGCCTTCCAGCCTCCGGCAACGGCGAGATCCCTCTCACCGATCTCATCGGATTGGCCGTTTCTCAGGGGAGGACCGTTGAGACGGTCGCGGTGGACGCCGGTGAGGCTTTGAGCGTGAACACGCGAGTCCAGTTGGCGGAAGCGGAAGGCGTTCTCAGGCAACGGATCAGGGAGCAGTGGATGCTCGCCGGCGTCTCCATGCCGGACCCGTCGGCCGTCTACGTAGACGCCGATGCGGAGATCGGGGAGGACACCACCATCTACCCCAATACCCATATACGGGGCAGATCGAGAATCGGGCGCGACTGCGAGATCGGTCCCAACTCCGTAGTAGTCGATTCGACCGTCGGCGACGGCTGTAGAGTCGTCTCATCGGTTGTCGAAGAGTCGACGATTGAAGACCGCGTCGAGATCGGGCCCTTCAGCCGAGTGAGAGACGGCAGCCGGCTGATGGACGGTGTCTATCTCGGGAACTATGCCGAGGTAAAGAACAGTCTGTTGGACCGCGGCACGAAGGTATCGCATTTCAGCTACGTCGGAGACGCGCAGGTCGGGTCGAACGTCAACATCGGAGCGGGGGCCGTGACCTGTAACTACGACGGAGTGGAGAAGAGCCGGACGGTTATCGGGGATGACGCATTCATAGGGTCGGACTCGATGCTCGTTGCGCCGGTCAACATAGGCGCTCGCGCTGCTACGGGCGCCGGCTCTGTGATAACCAGGGACGTGCCGCCCGATCATCAGGCGATCGGCGTACCCGCCAGAGTCCGACGCAAGAGGACGGACCCAGCTTAGATGGAGACAGACGGGCCGTTATCCGCCGTCGCATTGGGAGTCTCGCTGCTGCTCTTCGCAGTGGCTTCCGCCGCCGAGGCCGGCATAGCGTCGGTCCGCCGGGAGCGCGTCCACCAGCTGGTGTCCCATGGTGCGGCCGGTGCAGCCGCGCTCGACCGTCTGCACAATCTTCCGGTCGGACCTGTCGCCGCGGTCGTTCTGATCCGCATGCTTGGGCTGTCCGGAGCGCTGGTCTCCACAGTCGCCTTGGTGATAGCGCAGATGGGCGCGGTCTGGGTGCTCGTTGGACTTGCGGGCGCCGGAGTCCTCGCACTCCTTGGCGCCGTCCATAGGGCTGCCGGTGCGATCGCGTCCCGCAGAGGTGAGAGGGTCGCGCTCAATATCGCAGGAGCCGTTGGGCTGCTCACGTGGCTGCTGCTACCGCTCCTCTACCCTCGGCGTCTTCTCTTATGGACAGGACGTGACGGAGAGGCCGGTCTCGAGGAGTCGGGTCCGGAGATGATACCCACGGAGATAGATCTCCCGGTCGAGGCGGCTGGCGGACCTCTCGACGAGCGCGAGGTTCGGATGATTCACGGCGTCGTCAGGCTGGACACCACCATGGCGCGCGAGATCATGGTGCCGCGGCTGGACATCATTGCGGCTGAGATAGGCACTCCCATCGCAGAGCTGTCCGAGCAGATGGTGCGGGGCGGTCACAGCCGCATTCCAATCTACCGCGGCGATCTGGATCGCGTGGAGGGTGTTGCCTACGCGAGGGACATCCTCCAGGCGCTCGTGCGCAATGGCGAGGCGTCGGGCGTACTGGTCGACACGCTGATACGCCCTGCCCTGTTCATTCCGGAGTACAAGAACCTGGAGGAGCTGCTCAACGAGTTCCAGAACAAGCGCGTTCACGTCGCGATCGTCGTCGACGAATACGGCGGAGTCTCAGGTCTGGTGACGATAGAGGATCTCCTGGAGGAGATCGTCGGGGAGATTCAGGACGAGTTCGAGTTGGGCGAGCCTGACGTAGAGCCGGTCGGGATGGGCGAGTTTATGATCGACGCCCGGGTCGGCCTCGAACAGCTTAACGAGCTTTTGGGAGTCGCCGTCGAGGGGGACGGGTTCGACACGGTAGGCGGGTTCGTCTACCAGAAGCTGGGTAAGATTCCCAGTCCCGGAGACGCGGTGGTCTATGACGGACTGCGCATAGAGGTGGTATCCACGGTGGGCCGACGATTGAAAAGGCTCCGGGTGACTCGCGCCGGCGCTCTCGGATAGTCCGCAAAAATAAGAGGCCGCGCAGTCAAGCGCGGCCTCTATTATTTTAGCCTGGATTTTGAACTGCTACGGAGCGGGAGTTACCCTTACCCGCCAGCGCACCCAGAATCCTCCTTCGCTGTCACCGCCAGCGGCGCCGTCGCCACTGAGCCGAGTGACCCCTTTGCGGAGAGGGTGTATACACCGGGATCGAGAGTGATGGTACCGGTCATCATGACCGCGCCCGAGGAGTTCGCCGTCTCGCCCGCATGCACCGTATCACCGCCGTCCGGGAAGGTGCCCACGGACGATACCGCCACACCCTCGTCAGCATTGAATCCGGCGCCGTAGATCGTCGTGGTGCCGCTGCACACGCCATCCTCGTCGGCCGTCAGATCGACCGTGCTGGCAGTCAGGCTGGTGCCGACATCGGGGGCTGCGAGTCTGAAGGGAACGATGTTGACCGGCTCGCTGGCCTTGCTGCCGTCTGCGCCAATCGCGACCAGTGACATGACACCCTCGGCTTTGGCCGCAACATCTTCGTTGAGAATGAGCGAGTCGAGGCTGAGCTCGAAGGCACCGGCTCCGTTCGCGGTGACGTTAGTCATGATCGGCCTGATGACGTCGTCGATCCAGATGCTGACGATTACCGGCTCGCCGATTCGGAACCCAGAGCCCCTGACGGTAAGCGGATCGCTGGTCGTTATCGTGCTCTCGCTGACTGACAGACCCGCCTCCGGAGAGACGGCGTCGGCGCCGGCGGGACCCTGCTCTCCCGAAGGACCCGGAGGGCCGGGGTTACCGGGGTTACCGGGACTACCGGGGAGGCCTGGCGACCCGGACTCTCCCTGGATGCCCTGGACGCCGGAGTTGCCGGGGTTACCTGGAAGACCTGGGAGCCCCCTTGGCCCCTGAGGTCCCTCACACGCCATCAGCACCAAGGCGAACAATGAAAGCAGGGCAAGAACGCCCCCGATGGACAAACGCTTTCTCATCTGACCCCCTCTTCTAAGGAATCCAACAGTGCTCACTACGATTCGGGAAAATCTTCGTTAACTGTGCAGCCCTGTCGAACAAAGTTTTCGCCGGTCTACCCGGCGACAGTCGAAACGGCGGCCTAATGATATTCACCATATGCCCGGTATGTCAACCCCCCCTGCACTGACTTTTGAACCCGGACGCCGGTCGGCCTGTTCAGATATGAATGTAGCTGATAACATTCTAAAGCACGCCCCCGTAGCTCAGTGGATAGAGCACTGGCCTCCGGAGCCAGGTGCGTGGGTTCGAGTCCCGCCGGGGGTGCCACCGTTCAGTAGCCTTTGTGGCCGCTATTCGGCCTTTCTCAGAACCAGAGACGCTTGTCTACCACGTTCCTCAGCGGCCTCCCCTCGTTGAAGCGGACGCAGTTATCGATGAACAGCTCGGTGCGCCTCTCGTCGAGGTAGGGCCCCAGACCTGCCACGTGCGGCGTGATGATCACTCCCGGGGCGCGCCAGAGCGGATGCTTCGCCGGAAGCGGCTCTACCTGGAAGACGTCGAGACCGGCGCCGGCTATCTCCCCGCACTCCAGAGCCGCCACAAGGTCGTCCAGCACCACGGTGGCGCCTCGTCCTATGTTGATGAAGAAGGCGGTTCGCCTCATAGCCCGGAACTGGCGGATGCCGAACATTCCCTGAGTCTCAGGTGTCTCGGGCACCGTCACGACCACGAAGTCGCCTCGCGGCAGCACGTCGTCGAGCGCGTCAGGTCTGTAGAGCTCGGCCACGCCCGCGGGGGTATCCTCCCGTCTGGGGTCGACTCCCAGCACAGTCATGCCGAACTCGGCGCAGAGCCGTGCCGCCTCGGCGCCTATCCCGCCGACGCCCACGACGACCGCCGTCGCGTCCGGGAGGTATACGGGGTCGTACGCCGGCCTCCACTCTCTTCGCAGCTGCTGCGGCAGATAGACGTGCAGCCCTTTGGCGAAGGCCAGGAGCAGCGCCATGATGTGGGAGCCGATGTGCTCGTTGTATATCTCGCGCGTGTTGGTGACGACCACGTCGCTGTCGATCAGCACGGGGTGGTAGTAGCCCGCCATCGGCCCAGCCTGCGGACACGCTATCCACCGGAGCCTCCCCGCTCGCTCGAAGAGCTCGGGCAAGATGTTTCCGAATGCGGCGTCCGCCTCCTCTATGCTCTCCATCGCCTCTCCCAGAGACCTGCAGAGCGTCACCTCTATATCGGGTATCGCCTCCCTCAGCTTCTTTGGCCAGGTCTCGATGACGGACGAACCCCCCAGACCGTCGGGAGGCAGAATCACCAGCTTGAATCCCATACCAGCGCATCCTACCGCAGTGGAGTGGCTGCCAGTGTATGGAGGCGTCCGCAGGCTGTCAACGGCGCCCCGGCGCCCTACCGGGTGCGGGGATTGAGTACGTCGTTGAGGGCGTCTCCGAGCAGGTTCCAGGAGAGCAGAAGGAGGGCGGCAGCGGTCCCGGGCGCCAGCAGCAGCCACCAGTCGTTGCGGAGTGCGGAGATGCTCCCGCCCTCTCTCAACATGACACCCAGACTGGGGCGCGGAGGTTGGACTCCGAGACCCAGGAAGCCGAGGATGATCTCGGTGCCGATGAAGACTCCCATCCCCATCGTTACGGTGACGACGATCGGGCTTATGGCGTTCGGAAGGACGTGGACGAACAGGATCCTCGGGGTCGAGGAGCCCATTGCCATCGCCGCCTCCACGTACTGAGTCTCCCTGAGCGCAAGCACCTGTCCCCGCACGAGACGCGCCATGCCGAACCAGGAGAATGCGACCAACGCGACCGAGATGACGAGATAGTCGGCGACTCCGCTCCTTACCAGCCCCGTCAGGAAGGTGTGGTCCTCCAGAGCCCTCACCCAGCCGACGACCCTCGGCTTCAGTGTGGCGGCCAGAATGATGACGAGGAAGATGTCAGGGAATGAGGCGAACAGCTCCCCGATCCTCTGCACGAGGGAATCGATCCGTCCTCCGAAGTAGCCCGATATCAGCCCCAGGCTGACCCCGATTACGAGGCTGCCCGTCGACATGGCGATGAAGGTTATGATCAGGGAGTTCTGTACGCCCCATATGGTCCGGGTCAGTACGTCGCGCCCCGCGAAGTCGGTCCCCATCCAGTGGCTGAGACTCGGGCTCTGCCTGATCGCCGTATAGTCCTGGTCGTCGTACCCGTATGGCGAGACCACCTCCGCGAAGATGGCGGCCACGTATATCACGGTCAGTATCCCGATGCAGACGAGGGCTATCCTCTTGCGGCGCAGCCGCGAAAGAGCCCGTGCCAGATGCCCCTGGCTTCGGAGAGCCTCATCCCTCGCCAGTCCTATGTCGCCTGCTGCCACGCCGGGATCGCTCCTGCTAGCTGAATCGTATGCGCGGGTCGATGAAGGCGTAGGAGAGGTCGGCGAGGAGGTTGGCCAGCACGAAGATGGTCGACCCTACCAGAGTGAACGCCATGATGACCGGGTAGTCCCTGTTGAAGATCGAGTCGATCAGCAGGTTGCCGACGCCGGGGAAGCCGACGATCCTCTCGACGATGAAGCTCGTCGTGAAGATGCCGGCCAGCGAGAACGAGAGTATCGTCACTATCGGGATCATGGCGTTCTTGAGTATGTGGCGGGAGTCGACGTGGAAGCTCGACAGGCCCTTCGCGTGGGCCGTGCGTATGAAGTCCTGCCCCATGACGTCGAGCGTGCTGGCGCGCATGAGCCGGGCCAGCCCAGCCACTCCGAGCACTCCCATGCTCACCGCCGGGATGATCATGCGCGTATCCCAGAATCCTCCCCAACCCGAGCATGGAAGGAGGCCAAGCTTCAGGCAGAAGCTCCACATCAGGAACGGGATCGTCACCATGATGGGGATCGACATGAGGACGAGGAAGAGGGAAATCGTCGCCGGGTCCAGCCAGGTCCCCTGCCGGTGGGCGATCCAGAAGCCGACGGGCAGCCCTATGACCAGGCTGACCGCCATCGCAGCGCTGTTCACCTGTAACGACACCCATATCTTCGACCACAACAGCTCGCCGACCGAACGGCCGCGGAACCTCAGACTCTCTCCGAGGTCTCCCCTTACGGCTCCCCACATGTAGTCGCCGTACTGGACGATGAAGGGACGGTCGAGCCCGAGCGCCTCGCGTATCGGCTTGGCGCGCTCCTCCGTGTAGCGGGCGCCGAGCATGACGACCACCGGGTCGCCGGGACCGAATCGCCCCAAGGCGAACGTCATCAGGGTAACGGCGAACAGCAGGAAGGGCAGCCACAGCAGACGCCGAAGCACGTACGCCCCCATCCGGTACAGACCTCCGCCGTCCTGCCTGTCGGCCAGGCGGACTACTTCTCGAAGTAGACCTCGCGCAGCTTGGGGATGATCATCGGAGTGATCCTGTAGTCCTTGACGTAGAGCTTCATCAGGACGTGGCGCTCGCCCTGGTACCAGAGCGGCACCCAGGCCGCATCCTCGACTATCATCCTCTCGGCCTGGCGGTACAGCTCGACGCGCCTGATCACGTCCTCCTCGACACGGGCCTCTTCCAGCACGGCGTCCAGCTCCGCGTTGCTGTACCCACCGTGGTTCAGGCTGCTGTCCGTATGGAAGAGGATGTCCAGAAAGTCCTGCGGATCCGGGTAGTCGGCCTCCCACCCGAGGCCGGCGAAGGCCTGGAACTTCTGCTCGTGGAGGTCCTCGAGATAGGTCGCCCACTCCACCTGCTGGATCTCCACCTCGATACCCAGGACGTCCTCCCACATGTTGAGTATCACCTCGAGGTCTATCCCGATAGTCCCTCCGGTGCCGGGCACCGTGATGACGATCCGGTCGCGCGCCGACGGATCCGCGTATTTGGATTCGGCCAGTAGCTGCTGGGCCAGCTCAGGATCGTACTTCAGTCCCTGGATGTCCTCCTGATATGCGGGAAAGCCGGGCGGAAGGATGCCGTAGGCCGGCACGACCAGGTCCGAGAGCACCTCGGACGCTATCAGCTCCTTGTCGATCGCGTGGTTGAGCGCCTGCCTGAACTTCGGGTCGTCGAAGGGATTCATGCTCGTGTTGAACCCTATGTAGGAGATGTTGAAGTCGGGCGGCGCGACTACCAGCTCCTTGTTCAGGGGATGGGTCGGATCCGACACCCGTTCGAGGTCGAACAGGCCCACGCCGGTTATCTCGATCTCGTCGTTCTCATACATGGCCATCGCCTGGCCGCCTGCCAGCATCATCTCCAGCGCGTCTATCTTGGGAGGCTCGCGGTGGTAGTTCTCGTTGCGTTCGAGGACGAGCCGCTCACCGATCCTGTACTCCTTCAGCTTGAACGGTCCGGCTCCGTTTGGCTGGTCGAACCAGTTGCGGCCTCCGCTCTCCACGTTCTCCCGGTCGAGCACGTAAGCCGTCGGATAGGTCAGCTTTGCAAGGAAGTAGGCCTTGGGGGCGTCGATCGTGATCTGGAGCGTGTGTGTGTCGATGACCTTGATCCCGGTCATCTCCGTCGCCTCTCCGTCGAAGACCGCTTGGGCCCCGACTATGTCGTTCAGATAGGTGTCTGCCACGGGAGAGCCGGTCTCGGGCCGGGCGGCGCGCTCCATCGACCATTTGAAGTCCTGGGCGGTGATGGGCTTCCCGTCGTGGAACTTGGCGTCCGGCCTCAGATAGAAGGTATAGACCAGTCCGTCCTCGCTCCTTTCCCAGCGCTCGGCGATGTCCGGCACCAGGACGAGGTCGGGACTCAGCGCGACTAGGCCGGCGTGGATCTCCACGACGATGAAGGCCGACGTCGTGTCGGAGGTGAGGTGAGGGTCGAGGGTCGGAGGGTCGCTCCAAATCCGGCGGAATATCCCGCCGGCCGGTCTTTCGTCGGCAGACGCCTCTGCCGGTGTCGCGGCCGGAATGCTGGGGGCCGGGGGCGGAGTCGAGGTCGGGCCGGGTTGGGTCGTCCCGCCTGCGGACGCCGCCGTGGGCTGGGACACCGAGTCGGTCTCTTCCGAGCCGCCGTCCCCGCAGGCAAACACCACCGCCATTGTCACCGCGAACAGAATAGGGATCAGCTTACGCATTGCAGGTATCCTCATCTGGAAGTTCAGCTCTGTCTGGAAGGCTCGCCGACCATCGACTTGAGGTAGCGCGCTATGAACTCGTCGATCTCGCCGTCGAGCACTGCAACCGTGCTCGATGTCTCGTATTCCGTCCTGTGGTCCTTCACCATCCTGTACGGATGAAGGACGTAGCTGCGTATCTGGTTGCCCCACTCGGCGGAGACGTGCTCGCCCTTGAGCCTGTTCATCTCCTGAGCCTTCAGCGCCATCTCTCGCTCCATGAGGCGGGCGGTCAGGATCCTCATCGCGATCTCCTTGTTCTGGTGCTGAGACCGCTCGTTCTGGCAGCTGACCCGTATGCCGGTGGGGATGTGGGTGATCCGCACCGCCGTCGCGTTCTTCTGCACGCTCTGCCCGCCGTGTCCGCCGGCGCGAAAGACATCGATCTTCAGGTCGTCGGGGTCGATATCGACATCCGTCTCCTCGTCCGCTTCCGGGAGCACCTCGACCAGGGCGAACGAGGTGTGCCGGGCGTGGTCTGCGTCGAACGGGGAGAGCCTGACGAGCCGGTGCACTCCCTTCTCGGCCTTCAGGTAGCCGTACGCGTACTCTCCCTCCACCTGGACCACCGCGCTCTTCACGCCCCCCTCGTCTCCGGGAGACAGATCGAGCACCTCTCCGCCGAACCCTTTGCGCTCCGACCACCGGAGATACATGCGCATCAGCATTCTAACCCAGTCCTGAGACTCCACTCCACCCGCTCCGGCGTGCAGCGCGACTATTGCGTTCCTCTGATCGTGGTCGCCGGAGAGCGTTAGCCTGAACTCCAGATCGGCGAGCGCCTCTTGCAGCTCTCGCGTCTCATCGGCGAAGGAGTCGAGCAGGGATTCGTCCTTCTCCTCGACCGAGAGGTCAACCAGCTCCTGGAGCGAAACGGCCCGTCCGTCGAGGTCCCGCCACATATCCACCTCTTCCCTGAGCTGCGACAGCCGCTTCATCCGCTGACGGGCCTCTGCCGGCACGTCCCAGAAGGACGGGTCCGACACCTCCCGCTCGAGCTCCGCTACCTGCTTCTCCTTGTTGGAAAGGTCAAAGACGCACCATCATGTCGGCGATCTTCGCCCGGATATCGGCAATCGACCCTCTCAGCTCCTGCATAGAGATACGACACCTCTCGTCGGCGTGGATTCCCGGGCGGGCCCAGCCGTCCGGCGATCCGCGCCTCGATTACTGCTGCGGATTATACAACTGAGCGCCGGCGAACGTAACCGTTTCTCCCCTCTTCGTAACTGTTCACGTCCGGTGAATTGAGACGACTCCCGGTTCCACGCGGGCTCTTGCTCCTTCTCCCCTGGCGGCAGCCAGCGGCTCCCCCTCATCGTTGTCTCATCAAGTCTGAACAGTTACGCCTCTTCCCCCGTCTACGGGGGAAGATTGAGATGGGGACTTCCCGCCGTCACCCTCAACGCGGCTGTACTGGGAGCACTATGTGCGAGGAGCGCCCCGGATTGTGATAGACCGTCTGGTGGGCTGGCTGGCGGCCAAGGTGACGACCCAACGGCTTTCCGGTATTCGGGTTGACGTCGAACCGGGGCCAGTTGCTGCTGCTGATGTCGAGACGCATCCGGTGTCCGCGCCTGAATACGTTCGACGTCGGATAGAGCTGGAAGACGAAATCGTAGGGCACGCCGGGCGTCATCATCTCGGCCCGCTCGTAGCCGTTTCTGTATCTGGCGCGGATGATCGAGTCGGTGATGTTGATGGCAAGGCCGTGGGGGTACTGTTCGCTCGGCGGGTGCACGTCGACCAGCTTGGCCGTAAAGTCGGTGTCGACCGCGGAGGAGGAGGCCCAGAGGTGCATCTCGATAGGCCCGGTGACCTCTATATCGTCTTCGAGGACAGGAGTCTGGAAGCTCAGGACGTCGGCTCGTTGGCTCAGAGGCAGCGTGTCCCTGCTGCCGAAGAAGCGCGGCTCCGCCCGCTGGTCGTAGGCGCCCGGCTCCATTATCGGCGCGGCGGCCGAGATGCCGCCGCCGATCGTAGGGACCGGATCATCCGGGTCGAAGGTGAAGCTGCTCGGCTCCGTCTCATCGCCGTCCGGCCTGTCTGAGAGCGATCCGTCTCCGTGGATGTAGTAGGGAGTGTACTCCGTGCCGGGCAGCGGCCAGTCGGGCTCGCTGCGCCACCAGCCGCCCTGATGCACCCTGCCCTCGTCGTTCCGTCTACCGTCGCCCGAGCCCATCGTGAAGATCCGCACCGGTGTCCAGTCGGCGGCCTCGCTGTTCAGCCCCTTCAGATAGTGGTCGAACCAGCTTAGGCGCAGGTCCAGGTAGTTGACGTGCGAGTCGATGCCGAAGTCGACGTCGCCTGCGTAGGTCGCCTCGTATCCGCCGTGGGTCCAGGGTCCCATGAGCAGCCTCTGCGGCGCCTTTTTCATCCTGCTCAGCTTGACGTAGCTCTCGCAAGTGTTGCGCGCGTAGGAGTCGTACCACCCTCCCAGATAGAGCGTCGGGACGTCCGCGTGCTCCTCGTAGTACTCGGACGGTGCGTAACCGCGCTGCTTCCAGTAGTCGTCGTACTCGCCGTGGGTGAGGATGTCGATCGCCCACCGCTCGTATGACGGGAGGCTGCTCAGGATGGTGGCGCCCTCCTTCAGGGGAAAGGCGTTGACCAGGCCGGAAAGACCGTCGGGGTATATCGATTCGAGCGCCGCTCTCAGTGCCGGATCGGCCTTCGCCTCCCGGCTCGTAACCGCCATGCGGAAGGCGTAGATGAGAAAGCGCTGCTCGAGGGCCCCGTTCTGCCGCAGGGAGCTGTGGAAGTAGTTCGAGGCGCCCACCGCGACGATCATCGTGCTGAGGTGAGGGGGCGCCAGCGTGGCGAGGGCGGCCTGATCGCTGCCGCCGTAGGAGTCGCCCATGGTGCCGACCTTGCCGTTGCTCCAGGGCTGCGTCCCAAACCACTCCACGGCGTCGTAGCCGTCGGGAGCCTCCTTTGCGAAGGCGTACCACTCCCCTTCCGACTGGAACCTTCCCCGCACGTCCTGTATGGCGCAGACGTAGCCCCTCCTGGCGTAGTAGCTGCCCTTCGTCGCCTGTCCGGGGGCCGTCTTGTCGTACGGGGTGCGCTCCAGTATGACCGGGAACCGCCCCTCCGCGCGTCTGCCGTCGACGGCGGGGAAGTATATGTCCGCCGCGAGCTTCACGCCGTCTCTCGTTTTCATAACCACGTCCGACTCGCGGACCGAGCCGTACTGCTGTTGCGAGCCTTCATAGGGTGCGGACATCTACACCTCCCGGAGACTGTTGCCCGTTGGGATAACGTCGAAATCGAACACGTCGAGGGCCGTCTTCCCCATCACCCAGGCCCGCTCCTCCGGGTCCCTGAGAGCCGGATGATCCATCACTCCGCGAAGCGCGTTGCGATAGCCCTCTCTCCCGCTGACCGGCGGGTAGTCGCTCCCCCACATCATCCGCCTCGGTCCGAAGGAGTCGTACGCCATGTCGATCAGCGGACTGGCGGCGCCCATATCGAAGTCTGGCCGGAGTGTGCGCGGTCGCGGTAGTATCTCGCCGAGCCCCGGCACCTTGATGTAGGTGTTCGGATACCTTGCCAGCTGCAGCGCACGCTCGAAGAGCGGATCGGTCTGTCGGGTCTCGGGGGTAGCTCCCGCAAGGTGCTCGATGACTATTGGCAGGCGCGGCGCCGCCTCCACCACTCCGGCGAACTGTTCGGAGGCGAACTCCTCCACCTCGCCCTGGCAGCTCACGGTCAGCCCAAGCTCCTCCGCTCTCTTCCAGATCGCCAGCGGGTCGGGACCCGGAGAGCGTTGATGGGCATACAGCCTCAGACCGGTGACCCCCTGCTCGGCCCACCGCTCCAGCTCGTCCGGCGCGTCGTGCCTCCCGACGTCCACCATGCCGACCACGCTCAACCGGCCTGGAAGCTGCCGGGCGCACTCCAACAGGTAGGAGTTGTCGTACGAGCCGCGGTGCTGCACCAGGACAGCCTTCTCCACTCCGTTGGCGTCCATCTGGTAGAGCAGAAGCTTGATCGGCTCGAACCAGTTGCGCCCTGCGTGGCAATGAGTATCTACGATGGTCATCGCGAATGGGTGCCCCTTACGTCGCGGAGCTGGTCGGGGAGACTGGATTCGAACCAGCGACCCCCTGCACCCCATGCAGGTGCGCTACCAAGCTGCGCCACTCCCCGACGGCCCGTAGCATAGCATAGGGACATGACCCCTTCAAAGAACCCGGTTTCCAGGCAGTTGATCCGGCCTTCTATCTGCCCATAAGACGCCGGTCGTGAAACAGGTACTGGTTGGCGTAACCTGCGTAAGGACCGAAATGGCGCTGAGCCCACCTTCTCATCTCAATCCGATTCAGCTTGCTGTCTGGGTCGAGATACCAGTCCTGGAGCGCCCGGTGGATCCAGACGTCCACGGGAAAGGCCTCCAGCTTGTCAAGCGAAAACAGGAGTACGCAGTTGGCCACCTTGTCTCCCACTCCCGGCAGGCCGGTCAGCACCTCCAGCCCCTCGTCGTAGGGGGTCTCTCTAAGCGCAAAGATGTCTAGTCCTCCGGCGGCGGCTGTCTCGGCGACAGCCGCCACGTACTTCGCGCGGAAGCCCAGTCCGAGCCGGCGAAGGGCCTCCTCGCCGGCCGAGGCGAGCGCCTCGGGGTCGGGAAACGTCCCCCTGCCGATTCGGTCGAGCGTCAGGCGGCGTCCGAAGTGAGTCGACATGGCTTCGACGTCCTTCTTGATTCGTGGGATGTTCGACGTGGACGAGCATATGAAGGAGACGAGACACTCCCAGGGGTCCTGACGGGCGAGCCGCATGCCGTGATAGCTGCGGATCGATCCGCCTATCCGGTCGTCCTTGTCGATCGCCCGGTAGATCGCGTCGAGGTCGTCGTCGAGCCTGAGGTAGCTCCGCACTAGGGATTCAAGCACAGACTCGTCGTCCGGGTGGGAGGTGAACTCGATCCCCTCCGGCGCGCGTCTCATCCTCACGATGTTGTCGAATATGACCCCCTGGTACCACGGCTGGCCCGTCGACTCGCCGTCCGGCTCTTCCCGTCTCCATCTGAACGTCTGTCCGCTCTCCAGCGTCCACGTCAGGTCCAGAGGGCCTGCGAAGGAGATCAGCACGGATCAGACGCCCATCCACTCCCGGATGTTGGCCGACAGGTCGTGAAGGCTGCCCCTCCTCAACTCGACGTCGGGGAGCGAGGCGAGGAACTCTCGTCCGTAGCGGCGGGAGGTGATACGCCGGTCTAGGATCACGGCCACTCCCCTGTCCGTCCGCGTTCTGATCAGGCGTCCGAAGCCCTGTCTCAGCCGCAGAACGGCCTGCGGAACGGCGTACTCGTTGAACGGGTCGGCGTACAGCTCGGAGCGCGCCTCGAAGAGCGGATCGGTCGGAACGCTGAACGGCAGCCGCAGGACGAGCAGGACCTTCAGCGACTCGCCGGCCAGGTCGACCCCCTCCCAGAAGCTGGACGTGCCCAACAGGAGCGAGCGCGGCTCCTCCACGAATCTGCGAAGCAGCTGCGCCGGGCGTCCATCTATCCCCTGGGCGAGCACGTTGATGCCTCTGGCCAGCAGATCGGCCCGCACCGCCTTCGCGGTCGTCCGTATCGAGGCGTGCGACGTGAACAGGGCCATCGTCCGTCCGCCTACCGCCGTGACGGCGTCGGTGACCGCCTGCTCGACCGCCGCCTGGTACGCCCACGAGCCCGGCTCAGGCATGTCGTCCGGCACGCAGAGCATAGCTGAATTGGGGTAGTCGAAGGGCGACCCCAGCATCAGCTCCTCGGCGTCCGAGAACCCCGTCCTCTGCACGATATGGTCGAACGAGCCCTGCGTCCCCAGCGTGGCGCTCGTCATCACGACGCAGTCGCGCTTCGAAAACAGCTGCTCTTCGAGCGTCTCTCCCACCTGGAGCGGCGCCGCGTGGATGGTCAGCTCGCCCCTGAACCCCCTCTGAGTCAGCCAGTAGACCGCCTCAGGCTGAGGGTGAGCCACGAACTCGGCCAGCGTCTGCCGCAGCTCGATACTCTCCTGTCGGAGCCGTGCAACCTCTGCGGTCAGCCTCTCGTAGTTGATCAGCCCGGCATCCTCCAGGCCTTCCAGCGATAGCGCAAGCTGTTCGAGCGCTCTGTCCATGTCGATCAGGGAGATGTCCAGGTTCTGCCAGCCGATCTCGACATCCGACCAGTGCGGCTGAGCCCTCGTGGCCGACGTGACGCGAAGCTCCCATGCCTGGCCGCCCGCCTGCTTCGGCTGTCGTGCGATGAGGGCAGCGAGCAGGCTGTACGTCGTCGCGGCGTGCTGCCGTGCCACCGGAACCCGAGAGGCGATCTCGGCGCATACCCTCTCCACGGTGGCGCGACGCCCCTCGCCGGCGGTCGAGCCGCGAAACGCCGAGACCGCGTCCATGACCACGCTCCGGTCGTCCGACAGGCTCCTGAGATGCTCGTCGAGGCGGGACTGGGACAGGGCGAATCCGAGATGACGGGTCGCCTCCTCCTCCAGGTGGTGGGCCTCGTCCACGATCAGCACGTCGTGCTCCGGTATCACGCCTCCCCCGGCCACCAGGTCCGACAGAAGCAGCGCGTGGTTCACCACGACGACGTGGGAGGCCGCCGCCCGGTCCCGGGCGGCCCGCAGGAAGCAGGGGCCCGTGTTCCGGGGGCACTCGACCGCGCCCTGAGCCGAGAGCCGGTCCCAGGGCGCAGATGCGCCGGGATGTCCGAGGTTCAGCTCGCTCCGGTCTCCCGTCTCCGTAGTCTCCAGCCACACCAACGCCTTCGAGGCCAGCCGCGCCTCGGCCGCGGTGAGCGTCCCGCTGTTCGTCAGCTGGTGCCAGCGCCGGAGACAGAGGTAGTTGGCGCGGCCCTTCAGCTGACAGAAGCGGGCGTCCCCCCGGCCTATCGCCCCCACTCCTTCCAGGGCGTCCGCCAGACCGGGCAGGTCCTTGGTGAGAAGCTGCTCCTGAAGGTTGATCGTGTTGGTGGAGATCACCACCCGCCTGCTGTTCTGGGCCGCGTACAGCAGTGACGGCAGCAGGTAGGCCATCGACTTCCCCACGCCGGTGCCTGCTTCCACTATCAGCCGCGAGCCTCTGTTTATCGCTTCGGCTACCGCTCGGGCCATGGAGACCTGCTCTCCACGCTCTTCGAAACCGGGGATGACGCGGCTCAGCGGGCCGTCCCGCTCCAGCAGGGAGACGACGCGGTCTACGTCTATCAGATCGACGTACTCGCCGGGGCGCAGCGCCTTGCCTCTCTGGAGCCTGCGGCTCAGGGCGGCGGCGTCGAATCCCGCCGCCCCCGTGCCGGGGCCGTTCGAAGGGACGGCTATCCGGCTGTCCATCCGGTCCAGCAGGTAGGACAGCACCCAGGGGGACTGGGCGGCTATGCGCCGGACCCTGGCGACCATCGTCGGATCAGCCTCGCTCCACATGTTCAGCAGCGCGAGGAAGACGCCCCTGGTGGCCATGGCGTCCTCGACGGCGCGGTGGGGTCTGAGGTGCGGCACGCCGAAGCGCCCGGACAGCCCTCTGAGCGAGTAGTCCCGCAGCCCGGGCATCAGCACGTACGCCAGGTCCCACGTGTCACACCTCTCGTTGCCTAACTCCATACCCCGGCCCTTCAGGAACCCCAGGTCGAAGCCGACATTGTGACCGACGATGGGGGTCGACCCGATGAACGAGGCGAGACCGGGCGCGACCATGGGAAACGCGGGAGCCCGGTTTACGTCCGCCTGAGTGATGCCGGTGTACCGCCGCGTGAAGTCGCTGAGCCGCCGATTAGGATTGACGAAGGAGTGGAAGGTGTCGACGACCTCGTCCCCATGGAACCGGACGGCGCCTATCTCGATGATCTCGTCGTCCTCTTGGGAGAGGCCGGTGGTCTCCAGATCGACGGCGATCCAGTGATCGTCGAGAGGCGAGGACGAGTCTGTCACGCTCATGCTACGGGCGGTCCGGAGCGGGCCTTCGGTCGCTCACCTCGGCCACCATGCGGTGCCAGGCCTGTCTGGCCTCCTCGACCGAGCCCTCGTCTTCGATGGTGGTGATGTCGCCCGGGTCCTGGTCGAGGACCACGGCCTTGAACACTCGGCGCATTATCTTGCCGCTGCGCGTCTTCGGGAGGCTGTCGACGAAGTTGATCTCGCCGATTACGGCGACGGGGCCCAGCTCCCGTCTGACGGTCCGGAGAAGCTCTCTCTTGAGCTCGTCGGACGCCTCGTAGTCGTTCTTGAGCACCACGAAGGCTGAGACGACTTCGCCTCTGATCTCATCCGGCCTCCCAGTAACACCGGCCTCCGCGACCGCGCCGTGCTTCAGGAACGCCGTCTCGACCTCGATCGTACCTATACGGTGCGCCGCTATCTTGATCACCTCGTCCGCGCGGCCCGCGAACCAGACGTAGTCGTCCTCGTCGATGTGGGCCGAGTCCCCGGTGAAGTAGCTGCCGCTGATCTTCTCCCAGTAGTCGGAGCCGTACCGCTCCGGCTCCCCCCACAGGGTGGGGGTGAGACTGGGCCACGGCCTCTTCACGACCAGAATCCCCTTCTCTCCCCGCTCTACCGGCTCGCCTTCGGGAGTCATGACCTCGACCTCGATACCCGGCATAGGCCTGCCCGCCGACCCCGGCTTGATGGGCAGCATCGATATGCCGTAGGGGTTCCCGATCAGCGGGCCCCCCGTCTCCGTCTGCCAGTAGTGGTCGATGACGGGAATGCGGTCTCTCAGGACCTCCTTCTGGAGCCACTCCCACGCCGGCGGGTTCAACACCTCTCCGGCGCAGAAGATACGGTCCAGCGCCGAGATGTCGTCCTTCGGAGCGCCCTGGTCTCCGTACCTCATCAACAGGCGCACGGCTGTGGGCGAGGTGAATATGCCGGTCACGCCGAACTCGGCCGCTATCTGCCAGACCGAGTCCGGGTCAGGATGGTCCAACGCGCCCTCGTAGGCGATCGTGGTGCACCCCATGAGCAGCGGCGCGTAGACGATGTAGCTGTGGCCCACCACCCAGCCGATGTCCGACATGGCCCACCATATGTCCTCGGGCCTGAGTCCGAAGCACCACCGCCCCATCGCGTGGATGCCCACTTGGTAGCCGCCGTGCGTATGGACCGCCAGCTTGGGTTTCGCGGTCGTTCCCGACGTGGCGAGGATGTACGCGGGATCGTTCGCCTCCATCTCGACGTGCCCGCCGCTCTTCCCCTCGCCGCGGGAGAGGAACTCGTCCCAGCCTATGTCGCGGTCTGACGCAAGACCGGGGCCGCCGTCCCCGCGCGGCAGGACCACCACGCGCTCGACGTTGGGTCCGTTGGTCAGCGCCGCGTCGACTATAGACTTGAGGTCTATGTCTCGCCCCTTCCGGTAGGTGACGTCGGTCGTGAAGACGAGGCGGGAGCCGCTGGCCCCGATCCGGTCGGCCAGAGCGCCCGCGCCGAATCCGGCGAATACGACCGAATGGATGGCGCCGATGCGCACGGTCGCCAGCATCAGCATCAGCGCCTCCGGGACGACGGGCATGTAGATGGTGATCCGATCGCCCCTTCCGATGTCCATCCCCCTCAGCGCGGCGGCGATCCGTTCGACGCCGTGCCTGAGCTGCGCGTAGGTGTAGACCCTTCGCTCTCCGCGCTCGTTGACGTAGGCGATGGCGGCATGGCCTCCCCGGCCCTCCGCTACGTGGCGGTCGACGCAGTTATACGAGAGGTTCGTTCTCGCTCCCACGAACCAACGGAAGCTGGGGTAGTCCCTCTCATAGACGCGGTCCCACTTTCTGAACCACGGGAGATGCTCAGCCGCCCGCGCCCAGAATCCCTCCGGGTCCTCGGCCGCATCGGCATACCAGCGCTTGGCGACCGGATTCACAGTATCCATCGTTCTTCTCCCTGGTCGGCTTCGTGCTGAGCGGGCCTGAACGCCTTGGCGCGCAACGCCTCTATCAGATCGCCCTCGCACCTCACCTCTCCGTCGAAGACGGTGACGCATCTACCCAGTCCCTGGTCGGAGTGCGCGTCGCTGCCGCCTGTACCGACGAACCCCAAGAGGCCGGCCACGCCTAGGGCGAAGTCGTTCTCCGCTCCGGTGTTGGCTCCGTTGGCTCCCTCTATGTCGTCGACCAGCCGGAAGAGGGGATGGCCGGCTGCCTCGTCCACCGTCGGCGGCATCCCGTCCCTGCCTCCGAAGATCAGATTGACGTTGAGGGGAGGCGCGCTGAAGAGGTTTCTGAAGGGGTGCGCGGAGACCATGACGCCTCCAACCCGCTCCACCTCCCTCCGCAGCCCTGCGATCCTGTTGATCCCATTCGAGTACGCTCCGAGACCGTAGACGAGCACGTGCCCCATCTCGGTCTCCACCTCCAGCCCCCTGATCACCGTGATGCCCGACTCCCTGAAGCTGTCGTCGAGGCTATGCGCGTCCCAACCCCCGCTGTGCTCGGTGAGACAGACCCCGTCGAGCCCGATCCTCCTCGCCCTTTCGATAAGCTGCTCAGGAGTCAGGCTGCTGTCGCTGCTGCCCCTTACGGTGTGGACGTGGAGGTCGAAGACCGACAATCGCTCTGGATGCCTCGGGTATCCTGGGGAGGAGTTGGCTCCAATTCTAGTCACCTTGTCGAGCAGCGGTCAACGCCGCCAGGGGTAACTGTTCGGACTTCCGGGGACCCCCATCTCAATCTTCCCCCGCGGAGCCGGGGGAAGAGGAACAGGAAAGTCCACCGGCCCGCTAAAGCTCAGGAGGCGAAGTGGGGCAGAAGCCAGCCGAAGGAGCCGGCGAACGCCAGGCAGATGGCGGCGATTCCCGCCGCCATGCGCCTGAGAATCAGAAACAGGGGCAGCCCGGCGGCCACGGCGGTCACGATCATGACGAGGGTGAAGGCCAGGTTCGGGCTGCCCATCCCCGGCCCCGGATTCACCGCTTCGACGCCGACGTAGGCCAGTCCCAGGAGCGCTCCTATGAAGGCCCACGTCGGATAGGACAGGACGACCAGCCGGAACACCAGGGCGCCGGACGACAGACGCCGGGCCGCCCCGGCCAGATGGGGGGGAGGCTCCCTCACCAGCGAGAAGACCATCAGCACGCCGGCGGACACGAACACGGACGCCGTCAGCATCCCGGCTGCCGCGCCGGCCAGGAGCGGGCTCACCGCCCCTCTCCGTCGGAGGGGCGCCAGGGAGCCGCGAGGAACGCTCTCCACCCGTGCCCTCTGGTCAGCAGGAGGTGGAGCGCGGAGCCCACCTCCCGCCTGGAGACGGGAGCGTATATCGACGGCCCCGCGCCGGAGAGGTGGAGCTCCCTCGCGCCCAGCGATTCGAGAGTCTTCCAGTACGCCTCCAGTCCCGGGAAGGCGTCGAAGGCGACGCAGTCGAAGGCGTTGAACAGGAGCTGCGGCGGCACGTCGCCCCCCGCTCTGATCCGCGCCTCCAGCTTCCGGGTGAGGGCGCCCCGGGTGTACGAGGTGCTGTCCAGCCTGCCGAAGAGGGTCGCCGTCTTGTTGGGCATCGAGATGTCGGGGGAGAGGAGGATGAGGTGCGGCAGGTCGGCGGGAGGGAGCGGACGGACTATCTCCCCCCTCCCCTGCACCATCGCCGTCCCCCCCTCCAGGAAGAAGGGGACGTCGGAGCCGAGCCGCGCCGCGATCGGGGTCAGGTCCCGGACGGACATGCCGAGGCCCCAGAGGGCGTTGAGGCCCAGGAGGGCGGCGGCGGCGTCGCTGCTCCCCCCTCCCAGTCCGGAGGCCACCGGAATTTTTTTCTGTAGACGTATCCTCGCTCCGATCTGTCCCTTCCCCCGGCTCCGCGGGGGAAGGATAGGATGGGGGTTCCTCCCCGCCCTCTCCCTGAGCATCAGCGCCGCCTTCGTCACCAGATTGTCAGCCGGGTCCAGAGAGGGGTCGTCGCACTCGACCGATATCGAGGCGTCCGGCTCGAAGGTCAGCGTGTCGGCGAGGTCGACCGTCTGCATGATGGAGACGATGTCGTGGTAGCCGTCCCCTCTCCGTCCCAGCACCTCCAGAGTCAGGTTGATCTTCGCGCGAGCCTCCAGGGTGATCATGGGACGCTGCGGAGGCGCCAGGCGTCGTAGAGGGCGCCCCACTCCTCCATGGAGAGAGTCTGCGCGCGGCGAGAGGGATCGACGCCGGCCCGCGTCAGCACCGCCTCCGCCTCGCCGGGGCCGAGGGACAGTCCGTCGCGCAGACAGTTGCGGAGTTGCTTCCTGCGCGCGCTGAAGCCGGCTCTGACCAGGTCGAAGAAGCGCTCGACCGAGTCGAGCTCCAGTATCGGCCTGGGATAGACCTCGATGCGGAGGATGGAGGAGACGACCTTGGGAGGCGGCCTGAAGGCCCTCGGGGGCACGTGGGAGACGATTCGGGGCCGGCCGTAGAGCTGCACCGCGACGGAGACGAGGCTCATCTCGCCCGGCTCGGCGGCGATCTTGCGCGCCACCTCGCGCTGCACCATCACCGACATGAGGTCGGGCCGGCGCTCGGCCTCGAGGAATCGCCTGAGTATCGGCAGCGCGGCGTAGTATGGGAGGTTCGCGATCACCTTGTAGCGGCTGTCGCCGGCGAGGACTGCGTCGAGGTCGACGCTCCTCGCGTCGTCGTGCAGCACCTCGACGTTCGCATGGTCGGCGAGCTCACTCATCAGCCTCTCCGCCAGGGCGTCGTCCAGCTCAATCGCGACGACGCGGCGGGCGCGCTCCGCCAGATGCCTGGTCAGGACGCCGAGGCCGGGGCCGACCTCGACCACCACGTCGCCCGAAGACAGGTCCGCCGCCCCGCCGATGCGGGACAGGTACCGCCTGTCCGCCAGCAGGTGCTGTCCGAGGGATTTCTTCAGTGCGGGGGGAGAGGCCATTTCGGTTCTTACGTGGGAGCCCCGTATCAGGTACGGGGCAGGCTCGCCCCTTCCCTCGAGTCCGCGGCAGTTGCCGTGGTCACGTGCAACTGCCGTCCGATGGCTCCCAGGGCCGCGTCCATCATGTCCAACCGCGACCGGTGCTGAACGTCGAGCACCCGGTCCACCTGCGGCATGTGCCAACCCAGGCGGCGGGCCAGCTCGGCCTTACCGACGCCCTGGTCTCTCATCCCCTGGTACAGCATCACCTTGACTGAGATCAGCGTCGGCAGTACGGCGTAAGCGTCGCCCCGGGACGGCGTGGGGATGTCCTTGCGGTCATGGATGCGGGCCGCTATCGCCTCTTCCAGCGCGTGAACGGCGCGGGCGACGGCCTCCTCCCGGTCCTCTCCGAAGGTGGTCACCTCGGGAAAGTCGGGAGAGGTGGCCAGCAGGGTCCCGTCATCATCGTCCAGCGTTATCGGATAGGCAAGCATCAGTTCTTCATATCATGAACAACACAAGTGTTGCTGTCAATGTTCGGTGCTGCAGAAGAGAACGGGCGGCACGCGTTGGGGTTCTGTCCTGGGCGGATTGCGTACGTGGGACAGGCCGTGCACCTCCGGTTCGATCGTTCCCGCAGGCGTGTCGCAGGGGCACGGCTCGAGCCAGGCTGGCCTACGGCACCCGGAAGCGACTGCTTACCGCTGCTTCCTTCCGGACCTGACGGGGTTCACAGCTTTCCGCCGCGCAGGACCCGGCTCTCAACACCGCCACCCCTGAACAGAGGTCTGCGAGGTCGGACCTCACGGTGGGATTCAGCCTCGCTAGAGCGGATTGCGAGTACAGGGCACCGCTATCTCCCCGCCTAGCACGGCCCACGATCATGGTAGTCGAGGCCCGATAGGGTGTCAACGAGGCGGTCCAGGCCCCCTCGCGTAACTGTTCACAGTTGATGAGTGTGACTGGCCGATAGGTGGGGTGGAAAAGGGCTAGCGTTCAGGGGGGTGGTTGTGTCATACAGCAGGTGTGGACGCCGAAGTTGACCTAACCGCAGCCAGCCGTGAGGATCTGCTGGCGATAATAGCCGATTTGCAGCGCCGTGTAGAGGAGTTGGAAGCGCGATTGGCCGGAGGCGGTCGGCCGCGAGGGATGCCGGGCAACAAGCCCGGTTCGGGGTCACGGCCGATGGGGGATACCAGCAAGCCCAGGTCGCGGGGCTTTGGACGTCGTCGCATGGAGCCGACCGACCACGTGGAGCATGCGCTGGACATCTGCCCGGACTGCGGGACGAGTCTTACCGGCGGGTGGGTGCATCTCTTACCGGCGGGTGGGTGCATCGCACGTCTTACCGGCGGGTGGGTGCATCGCACGCGCGAGGTGATCGAGATTCCGGCCATGCCCGTGCAGGTCACCCAGCACGTGGTGGTGGCGCGCACCTGCCGGGTGTGCAGGAAGCGGCGGGTGCCGAGGCTGGAGCTGGGAGGCGTGGTGGTGGGCCGTCAGCGGTTGGGTATCAATCTTGTGAGTCTGGTGGTAACGCTCAGGGAGCGTGCCAGGCTGCCGATAGGCACGATCCGGTGGTACCTGCGGACGGTTCACGGATTGGACCTGAGCGCAGGGGCGATAGTGGGGATGATCCACCGTGCGGCAGAGGCGGCGCGGCGTCCGGTGGCCGATATGGTGGACCGCATCCGCGGCAGCCCGGTGGTCTTCGCCGACGAGACGGGCTGGCGCCAGGACGGTGTGAACGGGTTCGCCTGGACATTCAGCACCCCGGGCGAGCGGTATTTCGTGCGGCGCAACCGCAGCAGGCAGGTGGTGGACGAGGTATTGGGAGACGGGTTCGGCGGAGTGCTGGTCAGCGACTTCTATGCCGCCTACCACCACTACCCCGGGCTGAAGCAGAGATGCTGGGCGCACCTTCTGCGGGACATCCATGACCTGAAGGTCACCCATCCCGACGATGGGAACCTGGCGCTGTGGGCGTCGGCGGTCAAGGGCCTGTACACCGAGGCGGTGGAGTTCGGCCACGCCGACGCTCGGGAGCGCAGTGCGGCCCGGCGGCGGTATGAGCACAGGCTGCTGGCGCTGTGCCGACCCTACCTCGACGCCCCGTCGGCGGTGCAGCGCAATCTGTGCAGGCGTATCGAGCGGCACATCAAGGAGCTGTTCGTGTTCGTCGCAGATCCGGGTGTGCCGCCGGACAACAACGCTGCTGAGCGCAGCCTGCGGCACCTGGTGGTCAGCCGCAAGATCAGCGGCGGGACACGCTCAGCGCGTGGCACCGACAGCAGGATGGCCCTGGCCTCGCTGTTCGGCACCTGGCATGTCCGGGACATCAACCCCTTGATCGCCTGCCGACAACTCCTCGCCTCTCATCAAATCTGAACTGTTACCCCCTCGCAGGTTCCGTTGGCTTGGAGAGTATGCGCCGGATATAATGGAAGCGCACAACACAATCGAGAGGCCCGGCCCGTGAACGCCAGGGAGCATGTTCAGACCGCCCGCGTATTTCTGGAGGCTTCGGATCGCGAGTTCGAAGCCGGCGATGAGCTGCAGGCGTCTGAGAAGCTGTGGGGGGCGGCTGCGCATGCGCTGAGAGCCGTCATGCGAACAGAGGGTCAGCCCGGTGGTACGCACCGGAACCTTCGAATCGAAGCCGAACGGCTGGCGACGGAGCGTGGCGACCCGGCTATTAGAGTCGGATTCTTGGCTGCCGAACAGTTTCACGCTAACTTCTATCACGGTTTCATGGAGGATTTCCAAATCGATGATGGGAGACAAGCCGTGCGCGAATTCGTCGAGCGCCTCATGCCAGACCGGCCGCCCGGACCCGCTGAAGATGCGCTGCCGCCTAGTGAGCCTGTGACAGACTGAAGATAGCTCTCGATATGATAGTCGACTGGATCAAATGCGGTGACGGCGCCTACTTCTGCGGTCTAGAGACCGTCAATCTCAGCGACGTACACGTCAGAGGTGTCTACGTCATCTGGCACAATCCAGCTCGACGGGTGATATACGTCGGAGAAGGATGGATCGCCGACCGGCTGAGCGCCCACCGGACAGACCCGACCATCTTAAGCCATCGTGGAAGTGGGACCCTACTGGTAACGTGGGCCGGAGTGGCGGACGACGTCACCCGCTGGGGTATCGAGCGCTATCTTGGCGAGATATGGCAGCCGTTGGTCTCAAAGCAATTCCGCGATGTTCCAGCGGTCGAGGTCAATCTGCCGCAGTGACGGCGTCTTTCGACAGCAGCTAGACAGGATTCATCTCTCATCCAACTCACGGTGCGTCTGTAGTAACCGGGTTCGACGAACTCGACGATTCCGACCTTCTTCAGCATCTGTAGCTGCTGACACAGCTTGTCACGGACGTGACGGCTCCTGGAATCTTCGAGCTGCGACCGGTTCGCATACTCTGACCAGTTCTGTCAAACGGAAGTCCGGTTCCGGCATCGCCAAAACGCCCTCCAGGGTAGGCATCCTCCAACCGGTCCAGCTTGACCCGATACATTGGCATTCGGTCTTGGCCTCAGTCGAGAGTAACGTGTGCGTAGACCGCCCTCGCTGATCAGATCATTGATCACTGTGGCCATTTTTTTCAACCCCCTGCCGATCGACGGTGAGGATGCTGGGGGATGCCGACGCTGCCGATGTACCTTTCAGCGCATCCAGCTCTGTCGTGTCATTATAGCTTGGTAGCGTCCAGGCGTTGCCGGCATTCCGGGAATCAGCCGACTGCTGAGCGCTAGCTACACTTGATAGTCCAACGTCATGTCGTGCTCCTCGGCGTGTCCGGCGGAGAATCCGCCAGTACCCGAAAGCCCGGCCAGCTCGCCGGTACCCGACCCTGGGACCACCTCATACTCCGCCGTAGCCTTTCCACCATCGTAAGACCCGGTGTGTCGCAGCACGAAGCTGCCTGTCCGCCCACCCAGGCTGCCCACCACCTTCTCGAAACCGGTGAACGATGCCCCACTGTCGAGGTGCGTCATCACGTACATGAGGTTGCCTGTCCCGGACAGGTCACCGTGGAAAGATCTTCGCACGTGCGCCCGGGTCAGCTTAGGCCCGTTTTCCGGTTCGTCGTATGGCTCCTCGTCCCAGCTTATGATCTTGAACGTGGCTTTCGTGGGCATTTTCTTCTCCCTCCGACTACTAGGATGGGGAGTCAGTCGCAGTCCTGGCCCCTACCGGTCGACGGTGAGGATGCTGAGGAAGGCCTCCTGGGGGATCTCGACGCTGCCGACGCGCTTCATGCGGCGCTTGCCCTCGGCCTGCTGCTCCAGAAGCTTGCGCTTGCGGGTGACGTCGCCGCCGTAGCACTTGGCGAGAACGTTCTTGCGCAGGGCCTTGACCGTCTCCCGCGCGATGACGTGTTTTCCTATAGATGCCTGTATTGCAACCTCGAAGAGCTGCCTGGGGATGAGCGTCCTGAGCCGCGAGGCCAGCTCCCTGCCGCTGTGGTAGGCGTTCTCGCGGTGGACGATGGTCGACAGGGCGTCGACCGGCTCCCCGTTCACCAGGATGTCCAGCCGCACGAGGTTGCCGGAGCGGAACCCGCCGATGGCGTAGTCCATCGAGGCGTAGCCTTGGGACCTCGCCTTCAGCTGGTCGTAGAAGTCGACCAGCACCTCGGACAGGGGCACCGCGTACTCGAGCAGCACTCGCGGGGTGACGTCGACCGTCCTGCCGTTGTCCTGCGAGTCGTACTGGAGGTACTCCATGCGCCTGTACTCGCCCCGCCGGCTCGTGACGAGGTCCATTATGCCCCCGATGAAGCCGGACGGAGTGACGATGCTGAGGTCGAGCCACGGCTCGCGTATCTCCTCGATCTGGGCGGCCGGCGGCATCCGGGCGGGGTTGTCGACCTCGCGGACCGATCCGTCGGCGAGCAGCACCTCGTAGGCGACGCTGGGCGAGGTGGCGAGCAGGTTGAGGCCGTACTCCCGTTCGAGCCTCTCCTGGACGACGTCCATGTGCAGCAGGCCGAGGAAGCCGCAGCGGTAGCCTGAGCCGAGCGCGGCGGAGGTCTCAGCCTGGAAGCTGAGCGCGGCGTCGTTGAGGCCGAGCTTCTCCAGTGCGGCGCGCAGCGCCAGGTAGTCCTCCCCGTCGGCGGGGTAGAGGCCGGCGAAGACCATCGGTTTGAGGGGCCGGTGGGGCGCGAGAGCCGTATCGGCGGGGGCGCGGGCCAGCGTCACCGTGTCTCCGACGGGTGCGTCGCCGACGCGCTTGAGGCCGGTGGCTATGTATCCGACCTCCCCGGCGCCGAGCCGCGCCGCCCTCTCGGGGTCGGGCCTGAATACGCCGACCTCGATCACGTCGCTCTCGACTCCGTTGGACATCATTCGTATGCGGCCGGAGGCGGGGACGACGCCCTCGAAGACGCGGACGTAGGCGACGACGCCCTTGTAGGGGTCGTACTTGGAGTCGAAGACGAGGGCGCGCAGGGGTCTTTCCTGCTCACCGTCCGGAGGCGGTATACGGCCCACGATCGCCTCCAGCACCTCGTCGACGCCGGTCCCGTCCTTCGCCGATACGAACACCATCTCATCTCGGCGGAAGCCAAATGCCTGCTCGACCTCCCCGGCCACCCTCTCCGGCTCGGCGACGTCCAGGTCGATCTTGTTGATGACCGGGATCACCTCCAGGTCGTGGTCGAGCGCGAGGTAGACGTTGGCGAGCGTCTGCGCCTGTATCCCCTGGCTGGCGTCGACGACCAGCAGCGCGCCCTCGCAGGCGGCCAGGCTGCGGGAGACCTCGTAGCTGAAGTCGACGTGTCCGGGCGTGTCGATCAGGTTGAGCTGGTAGTCGGCGCCGTCGCGCGCAGCGTAGCTCATTCTGACGGCCTGGGCCTTGATGGTGATGCCGCGCTCTCGCTCCAGGTCCATCGTATCGAGGACCTGGTCGGTCATCTGCCGGTCGTCGAGGGTGCCGGTGGCCTGGAGGAGCCTGTCGGCGAGCGTCGACTTGCCGTGGTCGATGTGGGCGATGATGCAGAAGTTGCGGATGGATCGCGGGGTCATGTGAAAAGGGTAGCACAGGCGGCGGTACGGGCGGGGTGAAGGGGGCGGATGGGGAGTCTGCTTGGTCTCCCCCGTCTGTCTATTGACGGAGAGGGGGAAAGGGACCCCCATCCTAACCTTCCCCCGCGGACGGGGGAAGGGAGATCAGAGGGGACGGAAGAAGGGAGAAGGGGATGTGGTGGAAGGCATAGGAGAGGGACGGGAAAGTGAGATCAGGAGGGGGATTCTTCTCAGTCTCCTCCCGTCTGTCCGTTGACGGAGAGGGGGAAAGGGATGAGAGGGAGCTAGAGGGAAGGGAAAAGGGAAAGAGGGGGAAGGTGGACGAGAGAGAGGTGGACGGTGGACGGGAGAGAGGTGGACGGAGGATTAGGGAGAGAGAGGTTAAGCTAGGGTTGCGCAGACGGGTCTGCGGGGACGGCTGCGGGTTGGAGGTCGAGCGCGCCTCGGCGTGTCGCCATCTCCGCGCGGAGCCTCGCTGTCGCATCCGCGTCCACTCCCGGAGGGCCGCCGAGGATGACGACGCCGTACATCTCCCTGGCGTGGGCTGGCGTGAATTTTTCCTGTATGACGTCCTCCAGGACAGCCTCGGCGTCGCGCTCGAGAGGGTCGCCGTAGCCGCCGGCGCCGGAGCCGGTCTGCCTGAAGACGTCTCCCCTCCTCAGGGTCCTGAGGAACTTGGAAGGGAGCCGCTCGTTCTCCCCGTCCGGGTTGAGGAGGTTGGAGTTGCGCGAGCCCGGACTCCCGCCCTGGGCGCCCCAGGGCAGATACTTTCCCCGGTCCGATCTGACCTGGAGCGTCGCCTCCTCGGCCGTGAGCTCGAACTCGCGCACGATGCCCATGCCTCCCCGGTACCTGCCCGCGCCCTCGCTGTCCGGCACGAAGCCGTACCTTCTGACGCGGAGCGGGTGGTTGGCCTCGATGCTCTCGATGGGGGTGTTCGCCTGGTTGGTGACGGGCGCCGCCGCGCCGTCGGCGCCGTCGGCGTAGGGGCCGCCTCCCCTGGGGCCGTCGTTGTTGAACTCGACGAAGACGAACGCCTTTCCGTCCGGGTGGTAGCCGCCGAAGCTGATCGCCACCTCTCCCCCTCCCCACGCGCCCGGCACGCGGTCGGGCAGCGCCTTGGCCATTGCGCCGAAGACGGTCTGGGCGACGCGGAAGCCTCCCAGCCCCCTGGCGGCCACGGGGGCCGGGTGCTGTGCGTTCACGTAGCAGCCGGGCGGGGCGACGACCTCGATGGGCCGGAAGAAGCCGGTGTTGGCGGTGATGTCTGGATTGGTGAGGTTCTTGAAGACGGCGTAGACGGCCGACTTGGTGAACGGCAGGTTGGGGTTTATGGAGCCTCTCGCCTGGGGCGAGGTACCGGTGAAGTCGACCAGCATCTCGTCGCCCTCGATGGTGACGCGCACCTTGATCGTGATCGGCTGGGGCTCGATGCCGTCGTCGTCGATGTAGTCGGTGAAGTCCCACGATCCGTCAGGGAGGGCGGAGATCTCGGCCCTCGTGAGACGCTCCGTGTAGTCGATGATGTCGGTCATGTAGTTGCGGACGTCCTCGATGCCGTACTCGTCAATCAGCTGGAGGATGTCGCGCTCGCCCTGGTGGAGCGCCGAAATCTGAGCCAGCACGTCGCCCTGCACCATGTCGGGCACGCGGACGTTCTTGTTCAGGATGCGCCAGACGGCGTGGTTCATCACGCCCTCCTCGACCAGCTTGATCGGCGGGATCCTGAGCCCCTCCTGGTATATCTCGGTGTTGTCGCAGGCGTTGCCTCCGGCGACCCTGCCGCCGATGTCGGTGTGGTGCGCGATGACGCAGGTCCAGCCGGCGAGCGCCTCGTTGTAGAAGATCGGCTTGAAGAGGAAGATGTCGGGGAGGTGGCTCCCGCCCTCGTACGGATCGTTGTTGGCGAAGATGTCGCCCGGCTTGACGTCGTCTCCGTAGTAGTCCCGGATGGCATCGAGCGCGGGCTGCATGGCGCCCATGTGGAAAGGCAGGGTCAGCCCCTGCGCCACCTGCTGCCCCTCCGCGTTGAATATGCCTGTGGAGAAGTCCATGCCGTCCTTGACGACGGCGGACCGCGCCGTTCGCACGACCGTGACGGCCATCGTATCGGCGGCGCTGGAGAGGTAGTTCCTGACGATCTCCCGCGTGACCGGGTCGAGTCCGCTGTCCTCTTGCATCACTTTCCTCCGTCTGTGAGGACGATATCCTTGAGCGAGTCGAGGGAGGCGCGCCACCGGGGCGGCACGACGACCGTCGAGTCGTACTCCTCGACGACGAGAGGCCCGTCTGAGGGGGCGTCGTCGAGGTCAAGCCTGTCGATGACCGGCGTCTCCACCCAGCCGATCCCCGGGCCGAAGTAGAGCATCCGCTGACCGTTCCCCTGGTCCGCGGGCCGGCGGCTCACGGCGATCCGCCCGGGCACCCGGTCTGCGTCCGAGAGGCCACGGGCGACGACGCGGACGCTGACGAGCTGCAGAGGCTCGTCGACACGGTAGCCGTAGGTCTTCTCGTGCTCCGCGGCGTACGCCTCGTCCAGCCGGTCGAGGCTGTCCGGCGAGAATGAGTCGTCGTCCATGCGCACGGTCAGCTCCGACGTCTGGCCGACGTACTTCACGTCGACCTGGGTCTCGGTCTGCTGATGGGCCGGGTCGAACCCCTCCTCCGACAGGAGGGCCGCTCCCTGCTCCTTCAGTCCCCGGAGGATGGCGTTGGCCTCGTCCAGGTCGAGACCGGAGAACTGCCTGAAGTGCGTCTGGACGAAGTGGTGCTCGACGTCGGCGAAGAGGAGCCCGAAGGCGCTGAAGGCGCCGGGAGACGGCGGGACCACGACCCGGCCTATCCCCAGCATCTCGGCGAGCCCGGCCGCGTGCAGCGGTCCGCCTCCGCCGAAGGCGACCATCGTGAAGCGCCGGGGATCACGGCCCCGCTCGCTGGAGACGGCGCGCAGGGCCCGCCCCATGTTGGAGTTGACCAGCAGGTGGATGCCGTGAGCGGCGTCGGTCCCGGTCAGGTTGAGCGGGGCGGCGACCCGGTCGGCGATGGCCCGGCGGGCGGCGTCGGCATCGATTGGGAACGCGCCGCCCAGCAGGTAGTCCGGGTTGAGGTATCCGAGCGCGACGTTGGCGTCCGTGACCGTCGGCTCCTGACCGCCGCTCGCGTAGCAGACCGGGCCGGGCGCCGCTCCGGCGCTCTGAGGGCCGCACTGGAGCGCCCCCGCCTTGTCGACCCACGCTATGCTGCCTCCGCCGGCGCTCACCTCGGCCAGGTCTATGGCGGGCACCCGCAGCACGTATCCGCCGCCCGTCAGGAGGCGGTGTCCGACGCTCATGCCGCCGCCCACCTCGTACTCGGGCGCGCGCAGCATCTCGCCGCCCTCTATGATCGACGCCTTGGCCGTCGTTCCGCCCATGTCGAAGCTGATGACGTCGGGAGCGTCGATCCTTCCGCCGAGGTGATACGCCCCGACGACTCCGGCAGCCGGGCCCGACTCGATGCAGAATATGGGCCTGTCGACCGTGACATCCACCGGCGCGAGTCCGCCGTTGGACTGCATGATGGTCAAGGGTATCGTCAGGCCGCGCTCGCTGAGGCGCCGGTCGAGGTCGTTGAGATAGCGCGCGACCACGGGCCTGACGTAGGCGTTGATGACGGTGGTGCTCGTGCGCTCGTACTCCCGCATCTCGGGCAGTACCTGGCTGGACAGGGAGAGGTCGATGCCGGGCAGCCGCTCCGTCAGCAGCTCCGCGATCCCGGCCTCGTGGTCCGGGTTGGCGTAGGAGTGGAGCAGCGAGACCGCCACCGACCGGACTCCCTCCTCGGCCAGCCGGTCCGCGACGGCCTCCACGTCGGAGAGATCGAGAGGCTCCAGCACCTCCCCCTCGTAGCTGACGCGCTCGCGCACCTCGAAGCGGAGCCGCCGCTCCACGAGGGGGGGAGGCTTGCGATAGTAGAGATCGTACAGGCGGGGGGTGCGGATACGGCCGAGCTCCAGGACGTCCCTGAAGCCGGCGGTGGTGACGAGCGCGGTCTTCTCGCCCTTCCCCTCGAGGATCGCATTCGTGGCTACGGTGAAGCCGTGTCCGATCTCGGTCACGTCGGCGGGCTCGATCCCCAGCGTCCGGATGCACTCGTCCAGGCCTGCCAGTACGCCGCGTCCGTAGTCGTCGGGAGTGCTGGCGACCTTCTTGACCAGGACCCGGCCGTCGTCGCCCAGGAAGACGACGTCGGTGAAGGTGCCGCCTATGTCCACCGCTGCCCTGAAGCCAGCCATGTCGGAGAGATCGGCTCCGCCCGGCGTCGGGGCCGGGCTCCCGCTGTCTGCTGCCGGTCGCAGCGCAGGGTGATTGTAGATGGGATGGGATCGGAAAAGCTAGACCGTCCGGACCGGCGGCGTCCGAATCCACGACCTAATCTGACGGGCAGCGTTGCAGACTGCTTCCAAGGTGATGACGCTGCACCTCTCGTTGGGGATGGATTCCCGCGTACGCGGGAATGACGGAGGCGGTGTATTCGGGAGCATCGGTCCGTTTGACATCACTGTCTGTCTACTAGGTTGTACACTCTCGATCATCAGCCCTCAGCGAACGGAGACGGACGGCTATGCCAAGAGTCAGACGCCTCATATTCGCATGCTCGACTCTCCTGCTCCCGGTCGTTGCCCTCTCCTGCGGCGGGGATGGAGATAGCGGCGGCGGCAACGAGAGCGAGGCCAGGGCCGCTGCCGCGGCGCTGGAGGCTGTCCCGACCAACATGACGCTGACAAGCATGGTGTTTGGCGACGGCGGGGATATCCCGGGCGCCCACACTTGCTACGTACTCGACAGGTCGCCTCCCCTGGCGTGGAGCGGCGTCCCGGAGGGCGCGGCGAGCCTCGTCCTCATAGTACGAGGAGCCAACGCCGAGGGTGTGAACGATGGGGTCCATTGGGTCGTCTACGACCTACCGGCCGACGTCGATCAGCTGCCGGGGAGCGTATCGATCACCCAGGAGACGGTGTCGGGAGGCACCCAGGGCCGAAACTCCGAGAAGCGACGAGGCTGGGTCGGACCGTGTCCCGAAAAGGGCGGCGATCACGCGGGGACGTACGTCTTCAACCCCTACGCTCTCGATGCGAGTCTGGGGCTGACGGTGGAGGGCGGCGCCAGCAGAAGCGACGTGCTTGCCGCCATGGCCGGTCGCGTGATCGGCCGCGGCGAGATCACAGGCACATACTGCCATACCGACGCGCCGTGGTCGCCGACCGGGAGCAGGGGTATCTGCCCGCCCGTCGACCACAGGCTGGGAGCAGAGTCTCCGTAGGCCGGAGGACGCGTCCCGGCTCAGTCGAGGTGAAGGGTCGCTACGCTGAAGACGACGGAGAAGGGCTTGCAGTAGATGACCACGCTGTTGACGGCCGACACGTCCACCCCGTCAGGGATCGGGTAGTTCTGGTTACCCCGGTTGCCCTTCAGCGGCCCCAGGTCGACGTACCCTTCCAGCTTCACCTCGCTCGACCGCGTCGGGTCCTCGTGTGGCGACAGGATCACGTGGAGAGCCGGTCCGTTGGTCACGTCGAGATTCTCGAGCCTGAGCAGGTGAAGTCCGTCAGGGGTCGTGAAGATGGTCGCCTGACCGCTTCCCCGGTGAAAGCTGTCGGCGTCCCTGAACTCTCCCTGCTTCACCTTCTGAACCTCGGCCTGTCGATCGGCGTTTGCCATGATGACCGGCTCCATCATGCTGGCGGCCTGCTCTACCATGTCCTTGTCGGTCCCGTCGCCGATCATCCGGAACCCTTTTTCCAAAGTGGCGTAGTCGCTGTCGCTCATCGCCGTGACCGGCTTACCGGCCACCAGCATGGCCTCGGCGTTGATGTCCGAGGTCTCGGGCATCTCCTCGTCCATCATCTGGTCGTCCACCATCGCCATTCCGGCCATCACTCCCTCGACGTCGGCTCGCTCCATACCTTCCGGGACGACGGCGTTGAGGGCGAACGGGAACTCCTCCTCGACGGTGACGTTGGTGAACAGCGGCGATCCGAGCGACCATCCGAGCCATAGCGTGATCGCCAGCAGCGGGACGGAGGCTATGCCGAAGGGCACGCGGTGGCGCCAGACGACCTCGTGCCAGCCCCGCCAGTAGGCGAAGCTGAGGGATGCGGCGATGAATACCAGGGTCGCCGCACCTATGGCCCAACGATACTCGTAGAGGCTCGCGAAGGCGCGTTCAAGATCACCGAAGGTAGACACGACAACCTCCCATGCTCGATTCTGCTACTCGTACGTCCATGGTCAGAGCCAACGCGATTATGAAGAGGAGTCGCTTCTTCACGCCATATCCCTTCGAGTCAGGTTAGCCTGCGTCTTGCGGAGATAGTCCGCTTCCGACACCACGCCGAGCGGGGCGTGAAAGGAGGACACGGAGAGTGGGGGATGTTTCCGTACGGGCGCTATTCGGCGTTATTCCGGCGTCGCCGGCCTCGTCGACGAGTCGCCGGACCATCAGCCTCTTCCCAGAAGAAGACGACGTTCCCCTGGCGGGTCGTGACGATGTTCTTGCCCAGCAGCTGGGCCGCCGCGCCGAGACGGCGTCGAAGGGCAGCCGTAGTCTCGCCCTCGTCCGGGGTGAGTTTGCCTGCCTGTCCGGTTTCGAGCCGGTTGATATAGTCCACGTACTGGCGCACTATTGCGCCGCGTTTTCCCGATAGGGATAGCTCAAGCTGTGCCTGTTGCAGCGAAACTACTTCAAGTGTTGGCAACTTCGGAGTCCTCCTGTGTTCTGATCTAAGAATCATAAACCGAATCACCATGTTTCTGCAAAACCAGGGTGAATGGGGCGCAGACGAGATCACCTTCGTGCATTGAAGTTCGTTACTTTGCTCCCGGTCGTCTTCAGCTATTCTCAACCTCGTTAGACTCGGCCGGAGCGGCTGCTGTACCCGTCTGGACGGCTATTTCCACGCTGCTTACTGTCGAGTCCGCCCCGCTCCATTCCCTGTGGAAGTACGTGAACACATCCCGCGCTATCGCTACCATAGGCACGCCGATCAACATCCCCCACAGTCCGAAGATATCGCTTGCTATGACGAGGGTCGCCATTATGACAATGGGATGGAGTCTCAAGGCCCTGCCCTGAACTCTGGGCGAGATCATATTGCTTTCAATGAACTGGACGACTATGTACACTAGGGCCACCCAGATCAACTTGCCAGGGTCGGTTGCCAGCACGACAAGGAGCCCCGGAATGGCTCCGAGGATCGCGCCGATAATGGGAATGAGGCCCAGCACCCCGGCGATGAGCCCTAGGGCGATTGCGAAGTCTACGTCCAGGATGAACAGCCCTATGAATACACCCCCACCGACGATGGAGGCGCTGATGAGCTGTGCCCGGACATACGAACCGATGACTTCGTGAGCGAGCCCGAGCACGTTTCTCGCGTGTCTGGCAACTCCATCAGGCAGGGCAGAATACATGCCACCGGAGAGGCTCTCTTTGTCCTTTAGCATGTAGAACAGCAGGATTGGCACAACCACCAACCCGAGCAGAATTGAAATCGTGCTGCTTACTCGGCTGATCGTCTTGTTCAGGATGTTCAGCACGGCTGTGCCCACCATGTCGTCTGCTGAACGCAGCCACTCCTCCACCTGTCCTTGAACTTCCTCGGGGACCTGTCGGTTGAATTCTTCAGACCACTCCTCGAATGTGGCCTTCGCTCTCTCGAACAGGCGGGGGACATCCTCTATGAAGTGCCGGACCTCTTCGACTATAGGCTGGAAGGTTATGTAAATGAAGACGGCCAAGACAGCGAAGAAGACCAGATAGACGACTGCTATCGAGACGATCCTAGCGACGGAGGGATAGCGTCGGTATCCGGGCAGGTGGGTCTCTATGTAGGAGACGATTGGAAACAGCAACTCTGCCAGAATGACGCTGATTATCAGCGGCAGAATCGAACCAAGTGCTGCAAGAGCAGTGCGGCCACTCCGACAGCGGCAACGGCGACGAGTCCCGGGAGCCGCCATCGCTCCCACAGAGAAGGTCCGGAGTCTGTGTCGCCGATCGGAGCCATGCTTTGATCTGGTTCGGCCAATGGCCTTCCTACCTCGCTGGCCGTAAGTGATATTGACTTCGCAGATGAAGACGATCCACAGGAATGGTAGGCTCGGCAGTTACCTGGTGATGGTTTAGGATCCGAAGGACGAGAAGCTGCCGCCGCAGTGACTGGCTTCCGGTTGCCGCGTATTTCTCATCTGGAGTCCTACCGAGTCCACCTAGAGAGACTTCACATGGTGTGGTGGAATCGGCACCATCCTACAGATCCAGAACCAACCTCAGTGTGGAAGTTCTCGATTTCGTCAAGTCTGGTGGGCCGTGTAAGACCGAATTGAGCTTGTCTCAGAAGTCTCTGAGCCCCTGTCTGCGGCAAAATGGTGCGACGACAGGCGTAATAATATCTGAGAGCACTGCGATATACGACTATTAGAGACGCTGTTGATCCCGTATATCGTTTTGAACGAGCGAGGTCAAAGCCCTTGGTACTACTTCTAAGCCCGAATCCACCGAAGGAGTGGGGAATAAAGGTGTCCTGAAAGCGTGAAAAGGCGCTCCCGCGTATCTGGGATAATGGTTTTGTGTCAAAAAACCGACCCCAGAGAAGGAGCACCCTTTAGATGCTACCACTTGAGCACCCCGATCGCATCCACATCGCCTTCGATGATCACCGCCTGGTAGCCAATGCTGGGCTGTTGCTGCCCGCCACCCTGGCTCTCCGCCTGGGTCTGGGTGAAGTGGTTGACCGGTACCTGGACCTGGGTAACGCCCCCGGCCGGGCCAACACCGGCGACAAGCTGATGACCCTGGTAGCCTCTGCCCTGGCCGGAGGCGACTGCATCGACGATGCTGATGCGTTGCGCAGTGGCGGTACCGCCAGGGTCTTGGGGTGTGTGGTCAAGGCCCCGTCCACCCTGGGCACCTTCCTGCGCAGCTTCCGTTGGGGACACGTCAGGCAACTGGACCGGGTCAGCCGGGAGTTGCTGGCCCAAGCCTGGGCCGCCGGGGCCGGACCCGGCAATGCACCCTTGACCATTGACCTGGACTCCACCATCTGCGAGACCTACGGCCTGAGCAAGGAGGGAGCCCGCCATCACGGCTACACCGGCCAGCGGGGCTATCACCCGCTGCTGGCTGTGGCCGCCGGCACCGGCGAGGTGCTGATGGCCCGTCTCCGGGAGGGCCGGGCCAATACCGCCCGGGGCGCGGACCACTTCCTGCGGGAGACGGTGAGCCGGGTGCGCTACGTCGGGGCCAAGGGACAGATCACAGTGCGGGCCGACAGCGGTTTTTATACCCACGGCGTGGTCAAGGTCTGCCGCAAGACGGATGTCCGCTTCTCCATCACCGTCCGCCTGCGCCAGAACCTGAGAAATCTGATAGAGGCCATACCCGAGTCGGACTGGCGGCCCATACCCTACTGATGGAGGGCGCCGCCGACGTGGCCGAGACTGAATACACGCCATTCCAGAGTCAGACCGGCGCCGCGCCGGTGCGGCTTATCGTTCGCCGGGTGAGGCCCACGCCCGGCTCCCAGCTGGCCCTCTTTGCCAGCTACAGCTATCACGCCATGATCACCGACCGGGAGGGGGATACCCTGGAACTGGAGGCCGACCACCGCCGACACGCCGAGATCGAGAACGCCATCCGGGACCTCAAGTACGGCGTGGGCCTGAACCATCTTCCCTCGGGGCGCTTTTCCGCCAATGGAGCCTGACTGGCGGTGCAGATCATGGCCCACAATCTGGCCCGCTGGACACAGCGCATCGCCCTGGGAGAGACGGTGGCAACCACCAAGACCCTTCGGCGACGCTTCCTTTCCCTGGCTGGAAGGATCACCCGCAAGGCCCGCCAACTCACCCTGCACCTGCCCCGGCGCTGGCCCTGGGAAAGCCAGTTTGTCTCTGCTCTGGTACGGCTGCGGGCCATTCCACTGCCCGCTTGACGCCATCCCCACCCAAGGAAACCGCTTCTCCCACCAAACAATTGAAGGTCTCCCTCCAACTCGCGCCAACCAGGCTAGTACCGGTTCCATATGTATTTGACAAGTATAAGAAATAGGTTAGTCTTGTGTATGATCCTATGAGAAGGACATACGAAGACATGGCTGCTCTCAAGTACAAGGTGGAGTTGAACGAGTCGGAACGGACACATCTCAAGCAGTTGGCGAGTCGTGGCGAGACTTCGGCCCGTAAGGTCAAGCGAGCGCTGGTGTTGCTGAAGGCGGACGAAGGCATGACCGACCGTGACATCGCCAGCGGCCTATTGATAAGCGCATCCACGGTCGGACGTGTGCGCACGCGGTTTGTGAAGGAGGAACTCGACAGCGCACTCAATGAGCGCCCTCGACCGGGACAGAAGCGCAAGTTGGACGGCAGACAGGAAGCACATCTGATAGCCATCGCGTGCAGCGACGCACCCGAAGGACACGCGGATTGGACGATCCAACTGCTTGCCGACAAGGTGGTGGCGATGGGGTTTGCCGAGAGCATCTCCCTCGAGACGGTGCGCCAGATACTCAAAAAAACGAACTCAAGCCGTGGAAGAAGAAGGAGTGGTGCATCCCGGAGGTGAGCGGGGAGTTCGTGGCTCGAATGGAGGACGTGCTGGACCTGTACCACGCAGACTACGACCCGGACCATCCCGTGGTCTGTTTCGACGAGACATCCAGGCAACTGGTGGCCGATAAGAGACCCGTCATCGGGGCCAAGCCGGGTCGGATGGAACGATATGACTACGAGTACAAGCGAAACGGCACTCGAAACCTGTTCATGTTCTGTGAGCCGAAAGCTGGCTGGCGGCATGTCGAGGTGACCGAGCGGCGCACTGCTGTGGACTTCGCTCATCAGATGAGGTGGCTGCTTGATGATGCATACCCTCACACAGAGACGATACGGTTGGTGCTCGACAACCTCAACACTCACAAGCTGGGCTCGTTGTACGATGCCTTCAAGCCAGCCGAAGCGCGGCGCATCGCCAAGCGCCTGGAGTTCCACTACACTCCTCTACACGGCAGTTGGCTGAACATGGCTGAGATAGAGTTGAGCGTATTTAGCAACCAGTGTCTCAACCGTCGAATCAGCGACGAGGTGATACTGAAGCGAGAGGTCTCGGCGCTGGAACGTAAGCGCAATGAGGCTGTCGCCGTCATAGACTGGCGCTTCTCCACTCAGGACGCTCGTACTAAACTTCAACACATCTATCCTTCATATTCAGATTGAAACGGTACTAGCGAGGGTCTTCTGCTGACAGTCGTCCCACAGCCTGGCTTCCCCAGGGCCACTCCGGGCCACCATTGGCCCTCCCATCCCACTAATCTCTCATGCAAGAGCCCAAACCACACCCTTTCGGTGGATATGGGCTTAGGCACAGGCTTCAGCTATACGGGATCTACAACACGACCGGGTGGCCCGGGGTCGTGGTCCGTGTCGGAACGTCGTCCGAGGGACTGCCCATCGGCATTCAGGTGGTGTTCCGTCCCTGGCGGGAGGACGTAGCCTTAGCTGCCCTTCGGCTCTCGGCCCGACTGGGCAAATTGGCCGCGTATTGACATGCTCCCCAGTCGGCCTTAGGCTGACCTCAGTTCTCACGCGATGAGAGACTAGACATGGAGTTCGGATTCACTCTCCCCAGTAGTGGGCCGTTGGCGACGCCCGAAAGTCTCGCTACGCTGGCAAGGCGTGGCGAAGAGATGGGCTTCGACATCATTGCGGTCGGCGACCACGTCGTAATGCCCAGGAGCATTAGTCCGAACTACCCTTACAGCGAAAACGGCGAGTTCGCGGGCGCCACTCCGGGCGAGTGCCTAGAGCAGTTGATCTTGCTGAGCTTCGTTGCTGGCCAGACTTCCAGGGCCAGGCTGCTTACGAGCGTGATGGTGCTGCCCCATCGCAGCCCGGTACTTGTGGCCAAAATGCTCGCCTCCCTCGATGTGTTGTCCCATGGGCGCCTCATCGTTGGGTGTGGCGTCGGTTGGATGCGCGAGGAGTTCGAGGTGATCGGAGCTCCGCCCTATGAAGAGCGGGGATCTGTCGGCGACGAGTACATTCGCGCGTTCCAGGAGCTGTGGACCAGCGACAATCCCACATTTGAGGGGAAGTATTGCAGCTTCTCCGATGTCACCTTCCTGCCCAAGCCGGTGCAAAGCCCCCACCCACCGATCTGGATCGGCGGAGAGAGTCCACCGGCCATGCGTAGGGCTGGTCGCCTTGGTGACGCCTGGTATCCCATAGGCAACAACCCTCGCTTTCCCGTTAGCACGCCGCAGCAACTCTCGGATTGCGTTTCTCAAGTGCGCCGCCACGCCGAGGAGGCCGGCAGAGACTCGAGGTGTATCGGCTTCGCATACAGCGCAGGTTGGTACGACGACCAAGAGGCCCAAACCCTACCCAACGGAGAGCGCCGCATCTTTACGGGGACACCCGAACAGATTGCCGACGAGATTATGACTTTCGAGCGGCTCGGTATCAGGCACCTCATGTTCAACTTCCGACGCGACACTATGGACGAGATGGTTGAGCGCATGGAACGTTTCACCACCACTGTAAAGCCGCTGGCCGAGCAGTAGAGAACAGGCGGCATGCTGGCCGGACGCTACTCCCAGGACTGCGATGATGAATCCCGGGCCACCTCGGCTCGGGCCTGACTCTTTCCAGGACTGGCATTATGCCTTCAGTCTGATCTGTCGACTCGATTCGAGGTGGCGCCCGAAGTGTCTTCGGCAAGACGAGCAGTGACCTTATAGCAACTGTGTTGAAAGTCAATAGCAACTGTCTTGAAAGTCAAGAGGAATGACCGGCGACCATCGGAGTCATGTCGTGCCAGGGCGAGCCATGCTTAGCCCGAATCCACCGAGGGAGGGCGTTTGGTTAGCATCCTGAAGTGGCCAGAGGGTGCTCTTCTGAATCTGGGATAATGGTTTTGTAACAGCAAAACAGTCCCAGAGAAGGAGCACCCAATAGATGCTACCACGCAACCACCCCGACCGTATCCGTATCGCCTTTGACGATCACCGCCTGGTGGCCAATGCCGGTCTGCTCCTGCTGGCCACCCTCGCCCGGCATCTGCGCCTGCGGGAACTCGTTGACCATCACCTTGACCTGGGCGGCGCGCCGGGGCGGGCCAACACCGGAGACAAGCTGATGACCCTGGTGGCCTCAGCCATGGCCGGCGGCGACTGCATCGACGACGCCGATATGTTGCGCACCGGGGGGACGGCCTGCACCCTGGGCGGCACGGTCAAGGCGCGGGTTACGTCAATAGTTGTGTAAACGTGATCAGGCGGCGATCCTCTCGACCGGTGCCTCGACGGCGATTCCATCCACGTACTTGGCGCCGAGATAGACGTCTCTCATCAGCTCCGGCGCCTGCAGGCGGCGGAACCTTTTCTCGGCCACCATCAACATCTTCCAGATAACAGCTATCGCTCTGTCCACCCTCCTGTAGCGCTTGGCCGCATCGGTCCTGAGCCGCAGCGCAGCGAACGGCGACTCCACCGGATTGGTCGTACGAAGGTGGCGCCAGTGCTCTCTGGGGTAGTCGTAGAAGGTCACCATCCGCTCCCAGTCCCGTTCGATCGCCTCCCTGGCAGCATCGTAGTGGTCGCCGCACCAATGGGTGAACACCTTCCTCAACCTCTCAGCCTCAGCCTCAGCCCGGGTCTCGGCGTAAGGGATGTTGCGCAGCATCAGCCTCCCCTGCTCGTGCTGACGCTTCGGCAGCTTGTCGAGCACGTTCAGGATCTTGTGGTTCCAGCAGCGCTGTTCCCCCGCCTGAGGCCAGACGTTGCGCAGCGCTCCCCATATCCCCAGGTGTCCGTCCCCGACCACCAACCTGGGCAGTTGAGCCCACGCCTCCTCAGATCTCTAAGCACCTCAGACCAACTCCGCGTCGACTCCCTGTAGCCGGGTACGGCGCTCACCACCACCTTGCTCCCGTCACTCAACGCCGCCATCACCACCAGGATCGCTGCCTTCTCCCTCTCGAGCCCGGCCTTCACGTAGACCCCGTCCACCCACATATAGACCACGTCGAGGTCCTCCAGGGGTCTCGCACGCCACGCGGCAAGCTCGGCGTTCCACCTGTCCTTGAGCCGGGCGACCGTGCTCGCAGATATCGGCGCCTCCTCTCCCAGCAGTCCCCGCAGCGCCAGATCGAAGTCGCCCTCCTAGAGACCATGCAGGTACAGCTCCGGGATCAGGTCGGCCACGTTCCTGGTCCTGTGGACGAACAGGGGCAGCAGCCGGCTCTCGAATCTCTCCTCGGTATCTCGTACCCGAGGCCTCCTGACCCGTATGGTCCCGGAACTCAGGGTCAGTCGTCGAGGCGGTGCGTAGCCGTTCCGGTAGCCGGCGTCGTTGTCCGACTCCGACCGGCGTACTGACCTGGCCCTGCCCAGGAACTCTGTGACCTCCTGCTCGAGCAGCTCTTGGATCAAGCCCTGCATCTGACCTCGCAGCCACTCCTCCAAGTGCTGAACAACGACAATCATTTTTGCCGGTCGCGACAATCATTCTTGCCGGTCCGTAGATAAGGATGGTCTGGTACCCGGGAGGTGCCAGATTGGTCACGGATCAGCAGGTAGTTGTACTGAGGCAGAAGTTGAAGGAAGGCAAGACACAGCAGGCAGCGGCGGCGTCAGCGGCCATGAGCGAGAGATCGGCAAGGAAATGGCAGAGTGGAGCGTTGCCCTCGGAGAGCAAGAGAGCCAGGCGGAGATGGAGAAACAGACCGGACCCGTTCGCCGACGTGTGGGAGAGCGATGTGGTGCCGCTGTTGCGGACCGATCCCGAAGGTGAGCTGAGCGCGGCAACCATCCTGGAGTGGCTCGATGAGAGACACCCCGGTAGGTTCGGAAGATCCCAGCTGAGGACGCTTCAGAGGCGAATGCGCGACCACAGGGCGCTGCAGGGATCTGACCGTGAGGTGTACTTCCAGCAGGACCACCCGTCTGGTCGAGAGGCGCAGGTGGACTTCACGCACTGCTCCGGGCTGGGCGTGACCATAGGCGGGGAGCCCTTCAGACACCTGCTGTTCCACCTCGTGCTCAGTCACTCGGGGTGGAGCTATGCAGAGGTGTGCTTCGGAGAGACGTTCGCGGCGTTGGTGAAGGGTCTTCAGGGAGCGCTATGGGAGCTGGGAGGTGTACCGAGGGTGGTGCGCACCGACAACCTGTCGGCAGCGACACACGACCTCAGGAACAGCAGGGGTCGGGCTGTGAACGCCAGGTACGAGGCCGTCCTGACCCATTATGGGGTGGAGGCCACCAGGACCAACCCTCGCTCTTCGCACGAGAACGGCGTTGTCGAGCAGGGGCACAGACGTCTGAAGAACAGGATCGCCCAGGCGCTGATCCTCAGGGGCAGCCGCGACTTCGAGTCCGAGGACGAGTACAGACAGTTCGTCAGAGGAGTCGTCGATCGGCGCAACAGGCTAGTGGACTCGAAGCTCGAGGCGGAGCGGCGTGACCTGCGGCCGCTTCCGCCGGCTCCGGTCCCGGAGTACGCCAACTACCGATGCAGGGTGCGCAAGTGGAGCACGATCAGGGTGGCTAACAGGACATACTCGGTTCCATCTCGGCTGATCGGCATGGAGGTGGACGTCCGGGTGTACGCAGACCGCATCGAGGTGTACTACAAGGGCCACCTTGTCGAGAGCATGGAGCGGATACACGGCGTCGGCGAGGCTCGTATCGACTACCGACACATCATCGGGTCGCTGGTGCGCAAGCCAGGAGCGTTCGCACGGTACCGCTTCAGGGAGCAAATGTTCCCGTCTCAGACGTTCAGGCTGGCGTACGACGCACTGTGTGGTTGGAGGGGCGAGCGTGCCGACGTCGAATACGTTCGCATCCTGCACCTGGCCGCGACAACCATGGAGTCCAGGGTGGACGAGGCGCTCAGGAAACTGCTTGAGTCGGGACTGAGCTTCGACTACGCGAAGGTGCGCAGACTGTCCGCTCCGGCGCCCCCAACGGTACCTGAACTGAAGCTGCCAGGGACGGTGGACCTCGGCCTGTACGATCGGCTCCTTGTGGGAGGTGCACGGTGATCGCAGACACAGGCGCACCGAGCGCGGTGGCCGAACGTGTCAGGGAGCTGTGCAGGCAGTTCAAGCTGCCCACACTGGCGGCGGAGACCGTCGGGAGGTTCAGTGAGGCCGGACATGCCGGCGCCCTCATCACCCTCTTGGAGGTGATGGAGCAGGAGGCGGAGGACAGGCGGATCAGGCGGGTGGACCGCCTGAGGAGAACGTCGAAGCTGCCGGCCGGCAAGACTTGGGAGACCTTTGAGCACGACAGGACTCCGGTACAACTGAGACAGCAGCTCGAGAGACTCAGTGAGGGTGATTTCGTCGACCGTGGAGTCAACGTGCTGGCGTTCGGGATGCCGGGCACAGGCAAGACCCACGCTATGTGCGCCATCGGACACCGGCTTGTGGAGTCAGGGCGTTCTGTGCTGTTCATCCCAGCATACCGCCTGGTGCAGGATATGCTGGCCGCCAAGAGGGACCTGGAGTTGCCGCGGGTCCTCAGGAAGCTGGACAACTTCGACCTGCTTGTGATCGACGACCTGGGCTATCTGCCGCAGGGAGCCGAGGAGTCCGAAGTGCTGTTCACGCTGATAGCCGAACGCTACGAGCGCCGATCTCTGGGCATCACCTCGAACCTTGTCTTCAGTGAGTGGGAGAAAGTGTTCGCAAACCCCATGGCGACCGCGGCGGCGATCGACAGGATCGTCCACCACTCAGTGATCATGGAGTTCGACCTGCCCAGCTATAGGACAAACGAGGCCCACAATCGTCACATAGAGCAGATGTCGGACCGGCAAGAATGATTGTCGCGACCGGCAAGAATGGTTGACGTGGAACAAGTGCTCCCACTCCGGCCTTGACGCAGGTCCGTTCTCAATGCTTCCATCATCCATGGGCGGTGTATCTCCTCTCTTGGGCCTCCAAGCCCGTCTTGTTCAGAGAGAGGGTACACCGCCTGATCGTTTACACACTTTTTGAGGATACCTCGCTTCCCCCGCCATACAGGACTCTGGCGGAGAGTCCGCCGCAGACCCTCGTCCAAGTCGTCCAACTCCCGCTCCAGCCACGCAATGTGGGCCTCGATGCGGGGACGAACGGCGACGGTGGCAGTGGAGCCCAGGCGGTTCTTCTCCGAGATCAGCATGGTCATCACCTGGTGTCTGCGAGCTACCAGCGAGTTGAGGGTCTGTGTCTCGGCGTCTCGCAAAGGGCGCACGGGAGGCCGGACCGCTTCGGCGAAATGGGCCAGTACCGCTGCATCCAGGGCGTCGTCTTGGCCAGCTTACCGATGGCCCTGGCAAAGTCCCGCACCTGTCGGGGGTTGACGACGACCACCGGCAACTCCTCGGTCGCCAGAGCTGCCACAAGAGGCAGTTCCAGGCCGCCCGATGCCTCCACCAGAACCATGGCAGGTCCCAGGCTCTTCAACTGAGATACCAGTTGCCCGATCCCCGCATCGTCGTGGGAGATCTCCCATCTGTCGTCCGCGAGACGTACTGCTACATCCAGCTGGGCCTTGGCCACATCGATGCCTACGAAAATCGATTGCTGCTCCATGAACACCTCCTGCGATACTGGCCCGTCCTTGCAAGATGCGGGCTTGGTTGACCCATGCAACTGTTCGGGCTCTATTCGGAAGGGGTGCGGCGACCCTCGCTTTTGAACGGCCTTTCAAGACCTAGGTGTGTTCGGTCTGCCGCACCCCGCTCCACCAACGTGAAGTGATGGTTACACACGAAAATCAAGATACAAGGTGTGTAAACGATCAGGCGGTACACCTGCGATGTGCTCGCCTAGTCGCAAGATCGCCTGATGGACTCTCGACGACCCTTTCACAACCGACCAACATGTTATGAAACAGTGCCCGCGGCTTGTAACTGTTCAGGGTTGAGGGGAGACGAGCAGGTCTCGGCACTGCAGGAGAGGGTTGAGGCTGTTGGCCCTCCAGGTGCCAAAGAGGGATGCGAGAGCCATTTTGGTGTTGGTGCCCCGTTCAGAGCGAGAGCCGCCGCTGATCTTACGGCTGATCACCAGGTGGCGTAAGCTCCGTTCAGCCGCATTGTTCTCGGATGGCACACCCGGATGGGACACGAAGACGAACAGCTCCTTGATGAACCGCTCTATGCGCCGGCAGAGCCTGGCTTGAGGCGCAGCAACGTCGTTAGAGAAGGTCTGGCACAGCGACAGCATCAGTTTCTCCAGCATCAACTGGTCGGCAGACGCTGAGCGCTGGTAGCCAGCCGCTGGCCGGCTGCGGTCGTCAGCACACGCCTTTGCCCTATCACAGAGTTGGCGCACCGCTGTGGCCCATCGGACCAGGGCGGTGTCTTGAGGGTACAATGCCTTGAGCTCATCGATGTCCCGCAACAGGTGTACCCAGCAGCGCTGCTTGAGACCGGGGTAATGACTATACGCAGCGTAGAAGTCACTCACGAGCACTCCACTGAACAGGCTGCCACCACCCTGGCCGGGAGACTCTCCCAACACCTCGTCCACCACAACCTTTCCGCGGCCACGGCGTAGGAAGTACCGCTCCGTGGGAGTGCTGAAGGTCCAGACATAGCCGTTGACCCCATCCTGCCGCCAGCCGGTCTCATCTGCGTGCACTACCGGAGAGCCGCGGATGCGCTCCAGTATCTCAGCCACTATCGGTTGGGCCCGTTGCGCGGCCGCATGTATTACCTCAACGATGGCGCCCACGCTTAGCTTCAACTGATGGACTGTTTGTAGGTACCACTGGATGCTCCTGACCGGGAGACGCCCCTCTTCCCGAAGCGTTACGATCAGACTCACCAGGTTGACTCCTAAGCGCCGACGCCCCATTGCCAACCCCTTCAACGGCTCTTGAGGCAATCGCCGCTTGTCACACAGCGGACATACCCGTGCCACAAAGACGTGCTCAATCACCTCTGCTGCCACCACCGGAAGATCGATCACTTCCCGTGTCCGCTGGACCCAGCCGCCTGACAGGCCCGTCCCGCACTCCGGACATGACTCAGGGGCATGTATCACCCGCTGCGTGGGTTCCATCCGCCGCCGGACAAAGCCATGGATACGCCGTTTCCTCGGTCTCTTCCTCTCCGGCTGACGCCCCTTGACGGACGGCTTATTGCCAGGCATCCCTGTGGTCCCCCCGCGAGGGCTCAACTGAGCTTCCAGCCTCTCTACACGCCGTCGCAGTTCTGCAATCACTGTCTGCTGCGCGGCAATCACCGACAGCAGGATCTCCCGGCTCGCATTCTGCAGGTCTACCTCAGCTTCCACCTCTCCCTTATGACACTACTGCCAAACGCTACGCTAGGAGTTCTTAGGTTCATCCCTTCAAGTCTGAACAGTTACCCCGGCTTCGTGGGCATTGACTTTAGAGAGGAAGTGTGCTAAAAGGCCACATAGTTGTCTGGGTCACGGTTGGACGGTCTTTGGGCGTGAGGCTAGGTCGCGTCAAATTGCTCGGATCTTTGAGACAGGAGGGCCTTAGCATGTATACAAGCGTGATCGGACTCAGAGCCATAGTAGGGGCCTTTGCGGTGATGGTGCTTTCTGTTGCCATCGCTTGCGGTGGCGACGATGAGGCAGTTGCTGCCCCTGCGATCGACGCTGCAGCGCTTGCCAAGACCATTCAGCAAGCGGTTGCGGACCAGCAGGCCATAGCCTCTGCAGAGCTTGCCAAGTCCGTTCAGCTTGCGGTCCAGCAGGCCGTACCCGACCAAGTATCGGCTGAGGAGATACAAGGGATGGTAGAGGCTGCGGTTACAGCTGCCGCGCCTGAAACCGCCTCCCCCGAAGACATAAGGAAAATGGTGGAGGAGGCCGTGGCAGTCGCGGCCAAGCCTGGTGCAACCAAAGAGGAGATGGAGAGCTTGGTCACCCAGGCGGTCGCAGCGTCTGCCGCGGCAATACAGCCAGGTGTTACTGCCAGTGAAGTGCAGAAGCTCGTCTCTGATGCCCTCAAAGCTGTGCCAACTCCGGCGACGGTTGTGCAAGTGGCGCCACTGAGTCCCGGTCTGGCGGTAGAAGCGGCTAGGTACGGTGGCACCATGACGGTCATCGGGCTAGGAAGCCTCGCAGGTCTTGACGCAATGGCGGTGCCTTCTGGAGTGATCCAGACGATCGGTGCGCATATGTACGATCAGTTGTACACCACGGATGGTAGGATGCAGCCCAGTCCTCAGATGGTCGAAAGCTGGGAAACCAGTACAGACGGACTGACCTGGACGATGACGCTGCGAGATGGCTTGATATGGCACGATGGCACTGACGTCACAATAGACGATGTCGTTGCTAGCAAGAGACGCTGGATCGACAGAGCGTTTCGCGGGGGCAACCTGACCAAAGAACGGTTGAATAGCATAGATGCTGTGGACGATCGCACCTTCGCGTGGAACTTCCACACTCCGTTCACGCTACTGCTCGAGGCGTTAGGTACTTGGAGCATTGCTCCTATCATGCAGGAACGGATTGCCTCCATAACGCCAGGTGCCGAACCGGTGAAAGACGACGTATTCCCATACATCGGCTCGGGCCCTTTCAAGTTCGACGAGTGGGCCCTCGGGGACAAGATTCAGTTTACGGCTTTCCGCGAATACGTGCCCCGTAGCGATGCGTCCGACGGTCTGGCTGGAGCAAGGATTCCATACGTGGACCTACTTGTCTGGCTAGAGGTCCCTGACGCCATCACGCGGGTAGCGATGCTGGAGACTGGGGCGGCAGATGTCCTGGTTACAGGGCCGACCGACGAATATCCTCGGCTTCGCGACCTGCAGGGCGTGGTTACCTATGTGGACCCCGTCGGGAGACAGCCCACCATCTTCTTTAACGGCGCAAAGGCCCCGTTCAATGAACCGCTGGTCAGACGGGCCGTACAGGCCGCTATAGACGCCGAGGCGATCATGGAGACCTACGGCGATCCAGAGCTCTGGATGCTCTGCCCGGCAGAGTTTGGTTGTGGTCTGCCCTGGGAAACCCACCAAGCAGAGGAGTTCTATAACCAGGCCAACATAGAAAGAGCCAAAGAGTTGCTGGCCCAGTCCAGCTACAACGGTGAGCCCATCATTGTGATCAGCTCGTCCGACAATCCTACTACAGGGCCCATCACTGTCGTAGCTCGACCGGCGCTCGAAGCGATGGGATTCAACTTAGATTTCAAAGTGCTCGACACGGCTTCGTTCTTACAAGTCATCAGAGGCGAGGGCCTGTGGGATATGTACGGCACTTACCGCACGTCCAACGCGTACGATCCAGCCTATCGTCTCGCACTTCCCCCATGGACCGATCCTGACCCGAGGCAAGTGGTGCTCGCCCAGAGGTTCCTGGAGGCTCCCACCACGCAGGAGAAGAAGGCCATCGTCGGGGAGATGCAGGAGGTGATGTTCGACGACGTAGGGTGGATGACTCTAGGTATGTTCAACTCGTACAACGCGGCCAGGGACTATGTGAAGGGGTTCAAGCCTGGACTGTCTCCGGCCTTCTGGAGCGTTTGGTTGCAGAAATAAGCCATGCCAAAATGGTCGGTGCTAGTGCTGCTGGCGCCACAACCAGCATCCACTTGCACGATCTGGCTTGAGTAGACATAGCGGCGTCGACGCGACCAAGACTTAGCCTGATCTAGGAATATACGCAGAGGGCGCTGTTTCGCGCAGCGCCCTCTGCGTATGCCAGTGGGTCTGATCTGTACCGAAGGAACGGCTTGGGGTTCGATATTCAAGCCCCATGTCGCGGTCGAATAGAGAACCCGGGGCAACCTAATGCTTGCGCACCCACGGACAGCCCGGTTCCGACGATTCGAAAGCTGGCCTGGGCGTTCAGGGAGTGCGCCCCACTAAGGCCTTACTCTGCAGGCACGAATGAACCGGTATTTCCGGAGCCGATCATCAGTGTTCTGAATCAGAAACCCGTTGACCGATTCGATGGAGCCAGCCGAGGTCCACGTCATGGTTCGACAGAAGTCCTGTCGTGAGCTTGCCGAAGGGCTCACCATGAGGGGGAATCCTACACTGCCTGCTTGCGCCTGAGCTTGTCGAAGGGCGCTGTTTATGTACGCGAATTGGCGACTGACGAAGGGCTAGGAAGGGAGGTGCGAGATTCGGGGCTACATAGCGCGGCGCTTCCTATGGGCAATACCAACCCTCCTGGGGGTCGCCTTGTTGACCTTCGGGATATTGTGGGTTACCCCGGGAGACCCTGCGTCTACAATGTCTCCTCCGGACGCGACAAACCAAGAGGTCGAAAACCTGAAAGCCGCGCTGGGCCTAGATAAGCCAGCTCACGTCCGTCTTGGGATCTTTATGAGGGACCTTGCTCAAGGAGACCTGGGACACTCGATACGTAGTGGGGACCCTGTACTGGAGCTCCTAGCCAGCCGAGTGGAGCCCACTCTCGTTCTAGCCATCCTAGTCCAGTTGTGGGTCATCGTTATCGGCATACCCCTGGGGATCGTAGCTGCCTGGAAGCAGAACACCTGGGTTGACCGAGGCGCAATGCTCGTCGCCGTCGTCGGGTTTTCGGTGCCCGGGTTTTGGCTGGGCTTCATGGCTATGTGGCTTTTTGGCATCAAGTGGGGTCTCCTGCCCGCCGCCGGATACGTTCCTATTGGGGAAGGGTTTTTGCCGTTCATAGAGCGGTTGATTATGCCTACGCTGGTGACCGGAATCATTGTAATGGCGCTCGCTGTGCGCATGACAAGAGGAGCTATGGTAGAGGTGCTAAGGGCAGACTACATCCGGACGGCGAGATCCAAGGGCCTGGGAGAGCGCCCAGTGCTGGTCCGCCATGCCCTGAAGAGTGCAGCGGCGCCGATCCTCACAGTTGTTGGGCTTAGTTTCGCCGGCTTGATTACTGGAATCGTCGTTACAGAGAGCGTTTTCGCCATCCCTGGTCTGGGCATGCTGCTCGTAAACGCTATCTCCGCCAGGGACTACCCGATGATTCAGGGCTTCATACTGATGGTTGCGGCCGTCTACGTGGTCGTGAACCTCATCGTCGACATACTATACGCCTACCTTGACCCACGAATCCGGTACACTTGAAGGCTCCATCCCGTTGAACTACGTTTACAGAGCAACCGCGACACTAATCGACCGTCGTAGAAAAGACGGCTCCGTCCTGTTCCGGGCCTTGAGGGGCAACACAAACTTGGCTGCCGGACTGTTGATACTGGCCCTCATGGTCCTTCTGGTCATTGCCGCGCCTCTCGTAGCACGACAGGACGCTAGCCTCATAGACACGCGCGAGCGCCTCCAATCCCCCTCTCCGCAGTATTGGTTCGGTAGCGACCAATACGGTAGGGATGTCTACTCCAGGACCGTCTACGGGAGCCGCGTTTCTATGATCGTCGGTCTTTCGGTCGGTCTGGTCGCGGCTGGAGCTGGCACTATCCTCGGCCTGGTTTCGGGCTATTTTCGCAAGCTTGATATGCCGGTAATGAGGGTGATGGATGCGGTGATGGCAATCCCTGGCCTGCTACTCGCCATCGCGCTGATGGCGCTGCTTGGGCCCAGTCTACAGAATGTGGTGGTGGCCCTCTCTATAGGTTATGCCCCGCCACTATCACGAGTAGTGAGGTCTACTGTCCTTAGCCTCCGGGAGCAGGAATTCGTAGAGGCGGCGACAGCTATAGGGGCAACACCTCTAAGAATTATGGTCTTCCACATCTTCCCTAGCATCCGCGCTCCTTTGATTGTTCAGGGTACTTACATCGTGGCGGCAGCAATGCTGACGGAGGCGGCCCTGAGCTTCCTGGGAGCGGGCGTCCCTCCGGATGTGCCCAGTTGGGGCAACATGATTGCCGAAGGACGCCAACACCTACGGACCGCAGTCTGGATCATAGTTCCGCCAGGCATCCTGCTGTCGACTCTGGTATTGGCTGTGAACCTCGCTGGTGATGGCCTTAGGGATTTGCTGGACCCGAAAGTATCCCGAGGCTAGCGGGGATACCGCAGGACTCAACACTTGGAAAGATGAAGACCTCTTGAACGGGGAGGTCTTCAGGGACTTAACCGAGTCCAAAGGCGATGTAATAGAGGTCCACGAATCGGAGCACTCCCACTACAGAGATGGTGTCTTCGCGGAAGAATGGATCACGAGACAGTTTGGCTTCGATGAGTCCATCCTGTCAGAACACTGGCAGTAACGTCCCCTACCAGACATTCAACAATGTGCTGAGTTCACTGGCCTTGCGCCGAGAGATGGGGGACCCGGTGTCCACGTCGCTTCCGTGGGCCACCTGCGCACTCTCTATCGGGTGTGGAGCTCCGCCCGCTCCTCCAGCCATCCGTTTCACGGTCCGAAGCCTTGTCCTGTCTCGTGAACTGACACGATGACAGCACTCCATCGTTTTGCATCAGACCTTCGCGTCAGAGTGAACCTGTCTACAAATACCCTTCTGAGACAGGCTCGACCAGTCAACTATGCCACTTCGCCCCAGCTGCCAGGTTTGCGGATTCCCGGGGCTTCCTTCATGGCCACCTCCAGCGTGGCGCCTTCCTGCAATGAGGCCGATGCGTGGGCTCAGCGGGGGCAGGAGCTGTTGGACGGCGGCGGACTGGTATTCCCGCCGGACGCTAGGGGGCGACTCCAACCACCGGCTCTCCGGCCACTAAGGGGCTTCGTACCATACCGCCACGTGAGAACGGTGCGAACTGTCGGTCGGGGGTGCGACCGTCTTGGTCGCTATCGCCGCATCTCGACCTAGGCTTCCATGTGCACGCCATATCGACAAGGCTATGCGACCTGTGGCGGCAAGCAATCACCTGGGAGGCGCCGGAATGAAGATCGTTGGCTATACGGATCGCCTGAGCGTGCAACCGGGCGAGAACATCAGGTTCATGGTGAGCTGTGGGCACGAGACGTACCGTGCGGACATCGTCCGCCTGATTCACGGCGACGACAATCCGTTGGGACCAGGGTTCAAAGAGGAGCCCGTCGGAACATCGGTCGACGGACAGTACTCCGGTAGGAAACAGACCATCAACGCCGGGTCATACACGGTAGTTCCGGATCACGAGGCACTTCGGCTGATTGGCAGCTTCACATTGCAGGCATGGATCTACCCCACCCTCCCTCAAAATGGGATTCAGGGTATCCTCACCAAGTGGTCCGCCTGGGAAGGAAGGGGTTACGGTCTTTTCGTGGACGAGGTGGGTGCCCTGGCGGTCTGGACTGGGAATCAGAAGGGGCGATCCAATCGATGCAGCACGCAGACGCCTCTACGGGCGGCTCAGTGGTACTTCGTGGCGGCCGTCTACGACGCCCAAAACCTGAAGCTCTCCCTTTACCAGGAGCCGGTGAGTATGTGGCCTAGAGACGACTCGCGGGCCGTCGTCGAGAGTGACGCCCGTGAGTCAGCTACTGAGGTGAGCGATGTGCCGTTCCTGATGGCTGGGTTTTGGGATAGGGAAGAGTCGGGGAAGGCCATCGTGCGAGGGCATTTCAACGGCAAGATCGATAGCCCGCGTCTCTTCGACCGTGCGCTGACGCGGGACGAGATCCAGTCCTTACGACAAGGCGCCGATCCCGCCCTGTTGGCGGAAGGCATTGTCGCTCAATGGGATCTGGGCCGAGACTTTTCGTCACCAACCGTCACTGACGTGTCGTCGAATGGACTGCATGGTTATACGATGAACATGCCTGCGAGAGGCGTCACCGGTCACAACTTCACGGGGGCCGAGATCAACTTCAACCGCCGGCCCCACGAGTTCGCCGCCATATATTTCCACGACGACGATCTAGAGGACGCAGGGTGGGAGGTGGACTTCCTACTGGAGATACCGGGGAGCATGAGAAGCGGCGTATACGCCGCCCGTCTGACTGCAGAGGATGGGGACGGTACCGAGGATTACGTGCCCTTCTTTGTGCGGGCCAAGAAGGGTACCTCTTCCAACCCCATTCTGTTTCTTGTCCCCACGGCCAGCTATCTGGCGTACGGGAACGCCCACTTAGTGGGCCCTGAAGTCCGCGCCCGGCTTCTCAGTGTCCTGGGCAAAGAGATCGTGTTTCCTGCCCAGGTCCAAGACGAGTACATCATAAACGAGGGGCTGCTCGGCCTGTACGACCGCCACTCCGACGGCAGCGGCGTGTTCTACTCCTCGCGACTGCGCCCGATAGTCAGCATGCGGCCCAAGTATAACTGGCCTCGCACAGTGACCGTCGACGGCGTAGGCGCCCACCCGCACCAGTTCAATGCAGACCTACACCTGCTGGACTGGATGGAGGCCAAGGGCTACCAGTTCGATGTGGCAACGGACGAGGACCTCAACTTCGAGGGGGTCGATGTCTTGGATCCATACTGTGTGGTGGTCACAGGGACGCACCCAGAGTACTGGTCGGATAAGATGCTTGATGCGATGGAGGCTTACCTGGCTAAAGGTGGGCGACTCATGTACTTGGGCGGTAACGGGTTTTACTGGGTAACTTCCTTTGACCCCGTGCGCCCGCATCTCATTGAGGTACGGAGGTGGCACGGGACCGGCGGCTACGAGGCTGAGCCCGGGGAATACTACCACAGTACTACGAACGAGCTCGGGGGCCTCTGGCGTTTTCGAAACAGGCCGCCTCAGAGTTTGGTGGGAGTAGGCATTACGGCCAACGGCCTGGATCAGAGCCAGCCATACCAACGTCAGGCCGATAGCTTTGACCCCAGAGCAGCGTTCATTTTCGAAGGGGTTCCCAATGACGAGGAGATCGGGCACTTTGGGCTGGTGATGGGCGGAGCCGCTGGATTCGAGATCGATCGGGCAGACAGTGCCCTGGGAACACCACCCCACGCGCTTCTGCTGGCGACGGCGACGGGTTTCTCAGACGACTATCTGCACGTCGTCGAGGAGCTGCTTGCAACTGACTTAGAGCAGGGCGGCACCGTCAACCCCCTTGTGAAGTCCGACATGGTGTATTTCGAGGGGCCCGAAGGTGGAGCCGTCTTTTCGGTAGGCTCCATCGCCTGGTGCGGGGCCCTCTCCCATAACAACTACGACAACAACGTCTCACGCATCACTGAGAACGTATTGCGAAGGTTCACCTCAGGGGGCACGGAGTGACGGCCATCTGAGAAGGACGTGCCTTGGCGGGACCGGTCGATCTCGCACTCCGGCCCATCTGATGCTCCTTGTATGTTGGCTCTGGGATGAGGTGACCACTTCAAGAGTGTCATCGCTGTCGATGTCCAGCGATTATGTCGAGGTTACGTCAATAGTTGTGTAAACGTGATCAGGCGGCGACCTTCTCTGCCGTCACCTCAATCGCGATCCCATCCACGTATCGAGCGCCGAGGTAGACGTCCTTCATCAGCTCCGGCGCCTGCAGTCGGCGGAACCTCTTCTCGGCCACCATCAACATCTTCCAGATGACCGCTATCGCCCGATCCACCCTCTTGTAGCGCCTGGCCGCATCCGTCCTGAGCCGCAGCGCCGCGAACGGTGACTCCACCGGATTGGTCGTACGAAGGTGACGCCTGTCAATGGCGGCGAGATATTAGGACAGGTGGTGTCGACGCTCAGCGATTATGTCCCGTGTCAAGCAACTGTCTTGAAAGTCAAGTGGAATGACCGGCGACCATAGGAGTCAGGTCGCGCCAAGGGGAACGATGCTTGAGCATGGAGTTGAGAATAACCAGCAGCTTGCGCATGCAAGCTGTGAGGGCCAGCTTCTTGGGTTTACCAGCAGCCAACAGCCGCTGGTAGAAGTCTCGTATGACGGGGTTGAAGCGGCTGGCCACCAACGCTCCCATGTAGAGGGTGGCACGGACCCGGGCGCGTCCACCCCAGACGGTACGTTTACCTCTCAGAGTGCCACTGTCCCGGTTGAAGGGAGCCACCCCCACCAGGGCGGCTATCTGCCGGCGGTCCAGGGCGCCCAGCTCCGGCAGGTACGCCAAGAGTGTAAGCGAGAGCTGCTCTCCAACACCGGGAACGGGTGATCCACGTCAACCATTTTGTCCGCCTGTTGCCTCACCGGAAGATGTTACCGAGGACTTTGCAAGTTCTAGTTGACGCCCACGGGTCCGATACTCACTCGTAATGCCTCCTCGATCTCACTCTGTTCGGCTGAAGCATACACCAGGTTCTTGGCTATAACTCCCCGCCACTGTCGAACTCTACGCTGCAAGGTCCGCAGCTGACGCATGCTGTAGCGATCTGGGTAGCGACTCATCAGTCGACCAAGCAGGTCTGCGGCCGTCGTGTCCGGTTGCCGCTGGAGCCAGTCGAGTATCTCACACCATACCCCCTCGAATGGGTCTGGCCGCGTCCGCCATGTGCGGGGACCCCTTGCCCTCCGTGCATGTGTGGGACGCACCTCTCCCTGTCGCCACAGATCGGGCAACTGAGACAGGAAGTCCTCAAGACTCTCTCCATCGGGTATGGTCCCGGACTCGGGATCGCTGACTGTGGCCAGCGTCGACTGGGACTCCCGAATACTATGCAGCAGGGATATCGGGTCCAGCTCACCACGACTCCTGCGCAGCCTCAACTTCGTCTCCTCGCTCACGTCGTCACGATCCAGAAGCCGATCGCAGGGCGTGGCCGGCGTGCTGTAGCGCTTCGTCACGCTGCCTCCGTTCCGGCTCTTGGTCAGCAGTTGGAAGGAGGGCTGGAAGTAGTTCACGTACAGCCGTACTGCTCCGTACAGGTGGGCCAGCGTCTGGCCGGCTGCCGGTCCTGAGTAACGCTCGTGACCCACGAAGCGACGGATCACCGAGCCGTTCTTCTGCTCTATCCATGCCTGGTCGTTCTTCCGGTACGCCCTGGACCGGGTGAACTCGATGTCCCTGTCCGCGCAGTATCCCACCAGGACCTCGTTGATGAACACGCTGTCGTTGTCGGAGTCTATGCCGCGGATCGGCACAGGGAATACGCCGGAGATAGCTTCGAGTCCCTCGACCACAAGTGACTGCTCGCGTGCCAGAAGCGGCACGGCCTCGGTCCATCCCGAGCTGACGTCGGTGACCACTAGGCTGTGGATGAAGGCTCCGGTCACGATACCACCACCATGCGCCACCAGGTCTATCTCGAGATAGCCCGGCCCTGGCTCGTTCCAGTCCGTGAAGGTGCGTACCGGAACACGACTCCCCATCTTCCTCCTCCTCCTGATCCTCCTGCGGCTTCCGGCCTTCTCCCTCACCGGTCTCAGAAGCCGGTCAATGGTGGAGGCACTCGCCGAGAACAGCCGCTCTCGCACATCCGGGTCGAGATCGAGGTGTCCGTGTCCCTCCAGTGACTCGACCATGCTGGGAAGAGCCGCCTTCAGTCTCTTGCCGCATATCCTGTCGGCGGCCTCCCACACCACGATCAGCGCCTGTCTGACCGCCTCGTCGTAGATCCGCTTGCCCCTGGGGGCGCTGCGGCCTGCCCCCTCTTCGCACTGCCCCATGAGCCTGACGGCGTGCTTTCGGTGACAGCCCGTGAGGGCCACGAACTCATCGAGCATCCTGCTCCTGTCTCTCTTCGACGCCCCTGCATACCGGTTCCGGATGGATCCGAGCACCTCGGTTCTTGTAGCGGTGCTGATGTCTCCGACCATATCCATGCCTCCGTGGCTTTTGGTAACACCATTGTGAGGCAACGACGTGATTTCGGTAACATTTCCGTGAGGCAATAGCTCCGCTTCGGTAACGTTTTACTTGAGGCAACGCGACTCCGTGCCTCCCGGGTACCGCCGGCAGTCGCCGCCTCGCCGGCCTAAGCTGGACCCGTACCGCGGTGTGATCGACCGGATCCTCGAGGAGGACCGCAGTCTCCCGAAGAAGCAGCGTCATACTGCGAAGCGTATCTACGACCGGCTGAGAGCCGAGCACGGGTTCGACGGCAGGTACACGATAGTCAAGGACTACGTGCGGGAGCGCCGCCGCCGGACACGGGAGATGTACGTTCCGCTCACCCATCCTCCCGGAGACGCCCAGTGCGACTTCGGCCAGGCGAAGGCGGTGATCGGCGGAGTGGAGCAGACCGTCCACTACCTCGTCCTGTACCTCCCCCACAGCGACGCATGCTTCGTCAAGGCCTAATGGGGTTGGGCCAGCTATCCTGAGCGATTCTGGGAGACTGTCCCGGACCCGCCAGCCGGTGAGCTCTGTGAAGGCCTGGAGGCCGTGGGATCTCTGAGGGTAGACCGAGCCCCGGCTGGTGAGCCTGGGTGGTTCGCAGCACTCATGGGGTGTCGTGCCAGAGAGCACTGTTCCATTAGGCCGTGGCGGGACCAACCCAGCGCGTCGCATCTCAGTAGGCGAAGCGAAGGAGGCAACGAGCAACTATGGTTCTGTATGTGGGTGATGACTGGGCCGAAGCACACCACGATGTGCACCTGATGAACGAGGCGGGTGATCGGCTCGCCTCCGGGCAGTTGGCGGAAGGCGTCTGCGGCATGGCTGCTCTGCACGAGTTGCTCGCCCGGCATGCCGCAGAGCCAGACGAGGTCGTGATAGGGATCGAGACCGACCGAGGGCCATGGGTCTCGGCCCTGCTCGCCGCCGGCTATTGCGTCTACGCGGTCAACCCTCGCTCGGTCGCCCGCTATCGCGAGCGTCATCGTGTGAGCGGGGCCAAATCAGACGCGGGTGACGCCAAGCTGCTCGCCGATCTCGTCCGCACCGACCGCCACAACCACCGGCCCGTGGCTGGCGACAGTGATGCCGTCGACGCAGTGCGCATCCTCGCCCGCGCCCACCAGCAGTTGATCTGGGACCGCACCCGACAGACCAACCGGCTTCGCAGCAGCCTCCGGCAGTACTTCCCGGCGGCCCTGGACGCCTTCCCCGATCTCTCACACGGGGATGCCGTGGGCCTGCTGGCCCGGGCGCCGGGCCCACGCGAGGCGGCGCGGCTGACCGTTACCCAGATTCGTGCAGCCGTCAGGCGGGGTGGACGGCAGCGCAACCTGGACAGCCGCGCCGCCGAGATCCGCACCGCGCTGCGCACCCGGCAGCTCGAGGCGTCCCCGCTGGTGACGAAGGCCTTCACGGCGACCACCCGCTCTGTGGTTGCCCAAATCGGCGAGAGCAACCGTCAGGTCCAGGCGATCGAGACCGAACTCGCGAGCCATTTTGAGCAACACCCGGACGCCGAGACCTACCGTTCCTTCCCCGGGCTCGGCGTGATCCTCGGCGCCCGGGTGCTCGGAGAGTTCGGGGATGACCCCGAACGCTACGACTCGGCGAAGTCCCGAAGAAACTACGCCGGCACCTCGCCCCTAACCGTAGCATCCGGGCGCAAGCGGACCGTGAAGGCGCGCTTTGTCCGCAACCGGCGACTCTACGACGCTGCCGACCAGTGGGCGCTGAGCTCGCTGAAGCCGAGCCCCGGCTGCCGCGACTTCTACACGAAGCGACGTGCAACCGGAGAGTCCCACCATCAGGCGCTCCGGGCGCTCGCCAATCGGCTCGTCGGCTACCTGCACGGCTGCCTCAGGACTCGCTCCCTCTACGACGAGGAGACGGCCTGGGGACACCGAAGACGCCACGAGCCGGTCGCCGCGTAAGGGCTCCGCGCGAGAGCAGACGCGATCCCTGGCGGACCGAAGCAGAGGCGCTATCGCCAAAGATCGGCGATGTGGCTTGACTCTTGCGACCCTGGGGTGTCTACCCCGACGAGACGACTGAGGCGTTCTGCGACGGTCACGTCTCGGCCTTCTCGTTCCTGGGCGGCGTACCCCGGAGCATCGTCTACGACAACACGAGGCTGGCTGTGGCGAAGATCCTGGGAGACGGCCGGAGGAAGCGTACCCGCGTCTTCTCGGAGCTCCTATCCCATTACCTGTTCGAGGACCGGTACGGCCGTCCCGGCAGGGGCAACGACAAGGGCAAGGTCGAGGGTCTGGTGGGATATGCACGCCGGAACTTCCTCGTGCCCATACCGTCGTTCGAGAGCTTCGATGCTCTCAATGCATATCTCGAGGAGAGGTGTCTGGAGCGGCTGGGGAGACGGCTGCGAGGACACGACGAGACGATAGGCCGTCGTATGGAGCGTGACCTGGAGGCCCTGCTGCCTCTCCCGGCCACACCCTACGACGCCAGCGACAAGCATGTGAGCCGTGTCAGCTCCCTGTCGCTGGTGCGGTACCGGACCAACGGACTACTCGGTGCCCGTGGCCTACGGTCACATGGAGGTGGTGGTGCGCGGCTATGTGGGAGAGGTCGTCATAAGCTGCGGGGCAGAGGTGATAGCCAGGCACAGGCGGTCCTACGGACGCGACGACTTCGTCTTCGACCCCATCCACTACCTGCCGCTGCTGGAGCGCAAGACGGGAGCCCTTGACCAGGCCGCACCGCTGGCCGGGTGGGAGTTGCCGGAGGAGTTCGGGGTGCTGCGGCGGCTGCTGGAGTCCCGGATGGGCAGGCGCGGCAAGAGGGAGTTCGTGCAGGTGCTGCGTCTGATGGAGAGCTTCAGCAGGGAGGAGGTGCACGGGGGTGTGCGCGATGCTCTCAGGCTCGGCGCCGTAAGCTTCGACGCCATAAAGCACCTGGTGCTGTGCAGGGTGGAGGGCCGACCTCAGAGACTCGACCTGGAGCTCTACCCCTACCTGCCGAAGGTCACTGTGACAACTACATCGGCCGGCGACTACATGGCGCTCATGTCGGGAGACGGGCGGTGAGCGACAGGTCGACGGTGCTGTTGGAGCACCACCTGAAGGAGTTGAAGCTGCCGACCTTCCTGAGGGAGTACGGCAAGGTGGCCGGACAGTGCGCCGCCGAGGACGTGGACCATCCGGGCTACCTGCTGAGGCTGGCTGAGCTCGAGCTGATAGACCGTCATCACCGCATGGTGGACCGGAGGATCAAGGCGGCGCGCTTCCCCGCCACGAAGAGCCTCGACACCTTCGACTTCCTGGCCATGCCGTCGGTGAACAAGCACCTGGTCATGCAGCTGGCGCGATGCGAGTACGTCGACCGTCGTGAGAACGTGATCGCCGTCGGCAACAGCGGGACCGGCAAGACCCACGTCGCCCTCGGTCTGGGGCTCGCCGCCTGCCAGAGGGGGCTGTCGGTCGGCTTCACCACCGCCGCCTCCCTGGTCCACGAGCTGATCGAGGCCAGGGACGAGCGGCGTCTGCTCAACCTCCAGAAGAGGCTCGCCCGGCTCAAGCTGCTGATCATCGATGAACTGGGCTTCGTCCCGCTCTCCAAGACAGGGGCTGAGCTCCTCTTCGAGGTCTTCAGCCAGCGCTACGAGAGAGGGTCCGTCCTGGTCACCACCAACCTGCCCTTCGACGAGTGGACGGAGGTCTTCGGCTCGGAGAGGCTGACCGGCGCCCTGCTGGACCGGCTAACCCACCGTGTTCACATCCTGGAGATGAACGGGGAGAGCTATCGCCTCAGGCAGAGCCGGACGGGCGCCGCGGTCCGTTCTGGCGACGACCCTGCCGACACCTAGACCTCACCGCTCTCACTCCCACCGACCGCTCCTGCGACACCCATAGACGGGTGACATTTATGCTGGCCAGTAGGGCGGACATAATCGCTGAGCAACTACACCGACTGGTACAGTTTTGCTCCGCCACGTGTCCTAATATCTCACCGCCCTTGACATATCCCGCGTTCAGGGCTTTGGCGATCGCCGAGAACAGCCGCATCACCTTCGCGTGCTGCTCATCCATTTGGGCCTGCTGCTTTTCCTCCGGCGACGCAAAAGTTTTTTGCCCTTCCTTGATCTCGGCGGCGGACGTCATGATGCCGGCCAGGATGTTGAGTTTTTCAAAGCTGTCCATCAGTTGAGCAGCCTGGTAAATCATCAGGGGAGGGAGAGGACTCAGCTCGCGCCGGCGCGGCTTGCCCCATCTGGCGGGGCACGTCGTACTCATCCCCCAGCCTGCCGTGTGAACGGCGGAGTAATAATGGGCCGTGCCGGCGGGGACGAGTGCTGATCAGGGGTGTCGATGTCCAGCGATTCTGTCAGGCGAGTTGTTCAGGGAAAAGCAACTGTCTTGAAAGTCAAGTGGGAAGCCTGGGCCCAAATCCCCCACCTAAGTAAAAAGGAGGACCTCGTTGGAGCCCGCCGTGAAGCGGGCTAAGATGGTTGTTGGACAGACAGAGCCATCACCAACGAGGTGCAACTATTATGCCGCAGGGAGTTCTGCCATTCCAGTACGCTGCGGAGAGAAGCTCGACCGGTATGACGGCAATGGCGGGAGCCGGGGTCTACCTGGACATGATGGCCGCGGCGGGTCTGTGGGAATCGGTGCGTCGTCATGTGGGGATCAAGGGGATGAGCCAGGGCTGGACTGACATCCAGATGATCACGTCGTTGGTGCTGTTGAACGTGGCGGGCGGGGAGTCGGTGTCCGATCTGAAGGTGCTGGAGGGTGACGAGGGTCTGGGGCGTCTGCTGCGAAGGATGGAGGCTCATGGGATGCGCCGTTGCGGGCGTGAGGCGATGGAGCGGAGGTGGCGGGTCGGGCGTCAGCGCAGTGTACCATCGGTATCGGCGGTGTTCAGATACCTGGAGAGGTTCCATGACGCTGCGGAGGAGGCCAAACGAGAGCCCGGCAGGGCGTTCATACCTGCGGTGACTGCGGGTCTGCGCGGGCTGAACAGGGTGAACGCAGATATGGTTGCCTTTGTACAGCGCCACATCCGGCAGAGCTGTGCAACGCTGGACATGGATGCGACGCTGGTCGAGACGCACAAGCAGCAGGCCCAGTACTGTTACGACAAGTACAAGGCGTACCAGCCTCTGACGACCTACTGGCATGAGGCTGGCCTGATAGCGCATACGGAGTTTCGGGACGGCAACGTACCTGCGGGCTACCAGCAGAAGCGAGTGCTGACCGAAGCGCTGGCGCAATTGCCGAGCGGCGTGAAGAAGGTGATGCTGAGGTCGGACACGGCGGGGTACCAGCAGGAGTTGCTGCGGTACTGTGCGAAGGGCCAAGACGCACGCTTCGGGATGATCGAGTTCGCGGTGGGAGTCATGGTGACGCCGGAGTTCAGGAGGGCGGTTGCAGAGACTCCGGAGGGGGAGTGGCGCGATCTGCGTTGTGACGCTGAAGGGTCCATGGATGCTGCGGAGCAACAGTGGGCTGAGGTGGAGTTCGTACCCAACTGGACGGCCTACAGCAAGAAGGACCCGTACTACAGGTTCCTGGCCGTCAGAGAGCCCATGCACAGACCGCCACTGCCCGGCATGGAGGTCGAGTCGGACAGAGCGTCCAGATTCGTCGATATAGTGGGGGAAGGCTGGTACAAGGTGTCGGGGGTGGTGACCAACCGTACCATTGCTGGGCAGGAGCTGATCAGGTGGTACAGGGAGCGTTGCGGCAAGGGCGAGGAGGTACATGGGGTTCTCAAGAGAGACCTTGCTGCTGGGCGGTTGCCCTCGGGACTGTTCGGAGCCAATGCGGCCTGGTGGTCCATCGCAACCCTGTCATTCAACCTGAACTCGGCGGTCAAGCAGTTGGCAATGGGCGGCGAGTGGCTGAACAAGCGGCTCAAGGCAGTCCGATTCGGCGTCGTCAACCTGCCAGGGCGGATGGTGCGCCACGGCAGGCGACTGATCATACGCCTGACCGGAGACCACCCGTCCTACGGCCTGCTGATCGGGATGCGCCGGAGCATATTGACTCTGGCCGCCGACCCCTGAGCCCGGCCCATGTACCTTAGCGGTCTGTCGAAGGCGACTCAGCACAGTCGCCCTGGCGTGCCATGTCCATCTCGGACCCAGCGCGGTCTCGAATGGCGCCAAAACGCCGTCAGGACCCATCAGGCCCGGCTCCGGCGGCTCAATCCCACAGGACCTGACACATTTCACCCGCCCATCGCACTCTGAGTACAGGATACAAGCACCCCAAACCCCTCGCCGCAGGTTAGGCGGTGGATCTTGGCTGGGGGGTTCCGTTTGCTTGCGGAGTACGTCGCTTGGAAGTCACTATGACTATTGGGGGCGATACACCCAAAGGAAACGGAACCAGCCTGAGTCAGGGGTTGACCTTCTCTTCAGAGGTCGTCTGGAGGAGCATGACCTTGAACTAGAATTTCTCGGCCTCGGGCCCGAACCACTTCTCGATGAGGGCGTTCAGAGAGCCGTCTTCCTTCATGTCGGCGATGGCCTTGTCCAGCTTGTCCTTCAAGTCGCCATCGTCCTCCCTGACGCCCACGCCGATTCCAGAATCCAGTTCGACGCGCGGGCCCACCAGGGCCAGCTTTCCTTCATGCTCCGCCATACCCTCCCGGGCGAACTCCAGGTCTACCAACGCCGCATCCGCCTCTCCGCTCAAGACGGCCGAGACCACCTCAGGGGCCAGCTCGTACTCCAAGAGCGTCGCGCCTGACTGCGACAGGTGGTCCGCCTGGACGGTAGCCACCTGGGCAGCCACCTTGCCGTCTACCACATCGCCGCCAGCCCCGGCCAGTGTCAGGTAGACTGACTGGCCGGGAGGGAAGTACGGCTGCGTGAAATCGATGACCTCGTCCCGCTCGCCGGTGATGCTCATCCCGGCGAGGATGGTGTCATAGTCCCCAGCCACCAGGTTGGGTATGATGCTGTCCCAGTCGTTGGTCACCCAGGTGCATTCGAGGTCGGCCCGGCGGCACAGCTCGTCACCCAACTCCCGCTCGAATCCGTCGACTTCTCCCTCGTCGTCGATGAAGTTGTAGGGAGGATACGCCCCTTCGGTACCCATCCTGACGGCTTCGGGGCCGCCGCACGACAAGCAGGCGAAGGCTAGTATGGCAATTGCGAAGATATTCCAGCGGGTATCCATAGAAATACCTCCATGTAGCCTGTCGGCTCCAAGCGCCCGATCCAACGTCCAGACCTGGCAGAGCGCGGGGAGACGATTCTGTTTGAAAGCGGTCCGTGCCGCTAGTCACCCAGCAGTCCGTTGCGCACGGACCAGATCACCAACGGTTCCGTTTCCTTTGGGTGTATCGCCCCCAATAGTCATAGGGACTTTCAAGCGACGTACTCCGCAAGCAAACGGAACCTTTCAAGACAGTTGCTTGACAGGGAGCGCTGGTGTGGGATGGAGCGCGTGGTCACCGGAGCGAGCTGGTGGAGAGTGTGGGAGTGCTGACGATAGTACAGCCGCCATACAGTCTGGAGCTCAATCCTGCTGAGCGTGTATTCGAGGAGGTGCGCCGATGTGTGAAGGGCAGGCTGTACCGGCGTATCGAAGAGAAGGTGGCGGCAGTGAACGCCTTTCTTGGAGAAATGGAATCTGATCCCGGTCGGGTACGCTCACTTGCCGGATGGGACTGGATTGAAGACAACGTCCAGCTTCTTCCAGCACACTTTGTGGCCCCATCCAAGTGAAATGGTATTACTTGGGAAGTGCGTTCGGCTCCCCGGCGATTGGGAACTACCCCTAGTCGCTACCGCCGCTCATGGATTCGATGGCGGAGCCGAGCTTCATTACCAGAACGAGAACACCCACGGAAACCAGAAGCGCGCCAATCGCCACGGTAAGCCCCGAAAACGCTGTGATCAACATCGCAGTGTCTTCCATTCGATACCTCCTTAGCTCTAAGGCGTCAATGTCCGATGTGCTTCTACTGGTAACTAGACGGCGTGACCGTACCACACTCGGGTGTGCTTGTCCACCTTGTGAAATCGGTGGTTCCGTTTGCTTGCGGAGTACGTCGTTTGAAGGTCCTATGACTAATGGGGGGGGGGATACACCCAGGCGATACACCCAAAGGAAACGGAACCCGCCGGTCATTCCACTTGACTTTCAAGACAGTTGCTTGACAAATGGATTGACACCCACCTAGTCGACACTACCACAAGGTAGGACGAATTATGAAAGCATCGCGTGCTGTTCAGGTCGGGGATTTGACGGCGCACGTACCGCAACCGCCGCTGATCCGAGCCGAGGAATGGGACAGCTTCCGGGGTGTCGCTGACTCGGAGCTTTTCGCACTCTTTGTGTTGACTATTTGTTGACTCGCTGTTTTGTACGGTTGCTCTGTTTGTCTTAATTTTGTATGGTGACCCGCCTCGGAGTCGAACCGAGAACCTGCTGATTAAGAGTCAGCTGCTCTGCCAGTTGAGCTAGCGGGCCAAGCGTTTCTGGAGCAGCTCGGGCGTAACACCCGGAGATGCGGCCGTACCGCCGGGGAGAGCTTGGACAGTTTAGCCACGCTCAAATATCGTAGTCAAGTGATCGTAGTCAAGTGAAGGAGGACGGCGTAACTTGTTCAGACTCCGTGAGATATTCTGGCGAATCTGGTGGACGGAGACGAGGCTCTTACCTCATTCCCCCGCAGAGCCGGGGGAAGATTGAGATGGGGTCCCCGCTTCTCTGAACAGATGCAGGACGGCCTCAGGCCGTTCATTGACGGTCGATAGGCTGTGTGATACTCTCACGCTGTTCACCGTTCGTGAAAAGATGCACATACGGTTTCCGGGCGGAGTTGAGGCGACCGCCGTAGACGACTCGATCCCAGTGGCGGCGGGGAAACGGGAGCGGATCAAGGGTTGTACCCACGGCGTGTACCGACACGGCGCATGAAGCGTCTGTTCCGTGTGGTCGCCGTCGCCTCCGTCCTGGCAGGCATCGCCCAGGTCGCGCTCGGCGGCGTCGTCAGAGTCACAGGCTCAGGACTCGGGTGTCCCGACTGGCCCCTATGCCATGGCCAGATCATTCCGCCGTTCGATACCGCGACCCTCATCGAGTACTCGCACAGGCTCTCGGCGTCGATGCTGATGGTCCTCGTGCTCACAACCATGGGGCTGGTCTGGGCATACTACCGATCGGACGTGCGCATCGTGGCGTCGGCCGTCTTGGGACTGGGTCTGGTGCTGGTAGCTGCGGTCCTCGGTGGTGTGACGGTGCTCACGGAGCTGGTCTGGTGGGTAGTGTTGTTGCATCTGGGAATCGCCGAATGTGCGGTTGCGTGCATGGTGGTAGTCGCCTTTCTCGGATGGCGGCCTTCAACCGAGAGAGATCGTCAGGCCGGGAACGATCCGTCGGTCCGCCGGCTGAACACCCTCGTGATCGCATCTCTGGCCGCCGCGTTTGTGCTGCTGCTCTCCGGCTCGTATATGGTCGGATACGGCGCGGGTTCCTCATGCGGCACGTGGCCGCTGTGCCGCGGTTCGCTGCTCCCCCAGGGCACTGCCTACGCCATACACATGGGTCATAGGCTCCTGACGGTCCTGGCGGGCGCCCTGATTCTAGCCGCTGCGGCGGTGGCCTGGACCCGTCGCGCTCTCCAACCCGACCTGGGTTGGACCAGCGTGACGCTGTGCGTGCTCTTTGGCGTCCAGGTGCTGGCCGGCGCCTTCGTCGTCTGGTCGGGCTTCACCGCGGAGATGAAAGCGGCCCACCTTACGCTCGCCACGCTCGTCTGGACATCGCTCGTCCTGTTGAGCGTGGCGGTCTACGCGCCGCGGCGATCCGACAAGCCAGGCCTCTCGCCGACTATGGACGGCTCCCCTATCGCGAAGAGGTTCGCACGGTGATAGTCCAGCATGCCGCGGCGTCTCGTGGGCTGTTGAGGGACTACATCGCGCTCTCTAAGCCGCGCATAGTCCTGCTGCTCCTGTTCACGGCGCTGGCGGGAATGTTCCTGGCGGCCGGCGGGGTGCCGGACGGGACGCTCGTGTTCTGGGTGCTTGGCGGCGGTGCGCTCGCGGCAGCCGGAGCGAACGCTCTCAATCACAGTCTCGACCAGGACATCGACAGCATAATGGACCGGACGCATAACCGCCCCGTAGCTTCCGGGAGGGTGGGGCCGCGTCATGCGCTCGTGTTTGGCATCGTCCTGAACGTCGTCGCCTTTGGTGCGATGGCCTCGTACGTGAACCTCATCTGCGCGGCCCTGACCCTGAGCGCCACGCTCTTCTATGTCCTCGTCTACACCAGGGGTCTGAAGCGGACGACTCCCCAGAACATAGTGATCGGAGGCGCGGCGGGCGCGATTCCCCCAATGGTGGGGTGGGCCTCCGTAACGGGAGGAATAGGACTGCCTGCTCTCTACATGTTCGCCATCGTCTTCTTCTGGACTCCTCCGCACTTCTGGGCGCTGGCTTTGATCCTGAGGGACGACTACGCGAGAGCCGGAGTCCCAATGCTGCCGGTGGTGGCGGGAGTCCGTGAGACCAAACGGGCGATCTTCGCCTACTCGCTTCTCGTACTCGCGCTTACGCTCATGTTCATAGCCACTGGCGCCGTCGGATGGGTATACCTGGGTGTAGCCGCACCGCTTGGGTGTCTCTTCGTGGCGCTCGCATGGCGTCTTATGAGAGAGAGGGGCGTGGCCGGGGCTCGTGCGGTGTTCGTCTACTCGATGGCATATCTGATGCTGCTGTTCTCGGCTATCGCTGCGGATGGTCTGGTCTCGGCCTGATGGAGCACCCGGGCCGTGGGAGACGCATATTGCTAACGAAGGGATTCACAGGAGGACCTTACCTCTTCCCCCGTTCCCCCGCGGACGGGGGAAGATTGAGATGGGGGCCTCCCTCCCCTTACCCTCAACTCTGCACACTCACTTCGCCGCTAACTGCTTGACTGGTCTCCTGCAGCTTTGCTAGATTCTGGTCGACTCGATTGTTATCGCGTGCACAATCGCTCGACGGGGGAAGATTGCATACATTGACTCAGGTACGCCGGCGCCTCGTTTTGACGCTGGGCCTCGGTGTTCCGGCTCTCCTCGTTGGGCTCCAAGCCTCCTGCACCCCGTCACACCCACAGTCGACGTTCGACACCCTGGGCCCGGTCGCCGAGTCGCAGGTAGACCTGTTCTACATCATCTTCTGGGTCGGCATGGCCGTCTTGATCCTCGTTACGGGCGTGCTTCTGTACACGGCGATCCGCTTCAGGCGAAGGCCGGGCGACGGCGACCCAGAGCAGATACACGGGCACACCAAGCTCGAGATCGCTTGGACGATCGTCCCCTCTCTGATCCTGATCGTCGTGGCGGTGCCCAGCGTCATTACCATATTTGACAATGCCAACTCCCCCGTCCCTCCGGAAGAGGGGGGACTGACGATCGTGGCGACCGGACACCAGTGGTGGTTCGAGTTCGAGTATCGCGATCACGATGTCCTAACGGCTAACGAGCTGCACATACCGGTGGGGGAGCCGGTGAACGTCCTGCTCCAGTCGATCGACGTGATCCACAGCTTCTGGATACCGAAGGTGGCCGGTAAGGTCGACATGGTCCCGAACAACGACAACTGGATGTGGCTTCAGGCGGACGAACCCGGAGCCTACTATGGTCAATGTGCGGAGTTCTGCGGAGAGTCGCACGCGAACATGCGCTTCAAGGTGATAGCTCAGCCCAGGGCAGAGTTCGACGCATGGCTGCAGGCGCAGGCGCAGGACGCTCTCGTTCCCAGCGACGATCTGGAGAGAGAGGGTGAGACTCTGTTCATGTCCCGCGAGGGCGGATGCTTCGCCTGCCACACCATCGAGGGCTCTGCTCGAGCCAGGGGAACGACCGGGCCCAATCTGACGCACTTTGCAAGTCGCGGCGACTTTGCCGGAAGCATGATGGAGAACACGCAGCACAACCTCAGGAAGTGGCTCCAGGACCCTCAAGCGATGAAGCCGGGCAACGTGATGGCCAGGGACGGGGGCGTGTACAACGGGAGTCTCGACGCCTTGACCGAGCCCCAGGTATCGGCGCTGGTCGCCTATCTAAGGGGCCTGAAGTAGCACCCGCATGTCGACCGATGACGTATAATCCTCTAAAGACCCGTCTTCAGACAGCCAGGCTGGGAGGCCGGCCATGACCACTCTCTCCTTCTCCATCCCCCGCCCGACTCACCCTACCGGCGTGTGGGCCTGGATCACCACCATCGACCACAAGCGCATAGGCATCCTCTACGGGGTCACGGCCTTCATCATGTTCATAATCGGCGGCGTCGAGGCGCTGCTGATGCGTACACAGCTGACTGCGTCCGGTCTCGACATAGTCAGCCCCGAGATCTTCAATCAGCTGTTCACGATGCACGGCACCACGATGATCTTCCTGGCGATCATGCCGTTGGGCGCCGCATTCTTCAACTTCGTCATACCTCTTCAGATCGGTGCACGTGACGTGGCCTTCCCCAGGCTGAACGCCTTCAGCTACTGGACCTTCCTTGCCGGGGCCATAGTGCTCAACCTGAGCTGGTTCATGGGGGGTGCGCCTAACGCCGGCTGGTTCGGATACTCTCCGATTACCGGGGAGACCTACAATCCGGGGCACGGGATAGACTTCTGGATAGTCAGCCTGCAGATACTGGGCATAGCCTCACTGGCAGCCGCCTTCAACTTCATCGTGACGATAATCAACATGCGGGCGCCCGGAATGACCCTCGACCGCATGCCTCTGTTCACGTGGATGACCTTTGTCACCTCCTTCCTGTTGATCCTGGCCTTCCCTGTGATCACGGTGGCGCTCATCGAGCTGATGTTCGACCGCTTCTACGGAACGAATTTCTTCTTCCCTGCCGCCGGCGGCAACCCCGTGCTGTGGCAGCACCTCTTCTGGGTGTTCGGCCATCCTGAGGTGTACATCCTGATCCTGCCCGCCATGGGCATCGTCTCCGAGATCCTGCCGACCTTCTCGCGCAAACCTCTGTTCGGCTACCCGGTGGTGGTGCTGTCCGGCATCATCATAGGATTCATGGGATGGATGGTATGGAGCCATCACATGTTCACGGTCGGACTCGGACCCATCGCCAACTCCGTCTTCACCGTCACGACGATGGCAATCGCGGTTCCGACCGGCGTCAAGATATTCAACTGGCTGGGCACGATGTGGAAGGGGTCGATAAGCTTCCCCACTCCCATGCTGTTCGCGCTTGGGTTCATAGTGACCTTCACGATAGGCGGCATCAGTGGCGTCATGCACTCGCAGGCCGCCTCCGACGCGCAGCAGCAGGACACCTACTTCATAATCGCGCACATACACTACGTGCTATTCGGCGGAAGCATCTTCGCGCTGCTCGCCGGAATCTACTACTGGTTCCCCAAGATCACGGGCAGGATGTACGATGAGGCGCTCGGCAAGCTCAGCTTCTGGCTGATCTTCATAGCCTTCAACATCACCTTCTTCCCGATGCACTTCACCGGGCTCGACGGAATGCCCCGCCGCATTTACAGCTACGATGCGGTGTTCGGGTGGGACTTCTGGAACATGATCTCCACCGGCGGCTCGTTCATGCTCGCGGGCGGGATCCTGGTCTTCACCATCAACATGGTCAGAAGCTGGACCAAGGGAAGGAAGGCATCGGGCGACCCGTGGGACGCCAGAACCCTGGAATGGTCCATCGCCTCACCACCTCCTGAGTACAACTTCGAAGAGATCCCGACCGTGCAGGACCGTGACGACTGGTGGGCGCGCAAGAGGAAGCGGGTCGCCGAGCCGGTGCCGGTTGGGGGAGGATCGGACGAGGCGGAGCACTCCATACATCTGCCGCAGCCTTCGTACTGGCCCATAGTCGTCTCTATCGGCCTGCTGATAGGCGGCTACGGTCTGATCTACAGCATCGCAATGGCGGCGGTAGGCGGCGCAATCGCCCTGTTCGCCATCTACTCATGGTCGTTCGAGCCGGTAAACGACCCCGAGGAAGACTCGGGACACTAGGGGAGAGCAGTTCTTGGCTGAAGTCTCGGCTGCAGCGCACGAACCGGAACACGAGCCTACCACCACCGGTCTGAACCACCGTAAGATGCTGATGTGGGCCTTCCTCGGGTCCGACTGCATGTTCTTTGGCTCCCTGATTGCGACCTACCTCGTATACAAGGGCAAGAGCCTGAGGGGGCCGGAGCCCATAGACGTCTTCTCGATACCGATCACGTCGGTCAGCACCTTCGTGCTCCTCATGAGCAGCATGAGCATGGTGCTGGCCTATGCCGCGCTGACCAGGGGAAGCATGAACGGCTTTCGCATCTGGATAGCCTCCACGGCCGTCATGGGAATGACCTTCATCGGCTTCCAGGTGTTCGAGTTCAGAGACTTCGCCATCCACGAGGCCAAGATCGAGTGCGCCGACCAGGCAGCCATAGACGAGATCTCCCCCAGGCTGACGTCGACCCAGCTCAACGATCTCACCGGCCAGTGCGCGTCTGGAGCCGCCAAGGCGGAGATCGACTTCGGCGTCACGCCGAGGACCAACCTCTTCGGTACCACCTTCTTCACCCTCACGGGCTTCCACGGCGCCCACGTCACGCTCGGCGTGGTGTGGCTCCTCTCCCTCTTCTTCTTCTCATTCAAGCGGGGCGGAGTCACGCCGGAGCGCAACCTCGACGTCGACCTTGCCGCGCTGTACTGGCACTTCGTCGACATCGTGTGGATCATCATCTTCACGGTCGTCTATCTTTTCGGAGTTTTCGAAGGGTTCTGATCGATGGCTGCTGACGAGCTTCACGCAACGGGCGGTACTGGCGCGGAGGAGACGGTGCACACCGGCCATCCAACTCCGCTGACCTACTTCAAGATCGCCATGACCCTGTCCGCGATTACAGCCATAGAGGTGGCGATCTTCTACATCGAATGGCTCGGACACAGCATCATACCGATCCTGGTCCTCCTCTCGGGCGCGAAGTTCGCCCTGGTGGTCATGTTCTACATGCACCTCAGGTACGACTCTCGCCTCTTCTCGTACATGTTCGTGGGGGGGCTGGTGCTCGCCGCCGCCGTCGTGTTCGCTCTGATGGCGCTGTTCCACTTCTTCATCTAGCCCTTTGGGGCCGCCCGGGTGACAGGCGCTGCAACTGTTCAGAATCCGTAAGAGTCACAGCCAAATGGAGAATATTAGTCGTAACTGTTCAGACTTCGTGAAGAGATGCTCTGGTGGGCGGAGGAGGAGGTTCTTACCTCTTCCCCCGTCCGCGGGGGAAGATTGAGATGGGGGCTCCCTGACGTTGCCTGACGTTGCAGGCTCGATCTGGACTCACTGGCACGCGCACCCGGAGGCGCTGCTCGGCCTCACTCTGCTCGAGGGCGCCTACCTCCTAGCCGTGGGACCGCTCAGGGAGCGCTACGACCTAGCAGACGAGGTCGATCCCAGGCGCGTCGCGACCTTCACCGCCGGAGTCGTCGTCATATTCGTCGCCCTCCTCTCACCCATCCACGAGCTCAGCGACAACTATCTGTTCAGCGCCCACATGGTGCAGCACGTCCTCCTGACGCTCGTCGCCCCTCCCCTCTTGATCCTCGGATGTCCGGACTGGGTGGTCAGGCCATTGCTGCGTCCCAACCTGGCATTCCGGGCCGCCCGCATCCTGACGCACCCTATCGTCGCCTTCGGCGCCTTCAACGTCATATTCTCCATCTGGCACATCCCGTCCCTCTACAATCTGTCGGTGAACAGCCACTGGGTCCACGTGCTGGAGCATCTGATGTTCATGGGGGCAGCGGTGCTGATGTGGTGGCCTATCGCAAGCATGATGCCGGAGCTGCCCAGGCTGGCCTACCCTCTGCAGATGGTCTACCTCTTCCTGCTGTCGGTGGCCCAGTTGATAGTCTTCGCTCCAGTGACCTTCTCGAGCGAACCCCTGTACCGGTCCTATGTGAATGCGCCCAGACTATGGGACATCTCCGCCCTCGCCGATCAGCAGATAGGCGGGATCATCATGAAGATGGGCGGAGCTGTGCTATTCTTGACTCTGATAGTCGTGCTCTTCTTCCGATGGTTCGGAGAACAGGAGAGGAGAAGAGAGGCCGAGGAGGCGAACCGCGGCCTGAATGCATACCGGCTCTTGGATGGCCGGGAACCGGAGGAGACCCGTCTATGAGCTCTCAGATTCGTCTGGCGCTGCTGATTCCCTTTCTATCTGTCATCACCATTGTCGTCGTAGCCGGCGGCATTGGAGTCGCTCTGATGGTCATGGACGAGCTCTTCCACGAGTGGGGCGTGATCGGACTGGGCATGGTCTTGACCGTTGGAGTGCCGACTCTGGCCGCTCTGATGCAGAGGCGTGTGGAAAGGGAATAGCCGCGCCGCAGCCGTTCAGACTTGGTGCGGTCACCACCCTCTTCCCCATCCGCGGGTAATGATTCTGAAAGCTATGAACACCACCTTCGCCTTGGCCCCTCTTCCCCCGTCCGCGGGGGAAGAGGGAGATGGGGGCCTCCCTTCCCTTTCACTCGACTCTGAACAGTTGCCCCCGCCGGGGCGTCTCACGTTCCGCTCGATGACTCGATGGACGCTCCTGCCGTTATTCCTGGCCGTCATCGCCGCGGTCGCCTGCGCCCAGGCCGACCGATTCCGGGGCACCGAGCTCACTGCGGGAGAGCAGGCGGCCGAGTTCGACCTCGTGGACGAGCGCGGCCGGGCCGCCACCCTCGCTGACTACGACGGAAGAGTGCTCCTCCTCACCTTCCTCTATACCAGCTGCCCGGACGTCTGCCCGGCGATCACGGCCGACCTGCGCGAGGCGCACCGACTCCTTGGCGATGACGCCGATGATGTGTCGATCGTCGCCATAAGCGTCGACCCCGCGCGTGACACCGTCGAGAGCGCCCGGCAATACTCCGACCGCTGGGAGATGACCGACAGGTGGGACTTCCTCGTGGGAGACGATGAGGAGTTGTCGAAGCTCTGGGCCGCCTACTACATCTCGACGACCGTCGAGGACCAGCCGACCAGGGACGATCGGAGATACCTGAAAAAAGGCTCCGCAGGCGGGGCGCTCGACAGTCTGGCCCGGGACAGCTACCTCGTCACCCACTCGTCGCCGGTCTATATCATCGACGCCAACGGCATACGGCGGGTGCTGTTCACACCTCCGTTCGATCCGGAGGACCTCGTACACGACGTCAGGCTCCTGCTGCCATAGAACTGCCCGCCAGCCATCCTCGGGCTCTTGCTCCGTATCTGTTCAGAAATTGAGGGTACTGCCCGTTCGCCGTGAGCCTGTCGAACTTACATCTGGTGAATCTGGTGGACGGATAGGAGGCTCTTACCTCTTCCCCCGCAGAGCCGGGGGAAGATTGAGATGGGGGGGCCCCGCAAGTCTGAACAGTTACGCGCAGATCCCTCGCGGGAGAGGCTGAGAGCCTGCCCGCCCCTGATACGGGGTGAGGACGGCTCTTTCCTACCGGGATTCGAGACAGTTGTCTAGGCTACCGACGACGGCTGGAGCTGCTCCTTGGCCAAGCCCACGATCTGGGCAAACGCAGCGGGGTCTGTGACTGCCAGCTCGGACAGCACCTTGCGGTTGACCTCCACGCCGGCGAGCCTGAGCCCGTGCATCAGACGGCTGTAGGAGAGGCCGTTCGCGCGGGCGCCGGCGCCGATGCGTAGGTTCCACAGGCGCCGCATGTCCCCCTTCTTCTCTCTCCTGTGAGCGTAGCTGTACTGGAGGGCGTGGATCAGCGACTCGTGGGCCCGCCTGTAGAGGGTGTGACGTACGCCCTGATGGCCCTTCGTCATCTTGAGGATCTTCTTGTGTCTGCGCCGCTTGGTGACGCTGCGCTTTACCCTGGTCATTCTTTCTCCTGTCTACCTCTACCCCTTGCTCCGAGGGGGTAGATTGAGATGGGCGCTCTTCCACCTCTCCCTCGACGGGGAGAGGACTGAGAGCCTGCCCCGTACCTGATACGGGGTGAGGTCGGCTCCCTAGCGCGAGATCAGACGCCGGATCCTCGGCTCGTCGGCGGGACTGACAGCCAGCTTGTCCGAGTACTCCCTGCGGACCCGGGCCGGCTTCTTGCGTCGCAGGTGGTTCCGGTGCCCCTTCATCCTAAGCAGCTTGCCGCTGCCGGTGACGCGGAAGCGGGCCGCGGCACCCTTATGTGTCTTAAGCTTTGGCACGTTGTGGCTCTTTCGCAGTTTGCGCTTCGCCTGTCGTTCGTGTGTTTGGAGACAGGGTCATCGTCAGGAAGCGGCCCTCGAAGTGAGGCGTCACCTCGAGCAGCGCGTCGTCGACCAGGTCTTCCGCGACGGTACGAAGCAGTCGCATGCCGAGGTCTGCATGCTCAATCTCCCGCCCCCGGAACATCACGGAGACCTTGACCTTCGAGCCCTGATTCAGCAGGCGTTTCGCCAGCCGGGTCTTCGCCTGCCGGTCGTGGTCGCCGATGCGCGTCCTGAAGCGGACCTCCCGAACGACGTTTGTGACCTTCGTCTTCTGGGCCTTGCGCGCCTCCCGTTCCTTGCGGGTCGCCTCGTACCTGAACCGACCGTAGTCCATCAGCCTGCAGACCGGCGGTACTGCGGAAGGGGCCACCTCGACAAGATCGAGACCCCGCGTTTCGGCCAACTCGAGCGCCTGTCTGGTCGGCATCACCCCTAGCTGGTTCCCGCTCTCGTCTACCAGACGGACCTGGGGGACTCGTATGCGCCGGTTAGCCCGATAATCTCTTGGGATCCTTACACCTCGCGAACGTCTGAATTCGAGTCAAACGAATATAGCACACGGCCAGTAACAAGGCAATGACGGCTTGGATGTCGTAACTGTTCAGACTCCGTGAGATATTCTGGCGAATCTGATGGACGGAGAGGAGGCTCTTACCTCTTCCCCTGGCTCCGCGGGGGAAGATTGAGATGGGGGTCCCCTCAACTCTAAACAGTTACTGGATGTCGTAACTGTTCAGAGTTCGTGAGACGAGGGCGTGCGAGCCGTTGACTATGACGGAGGTGGTGATTAGGGTCAGAGCTGTCTACCTGCGATCCGACGCCTCGCGTGCGATGCGGTCGACTAGCTCCGCGAGGGATACGGTGCCCAGGTCTTCTCCTGTCCGCATTCGGACGGCAACGCCGCCAGCGTCTATCTCACGGTCGCCCACGATCAGCATGTATGGGACCTTCTGCAGCTGCGCGTCCCGAATCTTCGCATTCATGCGCTCGTTGCGCCTATCGGTCTGTGCCCGGACGTCCGCCTCGACAAGCTGTGCCTCGACTCGCGCGGCGTAGTCGAGGTGGCGGTCGGCAATAGGTATTACGGTCGCCTGCACGGGAGCGAGCCAAGTAGGAAATGCGCCTCCGTAGTGCTCGATCAGCACACCCATGAACCGCTCCATGGCGCCCAGCAGGGCCCTGTGAATCATGTACGGCTGGTGCTCCGCGCCGTCCTCGCCCACGTACTTCAGCCCGAACCTTTCCGGCAGGTTGAAGTCGAACTGCACGGTGGTGATCTGCCACAGCCGGCCGATGGCGTCACGTATGTGTATGTCTATCTTGGGACCGTAGAAGGCGCCACCAGCCTCGTCGACCTCGTAGGGCTGTCCCCGGGCTTGCAGCGTCCGGCTCAACGAGTCTGTGGCAAACTCCCAGCGCTCGGTACCGCCGACCGCCCTTTCGGGCCGGGTTGCGAGCATCACCTCGAACTGCTCGAAGCCGAAGCTGCGCAGCAGGAGGAAGGTGAGATCGAGTACACCGTTCACCTCATCCTCCACCTGGTCGGGCCTGCAGAAGATGTGTGCGTCGTCCTGGGTCAGACCTCTGACTCTGAGCAGACCGTGCAGAACGCCCCCCCTCTCGTATCTGTACACCGTTCCCAGCTCGCCGATCCTCATCGGCAGGTCGCGGTAGCTGCGCAGAGCGTTCCGGTAGTACATGATGTGGAACGGGCAGTTCATAGGTTTCAGGTAGTACTCTTGCCCGTCCATCTCCATGGCCGCGTACATGTTCTCCTTGTAGAAGTCGAGGTGGCCGCTCGTGGCCCACAGTGAGGACCTCCCTATGTGCGGCGTGTGCACCAGGTCGTAGCCGGCTCGCCGGTGCTCCTCTCTCCAGAACTGTTCGATGATCTCTCTGACGCGGGAACCCTTCGGATGCCAGACAATCAGGCCAGGGCCGGTCTCCTCGTGGATGGAGAAGAGGTCCAGGTCGCGGCCCAATACCCGGTGGTCACGTCGTTTCGCCTCCTCCAACCGCTCCAGATGCTCGTCGAGAGCCTCCTGGGACTCGAACGCCGTACCGTACAGACGTTGAAGCATCGGCCGGCCTTCGTCACCGCGCCAGTACGCCCCCGCGACGTTGAGCAGTTTGAAGGCCGGTATCTTTCCCGTGGACTCGACGTGGGGGCCGGCGCACAGGTCTTCGAACCGGCCGTGACGATAGGTCGAGATCGGCTCGTTCTCTGGGATCTCCTCGATGACCTCGAGCTTCAAGGGCTCCTGCCGGTTCATCTCGATGGCCTCGTCGCGAGGATATTCGGCGTACTCGAAGCTCAGATCCTCGGCGATCACCTCTCGCATGCGGCGCTCGATCTCCTCGAGGTCCTCGGCGCTGAACGGCTCTGCTGACAGGAAGTCGTAGTAGAAGCCGTCCTCGGTAGGCGGCCCGATCGCGAGCTTCGTCCCCGGGAACATGCGCGTGACCACGTCGGCCATTACGTGGGCCGTGGAGTGGCGAATTCGCGTTCTAAGCTCGGCAAGCTCTGAGTCTATTCTTGTAGGCATTTCCGGGTTCATCTCCTGAGTCATGTCTTGGTCTCGGTCAATCGTAGGTGGCACAAAACAAGCCTTCCGCACGCGAAGCCGCGCAATGCGGAAGGCTAGGTAGTCGATCGACCTTGTGACGGAGGCCTGTTTATGCGGTCCCCAAGCAGACACCTCAACCGTATGCTGGAACAATTCTAGCCCGGCTTGGGCAAGAGGGTCAAGGCGATTGGAGCGCGTGGTATAATGGGCCGCCCTCCTGCCCTAACGACTCCACGCAGTCCATCCTGTCACCTGAGGGAAAAGCCCTTGCCGGGGGTATGGGGCGTCCCCCACACTCAATTCGGACGGCCACATGAACAGACCACGAGGCGGATGGCGCGGCGCAGACCAGGCGAAGCGCGCCTTTGAGGGGAAGCCCTTGCCGGGGGTGTGGGGGTGTCCCCCACACCCAATTCGGGAGACCGCATGAACAAACCACGAGGCGGATGGCGCGGCGCAGACCAGGCGAAGCGCGCCGCCGAGTACGAGATCAGCTACGGCCATGGACTCGTGCGTAAGCACTCCTCCGACTGGCCTGACTACGTCGCCGTGACAACCCCGTCGGCGTACCGCTCGGCGGAAAGATATCTTGCGAAGCGGCCCGCAGACGTCGGTTACGTAGACCTGCTGGACTTCGGGCAGCTCCAGGCGATCACTGATTCACTCCCGGATGACGTAGATCTGGTGGTCGGCATAGGCGCCGGGCGTGCGCTGGACGCGTCCAAGTACGTGGCGCTGAAGATGGAGCTGCCTCTCCTGATAGTGCCGACCGTCGTGTCGACCGGCGCGATCATCCACGGCTTCCTCGCCCGATGGGAGGGCCGCAGACTGCTGGGGAGTGCTGCCGACTGGCCTTGGATCGACTTCGAGGACGTCCTCGTCGACTACGATCTGGTGCTCGAGGCGCCGACCTACCTGAACACCGCTGGACTTGGCGACGTGCTCTGCGGATATGCGGGACTGGCCGAGTGGCGACGCAACGCGAGGCTTGGCATCGGACCTCCTTGGGACGCCGAGGCGGCGGCGCCCTCCCAACAACACCATGACCAGATCGTCGGCGGATTCCCCAAGACGCTCGATGCCGAAGGCGGGTTGACCGCTGACAGCGTCCGCTTCATCATGACCGCCGTACAGGAGCGCGACGAGAGGAGCCTCAACCATCCGGCTGCTCCGTCAGGCGATCACGCCTTTCCGATCATAGTCGAGCTGGCGAATGACAAGGGGTGGGTCCACGGCGAGCTGGTAGCCCTGGCCGCGGTCATCATCGCCTGGCAGTGCAAGGAGAGCCCCGAGACACTCATCTCGCGGCTCGACCGGTGCCTGGTCCGCAGACGTCCGAGCGAGATGGGCATGACCTACGACGACCTCCGCAGCGGTCTCGAAGCGGCTCCCGAGCACATGACCAGACAGGGTCTGAATTCGATCATGGGCCGGGAGCCGGTCACGGGAAGCAGATTCGACCTGCTTTGGGAGTTCCTGAAGACCGCTTAGGGCGGAGCCCGGTCTCTTCTTCAACTCGCTGCTCGCTACCAGTTGGTATACGAGCCGTCGCGCCGGTGCAGGTGGGGCGCCTCCCAGAACTCGAAAGGCTTCCCCGCCATATCCTCGTTGAACTCGACCCCCAGCCCGGGACCGGTCGGCACCCGGTAGCGGTCCCCTTCCCGCTTCGGCTGGACCGGAAACATCTCGTCGTCGAAAGGAAATTCGCTGGACCGGTCTTCCAGCCACGCGTAGTTCGGGACGGCCGCCGCCAGATGGAGGTTGGCGGCGGTGCTGATCGGGCCAAGCGGGTTGTGCGGCATCAGGTCGATGTAGTGAGCCTCGCACCAGCCCGCCACCTTCATCGACTCGGTGAATCCGCCTACGTTGCAGACATCGATTCGACAGTAGTTGGTGAGTCCGGACTCCACGTACGGCAGAAATGCCCACTTGCTCGAAAACTCTTCGCCGATCGCGAAGGGGACATCGGTCATCGTGCGCAGCGACTGATAGGCGCCGGGAGTCTCATCACGGATGGGCTCCTCCAAGAAGTCCAGCGTGTGCGTCGGCATCATCTGGCAGAAGGAGGCGGCCTCCGCCACGCTCAGGCGGTGGTGATAGTCTATGCCTAACACCGGCGCCGTACCTACCGCCTCCCTGGTCTTTGCCAGCCAGGCGGCGGTCAGAGCTATCGACTCCCGAGGCTCGAACAGCAGGTCGTCTCCACCGGTGTCAGGATGAGCAGGACCGCATCGGATTACGCTCCAACCCTCCGAGACCAGACGCTGGACGTCGTCGATGAAATCGGGCCCGGCCGGCGGTACGGGAGTAGTTACAAAACACGGGACGGAGTCTCGCTGCGCCCCACCCAGGAGCTGGTGGACGGGGACTCCCAGACTCTTTCCGACTATGTCGTAGAGGGCGATGTCGATCGCGGACATCGCCCCCGTCAGAATGCGTCCTCCCTCGAAGTACTGGCCGCGGTACATCTCCTGCCACAGGGCTCCGATCCGCATCGGGTCCTTCCCGACCAGGAACTCGCGGAAGTGGGCGACGGCGCCCTCCACGGCCAGCTCCCTCCCCGACACTCCCGACTCACCCCAGCCGTGGACGCCCTCGTCGGTCTCAATTTTGAGCACGAAGAGGTTTCGATGGCCGGCCCAGACCGGCATGGACCTGATATCCGTGATCTTCATCTGTTTTTCTCCTGAATGCCTGCTCTGAGCCCGTCCCGGCATTGCGGGAGACTTCAACGAGGTTCGAAACGCTACGGGAACGAATGGCAGTGACCGTCTACTGGTCCACGACCGACCCGTCGACGTTGAGGCGAGTCGAGACTTCGCGGGGTACTGGAGGGCGTCTCTCCTGCGCGTCTTCCTTCAGCTCGACGCCGATCCCCGGCGTATCGGGAACGATCAGGAATCCGTCCTCGACCTGCACCGCGGACTTCACTATGTCGCTTTTAGGCGGCTCGTGCTCCCCTGTAGGTAGCTCCTGTATGGCGAAGTTGGGAATGCAGGCCGCGAGCTGCAGGCTGGCTGCGGTGCTCACCGGGCTGAGCGGGTTGTGGGGCACCACACCCACGTAGTGGGCCTCCGCCACCGCCGCAATCTTCTTGGAGTGGGTCAGGCCGCCCGCCATGCAGACGTCCGGTCTCACGTACTGGACCGCCCCGCGCGCAAGGAGCATCTCGAACTCGTGGATCGAATGGAGACGCTTGCCCGTCGCGATAGGTATCGATATGTTCCGGGCCACTAGGCCCATCGCGTCGAAGTTCTCAGGCAGTATCGGGTCCTCGTAGAGGAGCGCGATTTGTATCTAAAATCTGGCGCGCACACCACTTTGCGCACCGCTGCGTACAACGGGCGCGGTTATGATGATAAAGTCCAGCGCAGTGGCGGTCAAGGATGTAGCCGTTTCAAGAGGCATGTGCAAGTTTCTCAGGCAGCGCCGCTGACGGTCTACAAGTTCTGGACCTGTAGGCAGACCGTGATCCCGTCGGAATAAAGCCCACCCCGAGCGGTGAGGGAAGACTCGACAGTCTACACCCTCCCAAAGCAGGCCGACTTCTCCGGCGGAGGAATTGCACGCCACCACCGCCGAGACCGGGGCAACGGCGGCAGTAGGAGCTAAGGCGAAGCAGGATATGCGGCAAGAGACTGAAGGCGGCTCTTCCCAGCATGGTCGAGTCACTGGAGAGACACGGACACCTCGATCTCGACCCGGATGTGCGAGAGCGGCTGTTCTCGGCGAGTGCCTCCCACCATTGACCGGCTTCTGAGACCGGTGAGGGAGAAGGCCGGAAGCCGCAGGAGGCTCAGGAGGAGGAGGAAGATGGGGAGTCGTGTTCCAGTACGCACCTTCACGGACTGGAACGAGCCAGGGCCGGGCTATCTCGAGATAGACCTGGTGGCGCATGGTGGTGGTATCGTGACCGGAACCTTCATCCACAGCCTGGTGGTCACCGACGTCAGCTCGGGATGGACCGAGGCCGTGCCGCTTCTGGCACGCGAGCAGTCACTTGTGGTCGAGGGACTCGAAGCTATCTCCGGCGTATTCCCTGTGCCGATCCGCGGCATAGACTCCGACAACGACAGCGTGTTCATCAACGAGGTCCTGGTGGGATACTGCGCGGACAGGGACATCGAGTTCACCCGGTCCAGGGCGTACCGGAAGAACGACCAGGCATGGATAGAGCAGAAGAACGGCTCGGTGATCCGTCGCTTCGTGGGCCACGAGCGTTACTCAGGACCGGCAGCCGGCCAGACGCTGGCCCACCTGTACGGAGCAGTACGGCTGTACGTGAACTACTTCCAGCCCTCCTTCCAACTGCTGACCAAGAGCCGGAACGGAGGCAGCGTGACGAAGCGCTACAGCAAGCCGGCCACGCCCTGCGATCGGCTTCTGGATCGTGACGACGTGAGCGAGGAGACGAAGCTGAGGCTGCGCAGGAGTCGCGGTGAGCTGGACCCTATATCCCTGCTGCATAGTATTCGGGAGTCCCAGTCTACGCTGGCCACAGTCAGCGCTCCCGAGTCTGGAACCATGCCCGATGGAGAGAGTCTTGAGGACTTCCTGTCTCAGTTGCCCGATCTGTGGCGACAGGGGGAGGTGCGTCCCACACATACTCGGAGGGCAAGGGGTCCCCGCACATGGCGGACGCGGCCAGACCCATTCGAGGGGGTATGGTGTGAGATACTCGACTGGCTCCAGCGGCAACCGGACACGACGGCCGCAGACCTGCTTGGTCGACTGATGAGTCGCTACCCAGATCGCTACAGCATGCGTCAGCTGCGGACCTTGCAGCGTAGAGTTCGACAGTGGCGGGGAGTTATAGCCAAGAACTTGGTGTATGCTTCAGCCGAACAGAGTGAGATCGAGGAGGCATTACGAGTGAGTATCGGACCCGTGGGCGTCAACTAGAAGCTGCAAAGTCCTCGGTAACATCTTCCGGTGAGGCAGCAGGACCGGCAAAAGTAATTGTCGTTGATCACATGGCGCCGTTTCATCTCCGAGTTCGTCCCCTCTATCCCCGCACGCAGCCCGTACCGTTTGCGCCACTGTCCGTCTGACTCTGCCGCACGCCTCCGCGCGATGTTCATCCTCGCCAGGTCCGCACTCAGCACGTACGCTCCACCCCGTGACCACGCTCCCCCGAGCTCAGGGCGACTGCGCCACCTCACAGGACACCGGGCACGCAGCGTGCAGGGCTCACACACCGCCCGGGCGAAGTGCATCTCCACCCGCTCAGGCGCATCCTCATCCTCGTACTCCGCCACCGCCTCATGTCCCGCGGACACACCGCGCTCCTCGTCGCCATAACGTCGATGTAGAAGCCGGATGCCGTCAGCCTGACCGGCTCATCACCACCTCCGCCGGGTTCCTTCTGCGACCGGCCACCGACCGGGCTCACCAGCTCCGCACCCCTGCGCTCCGCCTCCCATCCGTTCCGGCCAGAACCATACGACGTGTCCGCCCACAGCTCCGAAGGACCTATCCCCCGCTCACTCAACTCGTCGATCACCCGCGTTGTCACCACAGAGTCGCTGCCGCTCGATGGCGTGACCTCCACGTGCGTGATCATCTGAACGGCGTTGTCGCTCTCACACGTCTCGGCCACCTGCACCTCGTATCCCTTCCCCTTGTGTCCGCTGTAGGTCACCGCCGGGTCGTGCGGGCTCTGCAGCGAGTCCGGCCGCACCTCCCCCGGCTCCCTCAGCGCTATCGGCACCTTCCCCTCACCCGCATCGTCGTCATCCGCTCCGGGACGACCGTCCCCGTGACGAGCCACGTGGCACTGCTCGCGCAACAGTCGCTCCAACAGCCCGTACTCGTCCATCTGAGCCACCGCCGTCCCGCGGAACCGATCGACCAGCCGGTACACGTCGCGCGCGCCGGCAGCCGGCGACGCCCCTCTCCCGAACGTGCGTCCTCGTATCGGGATGCTTCGCCGGTCTCCTTCAGGTACCGCTGGGCCAGACCATCCCCAATCCCTTCTCCCAGGCCGGGGTGCTCACGGCTCACCGCCAGCAGGAACACCCGGACCGTCTCGCAGAACAGACCCAACCGCGTCAACACCGCGATGTTGCTCATGACATCCGTCGAGTCCAGGCGCTGCTTGCCTGTACGAAGACCCAGAGCCTCGATCATCCGGTCCGTCGTCTCGCAGAACGCCAACCGCCCCTCGTCGTGCTCCATCAACCGCACGCGGAAGTTGTGCAGCGTCTTTTGCGCAAGGTGTGCCTCCTCCATCTCCAACCCCAGCGCGTGATGCCACAGCAGGTTGAACTCCAACTCCTCCAGGGCCTCGATGTCCGTCAGATCGAACATCTCCTTGAGCACCAGCACCCCGAGCACCGTCTGCACCGCGCGGTTGGGCCTGCCCATGTCCGCGCTGTACATCTCGGCAAACCGCTCCTCGTCTATCAGCGGCACAGCCTCGTTCCGAAACACCTGCGCCCAGCTCCTCCGCATCAGCCTGGCCTTCCTCGGCGTGATCAGAAACTCCGACTGCCATAGGCTCTCTTGAGGCTCTCTCGTTCGAAACATCGACTACCTACTCCTGAACGTTCTCTCCTTCTCCATCTCCAGATCCTATTATCGTCAATGCCAAGACCCATCAGTCATGACTTTTACGAGAGAATCAAGACTTCACCTTGAGGTTCACGCTGGAGGTGTAGCAGGAGGCTGGCACTGAATGCCTGAAACGATGGCTTGACCATTCAAGTTCTCACCGAGGATACTGCGAACGAGAAAGATCGATTCTGCATGAGTAACTGGGTCGGCGGGCTTTCTTTCCACGCGCTGATGCCGGAGGTGGCCGAGGCGCCGGCAAACACCTACTTCGACATGGCGGCGACGCGGTTCCGCTATTCGTCCGCTGTGTTCCAGTGGCAACCGCGGCACTGAGCGCGGACCGCTTGTTGTTGGGCTCCGACTACCGGCTGCTGTGGGCCAAACGGGTGAAGGAGCAGGCGCGGGACGCTTTCCGAGAAGAGGCGGTCCACATCGGGATTGTGTGAGTTAAGCCAGGATTTCCCATATTGGGAGTCTTCAGGCTCAATGGGCAGCCCAAACGAGATGATGGCATGATATTCGGGTCCTGCAAGGCCATTCAATCTCCGGTCTATCCAATAAGGGATGCGATTCTTGCCGTGAACCATGCATCTTGTCCGTCTTTGTCGTCTTCGGGTCCCCCGCCAGTGGGGTGAAAGTGCATTGAAGACAAGTCGACTCCCTGGAGCGCTCTCCCCCTCTTGTCAAGATCGTGGTCATACCCTCCCTCAGCTTGGCGCCGGCGATAACCGGCCGATACGATCCAACACTCCTTGGAACAACTGTTGAGGAACCGGCACCTCGGACAACTGAAAGATCAATCGCCGGGAGTGCCGCACCAGACGGCCTCCCATCTTGATCAGCTTGACCTGCACGCTCCGCAGCGACCAGTGCTTGACCGTCTTGGGCAGACACAGCCGGCGAAGGAAGTTCCCAAGGTTGTACGCCAGAATGAACAGAGACAGACGCACCCGGTTGGCCACGAACCGATGGCACGACAGCCGAGTCCAGTTCAGGGCGTACTTGCCCTCCTTGATCCACTGCTCGGCTGTCCCGCGACCATTGTAGAAACGCACCACTCCTTCGGGGCCAGCCGTCATGTTCGTGACGATGAAGCCCACCCGAGGGAACAGCTCTCCTCTATGCCACTCCACCTTGGCCACCACACGCCGAGCGCGGTCCCAACTCCCGGCACGATACCAGAAGTCGTCGTATAGGATCACTGGACGCTTCGGCGGCCTCCCCACAGGTCGTATCAGCAGTGGAGCGATCTCGTATTGCAGCACTTTGTTGCTCGGCAGCCGTATTGCGTAGAAGACTCGCCGCTCCTCCAGGTACTCGTAGATGTCCGGCTTGGCGAATGCGGCATCGGCCCGAAAGTACCGGCGCACTCCTGTCGCCCCGTAGCGAGACAGGATCGGATCCAATACATCACGCCACCTGTGCGCGCTATGTACGTTCCCCGCACGCAGCTTAGCGCCCTCGCAGTCCCCGAACTGGTTGAACACGAACAAGGGTGATAGCACGTGCTCCCAAAGTGACCGTTGTACGATGCTCCCTCCTGTTCTCCATGTACCGGGCTCTCCGAACTGTCCATGTCCAAGATCACCCGCCGGTGCGGCGTGCGGGACATAGCTCCGTCCACCCACTTAGCGTTCAGCCGGACCAACCCTTCCACGTTGCCGTCTTGGGTAAGCATCTCGGTCTCGAACCGGCTCATGGTGTTGGTGCTTGCCGCTGGTCTGTCTATGCCTCGGTCTCCAACGACTACCCGCATCGTCGGATCGTCGGCCAACCGTTCAGCATCGTTGGTATCCTCGTAGCCTGCCAGACGACTGTACACCGACTGCCTGAGAAGGCCCACCAATCGGTGCTGCACGTTACGACCGCCCCGGCTCTCCCGCAGACATTCATCCGCCGTCTCCGTCAGTCCCAGTGCATCATCTAGCTCGCGACAGGCCAACAGTCCGGCGTCCGAGGTGATGGTAGCGCCGCGAAACTCCAACCGTATGCGGCGGTCGAAACGGAGCGTGGCACAGGCGTTGGTGCTTTCACCCATTGGGTGCCTCCAGAGTGGGTACGTTATCAAGAACTAGAGTAGTCGATCACGACCAGTCTAGCACTCATGATAACCACTGTACTCTGCTATTCGGCTACATCGGGTAGTTCCGTTGCTGATTGCGGCAAGCCCTGCAGGGTTGATATGGGAAATGTGGGTTAAGTTGTCTCCACCAAACTACATACAAAATCAAGAACCTACCTTCACGCTGAGATTCAGCCTCCCCTGTAGCTCGGCGGCTTTCGCTTGAAGTCGGCTACATGACCATGCTATAGTCTGATCAATATTGGGTGTGAATCCGCTTAGTTGCTCAAAGAGTTCAGCGTCACCATGCCCCTGACGCCTAGTTACGAGAATGGCTAGAGCGATGTCCCGGAGGGTACCACCGTGTCGCTAGCGGTGTTGTGCCCGGGTCACTACTTAAACGACGAACGTGGTTGGGTGGGCATTGGCTCTAGAAGCCGGAATATGCAGTAAGTCGGCAAAGTGTGTGGAGTGCGACGGATCCAGCAGGTGGGGTCTGGGGATTCCGTTGTAGGCGGTTCTATTGAGAGTGAGAAGGTGCGCAATGTTTTGGAATCGGTACATGGAAAATGCTTGATCCGCGCATTTCCCACCCCTCCCACACGCAAGGAGTGTGTTGACGCATGTATACGATACAGTGCGACTTCGACGACACGATTACGGTCAACAGTGTCGGTGAAGAACTGCGGAAAACCTACGCCTCTGAAGAATGGCGCGGCATCGAAGAAGGGTACAAAGCAGGGCTGTTCGGTGTTGAGGAGAGCAACCGCCGCCAGTTTGCCCTGATTCAGGCCACGGAAGAGCAGATTTCACAGCATGTCATCCAGACAGCCGTCGTGAGACCCGGGTTCTCGGCATTTGTGAAGTACTGCCAGGGGGAGGGAATTCAGCTGGCAGTGGTCAGCAGCGGAATGGACCTGTATATTGACCCTATATTGCGTGATTTGGGACTCGGCGATTTGGAACGGTATTCTGGCACGGGGCGGGTTAGCGATCATGGCGTAGCCGTGCGCTACACCGATCCTTTCGAGGCTCCATTGGAGGAGGGCTTCAAGCTGGTGCACCTTCTGTTCTTGAAGCAAAGGCAACGACCGGTCATCTACATCGGCGACGGAGCATCAGACGTTGCGCCCGCTGCAATGGCAGACTTCGTCATCGCGAGAAGCACCCTTGCGGAGTTTTGTCGCTCCAGTTCATTTCCTCACTTCAAGTTCCATGATTTCCATGACGTCCTGCGTATCGTGAAGTACCGCATCGTGGGGGCAAGCAGCGCCACGGTAACGTAGCAAGGCGTCAGGCCGCCAGTTCGACAATCGTCGGTTGTGCGTGTCTTCCTGCGCAGTTTATCCGTATTCACGGAAGCCCGTCGATAGCAAGGTCATTCGACGTGCACCGTAGAATCTTGTAGGCACACGTCGAAATTGCTCTATAAAGGAGATTGTAATTACATGAAGGGTATCATCCTAGCCGCAGGATGTGGGACACGATTTGCTCTAGGCCAAGGGCGTCTCCACAAGCTCCTGCTTCGCGTAGGCAACCGTGCGGTCATCGACTACACCCTGGAGGCGTTTGGCAAGGCAGGGATCAGCGACGTTGCAATGGTTATAGGCCATCGTGCCGAGCTGCTGCGAGACTACAATGGCGACGGCGCCCGCCACGGTATCCACCTCGAGTACCTGTTTAACCCCCAGTACGAAAGGGGAAACGCGCTCTCTCTCAATACCGCAAAGGCCTTCACCCAGGAAGAGCCGTTCTTGCTTTCTATGGGAGACCACCTGGTCTCTGCTGAACTGCTGTCCAGGGTTCTAGAGTCCGCAACCGATTCCAGTGCCGTGGCTGTAGACTTCAGCCCAGATATCCACGACATCGAAGAGGCGACACGGGTGCGCGTGGACTCTGAAGGCTACATAAATCGCATAGGGAAAGACCTACACGAATGGGACGGCGTCGACGCTGGCGTGTTCCGGCTGACTCCAGCCATCTACGAAGCTATCACGGCGGTGACATGCGAGCAGCGAGATGAGTATCAGATCAGCGAGGCCGTTACCTGGATGATCAGCCAAGGGCATCGCCTCAATGCGTGCGACATCTCCGGATGCTTCTGGCAAGACGTGGACACCTGAGAAGACCTACGCCGTGTCAGGGCGGTTCTAGCGGAGACTATGCCTTGAACATTGCGCACGACGGCTTTGTATCTCGTCACATCAATCGGAGATTCTCCCGGCCCATTGCCAGGTTGCTGGCGTACACTCCGGTAAGTCCCAATCAGGTCTCTCTGCTCAGTTTCTTCATCGCGCTGGGGTCTCTTGCGCTATTCCTCAATGACCATCCCCTGTGGGCAGGCATAGCCGTTCAAGCGTCTTCAATCGTTGACGGCGTAGACGGAGACTTGGCACGCAGCAAGGGCATGGCAACACGGTTCGGCGGCTTCTTTGACGCGCTCCTTGACCGGTACTCCGACGTAGCCATCCTTGGAGGGTTGACCTACTGGTCTGTCACCTTTGAAGAGCGGCTGTCATCCGAGTCTACGGCCATCATCGGCGTGTTGGCTATCGTAGGTGCGCTGATGATCAGCTACAGCCGTGCGCGGGCGGAGGCCTCTTTGGGGTTCACCTTCCAAGGGGTAGCCGGGAACCTGGCATCTAGGGATTCACGGCTGCTGATTGTGATGATCGTGGCGATCTCGGGGCAGGGACTGGCTTGTCTGGCGTTGATCGCTGTCCTGTCAAACAGCATGGTCCTCTGGCGGTTGGCTGTGGCTCGAAGCCGTTCCTGAGCAGCGGCAGATAGTAGACATGTGAACGGCGGAGCAATAATGGACAGTTAACCCCGAATCCACCGATGCGGAGCGGCCTTGGGGTTGGAACAAGGGGTGAGGGCCGTGGGATGCGACGGTCCGCGCTCGATTCCGATAAATGGGGCGGTGGCGGCCTTTGGTTGTCGTTGGGGGCGCCGATGGCGGTCCTGGGCAGCGGCGCTGGGGTGGGGTCGGCGGGACAGCAAGCAGGGGAAGACAATCGCGGACCGGGCCGATGCGACTCTATGGGGCGGTTGGGTAGTCTGGTGGACGGGTCAGGTGCCGTCGGTGCCGTCAGGCAGGCAATGGCAGGGCTCGCAATCGAGCCAGGCCGCGGCTGAACTGGGTTTTCCAGGGCCAATGCTTGGGAAGATGCAAAGTGAGGCGGCGGGCCGAGCGGGTGAGCCGTCCGGCCAGGGAGAAGAAGCGCTGCCGGAGGGTCCTGGTGGTCACCACCTGCTCGCCCAGACCGATGCGCGCGGTCCAGCGGGCCAGGTTATGGGCCAGCACCTGGACGGCCAGCCAGGCGCCGTTGGCGGGGAAGCAGCCCGAGGGGAGATGGTTGAGGCCGACGCCGTGCTTGAGGTCTCGGATAGCATTCTCTATCTCGGCGTGGCGGCGATGGCCGGCCTCCAGCTCCAGGGTTTCCCCGTCCCGGTCGGTGATGAAGCCGTGATAGCTGTAGCTGGCGAAGAGAGCCAGTTGGGAACCGAGCGTGGACTTCACCCGCCGGACGATGAGCCGCACCGGGGCGGCGTCGGACTCACCCTGGAAGGGAGTGTAGAGCTTGTCTCAGAAGTCTCCGCGCCCCTGTCTGCGACAAAGTGGTGCGACGACAGGCGTAATAATAATCTGAAGGCACTGCGATATACGACTACCAGAGACGCTGCTGACACCTTATGTCGCTTTTGAGGAACGAGGTCAAGGCCTTTGGTGCTACTTCTGAGACAAGCTCTGTAGGTGGTCTCGGCCACGTCGCCGCCGCCGTCCATCCAGTAGGGGACGGGCGTCCAGTCCTCCTCGGGGATCGTCTCAATCAACTCCCTGAGGCGAGCGTGTTGGCGGATGGTGATGGAGAAGCGGACATCCATCTCGCGGCAGACGACGACCAGGGCGTGGGCATAGAAGCCACTGTCGGCCCGCACCGTGAGTTGTCCTGTAAGCCCCACCATGGCGCACCCGGCCCACCGTTTCACGCAGGAAGTGGGCGGCGCCCCGAACGGTGTTGGCCCGGCCCTCGCGAAGCCGAGACATCAGCACGTCGCCGGTGCCGGCGGCGATGGCCAGCAGCGGGTGATAGCCCCGCTGGCCGGTGTAACCATGGTGACGCCCCCCCTCCTTGGCCAGTCCGTAGCATTGTTATGCCCGTATCCGGCCCGTGCAGAGGCGACTAACTGGTGAATCCGCCCCAGCGGTCATGGCGTGACAGTTGAAGTTAGTGAGGAGGAGTGAGGAGGAGGAGGAGTTAGTGAGGAGGAGGAGGAGGAGGAAGTTAGTGAGGAGGTCTCGCACATGGTGGAGTCCAGGTCGATGGTCAACGGCCCTTCGCCGGGTCCCGCACCAGCGGCCCAGGCCCGGGACAGCAGCTCCCGGCTCACCCGATCCAGCTGGCGGACGTGGCCCCACCGGAAGCTGCGCAGGAAGGTCCCCAGGGTGGATGGCGCCTTGACTGCGCAGCCGATGGCGCCAGTTGTCCCGCCGGTACGCAACACGTCGACGTCGTCAATGAAGTCGCCCCCAGCCAGCGCCGAGGCCACCAGGGTCAGCATCTTGTCTCCCGTGTTCGCCCGCCCTGGCACATCTCCGAGGTCGACGTGGCTGTCGACGAGTTCACCCAGACCCAGGTGCTGGGCGAGGGTCACCGGAAGGAGTAGCCCAGCATTGGCCACCAGGCGGGTGTCGTCGAAGGCGATACGGATGCGGTCGGGGTGGTTGCGTGATAGCATCTATCGGGTGCTCCTTGTTCTGGGGTCGGCTTTCTGTTTCAAAACCATTATCTCAGATTCACAGGAGCACTCTCCTGCCGCCTCAGGACACTGACCCGACGCCCGCCTTCGGTGGATTCGGGTTAACGAGGACAGAATCGCTGAGCAATAACAGCTCGACCCCGCCTCCCCGGTACATTATTCCTCCGCCGTTCACAACCTACGGCGATGCAGACCCCTAAATCTTCCCCAAGGTCCACCGCTTCCGGGTCACCGAAGGATGCCACCGGGCATATGCTAGAATCGAGGAAGTCCCAACCGTTGTCAGCACATCAGGCCTGTGTCGGTCGCGTGCACCGCGATTTCGACGATGCCCTGCTTGGGGAGAGTTAGTGCCATGGACAGTACGTCTCGTGGGAGCGTGGAGGGCCCTCCCAACGGCTGGCCGGACGACTGGAGCGACATCGACACCCCGGCCTTTATCTACGACACCAGGGTGTTGCGGCGGCTACTTACGTATACGGACAATCTCAGGCAAGCCTCCGGATGCAAAGTGCTCTTCTCACTCAAGGCCTTCGCCTACGTTGACGCCCTCGCTTTGATGGCGCCACGCCTGGATGGGTTCGCGGCGAGCTCGCTGTTCGAGGCGCGACTCGCGTCACAGGTGCTCCTCGGCCATGGATCGCTCCACCTCACGACGCCGGGCATGCGTCCCGATGACGTGGGCGAGATCGCGTCGTTGTGCGACTTCGTCTCTTTCAACAGCCTCAGCCAGTACCAGATGCACGGGGAGAGCATAAGCCGCGCCGCAAGCTGCGGCCTGCGGGTGAATCCGCAGATGTCGTTCGTGGACGATAAGCGCTACGATCCCTGCCGGCCCAACTCGAAGCTGGGGGTTCCCCTTGAACTCCTGGTCGAGGCGCTCAAGGGAGAGCCCCATCGACTGTCGGGCATCGACGGCATCTTGGTCCACTCGAACTGCGACTCGTCAGACTTGGCGCAGGCACAGGCGACAGTCCAGTACATGCACCCCAAGCTATGCGGCCTCTTCGAAAGGGTTCAGTGGGTCAACCTAGGTGGCGGCTATCTGTTCGATGAGACTGAAAGCCTTCAGCCCCTCTGCGAAACTATCGATCTCCTTCGCTCTAGCTACGGGCTGGAGGTTTTCGTCGAACCCGGAGCCGCATTGGCGCGCGCCGCCGGACAGATCGTATCGACGGTGCTCGATGTCTTGGAGAGTGGAAGCAAAGAGGTCGCCGTTCTGGACACCACGGTGAACCACATGCCAGAGGCGTTCGAGTACGGCTTCGAGCCCGATGTCCTGGGCCACGACGACGACGCGGACCACGAGTATCTCCTGGCCGGATGCACATGCCTGGCCGGCGACCTGTTCGGCCTCTACCGGTTCCGCGAGCCCTTAGAGGCCGGGTCGAAGGTTGTATTCAACAATACCGGAGCATACACACTTCCCAAAGCCCACACCTTCAACGGCGTGAACCTCCCGGCGATCTACTCCGTTTCCGAGCAGGGTGAGCTGGTTCTGAAGAAGCGGTTCACATACGCCGAATACGCGGCAAGATGGGGAAAAAATGTCGCAGTTTCTGTTTGAACAAGAGCTGGTGATTCCGAGCACGCCCGGACACAGATATCTGCTGCGATACCTGTCCGAAGCGGTGGAGAGCCGTCTCGAACAGGGCGCGATGCCGGTCCGCTTTGTCGTCACCGCCCTCGGGGAGGACCGCTACCGCTGTGAGGTGGGTGCCCTTGCGGGAGCTGGCGGAATCCCTGGAGACTCCATCTTTCGGTTCGTATCCCGGCGATCGGAGCGCACCGACAGCTTCAATGTCGTCCTCCTGGTGCCGACAGGCATCGGCGCAGAGATCGGAGGGCATGCCGGCGACGCCACCCCGGTGGCAACCCTCCTGGCATCGGTCTGCGACACGCTTGTAACTCACCCCAACGTCGTAAACGCCTCGGACGTAATCGATCTCCCCTCCAATGCGCTCTATGTTGAGGGGAGCGTCATCTCGCGGCTGCTGATGGGAACGATCGGTCTACAACGGGTGCGCGGCAACCGGCTGCTGGTCGTCATCGGCGACCACGAAGACGAGGTCTTCTCCCACGCCGCCATCAACGCGGTGAGCGCCGCCCGCGTCTCGTATGGACTCCGGGGTGCCGAGGTCGTCCAGATGGACGCCGCGATGACGATGAAGTCCCGTTTCACACTGTCAGGCAGGGCCGCGGGGCGAATAGAGGGCTTGAAATGCCTCTGGGATATCTTGGACGGCAGAGAAGGGTCCTACGACGCCGTGGCCATCTCGTCGGTCATCGACGTGCCCATCAGCTACCACAAAGAGTATTTCGAGGTCGCCGGCGCCATGATCAACCCCTGGGGCGGCGTTGAAGCGATGCTGACTCATGCGCTATCTACTGCCTACAACGTTCCCTCGGCCCACTCGCCCATGATGGAAACGCAAGAAATCGCCAATATGGACCCAGGAATCGTGGACCCCAGGATGGCCGCAGAGGCCGTCTCCTTGACATTCTTCCAGTGCATCCTCAAGGGCCTTCAGAAAAGCCCAAGGATCATATCCGACCCGGGCTCGATGGAGGTTCACGACATACTGACTGCTAGGGACATTGCCTGCCTTGTCATCCCCGACGGATGTATAGGCCTGCCGATGCTGGCCGCCCTGGAACAGGGAATCCCCGTTATAGCCGTTCGAGAAAACAAGAACCTCATGGAGAACGACCTGACCAGCCTCCCGTGGTCCCAGGACCAGCTCTACATCGTCGACAACTACTGGGAAGCTGCTGGTGTAATCGCAGGGCTCAAGGCCGGAATCGATCCTAGAGTTGTACGCCGACCGCTACCCTCGACCGCTGTGGAGATGCGCAAGGTCGTTACTGCCTCCAGGGCACAGGTGCTCACCGAGCGACTGCTTCCCTTCTAGGCGATGAGACCAGCGGTTGGTGTGCCGGCTTGGCATCTTTCGGTGTCGGCGACGAGTGGGGACTAGACCGCTCGGCGTGGCAACCCGGTGCGAATCGTGGTTACAGACCAACGGAACCTGATTCTCCAACTGACCGACTCGCTGACCCGAAGACGTTGCGCGCTGCGCGTCGACGCCCAGGCCGGGCGCCTGCCTCTGTCCCAGCTTCTGCGGACCTATTTTCAGCGCTCCCCCGTCGACCAGTTGCTGAAAGACAGACGCATCACCGATGCGTCGGCGGAGACCCTCGGGACTCTGCAGGACCTGGTGTACGCAGTATCCGACTCCGGCCACTTGGGGGACGTGCTGAAGGGCGTCGCTTTCAAGCAGCAGGGTCGGGTCGCGTCGCTGGAGAGCCTGCCGAAGGTCGCCGTGACCAGGGCGGGCCATAAAGTCGTGTCTCTGATCGACATCGAGATCGACCGCACCAACGTCGGATACGACCGAAACTGGACCGGGTTCCACCGTCGCAGGTGGGCGCGGCAGGCTGACGTCTATGAAAGCTTCGTTCTGGACGCACTTCGTGTGGATCAGTCCGAAGACGAAGTCTATGCCATTCTTCAGCTAGCGACCGAGGAACAGCAGATCGGGCTCCTGTATGGCCTCGCCAGGAGAATATGGCGAAGCCCGTTTGAAAACTACTCTAGGTTCGTCGGCGACAAGATCCGGTTCAAAACGGGCGATGAGACGGTCCGAAACATCATCGACGGAAGCGGAGGCATCTGCGCAGAAAAGGTGCAGGCGCTGAAGTTCTTGACTGATCACTACGGGCTTCATTCCGAGTACATCATCGCCGGTCCCAACACGCCGATGCCGGTCCCGGAAGCCAGGCTAAGGGAGTTGCTCGACACCCTTGACTTCAGGTTTGCCAGGCGTCTGATGCGCTATTGGGACCACACCGCACTCCTGTACACGCTGGAAAGCGCTATAATCCTAGTCGACGCGACCAACGGTAACATACCCTTTCTCTTCCTGAAAAACGGAACTGCCCGTAGCCTGCTGGGTTACGATGACAAATGCCCGTTGAACGTCCGCATGACCGTCTACGATGAGGACTTTTACTACCACCGCGTCGCGCAGGACATCCCGCAGGACCTCTTTTTCGCGCTGGAGGGTTGGATCCCCGATGCCGACCTGATGCAGGTCTTCGAGAACGAGCTTGGCCTATACATCTCCGAGGACTGGTTCGTCACCCCGGCAGCGTTCAAGAGCGATGCCGAGTACGATGATCTGAAGCGGCGCTACCTGCAGGTCTGCGATCGAGCGGGACTCGAATGCGGCGTCAGCGACGCCTGGACACTTGACATGCCCTTGGGCCGACGCTTCAGCGAACAAGAGACAGAGACCAGCGATAAGATACTCTCTGCAGAGGATCACCTGTTGACAAGGTACAACGAGTGGGACAGTGGCGAACACCAGGCCGCTCTCGTGGTGGTGGCCCTTCGCGATGACGTGAAGATAGCCGATGATAAGGAAGACTCGAGGATATGCTAAACGTCACGATCTGGCTGAGGCGCACGCTGAGACGTAGGAGGAGCCTGGGAGTCACGATCTTACTCCTGGGTTTGGTCGTGAGCATCGTAGGCAATACCCTCACCTTTTTCTTCTTCGAGCATGGGTCCAATCCCGACCTGACCGTGGCGGATGCGTTCTGGTATAGTGTGATTTCGATCAGCACCATCGGCTATGGTGATCTCTCTGCCACAACCGCCGGAGCGAGGATCGGCACTGTCTTCTTCATTGTGCTGCTGGGGCTTGCCGCGTTCACCTCGGCGGTAGGCGTCGGCGTCGAGTGGATACTGGACCGCAACTACAGGGAGCGATCCGGGATGAGCAAAGTGGCCGCCAGAAATCACGTGCTAGTCGTAAACTTCCCCAACGAGCGTCGGGTGCGCCAGATCGTCGAGGAATTCCTGTTGGATCCGAGCCACCGGAACGACGAGCTCGTAGTGGTAACGGACCAGATCCAGGCCTTGCCCTTCGACGAGCGGAACGTGCACTTGGTCCGTGGCGCCCCACTGTCGGAAGAGACGTACCGCCGGGCCAACGCGAAGGAGGCTCGGCAGGCCATCGTCTTGAGCACTGGGTACGACGATCCCAACAGCGATAGCGTGGCCGCGTCAGTTGTGACGATACTCACCCACCTCAACCCAGAGATTTCCATCGTTGCCGAGGTGCTGGACGCGCGGCACTCTCTGCTGTTTAGCGGGACCAGGAACGCCTCCCTGGTGTACACCTTCCGCATGTCCAACAATCTACTGGTCCAGGAGGCGCAGGACCCGGGAGTGAGCATCCTTACTCAGGCGATAGTTAGCAATCAGGTTGAGGGGACACTCGCCAGCACCAGGGTAGAATCGGCCATCGAGCCGTCGCTCGGCTACAGGGGGGTGGCCACAAGCCTACTAAAACACGACGTTAATCTGGTGGGAGTCATTCGGGGCGAGGAAGTACACCTCAGATTCGAGAACATTTCGCCGGCGCAAAACGACCACCTGGTATACATCTGCCCCACGCGGCAGGACTGGGAGACCATCCGTTCGTTCCTGACATAGCCGCCCGAAGGTCAGATGCCGATATCGGCGGATCGGGCTCGGGGCACCGAGCCCGTCGAAAGGCGAGACGATCGACGCCCAAAGCATGAAGCCCGCGCTCTCCCAAGTATGGCGTGGGACGTCGTCAGGACCGCGCTGGAGCAGGACGCCGGACGCCCTTGGCCGACGGCTTCGCGTCATCGTCCGGCTCATTCGCCGCTGCGATTTTTCGGCCCACTCCGACGGCGAGCTCGTGGGCGCACTCCAACGTCTGAAGGGCCATCACGGGTTAGCCCCCGAGGTGTTTGCCGTCGTCGACGAGGCGGTCAGACGGCGCCTGGGAGCATGGAGACTCTTCGACGCTGGATTTGACAAGGGAGCGTTGAAACGATACGAGGACCTGGCCGGTCAGATCATCGACGCCAGTCCCTACAGGGACCGTATAGAGTTCTACAGCGCCCCCGATTTCCTCGACAGGCATGCGTTCGACCGGAGCATCGCGCCGATGCTCCGGGATATGGGCCTCGACAGCGATGAACGAGCGATCGTGAAGGCTGCCGTCTACGTGGCGGAGAAGCGCCGGACGGGCCAAGACTCCGGTATTCTGCTACCGGCCGAATTCTACCAGGCGGTGGCCGCGAAGGATCGAGGCGGACTGTTAAGCTTCCTCGTCTCAGATGAGCAGCTAACAGTAGGGCTGCTGCTGTCCGAAAAACTTGCCGTCGAGATGAATGCGGGCGAGGGCAAGACCATCGCCGCCTCCTTCTCCGTAGTGGCGCAGGCGCTGTGTGGCCGGAAGGTCCACGTAATCACCGCCAACGACTATCTCGCGGCGAGGGACAGGGACTGGCTCGCGCCGGTCTACGAATCCCTGGGGCTATCCGTCGGTGTTGTCCTGAGCTATATGGAGGACGAGGAGCGTAGGCACGAGTACGGGCAGCGCATCGTCTACGGCACCCTCCGGGAGTTCGGTTTTGACTTCATGAGGGACAACCTCAAGCTCCCACCCGATGAGCCTGTCCAGGGACCGCTGGACGTGGCCATCGTAGACGAGGCGGACCATGCGCTGATAGACCAGGCGCGGACCCCTCTGATCATCTCCGGTAACCCGGCCGGTAACCGGAGGGCCTTTGAAAGAGCGTGGCGCGCCGTCGAGGGGCTGGTCAGGCTGCAAGCCGAGGCAGTCTCGCGCATAGAAGCCGGGTTGGACAGGGCTGTGCCGCTGTGTATAGATGAGATTGAGCTCCTTGCCAGGCTTCTCGCCTCCGGTGCCGAGAGCGAGGTACTGAGATCTCGTCTGGCGCGAGACCCTCATCTCCATAGGCGGGTATCGGCGGTGGTTGACCGCGACCGCGACGACGACGATAACGAGCTGGCGAAGGACCTGCTCTACCTCGTCGACTCCCGCCGCGGGTCCGTGACGTTGACTGAAAAGGGACAACATCTCCTGGAGGACGCGCTGGGGCCGATTTTCGACACCTCACCCCTCGAACGGAGGCTCTCGCTCATCCAGGCTGACACCAGCGCGACGCTACAGGACCGAAGACGGCTGACGGACCGATTGCAGCGGCAGCTCTTCCGCCAAAACAACCGGATGAGCCAGGTCTACCAGATGCTGAGGGCGAGCGTCCTTCTCAAACGCGACGTGGACTACGTGCTTGTGGATGGGCAGGTGGTGCTCATCGATGAATCCACGGGGAGGACACTCCCCGAAAACCGGTTCCGGTGGGGCCTCCACGCCGCTCTCGAGGCCAAAGAGGGCGTGACGGTCAACCCGGAGCACGAGGCCCTGGCCCAGATATCGGTCCAAGGGTACATGGGTCTGTACTCCCACGTCGCGGGAATGACGGGGACGGCTCTCGAGGCGCAGGACGAGTTCGAGCGGGCGTACGGGCTCAAAGTCGTATGTGTGGACCCCAGTAGGCCATCCGCGCGGGTACACCATGGAGCGAGGTTGTACTCGACCCGCCTGGACAAGCTGGCGGCTATCACGGACGAGGTCGAATCGTGCAGGAGGATCGGCCGGCCCGTGCTGGTGGGAACGCTCACGATCGAACAGTCGCAGGAGATCAGCCGGCTTCTGAGGGAGCGTGGCATCGAGCACAGCCTGCTCAACGCCGTGACAAATGCGGCAGAGGCCGAGATAATCAAGAAGGCGGGTTCCTTTGGCGCGGTGACCATCGCAACCAACATGGCCGGCAGGGGGACCGACATCACCCTGGAGCCTGGCTTGGACCGACGCGTCGCCGAAGAATACGGCAGGCTTGTGCTCGATCTTCTCGATAACCACGGAGGGCCTGTAGAGGTGACCTGCGGAACACAAAAGGAGGCGGTGCGGCTGCGCAACGCGCTTGACGTGCTCAACGGACTGACGGTCTCGGATGGCGGGGATTTCGGGCCGTGCGCGAGTGTGCTAGTGGTGTCCAGGCGCGACGAACCCTTTTCCGATAAGCGTGTCAGGTTGGATTTTGGCCTCGGCCTCTACGTCATCGCGACCGAGAAGAATCAGACTGCCAGGGTGGACCGGCAGCTCAGGGGCAGGAGCGGAAGGCAGGGTGCCTTCGGTGCGTCGCGCTTCATCCTGTCCCTGGAAGACCGGTTCCTGCAGTTCCGGGGCGACAACACATCCTGCCTGGTAGATGGCCCGCACGTGGACGGCGGTGGACGGAGATTCTACCAGGGGCCGAGGATGGAGCGCCATCTCACGCGGGTGCAGCGGCAAACGGAGTCCGACGATGAGGCTGGTCGTAGCCTGGGCCATCAGTGCGGGCGCGTGCTGGAAGCCCAGGCTGGGGCCTACTATCGGGGCCGGAGGGAGATCGTCGAGACCGGCTCGTTTCATGACGTGTGTCTTGGATTCGTCGAGGGATGGGCCGTGCGCTTGCTTCGACGGCACTTTGCAGATCAGTGGCCTTGCGACTACACTCGGCGGTTCGAGCGAATGGCGGAGGATCTGTGGCTGGACGCGGGCATCGACTGCGATGGCCTGTATGGCACGGGGCCGGACGGTCTGGCGGCGGGGGTCGCTCACCTCGTAACGGCGAAACTGGAGGACGCGCAGGCCTCGCTGGGCGAAGTAAAGTTCACAAGTCTGGAGAAGCTGCTGTTCCTGCGCACGGCAGACGAGTTCTGGAGAGACCACCTGGCGCGCCAAGAAGAATGCGTGCTGAACATCACGCTGGGTTACCTTAGCGTGACGGCGGCGATGGCCGAGCTGCGCGTCCGCGGTTTCGAGGCCTACGAGCTCTTCAAGACGGGGACTATCGATGCGTTTTTGCCCAGACTGCTGGCATTTCCAATGGAGAGAGCCAGCGAGGGCGATGGAGAGAAGATCGACCTCTCCGAAGACGTGCTTGCGATACTGGTTTGAGCGGCCTTCAACGATAGCAGCAGATCGACAGAGCAGCAGAGCCGCCGGTCTCCCGTACTTCGGCGGTTCAGGGGGGAGTCATACGATGGGAAGAAAGCTAGGACGCCGCGGATTCGCGATGCTGGCGGGCACGATGGTAGTCGCCGGGCCCGTCGCCGCCGCATGCGCCCCAGGCCCCACCTTCGATGAGTGGGCCGCCACCGACGGGGCCGCCGGCCGGATAAACTTGGACCAGGTCCAGGAGGCCTTCCAAAAGTCCAAGAGCCCTACGGAGTTTGAGCGCAGGGTAAACGAGGTCTACGAGGGCGACGGCCTCGTCCTGATCCGGTCAAGCCAGGATGGCGACTCTCTGGTCCTGGAGGGCTTCGAAGATCTGGACGGCAATGGTGCCATTGACGAAACTGCTGACGATGTGCTCTTTTCCATCGTGAAGGAGCATGACGATCATGAGCTCCGAGGCCACGGGGCCAACGGATATTACCGTAGCTCTTTTGGGCCCGGCAACTTCCTGTTTACGTACTTGCTCATCTCCTCGCTGACCGGACCGCGCTACTACAGCACGCCGCGGTCTCGCGTCGACACAATTCGCGCCGATCGGACAAACTATCGAGGGTCGTCTGCCTATGGGACCCAGGTCTCCAACAACACCAGGTACTTTGACAAGCAGAAGAGCTTCCATGGCAGCCGGTATGACAGCGCGGACAGAAACCGCAGCCAGGCAAGGACCAGCTATATGGCGTCGAACAAGAGTAGTAGCGCCTTCAGGAACAGCACGACAGGGGTGAGAAGTCGCTGGGGGGCCAGCTCCGCAAGCGGGCGCTCCGGAGGATTCAGCGGAGGCGGCGGGGCTCAGGTAGTAGTCGGATTCAAGAGAGGCAGTGATAGCCGGCGCTGAAGAAACGTCCGCGAATGGTGCAGCTCATCCGTCGGAAGACATCTCGGTACATGTCAATCAGCTCGGTCCAGTAGCTCCGGAGCAGGGTGGCACACAGGTGTCGGCTTCTGGAGAGGGCTCCTTCGAGCTTCGAGTCACCCTTGGAGACATGGGCCTCGAAGACGCGTTCCGGATCGGCCTCCCTCCGGGAACGTCATGGCTGACGGTCAGCAGTCTGCTCGACGAGGTTTTTTCGGAAGAGGACGCTGCTCAGCTCCGTTTCCTGTCTGCCCTGGACATTCAAGCCAACCCGGATCTACCGGCGATGTACGAGGAGTTGTTGGACATCTTTGCCCAATGGCGTCGAGGCGACTGCACCCTGAGGTTTTTCGACAGGCACGGGTCGCAGGTGCGTCTGGCGGACCGCGTAGAAGACCATGTCAACTTCCGCGTCTCACAACGTGGGGAGCACGCCGTAAGCCCCACCTTGGACCTTGCCGTCGAGCAGACTCACGATGTGCTGGGCCGGTTCGCTGACTGGGGAGGCGGCAACCGCGCTCTGATGAGGTGGCTTCAGCGGCGGGTCTTTTTGTATTTCATGGACAAGCACCTGTTTCGCCTGCCGGCCGACCCGAGCGACAAGCTGAGTCGGGGCCTGTTGCCGATCGCCAACGAGCTTGCGTCGAGCGGTCTCGTCGCCAGGTCCGACGAGTCTGGGGTTTATGAGCCTGCAGACGAGGGCGAGAAACTTATCCAGCAGATGGTAGTGGAGGCCGAGTCATACATCGATAGATTCGACCTCTTCAGCGACACCTTGCTGGAACCCGACGACGAAGTTGAGTTCGGCACGGGCGTTGGAGAGGACCTGCGTGTGCAGGTCTACGGGAGCGAGGGCGTGGACCCCGTGCGGGCCGTTTTTCTTCTGCTACTCTACGATTCGACTCTAGACGCCCACAGCGAGATCTGGCGCGAGGCGGTCCACGAGGAGGAGTTCTTCAACGAGCTCCTTCGCCCGGTCCTGGATCACGCGAGGGTGGACGATGAGCTGATCGGGCTGGTCATCGAGAGCGGATATGCCCACAGTGAACAGCTTTCCGAGGCAGCGGCGGAGCGCACCTTTGAGCAAGACGTCTTGCGAAGGATCCACTCTGAGTAAGCCTAGACGGCAAAGAACAGGATCAGGCTGGCGCTGACGACCACCGCGCTCTCTATCAGAGCTACCCCTAGGTTGCGGTCTACTGCCAACTCGTGGGCCACCTTTACGCGCGGGAACAATAGGAGGTCGACCACCAGCCTCATCGCCAAAAGGAGGACAAATCCGAGGGCGGCGAAGGTGATGAACTCCGCCAGGGCCTCTCCCCAGTTGACGAAGTCGCCAAAGACCGCCTTGAACACCACGATGCCTATGGCGACCAGGTTGCCGGCCAACGCCACACCGACCGCGGTATTATTCTCTTCGATCTCATCGTGTATGTTGAACGAGGTCGTGAGCTCGTAGAACAGGGCAAATAGCACCAATACCAGCAAGCCGAGAGCGGCGAAAGCCAGCGAAGTCTCGGCCCCCCCTCCCTCGCCGGAGACGGACCCCGCGATGACCAGGGCGGTCGCGACGTACACGCCCGCCTCGACGGCCCCTGTCCCGGCGTTTTGATCGTCGATGATCTTCTGCGCGGTCCTGAACCGGTGTAGCACCAGCCTGTCCACCACGGCCCTCGCGAAGTTGAGCGCCGCGATCCCGGCGAGGGAGGTTAGGAAGACCTCCAGGACAGACCGCCAGTAGTCCGTCGTGAACCCCAGGCCCTCTACTATGACGGAAAAATCCTGGTAGACAGCGCCCAGGAAGACGATCACGGTGCCCAGGTAGTAGCCGGTAATGCTCAGACCGAGAGCGACGTTGTCTTTCGTACGAAGCTGGTGGTTGATCTTGTAGGGCGTAAGAAGGTCCTGGACCAGCTTCCCTATCAGCAGCACCACCACGCCCATCCCGGCGTAAACGAGACCTCTCGGAAATAGCTCCAGAGTGTCTATGAAGGCATCAACCATATCGCTGTCTCCCGTCGGGATCGTTAACGATCACTGCTTGTAAACACTCACCCGGTCTGGGGACAGCGCTTCGGAGGCGTACAGCTCAAAGGGCATCCCCTCCCACTTGACCACCGCAATCGTCTTTTCCCGGTCCGCGGTGAAGAACTCCCATAGATAAAAGCCTTCGCCCTGATCGCGGTCATCCGCGAATCTGAAGACCTCATAGCTATTGCCGTAGAAGTACCGCTCACCCTCATACTCGAGGAAGTTGTCTAGGGACTGGTCCCGGTCCATCCGGATTAGTTCGTCGTTGGTGAGGCCCACCGCAGACAGTGCTATGGGGGATTCCTGCGTGGACACGAATATGGTCAGGCTCCCGTCGTCGAACCACTCGATAGCTACGGGCCGGTCTCCGTCCGATCCGACCAGATCATACCACTTACCGAAGGAGCTCTCGTAGCGGTTGATCTTCTCTGTGACGACATAGGCGTCCTCGATAGCGGAAGAAAAGCCGCTGATGACCACGACATCCCCAGCCTTGGCCGACCGAATGGACGAGGCCATTCCGGAAGAATCCGAGCTCGATGGGCGTCTCCCCTTTTTCCCTCCAAAGAGCGAGCGGAACATCCCTTATGCCTCCCATCCTCCCCGGCGATAGGTCCGCGGTGGTGAAGCCGTTGACGTGCCCGGTTGTGGCGACGACGAGCACAGCGCTCGACATGGGACACTATTTCGACCGCCTCGTCGGAACCTCCTCATTCTAGCACTACGAGTGACCGACCAAAAAGGGAACCGGCAGCGAGTCCGTCCCTTCAGAGGTTCGAGATAGCGAGAATAGCCTCAGTGCGGGATCGCGCGACCGCCGCCCCTATTCCACCGCGCCGGCCCATATCCTGGAGAACGCGAGCGCCCGTGGACAGTGGCCATAGGACTCCTCCACTCGCACCACAACCCTGCAGAATCTTGGCGTTCGAGGTACCCTCTAAAGGTGTGTAAACGATCAGGCGGTGTACCCTCTCTCTGAACATAACGGGCTTGGAGGCCCAAGAGAGGAGATACACCGCCCATGGATGATGGAAGCATTGAGAAGGGTCCTGCGTCAAGGCCGGAGTGGGAGCACCTGGAGGAGTGGTTGCGGGGTCAGATGCAGGGGTGATCCAGGACCTGCTCGAGCAGGAGGTCACTGAGTTCCTCGGGAGGGCCAGGTCGGTTCGCCGGTCGGAATCTGACAACGACGCCGGCTACCGTAACGGCTACGCACCGTCTCGACGACTGACCCTGAGCTCCGGGACCATACGGGTCAGGATGCCTCGGGTACGAGACACGGAGGAGAGATTCGAGAGCCGGCTGCTGCCCCTGTTCGTGCATAGGACGAGGGAGGTAGCCGACCTGATCCCGGAGCTGTACCTGCACGGTCTGTCGGAGGGCGACTTCGACCTGGCGCTGCGGGGACTGCTCGGGGAGGAGGCACCGATATCCGCGAGCACGGTCACCCGGCTCAAGGAGAGGTGGCACGCTGAGCTTACCGCTGGAAGATGTTGATGGTGGCCGAGAAGAGGTTCCGCCGCCTGCAGGCGGCGGAACTGATGAAAGACGTCTATCTCGGTGCGAAATACGTCGATGGGATCGCCGTTGAGCTAAAGGTAGAAAAGGTCGCCGCCTGATCACGTTTACACAACTCTTGATTCACTCGTAAAAAGTCATGGGCGAGGGTATTGGGAAGTGAGGGATAATAGGATCGGAGAGAGTGGAGGAGTGAACGCTGAGGAGTAGGTGGACGATGTTTCAAGCCCGGGAACCGCAGGAGAGCCTGTGGCAGTCGGAGTTTCTGATCACACCGAGGAAGGCGAAGCTGATGCGTAGGAGCTGGGCGGAGGTATTCCGGAACGAGGCTCTGGTTCTGATAGAGGAGGAGCGGTTCGCTCCGCTGTACAGCCCGGACATGGGCAGGCCCAATCGCGCCGTGCAGACGGTGCTGGGAGTGCTGGTGCTCAAGGAGATGTTCGATCTGACGGACATGGAGGCGTTGGAAGAGTTGGAGTTCAATCTGCTGTGGCACCACGCGCTGCGGCTGGAGATGGAGGAGGCGCACCTTGCCCAGAAGACGCTGCACAACTTTCGTGTGCGGTTGATGGAGCACGACGGCGGGCGATTGGCCTTCTGTGAGACGACGGACCGGATGATAGAGGCCCTGGGACTGCGGACAGGCAAGCAGCGCCTGGACTCGACGCATGTCATGAGCAATATCGCGGTGTTGACGCGGTTGGGTCTGTTCTGCGAGACGGTCCGGGTGTTCCTGCTGGCGGTGAGCCGTGAGCACCCCGGTCTGGGAGAAGGGATTGGGGATGGTCTGGCACAGCGGTACCTGAAGGAGACCGGAGAAGCATCGAGGTACGAGGACGCACGTTCAGGTGAGGGGCGTCGCCGGCTGTCGGTGTGTGCGCGAGACGTGTACCGGCTGGTGGATAGGTTCCGCGGGACGGCGGTGGCGGATATGGAGGAGTACGGTCTGTTGGAGAGGCTTTTGCATGAGCAGTGCCGCGTGGGCCGTCACAGGGACGGTCGTCCCAGCGCCGATGACGACGATGCGGCAGAGGGGAAGGTGCCGATCGCGCTGAAGGAGGCGAAGGAGGTGCGGTCGAGCTCTATGCAGACGCCGCACGACCCGGCGGTGACCTACAGCGGACACAAGGGGAAGGGGTACGAGGTGCAGGTGTCTGAGACGTGCGAAGAGGGGAACGCCGTGCAGATGATCACCCACGTGGAGGTCACGCCATCGAGCGATGGCGACGCCGGTGTGACGGTGGGGGTGATCGATGAGTTGAGAGAGCGAGGGATAGGCCCTTCGGAGCTGTGGTGCGACACGTCGTATGGTTCTGGCCGGAACGGATGGGAGGCGGAGCGCAGGGGGACGGAGTTGGTGAGCCCTGTCGGGGGCCGGGCGCCAGCGGAGGCCGATGAGAATGATGGGCTGGTCAGGCTGACGGCTGCTGACTTTGACATCGACGTTACGGCAAGGAGGGCTGCGGTGTGTCCTGCGGGACATGAGGCCGTGTCCGAGTACGAGGATGAAGAGGCTCCCGAGCGAGTGGAGATGCACTTCGCCCGGGAGGTGTGTGAGCCCTGTTCGCTGCGTTCCCGGTGTCCTGTGAGGTGGCGTCGTCGCCCTGAGCTCGGGGGAGAGTGGTCGCCGAGTGGAGCCTACGTGCTGAGTGCGGACCTCGCCAGGGTGAACATCGGACGTAGGCGGCGGGCCGAGTCGGATGGACAATGGCGTAAACGGTACGGGTTGCGTGCGGGGATAGAGGGTACGAACTCAGAGTTGAAACGGCGCCATGGTCTTGGCCGCCTACGAGTACGTGGAGGAGAGAGGGTCCGGCTCGCCGTCTACCTCAAGGCCCTGGCGTGTAACATCAAGCGAATGGTCCGGGCACGGCTGACCGAGATGGACGAGATGTTGGTCCCACCGGCTGCCTTGGCGCCCGATCCCACCGCTGCATGAGGCTACAGGAGCCGTTGCGAGCCCGCTGATGCCTACCAGGACGGGGTATGGCGCACCACAACTACCTCATCGGCCGCAACACAAGCCCCGACCGGAACAAAACCAAATCCCTCGCCTAACCGCCCTCACGCCGCAGAACCAACCCGAAAGGCCCTTGTTACGAGGGAATCAACTCTTGACGTAACCTCGCAGTCTGTCCGGACTAAGACAGCTGTGGCTGCGGGGCAACCAACTCACTGGCAGCATTCCGTCTGAGTTGCAGGGTCTCGACCTGAATAATACCATTTCACTTAGATGGGGCCACAAAGTGTGCTGGAAGAAGTCGGACGTTGTCTTCAATCCAGCCCCATCCGGCAAGTGAGCGTACCCGACGGGATCAGATTCCAGTTCTCCAAGAAAGGCGTTCACCGCCGCCACCTTCTCTTCGATACGTCGGTACAGCCTGCCCTCCACACATCGGCGCACCTCCTCGAATACACGCTCAGCAGGATTGAGCTCCGGACTGTATGGCGGCTGTACTATCGTCGGCACTCCCACACTCTCCACCAGCTCGCTCCGGTGACCACGCGCTCCATCCCACACCAGCGCTCCCACATCCGTCTGATGCTTCAGCCCATTGACCGCCGCCGCTATCCGCTCAGACTTCATCGAGTCGGTCCAGGTCCACAACAACTTCCCCCTACGACCGTCTACCACCAGGAACAGGTACATCCACTCGTACACCAGCTGCACTCGCTGACGCACCTTGACCCCGCGACGACCCCATACCCTACGCACCATTCCCCGCAGGCCCACTCGCATCTCATCGGCAAACCCCAAGACCGTCTCTGATGTCACTCCCGCTCCGGCAAGGGCGACACCAAGCCCCCCCTTTTCCAGGACTTCTGCGCCAAAACGTCTGCTTTCTCGTAGAAGAAGGGATGGAACTGCTCTATTCCCCGCGCCAGGACGACCGCCTCGGCGGGTGTCAGCCGCCGGTGAATCTCGATGCAGAGGTCTACGTCGTCGCCGACGGCCTCGCGGTAGGCCCGGACCGTCTCGATGGCGTCCCGCATCTTGTCGACGTGAGTCTTGAAGAAGGGCACCTCCCTCGCCTCGTCCAGGAACGGAGTCAGATGCCCCACCGCCGTAAAGCCCTGCTCCTTCGCGTCCTTCACTCCCTGTATCAGCGTCTCCCTGGTATCGCCAAAGACGTGGTAGTAGACTCTGGCCTTGTCTCGTGTCCTGCCGCCCATGAGCTGATGGACGGGGACGCCGAAATACTTCCCGGCGATGTCCAACGCGCTGATGGCGCCCATGATCGCCGCTCCGCGGAAATGGCTGAAGCGGTACATGTACTGCCAGTGGTGCTCGATACGCAGAGGGTCTTGCCCTACGAGATAGCGGCCGAACTTGCGGATGGCGGCCTCCGACGCTTCGAGGTAGCCCCAGGCGCCCGACTCGCCCAGCCCCGATATGCCCTCGTCGGTATCTATTCTCGCGAAGAGGTAGCGGTCCACCGGGACCGCCTCGACTGACGTTATTTTCATGTGCCCACCTCACCAGCTTCGGGTGCGGGCGGTATTGTATGTACTGGCGGTCGACCCGGCAAGCGCAGGGGGCAATCGCATTTTGACCTGAGCGTCTACCTGCCTTTACCGTCATACCCGCGAAAGCCGGTATCCAGGATCGGAAGTCCCAGATTGGGAAGGGCCCGACTCACCGCCGTCAATGCTGACCCTTTTCATAACAATGACAATCTGGGGAGGCCTCGAGATTCAACTCATGAATCACCCATGCCCGTTGCAACCGGCACCACCAATCATGGAAATGAACCCAGTGGTGATTCCCGCCAGACCCCTGATCCTGGGAATATCCCCCAATCCTGAAAATCCTGATTCAGACACCTCTCCGCCCTGAGCTCCTTGATACATCTGTTCTAGTACCTTATACTTTTAGAGTCGTATGGAGAATACACCCTAGTCCAGAGGAGCTTATGGCGACCCGCACAGACGTCCGCAACGCCCTGAAGGTGCTCGACAGCTGACATGACCTACGCACCGGCGCTCGCCCAGGCCGTCGTCGAGCTCGCTGACGACATCGACGAATACGCCGCATACATCCGCAAGGTCACTGACGACGGCGAAGCCATCGTCGACTGCCTCATCAGAATCATGGAGGACGACTCCGTCGGCGCAAAGCCCTACGAGCGCCTCGATGCGCAGCTCCTCCTAGACAGCATAGCCTTCGGCAGGCTCGCCGTCGATCAGGCCTCGATGACCCCGCCGGACGGAGCTGCCCCGGCTCCGCCGCCTGCGCACGGCCCCCCGCCGCCCGCGAACGCCAGACGGCCCAGGCGTCCCGTCCTCGTCCTCTCCGAGGAGACTCTCTTTCGCCTCCCGCCCCTCGTCAGGCAGAAGACCGACAAGGGCAGGAAGATGGCCGACTTCCTCATCTCCGTCGTCAAGGGCGAGCTTCAGGACTTCAAGCCGCACCACTGGATCAGGGTCGCAAAGCACCTCGCCGCGCGAGCCTACTCCAGGGAGATCGACCCCGACCCCCCGCTCCCAGGACTCTCCGTTCAGGGCACCAGGGCGCTCATAGATAAGCTCATCGCCGACTTCCAGGAACGTAACAACAAGCCGGAAGCCGCCGCGCAGCCCGCCCCGGACGCGGCCATGGACCACGTCGATGACGGCGACGTGGAGCTAGACTCCCCGGCTCCCGCTCACCCGGCCCTGCCCCGGGACGGCTACGCGTCCCCGTGCCCTGACGGGTCGCACCTCTTCGAATGCCAATGCGCCGAAGACACCCGCGAGCTCTACGAGATGCTCATCGACCACCTCCGCCGCTCCCCGGACCATCCTCCCTAGCACCTCCTGCTCCATCTCAATCCTCCCCCGCGGAGCCGGGAGAATGGCGGCTGATGCTGTGTATGACAGATGGTGCTAGATAGCTGCGGAGACCTCCCGTGCTAGAACCATCACGCTGGTGATCATGATGAATCCTACAACCGCATGGCGGAAGAGTCTCTCGTTCATCCTGCGTACCACGAACGCGGCAATGCCGAAGCCAGCCAGCACCGGTGCGGTAACGACCAGAATGAGGACGACGCGCTCCGTGGTATAGAGGCCGGCAACCCCGTATCCGACCACGGCCGCACCCTCCACTACCAGAAAGTAGAGAGCGAGTCCGCCGCGGATGGCGTCCCGCGTCCACTCCCGCGTCAGCAGGAACAGGACCATCAGCGGGCCGCCTATGCCCAGCGATGTGAGGAGCAGTGATACGACGAAGCCGAGCGACAGGCCGACGAGTCGAGGTCTAGGCAACCGCAGCCGCCGGTTGAACAGCGTCAGGACGGCCAGGACGAGTATCAGCGCCGTGATGCTTACGCGGAGCGTCGTCGAGCTCGCGGAGCTGAGAAAGAAGACTCCGATGGGCACCGCGAGAAGCCCCGCGGCGCTGATCCCAGTCATCTCGCGGAAGGGCAGAACGGCCCTGGTCTGACGGATGATCAGGACCAGCAGCAGAATGGTGACCGTGTTGACCACCACCACGACCGTCTGGGGCTCGAAGAGCAGCAGAAGGAAAGGCGTGGTGGTCATCCCGATGCCGAAGCCCATCGTGCTGAAGACGGCGGAGCCCACCAGCATCGTGACGACCGCGACCGCCGCCTCGGAGATCGAGACGGCGTCTAGCATGTGCCGATAATGGAGATTATGGGACGGCCTGCCCGGCCATCACGCCGGTGCAACGTTCCCGGTCGACGGCTACCTGTCCATTCACAAGTACGTACGGAATACCGGTCGGGAACTGGCAGGGGTCGTCGTAGGTGGCGTTGTCGATGATCCGGTCGGAATCGAAGACGACGATGTCGGCATAGTATCCCTTTTCGATGCGGCCGCGCCGCGTCAGTCCGAAGGTACGGGCCGGGTTGTCCGACATGCGCTGGACGACCTGTTCGAGCGTCATGTTCCCGACCTGGCGGCGCAGCCGCCCGATAAAACGCGGGAAAGTCCCATAAGCCCTGGGATGCGGCAGGCTGCCTACCGGGATAGCGTCGCTCCCGACCATGTAGTCGGGCCTGGACAGCAGCTCCATCGCGTCGCGGTTGACCTGACGCCACAGGGCGACGCTGTGGGGAGGTCCGCCCCGGTATCCGATCTGGCCCTCCTCCTCCTCGAGAAGGGCTATCAGTGTCTCGCCGATGGTGGCGCGCCTGTCTGCGGCTATGTCCGGCAGGCTCATGCCCTCCAGATGCTTGTTCTTCCGGCCCATGTAGGTGATGACCGCGTCGTCGAGCGACCGCCAGTACTCGTTGTCGATGTAGGCCGCCAGCCTCCTGCGATCCTGCGGGTCCCGAAAGCGACGCATGATGGCGTCCAGACCGCCCTCATGGTCCGGGCTGGACAGGAAGCTGAGGGGGAAGGTGCTGCCCGTCGGGTATGGATAGAGCTCCAGGGTGACGGTGACACCTTCGGCCTTGGCCTTGTCGATCTCCGCCATGATCTCGTCAACCTTGCCGGCATTATCGGCGCTGGTCCGGTGGTGGGAGAAGTGGACGCCGACGCCCGACCGGTGCCCTATCTCCAGGGCCTCGGTAACGCCGCCTCCGCCGAAGGCTCGGTCGGTGTTCACGTTGCGCAGATGCGTGAGGTATCGTCCCCCGGCCTCGTGGGTCGCCCTGCACAGCTCGATCATCTCAGTGGTGTCGCTCCACGACTGCGGGTGGTATGACATCCCCGTGGCGAAGCCGATGGCTCCCTGCTCGATACCATCCCTGATGAGGCGCTTCGCCTTCTCCAGAGCGTCTCCAACCAGCGGGACGTCCCGAAAGCCTACGGTCTCCAGTCGAAGGGCTCCGTGAGCGACCGTGTAAGCCGTATTGATCGCGACCCTCTTGTGGTAGTTGGCCCGGAAGGCGGCGACGCTGCTCATGTCCAGGTCTTCGGGGGCCTCGCCCAGGATGCCGGCGAGATATTTACGGTAGACTGGGTAGTTCTCAGCGGAGAGGGGCGCGTAGGAGAGGCCGTCCGGACCGAGGATTTCGGTGGTTATGCCCTGCCGCAGGCCGTTCGCATGCTGCGGATCGGTTAACAGCGCCGCGTCGGAGTGGGCATGAGTGTCGATAAACCCTGGGGAGACGACGTGGCCGGTGGCGTCCACGACGCGCCTGGCGTCTGCCTTCGACAGGTCCCCTATCGCCTCGATCTTCTCGCCGCTGATGCCCAGGTCGGCTCTATATGCCGGCGCCTCGGTCCCGTCTACGACGTCTCCTCCGACGATGACAACGTCAAACATCGCTCCTCCTAGAATCTCTCGGCGATGGAAGCGAGCGGAGTATACCACAGGAACATCCAGCCTAGACTCTGCTGATGAGTGTTGACAACCTCCCCTCAAGTCCGTAGCTTTGCTCCTACACAGGACTGAATCGAGAGAGAGGTGACAGATGCCTATCGTAGACCATGGCGCGCTCCCGGAGACCCCCTGGAGACCAAATTACCGCAAGTGGGACATCACCTGTCCTGGGGACGGCACGACCAGCAGCGACGTTTCGTACAGCGAGGTGGGCGTCGGAGCCGGTGCGCCTCTCCACAAGCACGAGGCAGACGAGGTGATCGTGGTTCTGGAAGGGACCGTCGAGGCCCGTCTGGGGGATGAGGTCGCCACCGTCGGGGCCGACCACACTCTGGTGATCCCTCCCGACACTCCCCACGGCTTCACCTGCGTGGGAACCGGCGTCGCGAAGCTGCTGACCTTCTTTCCGGTCAGCGATCCATTCGATCACACGACCTACCTGGAGGGGAAACCTCCGGCAGAGCGTCGGTAGCGACGGATACGGACGGGGAAGAGGCGGGGCCCCTAGCGATCTTCGTCCAGAACCCGGAACATATGCTCCGGCAGAGGCGACAGGAGTTGGATCGACAACGGCTCCAGCACCCGTCCGGGTGGTGCCCAGGAAACGGCAAACTGGGACGGGGGCGCAGACGACTCGTACTCGACTCGGATCCGGTGGTCTCCCGGCCCGAGGGTGACGGCCGCAGTCGAAGAAGCCTCCGGGGAAGAGGGCCACTGTGCCGCCCGCTCTCCGTCGATCAGCAGACGCACCGTCCCTTCCCCGGTTACGTCGAATGTGTAGGCTCCGCCGACCTCGACATGGATCGTCCCATCCCACACCGCAAGGTAGGGCTCCGGGACGACGGGATCGTAGTAGAAGGGATACATCGCCGGCGTGACCCGGACGGCGTCGGGAGCGCCATCCTCCATACCTGAATCGAAAAAACGGCCTGAGAGCCCGACCGGACGCACCGAGCCGCGGTATAGGCCAGCCCGTATCGGCTGTAGCTCGCCTCCGGGAGGCTTCCACAGCAGCCGGATGAAGCCGGCGCTGTCATTGACGGGGCCGCGCAAGCTGATGGCGTGCAGCCCGACTGCGGGCTTGATAGCTGCCCTCCTCCGATCGTCTGACAGCAGCGTTCTACCGTCGAGGGTCACTTCGACTCCGGTCGATCCCTCAAGCGACAGCTCATATTCGCCCGGCTCTCTGAAATGCAGCGCGCCCTTCCATTCGAATCTCACGGGCATCTCTTCCAGGGCTGAAAGGAGCGGCCAGAGGGACTCCGTCAAGGCTATCCGGACCTCTCGGATAGTGCCGTCCGCGAGCTCGTAGAGGACGTCCAGCCCCGTGCGCGCCTCCAGCTGCTTCCTAGTGATATATGCCGAGTAGTAGAGCGGGTCCCCACCAGTCGGCGGTCTGATCTCCCGAAAGACGCCGTCCGGGTAGTACACCCGCAGGAGATCGAAGACGCTACGCTCACGGGGTTCAAGGTATATCGCGGCGCCGCGCGCAACGTCTGCGGGGTCAATCGGGACGCCTGTCGGCGCTCGAATGGCATCGTAGGCCGGGCTGTCACCTACTACAGACAGGGTTCGTCCGTAGAGAAACTGTCTCGACGTCAGGAGTGTGTAACCCTGTGAAAGCTGGCCCCTCATGTCTCTGGCTATGAGTGTCTGGTCGGTCGTAAAGGAGGCGTAGACCGCCGGATGGTTCGCCTGACGCCCAAAGTAGGCATCGATATTCTGGTAAGCAATCCCGGCCAGCAGCACGACCACAACGACCGGAGTGGCCCTGCGCACGGCGGGCCATGGCGCCGAGCGGCCCGCGGTCCATAGAGTCCCGAGACCCAGAGCGGCCAAGGCGGCAACTGCGGGGAGCATTCCGATCGCGCGGAGTGACTGCGGCGCCTCAGACGGTAGTGTGAGCATCGCGGGCAGCGCCATCACCGGGAGCCACAGCACGAGAGACGTGACACCGACGTCTCTCCATCTAGCCAGCGCCGCCGCCAAGCCCAGCATGAGCAGCACGGATGACCAGAAGTCTAGCATCGGCTCCGATGGAATGTTGTGGCGGGGATTGGCGTCGCCGCTGTGGGTGAGCATCAAGGCGTGGTCGTCCACGCTTCGGACGAGAGCGTTGAAGGCGTCCCACGTCGACATATTCGAAAAGACCGACGTCTCCCGGGTCCGGGAGAAGAACTGCTCGGTGTCGGTGGCAGCGTACTGGATGACCGGCGCAGCCACCACCAGCGCGACGGCCGCCATGAGGCAGATCCGGAGGACGAAGGACCGTATGGATGGCCGCTTCGATACTATATGGTGCAGAATCATCGCCCCGATCACGAGTGGAAAGAGACGGAGCGGCGCGTAGAACCACATGCTCAGCCCAAGCGCCGCGCCGGCGAAGCCATAGTCCGACATGCGTCCGTGCCGGAGGGCTCTCAGGAGCAGCCAAGCGGACAGGGCGGCGAAAAACGGAGCAGTGATGCCATGCATCCCTATCCGGCTCCATATGATGTCCCATCTCATCACAGCAGTGAGAAACGCCGCGGCCACAGCAACGAAGGGGCCTGCGATCAGACGTGCGAGAAGGAAGACTGCAGCTATTCCGGCGAGCCCGAATGCGGCGCTCACCACCCTACCCGCCCCTATTGAGACTCCCGTCAGGTCCTCTACCGCAGCGATAGGGAGCAGGAACATGCTCGGGAGATTCGTACTAGGAACGAACACAGGTGTTCGTCCAGGATCGGCTTGGATGTGCCAGGCTTCGATGAGATTGTCCGCCTCATCGTGCCACATGCCGGGTGGAATGTCGGTCAGATCGTGGAGACGCACGAGCAGGCCAAGCAGCAGCACGGCGGCGAGGCCGAGCCAAGGTAGAGACGCGCGCAGGTCGAACGACAGCGGCTCGCGATCGGCAGCACGCCGAGCCAGGCGTGTCCAGAAGAGCTCTAAGGTTGACAGCCCCAAGAGCAGTAGGATGACGGAGATACCGAACAGGTACCAGGCCAGGGTGTACGGCGGCCCGGCGGCGAACCTCCAGAGAGACAGCGCAAGAAGACCCAGACTCGTCGACAGACAGACGAGACCCAACGCCCTCTCCCGCGACGGTTCGGCAGGCGAATCGGAGTCTGACTCTACGGGTGCCGGATCTGATCCGCGGTTCGACGTTTTTGCGACGGCCAACGCCACAGCGAAGGCTGCGACCAGGAATGGCGTGATCGACCACCTGAGACTATCGGCATCAACCAGGACCTGGCTGATGGCCGCGAAGACGAACCCGACGGCGACCAGCGCAAACCGGACTGCGTTCGGATCAGGCCGCTGCATGTCCCGATGACCGAGTGCGAGGAGCCTGTCTCACTCCTCTATCCTGACGTCTTTCGCCTCCTCGGTCTTGGCGACTCCGTCTTCGTAAAGACGATGGACCTGTTCAGTTGAATAGCCGAGCTCGTTCAGCGCCTGCCTTCCGTGCTGGCCGAGAAGGGGTGTGGGTCTGGTCTCCACCTGCGACGTGTTCGCGAGCCTGACGAGATTGTGGGAAAGCTTCACCCACCCTATGACGGGGTGTTGTTGCTCACATATCAGATTCTCTTCGGCATAGTGGGGCTCGTCGAAGAACCAGTCGCCGCCCTCGTTCACGGGGGAAGACGCAATGCCCGCTCGGCACAGTCGTTCGATCCAACTCGTCGAGTCTCTGGTCACGAAGAGGCGGGACAGCTCGCCAGCGAGCTCGGCATCGTGGCGGCGTCTGGCGTGGACGCTCATGAACCGTCTGTCGGCGCTCAGCCGCTCGGCACCAAGAGCATCGCAGAGAGAGCTCCAATCGTCTTCCGTCTGCGCAGCCAGGTATATCCATCCGTCCCGTGTCTCATAGAGGCGATGAAGGGCATTCATGCCGTAGAGCCTATCGTCGGCTAGTGGACGAGGCGGCTTGGAATCGTATCTACAGAAGTGCTCTGAGCTGAGTATGATGCCGCCGTTTAGAAGGTTGGTGTTGACGGTCTGCGGTCTTCCCATACGCCGCCGGACGAATAGCACGATGATCGCTCCGAGAGTGCCCATCGCCCCGGCGGCGAAGTCGGAGACGGCGAGCTGGCCGAGGAATACCGGTCTGTTGCTTGCACCCCCCTGGGCCATCTGAAGCCCCATCCATGCGGTCGCAACCGGGTCCATACCAGGTCGATGAGCATACGGCCCACTCCAGCCGTACCCGGTGACATGGGCTTCTATCGCGTTCGGATTGAGGGTGACCAGCGCGTCGGCCCCTATGCCCATGCGATCGGTCGCCCCTGGACGCAGGTTGGCGAGCAGGATATCTGAGTCGGCGGCGAGCCGCTGCACGACCTCTCTACCCTCAGAAGTGCGGGTGTTGAAGCATACGGAGCGCTTATTGTTATTGAGGTAGACGAAGTAGGAGCGGCCGAGACCACGGGAGATGTCGCCCTGGGGAGGTTCGAGCTTGGTCACCTCGGCACCCAGGTCCGCCAGGAGCTTTCCGGCCGTCGGCCCGGCGATCAGGTTGCTCATTTCGAGCACTCTGATACCGCTGAGCGGAGGCTCCATCGGGCCGTCGCCGTCCGGCCCGCTTCGAGCAGCGTCCGGATCCGACGCCGGCAGGCTGGAGATGATCTCTTCGGTGTGCTGGCCAGGTGTCGGCCTCGGAGCACTGATCGCGCCGGGGGTCTCGGACAGCTGGATCGGCACGCCCATCTGAGAGATACTCCCCAAGCAGGGATCGTCCAGATCGATGAGCATCTCGTTGAAATGCACCTGGGGGTCGTCCAAGGCCTCGTCGATAGTCCGTCCGAGTGCGTAAGGCACATCGGCCTCTTCGAACAGCCGGGCCCACTCATCCGCCGGTCTTCTCTTGATCGCGTCGGCCACGATGCCGTAGAGCTCCTCACGCGCCTCCTCGTCGGCCATGGTGCGAATGCCGTCCCCGAATCTCGGCTCCCTCATCACAGATGAGATGCCCAACACCGAAGCGGCAGCGTCCACGAACCCCTTCCGGACACACCCCAGCTGTACCCAGCGGCCGTCCGCGCACTCGAATATACTGTAGAAGGGAGCGTCGCCTCCCGGCTTGACCTGTTTTGGGGTCTCGGTAAAGACTTCGCCGATGACCTTAGGGTAGAACATCAGCGCGCCGGCCATGAGCGAGGTCTCGACCTTTCGGCCCCAGCCGTCCGCCTCGCGGGCGAAGAGGGAGGCAACGACGCCCTGAGCGGCCAGCAGCGCGGCGCCAACACTCGGTACCGGGTGAATGACGTGTGAAGGCCCCGGACGAAGGCCCGGTTGGTTGGCCAGGATGCCGGTGCGGGCCATCACAAGGTCATCATCCGGCGGCTCATCTTTCAGAGGACCGGTGCTCCCGTAGGCGGTGATAGAACAGTGGACGAGCCGAGGATTGATGGGGGACAGGGCCCTATATGAGACGACTGACTGAAGAGTCGAAGAGGGGAGGAGCGACTCCACGACCACGTCGGCGGAGGCCACGAGCTTGCGGAAGGTAGCGATATCGTCGGATTCGGGTCCGGCCGAGAGGTCGAGGGAGATGCTCAGCTTCCCACGGTCCCAGACCGCATAGGCGTCAGCACTACGGTCGGCGCTCGCGGGGCCGTCCACGCGGATGACTCTCGCGCCGTTGTCGCACAGAAACATGGTGGCCATCGGGCCAGCCATGCCGTCCGTCAAGTCCAGAACGGTGATTCCGTCCAGCGCCCGATCCATCGGTTTCCTTGCCGGTTGGAGGCCGCGCCGAATTGCGTCGACAATTGTTATCCGCCGTAAATCGGAGTGTCAAGGCAAACGAAGATGAGGTAACTGTTCAGAGTCCGCCAGCGAGTATACGGACAGGGGTGTAGGAGCCCGTCTTACGAGTCCTGCGCCTCCTCTACCGCGGTCCTTGTCCTGACCACGCCCGCCTCGAACAGACTGTCTATAGCCGACGGTTCGTACTCAATCTCTTCCAGCACCTCGCGCGTGTGCTCGCCAAGCAGCGGGGTCGGACACGCGGGAGCCTGGGAGGTCCGTCCGAAGCTGACGAGGTTGCGCATGCAGCGCGTCTCTCCCATCACCGAGTGGTCCCACGAGCCGATCATGTCGTTGTCGAGAGCCTGGGCGTCGTCGAAGAAGCTGACGTTGTACCGCTCCACGACCGGAGCGATTGGAACGCCGGCATTGCCAAGCCGGTCGATCCAAATGTCTCGCGGAGCGCTACGGAAGCTCTCTGATAGCTCCCCGGCCAAGGCGTCGTCGTTCGCGCGCCGGTCGACGTCAGAGGCGAACCGGGGGTCGTCCTTCAGGTCCTCCCGGTCAAGCGTCCTGCACAAGGCCGGCCAGTGGTGCGGATCATCGGCAGCGAGATACAGCCAGCCCTCCGAGGTCTCGTAGAGCCTATGCAGCGCGTCCAGACCGTACTGACCCCTGTCGGCGATACGGCGTGGGGGCTTGCCGTCGTACCGAACGAAGGCATCGGAGCTCAGCAGGATGGCCGCGTCGAGGAGATTGGCGTTCGCCCGCTGTCCCCTGCCCGTCCGCTCTCTTGCGAAGAGGGCGAGCAGTCCGCCCAGGGCGCCAAGCGCGCCGCCGGTATAGTCGGTGGGGGCGAGTCCGCCGAGGAAGACCGGCGGATTGTGGGGGCCTCCCTGCGCCCGCTGCATGCCAATCCAGGCCTGAGCCAGCGGATCTACGCCCGCACGGTGGGCGTAGGGGCCGTCCCAGCCGAACGCCGTGACGTGGGTCTCAATAATGTCCGGGTTCAGCCTCTTCAGCGCCTCCGTTCCAACACCCACTCTCTCGGCGGCCCCCGGCCGCATGTTTGCCAGGAGAATGTCGGCCTGCGCGGCCAGCCTCTGGGTGATCTCCCTGCCCTCGGGGGTCTTGGCGTCGACCGATATGGAACGTTTGTTGGAGTTCAGATAGGCGAATCCGATATTCATTCCGGGGCGGGAGATGTCGCCGCGCGGCGGTTCGAGCTTGATGACGTCGGCTCCCATGTCCGACCAGAGCTTGCCGACAGTCGGCCCTGCCAGCACGTTGGTGAACTCCAGTACCTTGACGCCCTGCAGCGGCGGCGGCAGGAGGGCGTCTCGTCCAGCCGGGTTGTCGGTGTTCTCACCAGCGGGAGCCGCTTGCAGGTCGGCGAGCAGGTCCGACGTGTTCTCCCCCGGCGACGGCCTGGGCCCCGCGACCGCGCCCGGCGTGTCGGAGAGATGGACCGGCACACCCATCTGGGTCATCGTGCCGACTACGGGGTCGTCCAGCTCGCAGACCATACCGTTGGCGAGCACCTGGGGATTGCCGAAAGCCTCCTGGATGTCACAGGCCAACGCGTAAGGCACGTCGGCTCTCTCGAACATCTCCGCCCACTCTTCATACGGTCTCCGTCTGACGACATTCGCCACTATGTCGTACAGCTCTTGTCGGTCATCCTCGGTCTCGGGGTTCCTGCCTCTCCCGTACCTGGGCTCTTCAAGCGTCTCCGACAGGCCCATCACGTCGGCGGCGATGTCTATGAATCCCTGATGGACGCAGCCGAACTGTATCCAGCGACCGTCGGAGCACTCCATGACGCTATAGAACGGACCGCCTCCTGTGGGCTGGCCCACATAACGGGCGTGAGTCTTGTTCTCCGAAGCCATCTTAGGCGAGTAGAGTAGGGCTCCGGCCATCAGGGAGGTATCGACCTTTCTGCCCGCACCGTTGCGCTCCCTGGCGAAGAGGGCGGCGACCGTGCCAATCGACGCCAACAGCGCGGCGCCGACACTCGCGATGGGGTGGATCAGATGCGGAGGACCTGGACGAAAGGTCGGCGTAGTGGCCAGAATCCCTACCCGAGCGACTACGAGGTCGTCTATCGCGGGCTCGTCTTTGAGAGGTCCGTCTCTGCCATAGGCGGTGATCGACGTATGAACCAGCCTAGGGTTGATCTGCGAGAGGGTCTCGTAGCCCACTACGGACTGTAGGGGCGATGAGGGCGGACAGCTTTCGATGAACACATCCGCCGATCGGACCAGACTGTGGAAGCAGCTCAGGTCCGAGGAGAGGTCCAGGAAGACGCTCTTCTTTCCCCTGTCCCACACGGCATACGCGGGCTCCTGCCGCGTGTCGATCGCCCCCGGAGGATCGACGCGGATGACTTGTGCGCCATGATCGGCCAGGAGCATCGTCGCAATCGCCCCGGCCACCCCTTCTGTGAGGTCGACTACGGATACGCCATCAAGGGCTTGTGCCATCGTGTGTCAACACCGGATAAGCGAAAGCCCCGGGAGTCGTCCGGGGCTTTCGGCGGCATCTAAGTAACAGGATCTGCTAGTCGTCTGCGGCGGCGGCCACGGCGGACAGCCGCTCACTGACGATCGCCTTCAACTCTTTGACTCTATTCAGGTGAGGTGTCTGGCCCCCCTCCTGAGTTTTGTCGTAGATCGTCTCGCCGTCTACGGTGACCGTGAGGATCCCGGCTACGCCGGGTGTCACGGTGATCGCTATGTCCCCGCCGCCTACGGAGTAGAATTCGGTGGCCATCCAGGCCGCCACAGCGTGGTATCCTCAGGGAACGCAGTAGGTTATCTCCAGGTCCAGCTTGCCCTCTCCTGCCATACGTCTCCTCCTCGACGACGACCGACGATCCGGCCTACGCCTCGTTTAATGGATGGGGCAAAGCTAGCATAGCGGAAAAGAGGTGTCAACGACCTCGCGCGACAGTATAGACTGAGGCGTCGGGGCGGAGGCGGCCGCGGCCGCTCTTAGAACCCCATCGTCTCTCGCTCTAGGTCGATGATCTCCAGACCTTCACCGCGTTGCTCCACATGAGCCAGTACCTTCTCGAGCATCTCGTCGACATGTCTGGATCTGTTGCTCACGCAGCTGATTCCGATGGCGGCAAGCTGCCAAAGCTCGTTGTCCCCGACCTCCGCGACCGAGACGTTGAATCGCTGTCTGAGACGGGAGGAGAGGGAGTTGATGAGCCTGCGCTTTCCCTTGAGGCTGTGGTTTCCCGGCAAACGAAGTGTGACTCTGCAGACTCCCACGTGCATTCTGAGGCTCCAGTGTTGTTCGATTCTACATGGTCGCCCTGCTGACAAGCGCCTGAAACAGTCGCTCCGGCAGGAGCCTAGCTCCCAGCATCCCCAGCCTGGCGTCGAGGCCGACCGGGTGACGGAAGGCCGGCCGACGCGAGCGGACGACTCTGTGGACCACCTTAGCAACGGCCACCGGATCGGACGCGAAACGCTCGAATCTCCTGTGCTTCGCGCGGTAGCGCGCTAGGTGTGGAGCGAACCGCTCACTCCCCGCTCCCTCCTCCACCTCCCGTCCGACGACCTGATTCTGTTGGAAATCGGTCCGGAACAGTCCCGGCTCGACGACTGCAACGAAGACACCAAACGGCCTCATCTCCGCGCGGAGCGCCTCGCTCATGCCTTCCAGCGCAAACTTCGACGAGGCGTATGCGCCGTTGTAGGGAGTCGCCAGCCTGCCCTCGACGGAGCTCATATTGATGATCTTGCCATAGCCGCGGTCCATCATGCCCGGCGCCACCGCCCTAGTCATCCTCAGCATGGCGAAGAGGTTGGTCTCAAACTGCGCTTTGACCTCGTGAAGGGTCAGCCGCTCGATGGGGCCCCAGAGGCCGTAGCCGGCGTTATTCACAAGCACGTCAATCCTACCGTGTTCGGCGAGGACCGCTCCCACCGCATCGGATACCGACTCGTCACAGTTGATGTCGATCTCGACGCCTGATATTGGCAGTCCACGGGCCGCGGCAGCGTCGATCTCGCCCAAGCGACTCCTCGACCGGCTGGCGCCTATGACCCGATATCCCTTCTCCGCCTGATAGATCGCCGTGGCCCTGCCTATGCCCGACGAGGCACCGGTGATGAGGATGGTCTCTCGCAAGCGCATTTCACCTCGGCCGTAATCCGCTAACCTTACCACGGCAGCTTAAATGAATGAGTAGGGCCTTCTCAATGCTATAATCCGGCAGGGACGGAAGGCACTCGTGATTGCTCGGTTGGACTGGACGATCGTATCGAGAGACATCAACAGTGGCCGTAGTCAGTAGCATCACTGCGAGAGAGATACTGGACTCCCGCGGCTCTCCGACGGTGGAGGTGGACGTGGTGCTGTCGGACGGGGCGCTTGGACGTGCCGCGGTGCCGTCGGGCGCCAGTACGGGAGCTACCGAGGCGTTCGAGCTGAGAGACCGCGACTCGAACAGATTTCAAGGCCGCGGCGTGATGACGGCGGTCGGGAACGTGTGTGACCGCATTGCGCCGAAGATCGTAGGATGTTCCGCCCTCGACCAGAGCGGCATCGATTCGGTGTTGAATGAGCTTGACTCTACGCCCGACAAGCGAACTCTAGGGGCAAACGCTGTGCTGGGCGTATCGATGGCGGTCGCCCGCGCCGCTGCCAGAAGCTCGGGGCTGCCACTCTACCGGTATCTGCAGCAAGCGGACGTGTGTCCTCTGCTACCGGTGCCGATGCTCAACATAGTCAACGGAGGCATACACGCGCAGGACTCGATCGATTTTCAAGAGTTCATGGTCATACCCGCCGGATTCGACAGCTTTCGATCCGCTCTCAGGGCAGGAGCCGAAGTGTACGCCTCCTTAAGGCAGCTTATAGTTTCACGAGGCCTCGGCGCCAACGTCGGAGACGAAGGAGGCTTCGCACCGTCGCTGTCATCCAATCGCGACGCAGTAGAGCTTGTGGTGACGGCGATAGAGATGGCTGGATACAGGCCCGGCACACACTGCTTCATAGGACTGGACGTCGCCGCCACCGAGCTTTACAACTCGGACGGTCGCTATGATCTCTCGACGGAAGGCGCCGTTGCGACGGCCCAGGAGATGATCGAGACCTACGAGCGGTGGGCGTCCGAGTACCCGCTGGTGAGCATTGAGGACGGCCTGGCCGAAGAGGACTGGGTCAACTGGACTCTGGCAACGGAGCGCCTGGGAGACCGTCTCCAGCTTGTCGGCGATGATCTCTACACCACGAATCCGGGTCGTATCCGCAAGGGCATAGAGCTGCGGGCGAGCAATGCCGTGCTGATCAAGCCCAATCAGATCGGCACCGTCTCAGAGACTATGGAGGCGATAGCAGTGGCGCGGAAGGCCGGATGGGGAATAGTGATCAGCCACCGGTCGGGCGAGACGGAGGACACGACGATCGCCGACCTCGCAGTCGCGACCGGGGTGGGACAGATCAAGGCCGGAGCTCCGGCCCGCGGTGAGCGCACCTCCAAGTACAACAGGCTCCTGCGGATAGAGGAAGAGGTCGCCGGAGCCGTCCGCTTCGCCGGCCTTGAGACGTACGACGCGCTACCCGCCTAGCCAGGGTTTGCTCGGTGTAGATGCCTGCCACTTGTGGCGGCGCTTCGACCGCGTATAATGGCCGACAGTCACCGGACCGTCTGTCAAAGCACTAGTCGAGGAGGGAGTGAATGGCGACTCGCATCGGTATCAACGGTTTCGGTCGTATCGGAAGGCAGGTAGTCCGAGCTGCTATCGAGCGTCATCCGACAGATCTGGAGATTGTCGCCGTAAACGATCTCGGAGACACGGAGACAAACGCCCACCTGTTCAAATACGACACGAACTACGGGATCTATCCGGGAACCGTTGAGGCGAGAGAGCAAAGCATCGTCATAGACGACCACGAGATCAGGGTACTGTCCGACCGCACTCCCGCCAACCTCTCCTGGGGTCAGCTCGATGTCGACGTGGTAGTCGAGTCGACCGGGTTTTTCACCGAGGCAGGGGCTGCAGCCGGCCACATCGAGGCGGGAGCAAAGAAGGTCATCATCTCGGCGCCGGCGAAGGGAGAGGACGTCACGCTGGTGCTCGGAGTCAATGAAGACGAGTACGACCCAGAGCGTCATCACATTCTCTCCAATGCATCCTGCACGACGAACTGCATTGCGACGATGGTGAAGGTGCTGAACGATAACTTCGGTGTGGAGCGCGGGCTGATGAGCACGATCCACTCCTACACTAATGACCAGAAGATTCTCGACCAGGTGCATGAAGACCTGCGCCGCGCCCGTGCTGCCGCGATGAACATCATACCGACCACGACTGGCGCAGCCAGAGCGGTGGGGCTCGTCCTCCCCGAGCTCAACGGGAAGATTCATGGGATGGCCTTCCGCGTGCCGACCTCGACCGTGTCGGTGACCGATTTTGTAGCGACGATCAAGAAGGGAGCGTCGGCCGACGATATCAACTCCGCCTATCTACAGGCCACGGACGAGAGCATGAAGGGCATCTTAGACTACAGTGACAAGCCTCTGGTCAGCGCCGACTACAATCACGACCCGCACAGCTGCATCATAGACGGCCTCTCCACAATGTCACTGGGAGACAACCTGGTGAAGGTCGTCGGCTGGTACGACAACGAGTGGGGATACAGCTGCCGGACGGCCGACCTGGCCGCGTTCGTTGCGGCCAAGGGTCTCTAGCGTGGATGACCGGCTGTGCGATTGCCAAGCTTGATGCGGCAAGAGTATAATTGGCGCGAAAGACTAGGATTGAGCTTCAGGCGCGACGGAGGCGTGTAGATGGCTGTTGACATGACCACTGAGACGGGGACATGGCGGGTAAAGGCCGGCCTTGCCCAGATGCTCAAGGGCGGCGTCATCATGGATGTCGTCACCGCCGAGCAGGCCAAGATCGCCGAGGACGCTGGCGCGTGCGCCGTGATGGCACTTGAGCGAGTCCCGTCGGATATACGGGCCGCGGGCGGCGTCGCGCGTATGGCAGACCCGACCAAGATTGAAGAGATAATGAACGCGGTCACCATTCCCGTGATGGCCAAGTCGAGGATCGGCCACTTCGTAGAGGCGCAGATCCTGGAGGGTCTCGGCGTCGACTACATCGACGAGTCGGAGGTGCTGACCCCTGCCGACGAGTCCAACCATGTGTACAAGCACGACTTCAAGGTGCCGTTCGTATGCGGATGCCGCGACCTCGGGGAGGCGCTGCGGCGTATCGGCGAGGGCGCAGCGATGATGCGCACCAAGGGCGAGGCAGGCACCGGAAACGTCGTCGAGGCCGTTCGGCATGCAAGAGCCGTCATGGGCGATATACGCCGCATCCAAGGGATGAATGAGGACGAGCTGATGGCGACGGCCCGGGATCTGAAGGCTCCCTTCGAGCTGGTCAAAGAGGTACACGAGACGGGCAAGCTCCCGGTAGTCAACTTCGCAGCTGGAGGCATCGCCTCCCCGGCAGACGCAGCCCTGATGATGCAGCTCGGAGTAGACGGCGTATTCGTCGGTTCGGGGATATTCAAGTCTCAGAATCCTGATCTGATGGCTCAGGCCATCGTCAAGGCTACAACTCACTTTAGAGACCCGGCGGTACTGGCCGACGTCTCAAGAGGTCTCGGTGAGTCTATGCCAGGACTCGACGTTCGGACCATGCCCATCGAGGAGCAGCTGGCTCAGCGGGGATGGTGATTTGGTGACTTTAGGGGTCCTTGCCATTCAGGGGGACTTCCTGGAGCACATCCAGACTCTCGAGAGGCTTGGCGTTCCGTCGCGCGAGATACGCATGCCGGGTCAGCTTGATGAAGTAGACGGGCTGATCATACCCGGAGGTGAGAGCACGACGATCGTCCAGTTGATCGACATCTACGGCTTCAGAACCAAACTGACCGAGAAGGTCGAGTCCGGTCTGCCGGTGTGGGGGACCTGCGCCGGAATGATCGTCATCGCAGACGAGCTTACCAATCACCGTCCTAAGCCGCTCCACCTGATGGACATCAACGTGAGCCGGAACGCCTTCGGCCGTCAGGTAGACAGCTTTGAGATTGACCTGCAGATCGGCGGCATCGAGGGTCCTCCCTTCCGATGCGTGTTCATCCGGGCTCCTGTTGTAAATTCGGTCGGCGCAGACGTCAGGGTCTTGGCCCGTCTGCCGGACGATCGCCCTATAGCTGTCAGACAGGGCAACCTGCTGGGAACCTCCTTCCACCCCGAGTTGACGGACGACACTCGAGTTCACGAGCTTTTCGTAAAGATTGTCGAAGACGCCTCCTAGAGATACCCCGGTCACCGTAAGGCGCATAGGCCCGTCAGACGCCTCGCCACGCCTCGATGACGATATCGAGCCACTCGTCGACCGGCTTCCGCGTCGCATCGGCGCTGGTCTGGACGGCGCTGACATGGAGAGGCTCTTGGAGGTCGTGCTGGATCTGGGTCGGCCTTCCGAGGCCCGCTTTCTTGAAGAGACGGTGGTGTTGCACCCGGTCGAGATCGTATACGACGATCTGCAGTATGTTATCGACCGAGTCGGCGATTTCGGCAAGGACAACCGAGCCGGTATAGAACGCACGCTGCACCGGGTCTCAGCGATACGCAACCGATCAGGCAAGGTCGTTGGGCTGACGCTGCGCGTTGGCCGGGCGGTGTATGGCACGACGCGCATCATCCAAGACCTTCTCTCCACAGGGAAGAGCATCTTGCTGGTCGGCAAGCCCGGTGTCGGCAAGACGACGATGCTCCGGGAGTCGGCAAGGGTGCTCGCCGACGATGCAGATAAGAGGGTCATCGTTGTCGACACATCGAATGAGATAGCGGGCGACGGAGATATCCCTCACGCCGGTATCGGACGCGCACGGCGGATGCAGGTACCGGAGCCAGCGCTCCAGCATTCGGTCATGATAGAGGCCGTCGAAAACCATATGCCTGAAGTGATCATCGTAGACGAGATAGGTACGGAGCTCGATGCCAATGCAGCGCGCACAATCGCCGAACGTGGTGTCCAGCTCGTGGCTACCGCACACGGGAACACGCTCGACAACCTGCTGGCCAATCCCACACTGTCAGACCTAGTTGGCGGCGTTCACACAGTCACCTTGGGGGATGAGGAGGCGCGTCGGCGCCGGACTCAGAAGACCGTGCAGGAGAGACGGGGTCCTCCGACCTTTGATGTCTTGGTTGAGATCCAGGGATGGAACCGCGTAGCCATCCACCCCGACGTCAGCGAAGTCGTAGACCGTATTCTCAGGGGCTTCCCCATAACCCCGTTGGTCCGCACAATCGACGATGATGGCAATACGCGTAATGTCGAGACACGGCCGGTCGCCGTGCCCGCTCCGATCGACCGCGTGGCGCCCGGACCGGACGACACATCAGACGGTATGCAGGCGGACGCACAGCCAGCACAGAGGATCCTGCCTTACGGAGTCAACAAAGGGAAGATCCAACAGGTGATCCAGAGCGCCAACGCCCGTGTGGAGCTGGTGGCCGACATGAGGGACGCGGACATCCTTCTGACCACCAAGAGCTACTATCGTAGACGTACTCAGGCGCTCAGATCGGCCGAGGAGCAGGGTAAGCCGGTCTACGTGCTGAGACGCAACACGACGACTCAGATAGAGCAGTTCATTCGCGCCATGGGACGCAGGCGAAATCACCACAAGTCACGCGAAAACGTCGACAGGGGTGTACAGGAGGCCGAAGCGGCGGCGACGCGTGTCGACCGCGGCGAACGTGAGATCGCGTTGACGCCGCAGAGTGCCTACGTGCGACATCTCCAGCACGAGATCGCCAAGAAGTATGGCTTGGCCTCCTCCAGCACGGGCAGAGACGGCGGACGTCACGTCGTGATCTTCCAGAGATGACTTGCGGAGTCTCGTGTGAGAACCCAGCCGGAGGGGTGGCCGGTTGTCTCTGTTCATGACGTTTGAAGGTGGCGAAGGCAGCGGGAAGACAACGCAGGTGGAGATGCTCGTGAAGCGTCTGAAAGAGGCTGGCGTGGACCACATAGCGGTCAGAGAACCGGGCTCGACCGAGTTCGGATGGCACGTCCGGGAATGGCTCAAGCGCGGAGGCCTAACGGACGAGGCGGAGTTGTTTCTGTTCGCCGCGGCGCGCGCGGAGCTGGTAGCAAAGGTAATCAGGCCTGTCCTTTCCAAGTCCCATGGCATCGTGATTGCCGATCGGCACACCGACTCCACATACGCCTATCAGGGTCACGGCAGGGGCATGCCCATGGACCTGATATACCGGGTCGACAGGGCGGCAACCCAGGGGTTGCGTCCCGATCTGACCTTCCTCTTGGACTGCGAGCCCGAGACCGGTCTCGAAAGAGTGGGGGCCATCCAGCTCAATCTACCCCTGGATCGTTGGTCGACACCCTCGCAGGTGCGCCGAGAGGATGAGGGCGCACAGTTCGAGCAGGAAGCCCTGACCTTCCATCGTAATGTTCGCGACGGATATCGCGGTCTCGCCGAGGCTGACCCTACCAGGTGGGTGGTGATCGACGCGACGAGGCCCGCAGAGGAGATCGGAGAGATTGTGTGGGAGCGTGTTCGGCCACTCCTCCCAAGTACCGGATAGGGCCTCGCACACCGTCCGCATCAGAGTCCTCCCTCTGTTAGAATCAGCCTGCACAGCATCCCTTACAACGGGCACCGCTATGCGTCAAACCGGAGGAGCATCATACCGTTGGGTGTGGCGATCAGAGGATTCAGCTGGCAGGATCTAGACTCGCTAACGAACCTTCATAACGAAGTCTCAGGCGTTTCGGGATCCGACAGAGCACTAAGTAGTGTGGAGATGCGAGAGCTGCTGTCGCAACCCTCCTGCGATCCCGAAAAAGACTGTATCGTGGCGGTGAGTGAGAACGTACCGGTCGGCTTCGCCATCGTCGCGCGAGAGCTTCGGATCGGACGTACCGTGGCCAACGGAGGCGTGCTGGAGGATAGACGGAGAGAAGGGATAGGCAGAAGCCTGCTCACGCGGGTGACGGCGTACGCCTCGTCACTCGATGCCAAGGTGCTGCACATCGAAGCGCCGGATGGCAGCGTCGGCGCGAAACATCTGCTGGAATCCAACGGATTCCGACCGGTAAGACGGTATTGCAAGATGAGATGGGAGGGAGAGAGTACGCCAACTGTGGACGTCCCGGAGGGCTTCGCGTTACGCGCCTTCAGATACGGGATAGACGAGCAGGCGCTCACCGACCTGCAGAACGCCACCTTCAACGGCAGCTGGGGGTTCTGTCCCAACACAGTGGAGGAGATTAGCGCGCGAGCCAGATCCAGTCGATGTCATCCAGATGGGATCATCCTCATCACCGGAGAAGGAAGGCTGGCAGGTTACAACTGGACCACGAGAACGTGCCCAGAAGACGGAGCCGTGGGCTGGATAGAGATGACGGGTGTCCATCCGGACTTCAGAAGCAGAGGCTTAGGAAGGGCAGTCGTCGTCGCGGGAATGGCCCATCTGAAAGGGAACGGTGTCGACTCCATAGAGCTTGAGGTCGACTCACAGAACGCACCTGCAACTACTCTCTACCGGCGGCTCGGATTCCGTTCGGTAGGCCAGGGTATCTGGTACGAGAAGCGTCTGAACACTGGGGCTTAGAATCGGCTATCCGTAGGAGCCGCATGAAGCAAAATCGGCGCCTAGGGGACGAGCCGCCAGCCGCCACCTCAGCTGCGCCTGGTGAATGCGCTGGGGAGAACTATCCCACCGGAGAAGACCAGCTTCATGGCCTCCTCCACAGTCATATTGCTCTCTATCACATCCTTCTCCGGTACGAATGCGAGATTGCCCGAGGTTGGATTAGGAACCGTAGGGATGTATACGACCAAGAACGTCTCCTCTTCCACAGCCGCGTGAGAGTGTCCGGTCACAAACCCAAGGGCCCTGCAGCCAGGGCGCGGCCATTCAACAAAGACGACCCTGCTGAAGTGTTGATCCGACGGAGATGAGAGCGTTTCGGTGATCTGCCTGACCACACCGTAGATAGACTTGATGACCGGTATACGTGTCAGAACGGCGCCTTCCACGGCAAGCACCATGCTGCCCACACGTCCGGAGACCAGCAGCCCAACGAGGTACAGCACCAGCACGAGGAACACGATCCCGACCGCTGGAAAGTCCAGCGGCGTATCTTTGATCAAGCCGGTGAAGAAGCCGTCTTCGCCCCGAAATACCTCGTCTACCGAGACGATTATGAACCTGATGATCAGTGCAGTGACGATGAGCGGGATCAGGATGAGAAGGCCGGAGCCTATCCTCCTGGCCACGTGGCTCTCAATCCGTTTGAGTATTCTGCGTGCACGTCCGGGTCCGGTGTGCACTCCGTCCTGACTGTCAGGTGAGCCGTCCACGGCTTTAGTCCCCGGCTGCGCTCTCCAACGATCGGGCTGTGACCGACTCGTACACGTTCATCGTCCGGTCGGCGGCCCGTCTCCAAGACATGCCCATGGCTCTGGACCTGGCCGCCTGCCCCATCGTGTTACGCAAGATAGGATTCGACAGGAGTGTCTCAATGCGACGGGCGAACGGCTCCGGGCAGCGCCAAGGAATCAGGTAGCCGGTTAATCCGTCGCTGATGAAGCTGGTAAGACCGCCTACTCTAGATGCCACTACCGGTGTCCCGCATGCCATCGCCTCGAGAGCCACGAGACCGAAGCTCTCGTGGTGCGACGGGAGTACGAAGACATCAGCAGCGTTGTAGTACTGGGGGAGCTCCGTGTGGCTCACCGCTCCGGTGAAGGTAACCCGGTCCGCGATTCCGAGCTCATGGCTGAGAGCCTTCAGCCTTCCCATCTCGCCATCGGCGCCCGGAGACCCACCGACGACGACCAGACTGATGCCCGAGATGTCTTCGATACAGGCCACCGCGCCTATCAATATATCGAGCCCCTTGAGCGGCTCGATACGGCCGACATAGAGGACTACGCTCTGTCTCGTCAGCCCGAGGTCTCTTCGAGCCTCGTACCGGTCGGACGGACGGAACACTTCAGTGTCGACGCCCGCTGGCACCACCGACACGTTGTGCCCGGGCGTGCCGTAGAGCCGAGCGAGGTCCTGTGCTTCCTGGTTGGTGGAGACTACGATAGCGTCAGCCTCCTCCATGATAGTCTCCTCGACCCGGACGCGTAGATCTGACTCCGACTCGCCCGCCCTCGCGTTCAGCTTCGTCCTGGCGAGGGTGTGGAAGGTGGTAACGTGCGGGACATCCCACTGAGACCGGAGGGCCATCCCGACTCGGCCGGACAGCCAGTAGTGGCTGTGGATAAGGTCATAGCTAACGCCTTCCACCCGTGTGAACCTCTGCAGGTTGCCAACGAACTCGGGGATGTACTGATACAGCGTGGCCTTCGTTCCGTCGTAGGGGCCCGCCTCGAGGTGAATCACCCGTGCGCCGTAGCCCAAGTCGACCACTTGAGGGTCGCTCGGATCGTGACAGCGCGTGTACACGTCTACAAGATGTCCCTTGCGGGCCAGCTCCCTAGCGACCTGGAGCACGTATACGTTCATTCCGCCGGAATCACGTTCGCCCAGGCGCGCCACGGGACAGCCGTGAAAACTTACGAAAGCCAGTCTATCCATAAACTATCTATTCGAGAGTGTCCATGTTCCGACGTAGGATGACATTAGGACGCATGAACTGAGTTTCTGTAGTCAGGGCGCTGAGTCTCGCCGGGCTACCATCCGGTACACAACCCGATCCACCGCCCCTAGGTTGTACTTGTAGCGTTCTGCGCCCCGGAGGAACTCGAAACGCACCCTGCCCCGCTCGATAGCTTCCTGGATGCACAGGGCCTTATTCAGGAGACCTACGCTGAGGGAGGCGTATTCGGGATCGTAGCCGCTATTATACAGCAGATAAGCCCCGCCATAGTCGAAGCAGATGCAGGAGGCGACACGGCGTCCGCCAACCTCCAGGAAGTACAGTCTGAGGTGCCCACGGGAGGCCAGCTCAGACGCGACGTCGAGAAAGAACCGCTCCCGTGCTCCGGTGAGAAACGTCGCCTTGTCAGGGCCGCTGGATCTCAACAGTCGGAAGAAATCGGCCATGGAGTCGGCCAGCACGCCTACACTGTTGCACGTATACTGCTGAGCCCTGTCCGCCCTCTCCAGACGGCGTAACTTACGCCTGAGCTCGTGCCTGTCGTGTTTTTTAAGGCCTGCAAGGTACTCCCCCCATGACGATGGCAGCTCCGCTACAGGCGCCTTGTCCTCATCCGAGACGATTACCGACAGGCCGTTCCCGCCACCCAACCTCATCATGTACCTCAAGGTCGGCGACCCCTCGGGCAGCGATCCCAGGTGCATAGTATGCCAGTCCGCACCTGCTAAATGGTCGCACAGAGCCTCGTAGAACGCCTCCGCAGAGTCACGTACGACGACGAAGTCGTGATAGTCGAACAGATCGGTATCACCCAGGAAGGACAGCACGCCTTCCCGCAGTCTCATGGGTGCAATCCCCAGCAGTCTGTCGCCGTTCCTTACGGCGAAAATTCGCAGCTGCGAGTCTGTCCCGAAGTGCTCCCACCAAATCCTCTGCCACCATGGAGTGACGAACACGGTGTTGGTGATCGAGACGGGGAGCAGCTCTTCCCACTGCTCTTCGATCTGATCGAAGTCGGTCGTCTCTACGGTCGCGGGCATATCTAGTCCGACACCATCGTCAAAAAGGCGTTCATGACGCCGACCTGAGTCTTCAGGGTTCCACGGCTTGATGACGTCACGATGCTGCTGCCAGCCTTTTTGACACCTCTGAGCGACATGCACATATGCTCAGCCTTCAGCATGGCCGCGACACCGTGGGGATGAACTGCTTCGTATATCGCGTCCACCAGCTGGTCGGTCAGACGCTCCTGCATCTGAGGCCGTTTCGCGAGGATATCAAGCGCCCTTGCCAGCTTGCTCGCCCCGACCACTCGTCCATTTGGCACGTAGCCGATATGGGCGACACCGAAAAAGGGAAGGAGGTGGTGCTCGCATATGGAAGAGAACGGTACATCCTTCAGCACCACGATGTCGCGGTGCTCCTCGCCAAAAGTGGTGTCGAGCACCTCCTTCGGATCCACATCCAGACCTGAGAAGAGGTCCGCGTACATATCGGCGACTCTTCGCGGAGTCTCCTCAAGACGCATCTGCACAAGGTCATCTCCAATGGCGGCGATAACCTCGTCCATCGCCCTCTCTATCCTGTCTCGGTCAACCAAAGCGCATCGTCCTCATTCTCTTTAAGGAGCGCTCAGTGCGCTCTCCAGAGCGGCCAGCTCGGCCGGGTGCTCATCGACCGACGACGGTTCCAGCATCGCTGCGGTGTCCGGGTCCTTGAGTCCGTTCCCGGTGATGACGCAGACCACCCTCTTGTCACTGAGATCCAATGACTCTCTAGACAGCCTCAGCAGACCGGCTACGCAGGCAGCGGAAGCGGGCTCGCAGAAGATCCCTTCGCCCTGAGCCATCAGCCGATATGCCGACAGTATCTCATCGTCAGAGACGCTTTCGATCACACCCCCGGACTCGTCCCGCGCGGAGACAGCGCTTCTCCACCTCGCAGGGTTTCCCACCCTCAGGGCGGAAGCTACGGACTCGGGGTGTTCGACCGGCTCCCCTCTCACGATGGGTGCTGCTCCTTCAGCCTGAAATCCCAGTATCTTGGGTTTGGCGTCGGCCCATTTCAGCTCGGCCGCCTCACGAAAGCCGAGCCAGTATGCAGTGATGTTACCTGCGTTGCCGACCGGGATGCACAGATAGTCGGGCGCGCCGCCGAGCTCGCGGACTATCTCGAACGCAGCCGTCTTCTGCCCCTGTATCCTGTGCGGATTGAGCGAATTTACGAGAACAGCCGAGCGGCGTTCGCAGATCTGGCGGGCGAAATCCAGCGTCTCGTCGAAACTGCCGTCGACGATCATGATCCGGGCGCCGTAGGCCATAGCCTGAGCGAGTTTTCCTCTGGCCACCCCGCCCTTGGGCACGAGGACCGTAGTGGCCAAGCCGCAGTATGCGCCGTACGCCGACGCCGAGGCGCTCGTGTTGCCAGTGGAAGCGCAAAGAATATCGGTGCTGCCCGCCTCCATTGCCTTGGCAACGGCGACCACCATCCCGCGGTCTTTGAAGGAACCGGTGGGATTGCACCCTTCGAGCTTGAAGTATAGCTCGGCGCATCCCACCTCGGATACGATACGCCTTGACCTCACCAACGGCGTGTCTCCCTCACCCAGGGTGAACAGAGGCGTGTCTTCGGTAATCGGTAGGTGGTCCTTGTATGTGGTGAGAAGGCCTGACTTCATTGGAGAGTGGCGATGTCTATGGTACCAGCACATCCGGCGCAGTCCAAGCGGTGCAGCTCAGGACGAACCGACTTCACACTCTCACGAAATCCGAACGGTTGCCTCCTCCCGGCTGTACTTGAAGCGCAACGTCGCCAGCCCCTAGAATGAGTTACAGGCCGAATGTCGACTAAAGGACGGGTTCGCTCCATTTGAGTCTAGGAGGAGACCGTTTGGATACGAGGATATATAGCAAGGGGATAGATCTCAACGCTCAGGCGGAGAGCTACATTCAAAAGAAGCTAAACCGTCTCGACCGCCACCTCCACACCATCTCCGACGCCAGACTGGACATCTCCCGGACTTCAGCACGGTCTCAGGATGAACGGATCGTCATACAGATGACCCTAGACACAGCTGGGCGCGCGCTCAGAGGTCAGGGCAAGGGGGTCAACCTGTTCGCGGCGGTCGACGCCGTGGTAGACGCGATGGATCGACAGATCGAGACCTACAAGAGCAAATACTACCGAAGCTTCCAGGGGAAGAGGGCCGCCAGAGCCAAGATCGACACGCAGCCCGGAATGATTGGCGAAGACAGAGAGGAGTCGGACGAGTCTTGAAGAAAAACCGCTCCCCACTGCTCGATTCGGCAGGTCGCTGGAGTTCAGCATGAATATGTTAATGGAGAACGACCCCGAGTTGTGGGCGGCTCTTCGCAGCGAGACAGAGCGGCAACGGCGCAATATCAATCTGATCGCCTCCGAGAACTTCGTCAGCCCGGCCGTGCTCGAGGCCCAAGGCTCGATCATGACCAACAAGTACGCAGAGGGCTATCCAGGCCGACGCTATTACGGCGGATGCGAGTTCGTAGACGTTGCGGAGAGTCTGGCGATAGACAGAGCCAAGGCTCTCTTCGATGCCGAGCACGCCAACGTTCAGCCACACAGCGGCGCGCAGGCCAACATGGCGGCATACTTCGCCACCCTGCAACCGGGCGATACGGTCATGGGGATGAGCTTGGACCACGGAGGACACCTGACTCACGGGAGTCGTGTGAACTTCTCCTCGAAGCTGTACGAGTTCGTCCCGTACGGCGTCGATAGGGAGCTAGAGCTGATCGACTTCGATGAGGTCGAGCGTCTTGCCAAAGAGCATCGACCCAAGTTGATCGTCGCCGGCGCCACGGCCTACACGAGGACGATAGACTTCAGCTGCTTCCGTCAGATAGCCGACGAGGTGAGCGCCAAGCTTATGGTGGACATGGCCCACATCGCCGGCCTCATCGCCGGAGGGGCACACCCGTCATGCGTTCCCCACGCGGACGTTGTGACATCCACCACGCACAAGACTCTCAGAGGGCCCAGAGGAGGGTTTATCCTCTCCAGGTCGGAGCTCGGCCGGGCGGTCGACAGGGCCGTTTTCCCCAACGCGCAGGGCGGTCCTCTGATGCACACGATTGCGGCGAAGGCCGTCGCTTTCGGTGAGGCAGCGGGGGCCGAGTTCGCATCGTACCAGAGGGAGGTCGTCGCCAATGCGCGGGCTCTGGCAGATACGCTTCAGGAGGGAGACCTCCGACTAATATCCGGCGGCACCGACAACCACATGGTGCTGGTCGACCTCACGTCGTTGAATCTCACCGGCCGCCAATCGGAAGACGCCCTCGGCGTCGTCGACATCGTTGTGAACCGCAATGCAATCCCCTACGACCCAAAGCCCCCGCGGGTGGCCAGCGGCCTCAGACTGGGCAGTCCGTCGGTCACGAGCCGCGGTTTTGGGACCGAGGAGATGAGGCAGGTCGGTCGCCTGATCCTGAGGACGCTGTCGAACATCGACGACTCCGCGGTGGAAAGCGAAGTACGCGACGAGGTACACGCTCTGACCGAGAGATTCCCCGCCCCAGGCTTGGGGTAACCCTCAAGCCGGACCAACTGTGGACCAACCCCAGCAGGTCCTTATCGAGATACTTGACCCTAAGGAGGAGCTATCCTCATAATGTAGCCGACCCGGCGAGATGAGGTGTCCTGCCCAGGCTGCGGAACCGGCCCAGAACAGCAAGAGGTTATCCCCATGCAGATAGCGACCGCACCGACAACTCCACGAGAAGTCAGGAGTCTCATACGCGAGGGTAAGTTCGTCCGGCCTACCGGGGGCGTCGCGCCTGGCCACGTTCAGGCTAACCTTGCGGTCCTGCCACAGGATGCCGCTTTCGATTTCCTGCTCTTCTGCCAACGCAATCCAAAACCGTGCCCGCTGTTGGAGGTTGTGGAGGCCGGTTCTACGGAACCCGAGTCGATGGCCCCGGGAGCCGATCTGAGGGCCGACCTGGGACTGTACAGGGTATATGAGTACGGTGAGATGGTGGCAGAGGTAGAGGACGTCTCGGAGTTCTGGCGCGACGACATGGTCTCCTTCCTCCTCGGATGCAGCTTCTCGTTCGAAGCTGCGCTTATCGAGGCGGGAATCTCACTGCCCCACATCGAACGCTGCTCGAACGTCTCCATGTTCATCACCAACATAGAGACCACTCCGGCCGGCGTCTTCTCAGGGCCGATGGTGGTCTCGATGAGGGCGGTCCCGAGAGACAAGCTGGTCAGAGCCGTCCAGGTCACATCGCGCTTTCCGTCGGTGCACGGCGCGCCCGTACACATCGGGGATCCCGAAGCGATCGGAATACGAGATGTGACCACGCCGGATCTAGGCGACCCGACCGACTTCCATGACGATGATGTCCCGGTCTTCTGGGCGTGCGGTGTAACGCCTCAGGCCGTCGCGATGAGCTCCAAACCGCCTATCATGATCACCCACTCGCCGGGCCATATGTTCATCACCGACAGGCGGAACGCCGACGTCGCCGTCCTCTAAGCCGGTCTGACCAGCCAATGCCCGAGAACCAGTCGATCGAGGACATCATCCTCGATCGGGACCGGAGAGGACTCTCCAAGCTTAGGGACCATCTGCCGGCCGACTTTTGCGATCGGGCCGCGTCGCTGGTGCTGCAGCGTCCGGGAACGGTACTCATATCGACCGGCTTCTACATTCTCGCAGGGGGAGGTGCCGAGACGGACGGTCCTCCCGGCGCGATAGCGATCGGAAATGCGTTGCAGTCCCTGGATTATGACGTCGTGTATGTTACCGACAGATACACTATGCCGTTTATGGAGGGGCATGACGCCCCTGTAGTCGATTTCCCCATCACGGATGACGAGTCCAGTAAACGATTCGCCGAGGAGCTCCTGGAGCGATTTACTCCTTCCCTACTCATCGCCATAGAACGGTGCGGTCTTACTCACGAGTCGATGTACAGGAATATGCACGGACAGGACATCTCGCAGTACAACGCCCGGATCGATCACCTTTTCATGGGCTTCCCGTACAGCGTGGGCATCGGTGACGGCGGGAATGAGATCGGCATGGGCATTCTGAAACACGAGATACCCAAGATTCCGACTCTCGTGAGGCTGCCTTGTGTCACATCCACAACGCAGCTGATAGTGAGCAGTGTGTCCAACTGGGGAGGCTACGGACTCATCGCCGCGATCTCCAGACGGACGGGAAAGAATCTGCTGCCGACGATCGATGGGGAGGAGCAGCTCATCAAGTCCATGGTTGACATGGGAGCAGTTGACGGGTTCACCAACAAGCCTGAATACAAGGTAGATGGCTTTCCGTTGGCGGAGAACAGCATAACGCTGGCGAGGCTGCGCGAACTGCTGGCTGCCGAGGGGTTAACCGAGGTCTGAATCAGGCGGATATATCGGGATGGTGGATAGAGGGAAGGTGTCAGCACCTTCCCTCTATCCATGTCGAAAGGCTCCGGAGTTAACGCGGCATCTAGGCAGGTACCCTGATACCGTTCTGCTCCGTCGTCCCGTTCCGGACCTCTTCTCTGTACTTCTCGCCTACTTGAAGAGCGTCGATTCCCCTACGGACCTGAGCCAACGACTCCGCAAGCTGCTCTTCGAGGTTGGACAGGACCTCACGGGCGTATGCGTCGGCACCGTTGCGCCGGTTGTTAGCCAGCGACTCCGACTCCGACTGGATCTCGTAAGCCCGACGCTGCGTGTCTTGGAGGATGAGCGCGCTCTCCATCATCGCCTCGTCCTTTATCTGCTGCGCCTTTGCCTCCGCGGCCCTGACGACCTCAGTCTCGTCGACCTTCAGGTGGTGCTCCTCTTGGGCAACCGTTCGTATCTCATGCACCTCGCGCGCTGCGTCGTCGCGAATGCGCTGAGCTTCGAGATACGCCTGATTGACGATGCTCTCCTTCTGACGGAGAATCTCCTGCGCCTCTTGGATATTGGCTGGCACCGCCCTGCGCAACTCGTCGCCTAGCATGACCAGCTGATCGATATCAACCAACACCTTCTTTCTGAACCCCGGGACTCTAACCCCTGTCTGGACCAGAGCCTCCAGCTCCTCCGTTACCTGCAGGATATCCATAACACCTCCTCGTCTTGCCGAACTAGACTGCCGTCCCTTTATCTATCTAGCTTTCGCCTCAGCGCCGAGGCCACGGGCGACGGCACTAGGCTGCTAACCTCTCCTCCGAGTACGAACACCTCTTTGATTCGACTTGAGTAGACGAACTGGTACTCCAAGGCGCTCATCATGCAAACGACGTCGATGTCGGGGGCCTGGTTCCGCCACATCAACGCCATCTCAAACTCCTGCTCAAAGTCGAATCCGGCTCTAAGACCTCTCACGATGAACTCGGCACCTGCCTTTCGAGCAAAGTACGGAGCTAGGCCGGTGAACGGCACCACCCTGATATTCGATGTGCCGACTATGGACTCCGAGAAGAGCTCTACCCGCTCGTCTGTCGTGAACATCAACCTCTTCGGCGGGACGTCGTACACAGCTACGATCAACTCATCGAACACCTTTGAAGCTCTCTTCGCGACATCGATATGGCCGTTGTGCACCGGATCGAAGCTCCCCGGATAGATGGCTTTAGCCATTGCTATTGGCCTGATAGATCGTTATCGAGGTATCACCGTATCTCCGGTCGTCGACCCTCATCAGTGTGTCGTACCGTGAGGGGAGATCGGCGACGTGGCTATGCTCGGCGACCACGAGTCCGTCAGAGTTAACGATTCCGAGCCTGTTCAGGCTACTCAATAGACCATCCCACTCCCGCAGCTCGTACGGCGGATCCGCAAACACCAGATCGTAACCTCCCGGGAGGCTGGCTATCACCTTCATGACTCTCCCGGTGAATACCTTCGCCTGGCCCTCCAATTCCATGCCTTTCAGGTTCTCGCGAATCTCGCTAGTCCGTCTCGAATCGACCTCGACCAGGTCGGCGTGTAGTGCACCTCTGCTGATCGCCTCTATAGCCATCACCCCGGTACCAGCGTACAGATCCAGCACTCTCGCCCCTCGCAGAGCCTCCGAACCGATGATCGAAAATACGGCGTTTCGGACTCGTTCGGCTGTAGGCCTTAGATCACCGCCTCGTCGTGAGCGTATCTGTCGGCCTCGATACCTTCCGCCCGATATCCGTACATGCATATGAAAACCATACGTCTTACCCAGAGCCTTCTACGGCCATACCGCCACGAAGCCGAAGACTATCGGCGAATGCTAGCACGATGGATATGGGCGTGAAAGCAGAAAAAAGTACCGATTTCTTAGAAAAAGTCCAAACTAGTATAAGACTTCGGGGTCGTTGGCGACTTCGACGGCTTCTGATATATTTACCAGGTATGCAGTTGATGACCGGCATCTGATTCACAACGAGCCCCGAAGGAGCACACACGATGGAACGAGTCCAGATCGACATCTACGCCGACTACGCCTGACCGTTCGTCTACAATGCAGCCGTGTGGCTGGATAGAGTGGAGAAGAGCGGACAGTTCGACCTCGATATCAGATGGAAGAACTTCCAGCTTCAACAGGCCAACAGAAAGGAAAGCTCAGAATGGAGGGTCTGGGACCAACCGGATCGGAGTGAGACCCGCTCGATGGTGGCGGCAGTCGCCGGAGAAGCCGCTTTACGCCAAGGCCGGGATACACACTCCAAGTTCCACCTGGCCCTTCTAACCGCACGACACGGGTCGGGGGAGCGGGCCGCATTGAACGACGAGGAGATCGTTGTCGGCATCGCGGTGGAGGCTGGACTCGACGAGACCAGATTCAGGGAGGACATGAAGGACGAGGCGCTGGTGCGTAAAGTCGGGCTTGACCATACGGAGGCGGTGGAGCGGCACGGAGTCTTCGGGACCCCGACCTTCGTGTTCGACAACGGCCACTCGGTCTACCTCAAGAGCTTCATCCCTCCCGAAGAGGAGTCCGCGACATTTTTCGGACACTTCCTGGGAATGATGCGCGACATGCCCTTCGTCGGCGAGCTCAAGCGGCCTCAACCGCCGTGGCCAAAGGGCGCCGTTGGCTAAGAATCGGGTGGAAAGCCCGACACCCGTGGTGGAAGAACTGTACGAATCGTTCCAGGACCGGGCGCTACTGCGGCTGGCTTTCACCCACGGCTCATACTCCAACGAACATCCGGACACCTCGTCTGAGTCGAACGAACGTCTCGAATTCTTGGGGGACGCCTTGGTTGGGCTGGCGCTCGCGGAGGAGATATACAGACGATGTCCCCGTCTGAAGGAGGGACAACTCACCGCGATCAGATCCACCCTTGCCCGTGGCGACACCCTAGCCCGCGCAGCCGATACTCTCGGCTTGGGCGAGCGCCTGTTGATGGGAAAGGGGGAGGAGGCGGGCGGAGGACGATGCCGCCCCTCTAACCTCGCCGCGGCGTTCGAGGCTCTCGTCGGCGCCCTGTTCCTCGATCAGGGATATCGGGCTGCGCGCGAGTTTGTCGTGCAGACACTCTCGGACGAGCTATCGAGCGCCGTGGAATGCCCGTCGGTCAAGGATGCCAAGTCACTACTGCAGGAGCTGGCACAGGCCCGCGGACAAGGCCTTCCCATCTATCGTGTGTGCCAAACGTCCAGCGGACACGATCCTGAGCGGTTCGAGGCCGAGGCGGTGGTGTCCGGGCAGGTGGCGGGCCGTGGTACCGGCAGACGGAAGACTCTTGCTGAGCAGGCGGCCGCCGGGGACGCTCTGGAACGACTCCTTGGGAGTTGAGGCCGTCCTGGACCGCTCAGTCAGCTGTCGGCTGAGTCGCGCGCCGAGGCCTGAAGCTCGTAGAGCTTGTTGATAGCCTGGAGCGGAGTCATCGCAGAAACGTCTAGACTCAGCAACTCCTGAAACACGTCCGGCGCGGCGCCTATGAGTCGCAACTGTCCCTGAGGCGGAGCCTTGGAACGTCTCTGTCGACGACCGGAGCCTGGAGCCGCCCCGTTCTCCAGCTCCTGTAAGACCTCCCACGCACGGTTGATGACGCTCCCGGGAAGCCCAGCCAGCTGCGCCACATGTATACCGTAGCTCCGGTCGGCGCCTCCGGGAACGATCCGGTGCAAGAATACGACTACCCCCCGGTCTTCGGATACCGACACGGTGAAATTCCTCGCCCTCGGGAGGGTATTGGCGAGATGGGTCAGCTCATGGTAGTGGGTGGCGAACAGCGTCTTGCAGCCCAGTCTGGGATGGTTGTGGACATGCTCTGCTACGGCCCTGGCAATCGACAGGCCATCGTAGGTGCTGGTGCCCCGGCCAATCTCGTCCAGGACAATGAGCGAGCGCGGCGTGGCATGGTTCAGTATCGATGCCGTCTCCAACATCTCGACCATGAAAGTCGACTGGCCCACGGCAACGTCGTCCTGTAGACCGACGCGGGTGAAGATGCGGTCGACAAGCCCGATAGTCGCGGCCTCGGCCGGCACGAAGCTTCCGACCTGCGCCATCAGAGTGATGATCGCGACTTGCCGGATGTAGGTGGATTTCCCCGCCATGTTGGGGCCCGTTAGGATGACTAGCTGGTCGTCCCCGTTTGACAGGCGGGTGTCGTTGGGAACGAAGCTGCCGGGGGGAAGGGCTTTCTCAACGACGGGATGACGTCCCTTCCGTATTTCGAGGACATCCCCGTCATTCAGACTGGGACGCGCATACCCTTGAGAGAGAGCCACCTCCCCAAGCGAGGCAAAGACGTCGACGTGCGCTATCGAATCGGCTGCCGCGAGGATAGGCACAGCGGTGTCCGCCACCTGACGACAGACCTGGCGAAACAGAGCGGACTCCATCTCAGCTATCCGGTCCTGGGCGCTGAGTATTCTGGACTCATACTCCTTCATCTCAGGGGTGATGAACCGCTCTCCCCCCACCAGTGTCTGCCGTCTAACGTAGTCGTCTGGCACCCGCGGCAGGTTGGGCTTGCTGACTTCGATGTAGTAGCCGAAGACCTTGTTGTATCCGACCTTCAGAGATCTGATACCCGTCCGCTCCCGCTCCTGACGCTCCAGACTCGCCATATAGAGCTGTGCGTCGCGCGCCGCATTCCGCACCGAGTCTAGCTCCGATGAAAACCCAGGCCTGATGACCGTACCGTCACCAACAGACGCGGAAGAGTCTTCGTGTATCGCCGCGTGGATGAGCGTCACAACCTCCGAGTGGTCTGCCAGACCTTGCGCCAGCCATTTGATCTGGCCGCGGTCGTCGTCCTCCTGGAGTATGGTTCGGATGCGCGGGATCGTCTCCAGACTGCGGGCGGTCCCGATCAGGTCCCGGGGTGCTGCGCCATACCCTCGGATCCTCCCCATCAGACGCTCCATGTCGGATACTGCATCGAGGTGCACCGTCACCCGTTCACGACGGAGTGCGCTGCGATGGAACCATGTAACCGACTCCTGGCGCCGCTCCAGCTCCTTCAAGTCGAGAAGAGGCTGCCCAAGCCAACGGCGGAGCAGCCTGCCTCCCATGGGCGTCCTCGTTCGGTCCAACACGGAGAACAGCGACAGATCCGGGTCATTCCAGCGGCCACCCGCAAAGAGCTCCAGATTACGCCTGGTCTGAGTGTCCAGAATCATGTAGGTGGAGGTCGAGTAGGTGAAGAGTGAGGTGATCTGGGTCAGGGACTGGCGCTGGTTCCTGCCGAGGTAGTCGATGATGGCGCCCGCCGCCGTAACCGCAAGCGGCAGCCGGTCGCAGCCGTACGCTTCCAAAGAGGCGACTCCAAAGTGGTCGAGGAGGGTGTGCATCGCCCACTCCTCCTGGAAACTCTCGCTCCCCATCACCGTGACGGTCGCCCGCCCCTCTACGGGGATCGGCTCCTGGTTCTCCGGCACAAGCAGCTCGGAGGGCTCTATCCTGCTGAGCTCCACGGGCAGATGCGCCAACGGGAACTGGCTGGTGGCGAACTCAGCCGTGGTGATGTCTACGTAGGCCAGTCCGATCTCTTCGCCGCCTACGACTGCGGCAGCAAGATAGTTGTTGGTATTCTGTTCAAGAAGAGAGTCTTCAACGACCGTCCCCGGACTCACCACACGTACGACCTCTCTGTCTACGATGCCCTTAGATGTCGCCGGATCGCTCACCTGCTCGCATATAGCGACGCGGAAACCTTTGCGGATCAGTCTTGCCAGATAGGGCTCCAGGGCATGGTACGGAATCCCGGCAAGGGGAACGCGCTGCCCTTTTCCCATCTCACGTGAGGTCAGAGCGATCTCGAGCTCCTTGGACACGATGCGGGCGTCGTCATCGAACGTCTCGTAGAAGTCGCCCATCCGAAACAGCAGCACCTCGTTGGGGTGCTCCTTCTTGATGCAGAGATACTGTCGTCGCGCGGGAGTCGTCATGCCGAGTTTAAAACGACGGAGAAGGTCTCATGGCGCATTCTACATAACGCCCGCTATGGAAAAAAGATAGAACGGCGACGGCCCACCTAGGTGGGCCGTCCTGATCGTCGCTGTGTCGCGAGCGGTGGGTACTCAGTCTTCCTTCCAGTAACGCTCCTCCTCCACCTCGAACCCCCTCGGGCCCATCCTCTCCTTGACGTCCTCTATCATGGCAGGATGGCCGCAGGCGTAGACCAGTGTGTCCTGGGGAGTGAGCCCGAACGCGTCTACGTAACGCTCGACAATCAGGTTTACTCGCCCCTTCTCATCGGTCCATCCTCGATTGGCAGGCTCATCCGGCCTGCTCACTGTCGGTATATAAGTAATCAGACCCGGATGATCGCTTGCCAGCCTGCTCATCTCATCGTCATAGACGAACTCGTCTGCGTAACTGCCCCCCTGCAGAACATAGAAGCGGTGGCCCTCTCTACCGTGATAGACGTAGTCGCGGAGATAGCTAACGTATGGCACTATTCCCGTGACAGTAGCGACCAGTAGATGGTTGGGCTTGGCGGGCTTGAAGGTGAAGAGCCCCTTCGCCCTCGGCCGTATCGTGACCTTGTCGCCCGGATACAGCTGATGAAGTATCGGCGTAAGGACTCCGTCCGGCGGCGGCACCAGCTCCACGAACAGTTCGAGCGTCGACTCGTGTGGAGCGGAGACGATCGAATAGGCGCGCTCGATCCCGTCCGAGCCGATTGTGCAGTACTGACCCGGTTTGAAGCTGTAGCCCTCGGGTTTCTCTACCCATACCTTCCAAAGCTCCGGCGTGTGGTCCTCTCTTTTGAGAACACCCACCTCGGCAAGCTTGCGGCTGCGTGTCTGTCTAACTGTAGTCAATCCGTCTCCTATGCCTTTCAGTCGGCGGCCGCAGCATCCGTCACCCTCTCGATCCTGGCAGCCGTAAGAGGCAGACGCGGCACCTTGAGCATCGGGTCTGGTGCGTCGCTGGATTCCAAATCGGTAATCAGCTCCCCGAACAGAGTCGTTGCCGACACGAGCCCCCTCTGGGGTCCCGACAGGGACGCTCGCCCTATCATACGTGACCCGTCCGATATTACCTCTATCCAGTCCCCCTCCTGCACGCCCATTTCACGAGCATCCTCCTGGTGCAGCTCGACTATCTCGTCACGGGTGACAGAGTTCCGACCGTTACGATTCACGATCTCTAGGTGACGCTCCGGCTGATGCAGCACACGCCCACGGGCGAGTATCAAAGGTGAACCGGGCGCGGCGTGTTCTGCCGCTGCAGGCAGGGCGATGATGCCGGCTTTTAGCTTGCGTTCCTCAAGCGTGGTTCCATACAGGACCGGACCGTCGGATGGTTGATCGTTTGTCAGCGGCCACTGTACTCCACCCGCCTGCAGTCGGTCATAAGTGATTCCACCGTATACGTCGACAACTCTCACAATCTCTTCGAACACCGCCTCCGGACTGTCGTAGTCGAAGTCTGATGCGCCCATGCGCTGTGCGATGCGGGACAGGATTCTCCAGTCGACTTCCTCTTCGCCTTTTGATCCAAGCGCAGGTCGGAGAAGCTGTATCCGTCTCTCCAGATTCGTATAGGTACCCTCGGCCTCGGCGAAGGTCGCCGATGGAAGCACCACGTCAGCCCGCTCCGTTATCTCGCCCTGGAAACAGTCCTGTACCACCAGCAGCTCCAGGCCGTCCAACGCACTCAGAAAATCGCCGAGACTCCCGTCCGTGAATGCCTGGTTGTCCCCGAGGATGTGGAGTGCCTTGATCTGTCCACTCCTGACGGCCTCGACTATCCCGAACAATCCCAGTCCGGCCTCACGGGGGAGAGGGACTCCCCAAACATTCTCGACGCGTTCTCGCTGTGCGGTAGAAGAGCTTTGATGTCCCGGAAGGCTGTCCGGGACGCATCCGACGTCCTTCGACCCCTGTTCGTTAGCTCCGTAGAACAGCGGGAAGAGACCTGTCGACCGCCTTCCAAGGTTGCCGGTGCACACGGCCAGGCTCACGAGACTCCGGACGCAGTCGGCCCTGGCATCGGACGGCAGTGTGTCTAGTCCGTAGAGGATCGCTCCCGGCTTCGTGGAGGCGAACAGGCGGGCGGCTTTGCGGATCTCGGCCTGGCTAATTCCAGTGGTGCGCTCGATCTTGAGGAGGTCGAACTGCCAAAGCGAGTTGCGGAGCTCGTCCAGGTTCTCACAGTAGTCCGCAAGGAAGTCGTGGTCGTCCAGCGACTCGTCGAGGATGGCCCTCGCCATGCCTGCAATCAGCACTGCTTCGGTTCCGGGGCGAGGTCTCAGCCAAACGGAGGCGTGTCTGGCGAGCTCCGTCTCCCTCTGATCGACCACAATAAGGGAGGCTCCGTGCTGCAACGCTATCTTGATGGGTACCGCGACCACGTTCTGCTCCTCGGTCATGTTGCTGGAGACGACCATGAAGCAGGCGGATTCGGCGAGCTCCCAGATTCCGTTGGTGGCCGCCGGGTAGCCCAGCAGCTCCTCAAGCGGCTCGACGAGCTCGGGACGGAGATTCGATGAAACGTCCACGTTGTTGCTGTGCATCGCCACGCGGGCAAACTTCTGAGCCACGTAGTTGTCTTCGTTCGTGCCTCTTGGCGAGGCGATCAGTGCGTACTCAGTGCCCTTGTACTGGTCGAGACGTTCTGCGAGGAAATCAAGCGCGTCATGCCATGACACCTCCTCCAGATCTGAGGCTTTGTCGCGTCGCAGCCGGGGAGTCCTCAGACGCTCGCGGCGGTTCACAAAGTCCATGCCGAACTTGCCTTTGAAGCAGCCCTGTCCGCGGTTGGCTGGGCCGCGCCTGTCGGGAATCGCTCTTATCAGCCGGTTCCTCTTGTCTACTTCAAGGGTCATCTGGCACCCGACCGGACAGTGCGGACAGACGCTGGTCACGGTCTTGACCGCCTTGTCCCACTTGTAGTCGCGCTCGACCAGGGCGCCGGTAGGGCACACATCGATGCACGCTCCACAGAACTCGCAGCCCGATTCCAGGAGAGACGTCCCATTCGCCGTACCGATCAGCGTACGTCCCGACCTCTCAAGCAGCGTGATGGCGCTGTCCCCACGGATCTCGCCGCACATCCTTACGCATCGCACACAGGCGATGCAGAGGTTCATGTCCATCTCCCAGTAGGGGTCTTCGGTATGGAGAGACAGGTGTCGGTTGTTGTAGGTCAGCGGAGTGTCCATGTCCATCTCGAGATACCGTACGGTATCCTTCAGCTCGCAGCGCTCGTTCTTGGGACATGTGACGCACCGGTCGTTGACGGACACGTGTCGGAGACATACATCGGCAGGGCCGCAGAGATCGATTCTGTGGCAGGTGAGACAGCCGTGGGGATGCTCGGACAGCAGCATCTCCATGATCCCCCGTCTAACATCCAGGAGATCGCTGGAGGCGGTCTCGACCCTCATTCCCTCCGATACCGGGGTGGTGCAGGAAGCGGGCGTTCCCGGTATAGGCCTGTACTGCCCGTCAGGAGTCCTCGTCTCCGCTGTGATCACGCACATGCGGCAGGCGCCAAACGACTTCATACCCGGGTAGTAGCACAGATACGGCACGTAGATGCCGGCATCCATCGCCGCCTCCAGCACCATGGCCCCGGGGCGTGTCGTGACCTGCTTGCCGTCGATAGTTAGTGTGACTTCGTCTGACACGTCAGACCTCTATCTGTTCAGACGGACCGCCTGGCCCGCATCTCGGATCTATCTACCTGAGATCCCCGCCGGTTGGAAGTCGGCTGCGTAGGGTCTCGTGCTCTTCGGCGACAGCATGGGCGCGAGGCAGCTGCCCGTCGGACACCTCCTGTCCTCCATGTGACTCTTGAAATCGGCCCTGAAGTGTTCGAGCGCCGACCGGATCGGTCCGAATCCGAGCTGTCCATGACCGCAAAGCGAGCTTCCCTCCATCGTCGTGCCGATGCTCTGCATGAGCTCCATGTCCTCGGGACGAGCCTCGCATCTGGCGATCCGCTCGGTGATCTCCAGGAGATGCTCCATCCCCAGACGGCACGGAAAGCACTTCCCGCACGACTCGTACTGGCAGAACGCGACGAGCACACGCGTAAGATCCACGGCGCACGTATCTTCGTCTGCGACGATGATTCCGCCCGACCCCAGTATCGCACCCGCCTCCCGCATCTCGTCGAAGTCCAGATGGATGCTCATACTGTCGGCGCCTAGCACTCCGCCAAGCGGACCGCCTGTCTGAAGAAGCTTCAGCCGCTTGTCGTTCGGGACCCCTCCTCCTATCCCATCCACCACATCCTCAAGCGTAAGGCCCATAGGCACTTCGTAGAGCCCCGGATAGGTAATCTGACCGCTCAAACAGATTATAGCTGTCCCAGTGCTTCGGTTGACGCCGATTGACGAGAACCAGTCACTGCCTCTCGCTATGATCTCCGGCGCGTAGGCGAGTGTCTTGACGTTGTTGATGTTGCTAGGCTTGCCCCAGACTCCAAACTGCGCCGGGAACGGAGGACGGAAGCGAGGTTGGGCGCGTTTCCCTTCGACTGACTCCATCAGGGCCGACTCTTCACCGGCAACATACGATTCGCCCGTCAGGGAGACCTCTATGTCGAAGCTAAACCCCGAGCCTAGTATGTTGCTGCCAAGCAGGCCGATTTCGTAGGCCTGGCGTATTGCCGCCTCCGTCCTATCTATGGGGCCGTCGTGTCCATGCCGGATGAATACGATTCCGTTGGTCGAGCCCGTGGCGTATCCGGCCAGGGCTAGGCCTTCGAGGAGGGTATGCGGGTCGCTCTCCAGAATGCCCTTGTCATTATAGGCCCCGGGGTCGCCCTCCTCGCAGTTACACAGGATGTACTTCGGAGGGCCGGGGGAGCGTACGAGGAAGCTCCACTTGACGCCTGTCGGGAAGGCCGCACCTCCCCGTCCCCTCAGCCCGGAGTCGGTGATCTCCTGAATGATCTCAGAGGGCTCCATCTCGAACAACGCCTTGTTGAGAGCGGAGTATCCCCCGTTCGCTATGTACTGATATATGTCGTCCGGCGCGATGTGCCCTCCGTTACGCAGCGCGACCCTGCTCTGATAGGACATGCCCGGCAGCGCATTGAGGTCCGGGACGCCGTCGATGGGTCTCTCTCCCAGATATCCGAGTACCTTGTCCGTCGGCAGCTCGCCCGTTTCCACACACAGATTTACGATGCCGGGTACGTCCTCTTTCGTCACGTTTCTGAAGAACACTCTGGAGGAGTTGGAGGTCAAGACGTCCACGAGGGGCTCCGCAAAGCAGAGGCCAAGGCATCCGACCTCGCTGACCACGGCATCCACTCCACGTTCGGATAGCTCCTCATGGAGGGTGTTAACCACCTCGAGAGCACCCGCCGCCTGCCCGCACATAGCCGTACCGATGCGTACCCACGGCCGCTCACCCATGGTGAGCGCTGACCAGCGGGTATCGGCCTCCGCCCTGATCTCCTGGTAGGTGGCCACGCTCCCTACGCTCCCACGCCGACGCTGTTGACCGAGGAGCGCGCCCTCTCCAGTGTCATACGGCCCATCAGCCGGTGGTCGATACTGATCACCGGGGCCTGGGCGCACGCTCCCAGGCAGGTGTTGTACTTGAGCGTGATCCCCCCGTCGGCGGTCTCACCCTCTCCCTCGATTCCCAGGTCCTCCTGCAGCGCCTTCATCAGGTGAGGGGCGCCCGCGAGATGACAGGTAGGTCCCCAGCATACTTCGACGCCGTGCTCTCCCGGCGGAGTGAACCGGAAGTTCGTATAGAACGTAGCGACGCCCCAGACGTCGTTTATCGTGGTTCCGGTAAGGGTGGCCACCTCTTTGATGGCCTCATCGGGGAGATAGCCCAGACCATCCTGAACCGCCAGGAGTGAGGAGAGAACGGTTACAGTGGGCCGAGACTGTGATGAGATGGCCCGGCGTATTCGCTCCCTGACCTCAGCCGTCTCGGCCGCCAATAGCGGAGCCTCCCAGCTTTGCAAAAGTCGTCACAATCATATCATAACGCCCCGAGGCCAACAACGGATTCACAAGGTTCGGGGTCGTCCATCTTAGCTCGGCGATGAGCCGGTCGGAGCTGGGTTCGCGTCCTCCATCACCATCCGGGCAACCCGTCTACCCATTCGAACGCTGTAGTTCGTCCCGCGATCCTCAGGGTATACCTGGGTCGTATTGGCCAGATAGACGCCCCGGTGCGGTGTCCGATGGTCAGGTATCCGATCCGAATAACCGGTGCCCACTATCGGCTGGGCCCCGTCGACCCGGTGGTGGTAGCTCTCTTCGATCCAGGACGGTTCGAACTCCGGGTTGATCTTTCGCAGGTGAGGCACGTACTCTGCAAGCAGCTCCTGGTGGCTCATCCGGTACACGGGATGACCCGTCGTCAGGTAGTTCGAGAGATAGACGATGTGCTTGCCGCCGTAGTGCTCCGGCCCGATCAGGTTGGTGTGCTCTATCACCGCCACGAACGGCATCGAGCGATCCGCCACATTCATCCAATACACGTGTGAGAGTGGACGGTCCATGACGAGCACGATCAGCACCGCCGACATGTACCGTGCCCCCTCGAGTCTGGACAGATAATCGTCCGGCAACGGCGGGACGAGCCGGGGGAAGACGTTGGACGGCGTCGTAGCGATGACAGCATCGAACTCCGTCACCGTTCGGGTCCCGCCCTCGACAGCCACCTGGAGGCCGTGCGCCCGGCCTCCATCCATGACGACCCGCGACACCGGCGACGAGATGTGGACGGCGCCGCCCTGCTGCTCGATGCGCTCCGCGAGCACGTCGAATATCTCTCCGAAGCTCCCGATCGGATAGCCGAGCTTCTCCTTCGCCAGACCCCGCCCCCGCGACGCGAACCTCGTCTGCATCTTGCCCCAGAGCCAGGTCATCCCTATCTGATCGTAGTACTCCTCTCCGAACTTGCCCCGCAGCATCGGACCCCAGAAGACATCATACACACGCCTTCCGACGTATCGACGAAGCCATTCGGAGGCGGTAACCGCTTCGTAACGTCTCCAATCCTTCTGTCGTTGCAGATAGAGGGTCGCCAGACCCAACCTGATGCGGTCGAGCAGGCTCAGAGGCGAAAACCGGAGAAGATCGATGGGAGTCACGAAGTCGTAGACGCGCCCTTGGTAAAGCGTACCTACCTTCGAGTCTATCCAACGGATCTGATGGCCGAGTCCGATCTCTCTCACCAGCTCGACGATATCCGTGTCGCTGGTAAACCAGTGGTGATATCCCCTCTCCAGCCGACCGCCCCCGACGTCGAACGTCGAGGCGTGCCCGCCTAGGAAAGGAGCGCGCTCGTACACGACGGCCCTGTGTCCGTACGTTCCCAGCTCGTAGGCTGCCGCCATGCCGGCAGCCCCCCCGCCGATAATCCCGACCCTCATCCAGCCCCCTTCTCATCGGAGAGCGATGCAGTCGAAAGAGCCTCTTGCTCCGCGGCTCTGGCGAGCCTTATGCCAGAGACGTGCGAGATCATCAGGAATATCTGGCCCAGCACGATCATCGGCAAGAGAAGTGCCGCGTGTACTACGGCCGCGTAGGCGCCGGCCACAGGTCGGGCTAACTCGGCCATGGGCATCAACACCAGCGTCTCGCGAGCTATCAGCTCGAACAGCCCGATTCCTCCCGGAGCTGCCGGCACGGAGCTGCCGATATTGGAGAACGATGTAACAACCACCGACACGACGGCCAACTCTCCCAGGCCGTCATACACCCGATCGAGGTCGAATGCAAGCCCCACGAAGACGAACAGCCCGGCCTCCATGAGCCAGATAGGCAGTGACAGCAGGAACAGGAGACCCAGTGTGCCGGGACTGCGGAGAGGTACGATACCCTCCACACACCGGTCCAGCAGCAACCGGGCCCTATGTTCGAACCGATCGGGCAGCAGGTTCAGCGGGCCGGACATCACCGACCATAGGATGGCCGGCCGGTACGCAAACAGTACCAGCGCGCCTGTGGTCAGCACGAACGGTGCACTGAACAGGGCCACTAGAACAGGCCACGGGATATGGAGCCGCGAGGCAAAGCTCTCCGTAAGGCCGGCTATGGGAACGAATAGGGCCACCACGGCGACGAAGAAGAGCAGCGTAAGGGCATCGAATATCCTCTCAATGAAGATCGTCACCAGCGCCGACGTCTTGCTGATCCCCTCTCTCTCCCCCAGGTAGTAGCTCCGTACCAGCTCGCCCACGCGCATGGGCAACAGATTGTTTGCCATGTATCCGACAACCACCACCGGATATAGCCGTCTCACGCTCACCGGGCGCAGATGTCGCAGCAGGACCTGCCAACGGATGGTCCGAAAGAGGACGGACATCAGGTACAGAGCGACGCCCGGCAGGACGAAAAGGTACTCCGCCTCGGACAGCGCATCCAGCATCCGACCCAAGTCCACTGTGAGGAAAAAGATCGCCAGCAGTGCAACGCTTATGCCGATGCCCAGCCAGGCTCTGCCAACCCTCATGAGCCACCCTCCGGTCGAATACCTTAGCATGGTGGTATCCGGAGTTCTATTGGCTTCCATCGGCAAAGGACGCCCAAGCATCGGCGAGGAATCACGAACGGGCGGCCTTTGGATGTGGGATATTGCGGCGGTCTACGGCCGGTCACGCGGGAAGGTCCGAGAGTAGTAGACGTACGAGTCTTCGCTGCCTATCATCGGCTCGACCCCATCACGGTGGAGGAAGTATCCCAAGGAGCCGTGCCAGGCGCTTGGCGACACGATGCCCCGGACGAACCGTTCCAGTGTCAGCTCCCGGTACGTCTGCTCGGGAAACCACCATCGGTGCCGGATCTTCCTGCCCCTCGTGTAGCCATCGCCGATGAGGGCGTCCGCATCTTCGAGATTGTCGGAGTGGATCACCATCACCTCGGTGTCCGGCTCGAGTCGCAGCGAGCCCTGGACCTGCGCCTCGTAGTAGACGTTCTCATAGTCGCGTAGATACCATACCCACGGCCAGCTGAATCCGCTCGTCTCATCTATGGTTATTGGGAAGGTGATGCGGTCACCCGCCTCCTCGGCCGCATCCCGTATCTCATCGAGCAGGCGCGTAAGATCCGGAGAGGTCTGAGTGTAGACGATCATCTCCACCGGCACGTGACCGTTTTCGAAACTGGCTCTAAACCCCGTGCGGATCGTAAGTATGAGCAGCACGAGCGTGACCGGGATCAGGGCGAGGATCACCATGCTCTCCAGGCGGAACCCACTGCTCCATAGGCGGCGCCATTCCACACGCTCGAACAGATCCCCGAGAAACTTACCCGACAGCACTATGAGAGGCAGGGCAAGTCCTACCAACAGCCACGGCATCTTCTCGCTGGCGATAGTTAGGGCGCCGAACAGCGCAACCGCCCAGAACACGAGGAAGAGACCAAATACATTGTCCCATCGGAGATAGAAGAAGCAGACGACCACACACAGAACGGGAACCAGGACCAGAGGGGCGAGGCCGCCTTGCATGGCACCAACCGCGCAGAACGACCCGACTCCAACCAGGATCAAAAACTGCCACAGGACGTTAGCCCTTCTCAGGTAGTAGATTGACGCGATTGCGCCTAGAATCAGCGGCAGGAACTCGTATAACGGCGTGATGACGAAGTAGTAGTACCACGGCTGATTGCCACGGCCCACGTCCTGCTGGACGAGCCAGTAGGCTAGCGAGCGCCAGCCGCCGGACTCGATGCCCCCCCAGTTTGTAAGGAACGTTGTGAAGAGCAGTATCCATACGGCATGGAAGATCAACGCGGCCCGCCACCAGACCGACCAGTTCCACCTCGATCCCCAGTAGATCGAGAGACCCAGCAGCGACGCCGAGACCAGCACCGCGACGACGACTCCGCCCCCCGTCGCCGAACCGGTGTGGAACCCCGACTTCTGGGCCAACACGATCCCGGAGCCGCTGAGCACCGGAGAGTCCTGGAGGACACTAACCGTCGCCGCCCACAACGGCAGCGTCAGCGTTACGAGAAGTATCAGAAAAGATGCGGCCCGCGATGAGTGTGACAGGGGAACGCCCCAACATATCGCCGACCATATCTCCTTCATGACCCGGCCGGCGGCGGACGGGATAGATAGCCCGTAGAGGCGAAGACGCGACCGGATATGGCCGCTTGCGTCGACGAAGACAAGAAGTACCAGGAAGGCTCCCAGAATCATCGTGATGATGTAGGCGGTCTCCTTGGTGGCAAACGCCAGCGCCAACAGTCCGGACGCCATATACAGGTACCGGTTCTTCCCCTCGTCCAGGTACCTCCACATAGTGATGACTAGGCCCAGCGTCCATACGGCCATCAGAATGTCGTTGCGGGCGAAGCGGCTGAAGTAGAGCATTGCAGGGGAGAAGACCAGGAGACCGGACACGATCAGAGCCCCCAGCCTTCCCAGCCTGGAACGGAGAAAGAACGGCATCCCGACCAGTACGGTTCCCACCAGCGCGTACAGAAGCCTCCCGGTGAAATCTGAGTCCCCGAGGACGTAGAAGATGGCTGCGCTGGCCTCGAACTGGAACGGGCCGTGCGTCATGGGGAGATGCTCGTAGCCCTCCCCCTCGGACAACCGCCAAGAGTAGTAGGCGTGAAGGCTTTCATCGTGGTGCATTGCGCGGGTCCCGAGGTCCCACAGCCGTATGGCCGCTGCCGTCGACATGAGCACCGCGTAGCTGGCTAGCTCCCACCAGGACGTAGGAACGAATCGATCTACAGTCTCCTCTGCGCATTCGGCTCCGTCGAAGGACGACTGGGAAGGCAGCCATCCGGTCAACAATCTTCTTGCACGCGTCAATAGCATCTGAGTCGATTCGTCCTACCGCACCTGGTATATCACTACATCGTCATCCGAGAACACGGTTGCCATGAAGCTATCGAACTTAGCCAATCCGTCCTTCCCGTACTGTGCTCGCTCTCTCGGCCCCACGTACACGTAATCTACGTCGTAGAGGGCGAGTAGGTTTCTGGCCTCTTCAACGTCACTCGTCTGGTATATCCGGGCGACGTCCAACTCCCTGCATGCTAGATAAGTGGAGGCTTTCTCGGGGCCCAGCTCGTCACACGCGTCTGCCGGATCCTGTCGGGCCGGGTCCAACTCGACCGTCACACCCCTCCACTGCTTCTGATGGTGCGGCCAGTTTATGATCGTCGGTACGCCGGTGCTCCGGGAGACCAAGCCCGCGTCGAACCACTCGCCGACCGCTTCGACCATGACGGTATCCGCATCCGCGCGCTCCTTCAGGTACTCGATGGCCCGATACTCGGCGGGACGACTGCCCCTGACGAAGTCCAGTCCGTCAAGCGTGGGAGCCCTCCCGCCAGGATCCCCCTTGCTGACGAGAGCTGCCGCCGAGTAGTAGACCGAGCCGATCAACAGGGCCGCAAACGTGAACACCCAGGCTCTGCGGAGGACCTGTCTCCACACCCCTCCGGTATTCCAGTTCGCGATCCACCCGTAGATGACATAGCCGGATACCACCGAAAGGAGTATCCACGCCTGGTAGTACAGCTTGAAGACGGTGTTCAAACGCGACCCGAACGTGTCTCCGATGAACAGCAACTCGGGACCCAGAATCAGCATCATCCCAAGGACTGCAAGCGCCATCGCAAACAGCTTCGCGCGCTCTCCGCCGGAGGCCGCCAGCCAAAACACGTTATAGACCCCCATGCTGATCAGCGCCGCGAGGGGCGCGATCTGGACGAGTCTGGCCGATAGCTCGCGGGGCGGCCCTTCGCTCCATACGAAGAGAAACCCCCAGACTGCAAACGGTGCGGCCCACAAGAGCGTCGCGGCCAGGGTCGTGCCTTTCCAGTCCTCTCTAACTGTGGTTCTAAGGAAAGTCGTGACCACGAACGGGACCACCGTAACGATGAACAACCCCCACACTATGAAGCCATGGACCGGTCTCGTGGTGGCGTCCACGACCGGCTCGACACCCGAAATCGAGCTTGTGAAGGAGAGGTAGTAGGGGATATAGGCGAGGAAGGCGACCGTCAGTATCGCGGCGACTACGGACACGACCTTGCGGATCATCTCCAGCAAGCCTCGTCCCCCTCCGCTGAACGCCTTGACTACTGCGACACCGGCCAGCAGCGCGGCAAATGTCGGACCGTCCCACATGTTGGTGAATGCCAGGCCGCCGAGGGCGATTCCCATGACCAGCACGGTCAGAAGGCCTCGAAGGCTGACTATGGGCCGAGCGTCGGGATTCCGGTGAGCGTCTACGGGTACCAGCCATCGATCAGTCGGAGAGATCAGCCAGTTCCACGCGAGGGCGACCACGAGCAGCCCGAACGGAATCGCCATGACGTGAGGATGCATATCGCCCAGCATGAAGCTGAAGAGCGGAAACTCTTGGATCGTATAGTCGATGCTGCTGTCCCCGACAAACGTGTTGATAACGCGGGTCGCGCGGAACCACCACCAGTACTCCTGCGGCGCCCAGCCCGCAGATGATCCAAGGACGGGACCGTCCAAGCCGTCGATGCGCAGCCAGTCATAGAAGCCTTGAGAGCCCAGGCCATTCAGCCGCATGAACTCAAGGACGCCCTCCAGGTTGGCCGCAATACCGAGCATGCACACGGCTCCGGCGGCCGCGATGATCCCGTATATCCACCTAGCGCCGCCGCCGACCATGTTCACCAGGAGACCGAACATCCCGGCCGCCGCCATGGCTGGGATCAGGGCCATGGCAAGGTTGTAGGAGCGGTTTGACCCTATGCCCGTCAGCTCCGACAGCGTTCCGAAGATCCAGTACCCGAAATAGTAGTAGCTTATCGACTCCCCGCTCATCCACACGTCCTCAGGCTGTCCGACCTCCGACACTATGGCCGCGTTGAGCATTGCAAAGTCCATCGGCTGCTCGGTGTGATCGATAGCGGGATCGAATGAACGGAAGACCACCCAGCCCACGAAGAAGATCAGAAAGACCGCCTCGATCGTGATGAGAGCTCGCCTCTCCCTCACGACGAACGCCATGAGCTCTGTTCTGTGTGTCCACACGAAACGCGCCGAGAGCGACGCCATCACCACGAGCATCAGCCATAGGGTCGGCATGACCGCGGGCACGATGTGCAGAGCGGACAGGAGCCACGAAGCGAATCCAACGATCAGCAGGCCAAGCGGCTTGCAGACGCTGTAGCCCCGGTCGCTGAGCTTCGGGAGCAGATAGTAGGCCAGTGGCCACGCCGCCAGTCCTACGAGTTCGGCTGCCGCCAGCCACCACAGAGCGTCGAGCATAAGACTATCGTATGCGACCGTGGAGACGCCCTACGGAGCACATGTCACTCCAAGTCAGGCTTCCAGGGGCTGGAACAGCGCCTCGACGAAGTCGCGCGCGTCAAAAGGCGTAATGTCGCTTGGCTCCTCCCCTGTACCGATGTAAAGCACAGGAAGGCACAGATCCGCGGCAATCGCGAAGACGATACCCCCCTTGGCGGCGCCGTCGAGCTTGGCCAGGAATACGCCGTCACATTGCAGGGCTTCGGCAAATGCTCGTGCCTGGATGAGGCCGTTCTGACCGGTCGTCGCGTCCAGGGTCAATATGGATCTCTGCGTGTGGCCGCCCTGTCTGGAGAGAACCCTCTGGATCTTCCGCATCTCCTCCATGAGGTTTCGCTTGTTGTGCAAACGCCCTGCCGTGTCGATTATGACGACATCGGCTCCCCGTGACTTCGCGGCCTGAAGCGTATCGAAAGCCACTGCGCCGGGATCACCGCCCGGCTGGTGTGCGATCACCTCGATGTCCAGACGCTGTCCCCATATCTGCAGCTGGTCGATGGCCGCCGCCCTGAAAGTATCCGCCGCACCGAGCACGACACGCCTCCCTTCGTCCCGGAATAGGCGTGCCAGCTTGACGATACTCGTCGTCTTTCCCACACCGTTCACCCCTGCCATCAGGAGCACCAGCGGAGGCGTCTCGATTTCGAGAGGGGACTCGTCACCCTGTGACGACAGGAGCAGCTCGGCCATCTCGTCCTTGAGCGCCGACATGACGTCGGCAGGCGAAGTCAGGTTGCGCTCTCTCTGCCTCGCCCGCGCCGCATCGATGAGGCGCTCCGTAGTGGCCAGCCCCACGTCCGCTGTAACGAGCAACTCCTCCAAATCGTCCCAGACCGAGTCGTCCAGCCTGGGACTCTGGATCAAGGTCGTGACGCGGCTTAGCCAGTCTTGGCGCGTCTTCCTGACGGCCTGTTCGGTCTGGCGGCGGTCCGAACGCCCGAGAAGCCTTAACACGTCTATTTCCTGGCGCCGACCAGCTTGGCCGTCACCAGCAGCCGACGGTCATACAGAAGCCTTGGAACACACGTCACCAGCGTGATCGTCGGCTGTTCGCTGTCATAGAGGCGGAGATCATGCTGGTGGACGACCTTCGTCTCTGAGACTAAGTACAGATAATCCCTGTTCTCCGTCTCCAGGATGATGTACACCGGTTCGCCGTTCTCCAGGTGGGCCGGTATCTTGGGCAGATGGAAGAAGACGTTTCCCTCACCTCTTACAGGACTCTCCAGATGTCCGAAGAACCAGCCATTCCCCGGCTGTCCCGGGTTCACCGTCTGCGGAATGTGACCGACCGTATTCTTGGGAGTCTCGTAAGCACGACTATCGCCAAGATCCACTATCCCAAGCTCGTTGACCGTCGTGTCCACACTGATGATCGGTATCCTCATCCGGGTCGCGACGGCGGCAGCGCTGTTCACCGGCACGCCGTTCGGGGGGACGGCCGCGTATCCGGGGGGAAGACCGGTCGCTGGACGGAGGTCAGCGCCGGCCCACAGCGGCTCCGCCCAGTATTTGGGATGGATCAGCAACCCGGGGAAGATCACCTCGTAGACCGCGGGTAGCGTCTGAGACTGCACGGGCGTCGGAGTGGCGAACACCTCTGATGGGGACGCATCTGCATCGCCGGGCTGCGGGGCCCGGAAACTGGCGCCACCTCCAGTGGGTACGGGTGTGAAACCCGTGAGTTGGGCCTCGGCGGGAATGGACCCGGGAGGATTTGCCACGACGTTAAGTTCGTCCAGACGTGAATGCGCCCAGAATCCGTATACGTAATAGAGAATAGAGCCGACTAGCAGTAACAGACCGCCAGCGACCAGCGACACGCCGAGAGCCTTACTCAACGGAACACTCCGATGCGCCCGTGCCTCGCCCTACCGCACACGTTTCGGCGGGCGGCTATCTCAATCGGGGAGCGTGTGCTACGCCGCTGCCGATGGGCTCGTTCTGATATACGTCGCCGTTGCGGATCTTGATGTTGAACCCGCATCCCGGGTTGCTGCAGACCCACGCCTTGTAGTGAATCGCCGCACCCTGGCTCCCAAAGTCGGACAGGGGTAACAGGTCTCCCTCCAAACACTTGCGACACTGCGGCCAAGTGCTCTGCTCCACGTAACCCTCCTCTTGTCCCTCATCCGCCTTGGACGGCACTTTAGCCAGAGTATATCACCCCGATTTTAGGCCCTACAAGGTCGGCCAGCTACACGCAGACGTTCAGACTAGATGAGACGACGAGTGGGGTGTCCACCGAGGCTCTTATCTATTCCTCCCTGCTCGGAGGGGGAAGATCACGGGATGGGGGTTGTCATGGAGATACGTGCGGCCAGACGCTCGGGCCGAGTCCCGTACACGTCGGCGCGCTACGCTAGACGCCTGAGCCTTGGATCCAAGTAGTCTCTGAGCGCGTCGCCCGCGACGTTGAGAGCTGTGACCAACACTGCCAGGACTAGGCCTGGATAGAAGACCACCCAGACCGCCTGCCGCACCCACACTCGCGCCTCTGCCATTACGTTACCCCAACTGGCTATATCCGGAGGCCCTGCGCCGACAAAGCTCAGATACGCCTCGCTCAGGATAGCCGCCGCGCAGATGAAGGTGGAGATCACGATCAGCGGAGTTATGACGTTGGGGGCGATATGAACGGCGACGATGCGGAGCGGCGATGCTCCAATGGCCCGAGCCGCCTCCACGAAGATCTGCTCCTTCAGACTTAGCACGGTCGCCCTAACCAGACGAACCACGCTCGGCACCTCTACGATCGCAAGGGCAATGACAACGTTCTGCACGCTGGCGCCCAGTGCGGCCACGAGGGTGATCGCTAATAGTATCCCGGGGATGGCCATGATGCCTTCCATGACGCGCATGATGACCATGTCCATACGCCTGTTGTATCCGGTGAGCAGCCCGAAAATCAGCCCGGGCACCACACTCAGTGCAGCTACCGAAAACCCAACAAGCAGGGAGACGCGCCCCCCGTACACCGTTCGGCTATACACATCACGGCCCACGTGATCAGTCCCAAACCAACTGCTCCCTGAGGGAGCGGCCAGCCGGTTCGGCGTGTCGATCTCGTAAGGATCATCGGTGCCAAGCACAGGGGCGGCCAGACTCAGAACGACAATGGTGACTATGACAACAGCACTGGCCACGCCCGTGGGTTGCCGACGAGAGAGACGACCGAGGCGGTGAAGCAGGCCGTCCTCGCGGTACTTATCTCGGGCAACGGTCTCGATCGTCACCTGTTCTCATCCCTCTTCAGTATCTGATCCGCGGATCCAGGTAGGCGTAACCGATGTCGACCAGAAGGTTGACTACCACGAACGACAGAGCCGCGAGCATGATTATCCCCTGTATCAGAGGGAAGTCGCGCTCCTGCATGGCATTCACGCCGAGCCTTCCGATGCCGGGAACCGCGAAGACCGTTTCGGTCACTACAACACCCGTCAGCAAGTAGGCGATCTGCAGCCCGATCACCGTTGCCACGGGCAGAGCGGCATTCCTCGCCGTGTGCACGATGAGTACTCGGCTGTCTGAGAGGCCCTTGGCCCTGGCCGTCCTGATGTAGTCTTGGCCCACGATCTCGATAGTGCTGGCGCGAGCAATCCGGGTAAGCAACGCAACGGCCGTAAAGCCCAACGCCGCCACGGGAAGGATCAGGTGTTTGAGGTAGTTGATGAGTCCAGCGGAAAGCGGCTCGTAGCCGAACACGGGAAGGAGAGCCGTGTCGGTCCCGAATCCCCACACGCCGAAAACCCAAATGAGGTTGAAGCCCATCCAGAAGACGGGCATCGAGAAGCCGACGGCCGCGAAGATCATCACCGCCCGGTCGAAGAGGGAGTTAGCACGCCAGGCTGCCAGGATACCCAGAGGAACGGCAACCAGAACCACGACGAGCTCTGTCAGGACGGTGATGGAGACAGTCGGTCCGATCCGCTTCGCGATCTCCGAAGTTACCGGTTCTTGGGAGATGTAGGACTCTCCCAGGTCCCCTCTGGCAAGGCCTCCCAACCAGAGCCCGAACTGGACGGGGATCGGCTTGTCAATCCCCAGAGACGCTCTCAGCTCTTGTACCTGGTCGAGAGTGGCCTCACGTCCGAGTATGGTCCTAGCCACGTCCCCCGGCACAATGCGTGTCAGGACAAATACTATGACCGCTACGATGAGTACTACCGGGACTCCGGCCAGCACCCTCCGCAGCACATAGACTCGCATTTTCCGGCTAGGCTGCTACTTCTGCGTTCCAGGCTTCCAATGCAGGTTGGCCATATAGACGCCATCGATAGGCATGTCTATATAGCCCTCCAGATTTGCGTCCATGGCACGCAGGAAGAAGGCATGACCTAGGGGAACGTACGGGATCTCCTCCCAGAAGATGCGCTGCATCTCGGCGGCGAGCCGCTGCATCTCGTTCGGGTCGGCCTCCTGCGTCAGAGCCTTCCTGGCTGCCTTCATCCCGGGACTGACGTAGCCTAGCCCGACCTCTTCTGTGCTGTATTGACTCGCGATGGGTCGCCAGGACCAGCTCGTCATGTACGACGGGTTCAGATGCCACGCCAGCGAAGGACCCGTATACATCAGATCGTCCACAGCCGCCGGGTCCATGACCTTGAATTCGACGTTTATGCCCGCCCTCTCCAGCTGGGCCTTCAAGATCGTGTTCGCGGCAGTCATCCCGCTGCCAAAGCCCGAGTAACCGACCAGGATCAGAGGTTCGCCGTCGTAACCGGCTTGCTCCAGCAGCTCTTTTGCGAGTTCGACGTTCTTTTGGTTGTACTTTTCGGGCGCAACGGTCTCATTGCCGTACCGTGTCCCGCACGCCCACATCGAGGCGCAGGTCGTCCGCATCGTCGGCGGGCCGAACGCCTCCATAACCTCGTCATTGTCGACAAGCGCCTGAATGGCCTGGCGCATCAGCAGGCCCTCCAGCGTCAGCCCGAATGGGCTGCCCGGATGCATGTTCATCAGGAACATGTACTGCGCGCCGGGGCGGCTTATCAACGGCGTCAGCTTGGGATTATCCTCGATCACCGACAGAAAGTCGCCGGTTATTACGTCGAGAAAGTCCACCTGGCCTGCCTCCAGAGCCGCGACGCGCGTCTGGGGTTCCGGCACCTCATTGCCCGTGACCCTGTCGAGATAGCCGCGCTTGCCGCCGGCTCGGAAGCTGGCCGGCTCGGGGCGAGGGTGATACTCCCTGAATCCCTCCCAAACGATCTCATCCCCCTCCTGGAAGCTCACGAACTTGTAGACTCCAGCGCCGATCTGTTCCGGCATCACCTCCGTCTTGGGCGTCTTGGCCAGGTACTCCGGGACCATGATGGGCGACGGAGCCGATGGGTCTCCCAGGCCCTGGATGAAGACGCCTGACGGCTCGCTGAACGTGGCGACTACGGTCTTTTCGTCAGGGGACGTGAGGCTTATCAGCGCGTCGTTGAAGAAGTTGCCGAAGACGGCTTTGCTCCGCCACCTGTGGATCGACTGGATCACGTCGGCCGGAGTTACCGGCTCCATGTTGTGAAACAGTATGCCGTCCCTGAGCGTCAGCGTGATCAGCTTTCCATCATCCTCGATCTTCCACGACTCCAGCATCTGCGGCTGGAGATTTCCATCGCTGTCCCAGGCGATCAGCCAGTCGTGCACGCTGTAAGCCATCGTAAGTCCCAAGGCTCCGCCGCCGCGTATGGGGTCTATCCCCGCGACGCCGCCGTTGGGGATCCACTTGACGGTGCCGCCCCAGAACTCGGCATCTGCGGCCGCCGCTGCCGGGGCCGTCGGAACCGGGGCCGACGTGGCCACAGCGGCGGGCTGCTCTGGCGCCCTCGTCGCCACCCCGACCGGCACGGCGGTGGGAGCCACAGTCGGCTCCTCTGCCTCCTGATCGCTGTCGGCGCCGCAAGCCAGTGCGATGACAAGGGGAACGACTGTCACGGCCGATACTAGTCTCAGCAGCAGCTTCCTCATCCCAGACCTCCTGTGTACTATGCCCGTCCTCAGATTAGTGGGCTACTCAAGTCCGCCTAACTGTTGACCAACGCCCGCAGATGGAAGCGCGTCAACAGGGTTGAGGTGGCGCGATAATATCACCGATCTCTCCACCATTCAATCGTCCCAGCCTCAATACTCGTAGAGCGTCCCCAGTCGAAGAGGCGAATCCATCGTGATACCATGGTTTCGTAATCAACTTTCGCTTCGGCCGGACAGGCTGTTCGGTACTCATGGAGTCGGAGGATAAGGAACAGAGTGGGTAACAGACTTGAAGGTAAGGTAGCGCTGATTACCGGCGCCGGCCGGGGTATCGGTAGAGGCATCGCCCTTCTGATGGGCCGGGAGGGTGCCAAGATAGTGGCCAACGACTTCGGAGGCTCTATAGAGGGTGAAGGCTCCGCCAAAGGACCGGCCGCCGCGGTCGTCGAAGAGATCGCTGCGCTGGGTGGAGACGCCGTGCCCCACTACGGCGACGTCTCGAGCTGGGACGACGCCGAAGATATGGTCCGTACGGCGATTGAGCGTTGGGACAAGCTCGACATCCTGGTCAACGTCGCGGGGATCGTCCGTGAGCGTATGGTCTTCAATATGACCGAGGACGAATGGGACGATGTCATCCGGGTGCATCTGAAGGGCACCTTCTGCACCACTCACTTCGCATCGATACACTGGCGCCAGCGGCGTGAATACGGACGTCTCATAAACTTCACCTCCGGCGACGGTATCGAGGGAGCGCCCGGTCAGCCCAACTATGCGGCCGCAAAGGCGGGCATCATAGGCTTCACCAGAAGCTGCGCCAATGCACTGGTTCGCTACGGTGTCACGGCCAACTGCATCGCGCCCGGAGCGGCGACTCGCATGACCGACCGAGGGTTGCACGCCGGCGAGCCCAGAGGCTTCCCGACATCCGAGCAGGCTAGGGGAGGCGAATGGGACCCCCAGAACGTCGCTCCTGCCGCGGTATACCTAGCCAGCGAGGCCGCCGGCAGCATCTCGGGCAGGGTCATCGCGGCCGAGGGCTACCACATAGGCCTCTACTCTCTATCCGAACAGGTGAGGCACATCTACAGCGACGGACCGTGGGACCTCGACCACCTTTTCAAGGTCTTCCCGGACACGATCGATCAGGGCCTCACGCTCCCGAAACCAACTCGCGGGTAGAACTCGCCTCAGCCGGCTCGGGCCACTGGCAAGGCTGTCTACCGCCAGTCCTGTCCCAGAAGTAGATCGAAGGACGCCAGCCGCCGATACCGCGCGCCTTCGGAACTGAGGACGCTGCGCATTACGCTGACTGAACGTATCGGAACCGGTACGCCGTGGCTGATCGGCGTCTCCATCCAGGCCTCGAGAGCTCTCTTCCGGTCGTACGGGCGCGTCCTCTCACTGATCCTCGCGACCGTCAGATGAGGCGTGAAGCGCCGCCTCTCCTCCTCGAATCCCAGAGCCGAGAGGGACTGCCCGATCTCTTCATGGAGCCGGAGCAGAGGACTCACGTCCCCCGCAAGCCCGACCCACAGTACCCTTGGCTGGGCGTGATTTGGGAAAGTCCCGGTCTCTCCCAGGTAGAGCATAGAGCCGCTATGCCGTTTCGCCACCTGCGACAGGGCTTCCGCAACAGCGGCAGCCTGTTCGCTATCCACGTCACCTAGGAAACTCAGAGTCAGATGGATATTCCCGGAAGGCACAACCCGGACGTCGCGCAGCCGCAGACCGGAGAGTCTTCCCGCGGCCTGATCCAGTGCCGCGGCCGCGTGGCCGAATACCTCTATGGCCAGAAACACCCGCATCATGTCACCCGTTTTCACTCCATCCGCCCTCCGTCAGGCACGACTGCCCGGACACGCAAGTCATGCTCAGCCGGAAGCTCCAGTCAATCTGGTAGAATCCGGATCAAGAACTGGGCGAAGAATTCGAGGCCGCGCCATGAGATGGAGCTCCACGGTATCTGAGAGGCACAGCCTTGTCGAGGCGGTCGAAGAGTGCCTCGACAAGGCTGTGGAGAAGCTAGGGGGAGTCGTCCCCGACCTGGCAATAGCCTTCGTATCCGTGCACCACTCCGAGCAGTTCGACCAAGTCCCGAGATTCGTCCAACAAGGCGTCGGCGGCTGCACCCTCATAGGCTGCTCCGGGGGCGGCGTCATCGGAGCCGGGTCAGAGGTGGAGCACCGCCCAGGCTTTGCACTGGCGGCGGCATCGCTACCTAACGTCGACATCTCGCCGTTTCACGTCTCCGACGCCGAACTCCCGGATGGAGACGCCGGTCCGGAGACATGGGAGCGTCTGATAGGAGTCGGGACTTCGTACAACCCCGACTTCATCCTCATGGCCGACCCGTTCAGCATCCGGAGCGAGCACCTGCTTATGGGGCTGGACTATGCCTTCCCGAAGAGTGTGAAGATCGGAGGCCTGGCCAGCGGAGCGGCCCAGCCGGCCGGCAACGCGCTGTTTCTGGGGGAGCAGATCTACAGGGAGGGCGCCGTCGGCATCGCGGTGCACGGAGATATGACCATCGAGACGATTGTCGCCCAGGGTTGCCGGCCCATCGGAGAACCGATGCACGTGGAGAGATGTGACCGAAACCTTCTGTTCGAGTTGAGCAGCGGGCCGCCTCTGCAGGTGCTCAACAGACTCTTTCGCGATCTGAGCGACCACGACCGGCAGCTCGCGCGGCACTCTCTCTTTATGGGCATCTCCATGAACGAGCTCAATGAGGAGCCGGCGCTCGGCGACTTCCTGATACGGAACATCGTCGGCATCGATCCCCGAACCGGAACGCTGGCGGTAGGAGAGATGCTGGAGGAGGGACAGACGGTCCAGTTCCATCTGCGCGACTCCACGACCTCGGCCCAGGACCTCGATGCAATGCTCACCAGCTACGCCGCCCGACACCCGCTGTACGAGGAGGCTGGAGCGCTCCTGTTCCAGTGTCTCGGCCGAGGCTCCTATCTGTATGGCAGACCCGATCACGATACCGACATGTTCAGAGACAAGGTCGGCAATCTGCCGCTCACGGGCTTCTTCTGCAACGGAGAGATAGGAGCGGTAGGCGGGTCCACCTTCCTGCACGGATACACGAGCTCCTTCGGTATCCTCAGGCCCAGGGTTGCGCCGTCACCTTCGGGCTAGACCCTCAACAGTCTCCTGCCGTTTTCGCCGGTGATCGCAGCCTTTGCCTCGACCGACAAACCGGACCGCTCCATCTCGCCAAGCAGACGCCCTGCATCCATCAGAGGAAAGTCGCTCCCCAATAACACCCTCCCCTGCCCCACCAGCCCCGTCACGACATCGAGGACACGCGTGGCGTACAGGAACGGCAGGGCCGCGGTATCGAAGTAGACGTTTCCGAGCTGCTTCTCCACCTCGGGCATCAGCGTGTAGAACGGCAGCCCCCCTCCCAGGTGGGCGCACACGACTGTTACATCCGGGTAGTTCCGTATGAACCGCCAGAGCGCGTCCGGTCGGGTGCAGCCCTTTCCGGGATACAGATGACCGACCGGCTCTGAGGAGTGCGTCACGACGATCAGGTCGTGCCGACGGACGACGTCCATGATCGGGTCCATCATCCCGGAGTCCCCGATATCGAAAGCCTGCGTGTCCGGGTGCATCTCGCCGACACCCACGAGCCCCGCAGCAACGCACCGCTCCAGCTCTTCGACCGCCGGCTCGCCCCAGGCTGGATTTACAGATGCAAGGCCCGCCAGCCTACCGGAGAAACGACGCACCGAATCGATGATGTAGTCGTTGGATTCCCTCGCCAATTCGAAGTCGCTCCACCCGGCCCCCATCACCACCGACATGTCGACCCCATGCTCGTCCATGGAGTCGATCAGGTCCTCGGCGCCGGCCAGTCTGGCCCTGGCGTCCGCGTACAGCTCGCGAAAGGTGGCGTCGCGGTCCAGATAGCTGGAACGGCAGTCCCGCAGCTCGGGAGCATGGATATGCGTGTGAAAGTCTACGATCATCCGCTGACGCTGACCGACCAGGATCTCTGTCGGACAGCCTATTGTGAGGTCATCCCGCCGTCGACAACGACCTCTGAGCCGGTCACGAAGGACGACTCGTCCGAAGCCAGGTAGAGGATCGCCTGGGCGACCTCTTCCGGCTGGCCGTAGCGTCCCATCGGTACCTTCGCCTCCATCTTCACCCTCCGCACCGGATCGTGATAGCTCGCGGTCGTCATGGGGGTCTGGCAGTATCCTGGATGTACCGAGTTTACCCTGATCCCTTCCTTGGCGTACTGTACCGCCGCCGATTTGGTGAAGATGCGCACCGCCCCCTTCGCAGCATGGTAAGCCGCCGCTCCCGGGCTGCCTACGATGCCGTATATCGACGATATGTTGATGATCGAGCCTCCGCCAGCCCGGCGCATCTCTGGCACGACGGCCTTGGTGCCGAGATATGCCCCTTTGGCGTGGACGTCCATCTGGCCGTCCCACTCCTCCTCGGTAGTATCCTCGACACCGCCGAGGGCGCCGGTGCCGGCGTTGTTGACGAGCACATCCAGCTTCCCGAATGAACCTACCGCGGTCCTAACGGCGCCCTCCCAGTCCCTCTGGATCGTAACGTCGAGACGAACGAAGATGACCTGGCCTCCCTCCTCGCGAATCTCGGACGCCGTCTTCTCACCGGCTTCGACGTCGATGTCGCCGAGCACCACCTTCGCGCCTTCGGCAACGAACAGCCACGCCGCCGCTCCGCCGAAGCCCATCATCTCGCCCTTGACACCGTGGGCCCCTCCCGTAATCAACGCGACCTTCCCATCCAGTCTCATCTCATCCCCTCCGATGCGGCATCTCAGGCCGCGATTATATCAGGCGGGCAGCCCGGACGAACACGCTGTTGTATGATAGCCGGGCCCACTGTAACAGTGCCCATATGATCAACGCCCGCAGATCCATGGTAAGAGGGGCCTCGCTGGCGCTCGTGCTGATGGCTCTGCTCGGACTCGGAGCGAGGCAGACCAATTTGCTCGACCGCTACTTCGTCTTCTTCCCGGACCGGCAGATCCACCGAACGCCCGGAGACGTTGGACTCCAGTACGAGGATGTCTTCTTTACGACCTCTGACGACGTTCGCCTGCACGGCTGGTTCATCCCGTCGGACTCCGACACCACGCTCGTCTGGCTTCACGGCAACGCCGGCAATATCAGCCACAGGGTCGACAACCTGCTGATGATCAACCGCATGTTGGGAGTGAATGTCTTCATAATCGACTACCGCGGCTACGGTAGGAGCGACGGAGCGCCGTCCGAAAAGGGACTCTATCGTGACGCCGAGGCTGCGCTCGCCTACCTCGGCTCGCGTCCTCAGACCGCCGACGACCGCCTGGTCTTCTTCGGCCGGTCGCTGGGCGCCTCAGTAGCCGTCGAGCTGGCGACCAGAGTAGAGCCTCACGCCCTCATTCTCGAGTCGCCCTTCACCTCAGTACGAGAGATGGCCAGGCTCTCTTATCCCTTCATCCCGGCGACGCTCCTGACCCTCCCGGTACGCTCCAGGTTCGACTCTCTCGCCAAGATCAGCAGCGTACACGCGCCGGTGATGATCCTCCACGGGGACATGGACGACACCGTACCCATCGAGATCGCCCGCAGGCTCTACGACGCGGCAAACGAGCCGAAGCGCTTCTACACGATAGAGGGAGCGGGCCACAACGACACCTACGCCGTAGGAGGCGCGGCATACTTCGACGCTCTCAAGACGTTCATCGACGATCCGTGAGGCGGCTATTGACAACCCGACAACCCCGGTCTTAGTGTGAGCACCGCTTCGAAAGAGAGTTAAGGTGCAGCACCAGGCATGAAGGCCGTATACATAACCGAGCACGGCGGCCCGGAAGTCCTCACGTACGGGGACATCCCCGACCCCACCGTCGGCGTCCTCGACGTCCTGATACGGGTCAAGGCCTGTGCGATCAACAGGCTGGACATATTCTCCCGCGAGGGCGTGCGCGGCACCCGCAGGAAGTTCGACCGCCCGCACGTGCTGGGCGAGGACGTGGCCGGCGACGTGGTGGAGGTCGGTGCCTACGTCACAGCCGTGAAGCCGGGAGACCGCGTGGTGGTCGACCCGATCGTCACGTGCGGCCAGTGCAGGTTCTGCGTGGCCGCAGAGACCGAGTTCTGTCCCAGGCCCAGGGTCATCGGCACGGCCTCGAACGGCGGATATGCCGAGTACGTCGCCGTCCCTGCGCAGAACGTGATACCCCTCCCGGATTCGCTCACATACGAGCAGGCCGCCTCTCTGCCCACCGTGTTCATGCCCTGCTGGTCGATCATCATCCGCAAGGGCCGCCTCAAGCCCTGGGAGACCGCCCTCGTCCTCTCCGCGTCCAGCGGAGTGGGTACGGCGGCCATACAGGTGGTGAAGAACGTCGTCGGCGCCAGGGTGATCACCACCACCAGCACCGATGAGAAGGCTGCCAAGGCCAGAGACCTGGGCGCGGACGAGGTGATCAACTACAGTGAGGAGGACATAGCCCAGAGGGTAAAGGAACTTACCGGAGGCCAGGGCGCCGACCTCGTGCTCGACCACGTGGGAGCCGACTTCTGGCCGGCCGCCGTCGCATCCCTGGCGCGCGGAGGCCGCTACGGCATCTGCGGCGTTACCTCAGGCTACAAGGCCGAGCTTCAGATGGGGCTCATGTTCCTCAAGCACCAGACCGTCTTCGGGGTCTTCATGGGACGCACCGAGGACCTCCGTCAGATCGTCCAGCTCGCTGGCAGAGGCACGATTCGGGGCGTCATCCATCAAACCTTCCCTCTCGAGGACGCCGCCCGGGCTCACGAGGCGATGGAGTCCCGCAACTTCTTCGGCAAGCTCATCCTGACTGTACCGTAGTGCTGCCGCGTCGACTATACTCCCGACGCAGGCGGTCTCGTCGCGATCCTGGCCCTCACCTGGGGATTGGCGAGAGACATCGGCCAACTCCCCTCGAGTACCCTCGCGGCCTCCTGCCCTATCTGGACGGGCGCCCTTCGCCGGGACGCAATCGACGTACCCGCCGAGTGAGGAGTCACGATCACGTTGTCCATTGCCAGCAGCGGATTGTCCTTGGGCGTCGGCTCCGTCTCGAAGACGTCCAGGCCAGCCCCCGCAAGCTCGCCGTCTCGCAGAGCCGCAACCAGCTCCTGCTCGTCGACGGTCCCGCCGCGGCAGGTGTTGATGATGAAGGCCGTCGGCTTCATCGCTCTGAAGAAGCTCTCTCCGACCAGTCCCCGCGTCTCGGGATTCAGCGGAACGTGGACGGACACGTAGTCGGAGCGCCGGGCAAGCTCCTCCATGCCGGATACGAGCTCGACACGGTACTCTCTGGCGATCCACGGCTCGACGAACGGGTCGTACGCGATCACCTCCAGACCGAAGACCTTCGCCTTCCTCGCCGTCGCGCGGGCGATGTTGCCGAGGCCTATCAGCCCCAGGGTCTGACCGTCGATCGGCCCCATCGTCCCGATCTCGTTCCTAGTGTCGCCGCTCCAGCCGCCGCGCTTCACCACGTCGTTCAGGATCGTCAGCTTCTTGGCGCAGGCCAGCAGCAGCATTATCGCGTGGTTCGACACCTCCTCGCTGCAGAAGCCCGCCGTGTTCACCACCATCACGCTCTTGTCGGTCGCCGCCTCATCGTCGATACGGTCAAAGCCGTGCCCGAAGCTGACGATGGCCTGCGCCCTGTCCAGCTCCTCGATTACCGCTCTTGGCATCGGCACTCCCTGGTTGATGACCAGGTCGGCACCCTTTACGGCCTCGATCGTCTCGCCGTCGCTCCTGCACACGGAGACCTCCATCTCATAGTCGATGCCGACGAGCTGCTCCTCAACGGGCGTGACGTCCGGCTCGGACCGGGATACGAACGATATCTTCTGCGTAGCCAACGGCGTGCCTCCGTGGAGCTAAGGTTGGACGACTGAACGTCCTCGGCAAGGGCGCGCACGCATTATACCGGATGGCCGCGGATGGGCGCGTGAGGAGATCGTAGGTGTTCAGGTTGGAGGAAGAGGCGTGAGGCGGTCGGGAAGCAGGTCCAGGTTGGGCTCTATATATTTTTGTGTGTCAAAGTGGATCAAAGTGTAACCTCCAATGGCCGAGGCCTGTGCCGTCAGGCTGTTTTTCCTCCCAAGTGTCGTATTTTCATGCATTTTGCTGTTTCTCGTATCTGACCTGGGGTCAGGATCGTCGCAGGAACGCCGCTCAATCCGACGGGTTTGCCTGCTAGAAACGGGAGTTTGCAGCATGTGGATCGTATGGATGGTCGGGATTGGTCGGATGGGCCTTCCTGTCGGATGTTCTGTGCTGCATGGGAGAATGATAGCACTGATGTTCGGGTATGTCAAATGGGAATATCGCCTACGGAGTCTGAGCAGTGACACTATCATGTAAGCTCTAGGATATTGCTTATCCGTGAAATCTCTGTTACATGATGAGTCGAGTCCATGAGGAGACCAGCCATGCCAAAGACTCGCACCGAGCAGATCGCCTTCGGGGACGATCTCCTGACGGTCCAGGTTCCTGAACGGACCAGGACCATCACGGCGAAAAAGCCGCTCCCGGCCGTTGCTGACATCGAGCGGGCCGTCAGGGACGCGATAGCCGATCCCATAGCGCACCAGCCTCTCTCGAAGCTGGTCGGCCCAAAGGCCAGGGTGACGATCGCCTTCGACGACGCCTCGGGCTCATACTTCCGAACCCGGCGGACAGACTTCCGCCGGACCGCCATCGAGATCATTGTCGAGGAGCTGCGCCGCGCCGGCGTCGACCTCGGCGACATCACCCTCTTGTGCGCGCAGGGCCTGCACCGGAAGCTCAGCCGCACCGAGATGGAGACCTTCCTGGGCCGTCGGCTCGTCCTCCAGTTCGGATACAACCAGCTATACTGCCACGACGCTGAAGACCCCGAACAGCTCATACACCTGGGCTACACACGGCGAGGCTTCGACGTCGAGGTCAACAGGGCCGTCGTCGACTCCGATCTCTTCATCTACCTCAACACCATGTGGGCCCCCTTCAACGGAGGATGGAAGTCGACCGCCGTCGGCCTCGGCACCTTCCGCAGCATCCGGCACCACCACCGTGCCTGGCCCGCCGCGACCGGTCACTCCGTCGACGATCCCAAGAGCTCGGCATTCAAGAAGCTGGTCTGGGAGCAGGGCGCCGTCATCCAGGAGGCGTTGGAGGCCAGGGGCCGGCGGCTCTTCACTATAGAGACCGTATACGACAACAGCGAGCCCGAGAAGGACCTCATCGCCGTCAACGCGGGACATCCGACGGAGGTCCATCCACGCACCCTGGACACCATCGAAGAGCAGCTTGTCGTCGACGTCGAAGGCCAGTCCGACATCCTCGTAGCGGGAGTTGCCAACGGCGCCGAGTGCTACTCCAAGTTCTCCGTGATCAATCCTATCCTCGTCGCCAACCAGGCGATGGCGAACACCGTCATGCAGTTTCAGCAGATGCCCGTAGTTCGAGAGGGCGGAATCGCCATCATCGCCCACCCGCTCTACGGCCGCTTCGACCGGCGCAGGTTCGCGCCCTACGTCGAGTTCTTCGACGAGCTGCTGGCGCAGGAGACCGACCCCTACTGGCTCTGGGAGAACTACGTGGAGGACTTCGCTCACAGGCCGGAGTACGTCTACGGCTACCGGTACGCCCACGCCTACCACGGCTCTCACCCGTTCTTCATGTGGAACAGCACCGGCGTGCCCAGACGTCATCTGAGCAAGATATACTTCGCCGGGGTGAAAGACCGGTCCGTAGCGCGGCGGTGCAACTTCGAGGCCTTCCCGACGGTCGAGGACGCCATAGAGGCTGCCGAGGCGGAACTCGGGAGCGACGCCTCCATCACGCTGATGCAGCGCCCTCCTCAATTCATCCCGAGGGTCTCCGCCGGCTAGAGTCCCTTCCCTCCTATCCCGGCGACTCGGCCGAAGCCTCCAGCGTCTCGATCTCCCTCTCCACCTGACCCAGCTTGACGAACTCCTGCTGCGCCAGGTGGAAGCACCGCTGAAGGCACAGGTCGGCAATCCGGCCGGCGAGAGCGCCGCCCGACTTAGTGAACGCGACGAGGCGGGGAATCTCGAACTCCTCCGGCAGGTGCCTGGCGAGCACCTCGATATCCGCCTCGGCCTCCCTGGCGAGGCCCGCCTCTCCTCCCTCCGACGCGAAGCGGAGGCGGCCCACCAACCTCGTAAGCTCGCTCAGCTTGTCGGCCTCGCTCATCAGCTCGTACAGCACCTCGCTCACACCCAGACCCGCGTCCTCCGTCTCCTCTTCGACGAGCGCCTCATACCCCTCCGCCGTCGCCGAGCAGCACTCGGCATACTGCTGCACCGACTCGTTGACGAGCATCATCGCCGAAGGCACGTCCGCCCCGTCGATGCGTCCGCCGAACAGGACGTCGTCGTCCCGGCTGTCAGCCAGACGGGTCAGGTACTCCCTGCTGTCCACCCTCTCCGGGGCCGGGGGAAAGGCGAACGCGGACAAGTCCTGCGCCCCCAGCTCTCCCACCTGGTTCATCAGAAACGGCGGAACGTACTTGGAGACGTCGACAGAGATCGGCAGGATGACCAGATAGGTCGCCCAGATCTCCTTCGGATCGGAGGCGCTCTCGAAATAGAGCACCGCGTGCCCTTTCGGAGCTCCTCGGTCGCCCTTCTCAAACTCGATGGCCATCGCTCCTCCGTCAACCCCACGAGCCGGAACAAGACACCACAACACGCAGCAACACGATTATACGTCAGATTCCATGTGGATTGCCCTGATAGAATGGCGACCGACACCATCGAGAGGATGAAACAGGTCGTTGCCCCTGAGTCCCCGAGCCTACCGCCTCCTACTCAGACCGCTCCTATTCAGGCTTCCGCCCGAGACCGCCCAGTCGCTCGCCGATCTGGCGCTGAAGCAGCGCTGGCTGTGGCGGATGGCCGCCCGGCCGGCTGACCTCAGGCTGAAGGCCAGGCTGGCCGGGCTCGACCTCCCCAACCCCATAGGCCTTGCGGCCGGATACGACAAGGACTGCCGCCTCCTGTCCCCGCTGGCGGACCTCGGCTTCGGCTACATCACCGGCGGGACGGTTACCGCGAACCCGCAAGCCGGCAATCCACGGCCCCGCGTACTCAGGGACGTGAGGAGAGAGGCACTGATCAACTCTCTGGGCTTTCCGAGCAAGGGACTCGACCACGTCTGCCGGAGGCTCGAAGAGAGACGAGACTTGACGACGGCTCCGACCGTCGTCAGCGTCTCGGGGACGACGGTCGGGGATATCCTGCTCTGCCACCGGCGCGTCGAGCCGCTCGCCGACGCCGTCGAGATCAACATCAGCTCGCCCAACACGGCGGGTCTCCGGGTATTTCAGGAGGCCGGCGCGCTCGCGGAGCTCCTTGGCCGGGTGAACGAGCGCCGCCAAAAGCCCCTCTTCGTCAAGATCCCCCCGTACAGTAGCGAACCCCTCAAGCTCGAGGCGAGCTCGCCGCCGCCGGAAAAAATAATGGACCTTGTACGGACGTGCGTGTCGGAGGGCATCGACGCTCTCACCGTTGCCAACACCCACCCCGTCGAAGACCCGCGCCTTGCCGTCGGCTCCGGCGGACTGAGCGGCAGGCCCATCTTCCAACAGACTCTCAGGATGGTCCGCGAAGTCAGGCGCGAGGCAGGGTCCCGCACCGCAATCAACGCCTGCGGCGGCGTATTCACCGGCGACGACGCCTGGGAGGCCCTCCGCGCCGGCGCCGACACAGTCCAGCTCCTGACCGGACTAATATACCGAGGCCCGGGCGTCGTCAGAAGCATCCTTCAGGAGCTTCTGCGCCGGATGGAGCGCGAGGGGGGCTCTTACCCCTTCTCTCCTGGCGGGAGAAGGCTGGGATGAGGGGGCGCGGTTCGCGGACTTGCCACCGTCCGGCCGGCGCTGTAGAGTCGTAGCCTGCCGAATCCAGCCCACAGCCAGGAGATGGTTAGATGGCACGGTACATACTGTTGATGACCCTAACCCCCGAGGGCCGTGAGAGGATGGCCGCCGACCCCGAGCGCGTCCTGCGCGCCGAGACCGAGGTCAGGACACCGGATACCCAGATGCTCGGACTCTACGCAGTGCTCGGCAACTACGACTTCGTCGCCATCGTCGAGTCCCCCGACAACGCCGGGATCGCCCGCTTCTCGCTCGGTCTCGGCGTCGCGGCGGGGGTACACATCACCACGCTCCCCGCAATACCCATCGCACGATTCGAAGCCCCGGACCGCCACGACGAGCTCGACTTCGAGGCCCAGCTCAGCTCCCCGTCAGAGGGGGAAACGGCAGATACGGCGATCTAGAAAGCAGCGCGATGTGGACCGGAGTCCCGTCTCTGAAATGCGTTCAAATAGACGGAACGGTGATCGGCACACACTCATCATTCCCGACGTAGGCCGGAATCCAGTTCCCTGCATCCAGCATCAGCCATAGCGCCCTACCCACCTTCTACCCTCACCAGCTTCTGCATCGACCGCAGCTCCCTCGGCGGCTCCATCTTGCTGCCGTAGTCGCTCCAGGAGACCTCCGCGACGTAGACGTCGCCGCGCGAGTCGACCGCGATCCCGTGCGGCGAGTAGAACCTCCCGCTCTGTCCGCCGTAGCTCTCTCGCCCGACCCTTGCCAGCACCCGTCCCTTCGTGTCCATGATCGTCACCCGCGGGCCGAGATCGGTCCCAATATCGTTCGTGGCGATCCCTCCGAAGTACTCGCCGATGTACACGAGATCCTGGCCCGAGCGCCCGTCTATGTGGATCGCCGCAGCGCGGGACAGGTTGACCCACTGCGTCTCGAACCTGCCCTCCGGACTGAATATCTGAATCCTGTGGTTCTCACGGTCCGCGACGTAGACCCACCCATCGCCGTCCGTGGTGATGTTGTGGACGATGTTGAACTCCCCCTCGCCCGTGCCCGACTCTCCCCACGAGAACAGGAGGCGCCCGTCCGGCGTGTACTTGTGGACACGGGCGTTCGAGTATCCGTCCGCGACGTAGAACTCGCCGCTGCGCCTGTCGATGGCGACGTGCGCCGGCTTGCTGAACGCCCTGCCGCTCATCCGGGGAGCCGGCTCGTGGGCGGTGCCGAGGGTCATCAGCAACCTTCCGCCGGCGGTGAACTTGCGGACGGTGCTGTCCCCGTTGTCCACGCAGAAGACGGTATCGTCCGGGGCTATCGTGATTCCGTGCGGATTGGCGAAGACGCCCTCGCCCCACGTGTCGACGACGTTGCCCTCAGTATCGAAGACGATCATCGGACAGGTGCCGCGATTGAACACGTACACCCGGTCTTTGGAGTCCACGTCGACCGCGGTGGCCTCCTTGTAAGTCCATTCCTCCGGCAGGTTGCCCCAGTCGACGCCGGACACCTCGTATCTGAAGTCGCCCTCGCCGATCACCGACGGCCCCCACGTTCTCCCTCTCTGCGGCTCCCGCCTTGTGCCCCTCCACGCGTACCCCGTACTCCCAGTCCTCATCACCCCTGATGCTCATCAGCTCCTCCATCCACTAGCCACTACCCGCTCCACCTCATCCCTGTGCGGCATAGCCTCCTGGGCTCCGGTGCGTGTGACCGCCAGCGCGCCGGCCGCCGCGCCGAATCTGACCGAGTCCCTCAGCCCTCGTCCCTCGGCGAGACCTACGGCAAGCGCCGCGCAGAAGGCGTCACCGGCCGCGACGGTGTCCACGGCGTCGACCTCGTAGGCGTCGACGTGGCCGCTGTCGGCGGCCGAGGAGTACGAAACTCCGCTCTCGCCAAGCTTCACCACCCCCGTCGCAGCTCCCTTCTCCCGAAGGGCCTGCGCCGCCTCCTGCGCCGTCCGCGCGTCGACCACGTCGACGCCCGTGAGCGCAGCCGCCTCCACCTGGTTGGGGGTTAGCACGTCCGCCGAACGGTACACCTCCGGACCCAGCTCGCGGGCCGGAGCCGGGTCCCACACCACGACGATCCCCTTGGATCTAGCGTATCGGGCGGCCGCAAGCGACACGTCGAGCGGGATCTCCAGCTGGAGGAGCAGCGCGTCGGCGCCCTCCATCGCCTCCTTGGCCGCTTCCAGCTGGTCGCCGTCGCACGCGAGGTTGGCCCCGTACGCGGCCACTATGTAGTTCTGTCTCTGGGAGTCCAGCAGTATGATCGCCACCCCGGAGGGGGTGCCGGGGTGTTGGGCCACCCCCGTCGTGTCGACCCCGTTCGAGCGCAGCGAGCGCAGCTGCTCGGCGCCGAAGGAGTCCATCCCGACGCGCCCGACCAGCCTAACGTCGGCGCCGAGCCTCGACGCGGCGACCGCCTGGTTCGCTCCCTTGCCGCCCGGAGCCGTGTAGAAGCGCTCGCCCACGAGCGTCTCTCCTGGATGGGGCAGCCTCGGCGTGACGCCGATCAGGTCCATGTTGATCCCGCCCAGGACGACGATCGCCGGCCTTCTCCTCCGACTGCCCACTATCCGATCAGTCCCTGATCCAGAAGCTCCTCCAGCGTCTGAGCCACGCCGTCGGCCTCCACCGGAGGAGCCGTCCTGTCGGCCACCCTGATCACTTCGGGAACTGCCCCGTCCACGGCCACGCCCAGCCCGGCCCACTCGATCATCTGCACGTCGTTGTAGCCGTTGCCGAAGGCGACCGTGTCCCGCGGATCCACTCCGAGGTAGCCGCACAACCAGTCGAGCGCCTTGTCCTTGCCGCCCTCAGGGTTCAGGATCTCGCAGAAGTACGGGAGCGACCTCGTTACGTACAGCGTAGAGTCGAATCGGGACTGCAGGTGCGCCTCGAGACGCTCGATCTCATCCTCATCCCCGACCACGACGAGTCTCGTCAAACCCTTGGCCGCCACGTCGAACAGGTCGCCGACCGGGTCGACCATCACGTTGTTTCTCTCTCCGTAGGACTCCAGACGGGGTGTCATCTCCCGGATGTAGACCTGGTCGGAGTAGTAGGCCATCACGTCCAGCCCCCACGGAGCGACGGCGTCCAGCGCCTCCCTCGCCATCGCCGTGGTGAGGGGCTTGTGCCAAAGCACCGCGCCCGTGGAAGGATCGGCGACGTGGGCGCCCTGGAACGAGGCGATAGGCGACCGGAGCTCCAGGCCCCGGGTCGACTCGACGGCGCCCCTGAACATCCTGCCCGTGGCGAGGGTCACGTACGCCCCCGCCTCCTCCACCCGCGCCAGCACATCTTTCGTTCTCTGCGACAGCGGATAGCCCGGGCTTCTGATAGTCCCGTCGATGTCGAGCGCCACGAGCCGATAGCCCATCGCTACGCGCTCTCATAGCCAGACGCTGGTAGAATGCGGTTGAAACCCTCGAAAGCGGAGCGGGACAGTCCTGATATGAAGCTGACGCCTCGCACAGTGCTGTGGATGATACTCATCCCCATCGTCCTGTTCCTGCTGATCGTCGCCCTGACCAATGGCTGATCACGCAGAAGCCGGATGGCTGGCGGCAGAGACTACTCTATCCCGTCCTGCGAAGCTTCTTCAGGCTCTTGAGCTCTCGCGGCGGGTCCATGTGACTGCCGCGTATCGTGAAAGCCACCTCTCCCACGTAGATATCCCCGTGAGAGTCGACGGCTATTCCGTGAGGGGCGATGAATCTCCCCGGCTCCTCTCCCTCCTCCGGGTCGCCGATCCGCTCCAGCAGTTCTCCCTCCGGGCTCAGGATGCTCACCCTGTGCCCCAGGCCGGGGGCGTCGTCCACGCCGGGGATGCCGTTCAGCTCCCCGATGTAGACGTTGCCGTCCGGTCCGATCACCATGCCGTCCGGGCGGTGTATGTTGCTCCACATCGTCAGGAAGCCGCCCTGCGCGTCGAAGACCTGGACGCGGTGGCACTCCCGGTCTGCTACGAGGACGCGGTCGTCTGCGTCCACCGCGATGTTGTGGGGCCGTATGAACTGGCCGGGGTCGATCCCCGGCTCGCCCCACGACAGGAGCAGCCTTCCGTCCGGCGCGTACTTGTGGACGCGGGAGTTCCCGTAGCCGTCGCTCACGTATATCTCCCCGGTGTTCGGAGAGACTGCGGCGTGCGTCGGCCTGTTGAACGGCGCGCCCTTCCACTTCTCCGACGGCGCGTACCGCTCCCCCAGCGTCATCACCAGCTCGCCCTCGGTCGTGAACTTGGTGATCGTGTGAGTGCCGTCGTCCGCCGCGTAAACCGACTCGTCGGGCCCTATGAAGAGGCCGTGGGTCCGCTCGCTGAAGACCCCCTGTCCGAACGAGGTGAGCCAACTCCCCTCCCTGTCGAACACCTGCACGGGGTGGTCCGGATTTCGGGTAAGCACGTAGACCCGATCTTGAGAGTCGACCGCAACGCCCGGACACTCCACGAGGCGGACGCCGTCAGGAAGCTGCTCCCACCCGTCCAGGGCCTCGTAGGTGTACTCCCCGCTCCCAACGATCACGCTCATGGGGACGTCTCCTTCGTCTTTCCAGCAACATTCGAAAGTGAGTGATGAAAAATAAGCCGGCCCGAGGGGTCGCGCCGCATCCTATCCCCACCCCGCTGGGCCTGTCAAACGGCCCGCGGCAGCGGGCGCCACGGACTCAAAATCGGACGGCGCGCTGTGTTAGAATATCGACGCTCCGAGAGTCGAGAATCACGCGGCCCTAATCACCCCCCAGGAAGAGACGGGAAAATATGGCGACCGAGACTAAGCAGAAACCCAGGCAGTACAGGGTGGTCGGATCGAGGCCGGTCCGCCACGACGGCGTAGACAAGGTGACCGGCAAGGCGCTCTACGGCGCCGACATCCACGTCACCGGCATGCTCCACGGCAAGGTGCTCCGCAGCCCCCACGCCCACGCGCGCATCGTGAGCATCGACACCAGCCGGGCGGAGGCCCACCCGGACGTCTGGGCCGTCGCCACCGCGAACGACATCAGCCCGCCAGACCCCGTTTCGCGCAAGCCCACGCTCGGCCAGACGCCTGCCGACAACGTGCTGGCGCGGCGCAAGGTCCTCTACAAGGGCCACGCCGTCGCCGCCGTCGCCGCCTCCAGCCCGCATGTCGCCGAAGAGGCGCTGTCCCTGATCGACGTCGTCTACGAGCCTCTGCCGTCGGTCACGGACGTCGAGAGCGCCATGGCTCCGGACGCCCCCATACTCCACGAGCACTGGACCACCGGGGAGCGGCCGGACGGCACGAACATGGGGGACCGCGAGCTCCATACCCACGGAGACCTCGAAGCGGGATTCACCGCCGCGGACCTCGTCGTCGAGCGGGAATACAGGACCAAATCGGTCCACCAGGGATACATCGAGCCGCAGAACGCAACCGCCTGGTGGAACGAGGAGGGCCGCCTCACCATCTGGTGCAGCAGCCAGGGCCACTTCGCCATACGCGACAACACCGGCCGCATACTGGGCGTCCCCATCTCGAGCATCAAGGTCATACCGATGGAGATCGGCGGAGGCTTCGGCGGAAAGCTGCCGGTCTACCTAGAGCCCGTGGCCGCAATCCTCTCGAAAAAGAGCGGCAGGCCCGTCAAGCTGACCATGACTCGTACGGAGGTCATGGAGGCGACCGGGCCCACCTCCGGCAGTTGCGTCAGGGTAAAGATCGGCGCTACGAACGACGGACGCATAACCGCCGCCGACGGCTACTTCGCCTTCGATGCCGGCGCCTTCCCCGGCGGTCCGTTGGGCGGCGCCAGCGCGGCCATGTTCGCTCCGTACCACATCGAAAACGTCCGGATAGACGCCAATGACGTAGTAGACAACAAGCCCAAGACGCAGGCCTACAGGGCGCCGGGCGCGCCGATCGTCGCCTACGCGGTCGAGTCGACGATCGACGAGGTCGCCCGCGCTCTCGACGTCGACCCGATCGACCTGCGGCTCATGAACGTAGCCGTCGAGGGCACGCGGAGAGCCGACGGAGTGATGAATCTCCGCATCGGCGCCAGGGAGACGATGGAGGCGGTCCAGGAGCACCCTCATTACAACGCCCCTCTCGAGGGCAAGAACCGAGGAAGAGGCGTCGGGATGGGCTTCTGCCGCAACAACTCCGGCATGTCCTGCGCCGTGGCCAACGTGCTCGCGGACGGCACGGTGAGCCTGGTCGAGGGTTCGGTCGATATCGGCGGCACGCGCACCGCCATCGCGCAGCAGCTCGCGGAGGTGCTCGGCATCCCGGTGGAAGACGTAAACCCCCAGATCGCGGACACGGACACGATAGGATACACCTCGACCACAGGCGGCAGCGGCGTGGCCTTCAAGACCGGCTGGGCCGCCTACGAAGCCGCCCAGGACGTAATCAGGCAGCTCGTCCAAAGAGCCGCCCTCGTCTGGGACACCCCCGACGACCAGGTTGAGTACGCCGACGGCGTGCTCAGCCATCGGTCCGATCCTGAGCTGAGGATCAGCTTCAAGGAGATCGCGGCGATGCTGGCCGATACCGGCGGGCCGGTGGTCGGCAGGGCGAACATGAATCCCGGCGGCTCCGGCGGGTCGTACGCCGCCAACATCGTGGACGTCGAAGTAGACCCCGAGACCGGCAAGGTGGACATCCTCCGGTATACGGCCTTTCAGGACGCCGGTACGGCCATCCATCCCAGCTACGTCGAGGGGCAGATACAGGGAGGAACGAGCCAGGGCATCGGCTGGGCGCTCAACGAGGAGTACTTCATGAGCGAAGATGGGCGTATGCTCAACTCCAGCTTCCTGGACTACAGGATGCCCACCAGCCTCGACCTTCCGATGATCGAGGCGGTCGTCGTCGAGGTCCCCAATCCGGGACACCCTTTCGGAGTCCGGGGAGTAGGCGAAGCGAACATCGTCCCGCCGCTGGGCGCGCTCGCCAACGCCATACACGACGCCGTGGGCGTCCGCATGAGACAGCTCCCGATGACGCCAGCGTCCGTGGCAAAGGCCATCGACGAGATCGAGAGCCAGGGCTAGCGAGAGCACACTATAGAGAGGTCGTATCGATGCCAAAGCAGTTCCAAAACGCGGCTGATGCACGTATCCAGTTGATGGCGGGTATCGACACCCTGTCGAGAGCCGTCGGAGTCACTCTCGGACCGACGGGCAGGAACGTCGTCCTGGACCAGGACTTCGGGTTGCCCCAAGTCTGCAGCGACGGGGTAACGATCGCGAAGGAGATCGAGCTGGAAGATCCATTCCAGAACATGGGCGCGCAGCTCGTGAAGGTCGCTGCAAGCAAGACGAACGACGCCGTCGGCGACGGTACGACGACCTCGACGATCCTGGCGCAGAACATCCTGAAGCAGGGCTTCAAGACGGTCGCCGCCGGCGCCGATCCGATGGCCGTGAAGAGGGGTATCGAAACGGCGGTTGGCGCGCTCACAGTCGAGATAGAGTCGATGGCGCGGCCCGTCGAAGGCCAGGAGGAGGTGGCCCAGGTAGCAGCACTCGCCGGACACGAGCAGGAGATGGGCGATCTGATCGCCGGCGTACTCACCAAGGTCGGCAGCCAGGGCATAGTCTCGGTAGAGGAGTCGAAGGGACTCGGCTACGAGGTCGACTACGTCGAGGGGATGCAGATCGACAGGGGCTACATCTCCCCTTACCTGGTCACCAACCAGGAACGGATGGTGGCAGAGATCGAGAATCCCTATATCCTCATCACCTCGGAGAAGCTGTCCGCGCTCAACGACTTCCTGCCGATCGTCGAGAAGCTCAGCTCCGTCAGCCGCAGCCTCGTCGTCATCGCGGAGGACGTCGAAGGCGAGGTGCTCTCGACGCTCGTCGTCAACAAGCTCAGGGGGAATCTGAGCTGCCTTGGCGTGAAGGCCCCGGCGTTCGGAGACCGGAGAAAGGCCATCCTCGAAGACATGGCGATTCTCTTCGGGGCCAACGTGATCAGCTCCGACGCCGGACGGCGGCTCGACGCCACCCAGATATCGGACCTGGGACGTTGCCGCCGCGTCGTCGCCAGCAAGGACGACACGACGTTCGTAGACGGGGCAGGCGATGCCGCAGCCATCGAGGGTCGGATATCCCAGATCAGAGCGCAGGTCGAGGAGACGACCTCCACGTACGACCAAGAGAAGCTCGAAGAGCGGGCCGCCAAGCTATCGGGAGGCGTATCGGTCATCAAGGTCGGGGCGGCCTCCGAGATCGAGCTCCGTGAGAAGAAGCAGCGCCTCGAAGACTCCCTCTCCGCCACGAGAGCCGCGATGGAGCAGGGCATCGTCGCCGGAGGCGGCACGGCGCTGGTCAGAGCGGCCCAGGCCGCTTCGAGCAAGCTCCACGCGTCCGGAGACGAAAGGGTCGGAATTGACACCGTCCTGGAGGCCGTCAACGCGCCCGTGAAGCTCATCGCCGACAATGCGGGCAGGTCCGGGGTAGTCGTTCTAAACGAGGTCAAGAGGGGCGAGGAGGACTGGGGATACGACGCCGAAGCGGACGACTACGGGAAGATGTTCCAGATGGGAATCGTCGATCCGGCCAAGGTCACCATCGCCGCACTGGAGAACGCGGCCAGCGTCGCGGGCATGGTGCTCACGACCGAATCCCTGATCACGGAGCTCAACCCCGCCAAGCTGCCCGCTCCATACGACGACTAGAGATGCAGTCATCCCTAACGCGTAGGGGCCGGGGGGCATCCGAAGAGGCATATTCGACCGTACCCACTATCGGAGACCCACCAGCATAAGATGGCAGAGACAGCATCATCGCAGGCTGCGGTAGAGCCGGACCAGGGTGCCGAGCAGATGACGATCCAGCTCAAGGGCGTCAGCAAGAGCTTCGGCGCCAATAGAGCCGTGGAGGGTCTGACGTTCGACGTGCGTCAGGGCGAGGTGGTCGGCTTCCTCGGACCGAACGGATCGGGCAAGACCACTACCATGAGGCTTCTCACCTCCTTCTACACCCCGGACAGCGGCTCCATACTGATAAACGGGTTGGACACGGAAGAGTACGACCTTGAGACTCGGAGCAGCATAGGCTACCTGCCGGAGAACAATCCGCTGTACGAAGACCTCCTCGTCAAGGAGTATCTCGAGTTCGTGGCCGACCTCAGAGGAATGTCGTCTCAGGACAAGAGGAGCAACCTGGAGAGCACGGTCGTCGAGACCGGTCTGACCGACGTCTACTACCGGCCGATCAGCGAGCTGTCGAAGGGGTACCACCAGCGTGTGGGGCTCGCCCAGGCGATCCTGCACCGGCCGTCCATTCTCATACTGGACGAGCCGACCGAGGGTCTCGACCCCAATCAGAGAATCGGGTACCGAGAGCTCGTCAGGACCCTGGGCGAGGAGCGGACGGTGCTGTTGAGCACGCACGTCATGCAGGAGGTGGAGACGACCTGCGAGCGCGTCCTGCTGATCAACAGGGGACGCCTGCTCGCCGACAGCCCGGTTTCGGAGCTTCTCAGGCGCGCCAGAGGCATCCGGAGCGTGATCGTCGAGGTTCAGGGCAACGAGGTCGAGACGGGACTCAAGCGGTTGCCGGACGTCGAATCGGTTGAGCGTCTCGATCCGGTCGACGGACGGAAGCGCTACTCCATCTCCTCCTCCGGAGACGAGGACCTGCGACCGCACATCTTCCGGCTCGCCAAGCAACGGGACTGGGTCCTCTGGGAGCTGCGCGAGGAGACGGCGCGCCTGGAGGACGTCTTCCATTCGCTCACCACAGAGCAGGACGGCGGGGCTTAGTACGAACAGATGCGCTCGCTGATTCCACTGGTCAAGAAGGACCTGCGCGGCTACTTCGACCAGCCCACCGGCTACATCCTCATAGTCATATTCGTCGGCGTCATATCCTATCTCTTCTTCTTCGTCTCCGATTTCAACAGAACGTCGGAGGCATCCGTCAGAGACCTCTTCAGCCTTCTCCCGTGGCTCCTGGCGCTCTTCATTCCGGCCTCGACGATGAGGCTCATAGCGGAGGAGCAGCGAGACGGGACGCTGGAGATACTCCTGACCCAGCCCATCCGCGGATGGGTCGTGCTGGCAGCCAAGTTCCTCTCGGGGATGATCTTCGTATCGGTCGCTATCCTCGCCACGGTGGGCATTCCCATAGCTCTCGAGACCGTCGGCAACGTGGAAGGAGAGAAGTGGAACCTGGACGAAGGCGCCGTCATAGCCCAGTACGTGGGCAGCCTGCTGCTCGCCGCGTCGTTTGTCGCCGTAGGACTCTTCACGTCCAGTCTCACCCAGAACCAGATCGTCAGCTTCATCCTGGGCCTGTTCCTCATCGCCATACTGATGCTGATAGGGCTCGACGTCGTCTCCGACCCACTGCCTGAGCGATTCTCCAGCCTGCTTCAGAACCTCAGCCCGGTGACACACTTCCACAGCATGGCGCGGGGAGTGATCGATCTTAGAGACGTCCTCTACTTCGCCGCGCTCGTCTCGACCTTCCTCAGCGCAACCTTCCTGGCCATTCGCAGCAAGAGCCTCAGCCGCGAGTCCACACAGTACCGGAACCTTCAGCTGGGCGTCGCCGGTCTGATCGTGCTGAGCCTGCTCGTCGGCTGGTTCAGCAGCTCCATCGGAGGCAGGCTCGACCTGACGGAAGACAAGCTGTATACGCTCAGCGACGGGACCAAGGAGATACTGGACGGCCTCGACGACATCCTTACCATCAAGCTGTTTACCTCGAAGGACCCTCCCACGAACATCCTTACGGCCACGAGGGACGTCAACGACTTCCTCGACGACCTGGCATCCGGCTCCAGCCGGGTCAAGGTCGTGAGACGGTATCCCGACACAAATCCGGACCCCGAAGCCAATATCCACGAAGATCCCGGACTGAGAGCGCTCCGGGAGTCTCAGCTGGCAGGCGTCCCCCCACAGCAGTTCAACGTCGTGAGCCAGGGCGAGATCCAGATCAAGGTCGGTTATCTCGGCCTCTCTATGACCTACGCCGACCGACGCGAGGTGATCCCCACCATCAACAGCATCGATGGGTTCGAGTACAGGTTCGCCAGCCTCGCCCACAGGATGACCCAGACGGAGAGAAAGACGGTCGGGTTCCTTTCAGGTAACGGCGAGCGCGCCATCGACGGTGAGCTGCGGACCCTCGCGGCAGTTTTGGGTCAGCAGTACGACGTCAAACAGATCACCCCGGACGAGGAGCAGCAGATAGACCTCGGCGACCTCGACGTTCTGATCATCCCCGGACCGACCCAAGAGGCGCCCCAACCGGTCGTCGACGCCATCTCAGGGTTCTTAGCGGCAGGCGGCAAGGCGATGGTAATGGTCGACCGCTTTACGGTCGACCAGGCGCAGCTCATGGCGCGTCCGAACCGCCACAGCTTCGCAGACTTCGTGAACCTGTACGGTGTTATCGTCGACGATAACGTGCTGTTCGACGTGGGGTCCAATCAGCAGATACCGTTCTCGACACCCAGCGGAGTCGTGACCATCGACTACCCCTACTGGATGAGGGTCACCAGCGTCGATGCAAAGGTGGCCGGAGACGTTCCAAGCGTCGTCATACCCTGGGCCAGCTCCGTCGCATTCGACAACGATTTCGTTGGGCGCGTGGAGATGCTGCCTCTCCTGCAGACCAGCGAGATGGCCGCCGTCGACTACAACTACCGCGAGATCCCCGACGTCAGTCCGCACTCCGAAGCCGTGACGAGCGTGACCCAGGCCGACTTGGTCCCCAACTTCGTGGGAGTTGCCGTAACGGGGAGCGCCGACGGCGGCGGCGAGTTCCGCCTCGTAGTGACCGGCGACTCCGACTGGCTGAGCGACGACGTCCTACAGCTCGCTCAGGAGAACCTGGCTGTCGCGTTAAACCTTGTCGACTGGCTCGCACAGGAGGACACGCTGGCAGCGGTGCGGGCCAAGATCATCACCAGCAGAGAGCTGCTATTCCCGCCGTCGACCCACCGGAACGTCGTCCAGTACGCGAACATTGGAGGAGTGCCCCTGCTCTTCGTACTGATCGGGCTGCTGCGTTTTCTAAGGCGGCGCGGCGTCGGTCTGAGGAGGTACGGCGGTGAAGAGTAGGCAGGTCGGCTACGTCCTCATGGCGATGATCGCCCTGGGTATCGCCGCTCTGATAGGCAGGGTGGTGACCTCGGCCCCCGACGAGCTGGTGCTGTCCGGCCTGCTGCCGATCACGACGGACGTCGTCGACGGGGTAATCATCGAGTCGGCGGACGGCCGGAGCCGGGCCAAGCTCGTGAGACCGGGCGAAAGCCAGATCTGGGCCATCAACAGTCAACCCGCCTACGGCGCCAAGCTCAATCTCTTCTGGTCGGTCGTTGCGGACTTCGACGGCGCGCAACTGGTCGCCGCCAACCCGGCCACCCACGAACGCATGGGCGTCGCGGACGGTCAGGGCACGGTGCTGACATTCCTGGTCGGAGAGTTCGAGCAGGAGAAGTTCTATATCGGCGAGTGGAGCCCGGACGCCAGGCTCTGCTACCTCCGTCGACCTGGTAAGACGGACGTGCACGCAATCGAATGCCCGGGACCCGCCTCGGACGTGTTCGACTCTGATCCCGACGGCTGGCGCAACCCCATAATCGCCGCCATACCAAGGTCCGAGGTGGCTTCAATCACCTTCACATACTCGGACGAAGAGTTCGTAATCACTCCGGAGGAGGGAGAGCTGGTCGTGGTCAGCGGAGACCGGCGGGACTTTGCGGACCTCTTCCAGGTCCAGAGAGTGATGCAGGCCCTAGAGGGCTTGATAGCGAGCGGTTTCGCCGACGATGAGACGGCCAAGATGCTCTCCTTCGACTCGCCCGACGTGGTGATCCGAGTCGTCACCGGTGAGGAGGCGCAGACCCCGACGACGAGGCTTCGCTTCCTGGAACGAGAAGGCGGCTCGTACTATGTCCGCACCGGGGGCAGTCCAACCGTGTACATATTGAGCGAGCCCGCCGCCGCCCAGCTTCTCATCACTAGAGAGGAGCTCATCGAAGACGGCGGATGACCCTTCGAGAGCCTCCCCCGAGTCCTGAACAACAACACCGCCAGCCACTTGTTACAGCCCCGTCGAACAGCTATCCTATCCCCACGGCATCGGGGTGACCTATGGTAACCGCATACGTACTGGTCGAAATGGTCGCGGGACACTCGCGGAGTCTGGTTAAGACCCTCCAGGAACGGGCGCCCGTCCAGGTCGTGGACAGAGTAACCGGGCCCTACGACGTGATCGTCACCCTACAGGCTCCGGACATCAGTGGGATCAGCAACCTCGTGGCGGAGGAGATCCACGCACGCCCGGGCGTCGTCCGCACCACCACCTGCATCTCGCTCGACTAGCCTCCCCACACACGCCGCTCTTTTCCCCTCGCTTACTCACCCCTTCCCCCACTGGCCGGGGCAAGGTTAGGCCTGCCCCGTACTCGATCCGGGGATGATGTCCCCACAAACGCGTCAGATCTCCAATTTGCCCAACATCTAGTGTGGCGACTGGCTTCAAAACCGCATCTGTGGTATAAAAGAGGCTATCAGAACGTGCGTGCGTGGAAAAACGCCTCCAAATATGATAAAATCGATATCTGGAATAGCCTTGCACCAGCCCCCCGAATAGCTTCAACTTACCGTAGACGCTCCGCTCATCCCGACAGCGGAGGCGTTGCCCCAACCGACGGAGCCTCGCCGGAGTGCGATCCCCCGGCCGCTCCGAACGAACGGAGAACGCGATGGCGACCAAGCAGCACGAGGCCGACACCGCCCTGTACACCGCTGGCGACATCCAGGTGCTTGGCGGCATGGAAGCCGTACGCAAGCGGCCTGGCATGTATATCGGCAGCACCGACCAGCGCGGCCTGCACCACCTACTGTTCGAGATCGTGGACAACGCCGTCGATGAGTTCATGGCCGGTCACTGCACAGGCGTCGACATCCACATACTCGAAGACGGCGCCGTCAGGATAGAGGACGACGGCCGCGGCATCCCCGTCGATATCCACCCCGTCACCGGCATCTCCGCCGTGGAGACGGTCATGACCACCCTCCACGCCGGAGGGAAGTTCGGCGGCAAGGCCTACAGCGTATCGGGTGGACTCCACGGCGTCGGCGCCTCCGTGGTCAACGCCCTGTCCGCCCGCTTCAAGGTGGAGGTGTTCAGAGACGGCAACCTATACCGCCAGGAGTTCACCAGGGGAGACCCGCTCGGCGAGCTGAGCTCGGAGGCGCAACCGAAGGACGCCGAAGAGAAGCGAGGCACGGCCGTCGAGTTCCTGCCGGACACCGATATCTTCGACGAGCTCGACTACGACTTCGGGACCCTCTCCCAGCGGTTCAAGGAGATGGCTTATCTGAACAAGGGGATGGAGATCCGCTTCCGGAGCGACTGGCACTTCGACCTCTGGCCGTCCAACCAGGTCACCTTCTACTTCGAAGGAGGCATATCCAGCTTCGTCCGCAATCTGAATCAGACCCGTGAGGTGGTCCACAGCGACCCGATCTACGTCGAGAAGCGGGTGAACGGCACCATCGTCGAGGCGGCGCTCCAGTACAACGACAGCTTCAACGAGTTCGTCCACTCCTTCGCCAACTGCGTCAACACCGAGGACGGCGGAACCCACGTCACGGGCTTCCGCTCCGCCCTCACCCGCGTCATCAACGACTACGGCCGCAAGCAGAAGCTCATCAAAGAGGGCGATCCCAATCTCGCCGGAGAGGATACCCGCGAAGGACTGACCGCGGTCATCAGCGTCAAGCTGCCCGACCCCCAGTTTGAAGGGCAGACCAAGCGCAAGCTCGGCAATCCCGAGGTGCGAAACCAGGTCGAGTCCGTCCTTGCCGAGGCCGTCCAGTACCACCTCGAGGACCACCCGCAAGAGGCGCGCAAGATCATCGAAAAGTGCATGACCGCCCAGAGGGCCCGCGAGGCGGCCCGCAAGGCGCGCGACCTCATCATCCGGAAGAACGCCATGGACGGCGGCAGCCTGCCCGGCAAGCTGGCCGACTGCTCCGAGAAGAACCCCGAGATCTGCGAGCTATACCTCGTAGAGGGCGACTCGGCCGGCGGCACCGCAAAGATGGGACGCGACCGCCGCACCCAGGCCATCCTCCCACTGAGAGGCAAGATACTCAACGTCGAGAAGGCGCGCGCCGACAAGATGCTCGGCCACGAAGAGATACGCGCCATGATCACCGCAATCGGCGCCGGGCTGGACGAGGACATCAACCTCGACAAGCTCCGCTACCACCGGATCATCATCATGACCGACGCCGACGTCGACGGCTCCCACATCCGGACGCTGCTCCTCACCTTCTTCTTCCGGCACATGAGGAGCCTCATCGAAAACGGGCATCTGTACATCGCGCAGCCCCCGCTCTACAAGATCAGCGCAGGCAGGCAGGAGCACTACGCATACACCGAGTCCCAGCGCGAAGAGGCCATGGCCAGACTGAACGGCAAGCGCAACATCAACGTACAGCGCTACAAGGGACTTGGAGAGATGAACGCCGTTCAGCTATGGGAGACGACCCTGGACCCCGAGCGGCGAACGCTGCTCGAGGTCTCCCTAGGCGCCTACGCCGACGACGACGAGATATTCTCGGTGCTCATGGGAGACACCGTAGAGCCGCGCAGAAACTTCATCCAGGCCCATGCCCTTGAGGTCAAGAACCTCGACATCTAAGAGGGTGTCCCAATAGGACAGATGAAACGTTCGTGGTGAGCCTGTCGAACCATGAACGGTCCTTCGACAGGCTCAGGGCAAACGGTCGCGTCTCTCCCTTCCCCCCCGGCTCTGCGTGGGAAGGTTAGAACGGGGGGAATAGGCACTCACTCCCACAGACGCGTGCTGAAATACCGCTCCCCGATGTCGTTGAGTATCGTCACGACGGTGCCCTCGCGGATCTCCTTCGCCACCTCGTAGGCCCCCTGCACGTATGCGCCCGACGACTGGCCCGCGAATACCCCCTTCGACGCCAGCAGCTTCGACATCTCGTACCCGTCGTCCACGTCGATCGGCACCATCCGGTCCACCACCGACTCGTCGAACGTCTCCGGCACCATGTGTCCCTCACCCAGCGGCTTCAGACCCTCCACCCCCGGCCACTCGTCGAACGTGATGCAGCACACCTGGATGCCGGGGTTCGTCTCCTTCAGCCGCCTGCCCACTCCCGAGATCGTGCCCCCGGTGCCCACTCCCGCCACGAAGTGCGTCACGTCCGGCGCCTGTCGCAGGATCTCCGCGGCTGTCGTCTCGTAGTGGGCCATCGGATTGTTCTGGTTGCTGTACTGGTCGCAGTAGAAGTACCGCTCCGGGTCCCCTTCGTACAGCCTCCGCACCTCGCGTATCGTCTCGTCGTACCCCAGCATCGGATCGGTAAAGTGTATCTCTGCCCCGTGCGCCAGAAGGCGCCTCTTCCGCTCCTCGCTGGCGTTCTCCGGCATCACCAGCTTGACCCTGTAGCCGAGTGCCGCGCCGATCATCGCATATGCTATCCCCGCGTTGCCCGACGTCGCGTCCAGGATCACCCGCTCCTTCGTCAGCTCACCCGACAGCACCGCCTTGACCAGCATCCTGAGCACCGGTCGGTCCTTTATCGACCCGCCGGGATTCAGATGCTCGTACTTCGCGTGCACGGCGGCCTCTCCGGTATCCAGGGGCAGATCGAGCCTGACCATCGGCGTGTTGCCGATGGCCGAGAGAGACGGATACCCGGCGATGAACTCCCTATACTCCTGGGACTGCTCCAAGCGTCACCTCGTTGACCGGCTCGTGGAGGACTCTCTGAGTATAGCCAGCCCCCGCGAACGCCGTCCAGTATCAAAGGCCAACCCCCATCCCTTATACTCTCCTGCAAGGAGAACCCGTCCGCATGGCCGAGCCGAGCATAGCCCGCAGAGCAGCGCTCCTACGGGAAAAAATAGACCGCCACAACTATCTCTACCACGTCCTCGACCGGCCCGAGATCGGCGACGGTCAGTTCGACGCGTTCTTCCGGGAACTTCTGGAGATCGAGGGGCGCCACCCGGAGTTCGTCACGCCCGACTCCCCGACCCGGCGCGTCGGCGCGGAGCCCTCCGACGGCTTCTCCAACGTCCAGCACCCGACGCCCATGCTGAGCCTCGCAAACGCCTTCGACGACGAAGAGCTCTTCGCATGGCACCGCAGGGCCTGCGAACGCCTCGACGTCGAAGCCTTCGACATGGTGTGCGAGCTCAAGTACGACGGCGTCGCCGTCGCCCTGACCTACGAGGACGGACTCTTCGTCCGCGGCGCCACCAGGGGCAACGGGCTCGTGGGCGAGGACGTGACCGCGAACCTGCGGACTGTTCGCAGCGTCCCACTCAGGGTGCTCGGACGCGGCGCGCCGGCACGATTCGAGGTGCGCGGCGAGGTTTTCTTCCCGAAGTCTGAATTCCTCAAGTTCAACCAGAGCCGCCTTGAGCAGGGGCTTGACACCTACGCCAACCCGCGCAACACCGCCGCCGGATCGCTGCGGCAGCTCGACCCTCGCATGACCGCCGAGCGGCCGCTCGACATCTTCATCTACGGCCTCGGATACGCGGAAGGAAAAATGCCTGACAACCACTGGGAGACGCTCGCATTCCTGGAAGGGCTCGGCTTCAAGATCAATCCCAACAACCAACTCCTCAGGACCCCGGAGGAGGTCGCCGGCCTCTACCGGGACTGGCTGGAGCGCGCCGAAAGACTCGACTACGCCTGCGACGGCGCCGTCATCAAGGTCAACCGGTTCGACCTACAGCGCGACCTCGGCGTCGTTGGACGCGAGCCCAGATGGGCGGTTGCCTACAAGTTCCCGGCGACCCAGGCCGTCACCCGGCTCCTCGACATAAGGGTGAACGTCGGCAGGACCGGCAGCCTCAATCCATACGCCATGCTGGAGCCCGTCGACATCGCCGGAGCCACCGTCAAGCAGGCCACCCTGCACAACGAGGACTACATCAGGTCGAAGGACCTGATGATCGGCGACTGGGTGGTGGTGGAGCGGGCCGGTGAGGTCATACCCCAGATCGTCAGCGTCGTCGCCGACCGGCGCACAGGAGAGGAAAGACGCTTCGAGGTACCTCCCCGCTGCCCCAGCTGCGGCCAGACCGTCGTCCGGCCCGAGGGAGAGGCGATGTCATACTGCGTCAACGCGGCATGCCCCGCCCAGCTCGTCAGGCTGCTGGAGCACTTCGTCAGCAGAGGCGCCATGGACATCGAGGGAATGGGAGGCAAGACCGGCATCTCCCTCATCGAGCAGGGCCTCGTCTCCGACGTCGCCGACGTCTACTACCTCGACGCCGAACGCCTCGTCGCCCTCGACCGCATGGGCGAGAAGAGCGTCTCCAACCTCCTCGCCGCCATCGACGCCAGCAAGCGCCGCCCCCTTGCCCGGCTGCTCGTCGCCCTCGGCATCGACCACGTCGGCTCCGAGGTCGCCGACCTCCTCGCGCGCCGCTTCCACTCGATCGACGCCCTGTCTGACGCCACCGAGGACGACCTGACAGTGATACCGGGGGTCGGCCCCAAGATCGCGGCCAGCGTAGCCGCGTATATGGCAAACCCCTCCAACAGCCGGGTTCTGGAAAAGTTGAGGTGCGCCGGCGTCCGCATGAAGGACGAGCGCCGGGAGGCGCCGGCTTCCCAGGCCCTCGAAGGCAAGCGCTTCGTCGTGACGGGCAGGCTCCAGCGCTTCAGCCGCACCCAGATCGAGGCCCGCATCAAGGACCTCGGCGGAGCCGTCGGCTCCAGCGTCAGCCGAAACACCAGCTACCTCATCGCAGGCGAAGACGCCGGCTCCAAGCTCGCCCAGGCGGAGACGCTGGAAGTCCCCGTCATCACCGAGGAGGATTTTCTTTCCCTGGCAGAGGCTGAGTCCAGCCCTTCCGCCTAGAGTCCGCCCCGAACCCTGCCCAACAGAGGCCATCGAAAGACCGTCATTTCCGCGAAAGCGGGAATCCAGAGCCCGGAGCAGCCGCCGGAGACCACGCCATCTACCTGACCCGCCTTAATCTCCTCAACTTTCGCAACTACCGGAGCCTCAGCCTCGAGCTCGGCCCCGGCCTCATCCTCATCGAGGGAGGCAACGGCCGAGGAAAGAGCAACCTGCTCGAGGCCGTCTACCTCCTCGCCATCGCCAAGTCGCCACGGGCCGCCTCCGAAAGGGACCTGATCCACAGGCAGCCCCTAACTGCTGCACCTATCGCCATCCCTAGGGCCGTCTCCGAAAGGGATCTGCTCCACAGGGGAGAAAAACCCTTCGCGCAGGTCTCCGCAACCGTCAGGCGGAGCGATGACGACGTCACCCTCCGCGTCGACTACCAGGCCGCCCGGACGTACAGTGAAGCCTCCGCCCCCCTGCGCAAGAGCGTCAGGGTCAACGACGTCCCCCGCAGGGCGACCGACCTCGTCGGCCAGATGACCGCCGTCATGTTCGCCGCAGTCGACCTCGAGCTCGTCTACGGCCCGCCGTCGGCGAGGCGCCGCTACCTCGACATCCTCATCTCACAGCTCGACCGCGAGTACCTCAGGACCGCCCAGCGATACCAGCGCGTCGCATACCAGCGCAACCACCTCCTCAGGGCAATCAGAGACCGCCGCGCCGCCCCCGCCGAGCTCGCCTTCTGGGACGACCAGATCGTCCGAGAGGGTTCCTACCTCGTAGCCGCCCGTTCCCGCGCCGTAGACGCCCTCTCCGGCCTGACAGGCCCCGTCCACGAGGAGCTGACCGACACCGCCGAGCGCCTCGCCATCGACTACCTCCCCAGCCTCGACCTCCCCGATGACTCCGACCGCGACGCCGCGGCTGCCGCCTTCCGGCGCTCCCTCGACGCCGCCAGAGACCGCGAGCTCGCCCACGGCGCCACACTCCACGGCCCCCACCGCGATGACCTCCGGATAGAGATCGACGGCATGGCCGCCGGCCCCTTCGCCTCCAGGGGGCAGGCCCGCACCGCCGTCCTCTCAATGAGACTCGCCGAGGCGAAGCTCCTCGAACAGCGCCGCGGCGACGACCCCGTCCTCCTCTTAGACGACGTCCTCTCCGAACTGGACGCCTCTCGCCGCGCCAAGATCCTCCAACGCGCCCGCGAATACGACCAGTGCCTCATCACCACCCCCGAAATCCACCCCTCCGACGAGCCCCTCCTCGCCGGCGCCACCCGCTTCACCCTCGAAGACAACGCCATAACCCCAGCCTGATCAACCCGCCGTCACTCCGGCGAACATCGGAGGGTGGATTCACATTCAACACCTTAGCAAGGGTGTTCTGCCGAAGTGCCGCGCCCTAACCCTGTCGTCCTGAGCAAAGCGAAGGACCTGGGACGGGCGAGCCCACCCGCCGCCTCGCTCCGCCCCAGCCCCCTCGCTCCGCTCGGGGTGGCATCGGTGGAGAGCTTTTCCTCGGAATCTGTCCCATTTTGTCTCATTTCGTCTCATTTCGTCTCATTTCGTCTCTTTTCGTATTCGGAATGGGCGACAGATGTGACATCCGCGGTACAGAAATGGAACAGGGACGGGACAGGAAATTGACAGATGTGAGACAGAATTGAACAGCGGTCAGGAGGAGGCGCGGAGGGCCGGATGTGTGGTCGACTGGTACGCATGGCACCATTATAGCACAACCGTTCGTCTTACGTTCGTCCTGTGGGCGCTGTCCAGTGTGGAGGAGGTCCGGCCCGTTCATGGTTCGACCGTCCCGCCCAGCAGCCCCCCAAGATGCGCTAGACTGGAGCACCGTAACCTAAACTGGCGAAGGAGAGCACATGAGCAGCAGAAAAACTCATGACGGAGCAGATAAGGTCTACGCAGCCGCGCAGAAGTGGGTCGACCGTGCGCTGCGCTCCGACGACTCGCTCTTCACGCCGGTAACGCCTATCTGGTCGAGCCGGTGGCTTGGACAGTTGAGAACGCAGTACCTGGACCAGCCGGACGCAGGCAAGGACGATTTCTATGAGAAGTTGAAGACGCAGTTGGAAGGCAGCCCGCCGGAGGCCTACCAGCTAATGGCTGAGGCCCTGTACATCCACTTCCTTATTATCTGGCCTGAAAGCATGAGGGATGACACAAAGAAAGACCGAATCGACCGGGTGCTTGGATGGTCAGGGCAGCAGGTAACAATTCCCGCCGAACTTGCCACCGGTCTGGAATCTGGCATAGCCAGCATAGGACAGGCTCGCAGCAGATACTTCCCGTTCCACGTCGGGTTCGTCATCGAGTTTGTCGATCAGTGGAAGAAACTGGAGCCAAACGAGCACCGCCGCTTCCTAGAAGATCCCTGGGAGTTCAAGCGGTTCGCAACGTCACTTGAGTTGCAAGGCAAGTTGTTCCGCGAGGCTCTCAACGCTCATCGCGTCCAACTGGAGGCACTTCTCCACCTCGTTTTCCCTGATACCTTTGAAGGAACCGTCTCTGTCGAGCAAAAAGCAACCATCGCCGACACGAGGGCTTTTGCACACTTCATCACTGAGCAGACGACGGATGTTGACCGCAAGCTGGTGCAGATTCGCCGAGGCCTCGAGGTCGGACTCGGGAGAGACTTTGACTTCTACGATCCCCACATCGGCCACCAGTGGAACCCGTCGCCGTCCGACCCATGGGACAAGTACATCGAAATCGCCTCGGAGTTTATCGACACTGGCCGGATGTGGCCCGACGAGCTTCGCTACAAGTTCGATATAGGTCGAAAGCTCACAGCGGCCCGGGAAGCAGTCCTTGAAGATGCCGACGACTGGGCCGTTCAGGTCAAGAGTGGACTCGCCGCCAATCTCATCTTCCGCATACCACAGGCGAGGTTCCGTGAATGGATCAACTTGTCCCCAGACGATGCGCTAAAAGCGCTGCAGGCGATCTGGACGCGCAATGACCTGTCTATCCCTGAGCGAATCCATGCCTTCAATGAACTATTCCCTTCTTCGGTGATAGGTGGTACGGGAACCCGTATGAACGTCGCATCGGTCCTGCTCATGGGGATAGACATTGAACAGTACCCGCGATTCAGTGTCGTCGCTTCCGACGATGCATACAAGCGTGCCGGATACGATCCACGGCCAGGGAACGCGGACGAGGCCGCATTGTATGAACATTTCCTCGGTTTTCTCGACCAGTTCATTGAGGAAGCTCGTAAGCGTGGAGTGCCCGTGCGTCACCGACTCGACGCACAGTCGCTAGTCTGGCAGATCCCATACCAAGAACGTGAAAAGCGCCGAAAGGAGACTCCTCCGCCTGAAGAACCAGAAGAGCTCCTTGTAGAGTTAGACGACCTCGCTGAAGATCTGTTCCTCACCGAACCCCCCGGCTTCCTCCACAACATCGTCACGCTAGAAGCAAATCATCTTCCAGGGACCGCCGGGCACCGGCAAGACCTACGTCGCCCAGAAGCTCGCCAACCATCTAGCGGGTTCACCGGAGCGCGTCACGCTCGTCCAGCTCCACCCCTCCTACGCCTACGAAGACTTCGTGCAGGGCTTCCGTCCGACGACACTCGAAAACGGGCATCCTGGATTCGTGCTCAGGGACGGCCCCCTGCTCCGCGCCGCCGAACGCGCCCGGCAGGAGCCAGACGAAAACCACTTCCTCATCATCGACGAGATCAACCGGGGCCAGATCGCCAAGGTGTTCGGCGAGCTCTACTTCCTGCTCGAGTACCGCGGCGAAGCCATCACCCTCCAGTACCAACAGGAAAAGAGATTCTCGCTGCCCAAGAACCTCTACATCATAGGGACGATGAACACCGCCGACCGCTCCATCGCGCTGGTCGACCTCGCCCTGCGCCGCCGCTTCTACTTCGTCGACTTCCATCCGGACGAGGAGCCGGTCAAGGGCGTCCTCCGCCGATGGCTCGCGGACAAGACGCCCGAAAGCATGAGGTGGGTCGCCGACGTCGTGGAACGGGCCAACGCCAAGCAGCAGTTGAAGGACGACCGGCACGCCGCAATCGGGCCTAGCTACTTCATGAAAGACGGCCTCAGTGATGCCGATGTCCGCCGCATCTGGGAGCATAGCGTGAAGCCATACATCGAGGAGCGGCTTTTCGTGGACCGCGAGGGGCTCGATGAGTTCGACCTGGATAGGCTGAAGCGTACGATCTCCGGCGAGGACGAGTCGGCAGGGGTCGACGGCGAGCAAGAAAGCAGCGCCGGGAATGACACTGACGGCGCGAGCGATGCGTGAGATAGACCTGCGGGAGCACGAGCGGAGCGAGCCGAAGCAGCTTTCGGCCGCTGAGCTCCGCACGTTGCAGGCGCCGGAGCTATCCATCGGCATAGTGCCGACAGGAGACAGGGAGAACGAGTACGTCCTCGCCCCCGGCTCCACCGTCGGCGCGGTCGAGGTCGACGGCCTGTCGGTGGTCATCGAGCCGAAGATCTCCATTCCGCAGCTGCTCTCCCTAACCTGCTACGCGATGGGCAAATTCAACCCCCAGCGTGAACTGTTCAACTTCAGGGAAGAAAAAAGACTGCCCGATGTGCTGGCCCTTGCGCTCGGGTCCACCGCCCGCCGCGCCTTCTCACGCGGGCTGCTGCACGGATACCGCACCGAGGAGGAGGCGCTGCACGCCGTGCGGGGGCGTATCAGGTTCGACGAGCAGCTACGGCGCAGATTCGGCCTTCCCCTGCCCGTCGAGGTGCGTTACGACGAGTTCACCGACGACATCCTGGAGAACCGGCTGGTGAAGGCCGCCGCCTACCGGCTGGGCGGGATGCGCCTCCGTTCACAAGAGGCACGTCGGCGTCTTGGGTGGATCGCAGGTATGCTCGACAACGTCTCTCTGGCCGAGTTTCCGTCCAACGCCGTCCCGGAGGTCCGGTTCGACCGGCTGAACGAGTATTATAGGGGCGTCGTCGCTCTGTCGCGGCTCGTACTGAGGCACGGCGCCTTCGAGTCAGGCCGCGGTAAAGTGCGGGCGTCCGGCTTCCTGATGGACATGAACGTCGTCTTCCAGGAGTTCGTGACGCAGGCGCTCAGAGAGGAGCTACGGAGTTCTAGCGGTACGTTTTGCTCGGACAAGGAGCTCACAGGCCGTCGTCGTATCTACCTAGACAAGGCTAACGATGTGAAACTCGAACCCGATCTCACCTGGTGGCACGGCTGGCGCTGTGTGTTTGTGGGCGACGCCAAATACAAGAAGGTCAATGTCGAGAGCGTCCCCAACGCCGACCTCTACCAGCTTCTCGCATACGTCACGGCGCTCGACCTGCCGGGCGGCCTGCTGGTCTACGCTCAAGACGACGCGGAGCCCATGGCCCCGGTGGTCCACGAGGTCCGGAAAGCCGGGAAGCGCCTGGAGGTCGCAGCCCTCGACCTCTCCGGTACCTTCGACCAGGTCCTTGACCGCGTAGCCTGCCTCGCGCGAAGCGTCAGACGCCTCCACGACGAAACCCTCCGGATCACCCCAGCCGCCTGATTCCCTCCATCCCTCATCCCTCCTGGTCCCTCCCCGCCATCCTGTCCATCCTACATATCCACGTTCATTTTGCCGTAACTGTTCAGACTCCGTGAGATATTCTAGCGAATCTGGTGGACGGAGAGGAGGCTCTTACCTCTTCCCCCGGCTCCGCGGGGGAAGATTGAGATGGGGGTCCCCCCTCAATTCTGAACAGTTACATTTTGCCCCTTGACTAGCCGAACATTCGTGCTATCATTTATCATGCTCAGGTAGCGCGGCCTCCCGAGCCGGCACTGAGACCGAAAGGAAAAGGAGGCCGCATTGGCCCATCCGCCAGACCACGATCCAGGCTCGGCGACCGGTCGACCGGCTGCCGACGACGCCATCACCACAACCGCGCTCGTCCGGGACTTCGGTTCCGTACGCGCCGTCGACGGCGTCGACCTCAACGTCCGAGAGGGAGAGATTTTCGGCTTCCTCGGCCCCAACGGCGCAGGCAAGACCACCGTCATACGAATGCTGATAACCCTGCTAGCGCCCACCGCCGGGACGATCACGGTCGCGGGATTCGACGCGGTGAGGGAGCCTGACCGGATCAGGAGCCGCATAGGCGCCGCCCTGCAGGAGGCCGCTCTCGACGACAAGCAGACCGGACGGGAGATCCTGAGGTTGCAGGGAAGGCTCTACGGCCTCAGGACGCGGCAGATCCGGCAGCGGATAGCCGACCTCTCCGATCTGGTAGACATCGGGGAGGCTATGGACAGGCTAGTCGGCACATACTCGGGAGGTATGAAGCGCCGTCTCGACCTCGCCGCCGCGCTCATACACGGACCTGAGATACTATTCTTGGACGAGCCTACGACCGGTCTCGACCCGATAAGCAGGGCCCGTATCTGGGAGGAGGTCCGCCGGATAAACGGCGACATGGGAGTCACCGTCTTCCTGACCACCCAGTACATGGAGGAGGCCGATACCCTGGCCGAGCGAGTCGGCATCATCGACCGAGGCCGGCTGGCGGCCCAGGGAACGCCCGCGGACCTAAAGAGGGCGAGAGGCGACGACCTGATCCTGGCACGCATCGACGGCGACTTCGATGCCGCGGCCCGGGCCGTGGAGACGATCCCAACGGTGTCGAACGTGGAGGCCCGCGGCGGCGAGCTCACTATCAGCGTAGCCAACGGAGCGGCTCTCGTCAGCACCGTTGCTCTCAGGCTGAGCGAGAGCGGGATCGACGTGAAGGAGCTGATCCTGCGCACGCCCACGCTCGACGATGTGTTCCTACAGGTGACCGGCGCACGGTTCCGGGACGAGCCCCTGTCCGATCCCGCTGCTACTACCTCTTCCCCCGCGGAGCCGGGGGAAGATTGAGATGGGGGCTCCCACTCCCGAGCCTGAGCAGTTACACGAGGAGAGTCGAGTATGACCACAGTCGAAGCAGCAATCCGAGGCGGTAAGGCCGGCTTCCACTGGGACGTACTGTCCGTGGGCGAGAGGGCGATGCGGCTCGTCCTGAGAGAGCCGGAGACTACCATCCCCGCCATGATAGTGCCCGTCTTCATGTACCTCATGATGGTCGGCGCCCTCCAGGACCTCGCGGAGGGCATCCCCGACATGGACTACCGCGCCTTCCAGTTGCCCGTGGCCGTCATGTTCGCCGTCACGGGAATCTCACGCGCCATAACGGTCGTCACCGACATCCAGACCGGCTACTTCGACCGACTCGTCATCACACCGGTCAACCGCCTCGCGCTGCTGCTCGGACTGATGGTCGCCGACTTCGTCCTGGTCGTCGCCCTCACGGTGCCTGTGGTGATCATGGGGCACATAGCCGGCGTGAGCTTCGAGGCCGGCGTCCCCGGAATACTCCTCTTCATGCTCCTCGCGGGACTGTGGGGGATGATCTTCAACGGCTTCCCCTACGCCATAGCCCTCAAGACAGGCAACCCCGCGGCGGTGAACATCAGCTTCCTGCTCTTCTTCCCCTTCCTGTTCACCACCACGCTCTTCCTGCCGCAGGAGGCGATGACCGGCTGGCTGGCCACCGTCGCCGACTACAACCCGATCACCTACCTCCTGGCGGCGCTCCGGTCCCTCGTATCGGAGGGCTGGGAGCCGGCCGTCCTGCTCAGAGGCGTCGTCGCAGTCCTCGGCGTCGGAGTAGTCAGCATCGGCCTGGCCCTCGCCGCCCTCAGAAGCCGCGCCACCAGGAGATGACGATCCGTCCTTGGCGGCCTGGTGGACGGAGAGGAGGCTCTTACCTCTTCCCCCGGCTCCGCGGGGGAAGGTCAGGATGGGCAATTCCACAGCCAAGCGATATGCTACGCCGTCCCCTCCTCGGAGGTGAAGTCCCGCAGGTGGGTCGGCCTGATGATGAGCTCGGGGACGGTCGTCCGGTCCGAGAGGCCGGCGATCATGGCAATCGCCTCCGCCACGTCTTCGACCGTCGCCATCGTCTCCCGGGCCTCACTGTCCGGAACCACCGGGCGGGCGTCCAGGGTGGGCGTGTCGACCTCTCCGGGTATCACGACGCTCGCCCTGATGCCGGTGTTCTTGAACTCGTAGTTCAGGAACCCGGTGAAGTTGATCAGCCCGGCCTTCGCCGCGCTGTACACCATGCCGCCTATCAGCCCGGGATTGACTCCGGACATCGAGGAGACGTTGATGATGGTGCCCCTGCCCGCCTCGAGCATCGACGGGACCACCGCCTGCGCGCAGAAGATAGCTCCGAGGAGATTGGTGCCGAGCACGCTCTGCATCTCCCCGGGAGTGGTGGTCAACAGCTTGCGGTGAGGAGAGCTGTGTCCGGCGTTATTGACCAGCACGTCGATGCGGCCAAACCGGTCGAGGACGTCCTTCGCCATGGCGCTGACGGCAGCGTGGTCCTGCACGTCGAGATCGTACGCCTCGGCCCTTCCGCCCCTCCCGCATATCTGCTCCTGTACCTGGTCGAGCTTCGACCGCGTTCTTCCAACGAGCACCATGCGGGCTCCCGCGCCGGCCATCAACAGGGCCGCCGCTCTGCCGATGCCGCTCCCCGCTCCAGTCATGATGCACACCTGGTCATTTAGAGACATGGTCAATCCTCGCTGGACGTGCTCTGGAGCCTTCAGCCTCTTCCAAGCCGATCAGCCGGGAGTGAACGTCAGTATCTCAGACAGGTCCTCTATGGGTATCGCGCGACGCACGTTGCCGTCCCTGCCAATCATCGTCTCAGCGCGCAGCAGCGAGTTGACGATCGCCTCCTCGGTCGCCTCCACGGCGCCCCTGAAGAACGGGTCCAGGTGGGCATCATCGACGTCGGGCCGCTCTACGGAGTTGGAGAAGGCGATCACGAAGTCGCCGCTGGCGTGACTTGCGATGGCGCCCATGCGTCCCAGACCGAAGGTTGCCCGCCGGGCGATACGTCCGAGCTGACGCGCCGTAACCCGCGCATCGGTCGCCACCACGATGATTATCGACCCTCCCACCTCCTCCTGCACGCCGAGAGGCACGATGTGCGCTCCCACCTCCCGGCCGGCGATCCGAAGCTCCCTGGGATTGCCGGTGTTCGTCAGCGTCATCACCCCTATCGTGTTCTCCCCGTGAGGTCCCTCGCAGATCCTCGAAGAGGTACCGATACCGCCCTTCCACCCGAAGCCGGTCATGCCAGTGCCCGCCCCCACATTCCCCTCCTCCGTGTTCGGGGAGGTAGCCGATTCGAGCGCCTCGAACACATGCTCGTGGCGGACGTGCCGGCTGAGGATGTCGTTGAGAAAGCTGTCGTTACACTCCCCGACAACCGGATTGAAGGAGTATATCCCCGGATTATCGGCCGCGAGGTAGTCTACGAGAGCGTCCGCTACCACCCAGGTGTTGAGCGTGTTGGTCAGCCCGATGGGGCTCTCGATGACGCCGAGCTCCGCGACCTGGGCCAGCCCCACGGCCTTGCCGAAGCCGTTGATCACGTGGACCGCTCCGGTCACCTTCTGACGGAAGATGTTGCCCCCGTGCGGGAGGATTATGGTGACCCCGGTCCGTATCGGCCCCCTGCCCAGTTCGAGAGCGCCGTCGCCCTGGACCAGAGTTACGTGCCCCACGCTCACGCCCGGCACGTCCGTGATCGTATTCTGCGGGCCTTGGGACATCAGCCCTATTCCAAGACCCAGGTCGGTCGAGCGCGGCCGCTCGCTTCCCGGCAGCCTAGCAACCATGAGGCGGTCTTCTCAACACGTCTACTGGAGTCGTCAGGCAGACAGGCCCAGCTTCGTCCTGATCGCCTTGATCCGGTCCATATTCTCCTTGTCCGGCCCCTTCTTGTCGAACCCGGGCACCTCGAGGATGAACGGGACGTCCCTGAAGACCTCGTGGCCCATGATCACTTCGAATCCGGCAGTTCCTATGTACCCTTCACCGATGTTCTCGTGGCGGTCTACTCCCGAGCCGTACTCCACCTTGGCGTCGTTGGCGTGCACGCATACGAGCTTGGAGAGGCCGATCTCTCGGTCGAACTCCTCCATCACCTCGTCGATAGAGTCCGGATCCGCCAGATTGTATCCGGCTGCGAAGCAGTGCTCCGTATCCAGACACGTCTCGAGCTGCGGGTGGTCTACCGCCTCGATCAGACGGCCTATCTCGTTGAACGAAGAGCCAACGTGATCCCCCATGCCGGCGCTGTTCTCGACGAGCAGCCGAACGCCCTCCGGGCTCCGGTCCAGCACCTCCCTCAGAGCGTCCGCTGCCTGACCCAGGACGGCGTCGAAGCCGGCCCCCTTGTGACTGCCGCCGTGAAAGATCACTCCGGCGGCGCCAATCCGCCCGGCGGCCACCATGTGCTCGACGAGCGATTCTATAGATTTCCGCACAAGGTCTACCTGGCCACCCACGTTCACCAGGTAGCTGGCGTGCAAGAAGGTAGGACCTATACCCGTCTCCGCCTCTTTAACCTTGAACCCCTCGATCTCCTCGTCCGTCGGCTGGCGGAACCTCCAAGCCCTGGGAGACGAGGCGAAAATCTGAATCGTCTCCGCGCCGATCCCAGCCGCGCGGTCGATCGCCTTTGGAAGCCCTCCGGATGCCGAAACGTGGGCGCCTAGCTTCATGTGAGCCACTCCTTGTATCTCGAGATCACGGCCGCCCCCCATCACCAACCGGCTGTGCAGGGATATACGGCCCGCCACTCCCGTGTTGCCCCACAATACCGGCTAACCTATAATCGCCGCAAGGTCTCCATTGAAAGCTCTCGTCATCGACAGACCCGGCGACCCGCCCTCACTCGCCGTCAGAGAGGTCGAAACGCCGTCGCCGGGCCCCGGCGACGCACTGGTCGAGGTCGCCGCCTGCGGCCTGTGCCACCACGACGTTGACGTGATGAACGGCACGCTCCGCAGGGGCATCGAGCCGAACGTCATCCTCGGACACGAGATAAGCGGCCGGATCGTGGACTTAGGAAGCTCGGTCACGACGCTCTCAGTCGGCGACCGGGCAGTATCCACACTCACGACCTTCTGCTCCCGGTGCGACCGCTGTAGAGCCGGAGACGACTACCGATGTGCCGAGAGCCGGGGGGTGGGACACTCGATTGACGGGGGGTTCGCCCAGTTCGTCTGTCTCCCGGCAGCCTCGCTGGTGACGGTCCCGGACCATATCGAGCCGGAAGCCGCCGCCCTGCTCGCCTGTCCAACCGGGGTAGCTCTGCACGGGCTGCGGGACGTTGCCCGCGTTCGGCCCGGTGAGACGGTCGCGGTCGTAGGGGCAGGCGGTGGACTGGGGGCTCACTGCCTGCTCGTGGCAGCCCATCTGCAGGCACAGGTGATCGCGGTCACTACTTCGTCCGTCAAGGCCGACCGGCTGGAGGCGCTCGGCGCCGGTGATGTGATGGTCGCCGACGAAGTGGACGTCTCCGATCTGGTTCTCGCTCTCACCCAAGACAGAGGCGTCGACGTCGTGGTCAACCCGGTGGGTTCGGCCCTGTTCGACTCCTGCGTGAGAAGCCTGGCTCAATTCGGCCGGATGCTGCTGCTCGGTGAGGTCGGACCGGCGACCGGCGACGTCAGACTGCCTGAGCTCCTGTTCAGAGACGCCAGTGTGCTGGGCTCGACCGGCGCGGGGCGCCGTCACGTCATGGCCGCGGCCGAGATGGTGCAATCGGGAGATGTGAAGCCAGTGATATCGATTCAGATGGGCCTGGAAGAGGCAGCCGAGGCGTATCGACTCATGCGCAGCCGGGAGAGCTTCGGACGTATCGTCCTCATACCCCCGCCGTCCTGATCCCTACGCGGCGCTTCGGAAGGTTATGCGCCGCCACACGCGGCCGAAGTCTCCGGACTCCCAGGCGACCAGCACCTGACTGGCGATCCCGATCGAGCTGTACGTTCCGGCGACCACGCCGACGACGAGCACGAGCAGGAATGTCCGGATCGTCGAACCTCCGAACAGCAGAAGCGCAAGAAGCGTGAACAGGAGAGTCAGGCTGGTGTTCAGCGACCTGCCCATCGTCTCCGAGATGCTCAGATTGACCACTTCGGTGAAGTCTCTGTTCGGATAGAGGAGGACATTCTCGCGGACTTTGTCGAACACGACGATGGTGTCGTTCACGCTATAGCCTATGACGGTAACGATAGCGAAGAGGAAGAAGGTGTTTACCTCTATGTCCAGAAGCTCGCCCAGAATGGCGAACACTCCAATCACGATAACCGTGTCGTGTACGAGCGCCACTATGGCCGCCGTACCATATCTGAACGGGCTGGGCACGTTCCTGAAGGCCCACCATATGTAGATGAAGATCAGTACCGCTGCGGCGAGCACCGCCCAGAGTGCGTTGGTAACGGTCTCGCTCGCAACGACCGGCGACACGAGGTCCGCGGACAGCACCTCCACACCGTCGGGAGACAGGTTGGCCTGCAGGACATCGAGGAGCTCCTTCCTTTCGGCGTCAGCGAGCTCCGGTGTCCGAATGAAGAAGGAGTCGTCTCCAAGCTGTTGAATCGTGGCGCCGGTATACCCGAGCTCCTCCACCTGGAGCCTGAGCGCCTCCTGCTCCACCCTCTGGTCGAACTGGAGGTTGAGAGTGGTGCCTCCGGTGAAGTCTATGCCCGTCTTCAGCCCCGGAGCCAGGATGAAAAAGACAACTCCAGGTACTATTGCGACCAGCGATACCAGGAAGAACCATCCCCTCTTTCGAGCGAAGTCCACGGCCTACCTCCTCCCACCCTCAGCTCTCGGCTCGCGGGACGTCCGGATCTCGCCAACCGGCAGGAACAGCCCGAGGCGCCGAGAAGCCCCGGTGCTCGCCATCACACGGAGCAGCGTCCTGCTCACCGTTATCGCGGAAAACATGCTCCACGCGACCCCGATGGCCAGCGTGACCGCAAAGCCCTGCAGCACCGTCTCTCCGAGCTGTTCGGAGAACCAGAACAGCACTCCACAGGTGATGAGCGTCGACACGTTGCCGTCTCTGATTGCCGGCCACGCCCTGTTGAAACCGATGTTTATCGCCGATAGCAGCGTTCTGCCGCCGCGCAGCTCGTCCTTCATACGCTCGAAGATCAGAATATTCGCGTCCACTGCCATGCCAATCGACAGAATCAGCGCGGCGACGCCGGAGAGATTCAGCGTCGTGAAGCTACCCGGCAGAATCTTCAGGGTGGCCAGCACCAATGCGGCGTAGATGAACAACGCGGTAGCAGCGATCACACCCGGCAGGCGGTAGTAGAGAACCATGAAGACGAGAACGAGTGCCAGGCCCACCACTCCAGCGATCAGGCTCTTCTCCAGAGAGTCGGCGCCCAGGATCGCGTCAACGTTCCTCTCCCTGATCAACTCGATCGGAAGCGGTAGGCGCCCCGACTCCAAGAGCAGAGCGAGGTCACGCACCCGATCGATGGTGAAATCGCCCTCGATGGTCGCCGTACCAGCGGTTATTACGCCGGTTACCCTGGGAGAGATCAGCTGCTCGTCATCCAGGAAGATCGCTATCTCATCGCTGTCGCTCCCAGCGATCTGCCCGGTGAGCTCTCCGAATATCCGCGCTCCTCGGTCTTTGAATACGACCGTCACGATTGGCTGTTGAGAGACCGAGTGGGTTCCGGGATAGGCGACGGCGAGGTCGTCTCCCGTCAGTCCGATGTCCTCGTCGACGAAGCCCCGCAGCTCGACGAACTCGACCTGCGGATCGTCTCCTAGTATCTCGCTGGCCTGCTCCACAGTAGGGAGCTCGCCGGTTCCCGGATTGAACGGAAAGGCGAAGCTCGTGGTCGTCGCGATCCGCTGGATCTGTATTCCAAGCAGTGTCGTCCGGTAATTCGTCTCCCCCGTAATCGACATCTCCAAGACGCTGGGGGAAGGCGGCCTAGTCGAACCGGCCTCCTGGGTGATCGACAGACTTGCGACCAACCGGTCAACGACATCAGCGAAAGTCTCCGCACCGGACTCCGTGAACTCGACGATGATCACAGGAGGACCGTCGGCCTCTTCGGCCACACCGGTCTCCTCCTCCGAGCCGGTACTCTCCTCGGTACCGGCAGCCGTCGTCGTTTCCTCCTCAGGCTCCGTCGCCTCTTCGGCTTCGGCGGCGGTCGTAAACAGGCCAGCAGTTACGCTGACGATGTCATCGCCTCCTATCTCGTCGAGATCCCTCGGGACGCCGAGACGCCTGTGTTTGAAGACGAGCTGTGCGGTCTCTCCGATAATAGTCTTGGCTCTCTCAGGGTCTTCGACACCGGGCATCTGGATGAGAAGCCTGTTTTCGCCCAGAATCTGGATGATCGGCTCGCCGAGTCCAGCGACCGCCACCCGCCGCTCGATAGAGCGCTTCAACGCATCCATCTCCTTGCCGTCGCCGTCCGGCTGGAAGGGCTCGTCCGTCACAGGATCGAGAGCCTGGTAGACGAGATGACTGCCTCCCTGCAGCTCGAGTCCGAGACTCAAGCCCAGAATCGTGTCTCCTCCTCTTTGGAAGTTGCCGATCTCTATCTTCTGTACTCCCAGTGTCGCCACGGAGATGAGGACGAGGATGGCAATAGTGATCAGTGTCCTGGCGTGCCTACGCAAGGGCTCCTCCCGACTCCAGTCTCGATCTCACCAGTTCTATCGCCTCCTCGCGCGTGTAGATATCCCCATTCGCCTGCGCCTCCTGGACAACGTTCAGGAGGATACCGATTCTTGGCCCTGGACTCAAGGAGAATATGGCCATCAGATCATAGCCGTTCAACAGTCGAGGCATAGCCTCGGGCGCGCTGCGCTCACGCCCCTCCCCGAGAATGTGCGAAACGACGCGGCACTGCCGGGCCCACTCCTCTCGCTCGAGGTCGGGCCCCCTCGCAGCCAGGTGGTCGGCGAGACTGAGATACAGGATGTCGACCGCCGCGTCCCCCAAATCGCGATAGTAGCGAAAGATCGCCCGTCCAGACGGCAACTCTCCGACGGGGGCCATCTGAGCGGGCCGCAGATGATACCTTACCATCTTCCGCACCAACTCGACGGACTGACCGCCTAGACGCAGCCGCCTCAACACCTCTACGGCGATACCGGCTCCCTCTTCCGAGTGTCCCAAGAAGCGTATCCTGCCAGACGGCTCCATGCTCTTGGTTGCCGGTTTCGCGACGTCGTGCAGCAGCGCAGCCAGCTTCAAGATTGTCCTACGGGTCTGGCCGTCCCCTACAGGCTGCTCGAAGTAGGACTCCATCCCTTCGAAACGGGGTGTCAGCCTCCCGACGAATTCCGGCTGCTCGGAGCCTGCTCCGAGCAGCACCTCCACCCGGCTCGCCGTCTCAACCAGATGATCGAACACGTCCCAGTGGTGTTCCTTCGGCTGCGCGACTCCTTTCGCCGCCTCCAGCTCAGGGATCACACGGCACAGCAGGTCGAGACGGTCAAGGATGCGCAGTGAGCGGCTCGTCCGGTCCTCGACGAGTATGCCGAGGAGCTCGTCCCTTACGCGCTCAGACGCGACTCCACCTATCAGGTGCGAATCGGCCCTGATACGCGCTTCGGTCTCACGGTCGATCTCAAAGTCTAGCTGCGCCGCTAATCTCGGGGCGCGCATCAGCCTTGCTGGATCGTCCCGGAATGCTGACGCAGATACTTGCCTTATCGTACGAGCCTCCAGATCGGAGAGCCCGCCCAGCGGATCGATGAGATGTCCACGAGGATCAGCCAGAGCGTCCTGAGAGATCGGCAGAGCCATGGCGTCGACGGTGAAGTCGCGCATCGCGAGGTCCTGGCCGATCGTCCCTCTCATGCGGCTTATGTCGACGTGGGAGATCCCCGACGCCGACGGAGCTATCAAGCGCACGATCTTCCGCTCTTCGTCCATCCAGACAGCATGGCCATCCATCGCCTGTGCCAGATCCTGATAGACCTCCAGTGAGTCGGTTGCAATGTCCACGTCGTCCGTACGGGCCCCCGGAACGGATCCCAAAAGCAGGTCGCGCACCACGCCACCGACTAGATAAGCCTCTGTGTCTCGGGAGGCGAAGAAATCACACAGTTGTTCGATAACCGTCTGTACCGGCATGGTGGAGGACGAAATGAGTGTGGCTGAGCCCGTGGGACTGGACACTATTGAGAAGGACTGGTCGCGAGCATGGCAGGCCGCCGAACGGTTGCCACACAAGTGGGAATGGTGATCAACTGACCATCAACGAGGCTGGAGCCTCATCTCTATCCGGGGCAGCCTCAGACGCTTCATCGGCATGACTGTGGCCATCTGATGTCCTGTCTTCCGAATTGGGCTCCTCTTGCACGCGCATCAACTGCTGGTGGTCCTGCAGATGATCGCTGTAGAGAATCCCGTTGAGATGGTCCACTTCGTGCTCCAGGACCTGAGCCAGCAGCTCCTCGGCGCGCAGCTTGACGGTCTGTGAGGTGTGATCCGTCGCCCGAAAGCGAATCCAGACCGACCTCGTAATCAGGCCCTTGTATCCTGGGATGCTGAGACATCCCTCCTCTACCTCTCGCTCCCCCTCTCTTCGGACGATCTCCGGATTGATGTAGGTTCTGGCCTCCTCCTCATCAGGAAGCTGTACCACGATCAGCCTTTTCAGGACTCCGACCTGATTCGCAGCCAGACCAACCCCGCGAGCCTCTCGCATCGTGTCGACCATGTCGTAGGCAAGGCGTAGGGTCGAGGAGTCGATGGCTCGGATCCTCTTGGCCCGCTGCCGGAGGACAGGATTCGGTATCTCGAGTATGGGGAGAACGGGCACGCTAGCCTCTTGGACGCGGACCGGCCTATACTGTGGTCAACCCGGTCGACTGTGATTATAGCGTTCGACCAGACATTCTGTACAGGTAACTCTGCTTGCGACTGCTTGTAACCGGCTCGACCGGCCTCATAGGCGCCAGCCTGGTCAGCACCCTGGAGACTCGGGGCGACGTGGTGGTCCGCCTGGTCAGACGGCCCCCTGCGTCTCCCAATGAGTACCGATGGGATCCCGAGCGAGGAGAGCTGGATCCGGCAGCATTGGACGGGGTGCAGGCCGTCGTACACCTAGCAGGCGAAAGCGTGGCACAGGGAAGGTGGACCGCCCGGAAGAAGGCACGTATCCTTGGCAGCCGTGTAAGTGGTACGCGTATTCTGGCGGAGGCTGTCGACCAAGCTGGCCGAGGCGCCCTCACGCTGGTGTGCGCCTCGGCCAGCGGCTACTACGGCGACCGGGGAGACGATCTCCTTTCGGAGGAGGAAGCGCCAGGAGAGGACTTCCTAGCCGGCGTCACTCGCCAGTGGGAGGCAGCCTGCCAGCCGGCCGTCAACGCTGGGGCCCGCGTCGTCAACCTGCGACTGGGAGTCGTCCTCAGCCGCGCCGGAGGCGCACTACCCAGAATGCTCCTCCCGTTTCGCCTGGGGATCGGAGGCCGTCTCGGAAGCGGCAGTCAGTACATCTCCTGGATAACTCTGGATGACACTATCAGGGCGGTAGTTCACTCTATCGATACGACCGCCATCGAGGACCCGCTCAACGTGGCGGCGCCCGATCCGGTTACCAACGGAGAGCTGACCGCCGCGCTCGGCCGTGCGCTGTCTCGTCCGACGTTGCTGACAGTACCCGCATTCGCGCTGAGGACCGTACTGGGCGAGATGGCCGCCATCCTCCTGGCCAGCACCCGTCTGGACGTCTCAAAGCTCAGGGGATCGGGATTCGAGTTCCGGCACCCCACTATCGACAAGGCGCTTTCAGCCGTACTCTCCTGAGACTGTCAAACGGCCTGGACAGCTCAGCGGCCCCCACCGTTCCACTCCTTTACAGTGTCTTAACACAACTCTAATCGTCGGTTAACTCCGCTTACCCTCCGGCGTGGGCTATCGTGGTCTCGACCGGAAATCTCAAGAGCTCAGGAGGGTACGAATATCAGATGAAAACGGTTGAATACGGCAAGCGGATTCGCCGCCTCGCCACACTGATGGCGGTCGCAGCGTCAGTGATCGGAGCGCTGCTGATCGTGGCGTGTGGAGGAGACGAAGAAGAGGCAAGCACCACGACCACCAACCAATCTGTGGCCACGACTGCACCCTCATCGTCGGATATAGAATCGTCTGCTCCGGAGCTTTCGGGCACGTTTGAGATCGACGGCTCCAGCACCGTCTTTCCCGTCACCGAAGCGGTCGCAGAGGAGTTCAACAAGGTCCACTCCAAAGTCCGGGTCAACGTCGGCGTCTCCGGCACCGGAGGCGGCTTCAAGAGGTTCACCGTCGGCGACACCGTCATCAGTAACGCCTCACGACCCATCAAGGACTCGGAAGCACAGGCCGCAGCAGACAACGGCGTCGAGTACATCGAGCTCCGTGTCGCCGTCGACGGCCTCTCCGTCATGATCAACCCCAAGAACGACTTCGTCGACTGCCTCACCGTCGAGGTCCTCGGCAACATCTGGAAGCCCGACAGCACCGTCAAGACCTGGAAGGACGTCAACCCCGCCTGGCCCGACGACAAGATCAGACTCTACGGACCGGGCACCGACTCCGGCACCTTCGACTACTTCACAGAGGAAGTCGTCGGTGAGGCACGAGCCAGCCGCTCAGACTACCTAGCCAGCGAGGACGACAACTTCCTCGTCCAGGGTATCAACGGCGACCGCAACTCCCTCGGCTACTTCGGCTACGCCTACTACTCCGAGAACCCGGACAAGCTCAAGCTCGTCGCCATCGACGATGGCGACGGATGCATCGCGCCGACTCCAGACACGATCGAGGATGGAACGTACACTCCGCTATCCCGGCCCCTGTCCATCTACGTCAACAAGGCCGCTCTCGACAGGCCTGAGGTGAAGGCCTTCGTAGAGTTCTACATGGAGAACGCAGCGGAGCTGGCGACCGAGGTCGGGTACGTCAAGCTGAGCGAGTCCGAGTATGCAACCAACCTCGGAATGGTCAGATAGTCCTGGCCTGACTCCCCCCACACACATCTGAGGGCACCTTTAGGTGGCACGGACGGCCCGGCTGGGATCACCCTCCCGCAGCCGGGCCCGTCCGCGGTGTCGAGAGCCTCAGGGGTTCCGTCTTGTAGGGGCAAGCCCAATCCCAAGCGACCCTCTCCATGTATAATCGACGTGATCACGACAGCGCGGAGTCCAGTGTGACGCAAGAGACGATCCTGGTCGTGGAGGACGAGGAAAACCTTCTCAAGCCGCTCCGGTACAACCTCCAGCGTGAAGGATACAAGGTCGTGGAAGCTGAAGACGGTCAGACGGCTCTGTCCGTCGCCGAGAAGACCTCCCCCGACCTCGTCATCCTAGATATCATGCTCCCGAAGTTGGACGGATTGGAGGTCTGCCGCATCCTGAGGCAACGGACCGAAGTGCCAATACTGATGCTGACGGCCAAGGGGGAGGAGGTCGACCGTGTCGTCGGCTTGGAGCTTGGCTCAGACGACTATGTGACGAAGCCGTTCAGCATGAGAGAGCTCATGGCACGTATAAAGGCAGTGCTCAGACGATCCAGGTCTCAAGGGTCACTCGGGCCGGCAGGCAGAGAGAAGGAGCTCAGCTCCGGCGACCTGTTCATCGACGTGGCCCGTCACGTTGTGACAAAAGACGGCGTGGCGATCGGACTCGCGCCGAGGGAGTTCGACCTGCTCTCACTCCTGGTGGCGAGCAAGGGACGCGTCCTGAGCCGCGAGGAGATTCTACGCCGAGTTTGGGGGTACGGCTATATTGGCGACAGCAGGACAGTCGATGTCCACATCCGGTGGCTTAGGTCGAAGATAGAGGCCGATCCTAGCTCGCCCCAGCGGATCATCACCGTCAGAGGCGTTGGATATCGGTTCGAGACTTGAAGCACTTTCGCACCCTCCAGTGGCGCATGCTGCTCGCCTATACGGCTCTCATCGTTGTATCGATGGGAGCGGTCATCGTCAGCCGCATCGCATGGGTCGCAGTTCTTGCCGGACTGGCGGTTGCGGTTCTGTCGATCGGGCTGGGCTACGTGCTGGCGAGGCGCGCATCCCACTCGGTACGCTCCATAACCGAGGCCGCCCGGCGAATCGGCGCCGGCGACCTCGACTACCGCGCCAAGTCCGACGTCGGTGACGAGACCGCCGAGTTGGCGGCCGCCTTCAACCGGATGGCCGGAACGTTGCGACAAACGATACGAGACCTGTCCAGCGAACGGGCCAAGCTCGCCGCCGTCGTCAACACGATGGCTGACGGCGTGGTCGTAACGGATGCTGAGGGAGACGTCGTCTTGACGAATCAGGCAGCCGAGACGATGCTCCGGCCAAGACCCTCAGGCAGGCATCAGACGAGGCTGATGGACCTGCTCAGAGACTACGAGCTGCAGGGCCTCGTGGAATCGTCCAGAGAGTCGGCCTCCATACGTCACTCGGAGGTCGAGATGGTTGGCCCATACCGATTTATCTCCGCCATAGCAACGCCGCTCCCTATCAACGGAGCGCCCGGCACACTCCTCACCCTCCATGATCTCACAAGCACAAGACAGCTTGACACGACCCGGCGTGAATTCGTAACCAACGTCTCCCACGAGCTGAGAAGCCCTATCGCATCGCTGCTGGCCCTCGTCGAGACCCTCGAGAACGGCGCCCTTGACGACAGGGATACCGCCGTGGACTTCATCGGCCGAATCCACGACGAGGCCAACCGCATGGGCACAATCGTCGAGGAGTTGTTGGAGCTCTCACGATTGGAGAGCGGCCAAGCCCCCCTCCGGCTTGCCCCGCTCACTCTGAGTGTCATGGTAACCGACATCATCGGAGAGTTCAGACTCCGGGCGGAGAGAAGCGGGATCGACCTGGACGCGTCGTTCCCGGAGAGCCTTCCCAAAGCCCTGGCGGACGAGACCACCTTCAGGCGTGCGCTGGTCAATCTGGTCGACAACGCTCTCAAGTTCACCCAAGCAGGCGGACGCGTCCACATGTCGATCACTGCTGAGGAAGAAACTCTGACGGTGGAGGTAGCGGACACGGGAGAGGGGATCCCCCAAGAGCATCTGCCTCACATCTTCGAACGATTCTACAAGGTGGAAAGGTCCCGACGGGACAAGGGCACGGGGCTGGGACTGGCCATCGTCAAACACACCGTCGAGGCCCACGGCGGCCGCGTCGGTGTCAAGAGCGAGGAGGGGGAGGGAAGCGTCTTTTCGGTATCGGTGCCGCGGGCGACCTAGCCCTCGAACCACCCAACCTTAGACGACCAGGAAGAAACCAGTGCCTGAAACCACCAACATGAGCAGCGTAGAGTACAGGGAAGTGGCAGTGTCCGGGAGCGCGGCCAGGCGACGCGCGATCCGTCGGCGAGATCTCGAAGGGAAAATCGTCCGGTGGATATTCTTCCTCTGCGCGGTGGCTTCGATCCTCACGACCGTAGGGATCGTATTCAGTCTGGCCTCCCAGGCCGTCGGCTTCTTCCGGGAGGTCCCGCCCTGGGAGTTCCTTACGGGCACTCGGTGGGCGCCGATCCTCGTTCCCCAGTCGTTCGGCGTGCTTCCCTTGGTAGCCGGGACACTACTCGTCTCGGTGCTAGCCGGCTTGGTGGCGGTCCCGATCGGGCTAGCTACAGCGATATTCCTGGCAGAGTACGCCCCGGACAAGATCCGCCGTATCATCAAGCCCACTCTCGAGGTGCTCGCCGGAATCCCCACAGTCGTCTACGGGTACTTCGCACTGACCTTCGTCACGCCCCAGCTACAGAAACTGATACCCGATCTGCTCATCTTCAATGCACTGAGCGCAGGAATCGTCATGGGCATCATGATCATCCCGATGGTGTCGTCGTTGAGCGAGGACGCGATGGTGGCGGTTCCCCGATCGCTAAGAGAGGCGGCCTACAGCCTCGGAGCGACGCGGCTGGAGGTGACGCTGCGCGTAGTGGTGCCCGCCGCGCTATCCGGCATAGTCGCCGCCTTCATCCTTGGCCTGTCAAGGGCCATCGGCGAGACGATGCTCGTGACCATCGCCGCAGGGGCCACTCCGAATCTGACGGCAAATCCGTTGGAGAGCATTCAGACGATGACAGCCTACATCGTCCAGCTCAGCCTCGGCGAGGCTCCACACGGCTCGATAGAGTACAACACCATATTCGCCGTAGGGCTGCTGCTGTTCTGCATCACTCTCGGCATGAACATCATCGGCCACTGGATCGTGCGCCGGTGGAGGGAGCAGTACTAGTGGCGGCAAGTGGGGGAATGTTCCAGCGGAGGGCGCAGCTTCGCCGGGGCCTGGGAGGCGTATTCTACGTCATCTTCCTGATGGCCGTATGCGTGGGCATTATCGGCCTAGTCGTCCTGCTCGCCAGGATACTGGTAGAGGGCATTCCCTGGCTCAGCCTGCATCTGTTTACGGATTACCCGTCAAGGCATCCGGAGCAGGCTGGACTGAAGTCGGCAATGATGGGCACGGTTTGGATCATGGGATTGACCGCGCTCTTTACCGTGCCGGTGGGCGTCAGCTCGGCGATCTATCTCGAGGAGTACGCGCCCAAGAACTGGCTGACACGTCTTATCGAGGTGAACATCTCCAATCTAGCAGGCGTCCCTTCGATCGTCTACGGTCTTCTCGGGCTCGCACTCTTCGTCCAGTTCATGGCGATGGGAAGGAGCGTACTCGCCGGCGCACTCACTCTCTCACTACTCGTGCTCCCAATCGTAATCCTCGCGTCGAGAGAGGCTATACGAGCAGTCCCGGACACCTACCGGCAGGCGGGCTACGCACTCGGAGCAGATCAGTGGCAGGTCATCAAGGGTATCGTCCTGCCGTCGGCCTTGCCCGGCATTCTGACTGGCACCATACTGGCCCTCTCACGGGCGATCGGCGAGGCGGCTCCGGTCATCGCGATCAGCGCTCTCGTCTACCTCACATTCGTCCCCACCGATCCGTTGGACAGGTTCACCGTCCTGCCTATCCAGATATACAACTGGGTATCGAGGCCTCAGGACGACTTCCGGGGCCTCGCAGCCGCCGGGATAATCGTACTCCTCGTAATACTGCTATCGATGAACGCGTTGGCCATATTCCTGCGAAACAGATACCAGATAAGGTCCGAGGAATAGAATGTCACAGGAATCGAAAGTGTTGGATGCTACCGGCCTCAACGTCTGGTATGGAGACTTCCGCGCCCTGAGGGATGTCGACATCGCCGTCAATGAGCACCGGGTGACCGCTCTCATAGGACCGTCGGGATGCGGTAAGAGCACGCTGCTGCGCTGCTTCAATCGCATGAACGACTTGGTTCCCACGAGTAGGGTCACCGGTCAGGTCCTGTTTCAGGGCGAAGACTTGTACGGCCCGGAGATCGATCCGACCGATATACGGTCACGGGTAGGCATGGTGTTCCAGAAGCCCAACCCCTTCCCCAAGTCGATCTTCGACAACGTCGCATTCGGCCTCAGGATCAACGGTTTCATGGGCGACGTCTCCGAAGCGGTGGAGCGCTCGCTTCGCCAGGCAGCTCTCTGGGACGAGGTGTGCGACCGGCTGAGCAACAGCGCCTTGACCCTGTCCGGAGGGCAGCAGCAGCGCCTCTGTCTGGCAAGGGCGCTGGCCGTAGAGCCTGAGATCATCCTTATGGACGAGCCAGCTTCGGCGTTGGATCCGATCGCCACGCTGGCAATCGAAGAGCTGATCCGCGAGCTTAGCTCCGACTACACGATAGTCATCGTCACTCACAACATGCAGCAGGCCGCGCGCGTGTCCGACGAGACAGCCTTTCTGATGGTTGACAAAGACCGAGCGGGCTATCTCGTCGAGTTCAACTCCACCCAACGAATCTTTACCAACCCAACCGACGAAAGGACCGAGGCCTATATCACAGGACGGTTCAGCTAATCTGGAAGGTGGTGCCATGCCCAGAACAGACTTCGACAAAGACCTGCGAGCCGTCCAAGACGATCTTCTCGTGCTTGGGAGCATGGTAGAAAAGGCGATAGCCAACGCCTTGGACGCGCTCAGACGACAGGATCTCGACGAGGCTAGGCGTGTCGTGGAGCAGGACGATCTGATCGATCACCACCGCTTCCAGCTGGAAGAGCGCTGCATCGACCTGATCGCCACTCAGCAGCCCTTGGCCGGGGATCTCCGGGTTCTCATAGCCGGACTGCACATCGCGGTAGAGCTCGAGCGAATGGGTGACTATGCGGAAGGGATCGCCAAGATATGCATAATGATGGGTAACGAGCCTCCACTCAAGCCCCTAATCGACATCCCGAAGATGGCGGACAGGTCGATCCAGATGCTGCGCCGCAGTCTAGATGCGCTCGTCAACCGGGACATAGTCACGGCCATGTCCGTGTGCGACGCCGATGACGAGGTTGACAAGCTCTACGACGACGTGTACAGAGAGCTAATAGGCCTGATGATCGAGGATCCCGAGACGGTCAGACGCGCCACCTACCTGCTCTGGGTCGCCCACGACCTCGAACGGGTCGCGGACAGGACCACGAACATCGCAGAGCGCGCTATATACCTCGTCACCGGCGAGATGACCGATATAGACGTCTCAGTCTACTAGGCGGATCGTAGGCCGTGGCTCGGAAAGATCAGCCGGTGCACGGCTGACACGCTACCTTCAGCGAAGGTCCGCGCGTCGTTGCGGATTGAGTCGCGAACGGGCGGCTCGACCTGATCGCTCAGCGTCGACACGCCGTAACGCTCACGATACGACTCGGGAATGCTCTCCGGGAAACTCTGCTCCGACATCACCCCGTATGCCAACGTCCACGCTCTGGCGACGGCCTGGAGATCGTAGCCTCCACCTCCCAATGCCAGCCACCGGCCCGGCGACACCGCAGCCAGGTCTCTAACCGCCTCAGCAAACCCCTGAACGGTCAGCGCGATATGTGTTATCGGGTCCCGATAGTGCGAGTCTATACCCAGCTGCGTGACGAGCACGTCGGGCCTGAAGGCCCGTACAAGCGGCGGCACCACCTCCCGAAAGGCCCACAGATACACCTCGTCCGACGTATACGGATATAGCGGAAGGTTCACGGAGTATCCTCTACCACGCCCAGCACCGCTCTCCTGAACGAAGCCAGTGCCCGGGAAGAGGAACGCGCCCGACTCGTGAACCGATATCGTTAGCACCGAGTCGGTGTCGTAGAAAGCGTGCTGTACGCCGTCGCCATGGTGGCAGTCAATGTCCACGTATGCGACCCGCATCCCACGTGCGATGAAATGGTTTATTGCGATCACGGGGTCGTTGAAGACACAGAAGCCGTAGGCGTAGCCGGGCATAGCATGATGCAGCCCGCCGGCGATGCTATAGGCAGCCTCGACCTCGTCCGCCACCAGAAGCTCCGCTGCCCGCAGAGACGCGCCCGTAGACCATACTGCCGCGTCGTAGACCCCCTCGTAGACCGGATTGTCGCCTGGGCCGAAGTTGAACGCCGCCGCGCTAAGGCCACTCCCACCAAGGTTCAGACACCTCACCGCGTCGACATACTCACGGGTGTGAAACGAGGCTATCTCCTCTTCGGTCGCCTCTCTCGGCTCGACGACCCTAGCGTTGCGGCGCCGGAACGCCTCATAGGACTCCAACAACTCGTAGGTGCGCCTGAGACGAGCAGGCTTCATCGGGTGGGTCTCGCTCAGTACATGGCGAGACAGGCGGTCGGAGTAGACGAAGGCGGTCTCTCTTACCACTCCCGCCTCATAAGTGCGTCACCCATCTGGGAGCAGGCCGTGGGCTGCTACTCCTTGTGTCTGTGCTCTGTCCCCAGGTCTTCGACGTCAAGGGTCTCGACGAAGTCCTTGAAAGCGGAGAGGCTTCTAAGCTCCTCTTCCCTGAGCGGCCTCGGCTCCTCACCACCCTCTCCTGGCACGACTGGGGTCCCCGTCTCCGCATCCATCTTGACACCCGCTCGTTGCACAACGTCGGCGTCGGCATAGATCGGCGCCTGCGTCCGCACCGCTAGGGCTATCGCGTCGCTCGGACGGCAGTCCACCTCAGTCATGGTCCCGTTTCTCTGAAGCACGATCTTGGCGAAAAAGGTGTCATCGCTCAGATCGGAGACTACGATATGGTCTATTGTCGCTCCCAGACTCGTTATCACCGTCCCCAACAGATCGTGGGTCATCGGACGCGGGACCGACACATCCTGAAGCTTCAAGGCTATAGAGTCCGCCTCCGGAGCACCGATCCAGATCGGCAGATACTGGTCCGAGTCCTTCACGCGCAATATCACGACCCTCTGATAGTTCATCAGACTGACGCGTATGCTGTCTATGCTCATCTCCAGCATCGAGACGCTCCTTTCGATGCGAGATTGTGGGCACCCGTCCCAGCGCCCAGAACTCATTCTAAGTACAGGCCATAGCAGTGTCAACGGAGCGACGGGTGTCCAATCGGGACACAAGGCGCCGTCAGACCTCTCTAGGCAACATCTCCTTCATCCTCTTTTCCAACGTAGATCTCGGCATCACCACTCGACGCCGACAGCCGAAGCATCGTATTCCGATATCGGCCCCGAGCCGAACTACCTCCCACTCGAACCCGCCGCAGGGGTGCCGCTTCTTCAGCCTTACCGTGTCACCCATACGAAACGCTACGACCACTCCCTGCCCTCCAGTGAGAGGACGCGATCTATTCGCTTCTTCAGGCAGAGCGCCGCCTCCCTAGCTGCGTCCCGAAAATCCCGGGGCCTCCGCGACGCATAAGCGATCCCGCGGGACGAACTGATCAGCAGGTTCGGGTGATCACTGTCCAGTCCGCTCCTAACCGAAGACTCTAGTTGCCCACTCTGAGCGCCCACTCCAGGCACCAGGATGGGCATCCCGGGAGCCATCTCACGCACCCGGGCCAGCTCCTGGGGATAGGTCGCGCCCACCACCAATCCCAGGTTCCCCGCCGCGTTCCACTGGGAGGCGCGCATCGCCACACACTCGTATAGGGTGTGGCCGTCGACGTCGTCCAAAGCAAGGTCCTGAAGCTCACCCGCCCCCGCGTTCGAGGATCGGCACCAAACGAACACACCTCTGTCCCGATACCCGAGGAAAGGCTCAAGCGACTCTCCACCCGCGTAGGCGTTGACCGTCGCGGCGTCGAACCCCCACACGTCGAACAGCGCGGCTGCGTATTTGCGATTCGTCGACGTTATGTCCCCCCGCTTGGCGTCGCCGATGATCAGCGCATGCGGAGCTACAACACGTATGTGCCGGATCGTTCTCTCCAGTGCGCGGAGGCCGCCAATTCCCAGCGCTTCATAAAAGGGCAGGTTCGGCTTGTATGCGCACACCAGATCCTTCGTAGCGTCGACGATCGCGGCGTTGAACACAGTCACATCGGGCACGGCCATCAAATCGAGGTCGGGGTCGAGTCCCACGCACAACAGGCTTCGGTTCGCTTCGGTCGCCTCACGGAATCTCGCGTAAAAGCCCGTCATCTCTTTCGTCCCTTGGATTCCCTGCGCTGTAATCGATCTCAGGCGGATGCTATCATGTCGCACCATCCCGCTACTATCATGGCACAGCGCACACCCGCAAACCGCAAGATGCTGCTCGGCATCTATGGAGACCTGCTCAAGCGCTACGGCCCGCAGCACTGGTGGCCCGCGGACACGTCTTTCGAGGTGATGGTGGGCGCCATACTGACCCAAGCCATCTCATGGACCGGGGCTGCGAAGGCGATCGCAAGACTGAAGACGGCCGGCGTGCTCTCGCCGGCGGCGATACGCGGGATGGATACAGATGCTCTTGCCGAGCTGATCCACGCCAGCGTATACCACAACTCCAAGGCGCGGGGGCTCAAGGAGCTGGCGGCATATCTGGGCAGCCGGTTCGGGGACGACCTAGACGCGATGTCGCGTCTAGAGACTGACACCCTCAGAGAGGAGCTCTTGGGCGTGTATGGAATAGGCGATGAGACAGCCGATGCGATCCTGCTCTACGCAGCGGGCAAACCGGCGTTCGTCATCGACGCATACACCATGAGGCTCTTCTCGAGGCTGGGCCTGGCTCCACAACCACGCTCGTATTCTGCCTACCGCGAGATGTTCACTGCGGCGCTGCCGGAGGATCAGCCCCTGTTCGCCGAATACCACGCGCTGATCGTGCGTCACGCGGTCGAGATATGCCGGAGGCGTCCCGAATGCGGCCGATGCTGCCTGCTCCGTATATGCCCGACCGGAAAAGAGGTCGTAGAGCGTCGAGGATAATCGCTCATTCGCCTCCGCCCACCAGAGCGTCCAGTACCATAATGCTGCTGGCCTTGAGTATCAGATAGATCTCTCGCCCTCTGCTTAGTCCCAGCTCCCTCGACGACCCATAGGTGATCTCCACCACCAGGCGGAGCCCCACGTCAACGTACAAGATCACTCCTGACGCGACCTCGTGGACCTCCTCAACCACGGCCCGCACGACGTTCCGCGCACTCAGTCTGGGCGGGGCTTCCAACGCGACGATGATCTCGCTGGCGCGCACCGATATCATCACCGAGCTTCCGGGCTCCCGGTCGATGCGCGGCCCGAAGAGTACAACCTCGCCTAGGGCCAGCTCAGACATCCCGGTCTGTCCGCCGGCAGCGATGACCCGTGCCTCCAGGATGTTCTCCAGCACGGCGTACTCGGCCATCTTCGCGACGTCAGGATGCACCAGAACGTCGGCCGTCTTCCCATAGGCGACCCGGCGCCCCTCCGACAACACCAGCACCTCATCCGCAATGGCGAGGACCTCTGACAGGGAGTGCGACACGTAGACCATCGGCGTACCCAGCTCCCGCCAACACCTCAACAGGAACTCCAGGATCGTCCCGCGCATCACCGCATCCAACGCGGCGGTGGGTTCGTCTAGAAGGATGAGGTCAGGGGAAGTCGCAAGCGCTCTTGCGAGCGCCACTCTCTGTCCCTCGCCCTTCGACAGGTTGGCAACCGAACGGTCCATCAACGTCCCGATCCGGAACAGCTCGACCAGCTCGTCAGGATGTATCCTTCTTCGCTCCGCCGGGGTCAGCCTGTAACCGTATAGAATGTTCTCGCGGACGCTCATGTGCGGAAAGAGAGCTGCTTCCTGAAGCATGTAGCCGAGGCGTCGGCTCTCAGGTCGAAGATTGGTCCGCGCCGCTGACGAGAAGACGACTCTACCCAGAACCTCCACACTCCCCTCGTCCGGAGTCATAACCCCCGCGACGCAGTTCAGAAGAGTCGATTTCCCGCTTCCTGACGGTCCGAACACGGCGGTCACGCCGGAGGCAAAGGTCGCCGCACACTCCAGCTCGAAGCTCCCGAACCTCCTGGCGACCTCGAACTTCAGCGGTACAGGGGCTATGGTGGAGCTTCTGGACAAATGATCCCCTACCCTGACCCTATGCTCGCCCCGTACGGTCACGGGCTAGGAGCCAGTTATGGACGACCAACGTCACAAAGGCCAGCACTACCGTTACACCGACCAGCCTGAGCGCCTGCTCGTCCTTCCCGGTCTGGATGCTCGTAAAGATGGCCAGAGGCAGCGTCTGGGTCCTCCCCGGTATGTTGCCGGCTACGATGATAGTCGCACCGAACTCGCTGACGGCACGGACGAAGCCGAGCAGAAGCCCGGCGAGGATACCGCGGTAAGCCAACGGCACCGTGATCGTCAGGGCGACCCGCAATATACCTGCGCCCAAGGTTCGCGCAGCCACTTCCAGTCGTTCATCCACACCACCCATCGCCACCATGATCGCCCGAACCATCAGAGGAAACGACACCACGGCAGCAGCCAGCGCAGCGGCTACCCACGTGAACACGAGGTCGAGCCCGAGGACAGCGTGAGCCGCAGCTCCGAGCGGACCGTCTCGTCCGAGCAGGAGCAGGAGGAGATAGCCAATCACCACGGGAGGCACAGCGAGAGGCAGAGACACCAGGACGTCGATCAGAAGTCGCCCGCGTATCCGTCTCCTGACCAGCAGCCAGCTAAGGACCAGAGCTACGGGGAGGTTCAAGGCGGTCGCAACTCCCGCCACCTGAAGGCTGAGCCTCAGCAACGCCAAGTCCAACTCCGGCTACTCCCCTCTCTCTAGTCTGCCTCTAGGGTCTTGCGAAACCGTACCGTTCGAATATCGTCCCCGCTACGTCGCTTCGAAGCATCTCGACGAACTCCATCGCACGGTCCGTCTTGTCGGACCCGCTGACGACGACCGCCGGATAGACGACCGGAGTATAGCTGTCAGCCGGCACGATGTCGTATATGACGACATCCCGTGCACTGGCAGCGTCCGACTCGTATACGATTGCGGCGTCCACGTTACCGGTCTGTACGTAGGCGAGCGTCGCCCGAACGTCCGGCCCAAGAATCAGCTTGTCTCCGACCTTGTCCCACAGCCCGAGGCGAACGAGCGCCTCTCTGGCATATACTCCGGCAGGGGCCAAGTCGGGGTTCGCAATCGCCAGCCGCCCGACAGCGGAGGCCGCCAGCTCATCCATCGTAGATATGACGACTCCTCCCTGGATTGTCACGACGACGAGCCTATTCGTCACCACTTCAACCGCCTCTCCATCGACCAGGCCGTTCTCGACCAGCAGCCGCGCGGGCTGAACGCCCGCCGAGATGAAGACGTCCGCCGGCGCCCCGGCCAACAGCTGACGGGCCAGCATGTGCGATCCGCCGTAGCTCACCGCTATCCCGACCTCGCTGTCGACCTCCGCCTCGACGGCTTCGAGCGCATCCTGAAGACTCGCCGCAGCGAACACCAGCAACTGTTCTTCCTGCTCCACTCCGCGTCCGCACGCGGCCAACAGCAGGCAGCAAAGAGTCATGTAGACGAACGATCGCACAGGGGATCCTCCGGCATCCGTCGTCCATACTATCAGCTACCTCGCCCTCCGGATGTTACTCTGACGATGTGGCGGTAGACCCCGAACCAGAGCGGGCACGGCCGCCTCAAGGGAGAGTTTTTCTCGGAATCTGTCACGTTCTGTAACATTGCGTCTCCTTTCGTATTGGGACCGGGTGACAGTGTGAGACATCGATGGCGCAGGTATTGTAGCACATTAGTTCGCTCACATCCACCACCTTGTATGCAGCACGCCTCCGTGCTATACTCCGCTACGTATTCTGCGACCGTGTTCTTGTTGAAAGTGGGGCGGCCCCACTTTCTTTGTTAAAAGGGGATTGACCGGTCCGCAAATAGCTGGGAGGAGCGCATGAAGAGCGACTTCTTGATCGCTTTGACACAGCTTGCAGCCGAACGGAATCTCCCAAGAGAGACTGTCCTCTCCGCCATCGAGGCAGCGCTCGTCTCCGCCTTCCGCAAAGACAGCATCACGGAAGGACAGAACCTCTCCGTCAAACTCGATCCCGGCACCGGCGAGATCAGCGTAAGCATCCTGAAGACGGTCGTCGAAAACGACGAATCGGTCACCGACCCCTCCACCCAGATATCGTTGAGTGCGGGCAGGAAGCTCCGTCCGAACGTGGAGATAGGCGAGAACCTCGCCACGGCCAGCATGCCGCACTTCGCGGGCCGGATCGCCGCGCAGACAGCCAAACAGGTGGTAATGCAGAGGCTCCGGGAGGCCGAGCGCGAGCTGGTCTTCAAGGAGTACGAGGACAGGGCTGGCGAGGTCTTCTCGGTCAACATACAACGGATGGAGCCGAGACAGATCGTCGTAGACCTCGGCCGCGCAGAGGCAATCCTTCCCTTCAGCGAACAGGCCCCCACCGACAGGTACAGGCCGGGACTGAACCTCAAGGTCCTGCTCAAGTCGGTCGAGCTCACCGTCAAGGGACCTGAGCTGATCGTCTCTCGAACGGAAGGGCTGCTCCTGAGGCGCCTGTTTGAGATGGAGGTGCCAGAGATATACCACGGCGCCGTCGAGATCGTCGCCATAGCGCGGGAGCCGGGTTTCAGAAGCAAGGTCGCCGTCAGGGCAAGGCAGGACGGCGTAGATCCCGTCGGCTCATGCGTGGGACTTCGCGGTGTCCGGATCCAGAACATAGTCAACGAGCTCCAAGGCGAGAAGATCGATGTGGTCGAGTGGAACAAGGACCCGGCGAGATTCATCGCGAACGCTCTCAACCCCTCCCAGGTCATGCGGGTCGACCTCGATGCCGACACGAACATTGCAGTCGCCGTGGTGCCCGACCGGCAGCTATCGCTGGCGATCGGCAAGGAGGGCCAAAACGCCCGGCTCGCCGCGAAGCTCACCGGATGGAGCGTCGACATTCGCAGCAGTGTGGACACGAGCCGCGTCTCTAAGGAGACCCCGGTCATCGTCGCCGAGTCGGAGCTCGATATGCTCGGACTCTCCACCCGCACCTTTAACGTCCTGAAGAACGGCGGCGTCACCACGGTAGGTCATATCCTGAAGATGACGCGTTCCGACCTCCTGGCGATAAAAAGCTTCGGAGAGAAGTCCTATGGCGAGCTCCAGGACCGGCTGAAGGCGCTGCGGCTGCCCCCGACGATCGTCGACGAGCCCGCCCCGGCGGAGGAGCCGGAGCAGGTGTCCGAAGAGGCGCCCACTGAGGCGATATCTGAGGTGGCGCCAGAGAGCGTCGGGATCGAGGAGCCCGCTGTCGCCGAAGAGACGGTCGCTGCCAAGGATACGGCAGATGCAGGGCAGCCTGAGGAGGAGGTCACCGAGGCTGCACCTGAGCCGACGCCGGAACCTGAGCCGGCGCCCGCGGCAGAGACAGCTCCCATCGAAGAGCCGCCGACGGCACTGCCGCCGGAGATAATCGAACCGCTAATCGAGCCCGAACCGGAGCCCGTGGGCGCCGGCCCCGAGAGATTCGCCTCACTGCACGACCTTCCGGAGAACACCTGGGCTATCAGGCGCGGCGCGGCACCGGAGCCCGGCCGCATACGCTTCGCCGAAGAGATCGCAGGACTTCGCGGCGGAGTGATGGCCAGACGGGGACGGACAGCCGACGGCGGCAAGGGCCGAAAGCGCAAGCCAAAAGCGGGCCGCAGAAGGCGGTGACACGCAGGCAGCACGTGCCGACGCGGACCTGCGCCGTATGCGGCACAAAGGCGCCCAAGAGAGAGCTCGACCGTATCGTGGTCTCTTCCAACAGCGTCGTCTCGGTAGACCCTACCGGGACGATGCCAGGCCGAGGAGCCTACATGTGCCGAGACGAGTCCTGCGACCGGCTCACCCTCAGCCGTAGCAGGCTCGCGTACGCACTGAGGACCCAGATATCGGACGAAGACTGGACTCGGCTAATCGCCTCCATAGGCGAGTCAGTAACCATCGTGAAAGTCAGGTGAGCCAATGACAACCCGATCAGCAGCCACGCGTCAACAGGGCAGGGTCGACGCCGGGGCCTCTGGCCTGCGGCCTCTCGAGGTCCCCGCCGCACTCGCCGTCAGCGATCTCGCCGCTCTCATGGGCGTCGGCCCCGTCGAGGTCATCAAGGAGTTCATGAGAAACGGCTACATGCTCACGATCAACGCGGTAGTGGAGCATAGCATCGCCGGCATCGTCACCCCGGCGTTCGGCTTCGGAGTGCTCCCTCTTTCAGAGACCAAGGAGACGGCCGCGGCCAAGACGGACGAAGAGACCGAAGAACCCGACCTTCTGGAAACCCGGTCTCCGGTCATCACCATCCTCGGACACGTGGATCACGGCAAGACGACCCTCCTGGACTCCATCCGGCAGACGAACGTCGTAGATACTGAGGCCGGCAATATCACCCAGCACATAGGTGCGTACCAAGTCGAGTTCCGCGGCAGCCCGATCACGTTCGTCGACACCCCCGGCCACGAGGCCTTCACTGCGATGAGGGCCAGAGGAGCCCAAGTGACCGATATCGCCGTGCTGGTCGTCGCGGCGGACGACGGCATCATGCCTCAGACGATCGAGGCTATCTCGCACGCCAAGGCGGCTGACGTGCCGATCGTAGTTGCCATCAACAAGGTCGACAAGCCGGACTCCGACTTGGAGCGTGTCAAGAGGCAGCTTTCCGAACAGGACCTGCTCATCGAAGAGTGGGGAGGCGACGTTATCAGCGTACCCGTCTCCGCCCTAAGTGGCGACGGCGTCACCGATTTGCTCGAAAACCTGCTGGCAGTGGCCGAGGTTTCCGAACTGAAGGCCAACCCGAACCGTCCCGGACGAGGTGCCGTGGTTGAGGCGCGCACCGACAAGCGCAGGGGGGTAGTCGCCACGGTGTTGGTACAGTCAGGCACGCTGAGAGTGGGCGACATCATCGTCATCGGCGACCTCAGAGGTCGGGTCAGGGCGATGTTTGATGACGTGGGCAACGCGGTAGAGAGCGCCGGCCCCTCTTGCCCGGTCGAGATCCTCGGCATTGACGGCCTGCCCGATGCGGGAGACACCTTCGTTATCGCCGAAGACGAGAAGATGGCACGCCGGATGACGGAGAGCAACCAGAGGGAGAGGGCGTTGAGGGCCCATGGGCCAACCCTCGAAGACGTACACTCACGTATCGAGTCGGGGGAGGCCAAGGCTCTGAACCTGATCGTCAAGACAGACGTGCAGGGGACAATCGAGGCCGTACGCGGCTCTTTGGAGGGTCTCAACTCCAGTGAGACCCGTGTTACGACCATCCACGCCTCCAGCGGCGGAGTAACCGAAAGCGACGTTCTGCTCGCCGCGGCGTCACAGGCCATCATCGTCGCCTTCAACAGCAACCTCGAGCCTGGTGCCAACGCCCTGGCCAAGCAGCACGGTGTCGAGATCAGGTCATACGACGTCATCTACCACTTGGTCGAAGATGTAGAGAACGCGCTGGAGGGACTCCTGGAACCAGTCTACGAAGATGTCGTAGAGGGCCACGCCACGGTCCGAGCCGTCTTCTCGATAAGCCGGCGCGGACGGGTCGCCGGCATCTACGTCAACGACGGGATTATGGCCAGAGACTCCACGATACACGTGGTGCGAGGCAGGGATACGGTGTTCACAGGCGCCATCGCCAGCCTCAAACACTTCAAGGACGATGTTCGGCAGTTGACGACGGGCTTCGAGGGAGGTCTAGGACTCGACGGATTCGACAGCTTCCGGGAGGGCGACGTACTGGAAGCTCACCGCTCCCACCGCGTACGCTGATTGCCGCCACACCGCGCGTCCCGCCTCTGAGGTTTCCATGACCCGTCGGATCGACCGCGTCAACGGCCTCCTGCGTCAGGAGATAGGCCGTGTCCTCACCAGCAGACTCAAAGACCCGCGGCTCTCATCGGTCATGAGCGTCACGCGCGTCGACACCTCTGCAGACCTGAGGCACGCGTGCGTCTTCGTAAGCGTTCTTGGAGACGAAACGGCCAAGCAGCTCACCCTGCGAGCTCTCCGCTCTGCCGCAGGATTTATCCACAGGGACGTCCGCCGGCACCTAACGATGAAAGCTGTACCGGTGCTCACATTTCAGATCGATGAGTCGATCGAGCAGGGCGCCGAGATGCTTCGCAAGATCAGGACGCTCACGTCCGACGACACCGAGCAGGCATAGCCGTGCCGAAAGACCAGACAGCTATTTCCGGGATACTCAACGTCGACAAGCCATACGGCATCACGTCCATGGACGTCGTGCGCCGCGTCAAGAGAGGCACCGGCATCCGGAAGGTAGGACACGGCGGAACCCTCGACCCGGTTGCCACAGGCGTCATACCCATCTGTCTCGGACGCGCCACCAGGATGATGGAGTACCTGATCTCCGGAACCAAGGAGTACCGGGCGGTCGTCGAGCTCGGGGTCTCGACTGACACTTACGATGCTCTCGGCGCAGTCACCGAACGCGCCGAGCCGGCCTGTCTTACCGACAGCGAGATCGACCGCCGGCTCGAACCCTTCCGTGGCGTGACACAGCAGGTCCCTCCCATGTACAGCGCGCTCAAGAAAAAGGGCCAGCGCCTGTACGACCTGGCGCGGGCCGGTATCCACGTCGAGAGAGAACCGCGCAGCGTGGAGACCTCGCGCATCGATCTCATCGACTGGTCTCCCCCCCTAGCGACGATCGAGGTAGCCTGCGGCCGGGGCTTTTACATGAGGTCGCTCGCACACGACCTCGGACAGGCCATCGGATGCGGCGGTCATCTGAAGCAGCTCATTCGGCTCAGGAGCGGCCCTTTTCACCTGCCAGAAGCTACGTCGTTGCAAGCGCTCGAGAAGGCGTTCGAAGAGGACACCTGGCTCGATCTGATCCATGCCCCCGACATCGCCGTGCGGCGGCTCCCGTCCGTCATCCTGAACAGACGGGCAGAGGAGATGATCGGTCACGGGCGCCCTATCCCTCCCGGGATCGGCCTGCCTACGCCGCCCAATGGGGAACCGTGCCGTGCCTACACGGTCGACGGAAGATTCATCGGGCTGCTTGCCTTCGACGACGAGAACCGCCTCTGGCGGGCTCAGAGACTCTTCTCAATATGAGTATCCACATAAACTTGCTTGCGCAACTTGTTGACACTCACGAGTAGAATCTATAACGTCTAACCGAATCTGAAACACTGGAGAGCCTTCATGGAAGCATACTGCTTCAAGTGCAAGACCAAGCGAGAGATCAGCAACCCCCAGTCAGTCATGCTCAAGAGTGGCCGTCCCGCGACTCAGGGCGTCTGTCCAGAGTGCGGCACCAAAGTTTTCCGCATAGGAAAAGGCTAGCAGTGCTAGGATGTGGGACCGAACGCATCCGGTCTCACATCTCCTGTTTCCCAAACCGCATAGATGCCCCACCCGACGTATAATGCCTACGCCTCTCCGCTTGATGCGCCTTGACGCTCCAACTCGCGTAACCCTACAATAGTGGTCGAGTATTCCGACATGGTTGAATACGCAGTCGTACAAACAGGCGGAAAACAGTACAGGGTACAGCCCGGCGATACAGTGCGCGTCGAGTCGCTGCGGGGCGATCAGGGCGACACGATAGAGCTTGACCAAGTGCTCCTGGTCTCTGAAGGCGGCAACGTCATCGTCGGAAACCCCAACGTCCACGGAGCTAAGGTGACGGCCGAGGTCGTCGCACAGGGCAGGGACGACAAGATCATCGTCTTCAAGTACAAGGCCAAGACACGGTACCGGCGAAAGAACGGGCATCGTCAGCCCTTTACTGACCTGAAGGTGACCGGAATATCGGTTGACGAAGACACGGACTCAAGAGGGGAATAGCAGTGGCGCACAAGAAGGGCGGCGGCAGTACTAGAAACGGACGAGACAGCAAGTCAAAGCGGCTGGGCGTCAAGCGCTATGACAGCCAGCAGGTCGCCGCAGGCACGATCATCGTCCGTCAGCGAGGCACGAAGATACGGCCCGGACTGAACGTCGGCGTCGGAAAGGACCACACGCTCTTCGCCCTAGTCGAAGGACAGGTGAAGTTCGAACACGCGGCTGGCGCCCGGAAGCGCGCCAGCGTCTATCCGTCCGCCTAAGAGCGCCCAGCCAGATGAAGACAGGAATCCACCCCAAGTACCACGCCCAAGCGGTTGTTACCTGCTCCTGTGGAGCCTCATACACCACCGGCTCCACCAAGCCGGAGTTGCACGTCGAGATATGCAGCCAGTGCCATCCCTTCTTCACCGGAGAGCAGCGCATCGTAGATACCGAGGGAAGGGTGGAGAGGCTAAAACGACGTTTCCGACTCGAATAGCTCCGGCCGTCGGCACATCTGTCGCCGAAGGGGGTGAGACTCAGGGTCGTCACCCCTTTCTTTTGGAGTCCGCCGCCATGCAGCCCTCTCCTTCCCCACACAATCGCGCCAGCCGGTTATAGCGATGGCTCAACGGCACACCTACGGCGGCCAGGCTGTGATCGAAGGGGTCATGATCCGCGGCAGACACCACATGTCCGTGGCGGTACGGCGTCCGGATAGCACTATCGCCCGCCTGTGCAGACCGCTCAGTCCGGTGTACACCGGACTGCTGAGGAGACTCTTCCTCATTAGGGGCGTCATAGCCCTCGCGGAAACTCTGACACTCGGCATGCAGGCACTCATATACTCGGCGAACGTCGCCGCAGAGGCGGAGGGCGAAGAGCTGGGGAGGGGCGCGGTCGCCGGTATGATCGCCATCTCCCTGACCATCGCCATCGTAGTGTTCTTCATCGGGCCCGTACTGGTGAGCAGAAGCCTCGAGCAGGCGGTGGGGTCCGACCTCGCCGCGAACGCGATCGAGGGGGTCATCCGGCTCGCCGCCTTCATAGGCTACCTGGCACTCATCGGCCGGATGTCGGACATACGGCGCGTCTTCATGTACCACGGCGCCGAGCACATGACCGTCCACGCCAGGGAGAGGGGCGAGCCTCTGGAGGTGGACGCCGTGCGCAGGTACTCACCCGAGCACCCGCGCTGCGGCACCGCCTTCCTTCTCATGGTCATCGTCGTCGCCGTCATCGCCTTCGTCTTCGTCGGAAGGGATCCGCTGTGGTGGCTCATCGCCTCGAGGGTGGTACTCATCCCTTTCATAGCGGCGGCAAGCTACGAGCTGATACGGCTGAGCGGCCGCCACCAAGACAACCCCCTCGTCCGTATCGTAACCGGGCCCAGCCTGGCGCTCCAGAAGATGACCACGCGACAGCCCGACGACGACCAGATCAAGGTAGCCATAGAGGCTATGACTCTGGCGATCCAGGCGGACGAGGAAGAGGAGCCGGCGACAGTCCCAGCCTAGAGCCTACTAGCTACGCCGGTCACGCAGCTCCTTCCACACGTCCTCTGGGGTCGCGCCGGAGGCAGACAGGAGCATCAACGTGTGGAACATCAGGTCGGCCGCCTCCCGCACCACCTGCTCACTGTCGCCCTTGACCCCGGCGATCGCCGTCTCTCCCGCCTCTTCCACCACCTTCTGACTGATCCTGTCGGCGCCCTCATCGAAGAGCTTCGCCGTGTACGACCCGGTCGGTCGTTCCCGTTTCCGGTCCTGTATGACCGAGAACAGCTCTTCCAGCACTCCCGGCCCCTGATCGTGCGGCAGGAATTCGGGCATACCCTCCAGAGGCGTGAAGAAGCAGGTCGAGTTTCCGGTGTGGCAGATAGGCCCGTCCGGAACCACGCCGAGCCGGATCGTATCTCCGTCGCAGTCCACTGTAGCGGACCTCACTCTCATGTAGTTCCCGGAGACCTCGCCCTTGTGCCACAGATCGGACCGCGAACGGCTGTAGAACCAGACCTCGCCTCCCTCCAACGTGCGCTTCAGCGAGCCCGGATTCATGTACCCCAGCATCAGCACCTCTCCGGTGTCGACGTTCTGGGCGACCGCGGGCACCAGCCCTCTTTCGTCCAGCTGTACCTCAACCATGTCGGGCTCCTGTAGTGCAGCTTCGGTTCCGTAGACTTGTCATACTATCCTTCGATCGGGCGCACCGGTACTCCCCGCTCCGCGAGGTAGGCCTTGGCCTCGCTTATCCTGTACTTCCCGAAGTGGAATATGCTCGCAGCCAGCACGGCATCGACGTCTGCGGCGTCGAGCACGTCGTAGAGGTGATTGAGACCCCCGGCGCCTCCGCTCGCGACGACCGGAATGGTGACGGCTTCCGATATGGACTTCAGTAGCTCCAGGTCGTAGCCCTCCTGGGTGCCGTCCGCATCCATGCTGTTGACCACCACCTCGCCGGCGCCCAGCCGGGCAGCGCGCACTGCCCACTCCACGGCATCGAGGCCGGTACGGTCTCCGCTGTCGCGTCCCGTGCGCACCCGGACCTCCCAGCGAGGAATCTCTGAATCGTCTATTCGCATCGCATCGAGTCCCAAGACGATGCACTGGCTTCCGAAGCGGTCCGCTCCACGGCTGAGCAGGTCCGGCTCCTCAACTGCAGCAGTGTTGATCGAGACCTTGTCGGCTCCGGCCTGGAGCATTCGTCGCATATCGGCTACAGTGCGAAGCCCGCCTCCCACGGTAAGCGGGATGAAGACCTGCCCGGCGACTCGCTCTACAACGTCCAGAATGATCCCTCGACCCTCGGCAGATGCCGTAATGTCGTAGAAAACGAGCTCGTCCGCTCCCTCCCGGTCGTAGAAAGAGGCCAGCTCCACAGGGTCGCCCGCGTCGCGGTGGTCGAGAAAGCGGACGCCCTTCACCACCCGGCCGCGGTCGATGTCCAGGCAGGGGATTATGCGCTTGGTCAGCAACGCCTCTTCTCCAATAGGGCCCGCAGTGCCCCGCCCACGTCCACGTCGCCCGTGTATGCAGCTCTTCCTACTATTGCACCCTCAACGCCCATCTCGTCGAGCGTCAGGAGATGCGACAGCGACGAGACGCCGCCCGCTGCGAGCAGCGCCACGTCGGCGTCGCGCAGCAGCGCCCTTATCGCCCCGAAGTTGGGCTCGGTCAAGGTGCCGTCCCGGGCGATGTCGGTATACATCACCCTCTCCACACCGCCGTCCGCCATCCGGTGCACCAGGGCAGAGGCCGACACCTCCGCTCCCTCTGTCCATCCCCTCACCGCGGCGTATCCATCCCTCGCGTCCACGCTTACCACCACGGAGGAGGAACCCTCCGTCCGGCAGACCGTTTCCACGATCTCCGGCGCCTCGATCGCCACGGTCCCGAATATGACCCTGTCCACTCCCATCGCGAGTACCTCGCGCGCAACGTCGGCGGTCCGCATCCCGCCGCCGAGCTGCACTGGGATCGCCACAGCGTTCATGATCCGCCGGACCACGTCGAGGTTGACCGGCGCCCCTGATCTCGCCCCGTCCAGATCGACGACGTGCAGCCGCTTGACGCCCAGAGACGCCCACTGCGCCGCAACCTCCGCGGGATCATCCGAGTAGACCATCTCACGAGTGTAGTCGCCCTGGTAGAGACGCACACACCGTCCGTCCAGAATGTCGACCGCCGGGATCAGCTCCATCAGGCCGACGACCCGGCAGCGCCAACCATGTCGACGAAGGCGGAATACAGCCTGAGCCCGGTCGCGCCGCTCTTCTCCGGATGGAACTGGACCGCCACGAGGTTGTCGCGCGCCACCGCGCTCGCGAACCGGAGGCCGTACGTCGTCGTCCCGGCCACGACCGTACTCTCCTCCGGATCGGCGTAGTAGCTGTGCACAAAGTAGAAGTAGGAGCCGTCGGGCACCCCCCTGAAGATCGGATGCGAGCTCAGGAGCTCCACGCTGTTCCACCCCATCTGAGGTATCTTCACCGTGCTGGGGAGACGCCGCACCCTCCCCGGGAGCACGCCGAGACACGCCTCGTCATGCTCATCCGACCCCTCCAGCAGGAGCTGAAGCCCAAGGCACACCCCGAGAAACGGTCGGTCGTCTCCGATATACCTCTTGATCGGCCCCACCAGTCCCCTCGTCTCGAGATTTCTCATCGCCGGTCCGGCGGCCCCCTGCCCCGGAAAGACGACGCCGTCTGCATCCTCTATATCCTTCGGATCGGAGCTAATCACCGGGCGGACGCCGAATCGCTCCAGCGCCTTCTGCACGCTTCGCAGGTTCCCCGCCTGATAGTCGACGATCGTGATCCTCGCGTCACTCACCACTCTACCCCGCCGACGAGGAGGGTTCGCTGTCGCCGGTCAGCACCTCCAACGGCAGCGCCCTGTCCTCGAACCTTGCCAGCATGAATAGCAGGTCAGAGAGACGGTTGACGTACCGAAGCACCTCGGAGTTGACCAGCATCCCCTGCTGCTGCAGCTCCACCACCCTGCGCTCTCCCGTCCTCAACAGGCTGCGCGCCAGGTCCAACGCTGCCGACGCAGCCGACGCCCCCGGAATGATAAAGGCGGGCGGCAGCTCCACCTGGGCGGCGAGCTCGTCTATGAACTCCTCCAGCCGGTCGACCATCTCCGCAGTTACGACATCGAAGTTCGCGGTCAGGTGCTCGTACCTCTCCACCGCGGTGGCAAGCTCGGCGCCTACGGTGAACATCTCCCTCTGGACCCGAAGCAGGATCTGGCGCACACGCTCGTCCTGCGACATCGCGCGGGCCAGCCCCATCGCGGAGACGGCCTGATCGGTCGCGCCATACGCCTCGCATCTCGGGTCCGCCTTCGAGACGCGTCCGCCGAACAGTAGTCCCGTCTCGCCGGCATCGCCCGATCTCGTGTAGACGCGCATGAATGGTCACCTCCGGCACGACCCGATTATACCAACTGCCGGCGGCTGCCCACACGACAGTAAGGGGGGATCATTTTTTCAGCAGAAGAACGGCCCGGCGATATTGCCGGGCCGCTGGAGAGACCTAAGGTCACCGGGTCGGCTACGCTGTCTTGACCTCAAGGCGCTTGGGTCTCTTCGACTCCAGCTTCGGGAAGCTGATCGTCACCACGCCGTTCTCGTACTTCGTCTCGGCCTTTTCCGCGTCGACGTAGTCCGGCAGCCTCAGCCGCCGGTCGAACCTGCCGCTCCGTCGCTCCCGGAGCAGGTAGCGGGCGTTACCCTCCTTACTCTCCGAGGGCGTCTCGCCGCTGATCGACAGAACGCCGTCCTCGACCGTCACCTCTATGTCCTCCGGTGCGACGCCGGGCAGAGAGGCCCTCACTACTACCTCGTCGCCCTCGCGCACGACGTCCGTCGGCGCCGACCAGTGCTGCGAGCCGCCCTGGATGGCCGGCAGACTCCACAGCCGATTGAACAGCCGGTCCCTCCGGCGCATCTCCACGAACGGGTCCCATCGGTGCATCAGCATATCGATTACCTCCTTACAGCTCTGCTATACGTCCCGCGTGAGCATCTTCGCTGCTCACGAGACTATTATATAGATGGTCTATGTATAGTGCAAGTCTATTGTAGTATTTACTATATATCTGTTGCCCCAAACATTGATGGCTGATAAGATTACACATGGTGAAACGAGTCACGCAACGGTCTGATCCCGATGAGCTACTACGATACCCTGGGACTGTCCAAAGACGCCGACGAGAAGGCCGTGCGCCAGGCGTTTCGGCGCATGGCGCGGAAGTACCACCCCGACCTGAACCCGGGAGACGAGGACGCCGAGCGCCGCTTCAAGGAGATCAACGAGGCGTACGAGGTTCTGTCCGATCCTGAAAAGCGCGGCAAGTACGACCGCTTCGGAGACAACTGGAAGCACGCCGATCAGATGGGAGCCGGCTTCGGCAGTGGCCGCCCCTTCGAATGGACAGTCACACGCGGCGGCGACGAGAGCCCCTTCGGCAATGCGGACGACCTGCTGGACCAACTGGGATTCTTCGGCGGACGCCGCCGAAGGGGTTCGGCCCGCGTAGAGACCACAGTTGAGGTAAGCCTCGAAGAGGCCTTCCACGGCGCCAAGCGGCTAGTCACCTACACGGCCCAGGGCAGGTCGCGCCGTCTCGAGGTGTCGATACCCCCCGGCGTCGACAACGGCTCTACCGTGCGCATCTCGCCCGATCCCGGCCAGCAGATCCTGATCAAGATAGCCCTCACTCCCCATCCCCGGTTCGAGCGCAAGGGCAACGACCTCTACCTCGAGCTGCCGATACCCGTCGAAGACGCCATCCTCGGCGCAGAGGTCGACATCCCTACCCTGACCGGTAGAGTGCGCCTGACTGTCCCGGCCGAGAGCCAGAACGGCCAGCGCGTGCGGCTCGCCGGACAGGGCATGCCGCACAGACGCTCGCCGGACACGCGCGGCGACCTCTACGTCGTGCTGCGCCCCACGACGCCGAAGGATCTTACGAACGAGGAGATGGAGCTCGTGCAACGCCTCAGAGAGCTCCGACGGTCGAGGTAGGACCAGATGGCGGCAGCCGAGATCTTCAGCCACGACGAGCCCGTCTTCATCATCAGCGTCGCCGCGCGGATGCTGGGCGTGCGCACCCAGACCCTCAGATACTACGAGCGACTCGGACTGATCGAGCCGGCGCGCTCACGAGGCAACCAGCGCGTCTACTCCCGTCGCGACATTGAAAAGGTCCAGCGGATCAGGCGCCTGATGGATCACCTCGGCGTCAACCTAGCCGGCGTCGAGGTGCTCATCCGTCTCCTCGACCGTCTCCAGGCCGCCGAGGCCGAGATAGAGCGCCTCACCGCAGAGAACCGCCAACTCCGCAGGAGGCCAAGACCAGGCGCTCGATAGATACAGCCGTTATGCCCGCTTTCGCTGGCATCCAATCGGCGCCGGTTGCGGCTGCGGACGGCCCGGTATTAAGATACGGTCGGGATCGCTGCTCCCCAGACACCCTCAATTGCCCAATCACGACCGCTTCATACTCATTAGAGCCGGGCGTCTCCTCGACTGCACCGGCAGCCCTGCCATCATGAACGGCGCCGTCCTCATCGACGGGTCCAGGATACGCGCCGTCGGACGTCAGGCCGACGTGGCCGCACCGGATGGTGCTCCGGTGCGCATCTACGACTATCCGGACAAGACCGTCATGCCCGGGATGGTCGACTGCCACACTCACCACAACGGCTTCGGCGACGGCCGTCTCGGCGACGAGCTCGCCACCCTGCCGGACGAGGTCCTGACGCTCCAGTCGGCGCGCAACGCCCGGACCAGCCTCTTCACAGGCGTCACTACCATTCGCGAGAACGGGCCCAAGAACTCCACGATGTTCCGGCTCCGGAACGCGATCGACGAGGGGATCCTGCCGGGGCCCCGTATGGAGCTCTGCGGACGGCCCGTCGCCATCATCGGCGGACACATGGGATACTTCGGCTCCGAGGTCACGGGCCCGACCGAGGCCCGCGCCACCACCCGCCAGCTCATCAAGGAGGGCGCCGACTACATCAAGATAACCGCCACCGGCGGCAGCACTACGACCTCGTTCCCTCTCCGCCCCTCCTTCGACGTCGACGAGCTCCGCGCCATAACCGAAGAGGCTCGCAAGTTCGGGAAGCTGACCGCCGCCCACTGCGTCTCCACCCAGGGCATCGTCAACTCCCTCGACGCCGGCGTCGACATGATCATCCACTGCATCTACAAGGACGCCGACGGCGGCAGCGAGTTCAGGCCGGACGTCGCCGAGCGCATCGGCGAGCAGGGCGCCTTCGTCAACCCGACCCTGCACGTCACGCGCTCAGGCCTCTGGACGCTCCGCTCGCAACGCGAGCGCGAGGGACCGAGCCGGGCGCTCGACGCGGCTATCGACGAAGCCCGGCGCGAGCTGGACACCCGCCTCGACCACTGCCGACGCATGATCGAGATGGGCCTGAAGGTGATCACAGGGTCCGACTCCTCGTGGAGCAACTACAAGCTGGGCAACACCGTCTACGAGACCGAATGCCTCGTCATCTCCGGGTACACTCCGGCCCAGGGACTCCTCTCCGTCACGCGAGACGCCGCTAGGGCGCTGGACGTTGACGACCGCGTCGGCACCCTGGAGCCCGGCAAAGAGGCCGACATCATCGTCGTGGACGGAGACCCCACCGAACGGATAGAGGCGCTGTGGAACGTCGAAGATGTCTTCTTCGCCGGACGCAGGATAGACCGCGGGTCCCAGGTCTCCCTGGCCGCCACCCGGCAGCCGAGGCCGAGCCCGTAGACACAGGAGAGCAACGTGAGACGCGATGATCCCGACTTCAAGCTGATTAGAGCGGCCCGGCTGATCGACGGAACGGGGGTGCCGCCCGTCGAGAGGGCCGCCGTCCTGATCGAAGGCGACCGGATCAGCGCGGCGGGGCCGGAGGAGAGCGTCGTGGCGCCGGAGGGCGCAGACGTAACCGAGATCAGCTACGACGACAAGACCGTGCTGCCGGGCTTGGTCGACTGCCACGTCCACCTGATCGGCATCGGCGACGGCCGCGCCGGAGACGAGCTCGTCACTCTCCCCGATGAGGTGCTCACCCTCCAGGCCGCCCGCAACGCCCGCGCACACCTCTATTCGGGCGTCACCACCGTCCGCGACCTCGGCGCCAAGAACCGGACGACTCTCCTCCTGCGCCAGGCGGTCGAGATGGGCATCACTCCCTCGCCCCGCCTCGTGCTCGCCGGCAGGCCCATAGCCATCATCGGCGGACACCTCAGCTACTTCGGTATTGAGGCGACCGGGACAACCGAGTGCCGCGCCGCCGTGCGCCAGCTCGTCAAGGAGGGCGTCGACATGATAAAGATCACGGCGTCGGGCGGCAGCACGCGCACCTCGATCGGCCCGAGGCCGTCCTTCAACGTCGACGAGATGACCGCCATCTGCGACGAAGCGCACAAGTTAGGCAAGCACGTCGCCGCCCACTGCGTCAACTCTCTGGCGATGGAGTACGCCCTGGAGGCCGGAGTCGACACCCTGATCCACGCCGTCCACAACGACCCGGACGGCACGCCCGACTACCGCCCGGACATCACGGAGAGGATCGCCCGGCAGGGCGTCTTCGTCAATCCGACCCTCCACCAAGCGCGGGAGCGCCTCTGGCAGCTGGAGGAGAAGCTGAACGCCGAGGGCCTCAATCCTGAGGAGGAGCAGCAGCTTGACGAGGGACGCAGAAATCAGGAGGGTCGCTGGGAGCACGTGGCGCGCATGCGCGAGGAGGGAGTCACCCTCGTCTGCGGCTCCGACGCCGCCTGGGCCAGCTACAAGGTCGGCCGCTTCCAGGGCGAGATCGACGCCCACGTCGGCGTCGGCATGTCGCCCATGGAGGCAATCGTCTCCGCGACCCTCGACTCCGCCAAGTCTTGCTGGAATGACGACGTGGTCGGCTCACTCCAGCCCGGCAAGCAGGCCGACATACTCGTCGTCGACGGGGACCCGTCCCAGGACGTCAATGCGCTCTGGAACGTCGCCGATGTCTATCTCGGCGGCGACATCGTCGACCGCGGGAACCTCGTCTAGGACCTCGAACCCCCGTCCCCACAACCTCTTCCCCCGCGGACGGGGGAAGATTGAGATGGGGGTGAAGGCGCCGGTCCGCTACCGCTCGATCGGGGCGCCTACGATACTGCCGTACTCGGTCCAGGAGCCATCGTAGTTCCGCACCTTGGTGTGGCCCAGAATCTGCGTCAGCACGAACCAGGTGTGCGACGACCGCTCGCCTATCCGGCAGTAGGTGATCGTCTCCGAGTCCCCCCTGATCCCCTTGCCGCCGTAGATCTCACGAAGCTCCTCGACCGACTTGAAGGTGCCGTCGGCCTCGTTGACGGCGCTGGCCCAGGGCACGTTGGCGGCGCCGGGGATATGGCCGCCCCGCTGCGACCCCTCCTGGGGCAGGTTGGCCGGCGCGAGCAGCTCTCCGCTGTACTCCGCCGGAGCCCGGACATCGACGAGCCCCGTATTGTTCTGCGTCGAGGCGACCTCCAGCACGTAGTCGCGGGTGGCCCGGAGGCTGGTGTCAGGGTCGCTGGCCGTGTAGACGCAGGCGGGATGAGTCGGGACCTCCGCCGTCGTCGGACGCCCTTCGGCGATCCACTTCTGTCTGCCTCCGTCCATCATCTTCAGCGCGCAGTGACCGTACATCCTCATCTGCCAGAAGGCGTAGGTGGCGAACCAGTTGTTGTTGTCGCCGTACAGCACCACCGTCGTGTCACGGCCGATCCCTGACTCTCCCAGCAGCTTCTCCATCTGCTGTCTATCCAGCAGGTTTCGTGTCAGAGTGTCATTGAGCTGCGAGGTCCAGTTCCACCCCACCGCCCCGGGTATATGCCCCTGATCGTAGGCCGCCGTGTCAACGTCCACCTCGACCAGGCGAACCCCACCATCGTCCATGTGCTCCGCGACCCAGTCCGTGCTAATGATCGACTCTGGATGTGCTGGCTGCTCGGACATCTCTTCCTCCTTCTCTTTCTTATTCCTCTTTTGTTCCTGATCCTTGTCCTGCTATCGCTTGGGGCCGTCTCGCTCGTCGCTCCGTCAATCGGCCGCTGCCGGGAACCCGCAGAAGGCGTCGTAATCGATGAGCTGATCTATCTCAGGGCTGTCGCCGCACAGCCGGCAGCTCTCCAGCCGCCGTATCTTCACCTCCCGGAACTCCATCTCCAGCGCGTCTATGAGGAGCAGCCGGCTGGTGAGCGATCTGCCGACACCCAGGATGAGCTTTACCGTCTCGGTCGCCTGGATGGTCCCGACCAGTCCGGGCAGCATGCCCAGAACGCCCGCCTCCGCGCAGCTCGGCACCTCGCCCGGCGCTGGCGGTTCGGGGAACAGACAGCGGTAGCACCCCTCTCCGGGCACGAATACCGTCGTCTGACCGTCGAACAGCAGGATGCTGCCGTCCACCAGGGGCTTACCATTGAGGTAGGCGGCGTCGTTTACGAGATAACGTGCGGGAAAGTTGTCCGCCCCGTTGACGATGATGTCGTAGCCGGCTACCACCTCCATCGCGTTGGCAGACGTCAGAGGCTCCTCGTGGGCGATCACGTTCACGTCCGGGTTGTAGGCGCGGAGCGTCTCCATCGCGGACTCGACCTTCGGCCGTCCTATATCGTCGTTGTGGTGGAGTATCTGGCGTTGAAGGTTCGACAGGTCGACCGTATCGAAGTCGACGATGCCGATCGTCCCGACTCCGGCAAGCGTCAGATATATCGAGATTGGCGAGCCCAGGCCGCCCGCCCCCACCATCAGCACCTTGGCGTCCAGCAGCTTGCGCTGCCCTTGGCTGCCCACCTGCGGCATGATTATGTGCCGGCTGTAACGAGTCACCTGGTAGGGGGTCAGCGCCCTCGTCGTAGTTGCCATCGCATCCTCCAGCGAGTCGAGCTCGATCTAGGGTGGATAAAAAAAACCCACTGCCAAACGCAAGTTTGTCACAGTGGGGTGCCTGCTGCCTGCGGTCGCTGTCGCCCGCAGCCTCTAACCTATGACGCGGCTTACGCTTGCGGTCAGCGTACCCCGCTCATACAGGTCTCTGAAGCGTAGACCATTCGTCCGATGCGCCTCTCCATCCAATAGTCTGACTGCCCAAGTATAGCACGCGCCGCGACGCCTGACAAAATCGCGCGGCGGCGGTAACTGTTCAGACTCGGTGAATAGCGCGCGCAATTGGCGGGATGGGGAGGAGACTCTTACCTCTTCCCCCGGCTCTGCGGGGGAAGATTGAGATGGGGGTCCCCTCAACCCTGAACAATCGCGGGCGGCGGTCTCATCTTAGTCTACCCAGGCTACTGGCCCGTCAGCAGGTAACGCCCGGAAGACAGGTTGATGACCATGTAGAGCGCGTCCACGATGGGAAAGTAGACCAGGTGAGAGGTCACGGCGTCGCCCGTCTCGCTGTCGGGGTTCAGCGTCCAGAGCCACTCCCAGAAGAAGAGCGCCGTCAGCGCGATGGCCCCGTACCAGACCAGGCCCGTCCGAAGATAGTCGACGGTGACCTCCCCGCTCCCGGTCAGATGGGCGCACCTCCGCCTGAAGCTCACGACCAGCGAGATGATCACCCCGGCCGCCATGAACCAGTTGAGTATCTTCCAGGCGGGATACTCCGGCGAGCCGTCGTGGAACACCGGCGTCAGCATGAGGAGGAACCCCGCCGCAATCGCCGATAGTATCAGGAACGCCGCTACGACCCTCTTCGCCATCTCCATGATCTTCCTCCGCACACCCTGGTGCGTCGACTACGGTCGTCAATACGTCCTGCTAAGGGTCGAAGCCGGCTGAATGCCGGAGACGAGGCTGCGCCTTTCGCCGGCTATCCTGCGGAAATCGCATTCGACCTGGAGCCCATGCCAGAACTCGTCCGACTGGCCAAAGAAGGCCCCGAACCGGATAGACATCGCCGGGGTGATGGAACGCTTCCCATGGACGATCTCGTTGACGGCGCGCGGAGCGACCCCGATCGCGCGAGCCATCGCATTCTGAGAGATCCCCATCGGCTTCAGATACTCCTCCAGGAGAATCTCGCCGGGCGTAATTGGATCGTCCATGTCGAAATACCATATAACGTTACAGGGGTTTGGGTCAATGATAGTCGGTAATGGCGACCTGTTCCGCTCCTGAATCGGTCCACCGGAATACGATGCGCCACTGGTCGTTGATCCGTATGGAGTGGAGCCCCGAGAGTCTGCCACTGAGTCTCTCAAGACGGTTCCCCGGCGGAACAGCCAAATCGCCGAGGACACGAGCTTGATTCATCTGGATTAGCTTTCTCAGCGCAACTTGCGCGATGGCCGCAAATCGACGGCTGCTCTCCGAATAGAAAATTTCTTCAGTGTCCTTGTCGGCAAAGGATTGGATCATGCCTCTTCAGCACCCTGACAGCAAAATGATCGGATCCCCCAATGTCCCGCACGTATACCTGTATAATAGTCCCACCCCACTCAGCGGCGCGACCAGCATGGAATTCGGATCATTCATGGAGTTCCACACCAGAGAGGGGCTCGGCCAGGCCGACGCCTTTCAGGAGTCCTTCGCGCACGTCGACGCTGCCGAACGACTCGGTCTCGATGCAGTCTGGATGGCCGAGTCGCATTTCAGTCCCGCCCGATCGGTGCTCTCCGCCCCGCTCGTCGTCGCGGCCGCCATAGCGGCTCGAACAGATCGGATCAAGATCGGCACCGCCGTGCACGTGCTGCCCCTGGGCAACCCCCTCAGAATCGCGGAAGAGGTCGCAACTCTCGACCACGTCAGCCAGGGAAGGTTCGAGTTCGGCGTGGGGCGCAGCGGGCTGCCCGGATCGTACGAGGGCTACAACATCCCCTACTCCGAGAGCAGCGAACGCTTCACCGAGTACCTCGAGATCATCCGTCACGCCTGGACCAGCGATCGCTTCTCATACGCCGGAAAGTACTTCAGCTTCGAAGACGTCTGCCTCACGCCCAAGCCTCTTCAGTCGCCGCATCCCCCCATCAGGATTGCCGCCAACTCCCTCGGCACCTTCAAGACGGCGGCCGCGATAGGTATGCCGATCTTCGTCGGACTGCGCGGTCAGGGGCTGACTCAGGTCGCGGAACAGGTGGCCGTATATCTGAACGCTTGGGATAAGGCAGGCCACGAGACGCCGCCGGACATCTCCCTGCGCGTGCCGGTATACGTCTCCGAGACCCGGAGCGCTGCTCTCTCCGACCCTGAGGAGAGCTTCATGCGCCAGTTCCGCAGGCTGGGCGGACAGCTGGCAGGCTCGGCGGTCAAGCCCGGAACCGAAGATACCGAAGACCGCGCCGCCCGCGCTGCGGAGCTCGCCTCCCTCACCTGGGAGGAGGTGCGCCGCGAAAAGGTCGCCGTAGGCACGCCCGAGATGGTGGTCGAGCGCATTCACGAGCTCCGCGGGCAGCTCTGCCTCAGCGGCATCGCCGCCGAATTCAACGCCGGCGAGCTGATACCCGCTGACGCCGTCTCGCGCTCCGTCAGGCTCTTCTGCGAGAAGGTGGCGCCCGCCTTCAAGTAATCCCTCTCTCCTCTTCCCCCGTCCGAAGGGAAAACCGTTCAGACTCCGTGAGATATTCTGGCGAATCTGGTGGACGGAGAGGAGGCTCTTACCTCTTCCTCCGTCCGAGGGGGAAGACTGAGATGGGGGTCCCCTGCAAGTCTGAACACTTACGAGGGAGCACCGTTCATGCAGACCCGGAGCGGGGTGATGGTATAATAGACCTACGGCTCCCAAGCCACCATATGAAAACACAGGTCCGAAGGCTCTATTGGCTGAATCCAACGTAGCTCTCCTCATCGACTACGAAAACGTAGGCTTGGACTCGATCCAGTACCTGCTGGACCAGTTGTCCGACATCGGCCGCGTCACCATCAAGCGGGCCTACTCCGACTGGTCGGTACAGCGTGAGAAGCGCGACCAGGTGCTCGAGCTGGGCATCGAGGCGGTCCACCACTTCCGCTCCAACCGGTCCGGCAAGAACTCCAGCGACATCGTGCTCGCCATCGACGCCGTCGACCTGCTCCACGGAGCGCCCGTCGACGTCTTCGTCATAGTCTCGTCCGACAGCGACTTCGTCCCCCTGGTGAGCAAGCTGCGCTCCGCGGGCAAGACCGTCATCGGATCGGGCCGGCCCGGAGCGGCCTCACCTACCCTGGTCAAGTCGTGCGACCGGTACATCTACCTCGAAGACCGTACATCCTCGAAGAAGCCGGCGGCTGACAGGTCGAAGAAGCCCCCGGAGCACTCCCTGCTCAGACGCGCCGTCGAGGCATCCATGGACGGACAGGGCGAGGTGGGCGGCTCCAGGCTCCACCAGGCGATGCAGCGCATCGATCCCAGCTTCAGCTTCAAGGCGCTCGGCTATCGGACATTCACGCTATACCTCGAGGCCTCCAACGAGGTGAGCGTCGAACGACCCACGAACGAGCGCGGCGATGTCCTCGTGCGTCTAAGCCACCGCAGAAGAAAGAGAGCCGACAACGGCGCAAGTGTGACGCAGCTTCCTCCCGACTGGGACCTCGAGGTCGACGCCGCATGGGCGAGCCGCAGAAGCAATAAGATATCGGGCCAGGCGGCCGGGTCGGACGCGGCCAAAGCTCTCGGCGCCGGCAGCCTCAGCGCCTCCCAGTTCCCATCGCTCGACAAGCTCTTGGCGGCCAGCCCGCTCCTCTCCGACCGCTGGCAGCGAGAGGGCAACGCCATCATCAGCCGGTAGACACCATCGTCCACGACCTCCGTAAACGGAGACGGCGCATGCTGCTGGCGCTGGACATCGGCAACACCAACATCACCGTGGGAGTGTTCGACGGAGACTCCCTGAAGGCCACTGCGCGCGTCGCCACCGATACCTCTCGCATGGCAGACGAGTACGGCCTGATGATAAGCCAGCTCCTGCCCGTCAGGGGCGTCTCCCCGGAAGATATCGACGCCGCCGCGATGTGCAGCGTCGTGCCGCCGCTGACTCGGACCTTCGTCGACGTGTGCGAGGGCTACTTCGGCGTGTCGCCGCTCGTGGTGGGCTCCGGGACGAAGACCGGGATCCGGATCCTCTACGACAGCCCGCGGGACGTGGGCGCCGACCGCATCGCCGACGCGGCCGCTGTGCTGCGGATGTATGGAGGGCCGGCCATCGTGGTCGACGTCGGGACCGCCATCGTCCTGAACGCCATAACCAAGCGGGGAGAGTACCTGGGCGGCGCCATCGCGCCCGGCATAGCCCTTGCCGCCGACACCCTCTTCACGCGCACCTCGATGCTGCGGCGCGTAGAGCTGAACGCTCCGCCTGCCGCGATCGGCAGAAACACCATCCACGCCATACAGGCCGGACTGGTGTTGGGGTATGCGGAGCTGATTAGGGGAATGGTAGCCCGGTTTGACGAAGAGCTGGGCGGAGGCGCCAGGGTCATAGCCACCGGAGGCTTGGCACAGGTGGTCGAGAGAGAAGCCAACGTCTTCGACGTGGTCAACGTCGACCTTACCCTGACCGGACTGCGAATCATCCACGATCTCAACTCGGACGAACGTTGATAGCTGTTCAGAAGCCTCTTCCCTCGTCCGCGGGGGAAGATTGAGAGGTAAGAGAGGCGCAGGGGCGCTCTTGTCCCTCTTCCCCCGTCCGCGGGGGAAGATTCAGATGGGGGCTCCTGCCACTACCATGACCAACCCTCTAAACAGGAAAAAAATCGCGCTGGGGGTAACCGGCAGCATCGCCTGCTACAAGGCGGTCGACCTCGCCAGCAAGCTGGTGCAGGCCGGCGCGGCGGTCGACGTCATAATGACGCGGTCGGCGGCACAATTCGTGGCCCCGCTCACCTTCACCGCCATCACGCACCGGCCCGTCGTCCGCGACATGTTCGAGCCGCAGTCTGAGCTGGGTATGGACCACGTCGCCGTCGCCCACCGGGCCGACCTCGTCATCGTCGCTCCGGCGACCGCGCACACACTCGCAAAGATCGCCTGGGGACTGTCGGACGACGCCCTCACGACGACTCTCCTCGCCACTCAGGCGCCCGTTATCATCGCGCCCGCGATGGACGCGAACATGTTCGACCATCCCGCCACGCGGCGCAACGTCGACCTGCTCCGGTCCTGGGGTTACCGGATAGCGGGGCCGGCCGAGGGCCGGCTCGCGTCCGGCCTGACAGGCAGAGGACGGATGCTCGAAACGTGGGAGCTCATGGGCCACGCCAGGGAGATTTTAGGGCGCAGCGGCGACCTCGCCGGCCTCAAGGTCGTCGTCAGCGCGGGAGGCACCCGGGAGCCGGTAGACCCCGTGCGCCTGGTCACCAACAGGTCGTCCGGCAAGATGGGCCACGCCGTTGCCGAGGCCGCGCGAGATCGCGGGGCGAACGCCGTACTCGTCTCCGCCGCCGAGTCGATTCACGCTCCCGTCGGTGTGAGGGTTGAACGTGTGGACACCGCCGAGCAGATGGGGAACGCCGTCATCGAGGAGTGCAGGGACGCGGACATCCTCGTGATGGCCGCCGCGGTAGGCGACTGGCGCCCGGCGACCGTCGCGAGCCGGAAGCTCAAGAAGGGGCCATCCGACTCATGGAGCATCGAGCTCACCAAGAATCCCGACATCCTCGCCCGAGTACAGGGCGAACGGCTGATCAAGATCGGCTTCGCGGCCGAGAGCGAAGACCTCCTGGCCAACGCGCGGGACAAGCTTCTGGAGAAAGGGCTGCACCTGATCGCGGCCAACGACATCACTGACCCCGACAGCGGCTTCGCCGTCGACACCAACAGGGTAACTCTGCTCGACAGGGAGGGCGTCGTCGAGGAGCTTCCCCTGATGACAAAGTACGAGGTCGCGCACCACCTGCTGGACCGCGCCTCACCCCTGCTCCCCCAGAGAGAGTCTCCGAAGCCATGCTCCAATCCTCCTCTCCCTTGACGGGAGAGGATTTAGGTGAGGGTGATTGAAAACACACCGCTTAGCAGCCAGAGGAGAGGAAGGAAAAAAAATGAGCGAGTACATCCCCAGTCCCGCCCGGTGGGTGGCGGATCAGGTCGAGCTATACGAGCGGAGCGGCGGCACGGAAGGTACGACCCTGAACGGCCTCCCGGTCATAATCGTGACCAACCGAGGTTGGAAGACGGGCGCGATCCGCAAGACGCCGCTGATGAAGGTGGCCGACGGCGGCAACTACGTCCTCGTCGCGTCGAGAGGCGGCGCGCCGACGCATCCGCTCTGGTACCACAACCTGAAGTCTGACCCGGACGTCGAGGTACGCGACGCGACCGAAACCTACTCGATGCGCGTCAGAGAGGTGGAGCCTGGGGATGAACGACGACGGCTCTGGGACATCGCGGTAGCCGCATTCTCCCCCTACCAGGACTACCAGGAGAAGACCGACCGGCTGATCCCGGTCTTCCTCGCAGAGCCGATTGAGTAGCTTGGCTGCGCGTTGACACGTCTGCTCAATCGCGCCGCTCCCCTTCCACCCATCTCCGTAACAGCTAAGCAGGAACCTGGAACGATCGTCCCAGAGGATCGAACTCTGCGACCTCCTGACTGGCGAGCTTGTCGCGGATCTCTTCGAAACGGCCGACCGTCTCTCTTGAGTACAACCGCTCTCCACAGTGCAGACAGATCTCGGCTCGGACGGTCACGGCGGCTAGATTGACGCCTCCACGCAAAAGCTTTTCGACCTCTTTATCGGTAACTTCACCGCCACACACCGGACATCTACTGAACGGCTTCATCAGTTGGTCTCCTTATACGCCAGTCGAGCCAACGCTCTGGATCGGGTCGATAGACCGTAATCAACGCAGCTGATCCGGTTTCATAGTTGTAGGCCCAGACGCTGTGTATCGGCTCGCCATTGGCCGTGCTCCCATAGATCAAACAGCTGGGATAAGGTCTGTCATCAGGATAGTCCTCGATCACCTCACCGTGAAGAACACTTGTGAAGACCTCGTCGAATGACAGTCGGTCTGATTGCGCCTCTTCATCAGCGTGGTCGGTAATCCTCAGCCGGTCATGGCGTATCGCCCCGATAATGTCTTCGATATCCACCTGGTATCAGACCTGACCCCGCATATCCACCCTCAGACTCGCCTACGCCGCGAGCTTGCTCCGCGCCGTCCCTCGTCGTGCCAAGTTTACTTGATCCATCATATCACTGGCCGCCATTCCAGATTTGACACGCCGGCGCGGCAGCGCCTATAGTTGGGTTCACAGTAACAACTCAAAACCAAAGGCTGCGAACAGGAGTAGTAGGTCTCAGGGTGGGGCCCAGAGAGCCGGGGCAGGTGGAAGCCGGCGCCTGCGCAGAGACCGAATGGACCTGGGAGCCTCCAACCGAAACCGCACTGGCAAGTAGGCTTGGACGGAGAGGGCCCCGTTAGCAGAGCCCAGGGCATCGAGGAGCTATCCTCCGTGCCCTACAGAGACGTCGGCGACCAGTAACCGTCCCGGCAAGACAGGGTGGCACCACGGCAAGACCCGTCCCTTCACGGATGGGTCTTTTTTTGTCTACGCCACCACGACTAGAGGGAGAGACAGAGATGACCGAACAGACAGTCACGACGACGAAGCGCCGGGTTTTCAGCGGCATCCAGCCGTCGGGAGACGTGCAGCTCGGCAACTACCTCGGCGCCATCAAGGGATGGGTGCAGCGACAGGCCGAAAAGGAGAACTTCTTCTGCATCGTCGACCTGCACGCGCTGACGGTGCCTCAGGACCCCGAGGAGCTTCGCCATCAGACCCGCTCGCTCGCCGCCATGCTCTTCGCCGCCGGCCTCGATCCGGACGACTGCTCCGTCTTCATCCAGAGCCACGTCACGGCCCACGCTGAGGCCTGCTGGGTGCTCAACTGCGTCACTCCCGTCGGCTGGCTGGAGCGTATGACCCAGTACAAGGACAAGGCGGGAGCACAGGAGAGCGTGTCCACGGGGCTGCTCGACTACCCCGTCCTGATGGCCGGAGACATCCTGCTGTACGACGCGCACGAGGTGCCCGTCGGAGACGACCAGCGCCAGCACGTCGAGCTGGCGCGCGACATCGCCCAGCGCTTCAACCACCAGTTCGGGGAGACCTTCGTCGTCCCCGAGGCGGTCATCCCGGAGATCGGCGCCCGTGTCATGGGCCTGAATGACCCCGCCGTCAAGATGTCGAAGAGCTTCTCTCACATCCGGGGACACGCCGTGCGTATGCTCGACGAGCCGGAGGAGATAGAGCGCTCCATCAAGAGGGCGGTTACCGACTCGGGCAACGAGATACGCTTCTCCAGCGACCCTGAGAGGGCCGGCGTCAACAACCTGCTCGGTATATACAAGGTAATCACCGATAGAACCGAAGCCGAGACCGAAGCCGACTTCGCATCGGCGCGCGGCTACGGAGACCTCAAGGCAGCGGTCGCGGAGGTGGTCATCTCGGAGCTCACTCCCATCCGCGAACGCTACTACGAGCTGATGGACGACGTCGCCGAGCTCGACCGGATGCTCGCCCAGGGCGCGGAGCAGGCGCGAGCGGTGTCGGAGCCGAAGATGGACCTCGTCAGGAGCCGTGTCGGGTTGACAAACCCGGCCGCCTGGCGTCCCCATCTTCCCTCTCCCTCGACGGGAGAGGGCTAGGGTGAGGGTGACAACAAACATCGCACTCGGCACATCAGCATCGCGCACAGGAGAGCCAAGATGTACACGCCAACACTCGAAGAGGTGAAGCGGCTCGCCGGCCGCGGCAACCTGGTCCCCGTATCGAGGGAGATCGGCGCCGACCTCGAAACGCCCGTCTCCGCTTATCTCAAGATCGCCCGCCCCCCCTACTCCTTCCTCTTGGAGAGCGTGGAGGGTGGAGAGCGCATCGCACGCTACAGCATGATCGGCACCGAGCCGCAGAGCGTAATCAAGACGGGCCCGGGACAGGAGCACGGTGCCGTCGACCCGCTCATCCCGGTCGAACGAGAGCTTTCCCGCTATACGCCGGTCGAGACGCCCAATCGCAGGAGGTTCAACGGCGGCGCCGTCGGATACCTCTCCTACGAGGCGGTCAGCTACTTCGAGAGACTGCCTTCGCCTGAGAAGGAGGTCCTCAATCTCCCCGAAGCGGTCTTCATGATCACGTCCACCTTTCTGGTCTTCGACCACCTGGAGCACAAGATCGAGGTGGTCAGCCACGCCCATCTCGACCGCGGCGTCGAGATGGGATACGCGGAGGCGGTCGAACGTATCGACGAGATCGTGGCCCGTCTGCGGACGCCCCTCAGTCTGCCCACCGCCAGCGACGGCGCAGCCTCACAGAGACTCGCCACCGGCTCCAACGTGACCCCGGACCAGTTCAAGGATATGGTCGAGCGAGTCAAGCGCTACATCGTGGAAGGCGAGGTGATCCAGACCGTCGTCTCCCAGCGCATCTCCCGGCCGACGACGGCTCCCCCCTTCCAGATATACCGTTCTCTGAGGGCTATCAACCCATCGCCGTACATGTACTACCTCGATCTCGACGGCTTCCAGCTCGTCGGGGCGTCGCCCGAGATGCTGGTCCAGGTCGAGGACGGCGCCGTCGCCATGCATCCCATAGCCGGCACGCGTCCGCGCGGAGCCGACAGTAATGAGGACGACGTCCTTGAGGAGGAGTTGCGCACCGACGAGAAGGAGAGGGCCGAGCACATCATGCTCGTCGACCTCGGGCGCAACGACGTGGGGCGCGTCAGCGTCCCGGGCACCGTGGAGGTAACTCAGCTGATGGACGTGGAGCGCTACTCCCACGTCATGCACCTCGTGTCCCACGTGACCGGCACGCTGCGCGACGACTACACCAACTTCGACGCCCTGAGAGCCTGCTTCCCCGCGGGGACGGTTGCCGGCGCCCCCAAGATCAGAGCGATGGAGATCATCGCCGAGCTGGAGCCTGACAGGCGCGGCCCCTACGCGGGCGCCGTCGGATACTTCGACTTCATGGGCAACATGGACACCGCTATCGACATACGCACGCTTGTGGTCAAGGACGGCGTCGCCTTCGCACAGGCCGGCGGCGGCGTAGTCTACGACAGCACGCCAGACTTCGAGTACCGGGAGACGCTTCACAAGGCCTCCGCACTTATGCACGCCATTGACGACGCCGAGACCGCAGGCCTCCCACAAGCGTGATCCGACTACTCCTTCTCCCCTGGCGGGAGAAGGTTGGGATGAGGGGGAGAAAAAATGATACTGCTGATAGACAACTACGACAGCTTCACCTACAACCTGTACCAGTACCTCTGCGAGCTCGGCGCGGAGGTCGAAGTGGTGCGCAACGACGAGGCGACCATCGAGGATATCGAGCGGCTCGCACCCGAGAGGATCGTCGTATCTCCCGGGCCGTCCAGGCCGGAGAGGGCCGGCATCTCGAACGAAGTGGTGCGGCGCTTCGGTCCGACCACCCCGACTCTGGGCGTCTGCCTGGGACACCAGTGCGTCGGATACGCCTACGGCGGCGTGGTCGGAGGCGCCGGCGAGATCATGCACGGCAAGACGTCGATGGTCCACCACGACGGCAAGGGGGTCTTTGCCGGTCTGCCCGACCCATTCGAGGCGATCCGATACCACTCGCTCGCGCTGTACCCGGACAGCCTTCCCGAAGAGCTGGAGGTTACCGCCTGGACCGACAAGGGAGTCGTGATGGGCGTCAGGCACCGTGAGCATCCGGTCGAGGGCGTCCAGTTCCACCCCGAGTCGATCATGACGACGGTGGGCCACGACCTCCTCCGCAACTTCCTCACGATGTAAGGGAAGCGGACAAGTTGACCTATGTGCGGGCTATGTGCATGATACATACACACGCTCATACAGTAGGCGGTGCACCATGGTTAGAGTTCAGTTGGTGATCCCCGATGAGGATCGAGACCGTTTTGTACATCAGGCGCGAAGAGAGGGGATGACCTTGAGCGCCTGGCTGAGAGCCGCAGCCCGCAAACGTCTCGAAGAGCAACAGCGGTCCGAGCCATTCGATTCCCCAGCGGACCTCGAAGCCTTCTTCCACGGTTGCGATACGTTGGAAGGCCCTGAGTCGGAGCCGGACTGGGAGGAGCACCTGGATGTGATCGGTGAATCGCGCAGACGAGGAGCATCGAATACTTGATCTTCATCGACACAAACGTCTTCATGTACGCAGTAGGGCGGGCGCATCCTCTTCGAACCGAGGCCCGGGAGTTCTTCGTAGAATCGAACCGGAATAGGACTCCCCTCTTCACGTCTGCCGAGGTCCTGCAGGAGATGATACATGCCTATCTCCCGGTCGGGAGACTGGAGACACTCGATGCGGCACTATCTTTGGTAGCCAGGTCTCGTGTGGAGGTGTGGCCGCTGGAGGAAGAGGATGCGAAGCTAGCTCGTCAGCTTCATGACCAGTACCCAACGCTGGGAGCGCGGGACCTTTGCCATCTCGCAAGCTGTCGCAGGCGCGGGGTGACAGACCTCAAGACGTTCGACCAGGCGCTACGCGGCGCTGTCAGCACAGAACCCAGGAGACGACGATGATACGAGATGCGATAGCTGCGCTCGTCGAGGGCCGCGACCTCACCTCGGACGAGGCTGCACAGGCGATGAGCGAGATCATGGAAGGCGATACGACGCCCGCGCAGATCGGCGCCTTTCTCACGGCGCTACGCGTCAAGGGCGAGACTGCCGACGAGATCGTCGGCATGGCGCGCGCCATGCGTGAGAGGTCGCTGCGCGTCGAAGTCGAAGGGCAGGTCGTCGACACCTGCGGCACCGGCGGCGACTCCTCCGGGAGCTTCAACATATCGACGACGGCAGGGCTCGTCCTCGCCGGAGCGGGATTGAAGGTAGCCAAGCACGGTAACCGCGCGGCGTCCGGGACCACCGGCAGCGCCGACGTCCTCGAAGAGCTCGGCGTCAAAATCGACCTGGGCCCGGAGGGCGTCAAACGCTGCATCGAGGAGACCGGCTTCGGCTTCATGTTCGCGCAGACCTTCCACCCGGCGATGAGGTTCGTCGCCGCGCCCCGCCGCGAGATAGGCATCAGGACCGTGTTCAACTTCCTGGGACCGCTAACCAACCCCGCAGGCGCCGGGGCGTACCTTATGGGCGTCGGCGATCCCGGCCTGGCGCCCAAGGTGCCCCAAGTTCTAAATGGCCTTGGAGCCGCGCACGCTCTCATCGTCCACGGCCAGGATGGCCTCGACGAGATCAGCCTCGCCGCTCCCACCGACGTCTGGGAGTTGAAGGAGGGCGCGGTCTCCTCCTACACCGTTACGCCGGACGACTTCGGGCTCGACAGCGTCGACAACGACTCGCTGAAAGTCGCAGGCGTCGCGGAAAGCGCATCGACCCTGCGAGAGGTGTTGGCAGGCTCACCCGGCCCCGCCCGGAACGTGGTGCTCGCCAACGCCGCAGCCGCTCTGATCGCAGCCGACCGCGCCACCACCCTGAGGGAGGGTGTGGAGCTCGCCGCCAACGCCATCGACACCGGACGCGCCAACGCCGCGCTCGACTCCCTGATCACCCTGAGCCGGGAGCTGAACTAGGAGGGCATGGATGCAAAAGATTCGTTACACGGTGGTCCTGGAGTGGGACCCAGAGGAGGAGCTGTATATCGCAACCGTACCGGCCCTCTCGGTAGCCTCCTACGGAAGCACCAGGGACGAGGCCATGGAGAAGATCAAGGAGGCCGCCGAGGTGACCATCGAAGGGCTGAAGATCACCGGGCAGCCGGTCCCCATGTGTGATGAGGACAGAGTCGGTTTCGTTGAGGTGGGAGTCTAGGGCAAGGAAAAGAAGCCAACTTGGTGAAGCGTCCGGGCAGAAGGGCCAGGATACACCCGACATCCTGAAGGAGATCGTCGCGGTCAAGCGCAAGGAGGTCGAGCGGCTCAAGCGGGAAGCTTCCCTGCCCGACCTCGAAGCGCGGATCGCGGAGCGCTCGACGACGCTCAGTCTGACCGCCGCGCTCGGCGCGCCGGACGTCAGCGTCATCGCCGAGGTCAAGAAGGCGTCGCCGGTCAAAGGAAGGCTGAGGGAAGACTTCGATCCGGTCCGCCTCGCCTCCGCCTACGTCGACGGCGGCGCGGCGGCGGTGTCGGTCCTGACCAACTTCGACCACTTCCAGGGAACGATCGACGACCTGCAAGCCGTCCAGCGCGTCTGCCGCCCGCACGGCCTGCCGGTCCTGCGCAAGGAGTTCATCTTCGACCCGTACCAGGTCCACGAGGCGAGGGCCCACGGAGCGGACGCCATACTGCTCATAGTCGCCATGCTCGACGCGAGCCGCCTGCATGAGCTGCTCGGCCTGGCGGCCGAGCTGGAGATGGAATCGCTAGTAGAGGTCCACGACGAGACCGAGCTGGCCGCCGCTGTCGATGCCGGAGCGCAGATCGTCGGGATCAACAACAGGGACCTGCGCACTTTCCGCACCGATCTGGAGACCACCGAGAGGCTCGCTCCCCAGGTGCCGGATGGTAGAACGGTCGTCAGCGAGAGCGGGATCGGCGCACGTGAAGACATGGCCCGCGTCGCCGCCGCGGGCGCGCACGCCGTGCTCGTCGGCGAGTCGCTCGTCACGGCCGGAGACCCCGCCGCGAAGCTGAGGGAGCTGCTATGACCTTGTTCAAGATCTGCGGACTGCGCGACGCCGCGCACGCCAGGGCGGCCGCCGACGCGGGGGCGAGCCTGCTCGGCTTCGTCTTCGTGCCCGGCGTGCGCAGACAGCTCACCGAGGCAGAGGGACGCCGTGTAATCGAAAGATACCGGAATGACCGTGGCGCGGAGGCTCCCCGGATCGTCGGTCTCTTCGCAAATCAGCCCGTTGAGGAGGTGAACCGCCTGGCGGAGAGCTGCGGGCTGGACATGGTGCAGCTGTGCGGCGACGAGACTCCCGACTACTGGGAGCGGATGAACCGTCCGATCATCAGGCAGATCAAGGTGCAGGACAGCGGCTGCCGCGAGCGTGACGGCGCGCAGGTGATGGCCCGGGTAGCCGAGGTGGTGGAGCGGGGACACATAGCGCAGCTCGATAGCCATCAGCCCGGCGCGCTCGGCGGAACGGGGCATACCTTCGACTGGTCCATCGCGAGAGAGGTGGCGAAGCGCCACGACTTCCTGCTGGCCGGCGGCCTCGATCCCGACAACGTGCGGGAGGCTATCGAGAAGGTAGGCCCGTGGGGCGTCGACGTCTCCAGCGGAGTTGAGACCGGAGGCGTCAAGGACGTGAAGAAGATCGCAGCGTTCGCGGCCCAGGTCCGCGCCTCCGGCTGACGCGAATGGCCCGCCCCATAGAGCTGTCACGCCGCCGCGTGCTGGTGAAGGCGCCCCGCGAGCTCGTCTTCCAGACGATCACCTCGTTCGGCCGCAGACACAGAAGGGACAGCGCCGGCGACTCGTCCAAGCTCGTCTCGAGGGACGGAGACCGGCTGACGGTCGAGTTCAGGACCAGGGCCGGGCTGTTCACCTACACGACGCTGGAGGAGATTACGCTGTACCCTCCTGACCGCGTCACGTTTCGGCACATCGACGGCCCTCTCCACTGCGCATTCGAGGAGTTCACGATCACCGACGTGGACGGCGGCACCGAGCTGCGCTACGAGGGAGAGTTCATCTGGAGCCGGCTTCCGATCATCGGCTGGATCGGCGCGATGGTCTACACACGCCCCCTCTTCGAGCGCGCGGTCGCCCGTCACATGGCCCACATCCGCGAGACCTGCGAGGCGCGCGCCCGCCGCAGCCATATTTTCCGTAGACCCCCATCCTGAACCTTCTCCCTCGACGGAAAGGGCGGTGGAGCGAGGGTGATGCCCTCTTCCCCCGCGGACGGGGGAAGATTGAGATGGGGGTCTCTTTTCTTCTCCGGCCTTCGAGGGGGGGACCCCCATCCTACCCTTCCCCCGCAGAGCCGGGAGAAGGGACAAGAGCGGGCGGCGGAGCGGAGGTCTTCCCCCTCTCCCTCGACGGGAGAGGGCTGGGGTGAGGGTGACTCCCCTACCTCGGAATCACCGGGAGGGTGATGTGCGAGGCATACTCCCCTCCGTGATGGATCGTCTGGTGCGCGGCCTGCATCTCCGCGTCCATGCCGGGACGGTTACCCGTGTTCAGGTTGCGGTCGAAGCGTGGGAAGTTGCTGCTCGTCACCTCGATTCGCAGCCTGTGTCCCGCCCGAAACAGGTTGCTCGTCTCCCACATGTCTATCGTGTAGGCGTATACCCGCCCCGGCTCGATCAGAGTCGGCTCCTCGATAGAGTCGCGGAAGCGCGCGCGCATCAGCCCCTCGCAGACGTTGATCGCGCGCCCGTCCGGATGGACGTCCACGAGCGTCGCGGCGAAGTCGGTGTCGCGTGACGACGAAGAAGCGTACAGCGTCATCGTCACCGGCCCGGTAACCTCCAGGTCATCCTCCAGCGGCTCCGAGGTGTAGACGAGCACGTCGTCGCGGCGCTCCGCCTGGCGGCGGTCGACGGGGCCGACGTAGTCGGCATGCATCATCGGCCCGCCCACGGTCGGCACAGGGTTCTCCGGATGGTACGTGTAGCGGTCCTCCCCGGCGACCTCCGGCCTCGCCGCGCTCAGCCGTCCGTCTCCGTGTAGGGAGTTGGCGGCTGAGCCGCTGGATATGTAGTAGTCGGTACAGCGAGTCCTCTCCAGCGGCCACTCATTCTCGCTGCGCCAGCGGTTCTCGCCCATGACGAAGATGCGCACCGGCGGCTCGTCGTCGATGCCGTTGTCGATGCCGCGCAGCCGGCGGTCGAACCAGCGCAGCTGCTCGTCGACGATGTCCACCGCGCCGCCCTGTCCGAAATCGACGTCGCCGAACCGCTCCGCGGCGCCGATCCCGCCGTGGCTCCACGGTCCGACCATGATGCGCGTGGTCCGCCTGGTGTGGTCCGACATCGCCCTGCTCTTCCAGCCGGCGTACTGCCGGAAGCCCTCGTGCACCAGCGCGTCGTACCAGCCGGTGATGAAGTAGGCGGGCGTGTCCACCTGGTCGTACTTGTCCCTGAGCCCGTACTGCTTCCAGAAGTCGTCGTAGGTGTAGTGGCTGATAACATCCCGGTACCAAGGGATGTCGGCGATCTCGTCCAGGGCTGAGATCAGCGGCAGCCTGCGGTTGACCTCCATGTAGTCGAGCAGGTCGCGGGACTCGGTCTGAAGCCCCCTGCCGACCCATATGTGGAAGTTGATGATGACGTGCAGGTGGAGGGGGCCGTCGGCGTACTGGTGGCCGAAGTTGTCCTGCTGCGACGCGATGGGCACGAGACCCTTGACGTACGGGCTGCGCAGCGGCGCGGGGAGCGTCTGCGTAAACCCGACGTATGAGATGCCGAAGGCGCCTATGGCGCCGTCGCACCAGGGTTGGGCGCCGATCCACTGCTGAGTGTCGTACCCGTCCTCCGCCTCGTGGATGTACGGCTCCCACGCCCCCTCCGAGTCGTACCGTCCGCGGCAGTCCTGCATCACGACTGCGTATCCCGCCTCGACGAAGCGGCGGGTCCAGGCGACGTATCTGTCCTGCTTGTTGTTGTATATGGTGCGGATCAGGAGGGTGGGATAGCGGCCCTCCTTCGCGGGGCGGTAGACGCCGGACGACAGTTTGACGCCGTCCCGCATCGGTGTCTTGACGTCGAGCTGGATGAACATCGGCCCCTCCTCGCCCGTATCGTTGCCCCGATACCGGGCCAACCCGATTATATGCCAAACCTCCCGACTGTGAGTAACGTAACTGTTCAGAATTGAGGGGGGACCCCCATCTCAATCTTCCCCCGCGGAGCCGGGGGAAGAGGTAAATCGGTCTGCCACGCCCCTCCTCTAACATACAAGAGGTAAGAGCCTCCTCTCCGTCCACCAGATTCGCTAGAATATCTCCCGGGAGAGGTTTTTTTTCGTCGTCCCCTGAATTTTTTTCGTCGTCCCCTGAAGTGGAGAGGGTCAGGGAGGTCGGAGGGAGTCTGTGTGACCGGGCGATGCGTAGTCGTAGGGCGAGTCCCAGCGGAGGTCCTGGTTCTTGCGCACGGCCTTTAGCTCCCAGACGCTGGGCTCGTTCGGATCCCGGGAGGTCTCGAAGAGGCCGGGCTCGGGTGGAGGGAGATCGGCGGCGAATGGGACCCGGTCTTTGGCGGTCAGCCGGTCCTGCTCCGCCTCCTCAATGAGGACGGCGCAGGTGTCGTCGTCGTGAGTACAGAGGCATCCGGACATGCGGTCGGCGAGGCGTGGGTCGACCCTGTAGAGGCACAGGTTCTCGTGCTCGCAGTCGCATCTGAGGTATTCGTCGGGAAGCTGTAGAGGTTCGTCGAGTCTCTGGAGCGCCTTTTCGAAGCTGCACTTGTCCTGGTCGTGCGGACAGTAGCAGCTTCCGATGCGTCGTGCTTCGGTCGGGGCGAGCCTCCACATGCATCCGCGGTCGTGCGGCGAACCGCAGTGGAGGAAGTTGGGCGGGAGCGGAAACCGCTCGTCTCGCTCCCGGCTTTCGACGTATTCGGCGGGAGCGAAGGGCAGGAGAAATCCGTGGATGGGAATGTGGGGCGGCTCGTCAGCGAGCGGCTCGTCGAGATCAAGACCGGCGTGGTCCGACGGGTCTGAGGCGGCCGGGCCGGACGCGGGGCCTGTGCCGGCGGTCTCGGAGTCCGAGTCGGCGCCGCGGTCTTCGGCGCCGGTGGAACGGCTGTGGTCGCCGCGGATGGGGCCGGCGCCGTTCGGGCGGTGGTGGTTCTCGTTGTCGGTGAGGTGGGTCAGGAGCTGCCTGGCGGCGTCCATCCTTTGCTGCAGCTTGAAGCCGGGGATGTTGCCCTGCATGACGCCGACGAGGAAACGGACGACGTCCCTGCCGTCGCCGGTCTCCTGGCGTATGTGCTCCTGTAGCGAGGGAAGGGCGCGTGACGGCTTCCGGGCGGGTGGGGGGTTTGATCGGGGCTTCCTGGGGGCGGGCGGGTTTGCATCCAGGAAGGCTTGGGCCTCATCGTAGCCGAACCTTTGGAGCTGCAGGGCGGCGCCCCGCTTCTGGGCGAGGGTCGCGCCTTCGAGGTTGCCCTCGAGGACGTCGATGAGGAAACGGACGATGATCCTGCCGTCGTCGGTCTCCTCGCGGATGATGTCAGCGATGGACGGCGGTGGCTCGCCGGGCTGCCTCCTGCGTTCGGCTGTCTGGGTTGTTGGAAACATCAGTTCTATTATAAGGGGTGTGTCAAGCCACGGGGGTTCCCCCGCAGAGCCGGGGGAAGGGACAAGAGCGGGCCGCGGAGGTAGGGTAGGCCGCCGGCGAGTTACTCCGAGTTATCGGAGCACTTTTCCGTCGGCCCCCCTCCGAACCGGACGTGCGGCTTTCACCGCATCCGGCTCTCCAGTGTCTTTACAAAGCGGTAGTGTCTAGGAAGTGTCACCATTTCTGCCCCCAAGCGCCACTGCCACGGCAATGCCTATCACCGCGCCGATCCCCCCACCGATCGCCACGCCGAACGCCAGGAAGATATCGCCGAGTGACACGCCGATGACTACGCCTATGGCTGCGCCTACCCCGGCTCCGAGCGCGATTCCTAAGCCTATACGGGCCTGCTTATCTTCGCTCATACTTTATCACCTCCGCCGGATACCGTAGCCAAATACATTGTTGGTGTAAAGGCTCTGGCCCGACTTTGGTTTTTGCCTAAGCTGAGGACACTAACTACCGCTGCGATTGCGGATTACTGCGCCCGACCTAACGCGGAATGACAGGCAGCGTGATGTGCGACGCCCGTTCGCCCCCGTGGTGAACGGTCTGGTGGGCGGCCTGCGTTTCGGCATCCATCCCGGGACGGTTCCCCGTATTCGGGTTCCGGTCCATCCTGGGAAAATTACTGCTCGTCACCTCGACCCGGATACGGTGTCCCGCCTTGAAGACGATGCTCGTCTCCCACATGTCGATCGTGTAGCGGTAGACCCGCCCCGGCTCGATCAGCACCGACTCCTCGATCGACTCACGGAACCGTGCGCGCTGGAGCCCCTCGCAGATGTTGATCGCCCGGCCGTCCGGGTAGACGTCCACCAGCGTCGCCGCGAAGTCGGTGTCGCGGGCGCTCGACGACGCGTACAGCGTCATCTCCACCGGCCCCGTCACCTCCAGGTCCCTCTCCAGCACCTCCGACGTGTAGACCAGCACGTCGTCGCGGCGCTCCACCGGACGGCGGTCGTGCGGGCCCGCGAAGTCGCGGTGCATTATCGGGCCGCCCAGGGTCGGCACGGGGCGGTCGGGATCGTACTCGTACCGGTCGGTCCCCGGGGATGAGGGGGACTCCGGCGTCAGCGTCCCGTCGCCGAACATCGAGTTCGCGCCGGTCGCGCTGCCAAGATGGTACCGGGTGTACACCGTTCGCGCGAGGGGCCACTCATCCTCGCCGCGCCACACGTCATCGCCCATCACGAATATGCGCACCGGGGGCTCGGCGTCGATCCCGGTGTCGACATCCCTCAGACGCTGGTCGAACCAGCGCAGGTGCTCGGCCACGAAGTCGATCGTTCCCGCCCCGCGATGGTCGATCGCGCCGTACAGCTCGGACGAGGAGAATGCGTAGTGCGTCCACGGGCCGACGATGATGCGGCTCCGCCGGCGCGTCTCCTCGCTCCGCGCCTTCCCGCTCCAGCCGAGGAACTGCTTGAAGCCGTCGTGCAGCAGCGTGTCGTACCACCCCGTCATGAAGTAGGCGGGCGTGTCCACCTCGCCGTACCGGTCCCTGAGACTGTAGGAGCTCCAGAAGTCGTCGTAGGTGGAGTGCCGGATGACCTTCCGGTAGAAGGGTGCGTCGACGATGTCGTCGAGCGCCGAGATGAGGGGCAGTTTCCTGTAGAGCGCGTCCCAGTCCAGCAGGCCGAAACCCGACCGGTGCACCGTCTTACCGGCGATGATTCCAAAGAAGAGGGACGCGTGAAGGCCAAGAGCGCCTCCTGGACGGTGGCCGAAGTTGTCCTGCTGAGACGCTATGGGCACGATGCCCTTGACATAGGGGCTGCGCAGCGGCGCGGGCTGGGTCTGAGTCAAGCCCGGGTAGGAGACGCCGAACATCCCGATGTTGCCGTCGCACCAGGGCTGCGCGCCGATCCATTGCTGCGTGTCATACCCGTCCTCGGCCTCGTGGATGTACGGCTCCCACGGCCCCTCCGAGTCGAACCGGCCGCGGCAGTCCTGCATCACGACCGCGTAGCCGGCCTCCACGAAGCGGCGCGTCCACTCGATGTAGACGGGCTCCTGGTTGTCGTAGATCGTACGCAGCAGCAGCGTCGGGAACGGCCCGCCGCCGGACGGCCGATAGATGTCGGTCGACAGGCCCACTCCGTCCCTCATCCGGACCTTCACGTCGATGTTTACCGAGACCATTTTTTCTCCCGCTCCCGGCGATCTTTTCCCCCGCTCCCCTACCTCGGAATAACCGGCAGCGTGATGTGCGACGCCCGCTCACCCCCGTGGTGCACAGTCTGGCTGGCGACCTGCGTCTCGGCATCCATCCCGGGACGGTTCCCCGTGTTCGGGTTCCGGTCCATCCTGGGAAAATTACTGCTCGTCACCTCGACCCGGATACGGTGTCCCGCCTTGAAGACGATGCTCGTCTCCCACATGTCGATCGTGTAGCGGTAGACCCGCCCCGGCTCGATCAGCGCCGACTCCTCGATCGACTCACGGAACCGTGCGCGCTGGAGCCCCTCGCAGATGTTGATCGCCCGGCCGTCCGGGTAGACGTCCACCAGCGTCGCCGCGAAGTCGGTGTCGCGGGCGCTCGACGACGCGTACAGCGTCATCTCCACCGGCCCCGTCACCTCCAGGTCCCTCTCCAGCGCCTCCGACGTGTAGACCAGCACGTCGTCCCGGCGCTCCACCGGACGGCGGTCGTGCGGGCCCGCGAAGTCGCGGTGCATTATCGGGCCGCCCAGGGTCGGCACGGGGCGGTCGGGATCGTACTCGTACCGGTCGGCGCCCGGGGATGAGGGGGGCTCCGGCGTCAGCGTCCCGTCGCCGAACATCGAGTTCGCGCCGGTCGCGCTGCCAAGATGGTACCGGGTGTAGACCGTTCGCGCGAGGGGCCACTCATCCTCGCCGCGCCACACGTCATCGCCCATCACGAATATGCGCACCGGGGGCTCGGCGTCGATCCCGGTGTCGACATCCTTCAGACGCTGATCGAACCAGCGCAGGTGCTCGGCGACGAAGTCGATCGTCCCCGCCCCGCGATGGTCGATCGCGCCGTACAGCTCGGACGAGGAGAATGCGTAGTGCGTCCACGGGCCGACGATGATGCGGCTCCGCCGCCGCGTCTCCTCGGTCCGCGCCTTCCCGCTCCAGCCGAGGAACTGCTTGAAGCCGTCGTGAAGCAGGACGTCGTACCAGCCGGTCATGAAGTAGGCGGGCGTGTCCACCTCGTCGTACCGGTCCCGGAGGCTGTAGGAGCTCCAGAAGTCGTCGTAGGTCGAGTGCCGGATGATCTCCCTGTAGAAGGGTGCGTCGACGATGTCGTCGAGCGCCGAGATGAGAGGCAGCCTCCTGTACAGGGCTTCCCAGTCCAGCAGGCCGAAGCCCGACCTGTGGACCGTCTTGGCGGCGATGATGCCGAAGAAGAGGGAGGCGTGAAGGCCGAGAGCGCCGTTCTTGTAGATGTGGCCGAAGTTGTCCTGCTGAGACGCTATGGGCACGAGGCCCTTGACGTAGGGGCTGCGCAGCGGGGCGGGCTGGGTCTGAGTGAAGCCCAGGTAGGAGACGCCGAACATCCCGATGTTGCCGTCGCACCAGGGCTGCGCGCCGATCCACTGCTGCGTGTCGTACCCGTCCTCGGCCTCGTGGATGTACGGCTCCCACGGCCCCTCCGAGTCGAATCGGCCGCGGCAGTCCTGCATCACGACTGCGTAGCCGGCCTCCACGAAGCGGCGCGTCCACTCGATGTAGACGGGCTCCTGGTTGTCGTAGATCGTACGCAGCAGCAGCGTCGGGAACGGCCCGCCGCCGGACGGCCGATAGATGTCGGTCGACAGGCCCACTCCGTCCCTCATCGAGACCTTGACGTCGATGTTTACCGAGACCATTTTTCCCTCCCGCTACGGCGTTCTTTGAAACTGTTCAGACTTGAGGGGACCCCCATCTCAATCTTCCCCCGCGGAGCCGGGGGAAGAGGTAAGAGCCTCGTCTCCGTCCATTAGATTCGCCAGAATATCTCACGGACGCTGAACAGTTACCGTTCTTTCCCCGCTCCGGGCGCTGCCCATCTCACCTCTCTACCCAGCCGCCACCACCCGCCTGGTGACGGAGGTCGAGGAGACCTTGGGTCCCCAGCTGGGCAGGACGGCGCAGGTCGTATTCTCCTCGCCCCCGGCGAAGACCACCATAATGTCCTCCGGCTCCGGTACCAACGATACGAAGGTGCGCTCATCGTCCTGTCCGATCGCGCCGGAGACGTACCCCGCCCTCTTCAGGTCGGCGAGCGAGCGCCTGATCCTGGGATGGAGGGCCCTCTTCAGATCTGCCTTCGTCCATCCGTCCCACACGCTGCTCTGCCCGGCGACGACGACTGCGATCTCCCCCTGTCTGACGATGGTGGAGGTGTCGCCCGTGGAGCCGGTCGTCGACATGGAGGTGCCGAGCGAGGAGGCAGTGTCCGCGACCGCGGTGATGATGTTTTCCGGCCCGCCCGCCGTCCGCACCTGGCGCGGCCCCTCGCACGCGAAGACGGTCACCGCGCTCTCGCCGGGGTCGAATCCCCGCTCCACGTGCAGCGGCGTCCAGTGGGTATCGTCCTCCGCCTCCGCGATGCAGTAGGTGTACTTGCCGGGATGGCCGAGGATCGACCGGTCGAACAGTCCCGGAATGGCGCCGCAGGCGTTCATCAGCGTAAGGCGTATGGCCCTGCCGATGGTGGCGTTGGCGCGGTTCCCCGGCCCGAAGAGATTGTTGCGCGAGTTGATGCCCAGCCGCTTGACCACCGGGCCGTTGACGATCACCAGGACGCCCGAGCCTCCCAGGCTGGACGAAGGGCCTACGAGGTTGAACAGCGGGTCCAGCATCGCCTCGGCGGCGGCGAGCACGACCGGGAAGTAGTCGGGGAGACAGCCGGCCATGACGGCGTTGGCAGCCAGCTTCTCCACGGTGATCTCTCTCCGTCGTTCGGGCACCGAGCCTATAACGAGATCACCCGGCCGGTCGCCGGCGTCTATGGTCCGCTGCACGAGCTCGACGGTCGGCGGCACGACCGGAAGGCCGTCATCCCATCCGAGCCGGTAGCACTCCTCTATTGCCTCGACCGGGTCGTCCCAGTCTACGGCGTGTTCTTCCTGTTCTGTGGCCAGCGAGCTTGCCTCCCCTATCTGTGGACAGCGGCCACTAAGCTAGCACAGGCGCTATGAGCGGTCAACGGCCGGGAGCCGAGAGGGAATCACAAAACCCCTCAACGCGTTCGGGGCACCGCGTCGTAGGAGAGCCGCAGGCCGGCGGCCACGCTCGAAAGCCGCCGGTCCCTCGTCCACAGGAGGGCTGTCTCGGCAAGTGCGGCGGATGCCAGCAGATGTGCGTCGATATAGCCGATCCCGCGGCCCATCAGCCCGTGCCGTTCGATGAGGATGAGCACCTCGTCATCGGCTGCAACAGGCACCCGGGGCAGTCTGGCGAGGAGGCTCAACACCTCGTTCCGTTCCGGTAAGCTTCCGCAGGCCAACTCACCGATCACCATCGGATGCGTCAGCACCCGACCGTCGTTCAGCAGCGACACGAGATGCTCGTCCGCGGCGCGCAGGTGATCGATCCAGACCGACGTGTCGACCAGGATCATGCAGGCTCGGCGCGGCGGCGCGGGACGGAGCGCAGATTGGGCGCGCTCCCCCCGAGGCGCGCCAGCCTTCGGGCGCTCTCACGTTCGATCAGTGCGCGGAGCCCTTCCCTGACGAGCGCAGTCCTGCCATCGATGCCGGTCAGTCGCCGGGCTTCGTCCAACAACTCCTGATCTATGGTCATCGTGGTTCTCATGGCATCCCCTGTATGGACGAATCAAAGACATCATAATACACCATCACTAGATGCTCAAGATAGTGCACGTCCGGCACGGTCCACAGGCGGTTCCCACCTCGGGCAGCCTCTATCGACGGCCAACCGGTTTCTTGACAGCCCGCAGGACATGGCATAGCCTTCGAGCCAGTCACATATCGGCGAGCGACGCGAAGGGGAGGAGCATGGCATACGAGTTCAACCACGTTCACATCAAGGCGCCGGACCCGGAGAAGACGGCCAACTGGTACGTCAAGGCCTTCGGATTCAAGATCCTGAGCGATACGACCCGGGTGTACGGCGACCGGTTCATCCGGTGTGAGACCTCGGACGGCGTGGCGGTCAATATCTCGAGCGAACGCACGGGAGAGCACATGGGCGGAGGCGACGCCACCGTTCACTGGGGCATCGAGCACTTCGGCATCAACGTAGACGACATCGACGCTGAGATAGAGAGGCTCGAAGGCCTCGGCGCAGTGCTGATGGAGGGGCCGATCGACGTCCCGGACGGTCCGCGAATCGCATTCATCAAGGCCCCCGCCGACGTCCGCGTCGAGATCATGCAGCTGTCCTAGACGCTCCGAGGGGAGTATATGGACGAGGAGTGCATCTTCTGCAAGATCGGCGGCGGCGAGATACCCGCCGATATCCTCTACCGCGACGAGCACTGCTTCGTGATCAGAGACATCGCGCCCAAGTCGCCGACCCATCTGCTGATCATACCCAACGGCCACATCACCTATCTCACGGGGGCAACCGAGGCGTTCTCGCCCGTACTCGGCGGCATGTTCTCAGCCGTCCGCGAGATGGCGCAGCGGGAGGAGGTGGCCGGCGACGGCTACCGGCTCGTCATCAACCAGGGACGGGACAGCGGCCAACAGGTGCCCCACCTCCACATGCATCTGCTCGGCGGCCGTCCCCTCGGAGATATGGGCTAGCGCGAGCGGCCTGGACCGACACTTAGCGGGCCGGCTCGATGGTCCGGATCTCGCCGTACATTTCACCCTCGTCGATGGTCAGCACCGCCATCGTCGCGGGCACCATGAACGAGGCGTATGCCTGCCCGGGGTTCAGGAAGAGGACGCCGCCGCGGGTCTCGTTGACCGGCTCGTGCAGGTGGCCGAACAGGACGGCATCGACTCCGTCGGGGAAGTCGGGCAGCAGCTCCTCCAGCTCGAACTCCGGTCCGCCCCAGGCGGGGTGCGTCACGCCGATCCGCCTCCCGCCGATCTCTAGCGTCTCGACGTACGGGATGGCGCGCCGCAGCTCGGGCGGATCGGCGTTGCCGTGCACGACCACGGCGCCCTCGATCTCCTCTCTCATTCCACTCACGACCGCCGGATGGGTGAAGTCTCCACAGTGGACGGCGACGTCTGCCGCGGAGAGGACGCGTCTTATCTCCGGGTGTATCTCGTCCCAGCGCCGACAGTGGGTATCGGAGACGACGGCGATGGTGGTCATGGTAGTGGTTAGTGGATAGCGGGGCCGGTTGGTAGAATATGGGGACAGCATACCCTACCGGAATATCCGATGCCCAAGCTATATCTGGTTGCGACCCCCATAGGCAATCTCGAAGACATCACGCTCAGGGCGCTGCGCGTGCTGCGCGAGGTGGGGCTGATAGCGGCGGAGGACACGAGGACGACTCGCCGTCTGCTGCAGCGGTACGAGATCGACACTCCGCTCACCAGCTATCACGAGCACAACAGGCGGGCCATGCTGCCCCGCCTGTTAGCGGCGCTCGCGGAGAAGGACGTCGCGCTCGTCTCGGACGCGGGCACGCCCGGCATCAGCGATCCGGGATGCGAGCTCGTGGAGGCGAGCTGGGATGCCGGCTTCCAGGTGATACCGGTGCCCGGCCCTTCGGCGGTGACGGCGGCCCTGACGGCGGCCGGCGTGAACGCTGACCGGTTCCTGTTCGCCGGATTCCCGCCCCGCAAGAGAGGGGCGCGCAGAGCGCTGCTGGAGTCGCTGGCGGCGGAGAGACGTCCGCTAGTGCTGTTCGAGGCTCCGCACAGGCTCCTGGACACCCTGGCCGACCTGGACGAGAGCTTCGGCGACAGGCGCATCGTCGTCTGCCGCGAGCTGACCAAGCTCCACGAGGAGGTGTTCAGGGGCACGGCGTCGGAGGCGCTCGGCCACTTTCGGGAGCCGAGAGGGGAGTTCACGCTGGTGATCGAGGGAGGCGGCCCTGCTCGGGAGTCGACGAGCCGTGACGAGGCCGTGCGGCTCGCGGTCCGGCTTCGCTCCGAAGGCGGGGGCTCGAAGGAGTCGGTCGCCCAAATCGTGAAGGAGACCGGTGTGAGCAGGCGCGAGGCCTACCGCATCTGGCTTGAGTCTGGTGAGGAGGCTTAAGAGCATCTCCACGCCCACCACTTCGTTCGATTCGTTGTAGTCGAGCAACTACTCCCGGCGAGGCTACGGCGATTATCTGTCGGTCCTGTACAGGTAGCGGATGTCCCAGAGCGCGTAGAGGGTGGGCGTCATGTTGCCGAAGACGTTGCGGACCGCGGCCAGCCGCTCGGAGAGCGTGGTATAGATGACGGGCACATTCTCGGCAGCGATCTCCTGGGCGCGGTGGTAGTATTCGACCCTCTTGACGCGGTCCAGCTCACGGCTGCCCTCGATGTACAACGCGTCAATCTCCGCCTCCCACTCCGTCGCCGGCTGAGGCTGATTGGGATGCCAGAGATGGAGGGCTTCACCGCTGTGCCAGAAGCTGATGCCGCCATACGGGTCCGGTCCGCCGGTGAATCCGATGACGATAGCCTCCCAGTCGTAGGACCGGGTCAGCTGGGAGACGAGGTCGCCGAACTCGATGAGCTTGTAGTCCACGCCGATGCCGATCTGCTCCATCCCCTGCTGGAGCAGCGTTCCTACCCTTCCGCGCACGCTGTTGCCGGTGTTGGTCGCCAGTGAGATCCGGATGGCGTTGCCCGCGCCGTCCTCCCGTATGCCGTCCCCGTCCGTGTCCTTCCATCCGAGGGAGTCCAGGATCTCGTTGGCCCTGTTGACGTCATACTCGTACTTACGGACGTTCGGGTTGTGGAAGTCGCCGGCCGCCGGGCTTATGGACGACCACTGCGGGTATCCGACGCCGTGGTACACGTCTTCGATGATCGTATCCTTGTCGATGGTGTGAGCTACGGCTTGGCGGAACTGTCTGTTCCGGAACCACTCCAGCTTCTCGGGCGCGACATAGGGCTCGCCCGTCTCAGGGTTGCTGCCCGGGTTCATGTTGAATACTAGAAACGTGGTGCCGAAGGCAGGGCCCCGCCTGTGGATCGTGAAGTCCCCCTCATCCTGGAGCGGTTCGAGCCCCGCCAGCTCTTCGCCAAGGACGCCGTGGACATCCGACCCTCCGGCGAGGAAGACGGATAGCTCGGTTTCGAGGTCCGGTACGATGACGTGCACGATCTCATCCAGGTACGGCAGGCGGTTGCCCGCGTCGTCTCTGAGCCAGTAGTCCGGATTGCGCCGCATCACCACGCGCTCGCCGGGAACGTAGAGCTCGATGGTGAATGGGCCGGTTCCCACGATCTCGGCCGGGTCGGTACTGATGTCCCACGTAGCGACGAAGGTGCCGTCGTCCACATGCTTCTCAAGAATGTGCTTCGGGTATATCGCGGTCCCCATGGAGCGGAGGAAGGGAGCGAACGACACGGGGAGGACGCACTGGACGGTGTAGTCGTCCAGCACAGTGACGGTCATGGGCGCCTCTTCCCACTCGCCGCTCTCCTCGTCCAAGACACGGAAGTGGAACGCCGGGCGGCTGCTGGCCGGGATGTCGTGGTTGTAGATGATGCGGTTGAAGGTGAAGTCGACGTCGTGTGCGGTGAAGGGCTGGCCGTCGTGCCAGGCAACGTCCCTGCGCAGGCGGAAGGTCCAGGTCAGGCCGTCGTCCGAGCGTTCCCAAGACTCGGCGAGCACCGGCTCCACCTCGTCGGTCAGCCAGGAGGTCTCGGTCAGGCCCTCGAAGAGATAGCCCAAGACACCCGACGACGATGCGTCGTTCGCGATGGCAAGGTTGAAGGTGAGCGGCTCGGAGATGGTGGCGACGGTCAGGGCGCCGCCCTGTTTCCCAATGGCGTACCCGAAGCTGTCGGCGTTCTCCCTGAGCTGGTCGACGACGCCGGTCCGAGCGGCGGGCGCCGTCTCCGCGGTGGGAGTCGGAGCGGGAACGGCCGTCGGAGTGGAGGCCGGAACGGAGGTCGGCACCGCCGTGGGAGCAGGCTCCGTCGTTTCCGACGGCTGTTGGGTCGCAGCGGAGTCGTCACCGCACGCGGCGAGTACGAGGATGAAGGAGATCAGGAGGGGGGCGAGCCTCCCGAGCGGCCGGATGCGCTCCTGCGCGGCTCTGCCGGAGAAGGAGTCGTAGATATCCACCGGTGCGATGGCTTGACGTAGACGCATGAAGTCGTACTCCCTATTCGTTTTCGTTCTGCTCGGTAGTCCGTAGCATTGTTATGCCCGTATCCGGCCCGTGCAGAGGCGACTAACTGGTGAATCCGCCCCAGCGGTCATGGCGTGACAGTTGAAGTTAGTGAGGAGCGGAGTCGTCACCGCACGCGGCGAGTACGAGGATGAAGGAGATCAGGAGGGGGGCGAGCCTCCCGAGCGGCCGGATGCGCTCCTGCGCGGCTCTGCCGGAGAAGGAGTCGTAGATATCCACCGGTGCGATGGCTTGACGTAGACGCATGAAGTCGTACTCCCTATTCGTTTTCGTTCTGCTCGGTAGTCCGTAGCATTGTTATGCCCGTATCCGGCCCGTGCAGAGGCGACTAACTGGTGAATCCGCCCCAGCGGTCATGGCGTGACAGTTGAAGTTAGTGAGGAGATTAGCATAAGCCCGAATCCACCGAAGGAGTGGGGAATAAAGGTGTCCTGAAAGCGTGAAAAGGCGCTCCCGCGTATCTGGGATAATGGTTTTGTGTCAAAAAACCGACCCCAGAGAAGGAGCACCCTTTAGATGCTACCACTTGAGCACCCCGATCGCATCCACATCGCCTTTGATGATCACCGCCTGGTAGCCAATGCTGGGCTGTTGCTGCCCGCCACCCTGGCTCTCCGCCTGGGTCTGGGTGAAGTGGTTGACCGGTACCTGGACCTGGGTAACGCCCCCGGCCGGGCCAACACCGGCGACAAGCTGATGACCCTGGTAGCCTCTGCCCTGGCCGGAGGCGACTGCATCGACGATGCTGATGCGTTGCGCAGTGGCGGTACCGCCAGGGTCTTGGGTGTGTGGTCAAGGCCCCGTCCACCCTGGGCACCTTCCTGCGCAGCTTCCGTTGGGGACACGTCAGGCAACTGGACCGGGTCAGCCGGGAGTTGCTGGCCCAAGCCTGGGCCGCCGGGGCCGGACCCGGCAATGCACCCTTGACCATTGACCTGGACTCCACCATCTGCGAGACCTACGGCCTGAGCAAGGAGGGAGCCCGCCATCACGGCTACACCGGCCAGCGGGGCTATCACCCGCTGCTGGCTGTGGCCGCCGGCACCGGCGAGGTGCTGATGGCCCGTCTCCGGGAGGGCCGGGCCAATACCGCCCGGGGCGCGGACCACTTCCTGCGGGAGACGGTGAGCCGGGTGCGCTACGCCGGGGCCAAGGGACAGATCACAGTGCGGGCCGACAGCGGTTTTTATACCCACGGCGTGGTCAAGGTCTGCCGCAAGACGGATGTCCGCTTCTCCATCACCGTCCGCCTGCGCCAGAACCTGAGAAATCTGATAGAGACCATACCCGAGTCGGACTGGCGGCCCATACCCTACTGGATGGAGGGCGCCGCCGACGTGGCCGAGACTGAATACACGCCATTCCAGAGTCAGACCGGCGCCGCGCCGGTGCGGCTTATCGTTCGCCGGGTGAGGCCCACGCCCGGCTCCCAGCTGGCCCTCTTTGCCAGCTACAGCTATCACGCCATGATCACCGACCGGGAGGGGGATACCCTGGAACTGGAGGCCGACCACCGCCGACACGCCGAGATCGAGAACGCCATCCGGGACCTCAAGTACGGCGTGGGCCTGAACCATCTTCCCTCGGGGCGCTTTTCCGCCAATGGAGCCTGACTGGCGGTGCAGATCATGGCCCACAATCTGGCCCGCTGGACACAGCGCATCGCCCTGGGAGAGACGGTGGCAACCACCAAGACCCTTCGGCGACGCTTCCTTTCCCTGGCTGGAAGGATCACCCGCAAGGCCCGCCAACTCACCCTGCACCTGCCCCGGCGCTGGCCCTGGGAAAGCCAGTTTGTCTCTGCTCTGGTACGGCTGCGGGCCATTCCACTGCCCGCTTGACGCCATCCCCACCCAAGGAAACCGCTTCTCCCACCAAACAATTGAAGGTCTCCCTCCAACTCGCGCCAACCAGGCTAGCGAGGGTCTTCTGCTGACAGTCGTCCCACAGCCTGGCTTCCCCAGGGCCACTCCGGGCCACCATTGGCCCTGTCCGTCGGCCAATGAGTGGTATCATTGGCCCTCCCATCCCACTAATCTCTCATGCAAGAGCCCAAACCACACCCTTTCGGTGGATATGGGCTTAGAGTCGTACAATAGTTAGTAGCAAGATTTTCGCGACAACTCACAGCGGGAGAAGAGGTAGATGAAGACTAGCCTGGAATCGAAGTTCGCCCTCATCTGCGCCACTCTGACCATCGTGGCGCTTATTGGGCTCGCGGCATGCGACGAGGGGGAAGAGCCCACACCCACGCCGGAACCCACGGCAACCTTGACTCCGGTCCCCACGGCCACTACGGCGCCGCAGCCCACCGCCACGGCCAAGCAGGAACCCACCGCAACCGCCACGCCGGAGCCAACTCCCACCGCAGCCGCCACGGCAACGCCGGTGCCCACTGCGATGCCCCAACCCACGGCAACCCCAGTGCCGACGGCAACACTGACCCCGGCACCAGAGCCAACGGCAACGCCGACCCCGTCGCCCGAGCCCACGGCAACCGCTACTCCGGTTCCCACTCCCACCTCAGCACCGCAGCCCGACGCGCCCCTGGCATTCGACCCAAGGGTGATCCGGGGCACCCTCTCCAACGGCCTGAGCTACTACATCCGCCACAACGAGGAGCCGCAGGGAAGGGCACAGATATCCCTTGCGGTCAAGGCCGGCTCCGTTCACGAGACGGACGATCAGCAGGGCCTGGCCCACTTCGTCGAGCACATGGCCTTCAACGGTACCGAACGCTTCGCCAAGCAGGAGATCGTCGAATACCTCGAGTCCATCGGCAGCACGTTCGGCCCCGACCTGAACGCCCGCACCGGATTCGACGACACCCTGTACTTCTTTGAGATTCCGACCGACGACCCCGAAATCACCGAGACCGCCTTCCAGATTCTCAGCGACTGGGCCTTCTCGATAACCTTCGACCCGGAAGAGGTCGAGCTTGAGCGCGGCGTGGTTCTGGAGGAGTGGCGCCTCTACCAGGGCTTCGACTCGCGCCTCCAGCAGAACCTGCTCAACCTCCTCTTCGGCGACTCGCTCTACGCCAGCCGCGCCCCTATCGGCCTTACCGAGATCATCGAGAACGCTCCGAAAGCCTGAAAGCCTACTACGAGCGGTGGTACAGGCCCGACCTGATGGCCGTCGTCGCCGTGGGCGACTTCGACGTTGAGGATATCGAGGCCAAAGTGAAGCAGTATTTCGCGCCGCCCCCTGAGGGCGAGGCCGGCCAGGAGCGCGCCGCCGCCGGTCCGACCACCGACAGGCCGCTAGTCGAAGTCTCCGGCCACGAGATCCCGCTCATCGAGGTCTTCACAGACCCCGAGTCGCCCGCCACTCAGTTCGTACTCTTCCGCAAGCTCGACCCCGAAACGGGCCGCGACCTGGCCGCGTTCCGGCGCACGGTCGTGGAGAGGCTCTCGTTCATGATGCTGAACGCGCGGCTGTTCGAGCGCGGCCAGTCCGCCGAACCGCCATACATCAACTCCAGCGCCGGACGGTCCGCATACGTGGAGACCCTGGACATCGCCACCTTCTCGGCGTGGGTCGAGACGGACGGCGTCGAGGCCGGCCTCGCTGCCATGCTCGAGGAGATTCAGCGCGCCCACCAGCACGGCTTCACCGCCGGCGAGCTGGAGCGCGAGAAAAGCAACCTGCTCAGCTCTGTCGAGAGCCAGTACAAGCAGCGGGAGCAGACGCCGTCGTCAGCCCTCTCAGACGAGTACACCGACCACTTCTTTAGCGGGTCGCCGGTCCCTGGCATCGAGGCCGAATGGCAGCTCTACCAGGAGCTGCTGCCGCAGATCTCCCTGGCGGAGTTCGCGGACGTGGCGGAGTCCTGGGCACAGACCGAGGACCTCGCCCTCCTGGTGGTGCGGCCCGAAGAGACCGACGTCGCCGGCGCCGATGACGCGCTCGGCGCTGCGCTCCTGACGCAGCTCCAGACGGCCCACGCCCTCGCGGTGGAGCCCTACGCCGACGACCTCGGCGATGTTCCCCTGCTGGCGAACGTGCCGGAGCCGGGAACCATCGCCGCCGAAGAGCGGATAGAGTCCATCGGCGCCGTGAAGTGGACGCTGTCAAACGGCATCACCGTGATCGCCAAGCAAACCGACTTCCGCGACGACGAGGTGCTGTTCAGGGCCTTCAGCCCCGGCGGGCACTCGCTCGTCACGGACGAAGACCACCTCTCAGCCCGCTACGCCGCGCAGCTCGTCGCCGGCAGCGGCGCCGGTCCGCACGACAGCGTGACCCTGGACAAGCTGCTGGCCGGCAAGAGAATCGAGGTAGCCCCGTACATCGAAGAACTCTTCGAGGGATTCAGCGGCAACGCCTCACCTGAGGACCTGGAGACCCTGTTCCAGCTCATCACGCTGTACGCCACCGAGCACCGGCTCGATCCGGACTTCTTCACGAGGTACGAGGCGAGGCTGCATAGCGTCGCCGAGTTCCGCGCCGCAGACCCGGACTCGGTCTTCTTCGACTACATAAACACCGTTCTCAGCCAGGGGCACCACCGCGGGCGGCCCCTCTCCGTCGAGGTGCTGGAGGAGCTGAACATGGAGACGGCGGAGGCCGTGTACTCCGACCGTTTCGCCGACCTTGGCGACGCGACGTTCGTCTTCGTTGGCGCCTTCGACTGGGACACCCTGCGCTCGTTGACCACCGGCTACTTGGCCGCTCTGCCGTCCGCCGGGCGCGCCGAGGAGTGGCGCGACGTCGGACTCGACCCGCCCGCGGGCGTGGTGGACGAGGTGGTCCGTATCGGCCTCGAGCCGCGCAGCAGGACGATTCTACTGTATGCCGGCGACATGGACTGGAGCCGCCAGGAGGCACTCACGATCCACGTGGCGGGCGAGATTCTCGGCATCCGGCTGCGCGAGCGGGTGCGCGAGGCGCTCGGCGGCACCTACAGCATCGGCGTCAACACCAGCGGCACCGAGCCGCTTCCGGACCCCGAGTACCAGGTCTACGTCCTCTTCGGCAGCGACCCCGAACGCGTCGAAGAGCTCCGCGACGAGGTGTTCGACCAGATACACTGGCTGCAGATGGGCGGCGAGCAGAAGTACCTGGACACCGCCAAGGAGCTGTTCCGGACCAACCGCCAGGAGCAGCTGAGGGAGAACGGATTCTGGCTCGAACAGATCCGAACCACCGCGCGGCGCGGAGAGTCGTTCGACGACATAGTCGCCTTCGACGACTGGCTGGATGCCCTGACGCTCGAGCAGGTAGCAGCCGCGGCCGAGCGCTACCTCACCAACGACCGCTACCTGCGCGTCGTCCTCCTCCCCAAGGGGCAGTAGTGCGCCCGGCGATTATCCACCCGGCGTCCAGCCGTAGATGCGGGCCATGAGATTCATCTTAGATCGATGGCGAGGCATCGGCACCCGTTTGTACCTAGCCCTGGGCTTTGCCGTGGCCCTGACCCTGATCTCCGGCGGAGTAGCCGTGTACTACTTCGAACAGAGCGGAGATCACAACTACGATCTCCAATCCGAGGCCGTGCCTGCCCTGGAGTCGTCGTGGAATGCCGCTCGTGAGGCAGAGCGCCTACGGGTGCTGGGATTCGAGGTGGTAGCAGACGCTGAGTCCGGGTTCCTACGCCAGCGAACCGATGCCGTGACTGATTCTCTGGAACAGCTGGGAACAGCGCTGGATAGGGTAAGCAGCGTACCAGCACTAGAGGAGGATGCCCAAGCCGTCAATGATGCAGCCCTCGATCTAGCCGGTGTAATCGACAATCTTGTCGTTACCCGAGATGCCCTGTTGAGCACCAACGGAGTCGCGGCGGACTTCCGATCGCAGCTGGCTACTACGTTGTCCGAGATTGGAGAGTCGGAGGCGGCCCTGTCGGTGTTGCGGCAGGCGCTGCAAGCACAAGACGAGGACACGCTTCAAGGAATGTGGGACGAGTTCTCAAGCATCCATGCGACCGGCATAGACCCTGCGGTCTCGTCTTTGGCTGAAGGAGAGGGTGTGTTCTACATCCGCGGCCAGCAACTGGTCCTCGAGGCCAACATCAGGGACCTGGCGGTGTCTTTCGATGCAGCGAGTGCGGCCTTGGAAAGCTCCGTGAACAGCTTGCTCACAGCCTCCGGCACCGAGTCTTCGGAAGCGCTGGGGTTGGCTGTAAGCAGTTTCGACGAGGGACGAGTCCTCCTGGCAGCGATCAGCGTGATAAGCGTGATCGCCGCGACCCTGGCGGCCTGGCTATGGGTGGGGAACGGCATGGTCCGGCGCCTCTCCCGTATGTCGGAGCGCATGAGGTCTATGGCTGACGGAGACCTGGAAACTCCGGTGCCGGAAGTAGGCCGCGACGAGATCGGAGAGCTGGCCAGCGCCCTGGAGGTCTTCAGGCAGCAAGCTCTAGAGGTCCAACGATTAAATCTTGTCGAGAAGCTATACGAGGAACTGCGGGTGACCAACGAGGAACTGAAGCGGGTCCAGGCCCGGCTGGTCGCTCAAGAGAAGCTGGCTGCTCTGGGTGAACTGGTGTCAGGTGTGGCACATGAGATCAGCAATCCGTTGAACTTCGTCAACAATTTCTCCGAAGGCTCTCTCGAGCTCTATAACGAGCTGAAGGAGATGCTGGACAACTATAGGGACAGAATGTCAGCGGACGATAGCGCGTTGCTGGACGACATCACCCAGGAGATAACCACAAGTCTCAGTCGCGTCCTCTCCAATGGGGGACGCGCACTGGCCATCGTGGAGCGGATGCGCGGGTTAGGCGTCTCGGGTGGAGACCCGATCGTAGTCGACGTGAACGAGGTGCTGCGCGAGGCCGTGCATACCGGATGCAGGACATTCGGCGCACAGTGGGAAGACTTCTCGGTAGAGGCCGTCTATGACCTGGACGCATCGGTGGAAGAGACAACACTGGTGGAGAAGGACTTCAACGAAGCGGTGCTCAACCTGGTTTCAAATGCTTTCTACGCGATGCATGAGAAGCGGAATACCTCGGTGGACTACGAAGCGGTGTTGACAGCCTCCACTCGGCGAGTGAATGACACAGTAGAGATACGCATTCGAGACAACGGCACCGGAATATCCGATGAAGTCGTTGGGCGCATCTTCAACCCCTTCTTCTCCAGCAGGGACGGTGCCGAGGGGGCAGGGTTGGGCTTGTCCATCGCTGCTGACGTGGCCCGGAGGTTCGGGGGCGATCTATCAGTGGATACGGTATATGGAGAGTACGCAGAATTCGTTATGACCCTGCCAATTGTCGTAGACAGTTCCACTGAAAGACTGAATCCCAGGTCACCTCCACTCAGAAAGGGAGAAGGTACGACCGGGTTACAGCAGCCTCAGAAGGTAACCCCTAGCTGAATGGACATTCTCGCTGACCCACTAAGCGGGCATTTTCGCTGGACATCAACAGCAGGCCAAGGGTCAACACGACGCTTTATGTGTTATGTCCAAGCGTATTGCGAGCTGAGCAGAGGTACCCTCAAAAAGGTGTGTACACGATCGGGCCGTGTACCCTCTCTCTGAACATGACGGGCTTGGAGGCCCAAGAGAGGAGATACACCGCCCATGGAGGATGGAAACATTGATTCACTCGTAAAAAGTCGCTGCAGTTGTAAATAGAACAAACGTGCCTACGCCTGGGTGCAATATATGGGAGCGACCCCGTTTGCTCGCGCAACATCCTGTGGCGCTCAGTTGTTCGAAATCGCTGGAATCTCCTCAAAATGGGTTTTTACGAGGGAATCAACATTGAGAACGGACCTGCGTCAAGGCCGGAGTGGGAGCATCTGGAGGAGTGGCTGCGAGGTCAGATGCAGGGGCTGATCCAGGACCTGCTCGAGCAGGAGGTCACAGAGTTCCTTGGCAGGGTCCGGTCGGTCCGCCGTTCGGAGTCGGACAACGACGCTGGCTACCGTAACGGCTACGCACCGCCGCGACGACTGACCCTGAGCTCCGGGACCATTCGGGTCAGGAGACCTCGGGTACGAGACACGACAGAGAAGCTCGCCGCCTGATCACGTTTACACAACTCTTGACGTAACCTAACTGAGCAGAATTGAGAGCGCTGCATGAAGCATGTCTTGGGCGGCTTTCTGGTCGCAGCCGGTCTTCTGACAACCGCAATAGGCTATGCCATCCACGTTAACGCCCAAGAGCCGCTTGAGTGCACGATTTACTACGAAGACGAAAATGGGGATACCATCAGTGTTCCTACCCGTTGCGATAGCGATGGTCTACCTGTACCCCCCTCCAATCCCCCTGGAACCGAAAAAAACTGTGCCGTCAGTCGCGGCGGATCTGAATGCCAGTTCCCGTGTGGATCCGACCCCAGCTCATGGTGCGACCTCGTCAACGGTGGTCCCGTCGAGCCCCCACCGCCTAACACGTCTACCCCTACCCCCAGACCATTGCCCACAGCAACTCCACTTCCTACGTCCTCCCCCACCCCGACACCAACCGCCACTCCCAGACCATCGCCTACCGCAACCCCACTTCCTACGTCCATACCCACACGCGTCCCGACTCCCACTTCGACTCCCACTCCGACCCCGACTCCCACTCCGACCCCGACTCCAACCGCCACTCCCACTCCGACCTCGACTCCAACCGCCATTCCCACTCCCACCCTCACACCCGTCCCGACTCCCGTTCCCATCCCCACCACCACCACCACTCCAGCACCCACCGCTGTCCCCGCTGTTGCACCCATAGGACGTGGAACGTCTCAATCTGAGCTGGAGAAATTGGATCAGCCTGCGGTTCCGGCCTTCGGAGACGCCATCCCAAGGATTCGCAACACCCTTGCCAGCATCGCCTCCACTCCGCGCAGACGTACCACCCTTATCTTGATTCAGGTAGCTACCGGCGTTTTCGCCGTCGGCGTTTTCTCCTACCTGATATTCCGGAGACGCTAGGGACGGGATAGTGGTCTGCTGTCGACGCTCAGCGATTCTGTCCTCGCAGAGCACGCTCGCTGCGTCGCCGCGGCTCCAGCAGGCTCGGGAAGTAGCTCCCCTCCCTCAGCTTCGGTATCTGGAGATCGATCGTTCCGACACGTGTGTCCCATGCCCGGGACCGGTAGCCGTTGCGCTGCGTTACCCGCTCAGGGTGTCAATGCCGGCTTAGATTTGACCCACTATCGCCGGATTAGTATTGACCCACCCCTGGCTGTGATTTGGTGTTTTGGGTTTCCTCCGACGATGGATTGAACAGCTGGTGTGAGGTCAACAGACCAGCCTGTCGTTTTTCCCTGAGCCTGTAGCTTTCGCCGCGGATGTTGAGGACGTGGCTGTGGTGCAGCAGCCGGTCGAGGATGGCGGTGGCGATCACGGTGTCTCCGAGGAGCTCCCCCCACTCTGCGAAGCCCTTGTTGGATGTGAGGATGATGCTGCCCCTCTCGTACCTGGCCGAGACCAGGCTGAAGAAGGCGGTGGCGGAGTCACGGTCGTAGGGCCAGATGCCGAACTCGTCGACGATGAGCACCTTGGGTGAACGACGACAATCATTCTTGCCGGTGACGACAACGATTTTTGCCGGTCCGTAGATAAGGATGGTCTGGTACCCGGGAGGTGCCAGATTGGTCACGGATCAACAGGTAGTTGTACTGAGGCAGAAGTTGATGGAAGGCAAGACACAGCAAGCAGCGGCGGCGTCAGCCGCCATGAGCGAGAGATCGGCAAGGAAGTGGCAGCGTGGAGAGCTGCCGTCAGATAGGAAGAAGGCCAGGCGGAGATGGAGAAGCAGACCGGATCCCTTCGCCGACGTTTGGGAGGGCGATGTCGTACCGCTGCTGCTGACCGATCCCGGCGGTGAGCTGAGCGCGACAACCATCCTGGAGTGGCTCGATGAGAGACACCCGGGCAGGTTGGGCAGGTCCCAGCTGAGGACGCTTCAGCGCCGGATCCGAGACCACAGGGCCCTCCACGGGCCGGATCGGGAGGTGTACTTCCAGCAGGATCATCCACCCGGTCGTGAGGCGCAGGTGGACTTCACTCACTGCACCGAGTTGGGAGTCACCATAGGTGGAGAGCGCTTCAGACACTTGCTGTTCCAGTTCGTGCTCAGTCACTCGGGCTGGCGCTATGCGGAGGTGTGCTTCGGGGAGACATTCGGGGCACTGGTGCAGGGACTGCAGGGAGCGCTGTGGGAACTCGGAGGCGTACCCAGCGTGGTGCGGACCGATAACCTGTCGGCGGCAACACACGATCTTAAGAACAGCAGTGGCCGTGCCATGAACGCCAGGTACGAGGCTGTCCTGACCCACTACGGGGTGGAGTCCACCAGGACCAACCCACGCTCCTCGCACGAGAACGGCGTTGTAGAGCAGGGACACAGGCGTCTGAAGAATGCCTTGAACCAAGCGCTGATCCTCAGGGGCAGCCGCGACTTCGAGTCCGAGGACGAGTACAGACAGTTCGTCAGAGGAGTCGTCGCTCGGCGCAACAGGCTGGTGGGCTCGAAGCTCAAGGCGGAGCGTCGTCACCTGCGGCCGCTTCCGCCGGCTCCGGTCCCGGAGTACGCCAACTACCGTTGCAGGGTGCGCAGGTGGAGCACGATCAGGGTGGCTAACAGGACATACTCGGTCCCATCTCGGCTGATCGGCATGGAGGTGGACGTCCGGGTGTACGCAGACCACATCGAGGTGTACTACAAGGACCACCTCGTGGAGAGCATGGAGCGGATACACGGCGCCGGCGAGGCTCGCATCGACTACCGACACATCATCGGGTCGCTGGTGCGCAAGCCGGGAGCCTTTGCACGCTACCGCTTCAGGGAGCAGATGATGCTCCTTGTATCTTGGTTTTGGCGTGTGACAAGGTGGATCGGGGTGCGGCAGACCGAATGCTCCTTGGTCATGGAAGACCGTTCTATAGCGAGGGTCGCCGCACCCGTACCGGAGTAGAGCCCGCACAGTTGCATGGGCCAACCAAGCCCGCATCTTGCAAGGACGGGCCAGTAGTCGGGAGGAGGTGCTCATGGAGCAGGAATCGATCTTCGTAGGCATCGATGTGGCCAAGGCCCAGCTGGATGTAGCGGTACGTCCCGCGGCCGACAGATGGGAGGTCTCCCACGACGATGCGGGAATCGGGCAACTCGTATCTCAGTTGAAGAGCCTGGGACCTGCCATGGTGCTGGTGGAGGCGTGAGGTTGCGTCAATAGTTGTGTAAACGTGATCAGGCGGCGACCTTCTCTGCCGTAGCCTCGACGGCGATTCCATCCACGTATTGGGCCCCGAGGTAGACGTCCGCCATCAGCTCCGGCGCCTGCAGCCGGCGGAACCTCTTCTCGGCCACCATCAACATCTTCCATATGACCGCTATCGCTCTGTCCACTCTCTTGTAGCGCCTGGCCGCATCGGTCCTGAGCCGCAGCGCCGCGAACGGCGACTCGACCGGGTTGGTCGTACGAAGGTGACGCCAGTGCTCTCTGGGGTAGTCGTAGAAGGTCACCATACGCTCCCAGTCCCGCTCGATTGCCTCCCTGGCAGCCTCGTACGAGTGGTCGCCGCACCACCGGGTGAAGACTCTCCTCAACCTCTCAGCCTCAGCCCGGGTCTCGGCGTACGGGATGTTGCGCAGCAGCAGCCTCCCCTGATCACGCTGACGCTTCGGCAGCTTGTCCAGCACGTTCAGGATCTTGTGGTTCCAGCAGCGCTGTTCCCCCGCCTGAGGCCAAACGTTGCGAAGCGCTCCCCAGATACCCAGGTGTCCGTCCCCGACCACCAGCCTGGGGCAGTTGAGGCCACGGTCCCTCAGGTCCCTGAGCACCTCAGACCAACTCCGGGTCGACTCCCTGTACCCGGGTACGACGCTCACCACCACCTTGCTCCCGTCACTCAACGCCGCCATCACCACCAGGATCGCCGCCTTCTCCCTCTCCAACCCGGCCTTCACGTAGACCCCGTCCACCCACATGTAGACCACCTCGAGGTTGTCCAGGGGCCTCGCACGCCATTCGGCAAGCTCGGCGTTCCATTTGTCTTTGAGCCGGGCGACCGTGCTCGCAGATATCGGCGCCTCCTCTCCGAGCAGTCCCCTCAGCGCCAGGTCGAAGTCGCCCTCCGAGAGACCGTGCAGGTACAGCTCCGGGATCAGGTCGGCCACCTCCCTCGTCCTATGGACGAACAGGGGAACCAGCCGGCTCTCGAATCTCTCCTCCGTGTCTCGTATCCGAGGCCTCCTGATCCGTATGGTCCCGGAACTCAGGGTCAGTCGTCGCGGCGGTGCGTAGCCGTTCCGATAGCCGGCGTCGTTGTCCGACTCCGATCGGCGAATCGACCTAGCCCTTCCAAGGAACTCTGTGACCTCCTGCTCGAGCAGCTCCTGGATCAGCCCCTGCATCTGACCTCGCAGCCACTCCTCCAGGTGCTCCCATTCCGGCCTTGACGCAGGTCCGCTTTCAATGTTTCCATCCTCCATGGGCGGTGTTTCTCCTCTCTCGGGCCTCCAAGCCCGTCTAGTTCAGAGAGAGGGTACACCGCCTGATCGTTTACACACCTTTTGAGGGTACCTCGACCACGTCGGGCGGCCTGGAACTGCCCCTTGTGGCAGCTCTGGCGACCGGGGAGTTGCCGGTGGTCGTCGTCAACCCCCGCCAGGTGAGGGACTTTGCCAGGGCCACCGGTAAGCTGGCCAAGACCGACTCCCTAGATGCGGCGGTCCTGGCCCATTTCGCCGAAGCGGTCCGGCCTCCCGTGCGCCCCTTGCGAGACGCCGAGACGCAGGCCCTCAACTCGCTGGTAGCTCGCAGACACCAGGTGATGACCATGCTGGTCTCGGAGAAGAACCGCCTGGGCTCCGCTGCCACCGTCGCCGTTCGTCCCCGCATCGAGGCCCACATTGCGTGGCTGGAACGGGAGTTGGACGACTTGGACGAGGGGCTGCGGCGGACTCTCCGCCAGAGTCCTGTATGGCGGGAGAAGGACGACCTCCTGCGCACCGCCCCCGGTGTGGGAGAGCAACTCTCCCTCACCCTTCTGGCGTACTTGCCGGAGCTGGGCACCCTGGACCGCCGGCAGATCGCCGCCCTGGTGGGCGTGGCTCCCTTCAACCGGGACAGCGGTACGCTGCGGGGTAAACGTACCGTATGGGGTGGACGCGCCCGGGTCCGTGCCGCCCTGTACATGGGAGCGTTGGTGGCCAGCCGCTTCAACCCCGTCATACGAGACTTCTACCAGCGGCTGCTGGCCGCTGGTAAGCCGAAGAAACTGGCCCTCACAGCCTGCATGCGCAAGCTGCTGATTATCCTCAACTCGATGCTTAAGCATGGCTCGCCCTGGCACGACATGACTCCGATGGTCGCCGGTCATTCCGCTTGACTTTCAAGACAGTTGCTATACCTGTCAAGAGGCCTCTTCGAGTATCGGAGCGGGTTTCCGGATGGTGGAGTAGACCTCCCGGGCAACGTAGCGCTTGAGACAGCGGATGACGTCGCGCTTACTCATTCCCTCGGCGATTCGTCGCCGCATGTATGCCTGGGTCCTGGGGTCATGAGACAGTCTGACAAGGACGATTCGATACAGAGCGGCATTGGCCTGACGATCACCGCCGCGGTTTAGGCGGTGCCGGTTGGTCCTGCCTGATGATGCAGGTATCGGGTTTACACCGCACAGCGAGGCGAATGCAGCCTCCGTGCGAAGCCGGTCATGATTACTCCCCGCGGCGACCAGCAGCGTTGCTGCCGTATCGGGCCCCACACCGAAGGCCTCGACCAGGGCCGGTGCTATGGACCGTGTCAGTCGTTCCATCTCCGACTCCAGGTCCCGCACCTCTTCACTGAGCTGACGGTAGCGGCAGGCCAGCGAACGAAGAGCGTACTTGGCCGCCGTCCTGGGATCGTCCAGGCGAGAGGGACGGAAGCTCCTGCATCGCCTGGCGAGAGCGATGATGGTAAGACCGTCAAGCATCTCGCGAAGCTCGGCAGGAGCAGTCACAACCAGGGCCTTCATCTGGTTGCCGGCCTGGGTGCGAGCCTTGACTGCAGAGTCCCTCGCGCTCTTGAGCATACGGAGCATCTCGACTTCGCCCTCGCCGGACTTCGGAGTGGCATCGGCCACACCGGCAAGTACGGAACGAGCCGCCATCTCGGCGTCGGTGGGATCGCTCTTCCCCTTGCGATATCGGACCGACCGATCCGGCCTGTTGACCTCGATGACCGTATGATCCCGACCGGTCATGAAGCGAGCGACTCCTGCTCCGTAGGAACCGGTGCCCTCGATCCCGAACGCGCGGATCTCTCCCAAACTGCACGACCACCGTTCGAGGCTCTCGTACCCACGGATGGTCGTGGGCACGTGCCTCTCCCCAAGTCGGACACCCCGCCCATCAATGGCTACTGCCACATGCTGGTCCCTGTGGGTGTCGACTCCGATGATCACCTCAGCGACGAGATGACCCTGGTAATCTGCGACTCCGATCATCTCTGCCTCCTGGACGATGACGTATCAGCTGGGTGAGCGGACACAACTGCGAAGAGGCTCATGGCCAAGCTCCTTGTATGTTGGCTCTGGGATGAAGAATCATTTCAAGGTCGGATTGGGGTGCGGCAGACCGGAAGCTCCTTGGTCATGGAAGACCGTCTTATAGCGAGGGTCGCCGCACCCACCCCGAAGAGAGCCCGAACGGTTGCCTGGGCCAACCAAGCCCGCATCTTGCAAGGACGGGCCAGTAATTCGCAGGAGGTGATGATGGATCAGGAAGCGACCTACGTAGGCATCGATGTGGCCAAGGCCCAGTTGGACGTGGCCGTCCGTCCGTCGGGCGACAGATGGGAGGTTCCCCACGACGAGGCAGGAGTCCGTCAGCTGGTATCCCGCCTGAAGGCTCTTGAACCGGTCACGGTGTTGCTGGAGGCTTCAGGTGGCTTGGAGCTGGCTCTGGTAGCTGCGCTGGCAGCTGAGGCTGTCCCAGTGGTCGTCGTCAACCCTCGACAGGTGAGGGACTTCGCCAGAGCCACCGGTAAACTGGCTAAGACCGACGCTCTGGACGCAGCGGTACTGGCCCACTTCGCTGAAGTCGTCAGACCACCCGTGCGTCCTTTGCGGGACGCCGAGACCCAGTTCCTCAACTCTCTGGTTGCCCGCAGGCACCAGGTGATCACCATGCTGGTCTCGGAGAAGAACCGTCTGAGCTCCACCGCCACCGTCGCCGTCCGTCCCCGCATCGAGGTCCACATTGCGTGGCTGGAGCGAGAGTTGGACGACTTGGACAAGAACCTGCGGCAGACTCTCCGTCAGAGTCCTGTATGGCGGGAGAAGGATGACCTCCTGCGCACCGTCCCAGGCGTGGGGGAGCAGCTCTCCCTCACCCTTCTGGCCTACCTGCCGGAGCTGGGTACGCTGGACCGTCGGCAGATCGCCGCCCTGGTGGGAGTGGCTCCCTTCAACCGGGACAGTGGTACGCTGCGGGGTAAACGTACCGTCTGGGGTGGGCGCGCACGGGTTCGTGCCGCCCTGTACATGGGAGCGCTGACGGCCAGCCGCTTCAATCCAGTCATACGGGACTTCTACCAGAGACTGTTGGCCTGCGGTAAGCCGAAGAAGGCGGCTCTTGTCGCTTGCATGCGCAAACTGCTGGTCATCCTCAACTCTATGCTCAAGCATCGCTCCCCTTGGCGCGATGTGACTCCGAAGGTCGTTGCTCATTCCTCTTGACTTTCAACACGGTTGCTATAAAGTCACTGCTCGCCTCAGCCGGCGACAACTCATGGCCATCCCGGGAACGGGCCGACAGATCATCTGAAAGGCATCTGAGCCAGTTCCCGCACAGGGTCAGACCCGAACCCGGATGGCCAATACAGATCATCGCAGTTCCCGACACACACGTTCAGGCTGGCGTACGACGCGCTGTGTGGCTGGAGAGGCGAACGTGCCGACGTCGAGTACGTACGCATCCTGCACCTGTCCGCGACGACCATGGAGTCCAGGGTGGACGGGGTACTCAGGAGACTGCTTGAGTCGGGACTGAGCTTCGACTACGCGACGGTGCGCAGGCTGTCTGCTCCGGCGCCCCCAACGGTACCTGAGCTGAAGCTGCAGGGGACGGTGGACCTCGGCGTGTACGACCGGCTGCTGGTGGGAGGTGTGCGATGATCGTGGACACGCACGCACCGAGCGCGGTGGCGGAACGTGTCAGGGAGCTGTGCAGGCAGTTCAAGCTGCCCACACTGGCGGCGGAGACCGTCGGGAGGTTCAGTGAGGCCGGACATGCCGACGCCCTCGGCACCCTTTTGGAGGTGATGGAGCAGGAGGCAGAGGACAGGCGGATCAGGGGGTGGACCGTCTGAGGAGAGCGTCGAAGCTGCCGGCCGGCAAGACCTGGGAGACCTTCGAGCACGACAGGACCCCGGTGCAACTCAGGCAGCATCTACAGAGGCTTGCCGAAGGGGACTTCGCAGATCGCGGCGTCAACGTGCTGGCGTTCGGGATGCCGGGCACGGGCAAGACCCACGCGATGTGCGCCATAGGCCACAGGCTTGTGGAGTCAGGACGTTCTGTGCTGTTCATCCCGGCATACCGCCTGGTGCAGGATATGCTGGCCGCCAAGAGGGATCTGGAGTTGCCACGGATCCTCAGGAAGCTGGACAACTTCGACCTGCTTGTGATCGACGACCTGGGCTATCTGCCGCAGGGAGCCGAGGAGTCCGAGGTGCTGTTCACGCTCATAGCTGAGCGTTACGAACGCCGATCTCTGGGGATCACCTCGAACCTGGTGTTCAGTGAGTGGGAGAAGGTGTTCGCAAACCCTATGGCGACCGCGGCGGCGATAGACAGGATCGTTCACCACTCCATGATCATGGAGTTCGACCTGCCAAGCTATAGGACAAACGAGGCCCACAATCGTCACATAGAGCAGATGTCAGACCGGCAAAAATGATTGTCGCACGACCGGCAAGAATGGTTGACGTGGAACACCTCGGCCGCCAGGTAGACTCTCATGCGCCGGTCCAGCCGGTGCTCGGCCCGGGCCTTCCTCAGGTCCTCCATCAGGTCGTAGGCCCGCACGAAGTAGGCCCCGTACCCGTTCTCGATGGACCGCAGGGCCAGCGCCACTGCCAGGTGTGTCTTGCCCACTCCCGGAGGACCCAACAGCAGTAGATTGGTCGCCTCTGACACGAAGGCCAGCGCTGCAAGCTCCTTGACCTGGCGCTCGTCGATGGAGGGTTGGAAGGCGAAGTCGAACTGCTCCAGGCTGCGCCGGAAGGGCAGGTGGGCCATCCGCGTCCTGGTGGTCAGGTATCGCTCCCTGCGGGCCGCCACCTCGACGCCCAGCAGGTCCGCCAGCATGTCGGGGTACGGCATCTGCTTTGTGGCGGCCGCGTCGAGTCTGCTGTCGAGCACCTCGACAGCAGCAGTCAGCCCCAGGCTCTCCATGTACTGCCGTGCCTGCTCCAGGGCGATCATCGCACACCCCCTGCCGCCGCCAGCTCGTACACCTCCAGGGACCGACGCTCCACCTGGCCTGCCGACACCTGGACCGCTACGGCCTCCCTCCGGGGACTCTCATCGCCGTTGACCAGACCGGCCCACTGACCCGGCAACGTCAACCTCTGTCCACGCCTGTGCGCCCGCGGATGCAACGCCAGCCGATCTGAGTCCGACCAGATCTCCACCATCCCGGACCCCAGCCCCACCTGCACCGATCTGCCTGCCCAGGTCCATGGCACGCCGTACCACGCGCCATCCCAATGCACGTACCCGTCACGCCCCACCTTGCGCTCCTCTCGAAGGTACGGCGCCAGACCGGACCGCTCAGGAAGAGCCGGCATATGCGCCCGCTACTCCTCGAGCAGCACCTTCGGCCGCTGCAGCGTCGTCCCATGCACTCGCTCGTTCGCCACCGTCTCGCACCACTCCATTCCCTGGCTGTTCATCTCCGCGTCGTCGCTGAACCGGACAGTGGGCCACAGGTTGCGGCGAACGTACTTGACTCCGCTCTCAACCTTACCCTTCGTCTGCGCACGGTATGGCCGGCACAACCTCATCTCGAAGCCGACCCGCAGCGCAAAGTCCAGCATCCGGCTGTTCCACTCGGGTCGACCGGCATCGTCGCGCCCGAAAAACCACCACCTTCGCGTTGTCGTACAGACACCGGCGAGGCACCCCGCCGAAGTACTCGAACACGACCTGGCGGTGCTGCTGGCGGCGTAAATTCGATAGCCTACTCAACTTTCTAGTTCTGGCCGATTGGAAAGTCCAGGCGCGCACGCCCGTACTCTAAGTCGCCTCACTCACCCGCTCCCGCTGCATCGCCATCAATTGGTCTATAGGTATATGGCAGTAGATAACATGGTCAGGAGAGTCTGGCCCCGTGCGCCCTGGCGGCGGAGTAGTGTCGCAGACATCGCCCACCTTTCTGGGGCAACGTCCTGCGAAGAAGCAACCCTGAAAACGCTGTCTGAGAGATGGGACTGCGCCGGGGAGCCGTATGCGCGTGGGTGTGGCGTCCGGATCAGGCACAGGGACCGCGGAGAGCAGCGCCTCGGTGTACGGATGTGACGGCGCGATTAGCACGCATTCTGTAGGTCCTGATTCGGCAACATGCCCGGCATAAAGCACCATGATGTCGTCTGAGATATAGCGCACGACTCCCAAGTCATGGGATATGAAGACGTAGGACGTGCCTGCCTCTTGTTGATGCCGTTGTAGCAGGTTGAGCACCTGGGCCTGAACGGAAACATCCAGCGATGAGACCGCCTCGTCGGCGACTATAATGTCGGCATTGCCGGCGAAGGCTCCCGCCAGTGCGACCCGCTGCTGCTGGCCGCCGCTCAGCTCGCCAGGGTGACGGTCCAGATACGCAGGGTCCAGTCCGACGGCCTCCAGCAACTCTTCGGCGCGTTCCCGACTCTCCCTCTTATTCAGCCGCGCGAACTTCCTCAGCGATCTGTGGATGGCATGGCTAATTGGGAGTCTTGGGTTGAGGGAGGATGTAGGATTCTGGAACACCATCCGAACTGCCGCCTGCTGCTCTCGAGTCCGTTCTCCGACTGGGGGAGCCAGCTCTTCGTCCCGTAGCCGAAGGTCGCCCCGATCTCGTGGGGCCAGACCCACAACCACCCGAGCGACAGTGGTCTTGCCGGAGCCGCTTTCGCCTACGATGCCCAAGGTTCGACCGGTCGGAACATTGAAATCCACGTCCGTGACCGCCCGCACCGGCGGCCGCACCCGCGGCCCGAAGAGCAGATACTTGCGCTGCCAATGACCGTAGAAGTGCCGCAAGCCCGTTGCGCTAAGCAACGGCTCAGCGGTCTGAATGGTGTCCTTCTCTCTTGGCTCCGCCTCGCCCCAGATTTCTGGACGAACATCACTCCAGAAGAAGCAGCGCGACTGGTGGTCATCTCCCGCGTCCAGCATCTGCGGCGATTCCACTCGACACGAGTCTTGCACCATCGGGCACCGCGGAGCGAAGAGACAGCCTTCTGTACTCGCCTCTTCCGCGGCGTAGACGGCACCAGGTATGCTACGGAGCTTGGTGACCGTCCCGCTATCCGTTGGCGGCCGCGGGACGCAGTCCAAGAGTCCGGTAGTGTACGGGTGTTTGGGGCTTTTGAACAGCTGGCCAACCGGCGCCTGCTCAACGGTCTGGCCCGCGTACATCACCACCACCCGGTCGGCGACCCGGGCAACGACACCCAGGTTGTGGCTCACGTAGAGGATGCCGGCGTTGACTCGCTGTTTGAGGTCCACCACCAGGTCCAGGATGGTTGCCTCGGTGGTGACGTCCAAGCCGGTGGTGGGCTCGTCCATAATGAGCAGATCTGGCTCGCATGCCAGGGCCATGGCAATGACCACCCGTTGCTGCATCCCTCCACTGAGCTGATGGGGATAGCGTCGGCCGATGAGTTCCGGCTCTGCCAGCCCAACGCTCTCGAAGAGCTTCGCCGTCCGTTGACGGGCCTGGCCTGAGTCCATACCGAGATGCTCCCGCAGCACCTCTTCTATCTGAGGTCCCACTCGCATGGTGGGATTCAGCGATGTGGCGGGGTCCTGGTATACCATGGAGATGCGGTTGCCACGCAGGTGACGGAGTTCGGACGCCGACATGTCGTTGATGTCCCTATCCTCAAAGCGAATGGAGCCGTCCACTTGCGCGGTTCCCGGAAGATAGCCTACGATGGCGAACGCGGTTGTGGACTTGCCACACCCAGTCTCGCCCGCGAGGCCCACCAGTTCGCCGCGCCGGACTTCCAACGAGGCCTCCCGCACCGCCCGCACCATGCCCCGGGGCGTGTAGAAGGTGACGCCCAAACGCTCCACCTGCATTAATGGGGTGTCTTCTTGGAGTTGCCTGCTCAAAGCCCCTCTCCTTTTTGAGGAAGTCCCCGGGCCTGGCGAAGGCCATCCCCCAGAAGATTGACCCCCACCACCAAGGAAGCGATGGCCGCCGCAGGAACCAGGGCCATCCAGGGTGCGGCTACCAGAAAATTGCGGCTATCGCTTATCATCAGGCCCCAGTCGGGCGATGGCGGCTGAACCCCCAGCCCAAGGAACCCAAGGGAGGAGACCAGAAGAATTGAGTAGCTCAGTCGCACCGAGGCTTCCACCCCCAGGACTGGCAAAGCGTTAGGTAGGATCTCGCGGAAGATTATGTAACCTGTCTGTTCACCCCGTAAACGAGCGCTCTGAACGAACTCCATCTCTTTCAGAGACAGCGTGACACTCCGCATCACCCGCGACACCCCGGGCATAAAGACAATGCCGATGGTGGCCACGATCAGCAACTCCTGCCAAAGCTGTTCCAGCCACTCCACCGGCGCATCTTTGGAGCCCAAGGTGGTCAACACCAGCAACGCCAGTAGTAAGGAGGGAAGGGACATCAGCCCATCCATCACCCGCATCACCACCTCGTCTACTCTACCCCCCTTGTAGCCGCTGCTCATCCCCACCACCGTGCCCAGAGCTATGCCCAGTGCCGCCGCCGCTACCGCCATCGTGATAAGGGAACGTGCCCCAGACATCATCCGGCTCAGAAGGTCGCGTCCGAACTGGTCCGTACCCAGCCAGTAAAGCGATGTCGGAGACGAAAGTCGGTGCTCCTCCGGATAATCCGGGAGCAAATGAAATTCCGTCGGAGAGTAGGGCGCCAACCACGGGCCAATGAGAGCCAACGTGAGATGAATAGCCACTATGGTTAGCCCAATCCGCCCTGCTGTCGTGGCCAGCGCCAGCCTGAGAAGATTCCTTAGGTTTCGCCCAACGGGCACAAGTCCCGCACCGACGGCGCGAGTCACACCCATCCGATTCCTGCCTGCGGACATTTGAACTGCCATCACGCTAGCCTAATCCGCGGATCCAGAGCGGCATAGCTCAGGTCCGACACTAGGTTGCTTATGGCATAGGTCGCGGCGATGAGGAGCGTCAGGGACTGTAACAAGGGAACGTCGCGAGTCTGGATCGAGGTCAGCAGCTGACTTCCCAGCCCCGGATAGGCGAACACGGTCTCCACTATGATGAGACCACCCAGCATCCAGCCGATGTTTTGGGCGATGATGGTGATGGTCGGCAGCATCGCGTTGGGGACCACGTGGCGAAAGATGACCCGCCTCATGGGCAGACCCTTCAGGACCGCCGTGCGCACGTAGTGGGTCTGCATCACCTCGATCACGTTCGCCCGCGTCATCCGCATGACGTATGCGAAGAAGACCCCGGTGAGAGTGAGCGTTGGTAACACCAGAATCTGGGGCCTTGTCAGTGGATTGGTGCCCGGGAGAACGAGGCTGGTCGACGGTAAGAGGTCAAGCGTCGAGGAGAAGATGACTAGAAGGAGCACTCCGGTCACAAACTCCGGCAGCGAGATCCCCACCAGGCTGGTTACGCTCACTATCCGGTCTCCCAGCGTGTCCGGACGCACCCCAGCCCATATGCCGGCTGTAACTGCCATGGGGACCGCCACCAGGAAGGCGAACACAGCAAGAATAGATGAGTTCCCCAGTTTGCGCTTCACAATATCTACATTGGGCCGTTTCTGGAAGTAGGAGTCGCCCAAGTCGCCTCGCACCACACCACCCATCCAGCTCAGATACCGCACGTGGGCAGGACGGTCCAGACGCAGGTCTTCCCGCACCCTTTTCAGGTTTTGTTCCGTTGAGCCCTGCCTGAGCATCATCGTCGCCACGTCCCCTGGCAGTATCTCGGTGATGGTGAAGATGGCCAGGGAGACCACCAGCAGGGTGACGATGATCAAGCTGAGCCGCACTATCAGGAAGCGCATCATGACATCTCGGGCTTATGAACTCATTGCCAGTATCATTGCTGCCAAAACGAATAGCTCACTCTGATCTTGCCTGTTCTCAGAGATGCTGAAGCGCCGAAGAGGGGCCAGCGTGTGGCCCTCTCCTCATAACGTGGTGCCCATGGGAAATGGCGTGAGCAAATTTGAGCGGGCCGAAGAAGAACCTTAGTGAAGGGTGTAGCTTCTTCGCCCCGCTCTTTTAAAATGACGCCGGTCTCGACCCGTTGGGCCGACCGTTAATTAGCCAGCCAGCCGCGGTGGAAAATCGGCCAGTTCAACGGATGGACCTCGATGCCTCGCACATCGGTACGCACACCGATTAGGTTCGGCTTGAACACTGCGACAATACGAGGCACGTCGTCTATGAGGATGCGCTGAATCTCCGCGTAGGTCGCCCGGCGCTCCGCCAGGTCCTTCTGCCCACGCGCCTTGACGATCAGCTGGTCGATAGTCGGGTTCTGGTAATGCGACTCATTCCAGCTAGCGTCGCTCAAGTACACAACGCTTAGTGCCGCGTCTGGCGGCCGGCCGTTCCACCACATAGTGGCGAACGGCTCCTGCAGCCACACTTTGGACCAGAAGTCTTCCTCAGGCACTTCCTTAATGTTTATTCGGATGCCGGCAGGTGCAGCCCTCTCTTTCATCGCCACCGCCAGCTCCACCATCGGCGCACCTGCTGCGCTCGTGACCAAGGTAAGGTCTATGCCGTTCGGGTGACCGGCCTGCTCCAGCAGCGACCTGGCCCGGTCGGTGTCGTAGGCCGGAGGTGCATACTGCGACGCGAAATGTGGGTCGTTGGGCGCGATAGGGTGATCGTTGGCGAGGCTGCCTTTCCCCAACAGCGCCGATTGGCGGATGGCTTCCCGGTCCGTCGCGGCTTGAATGGCCTTACGGACCAGCACGTTGTCGAAAGGTGCCACCGTTATGTTCATGTACAGGCCAAGGTAGGTCGGGCTGGCCGTCTCCAACACTGTTGTGTCGGCATGGGCTTCAAGGTCACTGACGCTCTGCTCTTCCATCCCGAATACAAGGTCCACATCGCCGGTCTTGAGCGCCTCAGCGCGGGTCGCACCTTCGGGAATTGTGACGACGGTTATCCCATCCAGGTAGGGCAGCCCCTTGTCCCAGTAGTCAGGGTTTCGCACCATCACCGTGCGTTCTCCCGGCAGGTGTTCGCTAATCATGAAGGCCCCGGTGCCGAACTCCTCCAGGGCCAGCCGCGCAGGATCGATGTCCGAGGGGACGATCCGCCCTTGATACAGTGACAGTGCCTCCACGAAGAAAGCGTTCGGAGCATCAAGGTCGAAGCGGACTGTGTAGTCATCGAGGATGACCATATCTTTGATGACACTCAGCGAGGACCGCGCTGGGGAGTCCAGCTCGGGATCCAGCAGCCGTTGGAAGGTGGAAACCACATCCTCCGCTTTGAAGTCCTTCCCGTGATGGAACTTCACGCCCTTGCGCAAGCGGAATGTGTATGAGGTGAGGTCATCATTAGGCTCCCAGGACGTCGCCAGCATAGGCTTCAGCGAGAGGTCTGGCTGGATCATAACCAGGTTGTCGTAGGTGTGCTGGGTGACGATGATGTCCGACTGGGTCACCTGGAAAGGGGGGTCCAGCGTGGTGTGGGTCCCGAACGTCGTTACCGTCAGGGTACCGCCGTATTGCCCAGCAGGACTCTTCTCGTCGTCTCCACCGCAAGCCGCGATTCCCAGCATCGTAGCGACCAGTCCCACCATCAGCAGGAACAGGTACTTCTTCCTATTGGATCGTATAGCTCTCATCGTCTCCCATCCTATCGTTACACTCATAGACTCGGCCATCCCGTTATTGGTTACCGTTCCCACGCGACTGCTACATGCCCGCTGGTCTCTTGCCCAAGCTCCTGGCAGTAGCATCCCGGGCGCTCGCCTCCCATGTCGGTCACCCACACCATTCGTAGATTGACCGTATCCAGCTACTTGAGGAAGGCTTCGACCTACCAGATTAGAGTGGACCCGGGGATGGATAGCAACGATGGCACCGCTGCCCCGGGGCTCTTCTGTCTTGAACTCCGCTCGCCACCCTGGGCTCCACAAAAGGGAGAAGGATGGCTAAACACGGGGACGGAGTTACCCTAGCAACCTAAGGTGTGTGTGTCAACCTGCAGGGTGAGGTGGACCCCATTGTTAGGACAGGTCTGAGGCCAGGTTAAGTTTCAGTCCTGCCGTGGCCAGGTGGCCAGTCGACTGGTCAGCCAAAGTCGCCGCTGCCCCAGTCGACGCCATCGACTCTGCCCGGCCAGCATACACCTCGGCCGGGGTCCTGTAGCCCAGGGCCTGGTGAGGCCTGCGGGTATTGTAGAACTCGAAGTGCGCAGGCAGCCCGGCTCGCGCCTCGCTGCCGCTCTCGTATGCCTTCAGGTACACCTCCTCGTACTTGACCGTGCGCCACAGTCGCTCGATGAACACGTTGCCGACGCATCGCCCCTTGCCATCCATGCTGACGGCGATCCCGTTGGCCTCCAGCAATCCGGTGAACGCCTCGCTGGTGAACTGGCTCCCCTGGCCGGTGTTGAAGATCAGCGGCCTCCCCTGTCGAGAGCCTCCTGGAGCGCCTCTGCGCAAAAGTCCGCATCCACCGTGTTGGACAACCGCCATGACAGCACGTATCGGCTGTGCCAGTCGATGATCGCCACCAGGTACAGGTGCCCCCTGGCCATCGGAATGTAGGTGATGTCCGCCGGCCACACCTGGTCCGGCCGGGCTATCTCCATGTCGCCCAGCAGTTAGGGATAGACCTTGTGTCCCTTGCCGGGGCGGCTCGTGCCCGGACGACGGTATATGGCCTGCAGACCCATCGCCCGCATCAGCCGCCGCACGCGCTTGCGGTTCACCCGCCTGCCCATCCTCCGCAGCCATGCCGTCATCCGCCTCGACCCGTAGTAGGGCGTGGCAAGGTACTGGCGGTCCATCAGATCGATCAACTCCCCATTCTCCCGGGAGACCTCCGCGCGCCGGCGGTACAGGCTTGAGCGGCTGAGGCCCAGCAGGGCGCACTGCCGGACCGCCGCCAGCGACTCATGACCTCTGTCCACCAGATCGCGCCGCCGCTCCCGGCTCAGCGACCTAACCCTGCCTCCAAGAAATCCCGCTCCACCTTCAGCCGGCCGATCTGCTCGTAGAGCTGGGACACCTTCGCATCATCCGGCTTGCTGGCCTTGCTGTTCTCTCCTCTGTCGAAGATCGAACTGGCCTGCTCGATCAGGGCCCTCTTCCAAGTGTGTATCTGATTGGGGTGGACCTCGAACCGGCTCGCCAGCTGGCTGATCGTCTGCTCACCCCTGACCGCCTCCAATGCCACCTTCGCCTTGAACGCCGGTGTGTGCTTTCTCCTCTGTCCCATGTCCTGCTCCTTTCACTCTCCTGCAATCCTGGAAGCAGAACTCAAACTTAACCCCCTGTCCCATTTTCGGGGTCCAGCTCAGTCTGGCCGGAGGCGTCAGAGCAGCGTTGCTGGAACCACAAGATCCTGAACGCGCTGGACAAGCTGCCGAAGCGTCAGTACGAGCAGGGGAGGCTGATGCTGCGCAACATCCCGTACGCCGAGACCCGGGCTGAGGCTGAGAGGTTGAGGAAGGTGTTCACCCGGTGGTGTGGCGACCACTCGTACGAGGCTGCCAGCGAGGCGATCGAGCGGGACTGGGAGCGGATGGTGACCTTCTACGACTTCCCCAGAGAGCACTGGCGTCACCTTCGTACGACCAATCCGGTGGAGTCGCCGTTCGCTGCGCTGCGGCTCAGGACCGATGCTGCCAGGCGCTACAAGAGGGAGGACAGAGCGATAGCTGTTATCTGGAAGATGTTGATGGTGGCCGAGAAGAGGCTCCGGCGCCTGCAGGCGCCGGAGCTGATGAAGGACGTCTATCTCGGCGCCAAGTACATGGATGGAATCGCCGTAGACGCTACGGCAGAGAAGGTCGCCGCCTGATCACGTTTACACAACTCTTGACGGAACCTCCCCGCCCCTGAGGGCGAGTGCAACGCGCAATTGTTTGCGAGCAGTAATGTCCTGTTGAACGCGTTTCAATCCTCACCCGCCCCTGAGGGCGAGTGCAACGTGTTCGGAGTGCCCGACCGCGCCAGCGCGAAGATGTTTCAATCCTCACCCGCCCCTGAGGGCGAGTGCAACCGTAACCAGGGCGTACGTCCTGGCAGAAGCCTGGGTCGTTTCAATCCTCACCCGCCCCTGAGGGCGAGTGCAGGTTCCGTTTCCTTTGGGTGTATCGCTCCCCAATAGTCATAGGACTTTCAAGCGACATACTCCGCAAGCAAACGGAACCCTCGCCCTTGAACTGTTTACAACAGCACGGAAGGTGCGGCCGACCATCCCCCAGCGGTGTCAGTTGGACCTCTTCGCGCTCAATCTCACTGCCTGGGTAGCGCGAATGCGACGAGCGCCGCGTCCATGCCGCTGCCCGTGGCGATAACGACGAACTGCCGCCCTGACCGCGTCCGGTAGGTCATCGGGTTCGCGCTGGTTGGAAACGGCGTTGCGCCACGCCAGAGTTCGGCACCCGTTGCATTGTCGAACGCATACAGGTACGGGTCGCCGCCGCCGAGGAATACCAGTCCCCCCTTGGTCGCCAGCGGTCCGGAGTTGCCGAGCGTGCCCAGCCGCTCCGGCAAGTCGACGCCGCGTAGCAACGGATGCGTGCGGATCTCGTCGCTCCCTTCCCCGAACGGCACCTTCCACGCGGTCTCGCCCGCGTTGAGGTCGATCGCCACCAGGTGCGCGTAAGGCGGCTTGGTGAGCGGAATCGGGTCGAGCTTGCTCTCCGGGGCCTGTACCGCGCCCGGTCCCCCGGCCTCCCGGAACATGACCCGTGTCGCTCCATATGGGCAGTTGTTGCTGTACTCGACGTCGACGCGCGGGTCGTTGCCCGAATTCTCGCAGACCTGGTTTGTGTCGGCTTCCTCCGACGTCCGCACGTACAGGAGCCCGGTCTCGGGGTCGAATGCCGCCCCGCCCCAGTTTGCGCCGCCGCTCGCGCCCGGGCGCTGGAGCGTCCCCTGGAGGCTCGGCGGGGTGAAGAGCGGACCCAGCCGGAACCGCTTCATCTCCGCCACCGCGAGCGCATGTATCGCCGGAGTCAGATCGTTCGCGTCTTCAAGCGATACGCCCTGCCGGGCGAACGGCGGGGGCTTCGTCGGGAATGGCTTGTTGGATACAACTCCTCGCCGGGGACGTCCGTGACCGTGTCCACCCCGCGCTCCTCGATCGGCCACACCGGTTCGCCCGTCACCCGGTCGAACACGTACGTGAAGCCATGCTTCGAGACCTGAGCCACCGCGTCGATCTCACGCCCGTCCACCGTTATCGTCACCAGGTTCGGCGCCGCGGAGAGGTCGTAGTCCCACAAGCCGTGGTGTACTGCCTGGAAGTGCCACCGCCGCTCGCCCGCGCGCGCATCGAGGCACACCAACGACTCGGCAAACAGGTTCGCCCCCTTTCGGCGCCCTCCCCAGTAGTCGCTGCTCGGCGTGCTCGTCGGTACGTAGAGGAGCCCCCGCTCGGCATCGAGCGACATCAACCCCCACACGTTGGCGTGGCCGGTGTAGCGCCAGGACTCGTCCTCCCAGGTGTCCGCCCCGAAGTCGTCGCTCGATTGCGGGATGGTGAAGAAGACCCAGCGCCGCTCGCCCGTCCGGGCGTCGAACGCCTGAACCGTACCGGGCGGGTCGAACTCACGCTGCACCCCGTCGGGCACGCGGCTTCCGACGATCACCAAGTCTTCGAACACTACCGGAGGGGAGGTCTGGTCAAACTCGTAGCGGCTGACCGCGCGGCCGTGCCCCTGGGTCAGCACGACACTCCCGCCCTCGCCGAAGTCCGCGTCCGGTTCACCGGTCGCAGCGTCGATCGCATACAGCCGGTCGCGGCTGTTGAGGAAGATGCGGGCGTCGTCCCCGTCGCTCCAGTAGGCGATGCCCCGGTGCTTGAAGCCAGTCGGCCCCGCGCCGATCGGTCCCCCCTCGTAGGCTCTCGGATCGAAGGTCCAGAGTTCCGCGCCCGTCTCGGCGTCGAGCGACGCCACCCGCGTGTACATCGTGGAGAGGTAGAGGATGCCGTCGACCATGATGGGAGTGGACTGGAAGGGACCCGGCCGCGTGCCGTACTTCTCGAGGGGTGTCTCGTTCGGCTCCCATTTCCAGACGATCTCCAGTTCGCCGACGTTGGCAGTCGTGATTTCCTCGGCTACCGAGTACTTGGTATGCGCCTGGTCGGAACCCACGAACGGCCAGCCGGTTGTGGCGCCCGGCTCTTGGGCGCATGCGACTGTGGCCAAGACCAAGGTAGCTGTGACAAAAAGGGCCTTCATGAACTGGACTCCGATTGGGAATGACCGGCCGCGAGCAGATCCTACTGGCTTCCCAACGTTCGTTCGACGCCGAACGCCTGGCGCAGTTTCGTTGGCTTCCAGCAGCACGCCTAGCGGAGTCTTGGACTAGTCTTCGGGCTGCGCGGGAATTTGCGCCGCGAAGTTAGCCGCCTCCGCGGCAGCGAACCACCTGACAGCATCCTGAAAGGGCACTATACGGTAGACTTGCCGTATTGTAAACGCTGCCCCGAGCGGAGAGCCTGTATCAATTTAGTCGGTGCCGTATTCGGGTAGGGACAGGCTCTTCAAACCTGCCCCTACATGTCCTTGGTCTGAGAAGGTTAAGATGACACATCCACCTACCAAACTGATACAGGCACCCGAGCGGATCGAAACGACGGACGACGTGTCCGCCCCTCTTATGAGGCTTTGGAAGTTGCGTTACTTGATTGGGCCAAGCGGTTCCATGTTTGTGAGGCTTGCCCTGTGTGCAATCTCGTAGTCCAAGACACCCTTGAGTGCACGTAGATTCCCGGACGTTGACGACTATCTTTTCGCCTGCTAGTGTTCCACACCACCGCCGTAGGCATCGTAAGTAGCACGGTCACGCCATCGACGTCGAAGGCGCTAGGCAATTGATCTAGAGGCCCCCCGCACACAGCCGAGCCAACCTGCGGTCGAACTACGCAGTCTCACATGAAAGGAGTGGTGCAATGAAGATTCCCTCGTAACAAGGGCCTTTCGGGTTGGTTCTGCGGCGTGAGGGCGGTTAGGCGAGGGATTTGGTTTTGTTCCGGTCGGGGCTTGTGTTGCGGCCGATGAGGTAGTTGTGGTGCGCCATACCCCGTCCTGGTAGGCATCAGCGGGCTCGCAACGGCTCCTGTAGCCTCATGCAGCGGTGGGATCGGGCGCCAAGGCAGCCGGTGGGACCAACATCTCGTCCATCTCGGTCAGCCGTGCCCGGACCATTCGCTTGATGTTACACGCCAGGGCCTTGAGGTAGACGGCGAGCCGGACCCTCTCTCCTCCACGTACTCGTAGGCGGCCAAGACCATGGCGCCGTTTCAACTCTGAGTTCGTACCCTCTATCCCCGCACGCAACCCGTACCGTTTACGCCATTGTCCATCCGACTCGGCCCGCCGCCTACGTCCGATGTTCACCCTGGCGAGGTCCGCACTCAGCACGTAGGCTCCACTCGGCGACCACTCTCCCCCGAGCTCAGGGCGACGACGCCACCTCACAGGACACCGGGAACGCAGCGAACAGGGCTCACACACCTCCCGGGCGAAGTGCATCTCCACTCGCTCGGGAGCCTCTTCATCCTCGTACTCGGACACGGCCTCATGTCCCGCAGGACACACCGCAGCCCTCCTTGCCGTAACGTCGATGTCAAAGTCAGCAGCCGTCAGCCTGACCAGCCCATCATTCTCATCGGCCTCCGCTGGCGCCCGGCCCCCGACAGGGCTCACCAACTCCGTCCCCCTGCGCTCCGCCTCCCATCCGTTCCGGCCAGAACCATACGACGTGTCGCACCACAGCTCCGAAGGGCCTATCCCTCGCTCTCTCAACTCATCGATCACCCCCACCGTCACACCGGCGTCGCCATCGCTCGATGGCGTGACCTCCACGTGGGTGATCATCTGCACGGCGTTCCCCTCTTCGCACGTCTCAGACACCTGCACCTCGTACCCCTTCCCCTTGTGTCCGCTGTAGGTCACCGCCGGGTCGTGCGGCGTCTGCATAGAGCTCGACCGCACCTCCTTCGCCTCCTTCAGCGCGATCGGCACCTTCCCCTCTGCCGCATCGTCGTCATCGGCGCTGGGACGACCGTCCCTGTGACGGCCCACGCGGCACTGCTCATGCAAAAGCCTCTCCAACAGACCGTACTCCTCCATATCCGCCACCGCCGTCCCGCGGAACCTATCCACCAGCCGGTACACGTCTCGCGCACACACCGACAGCCGGCGACGCCCCTCACCTGAACGTGCGTCCTCGTACCTCGATGCTTCTCCGGTCTCCTTCAGGTACCGCTGTGCCAGACCATCCCCAATCCCTTCTCCCAGACCGGGGTGCTCACGGCTCACCGCCAGCAGGAACACCCGGACCGTCTCGCAGAACAGACCCAACCGCGTCAACACCGCGATATTGCTCATGACATGCGTCGAGTCCAGGCGCTGCTTGCCTGTCCGCAGTCCCAGGGCCTCTATCATCCGGTCCGTCGTCTCACAGAAGGCCAATCGCCCGCCGTCGTGCTCCATCAACCGCACACGAAAGTTGTGCAGCGTCTTCTGGGCAAGGTGCGCCTCCTCCATCTCCAGCCGCAGCGCGTGGTGCCACAGCAGATTGAACTCCAACTCTTCCAACGCCTCCATGTCCGTCAGATCGAACATCTCCTTGAGCACCAGCACTCCCAGCACCGTCTGCACGGCGCGATTGGGCCTGCCCATGTCCGGGCTGTACAGCGGAGCGAACCGCTCCTCCTCTATCAGAACCAGAGCCTCGTTCCGGAATACCTCCGCCCAGCTCCTACGCATCAGCTTCGCCTTCCTCGGTGTGATCAGAAACTCCGACTGCCACAGGCTCTCCTGCGGTTCCCGGGCTTGAAACATCGTCCACCTACTCCTCAGCGTTCACTCCTCCACTCTCTCCGATCCTATTATCCCTCACTTCCCAATACCCTCGCCCATGACTTTTTACGAGTGAATCAATGAAGGGCTACGTCGTCATGGACGCTGAAATCATCGACACCGAGGCATACTCCGAGTTCGCGGAGAAGTCCCCCGCGGCCATCGCTGCGCACGGCGGACGACTCCTCGCGCGTACCAGCAACGTTGAGCTGATCCAGGGCGACTGGGTGCCGAAGCGCTTCGTGATCTTGGAGTTCGACAGCCTCGAAGCGGCAAGTGGGTACATGGGCTCCGCCGAATACGCGGCTCTTGACGACCTCCGCCGGCGAGCGACGAGGGCCAATATTGTGATCTTCGAAGGATCCGATCCGCAGATGTGAGTTCGGGTCCCATTCGCTGAGTCGGAGGGATCCTGACCTGCTCCAACCGACCTATCTAGTGGCGGTCAGCCGGGAGCCATATTTCCAGACTGTGAGCGTCTGATTCGAGTGTGCTTTAGCATCCAGGGTGTTTGCTAACAAGCATTCCCGGAAGCTGTCTCTGCTGAAGAACGATGGGGAGATTGGCTGACTATTGACTGCCTGGAGCGTGGAACAGCCCATCCGATTTGAGCCAGAGGAGGCTTGCCCTCCGACGATCGCACTGCTGGTCGGATTCCAGGGCGCCGCGCTCGTGCTCGCGCCGACGGTGCTTAATGTCGCCATCGCGATTCGCGTCTCGGGGCTCGATGACAGCTATCTGACCTGGGGCGTCTTCACCGCGATGCTGATCTGTGCATCGATTACGGCGTTGCAAGCGTCCCAAATGTGGCGATTCGGTGCCGGTCACATCGTGCTCGCCTGGCCCGCGGCGATGTTCATCGCGATCATGGTGACGGCAGTCTCCATAGCCGGGCTATCGACGTTCGCGAGCCTGATGGTCGTTTGCAGCCTGATCCAGATCGCGCTGGCCTGGTGGCTGCCGACGCTGCGGCGAATCATCACGCCGGTTGTCTCCGGCACGGTGACGATGCTGATTGCCGTCAGCGTGCTGCCCATCGCGTTCGACAGCATCCAGGACCTGCCGGCCGACGCTCCACCGATCGCCGGCCCTGCGATAGCCGGAATCACGTTGCTGGTTTCGGTGATTGCGACCCTGCGCGCCAGCGGACGCTGGCGACTGGTCGCGCCGTTCATCAGCATCCTGGCCGGTTGCGCCGTAGCTGCCGTATATGGTGTGCTCGATGGGGAACGAATCGTCAGCGCTAGCTGGTTTGGCATTCCCGAGGTGCCGCCCTTGAGTTTCGAACTCACGCCGAGCAGGGAGTTCTGGGCACTCCTGCCCTCGTTCGCGATTCTCACCCTGGTGCTAGGGATCAAGACCATCAGCGACGGTGTGGTGATTCAGCAAGGCTCACGCCGCCGGCCGCGGGCGATCGATTTCCGTCAGATACAGGGCATGGTCAGCGTCAACGGCATTGGGATGCTGCTCGCCGGTATCGCCGGCACGCTGCCCACGATGGCCAACTCCTCATACAGCATCTCCCTGATCAGCCTCACCGGCGTTGCCGCCCGTCGAGTCGGCATCGGTGTCGCGGTCGTCACCCTGACGCTGGCCTTGTCCTCCAAGTTCACCGCCATCCTGCTAACGATCCCGGGCCCTGTGTTGGGCGCTTACCTGATGCTCGCCATGGGCATCCTCTTCGTCAGCGGCTGTCAGACGATCCTGCGCGACGGTCTCGACTCCCGGCGCATGCTGGTGGTCGCGCTCGCGAGCTCGCTGGGCCTGGGCCTCCACGGTCACCCCGTCACGCGGGACATGTTTGGCGATGAACTGGGCGGACTGCTCGGCAATGGAGTCACGATCGGCGCCGTGGTGGCGATCGTGATGACGCTTCTGCTCGAAGCGTTGAGCACGCGCCGCTCGCGTCTCGAGGTCACGCTGGACATGGCCTCGCTTCCGGTGATCCATGAATTCCTCGACGGACTGGCGTCCAGGCTGTCATGGAACGAAGCGTCCACGCTTCGGCTGCGGTCGGCCGGCGAAGAGACGCTCGCCACTCTGCTGCTGCAGGAGGACGAGATCGAGGGCGCGGACAGTCCGCGCCTGATCGTCGTCGCACGGCCGCAGGGCGGTATGGTTGAGCTGGAGTTCGTCGCGACAACGCGTCATGAGAACATCGAGAACCAGATGGCGTTCCTGACCGACGAAGACGCTCTGCCAACTGTCGATGATCTTTCTCTCCGGCTGTTGATCTTTCTCTCCGATGATCTTTCTCTCCGGCTGTTGCGACAGAAGGGATGCTGCTGCAGATAGATGGGAGCCACCATCGGTGGCTGGGGGAACAAGGCCCCCGGTTCGTCCTGCTGTTGGCCGTGGACGACGCCACCGGCACTGTGCCTGACGCTCTGTTCAGTCAGGAGGAGGACACCCGCGGCTACTTCCTTCTCATGGAGGGGTTGATCCGGCAATGCGGGATACCGCTGGCCGTCTACAGCGACCGGCACGCGGTCTTCAAGCATACTGGAGAGCCTCGCCAGAAGCCGGCCGGGCCAACCCAGTTCGCCCGCGCCATGGAGGAGCTGGGGATACGCCAGATATTCGCCAGGTCACCGCAGGCGAAGGGCCGGGTCGAGCGGACGGCGGGGACATTCCAAGACCGGCTGGTGACCGAGTTGCGCCTGGCGGGCGTCACCACCATCGACGAGGCCAATGAAGTCCTGCTCCGCTTCCTGCCGCGCTTCAACGAGAAGTTCGGGGTTCCGGCAGAGCACTCAAGCGTTGCTTACCACCCTATGGAGTCATCGGTGTCCCTGGACCAGATACTCTGCTTCAAGCATCGCCGCAAGGTGGCCAGGGACAACACCGTCAAGTACAACTGGCGTACCTTGCAGCTGCTGCCTGGTAAGGAGCGGCCCAGCTACGCCGGAGCGCAGCTGGAGGTCCATGAGGGCCTGGACGGTCAGCTCTTGGTGCAGTACCGGGGACGCACGATCCCCACACAGGAGGCGCCGCCGCGACCTGGAGTTCTCCGTGCCTCCAATGGTCCTCTCCGATATGGCCCCGGCCTTGACCGTAGGGCCAACGGCGTGGGCAGCCACCCCAGGGAGAGCCTGGCATCCCTCGACGCCATCGAGGCCGACAGCGCCACATTGAACGGCGGCGGCAGAGTTCGCAAGCCTCCGGCATCGCCACGCAGGAAACCCACGCCGCGACAGAGGGTTCGGTGGAAGGCCGTGCAGCACGCTAAGCTTCGGGGCCTCTCCATTCGGGCAATCGCCAGGGAGTTGGGCATCCACAGGAACACGGTCCGCAAGTACGCCGAAGCCAAGAGCCCGCCCATGATGCGCACCAGGGGCAGGTCCCGCGTATCACAGTCCGATCGTATGACAGCGGCCTAGATGGACATTTTCCCTGACCACTTAGGCGGACATAATCGCTGGACATCGACACCGTTTACACCATTCGCGGGAAATACCTGGTCCCCAGGTAATCCAGGTATTCGGAGCCAGCTTGCCCGGAATCCCTGAGCTTCTCGAAGACATCTTGGTAAGTGAGCGCCTTGAACCTGATCTCGTTCCCCACCCAATCGTCGAAGAGGTCGATTTCCCGCCTGTGCGTTTCTATCTCAATCCCCAGACCAGTCGTAGTACAGGTAGTAGAGACTGAACCTGTCCCTCAGCTTCGTAGCCAGCCCAAGAGCGTGCTTGAGAAGCTGCCGCGGGTCCAGGTACTCGAATTGCTGCCTACCGCCACGGAGTTCTTCACACCACAGCTCTTCTCTTCGGCGAGCGATTGGCAGGCGGGCAGGTCGTTTGCCATCCAGCGGCCGGTGGACTTGGGGAAATACGACGTCGTGAAATTGGACTTGCCGGTAGTGGAACGCTTCAAGTGCTCGGTGAACTTGCTCTCGACCGCGATGACGCAACCAGTGTCGTGGGTTATGGCGACGTCAAGATGTGGCGGAGTGCCTCCCAGCCCTGTATGGAATTGCGCCTCAAAGTCCAGGGAAGCCCCGTCTTCTGGATCGATGCCCAACGCTGACAGGACGGTAGTCTTATCCCTGTCGGTCCAGTAGTCGAAGAAGTTCACGGCCAGCGCCGAGGACGAGTGCAGCGCCAGCATGTGCCCACTCAGTTCCGAGCCAGCTCCTCTCTCGAAGCCCTGGCGTGCCCGAGGCGAAAGAGATTGCCATAAGTTGGCCTCAACGTCCCGCACATAGCCGCGAGAGTAGAATGGGACTCCCTTCGATCTTTGCCCAGTCCTGCTGTGCGTTCCTTATCTCTCGTTCGGCATCCATCCGGTTCCCGCTGGCACCTGCTACTCGGCGTTGGCCTTCCTGCGCCGACCTCGCCGACGCGGAGAGCCGCTGGTCTCTTCCCAGAAGTAGACCACGTCCCCCTGGCGGTTCACGACGAGGCTCTTGCCCAGCAATTCAGCTGCCGCACCCAGACGGCGACGGATGGCAGCCGTAGTTTCACCTTCGTCGGGGCTGAGCTTGCCGGCCTGGCCCGTTTCGATTTGTCCTATGTAGTCCATGTACTGTCGCATCATCACGCCGCGCTTTCCGGTCAGTGATAGCTCAAGTCGCGCTTCCTGTAGTGAAACAACCTCAAGTGTTGGCACGTCTGTTGGGACCTCCTGTCAAACTAGGCTCGTGACATCATAGACTGAGCGTGTTCACCGCAACAAGGGCAGCCGAATTGGCTGCGTGTCAGGTGGCCTTCCTGAATCTGCGCCGGTCGTAGCGAACCGGGCAGACTTGCCCAATGAAGACCCCACGACGTTGTTCCTGATTTTCGCAGATAATTGAGTCTGACTGCCTGGAAAGAACAGTTGGGTTAGTATGGATTGCTCCGTCTTAGGCAATCGAGACGCTGACGCAACAGTGCGGACGCCCGATGACAGGTGCAGCGGGTCGCGACTGCTTTCGGCGCGCGTCATCAAGTCCAGTATGAAACGAAGAACCGGCTCGATGGTGGAACGTCATGATAAGGATGGAGGAGCGGGAACCATGCACGGAGAGCACAACGGAAGCAACGGACAGGGTCCATGGGAGGACCGCGACGAGTTCCGCAGGTTGATGGACAGCCTGAGTCAAGAAGAGCTTCGGGAGATGCTTGAGCGTCTGAACGCAGACATCGCGGCCAACCCGGACGACACAAACGCCTTCAGCGCCAGAGGGTTGCTTCACATGGAACTGGGAGACGAGCGCCGAGCGGAGGAGGACTTCGGCCGGGTCGTAGACCTGTCCCCCGGCGACGCCGAGGCCCACAACTACAGGGGACTTGCTCGTGCCCACCTGGGAGAGTACCGTCTGGCGATTGTGGACTACGACATCGCCATCCTCCTCGAACCGAGTGACGCGGCAGCGCACTACAACAGAGGAGTGTCCGTGGCCGAGCTGGGCGACCTGGCTGGGGCGATCAAGGACTTCGACACGGCAATCGACCTGGACCCCAACGATGCCAACCCCTACTACAACAGAGAACTTGCCTATGCCGAGTCGCGCGACCCGCGCAGGGCCGTAGAAGACCTCAGCAAGGCCATCGACCTCGACCCTCGTCTTCCGGAGGCCTACCACAACCGAGGCGCCGCCTACCGCGACCTCGGGGAGCTGGACAGGGCCATCGAGGACTTCGACGCGGCCATCGAACTCCAACCGCTCAACAACCTCTCGCGCCACTCCAGGGGAGTCTCCAGGCTCAATCTCGGACAGTTCGACAGCGCCATCGAGGACTTCGACGCGGTCCTGGATCTAGACCCGGACAACGCGTGGGCTCTCCGCGACAGAGAGGTCGCCCTGGGCAGTCTGGGCCGTGACGAGGAGGCGATCACGGCCTTCGACAGGTCCCTGGGCCTCAATCCCGGCAACACCGGGACCCTCACCGCCAGGGCCTTGGCCCATGCCAACCTGGGACGGTACGACGAGGCAATCGAAGACTACACCAGGGTCATCGAAACCAACTCCGGCGACGCCAAAGTCCTGTATGAGAGGGGTACCGCTCACCTGTTTGTGGACCGAAAGGGTGACGCCCTTGACAGCCTTGCGGAGTACTTCACTTGAAAGTCCTATGACTATTGGGGGGCGATACACCCAAAGGAAACGGAACCGTTTAGATCCCGACCCCTATAGAGGATTCGGCGGCCGACCTTGTAGTACGAAGGCCCGCGTAGTCAGCCATACCGACCGACTCGTGAGAGAAACCCGACACCAATACGGGAATAGCGGTGACCGCCGCCGGGATAGATAAAAATGCCAGAGAGAGACCAGTCATGGTGCCCTGAGGAACCGAGGGAGAGATAGGAGCCGCAGATGGAGGAAGAACGCGTCTCGACGGGGAGACTCTTCGAGGCTCCGTCTCCTACCGGTGAGTCCCGGACATGGAACCAAGGAGACCACCTGTATCGGATGGAGGCAGGCTTGGTGACCATCGCCCTTCCGTGGGACCGCATCGCCGGGGTCAGAGAGGGACTCAATACCCTCAGGACGGTCGTCAGACCCGGCGAACAGCGCTGGGACAGGAGCGACAATCGGCTGACGAGGACCGTCCTGGAGAGTCCGCCGGGGAGCCCGCTGAGGGGCCGTCCGTGAGAGAGATAAAAAGGCCGAACGCCGCGAATATTATTTTATATATAAGCTCAGAGATGGGTCTCTCAGATAGGACCGAGGAAACCGGGCTAGCCCGGTTTCGGTCGCCTGCCATCGGGCTCCGGTGCCACGAGCTGAGCGGGGTCCGGCGTACTTCTCGGCGTGCCGCCGGCGCCTCAGCGTCCGGCGTCCGCGCTGCACCGAGATGACCGGGGACCGCCGGACCAGTGCATCCCGTTCTCGAGGAAGGGAGTGGGAGTCGGAGCCGGAGCCGGCCTTCGGTCATCCTCGACGTCTTTCGATCTCCGATCGATGCGTCCCCTGCCCCGGCGCAGTACGAGGCCCTCATGTGGTCCGGCCTCCGCCGGCCGCTGGGACATCGCTGGGCGGTGCGATGTTGAAGCCCGGGACATGCTCGGTCATGGAGTCGTCGATCCCGTACCGCGCTGCGAGCTCCAGCCGGCCGTAGCAGGCACGACGGCGACCGTCCCCATCACCTGGTGAGGCCGCCCGCCCTCCGGCATATTGCCAGAACTACCTACGCAGCTTCGCGTCAGATCCTCAACCGCCAAGTAGAGAGTGTGGTCATCCGAGTCATCGGTCGGTACGAGCAGCCGGATGCTAGACTTTGCGCTGCGGGTCGGCTTCGAGATGAGGTTGTGCCGGCCATACCGTGCGCAGACGAAGGGTAAGGTTGAGAGCGGGGTCAAGTACGTTCGCCGCAACCTGTGGCCCACTGTCCGGTTCAGCGACGACGCGGAGATGAACAGCCAGGGAATGGAGTGGTGCGAGACGGTGGCGAACGAGCGAGTGCATGGGACGACGCTGCAGCGGCCGAAGGTGCTGCTCGAGGAGTAGCGGGCGCATATGCCGGCTCTTCCTGAGCGGTCCGGTCTGGCGCCGTACCTTCGAGAGGAGCGCAAGGTGGGGCGTGACGGGTACGTGCATTGGGATGGCGCGTGGTACGGCGTGCCATGGACCTGGGCAGGCAGATCGGTGCAGGTGGGGCTGGGGGGCTCGGATTTAGCTACGAAATGGCCGATTGTCTCCATCTGTTCCCACAATCGTTACCACAGTATTGATCCTTGAGGTCCGGTTCGAGTCCAGTTAGGTGGGCTCGCCAGGGTTCGAACCTGGGACCAATCGGTTATGAGCCGACCGCTCTACCACTGAGCTACGAGCCCTTGGGATTCAAAGGCTAACCAACCCCATATACCGTGTCAAGGAGCGCTGCACGCCGTTGTTGACAGCGGGAGACATTGGAGCGGGCGATGGGTTTCGAACCCACGACCTCGTCCTTGGCAAGGACGCGCTCTACCACTGAGCTACGCCCGCTCAAGCGGGGCTTGGACTGGTATGGCCCAAGGTGCCGAGGGTCAGAATCGAACTGACGACACCAGCATTTTCAGTGCTGTGCTCTACCAACTGAGCTACCTCGGCCGGCACCGTCTATAGTAGAGTGGCCCTATGTAGGTGTCAAGGCGAGGGACTGTCCGCGAAGCGCGGCTCAGCGGCGCCGGTTGGCCCTGACACGTCTGTCCGATCCGGCGCGCTTCGTGCCGTTCACGGCGATGTTGTAATATAGGCTACTATTCGAGTCCGGCGCGGAGCGGGCGGCCAGAGGTGTTGCAATTGTCAGACTACGATCTTGTGGTGCTCGGAGCGGGCCCGGGTGGATACGTCGCCGCGATCCGCGCGGGACAGCTTGGAATGAAGACCGCGGTGGTCGAGCGCGACAACGTCGGGGGCGTCTGCCTGAACTGGGGATGCATTCCGAGCAAGGCCCTGCTTCGCAACGCGGAAGTACTGGACCTGGTGCGCGGTGCGGACGAGTTCGGCATCAGCTTCGACAACCTGAGAGTCGACTTCGGCAAGGCGATCGACCGGAGTCGACAGGTCGTAGCCCGCCTGACCCGTGGCGTGGAGATGCTTCTCAGAAAGAACGGGGTCGAGCTCATCGAGGGTGAGGCGACCCTGGTCGACCGCGGGACGGTCAGGGTCGAGGCGGCCGGACGGATCCTTATCGCATCCAATGTGATCATCGCGACCGGAGCCCGTGAGCGTCAACTCTCCAACATCCCCGTGGACAGGGAGGCGGTCATCACCAGCCGTGAGGCGCTGGAGCTTCGCGAGGTGCCGCCCAGGGTGGTGATCGTTGGCGGCGGCGCTACCGGCGCCGAGTTCGCGCACGTCTACCGGACGTACGGAGCCGAGGTCACGATAGTCGAGCTGCTCCCGAGACTGGTGCCGAACGAGGATGAGGATACGAGCAGAGCGCTGGAACGCGCTTTTCGCCGTCAGGGGATACGGACGCTCAGCGGCTCCGCCGTCGAGAGCGTCTCGGTGGTCGACGGTCGTGCCGTGGTGCGCGTCTCCACCGGCGATGAGACGACCGAGATCGACGCCGACAAGGTGCTGGTGGCCGTCGGAGTCCAGGGTAACATCGAAGGTCTCGGACTTGAGGCGTTGAGGGTCCGGACCGAGCGCGGATCGATCATGGTCGGCGACTCGATGGAGACCAACGTACCGGGAATCTACGCGGTGGGGGACGTTACCGGAAAGATGCTGCTGGCCCACGTGGCATCGGCCCAGGGAGTGACTGCAGTCGAGACTATCGCCGGAATGAGTCCGCCTAGACTTGACTACACCCTGATGCCCAGGGCTATATACTGCAAGCCGCAGGTGGCCAGCTTCGGCCTCACCGAAGCCCAGGCGAGGGAGCAGGGCTTCGACGTTAAGGTTGGGCGGTTCCCGTTCTCGGCAAGCGGCAAGGCGCTGGCCCTGTCCGAAGTAGAAGGGCTGGTGAAACTGGTGGTAGACTCAGAGGTGGGAGAGATACTCGGAGCTCACATGGTCGGCTCCGAGGTCACCGAGCTCTTGGGCGAGGTCGCCATGACTAGGCTCCTCGAGGGCACTACCACGGAGTTGGGATGGCTCGTCCACCCGCATCCGACGATCTCCGAGATGCTCAAGGAGGCGGCGCTCGCCGTCGATGGCGAGGCTGTACACGTCTGATCCCCGCAGGACCACACAATCTATGAAGGTCGCGACCACTCTCCAAAAGGCCGAGGTCGCCCAATACTACGCCCAGATGGTCCTCATCCGCAGGTTCGAAGAGGCGTGCGCTCGACACTACATGCAGGGTGACATTCGCGGCTTTCTCCACCTGTACATAGGGGAAGAGGCGATAGCCGTCGGCTCTATGGCCTCCCTCGAGCCCGAGGACTACGTCGTCAGCCACTACCGTGACCATGGACATGCGCTCGCAAGGGGAATGGACCCCAAGGTCGTCATGGCGGAGCTGTTCGGCAAGTCGACGGGATCCAGCGGCGGCAAAGGCGGGTCCATGCACCTGTTCGACGTCTCCAGGGGGTTCATGGGAGGATATGCGATCGTGGGCGGACAGCTCCCCATTGCAACCGGGCTGGGTCTTGCGATCAAGCAGCTGGGCGGCAAAGGAGTCGTGCTGTGCTTCTTCGGGGACGGGGCGGTGAACCAGGGGGAGTTCCACGAGTCGCTCAATCTGGCCTCCCTGTGGAAGCTCCCCGTCCTGTTCATCCTCGAGAACAATCTGTACGGCATGGGCACGCACATCGACCGTACTCACGCGGCGGGTCGGGACATCTACTCCATGGCCGACGCGTACAAGATCCCGTCCGCGCAGATCGACGGGATGGACCTGGAGGCGGTCAGAGAGGCCGTGGGCGAGGCTGTAAGACGCGTCCGCTTGGGCCGCGGTCCCGTCTTCCTGGAGGCCATGGCGTACAGGTTCCGCGGCCATTCGATGGCCGACCCGTCCGCATACAGGGAGCAGTCCGAGGTCGACGAGTGGCGGCGAAAGGACCCGATCGAGCGCTTCAGGAAGACGGCGCTCGATCTGGATCTGATTACTCCTGGACAGATCGACTCCATCGACAGGGAGGCGCTCGAGACGGTGGCGGAGGCGGTCAGGTTTGCTGAGGAGAGCTCGGATCCCGATCCCGCCGCTCTCTACCAGAACGTCTACGCTTAGGTGACGGACGCATGCCCAATACGGTGATGAGAGAGGCGGTAGCCCGCGGACTGCGCGAAGCGCTGGACCGGGACGACAAGACCTTCCTGATGGGCGAGGACATCGGGGCCTATGGCGGCGCCTACGCCGTGACCAGAGGGTTCCTGGAGGAGTACGGGGCGGACCGCATCAAGGACACTCCGATATCGGAATCGGTGATAGTCGGAGCGGCGATCGGGGCGGCTATGGGCGGGTGCAGGCCGATCATCGAGATCATGACGATCAACTTCAGCCTTCTGGCGATGGACCAGATCGTAAATCACGCCGCCAAGCTCCGCTACATGTCCGGCGGACAGCTGTCCATCGCCATAGTCGTTCGGACGGTCACGGGAGGCGGCGGCCAGCTGGGAGCCACGCACTCGCAGAGCTTCGAGGGCTGGTACGCCTCGGTGCCCGGACTGAAGGTCGCCGTGCCCTCGACGCCATACGACGCGCTCGGTCTCCTCAGGTCTTCGGTAAAGAGCGACGATCCGGTCATCTACGCGGAGCATGCGCTGCTGTACGGCGCGCGCGGAGAGGTGCCCGGCGACTGGTACGAGGTCCCGTTCGGAAAGGCGGCTGTCAGACGCGCGGGAACGGACGCCACGATCATCGGCTACTCCAGGATGGCCCACGTCGCGGCCGAAGCCGCCGAGACGCTCCAGGCCGTCAAGGGCGTCAGTGCCGAGGTGATCGATCTGCGCACGCTGCGTCCATTCGACGTCGAGACGGTAGTCGAGTCGGTGAAGAAGACCGGACGGGCAGTCGTGGTGGAGGAGGCTTGGCGCACCGGCGGATTCTCGGCGGAGATCGCCAGCACCATCCAGGACGCCGCGTTCGACTATCTCGACGGCCCCGTCATCCGTGTCGGCGGCGTCGACGTGCCCAGTCCGTACGCAAGGCGACTTGAGGAGGCGGCCATCCCGGATGCAGACCGGGTGATCCAGGCGATGGAGCGGGGGTTAGGGATATAGGAGAGACTCCCGCTCGACGTGAGTGGGGGATCGATTGTTGTAGGGGGTGCACTCTGGCTATGGAACTCAAGATGCCCCAGATGGGGTACGACATGCAAGAGGGGACGGTCGTCCGCTGGCTCAAGCAGGAGGGGGAGTCGGTCTCGGAAGGTGAGGCGATTGCCGAGATCGAGACCGATAAGGCGGTCGTGGAGTTCGAATCTTACGCCTCAGGCGTGTTGCGAAAGGTACTCGTGCTCGAGGGTGCGACCGTACCTGTGGGAGAACCCATCGCCGTCGTAGACGGCGTCGATGAGGATGTCGGAGAGGAGAGCCCATCGTCCCAGGCTCCTGAGCCGGCTGAACCGCCTCCTCAGGATGAGGAAGAGCAGGAAGAGGAGACGGAACCCGCGTCATCGAGCATTCCTCTGCCGGGTACCATCGAGCCCGAGCCTGAAGTCGCGCCTCCTGCGCCTCCACGGGAGGTGCGCGCCTCTCCGGTGGCCAGGAGACTGGCCGAAGAGCGCGGATACGACCTTTCGAGCATCGTAGGCACCGGTCCCGGAGGCCGAATAACCAAGGACGACATCCTCACCTACGAACCGCCGGCCGCGGAGCCGGAGCCTCCGGCCGTCCCGGTCGCCGAGGAGGCGCCGGAAGAGCCCGAGGAGATGGAAGAGGCGCCGACGGCAGGGACGGAAGAGGAGCCGCAGCCCGCTCCCGTGTCAGAGGAGCCTCCTGTGTCTGAGGACGCAGACAGGCTTCCCATCACCCGGATGAGGCAACAGATCGCACGGGTTACCGTCAGGAGCAAGCAGGAGAAGCCGCACTTCTACGTCTCGTGTGAGATAGACATGACCCGGGCGATGGAGCTCCGCGTTCAGATCAACGAGGCGCTGAAATCTCAGGATATACGCGTCTCGGTCAACGACCTGATCATCAGGGCGTGCGCCGACGCGCTGAAGAGATACCCGAAGTTCAACGCCTTCTTCGAAGAAGACGGCATAAGGATGAACGACACGATAAACGTGGGAGTGGCGATCTCCTTGGAGGAGGGTCTGATCGTCCCGGCCATCATGGACTGCGGCGAAAAATCGCTGGCCGAGATCGCCCAGGCGAGCAAGGACTTGGTGGAGCGTTCGAACAGCGGTGCGCTCCATCCTCAGGAGTACACCGGCGGCACCTTCGCTATCAGCAACCTCGGAATGTACGACGTGACGAGCTTCGTGGCCATCATCCAGCCTCCGCAGACCGCCGTTCTCGCGGTAGGCACGGTGGCGAAGAGACCGGTCGTTCGCGGAGACCAGCTGGCCGTCGCTCAGACTATGAACGCTACGCTGTCGGCCGACCACCGCATCGTGGACGGCGCCGAAGGTGCCCAGTTCCTGGTCGAGGTCAAAAGGCTGCTGGAGAATCCGATCGGCTTCTTCCTATAGGACCCGCAAATGGAGTTTACGACCGGGCCGAACGTCTATCTGGTGACCCGACCGTCGGTGGACTGGGAGCAGGTGGCATCCTTCCTGGATGACGAGGAGCTGCCTTCCATTCCGGAGAGCATCCGCGCCGGCGACGACGAGTCGGCCGCGATCATCGAGATATCTGCGCGGCTCTGCTACATGAGCTACGGCCGGGGTCGCAGGGACATAGCCGACTTCGTCGATAACCTGCTCTCGTCCAAAGACGGCAGTGTGTTCGAACATGTCAACTACGGCTTTGTCTTTACAGGAGTCTCTCGGAGCCTCACTCACGAGCTCGTCCGGCACCGCGCCGGCTTCGCCTACAGCCAGCGCTCCCAACGCTACGTGAGCGAGGAGGACGGTAGGTTCGTCGTCCCCCCCACTCTTCTCCGCGAGCTGGGCGACTCCGGTCAGGCCAGGGAGGCCCTTGAGAGAGCGCTGGAGTCGGCGGCCTCGGGATATGCGGAGCTGGTCGTCGCCCTCGACAGGAGCATCCCTCGAGACTGGTTCACGTCGAACCGGGACCGTAGGAAGGCCGTCAGGCAGGCGGCCAGGGCTGCCCTGCCCAACGCCACGGAGACGAAGATATTCGTAACTGGGAATGTGCGGGCGTGGCGGCACTTCATCGAGATGCGCGCTGCGCCATTCGCTGACTGGGAGATCCGCGAGCTCGCCGTCGCAGTTCTGCGCGTGCTTCAGGATGAGGCGCCGCTGCTGTTCGGCGACTTCACCATCGACCGGCTTCAAGACGGTACTGAGGTGGCCTCTCCCGAATACTCCAAGGTGTAGCCGTCCGCGAGTCGGCCCACGCGGGCTTCACCCGCCATCCCTATCGGGACCTCGCACCATGAGGGCCGCGGGAATGATCGCTACCAGAGAGACGCACACCGCGATCAGGAAGAAGTCGCTGAACAGCACCATCCCGGCGTCCACCAGTTGAGACTCGAATAGGGAGGAAGACTGGTTGAACGGCAGTTGTACGCCGGCGACGAGCGTGCCGAAGCGTTCCGTGCCCCAGGCGGTCAGCGCGGCGACCCCGAACGTCATCCCCACCATCCGCATCGCCGTGATCAGCCCGGCGGCAGCGCCTCTGTGCTCCTCCCGCACCGAGTTCGTCGCGGCGAGCGCGATGGGCGCGATGACGAGGCCGAATCCGAGACCGGCGATGAGCAGGTGAACCGTCATCCCAGGGTCGGCTACGTCGATCCCCCACCTGCTCATGAAGAAGAATCCAAGGGCCGCTAATCCAAGGCCCGTGATGGTCGGGATGCTGTAGCCCATTCGCTGGCAGGCTAGGCCGCCGAGGACCGCGCCCACGGGAATGGCGACCGTCAGCCTCATGAGGCGCAGGCCGCCCTCCAGCGGCGTGAGCTCGAGCACGGTGTTCGCCATCAGTGGGATCGTGACCATCCCGATGATCAGCGCCCCGCCGATGAGAAGGTGTGTGACGTTCGCTCCTCCGAAGATCCGGCTCCGGAACATCGCCGGCGGCAGCAGCGGTTCCGGAGTCGACCTCTGCCAGACGACGAACAGCGCGAGTGCCGCCCCCGACGCTGCTAGATATACCACCATGAGCGCGTCGCCCGCGTCGATCCTGGAGAGTCCCAGGGTTAGGGTGGCGATCGCTGCCGCGACGAGCGTACCGCCGACGAAGTCTATCCTTGCTCGGTAGACCGGACTGGGCGTCAGCAGCAGAAGTGTTCCCACGAGCACGACGAAACCGAGTGGAATGTTGATCCAGAAGACCCATTGCCAGTCTAGGTATCGGGTGATTATGCCGCCCCACAGCGGGCCGATCACTCCGCCCGCTTCCGCCGATGCTCCGACCAGCCCCAGGGGGAGTCCCCTCTTCTCGGACGGGAAGAGGTCCGACACTATGGCGATCGAGATGGGAACGAGCGCACCCGCGGCCATCGCCTGAAACACCCTGGCGGCGATCAGCCACTCGATCGTTGGAGTCAGTGCGACGACGGCCGATCCGGCCATGAACAGCGCCATGAACCACAGATACAGGCGACGCCGGCCCAGGATGTCGGACAGCCTTCCGATGAAGGGCATGGCGCAGACGTAGCCGAGAAGATACCCGGTGATTGTCCATGAGGCGCGGTCGAGCTCAGTGAACGGCACCTCCAGGTCCAGCATGATCCTGGGGAGCACGGTGACGACGACGGTCTGGTCATCGGCGGCTATGAAGACGCCGGCGAGCACCGGAAGGAGTGCTATGTACGGGGTACTGGTGCGGAGCATGGTCCTCTTGCGAGTCTATGGCTCCGTAAGAGGCCCATGCAAGAGGGCCGGAGCCCGAGTACCGGGAGGGTGTGGAGCTCCCCCCCCCCCCATTTCAACTGGGCGGGTTGGGTGGGGAATCGGACTATTCGGGCAGCTCGATGGAGAACGACTCGTTGAAGCGGGAGAGGGTTATCCTTCTGATAGTGCCCGCCTCCTCGGCCTCCGTCACCGCCCCGTCGAACGTCACCTCAACGATGTGGGCGTTACTCGTGGAGGCCGCGAGCTCGATCGCGACGGTTTCGCCTTTGATGGTGCTGCCGACTAGCGGCTCCAGGGCCTCAGTGGGCAGTCTCCCTTTGACCCTGAAGAGGTCGCCGTCCAACGTCGCCCCGGAGGGAATGACCTGCGATACCATGTCGGCGAACTCGTTGAAGAAGCGGACCGGCGAAATATCTGGAGGAATCTCCTCCCACTCATCCGTCAACGGATTCGTCATGTAGGTCGTATCACCCACGGTGACGAGCCGGCCCCTGATCGCGAAGTTGCCGAACCGTCCCTTGAACCCGACCGAGAGTCTGTCGGGCCTGATCACCTGGCCCTCGATCTCGGTCATCACGATATTGGGCATGATTACCGTACCCCCCGACTCGTGGTCGAGCAGGAACTCGAAGGATGAGACATCCTCCATGGCGGCGCCCATCCGCTGGAGAAGTACGGCCGGATCGATCGGAGTGGGCGTCGGAACAGGTGTCGGAGGCTGAGCCTCGACCTCAGGTCCTGAGCCGCTGCCGCAGGCGTATGAGCTGGCGACCACCATCGCCACTAGAGCGGCAGCCGCTCCCTTCGGCATGGCGGGCCCGCCAAGTAGACGGCCCACGCCCCTGAAACGAAAGACCCCTGGTGTCGAGCGACCGGGGCCTCTTTCACAGGCGTGCAAAGCGAGCTTGGTCCCTTGGCGCAGCGGTTTGGAACGGTCTTAGAGGTCGCCCTGCATAACGGCTGTCCCGGAGGGTTCGACCGTGATCCCTATCGCGTCAAACTCGTTGAATGGGACGTATATGCTCACCGGATCGAACTCCGGTAGAATCGTCTGCGGGATGATCACGATCTGACCGTAGCCGGTCGAGTCCACGCTGAACTGGCTTCCGGGATGTCTCTGACCGTTTCTGATGAGCCAGGTCTGGTAGACCTGGCCGGTGGGGAGGGGGGGAAGATTGAATACGCCCAGCAGGGCGACGAGTCCGCTGTCGGAGACGGCGCAGCACGTCAACATCCCCCACGCGTCGGTGGTTCTCTCCGTACCTCGTAGCAGATTGACCGATACTCCGGGTGACGCGGACACGGAGCTGAAATACCGCTGGTTGGCGACCATCGTCTTGACCTCGGCCTCCCGCACCGCCATGCTCTCTATCTCGCCGCCCAGCTCTGCGCTCGTGGCGGAGAGATCGTTGAGTCGGTTGTTGAACCATATGCCGCCGAACACCACCACCACCACGATGAAAGCGGTTATGGCCTTGCCCGTGTGCGGAACCACGCCGCGCAGGAGAGTCGACAGGACTCGCTCCACGCCACTGGCCCAGCCGGCCCATCGTGCGTTGAGTCCCCGCGCCCGGCCGGCATCTATCCTAGCCATAAGTCGCCGTTTTACATCTGCGGGGACGCGCCTCTGCGGAACGGCAAACGCGAGGCTCACCATCACCTCTCTCTCCTCTTGGAACTTGAGGAGACAGTCGCCGCATCTCTCCACGTGGGACTCTACCTGTATGCGCTCCTCCGCGTCGAGGGCATTGAGCGCGTACGGCCCGAGCAGGCCCGCGGCCTCGTTACACTCCATACTCGGCGAACTCCTGAGTACGCGGTTGCAGGAACTCCCTCAGCCTCTTCAGCCCCAGACGCATCCTCGTCTTCACGGTCCCCAGCGGCTGCTCGAGGTACTGGGATATCTCGGAGTGCGTGAGGCCTCCGTAGTAGGCCAGCAGAACGACCTCACGCTGCTCCGGCCGCAGCGTCTCGAGCGCGTCCTTGATCCGTCCTCGCTGGAACTGAGCCGTGGCGAAGTCGACCGGGTCGTCGCGGCCGTCCGACGGCTTGTTAGTGAGGTCCACACCGTACTGCAGATGGATATCCCCTCTGCGGCGGCGAAGCTCGTCGATCGCCCTGTTGTGGGCTATGCTGAAGAGCCATGCCGTGACGCTGCCCCTGGATGGCTTGTAGCTGGATGCACGCCTCCATACGCTGAAGAAGGCGTCCTGGGTGACCTCTTGCGCCGCTCCTGGGTCCCTCAGCATCCGTAACGCAAGCGAGTAGACTCCTCCGGCGTAACGGTCGTAGAGAGTCTCCAGGGCCCCGCTGTTCTGTTCGACGATCAGGGCCATCAACTCCTTGTTATCGGGCTCTTCGCCCCTGCTGTCAGGCCTTTCGTCCCCCACGCCACGCCCCTGCTGGTCTGGACGCGGACTGAGGGTCGTCATCCGGGTATACGCATCGCTAGGCATGGTTGGATTCCCTCCCGTACGTAAGGCTTACCATCCTATTGCGAATCCGTCGCGGCGAGGGTCGGCTCCTCCTTGGAACACGCCCTCGCGAGAGTCGATCTGTATGCCGTGGCAGCCGCCGACCGACATGGAGAACGCCTCGACGACTCCGACATCATGTCCCATATCCTCAAGCGCGCGCCGCACTTGAGTCGGGAAGCGCTCCTCCATCTCGACCCGTCGTCCCTCGATGCAGCGGAAGCGCGGGGCCTCGATGGCCGCCTGCACGTTCATCCCGTAGTCTAGGACGTGCATCAGGAACTGGGCTGTCGTCTGCAGGATTCCCCATCCGCCGGGCGTGCCGATGCTGAGGAAGAACTTGCCGTCCCTCAGGGTCTGTGTCGGCGCCAGACAGAAGTCGACCCGCTTGCCCGGCCCGATCAGGTTCGGGCTCCCCTCCTCTAGATCGAACCAGAACGACATGTTGTTCAGGAAGATGCCCGTGTCGCCGGGGGCGACGGCGCACCCGAACCCGCCTCCCAGGGTCTGAGTTACCGTCACGACGTTGCCGTCCCTGTCGGCCGTGGCGAAGTGCGTCGTCATTCCCCCGTCGAACTCGTCAGGACTACCCGCGAGAAGCGATCCCGTCGGAATCTGCCGTGTGAAGTGCTCGCCCGATACGACGGAGACCTGTTCGCGGCTGATGCGGCCTCTCTGCTTTTCGGCGTAGGCGTCGGAGAGCAGCCCGTCGAGCGGAGTGTGAACTTGGTCGGGGTCGCCCCCATATCTGATCCTGTCGGTAACCGCCAGCTTGATCGCCTCCATGAGCAGGTGGAGGGTCACCGGATGCTGAAAGATGATGTCCGTCCCCTCGAACCCCTCCATGATCTTCAGCGTCTCTAGCACCTGAAAGCCGCTGGAGTTGGGAGGCGTGGTATACACCCTGTAGCCCCGGTAGTCGATACCTATCGGCTCCTGCCATTCGGCCTCGTAGTCGGCGAGGTCGTCGAGCGTGTACAGCCCGCCCATGGCCTGGTTGCCCGCCACGAGCCTCTGTGCCAGCTCACCTCGGTAGAAGGTCTCCTTTCCGCCCACCGCTATCTGTCGCAGCGACTTCGCAAGCTGCGGCATCCGGAGACGGGCTCCGGGCGCCGGGGTCTTTCCATTCCCGTCCAATATGATCGATCCGGACGGGTAGGTGGAAAGCCTGGCTGCGCTGCTGGCCATGATGCGGCTGTTCAGGTGAGTGACCGGGAATCCACCGTCGGCGTAGTCGATGGCCGGACGAAACACGCGCTCCCTGTCGAGCGCCCCGTAGGTCTCGTGGAGAGTGAGCCACCCGGCGACGTTGCCGGGCACCAGAGGCGCGAGGATGCCGGTCTGCTTGGTGTCGTCGGTGAAACGGTCGTGGGTGGCGGAACGCGGCGCCCTGCCCGAGAAGTTGAGGGCGCGGACCCGTCCCTCGGCGCCGACGTGCGCCAGAGCGACGCCCACCCCTCCGGCGCCGGACATGTAGGGCTCGACGACGTTGAGTGCCGCCGCCGTGGCCACGGCGGCATCGAAGGCGTTGCCTCCCTCCATCAGCATCCTCTGTCCCGCCAGAGAGGCGAGGGGATGAGCGGAGGTGACCATTCCGTTCACGCCCATCGCCGCGGGACGGTTCGCCAAGGGCGGTGTCGAGAGGCTTGTCATCCAAGAGCTCCCTTCGGTACGGTCGCGTCTATGATCGCCAAAAGCTAGATTGTCGATCCCGGCGTGTCAAGCAGGCTCACGGCGCGCCCGGCGTCGCCTGGAGCAGCACCTCGACCCTCACCTCGTCGGCGAGCGATACGACGGATCTCGCCGTAGGCGCCGGAATCTCGAGCTGCTCCCAGGTGAAGGTCGTCCGTCCGAGAACGTGCAGCACCTCCCCGTCCAGCCTCGCCTCTACCTCGAACACCAGCGGCGCCTCTATACCTCTGATGCTCAACACCCCTTCGACGGTGCGCATCATCGTATCGCCAGCGGCGAGACTCTCGATCACCTCGTCGATACCGTCGACGGTGAAGGCGGCCGTCGGCGAGCTCGGGAACATCACGTTGCGGATATACCGGTCGCGGAACTGCTCGTCGCTGTGCAGGCTGTGCAGATCGATGGTGACGGTCGACCGTCCTCCCGCGAGGTCGATCTCCCCGGAGAGGGTCTCCGATCGGACGACGGCGTCGAAGGGAGTGGGAATCCGCACGAGCTCCTCCCGGACGGTGAAGGTTATCTCGGATCCCTCTCCGACCACGTAGGTTACGGCGACGCCTGCGGCCGCCGGCTTCTCCGACGTCGCCGCAGGCTGCTGCTGCGCGGCCGGAGCGGTAGTCGGCGCGGCAGTTGGCGCCGGCGGCAGGGAGAGCTTTCCGCTCTCCCCTCCGCCTCGAATGACGAGGCCGAAGACTATCGCGGCGGCGGCCAGCAGCAGGACCACCCCCGCTACCGAACCGGCGATGATGAGGCCGAGACGCATGGTCTTCCCCTCCCGGACCGGGAGTATCGGCTACGAGGTGGTCCTCTGCGGCCGTTCGCCAAGCATAACATCTGTGGTCCTGACGCCGTTCAAGGTGAGTATATCCAGCGTCACCGTCTGGCCGGGCCTGTTGTTCTCGACGAGGTGGGCTACAAGATCGTCCATGCCATCGACGGAGACGCCGTCTATCGCGGTTATCACGTCACCGCCCACCGGGTAGGTGACGCCGTCTATCTCTTCGGTGTCTGCGCTTCCCATTACCCCGAACTGCTCAGCCGGGCCGTCAGGAGCCACTCCGATGACCAGTACGCCTCGGGTATCCTTCGGCAGACTGTTGGCCGCGGCGAGCTCGGAAGTCAGTGACGCCCCGCTGATCCCCAGATAGGCGTACCTGTAGGAGCCGTTCGAGATCAGCTCCGGCACCACTCTTCTTGCCGTATTTATCGGGACGGCGAAGCCGACTCCGGCGTTGCTACCCGACCTGCTCGCGATCTGGGCGTTGATGCCAATGACCTGCCCGAACCTGTCGAGCAGCGGCCCGCCCGAGTTACCCGGGTTGATCGGCGCGTCGGTCTGGATGATCTCCGGGTTGGAATAGTTGCCGGCCGTGCTCCGAATGGTCCGGCCCAGCGCGCTTACGATCCCCGTCGTCATCGAGAACTCCTGCCCGAAGGGGCTACCAATGGCTATGGCGGTCTGCCCCACGGACAACGTATCGCTGTCGCCGAGTGTGACCGCCTTCAGATCGTCGGGCGGCGACTCGATGAGCAGCACGGCGAGGTCAGAATCGGGGTCCGTGCCGAGCACGGTGGCCTCGTATTCCGACCCGTCGGCGAAGACCACCGCTACATGCTCCGCCGATTCGACAACGTGTTCGTTCGTCACGATGTGGCCGTCGGCGCTCCAGACGAAGCCCGACCCTTCCGACGGCACGAACGGGAGTTGACGCGGAGCGTTGGACTGCCCCTCGACAGGGTGACTGTGTCTCACCTTCACCTGTACGACTGAGGGAAGGACCGTGGAGTATATATCACCCAGCGCCTCCTCGAAGGCGGCAACTATCTCCTGTACGTCCAGGGCGGCGATGATCTCCGACGCCGGAGGCGGGCTCGCCGGTGGCGTCTCGAGTGTGAGGCCGGAGACGGCAGGAATCAAGGGGGCAGAGACGGCGCCGGCCTCCACGCTGCTCGCTGCCGACTGGGCCGTGACGGCTTCGGCGTCACCGGAGCGGTCCTCGCCCGAGCCTCCACAAGCTATAACGAAGATCATGCTCAGTACCAAGACCGTGGATACCAACAGAATGGTGATGCGCATAGGAAACCTCCTGTGGTGGCATTGGCGATGCAGACACAGTAGACGCAGGATTTTAAGAAAATATGAAGACAGACCCGGAACTCCGATCTTCGGCTTGTCGTTATGACAGGCCGCCTATCCCGCGTGACGCTCTACCCACTCCCAGAGCAGCTTGGCTCGACGGCTGGCGTATCCGTCGAGCGAAGGGTCGATCACACATCGGCAGCTTCGCGTATAGGAGCCGATCACCTGCAGATCGGTCCTCTTCCCGTCCCACCTCCACGGCGATCCGTCCGCCGCGGCGAAGACGCGGTCTGCCAGCTCCCTGGTCACCGGGACGGCGCGTCGAAACCTCCTCGACCGTTCCGATCCTCGAAACACCCAGAAGCGGTCCCACAGATCGGGGCCGGAGAGGCCGCGCAGCACGTGCGCGTTGGCCCCGAAGCGGTCGAGCACGTCCGGGCTCGGTCGGGAGCGGACGTCCCTGAGCACCTCCTCAACCTCCAGATAGCCGATCAGATAGAAGCCCGGTCGCTGAGAAAACTCGGCGACGGCGCCCTCGCCAGGGTATGGGGCCGTGACGAGGCGGGCGATGAAGAGCAGGAAGTCGCCAACCTCCATCCTTTTCAGCGAGGCGGCCCTGGGACTGGTCTCGCAGTTGTCTCCGTAGGTGAAGGTGTCGAACTCAGGATCGGCGTGTGCGGGCCATTCCCACAGCCGCCTGGGAACGAAGCGGGATATGGAGACGGAGGTGTCGTAGAAGGACGTAAGACGCCCGTACCTTACGGCATGGCCGCCGGGCAGGTCCCGGTCTTCAGGAATAGGAAGAAATTCGAAGGTGCCGTCCGGGAAGACCGGGCTGTAGAAGGGGTGCGCGGCGTTTGCGCCGACGTTCGCGAGGAATATCCGTCCTGCCATGCCTACGCGCCGGAGAGCGCCGCTTCGGCCTCTCCCAGCGCGCTCTCTATCTCGCCAAGCACCTCCGGGTCGGTCTGGACGTGGATGGCGGATGAGAGCGCGTCGACCGCCTGCGCTCCGCCGATGCGTCCGAGCGCCCACGCCGCGTGCCGTCTGACCATCGGATCGGCCGTCCGAAGCGTCCGGGCCAGCGCCGGAACGGCCTTGCGGTCTCCGATGTTTCCGAGGGCGACGCACACGTTGCGCAGAAGGCCGACGCGCTTGGTCCTCTTGACGGGACTGTTTCGGAAGCGCTCTCTGAATCCCTCGTCGTCCAGCTCAAGTAGCGGCAGCAGGTCGGGCGCCGCGAAGTCGTGGCGCTGCCGGAACGCCGGCTCCAGGCTCCGGCGGACGTCCGAGTTGACCGGACAGACATCCTGGCATATGTCGCATCCGAATATCCAGTCGCCGACCAGCGGGCGCATCTCCATCGGTATGGCCCCCCGCAACTCGATCGTCAGGAAGGATATGCAACGCCGGTTGTCGACCACGTACGGCGCGACGATCGCCCCGGTCGGACACGCTTCGATGCATCGGACGCACTCGCCGCAGTTTTTCAGCAGCGGGGCGTCGGGCTGAAGCTCCAGGTCGGTGATGACCTGGCCGAGGAAGACCCATGAGCCGTGACTCGTCGTCAGGATGTTGGTGTTCTTGCCGAACCAGCCGACTCCGGCACGCTCCGCCGCTGCGCGGTCGTTCATCGGGCCGTCGTCGACGAACAGCCTCGTTCTCACCGGTCGTCCCGCCCGCTCCTCCAGTCCCTCCGCGAAGCGGCGGAGACGAGCCTTGATCAGCTGATGGTAGTCGTCGCCCCATGCGTACCGGGCGATCTTCCCACGCATCCCCTCTCCGTCCGGTTCACGTTCGCCTGAGAGGTAGCTCATCGCCAGCGATATGACAGATCTGGCGCCCGGCAGCAGCCTCTTGGGGTGGGTGGCGCGCCGGACCCGCTCCTCGGTGTACCACGGCAGCCCATCCATCAGCCCCTCCCTGATGCGCTCCACCGCGGCTCTCTCGTCGCGCGCGAAGGGGCGCGCCGACGTAAAGCCCACGATGTCGAATCCGAGCTGCTCGGCGTACTCTCTTATCGAGCTCTCTAGCGCACCCAAGACACGCCCCGTCCATCTGGATAGTGGGCCTTCCGGCTCATTATTGCACACCGCCCCGCCGCCTTGACCATGCTGAAAGTCCTTTGCTAATATCCTCGCAATCTCTCCCCCGAGGTATTCTATGGCGGCATCCCCTTTTAGAGAGCTCAGGCGAACATTCGGCTTCGATGAGGTGGCCATCGTCCCCGGCGACGTGACCATCAATCCGGACATGACCGAGACGGGCTTCTCGGTCGACGGTGTCAGCCTCTCGATTCCAGTCCTCGCCTCCGCCATGGATGCGGTCGTGTCCCCGAAGTTCGCGGCCAGGATGCACGACTACGGCGGCTTGGGGGTCATGAATCTTGAAGGGGTGCAGACGAGATACCGGGACGCGGGGGAGGTGCTGGACCGCATCGTCAGTGCTCCCCGGGAGGAGGTGACCGGGCTCCTCCAGAAGATATACTCGGCTCCCATCGACGAGCGGTTGATGGGAGAGAGAATAGAGGAGATCAAGGAAGACGGCGCCGCGTGCGCCGTCTCTGTTACTCCGGCAAGCACCAAGCGTCTCGCGCCGGCAGCTGCGGAGGCCGGCGCCGATATGGTCGTCGTTCAGTCGACGGTCACCACCACGAGGCACATCTCCAGAAGCGCCCGGGGGCTCCGCTTCCCCGAGCTTCTCGAGATGGTCGACGTGCCGGTGATCGTGGGCAACTGCGTCTCGTACGACGTGGCGCTCGAGCTAATGGAGACCGGCATCCACGGCGTGCTGGTAGGAGTCGGCCCCGGAGCCGCCTGCACGACGCGCGAGGTGACCGGCGTCGGCGTCCCGCAGGTGACGGCGACGATGGACTGCGCAGCCGCCCGGGAGGAGTACCACAGCCGTACCGGCCGGTACGTACCCATCATCATCGACGGCGGCATCAGAACGGGGGGCGACCTGTGCAAGGCGCTGGTCGCGGGCGCCGATGCGGCCATGCTCGGCACCCCTCTCGCGCAGACTGCCGAGGCGCCCGGCAAGGGCAACAACTGGGGAATGGCGGCGCCTGACCCCACCCTGCCGAGAGGCACCCGTATCGAGATGGGTGTCAAGGGCACTCTGGAGCAGGTGCTGTTCGGCCCGACCTCGGTGACGGACGGTAGCCAGAACCTCATCGGAGCGCTCAGGGTCTGCATGGGGATGATCGGGGCCCTGAACATCCGTGACATGCACAGCGCCGAGATGATCGTCGCGCCGGCGATCAAGACCGAGGGCAAGCACTTCCAGCTAAGCCTCGAATAGACCCGCGGCCCGCCTCTGTCCCGAACAGGTGGAGAGGCGACAACTCGACCGCGCGAGCCAGCCCGAGCATGTCCCTGTGGAAGCCCACCTCTCCGTAAGGGGCACACCTTCTGGCTAAGGCTGACACCAAGTCAAGCTGCTCAGGGGATATCTCCACGATCACGCGCCCGCCTGGACGAAGCCGGCCGGGCGTCTGGGCCAGTAGACGCCTCACCACGCCGAGCCCGTCGACGCCGCCGTCGAGCGATGAACGCGGCTCACGCTGTACCTCCGGGGCGAGATAAGAGATGTCGCCTGTAGGAATGTACGGAGGATTGGAGACCACCAGATCGACCGGATGAGGCAGGGCGTAGAGAAGGTCGCCCCGGCGCAGGTGGACCCTGCCCTCCAATCCGTGTCTGCGCCTGTTCTTATCCGCCGTGGCGAGGGCCTCGCGGCTGATGTCCGTCGCGTACACGGTCGCACGAGGCGCGTGAAGGGCGATGGCGACCGCTATCGCGCCGCTGCCCGTTCCGATGTCGGCGATCAGCGGCGGCGCCGCCGGTCCGAGAGAGGAGCAAAAATCGATTGCGCGCTCGACCAGCAGTTCGGTCTCCTGTCTGGGTATCAGCACGGCGGGGCCGACCTCTAGGTCGATCCCGAAGAACTCCCGGTGACCGGTGATGTACGCGAGCGGTTCCCTGGCTGTACGCCGCCTGAGCAGGTCGCCCAACTGTCTCGCGGCCGGTTCCGGAAGCTCCTCCCTCATCGACGCATACAGTGAGGCGCGGTCCATCCCCGCCGCGTGCCGGATCAGTACCTCGGCCTCCAGTCGGGCGTCATCGATCCCGGCCTCCGACAGTCGCCCGGCTGCAACGGCAAGCCATTCTGCGAATGTCAGGAGATAGCCTCCTCCAGCAGCTGAGCCTGTTCGCGCTCGATCAGGCCGCCGATGAACTGGTCGAGGTCGCCGTCAAGCACCTGTTCGAGGTTGTGGCTGGTGAGCGAGATGCGGTGGTCGGTGACCCTGTTCTGGGGGAAGTTGTAGGTGCGCACCCTCTCCGAGCGGTCCCCGCTCCCAACCTGGGACCGGCGGTTCGCGCTTACCTCGTCTCGCTGACGTTGCACCTCCCTGGCAAGCAGGCGGGACCGGAGCACGGCCATCGCCTTCTCCTTGTTCTTCAGCTGGGAGCGCTCGTCTTGACACACGGCGACGATGCCCGTGGGGGTATGCGTGATCCGCACCGCAGTCGCCACCTTCTGGACGTTCTGGCCGCCATGTCCGCTCGAGTGGAAGATGTCGATCTGTAGGTCGTCCGGCCTCACCTCGACGTCCACCTCCGCCGCCTCGGGAAGAACGGCGACCGTGCTGGCCGAGGTGTGGATGCGTCCGCTGGACTCTGTGACGGGGATGCGCTGGACCCGGTGGGTGCCGCTCTCGTGCTTGAGACGGCTGTAGGCGCCCACGCCCTTCACCTGGAGAACTACCTCCCGGATGCCTCCGATGCCGGTCTCGTTGGTGTCGACCACCTCCGTCCTCCAACCCTTGCGCTGGGCGTACCGGGTGTACATCCTGAACAGATCTGCGGCAAAGAGGCCGGCCTCCTCCCCACCCGTCCCGGCCCTTATTTCTAGAATGACGTTCTTCTGGTCGTTCGGGTCCTTGGGAAGCAGGGTCCGCGTCAGCTCCTCCTCGGCCCTCTCCCTCCTGTTCTCCAGCCCCGCAAGCTCCTCCCTCGCGAGCTCGGCCAGCTCCTCATCCGACTCGTCCAGAAGCAGCGAGCTCACCTCATCCAGCTGCCGTAAGGTCTCACGGTACTCCCTCGCCAGCACGACCATGTTCCTGATCGACGCCTGTTCCCGCACTAGGCTCTGGATGCGCGTGTAGTCGGCCGACAATTCGGGATCGGCAAGGAGCCCGTCGATCTCCTCGTACCGCCTCTCGACCGCTTCCAGCCTCTCCAGCATCGCCCGTCAGGCCCTCACCGCGCGCGCCAGGGCGTCGGCCTGTCCATCGACCTCCCGCTGCTCCCCTCGCGCCATATCTCGAAGCGTTACCACCCCTCTCTGCAGCTCCTCCTCTCCGACGATGATGGCGTGCGTCGCCTCTATCGAAGAGGCATACCGTAGCTGGCTGCGGAGACTTCTGCTGCCGGAGGCGAGGATCGCGCTCACGCCCGACTGCCGCATCACCGACGCCAGCACCAATGCCCGCTGCCGGACGCCGTCTCCGGCATGTGCGATCAGCACCTTGGCGTCCTTCTTCACGGGCTTGCTGGCATCGCTCTCTTTGAGGTTGCCTATCACGCGCTCGATACCCATCCCGAACCCTATGCCGGGCGTGGGCCGCCCCCCCAGCTGCTCGATCAGCCCGTCGTACCTCCCGCCGCCGGCTATGGTGCTCTGCCTGCCTTCGAGCGGTGGTGTGATCTCGAACACCGTCCGCGTGTAGTAGTCGAAGCCGCGCACCAGCCGGTGGTCGACCTCGTACGACAGTCCCAACGCGGTCAGGTACTCCTGCAGGCTGTACCAGTGGCCGCGGCATCTGTCACAGAGATGGTCGGCCGCCTTGGGCGCCGGATCGATCACCTGCTGGCACGCCTCCTGCTTGCAGTCGAGAAGGCGCAGCGGGTTCTGCTCGAGTCGCCTCGTGCAGTCTTCGCATATCCGGTCGGTCTGGCCCCCGTAGTGCCGTTTGAGCGCGTCGATGTAGCCGGGCCTGCACTCCGAGTCTCCGATGCTGTTGATCCCAAGGCTGAGGCCGGTGAGTCCGATCCCCTCCAGTAGCCGCCATGCTACCTCGATCACCTCGGCGTCGACCGACGCGTCGGCGTCGCCGAACGCCTCGATCCCGAACTGGTGGTGCTGACGGTATCTCCCTGACTGCGGGCGTTCGTACCGGAACACCGGGCATAGATAGTAGAGACGTACCGGCTGAGGTAGGTTGTGCATTCCGTGCTCGAGAAACGCCCTGCAAACAGGAGCCGTACCCTCGGGGCGCAGCGTCAGGAGGTCTCCGCCCCTGTCTTCGAAGGTGTACGTCTCCTTTTCGACGATGTCGGTCACTTCGCCGATCCCCCTCACGAAGAGGCCCGCGTCCTCGAACACCGGCGTGTCTATGCGCCTGTATCCGAAGCGCTCCGCCGTCTGCTCCGCGGCGGAATGGAAGCGCCGCCAGTAACACTGCTCGTCCGGCAGGATGTCGAAGGTGCCTCTTGGCAGCTGAAATGACAATCTAATCTCCAAAGGGAGGATTCGGACGCATGAGCCCCATGCGCCGCATCGACAGGCATCCGCCTGCTCACCAAGTATTATATATCGCAACACCGAATTCAGCAGTCGTCCCGGATCAAAGGTAACTGTTCAGACTCCGTGAGAGATGCGGGTAGGTTGGCGGGACGGAGAGAAGCCTCTTACCTCTTCCCCCGTCCGCGGGGAAACTCTTACCTCTTCCCCCGTCCGCGGGGGAAGATTGAGATGGGGGCCCTTTTTCCTTCCCTCCCCCTCTTGACATATATGTTCTAATGCCCCATAATAGAATTATACAACGCCCCTTCGGAGGACTCATGGGCTCCGCGCCGACCCTAGCCACCGCCGACAACGAGCTCGCAGATGACGTCGACGAGTACGCCGAATACATCCGCCGGGTCACCGGCGACGGCGAAGCCATCGTCGACTGCCTCATCAGGATCATGGAGGACGACTCCGTAGGCGCAAAGCCCTACGAGCGCCTCGACGCACAGCTCCTACTCGACGCCATAGGCTTCGGAAGGCTCGCCGTCGATCAGGCCTCGATCATCCCGTCGGCCGGCGCAGTTCCCGCGTCGACGCCCATGCCCGCCGCGCCAAACTCGCCGAGGACCGCGAACGCCGGGACGCCCGGGCGTCCCGTCATCACCCTCTCCGAGGAGACCCTCTACCGCCTCCCGACCCTCGTCAGGCAGAAGACCGACAAGGGCAGGAAGATGGCCGACTTCCTCACCGCCGTCGTCAGGGGCGAGCTGAGCGACTTCAAGCCACACCACTGGATCAGGGCCGCAAAGCACCTCGCCGCCCGGGCCTACTCCAGGGAGATCGACCCCGGGCGTCCCGGACTCTCCCTCCAGGACGCCATGAAGCTCATAGACAAGCTCTTCCCCGGCTTCAAGCCGTACCACCGGGTCGACCTGAAGGCGCTCATTCGCCGCGGCTTCGACGACGCGGCCGCCGACGACCACGGTCCCCGCCCCTACAACAGGCCCAGCTCCGAAGCCGGCCGCGCCCGGCGCGAGGCCGGCGTTCGAGCTGAGGCCGAGGACGAGCCCTACAGGCCCAGGTTCGAAGCCCTCCGCGCCCGGTACGAGGCCCGGCTTCGAGCCGAGGCCGAGCGCCGCCGCCTCGATGACGAGGAACAGGACGAAGAGGAGTGCCGGGAGAAGGAAGGTGGGCCCGCCACTGGGAGCGCGGGCGTCTCGTCCGCATCCTGCTCCCCACCAGAGCGCCACCAAGGCCCCCCTGATCCCCCGGACGACTACGAGTCCAGGCCCGGCCGCCGCATCGGACTCAGCAAGTGGGAGCGCAAGGCCATCGCAAAGGGCATTGACCTCGGATGGGACTGCGGCATCCCGCCCTGATCGAGACCCGTCGGCCACACCAGGCCTCCGTTGCAGATAGTTTGAGAGATACCCTCTCAGCAGTCACGAGCAGGACACCGCCTCCTCTTCCCCCGGCTCCGCGGGGGAAAGATTGACCGGACCATCCTCCCTGGCGCCCATGTCTTTCCTCTTCCCCCGTCTGCGGGGGAAGCCCATGTCTTTCCTCTTCCCCCGTCTGCGGGGGAAGATTGAGATGGGGGTCCCCCGCGCGTTCTCGAACACCAACACGTCGCTCCGCCGAGGCGAAGCCCAAATTGCGGGAGCCGGACACGTCGGCTATACTTGTTATTCGTAGAACACCGCACGAACCGATGCCGTCGTGGTCCCTTACCAAGAACCCCGCAGCGCAGCGCCCCCTCCCTGACAGAGTCTCCCGTCTTGGAAACCCTGATAGCCAGAGCCCGAGAGTACCTGCCCGAAGAGAGGCTGGAGGTCGTCACCGACGCCTACCGCTTCGCGCAGGAGGCCCACAACGGACAGTTCAGGCTGTCCGGCGAGCCGTTCATCGAGCACCCTCTTCAGACGGCAGAGTTCCTGGCCGGGCTGAGGCTCGACGCCAACGCTCTGGCCGCGGCGCTGCTCCACGACGTGATGGAGGACTGTAACATCGCGCGTGAGGAGCTCGAGGAGCGGTTCGGGGCAGAGGTGACGCGGCTCGTCGAGGGCGTCACGAAGCTCACACGCACCGAGCTGATGCCCGAACAGTCGGACAGACCCCGGCAGCTCAGCACCGAGGAGGAGCGCGCCAGGGCCGAGAGCCTCCGCAAGATGCTCCTGTCGATAGCCGAAGACGTCAGGATCGTCCTGATCAAGCTCGCGGACCGTCTGCACAACATGAGGACCCTCTCACCCCTACCTCCCGATAGGCGGACCGCGATCGCCAGGGAGACACTCGAGATCTACGCCCCGATCGCCCACCGTCTGGGAATATGGGAGCTCAAGTGGCGCCTCGAAGACCTGGCGTTCCAGCACCTCAACCCGGAGGCGTACCACGAGATCTCCGCGCTGCTCAGCAGCAGGAGGAGTGAGCGCGAGGAGTACGTCGACAGGGTAATGAGATCGCTCCAGGAGGCTCTAGACGATGCCGGAATCGACGCGGAGGTCACCGGCCGCCCAAAGCACATCTACAGCATCCACAAGAAGATCGCCTCGTACGCCGCCCAGAACAAGGAGATCGGCGAGATCTACGACCTCTTTGCCCTGCGCGTGCTCGTCAACGAGGTCCAGGACTGCTACGCCGCCCTGGGCGTGGTCCATGGGAGATGGCATCCGATCCCCGGACAGTTCGACGACTACATCGCCAATCCGAAAGACAACCTCTACCAGTCGCTGCACACCACGGTGCTGTGCCAGGACGCCTTCCCGGTCGAGGTCCAGGTGAGGACCCACGAGATGCACCGGCTCGCCGAGTACGGTGTCGCAGCACACTGGCTCTACAAGGAAGGGGTCGAAGCGGACGCGCGTTTCGATGCTAAGATGACCTGGCTGCGGCAGCTTCTGGACTGGCAGCGGGAGGTTCCCGGCGCGGAGGAGTTCGTCGAGTCGTTCAAGACCGACGTCTTCAAGAACCAGGTGTTCGTCTATACGCCGAAGGGCGATCTGAAGGAGCTTCCCGCCGGCGCTACCGTACTCGACTTCGCCTACAGGATACACACCGATATCGGCCACCGCTGCATCGGAGCCAAGGTCAACGACAAGCTGGTGCCACTCCACTCCACCCTGCAGAACGGCGACACGGTGCAGATCCTCACCAGCAAGACGGTGCATGGCCCCAGTCTCGACTGGCTGAACCCGGAGAGCGGCTACCTCAGGACGACCTCGGCGAGAGCCAGCGTGCGACAGTGGTTCAACCGACAGGAGAGGAGAACCAACCTACAGCGAGGCGCCGACCTGTTCCAGAAGCAGGTAAGACGCCTCAACATGACGATAGATGACCTCGACGTCGCAAAGCTCATGAACTTCGACACGACCGCGCAGCTATTCACCGCGCTCGGAAACGGTACTATAACCGTCTCGCAGGTTGTGGAGAGGCTCTCTTCGCACGCAGTTACACCGCAGGAGCAGTCCGGCCCGCGGATGGCCGGTCCGGCATCGGGGACTCAGGTGCAGGGAGTGGGCGATCTGCCGACCAGGATGGCGCCATGCTGCAGCCCGATTCAGGGAGAGCAGATCATCGGCGTCGTGACACGCGACAACACGGTGACCGTCCACCGCAAGACCTGCCAGGAGATCCTGAATGAGACCGACGCCGACCGCCTGATAGATCTCGGCTGGCGCAAGGCGCAGACACTCTACCCCGTTCGGATCCGGATCGAGGCATGGGACAGGGTGGGGCTGCTGGGAGACGTGACCTCCCTTGTCTCCGGCGAGAGTGTTAACATAGCCTCCTGTGTGTCGGAAGAGTACGACGAGATGAGCATGATCTCGCTGACGGTCTACATCGACGGAATCGACCAGCTATATCGCCTGTGCTCTCGGCTGGAGGGCGTCAAGGGCGTCATAAGTGTCTCCAGGACGCAGTCCTGAGGCTCGCGAAGCTACCGGAGGTATCGAATTGCCCAGTGCCAAGTCGGCCCGAGTATCGGAAAGGCGTCGTCAGCGGAACGCTCCCCTGCGCACCAGAGCCAAGTCGGCGGTGACCAGGGTGCGCCGCCTGATCGCAGCCGATGACCTGGACGGGGCGGAGCAGGCGCTGGATCCCGCTATCGTCTCCTTGGACAAGGCCGCCCAAAAGGGTGTTCTGCACCGTAACAACACATCCCGTCGCAAGTCACGACTCATAAAGATGCTTGGCAAGGCCAGGGACGCCGCCCGGTAGCGTCTCCGACGACAGACTTGGTACGACCAGAGATCACAGAGAAAGGTGAGATGCTGAGAATAAGACTGAGACGAGTTGGAGCCAAGAACGAGCCAAGCTTCAGGATAGTGGTCGCGGACTCGAGGGCCGCGCGAGACGGAGCGTTCGTCGACCACCTGGGCCACTACAATCCACGCACCGACCCTCCCACCATCGTGCTGGACCGCGAGAAGGCTCGTGGGTGGATAGCGCAGGGCGCCCAGCCCTCTGAGGCGGTGCGCCGAATGCTGGACAGACCTGATGACGCTCCGGAGAGTCCGAGCGAAACATGAAAGAGCTGGTTGAGTACATCGCAAAGTCGATCGCCTCCCATCCCGAGGAGGTGAAGGTCACGGAAGAGGAAGGGCGTGACGGCAGGCTCCTCCTCAGGCTGGAGGTGGCCCCCGACGACAAGGGCAAGGTGATCGGCCGGCAGGGACGCGTCGCGCAGTCGATCCGCGTCCTCATTCGCGTCGCAGCGGTCAAACAGGGCATCCGCGCTGTGCTGGAGATCGTATAACCGGGCGACATGCCTGCTGCTGCGACCACCGCTCCGCCATCCCGTCGTACCTCACGGCCCCCGGAGGACCACGTCATCGTCGGACACGTGCTTGGCGCCTGGGGAGTCCAGGGAGACGTCAAGGTGAGGTCGGCCACCGATACTCCTGACCGGTTCGCTCCCGGCAACACCGTGCATCTGGATGGTGCGCCGTCACGTATCGAGCGCGCCCGTCCATCCCGCGCCCGTCCATCCAAGGGAACGTTGATAGTGAAGCTCGACGTCATTGAAGATCGGACGGCTGCCGAAGCGGCGAGAGGACAGCTTCTTACGGTCCCTCAAGAGAGTCTCGCGACTCTCCCGTCCGGCTCCTACTACCACTTCCATATCATAGACATGGAGGCGTACACTGAGGATGGACGGCGTCTGGGTACGGTCAGGCGAATCCTCCCTGCCGGAGATGCGGACGTGTACGAGATCGCCGCCATCGACGGCGGCGAGGCGCTGGTCCCGGCCACCGAGCAGTACGTCCTCGAGGTAGACGTTCCGGCCAACAGAATGACCGTGCGGCTGTCTGAGACGGAGGCATAGAGGCATAGCTGAAAGGCCGATGAGAATACTGGGATCGATCCTGCTGATCGCTGCTCTCTTAGCCGTGGTCGCCGCCTGCGGAGGCGACGTTACCATCACGTCCGAGGCCGGCTCCGCGCCTCCGGCCGCGTCCCCCACCTCGACCTCTCAGCCGCTTGCAGCCGCTCCTCCAACGGAGACGCCCGTGCCTCCAACAGCAGCGCCCGCTCCTCCAACGGCAGCATCCGCCGCTCCAACGGCAGCGCCCGCCGCTCCAACGACAGCGCCCGCCGCTCCAACGGCAGCGCCCCCCACTCCAACGGCAGCGCCCCCCACTCCAACGGCGACGACCGCTCCTCCAACGGCAGCGCTCGCCACTCCAACGGCGACGACCGCTCCTCCAACGGCAGCGACCGCCACTCCAACGGCGACGACCGCTCCTCCAACGGCAGCGCCCGCCACTCCGACGGCGACGACCGTGCCGCCGACCGCGACGCCGCGCCCTCGTCCGACGGCGGCGCCCGTGCCAACGTCGACGGCCAAGGCCGGCAAGGATGTGGGAAATCGCATTCCCGACTTCGACTTCCAGCTCACCGACGGGATGACCGTGACGACCGCCGACCTGCTGGCCACCGGCAGGCCGGCCTTCATCTTCTTCTACGCCGAGTACTGACCGGAATGTACTGCCGAGTTGCGGCAGCTAAGAGCCATCTGGAAGGACTACTCCGGCACGGTCGACTTCTACGCGCTCGAAACGGACCCGTCCGCCGACCTCTCGGAGATTGCGCGGGTAGGAAGGGAGAGGGGATACGTCTGGCCCATGGGCAGAGCCGACAGCTCGGCGCGGGCGCTTGGAGTGCTGGTCCAGTCCACCAAAGTTGCGTTCGACGCCTCGGGGGAGATCGTCTACCGCGACGGGTTCGGCAAGGGCGACGGCGCCACTTGGCGCCGCCTCTTCGAGAACCTCTCCGGAGGGTAGCTATGACAGGCCCGGGGGAAGGGCGCTAGCCGAAGGGCCACCACCACCTCTTCCCGCCAGAGGACTTGGACTGGCGACGTCTACCCGGAATCTCGATCGGCTGCCGGCTGAAGACCCTGAGCTGGCGCACGACCGTATCAAGTCGCCGGACGTCGAGGGGCTTTTTACTGTAGCGCATGGGCGGGATGTTGTAGGAGCTCAGCAGCGCCTGCTCCGCCTCCGTCCCGGTCAGTATGAACACTGGGATGCTCTTTAGGGCCGCGTCGTCGAACATCTCGGCGAGAACCTCCTGGCCGTCCTTCTTGGGTAGTCTGAGATCCAGGAGCACGAGATCGGGCGTCGCGGCCTCTGAGTGAGCCCCCTCCTTCCTCAGGATGGCCATCGCCTTCTCGCCGTCCTCTGCGAATGTGACCCTCGCTTCGTACTCGGAGTCCTTGATGGCCTCTTGCGTCAGCCTCGCGTCGCCAGGATTGTCCTCCACGAGTAGTACCTCAAGGGGCTTTTCGCTCGATCCCATGCTCATCTTTCACCTCTCTATATGGTGTAGGAGTTCCTGTTAGCTGTTGGTGCCTCCATACTACCACAACCCTCGAAACAGCCACTGTTCGGCGGCTTATCGCGCTTGGGAAGGGAATCACTGGGGCGGGAGTGCTACGACAGTCAGCCAGAAGTTCTCTATCGACCGGACGACCTGTATGAACTTGTCCAGGTCGACGGGCTTCGTAATGTAGGCGTTGGCGTGAAGATTGTACGACTTGACGACGTCCTCTTCGGCCTTCGATGTCGTTAGGATAACTACAGGGATCCGCTTGAGGTCGGGGTCGGCCTTGATGTCGGCCAACACTTCACGCCCGCTCCTGCCAGGGAGGTTCAGGTCGAGGAGAATCAGGTCGGGCTTCGGACTGTCCGCATGAGGCGGACGCCGACCCAACATCGCCAGGGCTTTCTCGCCCGTCTCGGCGACTGTAAGACTGTTCCGCAGCTTCCCCTCTCTCAGCGCCTCCTGGGTCAGGCGCACGTCGGCGGGGTTGTCGTCGACGAGAAGGATCTCGACCGCAGGTTCACTCTCACCTTCGTTCATCTGATCTCAGCCTCCCGCGGCGACCTCCGCAGTGTGAAATGGAACACTGATCCATTCCCGGACTCCTCGCCGATCCATATCCTGCCGTGATGCCGCTCCACGATTCGCTTGCAGATCGCCAGCCCGATCCCGGTACCTTCGTATTGACCACGCCCGTGCAGGCGTTGGAACACCAGGAAGACGCGCTGGCGATGCTCCGGCGGGATGCCAATACCGTTGTCGCTGACGGAGAACAGCCAGTCGTCCCCCTCTTGCCGGCTCGCTACGTGTACCCTGGGCGGCTCGTCGCCGCGGAACTTTAGAGCGTTCGAAAGAAGGTTCTGGCACAGCCGCAGCATCTGCTGTGCGTCGGCCGTCACCGTTGGCAGCTCATCCTTGGTGACTACGCCGCCGCAGCTCTCGACGGCCATGCTCAGGTTGGCGGCCGCCTGGTCGAACACCAAGTTCAGGTTGATCTTCTCAGGGCGCAGCTCTCGCGTCCCCACGCGGGAATAGGTCAGAAGCGCCTCGATGAGGAGCTGCATGCGGTGCGAGCCGTCGACGGCAAACGAGATGAACTCATCCGCGTCGCTGTCGAGGCGGCCGCTATATCTGCGATCTAGAAGCTGGACGTAGCTGGAGACCATTCGCAGAGGCTCCTGCAGATCGTGTGAAGCCACGTAGGCGAACTGCTCCAGCTCGGCGTTGGAGCGTCTGAGCTCCTCGGCCTGCAGCCGGAGCTGCTCGTAAAGCCTGGCATTGGCGAAGGCGCTGGCGATCTCGGCGCCAACGCTCTCGGCCAGCCGGCGGTCGCGCTCGGTGAACGCGTTCTCCTGGGACGACCTCAGGTGCATGATGCCGACGACCTCCCCCTTCGTGATCATCGGCACCGCTATGAACGAGAGGAATCCGACCTCAAGTCCATGACGGAGGCTCGGCATCCTTCCCTCAGGGGAGTCGCCCTCACTCATGAGCAGCAGCAGACTGGTGCCGGAGCGGGCCACTCGCTCGGTGAAGGAGCCCCTCAGAGGAACGACGGCGCCCGGCGGCCGGTCCCCCACCTCCTTCCCTGATACGTACAGCAGCTTATATGTGGCCGTTGCCCTGTCGATCTCGGTTATGGATATCCTCTCGAATGAGATGACCTTGCGGACCTCACGGACGAAACGCTCGTACACTTCGTCTATGTCCAGAGAGGAGTTTATGATCCGGGCCACTTCGGCCAGTGTCTCGGTCTCCCTGGCGAAGCGTCGTACGGCGGGCTCTACGTATTCGCGAGGGCCCTGCCGAGACAGCTGCGCGAGGAGCGCCTCCAGCTCATCGACGCGAGTCCGGTACGCAGCCAGCTCGTCTATGAGCTCCTCTTTCGACCTCTTCCTGTCGTCCTCCATGCGGACCGCCTATCGACCGCCGACGGCGACCGGGGCTGTCTCCGGTCGTCGTCTCACGCCCGGGAGAAGTCGACCGCGCACGACGGTGCGCGTAGACTCGTCCACATCCCCGATGATGCGTATCTCGCCGCCCTCCAGCGCCGCAATCGGCGTCCCGTCTCGTAGAACGACCTTGTTGCCGGGTATGGACGTGACCCGGGGGCCGGGCGTCAGGATCCCCGCGAGATTCAGCGGGTCGCAAGCAGATACGGTGACGAGGCTGCCGTCCGACCGCACATTGCGGAGGTTTCTCAGTCTCTCCACCGCCTCGGGCAGCGCGAACTGCTCGCCGATGAATCCGGCCACGAACCGGCCACCGCGTACCTCCCCTCGCGCCTCGGCGCGACGGTAGAAGCGGGCGAGCTCCCTCCAGCGTGGCGCCAACGCGTCACGCCGCAGCACCTCCGGAAAGACCACCCCGTACCGCTGAAGGAGCTGCATTCCCCGCGCGCGGACGGTTTTCTCTTCATCGCCCGCCGCGAAGCCGTTCTCGGTGACGGGGACGGCGGAGTCGAGAAGAGACCATCGACTGGACAGGGACCTCCGCGTGCCGCCGCGGCGGGCGCGTCCGCTGCGTCGTACCCGTTGGGTCGTGCCGTCGACCATGCTTCGGACGGGACTGAACCCGTCGGTCGTCACGACGCCGTTAGCGGCGAGCTGCCACAGTGCCTTCTCCGTCTCCGACGGGAGTCGGTGCGTACCGGACGCAATGTCCTGCAGGAAGGACGCGCCACGCTCTCTGAGGAAGTCCAGAACGTCGCGCGCCGCTCCCACGATCTCGGCTCGGCTTCCATCCTGAGGTTGGAGCAGCCACGTGAGGGAGGTCCTCAGCCCCATCGATATGGGCACCGAGCGCGACAGGACCGGGCTGTTGACCGACGAAGCTCCGTTCGACGAGCCGCGGCTGAAGCGGCCCCAGGCGACCTCACCCGAGTAGCAGAGCTCGTCAAGCGAGGACGGGCTGTACTCTGCGACGCGCGAGCTGAGTATCTCCGGCTCCCACGCGCCGGCCGCGGCCTCGAAGCCCTGCATCTGTTCGATCACGTCCAGCAGACCGCCCACGCCCGTGGCCCGGCTGCCGGCGGAGCAGCGCTGCCACTCGATGAGGAAGCGGATGAAGGTGGCCGCGGAGACCGGCTCCACCTGCTTTCGCAGACCGCTGATCGTGCTCCGGTGAATTCTGGCGAGGATTCTGCGGTCGCAGAACTCCTCCTCGTCGCGCCTGGTGAAACGGCCCCGGAGCACGTTTCCGGAGGCCTCCATGCTCGCCAGAGCGATCTTCACCGCGCCCTCGCTCAGGCCCATATCTTCGGCCATCTCAGCGGCTGTGAACGGCCCCACGCACTCGACGCGCCCCCTGACGAGGGCCAGCTCGGCCTCGTCCGCGGTGGGACCCTCCACGCCGGAATCGATCCTCGGCAGGGCGGGTATGAACTCGGCGTCGGGAAAAACGGCCGCTGCGAGGGCGGCCGTCTCGGCGGCGACCCAACCCGCTCTCCCACCTCCGTAGCGCACCTCCGCCGCCCGTCCGGCGTCCACGAGCCGCCGGAGCCATATGGGCCACCGCCGCGCGTCGACTTCGGAAGAGCCCCTCCCGACGTCCTGTTGAGGAAGGAGGGCGAGCGTCAGGAGAGCGTCGTGAAGCTCGTCGGCGTCTCTAACGACCGGCCATGCGTCCCTGGAGATCTCCTCGATTGCCGCCGGGTCGAGGGAGGCGAGATCTCGGGCGTCCTCGGGCAACGCCCGGCGCAGGGCGACGGCCCTCGACCGGCGCTCCTCCAGCGGAGCGTCGTCGAGGAAGGCGTACGGCATCGCGTTCAGAATCTGGTGGCTGAAGACCGAGGGCTGGGTCGTATCCCTGGCAAAGATCTCGATCTCCCCGCGGGTGATGGCATCCAGCACGTCCTTCATTCCGTCGAGATCCATCGCCTCGGTGAGGCAGTCGCGGATCGTCTCTGCAACGAGCGGATGATCCGGAACCTCGATGTCGCCAGGCGGAGCGTTGTCCTGGCACTCGACCTGGGCTGGGAAGACGGCCGCAAGCAGATCGTCCGATCTCATGCGCTGCAAGGGCGGAGGCACCTTTCGGCCCGACGAGAACCGCAGTATCGCCAGGGCGCGGGAGGCGGCCCATCTCCACCGGATGCCGAACAGCGGCGCCTGCAGCACCGCCTGTGTGAGCACCTTCTCCGCCTTGGCCGCCGGCACGTATCGGAAGGTGTCCTCCACCGGGAAGGACAGCGAGGGGCCCAACGACAGGTTGATGCCGTCCTCGGTGGCCGCCGCCTGCAGCTCGAAGTCGAAGGTCCGGCATATCTCCTTGCGGAGTGACATCCCCCAGGCACGGTTGATCCTGGAGCCGAACGGCGAGTGGACCACGAGCTGCATCCCGCCCGACTCGTCGAAGAAGCGCTCCGCCACCACTCGACTCTTAGTCGGGACGGTCCCGAGAATGCGCACTCCCTCGTCGATATAGGCACAGGCCTGCTCAGCCGCGTCGCGTGAGCAGCCCGTCTCCTCCGCAAGCCAGCGCGGGGCGTCTCCGCTCGGAGCGCGTCTGTATATCTGCTCTCTGAGATCGGACACCTCGTCCGACAGCTCGTTCGTTCGTCCCGGCGCCTCGCCTATCCAGAAGGGTATGGTCGGCGCGGCGCCGTGCGCGCTCTCCACCCGCACCTTGCCGGCCTCGATTCTCAGAATTCGCCACGGCGTGTTGCCTAGGAGGAAGACGTCACCGCGCATGCTCTCGATGGCGAAGTCCTCGTTTACGGTCCCCACGAAGGTGTTGTCCGGCTCGGCGACCACGTCGTAGTTGGCATTGTCGGGAATCGCGCCGCCGCTCGTAAGCGCCGCCAGCCGGGCGCCCCGGCGGCCGCGCAGTCTCCTGTTGACGGAGTCGCGGTGAATGTAGGCTGAGCGCCGGCCGATCCGTGGCGCGACGCCGGTTGCCATCATGGCGATGACCTGTTCGTACCTGTCTCGCGGGAGGTCTCTGTACGGATAGGCTCGACGCAACATGTCGTAGAGCGCGTCCTCGTCCCACTCCCTGGAGGCGCACTCGGCGACGATCTGCTGTGCGAGCACGTCGAGGGGCCAGACCGGGGTCCGGAGGCGGTCCAGGTTGCCCCGTCGCACGCCGCAAACGAGAGCCAGGGACTCCAGCAGCTCGTCCCTCGTCATCGGAAAGAGACGCCCCTTCGGCGTGCCGCCGACATGGTGCCCCGACCGCCCGACCCTTTGCATCAGCAGTCCGATCGACCGGGGCGACCCAATCTGACACACGAGGTCTACCGCCCCGATATCTATGCCCAGCTCCAGCGAGGAGGTGGCGACGCACAGACGCACATCCCCCTGTTTAAGCCTGCGCTCGGCCTCGTGGCGCGTCTTCTGCGAGAGACTGCCGTGGTGGGCGACCACCCACTCCTCGCCAAGCCGCTCCGCCATCTGGTGGGAGACACGCTCGACGAGCCGGCGCGTGTTGACGAATAGAAGGGTCGTCTCATGCCCACGGACGAGGCGGGCTATCAGGTCGAGGCACTGAGCCCACTGCTCGTGCGTGGCGATGGGGCCGAGATCGTCTTCGGGAAGTACGAGGTCGAGGTCGATCTCCCTCGACCGTCCGGTGTCTACGATCAGGCAGTCGGCCTCGCCGTCCGGGCCGACGGCGCCTGTCCCGACCATCAGCCTCGCCATCTCGCCGATAGGGTTCTGCGTGGCGGAGAGGCCGATGCGCGTGACTGGTCCGTCGGCCAGCTCGCACAGCCGTTCCACGGACAGGCTCAGATGGGCGCCGCGTTTGTCTCCGGCGACGGCGTGAAGCTCGTCGAGAATGAGGGTGCGCACCCCGCCGAGGCTCTTGCGACCGCTCTTGGAGGTCAACAGTATGTAGAGAGACTCCGGGGTCGTGATCAGGATGTGCGGGGGGCGCTTCGCCATCGCCTGACGCTCGCTGGCCGGTGTGTCGCCCGTCCTCACCGCCACCCTTATCTTGGGAAGCGGCGCGCCACTCTCCTCGGCAAGGGAGCCTATCTCGCTCAGCGGACGGGAGAGGTTGCGCTCGATGTCGTTGGAGAGCGCCTTCAGCGGGGAGACGTAGACGACCTCTGTCCGTTCGGGGAGTCCTACGTCGAGACCCGCGCACACGAGGCCGTCGATGCAGGTGAGGAAGGCGGCGAGCGTCTTGCCGGAGCCTGTGGGCGCGGCGATCAGCGTGTGCCTTCCCTGGGCGATGGCGGGCCACCCGCGGGCCTGCGCCTCGGTGGGCGCCTCGAAGCTTCGACTGAACCAGCTCTCGACCAGCGGATGAAAGTTGTAGCTGGGCATGACTAGCGGTCGAACGTTCTGAGCGCCCGGCCAACGTAGGGCCAAACGCGCTTCAACTCGTTGCTTCCGCCACCCCCGCCCCGGAGCGTGCCTCCGTCTGTCACGGGAAGGTACCCACGCAGAGTCGGTATCGAGTATTCGTAGCCGGGGTTCACTTCCTTGCTGAATTGGCTTAGGCAGTCGCGCCAGTCGGATAAAAGAGCCGATTGCTTGACATCAAACCAGCTTCTGGTCGGCAGTCTGTCGACAGTCGAGCGGTGTTGGGGATACTCCTGCAGGAAACGCTGCACGCCGAAAAACGCCTGTTTCACCTTGCCGGTGTTGTTGTTCCCGTCGGCGTTGGTTGCTATATAGAGGATATCTTTAGCCAGCTTGCTGCGACGCGACCTCAGAAAAGCAAGGAAACCGCGATAGGGCATCAGTGAACTCCCGTTAGGCGTCTCTTCTCGAATCCGCCGGCGGTCAGGTTGGCCGAGCCCGCCATCGCCTTAGATCCGTCGGAGAGAATCATCTTCGCATGCAAATAGCTACCGTGCCTCACGACGACTCGATCGACATCTTCTTCGACTCGGCGTATGAAGTCGAGCAATCCTTCGGGATCGGAAGAACCGGTGCCTCTGCCGCTACATGCCGCCTAGGCGAGAGGAACTCGATGCGCTCCTCGGTAGTATCGAACGATGAAGGCTCCTGCCTAGCGATCGTACGTAGGTAGTCGCCTTCAGAGTCACTGGCAATGTTCCCCGAGACCGTTGCCACGGCTGCGAGGGCGGACCTGTAGCGGCTGACGCCGTTGAAGTGCCGCCTCAGCTTGTAGCAGCTTCGAAGCAGGCAGTCGGCCGTCCTCACTGGATCGGCTGCTCCGGTCCGGCCGTCCAGCAGAGCATCGTACTTGACCCAGACGTCGCGCTTGGTCAGATTGCGCCCGTTCGCGTCCTGGAATACCGACTCCAAGTCTCGCTGGTAAAACCTCCTCCAGCTGGGTGATCTGTACTTCGCTTGCCCATGCGGACATCCGCCGACGAAGCTCGCCGAGCCGGAGCGTATCCCTCTTGCCGTCGAAGCCAACCTTCTTTATCAGCTCGGACGCCAGCGAGTCCGACTCCGAGGGTTGCTGATATCCAACGCGGATGGCGGCTTCCGCGGCGTAGACGGGGGAGATCTCGACTCCCAGCCAGCGGCGGCCCAAGCTGTGCGCCACCTTGGGCACCGTACCGCTGCCTGCGAAGGGATCGAGTACCAGATCCCCCGGCTCCGAACACGCGCGCACGATCCTCTCCGTGATCTCCTCCGGGAAGACTGCGATGTGGGATGTCTGCTCGATCGCTCCGAACGCGACCCTGTCAACCTCCCATACGTTACCGGGGTTTCTTCCCCAGAAGTTGTTGCGCTTGTCGTACTCCTTCGCCCGCTCGCGGACGGCGTCCGCGGAGAAGACCGGCTCCGCTCCCGGCTTCACGTACCACATGATCGTCTCATGCTTGTTCGTAAACTTCCTGGTGAAGGCGTGCCCGCCCCAATACCGCCAGATGATGCGGTCCCACAACAGAAAACGATTCGGGGCGCTCTGGAAGACCTGATAGCTCAGGAGGTCTATAGGTATGATCTCCCGCGAGTCGCCACTGCCTTGCGTGTAGCCCGTCTGCCAGAAGATGGATCCCCCGGGACGGACCACCCTCTTGAGCTCGGTGATCGAACTCTGGAGAAAAGTCACGTAGTCGCCCAACGGATTCTTGTCGGACGCACTCGACTCGTAGGGTCGATCGATGTTGTACGGCGGACTGGTATGAACGAGGTCGACACAGTTGTCGGGGAGTGCCGAGAGTACCTCGATGGCATCGCCGAGGACGATATGACTCTCCAGGCCGGTCATCCGTTCCGCGCACAGCCGCCCCCCCGGCAGCCACGATGGGCTGCACAGGTAACGGGTCAGCGAATCATGGGATGCGTTGGGAAACGGGGTTGGCATCGTGTTGGGTAAGTCTACACCACGGAGGCTCCGAGGGAGCACCGTCCAGCCCAGAGGCCAGCCGCGACCGGTATGGTAGCATCATAGGCGCGTCTGCGATGCCGGTCAATCCCGTATCCCTCGATCCGGTTCGCTCGATTCCGCCCTCAGATATATTGGCAAGCATCCCAGCTATCCTACCGATGGCCACCATGGTCATACTTCCCCTAATCGTCTTGTATTAGTTGACCCCCATGAACAGCCAGTAGTAGCAGACCATTCCGGCTATCGCTCCCGCAATGCCGCCCACTTTCACGAAGGACAGCACGTCAGGTGAAGTCCCGTCCCACTTCTTGATAGTGAGAGCAATCGAGAGGTAGATGCTCAATGCCAGCATCACCCCTAGCACGGCCCCTATCAAGATGGAGAATACGAAAGCAACCGAGGTCATGGCGCATGGATTGTACACTGCGGGGAAGGGGGATTCGAGAACGCCCGCTCCCTTCAGAGATCGAACAGCTATGCCAAATCGAGCCGGGGGAAGAGGTTTCAGGAAGGTTCGGGTATACTGTCGGGACAAGACCATTCGGGGAGGTGTCATCTCATGCAGTGGAAATGCGACAAGTGCGGGCATGAGAATCCTCCTACGCGGAGCGTCTTCTGCGCGAAGTGCGGTACAAGGCGCGAAGGCTGGTAGGGAGTAGCCCGGTAGCGGGCTAGCTGAATCGGGATGGAGGCAATCCGGGCCGGTGCAGGCCCGCGGGGCTGCGTGCGCCCGCTGAATGCGTGGCTCGCCCTATCGGACCGTAGTGTGGGACGGAGCGACGAGGCGATGTACTGGATAGGGACCTCGGGCTACAGCTATCCGGAGTGGAAGGGCAGCTTCTACCCCGAGAAGCTGTCCACTTCCAAGATGCTTGGCTACTATGCGGACAGGTTCACCACCGTGGAGATCAACAACACCTTCTACCGCATGCCCAGCGAGAAGATGCTGGCAGACTGGCGGCAGCGGACTCCCGACAGCTTCGCCTTCACGTTGAAGGCGCCGCGCCGGATCACCCACAACTCCAGGCTTCGCGACTGCGAAGACAGCGTTAGGACCTTCGCCGAACGCGCCGCGACACTGGGCTCCAAGCTAGGCGTCCTGCTATTTCAGACGCCCCCGTGGCTCAGGAAGAACGTCGAAGTGCTCGATACCTTCGTCGAGTGGCTGCCGCCGGACACGAGAGCGGCGTTCGAGTTCCGGCATGACTCCTGGTTCTCGGAGGATGTCTATGAGCGTCTTCGAGCCAGGAACCTCGCCTTCTGCACGTCGGACAACGAGGATATGTCGACTCCGCTCGTCAGCACCGCAGACTACGCCTACTTTCGTCTCAGAGACGAGGGATACGAGCGCGGCGACATCTCGGAGTGGGCGCGGACGATCGCCGAGCACGCCTCCGACTGCGAAGATGTCTTCGTCTATTTCAAGCACGAGAAGGCCGGCAGGGGCGCGGAGTTCGCCAGGATGCTCGGACAGGAACTGAGCGCGATCTAGTCGCCGCCGGCACTCTGCCCACAGACACCATGCTGAAGAGCTACCACGCCAAGCGAGACTTCAGCACGACTCGGGAGCCGGCGACCGGCCAGACGGGCGAGGGCAATCTGCGCTTCGTCGTGCAGAAGCACCGCGCGCGAAGGCTGCACTACGACGTGCGGCTGGAGATAGACGGCGTCCTCAAGTCATGGCCCGTGCCGAAGGGCCCCTCGCTGGACCCCGATGAGAAGCGGCTGGCCGTGATGGTGGAGGACCACCCCCTGGACTACGGGACTTACGAGGGAGTGATCGCCGACGGCAACTACGGCGCGGGGGAGGTGATCGTCTGGGATGCGGGGTCATACTCGCCAGACGAGGACGGGCGGCTCTCATTCGGCGCCCGTCACGAGGCGAACGAGCGGATGCGCGTCGGGCTCGACGCCGGCAAGCTGTCCTTCACTCTGAAGGGACGCAAGCTGCGGGGCTCGTGGACGCTGGTCAAGACCTCGCGCGGCCCCAACGACTGGCTCCTGATCAAGCACAGGGACGAGTACGCCGACGCCAGCCGCGACGTGCTCGAGGAGGACCGCTCCACCCAGTCCGGGCTGACGGTCGAAGAGTTGAAGGCCGGACAGCTCCCGGACCCGTCGCTCTGGGCCGGCCAGACGGCGACGCTGCCCAGCCGCCTGCGCGCGCTCGGCAAGGAGGCGCCGTTCCTTACGGAGACCAGACCGATGCTCGCTCGGCTGACCGACCGGCCCTTCTCCAACTCGGAGTGGCTCTTCGAGCCGAAGCTGGACGGCCACCGCATCTTGGCCTTCGTCCAACGGGGCGCCGTGACGCTCCGCTCCCGATCCGGTATCGACGTCACCGCGAGGTTCCCGGGCATCGCCGTGGACCTCGCCTCCCAACCGGAGGAGCAGCTCGTCATCGATGGGGAGGTGGTCGCGCTGAACGCGGACGGCCTGCCGGACTTCGGTCTGCTGCAGGCGAGCGCCGGGCAGAGCGGACCGCATCACCGGACTCGCCCCGGCTCATACGCCGATATCCGGTACTACCCGTTCGATCTGCTCTACCTGAACGGCACGGTCCTCCACAGGGTGCCGCTGATAGAGCGCAAACGGCTGATGTCGCGGGTACTGGTGCCGACAGATGCCGTCCACCCCGTGGAGTACACCGAGACGGACGGGGGCAGCTTCTTCGAGGCCGCGGTGGGTCTCGGCCTGGAAGGGATGGTGGCGAAACGGGCGCGGAGCGAGTACGAGCCGGGCGCTCGCAGCGACTCGTGGCTCAAGATCAAGGTCACTCAGTCGCAGGAGCTCGTGGTCGGAGGCTACACGCCGGGGAGCGGCGCGCGCGCCGGCTCCTTTGGAGCGCTGTTGGTCGGATACCAGGACGGCGACGGACTGCGGTACGCGGGACGGGTTGGCACCGGATTCGACGACGCGGCGCTGGATGAGCTCAGGCGCGCGCTGGACGGGCTGGCCGCGGACGACTCACCGTTCCAGCAAGACCCGGAGCTGGACAGCCTCGACGCCCGATTCGTACGGCCGGAGATGGTGGTGCGCGTCAGGTTCTCCCAGTGGACGGCGGACGCGCGTCTGCGCGCTCCGGTCTTCCAGGCCGTGGTCTCCGACGTCGATCCGTCGGCGATCATACGGGAGAGGGCCGAAGCGCCTGCTCCTTCTGCGGAGCCGGTCGAAGGCAAGATCGACGTCCAGCAGATCCTCGATCAGATCGACGGGGCGGACGAGAGGCTGCTGCTCGACGTGGGCGGCCACCAGGTCGCGCTCACCAACCTGAACAAGGAGATCTGGCCCGGGGCCGAGGGGTGGAGACCGATCACCAAGGGCGAGATGGTCCGCTACTACGCGAGCATGGGGCCCGTCCTGCTGCCCCATCTGCGGGACCGGCCCTTCACGCTCACCCGCTATCCGAACGGCATCGGGGGCAAGAGCTTCTATCAGAAGCACTGGGAGCACGATCTGCCCCACTTCGTCGAGACGGTGACTCTCTACTCCTCCAGCAACGAGGGCGACCAGGAGTATCTGCTGTGCAACAACCTGGCTACTCTGCTGTGGCTGGCGCAGCTGGCGGACATCGAGCTCCACCCGTGGATGTCCCGCACCGTCCGGGAGCACGACGCGCTGGATCTGACCACCGGATTCTCAGGCTCCAAGGAGAGCATCGACGGCAGCACGCTGAACTATCCCGACGTCATCGTCTTCGACCTGGACCCGTACATATACTCCGGGCGGGAGCGCGCCGGGGAGGAGCCGGAGCTCAACCGCAAGGCGTTTCAAAAGGTGAGGGAGGTCGCCTTCGAGCTCAAGGAGATTCTCGATCAGCTGTCGCTGTCCTCCTTCGTCAAGACTTCGGGGAAGACCGGACTGCACATATACGTTCCTGTTCTCCGGCAATACACCTACAAGGTGACGCGGAAGACGTGTGAGCTGGTGGGCCGGTTTCTGGTGCGCGGGAGGCCGCAGGACGTGACGACGGAGTGGAGTGTCAGCAAGCGAGCGGGGAAGATATTTCTCGACCACAACCAGAACGTGCGGGGCAAGAACATGGCCTCTGTCTACTCGCTCAGGCCGCTGCCCGGCGCTCCGGCGTCGACTCCTGTCCGCTGGGAGGAGCTGGCAGACGTCTACCCGACCGAATTCACGATAGACACAGTCCCCGGTAGGGTAGCGGAGATCGGGGACCTTTGGTCGGGCATATTCGACGCCAAGCACGACCTGCAGCGCCTGTTGGAGGAGAACGGCTAGGCGCCGGGAAGTCTCCCACGGCGCCATCTTCTTGAACGACAGCAATCGCTGGGCTAAACTTTGGCTCTTCCCGGATCGCAAGGGGCCGGGCCTCAAGGAGGCAACGCATCATGCCAAGGTCCATATGGAGAGGCGCCATCAGCTTCGGAATGGTGGTCATTCCCGTCAAGCTGTACCCGGCGACCGACAGCAAGGACATCTCCTTCGTGACCCTGCACGCGAGCTGCAACAACCGGATCAGGCAGCGGCGCTGGTGTCCCTACGACGAGCGGGAGGTGGAGCGCTCCGAGATCGTGCGCGGCTACGAGTACGCCAAGGAGCAGTACGTCGTGATGGACCCCTCGGACTTCGCCAACCTGCCCGTGCCGTCCACGCACACTATCGAGATATCGAGGTTCACAGACTTGGCGGAGATCGACCCGGTCTACTTCGAGCGCGGGTACATGCTGGAGCCTGAGGCCGTCGGCCGCAAGCCGTTCTATCTGCTCAAGAGGGCGCTCGACGAGTCCAACAGGGTCGCCATCGCCAAGGTGTCGATCAGGCAGAAGGAGCACCTGTGCTGTCTGAGGCCGTACGACCGCGCCATCGCGATGGAGACGATGTTCTATCCGGACGAGATCCGTTCGACCGCCGAGCTGGACCTCCCGGAGGAGGAGACGGCGATCAGCGAGGCTGAGATGGCGATGGCCAACACCCTCATCGACCAGCTTACGGGGAGCTTCGAGCCCGAGCAGTACCAGGACGACTACCGGGCGACTCTGGAGCAGGTGATCGAGTCCAAGCTGGGCGCCGCCGAGCCGGTGACCGCGGCTCCCGCGCCGGCAAGGGGCGAGGTGGTCGATCTGATGGAGGCGCTGAAGGCCAGCATCCGGGCCGCCCAGACGCAGAAGGACAGGGCCGCCGTCGGTTAATTTTCAGTTCAGGCGGGGAGCTTGTCTTCCGGTCGAAGGTTTGTCCCTGACAAGCTCGGGGGGAAGGGTTTGGCGGGGCGTCTATAGCCCGATCGAGCCGGCGCCCGAGCCGACCATCACCTTGTCCCCGTGCTGGTTCTCGCACCAGAGGTCGGCCTCGAACTCCACGCGCGCGGCTCCGGGCCGGCGGGCGGTGATCCTGGCCCTGGCGGTCACACGGTCGCCGATGTCGACCGTCCGTATGAACTTGACGGAGTACGATCCGGACGTGAGCCACGCCGGGCCGAACATGCCCACCATCAGCTCGCAGACGTAGCCCTCCATCATCGCGCCGGCCGCGTTCCTGCCGGGCAGGTTGCATTCGAGGGCGAACTCCAGGTCGGTGTGGATGTTCTTCGCGGGCCACTGCTCGCCCGGAGGCCAGCCACCCGAGAAGAGCCATGTGCGCAGAGAGGTGACGATCTTGACCGGCCCCGCCGCCTCGCAGCCCACCTCGGCGGCCTCCAAGAGCCGCTCCGCTCCCACCATCGGACCGGTCAACCGTCCTTGCCTCCGGGGTAGGGTCCGCCCATGTGGGTATAGGTGGCGGTGCGGTGCAGTATCTCGGCGCCGGTGTCGTCTACCACGAGCGACTCGACGACCTGGTAGGGCCGGCCACGCCTCTCGTAGGTGTCGGTGACCTCGAAGGTGATGGTGAAGGTCCGGCCCACCCTGGCGGCGCCTCTGAAGCTGACCTCGCTGTGCGTCAGGACTGCGGCCATACCGGGGTCCAGCCGGAACCCGGGGCTTCCCATATGGTGGCTCCGGTTGATCAGCAGGGCGGGGTGGACGGTCCCGCCGCCCTCTCCGTCCATGTACCGGGGATGGAGATCCTCCTCGGCGTGGAGATAGGCCTCGTTGTGCTCGTCGGTCACGGCGAACTGGATCGGCGCGAAGCTCTCGCCCGGCTCGCGCAGGTCGGCCCTCTTATGGTCGTCTGCGCTCTCCATCGGTCTATGCCGCCGGCTCCGCGAGGGTCAGCACCCTCTTGGGGTTCTCCACCATCATCATCCTGATGTGGTCTTCGGAGACGCCGCGGCTGCGGAGATGGGGCAGGAAGGTCTCGAGGATATAGGAGTAGCCCGTTCCGCCGTACGCCTTGAGCTGGACCTTCGTGCAGACGTCCTGCGAGAGAAGGATGCGGTCGACGTGGCCCGCCTCTATGAGCCGCGGGATCGCCGCGGCCACCAGCGCCGTCAGAGGGAGATTCAGACCCACCCCCCCGTCGGACGGTTCCAGCTCGAGCGGCACCCCGACACGGCCCATCAGATCGAACTGTATGTAGACGCCCTCTCGGAGCAACTCCAGCAGCAGCGGGATGTCGCCCGCGGAGCTGTCGCTGTGGCCGTATATGACGCGGGAGCGGTCGACGCCCTCCTCGTCCATGATCGCCAGCGTCTGGAGCTTCTCTCTGCCCTGGCCGCCCAGGTGGAAGGAGATCGCAGCGCCCGTCGCGCGGCTAGCGCGCACCGACGCCCGGATGCTCTTCACCTCGTTGGGTTCTATCGGCCCGCCCTGTACTCCAACCTCGCCGATGACTCCGGACCTGATGCCGGTGCCGCGGACGCCGACCGTGACGTCCCTGACGATCTCCTCGGACATGTCCTCGACCGTCCGCTCGTCCATATCGTCCGGGTGGTACGCCTTCTGGTACCATCCGGCGCCCATCACGATGTTGAGTCCCGTGGCCCTCGAAACCTTGAGCAGTCCGACCGGGTCCCGGTGGATGCCCGTGCTGGTCACCTCGACGATCGAGTCGCCGCCCATCTTGCGGAACTCCATCGCCTCCCGGATGGCGAGCTCCTCGTCGGAGAGGATCCAGTTGTCGAAGATCGGCCTCCTCACCCTGGCGAGGTGCAGGTTTTCGAGTGTCAGCTTCTGGCCCCATAGGGCGACGTCGGAGGCCGGTGAGCTCTCGTCCGGCGCGACCTGCTTCGTAAGCGCGATGAACAGATGCTCGTGCATTATCGTCGCGCCTAGGGCGTCGGGATCTATCGGTCCCGCCACGGTCATGATCTTGCCGGTCGGTGTGTCGTCCATAGGCGCCCCCTTCGCGTGCGCTCCGTGCCTGATGATGCGGCATCCTACCAGAGCGCCGGCGTCGCCTCAACCGCGCTGGAGGCCCCCATCTCAATCTTCCCCCGCGGACGGGGGAAGAAGCAGAGTTTGCGGGCTAGGCGACGATGAGCGGGATCATCATCTCGTCGGGCGTCAGCCCGGAGTGGTGTCCGACCATCGGGTCCGCGTACGGCTGGTACTGGATGACGTCGACTCCGCGCGAGACGGCGATCAGGCTGCCGATGCGCCGGCGCGTCTCGGTCGACATCGGACCCGGGCCGAGAAGCTCCAGCTCCGCGGCCTCATCGGTGTCGATGAGGAAGAACCGGTCTCCGAACCGCTCCCGGAATATATCGCGTACCCTCTCCTCCATACCGTCACGGGGGTGCATGTACAGCACCCGGGAGTCCCCGGACGGTGAAGTCCGCAGCGCCTGCACCAGGGGATCTGCGTCGGCGATCGGGTGTACCGCGTCCGGGCGGGTGTCCAGAAGGCCGTGATCCGCCGTGACGACGATCCGGGCGCTGCCGTGAAGCTCTCCGCTCAGGCTGCCGAGCACCCCGTCCAGCAGACGAAGAGCCTGTCTCACCGCATCGTGGGATGCTCCGTACTGGTGGGCCGCCGAGTCGACGTGGGGAAAGTAGAGGTAGGTAGACGTCCGGCCCTCGCTGCGGCGAACGCGGGAGACCACCGTCTCCACCACCTCCTCAGGGTGTCCGTAGCCTCTGGCGCCGTCCCTGCCGAACATGTACGTGGAGTAGACGCTCCCGGCGATCTGTTCGGGCACCAGGGCGAGAGCGTCGCGGCCCTGCCCCGCGGCCATCGCCGGTGCTAGAAAGACACGCTCCGGCAGGACGCCGAGCCGCTCCAGCGGTGCGCCGTCGGAGCGCCTCGTGAACTGCAGGACGGTCGCGGGGCCGTCGATCTCAGGCAGATGGGTCCACCACCCGGTCACGGCGTGCCGCTCCGGCCACTCTCCCGTGGCCAGCGTCGTCAGCGCCGACGCCGTCGTGGACGGGAAGACGGTCGTGATCTCAGTGGCGAGATGGCTCCTCAGGAAGGAGTCGGCCGGCAGCTGCTCGAGCGTCGACAGTCCGAGCCCGTCCGCCAGGACGAAGATGAGATGGTCCGGCTCGCCGATCAGATCCACCAGGCTCGGCGAGTGCGCGCTGGGCCGGACCTCTGCGCCGTTGAGATGACCGACCGCGCGGGCCACATCGACGAGGCTTGCCGAGCCCTCCCCAGGCCGGACGAGTCTTCCCGAATCGAACGCCTGCCGCAGCTCTGCCAGGTCGCTGGTCATGATCGAGCGAGAACCTCTCTGGGAGCGCCGCGCCGGACGCTACTCGATCTCCGACAGGAAAGAAAAAATCTCGGCAGTCGTCTCCTCCGGCGCCTCCTCGGGAAGAAAATGACCGCAGTCGATTCCCCTGCCGCGCACGTCGTACGCGCGCTCTCGCCAGGTCGTGAGCATGTCGAGCGCCCTCCCGGTCTGCCAACCCGGCCGCTTCGACATGTCGGTTCCCCACAGCACGAGCATCGGACAGCCAAGCCTGCGCCCCCTGTCGGCCTCGTCGTGCTCCAGGTCGAGCTCGATCGCGCGGTAGTCGGCGCAGGTGGCCCGAACCGTCTCCGGGTCGCTGAAGCAGCGCAGGTACTCTTCATACGCCTCGCCGGTTATCGCGCCGTCGACCGCAGTCCACCGCTCCAGCAGGAAGTCGAGGTAGAACTTGACGTTGCTTCCGATGAGCGTTTCAGGGAGGGGCGGAGGCTGCCGCATCAGGTGCCAGTGGAACCACGCGAAGGCGAGGTCGCTGTCCATGCCCTCGAACGCGGCCTGGGACGGGACGACGTCGAGAGAGGTCAGGCTGAGGACGCGCTCAGGATGGTCGAGCGCCATCCGGTGTCCGACCCGCACGCCGCGGTCGTGTCCCACCACGTGGAAGCGGTCGTGTCCGAGGGCGTCCATCACCTCGACCTGGTCCTGGGCCGTCGTCCGCTTGCAGTAGGCGCCGTGGCCGTCGTCGGACGGGGGCTTCCCGCTGTCGCCGTAGCCGCGGAGATCGGGCGCCACGACCGTGAACCGCTCCGCGAGCGCCGGCGCGACCTTGTGCCACATTACGTGCGTCTGCGGGTAGCCGTGCAGGAGCAGCACGACGGGACCGCTTCCCCCGTGCACCAGGTTGATCTCTACGCCGACGGTCTTGATCCGGGTCCGCTCGAAACCCTCGAACACCTGCGCCTCCGTCCTCTTGGACCGCCGCCGGCTACCGGAAGAGCCCCTTCAACTTGTCTGAGAAGGACTTCGACTTCATCCTGTTCAGCAGCTTGCCCCACTCGTCCTCCGCGGAGGCCGAGCGTTTCATGTCTTTGATGCGCTGCTTCATCAGGTCGAGCACCCTCTTCTCCTCGCCGCTGTCGAGCCAGAAGCCGTGCTGCTCCTCGCACTCGTCGATCGGGAGGTTGTAGGCGCGGTAGTTGAACGTCCTCATGGGGCCCGCGCACCGCGGGCATGAGATGTCGCTCGGGCGGACGGCGTACATCATCGTCCCCTTCCTCTCGTCCTCGTCCATCACCGTGTCTTCGAGCAGGTCCAACTCGACGTAGTCGAGCCAGAGCCCTTCGCAGCTCCCGCATCTGTCAACCTCTATTCCCTTGAGGCTCTCGTGCTCCAGCGGAGCGCTGCACCTTGGACAGTCCATCGGCTATCTCCTTGGTAGGGGAACCCCCCACCTCAGTCTTCCCCGCGGACGGGGGAAGAAGTAAGAGTCTGGTCTACTCCGCGAGCTGGATGAGCTCCAGCCAGTTTCCGTCCGGGTCCTGCAGGTAGCACGCGGTCCTTCCGGGGGCCAGCTCCTTTGGCCGGTTCAGACGCTGCGCGCCTCCGGCGACCAGTCGCTCGAAGCTCTCCTCGATGTCGTCGACCTGGATGGCGAGATGGCTCGCGCCCAAAACGCTCCGCTCCTCGGTCGGACGCCGGTCGGGCGGCGGGTTGAGGTACTGGATCAGCTCAAGCGTTTGCGCCCCGCCCGCCGCGCCCATGTGCGCTATCGTCAGGTGCGTCCCCTCGTAGCCTATGACCTGCTCGATGCCGGGGCCGATACGCTCGTAGCGGCTCCGCACCTCCAGTCCGACGACGTCGCGGTAGAAGGCCACCGCCCTCTCCAGGTCCTCCACGACAAATCCGGTGTGATGCATTCCGATGGCCATCCGTCCCTCCTCACTGACGCGATAGCTGTTCGAGCGATGCCAGGGCACGGCTCACCCGCTCCCTGAGCTCCTGCACCGCCTCGCCGCTCCAATCGTAGAATCCCCTGCCCGACTTGACGCCCAGGTCGCCCCGTCCCACGAGATCCTCGATCAGCGCCGGCGTCGCCCGCCCCGCGCTCAGGTCCGGGAAGAGCTGGGCGACGATCGCGGAGATCGTGTCCCATCCGGCGAGATCGAACACCTCGAAGGGCCCGGCGACCGAGAGACGCCGTCCGAAGCTGCTCTTCACGACGAGGTCGACGTCCTCCGCGCTGGCGATCCCGCTTTCGACTATCGAGACCGCCTCCCGAAGCAGCGCGAACTGCATCCGGTTTCCGATGAAGCCCAGCGACTCCTTCTGGAGCACCACGGGACGCTTGCCGAGCCTGGTGAACAGCCCCGCCGTCGTCTCTATCGTCTCGTCACTGGTCTCCGGCCCCTTCACCACCTCGATGAGCGGCAGCAGATACGGCGGGTTCCACCAGTTCGCCACGACCACCCGTCCTGGTCTGTTGGTCGACGGCGCAAGCTGGCTCGACATGAACGAAGAGGTGTTGCTCGACAGGATGGCGTGGCCGGGAGCGCATCGGTCGAGCTCTGCGAACACCGACTGCTTCAGCGGCAGGTCCTCGAACACCGCCTCGACGACGAAGTCGATCTCAGAGACCGTCTCCTCCAGCGACGTGCTCGTCGATATCCTGTCCGGCGCCCGCTCGGCGTCATCGCTGTCGACGAGGCCCATCTCCTCGAGCATCGCCAGGGTCGAGCGGACGTTGGCGACGGCGGCATCGAGCCGGTCCTCGGAGAGGTCGTTGAGACGCACGTCGTACCCGCCCAGCGCGAACTGGAGCGCGATGCCGTGTCCCATGAGACCCGCGCCGACGACGCCGATGCGCCCTATCTCGTCAACATCCATCGGGCGCTCCTCTACTGGCCTCCTGCATCCTTCGCAAAGTCACTTTCGCACCTCGTTCGCCACAGCCGCGAGGGCCATGCCGAGTCCAGCCCCCAGAGAGATGCCCAGGGCGATCCCCAGCCCCACGTTATCGAGTATGACCCCCAGGACGACGCCAAAGGTCACGCCCAGCCCGGCGCCGAGACTGAGCCCCAGTCCAATCCGGTTATTCTGGTCGTCCACAGTTCCCGCCTCGATGCAAGAGTGAACCAATAGCGCGGTAGTGTCAAGCCTGTGTGTAAATTGGAGACAAAGTGGTTTACCATATCTGTTGAAATCTCGATCAATCGCCGTCGAGCGACAAACCCGGAGTGGGAGTGACCCGATGAAGAGAATCCTCGTGACAGGGGCCGCCGGACAGATCGGCTCCGACCTCGTGCCCGCGCTGAGAACCCGGTACGGAAGCGATAACGTCATAGCCGCCGGATTCGAGACTCGGCTGCATGACGACGTCCAGGCGTCGGGGCCGTGCACCACCGTCGACGTGACCGACTTCGGGGAGGTCAGCAGGGCGATGCGGGAGTACGAGGTCGACACCCTCTTCCACATGAGCTCGATACTGTCGGCGGTGGCCGAGGGCGACAGGCGCCGCGCCCACGAGGTCAACATCAATGGCCTCCACAACGTCCTCGAGGCTGCGGCGGAGAACGGTTTGGAGCGAGTGGTCGCTCCAAGCTCAATCGCCGCCTTCGGCGACGAGACGCCCAAAGACCCGACTCCCAACGATACGATCCAGAAGCCGACGACCGTATACGGCATATCGAAGGTCTACGGCGAGCTTCTGGGAAACTACTACTCCCTCAAGGCGGGGCTGGAGGTCAGGGGAGTCCGCCTGCCCGGTCTGGTCAGCTGGAAGACGCCGCCCACCGCCGGCACCACCGACTACACGGTCGCCATCTTCTACGGCGCGATCCAGGAGGGGCACTACACCTGCTATCTGAAGCCGGGCACCTACCTGCCAATCATGTACATGCCCGACGCGCTGGACGCGCTCATCGGCGTCGCCGAGGCGGACTCCGCCGGGCTCAGGCATCACGCCGACTTCAACGTCAATGCCCTTAGCTTCGAACCCGAGCAGCTGGCGGCCGAGATCCGGGCGCGGATTCCCGGATTTACTATGGACTACGAGATAGACCCTCTGCGGCAGTCGATCGCCGACTCGTGGCCCGACTCGCTCGACGACACGGTGGCCAGAGCCGAATGGGGATGGGACCCCAAGTACGACCTCTCCACCATGGTGGACGACATGCTCGAAAACCTGCGACGGAAGCTGGCCGCCTAGTCCGGCCCCGGGGACCTGCGATGAGAACCGTTCTGAAGGCGGCGCGGCTGATCGACGGCACCGGCACGGAGCCTGTCGCCGACGCCGCGCTCGTCGTCGAGGACGGCAAGATCGTCTCGGTCGGCTCCCAGGGAAGCCTGGATCCCCGTCTCGCCGACGGGGCGGACGTGATCGAGACACCTGGAGGCTCCATCCTCCCCGGCTTCATCGAGATGCACTCCCACATCCACTGCTCCGCCGAATCGGACGCATACCGCCACGTCACCACCGAGAGCGACGAGGTGCTGCTGATGAGGGCCGTCCAGGCCGTCAGAACGGCGCTGACCTCCGGGGTCACGACGATGCGGGACCTGGGCAGCAAGAACCAGGTGGCGTTTCCGATACGGCAGGCGATAGAGGACGGGATCATTCCGGGTCCCCGCCTTCTCGTCACCGGCACGCCGATCACAACCACGGGCGGACACTGCAACATGTTCGGTACGGAGGCCGATACGGCATCAGAGGTCGTTCATGCCATACGAAGCCAGTTCAAGCTTGGAGCCGACTGGATCAAGATAATGTCGACGGGCGGAGGATTCACGCCGGGCACCAATATCAGGGCGCCTCAGTACCTGGCGGAGACGCTCCGGGAGGCGGTGGTGGACGCCGAACGGCTGGGCCTACGGGTCGCGGCGCACTGTCACGCCACTGCCGGAGTACGCAACTGCGTCGAGGCCGGCGTGCACAATCTGATCCACTGCACCTGGCTGTCGGAGGATCCGAAGCAGGGATACGACTACGACGGTGACGTCGCCGACGCGATAGCCGAGAAGGGGCTGTTCGTCGACCCGACGCTCGCGCTGGTGCGCCTCAACAACCTAAGGGACCCGGAGCGGGCGCGCGCACGGGCAGCAGAGCGCGACCCCGTTCGCCGCTTCGAGATACTCCGCGACATGTGGGACCGGGGAGTGAAGTTCGTCACCGGCATGGACTCCGGCATGACGAACGCGCGCTTCGACGACTTCGCCTACATCCCCGAGGTGATGGTCGACAGCCTGGGCATATCTCCGATGGAGGCCATCGTCTGCTCGACAAAGACGTCGGCCGAGTGCCTGGGCATCCTTGAGGAGACGGGCACGCTCGAGCCCGGGAAAGACGCGGACGTCGTGGTGGTCCAGGGCGACCCGCTGAAGGACATTCGGGCCCTGCACCGAGTCGACACGGTCCTGAAGCGGGGCAGCCTGGTTCGGAGAAACGGCGAGACGCTGGTCTGAGCCGTGGGCGGCGTCCGTGGGTTCGGCCGGTCCGACGAAGTCGAGACTCTCGATAGAATCGGAGCTCACCACGAACGGGCTATAGCGCGGGCTCGCTCCACGTACCTCTCCGCGTCTTCCTGAAGAAGCAGGCGCTGCTCTACAAGCCGTGCTGAAGCGAGCTCGACCTGTCTGACGTAGTCATCTCCTGACGCGTAGCGTTCCTCCACTGAGGGACGAGAGTCACCCGTCGAGAGGCGTTCGCTCTCCGCCCGCGCGAGCGGGAAGTAGCTGCCGATGAGTCCGGCCAGCGCCCGCTCCGGCGCCTTTCTGTAGTTCCAGCCGGTGTAGGTGGCGAGCGGTACTTCGACGTCGGGGGTCGGTACGCCGGCGACCTCGTTGCCGTCGTCGTCTACGACAGGAAGGAGAAGCTGGTACTCGCGGTCCAGGTCCTCGGTCGGGGGCTCTTTCGAGAGGATGCCGCGGTCGAAGTCGGACCCGTGGTCCTGTACGCAGAGCCGACTAGGCGCCGTAGGGCACGAGACGCCCGGAATGTCCGGAAAGGTCGATGAGACGCTGGCGGCCGTTGCACCGGTTCCGGCCGCTCGAGACGGGACACGGCTGTCGGGGGGATGGGTCCCAGCGGTCGCCCACACGTCCAGCGCGTCCAAGAGAGCACGCAGGGGTGGACCGGCGCGGTTGGGGTTGGACAGATGTTGGTAGGAGCCCTCCTGGGGCCCGCTGAGCGGGTCGGCGCCGTGTTGACTGCTGGAGAGCAGGTAGACTCTGGCGTCGGGATGGTCCTCCAGATCGTTTCCGTGTGAATCGGTGTGAACGAGCGATCCTCGACGCTCCCAATACTCAGCAGAGGACTGGGTGTGGATCACCAGCGGGTCGGTCCCGGGACGCTTGAGAATGCCGTCGCGTCTGTCGGTGAGCGCGTCGGTCGTCACAGGATAGGCGAATGGGAACTGATCCGACGGATACAGGTGGTCCATGTGTTCGCGGGGGTAGCGGCCGGGCTGTGCAAACCGGTAGTTCAGGACGACCCGCCCGCCGCCCGATACGTGCGGTGCGATCGCGTCGAAGACTCGGCATCCTTCGGAGTCTTCGTTGAAGCCTCGATAGACGAACTCTCGGAGGAAGCGGCCGCTCTGGGATATGCCCCAGGAGTAGGCCCTGTCAATGCCGGCGCCCGCCTGGGAGAGTGGATTCGGACAGCCGCCGTCGTCGACCGTACGGTGGAGCAGGAACGATACGAGATCCCTTACCCCCGTGAACCCGAGGCCCGTCACCAGCGGATTCTTGGCAGTATAGACAAGCTCGTATATCCAGCCCGGTCTCAGCCCAGACGGAACGTAGCAGTAGGTTGACGACGGTACCGGCCGCCCGGTCGAGTCGACTGTTGCGAACTGCCACTCGGTAGGTGGAATCGGCGTTCTGGGGTCGCGCTCATACTCCCTGAAGGTCAGAGAGGCCTTGCCGGTGTCCAGAGATCCCGTTTCGTAGCTACGGGTATACTCGTTTGCTGAGGCGGTCGCCCCCGTAATCTGCAGAGCCGATCCGCTCAGCGGGAAGACGGTTATACCGGGCTGGTCGGTCACGAACTCGGTCCTGAAGAGGCCCGTTATCTGGCGCCCATCATCGGTCGCCACCGGCAGCCTCATCGTCAGCCGCCCCTCTCCGGGAAGCAGATCACCCTGCCACCCCGACCAGACGATAGAGTATCCACGTCGCATCAGAAAGCCGTTACCGGCATGTTCAGCCGAGGTCGGCTCGTTGCTTCCGAGCGCGTCGTTCATTGCGACGAGGACACGCTTGTTACCCCTGTTGTTGACGTCGTAGATGAGTCCCCTGTTGCCGCGCGACAGGTCGACCGGTCTTAGAAAGGCTACGTCGGTCGAATACTCGACCAGTCCGGCGCTGTTGCGCGGTGCGTGCGCGATATCGACGACGCCCCCATAGGCGGGCGCGTCGGGATCGATGGCGAAGTGTGCGCGTCCCGATACCGTCTCGTAGGGTCCGACTTCACCGAAGCTGACTGCATCGGCGAACGGGACAGGGTCTTCAAGTTCAAGGCGTATTGTCGTACTCATGGATGCAGCTAAACGGTCTCCTGATCGGGGTGGGGGTATGATACCTTACGTGCAGCCGAATTGGGCAGGGGACAGCCATGAAGTACGACGTAGTCGTAGTGGGCGCGGGCTCAGCCGGGGCCGTGGTTGCGGCGCGGCTTGCGATGGCCGGCGGCAGTTCGGTCCTGCTCCTGGAAACCGGCCCCGACTATCCCGACTTCACCACCCTGCCGGACGAGCTCAAGTACGGCTACGCCGGAGGCGCGGACGTGATGGTCGGAGAGGAGCACAGCTGGCACTTCACCGGGACGGCGAACGAGAGCGCGGAGCCGATGCTCGTGCCCAGGGGCCGGGTCACGGGCGGCACCAGCGCAATCAACGGACAGGTGTTCCTGCGGGGACTGCCCGAGGATTTCGACGGCTGGGCCGCCCGCGGGAGCACCGAGTGGAGCTTCGACAAGGTCCTGCCCTTCTTCAGAAGGCTGGAGACGGACATGGACTTCTCCGACGACTTCCACGGCGTCGACGGTCCGGTCCCCTGTCGGCGGCTGCGCGAATCGGAGTGGCCCGAGTCGCTGAAGGCGTTCCACCAGGCCTGTGTAGAAGCCGGGTACCGGCCGGTGAAAGACCTCAATCACCCGGAGGCATCCGGCGTCGGTCCACTTCCCCTCAACAATCCCAACAACATCCGTATGAGCACCGCGTTGACCTATCTTGCCCCGGTCAGGCATATGCTCGGACTCACGATCCGGCCCGGCTGTACGGTCCGCCGTCTCATCGTTGAAGGGGGACGGGTGATCGGGCTGGAGGTCGAAAGCGGCGGCGAGCTATTCGTGGTCGAGACGGAGCACACCGTCCTGTCGGCGGGGACTATCGGCAGCCCCCACATACTGATGCTCTCCGGCATCGGACCGGAGGAGCATCTCAAGGAGATGGGCGTCCCGGTAGTGCATAGCCTGAAGGGGGTAGGCGAGAACCTGAGCGACCACCCTATGAGCTTCGTCACCGCCAGTGTCAGGGACCTGTCGGCGCTTGATCCGATGGGCCCGCGTCTGGGAGTAGCCCTGCGGTACTCGTCCGGTTCGTCGCCGCACCCGAACGACATGATCATGTGGATGCAGACATTCGCGACCGAGCGGGCCGTGAGAGGCGGGAACAAGATGACCCCGGTCGGCATACGCATCGTCGTGTCCGTCTATCTGGCCACGAGCAGGGGACGCGTTCGCCTGAGCTCCCTCGACCCGGACGTCCAGCCTGAGCTGCTCTACAACCTGCTGCAGACGGACGACGATCTGGCGAGAATGCGCGACGGGATCAGGTCCGCGTGTGCGCTGTTCGAGAGCCCTGCGTTCGCAGAGATCGTGGAGCGGCGCTTAGAGCCGCTGGAGTCCGACATCGAGTCGGACGAATCGCTCGACCTGTGGCTGCGGCGAGAGGTGACGACGGCCCAGCATATCACCGGGACCTGCAAGATGGGCCCGGACTCCGACCCCTGGGCTGTAGTCGACCAGTACGGCAGGCTCCACGGACTGGAGGGGCTCACGGTCGCCGACGCGTCGATAATCCCCGACTCGGTCCGCGCCAACACGAACGTAACGGCGATGATGATCGGCGAGAGGATAGCCGACTTCCTGCTGGACCGCGGGCGGGCCTAGCCCCTTCCGACGAAGGGCATCTTCGTCGCCATGATGTTCATGAACAGGACGTTGGTATCGAGCGGCAGGTTGGAGATGAAGAGCACAGCCTCCGCGACCCGGTTGACGTCGAAGGTCGGCTCTACCCTGACGGAGCCGTCCGGTTGGGCGGTGCCGGCGGTCATCCGGCCGGTCATGTCCGTCTTGGCGTTGCCGATATCGATCTGACTGCATGCTATGTCATACTTCCTGCCGTCGAGCGAGGTCGACTTGGTAAGCCCGGTGATCGCGTGTTTCGTGGCCGTGTAGGGCGCGGAGTCGACGCGGGGCGTCTGCGCCGAGACGGAGCCGTTGTTGATGATCCGTCCGCCCATCGGGCTCTGGCTCTTCATGATCTTGAAGGCCTCCTGAGTGCACAGGAAGGTCCCGGTGAGGTTGGTGTCGACCACACCTTGCCACTGCTCGTAGGTCAGCTCCTCCAGCAGAACGCCGGGCGCGCCGAACCCTGCGTTGTTGAAGAGCACGTCCAGGCGGCCAAACCTCCTCATGGTCTCGGCGAACAGGGCCCGCACCTGCTCCGGCCTTCCGACGTCGGTCTGCACGGCCAACATCCGCTCCCCGTCGTCGCCCGCCTCCGCGATGGCGGCCTGGAGCGGCTCCAGTCGGCGCCCCGCAATGGCGACGGAGTAGCCGTCGCGCAGAAGCGCAAGGGCCGAATGCTTTCCTATCCCGGTGCCGCCGCCGGTGACGATCGCAACTCTACCGTTCGAATCCATGTGCTACTCTCCTTGCCCAGAGCCTCGACGAGTTATGGAAGGCGACTTGTACCGGCCATAGGGTATCGGCTCATCCGCCCGTGTCAACCACGTCCGGTGCGAGCATCCATCTCAATCCTCTCCCACAGCCGACTCGTGTAACATGTACGACGTGGAGGGCATGCACACTATGGATGCTGGTGAGAATGTCGTAATCGTCGGCGCCGCGCGGACTCCGATAGGAAAGCTTGGAGGCAGCCTGTCGGCCGTCCCGGCCCCGAAGCTGGGCTCAGCCGCGATACGGGGGGCGCTCGACAGGGCTGGTCTGGATCCGGGGTGCGCCGAGTACACGATCATGGGGAACGTGCTCGGTGCGGGACTGGGGCAGGCTCCGGCGCGGCAGGCCGGGATATACGGCGGAGTCCCCGACAGCTCGTCGGCCCTCACCGTCAACAAGATGTGCGCCTCGGGCATGATGGCCGTGATCCTCGGCGCCCAGATGGTCAGATCGGGCGATGTTGGCATGGCGGTGGCGGGCGGTATGGAGAGCATGAGCCGCGCCCCGCACGTCCTCGAAGGGAGCCGGAACGGGAAGCGCCTGGGGAACTGGGAGCTGCTCGACACGATGATCAACGACGGGCTGTGGTGCTGCTTCAACGACCGCCACATGGGTTATCTGGCCGAGGAGACGGCGGCCGCTTTCGAGGTGGGCCGCGATGAGCAGGACCAGTTCGCCCTGGGTAGCCATCGGAAGGCTGCGGCGGCCGCGGCCTCAGGGCAGTTCCGCGATGAGACTGTTGCGGTGGAGGTCAATGGCCGCAGCGCCCCGGAGGTGGTGGACGCCGACGAAGGGCCGCGGCCGGACGTCTCGATCGACCGACTTGAGAGGCTCAAACCGGTCTTTCCTCCCGGGACGACGGTGACAGCCGGGAACTCCTCGCAGATATCGGATGGCGCCGCTGCGCTGGTTGTAGGCGGTGAGACGAGGGCAAGGGAGCTCGGCGTCGAGCCGGTGGCCCGGATCGACGACTACACCTGGGTGGCGAACGACACCGCCCGCCTCTTCGAGGCCCCGGCGCTGGCCGTCGACCGCATCCTTCGCAGGGCCGGGATGACGCTGAGCGACATCGACCTGCTGGAGGTGAACGAGGCGTTCGCCGCACAGGCCGTCGCCAACGGCAAGGTGCTGGAGTGGGACCGGGACAAGGTCAACGTGAACGGTGGAGCCATCGCGCTCGGACACCCGATCGGCGCCAGCGGGGCCCGCATCCTGGTCACCCTCCTCTACGCCCTCAGACGCCGGGGCCTGTCCACCGGAATCGCGGCGCTCTGCCATGCCGGTGGCGGGGCCGTCGCGATGAGAGTCAGCCTAATCTAGCGCGGGCGCGAAGCACTCATGGACCTCGGACTATCGGGAAAGGTCGCGCTCGTCACCGGAGCCGCACGGCCTCGGAGTATCGGCAGGGCGGTTGCGCTGACCCTCGCCTCCGAGGGTGCGGACGTGGCGTGCGTCGATCTCAGGATTGAAGAGGCGGAGTCGGTAGCCGGGGAGATCAGGGACATGGGCAGGCGCGCGGTCGCCTTACAGGTCGATCAGGCCGTCTATTCGCAGGTCCGGGATGGCGCCGCCAGGGTGCGCGAGACGCTGGGGCCTGTCGACATCCTCATGAACTGCGCGGGCGTCAACAGCGTGGGGCTGTTGAACAGGATCGAGACATCGGACTGGGAAAGGACGGTCGATATCGACCTGTCGGGCCCCTACTACTGGACCCGAGAGCTGTTTGGCTCGATGGTCAAGCGGCGTTGGGGTCGTATCGTGACCATCGCATCGATTGCCGGAGTGCTGGGCGGGGCGGGTCAGGCCGGATATGCGGCGAGCAAGGGCGGGCTGGTCTCCCTGATGAAGACGGCCGCTCTGGAGGGCGCCAAGTTCGGCGTTACGGCAAACGCGATCTCGCCGGGGATCGTCGACACGGACATGCTGTCGGACATTCGAGCCGATATGCGGGAGCGCATCACGAAGAGGGTCGGGATGGGCCGTCCCGGGGAGGCTCAGGACGTCGCCGATCTGGCCGCCTTCCTGGCGTCGGACCGGGCCAAGTACATCACCGGTGAGAACATCCTGGTCGACGGTGGCCTGCAGCTCTTCGTCGTGTGAGGCGGTGTGGCCTTCAGGGAGACTGGACTAGCTCGATCAGCACGTCGTCGGGCCCCTCGATATAGGCGAGCTTTGCGCCGCCCGCCACCTCCGTGAGGGGCAGTACAATGCGTACGCCGGCTCTCTCCAGCCTCCCCAGTTCCGCCTGCAGGTCTTCGACTCCGAAGCCGAAATGCTCCAGTCCGAGCCGGTAGAGCCTGGCGGCGGTCCGCTCGCTCGACGATCCGGTCGGCTGGGATGAGATGTTCAGCCGGACCGGCCCCGCGACCTCCATGCTGACCGTTATCGTCCCCGGCATCACCTCCCGGTTCGACACGATCCTGGCGTTGAAGTGCTCCTCGTACCAGGCTGCGGAGGCTATGGGATCTGTCGACCTGATGTGGACGTGATTGATCGCATAGGCCTGGCCTGCACTCATGGCTGCTCCTTTGGAACTGCTCGCTGCGTCAATGATCTGCCACCGATGTTTGTACGGAGGATTATACACTCCTCATTTTCTGGTACGTCTATGGTACGCTCCGGACAGCCTGCAGGCAGAGATTGACGCCCCGTAGCAGGCTGTTGAGCGCGATTACGCCGCTTCGAAGAAGGAATCCAGAGCAGGCGGCGTCGACGGGGCGCGGACCATTGTGTTGATCATCGGGATCGTAGGCGTCGCGGCGACCCTGTTGGCCGCCGGTTACTTTGTCTACAGGTATCGCCAGAGGTAGCTGCGTCCGTTTTTTCCCGCTTCGATTCGACTCCTGGAAGGGGCCTTCTGCATTGCCTGAAATTGGTCGTGGAAAACTGTGTCTTCACGGGAGGTGTGGCGGAGACATACTTCTCCGAGCAGGCTGGAGCGCTGCGTAGGGACACCCCGATGGCAGCGTCCATGAAAACTTGAAGAGGCGGTAATGATGACAACCAGTGAGAACCTTTTGGTCGCTGCCTGGAGCTTTACACTTGGGAGGGTCACCATGGAAACCTTGAGTTCGGACAATACAGGACCTGGGAGTCCAAGTCTCTTGCAGAGCCTAGAATCGCTCGTTGGAGATGCGCAGAGGGATGACCCCGAAGCCTTCGCATCCATAGTCGAACGGTTCCAGGACATGGCCGTCGGCTACGCCTACTCCAAGCTTCGTGACATGGAAGTAGCTGAGGAGATCGCTCAGGAGGCGTTTCTCCGGGCCTTCCTGGGCCTCTACATTCTCCGCGAACCTAAACCCAGGATGGTGGCGACCCCGACCGGATTCGAACCGGCGATCTCCGGCTTGACAGGCCGGTATGTTAAACCGCTACACCACGGGGCCGCTGACGGGGAGCGGACGACAGGTCCGCTATCTGAATTCTAAACGGGCGCCCGGCGCCAGGTCAATGTGCGCAGGCGTCCCCGGACGTCGGGAGAGCGCGATTGCTACCCAGCTCCCGCCGCCGCGAGCGCGGCGTCGATCTTGGCGGCGCTGTATCCGACGATCCTCTCGTCGCCGATTACCGTAAGCGGCGTAGTCCGATAGCCCATCCCCAGAAGGCTCTTGAGCGCGTCACGATCCTCGGAGATGTTCCGCTCCGTGAAGGCTATCCCCTTGCGTGAAAGGTACACTTTCACCATGTGGCAGGGACCTCAGCCGGCCGACGTGAACACCTGGATATCGGTCTCCATGGACACTCCCTCCTACGACTGGCCGCGGCCTCTGTCCCGCCGCCGCTTCTCGTTGAACTCGCGCTTGCCCCCGGTCTCCTCGAAAAGCTCCTGCCCCAGGGGCACCGCCTCGTCTATCGTCTGGACGGCCTCCCCGTCCTCCTGGTACTTGCGAAGAAACTCTTCGCTCACGAAGAACATTCATATACAGAAGCCGTCGCGCTCGATATCCTCGTGATGGCGTTCGCAGGGGCAGATCTTCTTGCGATCCTCGACGGGATCGCCGCTCAAGGGCATTCAGGGACAGTAGCGGTACCCGTGGATGCGCTCATTCTCTCCCAGCCCCTGCTGTACGACGTCCACCACTTCCGGCTCCGGGAAGAACTCGTACGGCCCTCGTGCCACGTACCGTTCGGAGAATTTGACGGCGCGCTCCAGCGCCTCCGCCTCTGTCAGCTCCCTCTTCGGCATCTCTCGTCCCTATGCCCGGCTCGGCGACGGCCCCATACGCATCCGCGTGTGCAGCTCGCACGACATGCTTTCGAACGCCCGCTCCTGCTTCACGAGGCGGTCCACCAGCGAGGGGAGGGCCTCTCGCACCTCCGCCATCGTCTTCTCTCTCGCCACCTCGACGCTGAGAAGCGCGCTCGTTCCGCAACCACACCGGGCGGAGAAGAACACCTTCCGGAATCCAGGATTGGCCGACAGGTCCAGCTTGAATCCCGGCAGAGACGTGAGGCTCGTCTCCTCCGGCAGCGCACCGCAGATCAGATCCCTGATCCGCTGCTCCCCGACCGGCTCTTCCGCATTCTGAAATTGCGGCATCTCGCAGCTCCGTCCATCGGGAGATGGTGGGCGGTACTGGATTTGAACCAATGACCTCTGCGATGTCAACGCAGCGCTCTAAACCACTGAGCTAACCGCCCTCGCCCCATCTACTGCCAAGTGTAGCAACGGGCCGAAATCCCGGTCAACAAAAGCCTGCGGTCTACGTCACCGTCTCCTCGACGCCTTAGGGCTCGGGCAGGCTGACCGGGCCGTCCATGAAAATCGGCTCGCCGAGCGGCTGATCCATTCCAAAGAGCGCCTCGTCCGGTAGGCCCGGTACGATCTCAGGAGGCGCCTCGGGGAGCTCGTCGATACCCAGCCGCTCGCGCCCCTCCTCCGACTGGTCCAGCCGGGCGGGAATCAGACGGCCGATGATGACGTTCTCCTTGAGGCCCCGCAGGTAGTCGATATCGCCGTTCACAGCCGACTCGGTCAGCACTCTGGTCGTCTCCTGGAAGGAGGCTGCAGCCAAGACGCTGTCCATGTTGAGCGACGCCTTGGTTATACCCAGCATCACCGGACTGGCCGTCGCCGGCTCGCCGCCCTCCGCCAGTATGGCGGCGTTCTTCTCCTCGTACTGCTGGCGGTCCACCAGCTCGCCGGGCAGCAGCTCCGTATCGGCGGGCGAGTCGATGCGAACCTTGCGGAGCATCTGCGAGATGATCACCTCGATGTGCTTGTCGTGGATCGTCACGCCCTGGGAGCGGTATACCCTCTGGACCTCCTCGATCAGGTATCTCTGGACAGAGTCGCGTCCCTGGATGCGCAGTATCTGCTGCGGGCTCTTCGGCCCCCGCGTAAGCGCCTCGCCGGCCGCCACCTTGTCGCCCGACCGGACTTCTATGTGGGCCGCAGCGGGGATCACGTACTCCCTGCGGTCTTCGTCCGTCCATGCGATCGTCACCCTGTTGCCGTCGACGTGCGCCGTACCGGACACCCGCGCTATCAGGTCGGTCGTCTGCAGCCCCTTCTCGCTCTCGCCGTCGGACGTCTCGGGCGCCGAGGCCAGAGGGGCGCCGATAGACACCATCTCACCGTCCTCGACTTTTAGCTCGTACCCCTCCGGCAGCAGATACTCGTCGGTGTAGTCCTCTACGCTGAAGACGGTGATGGTGCGCCCCTCCGCCGACTCCACAACGTCCACGGTGCCGTCGATCTCCGACAGCACCGCCTCCCCCTTGGGAGACCTCGCCTCGAACAGCTCCTCGACCCGCGGCAGGCCGCTGGTGATGTCCACCGCGGCGATACCTCCGGTATGGAACGTTCTCATCGTGAGCTGAGTCCCCGGCTCGCCGATGCTCTGAGCTGCGATGATACCCACCGCCTCGCCCATTATCACCGGCTTCATGGTAGCCAGCGAGACGCCGTAGCACATCCGGCAGACGCCTCTCCGGACCTCGCACACCAGCGGAGACCTCACGAGGACCCGTGTGACGCGGCTAGCCTTCAGCCTCTCCACCGCCTCGTCGCCGATCATCTCGTTCCGGTCGACGATGATCTCGCCGGTCTCAGGGTCCGCGGCCGGCGCGGCCGCAAACCGGGTCCGTAGCCGCTCTTCGAACGAGCTCATCAGCGAGTCGCCCGGCTCGTCGTCGATCCACATGCCGACGGCGGTCTCGCAGTCCTCTCTCGTGACGATCACCTCTTGGGCCACGTCGATGAGACGGCGAGTCAGGTAGCCGCTGTCCGCCGTGCGCAGCGCCGTGTCGGCCAGACCCTTCCGCGCGCCGTGCGTCGAGAGGAAGTACTCGAGGACCGTCAGCCCCTCCCGGAAGTTCGACTTGATCGGTCGATCTATGATCCGACCCTTCGGGTTCGACATGAGGCCCCTCATGCCTGCCATCTGCTTGATCTGGGCGATGTTACCCTTCGCGCCCGACGTGGCCATCAGGTAGATGCCGCCGTAGTGGGGCAGGTCCCTCTCGATGATCCCTGTAAGGTCGTCGTTCGCATCCGTCCATATCCGGACCGCGTTCTCATACCGCTCCTCGTCGGTGATGAGGCCGTCCAGGTACTGCTGGTCCAGCATCTCCACCTTCCGCTCCGCCTCCGAGACGATCGTCTCCTTCTCGGGCGATATCTCGATGTCGTTGATCGCCAGCGTGATCCCGGCCTTGGAGGCGTAGTGGAAGCCCAGCTCCTTGATGGCGTCGAGCACCGTCGTCGCCTCCTCGCTGCTCAGCAGTCGGTGGCAGTGGGCCGTAATATCCTTGAGCGCCCCTTTGTCCATCTCCCGGTTCAGGAACCCCTTCTCGACCTTCTTCACTTCCTCGGGGAGTACGTCGTTGAAGATGATCCGGCCCACGCTCGTGTCCAGCCACTCGTCCGACGAGCCGTTCGATCCGGACCTTCTCACCCTGACGGGCGCGCGCAGATCGATCGTTCCGAGCTCGTAGGCCAAGCGCGCATCCTCGAAGCTCGCAAACCTGCGAGTCTCATCTCCCGTCCCGTCCTCGATCATCGTCAGGTAGTAGCAGCCCAGGACCATGTCGAGCGTCGGCGCGACGATCGGGTCGCCCGAGCTGGGCGACAGCATGTTGAAGGTGCTCAGCATCAGCCGCTTCGCCTCGAGCACCGCCTCCCTGGAGAGGGGTACGTGCACCGCCATCTGGTCCCCGTCGAAGTCGGCGTTGAAGGCCGCGCACGCCAGCGGGTGGACCTGTATGGCGCTGCCGTCGATGAGCACGGGATTGAAGGCCTGAATACCCAGCCTGTGGAGCGTAGGCGCGCGGTTCAGAAGGACCGGCCGCTGCTTCACAACCTCCTCCAGGATGTCCCAGACCTCGGGGCTCACCGCCTCCGCCATACGCTTTGCGCTCTTGATGTTGTGGGCATAGCCCTGCATCACCAGCCGGTTCATCACGAACGGCTTGAACAGCTCAAGCGCCATGTATCGCGGAAGCCCGCACTGGTGTAGCTTCAGCTCGGGACCGGAGATGATCACCGAGCGGCCGCTGTAGTCCACTCTCTTGCCCAGAAGGTTCTGGCGGAATCGGCCCTGCTTGCCCCTGAGCAGATCGGAGAGCGACTTGAGCCGGTGGTTGTGGCTTCCGGACACGGCCCGGCCCCGCCGACCATTGTCCACGAGCGCGTCCACCGCCTCCTGGAGCATCCTCTTCTCGTTGCGGACGATGATCTCGGGCGCCCGGAGCTCGATCAGCCGCTTGAGCCTGTTGTTCCGGTTGATGACCCGGCGGTACAGGTCGTTCAGGTCGCTGGTGGCGAAGCGGCCGCCGTCGAGCTGGACCATCGGACGCAGCTCAGGCGGCAACACCGGCAGCACGGTCAGCACCATCCATTCGGCCTTGTTCTCGCTCTTGCGGAACGCCTCGACCACCCGCAGCCGCTTGATCGCCTTCTTGCGGCGCTGACCGGACGTCGAGCCCATCTCCTCTTGAAGATAGGCTCGGAGCTCATCCATGTCCGTGCCTCTCAGCGCCTCCAGAACCGCCTCGGCGCCCATGCTGGCCCGGAATATGCTCCCGAAGCTGTCCCGCAGCTCCCGGAACCGGCTCTCGGTCAGGAGCTGCCTCGGCTGCAGGCTCTCCAGATCGTCGATCTGGGACTCCACCTCCTCCTCGAACTCCGCCTTCTCCGCATCGAGCCGGGTCTGGATCTTGGCGACCTCCTCCTCTGCCGCCTTCCGGGCCTCCTCGGTCGGCTCCTCCTCTAGGCCCGCCTCGATGGCGTCGATCTGCGCCTGCGCCTCCGCGTCCAGTTTCGTCAGCCCCTCCTCCAGATGGGCGCGGAGCCTCTCGACGGCGTCGGCGCGCAGCTCGTCGTCCACCGATGTCACCAGGTACTGCGCAAAGTAGAGCACCCTGTCCAGGTTCCTGGGAGAGAGGTCCAGCAGCAGACCCAGCCGGCTGGGAGTGCCCTTGGAAAACCAGATGTGTGCCACCGGGGCGGCGAGAGTAATGTGACCCATCCGCTCGCGCCGCACCTTCGACCTCGCCACCTCGACGCCGCACCGGTCGCAGATCACGCCCTTGTAGCGGATCTTCTTGTACTTGCCGCAGTAGCACTCCCAGTCCCGCGTCGGACCGAATATCCGCTCGCAGAAGAGGCCGTCCTTCTCCGGACGGAGGGTGCGGTAGTTAATCGTCTCAGGCTTGGTGACCTCTCCGTAGGACCAGGTCTTTATCTGCTCCGGAGACGCCAGCGATATGCGTACGGCGTTGAAGTCGCTGCCACCCTGCACCATGTATCACACTCCTAAGCTTTGGAACGTAATGTCGTTCGCCGCGACGGTCAGAGCTCCCGCACCCGACGTAGAGAAGGCTAGTCGTCCGTGGCCACTTCTTCGACGACCGTCTCGGCCTCCTCTTCAACGATATGGAGGGTCGGACTCGTATCCCCTAGGGGATCGATGTGCGTCAGCTCGGCGTCCAGTGCGGACTGAAGCGCCATCTGGTCGATCTCTTCGTGGAGCAGCTCCACCGACAGCCCCAGGCTCTGCAGCTCCTTCAGCAGCACGTGGAACGACTCCGGTATACCAGGCTGGATCACGTCCTCACCCTTGACGATCGACTCGTACGTCTTGACCCTGCCGACGACGTCATCCGACTTGACGGTGAGTATCTCCTGTAGGTTGTACGCCGCGCTGTAGGCTTCGAGGGCCCAGACCTCCATCTCGCCAAAGCGTTGGCCGCCGAACTGCGCCTTGCCTCCCAGAGGCTGCTGGGTGATCAGAGAGTACGGCCCGGTGGACCGCGCGTGTATCTTGTCCTCCACAAGATGGCTCAGTTTCATCATATAGATGTAGCCGACCGTGATCGGCTGGTCGAAGGGCTCACCCGTGCGGCCGTCGCATAGCAGCGACTTGCCCAGGATCGGGGCGGCGACCTGCTCCTCCCGATTCAGACGCAGCACTTCGGAGCGTATCTCCTCGTCGCTGAGGCCGGACACGTCCTGTCCGATCTCTTCGCTCAGCCATATGGAGAGGCAGGCTCGCGTCGCCTCTCCGGGCGCCGCACCGTTGAAGATGTGATCGAAGTCGTATCCGCGCTCCCGGAGCCACCCATGCGCCACACTGTGGTCGATCCTCCTGGCGCGGTCGCCGTCGAGGGGCCTCGGGTCCACCGCGCCGGACCTGTCGATCATCCAGGCCAGCGCAAGCGCGTCCTCAATCGCTGTGTCCGGTGCGCCGTCGAACACCGGGGAGACGGCCCGGAACCCCAGGGCATGGGCCGCGAAGCCCAGATGCGTCTCCAGCACCTGCCCCAGGTTCATCCTGGACGGCACCCCGATGGGATTCAGGATCAGGTCCACCGGGGTCCCGTCGGGCATGAACGGCATGTCCTCCTCCGGGAGGATCCGGGCGATGACGCCCTTGTTGCCGTGGCGCCCTGCCATCTTGTCTCCCTCGGTCACCTTACGAGTCTGGGCGATCCACAGCCGCACCAGCTTGTTTACGCCCGGAGAGAGGTCGTCCTTCTGCTCCCGGCTCAGCACTCGGACATCTATGACCTTGCCCTTCTGCCCGTGGGGCACGCGCAGAGAGGTGTCCTTGACGTCGCGAGCCTTCTCGCCGAAGATCGCCCTGAGGAGCTTCTCCTCCGCGCTGAGCTCCGTCTCCCCCTTCGGGGTGATCTTGCCTACGAGGATATCGCCCGGGCCGATCTCCGCTCCCGTGCGTATCACCCCCTCCTCGTCCAGGTTGCGCAGGTTCTCCTCACCGACGTTCGGGATGTCGCGCGTGATCTCCTCCGGCCCAAGCTTCGTATCCCGCGCCTCCACCTCGTGCTTTTCGATGTGGACGGAGGTGAAGCGGTCCTCCCTCACGAGACGCTCGCTGATGATTATCGCGTCCTCGAAGTTGTACCCTTCCCAGCTCATGAAGGCCACCAGCACGTTCTGCCCCAGCGCGAGAACTCCGTGGCCGGTCGAGGAGCTGTCGGCAAGCACCTGTCCCCGCCTCACCAGGTCGCCCTTGGTGACGATGGCCCGCTGATTGACGCAGGTGCCCTGGTTGCTCCGCAGGAACTTCAGCAGCGGGTAGACGCGGCTCTTCCCCTTTTCGTCCATCACGACGATCCGTTCGCCGGTCGACTCGGTCACGATGCCGTCCGCCTCGCACAGGATCACCTGCCCGCTGTCCCGCGCCACGCGCTCCTCCATGCCGGTCCCCACCAGCGGAGGCTCCGGACGGAGCAGCGGCACGGCCTGGCGCTGCATGTTCGATCCCATGAGCGCTCTGTTGGCGTCGTCGTGCTCTAGGAAGGGGATCAGCGACGTTGAGACGCTGACGAGCTGCATGGGGGAGACGTCCATGTACTGGACCCTGTCCGGGGACTCCATAGAGACGGCGTCGCCTATGCGTGTCTCCACCCGGTCGGCGACGAACTCGCCCGCCTCGTTGAGCACCGAGCTCGACTGGGCGATGTGCGACTGCTCTTCGGCGTCGGCCGCCAGGTAGACGATGTCGTCCAGGTCGGACGATACGTATGGCTTGACCTCGATGTCCTGCTTCGGCAGCGCGGCGATGCGTCTGACCGTCTGCTTGCTCACCACCGTGCCGGCACGGATGATCTTCTTGCCGTCCTTGCCGAAGATGTCCTGCATGGAGGCGTGGCCGATGATGTTCGGGTGCCTGTTCGAGACCGTCTTGTGCACCTTCCGGTAGGGCGTCTCGATGAAGCCGTACTGGTTGGTGCGCGCATAGGTTGCGAGCGAGCCCAGCAGGCCGATGTTGGGGCCCTCAGGAGTCTCGATGGGGCAGATGCGCCCGTAGTGGGAGTGGTGCACGTCTCGCACGTCGAAGCCGGCGCGGTCCCTGGACAGTCCCCCGGGGCCCAGCGCCGAGAGCCTGCGCTTATGCGTCAGCTCCGCCAGAGGGTTCGTCTGATCCATGAACTGGGAGAGCTGGGAGCCGCCGAAGAACTCCCTCACCGCGGCCACCACCGGCCTGATGTTGATCAGCGCGGCGGGAGTCGTCGTCGCCGGGTCCATCTGCGTCGTCATCCGTTCCTTGATCACCCGCTCCATCCGCAGCAGTCCGACCCTGACCTGGTTCTGTATCAACTCGCCGACCGCACGCACGCGGCGGTTGCCCAGATGGTCTATATCGTCCGGATCCGACACGCCGTTGTTGATCTCGATCATCACGCGCAGCAGTCCGACGATGTCCGCGGGCTCGAGCGTCCTCTTGGTCAGATCGGCCTCTCCTCTCAGCCGCCGGTCGAGCTTATAGCGGCCGACGCGGCCGAGGTCGTAGCGCCTGGGGTTGAAGAAGAGGTTCTCCATCAGGTTCTTGGCGTTCTCCCTGCTAGGAGGCTCGCCGGGCCGGATCCTCCGGCAGAACTCGAGGAGCGCCTCCTCGTAGTCCGTGACGGCGGGGTCCTTCTCGATCGTCGTAGCGATGAACCTGTGATCGGAATCAATGTCCACGTCCTCGAACAACTCCATCAGCTGCTCGTTGGTCGAGTAGCCCATCGCCCGAAGCAGCGTGCTGACCGGTGTCTTGCGCTTCCTGTCGACCTTGACCGACAGGACGTCCTTGTTGCTCGTATCGAACTCCATCCAGGCGCCGCGGTATGGGATCAGCTTCGCCGAAGCCAGCAACCGTCCCGTCGTCGGATCGGTGTTGGTCGTGAAGTAGGCCCCCGGCGATCGGACGAGCTGGCTCACCACCACCCGCTCGGCTCCGTTGATGATGAAGGTCCCCGTCGATGTCATTATCGGGACGTCCCCGATGAAGATCGTCTGCTCCTTCACCTCGCCCTGCGCCGGCCCCGCCGCCTTGATCTGGAGCTTCACCGTCACATGTAGGGGCGCGTTGTAGGTGGTCTCACTGACCCTGCACTCGTCCTCGGTGTGCAGCTTGTAAGTTGTCTCTAGCCCTCGCCAGTCTGTGCACCCTTCACCATCTGGGCATCTAGGCCACTCGTTGGTTTGGTCCCCGAGACACAACCTGGAACACTTTAGGTGACTGTCTCTCTTGCAGTCTTCCCTCGCACGGGTCGTTTCGAAATCTTCGGGGAACTTTGTCCTTAAGTGCAGGGCAAAGGCCCTCTTGGACTTGAGAAACTCAACGCACGCTCTACCCTTCGGGCATTTGGGCCACTCGAAGTAGTGGTCGTCGAATCTCAGCTCGAAGCGTCCGCCGGGAAAGTCCTCTATGGGCGATATCTCCTCGAACAGCTCCCGCAGGCCCTCGGTCTTGAGCCAGTTGAACGAGTCGAGCTGGACGTGGATCAGGTTAGGTACGTCGAGTACCGTCGGAATCTGCGCATACGAATGCTTGTTGTCGGGCGAGCCGTTAGACACCTGCGCGGCAAATGAAACCATGCGTTCTCACTCCTCGAAGAGAAGGCTATGTGACCGTCTACGATGAGGTCTGAGGCGGGAAACGGGACGGAGGTCGGGTAAGGCGGAACGAACGTGAAGAGTCGAAAAGGATATTACGGGGCATAAAGCGGCTAGCTACCAGCCTACCATAGCCCGTCGGCCCTGTCAATAGCCTAGAGGGCCGATTTCGCGGTCTCTTACGCTCCCATCGGTGAGTTGCACGAACCCGGCGGCGCACACCGCATCTGGTCATGGCGGCCCGGACGTGGCATACTCGGACATCGGCAACGGCTCATACCAGCTTCGGAGGAGCTCTATGGCGACCAAGAAGAGTATCAGTGCGAACGGCGTGGAACCGGTGGTCACCGGCCCCGTAACTGAGGCCCGGCGCCGGGGCAGAGGACCGGCCATATGGCTCGCCGGCGATCCCGAAGATCTGAAGCCGTGGATGAGCCGTGGTGCGGCCGGCATCGTCACGAACACCGTGGTACTCAACGACATGGTGAGGAAGTACGGCCATATCAGGGAGGTGGTGAACCGCTACCTCGACATCACCGACAAGCCTGTCGTCGTCGAGGTCGACGGCCACTCCACCGAAGAGCTTCTGGACGTCAGCCACTACTTCACCGCCATGTCCGACCGCATCATAATCAAGATCCCGTGCACCGCATATGGCCTGGGCGCCTTCCGGGCCCTCGCCGGGGAGAAGATCGAGACCTACTGCACGACCGTCTTCTCCCTTCCGCAGGCCGCCGCAGTCGCTCAGGCGGGCGCGACTCACATCCTCCCCTTCTGCGAGCCGGTCAGGCAGATCGGCGGCGACCCCACCAGGCTGGTGGGCGAGTGCGTCCGAATGTTCGCCGGATGGGAGAACCGCCCATACATCACAGCCGCCCTCGTCAGAACGGTCGAGACGGCCTACGCGGCGCTCCGCGACGGCGCCGACGGGATCATCATCTTCTGGCCCATATTCAAGGAGATGATGGAGCACCCGCTGACCGACACCTGGAACGCCACCTTCATGAACGAGTGGGTCTCCATGCATGACGCCGGTCTGCTGGAGGGCGTCCCCGTGCGCCTCGACTGAACCCCCGCCCACTGGAGGCGTCCTATGACCGCGACCACCGAACGCCTGCTCAGCGCCGGAACCGTCGAAGAGGTGCGGGCCCGGGCATGCACCGTCGTCACAGGAGGCGGACACGCCATCGCCGTCTTCCCCCTCGGCGACCGCTTTGCCGCCGTCGACAACCGCTGTCCCCACATGGGCTTCCCGCTCGACAGGGGTACCGTCAGCAACGGTATCCTCACCTGCCACTGGCACCACGCCCGCTTCGATCTCTCCAGCGGAGGAACCTTCGACCCCTTCGCCGACGATGTGCGCGCCTTTCCCGTCACCGTCGCCGACGGACGGGTCTGGGTCGACCCCAGCCCGCCGGAGACCGATCCCGTGGAGAGGTGGTCGCACCGCCTCGAGGACGGGATGGAGCACAACATCCGGCTGGTGATCGCCAAGTCCGTCCTCGGGCTCAGCTCATCCCCCGCCGACTACCGGACGCCGCTGACGATCGGCGCGAGGTTCGGCATGACCTACTCGGACCGCGGCTGGGGACAAGCCCTGACGATGATGACCTGCTCCGCCAACATCCTCCCTCGTCTCTACCCCGAAGACCGACCGCTCGCCCTCTACCAGGGCATCAGGCAGGTGGCCGCCGAGTGCGCCGGAAGACCTCCCCGGTTCCTGGTCGATCCTCTGCCCACGGGAGAGACCCGCCCAGAGGTCTTCAAGGGATGGTTCCGCAGCTTCATCGAGGTCCGCGACGACGAGGGCGCCGAGCGATGCCTCCGCACCGCTATCGACCTCGGCATGCCCTCCCGCGAGATAGCCGACATGGTCTTCGCCGCGGCGACAGACCGGATATACCTCGACGCCGGCCACGTCCTCGACTTCTGCAACAAGGCCTTCGAGCTGCTCGACCACATAGGCTGGGAGCACGCGGGCCAGGTGCTGACCAGCCTCGTACACGGCCTCGCCTCGGCGCGCCGCAGCGAGGAGCTCAACTCCTGGCGCAACCCCACCGACCTCTCCTCCATGGTCTGGGAGACCCGTGACGCCCTCCCCGATCTGTGGCGGGATGGAGCCGGCTCGCGGGGAGAGTGGGATGGCGAGAGCCCCCTCGTCGATACGATACTCGCGGACGATCCTGCCGCTACGCTCCGGGCGTTGCGGCAGGCGGTCCGGGAGGGCGCGGCTGCCGAGCAGCTTGGTGCCGCCGTCGCCTACGCCGCCTTCCTCAGGATGGCCCGCTTCCACACCTCCAACGAGTTCGGCGACTGGGACACCGTCCACAACACCCTCACCGCCGCCAACGCGCTCCACCAGGCGCTGAAGCGCGCCCCGTCGGTCGAGCTCCTGCGCGCCGTGTTCGACACGGCGATCAGCATCTACCTCGACCGCTTTCTGAACATGCCCGCCCAGCGCATGCCCGAGCCGAACGGCGCGCACGCCTCGAACGACCTCGGCGCGAAGATCCTGGAGGCGATGGACTCGCAGCAGCAGGTCGAGCAGGCGGCCAGCCTCGTAACCGACTACCTCACGACCGACGCCCATCCGGATGGCCTCCTCTCCGTGCTCGCCCACGCCATGCTGAGGGAGGACTCCACCTTCCACCACTTCCAGATCGTCGACGCCGCGCTGAAGCAGTACGAGGAGCGCAGAGGGACCGACGCGGCCCGGCACGTGCTGGTCGGCGCAGCCAGGTTCCTGGCCGCCCACTACCCGACCCCCAGGGCCGTCAACCAGACCTTCAACATAGCCGTCCGCCTCCAGCGCGGAGACGAGATCTTCAAAGAGGAGTAGGGCGCAAACGGCCGACTGGCAGGAGGGATGCGGTGCTCTTACCTCATCCCCCCACCCCCTACTCCCGTCATTCCCGCGAACAGCCTGCCCCGTACTCGATACGGGCAGGAATCCATCCCCGCGCCGCCTCTTGCGCCGCTCCTACGAGTGCGATAGAGTACGACCCACGCTGAACGCGGCTCCACGCCGCGCACGGCGCTCTCGGCCTACCGTCACTCAGGAGGGAATCCAATGACTACCCAGGTTTTTGGCTCCAGCATCAAGCGCCGTGAAGACCCCAAGCTGATCACCGGCAGGGGCAGCTACGTAGACGACATCAAGATCGTGGGCATGCTCCACGTGGCGATCGTCAGGAGCCCCCATGCGCATGCCAACATCGGATGCATCGACGCCTCCGCGGCAAGAGCCTCCGAGGGCGTCGTCGCCGTCTTCACCGGTGAGGAGCTGCAGGAGCAGCTCGGCTCCCTGCCGGTCGGTTGGCCCGTCCCCGACACGAAGGAGGTGCCCCACCCACCCCTCGCCGTCGGCAAGGTCCGGTATGTGGGAGACGCCGTCGCGGCGGTCGTCGCCGCAAGCCCCACCCTCGCAGCCGACGCCGCTGAGCTGGTCGAGGTCGACTACGAGCCGCTTGACGCGGTCGTTTCGATGGACGACGCGCTCGCGGACGGCGCGCCCCAGCTTCACGACGACGCTCCGAACAACACCGCCTTCGAATGGGAAGTCGGCGGCGGAGACGTGGACCAGGCCCAGGCGGAGGCCGAGGTCGTTATCAGCCAGCGCCTCATCAACCAGCGCCTCATCCCCAACGCCATGGAGGGCCGCGGTGTCGTCGCCGACTACAACCCCGGCACCAACCAGCTGACCATGTGGACCTCCTCGCAGATCCCGCACCTCGTCAAGCTGCTGATGGCCCTGGTCACCGGACACCCGGAGCACCTCATCCGGGTGATCGCACCGGACGTCGGCGGCGGCTTCGGCAGCAAGCTCTACCTCTACGCCGAGGAGGTCATAACCGGCATCGTCGCCAAGCAGCTCGGCCGCGCGGTGAAGTGGACCGAGCAGCGCCAGGAGGCGTACCTCGCCACCACGCACGGCCGCGACCACGTCAGCGACGTTACCATCATGGGCAATCGCGACGGCACCATCACCGGCCTGAACGGGACCACCCGGGCCAACATGGGCGCATATCTCTCCACCTTCGCGCCGGCCATACCGACCTACCTGTACGGCCTGATGTTCGTCGGGCCCTACGACTTCCCCAACGTCAGGTGCAAGGTGATCGCGCCCTTCACCAACACCACGCCCGTCGACGCCTACCGCGGCGCGGGCAGGCCGGAGGCCACCTACCTGATCGAGCGGATGGTCGACCTGTTCGCCGACGAGATCGGGATGGACCCCGCGGAGGTGCGGCGCAAGAACTTCATCCCGCCCTTCGACGACAGCTACGAGATCCCGCTGGGCGTCATGTACGACAGCGGCAACTACGAGGCGGCGCTCGACCGGGCCCTCGAGATCATCGGGTACGAGAATTTCAAAGAGGAGCAAGCCCAGGCCCGGTCCGAGGGGCGCCTCGTCGGCATCGGCTTCTGTAGCTACGTCGAGATCTGCGGCGGCGCGCCCTCCGCGATCGCCGTCACCCTCGGCGCCCGCGCAGGGCTATGGGAGAGCGCGATCGTGCGCGTCCACCCCACAGGCAAGGCCACCGTCTACACCGGCTCCTCCGCCCACGGACAGGGACACGAGACGACCTTCGCCCAGCTCGCAGCCTCGGAGCTGGGAGTCCCTGTCGAAGACGTCGACGTGGTACACGGCGACACGGGACAGGTCCAGTTCGGCACCGGCACCTTCGGAAGCCGCAGCGCCGCCGTCGGCGGGGGCGCCATCCACATGAGCGTCGCCAAGATCAAGGAGAAGGCCAGGCGGCTGGCCGCCCATCTCCTCGAGGCCGCCCCCGAGGATATCGTCTACGAGGATGGCAAGCTCTTCGTGGCCGGCGCCCCCGCCGAGGCCAAGACGATCCAGGAGATCGCGCTTGCCGCCCACGTCTACGCCGAGGACCTGCCCGAGGGAATCGAGCCCGGACTCGAGGCGACCAGCTACTTCGACCCGAAGAACTTCACATGGCCCTTCGGCACCCACGCCGCGATCGTGGAGATCGACCCCGACACCGGAGCGGTCACGCTGCAGCGCTACATCGCGGTCGACGACGTCGGTAACGTCATCAACCCTATGATCGTGGACGGCATGGTCCACGGAGGGATCGCCCAGGGAGTCGGACAGGCGCTCCAGGAGGAGGCCGTGTACGACGACGACGGCCAGCTCCTCACGGGCAGCATGATGGACTACGCCGTGCCGACGGCCGAGACGTTCCCGAACTACGAGACCGACCGTACCGTCACCCCAACGCCGGTCAATCCCATGGGCGTGAAGGGCGCAGGCGAGACGGCCACCATCGCCGCCTCCCCTGCCGTGATAAACGCCGTCGTGGACGCCCTGTCGCCGCTCGGCGTCAGGCATATCGATATGCCCGCCAAGCCCGAGAACGTGTGGCGCGCCATTCAGGAGGCGAAGCGCTAAGCCGCAGGCGTCTCCTCTTCCCCACTCCGTAGGAGAAGATTGCCGTGCATCAAAGTGTTCGTCTTGACGCTGAACCTCTTCCCCCGTCCGCGGGGGAAGATTGAGATGGGGGACTCCTGGAGATTGAGAGACGCGACGGCAATGATCGACTGGACCGCCCCGACACATCGGGGCGGTCTCTACTGAGGGGCGAAAACTGCCAGACTGCCAGACCGCGGACCCGATCACCGAGATACTCGCCAGGCTCGAGTCGGAGAGCTACATCGCCGACCCGGCCATCGCCACCTCTATCCATCTCGCCCAGGCGCTGGAGCGCCCGCTTCTCATCGAGGGGCGTGCCGGCGTCGGCAAGACCGAGATAGCAGGCGTCATGGCGCGCCTCCTCGACACGAATCTCATCAGGCTGCAGTGCCACGAGGGGCTCGACGTTACCACCGCGCTCTACGAGTGGAACTATCCCAAGCAGCTCCTGTGGATCAAGCTCGACGAGCAGAGCGGACGCTCCGTCGAGGAGCGGGAGCTCCAGATCTTCAGCAAGCCCTTCCTGCTGGAGCGGCCGCTGCTGGCGGCTCTCACGCAGAGCGACAGGCCCCCGGTCCTCCTCATCGACGAGATAGACCGCGCCGACGAGGAGTTCGAGGCCTTCCTGCTCGAGGTGCTCAGCGAGTTCCAGGTCTCCATCCCGGAGATCGGCACCGTCAAGGCCGTCCATCGGCCGCTCGTTATACTCACCTCCAACCGGTCGCGCGACCTCTCGGACGCCCTCCGGCGCCGCTGCCTCTACCTGTGGATCGACTACCCCGACCTGGACAAGGAGCTGCGGATCGTCCGCGCGAAGGTCCCCGAGATCGAGGCGGCGCTTGCGAGACAGGTGTGCCGCTTCGTCGAAAACGCGCGGGAGATCGGACTAGACAAGGTGCCCGGCGTCTCCGAGACCCTCGACTGGGCGCGGGCGATGGTCGTGCTCCACCGCGACCACCTGGACCGCGAGACCCTCGACCAGACGATGGGCGCCCTAATCAAGGACGCCGACGACCTGGAGCGCCTCGACGGCGACACCATCGACCGACTCCTCGCCTCCGTCGGCGCCTGACCAACGCCGGAGTAGGCTGCTGTTCAGCCTTGAAGGGACAAGGCGTCTTCGAAGTCCCTTCCCCCGGCTCCGCGGGGGAAGGTTTAGGATGGGGGCCCTGAATCAGTTACCGGATTGATGAGTTGGGCGGACTAGCCGTTCAGGGCGGTAGAATGGCTGCGTCCGGACGGGCCATCACTTGGAGCTAACAGGAATTGCACATGACTAGGATGACTGGAAAGCGGGCGCTGATGGAGATGCTCAAGGCCGAGGGCGTCGAGTACGTATTCGGAAACCCGGGTACAAGCGAGTCGGCCATCATGGACGAGCTCGAGACTCACCCCGAGCTGGAGTACAAGCTCGTGCTTCAGGAGGGCGTCGCGATGGGGATGGCCGACGCCTACGCGAGAGCCTCCGGGAAACCCGCATTCATCAACCTCCACATCGAGACGGGCCTCGCCAACGCTATCAGCCTGCTGCACAACGCCAGGGAGGGCGGCACCCCCCTCGTGCTCAGCGCCGGCAACCTGGATGTGCGCGAGTTCGCACGTGGACGCACCGACCTGGCGGAGATGGTCCGTCTGTTCACCAAGTTCACCGCCGAAGCCACACATCCCGAGCAGATACCCACCCTCCTGCGCCGGGCCTTCAACGAGGCCAAGACGCCGCCGACCGGACCGACTTTCGTCGCATTCTCCGCCAACTCGCTCGATGACGAGGGCGAGATGGACATATACCCTTCGCCCAGGGGCTACTTCAGGACGGCCCCGGACGCTCAGGCGGTGGAGGATGCTGCGCGGATGCTTGCGGCGGCGCGCAACCCGGCCATCGTCGTCGGGGACCGTGTCGCGCAATCCGGCGCAAGCGCCGAAGCGGTGCGCGTGGCGGAGCTTGTAGGCGCGCCGGTCTACTCTGCGTCCTACTCCGAGGTGAATTTCCCGTCGTCGCACCCCCAGTATATGGGCGGCGTCAGGCTCGGCTTCTCGGAGGCGGCAGATGCCGTGGGCAGTGCGGATGTCGTGCTCGCCGTGGGCAGGATGATGTCGGGCTACTACATGTTCTCCCAGCCGGCCTTGCGCTTCTTCCACCCGGACGCGAAGCTGCTGCATCTGGACGTCGACTCCGCGGGAGTGGGTACGTCGCTGCCGACGGAGGTGGGGCTGATTGCCGACCCGAAGACCGGCCTGGCCGCGCTGGCGGAAGCGCTGTACGGGCTGATGTCCGGGTCTCAGAGAGAGGCCGGGAAGGTCAGAGCGGTGGAGGTGGCCGGGCGGAAGCGCTCGGCCCGTGACGACGCTGAGCGGAGACTGAGAGCCAGATGGGACGTGAGCCCCATGTCCGCCGAGCGCATGATGGCCGAGGTCGCGGCGGCCACCCCGCAGGACGCGATCATCGTCAACGACGCCGTAACTTCGGGGGCGGCGCTCCTGGACTCGTTCGACTTCGATGAGCCCGGAGACGTGTACGGCGGACGGGGAGGCGCGCTCGGTTGGGGAATGGGAGCCGCCCTCGGAGTGAAGCTTGCCAACCCCGACCGGCCCGTCGTGGCCGTCGTCGGCGACGGCAGCGCGATGATGACCGTCCAGGGTCTGTGGTCGGCAGCCAACGAGAACCTTCCGGTCATCTACGTCGTCTGCAACAACTCCGCCTACCGCGTTCTGAAGCTCAACATGAACCTGTACAAGACCCACGTCATGAAGAAGGAGACTCCCGTGAGCCGGTACATGGGGATGGACTTCCCCATCCCGCTGAACATCGCCGACATCGCCGAGGCGACCGGCGTCCACGGACGAAAGATCGAAGACCCGGCCGACATCGGCCCCTCCATGAAAGAGGCGCTCGATCTTGACAAACCGGCCCTCCTCGATATGGTGATCGATGGATCGGTCTGAATCCCCGTCTGCTCGCCGTTACAGATACTCCACTGCCGGAGACGGGGGAGCTCCACGTAAGATAGAACAGAGATGCGGCACATCCTGCACGCCGACTTCGACGCCTTCTACGCCGCCGTGGAGCAGCGGGACAACCCCGCCCTGCGGGGCAAGCCGGTCGTGGTGGGCGGGAGCCCCGAGGGACGCGGCGTAGTCGCCTCCGCTTCGTACGAGGTCAGACGCTTCGGGGTACGCTCCGCGATGCCGATGCGCACTGCGATGCAACGCTGTCCCGACGCCGTCAGGGTGCCGCCAAGGTTCGACCGCTACGCCGACGTGTCCCGCCAGGTGATGGCGATATTCAGGGAGATCACGCCTCTCGTCGAGCCTCTTTCACTCGACGAAGCCTACCTCGACGTGACGCAGTCGGTCACCGCTGCCAGGCCGCCCGCCGGGATCGCGTCCGCGCTGAAGCGGCGCGTGCGAGCCGACCTCGGCCTGACCATCTCCGTTGGAGTCGCCGCCACCAAGTCGGCCGCCAAGATAGCCTCGGACATGAACAAACCGGACGGCCTGACCGTCGTTCCGCCCGGCTCCGAACGGGACTTCCTCGCCCCGCTGCCCGTCGACCGGCTCTGGGGCATAGGGCCCAAGACGGCGGAGCGGATGCGCGCTCTGGGCGTCACGACCATCGGCGAGCTCGCCGCCATGCCGACGGACTGGTTCGCCTCCCACTTCGGCCGGCACGGCCTCGGCCTCCGCCGGCTGGCCCAGGGCCAGGACGACCGCCCCGTCGTCGTGGAGCGCGAGAGGAAGTCCATCAGCGCCGAGACGACTCTGCCCCGCGACAGCGGCGACCCCGAGCTGCTCCTCGAGCTCGTCAACCGTCTCAGCCAGAGGGTCGGCGCCCACCTGGAGCGAAACGGCGCTCAGGGCAGGACGGTCAAGATCAAGCTGCGCCTCGCCGACTTCACCACCTTCACGCGTCAGACCACCGTCCCGTATCCGGTCCGCTCCGCAAGAGAGGTCGCGGCGGTGGCCGGGGACCTCGTCAGGGCGGAGACGCGACCCGGCAGACTCTTCAGGCTCGTCGGAGTCGGCGTATCCGGCTTCGACCAGCCGATGGATACACCCTCACAGCCCCGCCTCACTGGCTTCGAGTGAAACGAACGGCTAGACAGAACCTGTTTACGTATCGACGATCCGTCGCAAGGCTAGCAACAGAGCACTCAGAACCCTTTCGCCAAACTTGATCATGTCGTGCATGTAGAGAAGCCACTCCCGAGGTGGCCGTCCGGCATCAGACATGGACAGCCTCGGCTTCCACATAGGGTCGCAGCTCTTTTCGAAGCGCCTTGTCCGTGACTAGGTCTACAGGCCGCTCCAGCAGGTCCTCCAGGTAGAACTGCGCTCCAAAGTATCGACGCCAGTCCGCCGGGCCGTCGAACCATACGAGGATATCCACATCGCTCCCGTCTGCCGCTTGGTCGCGGACGGTCGATCCGAAGAGAGCGAGGTCCAGTACGCCGAACCGCTCGGTCAGAACAGCCTTGTGTTCCCGCAACAGGGCCAGGGTCTCTTCTCTATTCATCCAGCCCGTCCTTCCGATGAGCCGGTTTGGGCCTATCTGCTGAGTATCGTCCGCTCAAAGAATTCTTTTACTATGACCGCCCCTAGGGTATCAAGTCTAATTCTAGCACCCACGTTCATGGGCCCCTCACTTGGTGCTTCTCCCTCCGCCGTCGCCTGGGCGTCGATTGGGACGAGCATAATGTACACTGTTTCCATTCAGAAGTTGGACATCCTCAAGAGGAGGAGGCTGTGACCGAGTCCTCTCACTTCAGGCCAGCCCTGTTCGAATTCCTGGCCGACCTCTCCGAAAACAACAACCGGGACTGGTTCCAGGCCAACCGAGACAGGTACGAGCGCGACGTGCGCGAGCCGATGATCGAGTTCATAGCCGACTTCGCGGAGAGGCTGGGGCGGATCAGCCCGCACATGGTGGCGAACCCTCGGAGATCGGGCGGCTCGATGTTTCGGATCAACAGGGACACCAGGTTCTCGCCCGACAAGAGCCCCTACAAGACCAACGTAGGCGCTCACTTCCGTCACGAGGTCGGGCGCGACGTCCACGGTCCGGGATTCTATCTGCACCTTCAGCCCGGCCAGGTTTTCGCAGCCGCCGGCATCTGGATGCCCGACTCCGCGACGTTGCTCAAGATACGAGAGGCGGTCGCGGCGAATCCGGTGAGATGGGAAAGCATCGTCAACGAGGACTCCTTCGCGTCGACCTTCACCCTGGAGGGCGACTCACTGAAGCGGCCCCCGCGGGGGTTTGATCCCGATCATCCCCTGATCGAGACGCTCAAGCTTAAGTCGTTCGCGGCTACGACCGTCTTTGACCAGGAGGCCGCCTGCTCGACCCGCTTCATAGATATCTACGCCGACACCTGCCGCATCGCTGCGCCCTTCTCGGAGTTCCTGACCAAGACCGTCGGTCTGGACTGGTAGATGCGGCGCCCCTCACCGGCCGGCCGGGCCCTCCCGGCGCTAGCGCTGTTCGCTCTGGCGGCAATCGCGGCCGCCTGCGCGGATGACGGTGGGGCTGCCTCGGGCGACTGGCCGATGTTTAGGCTCGACCGGAGCCACACCGGAGCGGTCGGCGACGGAGTCACCGACTCGCCGCGCCTCCTCTGGAAGTTCGATACGGGCGGGACCGTCGAGTCGTCTCCCGCCGTGGTCGGCGGCGCGCTCTACCAGGGCACCTTCGACAACGCCCTCTTCGCCCTCGACGCCGGCACCGGTGAGATCACCTGGCGGTTCCCGGTCGGCGGCCTCCTGCGGGCGTCCCCGGCCGTCGTGGACGGACTCGTCTACTTCGGAGCCGACGACAACACATTCTACGCCGTCGACGCCGAGACGGGCGAAGAGCGGTGGTCGGTCATGGTGGGGCTAGGCGGCCTTCAGTCGTCTCCCGCGGTGGCGGAGGGCCGCGTCTACTTCGGAGCGTTCGACTTCTATGTCTACGCCGTCAACGCCGAAACGGGCGAATTCGGCTGGCGCTTCTGGACCCTCGGGGGCATTCTCTCCTCGCCCGTCGTGGCCGACGGCGCCGTCTTCATCGGCTCTACCGACGGCCACGTCTACGCGATCGACGCCGCAACCGGCATGCAGCGATGGCGCTTCAGGACCGTCGACCGCGTCTTCTCCTCTCCGATCGTGGAGGATGGCGTCGTCTACGTCGGCTCGGACGATACCGTTCTCTACGCGTTGGACGCGGAGACGGGCCAGGTCCGCTGGCGCGCCAGAACCGATGGCGGGATATTCTCCTCTCCGGCCCTGGCCGATGGGACAGTCTACGTCGGCTCGAACGACGGCTTCATCTACGCCATAGATGCCGAGAGCGGAGAGGTGGAGTGGAAGACCTCCCTTGACGGACCGGTGCTCTCCTCGCCGGCGGTGCTGGGTCCGCTCGTCTACGCCGGCTCGTCCGACGGGCGAATGTACGCCCTGCAACGCTCGGACGGACGGGTCAGGTGGAGCTTCCCCACCGGAGGCCCGGTCTGGACCTCGCCGGCGGTGGTCGACGGCGTCGTCTACTTCGGCTCGCACGACGGCTTCATCTATGCCGTCACAGGCCCGTAGAACGCCGCCCTCCCAGTACGGAGTCTACGGCCCCTGGATGGCCGGCCAGGAACCCGGCTGCGTCGACCGCGCTCCTGCCTTCCAGCTGCACCTGCCGCAGCTCCAGCACGCCTTCGCCGGTTGCGACTCCCATCCGTCCCCGGCCCAGTGAGACCACCCGGCCGGGCTCCTCCACTCCGCCGGCCTCCCCCGCCGCTGCCGTTGCCTCGATCACCTTGAGAGACCGGCCCTCCCAGGTCGTGTATGCCCCCGGCCACGGATGGTACGCACGGACCTGCCGGGCCGTCCGCTCCGCCGGCAGTGACCAGTCGATCTCGCCGTCCTCCCTGGAAAGGCGGGGCGTGACCGTTGCCAGCGCCTCATCCTGGGGCCGGGCCTCGATCTCTCCCCGTGCCCAGGCGGGGAGCGTGTCGACGAGCAAATCGGCGCCCATCTGGAAAAGACGCGCCGTAAGCGCTTCCCCCGTCTCCTCCGCACCGATCCCCGTCCTCCGCTGGGCGACAATCGGGCCGGTATCCATGCCCTCGTCCAGCCTCATCACGGTGACCCCTGTCTCCTCGTCCCCCTCCATGATCGCCGCCGCCACCGGCGAGGGCCCGCGGTGGCGGGGCAGCAGGGAGGGGTGGATGTTGAGGCAGTGGAGAGGGGGAATGTCGAGCACGGCCGGAGGGAGGAGGAGGCCGTACGCCGCCACGACTATCAGCTCCGGCGACAGAGCGGCGAGGACCCGCTGCGCCTCCTCTCCCCGCAGCGAGGGGGGCTGGAGCACGGGGAGCCCCCGCTCCGCCGCGAAGCTCTTCGTCTCCGGGGCAAGGAGCCGCCTCCCGCGCCCCGCCCTCCTGTCGGGCTGCGTGTAGACTCCCGCCACCTCGTGTCCCGCGTCCAGCAGCCCGGACAGCACCGGCGCCGCGAAGCCCGGCGTGCCCATGAAGACTATCCTGAGGCGGTCTCCACCCATCCGTTCAGCACCCTCCCCCGGCCACCGAGAAGCCTGAGAAACCCACCCGATCCCCCGGCCCTATGCCCGCGCTCCCCGCCTCCCCGGCGTTGATCTCCAGATTGTAGGCGGCGGACGCGGGCGCCGAGTATCTCGGCAGGCTCCTATCGGGCGTTCCGTGATCGGGGCGGGGGACGCGCTCCGTCACGTCGACCACCGTACAGTCGCCTCCGATCCATACGAAGTCGAGATCGAACAGCATCCCCTTCATCCAGAACGCGGGAGCCTGCCCCGGCGCGTACACGAACAGCGCGCCCGTGCCCGGCTCCAGCGACGAGCTTCCCGACAGCCCCCTGTCTTTGTCTTGCGGTGATCGGAGCACCTCCACCACGAACTCCGCGTCTCCGACGGTAACCATCGGAGTCCGCGGCGTGTGCGCGCAGGCGGCCAACGTCGTGACGGCGACCGATACCGCCACCGCAGCCAGCAGGTTGCCGATCACGCCAGGTCGACCGCAGTGGCGCCGTTGCCCCCGCGCTCCGGCGGCTCGGGAGCGTACTCTCTGGCCAGAGGGTGCCGGTCGAGATGGTCTCTCACGGCCTCCCGGAGCGCTCCGGTCCCACGGCCGTGGACGATGCGCACAGTGCTCAGGCCATCGAGCAGCGCCCTGTCTATGAACTCCTCCAGGCGGACGAGCGCCTCCTCCACGCGCAGCCCCCGGAGATCGAGCTCGATGGAGTCGAGCGCTGGACGCAGGTCCACAGAGACCGGCCTGTCCGTGTCAGCCTCCTCCGCTGGCGCGTCGATGCGGGAGAGCCTCGTCCGCTCCACCCTCAGCCTCACGTTGCCGACCAACACCTCAGCCTCCGTCTCTCCCTCCTGAAGAGACGCTATCGTGCCGTCGAGATTCAGCCCCCTGACGTGGACGGCGTCGCCCTGTGCGAGACGCCCCGCCTCCCGTACCCTGGGAGCCTGCGGCTCGGGCGGACCCTGCTCCTCGATCTCCCGGCGCGCCCAGGCGGTTCGCTTTCTTGCTGCGCCGAGGTCGGCGTCCGGTGTTCTCCATGAGAGCGCCGCCTCCGCGCGGCGCAGCTTGCGGCGCGCCTCCTCCCCCCGAGCCACCGCCTCCCGACGCACGGCGTCCAGAATATCGTCACGGTGCTCCACTAGGTAGCCGATCTGCGCCTCGATCTCCTCCCTGACAGCCGCCGTCCTCCCCCGCGCCTCCTCCACCTCTTCGAGACGCCTCTGCAGCCCGTCGCGCTGATCCTGCAGCTCGTTCAGCCAGTCTTCGAAGCGCAGGTGCTGGGGCTCGATCAGCGACTCGGCGCTCTCCATGATCTCCGCGGGCAGCCCCAGGCGAGCCGCGACAGACATCGCGTAGCTCCTGCCGGGAGTGCCGATGGTGAGATGGTAGGTCGGATCGAGCGTCTGTGCGTCCAGCCGGACGCTCGCGTTCATCATTCCCGGCATCGCCTCGGCGTACGCCGCCACCGTCCGGTGGTGAGTCGTCGCTACGGTGCAGACCCCGGTCGAAGTCATGTGCGACAGTATCGCCTTGGCGAGAGCCGATCCCTCCTCCGGGTCGGTGCTGGAGCCGAGCTCATCCAGCAGCACCAGCGAGGATGGCGTGGCGACGCCCAGGATGTCTACGACCCTGCGCATGTGGGAGCTGAAGGTAGAGACCGACTCCTCGATGCTCTGCTGGTCGCCCACGTCGGCGTACACGCCGTCGAACACGGGGAGAGAGCTGCCCTCGCCGGCCGGGAGATGCAGCCCGGACTGGTGCATCAGCGCCAGGAGTCCCAGGGTCTTCATCGCCACCGTCTTGCCGCCCGTATTGGGGCCGGTGATGAGCAGCGTCGTCCATCCGGGACCTATGCTGAGGGCCACCGGGACGGCGTCGGGGCCGAGCAGAGGGTGCCTGGCGCTCAACAGGCGCACCTCGTTTGGTGCGTCCGTCCGGTGTCCGGCGACGGGGCGCACTCCCCCCATCTGCGCGCTGAGCCTTCCCCTTGCCAGGATCAGATCGAGCCGAGCCGAGATCTCCGAGCCGCGCCGCACCTCCTCTGCGACCGCGCCCACCGATGCCGACAGCTCTCTCAGTATCCGGGCGATCTCCCTCTCCTCCTCCAGGATCAGCTCGCGCCACGCGTTGCACAGCTCCACGGTGGCGAACGGCTCTACGAACAGCGTCGCCCCCGTGTTCGAGGCGTCGTGAACGATGCCCTGTACCCGGTGGCGCATCTCGGACCTGACCTGCACGACCAGCCTCTCCCCGCGAATCGAGATCACCTGGTCCTGGAGCGCCTCCCGCAGACCCGGCGCCTGCATCAAGCCGGTGAGAGCCCCCGTCACCCTCTCGTAAGCCCGGCTGACGAGCCTGCGCACGGCGCGGAGAGTCGGCGTGGCGCCTTCGGCCACCTCGCCGTCCGGGTCGATGCGGCTGACGATTCGTCTCCGCACCTCCTCCAGGTCCGGGATGTCGAATACAAGCTCGGCAAGAAGCGGAGTTCGTCCTCCCGCCTTCCGGACCGCAGCCCGCGCCTCCGTGTGTACCGCGAGAGTCGCGGCGACGGCCGCCAGCTCCGCGCCGGTGAGCACCCCCTCCAGCTCGGCGCGCGCAAGCGCGTCCGAGATGTCCGACTCGGTGTGCAGAGCCGCGTCGCCGATCTCGCCGAGCAGCGTCCGCGCCTCGGACGTCTCGGCCTGGAGTCGCTCCACCTCGTCCGGCTCGCACGAAGGCGCCAGCCCCAGCGCGAGCCGCCGCGCGTCGAAGAAGGTGGTCAGCCTCGCCAGCCGCTGCCGGATGGCGGGATAGTCGAGAAGCTCCAGCGAATCGGCGCGAAGGAAGACCGCGTCCGACTCACTCAATGGTCTGCTAGTTGCGCTCATGGCTGGTCGATTCTCGCCACTCCACGCGCACGCACGCGATTATGTGTGTCCAAGTGTATCACCTGCTCCCTTCAAGTCTTGAATAGTAACGCAGCACCGGGAGCGGCGGGAGAGCAGGGCCGGCGGTGCTATACTTGCCGGTGGTGTTCGGATGAGTGAGCGTGTGACAGTCAAGGTACCGGCGACGACGGCCAACCTGGGCCCCGGATTCGACTGCATTGGGATGGCGCTGGACATCTGGAACTCGATCGACGTCCAGGTCGGACAGTCGGCGTTCGAGATCGTCGGCGAGGGGGAGGAGGGGCTGCCGCGCGGCCCGGAGAATCTCGTGGCGCGCGCGTTCCGCGCAGCGTTCGAGGAGGCGGGGCTGCCGGCGCCGGAGGCGCGGATCGTATGCCGGAACGAGATACCTCTGGACAGGGGCCTCGGCAGCAGCTCCGCTGCGGTCGTGGGCGGGCTGGTCGCGGGCAACGAGCTGGCCGGGAGGCCGCTCGACTCGGCGCGTCTGCTGGAGCTGGCCGAGTCGTTCGAGGGCCACCCGGACAACGCGGCCGCGGCCCTCCTCGGCGGGTGCAGGATCGTCGTGAGGGGGGAGGACGGCCTCATCGCCGCGCCCGTCCCCGTGCCTGAGAGGATCAGGGCCGTGCTCTTCATCCCAGACGTCCCGATGCCGACGGAGAGGGCACGGAGGGTGCTGTCCGACAGCGTGAGCCGAGGGGACGCGGTGTTTAATATGGGAAGAGCCGCGCTGCTGGTGCGGGCGTTCGCCACGGGCGACACGGCTCACCTGGCAATCGCCACGCAAGACAGGCTCCACCAGCCGGAGCGCCGGGCCATCTTCCCCGCGATGAGCAACATCATCCGCGCCGCCGTCGGCGCGGGCGCGCTGGGCGCCTTCCTCTCCGGCGCGGGCTCCAGCGTGGTGGCGCTCGCGGAGGAGAGGGAGCTGACCATCGGCTACGAGATGGCAGACGCCGCCTCCAAGTCCGGGATCGGCGGATCGATAAGGGTCACCGGCCCCACCGCGCGCGGCGCCCACACAGTAGAAGGTAACTGTTCAGACTTGAGGGGGGACCCCCATCTCAATCTTCCCCCGCGGAGCCGGGGGAAGAGGTAAGAGCATCCCCTCGGCCCATCAGATTCGCTAGAATATCTCACGGAGTCTGAACAGTTACAGTAGAAGGCTGAAGTTGACTCTCACAGTCCAGAAATACGGCGGCAGCTCGCTGGCCGACGCGGGCAGGATACGCAACGTCGCGGAGCGGATCGGCGCCGCCTGCGACCAGGGCAGCCGGATCGTCGCCGTCGTCTCCGCGATGGGGAACACCACCGACGAGCTGCTCGCCCTCGCCCGCGAGGTGTCGGACAGGCCGAACGCCCGGGAGTTGGACGTGCTCCTGTCGACGGGCGAGCTGAGGTCGTGCGCGCTCGTCGCCATGGCTCTCCGGTCCGAGGGGCGCGACGCGATCAGCCTCAGCGGCGCCCAGGCGGGCATCCGTACCGACACGAGCTTCGGCAGGGCCAGGATCGCGGGCGTGGAGCCGCGGCGGATTCTGGACGAGCTGGCGGAGGGGCGGATCGTCGTCGTCGCCGGCTTCCAGGGGATCACCGAGGGCATGGACACGACGACGCTCGGCCGGGGCGCGTCGGACCTGACCGCCGTGGCCGTCGCGGCAGGACTCGGCGCGGCGCGCTGCGAGGTCTACACAGACGTGGAGGGCATCTACACCGCCGATCCGAGGATCGTGCCCGACGCCCGGCGCCTAGACGAGGTGGGGTTCGAGGAGATGCTGGAGATGGCCAGCTACGGGGCGAAGATGAACCCGCGCGCCATCGAGCTCGCCATGGTATACGACGTACCCATCCTTGTAGCGTCGAGCTTTGGCGACGCGCCCGGCACGCTGATTCACAAGGGGGCCGACATGAACACGCCGATCGGTGAGATCAGAGACCGCGTCCGGGCGATCGCCACCGACGACAACGTGGCGAAGATCACGCTCTTCGGGCTGAAGGACAGGCCGGGGATCGCGTCCAGCCTGTTCGGGCCGCTGGCCGAGGCCGACATCAGCGTCGACGTGATCGTGCAGAACGCGAGCTTCGACGGCGCGACCGACTTCACCCTCACCGTGAAACGGGTCGACCTCGCCGCGGCGCTGGAGGTGGTCGGGCCGGTGGCCGAGAGGCTGGGGGCGCGGCGGGTCGTGTCCTCCGACCGCTTCGCCAAGGTGAGCATCGTCGGGACGGGGATGCAGGACGCTCCGGGGTACGCCTCCCGGATGTTCCGGGTGCTGGCGGACAACGGCATCAACATAGAGACGATCACGACGTCGGAGATACGGATCACGTGCATAGTGGCGGATACGGATATGGCGGACGCCGCCCGCGCGCTGCACGAGGCTTTCCATCTCGAAGGGTCGGACGGGTGACGGGGGCGGGTCCTGAGCTGTCGGTCGTCATTCCCGCCTTCAACGAGGAGAGGCGCATAGCCGGTACGCTGAACGAGCTGGTCGGCCACCTGGACGGCTCCGGGTTGCGATGGGAGATCGTCGTGGTGGACGACGGCAGCTCCGACCGGACAGCCTCAGTCGTCTCCGAGTGGGCCGATGCGCGGCGGAACGTCCGGTTGGAGTCGATACCCCACCGGGGAAAGGGCGCGGCCGTCCGGCACGGCATGCTCGCGGCTCGGGGACGGTACCGCCTCCTCTGCGACGCCGACCTCGCCATGCCGGTGCGCTGGATCGACGCCTTCCTCCAACGGATGGAGGAGGGTTACGATATCGTCATCGGCTCCCGTCAGATCGCCGGCGCGCGCCGGTTCAACGAGCCCGTCGTCAGGCATATCCAGGGGCGTCTGTTCAACTGGGTGGTGCGTCTGATCGCCGTCCGCGGCTTCGACGACACTCAGTGCGGCTTCAAGTGCTTCAGCGGGGAGGTTGCGGAGCGGCTGTTCGCGGCCCAGCGCACCGACGGCCTGGGCTTCGACGTCGAGATCCTATATCTCGCGCGGAAACACCGCATGCGTGTGTTGGAGATGGCCGTCGACTGGCATCACCAGAGGGACAGCAAGCTCAGGCCGGGGAGGGACGCCTTCCTGATGTTTCGGGACGTGCTGGCCGTCAGGTGGAACGCTCTCCGCGGCAGGTATCGCCCCTCGAGACGATCCGTCCGCTGGGAGGCGCCGGACCGCCCGCGCCGCGATGGCGCGGTCGACATAGTCGTTCCCACCTTCAACGAGGCCGGCAACCTGCCGGAGCTGGCCGAGCGCATCTTCTCGCATCGCATTCCGGACTGCAGGCTCATCGTGGTCGACGACGGCTCCCCTGACGGCACCGCGCGGGTCGCGAAGGAGCTGTCGGCGAGATTCGACGGGAGAATCGAGCTCATCGAGCGGCAGGGCAAGCAGGGCCTTGGCACTGCCTACCTGGACGGCTTTTCCAGGGCTCTCGAGCAGGGTGCGGAGTACGTGGTGCAGATGGACGCCGACCTGTCCCACTCGCCCGACGAGCTTCCGGCTATGCTCGAGGCGCTTCGGCGCGCCGACGTCGTCGTCGGATCCCGCTACATACCGGGCGGGGGGGTGGACAGCGGCTGGAGCCTGGGACGGCGTATGCTGAGCTACCTGGGCAACGTCGGAATCCGCTCCGTAGCCGGGCTGAAGGTCAGAGACGCAACATCCGGGTTCAAGGCGTTCCGCGCCGAAGCTCTTCTCCAGCTCCGCCCGTCCGAGCTCCGTTGCCGAGGCTTCGGCTTTCAGTCGGAGGTGGCGCACGCCTGCCAGCGCCTCGGACTGAGAGTGGCCGAGCACCCTATCATCTTCGTGGACCGTGCGGAGGGCCGTTCGAAGATGTCGCTGTGGATCGTCGTGGAGGCTTTCTGGCGGCTGCTGCCGCTCCGGCTGAAACGCCGACGCAGCTATCGGTGACAAAAGGTGGCGTAAAACCTCTTGCGCCCTTCAATATCATAGGCTAAAATTCGCCGACTCAAATAGCGGCAGCTACGATGTTCCCACCTAAGCTCGCAGACAGAAATAGGACGCGCAAGGACCTCGCCAAGAGAGCCATCGGTCTGGCGATGAAGGCCCGTTGGGACGAGGCCGTCGAGTTCAATCAGGAGATTCTCAGAGAGTTCGAGGACGACCTGGAGGCACACAACCGGCTCGGAAAGGCGCTCAGCGAGCTGGGGCGCAACCGCGAGGCGATGAGGGCGTTCGAGCAGGCGCTCCGGATATCGCCCTACAACAGCATCGCTAAGAAGAACATCGACCGCCTGTCCAGACTCGGAGACGAGTCTTCCGGCGCGCCCGAGCCCAGTCTGACGAGCCGCCCCGTCTTCATCGAGGAGAGCGGCAAGTCGGGCGTGACCTCACTCGTCAATCTCGCCCGCCCGGACGTCCTCGTCAGACTCGCGCCCGGGCACCCGGTGGAGCTGGCTCCCGAAGAGGGCAGGCTGAAGATCGCCAAACCGTCCGGGGAGTACGTCGGGCAGGTGGAGCCGAAGCTGGCCTCCAGGCTAACCCGGCTGATGAAGGGCGGCAACCGCTACGAGGGCGCGGTGACCAGCGTCGGAGAGCGCGAGATCACGGTCATGATCTCCGAGACGTACAAGCACCAGGCGCAAGCTGGAATCGTCTCATTCCCGTCGAAGGATACCCGAAGCGACCGCGTATACCTGTCCAACGCGATCCTCGCCGAGCTGGCCGACGATGAGCCGCCCGAGACGGAGCACATGGTCATCAAGGACTGGTCCGACGACGACACGGAGCCCGGAGACGACGACGCCTTCACCCCGGTATTCCACCGGATCATAAAGGCGGGCGAGGAGAGCATATCCGACGACGAGGATGAGGACCTCTAGAGTCCTCCCCGGACTGCTCTATGCCCCAACCGGGCCGCCCCTCCGCAAGAAGATCGCGGCCCGGCGCCTCGGACGGGAAGGATAGGTTGGGATGACTATCCGAAGAGTACGAAGCCGCCCGCTGGAGCTGCTGCTGATCGAGGACAACCCGGCAGACGTGCGCCTTACTGAGCTTGCCCTGGAGGAGGCGGAGTTCCACGTCAACCTCACCGTAGCGGAGATGGTGAGGAGGCCTTGGCGATGCTACGCAGAGAGGGACAGTTCGCAGAGATGGCGCGCCCGGACCTCGTCCTCCTGGACCTGAATCTGCCCAAGAAGGACGGCCGGGAGGTGTTGGCGGATATCAAGATCGACGAGGACCTGAGGAGGATACCCGTGGTGGTGTTGACCACCTCGCAACGCGAAAGCGACATCCGCTATGTCTATGATCTGCAAGCCAACAGCTACATCACCAAACCCGTCGACGTGGCCGATTTCGATCAGATCGTCCGGGATCTGCTCAGGTATTGGATCAACGTTACATCGCTGCCCGGCAGACAGGACTGATCCCCGCCGGCCGAGGCGGCACTACCCCTCCTCCTCAGTCTCCAGCGGACGGGCCCGAAAGTAGAGTCCCCATCTCTGCATCAGCTCATGCACCCGCTGGTCGTTCAGCTCAGCCAGCTGCCTGAAGAAGCCCGCCATCGCGTGGGCATGTAGAAGCTCCTCCGAGCAGACCCAGCTCGCCTCGCTCGGGACCACGTACAGAAGCCCGTTCTGGTGGGCGCACTGGATCTCCAGCCTCTTGCCGCCCGTGTCCTGCTTGACCTTCAGTCCGTAGTCGGGCATCGGGACCTCCTGATGCGGGCTCTTGTCACCACCGGGCGAATTATAGCAGCCGCGGGTATCCGATTGGATGAGGCCCGCACTACTGGTATAATCACCGCCACCCCGATCCCGCGAGGAGGATGATGAACGCACACTACCAGGACGACCGCATTACCGTGCACAAGGTGACGTCCGGTCCGCTCTACAACAACGCCTACGTTCTGATCTGCCCGGAGACGAACGACAGCATCGTGATAGACGCGCCGGAAGACCCCGGCGCCCTAATATCAGTCGCCCGCGAGACGACCGTCAAGTCGATCCTGATCACGCACGGCCACCAGGACCATATCGAAGGGCTTGCCGAGGTCGTCTCCACCCTGGGAGCGCCCGTCGGCATCGGGGAAGGGGACGCGCCTGACCTGCCGGCGCCGCCCGGCTTCCTCCTGCGCCACGGCGAGACGGTCGAGGCAGGCACCCTGACGCTGAAGCTAATATCGACTCCGGGCCACACCCCGGGCTCCACCTGCATCTCATTCGGAGACCTGCTCTTCACGGGGGACACTCTCTTTCCGGGAGGGCCCGGCAGGACGAGGACGCCATCCGACCTCGCACAGCTTCTGAACAGCATAACCGGCGAGCTGCTGACGCTGGACGACGACATCACCTTCTACCCCGGACACGGAGACGACGGCGCCCTGAAGACCGCCAAGGAGGAGTACGCCGTCTTCGCGTCCAGGCCGCATCCGGCGGACCTCTGCGGCGACGTCGCCTGGCTCGAGAGTTAGCGCCGAGTGGTCAACCGGATCGACAGCAGCCTCCGGGAGGCCAGACGGGCGGGCCGCATCGCGCTCGCCCCGTTCCTGACCATCGGGTATCCAGACCTTCCGACGAGCGAGGCTCTGGTCGAGGCCGTCGTCGACTCGGGCGCCGACCTCCTGGAGCTCGGAGTCCCCTTCAGCGACCCTCTCGCCGAGGGCCCGACCGTCCAGAAAACGAGCTTCAGGGCCCTCCAGAACGACGTCTCCCTGTCCACCTCCATACAGTCCCTCACGCGACTACGGAGGAGAGGCGTCGAGGCGCCGCTCACATTCATGGGGTACTACAATCCCATATTGAGCTACGGGGTGGAGGCGTTCGTCGCGGACGCCTCCGGAGCGGGGCTCGACGGAGTGATCGTCGCCGACCTCCCCACCGAGGAGGCCGGCGAGCTCAAGCGGCTGTGCGAGCGGAGAGGCATCTACCTCATTCCCCTGCTCGCCCCGACCAGCACCGACCGGCGGATCGCGCACGCCTGCGAGGACGCCAACGGCTTCGTCTACTGCGTGAGCGTCACCGGTGTGACCGGGGCAAGGTCGAACCTCGCCGCAGATCTGCCCGACCTGGTGCAGAGGATAAGACGGCACACCGACCTCCCCGTCCTGATCGGCTTCGGCATCTCCACCAGGGAGCACGTCGAGACGGTGGGAGGCTATGCCGACGGGGCCGTCGTGGGAAGCGCCCTGCTGGACGCCATCGGTCGAGCGCCCGAAGGGGAAGCCGTTCGTGCAGCCGCCGACTTCACCAGACGGCTCGCCACTCCGCTCGGCTGAGGTTTGAAAGAATGAGCACGGTCCGCGGGATACGCGGCGCGACGACCGCCGACGCCAACACCAAGCAGTCTATACTCCATGCGACGACCGAGATGCTCACCGAGCTGGTTGAGGCAAACGGGCTCGACGTCGACGACATCGCGGCGGCCCATTTCACCACGACTCAGGACCTGAATGCGGAGTTCCCCGCCGTCGCGGCCAGGCTCATGGGCTGGGAGCATGTGGCCCTGATGTGCGGACACGAGATGGCCGTGCCGGACGCGCAGCCCAGGTGCATCCGCGTAATGGTGCTCGTCAACACCGATAAGGGCCCCGGCGAGCTCAGGAACGTCTACCTCAGGGAGGCGGTGAACCTGAGGGACAGGGGGATGGAGCGCCTGCGGCCGTAAGGGGCGCGTTGCGCCCCTTACGGCGATGGACAGCTTGACAACCGGGACTGCAAGGCCGCACCGCACGCTGATCTTCGGCTCGGCGATGCACGTCTGGAGCGACCTCTTCTTCGCCCTCTACGTTCCCCTCCTTCCCTTCATCGCAGCCGACCTGGAGCTGTCGTACAAGCAGGTGGGCCTGCTCAGGTCCGTCTACGGCCTCTCCTCCGCCGTGCTGCAGGTGCCGGCCGGCTTCCTGGCGGAGATCACCGGCGAGTTCTGGCTGCTCGTGCTTGGGAACGCATGGGTGGCCGCCGGAGTCGTCGGCATGGCCTTCGCTCCGGGCTTCCTGATACTGCTCGCGGTCAGCTTCGGCGGCGGCCTGGGCGGCGGGATGCAGCACCCCCTGGCCTCCAGCATGGTCTCCCGAGCCTACGACGAGAGGGGACGTTCGACGGCGGTGGGGACCGTCAACTTCTCGGGCGACCTCGGGAAGATGGCAGCCCCCGCCTTCGCCGGGCTCATGGCGGTACACTTCGGGTGGCGAACCGCGATGTGGGTGATCGGAGCGGCCGGTCTCCTCTTCATGCTGTTGACGGTCTTGGCGAGGCGAAGCGTCGACACCGGCAGGCCGGTCACACAGTCGACCGACGTCGACGCCCCCGATACCGGCGGCTCTGAAAAGAGCGGATTCATCGCGCTGAGCTGGATCGGCTTCCTCGACTCCGCGACGCGTGGAGCGGCGCTCGTCTTCCTCCCATTCGTCATGGAGGCGAAGGGCATGGGCCTCGGTCAGGTGAGCGGGATGCTGGTCGTGCTGTTCGCCGGAGGGGCCGCCGGAAAGTTCGTCTGCGGCTGGCTGGCCGACCGCTACGGCTCGGTGATGCTGATCTGGGGCACGAAGGGCGTGACGGCGCTGATGCTGTTGGCCGCCGTCTTCGGCCCGGTCTGGTCGATGGCTCCGCTAATGCTCGTCCTGGGGCTCGGCCTGAACGGGACCTCTTCAGTTCTCTACGGCGCCGTCGCCGACCTCGTCCCTGCGCGCCGCAGGGCCCGCCTGTACGGCTTCTTCTATACCACCAACGAGGGAGGCACGCTCATCGCACCCCTCGTCTACGGCGTCATCGCCGACGCCTTCGGCCTCGACACGACGATGGTCGTGATGTGCGCGGCAACCGCGGCGATCCTGCCGGCGAGTCTGACCCTCCGCCGTTTTCTTCCGCGCGGTTGGTAGCCCCGCTCATCCTTCAGCTAGGCTGAAGGAAACAGGCTCCACCTCCTCCAGACTCCGCCGGGAGACGCGCAGCCCGAAAGTCTCGCCGAATCGCTCCATCAGCACGGGAACGACCTGCTCGACCGTTATCTCGCCGGTCCGAAGCGCGGCCATCGACGTGACTTGGACATCCGGCATTCCACACGGGACGATCCGGTCGAAGTAGGAGAGATCGGGGGCGACGTTGAGCGCGAAGCCGTGCATCGTGACCCCGCGGCTGATCTTGACGCCGATGGCGGCGATCTTGGCGTCGCCCACCCAGACTCCGGTCGGTTTTTCTCCGCTGCGGGACGAGAGGCCGAACTCTCCCAGGGTGGCGACGAGGGCGGCTTCCAGCGCCCGGACGTAGGCCAGCGGCCCCCCTCCCCATCTCCGGAGATCAACGATCGGATATCCGACGAGCTGGCCGGGGCCGTGGTAGGTGACCTCCCCTCCCCTGTCCGTCCGATGGACCTCGACGCCGAGGCGCTCTTTTTCGGTGCAGAGGAGATCCTCCTCCCGCCCGCGGCGTCCCAGCGTGTAGACGTGAGGGTGCTCCAGGAGCAGGAGGAGGTCGGGCAGCGCCCTGTCGGCGACCTGCCGGTGGAGCCGCCTCTGAAGCTCCAGCGCGTCAGCGTAGCCGACGACGCCTAGGGAGACGGCGGCGCACTCTTGTTTCAGTCTAGTTGCGAGCATGCCTGTCTTCTGCGACGAAATCTATGCTCGCCCGGGACGGAATACGAAATGAGAACCTGGTCCTACCGTCTCGGTTCGTCACAGCGAAGTCCCCCATTCCGATGATATCCATTCCTATCAGCGCACTGACGCCTTGCAGTACGCCGAAGATAACGGGAAGTCCGTGAATCTCCACATTGTTGGGCAACCCGATATTTATGAGGAAGGCTGGGACGTCGTCAGCTTCTCCCTGAGCGTGGTAGACCTTCCGGGTACCTGTCGGCTGCAGCCCACAGGCGTCGACTACCCTTTGCGAGATCACGCTGCCGGTGGCGCCTGTATCCCAAAATGCATCGAACTCGACCATCGGGGGGTGAGTCTCCTCGCTGCTCGGGTCCCACGCTTCGGAGACCACACAGGAGGTTTTCAGGACACGTACTAGACCGTTGTAGACGGTCGTAAAGCTGGAAGAAGGTGGTTCCTTGGCTATGGGAACGCTACCCGTGAATTGAAGGTAGCAGTGTACGCTTCGTCACCTTCGCTGACTCTCTGAATCATAAAAGTCCCCCTCTCGTGGTCCTTGACAGTGGCTGTGAAGGCAGCGAGCTCACTATCGTAGACCCCGAGGACCTTATGGTTCTTGATGACGACGACCTTCCCATCGTACTTCTTAACCATGTTGTCTTGATTGGCAAGATAGAACTCGAACTCGTCTTTGAGCACGGTACCCATGCTATGGGAGTGTGCCTCCTATTCGGGTGTGAGTATATCCTACCGGTTCGTGGAGAGCCTGTCGAACCACACCATCGAGGATCGTCCTAGGCGATGGGATGTGTTCCCGCCTCAGTAGACGGGCGTGTCCGGTCCGATCGATTCGAGGAGGCGCTTGACGGCGCTCACGAAGGCGCCAGCCTCGGAGCCGTCCATGACCCGGTGGTCGAAGGTCAGGGCGAGATTCATCATCGACCGTATGGCGATAGCGTCGCCGACAACCACCGGGCGTTTCACTATCGACTCGGTCGCGAGGATCGCGGCCTGCGGCGGGTTCACCAGGGGCCTGGAGAGCACCGAGCCGAGCGCGCCCGTGTTGTTGACAGTGAAGGTGCCGCCCTGCACATCTTCGATCGCCAGCCCGCCCCGGCGGGCGCGGCCGGTGAGGCCGTCCAGCGCCTCGGCCAGCCCCGCGACGCTGAGCCGGTCCGCGTCGTGCACCACCGGCACGACGAGACCGTCCGGAGCGGCGACCGCGACGCCTATGTTGATCCGCCGCTTGAGGAGGATGGCGTCGCCGTCCCAGGACGAGTTGACCAGCGGGTTCTCCCGCAGCGCCTCGGCTACCGCCTTCAGGACGAATGGGAGGTAGGTGAGCCTGACCCCGGTGCGGAGCTCGAACTCATCCCTGATCTCGTTCCGGCGGCGGACGAGGCCGGTTACGTCGACCTCCATCATGCTCCATGCCTGAGGGATCTGGGTCGAGCTCACGACCATGTTGTCGGCGATCATGCGGCGCACAGGCGTGAGCGGCAGACGCTCCTCGTCACACGCGGGGGCGGCGCGCACGGCGTTCCGCCTGCCGTCGATGAGAGCCTGGACGTCGGCGCGGGTGACGCGGCCTCCCATTCCCGTTCCCTCGACCTGTGAGAGGTCTACGCCGTGCTCGTCGGCGAGACGCTGCACCGCCGGCGAGTAGCGCCGGGCTCTGGAAGCCCCCGCGGAAGCGGTGATCGGCCCGCCCGAACCTGTGGGGCCGACGGGAGCCGTGTCCTTGAGGAGCACGCCGGTCGTGTCGATCTCCTCTTCTGCAGGCTCGGCGGGCGGCTCCTCACCGTCGACCTCGATCTCCGCGATCGCGGACCCCATGGGCACGGTGTCGCCCTCCTCCGCGAGTATCAGGGTGAGCACGCCGGAGACGGGAGACGGCATCTCCATGTTGACCTTGTCGGTCACCACCTCGACCAGCGGATCGTACTTCTCGACAGAATCCCCCACCGACTTGAGCCATCTGCCGATGATCCCCTCGGTGACCGATTCTCCGACCTGCGGCAGCTCGATCCTCAATTTCCCACTCCCTTTGGGATCAGTAGCGCGCCAGCCGGCGGACCGCGCCGGCGATCTTCGCGGCGTCGAGCATGAACATCTCTTCGAGCGGCGGGCTGTAGGGCATGGGAGGCACCTCGGGGCCCGCCAGGCGCACCACGGGGCCGTCGAGATATTCGAAGGCCTCCTCGGAGACGACCGCGGCCACCTCCGCACCGATGCCCCCTGCCTTCGTGTCCTCATGGACCACGACGATTTTTCCTGTCTTCTTAACCGATTCGAGGATCGTTTCGTGGTCGAGCGGTCGGACGGTGCGGAGGTCGACGACCTCGACGTCTACGCCCTCCCGCGCAAGCTCCCCGGCCGCCTCCAGGCAGTGGTGGACCATCAGCCCGTAGGTGACGACGCTCACGTCGGAGCCGCTCCGCTTGACGTCCGCGCGGCCGATGGGCAGGGTGTACTCGGCCTCCGGCACCTCGCCCCGCACCAGGCGGTAGGTGCGCTTGTGCTCCAGGAAGACGACGGGGTCGTCATCGCGCACGGCGCTCTTGAGCAGCCCCTTCGCGTCGTAGGGCGTCGCCGGCGTCACCACCTTGAGACCGGGCGTGTGCGCGAAGAACGCCTCGACGCTCTGCGAGTGGTAGAGGCCGCCGCGCACGCCGCCGCCGTAGGGGGCGCGCAGCACCATCGGGGCGCACATCCGGCCGTTCGTGCCGTATCGGACGCGGGCCGCCTCCCCGACGATCTGGTTTACTGTGGGCCAGATGAAGTCGGCGAACTCGATCTCCGCGATGGGCCTCATCCCGTTGAGGGCGGCGCCCAGCCCGATACCGGCGATCGACGACTCGGCCAGGGGCGTGTCGATCACCCGCTCCTCGCCGAACCTGTCCATCAGCCCTTCGGTCGCCAGGAAGACTCCGCCGCGCGCGCCAATGTCTTCGCCCATGACGAAGACGCGCTCGTCCCGGGCCATCTCCTCGTGGATGGCCTCCCGGACGGCCTCGAGGACGGTCATTACCGGGATGGCGGCCCTCGTGTCAGGTGCTCCGGCGCGTAGACGTGGTCGTGGAAGCCGTCGGTCGACGGATAGCCGGCCTCCTCGGCCCGCTCGGTGGCGAGGTTCACCGCGCGCCCGGCCTCCGCGTGAAGCTCCTCGTCCCTCTCCGGGGAGAGCGCGCCGAGGCGCGAAAGCCGGTCGCGCAGCAGCGTCAGCGGGTCGCGGGCGCGCGCCCGTTCCAGCTCCCCGGCGTCCCTGTAGCGCCGGTCGTCATCGTCGGTGGTGTGGGGCATGAGCCTCTCGACATCGGCCTCGATCAGCGTCGGGCCGAGCCCCTGCCTGGCCCTCCTCGCAGCCTCGCGGGCCGCCTCGAAGACGGCGCTCACGTCGCAGCCGTCGACGATGAGGCCGGGCATCCCGTACCCCTCTGCGCGGGCGGCGATGCTCTCCGCCGCCATCTGCTTCGAGAGGGGGACGGAGATGGCGTACCGGTTGTTCTCGCAGAAGAAGATGACCGGCAGCCTGTGGATGGCCGCGAAGTTCATCGCCTCGTGGCAGTCGCCGACGCTCGCCCCGCCGTCGCCGAAGTAGACGATGGTCACCGACTCTTCGCCGCGCATCCTGGAGGCGAGGGCGGCGCCGACCGCCTGGGGTATCTGGGTGCCGACGACGTTGGACAGGTTGACGACGCGGTATTCCGGGTAGGCTCCGTGAGTCGGGAACTGACGCGCGCCGCTCATCGGCTCCCCTGCCCTCGCCAGGTAGCCTCTCATCAACTCCTCGGGGGTGAGGCCGAGCGCGATCAGGACGCCGAGGTCGCGGTAGTTGACGTAGAAGTGGTCGACGCCGGGGCGCAGCGCCCGGACGCTGCCGAACTGGGCGGCCTCGTGGCCCTGCGCGGAGGCGACGATAGCCGCCTTGCCCTGGCGGTTGAGGAGCCAGACGCGCTCGTCGAGCGCGCGGCAGAGCGCCATCCGGACATAGATATCGAGCAGGGAGCCGGCGTCCAGTTCTGCGGTCGTCTCAGCGCCGGCCGCCTCCAGCGTCGACGTATCGCTTCTCATCTCCTCCATGGAGTTCAATGTAAAGCATCGACCATACGTCCGCAACCGGCGGGAATGAGTCTAACCCACCACCTAATGTCACCCCGAACGAAGTGAGGGGCCCGGGGAGGCAGCCTTCAGCTGACCCAGGGAAGATGGGTTATCCCGAAGTCGCAGGTGTAGGCCACTATCACGCCCTTCAGCACCTTCCCCAGGAGGACGATACCAAAGAAGCGCAGCAGGGGGTATCGCACCGCTCCGGCGGCGACGCCGACGACGTCGAAGACAGGGTTCGGTATCACCGAAACGGCGAATATGACCAGTGCCCCGCGCTCCTCCATCCACCTCTTGACCCTGGGGTACGCGCGGTGCCTCTCGACGACGCTCCCGCCGCCGTAGCCGAGGGCATATCCGGACGCCTCCCCTATCGTCTCGCCCACTCCGGCGACGACCCCGACCAGAAAGGGATCCAGGACGACGCTGGTGCCGCAGACGGACAGGAGGCCCGGGACGGGCAGAACCATCGAGACGCTGCCGAGCAGGCTGAGCAGGAAGACGCCGGGATATCCGACCGCATCGATCGCGGAGATGTACCCTCGGAGAGGCGAGACCGAGACAGCGGTGATCACGGCGGCGGCGAGCAGGAGCACCGCTATCTGCACGCGGCGATCGTGCCCGCTCCAGAGACGCCTCAGAGCCGGGAGATCGACTAGGCCGCCTAAACGTGAGTTCACGGCTGCGCTCTCACCTCGGTCCTCGCGGACGGCAATGCCAGTGTTGCAGAAAACCACGCCGGCGTCGACCGGTAGAGAGGCGAGATCGGGACCTTTTGAGACAGGCCGTGGCTAATGCGCGGCGGCGGTCACCGAAGCCTTGGCCCTGTCAAAGGTCAGTCCACTCTCGTCTACGTCGATGAGTATCTCGTCGCCGCGGCCGAGCTGTCCTTGTTAGCCTGGAACCACTCCCGGTCGTTGTTGAGCTTCAACTCCGCCAGGAAGCCGAATAGCTCGTTGCTGAATGCGCCTGCCTCGTCACGCTCTACTCCTTTACCTCTAAAGGTGATGAAGCGGTTGCCTCCTCACCATCCCTCGCATATGGGACGAACATGGTCACCAAGACTTGATTCCCTCGTAACAAGGGCCTTTCGGGTTGGTTCTGCGGCGTGAGGGCGGTTAGGCGAGGGATTTGGTTTTGTTCCGGTCGGGGCTTGTGTTGCGGCCGATGAGGTAGTTGTGGTGCGCCATACCCCGTCCTGGTAGGCATCAGCGGGCTCGCAACGGCTCCTGTAGCCTCATGCAGCGGTGGGATCGGGCGCCAAGGCAGCCGGTGGGACCAACATCTCGTCCATCTCGGTCAGCCGTGCCCGGACCATTCGCTTGATGTTACACGCCAGGGCCTTGAGGTAGACGGCGAGCCGGACCCTCTCTCCTCCACGTACTCGTAGGCGGCCAAGACCATGGCGCCGTTTCAACTCTGAGTTCGTACCCTCTATCCCCGCACGCAACCCGTACCGTTTACGCCATTGTCCATCCGACTCGGCCCGCCGCCTACGTCCGATGTTCACCCTGGCGAGGTCCGCACTCAGCACGTAGGCTCCACTCGGCGACCACTCTCCCCCGAGCTCAGGGCGACGACGCCACCTCACAGGACACCGGGAACGCAGCGAACAGGGCTCACACACCTCCCGGGCGAAGTGCATCTCCACTCGCTCGGGAGCCTCTTCATCCTCGTACTCGGACACGGCCTCATGTCCCGCAGGACACACCGCAGCCCTCCTTGCCGTAACGTCGATGTCAAAGTCAGCAGCCGTCAGCCTGACCAGCCCATCATTCTCATCGGCCTCCGCTGGCGCCCGGCCCCCGACAGGGCTCACCAACTCCGTCCCCCTGCGCTCCGCCTCCCATCCGTTCCGGCCAGAACCATACGACGTGTCGCACCACAGCTCCGAAGGGCCTATCCCTCGCTCTCTCAACTCATCGATCACCCCCACCGTCACACCGGCGTCGCCATCGCTCGATGGCGTGACCTCCACGTGGGTGATCATCTGCACGGCGTTCCCCTCTTCGCACGTCTCAGACACCTGCACCTCGTACCCCTTCCCCTTGTGTCCGCTGTAGGTCACCGCCGGGTCGTGCGGCGTCTGCATAGAGCTCGACCGCACCTCCTTCGCCTCCTTCAGCGCGATCGGCACCTTCCCCTCTGCCGCATCGTCGTCATCGGCGCTGGGACGACCGTCCCTGTGACGGCCCACGCGGCACTGCTCATGCAAAAGCCTCTCCAACAGACCGTACTCCTCCATATCCGCCACCGCCGTCCCGCGGAACCTATCCACCAGCCGGTACACGTCTCGCGCACACACCGACAGCCGGCGACGCCCCTCACCTGAACGTGCGTCCTCGTACCTCGATGCTTCTCCGGTCTCCTTCAGGTACCGCTGTGCCAGACCATCCCCAATCCCTTCTCCCAGACCGGGGTGCTCACGGCTCACCGCCAGCAGGAACACCCGGACCGTCTCGCAGAACAGACCCAACCGCGTCAACACCGCGATATTGCTCATGACATGCGTCGAGTCCAGGCGCTGCTTGCCTGTCCGCAGTCCCAGGGCCTCTATCATCCGGTCCGTCGTCTCACAGAAGGCCAATCGCCCGCCGTCGTGCTCCATCAACCGCACACGAAAGTTGTGCAGCGTCTTCTGGGCAAGGTGCGCCTCCTCCATCTCCAGCCGCAGCGCGTGGTGCCACAGCAGATTGAACTCCAACTCTTCCAACGCCTCCATGTCCGTCAGATCGAACATCTCCTTGAGCACCAGCACTCCCAGCACCGTCTGCACGGCGCGATTGGGCCTGCCCATGTCCGGGCTGTACAGCGGAGCGAACCGCTCCTCCTCTATCAGAACCAGAGCCTCGTTCCGGAATACCTCCGCCCAGCTCCTACGCATCAGCTTCGCCTTCCTCGGTGTGATCAGAAACTCCGACTGCCACAGGCTCTCCTGCGGTTCCCGGGCTTGAAACATCGTCCACCTACTCCTCAGCGTTCACTCCTCCACTCTCTCCGATCCTATTATCCCTCACTTCCCAATACCCTCGCCCATGACTTTTTACGAGTGAATCAAGACTTGGCCTCAATGCGACTGCGAACCTCACGAACCATATCCGGTGCCCAATCATGCAGTCTTCTCGCCCTTGGATCAGCGTTGTGTCTATCATGACCAGATTGACCTTGCCAAGAATAGACTAGTGGTGAACAACTCTGTCCATCCCAACTCTCTACGATGCTTCCACCCCGGCCTGCATCCAGTACAGATACTAGAATAACAACTGGCTGTAGGATATCTACGATTGCCCGTATGGGGATGAAGTGACGTTGGCACAATCTAGTGAGGTTGGACTCGGATGTACGAGCCTTTTGCCCTCGATCTATCGACACACGGCACTTAGCGAGATTAGTCCAAGCTATGTTTGTGACGTTCATATTCAGGTAATCCTCTACCAGAGTCCTAAAATGCCGCCTCCAGCGTGGCCAATTTGGGAGAGCTTCCTCATAGCAAATCTGAGCAGATTTCAGGTACTGAGCATCTTTTCTTGAAGAACGACCTTTCTTGATCCACTTCTGTGTGAGATTGTAGAGGTTTGCATTTGTCCTTCTGATTACTGGGTACTTCTTCTCGCGTTCAATCGTAGGTTCGCGACCTACAGCCGCCACGCAGAGAATGCCTCCTGGTCGATAGTTCCGCCCGAGATAACCCGGCAGTCGAAGATCGTTCCCGTCTACACGGCCTTTCCCAGGAACTGCCGCGCCCGCATTGATACAAGCATACAGATGTGACTCAGGGCAATTGACCACTTGCCATGCGTAATCTAGCCATGCTCTCTCGATCTTGTTCATTCGTACGAATCGCAGCGGAGACGGCATTCGATCAGAGAGGAAGATGCTCCCATTCCAACTGAGTCTTCCATTGTTCGTCGGAATGAAGATAGTGGATAAAGATTTGAGTTAGCCTCTGAATGTCTATGTCTTCCACACAGAAATAGTGTCGCTCTATGGATCCATCTTGATACTCCAATAGTATGTCCACATCGCCTTCGACCTCCACGAACTGATCACTGTATGGATCCCAAACGTGTTTCTCATCACGCAACATTTTCGCCTGAATGTAAGTCCATTCGTCCGCTGTCGAGAGTATGACATAGTCTTCTCTATCGGGATCCATACCACGGAGGGCCCGCTCTATGAGCCCGTCGTCTGGGTCATCAGACACTATTTCATCGTTGAGTACGAGTTGCATATGCCTTGCGTCCACCGATGCACAAGCCGGCTATGCGACGCCCGTAGCCATAACCACATTCTGCCCGGCATGACCGACCGCGTATCCCGACGCCTCCCCTATCGTCTCGCCCACTCCGGCGACGACCCCGACCAGAAAGGGATCCAGGACGACGCTGGTGCCGCAGACGGACAGGAGGCCCGGGACGGGCAGAACCATCGAGACGCTGCCGAGCAGGCTGAGCAGGAAGACGCCGGGATATCCGACCGCATCGATAGCGGAGATGTACCCTCGGAGAGGCGAGACCGAGACAGCGGCGATCACGGCGGCGGCGAACAGGAGCACCGCTATCTGCATGCGGCGGTCGGGCCGGCCCCAAAGATGCTTCAGGGCCCGGAGATCGGTCAGGGCGCCGAAAAGCTGACTCACGGCTTGCTGTCACCTCAGTCCTCGCGGACGGCAGTGCCAGTGTTGCAGAAAACCACGCCGGCGTCGACCGCCGGAGAGGCGAAATCGGGGCCTTTCCGAGACAGGCCGAGGCTAATGCGCGGCGGCGGCCACCGAAACCTCGGCCCTGTCGAAGCGTAGTCCGCTCTCGCCGGCGTCGATGAGTATCTCGTCGCCGCGGCCGAGCTCGCCGCTGAGTATCTTCTTGGACAGGACGTTCTCCACGGACCGCTGCACGACCCTCCGCAGCGGCCTCGCGCCGAACTCGGAGTCGAACCCTTCGTTCCCCAGCCAGTCCTTCGCCCGCTCGGAGAGCGACATGGTCACGCCGTGCTCCATGAGACGCTCCGCGACCGGCCTGAGCATCAGGTCGACGATCTGCCGGATCTCCTCGGTGCTCAGGGGATCGAAGATGACGATCTCGTCCACGCGGTTGAGGAACTCGGGCCGGAAGGCGCTCTTCAACGCCTCCTCGACAGAGGCTCGCATCCGAACGAACTGGTCCTCCGCCTGACCCCTTATGAACCCCACCATGGGCCGGTCCGCCTGGCCGGTGCCCACGTTGCTCGTCATGATCACCACGGTGTTGCGGAAGTCCACCGTGCGCCCATGTCCATCGGTCAGCCTGCCGTCCTCCAAGATCTGGAACAGGACGTTGAACACGTCGGGGTGAGCCTTTTCGATCTCGTCGAACAGGACGACGCGGAAGGGGCGGCGGCGGACGGCCTCCGTCAGCTGCCCTGAGTCGTCGTATCCCACGTAGCCGGGCGGCGCGCCGACCAGCCTGGACACCGTGTGCTTCTCCATGTACTCGGACATGTCGACCCGCACCATGTTCTGCTCGTCGTCGAACAGGAACTGGGCGAGCGCTCTGGCAAGCTCCGTCTTCCCCACGCCCGTGGGTCCCAGGAACATGAAGCTGCCCACCGGTCTGTTCGGATCCTTCATGCCGGCTCTGGCGCGGCGGATTGCGTCCGAGACCGCGGTCACGGCGGTGTCCTGCCCGACGATCCGTTCGTGCAGCCGTTCCTCCATCATCAGCAGCCGGTGCGCCTCGCTCTCCAGCAGCCGGGCGACCGGAATGCCGGTCCAGGCCGCGACGACTCTTCCGATCTCCTCCGCGTCCACGACCATGTCGATGCTCTTGTCACGCAGGACCTCCTGCCGTCCTTGGTCGTACTCCTTCTGGAGCTGTAGGCGCTCCGTTCTCAGCTCCGCCGCCCTCTCGTAGTCGGCGCGCTGGGACGCCGACTCCTCCTCGTTTTCGAGGTGACGGAGCCTCGACTCCTGCTCCCGCAGCGCGTTGGGAAGGAGCTGCGCCTCGATGCGGATGCGGCTCGCGGCCTCGTCGATCAGGTCGACCGCCTTGTCGGGCAGCAGCCGGTCGGAGATGTATCTCTGGCTCAGCCGGACGGCCGCCTCCAGGGCCGAGTCCTCGATCTTGAGATCGTGATGGCCCTCGAAACGGGGCCGCAGCGCCCCGAGCATCTCCACGGCCGTCTCGACGTCGGGCTCCTCCACTAGAATCGGCTGGAACCGCCTCTCGAGAGCCGCGTCCTTCTCGATGTGATTGCGGTACTCCCGCTCGGTGGTCGCGCCCACGCACTGGAGCTCGCCCCGCGCCAGCGCCGGCTTCATCATGTTGCTCGCGTCGATGGCGCCCTCGGCCGCCCCGGCCCCAACGACGGTGTGTATCTCGTCGATGAAGAGGATGATCTCGCCCTGCGCCTCCCTGATCTCGTCCATCACCGACTTGAGGCGCTCCTCGAACTCGCCCCGGAACTTCGAGCCCGCAACCAGGGAGCCCATGTCCAGCGCGAGCACGCGCCGCCCCTTGAGCTCCTCAGGGATGTTGCCCGCTACGATCCGCTGCGCCAGACCCTCGGCAATCGCCGTCTTGCCCACGCCTGCGCCTCCGATCAGGACGGGATTGTTCTTCGTGCGGCGGATGAGCGTCTGCATCGCCCGCGCGATCTCGGCGTCGCGCCCGATCACAGGGTCGAGTTTTCCCTCTCTGGCCAGCTCGGTCAGGTCGATGCTGTACCGTTCGAGGGAGCGGTAACGGCTCTCCGCCCGCGGGTCGGTTACCCTGTGAGTCCCCCTGATCTTCTGGAGCGCCTGATAGACCCTCTCCAGGTCGACGCCCATCTCGTCCAGCACCGTCTTCACCCCGTCCTGGTCCTCCTGGGTCAGCGCGACCAGCAGGTGCTCGGCGCCGATGAACTCGTCTCCCAGCCTGCCGGCCTCCGACTTTGCTCTCTCCAGCAGTCTGGCCGCCCTGGGCGTAACGTAGACTTGGGCAGACTCGTGCGCCACCTTAGGCGCCTGCTCGAGCAGCTCGTGCAGCGCTCCATGCATACTTTCGAGAGATACGCCCAACTCCCGGAAGACCTCGGCCGGTACCCCCTTCTCCTGTTCGACCAGCGCCATCAGCACGTGCTCCGAGTCCCACTGGCTGTGACGGTAGCGGCGCATGATATCCTGGGAGCTCTTCAATATCTCCTGGGCCTGTTCCGTGAACTCGTCCGGTCTCAGCACCATCTCGACACCTCGTTGCGTCTCGTGAGAATCGGCTACGGCAGGTCAGCTATGTCTACTCGATTATATCAAATACATTGACACAATCCCACTCAACTTTGCCCCTCCGTAGTTGTCCCCGGCCTGCCTCCTCTCCCGTCGAGGGAGAGGAGGCAGGTGAGGGTGCTTCCTCTCTTCCCCCGTCCGCGAGAGAAGACTTAAGATGGGGGCTCCCCGTCCCTCCGCTGCGTCCCCCGGCGAGCGGTCCAGTTTGACTTTGGGTAGTACGGATGGCAGACTTGGCCGGTGATTATCGACATCCACACGCACACCTACCCCGGTTCGGACGACAGCCTTCTCACACCGGAGCAGCTGGTGGCGGAGGCGAAGCGGCTGGGGCTCGACGGGGTGTGCATCACCGAGCATGACGGCTTCTGGGCGGCCGAAGACATCGACGGTCTCTCGAAGGCCTTCGACTTCCCGATCTTCCCTGGGTGCGAAGTGACGACCGAGGACGGCCATCTATTGGTATACGGACTCCGCAGATACATCTTCGGCATGCACCGCTCCAGCTTCGTGAAGCGGCTCGTCGACGAGGCCGGCGGCGCGATCGTGGTCGCCCATCCCTACAGACGCACCTTCCAGCCGAGGGAGGCTGAGACTCCGGCGTCCTACGACGAGATGCTCGACAAGGCGTGCCGGAACGGCGTCTTCTCGCTGTCCGACGCGGTCGAGGTGCTGAACGGACGCGGCTCCGAGCAGGAGAACGCCTTCTCCCTTCGGATCGCCGATAGACTCGGGATGCAGGGGACCGGCGCCAGCGACGCTCACCGTATCGAGGACCTAGGCACCTTCGCCACCGAGTTCGAGCGCCCGGTGCGCACCCTGGAGGACTTCATCTCCGAGCTGAGGGCCGGACGGTTCAGATCGGTCGTCCTGGACAGGGCAGCGGTCAGCCACGCCCATCCCTGACCGCGGTGAGGCTCTCATGGCCCGCACCCTTCTCGAGATCAACGACCTCCACACCCACTTCCCGACGAAGGACGGTGTCGTCAAGGCCGTCAACGGCGTCTCTCTCCAGCTCAAGGAGGACTCGATCCTGGGCCTCGTCGGCGAGAGCGGCTCCGGCAAGACGGTCACGGCCCTGTCCGTGCTCCGCCTGCTTCCCTACCCGGGAGAGACGGTACGGGGCCGCGTCTGGTATCAGAACCGGGACCTGCTGCGCCTCGAATCGGAGGAGATGCGCCGCATCAGGGGCCAGGAGATTGCCCTCATCTTCCAGGACGCCGGCTCCAGTCTCAATCCGGTCATCACCATCGGCCAGCAGGTGGAGGAGACGGTGCTCGCGCACACCGACATGGGTCGCCGCGAGGCCACCGCCAGAGCGGTCGAGCTTCTCACCGAGATGGGCATCCCCGACGCGAAGAGGATCCTGGGCCGCTACCCGTTCCAGCTGAGCGGAGGGATGGCGCAGCGTGTCATGCTGGCGATCGGCGTCGCCCTCCGGCCGAAGGTGCTGATAGCGGACGAGCCGACCTCGAACCTGGACGTCACCCTGCAGGCCGAGATACTCCAACGGCTCAGGCAGCTACGGGACGAGAGGCATACGGCCATCCTGCTCATCACCCACGATCTGGGCGTGATCGCCCAGATGGCCGACACCGTCGCGGTGATGTACGGCGGGTCTATAGTGGAGATGGCGGACACGCGGACGCTGTTCAAGCGTCCTCTGCACCCCTACACGTGGGGCCTGTTCCAGACGCTGCCGAGGCTGGATGGACGCCTATCCGGTCTCCGGCCGCTCAGAGGCGCTCCGCCCAAGATGATCGACCCTCCCGACCGGTGCCCGTACGTCGACCGATGCCCCAAGGCGATCACCACATGCCGCACCGAGCCGATGCCGCGCCTCGTTGAGGTGGAGCCCGATCACTGGCTCGCCTGCTACAACCGGATCGTCCACACCGCAGCCCCCTGAGCCCCTCCGTCCTCTCCCCTCCTCTTCCCCTGCCCTCTCTCCCCTCTTCCCTTCCGTCTCTCCCCTCTTCCCTTCCGTCTCTCCCCTCTTCCCTTCCGTCTCTCCCCTCTTCCCTTCCGTCTCTCCCCTCTTCCCTTCCGTCTCTCCCCTCTTCCCTTCCGTCTCTCCCCATCTCCCTCTTCCCCCGCGGACGGGGGAAGAGGGAGATGGGGGTCCCCGACCCTACATCGCCAGCTCAGCGATGAGCATGTCCAGCACCAGCGTGTCATCGGCCGCGCTGGTCTTGAGGTCGGCGTCGGCCTGCAGCAGCCTCCGGTGGATCGCCGCGAGCCGCTCCGACGAGATCCGCCCCTCCTGTTGGAGCGTCTTCTGCAGCGGGTAGCCCGACAGGGACAGCCTGCCCCCGATCTCCGAGCCGGGGACGCCCTGCGCCCTTACATCCCTAGCCAACAGGATCAGGCGTACCTGCCGCGCGATCATCGTGATGATGTAGGAGGGCTCGCGGCCCTCCTCCAGAAGGCGGTGTATGTGTCTGACAGCGAGACCGGGCCGCCTCTCCAGGACGGCGTCCACCGCCGCGAAGATGTTCGCCTCCCTGACGTACGCCACCATCCGCCGCACGTCCTCGTACCTGATCCGCTCATCGCCGCGATAGATCGACAGCTTCTCCAGCTCGGAGTCGACTATGCGGAGATTGCCGCCGATGGCGCCGGCCAGCGCGTCCGCCGCTCGGGACTCGATCTCTATCCCACGACGCCGCGCCCGGTCCACGATCCAGCGCGGAAGCTCGCGGTGACGCGGGACCGGGAATGTCAGCGTCTCCGCCAGCGGGCGGATCAGCGCCAGCAGCGGGTTGCGGCTGTTCAGGGCGCCCTCCGCGAAGACGAGGTTAGTCGTGTCGGGGATCCCGCTCAGAAGGTCCGGCAGGCCCTCCCACTCTCCCAGAGACCTCCTCTCGGCAGGCCCTGACCTCCTGGCCGGCCTCTGGGGCTCATATCTGCCCAACAGGCCCCGGACGATCACTATCCTCCTGTCTGCGAGAAACGGCGCCGCTCCGCTCGTCGCCGCCAGCTCTTCGAGGCTCACCACGGCCCCGTCCAGCACCGACACGTTGACGTCCCGCAGCTCCTCCGGCTGCACCTCCTCCTTCATGCCGGAGAGCCTCTCATCCAGGGAGACCTCGTCGCCCCCGTACAACAGGTAGATCACGGCGCCTCTCTCTAACCTCTTCCCCCGGCTCTGGGGAAGATTGAGATGGGGGCCTCTTTCCTCTCTGAACAGCGCCCGTTCCCCATGCCTCGACGGGCGGTTATAATGACGCACATGAGGCTCTTGCTCACGATACTTCAGATGACCGGCGTGCCGCGTCTCGTCTTCCGTCTGATGATCGACAGGCGCGTCCCGATGCGCCTCAAGCTGATCCTGCCTGCCGCCCTCGTCTACCTCATCTCGCCTTTCGATCTGCTCCGCGACATGGTACCAGTACTGGGCCGGATAGACGACGTTCTCGTGCTCGCCGGCGCACTTGCGCTGTTCCTGGGTACGGCGCCCAGGTATCTGGCGTCCGAGCACGGCGGAGACCGTCGGCCCGGTGCGGACGGCAAGGTCATCGACGGCTCCTACCGCTTCATCGACGATAAGGACGAGTAGCGCCGCCCTCCCCCGATCCCAAGGACGGCGAGATGCTGCTATGAACATCGCCATCGTCGGACCTCCCGCCGCCGGCAAGACCACTATCTTCAGCGCCGCTACCGGCGCTGGGGCCCACGCGTCCGGCGGGCGTCCGAACATAGGCGTCGCCAAGGTTGCCGACCCGCGGATGGAGCTGTTCGAGACGGTGTTCCATCCCGCCCGGACCGTCCCCGCCGAGATCACGTTCGTGGACCTGCCCCCATCGTACGATGGCTCAGGCAGGCCCCTCCCCGTCTCAGGAAAAAGCCTGAACCACCTGCAGCGCGCCGACTGCCTGATGCTCGTCCTGCGCGCCTTCGATGACCGGTCGGTCCCACACGCCGGCGACGGTATCGATCCGGTCCGCGACCTCCAGTCGATGAAGGACGATCTCGCCCTGGCCGACCTGCTCATAGTCGAAAGGCGCCTGTCGCGTGTGGAGGATGCGTTCAAGGGGGCGAGGGAGCCGGAGCGAGAGAGCCTGCGGCGCGAGGAGGCGCTGCTCTCCAGTCTGAGGGAGTCTCTGGAAGAGGGCGCTCCCGTACGGGCGCGGAGGCTCGCCCCTCACGAGGCGCGGATGTTGGAGGGCTTCCAGCTCCTGACCGCGAAGCCCCTGATGGCCGTCGTCAACATCGGCGAGGACCAGATATCCGACACCCGTCCGTCGGAAGAGCGCCTCGCCGCAGCCGGGGTACCCGCTGCGGCGCTCTGCGGCCTGCTGGAGGCTGAGCTGACCGCGATGGAGCCGGACGAGAGGCGGGAGTACCGGCAGTCCTTCGGTCTGGTCGAGTCCGGAATCGACCAGATGGTGCGGCTCGCCCGACGGGCCGCCGGCCTCATCACCTTCTTTACCGGGAACGACAGGGAGGTCAGGGCCTGGCAGGTCGCGACCGGTACGACGGCGGTGGAGGCGGCCGGCAAGGTCCATTCGGACATGGCGCGCGGCTTCATCCGGGCTGAGGTGGTGGCCCACGGAGACCTGGAGGCCTGCGGAACGCTGGCGGAGGCCCGGCGTCGCGGTCTCCTGCGGCAGGAGGGAAGGGACTACAAGGTGACGGACGGCGACCTCGTGAACATCCTATTCAGCGTGTGACCGGCATGAGCCACGAGGCGATGGACCTCCGCGCGAAGCCGCTGGCGCTGTACATCCACATCCCCTTCTGCAAGAGCAAGTGTCCCTACTGCGACTTCAACACGTACGAGGGGATCGAGCCGCTCATCCCGTCCTACGTCGACGCCCTTTCCAGCGAGATCGAGATCTGGGGAGATAGACTCGGCGGTCCGGCGGTCCACACCATCTTTCTGGGCGGAGGAACGCCCTCTTATCTCCCCGCCGAGGCCGTGGGCGGTCTCCTGGACACCGTGCGTCGGGCCTTCGACCTCGAGCCCATGGCCGAGATCACGCTGGAGGCCAACCCCGACGACTGCACCACCCCTAGCCTGCGTCTGCACGGGGCGTCCGGCGTAAACCGGATCAGCATCGGCGTCCAGAGTCTGGACGATCGGCTGCTCGCTATCCTGGGCCGCCGTCATGACGCTGCCCAGGCTGTCGACGCCTATCGCGCGGCCAGGGAGGCGGGATTCGAAAACGTCAGCGTCGACCTGATGTACGGACTGCCGGAACAGACCATCGGAGACTGGCGCCGGACGCTCGACGCTCTCTCGGAGATCGCGCCTCCCCACGCCTCCCTATACTGTCTCGCTATCGAGAAGGGCACCCCCATGGAGAGGTGGGTCGACTCCGGCGCGCTGCCCGAACCCGACCCTGACCTGGCGGCCGAGATGTACGAGCTGGCCGAGGAGGCGATGGCCCGACGGGAATACCGCCACTACGAGATCTCCAACTGGGCCCTGCCCGGCTTCGAGAGCCGGCACAATCTGGTCTACTGGCGGAACGAGCCGTACCTCGGGGTGGGCCCCGGCGCTCACTCCTACCTGGACGGCGTCAGATTCTGGAATCTCAGGTCTCCCAGAGAGTATGTGAGACGCGTGGAGCGGGCCGCGTCACGCGACTCTCCGGGCAAGGCCGGTTTCCCTTCCCCCGGCCCTTCTCTTTCCCTTCCCCCGCGGAGCCGGGGGAAGGGAAGGATGGGGGCTCCCCTCGCCGGGCCTGCCGTCGAAGGGAGCGAGAGGATCGACAGAGGGCTGGAGTCGGCCGAGACGCTGATGCTGGGCCTGCGTCTCGACGAAGGGGTCTCGTCGGACGAGTTCGCGGCGCGCTTTGGCGAGCCTCCGTCGTCGATCTACGCTGGCGTGGTCTCGGAGCTGTCCGGTCTCGGCCTGCTGGAGGAGTCGCGCGGGTCGCTCAGGCTCACGCGGCGCGGCCGCATCCTCAGCAACGAGGTCTTCTCCCGTCTCCTCTCAGCCGAACACGCTCCTTGACGCCGCGAACATCCGTACTATAACCTGACGTCACGGCCAGACGCCGGACGCCCCCATCAAATGCTACAATCATGAGGCTGCTGGGATAGATTCTGGTCCCAAATCCTTTTGGAGCACCTTGCAAATGAGAGTCGTATTTCTTGAAGATGTCGCGGGAGTCGCCCAGGGTGGAGAGGTCAAGGAGGTCAAGAACGGCTTCGCCCGCAACTACCTGATTCCGAAGAGCCTTGCCGTCCCCGCCACCCATGACGCGCTTCAGCGCGTCGAGAGACTGGCAAAGCAGGCCGAGGTCGACAGGCTCAGGAGGATCGAGGACACGAAGGCCCTGGCCGCGGAGCTCGACGGCGTACGGGTCGACATAGAGATGCGAGCGGGCGCGAGCGGCCGTCTCTTCGGCTCCGTGACCAGCCAGATCGTAGCTGCCGAGCTCTCCCGAATCACGGGCAGGGAGATAGACCGCCGGACCGTCGAAATCGCCGAGCCTATAAGGGAACTCGGAACCTTTGATGTCACCGTCCGGCTGATGTCTGAGATCGAGGCTGGCGTAAAGGTGCTCGTCTACGCCGCCGGGACCGATCCCTCCGAGATGGAGGAGGAGGCCTCCGGCCAGACGGAGGAAGAGACCTCCTCCGAGGATCCGGCCGAAGAGGCGTAGCGGGCCTGGCCGACAGCCGACTGGTAGGGAGAAGGCTCTGACCTCTTCCCCCCTGCTCCGCGAGGGGAGGAGAGCATCACCTCTTCCCCTGTTCCGTGGGGGAAAGTAGCCTTACCTCTTCCCCCGTCCGCGGGGGAAGATTGAGATGGGGGTCCCCGCCCGAACGCGGCGACTCACCGTATCCTGCGTGTGCGGTCCTGCCTGCGCCGGCGGGGCCGCACACGCTCTGGGAGTATCTATAGTTGTACGCTGAACGACTGCCGCCCCACGACATAGACGCAGAAGAGTCGCTCATCGGATCGATCCTCATCGACGGCGAGACCCTGACGAGGGTCACCTCGTTCCTCAAGCCCCGCGACCTCTACGGCGAGAAGAACCGCTGGTGCTACGAGGCCTGCCTGGCCCTGTTCGACCGGGGCGAGGCGATCAACCAGGTGTCGATCTCCCACGAGCTGTCGCTGAACGAGCGGCTCGAGGGGATCGGCGGCCCGGCCTACCTCTCCCATCTCGTCCAGGTGGTGCCCACGTCGGTACACATCGAGCACTACGCCCGGATCGTCCAGCGCACCTCCGTGATGCGCCAGATCATACACGCGGGCGGAGAGATCGCCTCCATCGGATACGAGGCGGGACCCGACGCCGACGCCGCGCTGCGCCGCGCCGAGGAGGCCATCTTCCGCGTCCGCTCCGGGCGCGGCGCCCGGGACTTCACCCACATCAGGGACGTGCTCGACAGCTACATGGAGGAGAGCGGGGCCATGCAGACCTCGGCCGCCGACCATCTCGCTCCGGTGGCGACCGGATTCGCCGACCTCGACAAGCTGCTGGGGGGCGGACTCCACCGCTCCGACATGATCGTGCTGGCCGCCCGCCCCAGCATGGGCAAGAGCACCCTCGCCTTCAACATCGCGCAGCACGCCGCCTCCGGCGGCACCGTCGTAGGAGTCTTCAGCCTGGAGATGGGGAGCGAGCAGATCGGCCTCCGCCTGCTCGCCGGCGAGGCCAACGTCGACAGCCACAGGCTGCGCCTGGGACTGATAAGCGACGACGAGGAGAGGCGCCTGCTGGACGCCATCGGGGCGCTCTCCGACCTGCCCATCTACATCGACGACACCCCCATCCAGGGCATCGTCGAGATGCGCGGCAAGGCCCGACGCCTCCAGAGCGAGCGGGGCCTCGACCTCCTAGTCGTGGACTACCTGCAGCTCATCAGCGGCGGCGGCTCCGGCTGGCGCTCCGACAACAGAGTCCAGGAGATGGGCGAGATCTCACGCTCCCTGAAAGGGCTGGCCAGGGACCTAGACATCCCGGTGCTCGCCTGCTCCCAGCTCAGCCGCGCGCCGGAGCAGCGCCCCAACCACAGACCGCTCCTCTCCGACCTCCGCGAGAGCGGCAGCATCGAGCAGGACGCCGACGTAGTCGGCTTCATCTACCGCGAGGACGTCTACACGACGCGGGAGGAGTGGGAGAAGAGCCGGCCGACCGAGCCCTATCCCGAGAAGATCGCCGAGCTGCTCGTCCAGAAGCACCGGAACGGGCCGACCGGCGTCATCCCGCTCTACTTCCGGGACAATGTGATCAGGTTCGAGAGTCTGCAGCCGCGGACGCGCTCCATGGAGTTCGCATAGTGTCCAGCCTCGGAGCATTCTTAACCTCTTCCCTCGTGGACGGGGGAAGACTGAGATGGGGGTCTTTCTCCCCTAGCGACTGGAAGGAACGTAATCTGCGCATGGGTATGGCATAAAATGGGACAGTGGAACTGGTGGGCCATCTTCATGATCGCACTGTTCATTCTAACGATAGCTGCGGTCGTGATCTTCGTGCCGATTGAAAACCCGTGGGGGCGATGAAGTATAGCGAGACTGTATAAGCTTCGGAGTTGGAACACTAGATGACCTTCGCAGGCTTTCCCCGCCGGGTGCGATTCACGCCGGTGCCGAACCCCCTCTTCGGACCGCTCCTCGAGCAGATCGACGATCTCGCGGAGCTGAAGGCGACCCTGCGGGTCATATGGGCGCTCCACGAAAAGCGGGGCTACCCCCGGTTCGTGAGTCTCTCGTCCCTCCTCGCCGACAGGACGCTCGCGAGGGCCCTGTCCGACGGGGTATCGCCCCACAGAGCGTCGGTCGAATCGGCATTGGCCCGCGCCGTCGAGCGGGGGACCCTCATCTCCGCTCCCGTCGAGGTGGACGGCGGCGAAGAGCGCGTCTACATGCTCAACACCGAGAAAGACAGGAAGGCCCTCGCGGCCATGACCAGGGCCGACCTCGTTCCCATGCGGCTGGACGTCGACGGCGGCTGGGCCGAGGTGGAGGAGCCCCCCAACATCTTCTCCCTCTATGAGGACAACGTCGGCATTCTCAGCCCGATGATGGCCGACGAGCTCCGGGACGCGGAGCAGACATACCCCGCGCCGTGGATCGCGGACGCCTTCCGCGAGGCGGTGCTCCAGAACAGGCGAAGCTGGCGTTACATCCAGCGCATCCTCGAACGGTGGGACAGGGAAGGCAGAGGCGATGGAGAACCTCGGCGACATACTAAAGCGTCTCGATACCGCTAGGCGGGACTCCCGGGATGGCCCGCCTCCCGACCTCTCGGACAACGGCAGCGGGGAGTGTGGAATCTGCCGCGGGCGCGGCTGGTTCACCTCGGACGTGCCGGCGGGGGACCCCGACTTCGGCCGCATCTTCGCCTGCGGCTGCCGGCAGGACCGGTGGGAGCGGGAGCGCTCCGACAGGCTTCTGCGCTACAGCAACCTCGGCCGCCTCACGCGGTTCACCTTCGAGACGCTGCGCCCGGACGGCCGGTCGGAGATTGCCGAAAGCCGCCGCGCCTTCCGGGACGCCTACGAGACAGCCAGAGCATTCGCAGCCGAGCCGAGGGGCTGGCTCGTGTTCACGGGCCCCAACGGCTCAGGGAAGACTCACCTCGCCGCCGCCATCGCCAACCGTTGCATCGAGAAGAGCAGACCCGTCCTCTTCGTCCACGTCCCCGACCTGCTCGATGACCTGAGAGCAGGCTTCTCGCCGACTGCCGATATCTCCTACGGCAACCTCTACGAGCAGGTCACCAGCACGCCCCTCCTCGTCCTCGACGGCCTGGGCGCGCAGAGCGCTACGCCATGGGCCCAGGAGAAGCTTCAACAGGTCATCAATCACCGGTACAATGCCGAGCTGCCCACCGTCATCACCACGGCGATGAGCCTGAATGAGATAGACCCGTACATCCGCAGCCGGCTCGAGGCGCCAGAGCTTTCGACGATCGTTCCGCTCGGCGCCGAGGAGCGCCGCGCCGTTGCGGGACAGGGAGGCATAGACCCGGCGCTGGCCCGGCGAATGACCTTCGAGAGCTTCGACGTGGACGGCCAACATGAGTCTCTGAAGTTTGCCTTCGAACGTGCCAAGGAATTCGCGGAGTCGCCCGACGGTTGGCTCACCCTGTTTGGCGAGACCGGCACGGGGAAGACGCATCTGGCCGTCGCGATCGCGGCCGAGCGCATCGCACGGGGACATCTCGTCTGGTTCGCCTTCGTCCCCGACCTGATGGACTACCTCAGGCACACCTTCACCGCGGAGAGCACGGTCACCTATGATCGCGTCTTCGACGAGGTCAGGAATGCCGAGATCCTCATACTCGACGACCTGGGAGGAGAGCGTTCAACGACGTGGGCTGACGAGAAGCTGTACCAGATCATCGTGCACCGTCATAACGGCCGGATGCCAACGGTCATCACCAGCACGCTCGATTTCTTCAGTGAGACCGGCCAGATCGCCTCCAGGATCAGGGACTCGAACGTCGGCCAGACTCTCCCCATGCAGGCGCGAGACTTCCGCATCAAAGACTACGTCTAGAGAACGGTCCCGCCGTGGCTTAGCCGTTGACTCCGAACGCCGACCGATGCACATTCTGCGAGATAGCAGCGGCCCGACTTCCGGCGCGCATCCGGTACCAGGACGACGAGGTGGTCGTCTTCGACAATCAGCTGACTTGGGCGCCTGTCATGCTGCTGCTGACGCCGCGCAGCCACATGACGCAGAAGGAGCTATGGAGCAGCGGCTCCCTGCTGGCCCGGCTCGGAGCCCTCGCCGTCCGCATGGGCGAGAAGCACTGCCCGAACGGATTTCGCATCATATCCAACTTCGGTGACGACGCGCTCCAGACGCAGCGCCACGGCCATCTGCACGTCGTGGGCGGCGCTCCCCTGGGACTCTACGTGCGCCGCGAGACGCCGACGGGAGACCCTACGTGACATCTCCCGAGAAAGCCCCTTCTCCCCTTATGGGAGAAGGCTGGGATGAGAGGTAACAGCACTGGAATGTCATTCCCCACACACTCTCTCAGCACAGACACAGTCGTCTTCCGGGGCGACGGCGAGCCGAGGACGCCCGCCGACACGCTTCGTCAACTCGCCGAGCTTGACCCGGCGGACGTCGAGGCCGATGTCTACAGCCTAGGCGGCTCGGTCGAGCGGCTGGAGCGGCGGTTCGCAGAGATGCTGGACAAGGAGTCTGCCATCTTCATGCCGACCGGCACGCTGGCCAACCATCTGGCCCTCAGAAGGCTCTGCGGGACGAGGCCGAAGGCGGTCGTACAGGAGCAGAGCCACCTCTTTCACGACACCGGCGACTCGGTCGCCAGGCTAAGCGGAATCGCCCTACTCCCGCTCGCAAACGGGAAGCCGTGGTTCGGCGTCGACGAGCTTCGGGCCGCGCTCGATCTGTCCGACACCGAGCGGGTGGCCAGTCCGGTCGGCGCGGTCATGGTCGAGAGCCCTGTGCGCAGGTGCTCGGGCCAGGTCGTCCCCTTCGATCAGATGGAGGCGATCACCGGGCTCTGCCGGGAGAGGGGTGTCGCCACTCACCTGGACGGCGCACGACTCTACATGATGTCGGCGGCGACCGGCATCGCCCCCCGGAAGTACGCCGCCCTCTACGACACCGTCTACGTCTCGCTGTACAAGTACTTCGGCGCTCCTTTTGGAGCCGTGCTCGCAGGACCGGCCGGGCTCATTGATGGCCTCTACCACGACCGCAGGATGTTCGGCGGCGGACTCAACTCCGCGTATCTGGCGGCGGAGCTCGCCATGCGCGGCGCGGCGGGCTTCGAGGAGCGGTTCGGCGCGGCGATGAGGCAGGCCGACGACCTGTTCGACGCGCTGGAGGAGCTGCCGGGGCTCAAGGTACGGCGCTTCGAGCACGGCTCCAACATAGTCCTCCTCCACCTGGATGAGGAGGTGAGTATGGAACCCTTCGTCGACTCCCTGCGCGACGCCTCGGTGCTGGTCTACCCCGACGATGACGACGCCTCGGCGATTCGCCTGACGGTCAACACCACCATACTCAGGCGGTCCAACGCGGAGCTGCTCGACGCCTTCCGCGCCGCCGTCGCCGCCGCGCGCTAGGACTCTAAGAGGGTGTTCTCGAAGGGATGCTCGACGCTCCTCTCCCTCGATGGGAGAGGATTAAGGTGAGGGTGATTCTTCTGAAACCCCCTCATCCTAACCTTCTCCCACGAGGGGAGAAGGGACTTCGGAGATACCCTCTAAGGAGTCCTCTCGGCGACCACCGACGGAATGGTTCGCCCTTCGTCGAGATCAAAATCCTCGCCCGCCCTCGTCTCGACGAAGCCGAGCGCCGACATCCTCTCTCTCTTCTCCCCGTCTTCGACCGACAGCCTCGTCTCGATAACCGATGCGCCGTTCCGGGAGCCCCAGTCCACCGCCGCTTCGATCAGCTCCGGCCAGACGTCCATATGGCGGTGGTGCGCGAAGCCGTCGACCGAGCACCGGCCCTCGTCCGTCATCCGGGCTGACGAGAGGCCAACCAACCGGTCCGTGTCGGTGCGTGCGGCGAACCAGGCTCCCCGGCCGTCGGCGGCGAGCCGCTCGTAGGCCGGGTACAGCGTGTTGCAGTACTTCCAGTACCAGTAGCGCGTCGAAAACTCTCCGATGTTCCCGTCCAGCACCTGCCAGTCGTGAGGCGTCACGTGCAGCGGGATCATCGGCACGCGCTCCCACGCCGTACCGGGCCGGACGGTCGCGCGTCCTCCCACGCGGAAGTAGTCGACAAGGAACTCCTCCGGAGAGTCGTCCCCCGTGAGGCACCCCATGACGCCGGTCCCGCCCATCTTCCGCCAGCCCAGGCGGTGGTAGATGCGCCGTGGGCCGGGATCTCCCGCAACGAGGAAGACGCACCGGCCGCCGCCGCGGCGGAAGTCCTCGACCGCCTGCCCGCACATGGCTGTCGCGATGCCGCGCCCCCGGTATTCCGGGTCGGTCGCCACCACCCCCAGACCCCCCAACTCCGGATTCGATCTCGACACGCACATCCTCAGCGCGCCCACCAGCCTGCCGCCGACGCGCATCATGTAGACCGACTCCAGGTTCTCCTCCGTCTCCGAGCCGCTGAGCTCGGTTCGAAAGTGTCCGTACTCTTCGTCGAAGTGTCTCCACCAGAAGGGGAGGAGCTCGTCGAGTACGTCGTCGGGCACAGGCGCGTCGACTCTGGCGACCGGGTCAAGCCTCTCCTCTGTCAATGCGCCGCTCCCCTCTGGTAACTGTTCAGACTTGAGGGGGACCCCCATCTCAATCTTCCCCCGCGGGGCCGGGGGAAGAGGTAAGAGCCTCTCCTCTGTCAATGCGCCGCTCCCCTCTGGTACTGTTCAGACTTGAGGGGAGACCCCCATCTCAATCTTCCCCCGCGGGGCCGGGGGAAGAGGTAAGAGCCTCTCCTCTCGGTCCACCCAGATTCGCTAGAATATCTCACGGAGTCTGAACAGTTACCCCCTCCGTGGTCTGGTTGTGGTAGCTGGGGCGCTATGTTACAGTCGGCGGCGTGGAGCGGCAAGGCCGGGAAGGCGGCGCCTGTCCCTTCCTCCGGCTGTCGGGAAAGGCAGCCCTCTGTCCCCTTCCCGACTCGGCGAGAAAGCCTCTCTTCGTCCCTTCCCCCGCGGAGCCGGGGGAAGGTTAGGATGGGGGTTTCCGACGATGAGGACAGACAGAAGCCTGGAGCTGTACGAGCGGGCCAAGCGGTCCCACGCGGGCGGGGTCAGCAGCGACGGCAGGGACCAGCCGCTGCCGCTCTTCTTCGACTACGGCAAGGGCTCGCGCCTCTTTGACGTCGACGGAAACGAGTACATCGACTACAACCTGGCGCGAGGGCCCCTCGTCTTCGGCCACTCGCCCGACTTCCTCATCGACAACGTCACCCGCCACATGCGGCGCGGCCAGATGTACGGCGGCATGCACGAGCTCGAGATCACCGTATCGGAGAAGATCCAGAGCATGGCGCCCTGCGCGGAGCTGGTGCGGTACTCGAACTCGGGCTCCGAGGCCGCGCAGGCGGCGCTCAGGGTCGCCAGGGGCTATACGGGCCGCAACAGGTTCATAAAGTTCGAGGGCTTCTTCCACGGCTGGCTGGACAGCGTCAAGTTCCGCCACGCCGAGACTCCCATGAGCGCGGACGGCCCCTACGAGCCGCCGGCGCCCGTTCCGGAGAGCGGCGGCATCTCGCCCAGCGTCGCAGAGGATATCGTCATCATCCCGTTCAACGACGCTGCCGTGCTGCGTAAGGCGGTAGAGCACAACCGCGACGACCTGGCCGCCATCATCGTCGACCCCGGGCGCGACTGTATACTGGCGGACTACGACTATATGGCGGAGATGCGCAGGCTGTGCGACGAGCACGGCATCGTGCTCATCTTCGACGAGGTCATAACCGGCTTCCGCGTGGCGCCCGGCGGCGCCCAAGAGCTGATCGGAGTGACTCCGGACCTTGCCATCTTCGCCAAGGCGCTCGGAGGCGGCTTCCCGGTCTCGGCGCTCGCGGGCAGGCGCGAGGTGATGGGGGTGCTCGCCAACAAGAGTGTCAACCACGGGGGAACCTCCAACGCCAACGTGATGGCCATGGCCGCGGCGGAGGCGTCTCTGGAGCGTCTCTCGGAGAACGACGGCGCCGTCTACGCGCAGCTCCGCGCCCGGACGGGGCAGCTCGCCGAGGGACTCCGAGGCCTGGCCTCCAAGCACGAGTTCGACGTCGTGATCCAGTGGCTTCCCGGCGAGATGTTCATGGCGTTCAGCAACGACCCCAACGTGACAGAGGTGCGGGACTACCGGACCGGCCGGCGGATCACCGACGACGGGCTGGACAGAAGGTTCAGCCTGGGCATGCACCAGCGCGGCGTGCGCTGGGGCTACGGCTTCGTCTCCACCGCTCACACGGAGGAGGACATCGGTCTGACGCTGGAGGCCGCCGACGATGTTTTCTCTTCCATGCGCTGAGCTCGCCCTTGGGTAACGTAGACCTCCATTTCAGTCCGGCCGTCCCGGTGTTCGACGCTCACGTCATGCTCGGCAGGCGGTACGACCGTCCCGTCGCGGTCGACAACGCGGAGGAGACGATCGACGCGATGGACAAGGCCGGGATCGATCGGGCTCTCGTCCACTGTCCGCACGCCATCGACGTGAGCCCGCGCGACGGCAACGAGATGCTGATGGAGATGGTCGCCGGCCACCCGCGACTGGTCCCGCAGCTCGTCTTCAACCCGACCTTCGACAGCCTCGAGAGATTCGCGGCCAAGGTCGGAGAGCTGGGAGTCCGTTCGGTGCGGATCGCGCCGGAGCTGCACGGCTACCCCTTCAGGGACTGGGTCCTCGGGCCGTGGCTGGAGTGGCTCGCCGCCGAGCGCATCCCCCTGTGGGTCGACGTGACCCAGCTCCAGCAGGTCGACCTTCACGAGACGCTGAGCCGTCATCCAGATCTCAAGGCCGTGCTGAGCGAGGCGCATCACGGCCACACGTCCTGGGTTCTGGCGCTGCTGAGGAGTCTCCCCAACCTCCACGTCGAGATATCCCGGTTCAGCATCGCCGACGGCGTCGCGCGTCTCCGAGACGCGGTCGAGGACGGGCGAATCCTGTTCGGGTCGAGGTTCCCCGACTCGTCGATGCCGCCGATGCTCTACGTCCTTCATCACAATGGTCTACCGGAAAAGACTCTGAGAGCGGTCTGCTCGGAGAACCTGGAGCGGCTGCTGGCGGGAGAGTGATCATATGGAGACTCCGGTCGTAGACTTCCACTGTCACGTGGGCGGCTGGGACGCGCGGGGGCGGGACGACTCCCCGGAGATGTACCTGCGCGTGATGGACGCGGCGGGGGTGGACATCTCCTGCATCAACTGCATCCTCCACAGCGACGCGAGGAGGGGGAACGACTACGTGGCCCGTTACATGGAGCGTGCGCCGGAGCGCTTCGCGGGGGTCGCCTACGTGACTCCGATGTACCCGGACGAGGCGATCAGCGAGCTGGAGCGCTGCTTCGACAGCCTGGGCTTCAAGTTCCTGAAGATATACCCTTCGTATATACGCCGGCCGGTCGACGACCCGGTCTATGACCCGATCTACGACTGGTGCAACAACCGGGGCGCGGTCATTATGAGCCACAGCGAGGTGGGAGGCGAGAAGCCGAGCAGCGCCGACGACACGGCGCCGACCACGCCGCGGAGGTTCGTCGGTCTCGCGGAGCGCTATCCGAGGATACGGTGGGTGCTGGCCCACGCCGGAAGGCTGCCGCCCGGCCGGGTGCTGTCGGTGCAGGCGGCCCAGGCGCGTCCCAACATCTACCTGGAGACCTGCTCCTCCGGCGCGGACGCCGGGACGATCGAGTACATGGTAGAGCACGCCGGGGCCGACCGCGTGCTCTACGGCTCGGATATGCCGCTCATGGACTCCCGCTTCCAGGTCGCCCGGATCGCCACCGCGGAGATATCGGACGAGGCGAAGCGTCAGGTCCTCGGTCTGAACGCCGCCAGGCTCCTGGGGCTGGATATTTCCTGACGAGGGGAGGAAGACCCCCATCTCAATCTTCCCCCGCGGAGCCGGGGGAAGGGGTAACCGGTGCTCTATGGCTCGGATATGCCGCTCATGGACTCCCGCTTCCAGGTCGCCCGGATCGCCACCGCGGAGATATCGGACGAGGCGAAGCGTCAGGTCCTCGGTCTGAACGCCGCCAGGCTCCTGGGGCTGGATATTTCCTGACGAGGGGAGGAAGACCCCCATCTCAATCTTCCCCCGCGGAGCCGGGGGAAGAGGTTAGAGTCTCCTCTCCACCCCGCCAATTGAGCGCATTACTCATGGAGTCTGAACTGTTGCGCCCATCCGCAGGTCTTCGCTTCGCTCAGGACGACATCGGCGCTCTGGTGGGAACCAGGATGCGGGCGAGACGCCCGCGCTCCCAGTGGATTCCCGCTTTGTAAGGAGAGTCCGACGACTCAGCGCTGTTGGGAGAGGTGGGGCCCTCCCAGGTGGGCCAGCTCGTCCTCAATCAGTCGCACCACCAGATCGTCCAGGTTTTGGACCGTGTACTGGCCTACGCTGTGCGGCGTCGTTCCCCCGTATAGGAGGAAGATGAACTTCCCCATCGTATGCTGGGCGATCTGCCGGAAGATGTACTCGCCCTGCTCATCCAGCCCGCTGGACGCGATCGGGAATATCTTGATGCCGCGCCTGTTGGCCCACATCATCTCGGTAGCGTAGTCGTAGTCCTGGCTGTAATCGAGATGGGGCGGCGCGTCAGCCACCAAGAACACCAGCCGGACCGCATCGTTCAGCCTCCAGTCCGGCCTGTGAACGGCGGTGTGGAGCGCCTCGTTGACCGACTCCGGATAGTCGCCGCCTCCGTGAGCCCTCACGCCCTCGATCGTCCTCAGGAACCGCCGGACGTCCCGGTTGAAGTCGAACACGCGGGTCACGTACTCGTCTCCCCTGTCCCGGTAGGTGACCATTCCGAAGCGGAGATCGGGGCGGGACGGCAGAGCGTCGATGCGCTCGGATATGGAGAGCAGAGTCTCCTTGATCCGCTCGATCTCGTCGGACATGCTGCCGGTGGAGTCGACCAGGAACAGGACGTCCAGCGGCACTCTGCGTCCGTACGCCTCGCGCAGATCGAGCTTCACCACCCACTCCTGTCCCCTGTGGCGTTCGGCATCGAGGTACTGGCTGGCGCCGTCCTTCTCGACGTATACGCGGAACGTCTGGGCCCTGTCGATCTGGCGGCTGAAGGCGAGGGGAAAGAACAGGGTCTTCCCATTCGCGTAGGTGCGGCCTTCGAACAGAGTTTCGCGCTCTGTCGAGACCCATACCCGTGCGTTGGGGACGGGGCGATTGTCCCTGTCCAACACCCTGACGGCGTACCGCTCCGACACGTCTACGTCGTGGACGTAGGGGCCCTGGTAATTCCGGCGGTACTCCAAGTAGTCGTCCCATCGCTCGTTGTCGTCCACCTCTCCGGCGGAAAGGGAGACGGAGCTCGCCTGTCTCCTCTCGGCCGGAGGCCTCCGCGGCGGAGCCGATGGAGGAGCCGGCGCATAAGGGGCTGACTCCGACACGGCAGGACCGCTGGCGGGCAGGGCCGGAGCGGCGGGCTCCGCGAGCGGGGCGGGCGCGGCCACCGCCGGAGCGGCGGGCTCTGCGAGCGGGGCGGGCGCGGGCAGGGCCGGAGCGGCGGGCTTTGAGAACGGAGCGGGCGCTGGCGGGGGTGGCGCATAGTCGCCTCCGCCCTGCTCCTCCTCCGAGCACGCCATGACGGCCATGACCAGAACGGCGATGCAGCCTCCGACTACGGACATTCTGATAAAGCGACTCATCTCTTCACCTCCTGCCCTTGTAGACGCCGGCGTTCGCCGAAAAGTTCCCGAGGGCGTACGGTCATGAGCAGGAGGCGATGGAGCTCAGGCCTTCGACAGGCTGAATGCGGACGGGATGAACGTCTGACGAGGGGAGGAGGACCCCCATCTCAATCTTCCCCCGCGGCGCCGGGGGAAGAGGTAAGAGCCTCTTCTCCACCCCACCAATTGACCGCATTATTCACGGAGTCTGGACAGCTACCGCAGTAGCGGGGCCCCCCATCTCAATCTTCCCCCGCGGAGCCGGGGGAAGAGGTAAGAGCCTCTTCTCCACCCCACCAATTGACCGCATTATTCATGGAGTCTGGACAGCTACCGCAGTAGCGGGGACCCCCATCTCAATCTTCCCCCGCGGAGCCGGGGGAAGAGGAGGCGGCGTCCTGCTCGTGACTGCTGAGAGGGTATCTCTCAAACTATCTGCAACGGAGGCTCTGGTGTGGGCGACGGGTCTCGATCAGGGCGGGATGCCGCAGTCCCATCCGAGGTCATGGCCCTTTGCGATGGCTTTGAGCTCCCACTTGCTGAGTCCGATGCGGCGGCCGGGCCTGGACTCGTAGTCGTCCGGGGGACCGGGGATGCCTTCGGCGTGCCATGGTTTGTCCGGATCCGTATCCCAGGGACGGTCGTCGTCTGACCCGTCCGGGTCCGAAGGGAGTCCGCCGGTCTCGGACGGCTCCCGGTCGGAGTCACGGGCTCCGGCCTCCGGGCGGCGGTCTGCCGGGTCCGGGCCATCGTTCTTCTCCCGGTATTCCTCCTCTTCCTCGTCATCGAGGCGGCGGCGCTCGGCCTCGGCTCGAAGCCGGGCCTCGTACCGGGCGCGGAGGGCTTCGAACTTGGGCCTGTAGGGCTCGGGCTCGGCCTCGGCTCGAACGCCGTCCTCGTAGTGGGCGCGGGCGGCTTCGAAGTTGGGCCTGTTGTAGGGGCGGGGCCCGTGGTCATCGGCGGCCGCGTCGTCGAAGCCGCGGCGAATGAGCGCCTTCAGGTCGACCCGGTGGTACGACTTGAAGCCGGGGAAGAGCCTATCTATGAGCTTCATGGCGTCCTGGAGGGAGAGTCCGGGACGCTCGGTGTCGACCTCCCTGGAGTAGGCCCGCGCGGCGAGGTGCTTTGCGGCCCTGATCCAGTGGTGGGGTCTGAAGTCGCTCATCTCTCCCCTGACGACGGCGGTGAGGAAGTCGGCCATCTTCCTGCCCTTGTCGGTCTTCTGCCTGACGAGGGTCGGGAGGCGATAGAGGGTCTCTTCGGAGAGGGTGATGACGGGACGCCTGGGCATCCCGGCGTTCGCGGTCCTCGGCGAGTTTGGCGCGGCGGGCATGGGCGGCGGCGCGGGCACGGCGCCGGCGGGCGGGATGATCGAGGCCTGATCGACGGCGAGCCTTCCGAAGCCTATGGCGTCGAGGAGGAGCTGGGCGTCGAGGCGCTCGTAGGGCTTTGCGCCGACGGAGTCGTCCTCCATGATCCTGATGAGGCAGTCGACGATGGCTTCGCCGTCGCCGGTGATCTGGCGAATGTATTCGGCGTACTCGTCGATGTCATCGGCGAGCTCGTCGGCTGTGGTGACGAGGGTCGGCACGGAGCTCATGAGTCCTCCGAACGGGCGTTTGTATAATTTCATTATGGGGCATTAGAACAAATATAATCAAGAGGGGAGCGAGGCGCGGGATAAAGACCGCTTTCCTAGGGGGCTCCAGCGCCGGCGCCGGTCGAGGCGTCTCGGCGGACGGCTCCATGCCGACGCAGGCGGCGAGGACTGCCGCAGTCCCGCCCATCATCATCAGACGCAGGAACTGGCGACGGTCCATCCCGCGCGCGCTGACGAACTCCCACAACGACGCCCCGTCCCGGGTCCGTTCTCCTCCATGCCTGCCTTCTCGTCCAGCGCTGCTCTACTGCGTCCTTATCTTACCCGCAACGGCGCTCAGCGTCGGGCAGGGGACCTTGCGGCTCTCCAAGATGCATCTGTTCAGGGAAGAGGGGGGACCCCCATCTCAATCTTCCCCCGCAGAGCCGGGAGAAGAGGTAAGAGTTGCCCCGCTCGGCGTCGGCAGGGGACCTTGCGGCTCTCCAAGCACGCATCTGTTTCAGGGAAGAGGGGACCCCCATCTCAATCTTCCCCCGCGGAGCCGGGGGAAGAGGTAAGAGTGCTTTCCCGCTCGGCGTCGGCAGGGGACCTTGCGGCTCTCCGGGATGCGCCGGCCTTTCGTCTTCCATCAGTTGAACCACATCGCTACACAACAGCGATCAACTGTGTAACATTTTCAGTCGTAACTGTTCAGACTTGCGGGGACCCCCATCTCAATCTTCCCCCGCGGAGTCGGGGGAAGAGGTAAGAGTTTCGTGGTGAACGGGTGGGGTGATACTGCTATAATGGCCGGGAAGTTGCAGCGCCGGCGTCATTAGACGTATTCCGTACGTTCAGGCCAGTTGCCTGCATACGCTGCCGACAGCCGGGGAACGCCGTGATAACAACCTCGGTCCGAACAGCTACCAGCGCATAGACCCGCCCATCCCCGGGTCCTTCGCTTCGCTCAGGACGACATTGGGGCTCTGGCGGGAACCAGGATGCGGGCGAGACGCCCGTGCTCCCAGTGGATTCCCGCTATGCTTCGCTCAGGACGACATTGGGGGAGAGCCGTGATAGCAACCTCGGTCCGCCGTCACCTAGAGGAGAGGGAGGAGTCGCTGTCGCCCCACGCCTGCAGGTCGGCGCGGAGCCGTGGCCGCGACCGTCCCGAGGAGCCGTCGGCGCTGCGCACCGAGTTCCAGCGCGACCGGGACCGGATCATCCACTCGAAGGCGTTCCGGCGTCTCAAGCACAAGACGCAGGTGTTCATTGCTCCGCTGGGCGACCACTTCGTCACCCGTCTGACGCACACACTGGAGGTGGCCCAGATCGCCCGGACGATCGCGAGGGCTCTGGACCTGAACGAGGACCTCGCCGAGGCGGTGGCGCTGGGGCACGACCTCGGGCACACGCCGTTCGGCCACGTCGGCGAGAACGAGCTCGACTCGCTGAGCCCCTCGGGCTTCCGTCACAGCGCGCAGAGCCTTCGGATCGTGGAGCAGGTGGAGAAGGACGGCGACGGGTTGAACCTGACCTGGGAGGTACGTCAGGGCATCGTATCTCACTCCAAGCCGAGAGGAGACTTTCTCGGGCGAGACAGCATCGGGGACCTCAGCCTCGAGGGGCAGATCTGCCGGATCTCGGACGCGGTTGCCTACCTGAACCACGATCTCGCGGACGCCTACCGCGCCGGTGTACTAATCCCCGACGACCTTCCGGGAGAGGTGGTCGATGTCCTCGGCTGCAGACACTCGCAGCGTATCGACACGATGGTGAGCGACATCGTGGAGAGCTCCTGGGCGGCTACGGGGCTGGAGGCGGGAGGGTCGACGCCCGTCATCACGATGGGGCCGAGGGTCAGAGAGGCGATGAACATCCTGCGGGAGTACATGTTCGAAAACGTCTACGTCCCCGAGGACCTCGGTGAAGAGGGCAAGACGGCGCGAAGGATCATCCGGCTCATCTACCGGCACCTGGCCGAGCACCCGGAAGAGATCCCCGCCGAGTACGGGCGGCGGAGCGGCACGCGCGAGGCGGCGGTCGTAGACTACCTGTCAGGGATGACCGACCGGTACGCGCTCCGCCTGGCCGAGGCGATACAGCCGGGCGCAGCGGCGGTCTTTCACTCCAGGCTGCTATGATGGCGGGAGCCACCGTGACCGACCGGATTCGCGCCCGCACCGTGCGTAACAACCTGAGGATGATCCGGGAGCACCTGGAGGCGATGCAGAGGGATGTCCACGGCCTGGAGTACGACCCGTGGAAGCGGGAGGTCGACGGCCTCTGGAGGCGCACCTTCGAGCAGATAAGCCACATGAGCCCGGACCCTCAGCAGGCGGCGCTCGAATCGATACGGGAGCCATGGATGAGCTACGTAACGCACTACGCGACCTCTTCCGGCGGACTGTAGAGGAGGAGCAGAGTTGTCCGACCGAGACGGCGACGGGAGGCTCGAAGCGGAGGCGGACCTGAATGAGGCTCGGCGCACCGCGGGGATCGCGCACGCGGTCGTGATCAGGTTCAAGGAGATGGGGCTGCCGGCGGAGATGGACGGCGACCTGGCGGCGCTGTGCACCGACCTCGGCGACATCTGGAGCGCGGAGCGCCGGCTTGCCGAGGGCATACGCGAGCTGGCCGGCTCCGGCCGGGACTGGGAGTCGGCCGCCGACTCCCTGGTCGATCTGAAGGCCGATCTCGAGCATATCTCCTGGCACCTGAAGAGCGTGCGGAGGCCTCTCAACAGGATAGTCAACTTCGCCTACAGGGAGGCGATGTCGGGAGAGCAGGAGGCTGATCAGAGTTGAGGGGACCCCCATCTCAATCTTCCCCCGCGGAGCCGGGGGAAGAGGTAAGAGTGCTTTCACCCGCGGAGCCGGAGGGAAGAGTAAGAGAACTTCCCCCGCGGAGCCGGGGGAAGAGGTAAGAGCCTCCTCTCCGTCCACCAGATTCGCCAGAATATCTCACTGAGTCGGAACAGTTACGAGAGCAGGAGACGGCATGAGCGTCGTGGACGAGGTCAAGAGCCGACTCGACATCGTCGACACGGTGTCCGGCTACGTCGCCCTCCGGAAGTCGGGGCGCTACTTCAAGGCGCCGTGCCCCTTCCACACGGAGAAGACGCCATCGTTCATAGTCAACCCGGAGCGTCAGGCGTGGCACTGCTTCGGCGCCTGCGCCACCGGGGGGGACGTCTTCTCCTTCGTGATGCGGATGGAGCGGCTCGACTTCGGGGAGGCGCTTCGCCTGTTGGCCGACAGGGCGGGGGTGCCGCTGACGGAGCGGCGGGACAGGGACCGGAGCGCAGCGCTCCGCCGGATCAACCGGGCGGCGGTCCGGTTCTACAGAGAGGTGCTGGCATCCGACGAGGGCGTAGACGCGGCCTCCTATCTCGCGCAGCGAGGCGTAGACGACGACGCGGGCGCCAGATTCGAGCTGGGGCTGAGCCCCGCGGGACGCACGGAGCTGAAGTCCTATCTCATGGGTCGAGGATTCACGGAGAGCCAGGGAGTGGAGGCGGGGCTTCTGCACCGTGGCGAGGACGGGAGCACGCGCGACTTCTTCCGCGGCCGGCTGATGTTCCCCATCCACGACCGGCGCGGCGAAGCGGCCGGCTTTGGCGCGCGGGCCCTGGACGATTCGACACCCAAGTACATCAACACGCCGAGGACGCCCATCTTCGACAAGCGGAGCACTCTCTACGCGCTCCACCTCGCGGCGGAGCCGATCAGGGCCGACGGCACAGGCGTGATCGTCGAAGGCTACATGGACGTCATCGCCGCTCACCAGCACGGCTATGCGAACGTCGTGGCGTCGATGGGCACCGCGGTCACCGACCGTCAGGTGTCCCAACTGAAGTCGCTGGCCAGCACCTTCGTGCTCGCCCTCGATCCGGACACGGCGGGACAGGAGGCGACCGTCCGTAGCCTGGAGTCCTCCTGGCGCGTGCTGGGCCGCCAGGATACGGGGGTGAGGCACGGCTCCGTGGGGATGCTGTACCAGCGCGAGCCTCTCACGCTGCGGATAGCCTCGCTGCCGCAGGGCCGCGACCCCGACACTCTGATAAGGGAGGCCCCGCAAGAGTGGGAGCGGCTGACGCGAGAGGCTGTTCCCCTGATGGACTTCCTCATCCCGGCTGTCGCCGCCCGGTTCGATACGAGCACCGGACGGGGCAAGGCCCAGGTGGTGGAGGCGCTCTTTCCGATCATCGCCTCCACGGACAACGACTTCGACCAGGAACGGTACCTGAGGAGGCTTGCCGATTCGATAGGCGTAAGTGAAGAGTCGCTGCGCGCCAGCGTCGGCAGACTGCACCGCTCCACCGCCTCGCGCTCCCCCGGCGGCTCCCGGAGGGAGGCGGCCGCGCAGATCACGCCGTCCGCCCTCACGAGCCGACCGGACGACCTGTTGGAGGAGTACGCGCTCGTGCTACTGCTGAACAGTCCACAGCTGCGCGAGTCGACGTCCCCGGCGTCCGCGATGCACTTTCATCACAGCCACTACAGGGAGATATTTACGCGGTGGCTCTCCTGCTCTACAATAGATGAGCTCCGGGAGAGCCTGTCCGAGCTGCTGCGCGAGGAGCTGGCCCGGCTCCTGGAGAAGGCTCCCGTCTCGAAAGACCGGACGGAGACGAGGGCGGCGCTGGACGAGAGTCTCAGGCGGATGGAGAGGCGCCATCTCCGCGACCAACAGAACGCGCTGCTGGCAACCGAAGACGCCGCTATTCCGCCCGCCCGGGAGCTCGAGGAGTCGGTCGCGGCGGTCAACGCCGCGATAAGAGAGTCGTTTTCACAGAGGGCCCGTTGAGACACGCCCACGACGGGCGGTAAGGACCGAGAATGAGCTCCAGAGGCATCGAAGAGGACGGCCACAGCGATCTTCTCAGAGAGCTCGTGGCGCAGTCCAGAAGCGCTCGGGATCTGATAGGGATGGGCAATCCGCGCGAGGACGGCCTCGTCTCATTCGACGGAGACCGGTCCGAACGCGTCTCGGCGGAGCTGGAGGAGGCCAGGATCCGCTCCTCGGGGCGGGGGTCCTCCAAAGCCAAGTCCGCTTACGCCGCCGCCTGGGAACGAGAGATGGGCAACGTCGAGATGATCGACGATCCTGTCCGGATGTACCTTCGGGAGATAGGCAGAGTCAATCTTCTCAAGGCCAAGGAGGAGCGCATTCTGGCCCGCGCCCTGGAGGCGTGCAAGTACATCCAGCAGATCGAAGCCGACTACAATAACGAGGAGGGCCGACCGCCCAGGGCCTGGCAGTGCATCGCCATCCTCTTGAAGGAGCTGTCCGACGCCGAGCAGCTCGCGGCAGCGATGAGCAAGTACGCTCACTTCGAGACCGGACTCACACTCCCCGAGCTGATGTCCCAGCCGGAGATGAGGGAGGCTCTCGACGGCGAGCTCCCGGAGGAGATGCTCCACTTCCTTTCCGAGCTTATGAACAGGGAGCCGGACGACGTGAAGGCAGAGGTGCAGGCGCTGTCCCTAAACAGCCGTCTGCTGCCGGACACCGTGCTGGAGGTGGCATACGACGGACCCTCGTTGGGGGAGCTGCGGATCCGGCTGGAGGATCCGGAGTTCAGGAAGGCGCTTCAGTCGTACGAGTTCGTCTTCAACGTCCACCTGACGCGTATCAAAGACGAGGGGATGCGCGCGCAGCGCCATCTGGCCGAGGCCAATCTACGTCTGGTGGTCAGCGTCGCCAAGAAGTACATAGGCCGAGGCATGTCCCTTCTGGACCTGATCCAAGAGGGCAACATCGGCCTGATCCGGGCGGTCGAGAAGTTCGACTACCGGAAGGGCTACAAGTTCAGCACCTATGCCACCTGGTGGATCAGACAGGCTATCACGCGCGCCATAGCGGACCAGGCGCGCACCATACGCATACCGGTCCATATGGTGGAGACGATCAACAAGCTGCTCCGGGTGACCCGCAGGCTGGTGCAGGAGTACGGCCGGGAGCCGACGAGCGAGGAGATCGGCAAAGGCATGGAGGTGGTGCCCGAGAAGGTCCGGGAGATACTGAAGATATCGCAGGAGCCGGTATCGCTGGAGACGCCCATCGGCGAGGAGGAGGACAGCCACCTGGGAGACTTCATCGAGGACCGCGGGGCCCTCGCGCCTTCAGAAGCCGCCTCCTACCAGCTCCTGAAGGAGCAGGTCGACGACGTGCTCTACACGCTGAGCGACCGTGAGGCGAGGGTGCTGCAGCTTCGGTTCGGCCTGGAAGACGGCAGGAGCCGGACGCTGGAGGAGGTCGGGCGCGATTTCGGAGTCACCAGGGAGCGCATACGCCAGATAGAGGCCAAGGCGCTCAGAAAGCTGCGGCATCCCAGCCGCTCCAAGAAGCTGAGAGATTTCCTGGAATAGATACCGTCGTCGAAGCGATGCGGCGTAGCTGGAGGCCCCAGCTGCGCCCTTTTTGTTTACAAGCGCAGCCTCTCTCAGGACCGGCAGTATGAGCGCGACGCGAGCGATAGAGGAGCGGAGCACCGGAGGCCTCCGGCCGGCCGGAAGGCCGAAGGTCGCGGTGGTCTACACGACGCCGGACACGGTGATCGAGGACATCGGCCGGACTATGAGGCTTGCCGACTACCGGGACCATCTACCGGCCGACATCGAGACGCTTCTGAAGGTCAACATCTCGTGGCAGCACTACTACCCGGCATGCTCGACCACTCCCTGGCAGATGGACGGCGTCATCGGCGCGATGAAGGCGGACGGGTACGAGCGTCTCGTGCCCGCTCACAACGGCACCGTCGTCGTGGACGCGCGGGAGGGCGAACGCAACAACAGGCACGCGGCGGTGCAGCGGAAGCACGGTCTCGAGCCTCTCCACCTGGAGTCGGTGAGATGGTCCAGGTACGAGCCGAGGGCTGAGATGACGGTGCTGGACAGGGTGTACCCGGAGGGCATCCACATCCCCGATGCGCTGATCGGGAGGAACATCGTGCACCTGCCAACGATGAAGACCCACGTCTTCACGACGATCACGGGAGCGATGAAGAACGCTTTCGGCGGCCTGCTCAACTACCGCCGCCACTGGACGCACTCGGTGATTCACGAGACGCTGGTCGACCTGCTGAAGATACAGAGGGAGATCCATCCGGGGGTCTTCGCCGTCACGGACGGGACCTTCGCGGGTGACGGCCCCGGTCCGCGCGCCATGAGGTGGCACGTGAAGAACGTGCTGCTCGCGAGCGCCGACCAGGTCGCGATCGACGCTGTCGCGGCCAAGATGATGGGGTTCGACCCGATGTCGATAGAATTCATCCGCATGGCCCACGAGCAGGGGCTCGGCTGCGGCCGCGTCGAGGAGATAGAGGTGGTCGGCGAGGACATCTCAGAGGCCGACTGGCAGTTCGCGGGGTCGGAGAACACCCTGGCCAGCCGGGGACAGAAGCTCATCTACTGGGGGCCTCTCAAGTCGCTTGAGCGGATTCTGTTGCGCTCACCGCTGGTGCCGTGGGCCTATCTGGCCTCGAACCTCTACCACAACGAGTACTGGCTGCGGTTCATAGGCCGGAGACGGGTGCGGGAGGCGATGGAGACCGGCTGGGGCCGGTTGTTTCAAAGCTACTAGCGACCGCCCATGAGGAACGACAACGTATCGGCGGACATGGCGGTCGTCTGCGATGTCTGCGCCGAGGCCAACGACGCCGACTCGGGGTGGTGCTTCAAGTGCCGGTCCCATCTTCCGGACGAGGCGATGAGCCGCCCGGACGCGCTGCGCGAGTCGGCTCGCAGGAAGAGGACCGTCCGGCTTAGGAAGATCCTCGGATGGACGATAATCGCCAGCGTCGTCCTGGCGCTGGCCGGATGGTGGGTCTCGACCCGCTATCTGCCCGTATGGCTGACCGCCGACCCGTCGACGGCGCTCAGCGTCATGTCCGCCCCGGGCGACTGGCCGATGTACCAGAGAGACCCGGCCCATACGGGCTTCGCCGAGGACTTCCAGGAGGTCCCGCGAGGCGTACTCAGATGGAGCTTCGAGACGGAGAGGCAGCTGTTCGCCTCTCCGTCAGTGGTGGACGGCGTCGCATACATCGGGACGGGAGACGGCAGGCTCCTCGCGCTGGACGGACAGACCGGCGAGGTCGTCTGGGAGGTGGACGCGGGGGACGCGGTCCACTCGACGCCGGCGGTGGCCGGAGAGCTCGTATTCTTCGGGCTTCTGGATGGCAGAGTGGTCGCGCTGGAGAGGGCCACAGGGCACCAGGCGTGGGAGTTCGTCACCGAGGGTTCGGTGGTGGCCTCGCCCACTGTGTTCGGCGGCTTCCTGTACATCGGATCGGGAGGCGGCGCGTTCTACGCGTTGGACGCGGCGACCGGAGAGCAGATCTGGAGCCGCGACACCAACAGGTGGATCGGCACCTCGGCCGCTGTGTTCGAGGACGTGGTCGCCTTCGTCTCCTACAACCGGCTGCTCTACATCCTGGACAGGCATAACGGAACCGACAAGCTACGGTTCGTAGTGACCGGCAACCCCCGCGGCTCTGCCTCCTTCGGAGAGGAGCACCTCTTCATCGGAGATCCGTCGGGCTCGCTGAAGGCCGTGGACTGGCGCCGGGCCAACCTGCCGTTCGACAGCATCAGGATGCGGTTCGCCAACCAGTTTTTCCTGTGGGGCATCGTCGGTGAGAGGCCGAAGCAGCGGGGCTTCGTCTGGGGCGCGGCCACCGGACTGGGCGTGTTCAGCACCCCGGTCGTTGGCGGCGGAAGGGTGTTCGCGACCGATTACGCGGGCAGGATCGTCGCCGTGGATGAGGCGACCAGCGAGATTCTGTGGTCGTACGACAGCACGAGGCCGATCGTGGCGTCTGCGTCGGCGACCCCGGACGTGGTGCTGGCCGGGGACACCGACGGCGTGCTCCACGCAGTGGACGCGGAGACGGGAGAGCTGCTGTGGCGGTTCGAGACGGGGGCGCAGATCTCGGCCACTCCGGTGCTGGCTGGAGGGCTCGTCTACGTGGCGTCGGAGGACGGGACGCTGTACGTGTTGGAGTAGCGCCGCTGGGCGCCCTGTAGGCGACAGGGATAAGCGGGAGAGTCCCCCCATCTCAATCTTCCCCCGCGGACGGGGGAAGAGGGGTAGTATTTTCGGGCTTAGAGGGTGTCTGACAAGCCAGCGTAGAACGTTCGCGTGGTGAGCCCTTCGGCAAGCTCAGGAGAGTCTTGTCGGACCATGAACGGCGCCTCGGCCCTTCGACAGACTCAGAGCCTGCCCCGCACTCGATGCGGGGGCGAACGGATCTCTCTTAGACACCTCTTAGAGGCGTCGGCGGAGCTTGGGGTCGAGGATGTCGCGGAGGCCGTCGCCCATGAGGTTGACGGATATGACGGTGATCGCGAGGAAGAGTCCGGGGAAGAAGATCATCCACATGGCCTTGTGGATGAAGGTGCGGCCCTCGGCCATTACGTTGCCCCAGGTGGCCTGCGCGTGGGAGGGGACGCCGGCGCCGAGGAAGCTGAGGTAGGCCTCGACGAGCATCGCCTGCGCGGCGACGAGCGTCCCCATGACGATGACGGGGGCGATCAGGTTGGGGATGATGTGGCGCCCGAGCACTCGCATCCAGCTCGCTCCGATGCCCTTGGCGGCCTCAACGAAGACCTGCTCCCTCAGGCTGAGCACCTGCGCCCGGGCGACCCTGGTCATGCTTGGCGTATCTACTATTACGATTGCAGCGATAACGGTCCAGACTCCGGCCTCCAACAGCATCATCAGGGCGATCGCCAGGAGCAGGGTTGGGATCGACATAAGGCCGTCCATGATCCTCATCAGGACGGCGTCGATGGGACGGAAGTAGCCTGCGACGGAACCCAGGACGGATCCGAGCGCCATGGTGAGCACGGCGACAGCAGCACCTATAAACATGGAGACCCTTCCGCCATCGAGGGTGCGGCTGAAGACGTCGCGTCCGAAGTCGTCGGAGCCGAAGAGGAACTGCGAGCCCGGAGCCTCCAGTCTGTCGTCCATGTGGATCTTGTTCGGTGGGTAGAGGACGCCCAGCCTGCCTTCGTTGGGTAACAGGAGGGGGCCGGTTGTGCTGATCAGGACCATTACGGCGATGATGATGATGCCGGCCGACATGGTGGGCTGTCGGCGTATCGCGCGCGCCATCTCACCGGGATCGGAGGCGAGGCGGCCGGCGTGGCGGAGGGTGCGGACCAGTCCGGAGGCCGGCGTCTCTTCGAGTCCTCGTATCGCCGCGCGCACCATCAGTACCTGATCCTAGGGTCGAGGTATGCGTAGAGGATGTCGATGAGGAGGTTGATGTACACGTATGCAGCGGCCAACAGGATTATCAACCCCTGGATGATCGGGTAGTCGCGCGTCTGGATCGCCTCTGCGGCCAGCCTGCCGACGCCCGGTATGGCGAAGACGTTCTCGGTGACGACCGCGCCGGAGAAGAGGCCGGCGAGCGAGAGGCCGACGATGGTCATGATGGGCAGTCCGGCGTTCCTCAGCGCGTGACGGACGAGCACGACCATCTCGCCCAGCCCCTTCGCACGGGCCGTGCGTACGTAGTCCTCCCTGAGCACCTCGAGAACGCTGGCGCGGGTCATGCGCGTGACGGCGGCGATCGAGATCAAGCCCAGGCAGAAGGCGGGCAGGATGAGATGCCTGACGAACTCCCAGGGGTCTTCGAAGAAGCGGACGTACCGCGCCACGGGCAGAATGGGGTCGTCCCGTCCGAAGGCCCACAGCCCGAATATCCAGATCAGAATATATCCGAGCCAGAAGACCGGGACGGAGTAGCCGATGGCCGCAAAGACCATGACGCCGCGGTCGAGGGCGCTGTTGGCCTTCCACGCGGCCACTACGCCTAGGGGGATGGCGACACATATGACGATGAACTCGGTCGTCAGCATCAGAGACAGCGAGGGCTCGATCCTGCGTGATATGAGACTGAGGACGCTCCTTCCCGAGCGTATCGAGTCTCCAAAGTCGCCTCGCATGAGTCCGGTGGTCCATTCACGGAACTGGACGCCGATCGATTTGTCGAGCCCCAGACTCTTCTTGATCTTTTGGTACTCTTCCGGGGTAGCCTCGTGGCCGGCAATGAGCGTGGCCGGGTCTCCGGGGACGAGGCGCACGACGAAGAAGACGATCAGGAGGACAACCGCCACGACGGGTAAGCTGGCGAGCAGTCTTCGCACGATGTACGGTAACATTACCTACCCTATTCGCTCCCTTTCGGACCTCTCTTTCGGTAGGTCGCTCTCTCGTAACTGTTCAGACTTCGTGTGTCTGGGAAGACGCAGAGAGGGGAACCCCCCATCCTAACCTTCCCCCGCGGAGCCGGGGGAAGGGACTTGAAGACACTTTCTCCCTTCAAGTCTGAACAGTAAGTAATCAACTGGCCCGGATCTGCCGGTTGGTCTGTTATCGTGATATGCAAAGGCCCCGCTCCCGCCAGAGGGGAGCGGGGCCTTTGTTGCGCTCCGGTCTTCCTCTTCTACCGCGGGTCCTCACCCCTCTTGCCGGCGTCGCCCCACCACTGGTTCAGGTAGAGCGGCGAGCCTACCGGGTGGCCGCGAATGTCGACATCTCTGATCCTGGCGTCCTGGATGCGGAGCTGGAAGAACTGTCCGAAGACGATCCTCCGCGGGTCGCTCCAGGCGATGTCCGCCATCTGCTTCGTGAGGGCGATCTCCTCCTCGCGGGTCTTCGCCTTGGCGAAGTCTTTGCGAAGCTGCTCCATCCTGTCGCCGTTCTCGTAGCCGATGCCGACGGGATAGCCGTATGTGCCGACCGCGTCGGCGATGTCGCCGGTGTAGGTCCTGTAGTGCGTCGCGACGAGGGGGTGGTACAGGTTGGAGCTGTTCCAGTTGGTGAAGATGTGCCAGTCCTTGCCGCTATTGGCGATCTGGAGCTGGCCGGCCCAGTCGGTGTTCGTGATGGTGGCGTTAATGCCGACCGCCTTGAGCTGCTCGACCAGGACGGGAGCCTGCACGCGCAGCGTCGGGAAGTCGGTCGCGTTGAGGATGATGATCTCCTCGTTGTTGTATCCGGCCTGCTCCAAAAGCTGCCTGGCCAGCTCAGGATCGTTCTGGTTGTAGAGCTCGGTGTTGGTGCTGGGCTCCTCCCAGGCGACTCCACAGTGCTGGAGGGCCGGGCACAGCGTCCAGAGGCTGGGGGCACCATAGCCCTTCATCACATCTTCGGCGTTGATGGCGGCGCGGATGGCCTTGCGCATGAGCTGGCCCTTCTCGGTGTATCCGAGGAGCGGGTCGCCGAGGTTTAGGCCGATGTCGGGCTGCGCCCCGGGGACGCCGATGTGGACCGACACCTTGTCGGGGTTCTCCAGCGCCTCCTCGTAGAATTCGCCGGATATGACGTCAAGGGCGTCGACCGCGCCGGTGAGGACGGAGGCGACGCGCGTCGCCTCGTCCGGGATCTCGATGGTGATCATCCGCGCGAAGTAGGCCATCTTGGCGCCTGCACGGTAGCTCGGCTCTTCGGTCCTGGGGACGTAGGCGTCGTACCGGTCGAGGACGATCTCGTTGCCGGGGTCCCAGTTGTTGAACATATAGGGCCCGGAGGCGTTGAACTCCTCCGCGACGACGTCCGGATACTTGTCGACTGTCGCCTTGGGCATGATCTGCGGCTGTGTGCCGCCGACGTATCCGAAGGCCATGAGCAGCAGGCCGGTGGGCTCGCTCAGGTGGACGATGAAGGTGTCTTCGTCGACCGTCTCGAAGCTCTGGAGAAGATCCTTGATCGTCGGCGCGAAGGCGACGTCCCGGTCGAGGAAACGCTGGATCAGGCTAGCCTCGACGTCCTCGGGGAGCACCTTGCCTCCCTCGTGCCAGGTGCGTCCGTCCCTCAGCTTGAAGGTGTAGTGAGCGCCAGAGGAGTCCTGGGCGATGGTCCAGCTGTCCGCCAGATCGGGCTGGAGAGCGCCCGCAGCGTCCCACTGGGCCAACGACTCCCAGAAGTGCCAGGAGACTCCGCGGCCGATGGCGCTGCCGGACATCATTCCGTCCAGATTGGGCACGCTGCCCTGCGGGACCCACCTGAGGACGCCGCCGAACCTGTTCTTGTTGAAGATGTCGGTGTCGATGTCGCCGATCTCGGGACCGGCGATTATGTCGTCGTAGCTGGATCCGGGCTCGAGCATAGCGACCGGCATGGCGGTCGGAGGCGCCGCGGTGGGCACCGCCGGGGTCGGCACCGCTACCGGCTCCGCCTTCGGGGTGCTGGTCGGAGCCGCCACAGTGGTCGTCTCCTCCTCGTCATCCCCGCCGCAGGCTATTGCGAAGGCCAGCGCGGCGACGATAACGAGCGACACCAGCAATATGGATCGTCTAAACATTGTCACCCTCCTGCCGTTCCTGTCAGTATCCGTTCTTAGATAGAATACACCCGTAGCACGCCCAAACCGGGCGCGCCGTGACGTTATACAGGACGGGACAATGGTTGTCAAGTTGACGGCCCGTTCGGCAGACCGTTAAGATACGCGGCGCAGAACAGGAACTCTTGAACTCGGAAGGAGCGCACACATGCCCGAATATCAGAACTACCAGACCTACTTCAACGGCGAGTGGGTGGCGTGGAAGGACGTGATGATCTCCCCGGAGGACCGCGGCTTCGGCGTGGCGGACGTCGTGTTCGACATCGCCCGCACCTTCAACGGCAAGCCATTCGTGCTGGAGCACCACATCGACCGGATGTACCGCTCCCTCAAGTTCCTGCGCATCGACTGCGGACTCACGCCCGAGGAGATGACGCAGATATGCGAGGAGGGCGTGCAGCGCAACGAGGAGCACAGGGCGGATGCCGGCGACTTCACCATCCACCCGTGGGTCACCCGGGGGATGGACTTCGACGGGCCGCCGACGGTGTGCATCTCGATCAAGCCGGTCAACTTCAAGAAGTTCGCCAGGGACTACATCGACGGCGCGCACGGAGTGATCGCCCGGACGCGCAGCTACTCCAGCGACATGATGGACCCGAAGGTCAAGCACCACAACCGCCTCAACTTCGTCCTTGCCGAGCTGGAGGCGCGGGACGTCGACCCGGAGGCACATCCGATCCTCCTCGACAGGGACGGAAACGTGACCGAGGGCATCGGCTACAACGTCTTCATGGTCAAGGACGGGGTGCTCAAGACGGCGACCGACCGCAGCATCCTCCAGGGCATCTCCCGAAAGGTGACGATGGAGGTGGCCGCGAAGCTGGGCATCCCGGCGATCGAGGAGGACCTCCAGCCCTACGACCTGTACACCGCGGACGAGGTCTTCTTCAGCCGGACCAGCCCCCGCATCACGCCGGTCAGCAAGCTGGACAACCGCGCTGTCGGCGATCAGTTCCCAGGGCCGGTCACCCAGCAGCTCCTGGCGGCCCAGAGCGAGATGGTCGGGGTCGACATCGTGGGCCAGGCCCTGCACCACGCCGGTATCGAGAGCTAGGGAGCTTCCACGTAGCAGTCCAGATCGTAGGAGGGGCGAGCCCTCGCTCCGCTCGGGGTGACATGTGGGGGTCGGGGCCGACGTGTGGAGGGAATCTGGACGGCCACGAGTAGGGCGGGGTCATCTGGATTCCGGCTCAAGGCCGGAATGACGGTTGGGGAGGAGTCCTTCGTGATCGACGAGACCGGCAAAGCCGTCACCGTGCTGGGACCTGTCGAGCCTGATGACCTGGGCATGACGATCACCCACGAGCACCTGCTCCACGACCTCCGGGCGAGTCACATCCCGCACCAGCGGCGCGATCTGAGCTTCCTGGTCACCAACGAGGACTATCCCGCCACAGAGATGGCCCGATACGGCGAGAAGGTCGGCCTGGGCAATCTCCACGAGGCCCGGCGTCTGGAGCCCATCTGGGATAACTACTACCTCGCCGACGAGAAGCTGGCCACCAAGGAGGTGGGCGAATACAAGAGGCACGGCGGAGGCACCATCGTCGACGTCACCAGCATCGGCCTCAAGCGCGATCCTCTGGCCGTCCGACGGGTCTCCGAAGCGACCGGACTCCATATCGTCATGGGCACCGGCTGGTACCAGAAGCTGTACCACCCCTCCAACATGGACGATCTCACGGTGGAGGATATGACCGATCGGATAGTCCGCGACGTGACGGAGGGCATTGACGGCACGGGGATCCGGTCGGGGATCATAGGAGAGATCGGCGTCAACGGACGCCCTATCGTCGAGAACGAGGAGAAGAGCGTCCGCGCGGCTGCGAGGGCAAGCCGTCTCACGGGCGCGGCCATCAGCTTTCACGGCCCGACCGTCCAGGAGGAGAGACACCGCGTCCTGGACATCGCCATGGAGGAGGGCGCGGACCTGAGGCGGGTCATCCTGGGCCACTCCGACTCTCTGGCCTACGGGGAGCCCGCGCTGACGCGGGAGCTTCTCGACCGCGGCGTCTACATCGAGCTGGACATGCTGGGCAGGGAGGCGGCCATCGGAATCAGCCAGACCGAGATGGGCGTCAGGTCGATACAGAGGATGATCGACGAGGGATACGAGGAGCGCATCGTTCTCTCTCATGACGTCTGCTGGAAGATCCACCTCAAGCACTACGGCGGCTTCGGCTACTCATTCATTCTGGAGGAGCTCCTGCCGCACCTGCGGGAGATCGGCGTCAGCGAAGAGCGGATCGACAAGATGATGGTCCAGAACCCGAAGCGGATACTCACCTTCGCGGAGCCGCGCCCTTGAAGGCTCCCACCTGGCAGTACTTCTCTCTCGACGAGTACCGCCAGCGCATCGACGCGCTGCGCGTCCGGATGGAGGCCAGAGGCGTCGACCTGATGCTCGTCCATACGCCGGAGAATCTCTACTACCTGACCGGGTACCAGACTCCCGGCTACTACTGGTACCAGACGCTCGCGGTACCCATCGACAGGGAGCCGGTCTTCATCACGCGCCTGCTGGAGGCGTCGAACGTCGAGCACCTCTCATGGGTGGAGGACAGCCGCCCGTACGGAGACTCGGACGACTGGGTGGAGGCAACGAGAAGGGTGATCGCGGACCTGGGCGGCGCCTCAGGACGGATAGGCGTCGAGAAGGACTCCTGGTTCCTGACCCTGCGGGACTTCGAGCGTCTCTCCGCGATGCTCCCATCCGCCGGATTCGTCGACTGCTCCGGGTTGGTCGAGGAGAACAGGATGATCAAGTCGCCCGCCGAGCTCGTCTACATGAGGGAGGCGGCGAGGACGGCCGAGGCCGGCATGGCGGCAGGAATAGAGGCGTGTGAGGCCGGCGCAACCGAGAACGAGGTCGCGGCCGCCATCCACGACGCGCAGATCAGAGCGGGCAGCGAGTATACCGGTCTGCCTCCGTTCATCACCTCAGGGCCGCGTTCGGCCCTGGGCCACGCCACCTGGTATCGGAGGAGGCTCGAGCCCGGCGACACCGTCTTCCTGGAGATCCCCGGCTGCGTCAACCGGTACCACGCCGCGATGATGCGCAACGTCTTCCTGGGCGAGCCGCCGGAGCGGATGCTCAGGGCGACGGAGGTGATGGTGGAGGCGCTTGAGAGCACGATAGGGTTCATCGGGCCGGGGGTCACGGCCCACGACGCTCACCATCTCTGCCGCCGGGCGATCGAGGAGGCCGGGCTGGGCCTCAGCTTGAACCACCGGACCGCCTATTCGATCGGGATAGGCTTCGCGCCAGACTGGGGCGAGGGACAGATCATAAGCATCAACGACGGAGAGCACCGCCCCCTGCAGGCGGGCATGACATTCCACCTCATCCCGCTGGTCTACATCCCGGGACTGACTTCGGTGGCCGTCAGCGAGACCATACTGGTGACTGAGAGCGGCTGCGAGCCGCTCACCACCGGCATAGACCGACGCCTCTTCGCGGCGTGACGCGAGAGCCGGGCCTGGATTCCCGCGTTCGCGGGAATGACGGAGGCGGCGAATCAGGGCGTGACCGTGATGGTCCCGGTCATGCCGAACGTCTCGTGAGGGATGCAGATCAGCTTGAAGGAGCCCGCCTTGTCGAATGTGTAGGTGTGCCTCACGGGCTCCCCTGGCTCCAGGGAGACGTCGATGCCTAGATCGTCCACCGTGAAGGTGTGAAACTCGGTCTCGGCTATATTCTCGAAGGTAACGGTCTCTCCGACCTTGAAGTTGAGCTCGGACGGAACGAACTGGTACGCGCCGCTGCCGCCCTTGTCCTGGTTCTCTACCCTGACGATGCGGCCGCCCGAGGACGGCGCCGGCTGGCCGGCAGCCGGCGCCGTGGCAGCGACCGTGGGCGCGGGGGCAGTGGCAGGAGCGTCACCGCTCCCGTCTCCTCCGCAGGCGACGGCAATCAAACCGGCAGCCAAGAGCGGTACGACGCTCAGCTTCAATCCTCTGGACATCCTCAGCCTCCTACTCTTGGAGAGTTTGTGAAGTTGGTCACTAATACAGTGTAGCAAAAGCCAGGGGCAAGATGGTATCGTGAACTGTAACTGTTCAGACTTGAGGGGACCCCCATCTCAATCTTCCCCCCGCGGAGCCAGGGGAAGAGGTAAGAGCCTCCTCTCCGTCCATCAGATTCGCCAGAATATCTCACGGAGTCTGAACAGTTACCGTGAGCTGCGCCCAATCGAAGCGCCGCGCATACCGGGAAAAGAAATGACTCAAAAGCGCTCTTCAGACGTATCGCCCGCATTCGTGGGCCTGCCGACCTTCATGAGGCTCCCCTGGGTAAACTCCGCCGAGGAGCTAAGGGATATCCGCCCGGACGCGGCGATCATAGGAGCGCCGGTCGACATGGGCGTGGTCCACAGGCCGGGCGCCCGCTTCGGCCCCAGGGCGATCCGTCAGGCCGACTACTACGCCTCAGACTATCGGCTGCTCTACCACATGGGGTTGGAGATCTACCCGATGGAGAGGCTCACGGTGGTCGACTACGGCGACGCCAACTGCCCTCCCAGCGATCTGGCGAAGAGCCACGAGGCGATCCGCGCGAAGGTGACCGAGGCGCTGGAGGCGGGCGCGGTCCCCATGGTACTGGGAGGAGACCACTCGATAACGCTGCCGGTCGGGACGGCGGTCGGCGACTTCTACGGACACGGGAAGGTCGGCATGGTCCACTTCGACGCACATGCCGACACCGCGGATGCGTCCTACGGGGGCGTCCTGATCTCTCACGGCAGCCCCATGCGCAGGCTGATCGAGAGCGGAGCGATCCCCGGCAAGAACTTCGTCCAGGTCGGACTGCGCGGCTACTGGCCCGGCGCGGACCTGTTCGAATGGATGGGTGAGCAGGGGATGCGCTGGCACAAGATGGCGGAGATCGAGTCGCGGGGCTTCGACGCCGTGCTGACGGACGCGATCGACGAGGCGCTCGCCGGGCCGGAGCACGTCTACCTGTCGGTCGATATCGACGTCATAGACCCCGGGCATGCGCCGGGGACCGGCACGCCGGAGCCGGGCGGGATCACCACTGCCGAGATGCTGAGGGCGGTGCGCAGGATCGCGACGTCGGTCGACGTGGTCGCTCTCGACGTGGTCGAGGTGTCGCCGCCTTACGACGGCCCGGGCGAGGTCACCGCGCAGGCGGCGCACAGGGTGGTGATGGAGGCCATCAGCGGCATCGCCTGGCGCCGCGCTCAGGGTTGAGCGACCAGCACGAAGCCCTTTTCGCCGGAGACCCGGTGCTCGTTGGGGCGGGCCACGACGACCGCGGCGGCGGTGCCGTCGTGCAGATCGGCGTTGATCTTCCATATCATAGCCACGCCCTCTCTGGGGAGGCCGGTGGTGGTGAAGATCACCTCCTCGTACTTGAGCCGCCGGACGACGCTGACGTGCGAGGCCGTCCACTCGGCGGCGCCCGCGACAGGCTCGGCGAATCTGACCACCGCGCGGGAGCCGTCCCGGTCGTAGACGACGGAGACGGGTCTCGCCTCCTGCTCGCCCGGCAACGTCATCGCCCCGCTGTATTCGCTTCGCAGTCCCATGTATCTCAACTCCTCTAGCTGAGGCGCTCGTAGCCGCCGTTGCCCTCGAACTCCCTGGCGGTGAAGACGCCCAGGTCGCGTCCCTGGTGGACATGGATGATGAGCTCCTGGCGGACGATGCCGACCGAGTCGAGTATCTCCCCATCCATAAGGTCGATCAGCTCCTGTATCCGCTCCTGTGTCAGGCTCTCATCGACGTTGAGCGTGGCGTGGACTATCTGATCGGCGTAGTGGATGTCGAGCCGCCCGACGTTGCTCGTGTCCTCGAGAACGGTGTAGCACTCGGAGTTGGGTGTACGGGCCTCGCGCTGGAAGTAGAAGCCTGCCATTTTTCTCCCCTAACGGTGAGCTACGTCCTGATCTGGCCCGAACCCATCACCACCCACTTGTATGAGGTCAACTCCCTCAGACCCATCGGCCCGCGCGCGTGCAGCTTGTTGGTGCTGATGGCCACCTCCGCGCCCAGGCCGAACTGTCCGCCGTCGTTGAAGCGGGTGGAGGCGTTGACCATGACGGCGCTGGCGTCGATCTCATCGACGAAGCGCATCGCGGCGGAGTAGTCCTCGGTGATGATCGCCTCCGAGTGCCCCGACCCGTAGCTCTCGATATGCTCGATCGCCTCGTCGATGGAATCGACCACCCTGACGCCCGCGGTAAGCGAGAGGAACTCGGTGCCCCAGTCCTCCTCGACGGCGGGCACCACCGCCAGGCCATCTCGCTGACCGAGCAGACTGGCCGCCCGGAGGTCGCAGCGCATCTCGACCCCGACCTCTGTCCACAGCTCGGCGATCCTGGACAGGTAGGCCGAGGCGACGGCGGAGTGCACGATCATGGTGTCCATCGCGTTACACACCGACGGTCTCTGCACCTTTGCGTTGTGGACGACACGCACGGCCATGTCGATATCGGCCGCCCTGTCCACGTAGGTGTGGCAGACTCCCACGCCGCCGGTGACGGCGGGGACGTCGGACTCTTCGGCAACCCGGCGGATGAGCTCCTGTCCGCCGCGGGGGACGATAAGGTCTATGACTCCCTTCATGCCGAGCATGCGCCCCACCAGCTCCCTGTCGGTCGACTCTATGAACTGCACCGCCCCGGCGGGGACGCCGGCCCGGACTATCTCCCGCCTGATCATGGCGGCGAGAGCCCCATTCGAGTGGACGGCCTCCTTGCCGCCGCGAAGGATCACCGCGTTGCCCGACTTGATGCAGAGCGCGGCGAAGTCGACCGTGATGTTCGGCCTGCTCTCGTAGATCGCTCCGATTACCCCCAGCGGCACACGCCTCCGGCCGACCTGGAGGCCGCTGGGCAGGGTGCGCGAGTCGAAGGTCTCGCCCACCGGATCGGGCAGCACGACCACCTGCATGACGTCCCGCGCGATACCCCTGAGGCGCTCCGGGTCCAGCAGAAGCCGATCTATGAGCGATTCGGACAGGCCCACGCGCCGCGCCGCCTCGATGTCTCTCTCATTGGCGGCCAGGATCTGCTCCTGCTCCGCTTCGAGACCCTCGGCGATGTTCGTCAGCGCCCGGTCCTTGACGGTACTGGGCAGCTTCGCCAGAAGGCGGGCCGCCTCCTTCGCCGCCGCCGCCTTGGTGTCGAGCTCGTCCAGCGTCGCGCGCATCTCGTCTCTCCTCACAGCACGGCCATGTTGTTGCGGTGCACCACCTCGTCTCCGTACTGGTGTCCCAGGGTGGACGATATGCGGTCGGAGCGCAGTCCCTTGATCCGTTCGATCTCGTCCGAGCTGTAGTTGGCGATTCCGCAGGCGATCCGCTCCCCGGCCGGGTCAAGGATCGAGACGATCTCCCCGCGTCCGAACGGTCCCAGCACGTCCACGACGCCTGCAGGCAGCAGGCTCCGGTTCTGACGCGCAACCGCGTTCACGGCTCCTCCATCCACCTCTATCTGTCCGGCCGTGGAGAGCCCGCTGAGCATCCATCGCTTGCGGCTCTCCAATCTGGTCGCGGTCGCGGGGAACGACGTCCCGATAGCCTCTCCCCGCACCAGACGTGTCAACACGTCCCGCTCCCGTCCGCCGGCGATCACAGTGCCGACTCCCGAGGCAGTCGCCAGGCGCGCCGCTTCGAGCTTGGTAGACATGCCGCCGCGGCCGGCGCCGTCCCAAGAGGGGCCTCCCATCATCTCAATCTCCCGGTCGAGCCGCTCGACGGTCGGTACGAGGCGCGCTTCCGGATCGACGTTCGGGTCTGCGGTAAACAGGCCTTCGACCTGTCCGAGGAGCACCAGGAGATCGGCGTCGATCAGGTTGGCCACCATCGCGGAAAGCGTGTCGTTGTCCCCGAACGTCTCTACAGCGAGCTCGTCCACCGCGACGACGTCGTTCTCGTTGATGATGGGGACCACCCGATTGTCCAGCAGCCCGCGCAGCGTGTTCCGGACGTTCAGGTATCCCAGCCGGTCGCGCAGATCCCTGCGGGACAGGAGGGCCTGAGCCACGGTGATCCCGTGGGCACCGAAGAGCCGGTCGTAGGTCTGCATGAGACGACTCTGTCCGACTGCCGCGAGCACCTGTCGTTCGGACAGGTCCCTCCCCCTCTGGAAGGAGCGCAGGAGGTGACGTCCGGCGGCGACCGCTCCCGACGTAACGAGTACCATCTCGGCGCCGTCGGAGTGGAGCCGTCCGATCTGATCGACGAGATCGGCCATCACGTCGCCGTTCAGGTCGCCGTCCTCTCTGGTAAGGAGGGTGGTGCCCGCCTTCACCACGACGCGACGATAGCCTCGGCGGTCCCCGTGTCGGACAGCGGCGGCGGCGGCCGCCTTCGGCTCTCTAAGGGCAGGCATGAGAAGCACCCGGAGGTGGAAAGAGTACGCCGGTATTATACCAGCGTCGGCTACCAGGAGGGGCTGGTATCCTCGGCGTCGTTGTTGGTGATCCGTGTCTGGTTGGCACCGTCGGCGTCCATGACGAATATCTCCGCGTCTCCGTCCAGATAGGAGACGAAGGCTATCCGGCGTCCGTTGGGCGACCAGACGGGCTGGTTGTCGACGACATCGTTAGTGGTCAGCCTAGTGAGGTCCGTGCCGTTCGCGTCCACCACGTATATCTCCGGGTTGCCGTCGCGCTCGGAGACGAAGAGCAGGCGCTTGCCGTCCGGCGACCAGGAGACGTGCGACTCGTCGGCCTCGGACTGTGTAACGTTCCTCTGATCGGTCCCGTCCTCGTCCATGACGTAGAGCTCGGCATTGCCGTCGCGTCTGGACAGGAAGGCTATCTTCTTCGAGTCGGGAGACCAGACGGGGCTGTAGTCGTTCATTTCCGTCAGCCTGAACTGGTTGACGCCGTCCGGGTTGCGGGTGTAGATGCCGGGCACCTCACCCTCGAGGACGGCGAAGACTACGGTGTTTCCGTTGCGCGACCAGTCGCCGACCTCCTCGCCCTGAACGGACGTGAGCAGCACAGCGCCGCTTCCGTCGGCAGCGGAGGTGTACACGCCGCGGCCGTCGCTCCCCTGCACCACGTACGCGAGCCGGTCGCTCTCCGGCGACCATCGCTGGCTGCCGTGGCTTCCCGGGCCGGTCGTGACCTGGGTCCTCGACGTGCCGTCCGTCCGCATGGTGTGTATCGACACGTCCGGCTCGGAGCCGGTCCGGAAGGCGATCAGCCTCCCGTCGGGAGAGACGACGGGGGCGAACTCGTCGCCCGGGCTGTCCGTGAGGTTGACCTCGTCCTCACCCTTCACGGTTATGGAGTATATCTCGAGGTCGCCGTCCCTGTCAGAGGTGAAGAAGAGGCGCTCCGAGTCCGAATCCGAGCCGCAGGCGGCCAGCACGGCGAGGGCGGCGAAGCTTCCCGCAACGGCCTCGATCAGACGCAGCCTTACGGTCGACGGGAGTGGCGTGGACATGGGACGTAACTGTTCAGACCTGCGGAGGGACCCCCATCTCAATCTTCCCCCGCGGAGCCGGGGGAAGAGGTAAGAGCCTCCTCTCCGTCCACCAGATTCGCTAGAGTATCTCACGGAGTCTGAACGGTTACCATGGGACGCAGAGCCTCGCTAGGGTGGTGGCTCCATGTTAGCATGGGGCCGCGCCGCCCCCGTCAAGGCGGCCCAGGGTGTCCTTCCGAGATTTCGCGGACACGAGACAGGCGAGGAGGCCCGCTATGGACAGCCGGTTCACAACGTCGAGCGCCCGATGCTACAGCAGCGGGACGCGGGGACGCTCGATCGCCAACGTGAGGAGCAACCACTTCGTCATCGACGACGCCGACTACAACGGCGGGCCGAACGAGGCGATCACGGCGGCGGAGGCGTTCCTGTCGGGCATCACCGCCTGCGCGGTGCTGATGCTCGAGCGGGTGGCGCGGGAGCGGGATATCCCGCTGACCTGGGCGGACATCTCGGTCGACGCGACGAGGGACCGGGAGGCCGTCCACGAGCTCCACGCCGCCTACGACAGCGTCCGGATGCACTTCGAGCTGACGGGACCGAGCGAGGAGCAGGCGCGGGAGCTGGTGGAGGTGTACAAGCGCAGATGACCGCTCTACGGCTCGGTCGCGGTCGCGACCGAAGACACCTCCATCGAGGTGGTTGTACGCTAGGTAGGTTGCTTGGTTGGGAAGGCAGTAGCAGGATAGTATAGACAAGAGACATATACTCCGAGGGACAGATGAGTAACGCCCCAACGATGTCCGAAAGACACAATAAAGACGTTGAATACTACGAGATCCACTATCGGGAACTCCTGGCTCAGTACCCCGATCAGTGGATCGCCATCCTCGACCAAAAGGTGGTCGGGACATCCGATGACGCCTTTGAGCTTTCGACTCAGCTTAAGAAGAGAGGTGTGTCGACCAATCGCGTCCTCAGGCGTCACATGACGAAAGAGTCTGAACTCCTCATACTGATAGACATATGATCCGGGGATATTTCTCGACAATAGGCACCGTCAGACGACCGTTTCTCTATTGCGATTTCGAACTGCGGGACGGTTCTGACGCCGGGCCAGTGGGTGTCGAGTTCCTTGTTGACACGGGTGCCAACAGGACACTCCTCTCGCCGATCGACGCCGATAACATAGGGATTGACGTTTCGAAGCTCAAGATGGGCCGAAGAAGTGTTGGGGTCGGCGGAGAGATGTCAACCCGGGTTGTGGAGTCCAGGCTGACAACACAAGGCTACTCCACACTATTGACTCTGCACATTCCCGAAGCTCGCCTGCCTATTCCGTCCCTGTTGGGGCGCGACTTCATGGCGAATTTCGGACTTTTCATCGAAGAGCGCACCGGACGGGTTTTCTTTTTCGACGAGGAGGAGATCAATGGTCTGGAGATTCCGGCCTGATTATCGGCCCGTGGGTCGCGGCTGAAAACCGGACATCAGGTCGTCGATGGATCCTGTACGCTGAAGGTGCTTTCCCCGATTGGATCGTGTTCAACCTCGTCTTCGTCTATTTGGTCGATACTCAGACTAGCGGACTTCAGTTCATCACGAAACACTTGGCGGCCATCGACTGCCGACTTACCCATCGTGCTAGTGATCAGATCGAACATCGCCTGACCGCGCTCCACGAAGCAATGCCCGAAATCATCCTTCTCTAGCTGATCGTGAACGATCCAATGCGCTTTCAGAATACGCTCTAACTTCTCTCGTGCTTCCAGAGTACGCGCTAACATTTCTTTGTCCTCGTCTTCGAAGGATTTCCGCAGGATAGGCAAGTACTTGGATGGAGCACGGCCGCCGATCATCTGATTTGTGTAGCTGTCAATCGGCGTCTTGTTGATTATGGAATCGAATAGCGCACGCGGTATTCTAGGTTGAGTGACTTTTTCGCACCAGTGTCTGGGGAAAATGTGATGGATGTCGATGGACTTATTATGAATATCAGCGAGCCTCAGAGGTTCGTCAGTGCGCCAATCGGCAGCCCCATTCTTCATCTGTAGCGCATACAGACCCTTGTAGGCTGCGCTGCTCCGAGTCCGCAGAGAGAGCAGTCTTTCTGGAACGAAATTCGCCTGTGTCAGCATATCCGGCTCCGCTCCTCCTCGAACGTGGCGAGCGACTTGCGCCAAGTCATTGGCGAACTGGGTCTCAACGGCGCTGCCGTAGTTCTCCCCCAAGACACCGCACCAGAACCAGCGCTCCAGCTTCTCCTGCGCGTTGGCCGGTTCCAATTCCCCGGCCAATTCGGTGTACAACACTGCCAGCGGCACCAGCTGGGTGTTGTACGGGACGTTACTCCTAGTAAAGATGAACTGGCGGTTCAGGAACTTCGCCGCCTCCATGAATCCCGCCTCCACTACGTCTGCCCATTTCCTGATTCCCTCGTAACAAGGGCCTTTCGGGTTGGTTCTGCGGCGTGAGGGCGGTTAGGCGAGGGATTTGGTTTTGTTCCGGTCGGGGCTTGTGTTGCGGCCGATGAGGTAGTTGTGGTGCGCCATACCCCGTCCTGGTAGGCATCAGCGGGCTCGCAACGGCTCCTGTAGCCTCATGCAGCGGTGGGATCGGGCGCCAAGGCAGCCGGTGGGACCAACATCTCGTCCATCTCGGTCAGCCGTGCCCGGACCATTCGCTTGATGTTACACGCCAGGGCCTTGAGGTAGACGGCGAGCCGGACCCTCTCTCCTCCACGTACTCGTAGGCGGCCAAGACCATGGCGCCGTTTCAACTCTGAGTTCGTACCCTCTATCCCCGCACGCAACCCGTACCGTTTACGCCATTGTCCATCCGACTCGGCCCGCCGCCTACGTCCGATGTTCACCCTGGCGAGGTCCGCACTCAGCACGTAGGCTCCACTCGGCGACCACTCTCCCCCGAGCTCAGGGCGACGACGCCACCTCACAGGACACCGGGAACGCAGCGAACAGGGCTCACACACCTCCCGGGCGAAGTGCATCTCCACTCGCTCGGGAGCCTCTTCATCCTCGTACTCGGACACGGCCTCATGTCCCGCAGGACACACCGCAGCCCTCCTTGCCGTAACGTCGATGTCAAAGTCAGCAGCCGTCAGCCTGACCAGCCCATCATTCTCATCGGCCTCCGCTGGCGCCCGGCCCCCGACAGGGCTCACCAACTCCGTCCCCCTGCGCTCCGCCTCCCATCCGTTCCGGCCAGAACCATACGACGTGTCGCACCACAGCTCCGAAGGGCCTATCCCTCGCTCTCTCAACTCATCGATCACCCCCACCGTCACACCGGCGTCGCCATCGCTCGATGGCGTGACCTCCACGTGGGTGATCATCTGCACGGCGTTCCCCTCTTCGCACGTCTCAGACACCTGCACCTCGTACCCCTTCCCCTTGTGTCCGCTGTAGGTCACCGCCGGGTCGTGCGGCGTCTGCATAGAGCTCGACCGCACCTCCTTCGCCTCCTTCAGCGCGATCGGCACCTTCCCCTCTGCCGCATCGTCGTCATCGGCGCTGGGACGACCGTCCCTGTGACGGCCCACGCGGCACTGCTCATGCAAAAGCCTCTCCAACAGACCGTACTCCTCCATATCCGCCACCGCCGTCCCGCGGAACCTATCCACCAGCCGGTACACGTCTCGCGCACACACCGACAGCCGGCGACGCCCCTCACCTGAACGTGCGTCCTCGTACCTCGATGCTTCTCCGGTCTCCTTCAGGTACCGCTGTGCCAGACCATCCCCAATCCCTTCTCCCAGACCGGGGTGCTCACGGCTCACCGCCAGCAGGAACACCCGGACCGTCTCGCAGAACAGACCCAACCGCGTCAACACCGCGATATTGCTCATGACATGCGTCGAGTCCAGGCGCTGCTTGCCTGTCCGCAGTCCCAGGGCCTCTATCATCCGGTCCGTCGTCTCACAGAAGGCCAATCGCCCGCCGTCGTGCTCCATCAACCGCACACGAAAGTTGTGCAGCGTCTTCTGGGCAAGGTGCGCCTCCTCCATCTCCAGCCGCAGCGCGTGGTGCCACAGCAGATTGAACTCCAACTCTTCCAACGCCTCCATGTCCGTCAGATCGAACATCTCCTTGAGCACCAGCACTCCCAGCACCGTCTGCACGGCGCGATTGGGCCTGCCCATGTCCGGGCTGTACAGCGGAGCGAACCGCTCCTCCTCTATCAGAACCAGAGCCTCGTTCCGGAATACCTCCGCCCAGCTCCTACGCATCAGCTTCGCCTTCCTCGGTGTGATCAGAAACTCCGACTGCCACAGGCTCTCCTGCGGTTCCCGGGCTTGAAACATCGTCCACCTACTCCTCAGCGTTCACTCCTCCACTCTCTCCGATCCTATTATCCCTCACTTCCCAATACCCTCGCCCATGACTTTTTACGAGTGAATCATAGTTGACCATCTTTTATTCTGGGTGACTTGCAGGAACCTACGGGAGGGCCATTACCTGCTGGCCATCATCAACAGCGATGCCCTTTATGAGATGGTAAAGCCGCGAATGTCTAAGGGTCAGTATGGAGCACGCGACCTGCACAAGCACCTGTGGAAGCTGCCGATCCCGGAGTTCGACTCCGGCGACCCCGTGCACGCCGAGGTGTCCGAGGCCGGCGAGGCGGCTACAAAGGGCGCGGCCCAGCAGCTTGACCGGCTGCGCGAGGAACGCGACAGCGTGACCGTCAAAATTGCCCGCCGGGAGTTGCGGGAATGGCTGCGCGCCTCGCCAGAGGGCCGGGCGGTCGAGGATGCGGTGCAGAGGATACTTGAAGGATAGAGGGACAGCCCACTCCTACGATGGATGAAGGGAGACACAGAGATATAGCATGCCAATTATTGATCAATACCGTCAGAACGCTCAAAAAGCTAGCGCCAACATGGCGAAGCTGCAAATAGAAAAGAGCCGTTTGGTTGCGAAGGGCGCTGACCTTCAAAGAAAGGTTGATTCTGCGACTGTTGCGGCAAGCAAGACAAAAAGCATCTCCATGTTGAAGTCAAAGCTAGGTCAAATAGAGCGTCTTCGCAAAGCATCATCAGCCAACGAGAGAGCTATTGCGAGGATTGATGGGAAGATTGCGGCTGAACATAAGAAGCTCAACAATGCCCAAAAGTCTCTATCCTCAGAAGAAGAGAAGCAGGCTAAGAAGCGACAGTGTGAAGCCAATCAACTGAATCTGAAGATCGAACAGCAAATGACAATGACGGATAGAAAGCTCAGACAGCATGACTCCCTTCATCACGAACTAATGTCTGACATAGAAAGACTCAAGAATCTACCTGAGACTATCACTGTTCTTTTTCTTGCCTCTAACCCACTAGACCAGGAGCAACTTCGTCTTGATGAGGAAGCACGGGCAATTCAAGATATGATTCGTAGGTCCCAACACCGCGATGCCGTAAGGCTGGAATCTCGTTGGGCTGTCCGACCACAGGATGTGATGCAAGCGATTAATGAATGCAACCCACGAATTGTTCATTTCAGCGGTCATGGATCGGACAATGATGAAATCGTCTTCCAGGACGAATTCGGTAATACAAAGCCCGTCACAAAGGAAGCTATAGTCCAAGTGATGTTAGCTTGCTCGGGGAACATCCAGTTGGTGTTTTTCAATACCTGCTACTCCCGCAATCAAGCTGAAGCGGTTGTGGAGCACACTCAATCCGCTCTGGGCATGAGCACATCAATTGGTGACGATGCCGCCCGAGTCTTCGCGTCTCAATTCTACTCTGCGATTGGATTTGGCAAATCGGTGAAAGTAGCATTCGAACAAGCAAAGGCGGCCCTGATGTTGGGAAGTATCCCGGAAGAAGACACTCCTGAATTATTTGTCACGGACGGAATTGACTCAAACGGCTTGTTCCTAGTCAGACCACCGGATTATGAGGAGCCAGCGACGAAGAATCTATAGTCCTTTCACATAGGGCCGTCCCCCAATGACACCCGCAGATTCCTCTCTCCGCTGGCGCTCCGTTCGGAATGACATTCGGGGAGGACCTCGCAGTTCATGGAGGCTGAACAGTCACCATCTTCTTGGGCCACTTGACGTGACATGCCCGGCGGATGGCCGTCCTGCTCTCCGCAAGTGGTTGCGGCAGTCGGCAGAGGGACAAGCTGTCGAGAATGCGGTGAAGAGGGATTCCGGCTGGCTACGTCAGTCGTCCAGGATGATGTCGCCCTCCTGGGTCAGGATCAGGTAGGGCTCTCCCCACTGGTCGGCGCTATCGACGCTCCACGGTTCGCCGGAGGCGTCCGGCCTGAGACGTATGCCCCAGTCGCCGCCGTAGACGAGGTGCGCGACCGCCTGGCCGGAGTCGGAGACGGGGGCGTACATGGCGGGACAGGGAGCGCCGCCGCCCTCGCTGCTCCAGCCCGTCACCGAGTAGGTCCCCGGCGGACGCCCCGGCTCTTCGAGGTTCACCCGGAAGATGGGTACGGGGTCGCGGTGAGCCTCGTACACCAGCAAGGGCATGTACTCGCAGTTGTCGTTCTCTTCGACTTCCAGGAAGATCGAGTCCGGCACGCTATCCGGTCGAGCACCTCTCGTCCCTTCCCCCGGCTACGCGGGGGAAGGTCAGGATGGGGGTCTTCATTGTACGCCTAGATGCCCATGATATTGTAGCCGGTGTCGACGTGGAGGGTCTCGCCGGTGACGCCCGACGAGAGATCGCTTGCCAGGAAGAGGGCCGCCTTCGCCACCTCGTCGTGGGTGATGTTGCGGCCCATCGGCGAGCGCTCGGCATGCACCCGCTTCATGTCGCGGTAGCGGCTGATGACCCTCGACGACAGCGTGTCCAGCGGACCGGCCGAGATGGCGTTTACCCGGACGCCGTCGGAGCCGAGGTCCGACGCGAGCTGCCTCACCACGTTCTCCAGGGCGGCCTTGGCTGTGCCCATCACGTTGTATCCTGGGAAGACGCGCTCCGACGCCTGGAAGGTGAGGGTCAGGATGCTCCCGCCTTCGGTCATGAGCGGCGAGCCGTGGCGCGCGATCGACACCAGCGAGTATGCGCTGATGTCCAGCGCCATACGGAAGCCGTCGCGCCCGGTGTCGACGAAGCGGCCGCCGAGGTCGTCACGGTTGGCGAAGGCGATGCTGTGGACGATGAAGTCCAGCCTGCCGAGCTCGGCGCCGGCGCGGTCGAACGCGGCTGCGACGTTATCCTCCGAGGAGACGTCACACTCGACGAGCGGGGAGTCCTCCCAGTCCGAGACGAGCCTGGCGACGTTGCCCTTCACGCGCTCGTTCTGGTAGGCCATCGCCAGCCGGGCGCCGGCCTGGTGGAGCGTCCGGGCTATCGCCCAGGCGATGCTGCGGCTGTTCGCGACTCCGAAGACTATTCCGGTCTTTCCACTCAGATCGATCGGGTACATCTTTTCTCTCCAGTTAGCGGCGGTGTCGTCAGCGGCGTCTGTCGGGCTCCGCCCCGAGTCCTGTCATATCGCAGCCGCAGCCTGTCATCACAGCGCCCGCCAGTAACGGCGGCCCTTGACGCGGACGAGGCGACCGAAGCCGGGCGCCGGGAAGTGGCCCGAGACGGCGACGGCGCCGTCCCGCTCGATCCGGTCCATGAGCCTCCGCCGACTCGCCTCCGACTCCTTCCGGTCGGCGTCCGCCCGCGGACTCCAGCCGGTCTCCTGGGCCTGCGCCGGATGGTGCGCGGCGTCTCCCAGGATGGCGGCGCGCTCGCCGAGCGAGGAGAGCAGGAGGCTGGTGTGGCCGGGCGTGTGGCCCGGAGTGGGCAGCGTCGTGACCTCTCCGGTGACCTCGTGCTCGCCCTCGATCAGGTCGAGGACGCCCAGGCTTTCCAGAGGCGTTACCTGCTCGCGTATGTAGGCGAAGGCGCTCAGGCCGTCCCGGCGGGTGTAGACCTCCCAGTCGGCCCGAGGCAGCAGGTAGCGCGCGTTCGGGAAGGTCGGACGGACGCGGCCGGCGTCCCGGGTCAGGTTCCACCCGACGTGGTCGCGGTGGAGGTGGGTTATGAATACAAGGTCGACATCCTCCACGTCGACGGCCTTGGCCCGCAGGTCGTCGAGCAGCCTCCCGAACACCGCGCCGCCGAAGCCCCGGTCGCTCCGGCCCAGTCCCGTATCGACCAGTATCGTCTTCGCCTGAGACCTTACAAGGAACGAGCCGACGTTGAGCGCTATGTTGCCCTCGACGGTCAGCTCGTCGCGGTAGGGCTCCCAGTCGGCCCGGGGCACCGACGGGAAAAAGTCGGTGACGGGCATCTCCAGGCGGCCGTCCGACAGCGACGTGATGGTGACGTTCCCGACGGCGATCGTATGGCGTGGCATGGGAGGTCGCGCTACTTGGGCGTGGTAAGGGCGGAGAGCCTTCCGGTCTCAGCGAGGTCCAGCCTGGGCTGCGATCCGGATACCCGGTCCAGGAGCGCATTCAGCCGCGCAACGAGGTCGGTACGCCTGTCGTCGTCCCACCAGGCGAGGAACTGGTCGTGCGCGTAGCTGCCGCTCCACCTCTCGAAGGAGGCGAGCTGGCCGAACACCTCGCGCAACTCCGCATCCTTCGACCTGTCGCGCCATCGCAGCATCAGGCCGCAGGCCGCATCATGATCGTTGATCTCTCCGAGCCTGTCCTGGAGCTCCCCGAGCAGAGGCGCGGCACGCCTGAACGAGGCGCCGGAGACCTCTCCGACCACCTCCAGGGAGTACCTTACGCGCTTCTCCGCGATTCTCATTGCGTGGAGGGCCGCCGTATCGGTCAGGTCGGCCGACGACCTGGCGAAGAACCGGTCGAGCACTGGCCTGAGGGCGTCGTCGACCCAGACCCTGATCTCGGGCTCCGCTCCCTCTCCGTACCATCCGACCCGCTTGGAGGTGCGACGGAAGAGACTCCTGAGGCCCTGCCTGCGGGCTCTCCCGTGGGCCTTTACGAGTGGCTTCTGGGCCCGGCGTCTCTCCTTCCCGATGCGGTCGAGAGCGGCCGAGAGCTGGGGAGTCGTTCCCCACGCCTCGGCGAGCCGTGACAGCCTCTGCCCTATGACATCCAGGTCGCGCGCCGGTCCAGCGGCGCGTCGGATGCGTCCGAGCCTGCGATCCAGCTCGTTGCGGAGAGAGGGAGGCAGACACGGGGCGAAGATACGCAGCGCGGCGGCGGCCTTGCGAACGCCGACGCGAAGGTCGTGGACGTACTCCACGTCCCTCTCCGCCTCCTTCGCGGCGAGCGGCAGCAGCCGCGCCACCCGTCTCAACCGGCGGTCGATCGTCCGCCGGGCAAGCCGGCTTACCGGCTGGGCGGCGTCCATCGACGCTCCATCCTTCATCCGAGCCTGACCATCTGCTTTGGCGTCATGGACCATTCGATCCATCCGCAGCGTCCATACCGGGGAGAGGGCACGCGCAGCTTGCAGAGAGCCCCCTTTCTGAGCCGGATGAGGGGGCCCGGCTCTTCGGCAACCAGCACTGAGACCAGACTGCTGAGGTACGGTTCGTGTCCCACGACCATCACGCTGCCGTCGCGCGGATACTCGGAGGAGATCTCTCCTATCAGGTCGGAGGGAGACCCTCCCGGCGCAAGGGCATCCGACCTTACCAGTCTACCGGAGCCGCGCAACCCGGCGTGGACGATCTCCGCCGTCTCCGCCGCGCGGACGAGAGGACTGGTGACTATCGTATCCAGCGCGATGCCCAACGCATTCAGCCCCTTCACCTGCCGGGTCATACGGCGAATCCCGTCGGGAGTCAGCGGCCGGTCGTAGTCGGAGGGGTAGTCCGGACTGCCTCTGTCCACCGCGACCCCATGTCTCAGTACGTACAGGTCCATATGCGGCTAACCCGATCTCAGAGCGGCGGCGGGCCGGCGCTCCGGGATGCGGCGCATCGCCATGTCGGCCAGAAGGCCCTCTCTGAGGCCGACCCTCGGAATCGTCAGCGTCGTCGCCCACACCACGTTCATGAGCGCCTGAAGGACCACCGTCGCCGGGTAGATCACGTCCGCCCTGTCCGGCCTCAGCCTCAGCTCCACGCGCCGGCTCTCGAAATCGAGAACCTCCAGCGCGGCCCTCGTCCTGTCGATGTCGTCTATGTAGGCGAAGGAGGTGGCCCGCTTGCCGACCCTCCTTCCGTTCAGGTCGCCTATCGCCTCCACGTTGCCCCCCGTCCCGACGAAGAGGCCCAAGAGGTTGTGCCCGAAGAGGCTTACGATCCAGGCGCGCGTCTCGGACGCCAGCTCTTCGACCATCCCTGCGAACCGCTCCTGTCCGTTCCGCTCGTCGGAGAGGACCTGGAGCATCCGGACCGTGCCCAGCCGGTAGCTGCGGCTGTCGATAAGCAGGCCGTCCGACATGAGGGCGACCTCGACACTTCCTCCTCCGATATCGACCAGCACTCCCTGCCCGGTCTGGACGTTCAGCTTCCGCGATACGGCCAAGTGTACCAGCCTGGCCTCTTCGGCGCCGTTTATGACGGCTACCTCTATGCCGGTCTCCTCCCGTATCCTGTCGATCAGCTCCCGGCCGTTCGCGGCCTCCCTCACCGCGCTCGTCGCGACCCCGGCCGCATGCTCCACATTCCGGCTCCCGATCGAATCGCAGAATCGGCGGAAGGCCTGAACGCTCCTGTCGATGATCCCGGAGGAGAGACGGCCAGAAGAAAAGACGTCCTGGCCGAGCCGTACCGGCTCCCGCTCAGTATCGATGACGTTGATCTTGCCGTTTGCCAGGACATCGCCGATGGCTAGTCGCATCGCGTTGGAGCCAACGTCGATGGCGGCAAGAGTTGTCAACGGCTACCCTGCATCAGAGGCTGGGGCGTCCGGTCGAGCGCCCGTTTCAGGGACGCGCCGGCGAGGCCCGAACCAGTCTATCAGCAGCCGATGAGCCCGTTCAACCGGACGCCAATTTGCAATCCCGGCAGACCCGTCATATGATACTGTCTCGCACATCGACCTTGAAGCAGCAGGCGGCGAGCATGGCGAATTCGCAACGCGTCCGGGGCTACTACACCTACTTCTACGGGGACAACCACGAGTCCCCGGGCAAGCGGTCGAAGATCCTCGACGCCGAGCCGCTGGACGACCCCCTGAACATCGACACCATCAAGCGCGTCAGGTACTTCAGGGACAACATCTATCCGTACGCCAGGAGGATGGGCTTCCAGGAGTACTACGATCACAAGTTCCCCCTCCAGGTCGAGCTGGTGAAGCTTCAGAACTGGATCAGGGAGACGGGCGAGCGGGTGATAATCCTGTTCGAGGGCCGTGACGCCGCCGGGAAGGGCGGTACGATCCGGCGGTTCATGGAGCACTGGAACCCCCGGAGCGCGCGGGTCGTCGCTCTCGACAAGCCTTCGGACGTCGAACGGAAGCAGTGGTACTTCCAGAGATACGTACGCCACTTCCCAACGGCGGGCGAGATCGTTCTCTTCGACCGGTCGTGGTACAACCGCGCCGGCGTGGAGCGGGTGATGGGCTTCTCGGAAGAGAAGGACTACAGGCTGTTCATGCACCAGGCGCCGCGGTTGGAGGAGATGATCGTCGACAGCGGCATTCGCCTGATCAAGCTCTACTTCTCGGTCAGCCGGAGGGAGCAGCTCCGGCGCTTCAAGAAGCGGTCCAAGGACCCCCTGAAGCAGTGGAAGGTGAGTCCGGTCGACCTGCTCTCCAGGGACAAGTGGAAGGAGTACACGGAGGCGAAGGTGGCCATGTTCCTCCTGACCCACACGCCGACCGCTCCGTGGACGATCGTCAAGTCGGACGACAAGATGCGGGCCAGGATCAACGCGATGCGCCACGTGCTGCACGTGATCGACTACGAAGGCAAGGACCCGACGGTCGCCTGTGAGCCGGACCCCTCCATCGTCGCCTCCGCCAGCCATATCTACGCGGCCGGCGCGCCACTGGCCGCCGCCGTCGAACGGGCCCTCATCTGAGCCGCCGCCACGGCATCCTGGGACCGCTCGACATCGTCCCGGGGGTCTTTCAGCTCAGGGCGGTTGGCGCCCGGGTCACCCTGCTGGAGGACGAGGACGGGCTGGTCCTCGTGGACGCCGGCAGCGCGGGAAGCCATGCGCTCATTTCGGCAGGTCTTCGCAACGCCGGCTACACGATGGGGGATGTGCGCCTCGCGGTCGCGACTCACTGCCATCCCGACCACTCGGGCGGGCTGGCCCAGCTTACGAAGATGTCGATTCCCGTCGCCGCCCACGAGGAGGACGCTCCGATCATCAGCAGGGAGGAGGCGTACCCGAACCCTCTCAGGAACCCGGCCCTGGCCACCATGGTGTCGCCGCTGATCCGGACCCTCGCGGGAGAGGGCGCTCCGGTGGCCCACAGACTCCGCGACGGGGACACCCTTCCCACCATGGACGGCGTCAGGGTGGTACACACGCCGGGCCACACCGCCGGAAGCATCTGTCTCTACGTGGAGTCCAAGCGGCTCCTGATCGTCGGCGACGCGCTCGAGCACCGCAGGGGCGCTCTCGGCCCGCCCGCCCGTCACGTCACCAGCGACTTCGGGATGGCGGTCAGATCGCTCGGCAAGCTGGCTGCGCTGGACGTGGCGACCATCTGCTTCGGCCACTTCCGGCCGCTGCGCGAGCGGGCTCGAGAGTCTCTCAGACAACTGATATCGGAGTACAATAGGCCCGGCTAGCGGTCAAAGACCCTCGCCGGGGGTGTGGGGGCATCCCACACACCTTCTTCGAGGTGCGTGATGGGGAAAGTCGGCAGTATTAGGACGTTGGTCCACTAGAGAGGTTGGAGATGGATACGGTTGACAGGCAGTGGCGGGACGAAGGCGAGACACTGGCCGATTTCCTGAAGACGAAGGCCGACCTGTTCGGCGACCGCCCCGCCCTCTACTTCAAGCCCGGCTTCAGGTATCTGTCCTGGTCTTACCGGGAGCTCTGGGAGGGGGCCGGACGAGTCGCCAGCCTCCTTCAGTCCAGGGGGATCGAGAAGGGCGACCGAGTGCTGCTCTGGGGGCCCAACTGTCCGCAGTGGGTGCTCGTCTACTTCGGATGCGTGCGGGCGGGCGTGGTGCTGGTCCCGCTCGACCTGAGGAGCGCCCCGGAGTTCGTCGCCAGAGTGGCTTCGAAGACACGGCCCAAGCTGGCCTTCGTCTCCAGCGTGACGCCCCGGCGGCCGGAGGGTTTCGACGCGCCCGAGCTGCTTCTCGACCGGATCGAGCAGGAGTCGAGCGCGATGCCGGAGCCCGGCCCGGTCGATCTCGGCTGGGACGACCTCGTTGAGGTGATGTTCACGTCGGGGACCACCGGCGATCCCAAGGGCGTCATGCTGACGCACGGCAACCTCCTGTCCAACATGGTGGGAGTCACCCGGTACGTCTCCGGCAAGCCGACGGACCGGCTGCTGTCGATACTCCCCCTCAGCCATATGTTCGAGCAGATGGGCGGCCTGCTCGTCCCGCTCAAGGCCGGAGCCAACGTAACCTATCTCGCCAGCCTCAAACCGTCCGTGCTGGTGCGGACGGCCTCGGAGCGCCGCCCGACGCTCATGCTGCTGGTGCCTCAGGCCCTCGATCTGCTGATGAAATCGATAGAGCGCGAGGTGGCGCGACAGGGCAAGCAGAGACTCTGGGAGCGCTCCCACGCGGTCGCCGGACGGATGCCTAACGCGGTTCGGCGCGTCATCTTCAGGCGGGTGCTGAAGCGGCTCGGGGGAGCGCTCCAGTTCGTCTTCAGCGGCGGCGCCGCCCTGGACCCGGAGCTGGGCGCCAAGTGGGAGCGGCTGGGGATCAGGGTCATCCAGGGCTACGGCGCCACCGAGGCCAGCCCCGTCATCAGCTGTCATACGATGGAGCGTCCCGACTTCCGGTCCTCGGGGCCGCCCGTGCCCGGCGTGGAGGTGCGCGTCGCCGCGGACGGCGAGCTGCTGGTGCGCGGTCCCAACGTCGCCCAGGGCTACTGGGAGGCGCCGGAGCCTACCGCCGCCGCCTTCGACGACGGATGGTACAAGACCGGCGACCTCGGACTCATCGACGCGCAGGGAGCCGTCCACGTCAGAGGGAGAAAAAAAGACATGATCGTCCTGCCCAACGGGCAGAACGTCTATCCGGAGGACGTCGAGGCCGTCCTGGCCAGGCACTCCGACGTCACGGACGCGACCGTCGTCGGCCTCCCGAAGGACGGAGCGGTCCAGGTCCACGCCGTCCTGCTGATGGAGCAGCCCGGCAGGGCGGCTGACGCCGTTGCCTGGGCGAACGGACAGCTCGGCGACCACCAGCGGGTCCGGGGGCATACCGTCTGGCCCGACGACGACCTCCCGCGCACCCACACCCTGAAGGTGAAGAAGCCGGTCGTTCTGGATCGGCTGACGAGTTCGGCCGGCGTGCCGTCTGCCGGAGAGGCCCCGAAGGAGGACCCCTCGAAGGGGCGGAGCAGAGTGCAGCTTCTGATCGCCGAGGTGGCCGGCGTCTCTCCCGCCCTGATACGCCCTGACGCGTCGCTGGGGGAGACGCTGGAGATGGACTCCCTGAAGCGTGTCGAGCTGCTCTCCGCGATAGAGGAGGAGTTGGGCGTCTACGTGGACGAGACGCAGGTGGGAGCCGGGACGACCGTGCGGCAGCTCGAAGCGCTCGTAAGGGCCGACTCCCGCACGTCGCAGATCGCCTTTCCCCGCTGGGGTATGTCTCCCTGGTGCAGGCTCCTCAGGGGGCTCATACAGAGGCTGATCATCTTCCCCGCGATGGCGATGGCGTACAAGACGACCGTCACCGGCGCCGACAACGTCCAGGTGAACGGCCCGGTCATCGTAGCCGCCAACCACACCATCCACCTGGACAACGGGATCATCCTGCGCTCGATGCCGGCGTCGCTGCGCCGGAGGCTGGCCATCGCCGCCTCCGACCACATGTGGAGCAACCCGGTGCGAAGTCTGACCATCCCGCTCCTGGGCAACGGCTTCCCCTTCTCCAGGGAGGGGAACGTCCGCAGGAGCCTGGAGAACATCGGACGCATCGTCGACGGCGGATGGTCGGTGCTGATCTATCCCGAGGGAGAGCTGACCGGCACAGGGCCGCTGAGGCCCTTCCTCGGAGGGACGGGGCTGATCTGCGTGGGCGGGCGCATCCCGGTCGTCCCCCTGCGGGTGAAGGTCCGCCGCACCGGCTTTCCTGCCTACTTCCCCCTGCTTCGCCGGGGGGACGTCGAGGTCTGCTTTGGCAGGCCGCTCCGCTTCGGACCGGATGTGTCGTACAGGGAGGCGACGGCCGCGATCGAAGGGGCGGTCCGAGCGCTGTAGGGGCCGGGCTCGAAACCTAACCGAACAGACGCCGGAGCGTCCCGCTCGGTTAGGCTCTCCTCTCCCGGCGGCCTACCTGTGACACAGCCTCCGCGTATCGCGCGGAAGCTGTGCGTCGTTCGCTCTACTCGGTGGGCCAGCCGTCGGGAATCTCGTTGGCTTCCAGAGCAGACTCTATGGCTTCGGCGGCCTCTGTGGTAACCCAGCCCTTCCACAGGTCCGCGTTGCCGTTCAGCCACCAGAGCGCGGCATCGTTAGCGGTGGCGTCCGGGTTCTCGCTCTGCCACGCGGCGACCTCTTTGTAGATGCCGATGTTGAAGTCCCACTTCCGCAGCATCGCGACGACGTCGGGGGCGTTGACCGTCAGGTCAGGGTGGACCGCGATCAGGATCGTCGCGTCCTCGTATGCGCAGGCTTTGGTGGTGAACCAGCACTCGTCGCTGTACGCGGGCTCTTCGAGTCTGACGATGTCCAGGACCAGCGCCGGGTCGTTCGTGCCCCACTGGTAGCCGAGCCAGGGCTCGCCCTTCTCGTAAGCGCCGTAGAGATCGGCGTTGGCCGCCGCGCCGTCACCGGGATTGATGACGTGCACGTGGTCAGCCAGTCCGTAGCCCTCGATCTGCTTCGCGTTGACCTCCTCGCAGGCCCAGCCGATTACGCAGGACACCAGCCGCGCCTTGCCCCCGGTCTCGGCGGTCGCGAACAGCTCCTTGAACTTGTCGTCTTTCAGATCGTCGACGCTGTCCAGGTCGGGATACTGCTCCTGGAGGTAGGCCGGAATGACGAAAGCGGACTGCCAGTCCTTGCCCAGGCTTTCGCCCACGGGGACGACTTCCCCGGCGGCCTGCGCCTCCATCCAGGCCTCATCCTGGTTGGGCAGCCAGATCTCCATCGTCACGTGGCTGTCGCCGCGGCGCAGTCCCTGGAACAGGGGCAGAGTCGAGCCGAATACCACGTCCGTGGGATAGCCGTAGCCCTTCTCGACGATGTACTGGGCGATGCGGTCCTGGACCTGGGCGCTCGTCCAGTTCAGGTCGCTGAAGACGATTTTCTCTTTGGGTCCGGGCGTCGGGGTCACCTCGACTATCCTATCGACAACTTCTGGCTCCGAAGAGCATCCAACGAGCGCGACCGCGATGGCCGCGAGCAACATTCCAACTACAGCCAGCATCTTGACTTCCTTCAATTCCTTGCTCCTTTCGCTAACCGGTTCTGGTCATGATAACACTATCTGAGCGGCAATTCAGGATCGACCGGAGCTATCCGGCGCTGCGGGCAACATCTTGCGTACGCGCCACCGACTGCGTCAAGCGGTCGATTATGATGGCGAGGAATACGATGGCGAGGCCGGCGAGCAGGCCGTTGCCCGGGTCGTTCTTCTGGAGCGCGCGGTTCACGTTGTCGCCCAGGCCGCCGGCGGCCACGAGGCTGGCGATGGTCACCATTGCCAGGGCCATCATGGTGGTCTGGTTGATGCCGGCCATGATCGTGGGCAGGGCCATGGGAATCTGGACCTTGGTGAGTATCTGCCAGGGCGATGATCCGAAGGACCGCGCGGCTTCGACCGTCTCGAAGGACACCTGGCGGATTCCCAGGTTGGTCAGCCGGATTACCGGGGGGAGCGCGTATATGATGGTGGCGAAGATGCCGGCCGGCTTCCCCAGACCGAAGAAGAGGATGCCGGGCAGCAGGTAGACGAAGCTGGGCATCGTCTGCATCCCGTCCAGGATGGGGCGCATCAGGTTGTCCACCACCTGGCTGCGGGCGCCCAGCACGCCCAGTGGAAGACCGATCGACACCGCGACCGCCACGGCCACCACCATCAGCGCGATGGTATCCAGCGTGTTCGACCAGAGGCCCATGAAGCCGATCGACAGCAGGGCGAGAGAGGTGAAGACCAGGAGACTCAGACGTCCGACCGCGAAGGACAGGAGGGCAAGGCCGACCACGACGGCCGGCCAGGGCAGCCAATTCAAGACCCGCTCGATGTTGACCAGCGCGTGGGTGACCGCCGTGCTCAGCCCGTCGAACAGCCAGGCGCCCTCCACCGTCATCCAGGAGACCACATCGTCGATGGCGCCGCCGGTGACGTCCCGCAGCGATCTCTCCAGGGTCATGGAGCCGTCGCTGGAAAGCTCGCGGGACACCGTGGTGGGGAATTCCATCTCCGGACCCCAGATCAGCAGGCTTGCCAGCAGCACCACGACGACCGCCGCCGCCCCAATGGACCAGAGGTATATGGGCGGGAGGTCCGGCAGAGCGCTGAGAGGCTGCGAGGTTTCGGCGTCTGATTGAAGGTCCTGCGTCCGGGCCATGCGAAGCCTCCTAACTGCTGTCTGACATGCCCGTGAGCAGGGCGCCCCTGCGAATCTCGCCCAGCAGGCTCCCTTTGTCGCCAACCACTGCGATCGGATATTCGGACTGGGCCGCTATCGGGATCACCTCTTCGATGTAGGCCTCGGGGCTTGTGGTGAGTGCCGAGGCGACCTGCGCTCCCTCCAGTGACCCTGTGCGCCGGGACGCGAGAGCCTTCGCCCGCTCCTCGGTCAGAACTCCTCGCAGCGTGAAGTCGCGCGCTATGAGGAACACCGCGTCAAGGCCATGGTTGTCCATGGTGAGCAGGGCCGCGCGAGGCCCCTGCCATTCGTACACCACGGCTTCGGGCTCCTGCATGATCGCCTTCGCCTGGATGACCTTCGCCCTGGAGACGTCCCGTACGAACTCGGTCACGTACTCGTCGGTCGGCAGCGTGACGATCTCCTCGGGCGAACCCTCCTGGATGATCTCCCCGTCCCGCATGATGGCGATGCGGTCGCCTATCTTGAGAGCCTCGTTCAAGTCGTGGGTGATGAAGACGATGGTCTTGTGAAGCTCCGACTGCAAGGCGACCAGCTCGTCCTGCATCTCCCGCCGTATGAGGGGGTCCAGGCCGCTGAAAGGCTCGTCCATGAGCAGCACCTCGGAGTTCACAGCCAACGCCCTGGCGAGGCCGACGCGTTGCTGCATCCCGCCGCTCATCTCGCGCGGGTAGTAGTCCTCCCAGCCCTTGAGTCCCACGGTCTCGATGGCCTCCGCCGCGGCGCTGTACCTCGCTTCCTTGTCCATCCCCCTTATCTCCAGGCCGTACGCCACGTTGTCCATCACGCGGCGGTGCGGGAGTAGAGCGTAGTGCTGGAAGACCATCGCAACCTTGTCGCGCCGGAACTGGATCAGCTGCTCCGAGGAGTAGGTGAGGACGTCCTCGCCATCGAAGCGTATCCGCCCCAACGTAGGCTCTATGAGCCTGATGAGGCAGCGCACCAGGGTCGACTTGCCGCTGCCGGAGAGCCCCATGACGACGAATATCTCTCCACGCTTCACCTGAAAAGAGACGTCCCGGAGCCCGACCACCAGGCCGAGCTCCTCCTGGATATCGGCCCGGCTCCTCGAAGCCTGTTCCGATTCCAGGGCGCGTTCGGGCCTGTCGCCGAACACCTTCCAGAGGTTGGCGACCTCTATCTGATAGCCATCTTCATCCATATCGAGACATGGCTCCCTCCGGCCGGCGCGGCTCGCACTTCCGGCGAGCGGCGGGCGGGATGCCTCGTCTACCATACCACAGCCTTCTGTGAGGGCGACGATGGAGGTGTAGTTTGACAGATGGAGGATTGAGTGTATAGGATTAGCATCGGAACAAAAAAAGCCAGGGGGAGCTCGGAATGCCGGGCTGAGAGGGCAGCCGTGACGCTGTCGACCCCTTGAACCTGATCTGGGTAATGCCAGCGAAGGGAAGAGGCATCTTCTCGAATCCTAAAGGCCGCCCAGAAGACCGGGCGGCCTTTTTTGTTGGCCCGGCAGGGCCGGGCTTATCGACGCGCCTATGCCGAATCGGAACAGTCACGATCGACGAAAAGCAAGCTCCTTCACGAACCGAAAAAGAGGAGACGGGAAGAGTGACTAGACATCTGTTGCTGATCCTTGGAGCAGCGGCCGCGCTGCTGGCCGCCGCGGCGTGCGGCGACGACCCTGGTGAGACGACCGCGCCCGCCGCGTCGTCTCCTTCGCCGACAACCGCGCCGTCCCCTGCGCCGACGACCGCTCCCGCCGCGCCGCAGGAGCTGGTGGTGATGGTGCATAGCGCCTTCGACATCGGCGAGGAGATCATCGCCGAGTTCGAGGAGGCCAACAACGCCAAGATCGTCATCCTCGAGGCCGGGAGCTCGGGCGAGGTGCTCAACCGGGCGGTGCTGGAGAAGGGCAACCCGTCCGCGGACCTCCTGTACGGCATCGACAACACCTTCTTGGGACGCGCTTTGAAGGAGGGCATATTCGTCCCCTACGAGTCGCCCATGCTGTCGAACGTCCCCGATCACCTGGTGCTGGACGAGAGCTTCCACGTCACCCCGGTCGACTACGGGTACGTCAACATCAACTACGACAAGGCGGCGCTGGCGGAGGCCGGAATGCAGCCTCCGGCTACTCTGGAGGAGCTCACGCAGCCGGAGTGGGAGGGCAGGCTCGTCGTCCAGAACCCGTCCACCTCATCGCCCGGCCTCGCCTTCCTGATAGCGACCGTCTCCTACTTCGGCGAGGACGACGACTACGACTATCTGGACTTCTGGGCCGACCTGAAGGCGAACGGTCTGCTGGTCAAGGACAGCTGGAGCGACGCCTACTACACCGACTTCAGCAAGTACGGCGGCGACCGTCCGCTGGTAGTCTCCTATGCCACCAGCCCCGCGGCCGAGGTCTTCTTCTCCGAGGTGGAGCTGAGCGAGCCTCCCACCGGCAACGTCCTGGTCGACAAGGCCACCTTCCTCCAGATCGAGGGCATCGGAATCCTGAAGGGAAGCGACCGCGTCGAGTTGGCCCGGAAGTTCATAGACTACGTGCTGGGCACGAGGTTCCAGGAGAACTTCCCGGACAAGATGTTCGTCTACCCCGTCAACAGCCAGGCCGTGACGCCTGACTTCTTCAGATTCGCAGAGGTGCCGACCCTGCCGTCGGACATCGGTCCGGCGGAGATCGGCGAGAAGCGCGAGGAGTGGATCGACGCCTGGACACGGGTCGTCCTGAGGTAGCGCCAATCCCTCCCCCTCCCCTGCGGGAGAGGGTGGCGTAAATCCCTTCCCCCGGCTCCGCGGGGGAAGGCTAGGATGGGGGTTCCCCACGTGAAGGTCGTCGCGACCATAGCCGGCTCCGACTCCGGCGGAGGCGCGGGCATCCAAGCCGACCTGCGCGCGATCACCGCCAACGGCGGCTTCGGAGCGTCGATAGTCACCGCCATAACCGCGCAGAACACGGTGGCCGTCACGATGTCGCAGGAGATGGCTCCCGCGATGATCGACGCCCAGTTCGACGCCGTCTTCGGCGACATGCGCGTCGCGGCCGTCAAGACGGGGATGCTCGCCAGCGGGCGGGTGATCGAGACTGTCGCCGCCGCGCTCCGGCGGCACAGGCCCCCTTTCTTCGTCCTCGACCCCGTAATGGTGTCCAAGTCGGGCTACCGCCTGCTCGAAGAGCAGGCGGTAGCGGCGCTCCGCGAGACGCTCTTCCCGCTGGCGACGGTGATCACGCCAAACGTCCACGAGGCCGAGACCCTGACCGGACGAACGGTCCGGTCGGTCGCCGACGCCGAGAATATCGGACGAGAAATACTGAGCTATGGCCCCGGGGCGGTTCTGGTCAAGGGAGGCCACCTGATCTCCGAGCCGGCGACAGACGTGCTCGTCACCGAGGAGGGATCGACCACCCTTCCCGGCGAGTGGATCGACACGAAGCACACGCACGGAACAGGCTGCACCTACTCGGCGGCCATAGCCACTCACCTCGCCCGCGGCCGCTCGCTCGCCCATGCGGCGCGCCTGTCCAAGGCCTACGTGACCGAGGCGATACGCGGCGGTCTTGCGATCGGAGAGGGGAGCGGCCCCACCGACCACCTATTCTACGCCCGGAGGCCGGAGCTCCACGAGTGGGCCGAGCGGCTCGGCCTCGCCCGGTCCTGGGCCGAGTAGCACAGGAGGCCTCAGCCCTGAACAGCCCAGCCTCAAAGGTCCCCTCTCCCCTTTGCGGGAGAGGGTTAGGGTGAGGGGGGACAGCGTGAATCGCAAAAACTTATGAACAGCCCAAGTACACCCCATCCGTCATTCCCGCGAAAGCGGGAATCCATCCCCCCGATTCCGAAGAGCGCAGAGATCGTCGTCATCGGCGCGGGCGTCATCGGCCTGTCCATCGCCTTCGAGCTGGCGCGGCGCGGCAGAGCCCCGGTCGTCCTGGAGAGGGACCGGGTAGGCGCCGGCGCCGCCTCGGCGGCGGCGGGAATGCTGGCGCCCGTCTCGGAGGCCGAGGCCGAGGAGCCGGCGCTGGTCGACCTCGCCGTCGACAGCCATCGGCGATACCCCGAGTTCGTCGCAGCCGTCGAGGAGGCGTCGGGCATCTCGTGCGGGTTCCGGAGAGAGGGCACGCTGATCGTCGCCCTGGGACGGGACCATGAGGCCGACCTCCACCACCTGCGCGAGGCCCAGCGGTCGCGCGGACTCACGGCCGTGTCGCTGACCGCGGACGAGGTGTTCGCGCTCGAGCCGCATCTGAGCGGATGGGTGACGGCCGGCCTCCTGGCCGCCGAGGACTATCAGGTGGACCCCAGGCTGCTGCTGGCCGCGCTGAACGCCGCCGCCGGAGCGATGGGAGTCCGGGTGATCGAAGGGGTGAGGGCGACGGCCGTCGCCCCCTCGTCGAGCGGTACGAGGGTGCTGGCCGATGCCGGCGGCGTGGAGGTGGAGATCGAGTGCGACGCCGCGGTCGTCGCGGCGGGAGCCTGGATCGACGGGCTTCTAACGCCCGCGGGAGCGTTCGGCGTCCGGCCGGTCAAGGGCCAGGTCGTGCGCCTGAGGGCGCCCCATCTCATCGATCACGTGCTCCGGACGCCCGACGTCTACGTGCTGCAGCGGGAGAGCGGCGAGCTGGTCATAGGAGCGACAGTGGAGGAGCAGGGCTTCGACGCCGCGCCGACGGCGGGAGCGGTGATGGACCTCCTCCGCAGCGCCTGGCATCTACTGCCGGCGGTCTACGACTGCGAGCTCGCGGAGGTGAGCGTCGGCTTTCGCCCCGCCTCCCGCGACCACGCCCCCATCATCGGAGAGACGGAGACCGGGGGAGTCTTCGTCGCTACAGGGCACTACCGGCACGGCGTGCTCCTCGCGCCCGCCACCGCGCACCTCCTCTCCGACATGATCACCGGAGGAGTCCGCTCCGATCTGCTGGCGCGGTTCGATCCCTCCCTCCGGTCCTCCTCCCTTCCCCCGGCTCCGCGGGGGAAGGCTCCCGCCTCTATCCCTTCCCCCGGCTCCGAGGGGGAAGGTCAGGATGGGGGTCCCCCATGAGGACGATCACGGTCAACGGAGAGGCGCGCGCCGCTCCCGGCGGGGGCACCGTCGCCGCCCTTCTCACGGAGATGGGAGTGCCTCTAGACAGACGGGGGGTCGCCGTCGCCGTCAACGGGGAGATCGTCTCCAGGGAGCGGTGGGGCTCCGCGCCCCTGGACGAGGGCGACCACGTGGACCTGGTGAGGCCCGTGCAAGGAGGCTGAGATGAGCCGGAATCCTACACCTCCGTCATTCCCGCGAAGACGGGAATCCATCCCTGCCAACCACGATGACCGGTGGGATCTGGCCGGACTGCCCCTGAGCTCCAGGCTCATCATGGGCACGGCCAGGTATCCGAGCCGTCAGGTGCTCCTCGACTCCCTGGCGGTGTCCGGCGCCGAGATGGTGACGGTGGCCCTGCGCCGCGTCGGAGTCGGCGCAGGCGATGAGAACCTGTACGAGGTGCTGTCGGGTGCGGGCTACGCGCTGCTGCCCAACACTGCCGGATGCTTCACGGCGAGGGACGCCGTGCTCACCGCGGAGCTTGCGCGGGAGGCGCTCGGCACCGATCTGATCAAGCTGGAGGTGATCGCCGACGACGCGACCCTGCTCCCGGACGGCGAGAAGCTGCTGGCCGCGGCCCGCACTCTGGTGGACAAGGGCTTCAAGGTGCTCCCCTACACCAACGACGATCCGATACTGGCGCTGAAGCTGGAGGACATCGGCTGCGCGGCCGTCATGCCCCTGGGGGCTCCCATCGGATCGGGGCTGGGAATCCGCAACCCCCACAACATCCAGCTCATCAAGTCGCGCGCGGCCGTCCCGGTGATAGTGGACGCGGGCGTCGGCACCGCCTCCGACGTCGCGGTGGCCTTCGAGCTGGGATGCGACGCCGTGCTGCTCAACAGCGCCGTCGCCCGCGCCCAGGACCCGGTCCGCATGGCGAGGGCGGTCGGACACGCGGCGGTCTCCGGCCGGGAGGCGTTCCTGGCGGGAAGGATGCCCCGGAAGTTCTACGCGGAGCCGACCAGCCCGATGGCGGGGCGCGTCGAGGCCGCGCCCACACGAAGAATCCCTTCCCCCGCAGAGCCGGGGGAAGGTTAGGATGGGGGTTCTCATGAGACTGTCCGAGGATCTCTGGAGGGAGTCGTCCGATCTCGCGGACGCCTGTCTGAACCATCCCTTCGTCAGAGGGCTGGCGGACGGGTCGCTGCCGCCGGAGCGCTACGCCCTGTTCATCGCGCAGGACGCATTCTTCCTGGAGGTGGACGCCCGCGCCTACGCGGCCGGGGTCTACCGCTCGCCGGACGCGGAGAGCCGTCGCGACTGGCACGAGCTCCAGTGCGGAGTGTTCGAGGAGCTGAAGCTGCACGGGGGCGCGGCGAAGAGGCTCGGCATCGATCTCGACCGTGTGACGCCCCTCGGGGCGACGAGGGCGTACACCGACTTCCTGCTCGCCAACACCTTCGGCGGCACCCTGGCCGAGCTGGCCGCCTCCGTCGCCCCGTGCGTCCGCCTCTACTGTCACCTCGGCACACGCATCGTCGCGGAGGGCCACCCGCCCCACGACTACACGCAGTGGGCCGAGACCTACGCGGACCTGTCGTTCAGCGGGCTGGTCGAGCGGATCGAGAGACTGCTGGACCGCCACGCCGGCCGCACGCAGGGAGAGCGCGACAGATACCGGCAGGCGATGAGGCTGGAGCTGGAGTTCTTCGAGCAGGCCTGGACCGGCTGAGACTCTCCCCTTGTCCGCTACGATTCCCCGCCTGATGCTCGTAACGGACCGTGGCGCAACCGGAGGGCGCGGTCTCGTCGAGGTTGTCTCGGCCGCGGTGGAGGGGGGCGCGGACGCCGTTCAGGTGCGGGAGAAGGACCTCGCCGACGGGGAGCTCCGGGAGCTGGTGATGCGGGTCCAGCAAGCGGTGGCGGGACGGGCCCTCGTGCTGGTGAACGGCCGCCCCTCCGTCGCCGCGGAGACCGGCGCCGGTCTCCACCTCCCCGCGGACGCGCCGGCTCCCCGCCAACGGTTCCCGGTGTGGGGACGGTCGGTCCACTCCCCGGGGGAGGCGGGCCGCCGGATGGAAGAGGGGCCCGGCTACCTGCTGGTGGGCCACGTCTTCGAGACGGATTCGAAGCCCGGCCGGCCGGGGGGAGGTCTGGGACTGGTCAGGGAGACGGTGGAGGCTGCCGACAGCCTGTCCGTGCTGGCCATCGGGGGAATAGACGAGCGCAACGCGGGCGCCGTGATCGGCGCGGGCGCGGCGGGTGTCGCGGTCCGCGGAGCCGTTCTCCATGCGCGGGAGCCGGGGAAGGCGGCGAGGAGCATCCGGGAGGCCGTCGACCGCGCGCTAGGCAGGACCGAGGGTGTCCGTTGACGCATGACATTTCTGGACAACCCTTGCAAACGCGGGAATCCCTGACCCCCATCCCCGTATCAAGTACGGGGCAGGCTCTAACCTTCCCCCGGCTCGCCGGGGGAAGGGATAAGAGGCTGTTTTTCCTCTTCCCCCGTCTACGGGGGAAGACTGAGATGGGGGACTCTTTCTCCTTCGGCGCCATAGAGGGGAGCGCCCCCTCTCCCTCAACGGGAGAGGGCTGGGATGAGAGTGCTCTCCCCTCCTCCCCCATCCGCAGAAGAAGATTTCATCCTGTCCATCCTGTCTATCCATGTCCTTTCCCCTCCCCCAGCGGGAGAGGGCCGGGATGAGAGAGCGCCTGACCGCCGGCCGGCTGCTGCCCCTCCTCCCCCTGGTCTACATCGGAGTCTTCCTCCTCTATCCTCTGCTGGCGATCCTGGGCCGGAGCCTCGGCGGCGACGGCCTGTTCGACCTCGCGCCGCTGCGCGCTCTGCTGAGCGACCCCTACTACCTGGGCCGGATCTGGTTCACCGTGTGGCAGGCGCTGGCCTCCACCGCTCTGACGCTCCTGGTGGGACTCCCGGCGGCCTACCTCTTCGCACGGTACGATTTCCCTGGCAAGACCCTCCTCAGGGCGCTCTCGACCGTGCCGTTCGTCATGCCGACCATCGTCGTGGCAATGGGCTTCATCGCGCTCTTCGGCCCCAGAGGGCTGGTCAATGAGCTGCTCATGGGCCTCTTCGGGCTCGACGCCCCTCCTCTGAGCATAGTCAACTCGCTGACGGCCATACTGCTGGCGCACGCCTTCTACAACTACTCGATCGTGGTGCGAGTCGTCTCCGCCTTCTGGGCGAACCTCGACCCGGCGCTGGAGGAGAGCGCGAAGGTGCTGGGAGCGGGCAGGCTGCGCACGCTCCGTCACGTCACCCTGCCGCTGCTCCTCCCCGCCATCGCCTCCTCCGCGCTGCTCGCCTTCACCTTCTCCTTCACCAGCTTCGGAGTGGTGCTGGTGCTCGGCGGATCCCAGTTCGCCACGCTGGAGGTTGCGATCTACGAGCTTACGGCGAAGCTGTTCCGGCTTCCGCTGGCCGGGGCGCTGTCGGTGGTGCAGCTGGTATTCACCTACCTGTTCCTGCTGCTCTACACGAGGCTGCAGGCGCGGAGCGTATCGAGGCTCGACCTCAAGCCTGAGAGGGCGGGTCTCTCCCGTGGCGGAAGCGGGGGGGAGCGGATCTTCATGTGGGGGATGGTCGCGGCGCTTCTGCTCATCCTGTCGCCGCTGGGGGCGCTGGCAGAGCGCGCGCTCTCCACGGGGGACGGATACTCCCTCGCGCACTTCACGGGTCTCTTCTCCAACGAGCGGGCATCCTACTTCTTCCTCTCGCCGGTGACGATCGTGTGGAACTCGCTGCGCTTCGCGCTGGCGACGGTGGCCGTATCACTGGTCATCGGCGGCGCGGCCTCATACTTTCTGGCCGGCGCGGGGAGGCGTACGGGCGTCCTGGACGCGCTCTTCATGCTGCCGCTCGGCGTCTCGGCCGTAATCCTCGGCTACGGCTTCCTGGTCGCCTTCAACCGTCCCCCGGTGGACCTACGCGCTTCGTGGGTGCTTCTCGTCGTCGCCCACTCGCTCGTCGCCTATCCGTTCGTCATAAGGAGCATCCTGCCCGTGGTGCGCGGGATGAACCCCAACCTCAGGGAGGCGGCCGCGATGCTGGGAGCGTCGCCGGTGCGCGCCTTCGTGCACGTCGACCTGCCGATAGTGTCGCGCGCGCTGCTCGTCGGCGCGACCTTCGCCTTCGCCATCTCGATGGGAGAGTTCGGCGCCTCCCTGCTGCTCGTCAGGCCGGAGCACACGACGATGCCGGTCGCCATCTTCCGCTTCCTCTCGCAGCCGGGAGGTGAGAAACTGGGCGAGGCGCTGGCGATGAGCAGCCTGCTGATGGCGGTCGTCGCGGTGGGGTTCGTCCTGATCGAAAGGGTGCGCTACAGGGAGGTGGGCTCCTTCTGATGGCGATACTCCAGGTTGACGGGCTGTCCAAGTCGTTCGGCAGTGTCGCCGCCGTGCGGAGGGCGACGCTGTCGGCGGAGCGCGGGGAGCTGGTCTGCCTGCTGGGGCCGAGCGGGTGCGGCAAGTCGACCCTCCTCCGCCTGATCGCCGGGCTGGAGCGGCCGGACGAGGGGAGCGTCGTCTTCGACGGCGAGCCGATGGACGGCGTGCCTCCTCAGCGGCGCGGATTCGGGCTGATGTTCCAGGAGCTTGCGCTCTTCCCGCACATGGACGTGTTCGGCAACGTCGCCTTTGGGCTGCGGATGCGGGGAGAGCCGGGCGGCGCGGTGGAGCGGCGGGTCGCCGGGCTGTTGGAGCTGGTCGGACTGGAAGAGTACGGGAGGCGCAGGGTCCACGAGCTTTCGGGCGGCGAGCGTCAGCGGGTCGCCCTGGCCCGCGCCCTGGCGCCCGCTCCGCGGCTGCTGATGCTCGACGAGCCGCTGGGATCGCTGGACAGGGCGCTCAGGGAGGCGCTGCAGACGCAGGTGCGCGCGGTCCTCAAAGAGGTGGGCGTCACGTCGGTCTACGTCACGCACGACCGGGACGAGGCGTTCGCGATGGGCGACCGCCTCGCCTTCATGAACGGGGGCGCGATCGTCCGCAGCGGGACGCCACAGGAGGTGTTCGACGATCCCGGGGACGAGTTCGTCGCGCGGAGCCTCGGGTTCAAGAACATCCTGACTGGGACGGTACGGCGGACGGGCGAGGTGGTGGAGGTGGAATGCGCCATCGGTCTGGTAAGGGTGCGCGGGAGCGGCGGGTCGCTGAAGGTCGGAGACGCGGTGTCACTGGTGGTGGACGAGCGGGCTGTGGAGGTCAGCGCCGGCGCGACGGCGGGACGGGGCGGCCTGCGGGGGCGGTGCGTCGAGCGCGTGTTCAGGGGCGGAGAGTACGAGCTGAGGCTGGAGGTGGGCGGCGGCGAGCTGTTCAGCCGGAGGGCGGCGGGGACGGCCCCCGCTCCGCCGGAGGAGGGGGACGAGGTGTCGGTGGTGATTCCAGAGGGCGCGGCGAAGCTGCTGCGCTAGAGGGAGCCCCCATCTCAATCTTCCCCCGCGGACGGGGGAAGAGGAAGGACGCGGAAAGAGGAAGAGCGGAAGATGACGGAAGAGCGGACGAGGGGCGAGCGGCGGGAGGAGAGACGCAGGAAGCGTCGCAAGATGCGGGTCATCGGCCGGAGCGTCCGGACTCTCCAGCGAATCATCATGCGCCGCGCGGAGAAGGGGAAGGAGGACAAGGGCCGCTGAGCAGCCCCCGTCATCCTAGCTAACGGCTGACCCGGCGCTAGCCTCATCCTGTGAGCGGAGCGACGGGGCAGCTAGATCATATTACTCTTGCCCTCGGATGTACATGGCGACAGTCAAACCGAATAGCCACGCCGATGGCGACGGATAAAGTTGGCGGGGCACCCTGTCCTGAGGATGGTTAAGGTTCAAGAATCTCAAGTCAAGATGAGCAATTCGTGAGACTCGAAGGGGATTGACGCCCCCAATTCCCCTGGTCTATGGTGAGCATACGTCTACAGGAGGTGCCACTGTATCGTTGTCAATCAAAGAGAACCATCGGAGGTGCCCAAATGAAGCGTATGCTGCTGGTCGCACTCATCACCACGGCATCCGTTGCAGTGTTGGCCTCTCGGCCCAACATCAGGTCAGCGGTGTCTACGTGGAAGGGAACGCTAGGATCGCTTAGGCCGGAAGCGCCATCCGTCTAGAACCTAGCGTCCTAACAACGGGCGGGTCGACATGGCCCGCCTTTTCATTTGTGGTATTGATGGGGGACACTTGAAATTCTCTCGAGGGACCGAAAGTCGGCTGATAGTGGTCGTTTTGTTACTGTAGATTGAATGCATAGCATACTCGTACAGAAGCAATCGCGGAGACAGATAAGGGAGTATGAATTGGGCACATTTGGTGCGGAATGTCAGTCCTGGAGAAGCAGTGACATGGCCGCCTACCTGAACGTCGCCCTGGAAGAGGGCGACGTGAGCCTTATCATGGCGACGCTGGGAGACATCGCCCGCGCCAGGAGAATGGCGGTGGTGGCGCAGGAGACGGGGCTGGCGAGGGAGAGCCTCTACAAGTCGCTGTCCGCCGACGGCAACCCGGAGTTCGCCACCATGCTCAAGGTGGTGCGCGCCCTGGGACTCCGGCTTCGGGCCGCCACTGCGGAAGCGACCGGCGAATGATGAGGGCGGTGCGTGGAGCGTGTGTTCAGAGGCGGGGATCAAGGAGTGGAATCGGGCGTGGAAACTCGCGTTGATTGAGAGGGGCAATCCAGGATGGCTGGACCGTCTCTGTGAATGTACAGAGGGGTTCAACTAGGCGTGTCGATCGGTATGCCGTCGTACTTGAGTGCAATCCGGGTCAATTCCGGCAGGATACCAATACGACCGAGTCCCAGAAATAGTCTATAAGCCGAATCAGCCGAGGCCTTCGATTCGGACATCGACTGGCCGGCCCCGTGTTCAGCAGGGTTTCTGGAGTCGGCAAGCTGCCTCATACTCGCGGGCAGGTTCTCAGTCAAGAACTGCTTTTCGCACTCATCGAAACCGTCCCGGAAACTGTTACGTTCGCAAATTTCAATGTATTTACGAATGTCGAGTGCATCGAGGACATCGAGGTAGTTAGGTTCCGTCTTCTCAAAAAACTTCGGCAGATACCAATAGCACATCTCCTCGGTTGCCCGCTGTAGATCGTTAAGAATCGTCTCCCTGCTCACTCGTTGCGTGGAGTTCCAGATTATGTCCGCGTCGACGAGTCTCTCCTGTGTACGTTCAGGCAACCTCGACCAACTGCTGCCGAAGAAATATCGCTGCAGCCTACGCTCGGCTGCCTGCTTTTCGTCTTCATCACGCATCTTCCTGTACTCGCTGGGGCTGAGTTGGGCAGTCGCCCACGCCGCAGCGCTGTGCCAGAACTCACCCCAATTGACTGTATTCCCTTTGCCATCGTGGATACGCACACGATCGATATTTGCTGCGAGCACCTCGTGGATGTCCTCTGACTGTTCAAACTCTTCAAGATCGTAAAGCTCTATGTAGTATTTTTCGAAGTATTCATCCGGGTCGGCTTCTTCGATTTCGTCGAACCTCCAACACATCCCCTGATTGGCTAGGATTAAGCAGTCGGCGGCAACCGACCTCCAATCATTGATAGATCGCCTATCTGTCCGGAGCTCTTCAATCAACTCGGTGAATTGTGTAACGGATATCCGCAGGCCTGTCAGGAAATACTCGAGGTCACCGCCCCAGGGCGGTACCGCGTTGGGCGCGAACCGGTCTCGACCCAGCGGCCAAGCATCCCATAAGCCCATAGGGGTAGGCAGTGCGTATTCGTAGAGCTCGCCCGCTCGTGCGAGGTAGTGAAGGGCGTCCGCGTAGCATCCGTCGATCCGGCTGATACGGCTCAGGAACACGAAAGAGATAGCTGAGACTGCGAGGGTAGAGTGATAGATCGCGACGCCTTCCAGTCTTAGCTCACCTCCCTGCCAACGCTCGACCTTGTGGTCGAAGCCGGCTCGGTCGAGGAGATCGAGAGTCCTCTTCACATCAGCTAGACAGGCTCTCACTTCTTCAGAGAAGCCGTCGGTCTGACGGAGCTTGAACGCGCGTGCGGCGGCGACATGGATGAACACCAAGGCGTTCTTGAAGGCTACGGGGAACGCCATGCTGTCCGGGGGACCTTCATCGTGGGCTTCCAGGAATGCCCTTATCTCGGAGTCGTCACCGTCCGGTTCATACGACACACGGTGGCGGTGGTACAGCAGCTCGAGGACTTCCAGCACTGCCCTCTTGTCTGGATTCGCTTCCCTCTGGGCCCAGTCCAACTGTCGTTCGACTTCTCGATACGTCGATGACAGTTCCATCACCCGGGACATGTCCCGTTCTCGTCCGGCCTCCAACATCGCCTCTTCGATGGAGGCAAGCCTAGCCTTGGAATTCTCATCCTGGTCAACTAGTCTCGGGGCCGGTGATCTTGCTCCCTCGTTGTCCTTCAACGTTGGCTGGTACAGATCCCAGAACAGGTACATGGGATGGAAGGAGTCGGCATGGTCTCGGAATCTCAGCAGAGTGTCTATATCGGCCCAAACGAACTCACTCGACGCAGCGAGCGACTTCAGGCCGTCCCACGGTTCATCTAGGTGTGAATCCGAATCACTCATGTTCCTTCGTCCTACGACAACGACTCTTGCTACGGCTGCACGGCCCACCAGCGGTGGATTATAGCAACGTCGAAGCTCCCACCCCAGGTCCCTCGCTGCGCTCGGGACGACAGGGAGGCCCCCTCATCCTAAACCTTCTCCCGCGAGGGGAGAAGGGACCAGCTCCGCCCCCATAAGCTCCCACGCCCCCTAAACATTCCCCCGTGAGAGGAGAGCGGGACCACTCTCCCGTCATCTCAGTCCCAGGTGGGGCGCGGCATGGAGAAGCGGCTGTCGACCTCGACGAAATCGCGGTATCCGAGTCTGCCGACGGGCCTCAGCTTGAGGAAGTCTATGCGTCCGTCCGTCAGGACACGCTCGTCGATGTGGACCCCGATCACTTCCCCGAACACGACCGTGTTGGGATCGTCCGGGTCGTTCGTCAGCATCTCCACCGACCGGGTATACCTGCACTCCAGATGAACCGGGCTCTCCGCCACGCGCGGGCATCTCACCAGCCTGCTCTCGGCCTTGGTCAGCCCAGCGTACTCGAACTCGTCTACCTCTCGCGGGGCGGGGACCGAAGAGGCGTTCATCTGCTCCCTCAGCTCCCACGTGGCGACGTTCACGACGAACTCTCCCGTCGTCTGCGAGTCGAGCACGGCGTCCTTGAGCCCGCCGAAGCTGTGGCCGCTGGTCGCCGCGAACATCACCTGCGGAGGGCTGTATGCGACGGCGTTGAAGAAGGAGTAGGGCGCGAGGTTGGGGACGCCCTGCTCGCTGAGGGTGGATATCCAGCCGATCGGCCTCGGGACCACGATGGCGTTCAGCGTGCTGTAGGACTCGGCGGACCCCTTCTCGATCTCATAGAACATCGGCGTCTCCTGTCAGAGCTGAGGATCGAACGGTGGCGGCTAATAACAATAGCATGAGGCTTCCCGGCCACGCCCTAGGGACCCCCATCTCAATCTTCCCCCGCGGAGCCGGGGGAAGAGGTAAGAGCCTCCTCTCCATCCGCCAAATTGCCCACATTACTCATGGAGTCCGAACAGTTATCGCTTTAGGTCTTCCGGTTGATGGGCGGGCGGCGGCGTGCGAGAATACCGGCCACAGTCTTACGGTCCGGCGGATCAGCCGAAAGAGGGGGTCTACGATGACGAGCGCGGCGAGCAGCCTGAGCCTTATGGAGAGCGGAGTGCGGTGGCGGTCGATAGGCCCTTTCAGAGGAGGGCGTGTCGTCGCCGTCGCCGGGGACCCGGTGGACGCGATGACCTTCTACTTCGGCGCCTGCGGGGGCGGCGTGTGGAAGACGACGGACGGCGGGACCTACTGGGAGAATATCTCCGACGGTTTTTTCAGTACCGCCGCGGTGGGGGCCATCGCAGTCGCGGATAGCGACCGGAACGTGATCTACGCGGGGATGGGCGAGGCGTGCATCCGGGGGAACGTCACCCACGGGGACGGCGTATACCGGTCTACCGACGCGGGCAGAAGCTGGACGCACCTCGGCCTCTCCGACACGCGACACATCGCGCGGGTGCGCGTCCATCCGCGGGACCCGGACACGGTATACGTCGCGGCGCTGGGCCACGCCTTCGGCCCGAACGAGGAGCGCGGCGTCTTCCGCTCAAGGGACGGAGGGAAGAGTTGGGAGCGGGTCCTCTACGTCAGCGAGGACACGGGGGCGGCGGACCTGTCGATAGACCCGAACAACCCGCGCATCATCTACGCGACGATGTGGCAGGTGCGGCGGACGCCCTGGAGCCTCAGCAGCGGGGGGGCGGAGTGCGGCATCTACAAGAGCTCCGACGGCGGAGACACCTGGACCGACCTGACCGGCAACCCCGGCCTTCCCGAGGGGCTGAAGGGCCGGATGGGAGTCTCGGCCTCGCCGGCGCGCTCGGACAGGGTGTGGGCGGTGATAGAGGCCAACAGGGAGGAGCGGGGCCTGTACCGCTCGGACGACGGGGGGGCGACCTGGGCCCAGGTGAGCGACGACGCCAACCTCGTGCAGCGGCCCTGGTACTACAGCCACGTCTTCGCAGACCCCGGGGACCCGGAGACGGTCTACGTGATGAACATGAAGGCGTGGAAGTCGACGGACGGCGGCAAGAGCTTCGACCAGCTCTCGACGCCACACGGCGACAACCACGACATCTGGATCGACCCGAACGACACGAAGCGGATGATCCAGGGGAACGACGGCGGAGCGTGCGTCTCCTTCAACGGGGGAGCGACCTGGTCTACGATCTTCAACCAGCCGACCACCCAGTTCTACCATCTCGCGACGAGCACAGACTTCCCGTACCGGGTGTACGGCACGCAGCAGGACAACAGCGCGGTCAGCGTGCCGAGCCGGTCGAGCTACGGGGCGATACTGTGGGGCGAGTGCTATCCGTGCGGGAGCTCGGAGAGCGGCCACATCGCCGTGCGCCCGGACAACCCGGACATCGTCTACTCCGGCGCCATCGGGAGCTCCAACGGCGGGGGAGACTCGCTGATGCGCTACGACCACTCTACCCGTCAGGCGAGGATCGTCTCGGTGTGGCCGGAGTTCTACTGGGGCTGGGGCGCGAAGGACCACAAGTACCGGTTCCAGTGGACATACCCGATCGTCATCTCTCCCCATGACCATGACGTCGTCTTCGTCACGGCGAACGTGGTGTTCAGGTCGGACGACGAGGGGGCGAGCTGGACGGCGATCAGCCCGGATCTGACGCGAAACGACCCCACGAAGATGGAGGCCTCCGGCGGCCCGGTCACCCTGGATACGACCTACGTCGAGAACTACGGGACGATCTTCGCCTTCACCGAGTCTCCGCACGAGGCGGGGGTCTTCTGGGCCGGCTCGGACGACGGCCTCATCCACCTCTCCCGCGACGACGGCGGCACCTGGGCCGACGTGACCCCTAAGGACCTCCCGGAGTGGACGCGCATCGACGTCATCGAGGTGTCGCCCCACGACCCGTCGACCGCCTACGTCTCGGCGACGAGATACAAGCACGACGACACACGCCCCTTCCTCTATAAGACGAACGACTTCGGCTCCACCTGGCGCAGGATCTCCGACGGCCTGCCACAGGACGACTTCACGCGCATGATCAGAGAGGACACGGAGCGCCCCGGCCTCCTCTACGCCGGCACCGAGACGAGGATGTACGTCTCGTTCGACGGCGGCGGCTCCTGGGAGTCTCTACAGGGCAACATGCCGGCTGTGCCGATTACCGATCTGGCCGTCAAGGGCAACGAGCTGGTCGCCTCCACGAACGGACGCGGCTTCTGGATACTGGACGACCTCGCACTGGTGCGCCAGCTTCCCGACCGGGACGCCGGCGCGGCGATGGAGCTCTTCAAGCCCGCCGACACCTACCGGACGAGCGGGGGCCTGGAGCGGTGGCCCGCGCCCGGCAAGAACTACAGCCTGGGACTCGGACTCGGAGGCGCCTACTACGAGAAGAAGACGCCGGAAGGAGAGAAGGAACGGGTGCTGCTGGACGCCGGCGAGAACCCGCCGGAAGGCGTCGTCGTCTGCTACCACCTGCACGAGGCGCAGGAGGAGGCGACGCTCGCATTCCTGGATGCGCAGGGACGGCTGGTGAAGTCGTTCGGGCCCAAGAGCGAGGACGACGATGATGAGCCCTTCATCGGGCTCGACGCCGGGATGAACCGCTTCGTGTGGGACATGCGCTACCCGGACGCGACGAAGCTCGATATAGAGGGGGCGAGGAAAAAAGGGCTCGCCGGCCCCGTCGCCTCGCCCGGCGTCTACGAGGCGCGGCTGACCGTCGGGGAGGAGACGCAGTCCCAGCGGTTCGAGATCGTGAAGGACCCCAGGATATCGGCGACGCAGGCCGACCTGGACGAGCAGCAGGCGGCGCTGATCCGGTCCAGGGAGAAGCTCACCGAGTGCCACGAGGCGATCAACCGGCTGATGAGGGTGCGTGACCAGGTCAACGAGTGGGCGCGGCGCGCGGAGGAGCACGGAGGCGCGGAGCCGCTCGCGGAGGCGGCGGAGGCTCTGAACGGCAAGCTGGGCGAGATCGAGGCGGAGCTCATCCAGCTCAACTCGGTCGGAGAGACGGACATGATAAGCCAGCCCGCGGGTCTCAGCGCCAAGCTGGCGGAGATCACGTTCGTCCCGTCGCATGCCGACTTCGCGCCGACCAGCCAGTCATACGAGGTCTTCGCCGACCTGTCGGAGCGGGCCGACGTCCAGATCGGCCGGCTGCAGCAGGTGATCGACGAGGACCTGCCGGTCTTCGTCAACCTGCTGCACGAGCTGGAGATACCGGCGGTCGCGTAGGATGGGGGACCCCCATCTCGATCTCCCCCGTCTGCGGGGGAAGAGGCAGGAAGGGAAAAAACCGGGTTGATCCGCTCCAGGGGGTTCGTCTGCATCACGTCGGCCGACTTCGTCGTCAGATCGGCCTACCAGATGGGCAAGAACCCGCTGCTGCCCTTCTTCGCAGCCGCACTGGGCGCGGGCGACGCCTTCCTCGGCTTCATCGTGTCGGTCTCGACTCTCACCGGTATGGTGCTCAAACCCTTCGTAGGAGTGCTGTCGGACAGGTGGGGGCGTAGGATATGGCTGATAGCGGGAACGGTTTTTTTCACTCTAATGCCCTTCGTCTACCGCTTCGTGACGACGCCGGAACAGCTCTTCATGGTGCGGATGGTCCACGGCATGGCGACAGCCATATACGGTCCGGTTACTCTGGCCTACGTAGCGGAGCAGTCCAGGTCCAGGCGCGCCGAGAGGCTGGCATGGTTCGGCTCGGCCAGGAACGCCGGGTACATCGTCGGACCGGCGGCGGGAGGCTGGATGCTGCTGACGATGGAGCCGGTCGCGGTGTTCACGGTGATAGGCGTCGTGAGCTGCTTTGCCTTCGCGCCGATCGCGATGTTGCCCGAGACAGCGCCCCGCCGTCGGGACTCCCGTCCTCCGCTGTGGGAGCATGCGGTGCGGGCGCTCGTCTCCGGGGGGCGGACGCCGGCGGTGTGGCTTGCGGGCGGCATGGAGGCGGCCACCTACGTCGCGCTCTATGCGACCAAGACCTTCCTGCCGCTGTACGCGCTGTCGGTGGGGTTCAACATCGGGATCGCAGGTACTTTCCTGGCGGTGCAGGAGTCGGCCCATCTGCTCCTCAACCCGATCGGGGGCCGCATAGGAGACCGCGCCGGGTTCCTGGTCGCCGTGCCCGTCGGCATGATGCTGCTCGCGCTGTCGCTGACGCTGGTGCCGGTTGCGGGCAACCTCGTCCTCCTGATGGGGCTGGCGGTGCTCATCGGGTCTTCACAGGCGCTAGTGTTCCCGTCTACGGTGGCGCTGCTGTCGACGCGGGTCGACGAGGAGAGGCTGGCGACGGGGATGGGGCTGATGGGCACGCTGCGAAACGCTGGAAAGGTGGCGGGGCCTGCGCTGGCCGGCCTACTGATCTCCTGGCTGGACTACGATCTGACCTTCCGGCTGATGGGGCTGACGCTGGCGGCCGCCTCGGCGGCGATATGGTACCGCGGGCGGCTGACGGAGGGCTTCAGACGCCGCCGGGAGACGACGCCCGCGTCCTTCTGAAGGAGGAGGAACATCCCTTGGATAGGAAGCGAGTCGTTATAGTCGGTGGAGGAGCCGCCGGTTTGAGCGCCGCCTACGCGCTCAAGAAGCGTGGCTTCGCTCTGGTGCTGCTCGAGGCCGATGACCGTGTGGGCGGACGCCTCCGCGGTGACAACGTGGACGGTTTTTCCGTGGATTCGGGCGCGGACTTCTTCTGCTCCTCCTACGATACTGCTTTCCGCATCTGCGAGGAGCTGGGACTGTCGTTGGTCCGCTCGAAGATGAAGCTCGGCTGGTACAGGAGCGGCCGATGGGTTACAACGACGCCGGGCCTTTCCGTTCCCAACCTTATCCGGAATCTCCCGGCGGCCCGGGCCTTGGGGTTCCTGTCGCCCCGGGTGATGCGGCCCGCCAGTCGGAATACTTGAATTTCGCCAGCGACAGCCGGATCGCCGAGCTCGACGGGGAGGAGAATTTCGGCGACTACCTTCGGAGAGTTGGCGTATCCGAGTCTCTACAGGTGACGTTCAAGGGATTTCTCGAGATGACGATGGGCCACGTCGAATTCTCCGGACAGGCGTACATGCGTACATACATAAGGGAAATGCTGCTCAACGGTCACAAGCTATACGTGCCGGAGAAGGGCGCCGGGGCCCTGTCGGATGCTCTAGCCGATGCGTGCTCGGACGCCATTCGCGTATCGACGCCCGTCAGGCGCGTGGTCATCCGGGACGGGGGTGTGACCGGCGTGGTCGTTGACGGAGGCACTATCGAAGCGGACGCGGTCATCTGCGCTGTCCCACCTACGAAGGTGCCGGAGATCATTCCCGGCCTTCCGGACGATGTTCAACAGACGCTAAGCAACATCACCTACTCGTCCGGGTGCCGAGTGGTGATCGGCCTCGATCACCCGCCGCTCCCCTCGGGCTGGCATGGCGCGTTGTACCCCGAGGACGACACCCCTCTCCTGCTGGACCGGTCCATCAACCTGCCTTCCTGCGCGCCTCCTGGTATGAGCACTCTCGACATGCTCGTCGGCCGCGACCGCGCGAAAGAGCTGATCCCTATGGACGATGAGGAGATCAGGCGCCGGATGCTTCACGACGCGCGTCAGAACCCTCCTCCCGGCTCTACCCTCCCCGGCGACGACGAGGGGCTGTTCAGTCGCGTGTACCGCTGGGAGGAGGCTGTGTGCATGGGGCCGCCCGGGATGTTCACCGCGATAGCGGACATCCGCCGTCAGCTCGACCGGGACATGTCCAATCTCTTCCTGCGGGCGACTATATGCGAGTGCCCTCGGTCAACGGCGCCCTCGCCAGCGGCGTCGATGCCGCCGACGAAGTCGCGGTCCTCCTCGCGTCCCACCCCCCATAGGCGAAAGTTACGGTCGATGCCCCTCGTCGTATGCTCCAGGCGCTTACAGCGGGACGGCGTCAGGTCCCCGCCACAGATCAGGGTGAGGTCACTGCGCAGCTACCACCGCGATGACGCTTGGCTCCCCTCCACCCGCATCCGTTGCCCGGCTGCCTGCGGCTACGACCCCTCTTCGATGGCGATGGTCGCGATGGCGTCGCCCGGAGTCGCCGCGGTGCCGGGGTCGCGGAGCGAGATGCCGTTGACGACGTCCATCCCCTCGATCACCTTGCCGAACACCGTGTGCTTATCGTCGAGGAATGGCGTCGCCACGAAGGTTATGAAGAACTGGCTGCCGTTCGTGCCCGGTCCGGCGTTGGCCATCGAGAGCACCCCCGCCGAGTCGTGCCTGCGGTCGGGATGGAACTCGTCCTCGAAGCTGTAGCCGGGGCCGCCGGAGCCGGTCCCGGTCGGGTCGCCTCCCTGCGCCATGAACTCCGGCAGGACCCGGTGAAAAGTCACACCGTCGTAGTAGCCCTCCCTAGACAGGAAGACGAAGTTATTGACCGTCTTGGGAGCCTCCTTCGCGTACAGCTCGACGACGAACTCGCCGCCCTTCTCCAGTTTGAAGGTCGCCGTGTATCCCTTGTTCGGGTCTATCGTCATGGGCGGGGGCGCGGTGTAGGACTTGGGTTTCTGCACAGGCTGAGACTCCGTGGATTCTTGTGCCGCTGCGGGCTTGGGTGTGTCGGCCGCCGGGGGCTCGGTCTGCGATTCGTCTCCGCCGCAGGCAGCGAGGGTTACGGCGGCGGAGATGAGGGTCGACAGCAGATAGAGGAGCGTCCGGTCTTTCATGGCGCGGATGATAACATGACGGCCCGCCCCGCGAGAAGAGGGCGGCGCGGAGTGCGTCACCGGCATTGAATTGCGGGCTGCTATCGAGTCTCCACTACGAGCCGCATGTCCCCCCATAGCCCTTCACATTCAATCGGATTGTCTATACAATATGTCTATCGAGTACGAATGGGACGAGGCAAAGAGCGAGGCCAACATCGCGGCGGGTCGCCCCGGCTTCGAGGCGGTCGAGGGCTTCGAGTGGGAGACAGCCGTGGTCGAATCGAGCGACCGGCACGGTGAACCGCGCTGGGCAGCGACCGGATACATCGGAAACCGTCTGTGCCGGGTCGTGTACACCAGGCGCGGCGATAGGAGACGCATCATCAGCCTCCGCAAGGCCAGCTCGAGGGAGATAAGAGACTATGCCCAAGCTTAAGCCAGGAACGATCTGGCCTACTGAAGATGAGGAGGCCGAGATACAGCGACAGATTGCCGATGACCCGGATGACTCTGCGCACTGGGAGAACCGTACCTCTTCCCGCCCAGCCGCAGAGGTGGAGCCCGGGCTGGTCGAGTGGTCCCGTCGCACGCGCGGTAGACAGAAGGCCCCGACGAAGGTCTTCGTCGGTATACGGCTCGACTCGGACATCGTGGCCCATTTCCGTAACGGCGGTAAGGGTTGGCAGACGAGGCTGAACGAGGCGTTGCGTCAGGTCATCGATTCGTGAAAGTTGTTCCCCAAGTCCCTTCTCCCCCTGTGGGAGAAGATCAGGATGAGGGGGTTGAAAGAGATCACTCGCCTCGTCTGAGGACGCGGCCGGGACGGGCCCCGGTGTGCAGCCCGTCCGAGATGACGGGTGTCCCGTTGACCAGGACGTGGGGGATGCCGGCCGGGTACTGGTGCGGATCGTCGAAGGTGGCGCGGTCGATGACGGTGTCCGGGTCGAAGACGACGATGTCCGCCACGCGCCCCTCGGCCACCGTGCCGCGGTCGCGCAGGCTCAGCCGGGACGCGGGAAACCCTGTCATCTTGTAGACGGCCTCTTCGAGGCTCAGCAGGGCGGGCTGCTCCCGGACGTAGCGGCCCAGCACCCGTGGATATGTCCCGTAGAAGCGTGGATGCGGCCGGTCGGAGGCGTAGACTCCGGTCGGCGAGACGGAGCTGCCGTCGGAGCCGATCATCGCCAGCGGATGTCCCAGGAAGAAGCGGACGTCGCCCTCCACGCGGTTGTGCGCGACGACGCCGACCCTGTTGTCCTCCTCGTCGATCAGGTCGAACATCGTCTCGACGCCGCTCCTGTTCCGCTCCGAGGCGACCTCCGCCATCGTCATTCCGACGAGGCGCTTGTTGGCGTCGGTGGCGATGTAGTCGAGCACCAGCCTGTCCCACTCCCAGGGGAGCCCGCGAAAGTATCCCCCGGCGGCGTCCTCGACGGCTCTTCTGCGGGTATCGGGGTCCCGGAGTCTGGCCAGCATCGCCGCGACGCCTCCCTCCTGCACCCACTCGGGCACGAGCTGCTGGAGGTGAGTGCCGGCGGCGGCGTACGGGTACATGTCGTACGCCGCGTCGACTCCCTCTGTCCGGGCCTTCTCGATGGGAGCGACGAGCAGCTCGCCGTCGCCATAGGCGCGCGGGTCGATGATGGCCATGTGGGAGTATTGCGCCGCCACCCCGGCGCGTCTCGCCACCTCGACGCACTCCTCGACGGCTCCGACGTGGTTGCCGGCCCAGACCCGGGCGTGCGAGGCGTAGAAGGCGCCCTCGTACGGCGCTATCGCCTCGACGAGCGCCGCTATCTCATCGGTATCGGCGTAGGAGGAGGGCGGCAGGGTGAGGCCGGTTGTGAGGCTGAATGCGCCCTGCTCGACCGACTCGGCGGCCAGTCTGCGCATCTCCCGCAGCTGGTCCGGGGTGGGAGGCCGGTCGTCGACGGCGCCCGCGGCGATGCGGATGGCGGCGTGCCCGACCTGGGGCGCGACGTTGAGACTGACTCCCCCGCGCTCCAGGTGGTCGGCCCAGCCGTCGAGGTCGGTCCAGTCCCATTCGACGTCGGACACGTGCGACCTGTCCAGCGACGCCTGACCTCCGGGCCCGACGGGGAACGGAGTCGAGGCGCAGTTGCCGACGACCTCGGTGGTGATGCCCTGGTGGACCCTGCTCTCCGCGCCAGGCTCGTGCAGCAGCGTCCGGTCGGAGTGGGAGTGCATGTCGATGAAGCCGGGAGCGACGACGTGGCCGGAGGCGTCGATGCGCCGCGCGCTTTCCGCCCGGTCGAGGGCGCCGATGGCGACGATCCGTCCGTCCGAGACGCCCACGTCAGCGGCGTAGCCGGGCCTGCCGGAGCCGTCCACCACGGTGCCGTTCAGGATCGAAACGTCGAAGGCCATTGGACTCCTCCCGATGAGCTGTGCGACCTGCCGGGCAAGCCTACCCTGTCACAGAACCTAACATCAAGAAGGGAGATGCAAAACTCCCCGGCCTTCGGGCTGAGCTGGGAGGTCCGGCACAGGGCTGAGCGGCGGCAGCTCGACGACCCGCTGCCGCGAGCTAGGCGTACCATTAACGGCATGGTGCTGGGCTGCCAGAATCCCGACGGCTCCTGGGGAATCCGGGGCTGAGCCTGATGCTTGACAAGGTTGGCGCAGCCCACAAGAATACCCTCACGCTCAGTCTCGGTCTCCCGACGAGCAATCTGATTGTGGGTGTAAGACAGGCAACAAGAGGTATCGTTAAATGATCGATTCGGCGCACACCGCCTGGGTGCTCGTCAGCGCGGCGCTTGTCCTGCTGATGATTCCCGGTCTGGCCTTCTTCTACGGCGGACTCGTCCGGAAGAAAAACGTCGCGGGGACGGTCATGCAGGTCATCGTGACGATGGGAATCGTCGGCGTGGCGTGGGTGCTGTGGGGATACAGTCTCGCGTTTGGCCCGTCCCTCGGAGGCTTCATCGGCAACCTGGAGTGGTTTGCCTTGTCGGGCGTCAGCGCAACTGAGCCAGGGCCGTACTCGGACACGATCCCGCACCAGGCGTTCATGATATTCCAGGGCATGTTCGCGATGATCACCCCTGCCGTGGTCATCGGCGGATTCGCCGAGCGCATGAAGTTCTCCTCCTTTCTCGTATTCGTCGTCATATGGGTCACCGTGGTCTATGCCCCCCTGGCTCACTGGGTGTGGGCCAATGACGGCTGGATTCGCTCAATGGGGGCTCTCGATTTTGCAGGAGGCACGGTGGTCCATATCAAGTCCGGCGTTGCGGCGCTGGTCGCGGCGGTGGTGATAGGCAGGCGGCTCGGCTACGGAGAAGAGCCGATGATCCCGCACCACGTGCCGATGGTCGTTCTGGGCGCGGGGCTGCTCTGGTTCGGCTGGTTCGGGTTCAACGCGGGGAGCGCGCTGGCGCCCAACGGGGACGCTGTGAACGCCTTCGTCGTGACGAACACGGCGGCTGCGGCCGGGGTCATCTCTTGGACGGGAGCGTCGTGGCTGTTCAACAGGAGGCCGAGCGTTATCGGGGCAGCGTCAGGCGCTGTGGCAGGACTTGTTGCGATCACTCCGGCGGCGGGATTCGTCGGCGCGATGCCGGCGGTCGGCATCGGACTGGTTGCTGGGGTCATCTGCTATCTGGCGGTGGAGCTCCTCGGCAAGCTCCGGATCGACGACTCCCTGGCGGTGCTGGGAGTCCACGGGATCGGCGGTACGTGGGGAGCCATCGCCACAGGACTGTTCGTAGGCGTGGGATACGGGGCGTTGGCCGAAGGAGTGACCCGCAGTGAGCAGATTCTGGACCAGTTGGTCAGCATCGGCGCCTCGTGGGGATGGTCGCTCGTAGCCACGGCGGTGATCCTGCTGGCCATCAAGGCGCTGATGGGCCTCCGGGTGGACCACCGTGAAGAGGAAGCCGGGCTCGATGCATCTCAGCACGACGAGGTCGCCTACCTCTTCACGGACGACTAGAAGTGCGGACGCAGCCTCGCACGGTGGACCTCGCACCGAAATGACAGGTCTTAGATTCCTCACTCCATTGGCGCTGCGTTCGGAATGACAGTTGGGAGGCACCTTGAGATTCAACTCATGAAGCCTGAACAGTTACACCTCGACGTCGACAACGCCGAACGCATGTGCTGCCATGAGATCATGCGTTCAGACCCGCCGCACCCGAACAGCAGTCTCATATCATGCCCGCTTCTCCGTCCTCCACCTGTCACTTTCCTGTCACTTCTCTGTCCCAACTCTGTTCAACACCTGTCCCATGGATGTACCGAACTGTCAACCCGTCTAGCTACGAAAGAAGACACAATGTTACAGAATGAGACAGATTTCGGGGAAAACTCTCCCCGGAGGCAGCTTCCGGTCCACGGCGGGCAGCCACGTCTGAACAGGTGGGGAGAAGGAGCGGACTGATGGCCGAGCTTGACGTAAGGGTCAGAGAAGACGTTCCGATGGAGGCGCGGGACGGAACGGTGCTCCGCGCGGACGTCTACAGCCCGGCCTCCGGCGGCGGCTGTCCGGTGCTGCTCCAGCGCACCCCGTACGATAAGGCGTCCGAATCGAATACGGCGACGGCGCGGGACCTCGCCGCCCGCGGGTACGTCGTCGCGGTCCAGGACATACGCGGACGATACGCCTCGGAGGGCGACTTCATATGGCAGTTCCAGGACGGCGCCGACACCTTCGACGCGCAGGACGGCTACGACGCCGTCGAATGGGCGGCGAGCCTGCCGGGCTCCGACGGTCAGGTCGGCACGTGGGGGCACTCCTACCCGTCATGGTGCATATGGCAGCTCGCCGGGGCCGCGCCGCCCCATCTGGGCGCGCTCTTCGCCAGCGGGATGGCGTCGCGCATTCTCGACCTCACCTTCGGCGTGTTCGAGACGGGTCGGCGTCTCCAGTGGACGTACAACATGGCGGTAGACGCGAGGAGAAGAGCAGGCGACGGCCGCGGTCCGTCGACACGCGCCGAGGCGGACCTGCAGTGGCAAGAGGTGGAGCGCGGCAAGTGGATATGGCGGCTGCCGCTCGCCGACATCCCCGACCGCGTATTCTCGACGCTCGGCCCGCCGCTGAAGCGGTACATGAGAGAGCAGAACAGGGAGTTCTGGGCCTTCGACAGGATTCACAGCCGCGTCGCGGTTCCGACCTGCCAGGTGACAGGCTGGTACGACCGGCTGATAGGCACCATCGACAACTTCACCGGCATGGTCGAGAAGGGGCCGGAGGCGCTCCGCGACCAGCATCGGATCACGATCGGTCCGTGGGGGCACGACAGCGGCGCCTTCGTGCGGCGCCAGGGCCCGCTCGACTTCGGCCCGGAGGCGGACACGACCTACGCCGACGAGGTCGCGCGCTGGTACGACTACCGTTTCAAGGGCATCGACACCGGAGTCGGCTCCGAGCCTCCGGTAAAGCTGTTCGTGATGAACGAGAACAGGTGGCGGTACGAGGAGCAGTGGCCGCCGGCCGGCGCCAGGCAGATCGAGCTCTTCCTGCGCAGCGGGGGCCGCGCCAGCTCGGTCGGCGGGGACGGCGTCCTGTCTGTGTCCGAGCCGTCGGAGGAGCGGCCGGACCGGTACGACTACGATCCGGGCGACCCGGTGATGAGCCTGATGGACCTGAGCGCGCAGGCCGCGGTGCGGGACCAGTCGCCACTCGACGCCCGCGAAGACATCCTAGTCTATGCCACGCCTCCGCTCGAGCGGTCTGTGACCGTCATAGGCCCCGTCACCCTCAAGCTCTGGGCCGCCTCATCGGCTCCGGAGACAGACTTCACCGCGAAGCTGATCGACGTCCATCCGGACGGTCTGGCGGTGAACCTGAGCTACGGCATCATGCGCACAAGCTACAGGGAGGGATACGACGAGCCAACGCCGATGGAGCCGGGGACTCCGTACGAGCTGACGATCAGGCTGAGCCCGACCGGCATACGATTCGGCGAGGGACACCGCATCAGGCTGGACGTGGCGAACTCGGACTTCCCGAACTTCGACCGGAACCATAACACGGGGGCCGACTTCTGGTCCGATTCTGAGCTGCGCGTGGCCCATCAGACCGTATTCCACGACCGGGAGCGTCCTTCGCGGCTGCTGCTCTCGGTGGTGTAGAGACGCCTACTCGACCTCTTCGTAGACCTCGGTCACGTGGGTCGACGCGAGGACGGGGTATATCCGCCCGAATATCCCGGTTATCGCCGGCGTTTGCCTGACGCGCTCTCTCGACTCGTCGTACTCTGCGATGGACGGCCACCTCTGTACCGTCGCCATCGCGCCGTGCGGCCCGAAGACCCGCCGGTAGACCGCCAGCGGCGGGAAATCCGCTTCCGCGGTCGCTTCCTGCAGCTCTTTCAGCAGGCGTGCGAGACCTCCGCCGCCGGGCCTGGGCTCGTAGGTGCGCCGGACTACGATCATGCGTCTGTCCTCCTGACGATTCGGCCACAGCCTAGCACAGTCGGCCCGCGCCTTGCGTGCTCCGTCGTAACTGTTCAGACTTGCGGCGGGACCCCCATCTCAATCTTCCCCCGCAGAGCCGGGGAAGAGGTAAGAACCTCCTCTCCACCCCGCCAATTGCCCGCATTACACATGGAGTCTGGGCAGTTACGTTCCGTCAACCGGAAGGTTGGAGAAGGCGGCATCGTGATAGAATCCTCAGTCTCGCGAGGGTCGAAGGGCCGTACGGGGACCAGGAGAAGGAGTAGATGTTCAGACTTGAGGGGAGCCCCCATCTCAATCTTCCCCCGCGGAGCCGGGGGAAGAGGTAAGAGGCTTCTCTCCGTCCACCAGATTCGTCAGAGTGTCTCACGGAGTCTGAACAGTTACGAGAAGGAGGAGAGGCATGCGTCTGGAAGGAAAGGTCGCGATAATCAGCGGGGCCGCGAGTGGAATGGGCGCCGAGGAGGCGCGTCTGTTCGCCAGGGAGGGCGCGCGCGTCGTCGTCGCGGATATCACTGACGACGACGGCGAGGCGGTAGCCCGCGAGATCGAGGACAGCGGAGGGGAGGCGGTCTTCGTCCACACCGACGTGACGAGCGAGGGGTCGTGGAGGCACGCGGTCGAGACTACACTCGAGCGGTACGGGAAGGTCGACATCCTCGTCAATAACGCCGGCATCAGCAGCGGCATCTTCTCGGACCCGCTGGACGTCGGCGGCTGGTCCCGGATCATGGACGTCAACGCAACCGGCGTCTACCTCGGTACGCGAGCGGTAATCCCCTCGATGCAGAAGGCTCGAGCCGGGTCGATCGTCAACATCTCGTCTATCATGGGATTCGTCGCCGGCGACTACGGCCACCCCGCGTACCACGCCTCCAAGGGAGCCGTGCGCATCTTCACCAAGGCGACCGCGGTCAGGTACGGCCCCGACGGGATCCGGGCCAACTCCGTCCACCCCGGATATATGCCGCCGATGAAGACCTCGGTCCGCGATCCGGCCGACCGGGAGGAGCACGTCAGGCTGACGCCCCTGCGCCGGATCGGGGAGACGATAGAGGTTGCGAACGGGGTGCTGTTCCTGGCCTCCGACGAGGCGTCGTTCATCACCGGCACCGAGCTGGTCATCGACGGGGGCTTCATCGCACGCTAGAATGGGGCATCCTGCGACGCCGCTCGGGCAGAGAGCCGTGCTCCAACGAGGCGACAGCTACGAAGAGGTAGTGGAGAGGTTCCGGTGGCAGATCCCGGAACGGTTCAACATTGGAGTCGACATCTGCGACCGGCACGCGGCCGACCGGTCGAGGGTGGCGCTCATCCACGACAACGATGAGACGGGGACGGTCGCCGAGTACACCTTCCATCAGCTCAGCCGGCTGAGCAACCGGCTGGCAAACGCGCTGAGAGGGCTCGGCGTCGAGAGAGGCGACCGTATCGGGATCGTTCTTCCCCAACGGCCGGAGACTGCGCTCTCCCACCTGGCGGCGTACAAGCTCGGCGCCGTCGCCGTGCCGCTGGCCGTGCTCTTCGGCACCGACGCGCTGGAGTATCGGCTGCGCGACAGCGGCACGAAGGCGGTTGTGGTCGACGACTCCGGTCTTGAGAAGGTACTGTCGATCCGCGGGTCGCTGCCGGAGCTGCAGAAGATCATCCTGGTCGGAGGCAGCTCTCCGCCCGGCGTCCAGAGCTTTGACGAGCTGACCGATCAGGGCGACGACAGTCTGTCACCGGTCCCGACCCGATCCGAGGAGCCGGCGCTCCTCATCTATACCTCCGGTACTACCGGCGCGCCAAAGGGCGCACTGCACGCCCACCGCGTGGTTCTGGGCCATCTTCCCGGCGTGGAGTTCCCTCACAACTTCGCTCCGCAGCCGGGAGACCGGTTCTGGACCCCGGCCGACTGGGCGTGGGCTGGCGGGCTGCTCGACGTCCTGCTTCCCGCCTGGCACCACGGACTCCCCGTGGTGGCCCACCACTCAAGACGGTTCGACCCTGACAGGGCCTTCTCCATCCTGGCGCGACATGGCGTACGCAACGCCTTCATGCCTCCGACGGCGTTGAAGATGATGCGCGAGGTCCCTAAGCCCGCGGGGCGGCACGACTTCGCGCTGCGCTCACTGGCATGCGGCGGCGAGGCGCTCGGCGAGGAGATACTCGAATGGGGCGAGTCGACGATGGGAGCGGTCATCAACGAGTTCTACGGGCAGACGGAGGCCAACCTCGTCGTCGGCAACTGCCACGAGGTGATGGAGATCAGGCCGGGGTCGATGGGCAGGCCGATGCCCGGACACGAGGTCGCCGTTCTTCGGGAGGACGGAAGCGCGGCCCCGGCGGGAGAGATCGGGGAGATCGCCGTCAGACGGCCCGACCCGGTCATGTTCTTGGAGTACTGGAACGACCCGGAGGCGACGGCCGAGAAGTTCACCGGCGACTGGGCGCTGACGGGCGACCTGGCGCGCCGGGACGAGGACGGCTACCTGTGGTTCACGGGACGCAAGGACGACCTGATCGTCAGCAGCGCCTATCGTATGGGCCCGGTCGAGATCGAGGATTCGATCTTGAAGCATCCCGCCGTGTCGATCGCGGCCGTCATAGGCGTGCCCCACAGCGTCCGCGGCTCTGTGGTCAAGGCCTTCATCAGGCTGAAGCCCGGACACCGGCCTTCCGACGCGCTCGCCGGGTCGATACGGGAGCTGGTGAAGTCCAGAGTGGCTGCGCACGAGTATCCCAGGGAAGTCGAATTCGTAGACTCGCTGCCCTTGACGACCACTGGTAAGGTGATGCGTGGGGAGCTTCGGGCACTCGAAGAGGAGAGACGGCAGAGGAACCGATAGTCAGAGAGAGGAGAGCCATGGCAGACGAAGAGTTGGCATTCAGATCCGCGACCGAGCTGGTGGAGATGATAGCGTCGAAGCAGGTGTCGCCGGTGGAGTTGACCGAGCTCTATTACCGCCGCATCGATCGTCTCGACTCCAAGCTGAACTCATACCTGCTGCTCACCCACGACCACGCGATGGAGAAGGCGAGGGCGGCGGAGGCGGCGGTAGTCCGGGGCGACGAGCTGGGTCCGATGCACGGCCTGCCCGTGTCGATCAAGGACACGCAGGCGGTGAAGGGCTTTCCGTGGACGATGGGATCGATCGTCTTCAAGGACAGGGTCCCGGAGCGGGACTCGACCGTCGTGGAGAGGATGTTCGGCGCGGGAGCGATCATGCTGGGGAAGACGAACGCGCCCGAGTTCGGGCTGGTCGGGACGTGCGAGAACTCTCTGGGCGAGCCCGGCCGCAACCCGTGGAACACCGACCGCGTTCCGGGCGGGTCCAGCGGAGGGGCGGCTGCGGCCATGGCCGCGTCGCTCTGCGCCATCGCGACGGGCGGCGACGGCGGAGGCTCGATACGCATACCCGCCAGCTTCTGCGGAGTCTACGGCATCAAGCCCAGCCAGGGCAGGGTGTCTGTGTACTCCGGTCTGGAGGGTCCGCCGTCGGCCAACACCTTCAGCCAGCAGGGGCCGTTGAGCCGTACGGTCCGCGACAGTGCACTGATGCTGAAGGTGCTCGCCGGTCACGACCGGAGGGACCCTCTCTCGCTACGTGAGGAGCCGCCGGACTTCATGGCGGCCGTGGATAGGGATATATCCGGGCTGCGCATCGCGTGGAGTCCGGACTACGGCTTCGCGGCAGTGGACGCCGAGGTGCTCGAGGCGACGACGAGCGCGGCGCGCGAGTTCGAGCAGATGGGATGCAGCGTGGAGGAGTCGGACCTAGTCATCGACTCTCCGTATACGGCCTACGGGCCGATATACGAGTCGAACGCCTACAATTCGTACAGCGGCTACCTGGATGAGTACGGCGACCGAATGACCGGCTTCACCAGGCAGTTCATCGAGTGGGGATCGAAGGTGACCGTCGCCGACTACGCCAAGGCGCAGGGGCTGATCGAGGAGCTGAAGGCGCAGATGACCGACCTGTTCGAGGAGTACGACCTGCTGCTGTCCCCGACCACTTCGGTGACGGCGATACCGGTCGACGAGTTTCCCGAGGAGTACGCGGGCAGGCCGGCCTATCCCCACAAGTACTTCGGCTTCCATCCGTTCACCTATCCGATCAACGCCGTCGGTCATCCGGCGGCCAGCATCCCGGCCGGATTCTCGTCCGAGGGGATGCCGATCGGTCTCCACATCGTCGGAAGGAGAGGGGACGAGGAGACGGTGCTGGCGGCGTCGGCCGCCTTCGAGCGGGCCAGGCCGTGGACGGACCGGAGGCCCCCGGTCTCCTGATTAGACGGCGGACGGGAGGTCCCCTCCTCTGAGATCCCGCTGGATACCGGCCTCCGCCGGTATGACGGAGGGTCAGGATGATATACGACGGACACGCCTACTGCTTCCCGGACCTCCGCGGCAACGGAGGGTTCGCCGATCCGGAGCAGTTTCGCAGGCACCTTCAGCTTGGGATGGCTCGGCACTTCCAGCCCGTCTGGCGCAAGCGCGACCGCGCGCCGGCCGACGAGAGCGGAATAGCCGACCCGGACGGAGGCTGGGACTTCGGGTCGCTCAGAGAGGCCCGGTTCCGTCCCACGTCATACGGCCGCTTCGAGTGGGCTGCGGACGGCGAGGAGTACGTCAAACAGTACCTGCCCCCTTCGGTGGCGGAGATGGCCTATCACGCCGAGGCGCTGGTCGCCGAGATGGACTACGCCGGAGTGGACATGGCGTTGCTACACAGGACGCCCTACCTCGGCATCGGAAACGAGTTCGTCGCCGACTGCTGCAGGAGGCTTCCGGACCGGCTCCAGGGCCTGGCGCACATCGAGGAGTGGACCATCCGGTCCGACCCCGACGGAGCGGTCGCCAAGCTCGAGGAGGCGATCAATGGGATGGGGCTGCACGGCTTACAGCTGCTGCCCGACCATCTGCCGTTGTACGGTCAGAAGGAGGACTGGGAGGGGCCGGACTTCAAGCCGTTCTGGGATGCGGCGGCGACGCTGGACATCCCGGTCTTCATCACACCGGGATACTCGTCGCTGGCGACGCGGGGCTGGGCCCAGACGGACGCCGTCGTCGCGCGGCTGCTACAGCTGCGCAGCTTCGTCGAGCGGTATCCGGACATGAGGGTCGTGCTTACGCACGGGCTGAGCTGGAGGGTCTTCCTGGAAGATGACGGCCTGTCGGTCCCGGACGAGGTCTTCGACGCGCTCCCGTTGGACAGCCCGAATTTCTACCTACAGCTGATGTTCGCCATCTACCTCGGCGGGATGTGGGACTATCCGATGTTGGAGGTGCGGCCGACGATCGAGCAGCTCGTGGAGCGCCTGGGCGTCGACAGGCTGGTCTGGGGAACGGACATGCCGATGGTGATGCGCTTCTACACCTACCGGCAGAACCTGGAGCACATCAGGGTGTGCGCGGACTTCCTGGGCAAGCGCGAGATGGGGATGATCCTGGGCGGCAACATGGCCCGACTCATGGGCTTCGCGGAGTAGTAGCGGCCTGCCCGGATGCCTCTGATCGATCGCGGCGACGGTGGGAGCCCCCATCCTGACCTTCCCCCGGCTCTGCGGGGGAAGGGAGGAGAGAGCCGTCCCGCAGGCAGCGGGCCCCGCGGAACCGGTCAATACATGTGCGGCTGTACCGAGGCGGCGATGGTCAGCTCGATGTCCTGGATCGCTTGGGACATGGCCTGGCCGATCAGGTCGAGCTTGCGCACCTGCTCGATACGTTGTGAAGCCCTGTTCGCCTCCTGCCTGGACAGCAGTCCATTGAATATCCCGCAGGCGTCGGCCAGGGAGATTATCACCACGTCGCGCGGGTGCGGGATATCGTCGCTGAACAGCACTCCCATGATGCGCAGCTTCACCTCGCGCTCCACCTTGCCGTCGATCACCGGATAGCGTCTGGCCCTGAACACCCACAGGAATCGGTCGTCTCTGGACTCGAGGATACCGGCGGAGACCAGCCGGGCGAGCGCCTCCTCGTGGATCTCCTGGGCGCGGTCGGCTGTGCGCTCCACCCAGAAACGGGCGTCGCGCTCCGAACCCGCCGCGATGTCAGCCAGCGTCGGGTCGAGCAGGCTGTCGCCGACGGGCGTGTCGTCGACCAGGACCAGCCTCTTCAGATCGGTGTCGATGCGATTTTCCAGCGCCAGGTCCATCAACACGCCGCCCGCGAGGGCATAGTTCATAGACCACCTGGGCACGTGCGCGAACTTGCCATCGTCGTCGTTGAGCAGGAGTAGAGTGATCTCCTCGGCAAATCTCAACATGGCGCTTGCCCTCTCTCCGTTGGCCTTCTCACGCGTGCGTCGCGGCAGCCCTGATGTGGCCGTCCTTGCGATCGCGTGAGGCTAGTCCTCTGCATCGAACTGCTCCGGCATGAGTACGAATTCGGGATAGGCTTCGATTCCCAGCTCTCCGCTGTCCTGACCCAGCTCTTCCACCTGGCGGGTCACCCGGGCGCCCAGAGTCATGTCCACCAGGCGCCAGATGAGCCAGCTGGTCGCGAATACGAACGCACCGATCGCTACTATGCCGATCAACTGGACGTGGAAGGTTCCGCCGGCGGCGATGCAGACGGCGAGGGTGCCCCAGATGCCTGCGAACAGGTGGGCGGGAACCGCGCCGACGACGTCGTCGATTCTCAGTTTCTCCAGGAGCTTCAGGCCGGCGGTGCACACGATGCCACCGATGAGGCCGATGATAACGGCCCAGTAGTGTTCTGTGATGTCCGGTCCGGCCGTTATGGAGACGAGGCCGGCGATCGCGCCGTTCAGGCCAGCGAAGAGGTCCATGCGTCCCAGCAAAGGCCGGGAGACGACGAGGGCTGCCACGACGCCGCCGGCGGCGGCCAGAGTGGTGTTGGCCAGCACGTTGCTCATCGCCACGGCATCGGCGGCGCTTCCCAGGGCCAGCTGCGACCCACCGTTGAAGCCGAACCAGCCGAACCAGAGGATGAAGACACCGAGCGTCACCACCAGGATGTTGGAAGGCGGCGTGGGCTTGACGCTCCCGTCGCTCCGGTACTTGCCCAGCCTGGGCCCGACGACCAGCACTCCCGCGAGCGCGGCCCATCCGCCAGTGCTGTGCACGATGGTCGAACCGGCAAAGTCGCTGAATCCCAACTCATCCAGCCATCCTCCACCCCACGTCCAGGCGCCGACTATCGGGTAGATGAGCGCGGTGAGCACCAGCGTGAAGAGAAAGAAGGACCACAACTTCACCCGCTCTGCCATGGCGCCGGACACGATGGAGGCCGCAGTCGCGACGAAGACCATCTGGAAGAACCAGTTGGACATGGTGGAGTAGCCGTTGCCGATAACGCTCGCCGCATCCCCTTCCCCTTCCAAGAGGGAGACCTCGGCGGATGACGGTCCATATAGGAAGTCGGGGGTGCCGATGAAGCCGCCGATGATATCGCCGTACATGAGGTTGTAGCCGACGACGAAGTAGGCGAGGCATGCGATCGAGTAGATGCCGATATTCTTCAGGCAGATCATGGAGGCGTTCTTGGTGCGGACGGAGCCGGACTCGAGCATGGTGAAGCCGGCGCACATCCACATGACCAGCGCTCCCCAAATGAGGAACGAGAAGGTGTTGAATATGAACTGCGTCTCCTCGTCTATTCCCGCCGCGTGCGCTACGGCCGGGCGCGCGAGGAAGAGTCCCAGCGTCAGAAGCGCCGCCCCCGCGATTACGGATGCGCGGCTTCGACGCGTGAATATATTGGTCAGTGTCCTCATGGCTCCTGTCCTGCTGTGTCCCATCCGGTATTCAGTCCTCCCGGTACCGGGAAGCTCTCTTCTCCGACGTGACCTGGAGCCTCTGACGAGGTCGCGCAGACGAGATGCCGCCCCATTCTGTCACATCGCCCCTGCGAATATCTATCCTGCGACACTGTATCACAGCAGCATCATAAGGGGCGGCGAGAAGGAGAAGGAGACGTAGACTCCCACTACGCACGCCGGACCCGCACCTCCACGTCGAGTCTGGACTCCCCTCCCCCCACGAAGACGCCGCGGGTGGGGGCAACGTCCTGATAGTCGCGGCCAACCGCAACCCGCACGTGCCGCTCGGCGGCCAGGCAGCTGTTGGTAGGATCGATCCCGATCCAGCCAAGCTCCGGCAGGCGGCACTCCACCCACGCGTGGGTGGCGGTCTGCGGCGGACCATCGCCGTCACAACTGTCCGTGTACAGGTAGCCTGAGACGTAACGGGCCGGGACGCCCCACGAGCGGGCGATGGCGATCATGACATGGACGTAGTCCTGGCATACTCCCTGTCCGGACTCCAGGATGTGCTCGATGGGAGAGACCGCCGAGGTGCTGCCCGGGACGTATTCGAAGCTGCGGTTGAGGGTGTCCGAGAGCAACAGCAGCGTCTCCAGTGGATCGTCTTCCACCTCAATGCCCGACTCGTCTACGAAGGCTGTGAGGGCGGGCGATGGGCGGGCGAAGAGGCTGGGATGGGTGAATTCCCAGTAGGTGAAGGCGTCGCTCCACGACCGGATCCTCTCCCACGCATCTGCGCCCATAGGGCCGGGCGGCGAGCCGGGCGGCGTCCGTTCCACCACGGAGCGTGCGACGATCTCCAAGGCTCGGTGCTCCCGGTGGATGTTCATAATCTGCTTGGTGTTGCCAAAGATATCGGTCTCGCTGTTCAGAGGCGCCGGAGGGGAGGTCGCGATCCCGAAGCTCAGCAGCCGTTGCCCGGCGTCGTCGCGGGGCTTCAGACAGAGGGACAGCACACCGTGCCGGACCGGGGTTGTGTACAGATACCTAGAGATATGCTCGATCTCGTAGAGCGCCGGCGCGCCCATCGGACTAGCGCCCAGGGAAGTCTTCTACGGGATAGTCGAAGTAGGCTGCCGCTATCAGGTGGTCCAACTCCCGGCTGTACTCCCTCACCTGGCGTAGCAGCTCCCGGCGGTCTTCGCTGTCGGGCCAGTCGTAGTGAATCAGTGCCGCCATACGGCCGGCCAGTCGCTTGGCCGCTCCGCTGGACCTGGCATCCGGACCGGGGCCTATGGAGTCGAGATCCGATACGGTCCTGTCCAGAGACCTGCACAGGGAATCCGGCAGCAGGGGGTCGGTGGCGAGCAGACTAAGGACCTGGGTTGGCTGCACCTCGACACTGTAGGTGCGGTTATATACCTCGACCGCGTGGTAGACACGGAGCAGGCTCGTCCAGTCCGCCTCGGAGTACTCCTCCGTCTGCTCGTCGGCGTCGAGGTGAGACAGGAACAGCGAGGCGGCAAGCTGGGCGCGCTCGATGACGCGGCCAAGCTGCATGAAACGCCATCCCTCGTCGCGGTACATGGTGGCTCCGGCCACGCCGGCAAAGGCGTTCATCTCCGCAGCCATCTCGGCGTAGAAGTCCTCCGGCGAGGCCAGCCAGATGTTCTGGATGCTCAGCTTCTGGAATCTGAGGTAGGCCAGATTGAGGCTGATCCACAGCTCGCCGCTGATGCAGTGGCGCATCTGGCGTCCGTTCTCCCGCCCCATCGCGAAGCAGCTGGATATCGAGTCGGGGTTGTTCCTCTCGAAGGTCATATCATCGGCGAGCGTATAGGAGTCGGCGAGCGTGTACTCGTCGCTGCCCATCGGTTCGAGACTGCCTCCGGGGGGCTCCCGGTTCATGCCGTTGTAGATCCGCGTCCATCCGAAGTGGATCTCCCGGATCGGGCGGTCGACCAGCGCCTCCGTCTGCAACCTCAGGAGCCGGCAGAGGAACTCCGTCCGCTCCAGGTAACGGCCCATCCAGTAGAGGCCCTGCGCACTTCGAGACAGCATCAGATCAGTCTTCCAGCACCCAGATGTCCTTACCCCCGCCGCCCTGACTGGAGTTTACGACGAGGCTCCCTCGACGCAAGGCGACGCGACAAAACGCACCTGGCACCATGCGAGTCTCACGACCGTGTAGTACGAAGGGCCGCAGGTCGACGTGCCGCGGCTCGAAGCTGCCCTCGATGAGGCAAGGCGACCTGGACAGCGCAAGGACCGGCTGTGAGATGAAGTCGGCTGGATCGGCGCGCAGCTCTACGGCATACTCCGCCCGCTCTTGCGGCGTCGCGTGGGGACCTATCAGCATCCCGTAGCCTCCCGATTCGCCGACCCGCTTCACCACCAGGTTCTCCAGATTGTCCAGCGTGTACTCGAGGTCTTCGGGGCGGCGGCAGAGATAGGTCTCCACGTTGGCGAGGACCGGCTCTTCGGACAGGTAGTAACGGATCATGTCGGGTACGTAGGCGTATACGCTCTTGTCGTCGGCGACCCCCGTGCCCGGCGCGTTCACCAGGGCCACGTTGCCCAGCTTGTAGGCGTGCATAAGTCCCGGCACTCCGAGGAGGGAGTCCGGGCGGAAGACGAGCGGATCGAGGAAGTCGTCATCCACGCGGCGGTAGATCACGTCCACGCGGCGCAGTCCGGTGGTGGTGCGCATGTAGACGAAACCGTCGTTCACCAGCAGGTCCCGGCCCTCCACCAGCTCCGCGCCAAGCTCGCGGGCCAGGAACATATGCTCGTAGAACGCAGAGTTGTAGACGCCGGGCGTCAGCAGTGCGATGCAGGGCTCGGACCTCCCCCTGGGCGCAAGCTCGAGAAGCGTGTCCAGCAGCAGGCGGCCGTAGTGCTCCACCTCCTGGACACGGGAGCTTCTGTAGAGGCGCCGCATGCTGGCCTTGACGGCCTTCCTGTTCGCGATCATGTAGGAGACGCCGGACGGAACGCGCAGGTTGTCTTCCAGCACCCTAAAGCCGTCGTTGGTTCGCACCAGATCGGTGCCGCAGATACCAACCCAAGTCCCTAGCGGGGGAGAGAAGCCCCGCATCTCGATCCGGTACTGTGGGCACTCGCGGACCACGTCTACGGGGATTACCCCGTCTTCGATGATGCGGGCGTCGCCGTAGACGTCTTCCAAGAAGAGGTTCAGAGCCTTGATACGCTGGGCCAGACCCGTCTCCAGGTGTCTCCAATCGGCTGCCGACAGCACACGCGGCAGGCAGTCTATGGGGATGATCCGCTCCTCACCCTCCTCGTCTCCATAGACGGTGAATGAGATACCTTCGGTCGAGAAGGACCGGCTGACACGCTCCTGTATGCTGGCCAGCTCCTCGGCCGAGAGCTGGCACAGGGTCTCATGAAGCTGACGACACTGCTCCCTAGGCGTTCCATCCGCCAAGAACATCTCGTCATAGATGGACGGGTCAAGATTGTAGATATCGAATTCCACGGCAATGACCGTATCATAAGATGGCGCATCCTATCCACACCGCACCGCCAGTGTCGAAACCCCGTATCGGCTGCGGCGTCGGGCTGCCATATCATTCCATTGCTGATAGACTGTCGGCAAAACGACCTCATGCTGGTAGACTGCGCGCACAGAACAGCCACGCGAGGCCGACCGGCGAAACGACCGTCAGCTCGGCCCGCAACGTGATTGCTCGTAACATCACTAAGGGGACAGACGAGATGGAAATCAGCACCGAGAGGAAAGGGAGTGTACTGGTCGCGACGACCGAGGAGCGCATCGACGGCGTCAACGCCCGCGCGTTCCAGGACGCTCTACAGGCGGCGATCGAAGATACGGATCGCGCCGTGATCATCGATCTGAGTCAGCTCACGTACATCAGCAGCGCCGGTCTTCGAGTGATTCTGCTGATTGCCAGGACGCTGCAGAGACAGGACGGCAACCTGGCGGTCTGCTCCCTCTCCGACCCGGTCCTGGAGGTCTTTCAGATTAGCGGCTTCGATCAGATCATTAAGACCTACGGTACTCAAGAAGAGGCGGTCTCCGCGCTTACAAGCTGATCATGCAGAGTGTTGGCCGAGCTGGCCGCTCTGAAGGCGGTCGTGACACGCTTCAGGAAGTGATGCTATCAACAGACGAGAGCCTGGCGGCAGATGGGGTGGGCCTCTCCCTGCGTTGGGTCCCGTCGGTCGTGTCTGGGGGCCTCCGTGGAGTCGCTGCCATCGCCATAGCCGTCGTACTGGCTGCGGCGGGCGCCTGCGCAAACGGCGATGACGGGGACGGTCCCGTCATCGCCCCAACGCCGACATCGACCCCCGGTGACTCGTCAGGGACGCCAGGCGTCTCCGACGATCGCGTCCTATTCGGCCAGTCGGCCGCCTTCAGCGGCCCCGCCCAGGAGCTGGGGAGGAACATGCGTCTCGGCATCGAGACGGCCTTCCACGAAGCGAACCAGCGCGGAGGCGTCCACGGCCGACTGCTGGAGCTGACGTCCCGGGATGACGCCTACGAGCCGGAGGCCGCCGTCTCCAACACCCTCGAACTGATCGGACGGGATGTATTTGCGTTGATCGGCGCGGTGGGCACGCCGACATCGCGGTCCGCCACGCCCGTGGCAAAGGAGGCGGACGTTCCCTACATCGCCCCGTTCACCGGCGCAGAGTTTCTGAGAGGGCAGGATCTGCACGATGTCGTGCTCAACATGCGTGCCTCCTACTATCAGGAGACGGAGGAGATGGTCGACCGCCTCACCGAGGACCTTGGCATCGAGCGCATCGCCGTCATGTACCAGGACGATTCCTACGGCCGGGCCGGTTACAACGGGGCGCTTCTAGCCCTCGGCCGGCGCGGCATGGAGCCGGTTGCGGTCGGGATCTATCCGCGCAACACGACCTCAGTGAAGACGGCGCTACTCGATCTGCGCCAGGGGAGTCCCGAGGCCGTGATCATGATCGGCGCCTACCAGCCGGTGGCGGCTCTCGTCTCGTGGGCGCGGCACACGGGTTTGGACCCGATCTTCATGACCGTCTCCTTCGTGGGCAGCAACGCGTTGGCGGAGGAGCTGGGGCCGGCGGGCGCCGGAGTATACGTCACCCAGGTGGTGCCGTTTCCGACCGACGACACGCTCCCGGTCGTCGCCTCCTATCTGAGCGCCCTGTCGGCCTATGCGCCGGACGCCGTTCCCGGCTTCGTCTCCTTCGAAGGCTACCTGGCCGGTCGGCTCACCATAGCGGCCCTCGATGGCTGCGGCCGCGAGCTCGACCGGGCCTGCTTCTTCGAGAGCCTGCGCCGCGCCGACGTCATCGACATCGACGGCTTCCAGCTTCGTTACGACGGTAACGCCGACAACCAGGGCTCTGACGAGGTCTTCCTGACCGTCATCGGAAAGGACGGCCTCTACCATCCCGTCGATACTCTGCGGAGCGAGGAGCAGTGAGAGACAGGCTCAAGCGTCTGCTTGAGAGCCGGTTCCGTATCTCCACCCAGCTCTATCTGGGGATCGGAGGCGCGGTGGCTCTGACTGCGGCCGCCAGCCTGGTCGGGTGGTTCTCGTTCACCCAGGTGGGCGACGCCCAGAACCGCGTGAACGAGGGCAGCGTTCCCGAACTGGAGGCCGCCTTCGGGATCGCCGAGTATAGCAGCACGCTGGTGGCCGCCGCGCCGAGCCTTACGGCCGCCACGACTATCCCTGAGTTCGACAGTGTCTCAGACGAGATCGCAGCCGGCCAGTCAGCCTTCGAAGAGCAGATGGCTCTGCTGGAGGGCAGGGGCGCAGACGATGAACGCTTCAAGCGCATCCGCGGACACGCGGACATGCTGGTCTCGAACATCGACGCCATCAAGAGCGACAGGTCAGAGCTCTTCAGACTCAACTCGCGCAGCCAGACGCTGCGGACGGAGCTCGAGGAGCTGCGGAATCGTCTGGACAGGGCCGTGATCCTGGCGATCGACGACCAGCTCTTCTATACGATGACGGGCTATCGCGACATCGGAGAGTCTCCCAAACCCAGGTCGGAGCATCTCTCAGAGGTGGAGGTGAGCCGCTACCGGCGACTGGCTGAGCTGCAGACGGACGCCAACATCGCGACGCAGCTGATGGCGAGCGCCTTCATAGTTCCCAACGCCTCTCTGGTGGAGCCGCTTCAAGAGCGTTTCGAGGCGGCCTTCGGTCGCATCGACCGGAATCTGACGGCTCTCGAAGGCACTCCGATCCACACCGCCCTCGCACCGGTCTTCGCACAGCTGTCCGAGCTGGGACTCGCCGAGGGCAGCGGCTTCGACCTGGTGGAACGGGAGCTCATGCTAACCGAGCGTCAGCAGGACCTGCTGACGTTCAATCGCGATATCGCCATCGACCTCGTGGGAGAGGTGGACGGCCTGGTCAGCGCGGCCAACGCGAGCGTTAGTGAAGCGACGCAGGCGTCCGCACAGGCGATCCTGCTGGGACGTATCCTGCTAGCGGTCATCGGCTCGCTCAGCGTCGGCGGCGGCCTACTCATCGCCTGGATCTACGTCGGGCGGGTGCTGCTCAATCGCCTTCAGCGTCTGTCGGACAGGATGCGCCAGATGGCTGGGGGCGACCTGGAGGCTCAGATCGAGATCGCCGGCCGGGATGAGGTCGCCGATATGGCGGCGGCCCTCGAGGTGTTCCGGCGCCACGCCCTGGAGGTCCAGCGCCTCAACCTCGTGGAGAAGCTGGCGGAAGAGCTCCAAGATAAGAACGAGCAGCTCGAGAGCGTCCTGGCGGACCTGCAGAAGGCACAGGATCAGATCGTAATGCGGGAGAAGCTTGCGGCGCTTGGCGAGCTTACCGCCGGCGTCGCCCACGAGATAAGGAACCCGTTGAATTTCGTCAAGAACTTCTCCGAGGGATCGGTGGACCTGCTCGACGAGCTCAAGGAGATCATGGAGGAGACGAAGGAGAAGCCGGGTGAGGACCAGGACGGGCTCATCGAAGAGATATTGACGGACATATCGGATAATCTGACTCGTATCCGGTCGCACGGCGACCGCGCCGACCGGATCGTTCACGACATGCTGATGATGGGCCGCGACTCGGGAGATATCCAAGTCACCGACATCAACAGGCTAGTCGACGAGCATGCCCGTCTGGCCTACCACAGCGCCCGGGCGACCGATCCGAACTTCCAACTTGATCTCAAGCAGGACTTCGATCCGGCCGTGGGCGAGATGGAGGTCGTTCCGCAAGATCTGGGCCGCGTGTTCCTGAATATGGTCGGCAACGCCTGCGACGCAACGGACGAGAAGCGCCGCGCCGACAGCGACGCGTCCTATATGCCCACCCTGTGGCTTATCACGCGGCGAGTGGACGACCACGTCGAGGTCCGCATCAGAGACAACGGGAACGGCATCCCTCCCGAAATCGCCGACAGGATATTCAACCCCTTCTTTACCACGAAGCCGACGGACAAGGGCACGGGGCTGGGACTCGCGATATCGAGCGACATCGTGCGCCAGCACGGCGGCACCATCAAGGTGGAGTCGGATCCCGGCGAGTTCACCGAGATGATCGTCCAGATTCCCTCGGCAGGCCGCCCGGCCTAGTCGGAATCTGACGCCGTCTCGTACCGGCCGATAAGCTCCTGCTGGTCTCCTCCCTCCTCTCGCGGCACCCTGGCAAGGGCTACGGTCTTGGGAAGCACGATGCCGCCCGAGAAGACCAGCTTCATCGCGTCCTGTACGGTGAGGTCGGTCTCCATCACCTCGTCCTCTACCACGAGGGCCATGTTCCCGGACGTCGGGTTGGGGACCGTCGGAATATATACGAGCACCAGCGACTGGGCGTGATCGGCGGAGAATACGCGTCCGGTCACGAAGCCCATCGCCGCCATCCCCTCGCGGGGCCACTCCAGGAAGACGACTCTGCTGAACTTGTACTCCGAAGTGAGCACAGTCGTGGCCTGCTGCGTGACACCGAAGATCGTTCTGACGATAGGGACTACACCCAGAGCCGCGTCCTTGAACTCCATGACCCTCCGGCCGAATCCGGTGGCTAACACCAGTCCGGCAAGATAGAACACGACGACCAGGACGATCAGTCCGATCCCCGGAAAGTCCCAGGGTCTATCCTCGACGAACCCAAGCGATTTGATGAAGCTGTCGGCGCGGTCGATGATGAACACGAGGACGATCATCGTTACGAGCAACGGCACCAGATCGATGAGCCCGGCCAGCGTCCTGCTCTGGATGTGCCGCTCAATCCTCCGCAGCAGGTTAGGCTGCGCACTCTCTTCCGTTCCGGGTTGAGGGGTACTCCCGTCGTTCGCCAATGGTCTACCTCGCCTTCCTTTCTGAACTGCCTCCGATCACTTGAGCGGTTTATGAACTCGGCATTAACCCCCAAAGGATAGTTCGCGCGGGATGGTGGGCGGAATTTGGATCAGTTGTCCGGCACCGGGATCGCATTCATGCGCTGCACCCCGAGCCTCTTCACCCACTAGTCGTCGTCATCTTCCCACTGGGTCTGCTCCACGACCCGCGACGGCCTATGCGTTGTCGTATCCGGTCCAGTCATGGTACTCGGAGTAGTCCTGACCATCCAGCCTGATGTAGTCACCTAGCTCTTCGAAATCGGGGCGCGAGATGCCGTTGACGTCCCACAGGATCTCTCCATTCCGGATCGTCATCTGGCAGTTAAGGCGCCGGTCGCCGCGCATTCTGGCTAACCCCGAATCTATGAAACCGAATTCACCCTCCTCCAACTCCAGCACCGCGATGTCCGCCTGGGCACCGACGGAGAGATTGCCAAGCTCAGGACGTTTCATCCAGACCTGGAGTGACGTAGAGGCCCGCCACGTTCACACTCTGTGATGCCACGGTGGAGGGAATTTTACCCCCTATCTCGGCAATCATGCTGTTCCTGACTGCCACATCGGCGCGACCATCCAGACGATTGGCAGGGTCGATCACGTGACCACCCTTGAGAAGTAGGTCATACCTATCGTTGGACGCGGTCATCTGATCTCCCCTCCTTATCTCTCAAGCTTAGGGCGTCCCTCGGCTATCCGATTAATGATCGTATGGTCGCTGTAGATGAGCCAACAGATTGAGGACAGCACAAGGACGTAAAGCTGTCGAATGGTCCTGACGACTAGCACCAGATGGGAAGCAGACAACAGAACTCTACTGGATTGTGGGCAAAAACTATAGCTGATTCCCTCGTAACAAGGGCCTTTCGGGTTGGTTCTGCGGCGTGAGGGCGGTTAGGCGAGGGATTTGGTTTTGTTCCGGTCGGGGCTTGTGTTGCGGCCGATGAGGTAGTTGTGGTGCGCCATACCCCGTCCTGGTAGGCATCAGCGGGCTCGCAACGGCTCCTGTAGCCTCATGCAGCGGTGGGATCGGGCGCCAAGGCAGCCGGTGGGACCAACATCTCGTCCATCTCGGTCAGCCGTGCCCGGACCATTCGCTTGATGTTACACGCCAGGGCCTTGAGGTAGACGGCGAGCCGGACCCTCTCTCCTCCACGTACTCGTAGGCGGCCAAGACCATGGCGCCGTTTCAACTCTGAGTTCGTACCCTCTATCCCCGCACGCAACCCGTACCGTTTACGCCATTGTCCATCCGACTCGGCCCGCCGCCTACGTCCGATGTTCACCCTGGCGAGGTCCGCACTCAGCACGTAGGCTCCACTCGGCGACCACTCTCCCCCGAGCTCAGGGCGACGACGCCACCTCACAGGACACCGGGAACGCAGCGAACAGGGCTCACACACCTCCCGGGCGAAGTGCATCTCCACTCGCTCGGGAGCCTCTTCATCCTCGTACTCGGACACGGCCTCATGTCCCGCAGGACACACCGCAGCCCTCCTTGCCGTAACGTCGATGTCAAAGTCAGCAGCCGTCAGCCTGACCAGCCCATCATTCTCATCGGCCTCCGCTGGCGCCCGGCCCCCGACAGGGCTCACCAACTCCGTCCCCCTGCGCTCCGCCTCCCATCCGTTCCGGCCAGAACCATACGACGTGTCGCACCACAGCTCCGAAGGGCCTATCCCTCGCTCTCTCAACTCATCGATCACCCCCACCGTCACACCGGCGTCGCCATCGCTCGATGGCGTGACCTCCACGTGGGTGATCATCTGCACGGCGTTCCCCTCTTCGCACGTCTCAGACACCTGCACCTCGTACCCCTTCCCCTTGTGTCCGCTGTAGGTCACCGCCGGGTCGTGCGGCGTCTGCATAGAGCTCGACCGCACCTCCTTCGCCTCCTTCAGCGCGATCGGCACCTTCCCCTCTGCCGCATCGTCGTCATCGGCGCTGGGACGACCGTCCCTGTGACGGCCCACGCGGCACTGCTCATGCAAAAGCCTCTCCAACAGACCGTACTCCTCCATATCCGCCACCGCCGTCCCGCGGAACCTATCCACCAGCCGGTACACGTCTCGCGCACACACCGACAGCCGGCGACGCCCCTCACCTGAACGTGCGTCCTCGTACCTCGATGCTTCTCCGGTCTCCTTCAGGTACCGCTGTGCCAGACCATCCCCAATCCCTTCTCCCAGACCGGGGTGCTCACGGCTCACCGCCAGCAGGAACACCCGGACCGTCTCGCAGAACAGACCCAACCGCGTCAACACCGCGATATTGCTCATGACATGCGTCGAGTCCAGGCGCTGCTTGCCTGTCCGCAGTCCCAGGGCCTCTATCATCCGGTCCGTCGTCTCACAGAAGGCCAATCGCCCGCCGTCGTGCTCCATCAACCGCACACGAAAGTTGTGCAGCGTCTTCTGGGCAAGGTGCGCCTCCTCCATCTCCAGCCGCAGCGCGTGGTGCCACAGCAGATTGAACTCCAACTCTTCCAACGCCTCCATGTCCGTCAGATCGAACATCTCCTTGAGCACCAGCACTCCCAGCACCGTCTGCACGGCGCGATTGGGCCTGCCCATGTCCGGGCTGTACAGCGGAGCGAACCGCTCCTCCTCTATCAGAACCAGAGCCTCGTTCCGGAATACCTCCGCCCAGCTCCTACGCATCAGCTTCGCCTTCCTCGGTGTGATCAGAAACTCCGACTGCCACAGGCTCTCCTGCGGTTCCCGGGCTTGAAACATCGTCCACCTACTCCTCAGCGTTCACTCCTCCACTCTCTCCGATCCTATTATCCCTCACTTCCCAATACCCTCGCCCATGACTTTTTACGAGTGAATCATTTCCTGTATTCGCTGAGTTGCAGATCCAGGATGCTCGCTCTCCTGCAGTCGATGCCAGGTAACAGATTCGACGGCCTCCCGTCTGATTCGGCCTTCCTACGCCGCGCCTGCGTTGCCAGTAGCGTAACCGCCTGAAGGAACTGGTCTCCGGTGATTCCCTGAAGGACTCCGAAAGCGGAATGCATCCGACCTTCGCGCTTTGACCAGTCGTCACGCAGCCGGAAGTCACCGGCGGCGAAAGATGCGGTCACCAATTCGAACACGCTCAGGGTCACGCCACCCGTGTTGACCTTCTCGAATACCGTGCAGACGGCCTCCTTGCGAGTTTCCTTTCCCAGACTGATCACAGGCACCTGGTACTGGCTGAAGTTGTCCAGCACGGCACTATTGAACTTATTGAAGAAGTCGAACGCGTTGCCGTGGGGATGATCACTGCGCCCCTGCCAGTATTGAGCATACCTGAACCCCACGCCATACCGTTCATTACATTCTCGGTGGGTATCATGTGATGCTCAAACTCGAGCTCCGGCGCGGACAGATCCAGAACCACATCCCGCCCGAAATTGGCCCTCACGACCTTGTCTGCTGGAACACTAAAGATCGTGTCATCGCGGTCGGCCAATGGATCCAGCGCCTTCTGCATGTCGATGTAGTACCACAACTTGATGATTTTCGGCTGCCGGGCCGGTTCCGTGTCGCCACGGCGTCCTTATGCCGCAACGCCTGATACAGAGAGGTGAGCCGCTGCTGACCGTCCAGAAGATATTCCGCCGGGCCGGCCTTGCCGTCCTCAGCCACCCCCTCGATCAGTTTGCTCACGAACTGGATACCTCCGCTCGCATCGAGAGTCATTACGGCGCCTATGGGAAAGCCGCGTGAGATACTGACCAACAGATCTTTGATCCGAGCGTCGTCCCATACCCATCCCCGCTGAAAGTCCGGTAGCTGAATGTCGCCTTTCTCAATATCGCTCAGAAGATTTTCCAGCAAGAAGGCGTTGGCCTTGAACGTTGACATCACTCTCCTCCCGTAGCTGTTACTATACCACTGAGGAGGAAGCCTATGACCGCCGCCGAACCGATCCACCCAGGAGAGCATCTGGCTGAGATCATGGCGGAGCTGGGCATCACCCAGTACCGCCTGGCTAAGACGATAGGAGTGCCCCCCATACGCATCAACGATATCGTCCACCGCCGCAGGTCCATCACCGCGGACACTGCGCTGCGAATCGGACAGGCCTTGGGGATGACTCCCGACTTCTGGCTGAACCTTCAGCGGATGTACGACCTGGACGTGACCCGCGCAAAGACCGACGTCAGCGCCATCGAACCGCTTGTCGAGGCACCTGCTTGAACCAAAATTCCCCACCTAAATGACGGTGACGCTCTGAGGCAAGGGGAGGGCTGGTTTGAAACCAGCCCCTACGGGGTGATGGCTGATAGATATGGCGCTGAACGCGGAGGTGGGGGATCTGGGCTGAAACCACCGGCGCTTCTCTTTGAAGGAGATGTCCGAGGGCTCCCTACTCACCCGGTAGCAACTGGAGGCATACCGCACTGGCGCGCTACGTCGTCACAGCGCCCACCGACGCCGACGAGACGAGCTTGGCGTACTTTGCCATGACGCCCGTCGTGTAGTTCGGAACGGGGGGTATCCACTCGCGCCCGCGGCGGTCGATCTCCTCTTTGGACAGCCTGACGCTCAGGTCTCGACGCTCTATGTCCAACGAGATGATGTCGCCGTCGCGTATCAGCCCGATCGGTCCGCCCACCGCCGCCTCCGGCGCCACGTGCCCGATCATCGGCCCGTGAGTCGCCCCCGAGAAGCGTCCGTCGGTCATCAGCAGCACGCTGTTCCCAAGCCCCTCCTGTCCCATGATCGCGCCGGTTACGGCGAGCATCTCCTGCATGCCGGGTCCGCCCTTCGGCCCCTCGTACCGGATGACCACGACGTCACCCGGCTCTATCCGGCCGCCGGTAACGGCCTCGAAGGCGGCCCGCTCTCCGTCGAACACGCGGGCCGGCCCCTCGTGGCCGGCGCTCTTGCCGGGGGAGACCTTGAGGACGGCGCCCTCCGGCGCCAGGTTCCCCTTCAGTATCACGAGCCCGCCCGTCGGGCTGCGCGGGGATGAAGCCGAGTGGACGACCCGGCCGTCCGGGGCGGGCGGCCCAATCTCCGCCAGGTTCTCGGCAACCGTCCTGCCGGTGACGGTCATCGCGCCGCCGTGCAGCAGCCCCGCGTCGAGCAGCTCCTTCATGACGACCGGGACGCCGCCGACCTTGTCGAGGTCGGCCATGACGTACCGGCCCGCCGGGCGCAGGTCGGTCAGGTACGGGGTGCGACGGCTCAGCCGGTCGAACAGGTCGAGCTCCAGAGGGACGCCAGCCTCGTGCGCGATCGCCGGCAGGTGCAGCGCCGCGTTGGTCGAGCCGCCCATCGCGAGCACGACGGTGATCGCGTTCTCCAGAGACTCTCTCGTGATGATGTCGCGCGGCTTGATGTCCCGTTCGAGCAGGTTGTACAGCACCGCGCCCGCCCCCGCGGCGATAGCCTCGTTCCTCGGGTCGACCGCGGGGACGGAGGCCGCTCCGGGGACCGACATCCCCATCGCCTCTATCGCGGACGCCATCGTGTTCGCCGTGAACATCCCGGCGCAGGCGCCCTCTCCCGGACAGGCGACGCGCTCCATGGCGAGGAGCTCGTCGAGGGTGATCTTGCCCTGCGCGTGAGCGCCGACCGCCTCGAACATGTCCTGGACGTTGATATCCTCGCCCCTGTGATTTCCCGGGAGGATAGCGCCGCCGTATACGAAGAGAGAGGGGATGTTCAGGCGGGCCATCGCCATGATCGCGCCGGGCATGTTCTTGTCGCACGCGGCGACGACGATGGTGCCGTCCATACTCTCGGCGAAGTTGACCGTCTCGATCGAGTCGGCGATCACCTCGCGGCTGACGAGCGACGCCTTCATCCCCTCGGTGCCCATCGATATGCCGTCGCTGACGGTGATGGTCCCGAACATGAAGGGCACGCCCCCGGCGCCCCTGACCCCCTCGTGGACCTTGCGCGCCAGTCTGGTCAGATGGACGTTGCAGGGGGTGACGTCGCTGGCGAGGTTGCCGACGCTGACGAAGGGCTTGTCCATGTCCTCGTCGGTGAGCCCGACGGCCCTGAGCATCGCCCTCGCGGCGGCCCGGTCGGGACCGTCGCTAACGACATGGCTCTTTCGCTTGAGCATGGACGCGGTCTGTATCGCCATATCCAATTCCTCCGGTCTGGCGTCTTCGGTCGACGCGGAGCTTGACGAGACCAGATTATAGTACACGGCGCGCGTGGGTGCTGCCGTAACTGTTCAGAGTTGAGAGGGGCCCCCCCATCTCAATCTTCCCCCGCGGACGGGGGAAGAGGAAAGAACCTTCTCTCCGTCCCGCCAACTACCCGCATCTCTCACGTAGTCTGAACAGTTACGTGCTGCCCGCTCCTCTTGCGCCTCTGTGCTCTGGTCGCTATGCTGCGGGCAGCTAAGCGGTTGTCCAATTCGGTGAGTTCTGACGTCACCCATAGACGAATACTCGGCTGGCGGGAATGGGTATCCTTGCCATGCCTTGGCATTGCCGCAATCAAGGCTAAGCTTGATACGGGTGCGAAGACCTCCGCATTGCATGCCTGGGACCTCAGCCTTAGCATGGTCGACGGTCGGCAGTGGATACGCTTTCACGTCCGTTCCATGCAGCGAGACAAGGTCGCGTCCGTGGTCTGCGAGGCGCCGCTCAGCGATCAGCGATGGGTGACGAACTCAAGCGGTACACGCGAGCGTCGGTACATAATATGTACGAGCCTTCAGATAGGTCCCAGCTGTTGGCCGATAGAGTTGAGTCTCACCAATCGTGACTCCATGGAGTTCCCCATGATCATCGGCCGAGAAGCGATGCGGGACCGACTGATAGTCGATCCTACGGCCTCATTTCGCGCAGGCAGGAATCTAACGGGAGCTGTCGATGGTTCCTTCTAGGATATAGACGGCCTCGAGGCTGGCGGGGTGGTCAAGTGAAAATCGCAATGCTGGCGCGCAATGCTAATCTCTATAGCCATAAGCGTCTCGTGGAGGCCGCAGAGACCAGGGGTCACCACATCGACGTAGTCAACACCACTCAGTGCTACGTAAACATCACATCTCGCAGACCGCAGCTGCTCTACAGGGGCGCCGTCCTTGCCGGCTACGATGCGGTGATTCCGCGCATCGGTGCGTCGATAACTTTCTACGGGCTGGCGGTGTTGCGCCAGTTCGAGATGATGGGAGTGTGGCCGCTGAATGAATCAGTCGCCATAGGCCGCGCCCGCGACAAACTCTGGGCGCTGCAGATCATGTCTCGCCTGGGGATTGGCTTGCCGGTTACCGGTTTCGCAAACTCTGCGCGCCGAGCGGAGGAGCTGATCCGCATGGTCGGTGGGCCACCCGTCGTCATCAAGCTGGTGGAAGGGACTCAGGGATTGGGAGTTGTGCTTGGCGAGACCATGCCCTCGGCAAAAAGCACATTCGAGGCTTTTCGAGGGGCCAAGATCAACATACTGGTTCAAGAATTCGTCAAGGAGGCGGACGGAGCAGACATTCGAGCTTTCGTCGTAGGCGACCGCGTGGTTGGTGCGATGAAGCGCCAGAGCGGACCGGGCGAGTTTCGCTCCAACCTTCATCGTGGAGGCACAGCCGAGAAGATCAGGATCACGCCGGAAGAGCGTTCGATCGCAGTGCGCGCCTGTAGAGCATTGGGACTAAACGTAGCCGGCGTAGACATGCTTCGATCCAGTCGCGGACCGGTGCTCATAGAGGTGAACTCGACCCCAGGCCTGAAGGGAATCGAACAGTCGACGGGGATCGACATCGCAGATCGTATAGTTGCGTTCCTGGAGACGCATGCCAAACCCATGCCTACTGGGACGCAGGGGTAGGGACTGGTCGATGAGCACCCCCGCCGATAGGTCATCCGAAGCCATCAGAGTAGGCGAGGTAGAAGTCACCCCCGGGTATCGGGCCCAAGTAGACCTGCCGATCGCAGATCTGTCGACCAGTGTCCCAATAACGATGCCTGTGCACATAATCAACGGCCCCCGGGATGGGCCGGTACTGTTCGTCTCGGCTGCCCTGCACGGCGATGAGATCAATGGAGTCGAAATCATACGGCGGATCATGAAGCTGGGCGCCTTAAGGCGCGTCAAAGGAGCTCTGATCGCAGTTCCAATAGTGAATGTGCCCGGCTTTCTGAACCTCAGTCGGTATCTGCCGGACCGGCGAGACCTCAACCGCTCCTTCCCAGGGTCCGCCAGAGGCTCCCTGGCCGCCCGCCTCGCCAAGATGTTCCTCGACCAGGTCCTCTCAAACTCTACTCACGGCATCGATCTTCACACCGGCGCCGTGCATAGGGAGAACTTTCCGCAAGTTCGCGTCGATCTGGACAATCCCGCAGCTGAGCGCATGGCGCGCGCATTTGGCGCCCCTCTCGTGTTGAACGCCACATACAGGGAGGGAAGCCTGCGCGCCGCGGCCAACGAGCGAAACGTTCCCGTGATCGCCTACGAAGCCGGCGAAGCGCTCCGCTTCGACGAAACTGCTATCCGAGCCGGGGTAAGGGGCGTGGTCCGGGTCATGCAGGACCTCGGCATGCTGCCCGTCAGAAGACGCGATGGTGATCCGCGCGCTCCCCTGATTCTGCGCTCGAGTAGCTGGGTGAGGGCACCGTCCAGCGGCGTGGTCAGGGAAAAGCAGTCGATAGGCGCGCAGATAGAGGCCGGAGATATACTCGCTGTCGTTTCCGATCCCCTGGGCGAGGCGGATACCGATATCAGATCGCCTGTGGATGGCGTGATAGTGGGCCGAACCAACCTGCCCCTCGCGCACGAAGGCGACGCACTCTTCCATATCGGCTTGACCCGGGAGGTCGAGCAGGTGGCCTGCCTCCTGCCTCTGCACGAACCGTCTGTATGGAGTTGATAGCGGACCGGACTTACCCCCATCTTCGTACCAGCTGCAATGATGCTCCTAATGAGATGTGAGCAGACCCTAGGTCTTTGGAGGAGTCGCGGAGATTGAAAATGGTGCCGAAGGCCGGAGTCGTACTACACTGTTTACACATATGTTTACGGAATAAGTAGTTATTAAGCCCCTAACTACTTATTCCGTATGTTTATTCATGGCTATCGCCACTTTTACCACTGTTTTTACCACATTACGGTTCTATACTGGGGCCGCGAGTTTTGTTGTAAACGGCGGAGTAATAATGGACCGTGCAGGCGGGGGCGAGCGTTGAGGAGTGGCGCTTGAAAACTGGACCACCCGTCGCTTTCCATCGTGTTAGCTGTAACACGATGGAGGGTGTAGAGGATGTACAGGGTGGAGTTGTACGCACGGGTGCGCCGGGCCTGCATGGTGGAGGGGATGAGCACGCGCGAGGCGGCGCGTGTGTTCGGACTGCACCGGGACACGGTGCGCAAGATGCTGAGGTACTCGGTGCCTCCCGGGTACCGCCGGCAGTCACCGGCACGCCGACCGAAGCTGGACCCGTACCGGGGTGTGATCGACCGGATCCTCGAGGAGGACCGGAGCCTCCCGAAGAAGCAGCGTCACACGGCGAAGCGGATCTACGACCGGCTGAGAGCCGAGCACGGGTTCGGCGGCAGGTACACGATAGTCAAGGACTACGTGCGCGAGCACCGGCGCCGGACACGGGAGATGTATGTCCCGCTCACTCATCCTCCCGGAGATGCACAGTGCGACTTCGGGCAGGCGAAGGCGGTGATCGGCGGAGTGGAGCAGACCATCCACTACCTCGTCCTGTACCTCCCCCACAGCGACGCATGCTTCGTCAAGGCCTATCCCGCGGAGACGACGGAGGCGTTCTGCGACGGCCACGTCTCGGCCTTCTCTTTCCTGGGCGGCGTACCCCGGAGCATCGTCTACGACAACACGAGGCTGGCCGTGGCGAGGATCCTGGGAGACGGCCGGAGGAAGCGCACCCGCGTCTTCTCGGAGCTGCAGTCCCACTACCTGTTCGAGGACCGGTACGGTCGCCCCGGCAGGGGTAACGACAAGGGCAAGGTCGAGGGTCTGGTGGGATACGCTCGCCGGAACTTCCTGGTCCCCATACCGTCGTTCGAGAGCTTCGATGCTCTCAACGCATATCTCGAGGAGAGGTGCCTGGAGCGGCTGGGGAGACGGCTGCGAGGGCACGATGAGACGATAGGCCGGCGGATGGAGCGTGATCTGGAGGCGCTGCTGCCGCTCCCGGCCACACCCTACGACGCCAGCGACAAGCACGTGAGCCGCGTCAGCTCCCTGTCGCTTGTGAGATACCGGACCAACGACTACTCGGTGCCCGTGGCCTACGGTCACATGGAGGTGGTGGTGCGAGGCTACGTGGGAGAGGTGGTGATCAGCTGCGGAGCGGAGGTGATAGCCAGGCACAGGCGGTCCTACGAGCGCGACGACTTCGTCTTCGACCCCATCCACTATCTGCCGCTGCTGGAGCGCAAGGTCGGGGCCCTGGACCAGGCCGCACCCCTGGCCGGATGGGAGTTGCCGGAGGAGTTCGGCGTGCTGAGGAGGCTGCTGGAGTCGCGTATGGGCAGGCGCGGCAAGCGGGAGTTCGTGCAGGTGCTGCGGCTGATGGAGGAGTTCCGCAGGGAGGAGGTGTGCGAGGGTGCGCGATGCCCTCAGGCTCGGCGCTATAAGCTTCGACGCCGTCAAGCACCTGGTGCTGTGCAGGATCGAGGGACGACCCCAGAGACTCGACCTGGAGCTGTATCCCTACCTGCCCAGAGTCACCGTGACAACGACATCTGCCAGCGACTACATGGCGCTCATGGCGGGAGACGGGCGGTGAGCGACAGGTCGACGGTGCTGTTGGAGCACCACCTGAAGGAGCTGAAGCTGCCGACCTTCCTGAGGGAGTACGGCAAGGTGGCCTCTCTGTGTGCCGCAGAGGACGTCGACCATACCGGCTACCTGCTTAGGCTCTCGGAGCTCGAGCTGATAGACCGCCATCACCGCATGGTGGAACGCAGGATCAGGGCTACACGCTTCCCCGCGGTCAAGAGTCTCGACACCTTCGACTTCCTGGCCATGCCGTCGGTGAACAAGCACCTGGTCATGCAGCTGGCGCGATGCGAGTACGTCGACCGTCGTGAGAACGTGATCGCCGTCGGCAACAGCGGCACCGGCAAGACCCATGTCGCCCTCGGCCTGGGGCTCGCCGCCTGCCAGAGAGGGCTGTCGGTCGGCTTCACCACCGCCGCCTCCCTGGTCCACGAGCTGATCGAGGCCAGGGACGAGCGGCGGCTGCTCAACCTTCAGAAGAGGCTGGCCCGGCTCAAGCTTCTGATCATCGACGAGCTGGGCTTCGTCCCGCTCTCCAAGACCGGCGCTGAGCTCCTCTTCGAGGTCTTCAGCCAGCGCTGCGAGAGAGGGTCGATCCTGGTCACCACCAACCTGCCCTTCGACGAGTGGACGGAGGTCTTCGGCTCGGAGAGGCTGACCGGCGCCCTGCTGGACCGTCTCACTCACCGCGTTCACATCCTGGAGATGAACGGGGAGAGCTACCGACTCAGACAGAGCAGGACGGGCGCCGCGGTCCGTTCTGGCGACGATCCCCCTGACGCATAGCCCCCTCGACGCTCACTCCCCGCTGAGGGCTCCCGCAGGCCCCGTCCTCGGGTGACATATTTGCTGCCCAGTTAGGTAGGACAGAATCGCTGGTCATCAATGCCCGACTGGTACACTTTTGCTCCGCCACCTGTCCTAATATCTCGCCGCCCTTGACAACCTACAAGGTGAAGGGCATCATCCAGGACTTGGGCAAGGCCCTGGGGCTCCCACAGGAACATCTCTCCCTGCTCTCTAAGCAGTTGCACTCCCACGACGCCGCAGACCTGCGGGACGAGATGGCGCAGCTCCCGGACTTCAGGGACAGAGTGAACGCACCGGGATGGTGCGACCTGGTCGCGCTCGCCCCCCAGCTGATGGACGCTCCAAAGGGGCTCAGCCAGCACGTCGGCGGAATGGTGCTCAGCAGCTCTCCCATACCGGAGATGGTGCCCATGAGGGCGGGGGCGATGGACGGACGCTACATCATGGACTGGAACAAGGATAGCGTCGCCGACGCCGGATTCGCCAAGATAGACATCCTCTCACTGCCCGTGCTCGACCAGATCGAGGAGGTCCTCGACCTCGTGGAGGCGCGGGAGGGAAAGCGACCAGACCTGAGCAGGATCGACCCTGAGGACACCAACGTCTACGACATGATCAATGCGGGGCTCTCCAAAGGCGTCTTCCTGCTCCAGTCCCCCGCGCAGCTGAAGATGGCGCAACGTCTGAAGTCTCGCAACCTCCTCGACCTCGCCTACCAGGTCGCCCTCATCCGGCCCGGCGTCGGCGTACAGGGCAGCGCCGTATCCCAGTTCGTGGAGCGCTACAGGCACGGGGCGAAGTGGGAGTACGACCACCCGCTGGAGAGGCGCGCCTTGGAGCGTGGCTACGGGGTCATCGTGTGGCAGGAGCAGGTCGTCCAGCTCATCGAGGACGTGGCCGGCATGACTGCGACGGAGGCCGATGAGGTGCGCCGCGCCTTCGCGAGGCCCAATAGCGAGCACCTGATTGCCATGCACTGGGAGAGGTTCCTGGAAGGAGCGCGGCGCAACGGCGTCCCCGATGAAACGGCGAGGAAGATATTCGGCAAGATCAACGGCCACTACATGTTCCCAGAGTCCCACTCCCACGCCTTCGCCGTGACCGCGTATCAGGCCGCGTGGCTCAAGCGCCACCACCCGCTGGAGTTCTTCGTCGCGCTGATCAACAACCAGCCGATGGGGTTCTACCCGATGGAGACGTTGAAGCAGGACGCAAGGCGCTTCGGGGCGCCATTCCTGAACCCATGCGTCAACGGGAGCCGGACGGGTTGCGCTCCTGAGGGCGGCTCGGTGCGGCTGGGCCTTCAGCTGATCAAGGATGTTGGTGCGGAGTCGGCAAAACTCATCGTGGAGGAGAGAGAGCGGCACGGTCCCTACATTACCGCGGGGGACCTGGTGCGGCGGACGGGACTGAAGCAGCAGGCCGTTCTGTCGCTGGCGATGGCCGGAGCGTTCGACGGCATCGCCCACAACCGGAGGGAGGCCCTGTGGGAAGCGGGGCTACATACCCGCCCATCCCGCAACGGGCAGGCGGCGCTACCGGTCACCATGGATGACGGCGTGCCCCGGCTGCCCGATTTCACGGAGCGGGAGAAGATGATGGGCGAGTACCGGGTGATGGACGTCTATCCCAGGGGGCACCTGATGGAGTTCGTCAGGCCCGGTCTCAGTCCCGACGTGCTCCCCACGGTGGACGTGGAGCGGTGCGGAGACGACGAACTGGTCACCGTGGCCGGCTGGCCCGTGGCGAGGCAGCACCCGCGCGGGCGGGACGGCACGGTGTTCGTGACCATCGAGGACGAGACGGGCGACGTCCAAGTGATCGTCTGGCGCGACCTGTTCGCCAAACGCCGCAGGGAGCTCAAGAGCCAGGTCATGGAGGTCTCTGGCCGGGTGTCGAGGTGGGACGGGACCACGAACATCATCGCGGCGGACGTGCGTGCGGTCGGGTCAGGAGTGACCATGCCCGCCTCCCACGACTGGCGCTGACGTCTATCCCAGTGTACAGCGATTGCGCCGGCATCGCCAAAGGTTCATGATAAGCACGAGATGTGCGGAAGATACAGTCTGATAGCGGACCTGGGAGAGCTTGCACGGCGGTTTGAGTTCGACGGCGATTGGCTGGCATTCGAGTCGAAGTACAACGTCACTCCAACCCAAGACGTATTGACCGTTGTGGGGGGAGAGCCGAGGCGCGCAGGGTTCATGCGCTGGGGCCTGATTCCCCATTGGGCCAAGGACCCGAAGATCGGGGCCCGGATGATCAACGCCCGGGCGGAGACCGTTGCCGAGAAACCCGCCTTCCGGGACGCGCTGAGGCGCAGGCGGTGCCTGGTGCTCGCGGACGGCTTCTACGAGTGGCAGCGGGTTGGGAATGCTAAGAGGTCTATGCGTATCTTCATGCGGTCGGGAGAGCCCTTCGCCTTCGCGGGGCTGTGGTCGGTGTGGCGAGGCCCGGACGGTAACCGCATCCCGTCATGCGCCATCATCACAACTGCGGCGAACGATCTGCTAAGCCCAATACACGACAGGATGCCGGTGATCCTGGCCAGAGATATGGAAGGGTTCTGGTTGGACAGGGGTGTCGAAGACCCTAGCGCACTCAGCAGCGTGCTGGCTTCCCATCCCCATGACTCTATGGAGTTGTACGAGGTGTCTACGCTGGTCAACTCCTCCGCCAACGACGGCCCTGAAGTGATAGCCCGTAAGGAAGGAGCCCCGGCATCTTGAAAGCTCAATTATTGACGGCCCTTTTGGCCCTACTGGTCCTAGTCGCCTGCTCAGACCCAGCTACCACGGCCGTCGTAACACCCCTAGCCACCTCTCAACCAGAGACCGCGGGACCGACAGGTAATGAGCCCAGGCTGACGCCGACCGCGTACCAGGCCCAGGAACAAACAGAAGTAGCAACTCCACTCCCGACGGGGATTCCCACAACGGTACCGGAGCCTACCGCAACGGCGATGCCTGCTCCAACACCCATACCCGAGCCTACGCCTACTCCCATGGCAACCCCGAGACCCACCGCGACTCCCACCCTTGCGCCAACGCAGCGACCCACGCAGGTCTCGATACTTTGGCGTGGGATCACCGTCGCGCCCGAGGAACGGTGCTCGCCCTACGACCCGGATGACTATCCATACTCACCGTCAGTCGAACCCAAGATCGTTGAGGAGTTGGGCGGCGTCTACGGCCCTACACAGGGCGTTGGTTCGAAAGCATCAGGGAGACGGACATCGAGCATATAGTCGCCCGCTCGGAGGCCCACGACAGCGGCCTGTGCGCGGCAGACTCGGCAACCCGGTCAGAGTTCGCATCCGACCTCCTGAACCTCACGCTGGCGTCTCCCAGCGTGAACCGCCACCAGAAAGTGGACAAGGACGTGGCCGAATGGCTTCCGGAGCTGAACCGATGCTGGTACGTCGACCGTGTCGTGCAGGTGCGCCGGGAGTACGGCCTCACTATCGACCGTGCCGAGGCGGACGCGATAGACGGGATTCTAGCCGGTTGCGAGTCGACCCTTCTGGTTGTGCTCGCGCCCGGAGACTCAACAACTCCAACTACCTCGGCAACTCCCACTCCCGCCCCTGACGTGGACCCTCTGGCCCTGTGGGACGACAACGGGAACGGCCGGATCACGTGCGCTGAGGCCCGTGCCCACGGTATCGCGCCGGTTCGACGTGGACACCCGGCCTATCAGTACATGAACGACACGGACGGCGACGGCGTGGTGTGCGAATAGGGCCCCCTTAGGCTTCAGGGCGTCGGACAGAAAGGGAGGCGAAAGATGCTTACGGACCTGGTCGAAGTTACGGTCTCCTGGCCCCACCTCTATGAGAGAGTCGGAGGTCATGTCCCTCTGAAGCCGGTGGGCCAGGAGACCGTGGACAGGACGGCTGGACCGGGTCCCGATGGCAGATCGGACCAGGCTGCTGAGCGACAACGGCCCCGGCTATGTCTCAAGAGCCTTCAGGGACTATCTGAGAATGGTGGGCGTCAAGCACATACTGTCGACACCGTTCCATCCTCAGACCAACGGCAAGCTGGAGCGCTATCACCAGACCCTGAAGCGGAACCGGGTGGCCCATTGTGGGGACACGACAGAGGGGTTTTACCTGAACACCCTGACGGGGGTGGACATAGCCACAGGCTGGGTGGAGTGTCGGGCAGTCTGGGGTAAGGGACAGGACCTGTTGGAGATGATGTCCACGAGATGTCGAACTAGCTGCCTGCTCAGTACCTTGCGCCTCTCGCTCCCCGTAGACCATTATCTTGACCTGACGATATACGCAGATCGAGGCGAGCCAGTAGATAATACAGAGATGACGCGGACCGGCCGACTGAATGTGTCTTGGCCGTAAGCTGGCGACACCCGATGAGCTTCAGGCTCGCATGTCGATTAGGTACGGGCTTGCCGGAGGGGTACTCCTGAGTCTTGCATGTCCATGACCTACTGTCTGGGCGACAATCGGCTCGATCATGGGTCTCAAAGGAGAGGAGTGATGGATAAGACCCTTCTGCAAATGCCCCAGTGGACCACGAGTTCGAGGCTATTAAAGCTTGGGGAACGCATAGAGTTCAGGTTTTTCTTGCCACCAGGAATCAGACCTGGGGGTCTCAATATCTTCCCCCAATATCTCGAGCGAGCCAACCCGGGGGAGGCCTTTGTTGCCGGCGGTGATCTCGCGTGGCTAGACAGTTTGGAAGCGCAGCATCTTGACCTCACCTTCACCGACGGGCGTGCTTCGATTGCGTACCGGCCCGAGGCGGCCGGGAGCTACATCGCGACGTGGCGAGCCGGCGATGAGTTGTTCTACCGTTACTTCGCGGTGATAGAAGATGACTGGATCGTGCTGCGTCTGAGCCCTTTCAACGAGTTGGAGGCCGAACCGACCATGCACGCCACGGGGATCCCCCTCGATTACCGCCTTCCTGTCGATCAATACAACCCCTACAGCCCTCTGTTCCAGAGACTCCTTGGCTACCATCGCCACTTTGGCGACGGCGTGGTACCTGAATTCCCTGATACTCCCACGTTGAACGTCGAGGAGCGTGTCAAAGAGTATGGTGAGGGGCTCTCGAATGTGCGAAGCCTATTGCCCGACCCTAGCGACGCTCGCGCGGCACGAGTGATTATGCGTCATCCTTATGATCCCGGGTACACGCCGACGTTCATGCAGCTGGGTCTGAACCTCCACTGGGGCCAGGTATCGAATAACAAGCCATGGCTCGGCATTCCGGAGTTCCCCTATTTTGCGTCAGAGATGGACATTAGGAAGACAAATCAGGCCGAAGGCGGCGACATAGTGGCCCATACGTGGGACTTCACCGGCAGCTGGCACTTTCTTGGACCCCAAAGCTGGCACTATCCTGCCTCAAGAGGGCAGTGGGAAGAGACATCCTATTGCCTTAACAGCGGCTTAAGAGAAGCGGAGAACTTAACCGAGTTAAGCGGCCATCCCGCGTTCCTCATACCTCTGTACGATGGTGTCACATCGTATGCTGGTTACCCTGAGTACGAGTTCACACATGGCTTTGATGACGAGCCGATGTTCCAATTCGTCGAGCGCTACCAGCGGTTTATGGCGTTCGAGGCTACCAAGAAGTACAGGTTAGCCTACGCAAGGTGCATCGATATCTCGGACTACTACCGGAGACACTTCAAAGTAACGCCGCGCACAGTTCTCGTCAGCAGGACCGACCACGTACAGTACGATAAGTGGTGGACCTTCGGCATGGCCACAGAGCGTCTACCGGTGACACGAGAGCGCCTTCCTTGGGACGCAGCCACCTCTACCATAATGGACCTTAGGCGAACGAGGAAGTACTGGAAGGACCCCTTGTCTTACGAGTACATCCTCGTGGAAGACCAGAAGCGCTCCATCCGGTTCGAAAGAGAGAGTGCCAACCCGATCTGGTGGTTCGACTACACTAACCAGCAGCGCGAATCTGAAGGGAGCTCAATTACCCACATCGAAACCCCTTACGTCGTGGTTGTCAGGTCCGGCTGGCGACGTCAGGGCGATAGGCTCACTATGGACTTGAAGATGCTGACCGACAGTAGTTCTGCCTTCCGGGCACGCCCTAAGATGACCCTCAAAGAGGAATTCGGAGACGAGTTCAAAGACTTTGCCATCGCTTTATGGGGTCTGCCCACAAAGTCCAGACTTGATCCATCCATGATCGATACGGACGCGAAGGAGTTCATTCTGACAAGGAATACCGATGGAGAGCACCACTTGGTGCTATTCTTCGACCTGCGGCCGAATACCGAGATACGGGTGTCTATCCTCGACGTCCGTATAGGCGCTACAGCGACGCCATGAGCTAGAGCGCACCGATTTCCGTGCCGATCATTCTCCCTTCAAACCTGTCGAAGGGGTACTCTGCAGGTTGAACTGAGGCTTGATTCCCTCGTAAAAACCCATTTTGAGGAGATTCCAGCGATTTCGAACAACTGAGCGCCACAGGATGTTGCGCGAGCAAACGGGGTCGCTCCCATATATTGTACCCAGGCGTAGGCACGTTTGTTCTATTTACGACTGCAGCGACTTTTTACGAGGGAATCAGGCTTGGTCCCACTCTATGAGTCGGGCACCTGGCCACAATTCGACCCCCTCTTTTCGACGAGAAGGGCTCACGCCATCGAGGACGACCTGTAGCGCGTCAACCATTTTGGCCGCCTGTTGCCTCACCGGAGGATGTTACCGAACATTCAGCCACTTCTAGTTGACGCCCACGTGTCAATGATCAGGAGCTAGGCACCGGAAAATCGAGAAATAATCAGGACCTATGTACCACTCAATCAGGGAAGGGGACCACCCTGGGCATCTGATTGGCGACCATTGCTGCAACCTGGACAGAAGGAGCAGCGATAGCGTACAGGTAGGTGAGGTGCCTTCAGACCTGGAGGCGGCCATCGTCGTGTCAAGGGCGGCGAGATATTAGGACAGGTGGCGGAGCAAAAGTGTACCAGTCGGGCATTGATGACCAGCGATTCTGTCCTACCTAACTGGGCAGCAAATATGTCACCCGAGGACGGGGCCTGCGGGAGCCCTCAGCGGGGAGTGAGCGTCGAGGGGGCTATGCGTCAGGGGGATCGTCGCCAGAACGGACCGCGGCGCCCGTCCTGCTCTGTCTGAGTCGGTAGCTCTCCCCGTTCATCTCCAGGATGTGAACGCGGTGAGTGAGACGGTCCAGCAGGGCGCCGGTCAGCCTCTCCGAGCCGAAGACCTCCGTCCACTCGTCGAAGGGCAGGTTGGTGGTGACCAGGATCGACCCTCTCTCGCAGCGCTGGCTGAAGACCTCGAAGAGGAGCTCAGCGCCGGTCTTGGAGAGCGGGACGAAGCCCAGCTCGTCGATGATCAGAAGCTTGAGCCGGGCCAGCCTCTTCTGAAGGTTGAGCAGCCGCCGCTCGTCCCTGGCCTCGATCAGCTCGTGGACCAGGGAGGCGGCGGTGGTGAAGCCGACCGACAGCCCTCTCTGGCAGGCGGCGAGCCCCAGGCCGAGGGCGACATGGGTCTTGCCGGTGCCGCTGTTGCCGACGGCGATCACGTTCTCACGACGGTCGACGTACTCGCATCGCGCCAGCTGCATGACCAGGTGCTTGTTCACCGACGGCATGGCCAGGAAGTCGAAGGTGTCGAGACTCTTGACCGCGGGGAAGCGTGTAGCCCTGATCCTGCGTTCCACCATGCGGTGATGGCGGTCTATCAGCTCGAGCTCCGAGAGCCTAAGCAGGTAGCCGGTATGGTCGACGTCCTCTGCGGCACACAGAGAGGCCACCTTGCCGTACTCCCTCAGGAAGGTCGGCAGCTTCAGCTCCTTCAGGTGGTGCTCCAACAGCACCGTCGACCTGTCGCTCACCGCCCGTCTCCCGCCATGAGCGCCATGTAGTCGCTGGCAGATGTCGTTGTCACGGTGACTCTGGGCAGGTAGGGATACAGCTCCAGGTCGAGTCTCTGGGGTCGTCCCTCGATCCTGCACAGCACCAGGTGCTTGACGGCGTCGAAGCTTATAGCGCCGAGCCTGAGGGCATCGCGCACCCTCGCACACCTCCTCCCTGCGGAACTCCTCCATCAGCCGCAGCACCTGCACGAACTCCCGCTTGCCGCGCCTGCCCATACGCGACTCCAGCAGCCTCCTCAGCACGCCGAACTCCTCCGGCAACTCCCATCCGGCCAGGGGTGCGGCCTGGTCCAGGGCCCCGACCTTGCGCTCCAGCAGCGGCAGATAGTGGATGGGGTCGAAGACGAAGTCGTCGCGCTCGTAGGACCGCCTGTGCCTGGCTATCACCTCCGCTCCGCAGCTGATCACCACCTCTCCCACGTAGCCTCGCACCACCACCTCCATGTGACCGTAGGCCACGGGCACCGAGTAGTCGTTGGTCCGGTATCTCACAAGCGACAGGGAGCTGACGCGGCTCACGTGCTTGTCGCTGGCGTCGTAGGGTGTGGCCGGGAGCGGCAGCAGCGCCTCCAGATCACGCTCCATCCGCCGGCCTATCGTCTCATCGTGCCCTCGCAGCCGTCTCCCCAGCCGCTCCAGGCACCTCTCCTCGAGATATGCGTTGAGAGCATCGAAGCTCTCGAACGACGGTATGGGGACCAGGAAGTTCCGGCGAGCGTATCCCACCAGACCCTCGACCTTGCCCTTGTCGTTACCCCTGCCGGGGCGACCGTACCGGTCCTCGAACAGGTAGTGGGACTGCAGCTCCGAGAAGACGCGGGTGCGCTTCCTCCGGCCGTCTCCCAGGATCCTCGCCACGGCCAGCCTCGTGTTGTCGTAGACGATGCTCCGGGGTACGCCGCCCAGGAAAGAGAAGGCCGAGACGTGGCCGTCGCAGAACGCCTCCGTCGTCTCCGCGGGATAGGCCTTGACGAAGCATGCGTCGCTGTGGGGGAGGTACAGGACGAGGTAGTGGATGGTCTGCTCCACTCCGCCGATCACCGCCTTCGCCTGCCCGAAGTCGCACTGTGCATCTCCGGGAGGATGAGTGAGCGGGACATACATCTCCCGTGTCCGGCGCCGGTGCTCGCGCACGTAGTCCTTGACTATCGTGTACCTGCCGCCGAACCCGTGCTCGGCTCTCAGCCGGTCGTAGATCCGCTTCGCCGTGTGACGCTGCTTCTTCGGGAGGCTCCGGTCCTCCTCGAGGATCCGGTCGATCACACCCCGGTACGGGTCCAGCTTCGGTCGGCGTGCCGGTGACTGCCGGCGGTACCCGGGAGGCACCGAGTACCTCAGCATCTTGCGCACCGTGTCCCGGTGCAGTCCGAACACACGCGCCGCCTCGCGCGTGCTCATCCCCTCCACCATGCAGGCCCGGCGCACCCGTGCGTACAACTCCACCCTGTACATCCTCTACACCCTCCATCGTGTTACAGCTAACACGATGGAAAGCGACGGGTGGTCCAGTTTTCAAGCGCCACTCCTCAACGCTCGCCCCCGCCTGCACGGTCCATTATTACTCCGCCGTTTACCCTACAGCTGCCATAATATTCTGCATTACAAAGTAGTTTGTTTTACAATAGAATCCCAGAGCACGATGAGAGTCAATACTTGATTCACTCGTAAAAAGTCATGGGCGAGGGTATTGGGAAGTGAGGGATAATAGGATCGGAGAGAGTGGAGGAGTGAACGCTGAGGAGTAGGTGGACGATGTTTCAAGCCCGGGAACCGCAGGAGAGCCTGTGGCAGTCGGAGTTTCTGATCACACCGAGGAAGGCGAAGCTGATGCGTAGGAGCTGGGCGGAGGTATTCCGGAACGAGGCTCTGGTTCTGATAGAGGAGGAGCGGTTCGCTCCGCTGTACAGCCCGGACATGGGCAGGCCCAATCGCGCCGTGCAGACGGTGCTGGGAGTGCTGGTGCTCAAGGAGATGTTCGATCTGACGGACATGGAGGCGTTGGAAGAGTTGGAGTTCAATCTGCTGTGGCACCACGCGCTGCGGCTGGAGATGGAGGAGGCGCACCTTGCCCAGAAGACGCTGCACAACTTTCGTGTGCGGTTGATGGAGCACGACGGCGGGCGATTGGCCTTCTGTGAGACGACGGACCGGATGATAGAGGCCCTGGGACTGCGGACAGGCAAGCAGCGCCTGGACTCGACGCATGTCATGAGCAATATCGCGGTGTTGACGCGGTTGGGTCTGTTCTGCGAGACGGTCCGGGTGTTCCTGCTGGCGGTGAGCCGTGAGCACCCCGGTCTGGGAGAAGGGATTGGGGATGGTCTGGCACAGCGGTACCTGAAGGAGACCGGAGAAGCATCGAGGTACGAGGACGCACGTTCAGGTGAGGGGCGTCGCCGGCTGTCGGTGTGTGCGCGAGACGTGTACCGGCTGGTGGATAGGTTCCGCGGGACGGCGGTGGCGGATATGGAGGAGTACGGTCTGTTGGAGAGGCTTTTGCATGAGCAGTGCCGCGTGGGCCGTCACAGGGACGGTCGTCCCAGCGCCGATGACGACGATGCGGCAGAGGGGAAGGTGCCGATCGCGCTGAAGGAGGCGAAGGAGGTGCGGTCGAGCTCTATGCAGACGCCGCACGACCCGGCGGTGACCTACAGCGGACACAAGGGGAAGGGGTACGAGGTGCAGGTGTCTGAGACGTGCGAAGAGGGGAACGCCGTGCAGATGATCACCCACGTGGAGGTCACGCCATCGAGCGATGGCGACGCCGGTGTGACGGTGGGGGTGATCGATGAGTTGAGAGAGCGAGGGATAGGCCCTTCGGAGCTGTGGTGCGACACGTCGTATGGTTCTGGCCGGAACGGATGGGAGGCGGAGCGCAGGGGGACGGAGTTGGTGAGCCCTGTCGGGGGCCGGGCGCCAGCGGAGGCCGATGAGAATGATGGGCTGGTCAGGCTGACGGCTGCTGACTTTGACATCGACGTTACGGCAAGGAGGGCTGCGGTGTGTCCTGCGGGACATGAGGCCGTGTCCGAGTACGAGGATGAAGAGGCTCCCGAGCGAGTGGAGATGCACTTCGCCCGGGAGGTGTGTGAGCCCTGTTCGCTGCGTTCCCGGTGTCCTGTGAGGTGGCGTCGTCGCCCTGAGCTCGGGGGAGAGTGGTCGCCGAGTGGAGCCTACGTGCTGAGTGCGGACCTCGCCAGGGTGAACATCGGACGTAGGCGGCGGGCCGAGTCGGATGGACAATGGCGTAAACGGTACGGGTTGCGTGCGGGGATAGAGGGTACGAACTCAGAGTTGAAACGGCGCCATGGTCTTGGCCGCCTACGAGTACGTGGAGGAGAGAGGGTCCGGCTCGCCGTCTACCTCAAGGCCCTGGCGTGTAACATCAAGCGAATGGTCCGGGCACGGCTGACCGAGATGGACGAGATGTTGGTCCCACCGGCTGCCTTGGCGCCCGATCCCACCGCTGCATGAGGCTACAGGAGCCGTTGCGAGCCCGCTGATGCCTACCAGGACGGGGTATGGCGCACCACAACTACCTCATCGGCCGCAACACAAGCCCCGACCGGAACAAAACCAAATCCCTCGCCTAACCGCCCTCACGCCGCAGAACCAACCCGAAAGGCCCTTGTTACGAGGGAATCAATACTTAGGAGACCGGGGCCGAAAGTCGCCCAAGCTCCTAGTGGAGCGAATTAAACCGACCGCGACACAAGACCGAGGGTCGGAAGGAGGGAGGGTTCCAAATGCCAAGACCGGACGGCGGGGATGCCGCGCTCACACCACAGGAGAGCTGGCAGACGATCAACGAGTCGATGGACAGGGCACGTAGCTCCATGTACGTCGCCGGAACGACTACGATACTGCTCCTCTGGGGCGTGATAGCGTCGCTGGGGCTAATCTCGCGGTACGCCCTAGAATCCTTCGCGCCCCAGTTCATGTCGCACAACCCGTGGATTAGCGCGCCGCTTTGGGGTGTCCTCGTGACAGTGGGGATGGTAAGCAGCGCCATCATAGGACACCGCGCCGGCAGCCGAGACGCGGCTGGAGGCGCCATTCGCAGCGCCGGCATCAGGGTGTTTCTCTTCTGGCTCGCGGTAGTGGCAGCGGCGTTTCTCGTCCCGGCGGTTGCGGGAATGTGGACTGAGGAAGCTGGAGACAAGATACCCCACGTCGCCATTGGCATAGTGGCGCTGGGGCACATCCTGTTCGGCATAATGCACCGCCCGGTGATAGCGGCGGTCGGCGCAGGGATTGCGGTGGCGTACTACGTTCCCAGCTACTTGGCGGGAGATGCCGCACCGGTCGTGACGGCGGTTGCGTTCCTGGTAGTGGTTGCGCTGAGCGCGGCGTGGATTCGCAAGAGCGGCGTCCTGTGACCGACGAGGACATTGTTCTCAATGAGACCATCCACCAGTCCACCCGGCTGCGAATAATGACCATACTGGTTTCCCAGCCCGAGGCGGACCGGCTCGCTTACGGCTTCATCCAGAAGACGCTTGACCTAACCGGCGGAAACCTGACCACGCATCTACGCAAGCTCGAAGAGGCCGATTACCTGGTTATCACCAAAGAATTCGTGAATTCCAAGCCTCGGACATGGGTACAGGCGACGCCGGCGGGGCGACGCGCATTCGCCGAGTATCTCTCCAACCTGGAGAAGGCCCTGAACTGGCAGCCTCGGACATAGACCACCAGAATGTACTGTGCCTATGACTCCACCAGACTTGATAAAATCAAGAACTTTCACAATGAGGCTCGTTCTGGAGCTGTAGTCTGGCCCTTGTGCTGGCCCGGCGGAGTTTCACGGCCAAACGAGAGTACGGGCCGGGCCTTCAACAGGGACCATCTGAGGATTGACCTCGTGCCCTGATGTCCTTGGTCGGGGGAGAAGTGCGCCGCCGAAGTCTAGGCCATCGGTAGGGGCATTCGGACCCACAGAGGTATGTGGTCGCTCACCTTGTGCTCTAATACCATTTCGTTTTGACTACGCCGTGAATTGATCGCGACGCAGTTCGGCAATCCGTCATTCCGGCCTTGAGCCGGGATTCCTGCCCCGCAGGAACCGTCCCCCATCCAGTCCCCCCGCGGTTTGCACACAGACCGGGTGGATATGGGCAAGCCGGGCATTCTCTCAGCCCCCTATGTGGCCGCATCACGGCGAATTGGTATTAGTCGTTAGTCGTGAGGCAAACCACCCCAAAACTGAGGTGCTCCAAGGTACGGAAGAGGGTATGACAGCCATCTGCCGAGCGCAACAGGCGGCGCTGGGGAATACTGGGGCGCTTTGCTGGAACCGAGGGCCGCCGGCAGGCGGGGGCAAGGGTTGTTTCGGACTGAGCTACCGGCGCCTCACCCACACGATCGCCGAGAGCAGGCCCAGCAGGAGTACCGTCGCGGCAGCCCCCAGCATGATTGCCCACGTGACGCTCTCGCTGCCCTGCGTTTGCTCGGGCTTAGGCCCGGCTGACCCCGATCTCGGAGCGTCGCCCTCGCCGAATGCTTCGATGTCGGCTTGCGCCTGCGACAGGAGGGCGGTACGGCTGCATATGCTGACCGTATATCCACCGTCTTCGTAGGGGCTGTCGTGGGCGTACAGGATGAACTCTTCGCCCTCGGTGAAGGTGAACCCGCAGCTTCCGCCGGTCGGCGGCGTGGTGACGTACATGTCCTCGTGCACGGCGCCCTTCCACACGGTGCTGACCTCGAGGCCGACCGTGGTGCGGTCGTCAGGGCCGACAGTCGCCGCATCGGGGTCGAAGGAGTGCTCGATCGAGACTACCTTGCCGGCGAAGACCGCGGCGAAATTCTCCATCTCCTCGGCAGGGGGACCGGGCTGCGCGCACTTGCACGCGTAAGCCTGGCCCGCGTTGCCAAGGACCCAGAGGACGCTCAGCAAGAGCGCGAAGGCCACTACGCCAACGTGAGTAACTCTGAACCCCTACGCTGAGACTCATCAATCGCTGTCCGCATGAAATACTCCCTCTCCCCTTCACCCGAGCGACCTCTGCTCTTCGCCTCTTGAAATAGAACGCTCAGAGAACCTGGACGGTTACCAAAGGCCTGCGTCTGTCGCGGGGTGAAGACGTGGAGCAGCGTCTCTACTGCTCCATGTTGATGACGATGTTGTCGGGGCCGCGGGCGAGGAACTGCTCCGACGGCTCGTCGTAGGGGTTCTCCTCGATGTGCCAGAGGTGTGCGGGCACGAAGAGGTAGTCGCCCGGGCCGGCCTCCACCGACTCCTCGAAGTTCTCGCCGTAGTGGACGCGGACGTGGCCCGATATGACGTACGCGGCGGTCTCGGCCTCGCCGTGCTGGTGCGGCGGGCCCTTGTGGTTGGGCTCGGAGGTGACGGTGCCGAACCAGATCTTGCTGGCGCCGACTGCAGCGGCGTCTATGGCGGGGCGGCGCTCCATTCCGGGCGTCTGAGCGGTGTCGCTGGGTGGGCGAGTGCCATGCACCACCGTGGGTACCTTGAGCTCGGTCTTCGTTGCCATAGCCTGGCCTCCTCGATTGTTCGCCGCGGGCCGAAGTGTTCCAGCGGGCCGCACCCGGCGGGAGCTGCCGCTGAGTGAGAAGCATAAGCCCCTAGTTCTTACAAGTCCACAAGGAGCAGGGCCAAGATCCCCCACCTAATACCATTTCGTCTTGACTACGCCGTTAATTGAACATGACGCAGTTCGCAGTCCGTCATTCCGGCCTTGAGCCGGAATCCAGTCCCCGGCGGTTGCACGCAAACCGGGTGGCTATGGGCAAGCCGGGCGCCTCTTTCAGCCCATATATGGCGACATCACAGCGAATTGGTATAACCTCGCTGTGAAGCTCGCTCTCTCAGTGGCCGGCGTAGACCACTCCTCCGGTCACGGTGGGAGACACGATTATCAACTCGCCCTCGGTACCGGTGTCGTACTGCCAGATCAGGGAATCGTCCGATGGGGTCGGCGTAGTGTCACCGCACGCAGCAAATACTACAGATGCCGCACCAGGCAGCGTCAGGATAGCCCAGGACTGTACCTGCCGGAGCCGTCGACGCACGGGAGTTGGTTGCACATGGCGGGCGACCAACTGCCGAGTCAACAACCGGGATGCCCGAATCGGGTTTCATTGCCCCGCTCCGTCCTGACGTTGGCGCCGACAGTTAGGGCCCTGTCTATTCGCCCCAGACTAGGAAGGTGTCGAAGAAGGAGTAGTATGCCAGCTCCCTTCCCGCTTCAAGCTGATCGGTGGGGAATGTGTAGGCGATGTCGATGGCTACGCCGTCATCCGACACATAAGTCAGCCAAGCGAAGGCCCCCCCGTCAATCGACCATTCAAACAGGACAGCCGGAAGACCCTGCGCAGTCTGCACCGTTTCTCTCGTGAGGTCTTCTGCGCCCGCGTCAAGGAACCCGGTTTCAACGTTCCGTTTGCTTGCGGAGTATGTCGCTTGAAAGTCCTATGACTATTGGGGAGCGATACACCCAAAGGAAACGGAACCGTCCGTAGATACGTCAAGGCGGGGGTGGAGGCGGGCCTGAGCCGAGACGGCCCGGTTCCGAGTGAAGATCAGTTGACCCGCCTGGTGGGGCTGAACCTGTGCAGCCCTCGGAAGATTGATTCGCCGACCGAGGCGCAGCTTGCTCCGTGGGCCGACCAGGTATACGCGTGGCTGAGCTCCGATCGGTTGCAGGTGACCCGCATCCACGAGTTGCTTGCGGCTCGTGGGTGCGAGGTCTCGTACGCGTCGGTGGGGCGGTTCATCCGTAGGCGGGGTTGGCAGAGGCGAAGTCCGGCGACTGTACGGATGGGGGAGAGCGCACCCGGCGAGGTGGCGGAGATGGACTTCGGTCGTCTGGGTTTGATGGAGGACCCGGCGACGGGCCGCCGCCGGGTGGTCTGGGCGCTGATCATCGTTCTGACCTACTCGCGGCACAGCTTCGTCTGGCCGACCTTCAGCCAGAAGCTTGTCGATGTGATCGAGGGGTTGGAGGCTGCTTGGGCCTTCTTCGAGGGCGTTCCCAAGTACCTGGTGATCGACAACTTCCCCGCAGCAGTGGCTGGTGTCGATCCGCTCCATCCCCGTCTCACGCGCGGCTTCCTGGAGTACTCCCAGCACCGGGGCTTCATCTCAGACCCGGCGCGGGTGCGCCATCCCCGGGACAAGCCCCGCGTGGAGCGTGGAGTGCCCTACGTGCGGGAGCGGTTCTTCAAGGGCGGGGAGTTCACCGGCCTTGCGGACATGAGGCCCGCTGCCAGGCGCTGGTGCCTGGAGGTGGCCGGACAGAGAGTCCACGGCACCACCCGCAGGCAGCCCCTGGCCGTCTTTGGGCAGGAGGAGCGCCACGCGCTCGGAGAGTGGGACGCAGAGCCCTACGAGATGACCGACTGGCGCACGGCCAAGGTGCATCCCGACCACCACATAGCCTGCCAGTACGCCCTCTACTCGGTGCCCTCTGCGACATGCCCGCCCGGGCAGAAAGTGGAGGTGCGGCTCGGCAGCAAGCTGGTGCGCATCTACCACCGGGGAAGGCTGATCAAGGTCCACCCGCGCCAGGGTCGCGGCGGCAGGTCCACCGACCCCGACGACTACCCGGCAGAGCTGAGCGCCTACACCCTCAGAGCGCCTGAGCAGATCAAGCGCAGCGCGGCGTCACAGGGACCGGCCGTCGCGGCCTATGCCGAGCGTCTCTTCGACGGCCCGTTGCCCTGGGCCAAGCTCAGGCAGGGACACAAGCTCATACGCCTGGGAGAACGCTACTCCCCTGAGCGTCTCGATGCCGCATGCCGCAGGGCTCTCTCCATAGACCTGATCGACGTGCGCCGTCTCGAGCGCATACTCGTCGAGGCCCTCGAGCAGGAGGCCACCCAGCCGGAGCCTCCACCGATGCCCCCGGGTCGATTCGCCAGGCCGGGCGCCGTCTTCGCTCATGCCAACGGCCGCACCGCTCAACCAGCACAAGGAGAACGACCATGACCACCACGACCGAACTCACCCCGCTGCTCAAGCGCCTCAAGCTCGGCGCCGTGCTCAACACCCTGCCGGAGAGGGTCGCCCTCGCACGGAGGGAGCAGCTCGACTACGCATCCTTCCTGCAGATCATACTGACCGATGAGATCAACCGCAGAGACCACAGGCGGCTGGAGCTCCGTCTCCAGAGGGCCGGCTTCGAGCAGACCTGCCGCCTCGAAGACTTCGACTGGTCCGCATCCGTCACACTCGACCGACGACTCCTGGACGCCGCCTTCTCCCTCCAGTTCCTCGACCGCAACGAGCACGTCCTGCTCGTCGGACCGGTCGGCGTGGGCAAGAGCTTCATCGCTCAGGCTCTCGGATATGCAGCCGTCAGGGCCGGACACACCGTCCGATTCGTACATGCCGACGGCTTCTTCAGAGCCATGGCTCAGGCCAGGGTGGACCACTCCACGGACAAGACCTTCCGCTCCTTCCTCGCCCCGGACCTGCTCATCCTCGACGACCTCGGTCTCCACAGGATGCCCCAACAGCAGTCCATAGACCTCTACGAGCTGGTCATCGCCAGGCATCGCACCGCCAGCTTCGTCATCACCTCCAACAGGGCTGTCGATGAGTGGCTTGGACTCTTCGACGACTCCATCCTGGGAAACAGCGCCCTCGACCGTCTCGCCAACGCCAGCTACCAGATCGTCATAGAAGGAGACAGCTACCGGGAGCGGTTGTCGCCCCACAGAGCTCTGCTGGACGGACTGGATGCAAAGGAGGTGGTTGACCCTCAAACCCAACGGTGATAATAGTCCGCATACCACGGTGTCCAGGGGCCGTCACCCACCTGACGAGGTGGTATATAGGTCCTGATCATCGACACAGTGGTACTTTATCCCTGAAAACTCAGATGCAGGGCCGCTGGGAGACATCCTCTCAGCGGTTCTTGTGGCCCACTCGTTCGCGGCTGCGCCTAGCCTTGAAGACCTAAAGCCAGTTCAAGGGGGATACGTCTGGAAAGTTGAAGACTCGTGGGGGTCGACAACGGCTGCCTACAACACTGAGTATCTGCTACAGGAGTTCTTCGTGATGGACCCCAGCGGTCACGAACTGATCAGAGTTACGTTTTTCGGCTACAACGGACAGTACCCCGTCTTGACCCCAGAGGAAGAGGAGCTGCTGCCGGAGGATTACTGGGAAACCCCATGAGTAACGGAACCTACACGAGTTGTCCAGATGACAGAGGCCTTCAGGGACAGACCGGACGGGTCGATTTGCCTAGGCCCATCAATACCAAGGAAACGCAACCCCCTGCCGCTTTGCAATCACTGGCCGCATGACCTATTTCCTTTCTCCTGGTTGACTCTGCTCTACGCCCTCCATTGAGTAAGACGCTGCGAGAACCTGGATGGTTCCAATGAGTCTGCGTCCGCCGCGGAATCAGGAGTTAGTCCTCGCTGCGCATTCACAGCTGAAGAGAAGGTCAACCCCTGACTCAGGCTGGTTGCAACGGCATAGGCACGGGCGACACTGGCCCCCGACGCTGCCATCCTGTCACCATCATGCGACAGCAGCCCTTGGTGAGTCTCACAGTCTCAGCCACAACTCAAAGACGGTTGTGTCTACCGTCAAAATAGGCCCACCAACGCGCCCCAAGTCCATGAGCTTCGTCTGGCGCGTCAGCCCCCTCCCCGTTCGCTAGCTGTTACCGGCAAATCGCGGCATCACCTTCGTCGCAAAGGTCTCCAGGTTCTTGAGGGTTTTCTGCAGCGGGTTGCCCATGTGAGTGAACTCAACTAGCAGGTATTCCAGGTGGCAGACCTCCTGCAACTCTTGGATCTTCTCCACCACGTTCTCCGGGGAGCCGACAAGCAGGTTGCGCGGCTCCAGGAAGTCCCAGTCCAGCTTTACGTTGTCGCCCAGGACCTCGTCCGGGTTGGTGAAGACCTGCCTGCCCCGGAATGGGTCGTTGAAGATGAACGCGGACATGATGCCCGCTTCCGCATCCCGGCGGGCCTCCTCCATCGAGGAGGCGACATACGTGGAGCGCATGACCGCCTGGTCTTCTCCCAGAGCGAATGGTCGACCCTCTCGCTCCGTCCTGACCTGCGCGTAGACTTCCATGCGCTGCTTGATCCTGAGGGCGGGCGGCTGCCAGTAGCACGCCTTCAGCCCGAGTTCAGCCGCAGTCGATACCGAGCGGTCTGTGGAGACGGTCATCCACAGCGGCGGGTGCGGCTGCTGAAGGGGTTTCGGGGTCACCCGAAGCTTCGTGACACGGTCCCCTTCCTGCCAGGCGGGGTTCGGCGGATACAATGGATGAGAGAAGACGGTGCCGTCGGCAGGGAACGTGTAGTTCTCCCCTTGGTGCGAAAAGTACTCATTAGTCCATATGTCCCGCACTACCTCTATCGTCTCCCGGAACAATTCCCTGTTCTCAGCGTCCTTGCGAGGATCCGCGTTGGGGTGAAACTGCGGGCCCTCATAGGGCCAGATTCCCCTGCCGAAGCCGACCTCCACGCGACCGCCGGTCATGTTGTCCAGGATCGCCAGGTCTTCTGCCAGCCGGATCGGATGCCAGTGCGGAGCGATGTTCGCCATCTGTCCGATCCGAATCCTCGACGTCCGCGCCGCGAGGTCCGCGCCGAGCAGGATCGGGTTCGGTAAGTCGCCGGCTCTGTAGGGCCCGAAGTGGTGTTCTCCGAGCCAAATGGCCTCGAAACCGAGCTCTTCGGCCAGGATGGTCTGCTGCCTGAGGTTGTCGATCATCTGCTCGGCGTTGACGGCCTCCCCAGCGGAAGCTGCCACCGTCGTGAAGGCCGCGAATCTCATGCGTGGGACCTCCCTTTCCTGGCTCGTCAGCAGTCCCATGGTGACTGCCACTGTTCGGAATATAAACGACGGCCTGCCCCCATCCTGAGACGTCGGCAGGCATCGGTTTTGCGCCCCCAAATGGGTGGTGCTACACTTTCGGGCCAGCATACTACAAGGAGTGAGACCGTGCCATCGAGCGAAAAACGGGGTCTCGTCCAGACCGTGCTGGGCCTTGTGTCTTCATCGGAACTTGGCGCTACCACGACCCACGAGCACCTCTACATCGACTTCTCGTTCATGTATCGCCCCGCCCAGGACTCGCCGCGTGACGATATGGCAGACGCGTGCATAGGCCTGGAGAACCTCGGATGGATACGGCGCAACTACTACAGCAACCGATCCAACCTGGTACACGAGCTGATCGAGGCCAGGGACGAGCGGCGGCTGCTCAACCTTCAGAAGAGGCTTGCCCGACTCAAGCTGCTGATCATCGATGAGCTCGGCTTCGTTCCACTCTCCAAGACCGGCGCTGAGCTCCTCTTCGAGGTCTTCAGCCAGCGCTACGAGAGAGGGTCGGTCCTGGTCACCACCAACCTGCCCTTCGACGAGTGGACCGAGGTCTTCGGCTCGGAGAGGCTGACCGGCGCCCTGCTGAACCGTCTCACTCACCGCGTTCACATCCTTGAGATGAACGGGGAGAGCTACCGCCTCAGGCAGAGCCGGCAGGTCGCCGCGCTCCGCTCTGCCGCCGATCCCCCTGACGCATAGCTCCCTCGACGCTCATTCCCCGCTGAGGGCTCCTTCAAACCCGTCCGCGGGTGACATTTTTGCTGCCCAGTCTGGCCAGTTAGATAGGACAGAATCGCTGGACATCAATGCCCGACTGGTACACTTTTCCTCCGCCGCGTGGTGTTGTTGCTCAGCGATTCCGTCCTCGCTAACTGTCAAGCGAAAATGTCCGCATGAAGGAGCATGTGACATTGACGCAGAGGAGCTTGTCTCAGAAGTAGTACCAAGGGCTTTGACCTCGCTCGTTCAAAACGATATACGGGATCAACAGCGTCTCTAATAGTCGTATATCGCAGTGCTCTCAGATATTATTACGCCTGTCGTCGCACCATTTTGCCGCAGACAGGGGCTCAGAGACTTCTGAGACAAGCTCAGAGAGAGGAGGTTGCGTCAATAGTGGTGTAAACGTGATCAGGCGGCGACCTTCTCTGCCGTAGCCTCGACGGCGATTCCATCCACGTATTGGCCCCCGAGGTAGACGTCCGCCATCAGCTCCGGCGCCTGCAGCCGGCGGAACCTTTTCTCGGCCACCATCAACATCTTCCATATGACCGCTATCGCTCTGTCCACTCTCTTGTAGCGCCTGGCCGCATCGGTCCTGAGCCGCAGCGCCGCGAACGGCGACTCGACCGGGTTGGTCGTACGAAGGTGACGCCAGTGCTCTCTGGGGTAGTCGTAGAAGGTCACCATACGCTCCCAGTCCCGCTCGATTGCCTCGCTGGCAGCCTCGTACGAGTGGTCGCCGCACGCCGGACTGTTGGCCTGTCGCGAGCTGGATGATGCACTGGGACTGACGGAGAGTCGGGGCGGTCGTAACGTGCAGCACCGATTGGTGGGCCTTCTCAGACAGTCGGTGTACAGTCGTCTGGCAGGCTGCGGAGGTACCCTCAAAAGGTGTGTAAACGATCAGGCGGTGTACCCTCTCTCTGAACTAGACGGGCTTGGAGGCCCGAGAGAGGAGAAACACCGCCCATGGAGGATGGAAACATTGAAAGCGGACCTGCGTCAAGGCCGGAATGGGAGCACCTGGAGGAGTGGCTGCGAGGTCAGATGCAGGGGCTGATCCAGGAGCTGCTCGAGCAGGAGGTCACAGAGTTCCTTGGAAGGGCCAGGTCGATTCGCCGATCGGAGTCGGACAACGACGCCGGCTATCGGAACGGCTACGCACCGCCGCGACGACTGACCCTGAGTTCCGGGACCATACGGATCAGGAGGCCTCGGATACGAGACACGGAGGAGAGATTCGAGAGCCGGCTGGTTCCCCTGTTCGTCCATAGGACGAGGGAGGTGGCCGACCTGATCCCGGAGCTGTACCTGCACGGTCTCTCGGAGGGCGACTTCGACCTGGCGCTGAGGGGACTGCTCGGAGAGGAGGCGCCGATATCTGCGAGCACGGTCGCCCGGCTCAAAGACAAATGGAACGCCGAGCTTGCCGAATGGCGTGCGAGGCCCCTGGACAACCTCGAGGTGGTCTACATGTGGGTGGACGGGGTCTACGTGAAGGCCGGGTTGGAGAGGGAGAAGGCGGCGATCCTGGTGGTGATGGCGGCGTTGAGTGACGGGAGCAAGGTGGTGGTGAGCGTCGTACCCGGGTACAGGGAGTCGACCCGGAGTTGGTCTGAGGTGCTCAGGGACCTGAGGGACCGTGGCCTCAACTGCCCCAGGCTGGTGGTCGGGGACGGACACCTGGGTATCTGGGGAGCGCTTCGCAACGTCTGGCCTCAGGCGGGGGAACAGCGCTGCTGGAACCACAAGATCCTGAACTTGCTGGACAAGCTGCCGAAGCGTCAGCATGATCAGGGGAGGCTGATGCTGCGCAACATCCCGTACGCCGAGACCCGGGCTGAGGCTGAGAGGTTGAGGAGAGTCTTCACCCGGTGGTGCGGCGACCACTCGTACGAGGCTGCCAGGGAGGCAATCGAGCGGGACTGGGAGCGTATGGTGACCTTCTACGACTACCCCAGAGAGCACTGGCGTCACCTTCGTACGACCAACCCGGTCGAGTCACCGTTCGCGGCGCTGCGGCTCAGGACCGATGCGGCCAGGCGCTACAAGAGAGTGGACAGAGCGATAGCGGTCATATGGAAGATGTTGATGGTGGCCGAGAAGAGGTTCCGCCGGCTGCAGGCGCCGGAGCTGATGGCGGACGTCTACCTCGGGGCCCAATACGTGGATGGAATCGCCGTCGAGGCTACGGCAGAGAAGGTCGCCGCCTGATCACGTTTACACCACTATTGACGCAACCTCTAGGCACGTTTCAACAAAGGCAAGGATGACATCGAAGGCCCTGAGTGTCAATGTCCATCTAGTCCGCTGTCATACCATCGGACTGTGATACGCGGGACCTGCCCCTGGTGCGCATCATGGGCGGGCTCTTGGCTTCGGCGTACTTGCGGACCGTGTTCCTGTGGATGCCCAACTCCCTGGCGATTGCCCGAATGGAGAGGCCCCGAAGCTTAGCCTGCTGCACGGCCTTCCACCGAACCCTCTGTCGCGGCGTGGGTTTCCTGCGTGGCGATGCCGGAGGCTTGCGAACTCTGCCGCCGCCGTTCAATGTGGCGCTGTCGGTCTCGATGGCGTCGAGGGATGCCAGGCTCTCCCTGGGGTGGCTGCCCACGCCGTTGACCCTACGGTCAAGGCCGGGGCCATATCGGAGAGGACCATTGGAGGCACGGAGAACTCCAGGGCGCGGCGGCGCCTCCTGTGTGGGGATCGTGCGTCCCCGGTACTGCACCAAGAGCTGACCGTCCAGGCCCTCATGGACCTCCAGCTGCGCTCCGGCGTAGCTAGGCCGCTCCTTACCAGGCAGCAGCTGCAAGGTACGCCAGTTGTACTTGACGGTGTTGTCCCTGGCCACCTTGCGGCGATGCTTGAAGCAGAGTATCTGGTCCAGGGCCACCGATGACTCCATAGGGCGGTAAGCAACGCTTGAGTGCTCTGCCGGAACCCCGAACTTCTCGTTGAAGCGCGGCAGGAAGCGGAGCAGGACTTCATTGGCCTCGTCGATGGTGGTGACGCCCGCCAGGCGCAGCTCGGTCACCAGCCGGTCCTGGAATGTCCCCGCCGTCCGCTCGACCCGGCCCTTCGCCTGCGGTGACCTGGCGAATATCTGGCGTATCCCCAGCTCCTCCATGGCGCGAGCGAACTGGGTTGGCCCGGCCGGCTTCTGGCGAGGCTCTCCAGTATGCTTGAAGACCGCGTGCCGGTCGCTGTAGACGGCCAGCGGTATCCCGCATTGCCGGATCAACCCCTCCATGAGAAGGAAGTAGCCGCGGGTGTCCTCCTCCTGACTGAACAGAGCGTCAGGCACAGTGCCGGTGGCGTCGTCCACGGCCAACAGCAGGACGAACCGGGGGCCTTGTTCCCCCAGCCACCGATGGTGGCTCCCATCTATCTGCAGCAGCATCCCTTCTTGGGCCATGCGCTTGCGCCGGACACGGTGTCTGGGCGGCCGGCGGCGGCGGGGGCTGTCCATGCCGGTGCTGACCAGGATCCTAGCCTTCTCCCGCTGGGGGAGAAGGGACTTCACAGACGCCCGCTAAGACAAGCTCAAGACAGCCTGATATAATTCGCGGCGATCCAGGAGACCGACCGTGCAGAGGTAGTTGTGCAGACGGGGCGAAGGAGGGGCTTCCATGAAAGCTGTCGTGTACCAGGGACCGTTCAGTGTGTCTGTGGAGGACGTTCCCGATCCCGAGTTGCAGCACCCGAACGATGTGATCGTCAAGATTACCTCCAGTTGCATCTGCGGCTCTGACCTGCACATGTATGAGGGCCGAACGGCCGCCGAGCCGGGCATCATTTTCGGCCACGAGAACATGGGCGTAGTCGAAGAGATCGGGTCCGCCGTCAAGTCGCTGTCTGCGGGCGACAGGGTCGTGATGCCGTTCAACGTAGGCTGCGGCTTCTGCAAGAACTGCCAGCGGGGGTTTACGGGCTTCTGCGTCACGGTCAACCCGGGATTCGCCGGCGGCGCGTATGGATACGTCGCCATGGGGCCATGGCGCGGCGGTCAAGCCGAATACCTGCAGGTGCCCCATGCGGATTTCAACTGTTTGCCTCTCCCGGCCGGCGATGAGTTCGAGTCGGATTTCGCGCTGCTGGCGGACATATTCCCCACTGGCTACCATGGCACGGAGCTTGCCGAGGTCAGGCCCGGTGAGAGCGTCGCCGTGTGGGGCGCGGGCCCCGTCGGTCTGATGGCCACCTACAGCTGCATCATCAAGGGAGCGGCGGTGGTCTATTCCATAGACCACGTGCAGGAGCGCCTGGATAAGTCCAGCGAGATTGGCGCTATCGCCATCAACTTCGATGACGGCGACCCTGTGCAGCAGATCAGGGACCTACGCGGGGGCGACGGCGTGGACAAGACGGTCGACGCCGTAGGCTACCAGGCCGCTGCCCGGGGGTCGTCAGCCGCCGGAGGCGAGCAGGACGAAGTTCCCAACGTGGTCCTGAACCAGATGATCGACCTGATCAATCCCACCGGGATCATGGGCATCCCAGGGCTGTACGTGCCTTCGGACCCAGGCGGAGTGGACGAGGGCGCGAAGCGGGGCGCTCTTTCCATCAATTTCGGCAGACTGTTCGAGAAGGGCCTGCGCCTGGGCACGGGTCAGTGCAACGTGAAGCGGTATAACGCCTATCTGCGCGACCTGATTATCTCCGGGAGGGCCACTCCCAGCTTTGTGGTGTCCCACGAGGTGCCGCTTGACGACGCCGTCGACGCCTATGACAAGTTCGACAAGCGTGTCGACGGGTACACCAAGGTCATCCTGAACCCATAGTCAGAACGCGCCCGCTCTCTCCAAGCTGTGGCGCCACTGCGCCCCATTGAAGGCTGTCAGGGGCAGCTGGAACGGAGCTCCGGCATAGATGTGTGCGGGCAGGGTACGCGCACTCAACATTTGGACCGGCGCTAAGATACCTACCCTAGTGACTTCATCGAGGGAGGGGCAAGTACAGGAGGCTGCGTCATGCGGGTGGGAAGCGAAGAGAATTCATACGATTGGATCGACAACTGGGCCAAGATCCCCGAGAGCGAGAGCTCTCGCAACGGCTGGGCGCATCCGGGCATTGTCGTGACGGAGTCGGGCAACGTCGTAACCTGCCACCCCGGTGACCCAGTGGTAATGACCTTCGACGGCGACGGGAACCTGATCTCCTCGTGGCAGGGCGACTTTGCGGACGCACATGGGATCACTCTGGTCAACGAGGGCGGGGTCGAGCTCCTGTGGATAGCAGACAACGGTTCCAAGAAGAATCACCGTTACGGCTACGAGTTACCTCCGGGCGCAGGTGATGCGTCCGGTCAGGTGATCAAGACCACACTGGACGGCGAGCTGGTCATGAGGCTGGAGACCCCTCCCCATCCAGTTTACGAAGCCACACGCTACTCTCCGACAACTGTCGCGGTAAACGAGGCCCGATTCGGGGGCAACGGCGACGTCTGGGTGGGCGATGGGTACGGCGCCAGCTACGTCCACAGGTTCACGATGGACGGCGAGTATGTCGGCAGCATCAACGGCGAGGAAGGGGCCGGAGCGTACAATTGCCCTCACGGCATCTACATCGACCGACGCAAGTCCGCCCCCGAGCTTTACGTGGCAGACCGGGCCAACGCCCGCGTTCAGGTCTACGACATGGAGGGCGGATTCAAGCGGTCGTTTGGCAGCGATTTCCTGACCACGCCAAGCGGTTTCGTGACACACGGTGATCTGATGGTAATCGCTGAGCTTCGCGCGCGGCTGGCCGTCACCGATATGAACGACGAACTGCTCACGTACATCGGCGATAACGAGCAGGTGTGCGACGTAGAGGGGTGGCCCAACAATACGAGCGATGAGGGGCAGATGGTACCCACCAGCCTCCTGGAGACCGGCAAGTTCAACAGCCCTCACGGGTTGGCCGTGGACGCCAATGGCAACCTGTACGTGGCCGAATGGCTCATCGGGGGGCGGGTGACGAAGTTGAACAGGTCCTAGGGATTCCCGGGGGAGATTACATTCCGATCCCCCATGTCGGTTGCCGCCGACACCACCAAATACTGAATCTATTGAGTGGGGCGCGGCAGTCAGCCTATGAGTTCCGTCATGACGACGATGGCGAGGAGTTGGTCTGCATCACCTCGCACACACCCCCATGCCCCCGGATTCCTGAAACGAACGGTGGTGGGCCAAGATTAACTGAAGACAGTACCATCTTTGAATTGTGGCTGGTCCTGTGAGCCTCCCAAGGTCTGCCACCCGACCACTATGATTGGACGGCATAGGTGGCGACAACACCACCTATGCCCGGGGAACCTCTAACTCGTAAGGCCGGGAGGTGGAATCTCATCGTTGATTCTCTCGTAAAAAGTCATGACTGATGGCCTTGGCATTGACGATAATAGGATCTGGAGATGGAGAAGGAGAGAAGGTTCAGGAGTAGGTAGTCGATGTTTCGAACGAGAGAGCCTCAAGAGAGCCTATGGCAGTCGGAGTTTCTGATCACGCCGAGGAAGGCCAGACTGATGCGGAGGAGCTGGGCGCAGGTGTTTCGGAACGAGGCTATACCGCTGATAGACGAGGAGCGGTTCGCCGAGATGTACAGCCCGGACATGGGCAGGCCCAACCGCGCGGTGCAGACGGTGCTCGGGGTGCTGGTGCTCAAGGAGATGTTCGATCTGACGGACATCGAGGCCCTGGAGGAGTTGGAGTTCAACCTGCTGTGGCATCACGCGCTGGGGTTGGAGATGGAGGAGGCGCACCTTGCCCAGAAGACGCTGCACAACTTCCGCGTGCGGTTGATGGAGCACGACGAGGGGCGGTTGGCGTTCTGCGAGACGACGGACCGGATGATCGGGGCTCTGGGTCTTCGTACAGGCAAGCAGCGCGTTGACTCTACGCACATCATGAGCAACATCGCGGTGTTGACGCGGTTGGGGCTGTTCTGCGAGACGGTCCGGGTGTTTCTGCTGGCGGTGAGCCGTGAGCACCCCGGCTTGGGAGAAGGGATTGGGGATGGTCTGGCCCAGCGGTACCTGAAGGAGACCGGAGAAGCATCCCCATACGAGGACGCGCGTTCGGGAGAGGGGCGTCGCCGGCTGTCGGTGTGCGCGCGCGACGTGTACCGGCTGGTCGATCGGTTCCGCGGGACGGCGGTGGCTCAGATGGACGAGTACGGGCTGTTGGAGCGGCTGTTGCGCGAGCAGTGCCGCGTGGGTCGTCACGAGGACGGTCGTCCCGGAGCGGATGACGACGATGCGGAAGAGGGGAAGGCGCCGATAGCGCTGAGGGAGCCGGGGGATGTGCGGCCGGACTCGCTGCAGAGCCCGCACGACCCGGCGGTGACCTACAGCGGACACAAGGGGAAGGGATACGAGGTGCAGGTGGCCGAGACGTGTGAGAGCGACAACGCCGTTCAGATGATCACGCACGTGGAGGTCACGCCATCGAGCGGCAGCGACTCTGTGGTGACAACGCGGGTGATCGACGAGTTGAGTGAGCGGGGGATAGGTCCTTCGGAGCTGTGGGCGGACACGTCGTATGGTTCTGGCCGGAACGGATGGGAGGCGGAGCGCAGGGGTACGGAGCTGGTGAGCCCTGTCGGGGGCCGGGCGCCGGGGGAGGCCGATGAGGATGATGGGCTGGTCAGGCTGACGGCTGCTGACTTTGACATCGACGCTACGGCAAGGAGGGCTGCGGTGTGTCCTGCGGGACATGAGGCCGTGTCCGAGTACGAGGATGAAGACGCTCCCGAGCGAGTGGAGATGCACTTCGCCCGGGAGGTGTGTGAACCCTGCCGCTGCGCCCACGGTGTCCTGTGAGGTGGCGTCGTCGTCCTGAACTCGGGGGAGAGTGGTCGCCGAGTGGAGCCTACGTGCTGAGTGCGGACCTCGCCAGGGTGAACATCGGACGTAGGCGTGCGGCAGAGTCGGATGGACAATGGCGTAAACGGTACGGGTTGCGTGCGGGGATAGAGGGGACGAACTCGGAGTTGAAACGGCGCCATGGTCTTGGCCGCCTTCGGGTACGTGGAGGTGAGAGGGTCCGGCTCGCCGTCTACCTCAAGGCCCTGGCGTGCAACGTCAAGCGAATGGTCCGGGCACGGTTGGACGAGATGTTGTTCCCACCGGCTGCCCTAGCGACCGCTCCCTGCGCTGCATGAAGCTACAGGAGCCGTTGCGAGCCCGCTGATGCCTACCAGGACGGGGTGTGGCGCACCACAACGACCCTACCGGCCACAACACAAGCCCCGACCGGAACAAAACCAAATCCCTCGCCTAACCGCCCTCACGCCGCAGAACCAACCCGAAAGGCCCTTGTTACGAGGGAATCATCGTTGCGAGGCAATCGCAACGGAAAACTGCGGTGCTCGTGGGCGGTGGACTTGGATGCGGTCGAGTAGCCAGTAGCGAGCCCTGAATGTTCTGGGGTGTAAACGGCGGAGTAATCGGCCTGTTGAAAAAGCCTTGGTTGTCGCCGGGTCGGGTGGGACGTAAGATGGGGTGAGCATCAGGTTTGGGAGTAGAGCTATGCTCGAGCCATTGGACCGCCACAGCAGAGACTCAACACTCTTCCAGTTCACCACCAAGCGTCTCAGAGACTTCATTGATCCCAACCACCTGCTGATCCGGATCGACAAGCAGTTCGATTTCGCCAGGCTCGTCGAGCCGCTTGAAGACTACTACTGTCGCGACAATGGCAGACCGGCCGTCCATCCCGAAGTGCTGGTCAGAGCTCTGCTCATCTCGTCACTCTACAACGTCAGCTCGTTCCGGCGGTTGTGCGCGGCAATATCGGAGAATCTGGCATTTCGCTGGTTCTGCTTCCTTTCGATAGACGACAACGTGTTTGACCACTCCACGATCAGTTATTTCATCGAGCGCGTTGGCAACGAGGGGTTCGGTGAGATATTCCACCTGTTCAACGAAGAGTTGCTGAGACTGGGTCTGCTGTCGCCGAAGATGTACGCCGACTCCAGCCTCGTAAGGGCGAACGTCAGTGGACATAATCTGTCTCCCAGCGGCATGACCGTAGAGGAGTTCAGGGAGAAGGCAGTGGAGGAGAACGATCTGTTCGTTCTGAGAGAACAGCAGGCGGATGAGGATGGTGCTGGGCGAGAGAGCGTCAGCTACTATCAGGACTCCAAGGGACGGCTGCGTCTTAGCCAAGTTGACACGGACGCCAGATGGCGCACCACACGGCACGACAGGCGTCCGAACCTGCACTACCAAGAGAACGTCATAGTGGATCGTGGCGGTTTCATAGTGGCGCGGAAGGCGACTCATGCGAGTGGAGGCGACTGGAGGCCTCTGATTGGGATGCTTGAGCAACTACCGATAAGGCCTGAGAGCCTGGCAGCGGACACCGGATACAACGACGGGCGCCTGAGGAAGTATCTGAAGGACTTGGGTATCCCAACATACATCCCAGTTCATCCGAACCAAGAGAGGAGCATGGTGACAAGGGGCGGCTTCGAATACCGGGGTGACCACCTGGTCTGTTCGGAAGGCAAGAGATTGAATAGAGGATCTCTGGTCAGGAAAGACCGACAATACCTGTATGTTGCTCATCAGAAGGACTGCCAGCAGTGTCCTGTCAATACCGAGTGCCTACCGAAGGGACAGAAGCGACGTTTCGTGTCACTGAGCATGTACTACCCATTGTTCTTGGAGGCGAGAGAGCTCAACAAGAGCGCATCGTTCGAAGAGGAGATGGTCATACGGCGCACTACTGCCGAGGGAGTGTTCGCATCTCAGGATCGCTTAGGTTGGGCGAGGAGCAGGCTGCGCAAACTGTGGAAGGTGGACTGTGAGGGATACATGTCGGCATTGGCACACAATCTGAAGAAGGCCGTACGTCGGCTTGACTCATCGCCGGGACCACCTGAACCTCAGCGAGCGGTTGCGGTTGTTGGCGCGCCACCTGGATGATGCCAAGTGCAACGAGAAACCGATCAATTGAATTGACTCACGGGCGCCGTCAATTCACGCCAAGCTAAATCCCTGGCATCCAGAAGAGCAGATACCGAGAGAGCCGCCTTCCATCGTGTTGGCAGTAACACGATGGAAGGTGTAGAGGATGTACAAGGTGGAGCTGTACGCGCGGGTGCGCCGGGCCTGCATGGTGGAGGGGATGAGCACGCGGGAGGCGGCGCTGATGTTCGGGCTGCACCGGGACACGGTGCGCAAGATGCTGAGGTACTCGGTGCCTCCCGGGTACCGCCGTCAGTCGCCGCCACGCCGACCGAAGCTGGACCCGTACCGCGGCGTGATCGATCGGATCCTCGAGGAGGACCGAAGCCTCCCGAGGAAGCAGCGTCACACGGCGAAGCGGATCTACGACCGGCTGAGAGCCGAGCACGGGTTCGACGGCAGGTACACGATAGTCAAGGACTACGTGCGCGAGCGTCGCCGCCGGACACGTGAGATGTACGTTCCGCTGTCGCATCCTCCCGGAGATGCCCAGTGCGACTTCGGGCAGGCCAAGGCGGTGATCGGCGGAGTGGAGCAGACCGTCCACTAGGCTCAATATATCATAGACTGAGTGACTTCACCGCAACAAGAGGCAGGCGCCGAGCATGCTATGGAGAGCTTATCTCAGCCGCTCACATTTCTCCATGCATTCTGAGCAGAGATACAGGTAAGATTCTTCGGGTTGGTTATCATGCTCGAGGCAGATGGGCCTACCGCACCAGTGGCATGGACCAACCGTCCCATCGGCTATGTCGCACTCCCAGCACTTGAAATATTCGTCCAAGCCTGTGGTCATCATCATTCCGACCCTCCTACCGGCTCCACTCGGGCGCTTCGGACTCCCGCCACACCCCTTCAGATCGATGTCGACAAATATCGTGCGGAGCACCGGGCCTTGGAATAAGGTTAACCCATGATGCCGAGCCGACACAGTCCGCCCAATCTAGCCTGAACGCTGATGCGCGGAAGAAGCCGCTACTTTCCTGTGCGTCGCGGTCATGTACTGCCTCTCCTTGACGTAGATCTGCAGGTGTCCCCTGATGCTGTCGGCGACGAGGATGCGGATCCAAGACCGGGTTCAGGCAATAAGCAGAGAAGCAATGCTATAATACGGAATATTCCAGACCTGTTAGCAATGTCGTTCCGCTTCCTGCGTTACTGCCACAGCACAAATCGCATGCGACGCTTGCCCACGGATCAGGAGAATTGAAGAGGGAGTGTTGCATGAACATCTATGTAGGCAACTTATCGTTCGAGACTACCGAGGACCAGTTGCACGTCGCCTTCACCCAGCACGGTGAGGTCACGAGCGCCAGGGTCATTACGGATCGGATGACGGGTCGCTCCCGGGGCTTCGGCTTCGTGGAGATGCCCAACAAGAGCGAGGGCGAGGTCGCCATAAAGGTTCTGAACGGTCAGGACTTCCAGGGCCGTGCCCTTACGGTCAACGAGGCGCGACCCCGTGAGGACGGTGGACGCCGCAACGACGGCGGCGGCTACCGTCCCCGCTATTAGAAGCTGACTGCTGCTCTTCCCCGCGCCCCAGTAGAAGCGGTCCGGCGCGGGGGAGACAGCTAGAAGAGCGCGCGGCTGGTAGCGCAGGGGAAGACAAACGAGCACCTTGGCTCGGACGTGAGACAGGGCGGCGCGACATGACAATGGTGCGGAAGGTTCGTTTGCTTGCGGAGTACGTCGCTTGAAAGTCCCTATGACTATTGGGGGCGATACACCCAAAGGAAACGGAACCAGCGCCTCCACTGTCAGTTGAACGATCTCGCCCCACGCGGTCAGCTCGGCCACGGACGGCGACACCTCCACGGAGGCCACCGTCTGCGTCACCGTCACCACCGCGGACCCTGATGCCGCCCCGGCCGACGCCGTGATCGTCGCCGTCTCGTTGCCCGCCCCTGTCACGAGACCGGCCGCATCCACCGTCGCCACCGAGTTGGCGCTGGTTGTCCAGGTCACGGTGACTCCAGTCATTACGGTGGAGTCCTGGTCATGCACCTCCGCCCTCAGGGTACGAACTCAGAGTTGAAACGGCGCCATGGTCTTGGCCGCCTACGAGTACGTGGAGGAGAGAGGGTCCGGCTCGCCGTCTACCTCAAGGCCCGGCGTGTAACATCAAGCGAATGGTCCGGGCACGGCTGACCGAGATGGACGAGATGTTGGTCCCACCGGCTGCCTTGGCGCCCGATCCCACCGCTGCATGAAGCTACAGGAGCCGTTGCGAGCCCGCTGATGCCTACCAGGACGGGGTATGGCGCACCACAACTACCTCATCGGCCGCAACACAAGCCCCGACCAGAACAAAACCAAATCTCTCGCCTAACCGCCCTCACGCCGCAGAATCAACCCGAAAGGCCCTTGTTACGAGGGAATCAACCTTCCCCCCGTCGCAGCAGCAGTGTTGTTGGTGGGCTTCCTACGTTGCATGGCAGGTATCTTGCGGACTCTGACAGTGCCGTTGTCGACGGCCCTGTCGTCAGCATCGGAGATGTCCATTCTGGTGTCGAGTGCTGCCATGGCTGCCTTCCGATGTCGTGGCCGAGAGCGGTATAAGCGAACTGTTCGTCGCCTGCTCATTGACACGGCCTGCGGCGCATGGCTAGGATGCCGGCATGAAATTACTGCGGCCGACGATGCTGGCTCTGGCCATAGTACAGGCCGCCCTCGCCGGACTCACCGCCATGGTGGGCGCCTTCGCCGACGGAGGCGATGTATGGTCGCGGCTGGTGGTTGTGCTCCTCCATCCACTCTGCGCCGCCGGCCTGCTCCTGCTGGTCCTGTCGCCCCGGCTGACCACTGTCGTGGTGCTCGCCATAGCGGCGCTCCTGTTGGTGACTGTGGCCGCCGACCTGTCGTTCGCGCTGGCCATAGCGCGCGGGGCGGTGAAGGGAGACTGGGAACTTCCGGTAGTCTTTTCAGTGATACCCACGCTTGGAGTCGTCTATGCGCTGGTTCTTGCAATGGCGCCGGATCGTCCAAGCCATAGGTAACGGTTGACCTCAGATCCAGATGCACGTGCCCACTGCCGGCTGGACTCGACCAGCCAAGTGAGCTCACCTCGTGGACATGGATCATCATCGGGTTGGGTCCATGGGTCCGCGATATCCCCGTATCAACCTGAAGCCCTTTCCTGATTCCCTCGTATCGTCTGAGCCGTTGGGATATTGATCCCCTCCCCAGTACGTGCTTGGATATGGCGGAGCGTCTTGGCTAGGAGGCAGTCCCGATTGGCCCCTCGGGCCCCGTCCTCTGTTGTTCCTGTGGGGTGGAATCAGGTGGATCAGGGTCATACGGCGACAACAGACAGTGCCAGCTGTTCCTACCTGCCATCGCCGCTCCTTTGAGGACATCTGCGGCAATGATTGTCAACCCGGTGACCAGGGCGGTCACCCTCCTAGCGTTCTCTCAAACTACTGGTACATAGTTCCCGGCGTTTTATGCTCTAAGAGGGATGCTGGTCTTGGGCTGCAGCAAGAGAGCGAAGTGGAATGAGAAGAACAGAAAGGGGGGTGCCGGCCCCACCAATCCGGTTTGTACAAGCAACCGTATACTTGTAACAGGCTCAAGAGTCAGTCGGGGCGGTTGTATCTGACAGGAGGCATCTGATGGCATTCACACTCCCTGCCATTTATGGAGTTATGGGACTGGCGAACAGGACCTTATTAATGGCTTTGCTGTACTCGACAGCAGTTGTCCTGGTGGCCGCATGTGGCGACGGTGATGAGCCTGCCGCCACCGCTCTTCCCACCACAACCCCGGAACCAACTGCAACGCCCGTTGCCGGAGAGTTCAGCGTCGAGTTGACCCCCGAGACCCGTTGGCAGGACCTGTTCGACGCATTCACCGAATTGGAGCGGGACTGCATTCGCGCGGAGCTGGGTGCCGAACTGGTTAAGACGGTATCGCAACGGTTCGTCATGTCGGAAGGCGAGACACAATCGTGGGAGCCGCTGGTGTTCGGCTGCCTGTACCAGGGAACAGCCTCCGCGGAGGTACCCTCAAAAAGTGTGTAAACGATCAGGCGGTGTACCCTCTCTCTGAACTAGACGGGCTTGGAGGCCCGAGAGAGGAGAAACACCGCCCATGGAGGATGGAAACATTGAAAGCGGACCTGCGTCAAGGCCGGAATGGGAGCACCTGGAGGAGTGGCTTCGAGGTCAGATGCAGGGGCTGATCCAGGAGCTGCTCGAGCAGGAGGTCACAGAGTTCCTGGGAAGGGCCAGGTCGATTCGCCGATCGGAGTCGGACAACGACGCCGGCTACCGGAACGGCTACGCACCGCCGCGACGACTGACCCTGAGTTCCGGGACCATACGGATCAGGAGGCCTCGGATACGAGACACGGAGGAGAGATTCGAGAGCCGGCTGCTTCCCCTGTTCGTCCATAGGACGAGGGAGGTGGCCGACCTGATCCCGGAGCTGTACCTGCACGGTCTCTCGGAGGGCGACTTCGACCTGGCGCTGCGGGGACTGCTCGGGGAGGAGGCGCCAATATCTGCGAGCACGGTCGCCCGGCTCAAAGACAAATGGAACGCCGAGCTTGCCGAATGGCGTGCGAGGCCCCTGGACGACCTCGAGGTGGTCTACATGTGGGTGGACGGGGTCTACGTGAAGGCCGGGTTGGAGAGGGAGAAGGCGGCGATCCTGGTGGTGATGGCGGCGTTGAGTGACGGGAGCGAGGTGGTGGTGAGCGCCGTACCCGGGTACAGGGAGTCGACCCGGAGTTGGTCTGAGGTGCTCAGGGACCTGAGGGACCGTGGCCTCAACTGCCCCAGGCTGGTGGTCGGGGACGGACACCTGGGTATCTGGGGAGCGCTTCGCAACGTCTGGCCTCAGGCGAGGGAACAGCGCTGCTGGAACCACAAGATCCTGAACTTGCTGGACAAGCTGCCGAAGCGTCAGCATGATCAGGGGAGGCTGATGCTGCGCAACATCCCGTACGCCGAGACCCGGGCTGAGGCTGAGAGGTTGAGGAGAGTCCTCACCCGGTGGTGCGGCGACCACTCGTACGAGGCTGCCAGCGAGGCAATCGAGCGGGACTGGGAGCGTATGGTGACCTTCTACGACTACCCCAGAGAGCACTGGCGTCACCTTCGTACGACCAACCCGGTCGAGTCGCCGTTCGCGGCGCTGCGGCTCAGGACCGATGCGGCCAGGCGCTACAAGAGAGTGGACAGAGCGATAGCGGTCATATGGAAGATGTTGATGGTGGCCGAGAAAAGGTTCCGCCGGCTGCAGGCGCCGGAGCTGATGGCGGACGTCTACCTCGGGGGCCAATACGTGGATGGAATCGCCGTCGAGGCTACGGCAGAGAAGGTCGCCGCCTGATCACGTTTACACCACTATTGACGCAACCTCCCTCCGCGCTGTTCCTGTCGTCTCTTGAAGGCCAGACGGGTGAACTGAGTGACGAAGAGCATGAGTGCCTGCGGGATCTGCTGTCCGAGGTCGACATAGCCAGGATAGTCGCCGCCTCACTGCCTGATGCTGGATCCGATGACGCCGAGGCGATGGGGGGGTTCGCAATCGGCTTACTGACATGTCTCCCTGAGTTGATGACAGGCGGTCCACCACCCTCCGGGCAGACAGGGAGGGACATGCTCTGGAGCCATCCCACAGGAGGCTTTGTCGTTAACGCTCCCACTGTGGTCGACGGCGTCGTATATGTGGGGTCCGACGACAACCACGTGTACGCCCTGAGCGCCTCCACAGGGGCGGAGCTGTGGAGATTCGAGACGGGAGATGTCATCCGTTCGTCCCCGACCGTGGTCGGCGGTGTGGTATACGTGGGGTCCAATGATAATCACGTATATGCCCTGGATGCAGAGACCGGAGCCGAGTTGTGGAGCCACGACACGGGCGACTGGGTCCAATACTCCCCCGTGGCAAGCGGCCGGGCCGTCTACATCAGGGCGCTGGCCGACGGAGACCAGAAGCTGCACGCTCTCGACGCCCTGTCCGGGGAGCGTCTATGGGTTTCCGAAAGTCCCTATCCCTACATCGATGAGTTCGCGGTTGCGGTGGTGGGTGTCAAGGTCTACATGCCGGGCGAGTTCGGAGAATTTCACGCCCTGGACGCATCGACCGGAGAGATCATCTGGAGCTTCAGTGCAGGCATAGGGGTGGAATCCTCGCCCACCGTCGTGGGAGGAGTCGTGTACCTGACGGCAGTTAACACCGCCCATGCTCTTGATGAGGAGACCGGAGAGATCATATGGAGCTATGGAACGGAGAGATTCCCCGCCAGGGACTTCCCGGCTGTGGTGGAGGACGGTGTCTACTACTTCTCACCCGATAACGTCCTGTACGCGCTTGATGCATCAACAGGCGAACCCGTCTGGTCCTACCAGGCGAGCGGGTTCATAAACGCAGAGCCCCTGGTCGCTGAGGGCATGGTGTACATGGGGTCGGAAGATGGGCAGTTCTACGCTCTGGACGCCGCGACCGGCGGGCTTGTCTGGAGTCGTGAAGGAACGGGTTCAAGTCTGGCCTCTCCCGTGGTCGTTGACGGTGTGCTGTACGCTGAATCCAGCGACGGAAACCTGACAGCTCTGAATGCGGTGACAGGCGAAGAGCTCTGGAAATTCCAGAAGGGATACTTCGACGGCGTGCCGTCCTACAGGGTGGACGGCGGAGCGGTGTACGTGGGCTCCCTGGACGGCAGCATATACGCCTTTGCCACTCCTTAAGCGCGGTTGACCGTCTCTGATCGGACCTACCCTGGCAGAAGTGTCCCTCACTTGGAACGACGAGGGAGTGGGCGTGAGTGGAGGTCCGGCGATGGTCTGTTCCCCCATGACTGGTTCGATCCCGGTCAGCGGGAGACTCAGGGACGAATCCTCTTGGCCTCCTCAACAAATCTTCGTATCTTCTCCGGATCCTTGACTCCTCCCGACTCTGGTCTGCTCCCCGAAAACTGGTCCAGCCATAATGCGAGTCTTGTGGGATGATCTAAACCGATTGGAAAGGAGGATCGTCCCATGAAGAGGTCTCGATACAGCCCGGAGCAGGTCGCCTTCGGCCTGCGGCAGGCGGAGGAGGGCACGCCCGTTGCGGAGGCCTGTCGCAAGATGGGCATCAGCGAGCAGACCTTCTACCGGTGGAAGAAGAAGTTCCAAGGGATGGGGGTGGCCGAGGTGAGGCGGCTGCGGGTCCTGGAGGAGGAGAACCGCAAGCTCAAGCAGCTGGTCGCGGACCTGAGCCTGGACAAGCAGATGCTCCAGGACGTGCTCCGAAAAAAGCCCTGAAGGCTGCTCAAATGCGGCCCCAGACCGACTTCCTCCAGGTCGCCTCTCTCGGGCGCATCCGGCGACTTCGAGGACGTTCTCGCCAACGACAACGCCATCGGCTCCTTCTACGTCACGGTCGCCGAATCAGACTTCACCCTCTCTACTGGGTGCGAGCTCGAGTTGACCAAATAGGCGGAGAGGTCGGCGAGCACCTCGATCACATCGGCAGACCGTATTCTGCGAGCAGCCCTGATCGTCAGGCACTCCCCGGTGTACTCGTCCATGACGGTCTACTTACCCAACAGCTGGGAGCACAAGTTGTCTCGCGGGGGGATTGGTCGTACACTCAGCGCATCAGTTGGCGATGGAGGTGCCAGGGTGGCCAAGTCCGTAAGTCATACTGTGACGAGACCCGGAAGGAAGCACGGAGACGCTGACATAAACATCCCGGTCGCTGAGGACCTTGCCACCATTCCAGGCATCCCGCAGGATCCGGTGGACGTGGCCTTCTACAGCAGGGAATACCCGTTGGAGACGCAGTCCATAGATCTGTCCGCCGATCGTCGGTGGGCATGGGAGATGCAGGCGGACGACCTCACCGAGTTCCGCGAAAGTCAGGAGGAACGCATGGCGGCGCTGTACGAGGCCGCTCTAGTTTCCGGAGATGTTCAGCCTACCGGAACACCCGTGCCGGGCGAGGACCTCACGAACGATATCCGGCGATTCGCGAGGGAGATAGGCATCGGAGAGGTCGGATTCACGAGGTACGACCGACGCTACACTTTCGTGGGCAAGAAGCGCTGGGCGAAGTATGAACACGCAATCTGCCTGGCGGTGGAGCAGGACTATCGTCGGACCCAGACCGGTCCTGGTCTGGAGGCCGACCTCGCGCGATTCGAGACCTATGAGATCCAGCTGACGTTGTGTCTCGAGCTCGCCGACTACCTGAGGACGAGAGGATACCACGCTCAGGTGCACGATGGCAGCGATAACAGTGGCCCATACATCCCCCTGTTCGTCGCGGCGGGGCTTGGACAGCTGGGCGCCAACGGCCAACTCCTGTCTCCTCACTTCGGGTCGAGGTCGCGACTGATGCTCGTGACCACCGATGCGCCCGTAACCTACGACAAGCCGGAGGACTACGGTATCCACAGGTTCTGCCAGGAGTGCCAGGTATGCGTCAACCGCTGTCCGGGCAGGGCAATTACGCGCGACAAGGTGTGGTGGAGAGGGGTCGAGAAGAACAAGCTGATCTATGAACGGTGCAGGCCGATTATGGTCAAGTACCACGGCTGCGCGGTATGCATGGTGGTCTGCCCGATCCAGCGGTACGGAATGAAGCCGGTGATGGAGCACTACGTGCAGACAGGAGAGGTGCTCGGCAAGGGGAGCGAGAACCTGGAGGGTTACTCGATGACGGGCAAGGGTTACTTCGGTCCCGGCCAGCTTCCTCAGTTCTCGCCGGAACAGTTTGAGTTCCCGCGGGGCCGGGAGGAGGACTGGCTGTTTGAGCAGTTCAAAGAGAGGCTTGGCTCGACGGACGTACCCGGTGAGTCCGAACTGGTGGACTTCGCGACCGACGTCAAGCGAGTGCTGGATAAGGGTGAGACGACCTTTGACATCGCCTGAACGTTGGGGGAGTGCGGCTCCCCGCAAGGAGACGGTTGCTGGTCCCTGTCGCGGGCGGCATCCAGACACGGGCATGTGAGACGATGCACACCTCGTGGCGATCGGACGAGAGTTGCCCACCCTGGAGACTCTGCCTGTGGCTGACCTGACCCATCGATAGTCAAGGGAGGTACTCGGATGGCGCAGTCGCTATTAATCGACGGTCTCAAACGGCGTAGACTCCCGATCAACCTCCGACAGAGCGGCGCCAGCGACGCCCGTATGCTGATCTCAACCCGCATCCGGAAGTCTCCCTGGTGGCACCTCTCGAAGGCAGCCGGCTGCTGGGCCTATACGACATACAACCACCTCTACCACCCAAGGGCGTACATCAGCCCCGAGGATGGTGGGCTAATGGCTGAGTACAAGTATCTGACCGAACACGTCACCATGTGGGACGTGGCGGTCGAGCGTCAGATCCAGGTCAAGGGTCCAGACGCGGCCGATTTCGTGAACATGCTGATCACCCGGGATGTGTGTGCCGTGGTTCCCACAATGCAGGCAAGGTATGTGATTCTCTGCAATCAGTACGGCGGCGTCATCAACGACCCGGTGCTGCTTCGAGTGGCCGACGACGAGTTCTGGTTCAGCATATCCGACTCCGATCTCCTCCTGTGGGCTCAGGGAGTCAACCACTCCCGCAGGTTCAACGTGGATATCCACGAGATCGACGTGTCTCCGGTCCAGATCCAGGGTCCCAAGTCGGCACTGCTGATGGAAAAGATGTTCGGCGCCTACATAAGGGAGGTCCCTTACTACCACCTGATCCACGACACCCTGAACGGCCATCCGGTCACGATCTCGCGCACGGGTTTCTCTGCCGAGGTCGGGTTTGAGATCTACCTGCACGATGCCATGCTCAATGCGGACGACGTCTGGCCATACATTCTGGAGCAGGGGGAGGAGTTCAATCTGCGTGTGATCGCCCCCAGCCACATCCGTCGCCTGGAGGCCGGAATCCTGTCCTACGGTCAGGACATGGATATAGAGAACAATCCGTTTGAAATCCGGCTTGGCTGGCAAGTGGACCTGAGCAAGGAGGACTTCATAGGGAAACAGGCCCTCGTCAGGATCAAGGAAGAGGGAGTCCAACAGCGTCTGGTCGGGCTGAGGGTGGGCGGCGAGCCGATCGTCTGGTACAACGAAGATTTCTATCTGGTCAAAGATAGTAACTCCGGCGACGACGTGGGATACGTGACCAGCGCCTTCTGGTCGCCGACCCTAGAGTCGAACATAGCACTGGCAGTCATGCCTCGATCTCACTGGAGAAGAGGGACCAACGTGAAGGTCCAGCTGCCAAAGGACGGAATTGTGGATGCCGAGGTGGTTCAAGTGCCATTCGTGGACCCGACCAAGGAGCGTCCCAAAACGGCATTGTGAGGTAGCGCGTTCTCTGGATCTTTCCACCCGGACTCACTGAGGCACGCCGGGTGCAGCTCGACCGGGTCAGTTTCCCTTGATGAAGTCGGCTGCCCGCTCCGCCATGGCAATTACCGTAAGGTTGAGATTCGCCCGGACCGTGTCGGGCATGATCGAGGCGTCGACGACTCGTAGCCCATCCACGCCGTAGACCCGTCCGTACTGGTCCACCACGGCCAGAGAGTCACTCGAAGGGCCCATCTTGCAGGTGCTCGACACGTGGTGTGCGGTGACAACCTCCCGCTTCATCCAGGAATCCAGGGCATCATCCCTGTTAAGCACGTCGTCCGATGGCGCGAACCGCTCCTGGATTACCTGATCGAAGGCCTCGTGTCTGAACAGGGCGGCACACATCCTGAAACCTTCGCGGAGCCGTGCTCTGTCGAAAGGGTCGGCCAGAAGATTGAAGTCGAGATACGGGGGTTGCCTGGGATCGTTGGACTGGATTCGCAGCTCGCCCTGGCTCAAGGCCAGATACAGGCATAGGCTCACGCCCACGCCTACCGGGTTTGCATGGTCCAACCCTCTCATCGGCCTCACTGCCGAGTAGTTGCCCATGTATATGACCAGGTCGTTCTTGAAGGGCGAGCCGGAGGCCGTAAACCGTAGTGTGACAGTTCCCGTCGTGACCTGGTCGGTGTTCAAAGGAAAACCCTCACGGATACGCCAGACCATTGGCACGTCCGGATGGTCTCGAAGATGGCGCCCAACTCCGGGGAGGTCCTGGACAATCGGTATGTCCAACTGGCGCAGTTGGACCGCGGGGCCGATACCCGACAGAGCGAGAATGTGGGGCGTTCCTATGGCGCCGGCACAGAGGATGACCTCATCGCCGTAGACGGAGTACTCCTCATCTCCGCCGAATACGCGCAGTCCTATCGCCCTGTGCCCATCCCAGATGATCCCGAGCACAAGGGAGTGGGGCCTGATAGTCAATCCCGGTCGATGTCGAGAAGGGCCGAGATAGCCCATTGCCGTACTCACTCGCACGCGGCCGTCGATGTTAAAGGGCAGGGGCCCCACTCCCGTGGAGCCTGGTAGATTGTGGTCCGGGCAGTCGGGGAACCCGGCGTCTCGGCACGCAGTGTAGAACGCGTGCTGGTGGGGACCCCACTCATCAGGTTGGTACCTTCGGCAGCTGATGGGGCCGTCCGAACCATGGAATTCGCCTGTGAAATCCCGGTCCGCTTCCAGCTTCAGCAGGTATGGGAGTATCTTTTCAAACCGCCATTCGGGGTTTCCCGACTCCGCCCATCTGTCGAAGTCCTCCGGCATACCTCGTAGAAACTGAGCGTCGTTGACGGCGCTGGAGCCGCCGGTGACCTTGCCGCGAGGAATGTCTATCTCGGCCTCGTCCGTGGCCCTTGCTCTAAAGCGCCACATGTGCACGCTATCCCAGTTAGCTGTCCCGGTCCCGTAGGCGTACCTCAAAGATCCAGGCATGCGCTCCGGCGAGGGATAGTCCCCACCGGCCTCGAGAAGCAAGACTGACCGATGAGGGTCTTCCGATAGACGGGCCGCAAGGACCGCGCCCGCCGATCCCGCCCCGACGATAATATGATCGTATCTCTTGCTCATGCCGCCCCGTCTAGAGACGCAACTCCAATCTGGGTCTCAGCAAGCGGTCGGGCACTCTGGTTTCGCGCATAAACTCGACCAGGAGCCGATGGATATCTTTGGCTACGTCCGTCTGCCTGTCTATCACATTGTCGAGCTGTTGAGGATCGGATGCCAGATTGTATAGCTGAGACACTCCTGGGGCAGGGCTGTATAGCAGGCTCCAATGTCCCGCAGTGACGGTCGTGACCGGAGGGTCCTTGAGATCACGGAGGAAGTTGTCCACCGATTGGACCGCGTCGCCCGGATTAGCGAATGGGATGCTGCTGACCACATAGTCGCGTCCTGATCGTGTGGCGTCGCCCATGGCAGGCGCAAGTGAGCGGCCCTGAACGAAGTCCGGGATGTCCAGACCCAGCAGATCGAGCGCTGTGGGCATCACATCAATTGCGGAACTCAATCCGCTGTACGCGCCGGGAGATACCCTAGGGGCACGGATCAGAAGAGGCAAATGAACGATCTCCTCGAAGAGCGGAGAGTAGCTCCACTGCGAACCCGGTTCGTCATATGGCCGAAGCGTTCCGTCCGGGTACTTGTCAGAGCTCATCTTACCGAAGAGACCTCCATGCTCTCCGAAGTAGAAGCCATGGTCTGTGGTGAAGATGATCACGGTCTTGTCCATAAGGCCCATGTTCTCAGCGGACTTGAGCAAGAAACCCAGCCACGTGTCGACCATCGTTATCTCGCCGCAGTAGGTGGCGTGCCCTTTACGCATCTGCGCCTCTGTGTAGCTTGGCACATCATGCCAGTTGCCGTAGAGGGGGAGCACCACTTCGCCGTCGTACTCAGGCAGGTAGAGCTCAGTGTAGTAGGATGGGGCATCCCAGGGTTCGTGGGGATCCCATGTGTCCACATACAGAAAGAAATCCTCCTTGTAGTGGCGTTCCAGCCACTGTATGGCAGTCATGAATGTCTTCGGTGCATTCCTGTCCGATTCATAGTGCCATCTATCCCTGATATCCAACGCCTCATTGTGATAGCCGGACTCCGGAATCAACGACCACAGGGTGTCTTGTCCGGTATTCATGAAGAAAGTCTGGAAGCCGCGGTCGTAGTTCATCCCATCCCTGAGGTAGTATGGCGTGTCCACGGAAGCTGCCGTGTGAAGGCCATGTTCGGCCAGTATCTCTGCCAGGGTGGTCACGCCCGCGGGTAGAGCCTCCCACCCCATGAAGGACATCGTCCAGCGTCCCGTCTGATGATCTGCCCGGGACGGCATGGTGGGGAATCCGGCGGAATAGTGGCCGTCGAACCTGACGGACTTGGCCGTCAGCGCATCGAGAGAAGGGGTTCGAATCGTCGTATTGCCGTATGCACCTATATGGTCCCTACGAAAAGTGTCAGATACTACCCAGATGACATTCATCTTCGTCCTCCTCTTGGACCCGCCGCCGAGGAATGTATCACAGACCGCAGGACTCCTTGACTGGTCGAAGCCATCTGGAACAACGACACCGCCGGGATGGACTCCCTGTAAGAAAGTGAACGCCCAACTCCGAATCTCATTAGTTGGAAACTGCGCGAACATATCTATCGGTCGGACCGCACGAGAAGGTCACGCTAAGCTCCGTGAGTTGGGTAGAATCCCTGTCTCATGCCTGGGCGGTTGTTTACCCCGGCGAGCGTGCGAGGGTATACTCCTCTTCCGCTGGAGCATATGACTTGACCTGTCCCGAAAGTGCGCGTCCGCCGCATTGATACCGTCTCCCGCGAGGTCCACCGCGCGGGGCTGCGTCCGCACTTCTAGTCGTCCGTGAAGAGGTATGCGACCTCGTCGTGCTGAGATGCGTCGAGCCCGGCTTCCTCTTCACGGTGGTCTACCCGGAGGCCCATCAGCGCCTTGATGGCCAGCAGGATCACCGCCGTGGCTTAAGATCTCGCCGCCCTTGTATGTTTGGGTAACGGTTCCCAATAGTGACTTCACATACGTGGAGTGGGGTGCGGCAGACCGATCCGCCCTTGGTCGTCAAAGACCGTTGTCAAGCAAGGGTCGCCGCACCATCCCCAAGCAGAGCCCGAACGGTTGCCCGGGCCGATTGAGCCCGCATCTTGCAAGGAAGGGCCAATGCTCTACACAGGAGGTATGAATGGAACCCGAAACAGTGTACGTAGGCATTGATGTGTCCAAGACCTGTGCGGACGTCGCGGTTCGCCCCACTGGCCAGAGGTGGACCATCTCCAATGACGAGCCTGGGATCCGGGAGCTGGTCTCCCGGCTCAAGGCCCTGGACCCCGCTATGGTGGTGCTGGAGCCTACGGGCGGTCTGGAGCTGCCTGCGGTGGCAGCCCTGGCAGCTGCGTCGCTGCCAGTGGCCGTTGTCAACCCCAGACAGGTTCGAGACTTCGCCAGAGCCACCGGGACACTGGCGAAGACCGACGCCTTGGACGCGGCCTCACTGGCCCACTTCGCCGACGCGGTTCGTCCAGTCGTGCGCCCTATGAAGGACGCCGAAACCCAGGTCCTGAGTTCGCTGGTTGCCCGCAGACACCAGGTCATAGCCATCCTGGTGTCTGAGAAGAACCGGCTTGGGAGCGCGATCAGTGCCGTCCGACCCCGGGATCGAGGCCCACATCGCCTGGCTCAAGCAGGAGCTGAGCGACATCGACGAAGAGCTGCGACAGACACTGCGCAGCAGTCCGGTGTGGGCGGGAGAAGGATGACATCCTGCGCAGCGTCCCCGGGGTGGGTGAGCAGCTTTCCCTCGCTCTGTTGGCCCAGTTGCCGGAGTTGGGCACGCTGAACCGCCGGCAGGTCGCCGCGCTGGTGGGCGTGGCCCCCTTCAACAGGGACAGCGGCGCCATGCGTGGCAAACGCACCGTCTGGGGTGGACGCGCCCGGGTCCGAGCCGTCCTGTACATGGCAACGCTGGCCGCCAGCCGCTTCAATCCCGTCATCCGGGACTTCTACCAGCGGCTGCTGGCCGCTGGTAGGCCCAAGAAGGTGGCCCTCACAGCCTGTATGCGCAAACTGCTCGTCATACTCAATTCCATGCTCAAGCAGCGCTCTCCCTGGCGCGCTCAGCGCGCCAGCACCCCGTCACTCGTCGGGCACTCATCTTGACTTTCAACACAGTTGCTTGACACCCAAGCCAGATTGCTGGCAAGCTGGGATGCAGTGCTCGTGCAGAGTCGGTATAAAAACGGATCCGTCCGTAGAACGGCTCCGTGTCCGCAACCCTGACGAATACGCTCACGTCACGCAGACTGGGCACTGGCTTACCGGTTCGTCCAACGGTCGCCTATCTGCAGCCGCCGATGCCACCGACCCACATGCCACCGAGCCAGACCTCCTGCGGCGCACCGCGTCATTCCGCCGGGATATCCTCGGCCGGGATTGCTCTAGCCCATCCAGTGGAGCAGTCGCGCAGGACGTAGTAGTTCCTCAGCCCTGTTGATGAGAGTCGGCAGGTCACCTCGATCTCTTCCCCCTTGGACAACTCCATCACCTCATCTTGGGACAACCCTATGGAAGGGTTGAACCCCGCAGCGCGGGCGAAGCCGTCCAGGAGGATACCGCGATCGTTTACCGACTTCACCGGTCTCTCAGGAGCCGTGATGCTGGACGGTGGTGCGCAGGTCATTGACATTCCCGACGCTGCTTCTATAACCTTTCCCTCGCTAACTACGCGGCGACCCCATTTGAACGGTGGGGTCTCACGTCTTCCAATGGAGGATTGGAGACCGTAGGGGCGTTCTCGCGCCCCCGAGCGGCCCGTTCTTTGGGATAGGCTGCGTAGTTAGCAAGTTCGCACCTACACCGCGAGGGGGCTTTGCCGCTATGAAGAGACTTATCGCTACCGTGCTTGCCGTGCGGTTTCTCGTTGTTCTGTCTGCGGTGGTGGTGGGAGTGGGCTGCGGCGACCCGGAGTTTCCGGTCGTGCCTGCGTCTCCGTTAGCTATCGCGCCGACACACACTCCGCCGCCAACGCACACTCCACTTCCAACCGCAACATCTACTTCTGCTCCGGCACCAGCGACCAGCGCATCCACGCCGACAGCTACTCCATTGCCGACACGCACTCCCACGGCGACGCTTGTGCCGACGCCCGCAACTACACCGACACCTGTGCCGGAGCCAACAGCGACAGCCACTCTATTGCCGACACGCACTCCCACGGCGACGCTTGTGCCAACGCCCGCAGCTACACCGACACCTGTGCCGGAGCCAACAGCGACAGCTACTCTATTGCCGACACGCACTCCCACGGCGACGCTTGTGCCAACGCCCGCATCTACACCGACTGCTACGCCGACGCCCAGACCGACACGAACGCCCACACCGACACCGAAACCGGGCGAACACAAAGGCTACGTCGAAGGCCGCGCGCTGGACCCGTTGAAAATCGAGGCGTTCGTCTTTGATCTCACGAACGCAGAACGGCTCGCTGCCGGAGTGCCTGCACTCACCCGGGACGATGCTATCGCCACCATCGCCAGAGACCACAGTGCGAACATGGCGGCGCAAGATCGCTTAACGCACGACCTGGACGGGAAAGGGCCTGCTGACAGAGCGCTCGCCGCGGGATACGATTGTCGTTCCGGCGGCTCCTTCGGCTTCGCAGAAAACATCGCTTCGCATCCGAGAGTGAGAGAGTGGGAAGGATACAGAGGCGAGCCAGACTCATGGGAGCCGGTCGATGGATACTACTCCGTCAACGAACAAGCAGCGGCTAAGCGGCTCGTTGACCGCTGGATGGAGAGTCCCGGACACCGGAAGAACATACTGGACGGAGACAATCGCCGTTTGGGAGTAGGTGTGGCGATAGTGACCGTCCCGAAGCATGGCTACAGCAACGAATGGATTTGGGCGACTCAGAATTTCTCGCCTTGTGTGGAGCCGTAGAAACCTGTCCCTTCCTTAGATCGGACGACCGAGTGCCTAGTCCTGAAAGGGCTTGAACCTGCCTGATTCTTTGTAACCCCCCTGCTGGGGACACCGGGGCAAAGGCCTCCGAGGCGAGGTTTCCCAGAGCACCGTGGGGACGGTCGCCGTCGCGCAATCCGTTTCTCTACAGGCGTATTTTCCAGTCTGAGCGCATACGCTCGGCAACTTTGCATCGTGTGTCCTCTGAGACTCCGCATTCGGAAAGTAGGCAGGAAACGACCAGCAGGTAGAGTTGCTCGTTGATCAAGTGGAAGTCCCGCGATGCTGGCGAATTGCCTGCATAGCCCTGCAGATGGGCTACCCCGTAGCATTGTTATGCCCGTATCCGGCCCGTGCAGAGGCGACTAACTGGTGAATCCGCCCCAGCGGTCATGGCGTGACAGTTGAAGTTAGTGAGGAGTTGTTGCGTATCTCGTTGACCTTATTTTTCCAATCCTCTGGTTTGCCTACCCATTCTTCGAATGGACGGCCTGCTCTGCATAGCATCGGGTCAAGCACTTCTTTCCCGATCTTTTTGCCGGGGTTCGCCATGAAGTGTCGTTGGTACGCCTCACAGGCAATGAGTAGGTGGCTGGTTCTGTCAATGACGGATACTGGTTGTCGGTACCGGTCGGCCAGCAAGGCAGTTATGAGATATTTCCGGCTGTGGAGTACGTTCAGCCATCTTGCTATACCTTCGACCCCGCCTAGTTCCTGCATGGTGAACAAATCGCTATGTCGTAGTTGTTGGGCGCCTCGACGAAGTACTGGACGGTAGGAGGCACTTAGCCTCGCCTCAGGTGCCCCTTCCTGGATTATCGACGTCCGTTCAATGTGGACTGCCTCACCTTTAGCTATGCTGACGAGCGCCTGTAGGTCTACCACCGTACCCACGACCGTTTCCCACGACTGTGGCTCGTCGAAACTTATGCGAACTGAAGTGTGTGCTCTGACCGTTGCACTTTCGACAGCGTACCTAGAAACTTTCCATGAGGACATTATGTCTCGGCGTACAACGACCACGCCCAGATCCCACCTTGCGGCTTGGTCAGGCTGGCTAGCGGGCCACGTCAGCGACAATCCATCTTCGGCTCGCTGGATCCCTTCGAACCCTGGCGTCCAGTCTCCAAGCAATTCGATGTCTGCCTCAACGGATTTAATTCTGTTAGGCACGTCTCCACAGTATTCGTCTCCGCGGAACGCGAACTGGCAGTGCCACGTTGTTTCGTCTGTGGACGCGAACTTTCCGATAGCCGTTCGCTGATTGGTCGAGTAGCAGTTCACCAGCTTAATGTGCCCACTAGTGAGTACTCCGTAGATAACTTGGAGGTTGCGTCAATAGTGGTGTAAACGTGATCAGGCGGCGACCTTCTCTGCCGTAGCCTCGACGGCGATTCCATCCACGTATTGGGCCCCGAGGTAGACGTCCGCCATCAGCTCCGGCGCCTGCAGCCGGCGGAACCTCTTCTCGGCCACCATCAACATCTTCCATATGACCGCTATCGCTCTGTCCACTCTCTTGTAGCGCCTGGCCGCATCGGTCCTGAGCCGCAGCGCCGCGAACGGTGACTCGACCGGGTTGGTCGTACGAAGGTGACGCCAGTGCTCTCTGGGGTAGTCGTAGAAGGTCACCATACGCTCCCAGTCCCGCTCGATTGCCTCCCTGGCAGCCTCGTACGAGTGGTCGCCGCACCACCGGGTGAAGACTCTCCTCAACCTCTCAGCCTCAGCCCGGGTCTCGGCGTACGGGATGTTGCGCAGCATCAGCCTCCCCTGATCATGCTGACGCTTCGGCAGCTTGTCCAGCAAGTTCAGGATCTTGTGGTTCCAGCAGCGCTGTTCCCCCGCCTGAGGCCAAACGTTGCGAAGCGCTCCCCAGATACCCAGGTGTCCGTCCCCGACCACCAGCCTGGGGCAGTTGAGGCCACGGTCCCTCAGGTCCCTGAGCACCTCAGACCAACTCCGGGTCGACTCCCTGTACCCGGGTACGACGCTCACCACCACCTTGCTCCCGTCACTCAACGCCGCCATCACCACCAGGATCGCCGCCTTCTCCCTCTCCAACCCGGCCTTCACGTAGACCCCGTCAACCCACATGTAGACCACCTCGAGGTTGTCCAGGGGCCTCGCACGCCATTCGGCAAGCTCGGCGTTCCATTTGTCTTTGAGCCGGGCGACCGTGCTCGCAGATATCGGCGCCTCCTCTCCGAGCAGTCCCCTCAGCGCCAGGTCGAAGTCGCCCTCCGAGAGACCGTGCAGGTACAGCTCCGGGATCAGGTCGGCCACCTCCCTCGTCCTATGGACGAACAGGGGAACCAGCCGGCTCTCGAATCTCTCCTCCGTGTCTCGTATCCGAGGCCTCCTGATCCGTATGGTCCCGGAACTCAGGGTCAGTCGTCGCGGCGGTGCGTAGCCGTTCCGATAGCCGGCGTCGTTGTCCGACTCCGATCGGCGAATCGACCTGGCCCTTCCCAGGAACTCTGTGACCTCCTGCTCGAGCAGCTCCTGGATCAGCCCCTGCATCTGACCTCGAAGCCACTCCTCCAGGTGCTCCCATTCCGGCCTTGACGCAGGTCCGCTTTCAATGTTTCCATCCTCCATGGGCGGTGTTTCTCCTCTCTCGGGCCTCCAAGCCCGTCTAGTTCAGAGAGAGGGTACACCGCCTGATCGTTTACACACTTTTTGAGGGTACCTCGAGGACGTTCGGGTTTGGCGCAAGCCTGGAGTCTGACTGCGGGCCGTTTATGGGAGTGATATCCGCAACAAACACCTCGCATCGCTCGATCTTGTCCAGGATGGTCGAGGTGATCTCCGGCCACCCGGCTACTCCAGCAGTATCCTCATCCAGTCGCAAGGCTTCCTCAAGGGCAAGGTCTCGATTCAGGTTTCTGACTGCCTTATCCAGCGCCGCCTGGACTACGCCTCTCGTCTCTCCGAGGTCGGACTGCCATGAGAAGAAGACTGTGTTAGTCACTACGGCTCCCCCTGCTCCCGCGTCTCGCGCTTCTCCATCCGGTGGCCGTCGCGGGGCTCAACCGGGTCCTCCGGGGATGTCGCCGATTCGGACCTCGGCGCAGGCGTGAGTCCCCGGCACGTGGGGACGAGTGACAGCCGGAGTCTTTGAACCCGCTCCTCCGGGCGGTGGCGGGAACCGGTATACCCGTGAAGACCGGCGACGCAGCCCGGACCCTCCATTGCGGACGCCGTCCTGTCTCCGGCGTCCGGGACTGCCGGAAACCGGCCCGCTTCGTCTAGTGCTCGTGCTTTCAGGCCGACCGCTCACTCGAACAGAGACGTGGCAGCAGGTCGGCCGACAGCCTCGATCACCTCCGGGCCGTCGTTGGCTACGAAGTTGACGAGGGAAGAGACCCCGTGGGTCTCCATCTCATCGCCGGGATGGGGTTTCAGGACACTGCAGAGAGCGGCGGGGTCGTCGATGCTCCCGTCGAGCCAGAGGTCCTCCAGATCCCTGGGCAGGATCACCGGCATCCGGTCGTGTATCGGCCTGAGCAGGTCGTTCGCCGCCGTTGTGATGACGGCGCACGATGGAATCCGGTTGCCGTCCGGGTCCCTCCACACCGACCACAGGCCCGCGAAGGCGAAGGGCTCTCCCGACCGCATCACGATGCGCATGGGCCTCTTTGTGCCTCCGGCCCTCATCCACTCGTAGAAGCCGTCCGCAAGAACCAGGCACCGCCGTCGCCTCAGCGCATCGCGAAACGCGGGCTTCTCAGCCACCGTCTCCGCCCTGGCGTTGATCATCCGGCTGCCGATGGAGGCGTCCTTCGCCCAGTGCGGAATCAGCCCCCAGCGCATGTAGCCGGCGCGCCTCGTTTCGCCGCCCACGACGGTCAAAACCTCCCGGGTGGGAGCGACGTTGTAAGCCGCATCGAATGTCAGCCAGTTGCCGTCGAACTCGAAACGGCGCGCAAGTTCTCCCAGGTCCGCTATCAGACTGTATCTGCCGCACATCTCTCCCCCATGATGGACCCGACGGCATCACCTGCGCAATCCCGGGCTGGCGCGACATGCCCCAACGCCAGTCGTGCGACGACGGCATGACAACGTACCACGATAGAAGAGTGTGCTGAGTCTAGAGCTCGATTGGGCACTATCACATGAGCACAGGTATCAGATGGCCAACCGTTTGGCCGGTCATGGAAGCTGACGGAACCTCGTCTATCCCGTGAGAACAAGGAGCCCAAACGCTGGTTCGCTGGCAGGCGAGGCGACTGAAGAAGCCGCCAGCACCCGCAGACCACATAGCCGGGGATCATTGGGACGTCCTGCCGGTCGATGGCAGGCCTGATACAGCCGTGACGCTTGGAGGCAGGTACCCGCTTTCATTCGAAAGCGTCCCTCCTGGTGGCGACAGACCTTCGAGGCATCTGTGTCACCCCTCGGTGATGACCGATCGTCAACGCGGCCCGTCAACACGGCTGGGCCGGGCAACACGGGGAGGGACGGCAGGCCGTCTTCAGACCACTCGACATGTCCGGCTCTCCGCACCGGGTCCGGCACCAGAAACCGTCGCCCAGTTCCGCCCCCGGCAGCGCACCGAAGAGGGGTCCGCATGAGGCACACAGGCGTGTCTAAAAAAACGCGACGCCGTGAATATATTATTTTTTATAACAATCCCAGATACGGACCAGACCGTGAGGCTGGGGAGTCCGGCCCGGTCCCCCGCCCCGCACCGTCCTGCCGTCCTGCCTCTTAGCGTCAGGGCGGCCGCCCTCCGACCTTCTCCCGTCCCCCGCCGGGAATGGGTTGAGCAGGAAGTTTCCTCCGGTCTCCTCCAGCTCTCGGGTCTGCAACCGTCCCGACTCCTGGGAGATCAAGGCACGGACTGCGGAACCGGCGCAGGGGGCGCCACCGGTTTCTCCGGGGATGTCGCCGATCGGAGACCGGCGCAGTGTGAGTCTCCGGCACCCGTGGGCGAGTGCCAGCCGGGATCATTCTGGCTCTCGGTCTCCCTGCCCAACGTACAGGCCCCGATTGCGCGTGACCACGACGCCCCGGCCGACAAGCAACCTGAGCATTGATTCGTTGTTATGCTGACGCCTTTGCAACGGGCCAGGAGGCCATTGTCAAGGGGGTGCACAAGCAATTTTGTTCTAATTGCGAAATCCGCAACCGGATACGAACATCACCTAATTTATGGCCCAGAGGTGCGAGACTATACCACGACCTCGCCAATCCTGCAGCTCATCGGCGCAGGATCTCGTTTACAATTACTGTTATCAAAGGCACACTGGTCACAGGATACCCTCGCCAGCGTGTACCCCGGAACGAGTTGTCAGGAGGCGACCGGATGAGAGCGAAGGGACAGGGGAGCGCGGTCCATGGGACAGCCGGATGGCCGGGCGCCCTGCGGGGCCCGGCGCGCAGGTGTATTCAGCCGCCGGAGTTGTTGCAGTCCGGGCCCGGAGTGATGCGAATATCTGACCGGTACGCTACGCCCGGCGCGCCCACGGCCGGCTGTCGGAGAGGCCGTACAGCTCCACGGCGCCGCGAGGAGAGTCGCCTGGACGCTGGTGCGGGGGGATCGCCGCCCAGCTTGACCACTGCCGCCGAGGCCTCCAACCCAACACTTCCGGCCATCGTGAAGGTGCCGCAGGCCTGCTCTGTCTCTGTCCGCGGCATTGCGGTGGGACCGAGAGCTGCCCGGGGCCTCGTGCAACCCGGACGGACCCGGGTCCGCCTTCAGTCCGGGTCGGTCACCGTGGACGGGGCTCGGTGTACGGAACGCCCATCGGAAAGGCAGGACCGTACTGTCCTCACCCCGGTGCCGGGATACCGCGAACGGAGCGGCGCCGGTCTCACCTTCGACAACGGCCCTGCCGGATGTGGAGGACCTTCGGACTATACCGTCACCGGCCCGGTCACCCCGGAACGGATCGGGCATGGGAGGCGGGTCGGGATGCCGGCCTCCCATCAGGCCTGTTGAACAGCAATCCAAGGGAGGATAGGAATGATGAAAGCAGACGACCGTCTGCTGCGCCGGGAGGAGGTTGAGGCCCGTTGCGGCATCCCGCGCAGCACGCTCTACAGGTTGATGAGGGAGGGAAGTTTTCCCGAGCCGGTGAAGGTCGGACAGCGGGCCGTCCGCTGGGTCGAGTCGGAGGTCACCGGCTGGCAGGCGTCCCTGCCCCGCGCAAAGGGAGACGGCCACCATGGGTCCAAGCGGTGCAGCCCTTCGTGATGTCGGGCCGGCACGGGCCTGCCGCCGGGAGTCTCCACCTCCGAGCGAGCGGCGACTCAGGTCGGCACTCACATGGTCCGTCCCAGGGGACCGGACGGCTCCTACGCCTCTCCGGCGGTCACGAAATCGGCCCACCGCTGCATGAGCGAACGGCGCCTCTCGAAGAGGTCGCTCCGTGCATACGCCTGTTCGGTCATGTTGCCCAGGGTATGAGCAAGAGCCGCCTCACTCACCTCCCACGGCGTGCCGGTCTGCTCCATGCACCAGACCTTGAAGCTGCTCCTGAAGCCGTGGACCGTAGCCCTGCCGGCCAGCCCCGTCGTCCGCAGGACCTTCGTCAGCGTCATATCGGACAGCGGACGTCCTTGGGCGATCGGAGAGGGAAAGACCAGGTCCGAATCGTCCCTGAGCGGGCGTGCCCGATCCAGCACGGTGAGCGCCGCATCGCTCAGGGGCACACGGTGCTCCATCCCCGCCTTCATGCGCCCCCCGAGGATGCGCCACTCCCGGGCGTCGAGGTCGAGCTCCTCCCAGGTGGCTCCGCGCGCCTCACCGCTCCTTGCGGCGGTCAGGACCACGAACCGGAGGCACAGCCTGGCGGACAGGGATGCACCGGACGCCTCCACGGTACTGAGAGCAGCCGCCACCTCCCGATAGGGCAGGGACCTGAGGTGCTCCTTCACCTGCGGCATGGGCGGGAGTGCGCCGTCGATCGTCTCCCCGGCGACGTTGTGCTCGACGAAGCCGTGCGCCATGCTCCAGCGCAGGACCGTCCGTATCCTCTGCCGGACTCGCCGTGCGGTCTCCGGGCGTGTCGTCCAGATCGGGGTGAGGACGCCGAGCACCTCCTCGCGTCCTATCCGGTCCACCGGGATGTCGGCGAGCGTCGGCATGGCATGGCGTTCGAGGGTCTGAATCCAGTTCCTAGTCTGCTTGACGCTCCTCCAGCGGGGCCTGTTCGTCTCGTGAACGGTCAGGGCGGCCTCCCGGAACGTCGGGGGCGTCGGTCTGCGCCTCTCGGACAGGATGTCCCTGCCGTCGGCGACGGCCGCCCGGTTGTCTGCGGCACGGCGGCGCGCCCGGGCCAGGGAGACGGCGGGATATCCTCCCAGTCCCATGTCCCGCCGACGGCCCTCTATCGTGATGCGCTGCACCCAGCTCTTGGAGCCTCCGGGGGCGATGTTGAGATAGAGGCCTTCTCCGTCGCCGTACCTTCCCGGCTTCGAGAGAGTCTTCACCTTGGCGGCGGCCAGTCTTGCCATATCCCTCCCTCGTTTGGGCTTTACCACCATATTTCCCACGCGTTATGTGGGATTGTAAGGGATGTGCGGGGCATGGGCAAGACGTGCAGGGACTCAGCTTAGCTACGGAATCGGGGCTTATGGGGCCACTGAGGAAGTCATGGACATAAGGAGTGGTGCCGAAGGCCGGAGTCGAACCGGCACGGGATTTAACTCCCAACGGTTTTTGAGACCGCCGCGTCTACCATTCCGCCACTTCGGCGCGAGGACCGTTCCCAATTATCGCCAACCCAACGGAGGATGGTCAAACTCCGGCCCGCTGCAGCGGCTACATCTCCAGCCGCTTCTCGCCCGACAGGTAGGATTGGGGCTCCTTCTGAAACGCCCGGTTGCATCCGGGCCCGCAGAAGTAGTAGTCGCGTCCGCCATAACTCCAGGAGCCGCCCGGCGGCTTCCCGACATCGACCCGCATATGGCAAACAGGGTCTTGGGCCGTCTCTCGACCACGTATGCCGAGGATGCGCTTCAGAATGCGAATGGGATCACCTCCTACAGTCGACCGGCTCGGAACCGCCTAAGCCTCAATGAGTTGGTCACCACAGCCAGGGAGCTGAGGGCCATCGCGCCGGCGGCGAGGATCGGGTCCAGGAACCCCGACTCGCCGAGAAACGGTTGAAGAGGCTCCGGAACACCCTCGACGCCGAACAGCGGATAGAGGGCGCCGGCCGCCACGGGTATCAGCAGGACGTTGTAGGCAAAGGCCCAGAAGAGGTTCTGCCGCACCGTCCGCATCGTCGCCTTGCTAAGGGCTATGGCGGCGCCGACGCCCCGAGGGTCTCCGCCCACGAGGGTCACGCCCGCGGCCTCCATGGCGACGTCCGCCCCGGTCCCGATTGCTATGCCCACGTCCGCCTGCGCCAGAGCGGGAGCGTCGTTGATCCCGTCTCCCACCATCGCGACGGTCTTGCCCTCGCGCTGGATCGCGAGCACCTCATCGGCCTTGTCGCCGGGCAGCACCTCCGCGACCACTCGCCGGATGCCGAGGTCTCGGGCGACGGCCTCCGCGGTTCGAGCGTTGTCTCCGGTCAGCATCACGACCTCCACGCCCTGACCGCGAAGCCTCTCGACCGCCTCCCTGGAGTGGGAGCGAGGCGTATCGGCGAGAGCGATGACGCCCAGCATCTGTCCGTCTGCGGCGAGGAACACCGCCGTCTTCCCATCGCGCGACAGCTTCGCGGCCGCGTCGTCGAGACCGTCGAGGGCGAGACCACCACGGCCCATCAGGGCGGCGCTGCCGAGCAGCACCCTCTTTCCGTCGACGACCCCCTCGACGCCCAGCCCGGGGACCGCATTGAACTCCTCCAACGGCAGGAGAGCGACGTCCCGCTCCCGCGCCTTGGCGACCATGGCCTCCGCCAGCGGGTGCTCGGACCCACTCTCAATCGACGCTGCCAGGCACAGGAGCCGCTCTTCCGTCGAATTGGCCGCTACCAAGTCGGTAACGACGGGACGACCCTCGGTGAGCGTCCCGGTCTTGTCCATGACCACCACGTCGACGCGGTGCGCCCGTTCGAGCGCGTCGGCGCTCCGGATCAGCACGCCATGCTCCGCGCCCCTCCCGATGCCGATCATGATGGCCATGGGTGTCGCCAGTCCCATCGCGCATGGGCAGGCGATGATCAGGACCGCGACCGTGGTGAGAGTCGCATAGAGGTGTGACGGTGACGGGCCGACCGTCAGCCAGAGCAGGAACACGCCCACCGCCACGGCCACTACCGCTGGGACGAATACGCTCGATATGGAGTCGACGAGCCGCTGAACCGGCAGCCGGGAGCCCTGGGCCTCCTCGACCAGGCCGATGGTCCGCGCCAGCATCGTGTCGCGCCCGGTCCTCGTCGCCCGGAAGGTGAAGCGTCCGGTGGTGTTCAACGCGGCGCCAAAGACCTCATCTCCCTGCCTCTTCTCCACCGGCAGGCTCTCGCCCGTCAGCATCGACTCGTCGACGAAGGAGACCCCACCCACCACCTCGCCGTCGACCGGCAGCCGCTCGCCCGGCCTGACGACCACCAGGTCTCCTTCGACCAGATCGTCAATCACGACCTCGATCTCCCGGCTGCCGCGCATCACCTTCGCCGTGCTGGGCTGGAGGGCCGCGAGAGCCGCGATGGCGTCCGACGCCTTCCCTCTAGCGCGAAGCTCCAGGTACCTGCCAAGGAGCACCAGCCCGATAATCGCCGTGGAGGTGTCGAAATAGGTCTCACCGCCGACTCCCTGGAAGATACCGGCGTCGCGAAAAATGAGCGCGGCGAGGCTGTAGAGATACGCCGTCGAGGTGCCGACGGCGATGAGCGTGTGCATGTTGCTGGTCCGGCGCTTGAGCGCCGACCAGGCGGCGGCGTATATCTGGCGGGCGGCCCAGAACTGCACCGGAGTCGCCAGGACGAGCAGCAGATACTCGAGCCTGAACGGCGCCAGATCCGACACCGCGTCGACTGCCGACAGGAGCATGATCGCCGCGGCGCTCGCCAGGCTGTAGACCATGCGCCATCTGAGAGAAGCCGTCTCGCGGGCGCCGTGCGCGACCTCCCCGTCGTCGCCGACAATCCCCTCCACCGAGTAGCCTGCGTCCTCGACGGCGTACCGTAGGTGGGACACCATGGCAACGCCCTGGACGTACTCCACCGTGAGGATCAGGCCACGGGAGTCCACGTCGGCGCCGATGACACCTTCCACATCGGCCAGCGCCCGCTCGACAGCGGCCGCATCGGACGGCGCCGACAGGCCGGCGAGGCTGAACACTACCCGTGAGACGGCGACACGATAGCCGGCATCCTGCACGGCATCTACGAGCTTGTCGAGGATCGGCGTCCCGGCGGCGAGGGCGACCGTTGCCCTCTCGGTGGCGAGGTTGACGTCGACCTCCGCCACCTGCGGCACCTTCTCGATGGCGTGGGTTACGTGCGCGGTGCAGGCGGCGCACGTCATTCCCGCTATGGGCAGGGAGAGCCTTCGCCGCGTCTCTGTGACCACGGGACTTCGCCCGAAGCAGGGGCTAGAGCTGTCTGAAGACCCCGACGACGCGGCCCCGCACGGCGACCTTGTCAGCCGGAACGGTGATAGGGCTCATCGTCTCGTTGGCCGGCTCGAGTCTGACCTGGTCGCCCTCCAGGTAGAACCGCTTCAGCGTGGTCTCGTCGCGGTCGGTGAGCCAGGCGGCGACCATGTCACCGCTCTCGGGCTGCGGCATCGGCTCCATCAGAACGAGGTCGCCATCGGCGACGAGCGCGTCGACCATCGAGTTGCCCTTCACGCGGAGCCCGAAGACGTTCTGCCGTCCGTTCGTGAGAAAGGCCGGAACGTCCACGCTCTCGAACTCGTCGTCCCGCGCGATATCCTGCGCCGGGATGTGCAGCGGCTCCCCCGCGGCGATGCTTCCGACGACCGGAACGGTCGCTACCTCACGCCCGGAGCCCCGGTAGACGCCGTCGAGAAGCTCTATCCCGCGGGACACCTCCCGCTCCCTGCGCAGGTAACCCTCTCGCTGGAGTATCCGCAGGTTGTAGTCGACGACCGAGGTGGAGCTTATCTCGCACCTTTCTTGTATGTCGCGGACCGTGGGTGGATAGTGGTGCTCGTCCATGAAGTCGGCTATTTCCGCGAGCATCTTCTGCTGTCGTGGAGAGAGTTTGCGATCCATGAGATGCCTCCGTGTGAGCTTGCTGTTCGGAACCGTTCGCAAGTACGAATGTTCTAAGAGTACCAGAGCCTTCTAGAGGCTGTCAACCCCCGTATCGAGCCGATTGACCGAGGGACGAGTAGAGTGCTACGATTGCGTCCTGTGAAACGATTCACCAACTCACCGCGGCTCGGTGGCGGGGAGGAGACGTTGACGCATCTCGTGACGAGGCACGCCGCGCTGGGTTTGATCGCCGTGATCGCGGTTTCGGCTCTGGTAGCGTGCGGAGGGGTGAGCGCGGCCACGCCCACCCCTCAACCCGACTCTCCTCCACCTCCCCCACGGGCGCCAACGGTGCTGCCGGTCAGCTCCGGCGGCTCCTCGGGCGATGTAGCCGAGGGGACGGAGTTCGCCGTCGCGCTCCAGGACCCCGGCAGAGGAGAGGACTACTCCTTCTCACCGGCCGATATGAGCTTCAAGGCGGGCGATTCGATCACCTTCGTCCTCACCTCCCAGAGCGAGTTCCACACCTTCACGATAGACGACCTAGATGTCGATGTGTCGGTGGATGTGGAGGAGACGGTGAGGTATACGGTGACCTTCGACAGCCCCGGGACCTTCAGCCTGATCTGCATTCCCCACGAGCAGCAGGGGATGGTCGGAAGTATAACGGTCGAGTAGCCTTCGATCTCCTCAGGCGGGAGCCGGCGCGGCCCGGTTGGACGGCTCGTGGAGATGTCGATCGGCGTTGACGAAGGTGCTAACGCGATCGCCCTGGCGTCGCCTTCCGTCGGCATTGACCTCCCAGCTACGGCAAGCCTATACTTACGCCAACAACCGCGGAGGATTTGAGGCATGCGGGTTTCGAGTCTTCAGGAGAACCTCAGCAGGGGCCTGTCGATCGTTGGGAGGGCGGTTGCCACTCGCACCACGCTCCCCATCACTCAGAACGTCCTCGTCTCGACCGATGAGGGCAGGCTCAAGCTGGCCGCAACGAACCTTGAGATCGCAATAAGCACATGGATCGGCGCCCAGATAGAGGAGGAGGGGGCGATAGCTATCCCCGCGCGCCTCTTGACTGAGTTCGTCAGCTCACTCCCGCCGGAGCGCATCGACATAAGCTCCACTACCCAGCCCAAGGGCGTATCCCTAGAGTGCGCTCGTTTCAGTGCGCAGATCAACGGGACGGAGGCCGCCGACTTTCCGCCGATCCCGACCGTCGAGTCCGGCTCCGTCGTCCGCATAGACCCTAAGGTGTTCAGGGACGCCGTGACGCACGTGGCCTTTGCGGCCGCTACGGAGGACTCCCGTCCGGTGCTCACTGGCGTGAAGGTGGAGATGAGCGGGGACGAGTTCACGCTCGCGGCTGCGGACGGCTTCCGCCTAGCTGTCTACAAGGGAAGGCTGTCCGAGCCCACCTCCGAGGACATCAACTTCATCATACCGGCTCGGGCGTTCCAAGAGGTCAACCGGCTCATCGGGGCGCAGGAGACGCCGGTGGAGTTCACGGTGACCCCCGCGAAGAGCCAGGCGCTCTTTCGCCTCGATAACGTGGAGGTCGTGTCGCAGTTGATTCAGGGCACCTTCCCCAACTACGCGCAGCTGATCCCACAGAGCTATCAGACGCGTGTGGTCGTGGATCTGGAGCAGTTCCTCAGGGCTACGCGGACCGCGTCGATCTTCGCCAGGGACGGCAGCGGTATAGTCCGGATACAGGCGACGGGCGACGGAAACGGCTCGGGACGGCTCTCGATCTCATCGAGAGCCGAGGAGCTCGGCGAGAACAAGGGCGAGATAGACGCGGCCGTCGAGGGCGAGGAGTCGAAGATCGCGTTCAACAGCAAGTACCTGTCCGACGTGCTCGATGTGCTGGGCGACGGTGAAGTGGCATTGGAGACCACCACCTCGTCCAGTCCGGGGGTGATCAGGCCCGTCGCCAACGAGCCAGAGGTCGACTACATCCACGTAGTCATGCCGATGTTCGTCCAGTGGTGAGGTAGGCCAGGTTTCCAACAGCTTCCAGGCGACGACGCTGATCCTAGTGCGCCATGGTCAGGCGCGCCACGACAGAAGAGGACTCTACGGCCCCGACGCTCCTATGAGCCGACTCGGACACCGCCAAGCAGCAGCTCTCGCGGCCTGCCTCAGCTCCGGTACACCATTCGACGCGATCTACTCCAGCCATCTGCCGCGCGCCTTGGAGACGGCGGAGGCGGTGAGCGAGCGGACGGGGCTGGAGGTCGTTGTCGATCGACGTCTCGCCGAGTTCGATGTAGATACGAGTCAGGCGGCCTCGTTCGACGACCGCCCCGACCTGCTGGTATGGCATCCCGACCATGCCGCAGTCGATGGAGAGACGCTGGCCCAGTTCGCCTCACGTGTGGCGCAGTTTCACGAGGAGATCGTGGTCCGACATCTTGGACAGCGCGTCGTGGTTGTCTGTCACGCAGGCACGATCGACGTGGCGCTGCGATGGTCGCTCGGCATCGTCCCGCGGGTCCCGTTGCAGCACGAGTTCGATGCCAAGAACGCCTCGATCACCGAGATCGAGTTCTGGCCCCACGGCCGCGTTCGGGGCGGCGCACCCCGGTACTCCGTTCTGAAGAGGATCGGCGATGTCGGACATCTCGACGGGCTGGCCACCGAGTACTAGACAGAGTATCTCCTATTTGGCAGTCCCACTATTTCGATAGGGTTGACTAGTCCACTGGTTGGGTGTATTAGTTAGGCTAGTCTATAACGTGGCATGAAGAATCTGAATTATCTCGCCACATAATCATCACGATATTGTAATATCTGGCCCTGCGTGTAGGTCTCCTGGCGTCGATCTACCGCAAGCCAGCGGTCGTTGCGTTGAAGACTTCGAAGCTACCCGGCTGAAGGAGAGTTGACATGAAGACTATTCCGAAGGTGGCCGTCGCTGTACTGATCATTGCGGTGTTCGCACTGCTGAGCTGCGGAGGCGCCGATGATGAGGATGCGGCTCAGCCAGCTGCGCCCCCCGTTGCGCCCGCTCAGCAGCCTACGGCTCCACCGGCCCCCACGGCCGCGCCGTTCATGCCGTCGCCCGCGGCCACGGCAGCGCCGGCGGCGACGGCGGTCCCTCCCACGGCAATCCCCGCTACGACGCAGGTGGAGCCAACGGGGCCGAGGCAGGGCGGCATCATCCGATGGATGCCGCAAGCCTCCACGCCGAATCTGGATGCGAACCACGGCGCCCGAACGACCTCGCAGATAGTCGCACACTTCACGGACTATCCCTTCAACTGGACCCAGGACCTTCAGTCCAAAGAGCAGATGGTGGACACCTGGTCATGGGACAGCGACACCACGACTTTCTCCTTTACGCTCAGGAGCGGCATGAGCTTCCACGATGGTACGCCCGTGACCAGCGAGGACGTGATGGCCTCCATCGAGCGATGGCGCCACTCGCTGTCGGCGTCGATGCCAAAGAGGATGTGGGACCTATCGGGCGGGCCGACGATGTCGAAGACGGACAACCTGACCTTCGAGCTGAGGCTGAACGAGCCATTCGCCCTATGGGTCTCCTACTGGGCCGGAAATCCCACTTATGTGATGCCCAGCGCAGTGGCGCAAGGTTTGGAAGAGCAGGACATCAACACCGACTACAACGCTTCCGGGCCCTTCGAGTTCGTGGAGTGGTTCCCAGGCAACATAGTGATCCTCGATCGCTACGAGGGCTACAATTCGCGAAGCGACCCCAAGGACGGGGCGGCCGGAGCCCGCATCGTCCACGTCGACCGCCTCGAGTATATCGAGGTGCCCGACCCGGCCACTCGCGTGGCCGCGCTGCGGACGGGACAGGGAGACTTCTCAGAGGCGATCCCCAACGACTTCTTCCAGACGTTGCTCGACGACTCCAACGTGAGGGCGGAGCTCATCCCGGGTTGGGCCATACCCTTCCTGGCCACCAACAAGCTCTACCCGCCGCTCAACAACCCGAAGTCCAGACAGGCGCTGGTGGCCGCCACAGACCCGGAGCAGTACCTTAGAGCCGCTTACGGTCCTCCAGAGATGTGGACCAAGTGCCCGGACCTGTTCATGTGCAATGGCTCTTGGCCCAGCAACGTCGGTGACGAGGTCTACAGTGCGCCCGTGGACATGGAGAAGGCCAGACGCCTGTGGAACGAGGCGGTCGAGGAGAGCGGGTTCACAGGAAAGATCGTCCTGCTGACCAACACTGACTTCGCTGACTTCTACGCCGCGGCGCTGATCACCAGGGACATTTTGGAGCAGCTGGGGGCTGAGGTGGAGTTTGTGGTCACGGACTGGGCCGGTGTCATATCCCGGAAGGTTGGGAACCTGCACAAAGATCCCTCTGAAGGGGGCTGGCACTTCTACCAGAGCTGGGGTGAGGCCTGGGACCCGATCCAGGACTCACGGCTGGGCAGGACTTGGAACGGGGGCTGGCCGAACGAGGAGGCACAGGGACTGATCGAGCGGTTCGCCTTTTCGGAATCGCGCGAGGAGGCCCAGTCTATCGTCGACGAGCTCCAGAGGATCTTTTGGTACGAGGATCCCGCCGTCATACCGTACGGCACCTTCAGCTACCTGGTGGGATTGAACCAAGACGTCCAGGACTACACTCCCCATAAGCGTATGATGCTGGATGGTGTGTGGCTGGACAGGTAGATCACGTGGCGATCAATCTACGCCCGGACCAGTGCGGCCTGGTCCGGGCGTTCTGATACACCTGTGCACGCTATGGCGGATCTGACCGAGGCTGAAATAGAAGCTCTGGCCCGCGCGGCTGGTCTGGAGATAGAGGAGCCGTATCTGACGGCGGTCTCCTACCAGTTGAACGCTATTCTAGAGGCCATAGACCGGATACCCGATTCCGGTCTCGACGAGATAGAGCCCCTTCCCATCATGTTGCCGCCGCAAGACCGCCGAAGATGAGACCAGGCGATATCCCGTTCTTGTCGGCGGCCGAGCTGGGCCGCCGAATTAGACTCAGAGAGGTCTCACCCGTTGAGGCCACCCAAGCCTATCTGGACCGCATAGACAGCCACGACGAACAGCTACGCTCCTACATCACCGTCTCTGCCGAGAAGGCTCTGCTCAGGGCGCGAGAGATGCAGTCGGAGATTCTCAGGGGAGACGACCGGGGCCCGCTGCACGGCGTGCCTGTGGCGATCAAGGACCAGTGTCACGTAAGCGGCTGGCCCACCACCTGCGGCTCGAAGATCCTAAGAGACCACGTAGCCGACTACGACTCGACCGTAGCGGTCAATCTCCAGGAAGCGGGAACCGTACTCTTGGGCAAGCTGAACATGACGGAGTTCGCTTCCGGAGAGACCTTCGATTTCCCTTACGGAACGCCTCGAAATCCGTGGGACTCAACCCGTAGTCCGGGCGCCTCGAGTGGCGGCTCGGGAGCTGCCACGGCGGCCTTCCTCTGTGCCGCCTCCCTGGGAGAGGACACCGGCGGGTCTATTCGCAATCCCGCGGCATACAGCGGCGTGGTAGGTCTGAGGCCGACCTGGGGGCGGGTCAGCCGCTGGGGTGTCATAGGCGGATGCTGGTCTATGGACACCATCGGACCCTTGACCAGGACGGTGGCGGACTGCGCCCTGATGTTTCAGGCGATTGCCGGACACGACCCCAATGACCCGTACACCCACGAACAGCCAGTACCCGACTATTCTCGCGGCTTGGATGGAGACATCTCTGAGCTGAAGGTGGGGCTGGTCAAGGAGCTGATAGACCCGGAGATGGTGGACTCGGAGGTGGGGGAGATCGTACGGGGGGCCGTGACAGTGCTGCAGGAGCTGGGCGCGAGCGTCGAGGAGGTCTCGATTCCGATGCTCCAGCATGCCGCCGCGATCGCTCAGACCATCTCCGGCACCGAGTCGGCTTTCATGCGCCGGGAGCTCATTCGGACACGGCTGAGCGATATGGACTACCTGGCGACGATCAGGGCGCTGGCGGGCAGTCTGATCCCGGCACAGGTATACCATAAGGCGATGAGGCTGAGAGAGGTTGTGCGGGGAGCGATGCTGGAGGCTCTTGACCGCTTTGATGTCCTGGTATGTCCGTCGGCGCCGACCGAGGCGCCTGAGATACCGGCGAGCCCTAACATCATAAGCAGCAAGGATGAGGTGCTGGCCAGCATCTGGGGACGCAGCCGTGTCAATGCTCCCGCCAGCCTGACCGGCCAACCGGCCCTCTCGGTCCCCTGCGGATTCACCTCGAACGACCTGCCGGCAGGTCTCCAGATCGCGGGGAGGCCGTTGGACGAGACAACAGTCCTGAATGTGGGGCATGCCTACGAGCAGGCAACTCCCTGGCATAGGAGACGGCCACCACTCGGCAGCGGGGTAAAGGGGGAGGATTGACCGGTGGGACGGTATCTGGTACAGCGTCTGCTGACAACGGTCCCCGTACTGCTCATCGTCTCGGTTCTCATCTTCTCCCTTATACACGTGGCTCCCGGAGACCCGGCCTCCTTCATGGCCGGCGACGAGGCCCGTCCTGAGCAGATTGCCCGGATCAGGCAGAAGCTCGGCCTCGATGAGCCGCTCTACAAACAGCTTGGCCTATACTACGTCGATATCTTTCGGGGAGACTTGGGGGAGTCGGTCTTTACCAAGTTCGACGTCACCGAGCTGATACTCCAGCGCCTCGAGCCCACCGTCTCCATCGCCGTGTTCGCGATGATACTGTCCATACTCATATCCATTCCTTCGGGTGTGCTGGCGGCCTGGAAGGCCAATAGCTGGGTAGACCGGGCGGTGATGGTCTTTGCCGTGTTCGGATTCGCCATCCCGGTGTTCTGGCTTGGGTTCAACATGATCTGGCTATTCGCGGTCAAGCTGAACTGGTTTCCAGCGCTGGGATATCGCCCCATCAGCGACGGCATATTCCCGTGGCTCAGGTCGATGACGCTGCCGGCGACAACTGTGGGCATCGTCGTCGCGGCCCTCATCGCCCGCATGACCCGGTCTGCGATGTTGGAGGTGCTGCGAGAGGACTATATTCGCACCGCGAGAGCCAAGGGACTGGGAGAGTTCGCGGTGCTGTTCCGCCACGCACTCAGAAACGCCTCCATTCCCATAGTGACCGTTGTTGGCCTTAGCATGGCCGGTCTTGTCTCCGGCCTCGTCGTCACGGAGGCGGTGTTCGCAATTCCCGGGATGGGCCGGCTGATCGTAGACGGTGTGACCAGGCGTGACTACCCGATCATCCAGGGAACGGTCCTCGTGATTACGGTCTTCTACGTGCTGATCAACCTCTTAGTGGATATCGGATACGGATGGCTCGATCCAAAGATTCGGTACCAGTGAAGCCGGCACAGGAGAGGGACGTGCGACGGTCCCTGACTGGTGCGGCACGTCTTCGAAGCCGGCTAACGGACGTCCTGCGGAGTCTACTCAGCAACCCGAACATGGCCCTCGGTTTTTTCATTCTGGTTGTAGCTTCCGTCGTCGCCATCTTCGCACCGCTGATCGCAAGCAGGGACCCGCTGGACCTGGACCCGTACGCCAGGCTTCTGAGCCCCTCCACGGAGTTCTACTTCGGCACCGACCAGCTGGGGCGCGACACCTTCTCCCGTACTCTGCACGGGGCTCGCCTCTCTCTGAGAGTGGGCCTCTTCGTAGCCGCCCTCACCATGAGCTTCGGAACAGTATTAGGCCTGGTCACAGGCTACTACAGGACGCTGGACAACATCGTCATGAGGTTCATGGACTCTCTCATGGCGGTACCCTCCTTCCTGCTGGCCATCGCCCTGGTGGCGATCTTGGGGGCCAGCCTGGCAAATGTCGTTATCGCGCTTACGGTCGTAGAGACCCCCAGAGTGGTGCGGCTCACCCGAGGCTCGGTGCTAAGTCTGAAGGAACGAGACTTCGTGCAGGGCGCAGAGGCCGTCGGCGCCAACGCCCCTCGTATCCTTGTGGTCCACATCTTCCCGAACGTGGCCGCGCCATTGCTGGTACAGGGGACCTACATCTTCGCGCTGGCGATCCTGGTGGAGGCCGGTCTCAGCTTCCTGGGCGCAGGTGTCCCGCCTTACATACCCAGCTGGGGCAACATGATGGGAGAGGCGAAGACCTACATCCATCTGGCGGCCTGGCTGGCCTTCTTCCCGGGTCTGTTCCTGTCACTCACAGTTCTGGGGGCCAATCTGGTCGGAGACGGTCTGCGAGACAAGCTCGATCCAAGACTCCGGCACACGCTGTAGGCCCGGCAGGATAGAGGAGCAACATGACTGGACGAGAGAGCCCTCCGAAGACGGCGGACGTCGTCGTCATAGGCGGCGGCGTCTACGGCTGCAGCGTCGCCTACAACCTCGTGCGGCTCGGCGCCGGCAGGGTGGTGCTGCTGGAGCGCGGTGAGATCGGGTCGGGAGGCACGGCGAAGTCCTGCGCCATCGTCCGCACCCACTACTCGATCCACGCCAACATGCTGCACGCGGTGGAGAGCCTCAAAATCTTCGAGAGCTTCCCGGAGACGGTCGGCGGCGACGCCGGGTGGCGGCGCACCGGCTACGTCGTGCTCGGACCCGAGGAGCACCGCGGCCCGATGGAGACCGTCTTCAGGTCCCAGAACGCGCTGGGGATAGACACGGCCACCCTCACCCATGAGGAGACGCGGCGGATACATCCGCTGCTGACACTGGATGACGTCGACGTGATCGGCTACGACACGCAGGCCGGATACTGCGATCCGTACCTGACCACGACCTCGTACGCGGCGCGTGCGAAGGAGCTGGGAGCCGTGGTGATGGAAGACACACCCGTGACCGGACTGGAGTCGGACGCAGGACTGATGCGCGTGACCACTCCCGGCGGCGTGGTCGAGACGCCTGTCGCGGTGCTCGCCGCGGGCCCCTGGACCAACGGGCTGACTGCCGGGCTGGGAGTGGAGCTCCCGTATGAGGTCAGCCGCCACAAGGTCGTCACCCTGAGGGGCGCCGTCGCCTATAGCTCGGACTGGCCGGTGGTGAAGGACCTGACGACGGAGGACAAGATCTACTTCCGGTCGGAGGGCGACTCGATGCTGCTTGGCACCGGCGACCATGGGGACCCGATCGACGATCCCGACTCGCTCGACGACCTTGTCGACGAGGACCACATCGCCCGTGTCTCCCGGCTGATGGCCAACCGGGCGCCCGACTTCGCCGACGCGGACTTCACCGCGGGATGGACAGGCCCCTACGACATCACGCCCGACTGGAACCCGGTCGTCGGAGCCGTCCCCGGAGTCGACGGCCTGTACGCGGCGGTGGGCTTCAGCGGTCACGGCTTCAAGCTCGCCCCCACCATCGGGGAGGCGCTGGCCCAGATGGTGCTGGGAATCGAGCCGCGCGTGTCGATCGAGGAGTATTCGCTCACGCGCTTCTCCGCCGGCAAGACTCTTGAAGGGGCCTACGGCATAGGCTCGATCGCATAGCCGCGGTGGCAACTACACAGACTTGATAAGATCTGCGAGATAGAGACCGTTCGCCCCCGTTCGAGTACGGGGCAGGCCCCGCGCCTGTCGAGTGGTGTATTGGGAGGACCATAATGGTTGCAGGGAGCGTCGATCCGGGCGTCAAATTCGTGCTGGACAACATCCAGACCGTGGTCGCCTCGGAGGGCGGCTCGCTGGAGTTTCTCGGCCTACAGGACGGACGGCTGTCCGTTAGATACAACAAGGGGCGGAATGACGACTGCCCCGAGTGCGTACCCGATCACCAGCTCGTAAAGATGATGATGGAGCGGTCGCTTAGTGCCCATGCCCCGGACGTCAGGGAGATCGACCTGCTCTAGCGCGGCTCAGCGAAGGTCAGCGCACGCCTGGGGTTATCGACCAGTATCCTGCCGATGTCGTCGTCCTCGATGCCCCGGCTGCGCATCCTGGGCACCAGGTGCGACAGGATGTAGCCGTAGCCGTGGCCCCCGTGCCTCATGTACCGGTGCTTGTAGGCGATGTCGTGGGCGACCAGTATCCTGTCGCCGTATCCCTCCGAGATGACCCAGGCGATCTGGTCCATGCGCACCGCGTCGGTCGGCATGTCGAACGCCGGGTTGCCGTCGTAGAAGGAGCGCTCCTCGCCGATCAGGTCCCACTCGACGAAGCAGCCGGCCTCGGCCACGCGCTTGAACTCCTCGAAGTCGGCGAATGTCCTGTCCAGGTGGCCCAGTATGACGTTGGACGGGTCGGCGCCTCCCTCGACGAGCACCTCCAGGTTGTGCAGCGGCCCGGTAACGTCGCGGCCGGGATGTATCAGCAGCGGAGCGCCCGTGATCTTCTGCGCTCTGCCCGACGCCCGGAGCACCTTCCGCTCGTTCGGGGTCAGCGGGTAGGTGCATCCCACCTCGCCGATCACCCCCGACCGGATCCGGGTACCGTCCGCGCCCTCTGTCACGTCCCGGACGATCTGCTCGGTGATCTCCTCTTCGCTGATCTCGTCCATGTCCGGGGGATGCGCCTTGGCGACGTAGTAGGAGGCGCCCATGACGATGTTCACCCCGGTCGCTCTCGAGATGCGGGCCAGCGCGACCGGGTCTCGTCCGAGCCCGATGCTGGTGCACTCGACCATCGAGTCGCCGCCGAACTGCTTGTATATCATCAGCTCCTCGATAGCCGTGGCGACGTCCCGGAGCACGAAGTCCTCGAAGTTATGAATTACGTCCGAGTAGTGCTTGGCGTAGGCGAACGTCTCCATTGCGACCGGCCGGAAGTGCATCTCCTTGAGCGAAGCCTGCGGAGGCGGCGGGACGAGCACGGCAGCGTCGGACATCAGGTGCTCGTGCGTCAGGGTGACGCCAAGCTCCTCGGGCCGGATGAGTCCGGTCACCGTCTGCGCCATGCCGGCCCTGCTCTGTACAGCCATATCGCCCTCCCCTGCCCGACTCTAGGGCGTCGCCTGCCGTCCGACCATCCCAATGGCCCGGTCCTCATGGGAGAAGTCCCACTCTCCATCGTCATGCCGCTTCCACCACTCGTAGGTCATCGCGAGGCCGTCGCGCATCTCGTACCTAGGCTTCCAGTCGAGCTCCCGTCTGGCCCTCTCGATCGAGTAGAGGTTGCTCACCCGCCACTCGAACGGGTAGATCTCTGTGGGGGCGGTCCCCAGACGTTGGACCATCGACTCGAAGGAGCGGTCGTCTACGTGCAAGGTCGACGGCGATACGCCCATCACCTCTCCGATCGTCGAGACGTACCCGTTGATGGTGATGGCCTGGGGGCCAGCCACCGTATACACCTGTCCGAGCGCGTGCGTCCGTCCGGGAACGCTGGCGAACGCCTCGGCGAGGTCGTCCACGTGGACCGGCTGGGTGAGGGTGTGCCCATCCCCCGGGACGATGATCGTGCGTCCCAGGCTGAGCCTGGCGAAGAAGCTGAACTCCCTCTGTCTGATCTTGTTGTGAGGCCCGTACACATAGGGCGGCCGCAGCACGGTGGCCGGGAAGTCCCGGCCGGTGACCGCCGACATGAGCATCTCCTCACATGCGACCTTGTTCCTCTCGTAATTGGTTGCGTCGGGCCCGTAGTCTAAGGGGAACTCCTCTCGTATCGGAGCGAGGAAGGTCGGCGCGTACACCCCCGTTGTGCTGCAGAAGACGAAGTGGCCGACATTGCCGTCCAGCGCGTCGATCACCGGCTCCAGCGCCTCCGGTGTGTAGCAGGAGATGTCGAACACCACATCGTAGGCGGTCCCCTTCAGGAGGGAGCGCATCTTCGAGGCGTCGTACCGATCCGCCGTCAGGCGGTCGACGCCGTCGGGCAGCACGGCGTCGGATACGCCCCTGTTCAGCACGGTAACGGCGTGGCCCTTCCGGGAGAGCAACTGCACGAGATGGAGACCGATGAACACGGTACCGCCCAGCACGAGGACTTTCATGGCGTGCCTTCCGCGCGGCGGAGTGATCTCCGGTCGCGCCTGTGGAATAGGCGCAGATTACTGTCACTCCTGCCGGGTGTCAAGCCGACCCCAGCGCGAGGCGGCAGTCTCCCACTCGCCATGAGCAGGGCCAGCTTGGGCACTATATATTTATGTGTGTCAAAGTGTGTCACTGGAGCGAGGGGGAAGGGGCATGGGGGCGTGCCTCGAACTGGCTGCCTGAGCATCAGTACAGCACCGATGTTCGAGGTGTTGAGAAACCCAGGTCGGGTGCGAGTGTTCAGAGTTGCGGACACCCCCATCTCAATCTTCCCCCGCGGAGCCGGGGGGAATGGGATTTAAATACAAATATGCGCCGTATTGAGATAGCTTACCACCATTGTTACCACAACCCCGGTGGTTTCAACAGGGAAGCTCAGGGAAGCTATGGTACTCCCCACAAGATGGGACGGTTCACGGAGTCTCCCGTTCGAGTCTTCCCAAGTGGGCGACGGTTGACTTTAGACAGAACCGTCTTCGAGCTTGAGTTCGCAACGTGAGGCAAATGGGGCAGCAGTTGAGCATCACCTGCTGGCCAATCAACGATGTCCGGCATGGAGAGGTACATTACCTGTCCAGCCGACTTCCAATCCCCATTGACCTTGAGCCGAACAAGGCGCTAGGCATTCCTTCTCCAGCTCCCATACGATCACGATGGGTTGCTCAGCCGTTGCCACGATTCATCAGTTGCTTCACACTGGATGCTCGGAAACCGTAGAGAGTGTCGATGATCAGGACCTATATACCACCTCGTCAGGTGGGTGACGGCCCCTGGACACCGTGGTATGCGGACTATTATCACCGTTGGGTTTGAGGGTCAACCACCTCCTTTGCATCCAGTCCGTCCAGCAGAGCTCTGTGGGGCGACAACCGCTCCCGGTAGCTGTCTCCTTCTATGACGATCTGGTAGCTGGCGTTGGCGAGACGGTCGAGGGCGCTGTTGCCGAGGATGGAGTCGTCGAAGAGTCCAAGCCACTCATCGACAGCCCTGTTGGAGGTGATGACGAAGCTGGCGGTGCGATGCCTGGCGATGACCAGCTCGTAGAGGTCTATGGACTGCTGTTGGGGCATCCTGTGGAGACCGAGGTCGTCGAGGATGAGCAGGTCCGGGGCGAGGAAGGAGCGGAAGGTCTTGTCCGTGGAGTGGTCCACCCTGGCCTGAGCCATGGCTCTGAAGAAGCCGTCGGCATGTACGAATCGGACGGTGTGTCCGGCCCTGACGGCTGCATATCCGAGAGCCTGAGCGATGAAGCTCTTGCCCACGCCGACCGGTCCGACGAGCAGGACGTGCTCGTTGCGGTCGAGGAACTGGAGGGAGAAGGCGGCGTCCAGGAGTCGTCGGTCGAGTGTGACGGATGCGGACCAGTCGAAGTCTTCGAGGCGGCAGGTCTGCTCGAAGCCGGCCCTCTGGAGACGGAGCTCCAGCCGCCTGTGGTCTCTGCGGTTGATCTCATCGGTCAGTATGATCTGCAGGAAGGATGCGTAGTCGAGCTGCTCCCTCCGTGCGAGGGCGACCCTCTCCGGCAGGGTGTTGAGCACGGCGCCGAGCTTGAGGCGCTTGAGCAGCGGGGTGAGTTCGGTCGTGGTGGTCATGGTCGTTCTCCTTGTGCTGGTTGAGCGGTGCGGCCGTTGGCACGAGCGAAGACGGCGCCCGGCCTGGCGAATCGACCCGGGGGCATCGGTGGAGGCTCCGGCTGCGCGGCCTCCTGCTCGAGGGCCTCGACGAGTATGCGCTCGAGACGGCGCACGTCGATCAGGTCTATGGAGAGAGCCCTGCGGCATGCGGCATCGAGACGCTCAGGGGAGTAGCGTTCTCCCAGGCGTATGAGCTTGTGTCCCTGCCTGAGCTTGGCCCAGGGCAACGGGCCGTCGAAGAGACGCTCGGCATAGGCCGCGACGGCCGGTCCCTGTGACGCCGCGCTGCGCTTGATCTGCTCAGGCGCTCTGAGGGTGTAGGCGCTCAGCTCTGCCGGGTAGTCGTCGGGGTCGGTGGACCTGCCGCCGCGACCCTGGCGCGGGTGGACCTTGATCAGCCTTCCCCGGTGGTAGATGCGCACCAGCTTGCTGCCGAGCCGCACCTCCACTTTCTGCCCGGGCGGGCATGTCGCAGAGGGCACCGAGTAGAGGGCGTACTGGCAGGCTATGTGGTGGTCGGGATGCACCTTGGCCGTGCGCCAGTCGGTCATCTCGTAGGGCTCTGCGTCCCACTCTCCGAGCGCGTGGCGCTCCTCCTGCCCAAAGACGGCCAGGGGCTGCCTGCGGGTGGTGCCGTGGACTCTCTGTCCGGCCACCTCCAGGCACCAGCGCCTGGCAGCGGACCTCATGTCCGCAAGGCCGGTGAACTCCCCGCCCTTGAAGAACCGCTCCCGCACGTAGGGCACCCCACGTTCCACGCGGGGCTTGTCCCGAGGGTGTCGCACCCGCGCAGGGTCTGAGATGAAGCCCCGGCGCTGGGAGTACTCCAGGAAGCCGCGCGTGAGACGGGGATGGAGCGGATCGACACCAGCCACTGCTGCGGGGAAGTTGTCGATCACCAGGTACTTGGGAACGCCCTCGAAGAAGGCCCAGGCAGCCTCCAACCCCTCGATTACATCGACAAGCTTCTGGCTGAAGGTAGGCCAGACGAAGCTGTGACGCGAGTAGGACAGGACGATGATCATCGCCCAGGCCACCCGGCGGCGGCCCGTCGCCGGGTCCTCTATCAGACCCAGACGACCGAAGTCCATCTCCGCCACCTCGCCGGGCGCGCTCTGGCCCATCCGAACAGTCGCCGGACTTCGCCTCTGCCAGCCCCGTCGCTGGATGAACCGCCTCAACGACGTGTACGAGACCCGGCAGCCTCGGTCCGCAAGCAGCTCATGGATACGGGTCACCTGCAGGCGGTCGGCGCTGAGCCACTCGTAGACCTGGTCCGCCCAGGGGGCGAGGACCTCCTCGGTCGGTATCTCCACCTTCCGAGGGCCCGCAAGACTCAGCCCTGCCAGGCGGGCCAGCTGCTCCTCACTCGGAGCAGGACCGTCCCGGGCCAGCCCCGCCTCCGTCGCCGCATCGATGTGCCTGCGGACTGTCGTGCGGGACAGCCCCGTACCAGTTGATATACGCCGCTGGCTCATGCCGGACTGCCAGCGCCGCACCACTTCTGCTATCTCCACTCTCGACACCTCCCTGTACGCCATCGCTGCTCCTTACATCCAATCTGCAGCAATGGTCGCCATTCCGGCGCACAGGGTGGCCAATCACCTGGCGAAGTGGTCTATAGTTCCTGGCGTTTGACATATGTGCCTGATGCCCACCATGCCCAGGTAGTCCCTGAAGGCTCTTGAGACATAGCCGGGGCCGTTGTCGCTCAGCAGCCTGGTTCGATCTGCTATCGGGACCCGGTCCATGCCCGTCCTGTCGACGGCCTCCTGGACCACCTCTATGAGAGAGCCGGATGTCATGTGAACGACGACAATCATTCTTGCCGGTGACGACAACGATTTTTGCCGGTCCGTAGATAAGGATGGTCTGGTACCCGGGAGGTGCCAGATTGGTCACGGATCAACAGGTAGTTGTACTGAGGCAGAAGTTGATGGAAGGCAAGACACAGCAGGCAGCGGCGGCGTCAGCGGCCATGAGCGAGAGATCGGCAAGGAAGTGGCAGCGTGGAGAGCTGCCGTCAGATAGGAAGAAGGCCAGGCGGAGATGGAGAAGCAGACCGGATCCCTTCGCCGACGTTTGGGAGGGCGATGTCGTACCGCTGCTGCTGACCGATCCCGGCGGTGAGCTGAGCGCGACAACCATCCTGGAGTGGCTCGATGAGAGACACCCGGGCAGGTTGGGCAGGTCCCAGCTGAGGACGCTTCAGCGCCGGATCCGAGACCACAGGGCCCTCCACGGGCCGGATCGGGAGGTGTACTTCCAGCAGGATCATCCACCCGGTCGTGAGGCGCAGGTGGACTTCACTCACTGCACCGAGTTGGGAGTCACCATAGGTGGAGAGCGCTTCAGACACTTGCTGTTCCAGTTCGTGCTCAGTCACTCGGGCTGGCGCTATGCGGAGGTGTGCTTCGGGGAGACATTCGGGGCACTGGTGCAGGGACTGCAGGGAGCGCTGTGGGAGTTGGGAGGCGTACCCAGCGTGGTGCGGACCGATAACCTGTCGGCGGCAACACACGATCTTAAGAACAGCAGTGGCCGTGCCATGAACGCCAGGTACGAGGCTGTCCTGACCCACTACGGGGTGGAGTCCACCAGGACCAACCCACGCTCCTCGCACGAGAACGGGGTTGTAGAGCAGGGACACAGGCGTCTGAAGAATGCCTTGAACCAAGCGCTGATCCTCAGGGGCAGCCGCGACTTCGAGTCCGGGGACGAGTACAGACAGTTCGTCAGAGGAGTCGTCGCTCGGCGCAACAGGCTGGTGGGCTCGAAGCTCAAGGCGGAGCGTCGTCACCTGCGGCCGCTTCCGCCGGCTCCGGTCCCGGAGTACGCCAACTACCGTTGCAGAGTGCGCAGGTGGAGCACGATCAGGGTGGCTAACCGGACATACTCTGTGCCGTCGAGGCTGATAGGGATGGTAGTTGACGTCAGACTGTACGCCGACCACATCGAGGTGTACTACAAGGACCACCTCATGGAGAGCATGGAGCGGATACACGGCGCCGGCGAGGCTCGCATCGACTACCGACACATCATCGGGTCGTTGGTGCGCAAGCCGGGTGCGTTCGCACGCTACCGCTTCAGGGAGCAGATGTTCCCGTCACACACGTTCAGGCTGGCGTACGACGCGTTGTGTGGCTGGAGAGGCGAACGTGCCGATGTCGAGTACGTCAGGATCCTGCACCTGGCCGCGACAACCATGGAGTCGAAGGTGGACAGGGCGCTGAGGAGACTGCTTGAGTCGGGACTGAGCTTCGACTACGCGACGGTGCGCAGGCTGTCTGCTCCGGCGCCCCCAACGGTACCTGAGCTGAAGCTGCAGGGGACGGTGGACCTCGGCGTGTACGACCGGCTGCTGGTGGGAGGTGTGCGATGATCGTGGACACGCACGCACCGAGCGCGGTGGCGGAACGTGTCAGGGAGCTGTGCAGGCAGTTCAAGCTGCCCACACTGGCGGCGGAGACCGTCGGGAGGTTCAGTGAGGCCGGACATGCCGACGCCCTCGTCATCCTTTTGGAGGTGATGGAGCAGGAGGCAGAGGACAGGCGGATCAGGCGGGTGGACCGTCTGAGGAGAGCGTCGAAGCTGCCGGCCGGCAAGACCTGGGAGACCTTCGAGCACGATAGGACCCCGGTGCAGCTCAGACAGCAGCTACGGAGGCTTGCCGAAGGGGACTTCGCAGATCGCGGCGTCAACGTGCTGGCGTTCGGGATGCCGGGCACGGGCAAGACCCACGCGATGTGCGCCATAGGCCACAGGCTTGTGGAGTCAGGACGTTCTGTGCTGTTCATCCCGGCATACCGCCTGGTGCAGGATATGCTGGCCGCCAAGAGGGATCTGGAGTTGCCACGGATCCTCAGGAAGCTGGACAACTTCGACCTGCTTGTGATCGACGACCTGGGCTATCTGCCGCAGGGAGCCGAGGAGTCCGAGGTGCTGTTCACGCTCATAGCTGAGCGTTACGAACGCCGATCTCTGGGGATCACCTCGAACCTGGTGTTCAGTGAGTGGGAGAAGGTGTTCGCAAACCCTATGGCGACCGCGGCGGCGATAGACAGGATCGTTCACCACTCCGTGATCATGGAGTTCGACCTGCCAAGCTATAGGACAAACGAGGCCCACAATCGTCACATAGAGCAGATGTCAGACCGGCAAAAATGATTGTCGCACGACCGGCAAGAATGGTTGACGTGGAACAGTCATGTCCCTCTGGAGCCTGTGGGCCAGGATGAAGCGGGAGTAGTCGTCCATCACGGTGACCATGTAGTAGTAGCCCCAGCCCACCACCCTGAAGTAGGAGGCATCGGTGGCCCACATCTGGTGGGGCCCCGTCGTCTTGCGGTGGTACTCCTTGCCTGCGGCCATCCGCACCTCAGCTCTCTTCACCAGACCCTCCCTGCGCAGGATGCGGTAGACCGTGGACTCCGACACCGAGAAGCCCCGGTGATCGGTGATCCATGCGGCGAGTTGACGGCAGCTCAGCTCCGGCATCTCCCTGGCTGTGGTCAGGACGCAGTCCACTTCCCGAGAGGTAAGCCGGTTCCAAGGGGGCTTGCCGCCTCCTGAATGATCCTCGAGCCCATCGAGGTGCTGACGCCTGAGCCAGCGGTAGTAGGTGCTCCTGGGAACGTTCAGTTCTCTGAGAGTCCTGCGCTTGGGCAGGGGCGACGAGGCTACCCTGGCCAGCACCTCCGCCTTCTCTGAGCCACTCATCCGCTGATAACGCCGGCGCCCCGGAGCTCCTGTGGCATCGGGATGGCCGTTTTTTTGAGACGATAGACCTCGAGGGACAGATCGCCGACCAGCTGCTTGAGCTCTGCGTTCTCCCGCTTGAGCTGTTGGACCTCCTGCCTGGTGGCGTCTCGCACGCTGTCACGGGTGAGCCTCTCCCTGCCCGCCTCCATGAACTCCTTGGTCCACGAGTAGTAGGAGTGTGGCCTGATGCCCTCCCGCCGGCACAGGTCGCTCACGGTGGACTCGCGGCGGAACCCCTCCAGCACGATGCGAATCTTCTCTTCAGGAGTGTACCTGCGCCGGGTGGCACTCTTCACCGTGCGGACGAAGGACTCCGTCTCGCGGCTACGCTCCTGTGCGGCCGCTGCTTTGTCAGTATCTGATTGGGACACGTCTGCTCCTTTCCTGGGGCACTCTACCCTCAGTCCGGGAGCTCACTCCACCTCAAACCTCTCGGGTTTTTCCTATCCCCTCGGGTGTCCCATTTTCGCTGACGGTCTACACATAGATTCGAAGGTCGGGCTTTGCAAGGCCGACTTCAAAGGAAAGGACGGCGGCATCAAGCAGTGGTGGGAAGGGCGTCGAGTGCCACAGACGGGAGAACTCCTCGGTGCAATTGCTGATCAGTCCGACCCTGTAACCCGATCTCCTCAGAACTGAGAGAGTCTCGACCGCGCCGGGGCGGGGAGACAGAGCTCCGTGAATATATGAGTACCATACTTCAGCGCCAGCCCTGACATGGTCCCTGCGAGGTTCTATTCCGAGCCTGCCGCAGATATGAGCCATCACATCCTCGGTCGAAGAGAAGGCGCCCACCATACGTCTGTCCACACCCGCAGTCCACTCGCCAGCGAACTCGTTGCGATCTGCACCAAGCAGATCGGCAATTTCGTCCCTTCACTCCCAGGACTTGAGCCGGTTGGTCTCCGGATGGTTCAGGTCGTCGACCAGAGTGCCCCATAGATCGAAGATGACGGCCCTGTACTTGCTCATGCCCATCGACGGGGCTGAGATATAGTGGCAAGGTCATCGCCTATCTTCCCTGTCTCCGAGGGCCACATTCCGCTGTAACACCATGTCCTCACGAGTTCCACTCTCCGCAGCAAGACGCTACATCCTATGCATGATCAACGATTGATTCGGCCGAATTCCAGCAGACGCTCCAATGCCTCTACGGCCACGGGGTTTCATGGTCCGGGATCCACCGGGCCAGACTGCCAGGCCATGCTGGTTCCACTCAACACGCGTTACTCGGGATCATCAGGTGCGCACCACGTCTCTGTCTCAGGGTTCGTGAGACTTGCTGAACTGAGTGGGAACCTTCATTCCCATCCATCCGCGGGGCGAGATTAAGCGATTCTCTTCTCGAACTCGAGGATCTTGAATCTCCCCTTCATGCTCCTACCGACTTCCCTGTACCCGCTCCGGGTGTACAGGCTGATCGCCGCCGTCTGCCGATGGGTGGTGTCCAGAGTCAGAGTCCGGAAGTCCAGGACGGCTGCCCGCTGCTCCAGAGCCGACAGCATCTGCCTGCCAAGGCCTCTCCTCTGAAGGTCAGGGTGTACCCGCATGCGTCGCAGTTCTGCTCTGTCATCGGTGAGCCTCTGAAGGGCACCCATGGCAACGATGCGACCGCCCACTGTCCCCACGTAGAACTCACCTCCCGTGGCAATGTACTCGTCCTCGACGCGGTGCAGGTCGTCATCCCACGGCCCGTTTCCTCCATGGGCATCGGCTCCGAGCAACGCAGAGTTGTGAAGCTCCCAGACGGCGTCGTGGTCCTCGGTAAGATATCGGCGGATCCTCATCATTCACACTCCGATCTTCGAATGAGAGAATAGGGTCTGTAGGGAAGCAGTGCAAGTGAGTCACGCTATCTCGAGGGCCGGCGAGGGAGGTAGCTGTCAAGTTTCGGGACGACCCCTGAGGCTGAACGCTTCGATACGGGGTCCCCTTATCGAATGGATCCTGTTGCGGCCGGATGGGAGATCGCATGCGTCTTCGTATAGAGGGCCTGTGGCGCCGCCCAGACTTCCTGAGGCTGTGGGTGAGCGGGACCGCCTCGGCGTTCGGTGCCCAGATCAGGTTCCTCGCACTCCCCCTCACGGCGATCCTGGTCCTGGATGCGACTCCGCTCCAGCTGGGCATACTCGCCGCGGCGGGCAGCGCGCCAGCGCTGATACTCGGCCTGGGTGTCGGCATCTGGGTCGACCGGAGAAGAAAGCGACCGGTGATGGTCATCGCGGCATGCCTCAGAGCGTTGCTGGTCCTAGCGTTGCTGGTCCTAGCGGTCCCGGTCGCGGCCGCCTTCCAGTCGCTCCGCATCGAGTACCTGTATGGGGTCGCATTGGGTGTCGGAGTGCTGAACCTGTTCTACAGTGTCGCCAACAGATCGCTGCTTCCGTCGCTGGTTGCCCGGGATGAGCTGGTGGAGGCGAACAGCCGGCTCGAGATCGGCCTCTCGGCGTCGCAGGTGGCCGGCCCCGGCTCTGCGGGAACGCTGACCCGACTGTTCGGCGCACCCTCCGCTCTGATCGCCGACGCCGTGACCTCCGCAGTATCCGCCCTGGCAGTCTGGACGATCCGAGCTCCCGAACCCCAGCCGGAAGAGTCCCGGAGACGTGGAGACCTCATCGAAGAGGCTCGCCAGAGCCTGGGCCTTATCAGACGAAGCAGCGTCCTGCTGGCCATCGCCGCCGTGACCGGAGGACTCGCAGTCTTCAACGCGATGTTCGAGATCGGCTGGTTCCTGTACGTGACGAAGAGGCTCAGCGTGGACCCGCTCTCCCTGACGCTCATGATCTCGATATCAAGCATAGGCTCCCTGCTGGGGGCATCCGTCGCTGATCGGGTGATACGCCGGGTGGGGACCGGCCGCACCATAGTCGCGGGCGTCGTCATGGCGGGACTCAGCGATCTGGCGACTCCTCTTATCGGGGAGCCGTTCACCGGCGTGGTCGTCTGTAGGCCGTCAGCGAAAATGGGACACCCGAGGGGATAGGAAAAACCCGAGAGGTTTGAGGTGGAGTGAGCTCCCGGACTGAGGGTAGAGTGCCCCAGGAAAGGAGCAGACGTGTCCCAATCAGATACTGACAAAGCAGCGGCCGCACAGGAGCGTAGCCGCGAGACGGAGTCCTTCGTCCGCACGGTGAAGAGTGCCACCCGGCGCAGGTACACTCCTGAAGAGAAGATTCGCATCGTGCTGGAGGGGTTCCGCCGCGAGTCCACCGTGAGCGACCTGTGCCGGCGGGAGGGCATCAGGCCACACTCCTACTACTCGTGGACCAAGGAGTTCATGGAGGCGGGCAGGGAGAGGCTCACCCGTGACAGCGTGCGAGACGCCACCAGGCAGGAGGTCCAACAGCTCAAGCGGGAGAACGCAGAGCTCAAGCAGCTGGTCGGCGATCTGTCCCTCGAGGTCTATCGTCTCAAAAAAACGGCCATCCCGATGCCACAGGAGCTCCGGGGCGCCGGCGTTATCAGCGGATGAGTGGCTCAGAGAAGGCGGAGGTGCTGGCCAGGGTAGCCTCGTCGCCCCTGCCCAAGCGCAGGACTCTCAGAGAACTGAACGTTCCCAGGAGCACCTACTACCGCTGGCTCAGGCGTCAGCACCTCGATGGGCTCGAGGATCATTCAGGAGGCGGCAAGCCCCCTTGGAACCGGCTTACCTCTCGGGAAGTGGACTGCGTCCTGACCACAGCCAGGGAGATGCCGGAGCTGAGCTGCCGTCAACTCGCCGCATGGATCACCGATCACCGGGGCTTCTCGGTGTCGGAGTCCACGGTCTACCGCATCCTGCGCAGGGAGGGTCTGGTGAAGAGAGCTGAGGTGCGGATGGCCGCAGGCAAGGAGTACCACCGCAAGACGACGGGGCCCCACCAGATGTGGGCCACCGATGCCTCCTACTTCAGGGTGGTGGGCTGGGGCTACTACTACATGGTCACCGTGATGGACGACTACTCCCGCTTCATCCTGGCCCACAGGCTCCAGAGGGACATGACATCCGGCTCTCTCATAGAGGTGGTCCAGGAGGCCGTCGACAGGACGGGCATGGACCGGGTCCCGATAGCAGATCGAACCAGGCTGCTGAGCGACAACGGCCCCGGCTATGTCTCAAGAGCCTTCAGGGACTACCTGGGCATGGTGGGCATCAGGCACATACTGGCATCGCCCTTCCACCCTCAGACCAACGGCAAGCTGGAGTGCTATCACCAGACCCTGAAGCGGGACGTGAACCAACTGCCCTATGAGGTGCCTTCAGACCTGGAGGCGGCCATAGTTGCCTTCGTCAGCTACTACAACTACCGGCGTTACCACAAGGCCCTGGGCAACGTGACGCCGGCAGATGTTCTCAGGGGAAGGCGGCAGGAGATCCTGCGGCGCAGAAAGGAGGTGCAGGCCCGAACGATCGAACGGCGAAGACAGCACAACAGGACCCTCAGGGAGCTTACCAGACCTCCATCCGACCCATGATCTCTCGCCGCTCACACTGTCCCATTTTTGCTGGTTGCCAACACCTCACAGAGAAGATTCAGCGACGTCTCCAGGAGACAGGTGTCACGCTCTGACTTGGTTCCTCGCGGACCTGCCCTGCGCAACTCCGAAGTCCTTTGTCCACCAGTCTTACACCCCCAGCAAATGAACGCTATCGGACCCGTTTGCTGACGCGTGACTAGCGGAGGGAATCACAGGAACTTGAGTCCATTGCCTGTACGACGAGATTTCGATAGCCGTCAAGAGCGGGAGAGTCAGGCAGCGTGTCGTCCTGAAACCACCCTATATCGCTATGTTCGTTTGGCGCAGCGTTGGTTGGTTCACCTTTCCATGCCGTGACGGCGAAGACCGTGACTTCAGCCGGTTCAACCGGATCATGAACCGTGCTGAGCGGGAAGAACGACTCGACCTCCACACGAAGTTCCTCAAGAGCCTCGCGGCGCAGCGCCTCTTCCGGAGACTCCTCTCCTTCAACATGTCCTCCGAACAGGTCCCAGACGTCCGGATAGAACCGCGACTGAGGTGACCTCTTGACAAGCAGGACCTTGCCGTCACTGGTCAGCGCTCCAGCCACACACCTGGCGATGGGGGCATGTGTTTCAGAGCACTCGTCCAAGGAATGGTCTGAGTCCAGGGAACTCAACCCGCTCTCGCGCCCTTCCTCTGATACCGTGGACCGGACGGCCTTCATTCCCATCCTACAGCAGACACATGCGTAAGTCATGGTCGCGTCTGTCAGGTAACCACAATCGGAAGCTCAGCGGTGACTACGACTGTGTGCTCAAAGTGGGCGGACGGCGAGCCGTCTGTGGTCGTTACGGTCCATCCGTCGTCGGCCGTCATTGACCTGCCGGACCCAGCGGAGATGACGGGCTCTATTGCAATGACCAGACCTGGCGTGAGGTGTCGTCGGTCAGATGGGATGTAGCGGTTAGAGACAAAGGGCTCCTCGTGAACGGTCCTGCCCACGCCGTGGCCACCAAGCTCAGGCATTATGTTGAACCCTTGGAGTTCGACTTCCGTTTGCACAACTCTTCCTATGACGTTGAGCGGCCTGTTGGCTCGCGCCTGCCTGATCGCATTGTGCAGCGAGGACCGGGCACATCCGGCCAGCCTGCGTTCGCGGAGGGACACACTGCCCGCACCCACGGTCACCGCAGCGTCGGCGAAGTAACCGCCCAACTCGGCTGTAACGTCCAGTTTCACAAGGTCCCCGTCTCTAACTGTTCTCGTGTCCCGCGGAATGCCGTGCACCGCCTCCTCGTTGATGCTGATACAGGCGACGCCCGGAAACCCATATACGAGTTTAGGGCCGGAACGAGCTCCGCTCCTTTCGAACACATCCGCGCAGATGTCATCCAGAGCCTGAGTGGTCACTCCCGGCCGCACGGCTTTCTTCATCGCACTCAGGGCTGACCTTACCACCCTTCCTGTCCGCAGAATCCCTTCCAGGTCGTCTCTGTTTCTAATGGTCAACTCCGCACCCCCTCTCCACGCTCTCCGCACGTGATTCCGGGTCTGTCCCCTAAGGCCTCTGTCATCTGACAAACTCAAGTATAGGGACATGAGAGCTGCCGCCGTCAAGCAGAAGAGAAGGCGCTCCGGGGTCATCGTATCGGGCATGACAGCTCAAAGGTGTAGAGGGGACTCTTCCGAGTGAAACCTCGGGATTCGATTGGTTGAAGGGGGCGACGTATAGCCGGTCATTTCGGCACTCCGAGCGGGCGGCTAGGACAACTAGCGACCAGCCCTTGAGTGGGACGCCGAAGTTGCTGGCCATGGTCGCTCGTGCTAATATCTCCAAGCATCCGCAGAGACTCAGGAGCGCCACGATGGCCAGCTACGATCCATCCACGCCCGGCTACGCGCCCACGTCAGCCATAGTCGAACACGCAATGATGCGCGACTGGCGAGTGGTCGGCTTTATGCAATCCGGGAGGACCTAGTGACCTGGCTCTCACAGCGTGAGTCATTGAAGGCCTCCCTGATCCGGGGGCCTTTTTGATTTGGGCAAAGAACGAGTCCGTATGACATGAATCCACCGAATCGTCTGCTCAGGGCCGGGTCCGCAGCCGCGGGGAGATTCCTGACGGTCGGACGTCCGATGTCCGGCGCCGTCCGGGCGCAGTTCAGCATGAGCCGGCGGGACGTCGGAGACCTCCTGCACGCCGTTACCAACCCGTCTCTGACCCTGGCCTTTATGGCCGTCTTCGCTTACGTCGGACGCAAGGACCTCGCCGCCTACTCGCTGGTCGCGCCCCTGCTCATGAGTGTCGGAGCCATGGCCGTCTACGTGGCGAGCGAGCTGATGACGCGGGAGCGGGAGTTCCAGACGCTCGAGCTCTCGGTAGTCTGCCCGGCGCCGTTTCCCATGGTCCTCTTCGCCCGGATCGCGGTCATCACCGCCATCTCCCTGATCGGGTTCGTGGAGAGCTGGCTGATCATCCGGTTCGTGTTCGGCGTGACCGTGGCGGTACACCACCCCTGGTTGTTTGCTGCGACGATGCTGTTGACGGCGTTCGCCGCAGCCGGCACCGCTCTGATTGCCGGAGCTATCTTCTGCTTCGCTCAGGTGGCGCGCACCTTCCAGAACTCCATCGTCTACCCCGTCTTCCTACTCTCGGGCATCCTGGTGCCCATCAGCGTATTCCCGGACTGGCTGGAGCCGCTGAGCCGTCTCATCTTTCTCTACTGGTCGGCGAACCTGCTCAGACACTCCACGCAGCCTGCGGCGCCCGAGGGAGTCCTCCTGGATCTGGGCACGATCGCCGTTCTAGGCGTGGGCGCAGCCCTTGCCGGCGGTGTGCTGATGGTCAGGATGCTCGACCACCTCAGGCGGGAAGGCAGGCTCGGACTGGCATGAGCCACCTGCGCGTGTTCCGCTATGGCCTGTTGGTAGGGGTGAGGGACTTCACCTGGTACTACAGCTGGAAGACCTGGTTCGGCGGCTGGATGGTCCAGATAGTGGCCCAGGCGGTCTTCTTCTCGCTGTTCGCCAGGCTGTTCGGCTCGCCCGAACAGGAGAGGTTCATGCTGATCGGCAATGCCGTCGCCGTCGGCGCGCTGACCGCGAGCTGGACGATCGGCCAGTCCGGACGTGATCGCGGGGACGGTACGTACCCACTGCTCGTGATCGCGCCGTCCAGCCTTGTGCCTGCGGTCATGGGCCGGACCTCCATATGGCTGGCCGCTGGCGTGGCGACGACGCTCGGGACCTTCCTCGTCCTCGGAGCCCTGTTCGATCTCGCGCTGCCGTGGCCGGACACGCTGCTCATAGTTCCCCTGGTGGCCCTCACCTGCGCGAGCACATACTGCCTGTCGCTCTTCCTGGGCGCCCTGGTCTCCGCCCGCCTGCCCCGCGGGAGCAACCTGGTCATGGGCATCCTGACCACGGTTGGAAGAGCGTTCTGCGGGGTCAGCGTCCCTGTGGCCTTCTGGCCCGACGCCGTACAGATCCTCGTCCAGCTAGTGCCGATAACCCACGGCCTCCAGGCGATCCGGCTGGTGCTCGACGAGGCATCCCTCGGCTCGATTCTCCAGGCCGCCGCACTCGGAACGCTGGTCGGGCTGGGCTGGGTCATTATCGCCGCGTTGGTGATGGACCGGCTGGCGAACGCGGGTAGGGCAGACGGCTCGATAGAGTTCGTGTAAGACCGCAGGGCACGGAGAAGAGCACCGTGAACGCGATAGGAACCGTGAACCTGAAAAGGGTATACAGGAGCCGTGACGGCAATCCCGACGTGGTCGCTCTCGACGGCGTCTCGATGGATATAGACGAGGGCGAGATACACGGCCTCCTGGGACCGAACGGCGCCGGAAAGACCACGCTGGTGAAGGTATTGTCCACCGTGCTACTCCCGACGAGCGGGTCGGCCTCGGTGCTCGGACACGACGTCGTCCGGGAGACCAAAGAGATCCGGCGAATCATCGGCGTCGTCCTGGGAGGCGACCGTGGGCTGTACTGGAGACTGACCGGCCGCCAGAACCTGGAGTACTGGGCGGCGCTCTACAACGTCCCGGCCTCCACGGCCAGGCGACGGGTGTCGGACCTGCTGGACAGTGTGGGCCTCTCCGACCGGGCCGACCACCTGGTCGAGGGCTATTCGCGCGGAATGAAGCAGCGCCTCCACCTGGCAAGGGGTCTGGTCGCGGACCCACGTGTGATCTTTCTGGACGAGCCGACCGCCGGGATGGACCCCATAGCGTCACGGGAGTTCCGCCGGCTGGTCGAGACGCTGCGGTCGGAGGGCCGGACGGTCCTCCTGACGACGCACGACATGGCGGAGGCCGAGGCGGTGTGCGATCGAGTCACCCTCATCGACCGCGGGAGGGTGCTTGCGGTCGAGACTCCCCGCTCGCTGGGCATACTGGTCGCCCGGTACGAGCGTATCGACTTCGAGGGAGGGCCCGACGGGCTGCCGGACAGGCTGAACGCGGTCCCCGGCGTCGCCTCGGTCGGACGGCAGCCCGACGGCGGTTTCCGCGTGGAGCTCGACAGCGATGCTGCGGCGCAGCACGTGCTGAAGCTCCTCGTGGACGCCGGCGTCACGTCCATCACCACGTCACGGCCGAGCCTGGAGGAGGTCTACATCCGCGTGATCGGAGACCGTGATTCCTCGCCCGTGGGAGGAGAGGCTGCGGCCATCGACTGAGATTGGGTGCTACTCAATGGGGTACGCGTTCGGAGACACATCGCTTGCCGCCAGAAGGCTACGGTTACTTGCCGAGACCTTTGTCGAGTCGTCACGGTTGTTCATGCGCGAGGCCGCCGGCGGGCATCTAGGGATGGCGGCAGATCTCGGATGCGGACCTGGCTATACGACGCATCTGTTGGCGGACACTCTGTCCCCTCACCACACGGTTGGATTGGACAACTCTGAGAGTTTTGTGGGCCTCGCCGAGTCGACGGCGTCGGAGACGGTGTCGTTCCGCTTTCACGACATCACGACGGGCCCGTTCCCTTCAGCGCCGTACGACCTGCTCTTCGGCCGATTCGTACTTACCCACCTGCCCAGCCCCGAGACGGTAATCGACCTATGGGGCAGGCAACTCAACGTGTACGGACTTCTGTTGTTGGAGGAGGTCGAGTATATCGACACCTCCAACTTTGTGTTCGACTCGTACATCAACATCCAGCAGGCAATGCTGGTGGAACAGGACAACGTCCTCTACATAGGGCCCAGACTCGACCAGATCGCTGACTCGGCCTCATTGAAGCGACAGTTCAGCGAAGTGCGAACCGTGACCGTCCCTGCTAGCAGGGCAGCTGAGCTGTTCCTTATGAATCTGGGTGTGTGGAGACACAACGACCACGTCAGACGCACCTGTAAACCGGCAGAGTTGGACGAGCTCGAAAGCGGTCTTGCCTCCATCGCTTCCGGGCATCGCGACACGAGTCCGGTCGAGTGGGGACTCCGCCACATGGTCATGGAACGGGTTGGTCCATAGGAGGCAGTGACCCTGATTTTCACCGCCTTCTGCAACTTCCTCATGCTAACCGAGCATGTTCACCTGCACCAGGCGTTAGTCATCCAGTGTCGACAGTGTATGACTGGAGACGGGAGTAGAGGCCGCCGGCCGCGACGAGCTGGTCGTGCGTGCCCTGCTCCACGATTCGGCCCTCGTCCATGACGACTATGCGGTCGGCGTTTCGTACCGTGGACAGCCTGTGGGCGATGACCAGCGCGGTCCGGTCCTTCAGCAGCTCTCCGAGGGCCTGCTGGATCAGCACCTCGGTGTAGGTGTCTATGCTTGCGGTGGCTTCGTCCAGGATCAGGATGCGGGGGTCTCCGACGAGGGCTCGTGCGAAGCTGATCAGCTGACGTTGTCCGACGCTCAGGTTGGCCCCTCGTTCCAGGAGAGGGGTGTCGTAGCCCTTTTCGAGATCGAGGATGAACCTGTGGGCCCTGACCGCTCTGGCCGCGCGCTCGATCCGCTCGTCGGAGACCTCGGTGCGGTTGTAGCGGATGTTCTCTCTCACGGTTCCTGAGAACAGGTAGGGCTCCTGCAGGACGACGCCGACCTGTCGAGAGAGGGAGCGGAGCTCGACGTCCCGTATGTCGTGTCCGTCGAGGGTGATGCGTCCCTGAACGACATCGTAATATCTGAGCAGGAGGGAGATGAGTGTGGTCTTGCCGGCGCCTGTAGGTCCGACGATGGCGATCGTCTCCCCGGCCTGGACCTGCAGGTCCATGTCGTGCAGGACGGGCGTTCCGGGCGAGTAGTGGAAGCTGACGTTCTCGAACCTGACATCTCCCCGCACGCGGGACAGCGAGGCGGCGTTGGGCCGGTCGGCGACGTCCGGCGGTATGTCCAGCAGCTCGAAGATGCGGTCTGCGGAGACCATGGCTTGCTGAAGCGTCTCGAACTGGCGCGTCATCCGACGTACCGGGTCGAAGAGACGCTCTACGTAGAGCGCGAAGGCGAGGACCACTCCGACCTCCAGCGCGCCGCCCAGCACCATGTTCCCGCCTACAACGACGACCAGTGCGAGCCCGATCGCAGTGAGCATCTGCACCGACGGGTAGACCCCTATGCCGTAACGCGCCGCCCTGACGTTGTGTAAAGGGCGGAGTAATAATGTACCGGCGAGGCGGGGGTGAGCGTCCGGGAGTGGCGCTGCAAAACCGTACCACCCGCCGCCTTCCGTAGAGTTGGAGGCAACTCGATGGAAGGTGTGAAGGATGTACAAAGTGGAACTGTACGTTCGGGTACGCCGGGCCTGCATGGTGGAAGGGATGAGCACGCGCGAGGCGGCGCGTGTGTTCGGTCTGCACCGGGACACGGTGCGCAAGATGCTGGAGTACTCGGTGCCTCCCGGGTATCGCCGGCAGTCGCCGCCGCGCCGGCCGAAGCTGGACCCGTACCGCGGGGTGATCGACCGGATCCTGGAGGATGACCGCGGTCTCCCGAAGAAGCAGCGTCACACGGCCAAGCGGATCTACGAGCGACTGAGAGCCGAGCAGGGGTTCGACGGCAGGTACACGATAGTCAAGGACTACGTGCGCGAGCGTCGCCGCCGGACACGGGAGATGTACGTGCCGCTGTCCCATCCTCCCGGAGATGCCCAGTGTGACTTCGGGCAGGCCAAGGCGGTGATCGGCGGAGTGGAGCAGACCGTCCACTACTTCGTGCTGGACCTTCCCCACAGCGACGCGTGCTTCGTGAAGGCCTAATGGGGTTGGGCCAGCTATCCTGAGCGATTCTGGGAGACTGTCCCGGACCCGCCAGCCGGTGAGCTCTGTGAAGGCCTGGAGGCCGTGGGATCTCTGAGGGTAGACCGAGCCCCGGCTGGTGAGCCTGGGTGGTTCGCAGCACTCATGGGGTGTCGTGCCAGAGAGCACTGTTCCATTAGGCCGTGGCGGGACCAACCCAGCGCGTCGCATCTCAGTAGGCGAAGCGAAGGAGGCAACGAGCAACTATGGTTCTGTATGTGGGTGATGACTGGGCCGAAGCACACCACGATGTGCACCTGATGAACGAGGCGGGTGATCGGCTCGCCTCCGGGCAGTTGGCGGAAGGCGTCTGCGGCATGGCTGCTCTGCACGAGTTGCTCGCCCGGCATGCCGCAGAGCCCGACGAGGTCGTGATAGGGATCGAGACCGACCGAGGGCCATGGGTCTCGGCCCTGCTCGCCGCCGGCTATTGCGTCTACGCGGTCAACCCTCGCTCGGTCGCCCGCTATCGCGAGCGTCATCGTGTGAGCGGGGCCAAATCAGACGCGGGTGACGCCAAGCTGCTCGCCGATCTCGTCCGCACCGACCGCCACAACCACCGGCCCGTGGCTGGCGACAGTGATGCCGTCGACGCAGTGCGCATCCTCGCCCGCGCCCACCAGCAGTTGATCTGGGACCGCACCCGACAGACCAACCGGCTTCGCAGCAGCCTCCGGCAGTACTTCCCGGCGGCCCTGGACGCCTTCCCCGATCTCTCACACGGGGATGCCGTGGGCCTGCTGGCCCGGGCGCCGGGCCCACGCGAGGCGGCGCGGCTGACCGTTACCCAGATTCGTGCAGCCGTCAGGCGGGGTGGACGGCAGCGCAACCTGGACAGCCGCGCCGCCGAGATCCGCACCGCGCTGCGCACCCGGCAGCTCGAGGCGTCCCCGCTGGTGACGAAGGCCTTCACGGCGACCACCCGCTCTGTGGTTGCCCAAATCGGCGAGAGCAACCGTCAGGTCCAGGCGATCGAGACCGAACTCGCGAGCCATTTTGAGCAACACCCGGACGCCGAGACCTACCGTTCCTTCCCCGGGCTCGGCGTGGCGCCCGGGTGCTCGGAGAGTTCGGGGATGACCCCGAACGCTACGACTCGGCGAAGTCCCGAAGAAACTACGCCGGCACCTCGCCCCTAACCGTAGCATCCGGGCGCAAGCGGACCGTGAAGGCGCGCTTTGTCCGCAACCGGCGACTCTACGACGCTGCCGACCAGTGGGCGCTGAGCTCGCTGAAGCCGAGCCCCGGCTGCCGCGACTTCTACACGAAGCGACGTGCAACCGGAGAGTCCCACCATCAGGCGCTCCGGGCGCTCGCCAATCGGCTCGTCGGCTACCTGCACGGCTGCCTCAGGACTCGCTCCCTCTACGACGAGGAGACGGCCTGGGGACACCGAAGACGCCACGAGCCGGTCGCCGCGTAAGGGCTCCGCGCGAGAGCAGACGCGATCCCTGGCGGACCGAAGCAGAGGCGCTATCGCCAAAGATCGGCGATGTGGCTTGACTCTTGCGACCCTGGGGTGTCTACCCCGCAGAGACGACCGAGGCGTTCTGCGACGGTCACGTCTCGGCCTTCTCGTTCCTGGGCGGCGTGCCCCGGAGCATCGTCTACGACAACACGAGACTGGCCAGGATCCTGGGAGACGGTCGAAGGAAGCGTACCCGCGTCTTCTCGGAGCTGGTATCCCACTACCTGTTCGAGGACCGATTCGGCCGTCCAGGGAAGGGCAACGACAAGGGCAAGGTCGAGGGGCTGGTGGGATACGCACGCCGGAACTTCCTGGTGCCCATACCGTCGTTCGCGAGCTTCGATGCTCTCAACGCATATCTGGAGGAGAAGTGCCTGGAGCGTCTGGGGAGACGGTTGCGTGGGCACGATGAGACGATAGGCCGTCGTATGGAGCGTGACCTGGAGGCCCTGCTGCCTCTCCCGGCCACACCCTACGACGCCAGCGACAAGCATGTGAGCCGCGTCAGCTCCCTGTCGCTGGTGCGGTACCGGACCAACGACTACTCGGTGCCCGTGGCCTACGGACACATGGAGGTGGTGGTGCGAGGCTACGTGGGAGAGGTGGTGATCAGCTGCGGGGCGGAGGTGATAGCCAGGCATCCGCGGTCCTACGGACGCGACGACTTCGTCTTCGACCCCATCCACTACCTGCCGCTGCTGGAGCGCAAGACGGGAGCCCTTGACCAGGCCGCACCGCTGGCCGGGTGGGAGTTGCCGGAGGAGTTCGGGGTGCTGAGGAGGCTGCTGGAGTCCCGGATGGGCAGGCGCGGCAAGAGGGAGTTCGTCCAGGTGCTGCGTCTGATGGAGAGCTTCAGCAGGGAGGAGGTGTACGGGGGTGTGCGCGATGCCCTCAGGCTCGGCGCCGTGAGCTTCGACGCCATAAAGCACCTGGTGCTGTGCAGGATCGAGGGTAGACCTCAGAGACTCGACCTACAGCTGTATCCCTATCTGCCGAAGGTCAGCGTGACGAAGACATCTGCCGGCGACTACATGGCGCTCATGTCGGGGAGCAGGCGGTGAGCGAGAGGTCGACGGTGCTGCTGGAGCACCACCTGAAGGAGCTGAAGCTGCCGACCTTCCTGAGGGAGTACGGCAAGGTGGCCGGACAGTGCGCCGCCGAGGACGTCGACCATCCGGGCTACCTGCTGAGGCTGGCTGAGCTCGAGCTGATAGACCGCCATCACCGCATGGTGGACCGCAGGATCAAGGCGGCGCGCTTCCCCGCAGTCAAGAGCCTCGACACCTTCGACTTCCTGGCCATGCCGTCGGTGAACAAGCATCTGGTCATGCAGCTGGCGCGCTGCGAGTACGTCGACCGTCGTGAGAACGTCATCGCCGTCGGCAACAGCGGGACCGGCAAGACCCACGTGGCCCTCGGCCTGGGGCTCGCCGCCTGCCAGAGGGGGCTGCCGGTCGGCTTCACCACCGCCGCCTCCCTGGTGCATGAGCTGATCGAGGCCAGGGACGAGCGGCGTCTGCTCAACCTCCAGAAGAGGCTTGCCCGGCTCAAGCTGCTGATCATCGACGAGCTGGGCTTCGTCCCGCTCTCCAAGACCGGGGCTGAGCTCCTCTTCGAGGTCTTCAGCCAGAGATACGAGAGAGGGTCCATCCTGGTCACCACCAACCTGCCGTTCGACGAGTGGACGGAGGTCTTCGGCTCGGAGAGGCTGACCGGCGCCCTGCTGGACCGGCTCACCCACCGCGTTCACATACTGGAGATGAACGGGGAGAGCTACCGCCTCAGGCAGAGCAGGACAGGTGCCGCGGTCCGCTCTGCCGACGCCTAGGCCGCAACGCTCCGCTCCCACTTACGGCTCCTGCGACACCCATAGACGGGTGACATCTATGCTGCCCAGTTGGGGAGGACAGAATCGCTGAACACCTATGCCCGACTGGTACGCTTTTGCTCCGCCCCGTGGCTTAATATCTCGCCGCCATTGACAGCCTGACAGTTGTACGCTTGCAGGAAGTCCTTTCCTCCAGGTGCGGGGATGATGCGCGACTCGGCATCGGTGAAGTTACGCTGGGCCTTGTCGCCGGGCACCCCCGGGTGCTTACCACCTTCGGCCTCGGCCTGTTCGGCAGCCGCCTGCGCCTCGGCTTCCAGCGCCGCCATGGCTTCCCGTATCTTCTCCAACCGACCCTCTCGAAAGGCCAACTCCTCAGCCAACTCATCTCCACGCTTGTCTTTGCCGTACCGCCGGTCTTCCTCATCATCCGCTGCCTGGGCCTGTCGCAACAACTCCGCTACCTCCGCCGCCAACTGCGCTGCCTTCTCCTTCATCCGTTGGTAACTCATCGCCTTATGCTTCGATGCGTTGGCCTTGACCTTCGTGCCGTCCAGCGCCACGTGCCCCAGCTTCACCAGCCCCGCCTGCTGGCACAACGCCAGTACCTGTACGAACAGGCCCGACAGCGCATCCACATTATTCTTGCGAAAGTCGGAGATGGTCCGGAAGTCCGGTGTGTTGTTCGCCGCCAACACCCTGAAGGCGATGTCCTCGTGGAGACGCTGGGCGATGCGGCGTGAGGACGCCACCCCCACGCAGTAGCCGTAGAGCAACACCTTGACCATCATCCGTGGATGATACGGCGGCCCGCCACGCCGTTCCCGCTCGTAGCGAGCGGTGACCTCCGACATGTCCAACTGGTCCACCACGTCGGATATGAAGTAGGCCAGATGGTCGTCGGGCAGCCACTCCTGCAACGCCGCTGGCAACAGCAACTGCTGGTCGGGCTCGTAGGGAAGGTAGGTCTTGCTCATCAACGACTCCCCGCTACTGGACTGGGCCCATCATACCCCCAACACTCACCAACCGTGTTTCTCGGACAGGCTGCTAGCGTGCAACGTCAAGCGGATGGTCGGGGCACGACTGATCGAGATGGACGAGACGTTGGCCCGACCGGCTGCCCTGACCACTGCTCCCTGCGCTGCATGAGCCTGCGGGTGACGCTGCCAACCCGCTAATCCCTACCAGGACGGGGTAGGGCGCACCACAACGACCTCATCGGCCACTACACAAGCCCCAACCGGAATATCCAACCCACGCACACCTAACCGCCTTCACTCCCCAGTACCAATCCGAAAGCCCCTTGTTACGAGGGAATCAACTCTTGGATCCTGACTCGAAGGTTCGCGGAGACGGTCGATCAACACCGATAGGAAAGCCGCGATCTGATCGGTTGTACATTTGTTGACCACCCGTCGAAGTGCTTGGCCGACAATCTTGTCTTCGTACCCATGCCGTTCTAGATGGTCAATCATGATTTCTAGGTCTGCCCCAGGCTTTGCCGATCCAGATCTGCTCTTCGATGAGGTCGGGGAAGTCAGCCGAGCGTTTCCCGCAATCGATGCATTATCGGAAACTCCTTTGGGACCGACTGCGGAGTGCAAAGGTGGATGAGGAGAATGAATCCGCGTGAGACCTCTATCTTCTTCAACAACCTTTGGAAGTCTGCTGCGCCGCTTGATGAGCAGAGTTTGTCCTATCCCTAGCTTTGTCCACTGCCAGCTGAACGCCCCTTGCGACGCTGGCATTGGCTCACCTTGTGCCTCAACTGGACCAAAGCCGCGTACGTATAGCCCCGTGCCGTCCAAGTCGACCAATGTATCGGCACGTCCCTTGGGTGCGGACCAGTGGAGCAGATCTGGGTAACGATGACCGGGAGGCTTCCCTCCGCAAGCAATCTCGGCCAACCGACTTGCCTCAGATCGGAATAGCTCCCCATCAAGAACTTCAACTGGCGGATCCTCTTCAGCAACGACTCCAAGAATGGCGCCAGCCATCGTTGCAATCGTGTCTGTGTCAGTGCCAATCGCATTCGCGGCGACGCTCATCGCTCGTTCGGGTTCCGTTTCACACCAAATCAGCCCCATCGCCGCGATGGCCGTCAGCGTGCCATCGCCACGCCTTGCTTGGTCGCGCATCCTAAGACGGTCTACGACAGCAATGTAACTGCCGGTGCCGTCTGGGCTCGATGCATCGGCAGCCACTTGGATAGCCTCCCGGCACTCTTCTATCGCTTGCGCCCAACCCACATCAAAGGAGCCCGTCTCCCGTTCAAGCGTTGAACGCCAGTAGTTCCCAACCTCGACATCGGCCCGGATGAGATCCGGGACACCGGAAGCGACATCGGCAGCAGCGATCATTTCGTCGGGAGACGGATATTGGCCTTCAGCCATCGTGTGCGCCAACGCAAGGGCGTGGAGGATAGCTCCCAGCAGGCCTTTGGGGTGAGAGTGTGTGCAGATAGAGTTCTGGATCACATCCGGGAGAAAGGTAATTGGGTCGGATGGATCAGCAGCTGCCCATACGTGAGGCTGGATTCGCATCGCGGCTCCATTCCCCCCAGAGTCCGTCCAGCCCTTGAATGTATTGGCGAACCACTGAACTTGTCGTCTAGCTAGATTGGTAGCCGCGGCGCTTGTGCCCCTACCTGCCCCAAGCGCATAGCTCAACCAAACGGGAAGCTCCACCTTGGCAAACGATTCCACGTCGAAGCCATGTGGTCCAATGGCTCGGCCCGTCGCGAGACGCAGTTGTGAGTCGTCGGAATAGCACCCCCTTGGGAGTGCTACGGTGACACCTGCGCGGCCGCCAATACGACGCTCCCATTCCACCGGCCTCTCTAGTGGGGCATTAGCCGTCCGCCTCTTGAGACCCGTTTCGTCAGTCAACTCACTAATCCAGCCAAGTGCGTCTCCATATGCAGACCAGAGAGCTGAACGTCGGACGATTCCGGCGCGCTCAGCGGCAGCTGTTTGGGAGCGCCTTGACGAGTGAGGGCCAACGCCGGAGTGTAGTAAGTCGGCGTCGTTGAACAGAGGTAGTTTGGTCATTCAAAGGCCTCCGGTGCGTGCCGAACTGAGATTTCTCTGCCGAGTCCACTTAGGATTCCGTGTATCGTATCCAATGACTCTTCCACCTGGACATCGATTCGCTGTAAGTGGACACACGGTAGCTCGCCCGGATACAGAACCTCCGCTTGTCGGTCAGTGGGCCACGCATCCAGCTTGTTTGTCCGATCATGCCATGTGCCGTAACGGCCTTTAATCCCATTTGAGAAGATTCGAGTGAAGCCGGCCAAACCTCCCGCTCGCATACAGGCGGGGTAGATATTGTTGGTCGTAGTGAAGACGACTCCAGGATGGGCAAGGATGCAGGGGTGGAATGAGAGAACCACCCAGGGATTGCCCTCAGCTGTGTGCCACCTCTCCGAGCGCTCGAACATCCAGTCATTGATTCGTTCAATCGACAGATTCACATAGTCCAGCCAGAGTCCGTCCTTGCGGATTGATGCGTTTGGCCTGTAGACGTGCTCAAGGTACCTGTCCTGGGGCAGTCGTAAGCGGCTCTTGACTGCGTTTGAGGCCAAAATGCCAATTGCCCCACTGACGGTGGTGAAGTGAACCACTTGGGTGATGCCGCGACACTCCGCGGCCATCGCGACGTCTGGGCAGGCTGGCAGAGACTTGATCTCCTCCTCCGTTCTGGCCGAAGCCTCAACGGGTTCTCCTCCATTCACTGCTTCAAACCTCCACGAGACGATAGGTCTCAGGATCGATGTGACGGAACACGGTAGAGCGCTCCCCTAGCTTATACCCTAACGTAACGGTCTTTCTGGCACGGCCAACTCCCATTGCTATCAGACGACGCAGTGAATCGAGTGTGCCGTCCCCATCTTCCTCGCCGTGCGGTGTTACCTCGTCACTCAGCCCTGGCATAAGCACATGATCGAATTCAAGACCCTTTGCCGAATGAATCGTGGACAGTGCGAGCAGTTCCGGACCCGTGGGCCACTCCCGCTCTTGGGTGAGTTCGCAATAGTCGATTCCCCGGCGCATCAGCACATCTCGCGTGTAATCGAACCACCCTCCACCCTTTGGATGGAGTATGGCAACGGTATCGCCGGTTGAGAGGTGGGAACGGACATGATCTAGCATGTAGCCGATCTGCGCACTGTACTTCCCCGCCACTACTTCGGGAAGTATACTGGACTCTTCGCAAGCCTCTTCATCGGGCGGCATACCATCCTCATCGGGTGGTAGGTCGCGGACAAGGGAAGAGGCGAGTCTCACGATCTCCGCTGTGTTGCGGTGGTTGCGTGCTAGTGTGAAGACCATCTCCGGTCTCATCGTGATGTCAAGCTCCCTCCATAGGAAACCCTGGGGGTAGATCCGTTGCGTGGTATCAATAATGAATGTCGTCGCATGGTCTTTGCTCAGATGTTTGAGAATAGCGCGCATCTGGTTGGCTGAGAAGTCTTGGGATTCGTCGACGATTACGATATCGTACTTTTGGCTGGGCGCCATGGAGGTTTTAAGGGCGACGTCGTTCCAGTCCACCAGTCCTCTTTCTGACTTCCTCTCTTCATACGGACGAATCACCTCCGTTAAGAGTCGCCTGCGCAGTCGTCGTGGAACCGCCGGTGCCCTCCCGCGTCCAGACCTCGTTGCTTCCAAGTACTCCTCTCGTTGGTCCGGCGGGAATCTTCCGAGCGCATAAGTGACCTCGCCGACAAAGTAGTCGTGATCTTCAGCAGCGACACCCATTCCTGAAAGGAGGGAGCGTATCCACCGATCTCTGCGATCCTCCAGGATGTTCTGGTGTCCAACGAGACTCAGTGCCCACCGGCCAAAGGTCTCGACAGTGAGGACGAGGTCATCTTCAGGGTTGATCTGTTCTTCCGCAAGCTGGTTGATGTAGCCTCGCAGCGTCCGGTTGAAGGTCAACACGAGTACGCGCACAGGATCGACCAGATCTAACCTCATCCGCCGATTTCTTCGCGAACCGCACAACTGACGGAGACGAAACAGCGCGGAAGTAGTCTTGCCGCTACCGGCAGCACCTCGAATTAGCCGGAACCCCGGACCGTCATCCTCTAGGATCGACAGCTGCTCAGGTGAGGGTACGACATCCTGCAACGTGCGCATCCCAAACCTCCGTACAGGCTACGAAGTGCTAATGGCTATCTGCCAAAGCTTACTCTAGATTCTAGTGTCCTCCAACAGAGTGTCAACAGCGGACGCCCTGCGAATACTGCCAAACAACGAGCGTCTGCGATTTTCCCTCAAAGAGCCCAGGGTCGGAGGCCGCAAGCCTCAGCCCGCATGTACCCCCTACATAGGCTGCGAAGCCGGGATTGCATGACAATGCCGCAGCGTCACCCCACTGGCAATTGGGCTGCCCGCCGTGTCAGGTCCTCGTCTCAGCATGGCCACTGGCAGCAGGGTGACACCGTGGAGGGAGGCTCATGAGAGGCACCAAGCCGCCGCCGGTGGCTCCTGCTAATTCGTTGCCGGAGGGTTTCACCGCGCCGCTTGTTCTCGCGATGGCGCAGAGCCGATAATGGAGGCAGGGCCACCTTGAGCGTCCGCTTTCGAGGCGCGGAACGCCCTCGACAGAATCGACGAGCCCCCGGTCCCTAGTAGGCCGGAGGCTCGTGAGGCTAGCCGGAGGTCGTTTACCGGACTCCTTAAATGAGAACCTCCAAGCGAAAAGTTCGCAAATCGGTACGCCTTGGCCCACCATTTTTGACGGTAGACAGAACTGAGCTGTTTAGCGCCATGTCCTCGGCGTTCCCACCGGATATCCGGCTGTCCTCTGGCATCGGAATCGTGTAGCGCATGAGGGCGTTGCCGGGCACCACCACGATCTCCTTGACGAAGGTCTCGATGAAACCCCTGCGCTCGGTCAGCTCGCTCGTCTTCAGGAACTCTCTCATGTCCTGGGCGTAGGCTGCGATGGTGTCCACGTCGTCCAGGGCGGCCCTGCGCTGCGAGAGGATGGCCCTGGCGTCCCGCGCCAAGTCCTCCAGTCGCTCCTGCCGGTCCCTATGCTCCCTGATGCGGGCTGAAGCGTCGGCCATGTCGATGTCGTCGGCAGTCTCTATGAAGTGCCAAATGCGCCCCAGCTTCCGCTTCACCTCTTCGAGCTCATCCTCGATGGTCTCCAGCCTCTCACGCTGCTCGGCGGCCACGCCGTCCATCTGCTCGTCCACGACCTTCACGAGGGCGCGGATGTTGCCGTCGGTGAGGACGTTGGTGCGAATCTTGCCGACGACCATCTCCTCAAAGCGACGAGCGTTGAGCCTGGGAGTCTCGCAGGCGTCCTTGCCGTGCTTCATGATGGACTGGCAGACGTAGTAGGAGAACTGTCCGCTCTTGGCGTCCTGACCGCTGAGCGCTCGGTTGCACGCCTTGCACTTGACCAGCCCGCTGAGCAGGTAGGTGCTCCCCACCCTTCGAGGGTGAACGACCTTGGGAGCTCGGGTTTGCATCAGCCTCATGACGCGCCGGAACTTGGTCTTGGAGACGATGGCGGCGAACGCCTTCTCCACCCGGACCGGGTCGTCCTTGCTCTTACCCGCAACGCCCCACACCAGGGTGCCCGTGTAGACCTCGTTGCGGAGTATGCAGTGGACGGTGTTCTTGGACCAGCGCTTGCCCGCAGGGCTGGCTATGCCCTCGCCATTGAGGGTCTTGGAGATTTGCAGCATACCCGTACCGGCCTCGGCCATGTCGAAGATGCGCTTGACGACATCGGAGGCATCGGGGTCGGGTTCGAGGATGGGGCGCTTCTTGGCGCCGTCCTGGACCATCACCCTGTTGTAGCCGTAGGGGGTCCTGCTGGCGACCCAGAAGCCGCGAGAGGCGGCCTCCCGCATACCGCGGGTCACCTCCTGGGCCAGATTCTCCGAGTAGAACTCATCGACGCTCTCGATGATGCCCTCCAGCAGCTTGCCGGTGGGGGTGTCGTCGGCCTGTTCGGTGATGGAGACCACCCGGACGCCCTTGCGCCGGAGCATTGACTTGAAGGCGACGGCGTGCTCCCGCTTGCGGGTGAAGCGGGAGAATTTCCAGACCAATATCTCACGGAAGGGGGCATTGGTTTGGCTGGCGGCGTCGATCATCTTGCGGAACTCGGGCCGGTCGGCGATGCGTCCGCTCTCCGCCTCGTCCACGTACTCGCGGGCCACCATGTAGCCGTTCTTGCTGGCATAATCTCTGAGCGCCCGCATCTGCGCTGCCACGGACAGGTCCACGTCCTGGCGGTCGCTGGACACCCTGGCGTAGAGGGCAGCCGGTGTGTAGCCGGTGATCTGGTTCATCGTTGCGTCCTCCTTGGTCATTCCTGTTCTCTCCTGCGGGCATTCGCCCGTTGGCGGCGCTGCCGCCGCAGCCACTCCTGCTCGTCCATATAGAAGCGGATTGCCTCTCGCAGGAACTCGCTCATGGTGCGGTCTTCCTCTTGAATGAACTGCCTTACCTGTTCGTCCATCTCAGGGGGCAGCGACAACGTAATGGTTCGTCTCTTCCGCGGCATCTCTTCCTTGCCTTCATGGTAACACCAGGTCTTACCCTTATCATGGACGTTCCAGCCCGTCGTTGTCAAGGGCCGGGCTTCTGTGAGAGGGGCTGTAAATCGGGTAAAATGGGGCCCGCAGACGTTGCGATGGAGGGGTGTAAACGGTGTCGACGCTCACCCCCGCCTCGCCGGTACATTATTACTCCGCCCTTTACAGAGGGGACTCTTCCGAGAGAACTCTCGAGATTCGATTGGTTGAAGCGGGCGACATATAGCCGGTCATTTCGGGACCCCGAGCGGGCGGCTAGGCCAACTAGCGACCGACCCTTGAGCGGGACGTCGAAGTTGCCGGGTATGGCTGCCAGTGTTAGCATCTCGAAACACCCACAGAGAACCAGGAGCACCACGATGTCCAGCCATGTTCCGAGCACGTCCGGCTATGCTCCAGCGCCCAACGGCATCCAGGACTCGCTGGAGCGCGACTGGTGGCGCGTCGACTTCAGGCCATCCGGGAGGACCTAGCGATCTGGATTCACAGCGTGAGTCATCGAGACCTCCCTGACCCGGAGGTCTTTTTGGTTGGTCAAGAAAGAGCCCGCATGACATGAACCCACCGAATCGTCTGCTCAGGACCGGGGCCACAGCCGCCGGGAGATTCCTTACGGTCGGACGTCCGATGGCCGGCGCCGTTCGGGCGCAGTTCAGCATGTGCCGGCGGGACGTTGAGGACCTCCTGCCCGTCATCACCCAGCCGGTCTACTCCCTCATCCTCATGGCTGTCTTCGTATACGTCGGGCGTGAAGACCTGGCAGCCTACTCACTGGTCGCTCCTCTGCTCATGAGCGTCGGTGTGATGGCCGTCTTTGTCGCAAGCGAACTGATGACCCGTGAGCAGGACTCTCAGACGCTGGAACTGACCGTGGCCTGTCCAACGCCGTTTCCGCTGGTCCTATTTTCACGGATTCTGGTCGTCACGTTCTTTTCGCTGATTGGGATCGCTGAGAGCTGGCTGATAGTCCGGTTGGTGTTCGGAGTGGGTGTGGCGATACACTATCCTTGGCTGTTCGTGGGAACGATGCTGCTGACCGCGCTCGCGTCGGCGGGCACCGCCCTGATCACCGCGGCCCTTTTCTGCTTTGCGGAAGCGGCGCGGACTTTTCAGAACTCGATCACCTATCCGGTCCTTCTGTTGTCGGGCGCCCTAGTGCCAATCGCGGTGTTCCCAGACTGGCTGGAACCGCTGAGCCGCTTCGTCTTCCTCTACTGGTCGGCGAACCTGATCAGGGACTCCATGCAGCCGACGGCGACCGAGGGAGTCCTGATTGGGCTGGGAGCGATCTCGGTCCTGGGCGTGGCTGCGGGACTGTTGGGAGGAGCGCTGACGGTCAGGATGCTCACCTACCTCAGACGGGAGGGGAGGCTCGGGGTTATATGAACTCTCTCCGTCTTTTCAGCTACGGCCTGTTCGTAGGAACGAGGGACTTTGCAGGGGTTTGGAGCTGGAAGACCTGGTTCGGTGGCTGGATGCTTCAGATGCTTGCCCAGGCGGTCTTCTTCTCCCTCTTCGCCAGACTGTTCGACTCACCTGAACAGGAGCGGTTCATGCTGATCGGCAATGCCGTCGCCGTAGGCGCGATAGCCGTAGCTTGGACGATCCCGTCCACCACGTGGGACCGACGAACCGGCACCTATCCGCTTCTCGTGATCGCACCGTCCAGCATGCTGCCCGCGGTCATGGGCCGGACCTCCGTATGGTTGGCCTCCGGCGTGGCGACGACGCTCCTGACCTTCCTCGTCCTTGGAGTCCTGTTCGATCTCGCGCTGCCGTGGCCGGACACGCTGCTCATCGTTCCCCTGGTGGCCCTCACCTGCGCGAGCACATACTGCCTGTCGCTCTTCCTGGGCTCGCTCGTGATACGTCAGCCTCGCATCCGCAACCTGTTCCTCAACTTCCTGATCATAGTCGCGAGAGCCTTCTGCGGGGTCAGCGTCCCCGTCGCCTTCTGGCCCGACGCCGTACAGATCCTCGTCCAGTTCATGCCGATAACCCACGGCCTCCAAGCGATCCGGCTGGTGCTCGACGAGGCGTCCGTCGGTCCGATTCTCCAGACGGCCGGGCTCGAAGCTGCGGTGGGGCTGGGCTGGGTCGTTCTCGCCGCTTTGGTGATGGACCGGATGGCGAACGCCGGTCGCGCGGACGGCTCGATAGAGTTCGTATGAGCCGTAGAGCACGGAGAAGAGTACCGTGAACGCAATAAGGACCGTGGAGCTGCGCAGAATGTACAAGACCCGGGACGCCAACCCCGACGTGGTCGCTCTCGACGGCGTCTCGATGGATATCGACGAGGGCGAGATACACGGCCTCCTGGGGCCGAACGGCGCCGGAAAGACCACGCTCGTGAAGGTGCTGTCCACCGTGCTCCTCCCGACGAGCGGGTCGGCCTCGGTGCTCGGACACGATGTCGTCCGGGAGACGAAGGCGGTCCGCCGGATCATCGGCGTCGTCCTGGGAGGAGACCGTGGGCTGTACTGGAGGCTGACCGGCCGCCAGAACCTGGAGTACTGGGCGGCGCTCTACAACGTCCCGGCCTCCACGGCCAGGCGACGGGTGTCGGATCTGCTGGAAAGTGTGGGACTCTCCGACCGGGCCGACCACCTGGTCGAGGGCTACTCGCGGGGAATGAAGCAGCGCCTCCACCTGGCCAGGGGTCTGGTCGCGGACCCGCGTGTGATCTTTCTGGACGAGCCGACCGCCGGGATGGACCCGATAGCGTCACGGGAGTTCCGCCGACTGGTCGAGACTCTGCGGTCGGAGGGCCGGACGGTCCTTCTGACGACGCACGACATGGCGGAGGCCGAGGCGGTGTGCGATCGAGTCACGCTCATCGACCGCGGGAGGGTGCTTGCGGTCGAGACACCCCGGTCGCTGGGCGGACTGGTCGCCCGGTACGAGCGGATCGACTTCGAGGGAGGGCCCGACGGGCTGAGCGTGGTCCCCGGCGTAGCCTCGGTCGGACAGCTACCCGACGGCGGTTTCCGCGTGGAGCTCGACAGCGATGCTGCGACGCAGCGCGTGCTGAAGCTCCTCGTGGACGCCGGTGTCACATCCATCACCACGTCTCGGCCGAGCCTGGAGGAGGTCTACATCCGCGTGATCGGAGACCGGGACTCCTCGTCCCCGGCGGATAGGGCCGTGGCCATCGACTGAGAATAGGTGCTACTCAATGGGGTACGCGTTCGGAGACACTTCGCTTGCCGCCAAGAGGCTCCGGTTACTTGCCGAGACCTTTGCCGAGCCGTCACGGGTGTTCATGCGCGAGGCCGCCGACAGGCATCTGGGGTTGGCGGCGGATCTCGGTTGCGGACCGGGCTACACAACGCATCTGTTGGCGGATACTCTGTTTCCTCGCCACACGGTTGGATTGGACAACTCTGAGAGTTTTGTGGGCCTCGCCCGGTCGACGGCGTCGGAGACGGTGTCGTTCCGCCTGCACGACATCAAGACGGAACCGTTCCCCTCAGCGCCGTACGACCTGCTCTTCAGCCGATTCGTACTGACTCATCTGCCCAGCCCTGAGACGATAGTCGACCTATGGGGCAGGCAACTCAACGTGCACGGACTCCTGTTGTTGGAGGAGGTCGAGCATATCGACACCTCCAACTTTGTGTTCGACTCGTACATCAACATCCAGCAGGCAATGCTGGCGGAACAGGACAACATCCTCTACATAGGGTCCAGACTCGACCAGATCGCTGACTCGGTCTCATTGAAGCGACAGTTCAGCGAAGTGCGAACCGTGACCGTCCCTGCCGGCATGGCAGCTGTGCTGTTCCTTATGAATCTGGGTGTGTGGAGAGACAACGACTACGTCAGAGGCACCTGTAAACCGGCAGAGTTGGACGAGCTCGAAAGCGGGCTCGCTGCCATCGCTTCTGGGCATGGCGACACTGGTCCAGTAGAGTGGAGACTTCGCCACATCGTGATGGAACAGGTTTGTCACTAGATGCCGGTGATCCTGATTTCCACCGCCTTTTGCAACTTCCTCATAGCTAATCTGCACAGGCGTTAGTCATCCAGTGTCGACAGTGTATGACTGGAGGCGGGAGTAGAGGCCGCCGGACGCGACGAGCTTGTCGTGCGTGCCCTGCTCCACGATACTGCCCTGGTCCATGACGACTATGCGGTCGGCGTTTCGTACCGTCGACAGCCGGTGGGCGATGACCAGCGCCGTCCGGTCCTTCAGCAGCTCTGCGAGGGCCTGCTGGATCAGCACCTCGGTGTAGGTGTCTATGTTTGCGGTGGCCTCGTCGAGGATCAGTATGCGGGGGTCTCCGGCGAGGGCTCGTGCGAAGCTGATCAGCTGACGCTGTCCGACGCTCAGGTTGGCTCCCCGTTCCAGAAGAGGGGTGTCGTAGCCCATTTCGAGTTCGAGGATGAACTGGTGGGCCCTGACCGCCCTTGCCGCGCGCTCGATCTGCTCGTCGGAGACCTCGGTGCGGTTGTATCTGATGTTCTCCCTGACGGTTCCTGAGAATAGGTAAGGCTCCTGGAGGACGACGCCGACCTGTCGAGAGAGTGAGCGGAGCTCGACGTCCCGTATGTCGCGTCCGTCGAGAGTGATGCGCCCCTGGACGACGTCGTAGTATCTGAGCAGTAGCGAGACGAGTGTGGTCTTGCCGGCCCCAGTGGGCCCGACGATGGCGATGGTCTCCCCGGCCTGGACCCGCAGGTCGATGTCGCGCAGGACGGGCGTTCCGGGCGAGTAGTGGAAGCTGACGTTCCCGAACCCCACATCTCCCCGCACGCGCGACAGCGAGGCGGCGTCGGGCCGGTCGGCGATGTCCGGCGGTATGTCCAGCAGCTCGAAGATGCGGTCTGCGGAGACCATGGCTTGCTGAAGCGTCTCGAACTGGCGGGTCAGCCGGCGTACCGGGTCGAAGAGACGCTCGATGTAGAGTGCGAAGGCGAGGACCACCCCGACCTCCAACGCGCCGCCCAACACCATGTTCCCGCCGACAACGACGACTAGTGCGAGTCCAATCGCAGTGAGCATCTGCACTGACGGGTAGACCCCTATGCCGTAACGCGCCGCCCTGACGTTGGCGGACAGGACGGCCTGATTGGCATGGTCGAAGCGGCCGATGTTAGTCCGCTGGCGGTTAAGACTCTGGATCACCCGAATGCCCGAGACGTTTTCGTGGACCAGCGAGTTAACGTCGGCCAGCGTCTGCCGGGCGTGCTGGTAGGGCGCGCGTGAGAGCCTCTGCCACACGTTGAGGACCGGCAACAGGGCGAGGACAACGGCTAAGGAGACCAGCGCCAGCGGTAGATTGAGCAGAAGCATGGCCACCACCACCCCCGCGACCGCGACCGAGTTGGCGGCGCCTGCGACGAAGACGGTGATCAGCTCCCTGATCTGCTGGACGTCGTTCTGCACCCGTGACATTATCCTGCCCGCCCGGTTCTGATCGAAGAACCTCACCGAGAGCGACTGGATGTGGTCGAAGAGCTCCGCGCGCATGGCGTATAGCATCCGCTCGCCCACGGTGACCAGGATGCGCCGGTGCAGATAGCCGACGGCAAACTGTACGATCGCCACGGCCAGCAACAGCGCCGCCACTCTCGTCAGGCCCGGAAGGTCGCCCGAACCGGACGCTATGTAGCGGTCCACCGCCTCCTTGACAATCAGAGGTATGGCGACGACCGTACCGCTGTAGATGAGCATGGCGACAGTCGCCGCGGCAGCCTGTCCCCTGTACGGGCCGATGTATCCCAGCAGCCTGAGGAACAGCCGGCGATAGCGAAGTTCGCGCTGCTCCGAGTCGTTCAGCCTCATCGCGTTGCTGGCATCCTGGTGGGTGCTCTCACGAATGTTCATTGCGGTTCAGCGAATGGCCGGTCGGCGATAAGGCGGATATCCTCCTGCGGCTTAAGCTGGAGATCGTGTATACGGCGGTACATGCCGCCGTATGCGAGCAGATCTTCGTGAGTGCCGCGTTCTACGATCTCGCCATGGTCGAGGACAAGTATCAGGTCGGCGTTGCGCACGGTGGAGAGCCGGTGGGCGATCACGAACGTGGTCCTGTCTCTCATAACGTCGGCCAGGGCCCGCTGGATGAGCGCCTCCGTGCCGACATCCACGCTGGAGGTGGAGTCGTCCAGGATGAGAATGGGAGGGTCCATCAGGAGGGTCCTGGCGATGGCGAGACGTTGACGCTGACCGCCGGAGAGGGTGATGCCCCGCTCGCCGACCCAGGTGTCGTAGCCGTCGGGAAGGGCATCGACGAAGTCGTGCAGCTGCGCGATCCTGGCGGCCCGCACCACATCGTCCAGCTGTGCGCCGGAGACGCCGTAGGCTATGTTGTCCCTGATCGTCGCGGAGAACGCGTATGCGTCCTGCTGGACGATTCCGACGTTTCTGCGGAGCGACTCGAGGGTGACGTCGCGTACGTCGATGCCGTCGATGGACACACTGCCGTCTGTCACATCGTAGAAACGGGGGAGCAGATGGACCACGGTGCTCTTGCCGGACCCCGGCCCGCCCAGCAGCGCCACCATCTGCCCCGGCTGCACCTCGAAGTCGACATCGCGCAGCGCCTCGTCCGACTCGCGGTAGCTCAGGGAGATGTGATCGAACCTCACGCGCCCCCGCACAACACCAAGGGCACGGGCCGACGGTCTCTCCTTGACCGGCGACTCGAAATCGAGGACCTCGAAGATGCGGCGACCAGCAGCGAGTGCCCTCGCCACATTCCGGATACGCCATCCTACGAAGAGCACCGCCGGGCCGAGGAGTCCCATGTACAGGATGAATGACGTGAGCTCACCCGTAGTCAGACGGGCCGCGAACACCTCTCTGCCACCGAAGTAGAGGATGGCAGCGGTCGCGGCGGTGAACACCAGGGCAACGACGGCTTGCCAGGAGACCTCCATATGGCCAGCCCTACGGTAGTCGGCGGCCACCGAGAGGGCTCGATCGTTGAATTTGGCCGCCTCGTAGTGCTGTCCACCGAAAGCCTTGACCGCCCTGGTCCCGGACAGGTTCTCCTCGACGACCGCGTTCATCCTGCCCGTTGCCGTGAGCGCGCTCGCAAAGAGCGGGGACATTGCGGCGGTCATGCGGATGCTTATCCAGACGATGACCGGGGTGAAGGCTAACGCGATCAACCCCAGGCGCCAGTCGATGAGCAGCATGATGGCGGGAGCAGCTGTGAAGATGACGATACCGCTGAAGGTTCCGATGAACCCGTATGTGGTGTATTCCGCGATAGCCTCAACGTCGGCTGTTGCCCGTGACATGAGGTCCCCGGTCTGCCGACGGTCGTAGAAGCCTGCGCTGAGGAGTTGCAGCTTACTGAAGTACTCTTTGCGCAGGTCATACGAGACGTAATGACCTATCATCTCTCCCATGTAGATGGACGAGTAGACTAGGCCCAGACGGACTGCGCCTGTCAAGAGAATCAGTCCGCCGACCAGGAGCAGCTCGATGCGGTCGCCGCCCGTCAGGGCCTGGTCTATGGCGGTGCCGAGGAGCCGTGGAATAGCGACGTGCGGCAGGCTCGACAGCGCATATGTCAGCGCGGCGATGGCGAATAGCCATTTGCGCCTCCAGCTGTAGGCCGTCACGCGAAGGACTACTTGCATGGGACTCAACATGCCCGCGGTCGCCTCAGGGTCTTCATCGCGTGGTCGACGCACCTGTGGCAGCGGAGAGAACTCAGAGACTCTCCGCCGTCTCCAACCAACTTCAGATTGACCGGCATTGGGTCAGACACCATCAGTGCTGCCTTACGACCGTGTCTCGCCGCCCGATCCCAAGAATGCTGAGGTAGGCCTCCTCCAGGGTGGGGTCTCGTGAGACCCGGCTCTCTATGTTGTCCTCGCCGATCACCTGCACGATCCGGCTGTCGGAGCCCTGACTGGCGTCTATCTGCACCATCAGGCGCGGCAGACCGCTCTCGAAATCGGTGTCGACCCGCTCGACACCCTCCAGGGCGGACAGCTCCTCGACCATGCCGGGCCGCATCGCCCTGATCTCGACATCAATCACCCTGTTGCCCCTGAATCCCCTCTTGATCTCGGTCGGTGTCCCCAGGGTCACGAGCCTCCCATGGTTGATCATCGCGATGGTCCGGCACAGCTGGTCGGCCTCGAACATGTAGTGCGTCGTCAACAGGACGGTGCGTCCGTCCTCCACTAGCCCGGGGATGAGCTGTCGCAGCTCCTGAGCCCCTATCGGGTCCAGGCCCATCGTCGGCTCGTCCATGAACAGGACGGTCGGATCGGTGAGCAGCCCGCGGGCGATGTGGAGCCTCTGCTTCATGCCCCTCGAGTACTCCTCCACCTTCCTGTCGGCGTCCTCGGACAGTCCCACCTGCTCCAGGTGAAACTCGGTGCGGCGCCGGGCCTCCCGTGGGCTCACGTGGTTGAGCGCCGCGAAGTAGCGCAGGTTCTCCCTGCCGGACAGGCGGCCGTAGAGGCCACGGTCTCCACCGAGGACGAACCCGATCCGTTTTCGGACCTCCGCCGCCTGCCTGACCACGTCGTACCCCATCACCCGGGCATATCCTGTGGTCGGAGTCAGGAGCGTCGACAGGATGCGGATCGTGGTCGTCTTCCCGGCGCCGTTGGGGCCCAGCAGACCGAAGACTACTCCCGTGGGGACCCGGAGCGTCAGGTCGGCCAGGGCCACGGTCTCCCTCTTCCTCCCCAGCAGACTGCGGGAGGAGTAGACCCTGCCCAGACCGTCGCACTCGATGGCGAACTCGTGGCCGTCGTCCAATGGCATCTCCCCTCCGCTATCCGGACTCTCTGCTGGAAGCTCTCGCGTCAGAACGTCTCGAAGGCTCCCCGCCGCTTCGCCTCCCTCTCCAACAGCCTGAACGTGAGGTACCCCAGGACCCCATAGACCAGTCCCACCGACAGCTCCAACAGAAGGTCGTCGGCGACCGCTGCGAGCCCCGCCCCGTCGAAGGCCGCGCGAAAGGCGACGAGGCCGTTGGTGAGCGGCAGGATGTGGCCGATGTCAGCGAGAGGGCCGGGGAGTCTCTCGGTCGGGATGATGGCCCCTGTCAGCGCGAGGTACAGGGTATTGACCCCCAACAGAATGTTGCTGAACTCCCTGGTCACGATGCAGAAGCTACCTACGAACATCACGAAGGTTGTACTGGCCACCGTTATGGCCGCCACCGACGCCACCAGGGTAGTGTAGTCCAGGTTCGAGAGGTCGAGACCGAAGAGAAGATGACCGAAGATGAGGCATAGGGAGACGGTTATTACCGCGTTTGGCAGATATAGGACGCACTTGCTCCAGTAGATGGAGAGCCGGCTCCCGCGCGCGGTGAAGAGGACGGAGAGCGTCCCGAAGAACCTCTCGAAGAAGAAGGAGTGGAGAATGCTCTGGAGGAGGGCGGAGGGAATGGAGTACGCTGCCAGGCCGAGGATGTACCTATCCGCAGACTCGGGGGCGGCGAATCTGCCGACCAGGAAGTACATCGCCAGGACCAGGACCGGCCTGAGGAGGACTACCGACGCAAAGGCATGCCAGTTGAGATAGGTGTAGAGGCCCTTGTAGCCCAGGTAGGCCTGTATCGCGAAGTTCGTCAAGGTGCGCTCGCTCTAGAAGACTCCCAGGGAGCCCTCCACTCTGATCCGCCTTTCGACCACTCTGAACATCAGATGGGTCAGCCCCATGAACAGAAGCGTGAGTGCCAGTGTGGCGGCCCAGTCGCCCGCCATCCTCATGCTCAGAGATCCCGTCTGCATCGAACGCATGACGCTCTCCATAGCCCACGAGGTGGGGATGAACCTCGCGATAGGCTCGACCGGGTCCGGCAGCAGCCTCACCGGGTAGAGCATCCCGGTGAAGACTATGCCGAACGGGATCAGGGCCTGGTAGAATCCCCCGCGCCCTTGGAGCAGCACCATCGCCGGGGCGAATATGAACCCGGTGGCGAACAGGGCCAGCGTCACAAACCCGACGGAAACGATCAGCAGCGGAATGCTGGCGATATCGATCCAGTGCTGGAGGACGCCTAGGACCACGACCATCACGAGCGTCGAGGCGATGAAGCTCAGCACCATTACGGCTGCCGCCTTGCCCAGGATGATCAGCATCAGGGGAGTCCTGGAGGTCAGACCCGCCTCCAGGGTCCCCTCGTAGAACTCGTGGGTGAGCGAAGAGCCTATCCTGAAGACCGTCATGGTCCAGAGCACCCAGAACAGGGAGCCGACCGCAACGTAGTCGAACACCGTCCGGTCGTCGCCCTGACCGGCCATCCACAGGACTATGAATATCTGTGGGAGGATGCCCAGCAGCCAGTCCAGGTGCTGCTGCGAAGAGAGGCTCACCTTCCACTGCTGGCGGAACGAGCCGGCCAGCGCGTACAGGGTTCCCATGAGGTCTAGAGGTCCGCCTGTGCGTTCATGGATGTCCTTCGACTGTCCCGTGGTGCGGGTTCTTTCCTGCTCCCGCATCTGCATGGCCTTCATTGTTCATCTCATTTCCAATCCTCGACTAACAAGAAAGGCCTACTGTCGTTCTTGTGGAGAGTAGGCTCAGGACCTGAATCACAGAGCCCCCAGCCACCCTAGATCTACTGCGTTGTATCTGTTGGGGGGTGAATGGCGTCAGCTCGCTACTCACCACTCTTCGACAGTCCTACGACAACACCTTTATCACACCGGCCCGGGCCTCTTCGATGTCGATCCCGGCTTCTCTCAGGACCTCCCAGGCTAGGCCGTCTCCAGCGAGAACAATCCCCAGCAGGAGGTGCGCCGTATTCGCCGGCCCATGAGAGAGCAGGTCGGACTCCGCTCTCGCCAGGCTCAGCACACGATGCCCTGCCTCGCTAAGCTCCACTGGCGCCTCGTGACGCTTCCCAGACTGATCCTTCAGGCTCGACCGCATAGTCTGCAGGTCCGCGCCGAGGTGTGAGAGGGCCCTAGCCCCTACGCATCCGGCCTCACCTATCAGCGCGAGGAGCATATCCTCCGGCTCCACCGTTGCGCGTCCCAGGCGCCTCGCCTCCACAACGGCCTGTGTCAACAGGCTCTTGGTATCGTCCGAAAGTGTGTCGTCCTGCCTGGGAATGGAGAAAGCCGGCTCTCCCGTTTCGGGGTCCAGATCCACTCCGGCCCGTTCAAGTACGTTCTCATCTGCAAATATGGGCGCGCCGCAGCGGACGGCCAGCGCGATGGCATCGCTTGGCCTCGAGTCGCGCTCAATGGTAGTGCCGTTTCGCTGCAGCACGACTCTCGCCAGGAAGGTGTCTTCCCTCAGATCACTCACGATGACCTGCACTACCTTCGCCCCCAGGTCACTGATCATCACGTCCATCAGGTCGTGCGTCATCGGGCGGGGCAACTCCCTGTCCTCGAGCTTCAGGGCGATGGAGTCGGCCTCGGCCGAGCCAATCCAGATCGGCAGACACCTCTTCACCCCCTTCGCCTTGAGGAGGACGACACGCTGGTTGCTGGCGGGGTTCGCCACTATCCGGTCGACGGTCACCTCAATCATCTGAATACTCTCCTTTCGTTCGATGTGTGTCCGCAGAAGCGACCAGCCCGCGAATCCATACTCAGCGGCGATAACTCTTTGAGCGTCGCGGAGAGATAGGGGCGGTTTTGCAGCCTGGTCGGTAGATACGGCGGACAGTTGGGGTAGCGCCTCCCGAAAACGCACCAGGGCCTCAGGATGTCCGGCTCGGTATGTCTTCAGGAGATCCTTGGCCTGGTTCTTGAGATGCTCAAGATTCGGCCGCGTGGGCAGTCGGCGGGTGGGCATAGGCACTCCTTTCCGAGCGCCTGGCGTCCGCGTGGTCAGGCAGAAAAGAGTGTTCGCTATGTCGCAATGTGGAGAGGTAGGCTCAGCCCTTGCGCGGACTCGGAGGCTTCCCCCGAAGCACAATTCCCATCATAGCGAGCGCGTCAACAGTCGTCAATGGGTTCCGTTTACCGGTTGCGTTTCCTTGGTATTGATGGGCCTAGGCAAATCGACCCGTCCGGTCTGTCCCTGAAGGCCTCTGTCATCTGGACAACTCGTGTAGGTTCCGTTACTCATGGGGTTTCCCAGTAATCCTCCGGCAGCAGCTCCCCTTCCTCTGGGGTCAAGACGGGGTACTGTTCGTTGTAGCCGAAAAACGTAACTCTGATCAGTTCGTGACCGCTGGGGTCCATCACGAAGAACTCCTGTAGCAGATACTCAGTGTTGTAGGCAGCCGTTGTCGACCCCCACGAGTCTTCAACTTTCCAGACGTATCCCCCTTGAACTGGCTTTAGGTCTTCAAGGCTAGGCGCAGCCGCGAACGAGTGGGCCACAAGAACCGCTGAGAGGATGTCTCCCAGCGGCCCTGCATCTGAGTTTTCAGGGATAAAGTACCACTGGTCTTCTTGGACGTCTCTCAAATACACAGCGAAGCTGTTGAAGAGCAGAATCTCGATAGACCTGTCCACAGGTCGGCTCAAGTCTATCTGCATAAATATCTGGCTGTCCCCGTTGGTAGTCAGCCATCCCGTCAAGGACGCCGAGACTGGCCCATCGCTCTCGGTGAACAGATCGCTTATGTCAAGATTAGCGGTGTATGCAATGCTCTTGACGTCCTTGATGGCGACAACTACTTCGCTCGGAGGCGTGGGCGTCGGCAACGGGGGCGGGGTCGGAGTAGCCGTTGGCTCCAGCGTGGGAGTGATGGTTGGTAACGGGACCGGAGTAGGTGTTGGGGACGACAAGGACCGGATTACGGGCGTGCCATGAGTCTCTTGAGGGTCGCTGTTCGTCCACCAGCAGGCGGAAGTGCCCGCGACGAAGACGAGCAGAACACAGATGGACGTACAATTCATCATCGCCCTTCATCTCTCCACAGATGCCCATCAATACGAAGGAAACGCAACCCGTTTACCCCAAATCCACCGGCTAACGTGTGTTTGAGTTGTTCTGTCATCGCCGGTGTAAGAATGACCCATTAGCGCCGATATGGGATTGACCCACCCCTTAGCCCGAATCCACCGAAGGAGTGGGGATTGATGGTGTACTGAAAGCGTGAAAGGGTGCTCCTCTGAATCTGGGATAATGGTTTTTGATGACAAAACCGACCCCAGAGAAGGAGCACCTTTTGGATGCTACCACTTAAGTCTCCTGATCGCATCCATGTCGCCTTCGACGATCACCGCCTGGTGGCCAATGCCGGACTGATGCTGCCCGTCACCCTGGCCCGGCGTCTGGGTCTGGGTGAACTGGTCAACCGACACCTGGACTTGGGCGACGCTTCGGGGCGGGCCAACACTGGCGACAAGCTCCTGACCCTGGTGGCCTCCGCCCTGGCCGGCGGCGACTGTATCGACGACGCCGACGCGTGTGCGTTCCGGCAGTACCGGGCGGGTGCTGGGCTGTGTGGTCAAGGCGCCGTCCACTCTGGGCACCTTCCTGCGCAGCTTCCGGTGGGGACACGTGCGGCAGCTGGACCGGGTGAGCCGGGAACTGTTGGCCCGGGCCTGGGCCGCCGGGGCCGGTCCCGGCGACGGGTCCTTGACCATCGACCTGGACTCCACCATCTGCGAGACCTACGGCTTGGACAAGGAGGGGGCCCGCCGCCACGGCTACACCGGCCAGCGGGGCTATCACCCGCTCCTCGCCGTGGCCGCCGGCACCGGCGAGGTGCTGATGGCCAGGCTGCGTGAGGGCCGGGCCAACACCGCCCGGGGCGCGGACCACTTCCTGCGGGAGACCCTGGGCCGGGTGCGCTACGCCGGGGCCACCGGACAGCTCACGGTGCGGGCCGACAGCGGCTTCTACACCCACGCCATCGTCGCCGTCTGCCGCAAGATGAAGGTCCGCTTCTCCATCACCGTCCGCCAGCACGTCCGGTTGCGCCAGCTCATCGAGGCCATACCCGAGTCGGACTGGAGGTCCATCCCTTACTGGATGGAAGGCGCCGCCGATGTGGCCGAGATTGAATACACGCCATTCCAGAATCAGGCCGACGCCGCGCCGGTGCGGCTCATCGTCCGCCGGGTGAGGCCCACCCCCGGTTCTCAACTGGCCCTGTTCGCCAAATACAGCTATCACGCCTGCATCACCGACCGGCAGGGAGACATCCTGGAACTGGAGGCCGACCATCGCCGCCACGCCGAGATCGAGAACGCCATCCGGGACCTGAAGTATGGTGTCGGCCTCAACCATCTCCCCTCGGGACGCTTCGCCGCCAACGGGGCCTGGCTGGCGATACAGGCGATGGCTCACAACCTCTCTCGCTGGACCGCGGGCATCGCTCTGGGAGAGACGATGGCAACCACCAAGACCCTGCGCCGGCGCTTCTTCTCCCTGGCCGGACGCATTACCCGCAAGGCCCGACGCCTCACCCTGCATCTGCCCCAAGGCTGGCCCTGGGAAAACCAGTTCAACAGCGCCCTGGCCCGATTGCGTGCCCTGCCACTCCCCTCCTGACGACGCTATGGGTCTCTGACCCTTCCAGCAGACCACCCAACCGTCTGGCGTATACCCGCCGGATCGGCCTTCTGTGTCTCTCGCTGCTCTTTGCCCTGCTCTCCTCGCCCTTCGCCGCCACCTCGGCCCGCCAACATCCCCCTCAGTGGCCGTCAAACCCCGCACTTGCACAAATCCATCGGCATCAACACCCAACAGCCCTGACCCCTCGCCTCTCATCCCTAATCTGACCGGCCATCCCGCATCCCTTCGGTGGATTCGGGCTAAGCCGCAGTTGGTTGTGCGAGTATCGTCTCCGGCAGAGCTTCGTCAGGCACGTGGGGTGCAGGCGTAAGGTATCGACGTCCGACCGCCCACTCATCGTGCTGTTCGGCGAGCACGGCGCCCACCAGGCGACGCGCGGCCGGCCTGTTCGGAAAGATGCCGACCACATCGGTCCGGCGTCTTATCTCCTTGTTGAGCCGTTCCAGCGGGTTGTTCGACCAGACCTGCTTCCAGTGTGCGACCGGGAAGGCAGTGAAGGCCAGGATGTCGGGACCGGCCTCAGACAGCACCGAGGCAGCCTGGGGGAACCGGTTCTCGAGCTGGTCGATCACCCTGTCGAGTTGGGCATGCACCTCCTCGGGGGAAGGCTGCTGGTAGACGATGCGGACCATGGTCGCCACCCAGGGCTGGGCCCGCCTGGGCACCCTGGTCAGCAGATTGGTCATGAAGTGGGTCCGGCATCGCTGCCAGCTCGCACCGCCGAAGACCGTGGCGATCGCATCCCTGAGCCCACGGTGAGCGTCGGAGGTCACCAACTCGACTCCACTCAGTCCACGTTCTGCCACAGAGCGCAGGAACGCCAACCAGAAGGCTCCGTCCTCACTGGTGCCCACCTCCATGCCGACGATCTCCCGCCTGCCATCGGCGTTGACAGCCGTTCACACGCAAGTCCGTTCTCAATGTTTCCATCCTCCATGGGCGGTGTATCTCCTCTCTCGGGCCTCCAAGCCCGTCATGTTCAGAGAGAGGGTACACCGCCTGATCGTTTACACACTTTTTGAGGGTACCTCGCCCCTGGATTTTGAACATCTAGCGTCCTGAGTCAGAGATGGACTAGAATGCCGGATTTGCAAGGTTTAGGCCGATACAGAACCTTGATGTCTGACAGACAAGCATGTAGAGTTAGACAAGCAAGCATCGCTGCGTGGTGGAATCCGACGCCCTGCCTAGCGCAAAGTCGGGATCGGCTTCGTCAGCACTTCGTGTCTGGCAGACCGGCACGAACCGCGCAACTCGCCTCGCTGTCTTCCAAGCAGGCTGTCGCCGGTTCGAATCCGGTCTCCCGCTCCACCCACTCCATCTTCACAGGCGCGGAATCAATCAGAACCGGCGGCTGGCCGACCTGACCGACGAGCTCGTCGAACGCAGCTTGTCGGTCAACCCCAAGGGCGCGCTGTTCATGGCGAAGCACGCCTCCATGGCCATGGCGAAGTCCGGCACGCCGCTCCACTAGTCAGTCGTAGGAGCGGCGTGCCGGAGAGGAGACTACGGACTGTAGCCCGACGGCTTGGACGGAGGCGCCTTCGCTTCGACGCTTCGGACCATGTGGTCGAGCAGGAAGTAGAAGTCGTGATAGGCGTCCAGGTGGTACAGGTACCCGTCCAGGTCCGCCATGAGCGCCTTTAGATCGGCCAGCTCGCCCAGAAGGTAGGAGTAGTCCTCCGAACCGACGTGCGGCAGTGCGCCGTACCGGTCCGCAGCAAGCCCGACTATCGCGGCCAGCCGGAAGAGCGGGTCCCCCACGCCGAAACGGCTGTCCGGCCTGCCCGATACGACCGCCCGCTGACCCCGGGACTGCCCGGTGTCCGGCATGACCCATCTGAGCTCGACACTGCCCAGCTCCACCTCGTCCACGCCGCCTCTCAGCGCCTGGTCGTGCAGCTCCAGCTCGTAGAAGACCGTGGTGGCCGCTCCCGAGTGTATCTCGGCGAACTCCTTCCGGTCCTCGACGAACGTCTGGTCCGGGGTGACCCTGTTCTCGTATCCGACGATCCGCCACGATCTCACGATGCGCGGGTCCCAGGTCACCTGCGCCCGCGTCTGATCTGCGAACGGAGTGGACAGGGCGACCCAGTTGTCCCGGCTGAAGGTCGCTCTCGCCTGGTCGACGGTGCTCAGATACCGGTACCAGCCGTTGCCGTGCTGGGCAAGCTGCTCCAGCAGGTAGTCGTTATAGTTCTCGATGCCGACCCCGACGGTGATGAGCCGCAACGGATTTCCACTGTCGCGGTCGTAGGCGGACTCGAGAATGCCGAAGGGGCTGGTCGCGTCCACGTTGGCTACGCCGTCCGACATCAGGACGATGTAGTTGTAGACCTCCGGACGCTCTCGGCGGACCCGGTCGGCAAGGCTCACGCCCAGGTCCAGCCCGGCCTGCACATTGGTGCTGTTGTTGGGAGTGAGGCTGCCGATCGACCACTCGACCGACGGGTCGTCCGGGTCCGTATGCTCGACCGTCAGATGCTCGATCACGTCGGTGGTGAAGTGCACGACCGCGATCCTGTCCTGGGCGCGCAGGCTCCGCCTGATCGCCTCCGCCGCGGCTCGGGCAATAGCCACCCGATCACCCCCCGCCATCGATCCCGACGCGTCCAGCACGAGAGTCACGTTCAACGGTGTGTCGTCGGCGACCAGCGGGGCCTGGAACGCGATCCGCGCTAGATGCTTCCGACTGTCCAGCGGATGGCCCGAAACGTCGCTGGTGATCGCGAACCCCCAGTCGTCCGACGGCTGCTCGTAGCCGTAGTCGAAGGCGTTGACCCACTCCTCCGCTCTGACCGAGTCGGGCTCCACCTCGTACCCCGAGCGCGCCCAGTTGAGCGCCAGGTAGTAAGACGTGCGGTCGGTGTCGAGACTGAAGGTCGAGACGGCGTCCTCCGACGTGGAGACCGCCGGCTGGCGTCCGAAGTCCCTGAAGGTAGTGGCCCCGGGGGCAGCGCGTGTAGAACTCCACGGTGCCGGACCCGGGGTGGGTGCTGCCATTGGCGGAGCCGATCGAACCGGAGGTGCCTGGGGAACCGCCGTCGGCGCGGGCGCGGCGGACTGTGCCACCGGCGCTGGAGCCGCCCTGGGAGCCATCATTATGCCGTAGGTTTGTGCCGTCGGCGCCGGGGCCGCGGGCATGGCCGTTGCGGCGGGGATTGGAGTCGCCGCAAGCTCCGGCTGTGCCTGCGCGACGGCCAGCGGCTCAGTGGTAGGCGCCGCCACCGGAGGCAGCGGCTCGGCGTCATCTCCCAGGATGGCGACGGCCGGGTCGCCATCGGCGCCCCGGCCCATCGCAAAGACGACTACCAAGACAACCGCGGCCGACGCCACCGCAGTCCCGGCGGCTGCCGTCAACACCCTCCACATCCCCGCCGTCCCTCCGCCAAACCACCCGGGCCGAGGCTGCCCCAGACGGCGCTCCAGTCGGACCCACGTATCCGCCGGGGCCCGAAGACGGCCGGACTCCGCGGCAAAATAGTCTCGAAGCGTGCGTTCCATCTCATGGTCGAGCGAATCGTTACTGCCCATCACCACCCCTCCTCTCGCAAGACTCAGCCAGCTCTTCCCGCAGACGGCCAAGCGCCCGGTGAAGCCGGGACTTGACGGTCCCCTCCCTCACCCCGACCGATAGGGCTACCTCCCGCACCGTCATGTCCGCAAAGTAGCGCATGACCACCACCTGTCGGTACTCCGGGCTGAGACGGCGCAGCGCGCCGCGCACAATCTCGTGTCTCGTACTGGCCATCACCGACTCGACGACGTCGGAGGGGTCTTTCGTCTGTTCCGCCTCCTTGAGTGGCGCGGTCGAAGGGGACCTCCTCCTCCGGTGGGAGACGACCCCGTTGACGAGGACGCGAACGACCCACGGCTTGAACGGACGGCCTCGCTGGAACCTGCGGATGCCCCGCCAGGCCGACAGGAAGGCCTCCTGCACGAGGTCCTCTGCTACGGCCCTGTCGCCGGTCATCAGGAACGCCGTACCGTAGAGCGTGTCCTTGTACCGTTCCACCAGGTGCCGGAAGGCGTCGCGGTCGCCGTCTTGGCACAGTCGTATGGCCTGCTCGTCGGTCATCTGCTGCCCTCTCCCCGGCTCAAGTCCGTAAGCGGCCCTTCAATGAATAGTACGCTTCCGGCGCCCGATTCGTTCCACGCAGGTATGGAGAGGACAAGGCGGCAGACTGGAGGGGCGACCGACGGACCCTAAGATCCGGACTGAGGGACGTGAGAGGGACGAGCCCGGATCGAAACGGATGGTGAGCTCAGACGTCCGTCATCGGTGCGGAGTCTACGCCGCTCGCGTGCCTATCCGCCCTTGTTGCGGATGATCGCCTCGGTAAGGGGACTCGGCGACGGCCTAATGCGGACGTTTACGACAGCGGGCCGGTTGGAGTCGAGGGACCGGCGCAATGCCGGTGTCAGCCCGGCCTCATCTTCGACGTGCTCCGAGTGTGCGCCAAGCGCCTCTCCGATCCTGTCGTAGCGGCTGGGAAGCAGCTCGGTCGCGACCACTCGGCCGTAGAGCTGGTCCTGCTGGTGGTAGTCGATGCCCCAGATGGAGTCGGTGCCGACTACGATCAGGACGGGCAGCTCAACTGCTGGGCAAGAGCCCCGTCGTGAACCGCCAGGGAGACGTGGTCTACTTCTGGGAGGAGGGCAGCGGCCCTGCTCCGCGCCGGCGAGGTCGGCGCAGAAAGACAACCGCCGAAACCGAATAGTATCGGGGTCGAAGAGATACTGGCTCTGCCTCCGGCACCGCGGTTCCGTTTGCTTGCGGAGTACGTCGCTTGAAAGTCCCTATGACTATTGGGGGCGATACACCCAAAGGAAACGGAACCCCATCAGGGAAGGTGAAGGCAGGCGGCTCAGCCCCCGCGACCATCACGCCCAGGGCAAACAGAAGGCCGACCACGACGGCGAGCGAAAACCGAACAGACGTGCGGAGTGAGGGCCGGATGCCTGAAACCGGGCTAGCCCCCTTAGCTTTTGAAGGAGACTTACCCTTATATAAAATAATATATTCACGGCGTTCAGTTTTTTTAAACACTAGATCCTCACCCCTCGGAGCCCTCTGTCGGCCTCTGTGTTGGCCGGAACTGGGCCAGTAGCTTTTCCCGCCTCACGCGGTACTGGGAGTTGACCAGATCGAGCATCTTGAAGACCTCTAGGGTCTCTTTGTCCTCCCCAACCCAACCGTACTGACGGGCGACGTTCGTGACCGCTTTCCACTTGATGGTGGTGACCTCCTCGAACTTATATCCCGCGTTCAGGGCTTTGGCGATCGCCGAGAACAGCCGCATCACCTTCGCGTGCTGCTCATCCATTTGGGCCTGCTGCTTTTCCTCCGGCGACGCAAAAGTTTTTGCCCTTCCTTGATCTCGGCGGCGGACGTCATGATGCCGGCCAGGATGTTGAGTTTTTCAAAGCTGTCCATCAGTTGAGCAGCCTGGTAAATCATCAGGGGAGGGAGAGGACTCAGCTCGCGCCGGCGCGGCTTGCCCCATCTGGCGGGGCACGTCGTACTCATCCCCCAGCCTGCCGTGTGAACGGCGGAGTAATAATGGGCCGTGCCGGCGGGGACGAGTGCTGATCAGGGGTGTCGATGTCCAGCGATTCTGTCAGGCGAGTTGTTCAGGGAAAAGCAACTGTCTTGAAAGTCAAGTGGGAAGCCTGGGGGGTTCCGTTTGCTTGCGGAGTATGTCGCTTGAAAGTCCTATGACTATTGGGGAGCGATACACCCAAAGGAAACGGAACCCCCGTGGCCTCCGGGTCGCCAGCCACTGAGCTCTATACCTTTGAGGAGATGGGTATCTACCCCGATACCCACGGCCGGTTCTGGTTCGAGGGCACTGACAGTGACTACTTCATGCACAGCTTTGGCCCGAAGAGGGCCACCAGCACCAGCGCTGACCGACCGCACTTCTGGTTTGAACTAAAGACCGAAACCGCTCGGCCACTGCCTGCCGGTGACTACACGGTGCGGCCGCGGAAGGTCGATGCGTTCATGGCCCACTGCACCTCCACGCTTCCTGTCCTGGGAGACGTGACCACCGAACTCACAGTGACTGCACCGACCGGCACCGTCTACGAGGCGATGTTCGATACTGCCACGGTCGGCAACGCCGTCCAGGCCTCCATCATGCTGAAGCCGTACACTGCGGCCGGAGCTGACACCTCGACAATCACCTCTGTGTCGTGGAGATCCGGGACGTTGAAGATCGAGATGGACCCTGTGACGGCTCACGTGGGGAAGTACATCGACTTCATCGACGTAGACGGTGAGTTGGCCCTGCCGTTGAAGCTGGTTGACGCCACGGTGGACGCCACGGCCAAGACGCTGTCGTGGTCGGTCGCTGACGCTCCTTGGGAAGCGGGCGACAAGATGATGCTGCGCATCTACGAGAAGGTCGCGAGCACCTGCACGGTCGCGGAGGGCGCGATGATGCCCGGGGCCTGCTATGGGGACCTCGCGTTCGCCAGCTCGTCCTACGGTTTCACGGTATACGACGTCGCCGCGGGCTCCAGCGTGGGCTCGGTGAGCGTCAACTTCCCCGATCCCGACCTGGTGACCCTGTCGATCATCTCCGGCGACGACAACGGCCACTTCGCGATCTCGGCGACGGGGGAGATCACGACCGCGAAGCGGCTCGACCACGGGACGACCTCGTCCTACACCCTGACGGTCCAGGCGGACGCGGGGAGTTGGAGCAGGGCCACCGCCGAGGTTGCGGTGACGGTCTCGCCCGTCACGGTGACGCTCAGCCCGCGCGAGGATGAGTTCTCTACCGGGACCGAGATCACCATCGAGTGGAGCGCCCCGGACGACTGCGCCGCCAGCCAGTACTTCGTGGGCGTGTACAACAACGAGGAGCTCTATCGAGCTGAGAGACCGCTGGGGCTCCATCCTGCCCCAGCCACAACCACGATCAGCGCAGATCTGGGCTTGTCCTGGGACAGAGTTCCCGACTACGACTGGTGGGTGGGGGTAACCTGCGCCTCGAGCTCGGGGTGGACGGTGTTCGGAAAGGCCCCGCTCCAGTCGGGCCTGCCCAGGCCTGAGGTCGCGATCGCCGACCTCGGCGGCACGCTGGCGAACGGGTCGAGCGACGGTTTCACGGCCGACGCATCGAACCTGGACGCGGACACGAGCTACACGATCCGGGTGACGACGGACGACGCCGACCTGGGCTTCGACACTGGCTGCACGGACCGGCAGGAGGAGGTGACCGTGGCGGCGTCGAGCACATCGCACACGGCGTCGCTGACTCTATATGGTTGCGGGGCGCCGGGCGGGACGGTGACAGTGACGCTGCTCTCCGGCAAGACGACGGTCCACACGGCCACCCAGGACGTGACGGTGCCCAACACGGCTGCGATGGGCGCGCCGACGGTCGGCGGGACGGTGCAGGCGGGCCAGGGAGGGACTGCTGCCCGTCCCGGATCTTGTCCACACGCTTCGCGCCGTTCTTGCCTACGCTCATCATATCGTCTCCCAAGCCAAAGTAGGGGTGTGGCCGGAGGGAGTCGCTCACAGCGGACAATCTACTGAACGGGAGCGCCCTGCCGGAGCGTCACCAATGATGCAGCCGCAGGACTCCCGGGTCATGCTGAAACACGGGCAACATGCACCAATGCGCTGACGGCCTTTTGCCCGGACATCACGCCTCGCCACCAGCATATACTCTCGTGGCGCATCCACGTCAGTTAGTCCCATATGCACTGCCCGGATACGGGCTTGACCTGCTGATACGCAAGAAGGGGATCATCCTGGTGCTGGCGGCGGTCCATGATAGCCGCGTGGCCATGAGCCTGAAAGCTCCCATCGACACTCTGCTCTACCCCCGGCCCTATCGCCCCCGGGGGTGCCTGAGATTTCCGCCCTGGTGCTACGTCAGGTGCTCGCTCATAGGTCCGCAGCCCTTTCAGACAGGCAGGCTAGGGGATGAGTACGACGTGCCCCGGCAGTTGGGCAGGCCGCGCCGGCGCGAGATGCCGCCGATCCCCCCCTAAAACTTTACGAAGCGGCCAAGCTGATGGATAGCTTCGAGAAGCCAAACATTTTGGCGGGCATACAGACGACCGCCGACCAGATAAAGTCGGGGCAAAAGGAGTAAGGGAGCGCGGAGGAGCGTCAGGAGGCGCAACAGCCGGATGAGCACAAGGCGGTGATGCGGCTGTTCGGGGCGCTGGCAAAAAGCCTTGAACGCTGGATACAAGTTCGAGGAGAGGGGGGCGTTGGCGTGGAGGCTGTTCGTCGGGGTGGCCCGTCAGTACGGCTGGGTGGGGGATGACAAAGAGGCTCTCCAGGTGTTGAAGATGCTCGACCTGCTCAGCTCGTCCTACCGCGTCCGCAGGGAGAAGTTGCTCGCCCAATTCCGTCCCAGGCAGCGTCCGCCCGAGGGGGGCCACATGACCGACACAGGCGTGTCTAAAAAAACGCGAAGCCGTGAATATATTATTTTTTATAACGGTCCCAGATACGGACCAGGCCATGAAACTGGGGAGTCCGGGCCGACCCGGTCCGCCGCTCCGAATCGTCCTGCCGGCCGGCCTTCTGGCGTCAGGACGGCCGCCCTCCGGCCCTCTCCCGTCTCCCGCCGGGAATGGGGTTGAGCAGGGGTTCCTCCGGTCTCCTCCAGCTCTCGGGTCTGCAACCCGTCCGGCTTCTCGGAGATCGAGGTACGGGCTGGGGGACCGGCGCAGGGGGCGCAGCCGGGTGCTCTGGAGATGTCGCCCGTCGTACCCCGGCACCCATGTGTGACGAGTGACAGTGAGGGTCATGGTCCGCTCCGCCGGGCGGTGGTAGGACCTGTATGCCCGTGACGACCGGGGGATCGCAGCCGGGCCCTCCACATGGAACGTCGCCCTGCGGCCAGGCGTTCACCGGCAGTTGCCGGCTCAAATGACGGCCCGGTGCCCGGCGGCGGGCGAGCTCGCCCGATGGCCGTTGCCCGTTACGGAGCCGCTGAAGAGGCCGGGCCGCCTGTCGACCGCCACCGCCGGAGATGGTGACGAGGCCGGCGATGCGGCGCCAGAGATGATCAGATCGTGGCGATCGCTGTACAGCTGGCGGCTCAACCACGGTGAGGACCGGGAACGTCCAGGATGAGCAGGGAGGTGCGGACGGGAATCATCCTGTCTGTGGAGTGAACGACCCCGGACATGGGCCAGGTCCTGAGGAAGCCGTCGGCACGTGCCGAGGGTACGGTGTCTCCGGGTCTGGCGGCACCAATCACCAAGCCTGGGAATGAAGGCTCCCACACTGACGGTCTGACGAGCAGGATGCACATGAGACAACCATCTGAGTGCCAGACGGATGATCAGTCTCGTGTCGTGATCTCCACCACTCGGCACGGCGGGGAGATCAGAACGAAGCGGAGACATGGGAAACGGTTGCCATCGCAAGGTAAGGGGACTACATTTCCAGGGTCGTAGGTGTTATTGCTCAGCGATTCTGTCCTCAACGCTACACCGGACCTGTTGGCGACTGACATGGTGCTTCTGGCGCGGACCCGATACGCCGGAGTCAATCACACACACCTCAGCGAGCTTCTCAGGGATCGGGAAGGCATCGATATCAGGCGCAACACGTTGCGCAAGATACTGACTGACGCCGGTGTGAACAGTCCTCGCCGTCGCAGGCACGTGCAACCACCATCGATGACGCTAACCGCGTGCTCGATGACTACCTTCCCCGATCCAATGAACGCTTCGGTGTGCCGGCGCGGCAGAGGCCATTATGACGGTAACCGTGGTATACCACACGTCTAGAGGGCTTGATAACACGTGTAAACGTGGTATAATATCTTCTGACGACTATTGTGGAGGACGAACATTGACTACATTTCTTGACTCGATTGCGGCGGAGCCGAAAGCCGAGACTTCGCCCCTAAGCGCTGGTGCCGTACTGACCGAAGTCTCGGGGACATCGGAAGATGCACGAGCTAGAGCTGCAGCTCTAGCTATGGACTCACAACGCGAGGTGGTTCCCGTTCGGGTCTTTGAGCAAGGGCGGCGTACCATGCTGGACGGCGTGCTCCCCATCCGAGTCTTGGTGCGAGTTCTCGAGCACAACGCTGTACCCAAGGGCGCTACGGCAGGGAAAGCACTGACGGCATTGAATCGTCCAGTGGTTCCGCAGCATGTCAGGGCCATCGTGACCTACTTGAGACAGGCCTTGGAGAGCGGCAGCCCGTACATCATCCCGGCCCTCACGTTGAACTCCACTGACAGGATCGAGGTAGTCATACCGAGCGGAAACTACAGGCCCATCACGGGGTATGCGGTCTTTCCGGACGAGGCAGCGGTCCATATCACAGACGGCCAACATCGGTTTCTTGCTATCCGGGAAGTCGTGGGCGAGCTCCGGGGAACTCATGCCGGAGCCCAATTCATGCGCGCCGGTGTCCCTGTGATGATCACTATCGAGAGCGAACTTGCCCAAGTGCATCAAGACTTTGCCGACGCCGGAAAAACGAAGCCGCTGCCTCTGTCGCTATTGGCGGTCTACGACGTTCGCCAGCCAGCCAACGCTGCCGTCATGAAGATAGCCGAGCGCGTCCCGTTGCTCAAAGATAGAATCGATGCTACGTCGACGACCCTGAGCGTGAACTCCCCCTTCATCTTCCTTGTCAACCAAATCCGTCAGTTTGTGAAGTCCAGTTTAACGGGCAACCCATCCATGCAAGAGCCTACTTTCGCCACTCATGCGAGGAATGCGCTGAGTCATGATGAGGCTCGCGAGCGCTGGACGAGTTCTCGGGTGGCATTCCTAAAGGTCATGACCGAGATTATTGAGGATTGGCGAGAACTCGCAGCGTTACCTGCGCCAGGCGGGGCAGATGCGGCGGAAGTTCTGGCTCGCACGAAGGCGATTCGTGGGCGTCGGCGAGTATCGATGTCAGCAGCGTGTCTCACTACATTGGGCCTCGTGTCCTGCGATGTCCTGATGAACGTAACGAGCTCGCCGGTTGACCAAGCCAAGCTCGAAAGCGAACTGAGGACCACCCTAAAGCCATTGGAGAAGGTCGACTGGAATAGGTCGGCGGATATCTGGGCTGGCAATCTGGTCGTCGATGGAACAATCTTGAATCGGACGGCAGTGGTTAAAGGGGCTCATAAAGCGCTCATGAGTGTCCTCGATTCGGCGTAGCCAACGGGTGCCATCGGTCTTGGCCAGACCCGTCATCGAGGTCAACCGTCCGGACTGGTTCACACGTCGTAAGATGGGCAAGAGCGATTCTGTGGATGCCGAGATGGCACATCGGCACTGTCCACTGTCGCCGCTGCGGGTTTGACTTGGAGGCCAGCACCGCCGCCACCTGCTTCGTCAGGAGTTTCAACATCGGTGAGATTGTCGACGCCCCGCCATGGAGACCCTGAAAGCCTATGCCTGCACACCAGAAGCAAACAGGACCTACTGACAGGTACAGTATCCGGTCGTCCAGCCGGGCCCACGGTGGACGAGACGGGGAGGAGAGAGGTTGAGGCATATGAGTGACAGACTGATGCGCCGACGGGATGTTGAGGAGATTACGGGCCTGAGCCGTTCGTCGATCTACCGGAAGATGGAAGAGGGGACATTCCCGCGGTCTGTGAGAGTCACGCCCGGGTCGGTCCGGTGGAGGAGGAGCGAGATCATGGACTGGATGGAGTCCCTGCCTGTCACAGGAGGAGAACTCGCGCACCGCGTGACTTCGGGCGTGGACGTACAGAGACTCTGGAGCTGGAGTGGACGGTCCGGGACGCAGCGTGGTGTGAGATATGCTCGGGACGCATACCGCGGGCTCTCCGCTTATCTGAAGCGGAGACTGCGACGTGGGATCTCCCCTGCCGACGTGCTGACCGCCATGCTCAGGAGACGGCGCGTGGGCCGCAGCTGGCGAGTTCGGAGACGCCCGCGTCCGATTCCGGTACCGGACCGATCGGAGGCGTCGGCATAGCGAGCGACCGGATCAGACATCGTCCTTGTACGGCTCCATGAGGTAGTCCACCCACCGCTGCATCAGCGTGCGACGCTGCTCGGACAGGTCGGAGCGGGCATAGGCCTGGGCCACGGCGCCTCCGAGCCGGTGAGCCAGGGCCGCCTCGGCGACCTCCCAGGACGTGTCCGTCCGCTCCATCGTCCACGTCCTGAACGACGTCCTGAACCCGTGCACCGTGGTCCGTTCCGCGAGTCCGGTCTTTCGGAGCACATTCGTGAGGGTCACGTCGCTCAGCATATGGCCCCGGCCGAAGCGGCGACGGGAAGCAGAGCGGCGAGCCGTCTCGCAGGCGATGGGCTGCCTCCAGCACCTCCATCGCCTGCGAGCTGAGGGGCACCCTGTGCTCCTCGCCCGCCTTCATGCGCGATGCGGGCACGGTCCACACGGCTCCGTCGGTGTCGATCTCCTCCCATGAGGCGCCCCTGGCCTCACCGGAGCGCGCCGCGGTGATAGAGGGTATCGCCGTCGACAATGGGATGCCACGCTGTGGCCCCTCGTCTTTGCGGGATTCCCCAAGACCGAGGAGTGCCAAAGGCTGGCTTAGCTTCCCGGGCAGGTCGTTCAGATGTAGTAGCGGCGAGACGGTAGACGGAGGCCACGGCGCCCATCCGGCGGATGAGTAGCGCCAGCCACTCCCTGTGCATGGGGTCAGGCCCGTACGAAGTCAGAGGGCGTGTCGAAGTCGAGGACCTGGGCGGTTTCGCGGATGCCATTGGCTGTCAAGTGGTATCTCTGGCTCGAAGGCAGGTGGGCGGTGCCGTGGCTGGCCCGCCCCACGATGCCGTCGGTCAGCAGCCCGGTCAGGGCGCGGTGGATGGTCAAGTGTGGCTCAGCTCACCCAGGGTGAGTGCCAGTTCCACCGAGTCGATGAACGGCATCCGACTGAGGGCGTCGAGCGGCTGTCGGTCAGATAGGGCCATGTATCGAACTCATCGAAGGTTTAGAAGTGCCCAGCTTGGCGATGCCGAGAGCGAGTTCGTTGAGGTCCGATGACAGGGAACGTGGGGATTAAGAGCCCGGCTCGAACACCAACTCCGGCACCACCACTTCCCAGGCATCGCACTGAAGACCGCTCAGGTACTGCGGTTCAGAGCGCTCCCTGTCCCAAGTGACGACGGCCAAGACCGTGGCAAACGTGCAACGCACACCGTCGGGGGCCTCGAAACCACGAGCGAGTTGCCCAACGACCATCCCTTTGCAATCAAGAAGCTCCCAACGATTTGAGCCGTTTCGCACCTCCAGCCTATCGCCGGGCGAGAGAGAGGCAATGGCGCGATGCACTGGATGACCATGTTGCTTGGGGGATTATGCACTTGACGCGGAATAGAAAGGGCCTTACCATGCGCCCGATATGGCATGGCTCCGAAGGATCGGGGGTGCGCTTTTCTCGGCAGGGGTATGGCTCTCCCTCGCTTTTGAGCTGTTCGGACTGCCTGGGCATATCGACGATGCGGTTCAGTGGGTTCGGTGGGTTCGCTTAGCAATGGATTCCCCGTTCTTCTGGCCCACGTTGTTTGCGGCGGCTGTCGGCGGCCCTGTCCTGCTAACGTGGGACTGGTGGATGCCACGCGCAAGACGTTGGAGCGAGATTGAAGACGAGGCTGGCGACGACGTCCTGATGGCTCGATTCAAGGACCTTGCCCATCTCATTCAACGCCATATGGCCGATGTTCGGCTACTGATTGAAGACCCTGAAGGGGCTGAATTGAGTCCCCGGTTCGATGCTGATTACGACGAACTGATAGGCGTGCTGGAGGGTCTTGGCGTCGGATATATTCCAGAGAAGCGTAACTCTAGGCGCTGGCTTCAGTTTCTGGTCTTTATGAACACGTTGGCCGAGACCGGACAACTTGATCGAGCTCAGCAGCTTGATTTCTCTGGTCTTTGGGAACGGGAGGCGATGAGAGATGGCTAGGCCGAACTTCCGCAACCGGACACTCTGGACGGGCGATAACCTAGTACGGCCGCCCGCGACTGCGGAGAGGCTGGAGCCGAGAATGCCAGGGATTCCCGCCGTAGGGTCTAGCCATGCGTGAATGGTGGGAGAGGAATCGAGAATGGTTGACGCGTGGGTCACTGACCGCAGAAGACCGAGAGGCATGGAGGAATGACAGGACGGTGGAGGGGTGGGTGGCTTCGTTGGATGCCTTCTGGCGTAGGCGTAGGCGCTCGATCATCGTAGGAGTTGTGGCGATGTTGGCCCTGATGATGATATGCAGCTACTGGTACGGCAACTCCTGCGACCGCTTCCTAGACCGGCTAGAAGACGACCCGTGGAAACAGGCGGCACTCATCCAATGGCATAACTTCAGGGACGAGGATGACAGCACCTACCTGACGGGCACAGAGAAGCGTTGCTACCGAACGGACAGCCGTGTGGCCGATTTCATTCGTGCTACTTGGCCGACCACGGCGGCCCCATTCTCAAACTAAGAACTAAGCCCCTAACTACTACTGATTTCGCTGCAGAGAGTGCCCAACGCGATCCACCGTAAAAGGAGTTGAGTAAGCAATGGAACTGATACCGATTGCCAGCCTACTCATGAGCGCGCCGCGAGCCGTCAGCGCCGCAATGGACCTGACCAAGAGGATTCGGGAACGCCATCAGGACAAGACCGACTCTAAGGACGAGCCCGACTTGACCACGCGCGTCCAAGACCTTGAGCAGAGTGTTCAAGCAACAGCCGATCTTGTAGCTCAGAATGCCCAGACGATCAACGCGCTGACGGTTCAGCTTGATGCCATCTCCCGCAGGCACAGGATGCTCACTGCGACCATTGTTGGCTTGGGTGTGGTATCGATAGGGGCACTCGTGGTGGCAGTCGTCCTATGAAGAACCGCGACCCGAGGAAGGCAGCGGGAGGGAATGCGGTGACGTTAGGCCACCAGTTCCTTGTACTCGACGTGCTTCGCGTCCAGCAGCCGGAGCAGCGTGTCCCTAAACAGGAAGGGGTTGTCGCGGTTGTTGAACCGCCATTCGAGCTCGTCGAGATAGGCGTCCAGATGCTTGACGCTGACCTTGTGGTATGCCCCGATGATGCTGCGCTTCAGGAGGCTCCAGACGTTCTCGACGGTGTTGGTGTGAACGTCGCCCCGAACCCATTCCTCGGCGCGGTGATTGACCGTCTCGTGGATGGTGTTGTCGTCCTCGATGCCGGCGTAGGGCGCCCATTCGTCCGTGAAGTAGGCGACCGTCTCATCGGCAGTGGTCTGCCGGATGAACTCATGGAGCGTGTCGCGGTCGCGGGCCTGAATGACCTTCAGGATGATCTTGCCCTGCCGCTGGACGGCTCCGATAACGGCGGTCTTGTTGTCTTTGAATCCGCGCCCCTTGCCCCTGACCTTGCCGCCGATAAAGGTCTCGTCAACCTCGACGATGCCTTTGAGCGGCATTGGGTAGGCGTCTTCCATTGCGGCCCTGATGCGGTGACAGAGATACCAGGACGTGCGGTAGGCCACGTCGATGGTCCGCTGCAACTGAAGAGCGCTGATGCCCTTCTTGGACTCGGTCATGAGGTAGACCGCCAGGAACCACTTCTTGAGCGGCAGATGGGTGTCGTGGAGCATCGTGTCGGCCGTGACACTGAACTGGTATCCACAGTCGGCGCAGTCGTACTGATTACGGCTCACGGTGTTGCGGATATGCAGGGAGCCGCAACGTATGCAGGTGACGCCGTTGGGCCAGCGCAGTTGTTCGAGTACCTCGCGGCACTTTTCATCGCTGTGGTAGTCGTCCATCAGCTTCATCAGATTCATCTTCCGAAGGGTTGCCATCAGGGGGTCTCCTATGCCTAAGCCGAAGAAGCCGGCCATCGAGTTGACTCGTGACGAGCTGGCCGAGCGGGTGTTTCCAAAGCGAGTTGTTCAAGAGGCCAAGAAGATAGCTCAAACTGCTCGAAAAGGTGGTCGGCAACCTGCTCGCAAATCGTCATAACACGAGTATATCAGCTATGAATATCCGTGTCAAGTGCATAATCCCCGAATCATCTTCCGTCGGGCCGCTTCGCCGCCAACGGCGCCTGGCTGGCGATGCAGGTGATGGCGCATAACCTGGCCCGCTGGACAGCGCGCATCGGTCTGGGCGAGCAGACCGCGACCACCAAGACCATCCGGCGGCGGTTCTTCTCCCTGGCCGAACGGCTCACACGCTCAGCGCGCCGCCTCACCCTGCATCTGCCACAGCGCTGGCCTTGGGAAACCCAGTTCACTCGCGCCCTGGCACGGCTGCGAGCGATTCCACTCCCAGCCTGACGGCGCCCGTCTGCAACTGACCCGCCATCCGGCCAACCGAACTCCCCGCAAACTCGCGCCACCCTGGTCCGCGAGCCCCTCTTGCTGCGTCCTCTCCCCGCCATCTCGCCTTGCCCAACGTCCCCAGACGGTCGCAAGGTCTCCCCGCGGCGGCTGAAGACAGACACCGGCCCCATTTACCCGAAAACGTGCCCGGACCATCGCCTCCCCTTGCCCCTCATCGCCCATTCCGCTGCTGTAACGCCATACCTTCGGTGGATTCGGGTTTAGCAGCTCCTCTCGCCCGGCGTCGGTCTCCGGATCGTCCACCAGCGAGGCATATATGAAAGCGCGGCACGCCGCCAGTGGACGGCGTGCCCACCACTGATGTAACGCAGAGACATGCCCATGCCGCACGTTCTTCTCCCGCCGCGAGTGGGCAAGAGACCTCCTCAAGGGGAAAGGCCACTTCTATCAGGCGCTTGCGGCGGGGAGTGATCATGGGGTTGGCGTTCCTTCCTCTCCTGTACTGCCATTCCCAGGCGGAACCCCCTGAATGACTTCGTAATCAGTCTCAGACAGATCAATCTCTAACACTAAGGGTGTTCCTTCGCTAGCCACAGCACAAAGGAAAAAAGGGACGCCTTTGGCTACTTCAGCTGGAACAGCTGGTAGAGGAAATCCGACCCATCCGATCCGAGTCTCATGGGCGGGAATATTCACGGGATTTGATAGAAACTCAAGTCGCATACCTTTCAAGGCGAAAGGTTCTGGGTGGATATCTGAACCGGGAGCCGGTTCTAGGACGGTCTCGCCGACAGGGGTCTCGGAATGGTGTATAGGCCGAGTAGAAGTGTTGTAAGGAGGACCCAATACTAGCCCGTATTCCACTACGCTGTTTGCAGCATCAGATAGGTTAGAAATCCCGATTTCTAGCAATAGATACTGGGCCTTATGTTCCTGGCCATACACAAGCATCCAGTGAGCCATGTTGCCTACTAGATTGGGCCTTTGTCGTTTGGCAGACCTCCGCAAGGAAGCCACCCCAGTTCCCGCGCCTACGATGGCAACGAGCAGGCCAACTGCAGCGATCCCACGGGCTATCCAGTCAACATCCAAGGTTTTTCCCCTACCAACTGAACTATGTTTGTTGAACCTCTTCGGCTATCGCCCGAAGTTGGGCCGATGGAACATGATACTCCACAACGCGCTCTGTGGGCTCTATCCCATTGCCCACTGGGTCCCGGACTATCCGTAACTGCGGGTCGGTCAACGCGTGGTCTACTTCGTAGATGAAGAACTCCTCTCCCATCCTATGAGCCATCTGCCACTCGGTATAGTAAAGGGTAACGTCTCCCATCGAGGCGTGACCCTTCACTTCTATGTAGCGCACTTCTCCGTTCGACCCCTCGCTACGGACGTCGTAGCCAACGCCGGTCTTGGACACGTCCGCCGGGAAGCGGCCGTGGTTGCGCTCGTACTCCATCGCCACCTGCATTGCCGCGGTCCCCACGGCGGTGTTGTCGCCGCCGCGCTGCCCCTGCTCCGCCACCCTGGGGACCGGGCCGGGGACGACCGCGGCGACGCCGACGACTCGCGGCGTCTCCACGGAAGTCGCCTTCCTGCGCTTCAAGTCCTCGCGTCGCTGTTTCAGTCCGGCAGTGAGGGCGTCGATCTGCTCGTTAGTGGTACGTATGGCGATCCGCATGTCCTTGCCCTTCGCCTCATCCTCATGCTGCCGTTCTAGACGCTGTTGGAGGTTGGTGATCGGCGTCAACTATTTTTGCCGGTCCTGTTGCCTCACCAGCGACAGGGAGCTGACGCGGCTCACGTGCTTGTCGCTGGCGTCGTAGGGTGTGGCAGGAAGCGGCAGCAGGGCCTCCAGGTCACGCTCCATCCGCCGGCCTATCGTCTCATCGTGCCCTCGCAGCCGTCTCCCCAGACGCTCCAGGCACCTCTCCTCCAGATATGCATTGAGAGCATCGAAGCTCTCGAACGACGGTATGGGCACCAGGAAGTTCCGGCGTGCATATCCCACCAGCCCCTCGACCTTGCCCTTGTCGTTGCCCTTGCCGGGACGGCCGAACCGGTCCTCGAACAGGTAGTGTGATACCAGCTCCGAGAAGACGCGGGTACGCTTCCTTCGACCGTCTCCCAGGATCCTGGCCACCGCCAGTCTCGTGTTGTCGTAGACGATGCTCCGCGGCACGCCGCCCAGGAACGAGAAGGCCGAGACGTGACCGTCGCAGAACGCCTCGGTCGTCTCTGCGGGGTAGACACCCCAGGGTCGCAAGAGTCAAGCCACATCGCCGATCTTTGGCGATAGCGCCTCTGCTTCGGTCCGCCAGGGATCGCGTCTGCTCTCGCGCGGAGCCCTTACGCGGCGACCGGCTCGTGGCGTCTTCGGTGTCCCCAGGCCGTCTCCTCGTCGTAGAGGGAGCGAGTCCTGAGGCAGCCGTGCAGGTAGCCGACGAGCCGATTGGCGAGCGCCCGGAGCGCCTGATGGTGGGACTCTCCGGTTGCACGTCGCTTCGTGTAGAAGTCGCGGCAGCCGGGGCTCGGCTTCAGCGAGCTCAGCGCCCACTGGTCGGCAGCGTCGTAGAGTCGCCGGTTGCGGACAAAGCGCGCCTTCACGGTCCGCTTGCGCCCGGATGCTACGGTTAGGGGCGAGGTGCCGGCGTAGTTTCTTCGGGACTTCGCCGAGTCGTAGCGTTCGGGGTCATCCCCGAACTCTCCGAGCACCCGGGCGCCACGCCGAGCCCGGGGAAGGAACGGTAGGTCTCGGCGTCCGGGTGTTGCTCAAAATGGCTCGCGAGTTCGGTCTCGATCGCCTGGACCTGACGGTTGCTCTCGCCGATTTGGGCAACCACAGAGCGGGTGGTCGCCGTGAAGGCCTTCGTCACCAGCGGGGACGCCTCGAGCTGCCGGGTGCGCAGCGCGGTGCGGATCTCGGCGGCGCGGCTGTCCAGGTTGCGCTGCCGTCCACCCCGCCTGACGGCTGCACGAATCTGGGTAACGGTCAGCCGCGCCGCCTCGCGTGGGCCCGGCGCCCGGGCCAGCAGGCCCACGGCATCCCCGTGTGAGAGATCGGGGAAGGCGTCCAGGGCCGCCGGGAAGTACTGCCGGAGGCTGCTGCGAAGCCGGTTGGTCTGTCGGGTGCGGTCCCAGATCAACTGCTGGTGGGCGCGGGCGAGGATGCGCACTGCGTCGACGGCATCACTGTCGCCAGCCACGGGCCGGTGGTTGTGGCGGTCGGTGCGGACGAGATCGGCGAGCAGCTTGGCGTCACCCGCGTCTGATTTGGCCCCGCTCACACGATGACGCTCGCGATAGCGGGCGACCGAGCGAGGGTTGACCGCGTAGACGCAATAGCCGGCGGCGAGCAGGGCCGAGACCCATGGCCCTCGGTCGGTCTCGATCCCTATCACGACCTCGTCGGGCTCTGCGGCATGCCGGGCGAGCAACTCGTGCAGAGCAGCCATGCCGCAGACGCCTTCCGCCAACTGCCCGGAGGCGAGCCGATCACCCGCCTCGTTCATCAGGTGCACATCGTGGTGTGCTTCGGCCCAGTCATCACCCACATACAGAACCATAGTTGCTCGTTGCCTCCTTCGCTTCGCCTACTGAGATGCGACGCGCTGGGTTGGTCCCGCCACGGCCTAATGGAACAGTGCTCTCTGGCACGACACCCCATGAGTGCTGCGAACCACCCAGGCTCACCAGCCGGGGCTCGGTCTACCCTCAGAGATCCCACGGCCTCCAGGCCTTCACAGAGCTCACCGGCTGGCGGGTCCGGGACAGTCTCCCAGAATCGCTCAGGATAGCTGGCCCAACCCCATTAGGCCTTCACGAAGCACGCGTCGCTGTGGGGAAGGTCCAGCACGAAGTAGTGGACGGTCTGCTCCACTCCGCCGATCACCGCCTTCGCCTGCCCGAAGTCGCACTGGGCATCTCCGGGTGGATGGGACAGCGGAACGTACATCTCCCGTGTCCGGCGCAGACGCTCGCGCACGTAGTCCTTGACTATCGTGTACCTGCAGTCGAAGCCGTGCTCCGCTCTCAGCCGGTCGTAGATCCGCTTGGCCGTGTGACGCTGCTTCTTCGGGAGACCGCGGTCCTCATCTAGGATACGGTCGATCACCCCGTGGTACGGGTCCAGCTTCGGCCGGCGTGGCGGCGACTGCCGGCGATACCCGGGAGGCACCGAGTACTTCAGCATCTTGCGCACCGTGTCCCGGTGCAGTCCGAACACACGCGCCGCCTCGCGCGTGCTCATCCCTTCCACCATGCAGGCCCGGCGTACCCGAACGTACAGTTCCACCTTGTACATCCTTCACACCTTCCATCGAGTTGCCTCCAACTCTATAGAAGGCGGCGGGTGGTACGGTTTTGCAGCGCCACTCCCGGACGCTCACCCCCGCCTCGCCGGTACATTATTACTCCGCCCGGTTCCGTTGGCTTTGGGTGTTTACTCATGATAGGCTCCCTCCGACACAGCACATGGAGGGTGAGCAATGGCCAGACGGATAGTTCACTTCTACAAAGACTCTAGGGATGTGGCCGCAGTATTGCATCACGACTCATGCTCCGACTCGATCAAGTACGGACATAACCCCGACAGGCACGATGCCTGGTGGAGATGCTACCGAACGGAGGACGAGGCGCGACGAGCGGCTCGGTGTCATGCTCGCCAGCTGAGCAAGAGCGCCAAAGACTGCTCGCGCTGCGGGTGAGCATTGAACTGGTAGTGAAAATCCACATTGCAATCATAGCTAGCCCTCATACCTAGGTACGATGACCAGTACGCCTAGGGCCATCCTCGATGATTTCGACAGTCATTTGCAGCCAATCCGTTTCCACGGTGGCTTCCGTTAGGATGCGGTTGCCTGTGCACCGCCTACTCTTTGTCCTCCTGTTTCTACTTGCCTGTGAAACTAATCCTGTTGCTATACCAGATCCTACGCCCGATACACGCCTTGTCTTGACCATCCAGGCGTTGGAGCACAGCATCACTCCTCTTCCCAGGCTCACAGCGACAACCGTCCCTACACCGATGCCCAGGCTCACAGCTACAACCGTCCCTACACCGATGCCCACTACATCCGGGAGATACCGTATTGCGCCAGAGCGCATGGAACGTGTCAAGGCGGATGTAAATACGATTATGCGAGAGGGATTTCCCAACAGCGACGTGAGTTGTCAGTTCAAAGAATATCCCAACGACGACGTAATCATAACTGCGTACTGCGAAGCCACCGGGACTGAAATGGCAGCGGCGCACTTAACCTCCTGGTACGATGAGCCCGCGACAGCCCTGATCCTCTCCGCTGAACAAGTAGGTGAAGATTCAGTCCGAGTAACAAGTTGTATACAGATAGGAAATGATGTGCCTGAATGCAACCAAGAGATAATGGACGAGGAGGAGGCACGGTTTATCATGTCAGCCCCCTACCTCATATGGCAGGAAATGGGACAGAACGATCAATAGGTTACCCATATTTGCAGCCCCACTGAAGGAGGACAACACGCCACGTTCGGACGGGGGGGGGGGGGGATCAATCCCAAACTGAGACACTACCTGGAATCCCTTTACCGCAAGGGGGGGGGAGGCCAACGTCACGTCAAGACGGGTTCTATCGCATAGACTGACACGAGATCGTGGCAAGGCCCTTAGGCAATACACCCAAAGCAAACGGAACCAAGGCGGCTCTTCCCAGCATGGTCGAGTCACTGGAGAGACACGGACACCTCGATCTCGACCCGGATGTGCGAGAGCGGCTGTTCTCGGCGAGTGCCTCCACCATTGACCGGCTTCTGAGACCGGTGAGGGAGAAGGCCGGAAGCCGCAGGAGGCTCAGGAGGAGGAGGAAGATGGGGAGTCGTGTTCCAGTACGCACCTTCACGGACTGGAACGAGCCAGGGCCGGGCTATCTCGAGATAGACCTGGTGGCGCATGGCGGCGGTATCGTGACCGGAGCCTTCATCCACAGCCTGGTGGTCACCGACGTCAGCTCGGGATGAACCGAGGCCGTGCCGCCTTGTCGTTAACCAGTATCATTAGGACAGGGTTAACCACGAACATTAGGACACCCTGAACGCCGATGATTCGGATTCTGTCAGGTTGCCGTTGTTGGGTCAATCACCTCCCTTCGTCGGACTTGTGGGCACCTCGCCGAGTAGGGCGCGGTGAGGGGAAAGCCTCTGACGGTAGCTGGTTCCCTCGATGACGATCTGGTAGCTGGCGTTGGCCAGGCGGTCCAGTGCGCTGTTGCCCAGGATGGGATCGTTGAAGAGGCCGAGCCACTCTTCGATGGCGCGGTTGGAGGTGATGACGAAGCTGGAAGCCCTGTGCTTGCCGATAACCAGTTGGTGGAAGTCATCCGATTGCTGGGCGGTGAGGCGGTGAAGGCCCAGATCGTCGAGGATCAGCAGGTCGGGTGTGAGGAAGGAGCGGAAGGTCTTGTCCACCGAGTTGTCGACCCTGGCCTGGCTCATGGCCTTGAAGAAGTCGTCGGCATGGATGAAGCGGACAGCGTATCCGGCTCTGACGGCGACGTAGCCCAGGGCCTGAGCCATGAAGCTCTTGCCCACGCCCGCCGGTCCCATCAGCAGGACGTGCTCATGCTTGGCGATGAAGTCCAGGGAGAAGGCGGCGTCGAGGAGCCGGCGGTCCAGGGTGATCTTGGCCGTCCAGTCGAAGTCTTCCAGGCGGCTGGTCTCCTCGAAGCCGGCCCGGTTCAGCCGGTTGTCGATGCGCCGGTGCTCTCTTCGGCTGACCTCGTCGGTCAGGATGATCTCCAGGAAGGATGCGTAGTCCAACTGGTCCCTTCGGGCTAGGGCTATGCGCTCGGGCAGGGTGTCCAGCATGGGGCTCAGCTTGAGGGCCTTGAGTAGCGGGGCCAGGTCGGCGTTGCGGGTCATGTCTGATCTCCTTGTTGTGTTGAGTTGGGTCTGTGGCCGTTGGCCAGGGCGAAGACGGAGCCGGGTCTGGCGAAGCGTCCCGGCGGCATGGGGTCGGGATGTAGCGTCGCATCCTGCTGCTCCAGGGCTTCGGTCAGGATGCGCTCCACGCGCTTCACGTCGATCAGGTCCACGTCCAGGGCCTTGCGGCAGGCGGCGTCCAGCAGGTCCGGGGTGTAGCGCTGGCCTAGCCGGAGAAGCTTCTGTCCCTGCCTTACCTTGGCCCAGGGCAGGGGGCCTTCGAAGAGCCGGTCGGCGAAGGCGGCCACCGCCTCCCCCTGCTCCACCGCGCCGCGCTTGATCTTGTCCGATGTCCGCGTGGTGTAGGCCGTCAGCTCCGCCGGGTAGTCGTCGGGATCGGTGGAGCGGCCGCCCCTGGGCTGACGGGGATGGACCTTGATCAGCTGGCCCCGGTGATAGATGCGCACCAGCTTGCTGCCCAGTCTGATCTCCACCTGCTGACCCGGCGGGCACAGGACCGACGGCACCGAGTAGAGGGCGTACTGGCAGGACACGTGGTGGTCGGGGTGGACCTTAGCCCTGCGCCAGTGGGTGATCTCGTAGGGCTCGCCGTCCCAGGCCAGCAGCTCCTGGCGCTCCTTCTCGTCGAAGACCTCCAAGGGCTTGCGCCGGGTCGTGCCGTGGATGCGCTGTCCAGCGACTTCATGACACCAGCGTGTCGCTTCCGCCCTCAGATGAAGCAGGTCCCTGAAGACACCGCCCTTGAAGAAGCGCTCCCTCACGTACTGGACGCCTCGCTCCACCTTGGGCTTGTCCTTGGGGCGGCGCACCCGGGCCGGGTCGGTGATGAAGCCCCGGTGCTGGGAGTACTCCAGGAAGCCGCGGGTCAGACGGGGGTGCAGCGCGTCGGCCCCGGCCACCGCCGCCGGGAAGTTGTCGACGACCAGGTACTTGGGGATACCGCCGAAGAAGGCCCAGGCCGCTTCCAGCCCGGCCACCACGTCCTCCAGCTTCTGGCTGAAGGTGGGCCAGACGAAGCTGTGCCGGGAGTAGGCCAGCACCACGATCAGCGCCCACACGGTCCGGCGACGGCCCGTCTCAGGATCCTCCATCAGCCCCAGGCGACCGAAGTCCAGCTCCGCCACCTCGCCCGGAGGGCTCTCCTCCATCCGCATCGTCCTGCGGTTGCGGCCCTGCCAGTTGCGCCGCGCTACAAAGCGGTGCAGGGAGGTGTAGGACACCCGGCAGTCTCGCTCCCTGAGCAACTCCTGAATGCGGGTCATTTGCAGTCGGTCGCCGGTGAGCCACTGGTAGATCTGGTCGGCCCAGGGAGCCAGCTTGGCCTCAATGGGCGTCGACGCCTGCCTTGGACCAGGGCGGCTGATCGTCGCCAGACGGCCCAGCTGCTCATCGCTGGGGGCCGGTCCGTTCCGGACTACGCCCAGACGTTCCGCCGACGCGATGTACTTGCCTACCGTGTCTTTCGACAGCCCCGTACCTGAGGCTATGTGGCGCCGGCTCTCACCTGCCTGCCAGCGCCGGATGACTTCTGCGATCTCCACTCTGAACACCTCCCTGTACGCCATCGCTGCTCCTTACATCCAGGTTGCAGCAATGGTCGCCAATCAGACGTTCAGAGTGTCCTAATGACTCTGGTTATCTGTCCTAATGACTCTGGTTAAATCGCCCTTCTCTGTCCTAAAGACCCTGGTTATTCACACCGCTTCTGGCACGCGAGCAGTCACTTGTGGTCGAGGGACTCGAAGCTATCTCCGGCGTATTCCCTGTGCCGATCCGCGGCATAGACTCCGACAACGACAGCGTGTTCATCAACGAGACCCTGGTCGGGTACTGCGCGGACAGGGACATCGAGTTCACCCGGTCCAGGGCTGTCAAGGGTGTCGATGGTCAGGATAAATGTCCGGCTAAGTGGCCAGCATAAATGTCACTGGTATTGGTGGCGATGATACCAGATGTCTCCTATACGACTCGATCGCGCTTGATGGGTGGGCTGACGGCTTCCATGTACTTCTTCGCCGTGTCCCGGTGGATGCCCAGCTCCCGTGCGACCCCTCTAATCGACAGTCCCCTGCGCTTCGCCTTCTGAACGGCGTTCCACCTTGCCGTCTGAAGTGGAGTGGGCTTCCTGCGTTGCATGGCAGGCGCCTTGCGGACTCTGACGGCGCCGTTGTCGTCAGCATCGCGGGCGTCCATCTCTATGTCGAGTGCTGCCAGGACCGCCTCCCAGCGCCGGCCCAGACCGTTGAGGTTCGGACGTGGGCCCGATTTGTGCGAGGAAGAGCCGTTGAAGCTTCTGAGTATGCCCGGACGGGATGGCGCCTCCTGGCTGGCGATGATCTCTCCCCGGTAACGCACAGCCATCTGGCCGTCCAGGTCTTCCAGCACATCCACCACCGCTCCCGCATAGCTGCGCCGCTCCCTCCCCGGCAGCAGCTGAAGCGTACGCCACCTGTACTTCACCGTGTTGTCCCTGGCCACCCTGCGGCTGTGTCTGAAGCAGAGCACCCTATCGAGGCATACTCCCGGTCCCAACGGGCGGTAGGCTGCCTCAGGATGCTGTGCCGCCACTCCAAAGCGTTCGTTGAAGCGGTCGAGGAAGTCCTTCAGCACGACGTTGGCCTCCTCGATGGTGGTTGCACCCGCGAGTCTGAGCTCAGTCACCAGCCTATCCTGGAACGTCCCCGCGGTGCGTTCCACTCTACCCTTGGCCTGCGGTGACAGGGCGAAGACCATCTGCACGCCGAGCTCGTCCATGGCACGACTGAACTGTGTGGGTGCACCGGCGCGCCCGGCCCCGGGCACGTTCTTGAAGACGGAGTGCCGGTCGGTGTAGAGGGCGATGGGTATGCCGTAGCGCTGTATCAGGCCCCTCATCAGCAGGAAGTAGTCGCGGGTGTTCTCCTGCTCGCAGAACAGGGCGTTTGCCACGATGCCGGTGGCGTCATCGACGGCCAGCAGCAGCGCGAAGGGAGGACCATGGTCTCCAAGCCACCGGTGATGGCTGCCGTCCACCTGCACCAGCATGCCCTCGCGGGGCATCCGCTGCCGGCGTACACGGTGCCGGGGCGTCCGGCGGTGGCGTGGGCTCCTCAGACCGGCACTCGTCAGTATGCGCCGCAGTGTGGTTCGACCGATCTCTATCCCCTCACGCTCCCCGAGCAGCTCACTCAGGTGAGTGTGATTGGCTTCGGAGTAGCGGGACCGAGCAAGGCGCAGCACCTCGGACCTTGCCGGCTCCGGCGTCGCGTTGGGTGCTCGGCGTCCACGATGACCGTGAGCAAGTGCGGCTGCTCCCTCCTCTCTGTAAGCCGCCAGGATGCGCCTGGTGTGGCGAGTGCTCACTCCCATCAACGTGGCCGCCTGCTCCAGAGTCATGTGCTCTGCCAGTAAGCTGTTGAGGACCTGAAGTCTTGCCTGCTCTCTTTGCGTCAATGTCACATTCTCCATGTGACATTATTGCTGGCCTGTTAGGGAGGACGCTTATGCTGGCCATCAAAACATCAAGGGCGGAGTGATATTAGGCCACGGGGCGGAGCAAAAGTGTACCGGTGGGGCGTCAGTGTTCAGCGAGAATGTCCGCCTGCGGTGGGTGTCGTCGGGAGCCCTTAGTGGCAGCGAGGCCGGTGGGGTCTAGACGTCGGGGAGATCGGCTGCGGGGCGCAGGGCGGCGGCCTGCCTGCTCTGCTTGAGGCGGTAGCTCTCGCCGTTCATCTCCAGGATGTGGACGCGGTGAGTGAGGCGGTCCAGCAGGGCCCCGGTCAGTCTCTCCGAGCCGAAGACCTCCGTCCACTCGTCGAAGGGCAGGTTGGTGGTGACCAGGACCGACCCTCTCTCGTAGCGCTGGCTGAAGACCTCGAAGAGGAGCTCAGCCCCGGTCTTGGAGAGCGGGACGAAGCCCAGCTCGTCGATGATCAGAAGCTTGAGCCGGGCCAGCCTCTTCTGAAGGTTGAGCAGCCGCCGCTCGTCCCTGGCCTCGATCAGCTCGTGTACCAGCGAGGCGGCGGTGGTGAAGCCGACCGACAGCCCTCTCTGGCAGGCGGCGAGCCCCAGGCCGAGGGCGACATGGGTCTTGCCGGTGCCGCTGTTGCCGACGGCGATCACGTTCTCACGACGGTCCACGTACTCGCAGCGCGCCAGCTGCATGACCAGGTGCTTGTTCACCGACGGCATGGCCAGGAAGTCGAAGGTGTCGAGACTCTTGACTGCAGGGAAGCGTGCAGCCTTGATCCTTCGGTCCACCATCCGGTGATGACGGTCTATGAGCTCGAGTTCAGCCAGCCTCAGCAGGTAGCCCGGATGATCTACGTCCTCTGCGGCACACCGGCCGGCCACCTTGCCGTACTCCCTCAGGAAGGTCGGCAGCTTCAACTCCTTCAGGTGATGCTCCAACAGCACCGTCGACCTGTCGCTCACCGCCCGCCTCCCGCCATGAGCGCCATGTAGTCGCCGGCAGATGTCGTTGTCACGGTGACTCTGGGCAGGTAGGGATACAGCTCCAGGTCGAGTCTCTGCGGTCGTCCCTCGATCCTGCACAGCACCAGGTGCTTGACGGCGTCGAAGCTTATGGCGCCGAGCCTGAGGGCATCGCGCACACCCTCGCACACCTCCTCCCTGCGGAACTCCTCCATCAGCCGCAGCACCTGCACGAACTCCCTCTTGCCGCGCCTGCCCATACGCGACTCCAGCAGCCTGCGCAGCACCCCGAACTCCTCCGGCAACTCCCACCCGGCCAGCGGTGCGGCCTGGTCCAGGGCCCCGACCTTGCGCTCCAGCAGCGGCAGATAGTGGATGGGGTCGAAGACGAAGTCGTCGCGCTCGTAGGACCGCCTGTGCCGGGCTATCACCTCCGCTCCGCAGCTGATCACCACCTCTCCCACGTAGCCTCGCACCACCACCTCCATGTGTCCGTAGGCCACGGGCACCGAGTAGTCGTTGGTCCGGTATCTCACCAGCGACAGGGAGCTGACGCGGCTCACGTGCTTGTCGCTGGCGTCGTAGGGTGTGGCCGGGAGCGGCAGCAGGGCCTCCAGGTCACGCTCCATCCGACGGCCTATCGTCTCGTCGTGTCCTCGCAGCCGTCTCCCCAGACGCTCCAGGCACCTCTCCTCGAGATATGCGTTGAGAGCATCGAAGCTCTCGAACGACGGTATGGGGACCAGGAAGTTCCGGCGAGCGTATCCCACCAGACCCTCGACCTTGCCCTTATCGTTACCCCTGCCGGGGCGACCGTACCGGTCCTCGAACAGGTAGTGGGACTGCAGCTCCGAGAAGACGCGGGTGCGCTTCCTCCGGCCGTCTCCCAGGATCTTCGCCACGGCCAGCCTCGTGTTGTCGTAGACGATGCTCTTGGGCACGCCGCCCAGGAAAGAGAAGGCCGAGACGTGGCCGTCGCAGAACGCCTCCGTCGTCTCCGCGGGATAGGCCTTGACGAAGCATGCGTCGCTGTGGGGGAGGTACATGACGAGGTAGTGGATGGTCTGCTCCACTCCGCCGATCACCGCCTTCGCCTGCCCGAAGTCGCACTGGGCATCTCCGGGAGGATGGGAGAGCGGGACATACATCTCCCGTGTCCGGCGCCGGTGCTCGCGCACGTAGTCCTTGACTATCGTGTACCTGCCGTCGAACCCGTGCTCGGCTCTCAGCCGGTCGTAGATCCGCTTCGCCGTGTGACGCTGCTTCTTCGGGAGGCTCTGGTCCTCTTCAATGATCCGGTCGATCACACCCCGGTACGGGTCCAGCTTCGGCCGGCGTGCCGGTGACTGCCGACGGTACCCGGGAGGCACCGAGTACTTCAGCATCTTGCGCACCGTGTCCCGGTGCAGTCCGAACACACGCGCCGCCTCGCGCGTGCTCATCCCCTCCACCATGCAGGCCCGGCGCACCCGTGCGTACAACTCCACCCTGTACATCCTCTACACCCTCCATCGTGTTACAGCTAACACGATGGAAAGCGACGGGTGGTCCAGTTTTCAAGCGCCACTCCTCAACGCTCGCCCCCGCCTGCACGGTCCATTATTACTCCGCCGTTTACAGCTGGACCGCCTCACTCACCGCGTCCACATCCTGGAGATGAACGGGGAGAGCTACCGCCTCAGGCAGAGCCGACAGGCCGGCACCACGCGCTCAGCCGGCGATTCCCGTGACGCCTAGACTCCACAGACCTCGCTGCCACTAAGGGCTCCTGACGACGCCCGTCGCAGGCGGACATTTTCGCTGAACATCTAAGCCCGAGTGGTACACTTTTGCTCCGCCCCGTGTCCTAAGATTACTCCGCCCTTGACACCGGGCACATAATGGCTACGAGGGATCGACGGGCTTTGCGGCGAGGCTAAACAAGGAGGCAGCAGTTGGCGTTCACTTCGGGTGTAGGGAGTGTATTGGGACAGTCCGTTCGACCGATAATATGGATTGGGCTGGTATGTTTGCTGGCCGCCGCTTTGCTGTCGGCATGCGACGACGGGTCATTACCTGCCCCTACGGATCTGCCGACCAACACACCGGCTCCAGGCGAAATCCCTACTCAGCCTCCATCCGACACACCGGCAGCCACCCCCGTTCCGAAAGTAACCCCTGAACCTACTGCAACTTTACCGGTGCCAACACCCGAACCCACACCAACTCAGGCTTCCACGGCCACACCAACACCCGAACCCACACCAACCCAGGCTCCCACGGCCACGCCAACACCCGAACCCACACCAACTCAGGCTCCCACGGCCACGCCAACACCCGAACCGTCGCCCGTGGAGATTGGGACGACGGTCGAAGCCGGAGGAAGCTCGTACACTCTCAACGAGGTCAAGGATCCGGCACCTGCGGGTGTGTTCGGAGTGGATGCGGGTAAGAGACTGGTAGCCTTGGACATCACGCAGGTGGGAATCAGCGACGACGGCGACCCCTACAACCCGCTCTACTTTGCAGTCCAGGACACGGATGGGTATGTGTACGTCCCCGGCTTTGCAGACGCGGATGTCGAACCGTCATTTGGTTCGGGTGAGCTTGCAGCGGGTCAGATAGTGCGGGGATGGGTGGTCTTCGAGCTACCCGAATCAGCGAGGTTGGTCTCGGTCCTGGCTGACCCTGAAGTGTTCGGTGCGAAGATAACCATCGCAGACTTAGCGCAAGACCAAGGCGGTAACATCGTAAGTCACAACCCTCCCCCTGTACCCTCACCACCTTCGTCGCCCGTGGAGATTGGGACGACGGTCGAAGCCGGAGGAAGCTCGTACACTCTCAACGAGGTCAAGGATCCGGCACCTGCGGGTGTGTTCGGAGTGGATGCGGGTAAGAGACTGGTAGCCTTGGACATCACGCAGGTGGGAATCAGCGACGACGGCGACCCCTACAACCCGCTCTACTTTGCAGTCCAGGACACGGATGGATATGTGTACGTCCCCGGCTTTGCAGACGCGGATGTCGAACCGTCATTTGGTTCGGGTGAGCTTGCAGCGGGTCAGATAGTGCGGGGATGGGTGGTCTTCGAGCTACCCGAATCAGCGAGGTTGGTCTCGGTCCTGGCTGACCCTGAAGTGTTCGGTGCGAAGATAACCATCGCAGACTTGGGAACAGTATCTGTCGTTGGGCCTGCCCAGGCCACTACTCAACTATCAATCACTGTGTCTATCGTTCCCGGCGAACTCCCGCAATACGACCGCGACGACTGGCGTCACTGGATTGATGCGGACGACGATTGTCAGGACACGCGCCATGAGGTCCTGATCGCGGAGAGTCAGGCTGCGGTGACGTATAAGAGCGACCGACAGTGCAAGGTCGAGGCAGGACAGTGGTTCGGGGCATTCACAGCGACGACTGTTACAGAGGCGAGCAAGCTGGACATTGATCATTTCGTCCCATTAGCAAATGCTCACCGATCGGGAGGTTGGGCTTGGGCAGCCAAACGTAAGCAACAGTACGCCAACAGCCTTGATAACCCCGATCATCTGATCGCCGTGACAGCTAGCGCCAATCGGTCCAAGGGAGCCAAAGGTCCAGACGAATGGCGTCCCCCAAACGAGTCCTACTGGTGTGACTACGCTGTTAGCTGGATCGGGGTCAAGCAGACTTGGGAACTTACGGTGACGCCAGCGGAGGCAGGAGCGCTCCAGGACATGTTGGAAACCTGTGCCAGTCCGCCGCATCTGACGATAACTGAGACGGATTCCGCCTCTGGCCCCGCCAATCCAACGCCGACCCCGATGGCAGGCGACACTTATGCGTCATGCGACGAGGCCGATGAAGCTGGGGAGCAGCGCGTGCAGGGGAGCAAAGGACCGGGTCGAGGATTTCCTCAGTCGAAGGTACCGAGCGCCCGTGATGGTGACGGAGACGGCGTAGTCTGCGAGAAGTGAGAACCGATCACTCAGGTATTGCAGAGTTGGCTCACCGTGACCCCTTCGTGTCTGCTTAGGCGGCGTGTAGACTACCGGCCCTATGCCTCTTGCCGGCCCCAACCACTAGCCACTCGTCGTAGCCGTCTGTGAGTACTAGGCACCGCCTTCGTGGTGGTGCATCGACCATCTCTATCTCTCACCCACACATACGTTCCTCAAATTGCGCTAGCCGCCACTCCTCCTGCCGCATCGCCGCCAACAGGTCCCTGGTCAGCATCAGCCGCGCCAGGGCGGACAGCCGGGGAGTCAGATTCCCCTGGCCCTGCACATCCACAGCGTCCTGGGGTCTATGCCCAACGCCGCCGCCGCGCCTCTGTTTGTACCCTCTGATAGGGGCCTTTGCTGAGGTACCCTCTAAAGGTGTGTAAACGATCAGGCGGTGTACCCTCTCTCTGAACATAACGGGCTTGGAGGCCCAAGAGAGGAGATACACCGCCCATGGATGATGGAAGCATTGAGAAGGGTCCTGCGTCAAGGCCGGAGTGGGAACACCTGGAGGAGTGGCTGAGAGGTCAGATGCAGGGTCTGATCCAGGAGCTGCTCGAGCAGGAGGTCACAGAGTTTCTCGGCAGGACCAGGTCGGTTCGCCGATCGGAGTCGGACAACGACGCCGGCTACCGGAACGGCTACGCACCGCCGCGACGACTGACCCTGAGTTCCGGGACCATACGGGTCAGGAGGCCTCGGATACGTGACACGGAGGAGAGATTCGAGAGCCGGCTGCTGCCCCTGTTCGTTCATAGGACGAGGGAGGTTGCCGACCTGATCCCGGAGCTGTACCTGCACGGTCTCTCGGAGGGCGACTTCGACCTGGCGCTGCGAGGACTGCTCGGAGAGGAGGCGCCGATATCTGCGAGCACGGTCGCCCGGCTCAAGGACAAATGGAACGCCGAGCTTGCCGAATGGCGGTCCAGGCCCCTGGACGACCTCGAGGTGGTCTACATGTGGGTGGACGGGGTCTACGTGAAGGCCGGGTTGGAGAGGGAGAAGGCCGCGATCCTGGTGGTGATGGCGGCGTTGAGTGACGGGAGCAAGGTGGTGGTGAGCGCCGTACCCGGGTACAGAGAGTCGACCCGGAGCTGGTCTGAGGTGCTGAGGGACCTGAGGGACCGTGGCCTCAACTGCCCCAGCCTGGTGGTCGGGGACGGTCATCTGGGGATATGGGGAGCGCTTCGCAACGTGTATCCGGAGGCGTCAGAGCAGCGCTGCTGGAACCACAAGATCCTGAACGTGCTGGACAAGATGCCGAAGCGTCAGTACGAGCAGGGGAGGCTGATGCTGCGCAACATCCCGTACGCCGAGACCCGGGCTGAGGCTGAGAGGTTGAGGAGAGTCTTCACCCGGTGGTGCGGCGACCACTCGTACGAGGCTGCCAGGGAGGCAATCGAGCGGGACTGGGAACGTATGGTGACCTTCTACGACTATCCCAAAGAGCACTGGCGTCACCTTCGTACGACCAACCCGGTGGAGTCGCCGTTCGCGGTGCTGCGGCTCAGGACCGATGCGGCCAGGCGCTACAAGAGGGTGGACAGAGCGATAGCGGTCATATGGAAGATGTTGATGGTGGCCGAGAAGAGGTTCCGCCGGCTGCAGGCGCCGGAGTTGATGGCGGACGTCTACCTCGGGGCCCGATACGTGGATGGGATCGCCGTCGAGGCTACGGCAGAGAAGGTCGCCGCCTGATCACGTTTACACCACTATTGACGCAACCTCAGACGAGGAATCCCAGTCCTCGACGGAGCACAGACGGCGGTCGCAGCGGCCCGTGTTGACGTGAGGCCCGCGACCCGGTCCGCCTTCCGTCACGGGTTAGCACAGACCCCCGGTCTGTCTCTGAGCAATGTCGGAGCCGCCTCATGACTCTCCCCACCAGGATAGCTCCGCTCCCACGATCCGTTGCGGTCACGGCAGCCCTGCTGCTTGCCATAGCGCTGGCCTCACTCCTCATTCCCTCGACGCACGCCCAGACCGACGATAGCGCATTAGCCCCCTCCAACCTCACGGCGGAACTGGTGGACGGCCAGGTCACCCTGTCGTGGGACGCCCCGGCCGAGGACGCCGGGTCCGTCACGGGCTACGAGGTACTGCGCCGTCCTCTCAACGGCAAGGACACCTTGGGCATCCTGGCCGCCGACACCGGCAACACCGATACGGGTTCCGTTTCCTTTGGGTGTATCGCCCCCCCCCATTAGTCAAAGGACTTTCAAGCGACGTACTCCGCAAGCAAACGGAACCAGCTGCCTAGTGGGCTTGACATCAGGTGGTAGAACGCCGTCTCAAACACCTCCAACAGCAGCGACAGGGACTCCTCCGAAGTGGTGTCCTGCCCGCTGGACAGGATTTGAGTCAGAGCACGAGTAAAATCATCGTCGGTCATGGGGACAAAGGGCTCAGGCGTGGCGGTCGCCGTGGGCTCAGGCGTAGGCGGTCGGAGCGGCTGTACGGGGCGGAGTCTCCGCGACCGCCACGACCGGTTCGGGCGGCGGTTCAGCGCACCCCAGCAGTCCGGCCAAGACGGCGGACAGAAGAACGACTATCGCCGCGTTCCACGTAGTGCGGACGCAATGGCGAAGGCGGGCAATCTCGGCATCTTCACGCCGATGTACCCTCCCCCCTGGCTACATAGGGCGGATTGGCCCGCAAGACTCTCACTCAGGCTGGTACAGGTTTGGGGAGCAGACCAAATCGCACTCGCGTGATCAATGGATTCAAAGGCCTTCAGAGTATCGGCTCTCCGTGAACCCGATCGCGCTCTTCTAGCCGTCTCTCCCCGCGCCCTGCCGCTTCTACCAAGGCGCGGGGAAGTTCAGCAGTCAGATTCTAGTAGCGGGGACGGTATCCGCCGCTGTCGTGGCGACGCCCACCGTCCTCACGGGGTCGCGCCTCGTTGACCGTGAGGGAACGGCCATGTAAGTCTTGGCCGTTCAGAACCTTTATGGCGGACTCGCCCTCGCTCTTGTTGGGCATCTCCACGAAGCCGAAGCCCCGGGAGCGACCCGTCATCCGGTCGGTAATGACCCTGGCACTCGTAACCTCACCGTGCTGGGTGAAGGCGACGTGTAACTGGTCCTCGGTAGTCTCGAACGATAGGTTGCCTACGTAGATGTTCATGCAACGCTCCTTCTTCAATTCTCCCGATCCGTGGCAAGCGTCGCATGCGATTTGTGCTGTGGCAGTAACGCAGGAAGCGGAACGACATTGCTAACAGGTCTGGAATATTCTCTATTATAGCACTGATCCCCTCGCAACAAGGGCCTTCTAGGTTGGTTCTGCGACATGAGCGCGACAGTAACTGTCCTAAACCCGAATCCACCGAAGGAGTGGGGAATAAAGGTGTCCTGAAAGCGTGAAAAGGCGCTCCCGCGTATCTGGGATAATGGTTTTGTGTCAAAAAACCGACCCCAGAGAAGGAGCACCCTTTAGATGCTACCACTTGAGCACCCCGATCGCATCCACATCGCCTTTGATGATCACCGCCTGGTAGCCAATGCTGGGCTGTTGCTGCCCGCCACCCTGGCTCTCCGCCTGGGTCTGGGTGAAGTGGTTGACCGGTACCTGGACCTGGGTAACGCCCCCGGCCGGGCCAACACCGGCGACAAGCTGATGACCCTGGTAGCCTCTGCCCTGGCCGGAGGCGACTGCATCGACGATGCTGATGCGTTGCGCAGTGGCGGTACCGCCAGGGTCTTGGGGTGTGTGGTCAAGGCCCCGTCCACCCTGGGCACCTTCCTGCGCAGCTTCCGTTGGGGACACGTCAGGCAACTGGACCGGGTCAGCCGGGAGTTGCTGGCCCAAGCCTGGGCCGCCGGGGCCGGACCCGGCGATGCACCCTTGACCATTGACCTGGACTCCACCATCTGCGAGACCTACGGCCTGAGCAAGGAGGGAGCGCGCCATCACGGCTATACCGGCGCCCGCGGCTATCACCCGCTGCTGGCCATTGCCGCCAGCACCGGCGAGGTGCTGATGTCCCGGCTGCGCGAGGGCCGGGCCAACACCGCCCGTGGCACCGCCCACTTCCTGCGTGAGATGGTGGGGCGGGTGCGCTACGGCGGGGCCAGGGGACAACTCACGGTGCGGGCCGACAGCGGCTTCTATACCCACGCCGTGGTCGCCGTCTGCCGCCGGATGGATGTCCGCTTCTCTATCACCATCCGCCAGCGCGCCAGCCTGCGGGACCTGATCGAGGCGATACCAGAGGAGGACTGGACTCCCATTCCCTACTGGATGGACGGCGCCGCCGATGTCGCCGAGACGACTCACACCCCGTTCCAGACCAAGCCGGACGCCCCGCCGGTGCGGCTCATTGTCCGGCGGGTGAAGCCGACGCCCGGTTCCCAGCTCGCCCTCTTCGCCAGATACAGCTATCACGCCTTCATCACCGACCGGGACGGGGAGACGCTGGAACTGGAGGCCGATCATCGCCGCCACGCCGAGATCGAGAATGCGATACGCGACCTCAAGTACGGCGTGGGGCTGAACCATCTCCCCTCGGGCCGCTTCGCCGCCAACGGCGCCTGGCTGGCGGTACAGGTGATGGCGCACAACCTGGCCCGCTGGACAGCCCGCATCGGCCTGGGTCAGCAGATCGTGACCACCAAGACCCTCAGACGACGGGTCTTTGCCCTGGCCGGACGGCTCACCCGCTCGGCACGCCGATTGACCCTGCATCTTCCCCGGCGCTGGCCCTGGGAGGAGCAGTTCAGCCGCGCCCTGGCCCGGCTGCGAGCCATTCCACTCCCAGCCTGACGGCGCCCGTCCGCCACTGACCCGCCAGCCAACCCAACGTCCCCGCAAACTCGCGCCAGCCCAGTCCGCGAGCGCCTCTTGCCGTGTCCTATCCCGCCATCTGGCTCGCCACAGCCACTGTAGGCTGCTATCGGTGCCCCCAAAAGCGCCTGCATACCGCCCGCCAACCCCCCATCTACACGAATTCGAGCCCGGATTATCGCGCCTGTAACTCCCTCACCCCTTCCGCTGTCCTCACGCCATCCATCCCTGTCCATCGGTGGATTCGGGCTAAAGTCAAGAGGAATGACCGGCGACCCTCTGAGTCAGGTCCCGCCAGGGTGAGCGATCCTTCAGCATGGAGTTGAGAATAACCAGTAGCTTGCGCATGCAAGCTGTGAGGGCCAGCTTCTTGGGCTTACCAGCGGCCAGGACGTAACAGTTCAGATTTGATGAGAGGCGAGGAGTTGTCGGCAGGCGATCAAGGGGTTGATGTCCCGGACATGCCAGGTGCCGAACAGTGAGGCCAGGGCCATCCTGCTGTCGGTGCCACGCGCTGAGCGTGTCCCGCCGCTGATCTTGCGGCTGACCACCAGGTGCCGCAGGCTGCGCTCAGCAGCGTTGTTGTCCGGCGGCACACCCGGATCTGCGACGAACACGAACAGCTCCTTGATGTGCCGCTCGATACGCCTGCACAGATTGCGCTGCACCGCCGACGGGGCGTCGAGGTAGGGTCGGCACAGCGCCAGCAGCCTGTGCTCATACCGCCGCCTGGCCGCACTGCGCTCCCGAGCGTCGGCGTGGCCGAACTCCACCGCCTCGGTGTATAGGCCCTTGACCGCCGACGCCCACAGCGCCAGGTTCCCATCGTCGGGATGGGTGACCTTCAGGTCATGGATGTCCCGCAGAAGGTGCGCCCAGCATCTCTGCTTCAGCCCGGGGTAGTGGTGGTAGGCGGCATAGAAGTCGCTGACCAGCACTCCGCCGAACCCGTCTCCCAATACCTCGTCCACCACCTGCCTGCTGCGGTTGCGCCGCACGAAATACCGCTCGCCCGGGGTGCTGAATGTCCAGGCGAACCCGTTCACACCGTCCTGGCGCCAGCCCGTCTCGTCGGCGAAGACCACCGGGCTGCCGCGGATGCGGTCCACCATATCGGCCACCGGACGCCGCGCCGCCTCTGCCGCACGGTGGATCATCCCCACTATCGCCCCTGCGCTCAGGTCCAATCCGTGAACCGTCCGCAGGTACCACCGGATCGTGCCTATCGGCAGCCTGGCACGCTCCCTGAGCGTTACCACCAGACTCACAAGATTGATACCCAACCGCTGACGGCCCACCACCACGCCTCCCAGCTCCAGCCTCGGCACCCGCCGCTTCCTGCACACCCGGCAGGTGCGCGCCACCACCACGTGCTGGGTGACCTGCACGGGCATGGCCGGAATCTCGATCACCTCGCGCGTGCGATGCACCCACCCGCCGGTAAGCCCGAATCCACCGATGGACAGGGATGGATGGCGTGAGGACAGCGGAAGGGGTGAGGGAGTTACAGGCGCGATAATCCGGGCTCGAATTCGTGTAGATGGGGGGTTGGCGGGCGGTATGCAGGCGCTTTTGGGGGCACCGATAGCAGCCTACAGTGGCTGTGGCGAGCCAGATGGCGGGATAGGACACGGCAAGAGGCGCTCGCGGACTGGGCTGGCGCGAGTTTGCGGGGACGTTGGGTTGGCTGGCGGGTCAGTGGCGGACGGGCGCCGTCAGGCTGGGAGTGGAATGGCTCGCAGCCGGGCCAGGGCGCGGCTGAACTGCTCCTCCCAGGGCCAGCGCCGGGGAAGATGCAGGGTCAATCGGCGTGCCGAGCGGGTGAGCCGTCCGGCCAGGGCAAAGACCCGTCGTCTGAGGGTCTTGGTGGTCACGATCTGCTGACCCAGGCCGATGCGGGCTGTCCAGCGGGCCAGGTTGTGCGCCATCACCTGTACCGCCAGCCAGGCGCCGTTGGCGGCGAAGCGGCCCGAGGGGAGATGGTTCAGCCCCACGCCGTACTTGAGGTCGCGTATCGCATTCTCGATCTCGGCGTGGCGGCGATGATCGGCCTCCAGTTCCAGCGTCTCCCCGTCCCGGTCGGTGATGAAGGCGTGATAGCTGTATCTGGCGAAGAGGGCGAGCTGGGAACCGGGCGTCGGCTTCACCCGCCGGACAATGAGCCGCACCGGCGGGGCGTCCGGCTTGGTCTGGAACGGGGTGTGAGTCGTCTCGGCGACATCGGCGGCGCCGTCCATCCAGTAGGGAATGGGAGTCCAGTCCTCCTCTGGTATCGCCTCGATCAGGTCCCGCAGGCTGGCGCGCTGGCGGATGGTGATAGAGAAGCGGACATCCATCCGGCGGCAGACGGCGACCACGGCGTGGGTATAGAAGCCGCTGTCGGCCCGCACCGTGAGTTGTCCCCTGGCCCCGCCGTAGCGCACCCGCCCCACCATCTCACGCAGGAAGTGGGCGGTGCCACGGGCGGTGTTGGCCCGGCCCTCGCGCAGCCGGGACATCAGCACCTCGCCGGTGCTGGCGGCAATGGCCAGCAGCGGGTGATAGCCGCGGGCGCCGGTATAGCCGTGATGGCGCGCTCCCTCCTTGCTCAGGCCGTAGGTCTCGCAGATGGTGGAGTCCAGGTCAATGGTCAAGGGTGCATCGCCGGGTCCGGCCCCGGCGGCCCAGGCTTGGGCCAGCAACTCCCGGCTGACCCGGTCCAGTTGCCTGACGTGTCCCCAACGGAAGCTGCGCAGGAAGGTGCCCAGGGTGGACGGGGCCTTGACCACACACCCCAAGACCCTGGCGGTACCGCCACTGCGCAACGCATCAGCATCGTCGATGCAGTCGCCTCCGGCCAGGGCAGAGGCTACCAGGGTCATCAGCTTGTCGCCGGTGTTGGCCCGGCCGGGGGCGTTACCCAGGTCCAGGTACCGGTCAACCACTTCACCCAGACCCAGGCGGAGAGCCAGGGTGGCGGGCAGCAACAGCCCAGCATTGGCTACCAGGCGGTGATCATCAAAGGCGATGTGGATGCGATCGGGGTGCTCAAGTGGTAGCATCTAAAGGGTGCTCCTTCTCTGGGGTCGGTTTTTTGACACAAAACCATTATCCCAGATACGCGGGAGCGCCTTTTCACGCTTTCAGGACACCTTTATTCCCCACTCCTTCGGTGGATTCGGGCTAAGACTCGTCCCGCAGTCCGGGCAGATGTCCAGCGCATGCTCCACGTGGTCGGTCGGCTCCATGCGACGACGTCCAAAGCCCCGCGACCTGGGCTTGCTGGTATCCCCCATCGGCCGTGACCCCGAACCGGGCTTGTTGCCCGGCATCCCTCGCGGCCGACCGCCTCCGGCCAATCGCGCTTCCAACTCCTCTACACGGCGCTGCAAATCGGCTATTATCGCCAGCAGATCCTCACGGCTGGCTGCGGTTAGGTCAACTTCGGCGTCCACACCTGACTGTATGACACAACCACCCCCCTGAACGCTAGCCCTTTTCCACCCCACCTATCGGCCAGTCACACTCATCAACTGTGAACAGTTACGAGAGGACAGACTCGCTGGACATCAACACGCCATCTGTTAAGATTAATGAAACACGCTTGGTCACCGCACCAAGGTCTCGCATACGGGAACGGACTATCTTCTGTCCCGTCTTCCGTCTTTGTGCCCTGCACTAATCACCGTTTGTCCCTTTGGGGTAAGGAGTCCGTGTCCACATGCCTCTTGAGTCCGTTCGCCCGCGTTTGTCCACCCGTACACGCTGGCACCCAGCCGTCTGCGCTGAGTGCGGCAAGTCCACAACAGTCCCCTTCCGGCCAAGCCAAGATCGTCCTGTGTACTGCTCCCCGTGTTTCAGAGTCCGGCGCAACGACTCTTCCTCCTCAACAAGCGCATCCGCCGGGGAGCCATTCACCACAATTCGATTCCCTCAATCCTCCGCTGATCGCGCCGCCGCCGCTGCTCCAGTTTTCCCTGGGATGGCCTTGAAACCCGCCTCCAGAGCAGCTCTTTCCCGCATGAACATATCGGAGCCCACGCCAATCCAAGAAAAGGCCATCCCTCTTCTCTTAGCGGGCATGGACGTGATAGGGCAGGCCCGTACCGGGTCAGGCAAGACTCTAGCGTTCGCCGTCCCCGTGGCTGAACAGTGCGACCCGTCGATCCGGCGGGTCCAAGGATTGGTACTGGTCCCCACTCGTGAGCTGGCCATACAGGTGGCCGAGGTGACGAAGGCCGTGGCGTCACCGCAGCGGCTACGCTGCACCTTGCTTTACGGTGGCCGGTCGTTGCGGCCGGAATACACTGCATTGAAAACAGGCCCTCAGATCATCATCGGCACCCCTGGCCGCACGCTGTACCACGTCCGGCAGGGCACTCTAATCCTGAAGTCAGTCCGTTTCTTGGTGTTGGATGAGGCGGACGAAATGCTGGACAGAGGGTTTGCCCACGACGTTGAGGCTATCCTCAACCGGACGCCTTCCAGCCGGCAGACGGCCCTTCTGTCAGCGACAATGCCCCATTGGGTGGCGAAGACAGCCACAAAGCACATGCAGAGCCCGGTAGCTGTGGAAGTTGACGCAGACTTGCAAGCGCTGCCCACCGTGAAGCATCGGGTCTATACCATGAAGAAGAGCGACAAGATCGGCGCGCTCCGGACCCTGCTGGACCGGCGGGATAGTTCGGCAGTCATAGTCTTTGGCAAGACTAAGCGCGGCGTGAAGAGGCTCGCAGCACAGCTAGGAGAGATGGGTTATCCGGCAGGGGCATTGCAAGGGAATCTCAGTCAAAATGCCCGCGAGCGCGTGATGGCAGCCTTCCGTCGCGGCGCCACCCCTATATTGGTGGCAACCAATGTAGCCGCCCGCGGGTTGGATGTTGAGGCTATTGGGCAGGTCATCAACTATGACCTGCCAGACTCTGACCTACTCTTCACCCACAGGGTCGGACGGACAGGCCGCATGGGCCGCGCCGGTGAGGCCGTGACGTTCATCACGCCGGATGAAGAGCAGAAGTGGCGTGAGATTAGCGGGAGCGTCAGAGGCCGTTTCACTCCCCAACCGTGGACTACTGCCCGCAAGATGGGACAACGCCCGCAGAGCGCCCCATAGCAACGGATAGTATCGGGGATTTGAGGAGGTTACGTCAATAAACGTGATCAGGCGGCGATCTTCTCGACCGGTGCCTCGATGGCAACTCCGTCCTTGAATTTGACGCCGAGGTAAACGTCCCCCATCAACTCGGGTGCATGCAGTCGGCGGAACCTCTTCTCGGCCACCATCAACATCTTCCATATGACCGCTATCGCTCTGTCGACCCTCCTGTAGCGCCTGGCCGCATCGGTCCTGAGCCGCAGCGCAGCGAACGGCGACTCCACCGGGTTGGTCGTACGAAGGTGACGCCAGTGCTCTCTGGGAAAGTCGTAGAAGGTCACCATCCGCTCCCAGTCCCGCTCGATCGCCTCACGGGCAGCCTCGTACGAGTGGTCGCCGCACCAACGGGTGAAGACCTTCCTCAACCTCTCAGCCTCAGCCCGGGTCTCGGCGTACGGGATGTTGCGCAGCATCAGCCTCCCCTGCTCGTACTGACGCTTCGGCAGCTTGTCCAGCACGTTCAGGATCTTGTGGTTCCAGCAGCGCTGTTCCCCCGCCTCCGGCCAAACGTTGCGAAGCGCTCCCCAGATACCCAGGTGTCCGTCCCCGGCCACCAGCCTGGGGCAGTTGAGGCCACGGTCCCTCAGGTCCCTGAGCACCTCAGACCAGCTCCGGGTCGACTCCCTGTAGCCGGGTACGGCGCTCACCACCACCTTGCTCCCGTCACTCAACGCCGCCATCACCACCAGGATCGCCGCCTTCTCCCTCTCCAACCCGGCCTTCACGTAGACCCCGTCCACCCACATGTAGACCACCTCGAGGTCGTCCAGGGGCCTCGCACGCCATTCGGCAAGCTCGGCGTTCCATTTGTCGTCTCGCGTGAGCCTCAGTTGGCGAACTCGGAGAGGCTCGCGTCCGATTCCGGCCCCGGTCGTCCCGAATGGTGCCCGGCATGGGCCGGTTTCGCATCAGCCGCCGTCCGAGGACGGCTCAGCGAGGTAGTCCGCCCACCGCTGCATGAGAACCCGGCGTGTCTCGAACAGGTCGGAGCGGGCATAGGCCTGCGCCACGGCGCTCCCGAGCCGGTGCGCCAGCGCCGCCTCGGCGACCTCCCATGGCGTGTCGGTCTGCTCCATCGTCCACGTCCGAAATGACGTCCGGAACCCGTGCACAGTGGCCCGAACAGCGAGTCCGGTCGTGCGGAGCACACTCCTAAGGGTCATGTCGCTCAGCATATGTCCCGGTCTCAGTGGGGAGGGGAAGATGAGCGGTGAGCCGTCCCGGAGGTGATCGGCCTCCTCCAGCACGTCGAGCGCCTGAACGCTGAGGGGCACCCTGTGCTCCTCCCCCGACTTCATGCGCGATGCGGAAACGGTCCAGACGGCGCTGTCAGTGTCGATCTCGTCCCAGGAAGCTCCCATCGCCTCCCCGGAACGCGAGGCCGTCAGAACCAGGAACCTCAGGCAGAGCCTGGAGGCGGGTGAAGCCATGGACGCATCGACGATCCTGAGAGCATCTCCCGTCTCCCGGTAGGGCAGTGCCCTGAGATGGGCCTTCACCTTGGGCAATGACGGGAGCGCGCCGTCTATGGCCTCTCCCGCTGGGTTGGACTCGATCGTCTCATGAGCCATGGCCCACCTGAAGATGGTGCGCATCCTCTGTCGCACGCGCCTCGCGGTCTCGGGGATAGTCGTCCATATCGGCGTCAGGACGGCGAGCACGTCCGTGCGGCCTATCGTGTCTACAGGCATGTTGCCGATTTTCGGGAAGGCGTGGTGTTCCAGGGTCTGGATCCAGGACAGTGCGTGCTTTTCGTTTCTCCATCGTAGCCTGTTCGCCTCATGGACGGTGTGAGCGGCCTCCCTGAATGTGGGGACGCCGGGCCTGCGCCTCTCCGCCAGGGGGTCTCTGCCTTCGGCGATCACCTCGCGGTTGCGTGCCGCCTGCCTGCGTGCCTGAGCCAACGATACGGCTGGATAGCCTCCCAGGCCGATATCCCTACGCCGCCCGTCGATGGTGATGCGCTGCACCCAGCTTCTGCCGCCCGACCTGCTGATGAACAGGTGGAGACCGTTGCCGTCGGAGTATCGACCTGGTTGTCTGAGAGCCTTCACTCCTGTGGCGGATAGCTTCATGTCACACCTCCTCCTCTGTGTATCCTTCCCACAGATATTACCACACTTAGCGTGGGATGCAGGGGGATTTACGAGGAAGACGTGGGACGAATAGGGACGGTCGTTGCGGCCTGAATGATACGGATAGCAGCTAGTCGACAGGCCTTACTGATACATCAGCGGACATTCAGGGCCGGTGTGGGAAAGAGGTAGCATGGTGGAGCCGGGGGAAGAGGTAGGAGCCTCCTCTCCGTCCACCAGATTCGCCAGAATATCTCACGGAGTCTGAACATTTGCGATCGGGTTTGACACCAGACCCGGCTCCGCATAAGGTACTCCGCAGCCATACCACTCTCGAAAGGATTCAAGTGTGACGCAGCTATACGACGAGTCGGTGGTGATCGACGCGCTCAACGTGAGCAACTGGGACAGTCCCGCGGTGTACGAGAGCTTGCACGCCGGACAGGTGACCGGCATCAACGCGACCATCGCGATCTGGGAGAACTACACCCAGACGATGGACCATATCAAGAGATGGGAGCGCCGCTTCAGGGAGCGCCGGGACACCCTCATGCAGGCTACCCGCGTCGAGGACCTGACGAGGGCGAAGAGAGAGGGGCGGACGGGGGTGGTGCTGGGCTGGCAGAACGCCGCTCCCATCGAGAACGACCTGGACCGGCTGGCCCTGTTCCACTCGCTGGGAGTCCGCATCATCCAGGTGACCTACAACGAGAGAAACCTGCTCGGCAACGGCTGCTACGAGAGGCGGGACGAGGGGCTCAGCAACTTCGGAGTCGACGCCGTAAAGGAGATGAACCGGCTGGGCATACTGATCGACCTGTCTCACGTAGGTGACAACACTACTCTCGAGACGGCGGAGCTGTCCGACCAGCCCGTCGCCTGCACCCACGCGAACGCCCGCGCCTTCCACGAGCACGTCCGCAACAAGACGGACGACGCGCTGAGGCTCATCGCCGGAAAGGGTGGCGTCATAGGCGCCAACGCCTTTCCTCCCTTCCTGCGCAACGGGTTCGAGTCGACAGTGGCCGACTACGCGGACGCGATCGACGACCTCGTGGAGCGCGTCGGCATCGATCACGTCGGGATCGGCACCGACTTCACCCAGGACCAGCCGGCCGTCTTCTTCGAGTGGCTCTTCTCGCAGCAGGGGACGAAGCCGCGGAAGCGGCCGGTCGCCTACCCGGACCCGCTGCTCCACCCCCGCGGCATGGAGACTCCCGACAGGCTGTCCAGCGTCGCCCGAGAGCTCGCCGACAGGGGCTACCGGGACGACGACCTGCGGAAGGTGCTGGGCGGGAACTGGATGCGTATTTTCCGACAGGTCTGGGGAGCGTAAGACGGACGTCGGACGGCTCCAGCCGGACTGCGGACGCTAGCCGGCGGCCTCGAACCGCTCCGACACGGTGGGTCTGGACCACAGCCTCTCCGCACCGGTCATTATGGCGGCCCGTTCGGGGCTCGCGCGCCAGGCGTCGTATATCTCGTTGCTCTCCCATAGCACCAGCGAGGTGATCTGGGTCGGGTCTGTGAGCGAGTAGAGCGTCTGGCGACTTATGAAACCGAGCGCCCTGGCCTGCGCAGCACCGTTACGGTCCAGAAGCTCCCTGGCCTCAGCGATCCTGTCCTCCTTCGCCCAGTGGTGGGTCAGAACGCCTATCACAGCTGCGCCTCCGTCCGCGCGGCCTGAAGGCCGGACGGCGGCGCAGAGTCTAGCAGCGGCCGGGCGGTATCGTCAACGCACATGCGCCGTCGCGGAACCCCCATCCTAACCTTCCCCCGCGGAGCCGGGGGAAGGAACAAGAGGGCGGCCCGAGGCCGCGCTTCTCTGAACAGCTGCGTCGGGGAGCTTGCGTTGACACCCTCTCCGCTGCCGGATTAACATGGCAGGGACACGAGTGAAGGGAGTGGTCGAGTGGCGCCAGACGAGCCGGTGACGGTGCTGCAGGCGGTCGGGAGCTTCATCGGCACCATCAAGAGGGACGGCGAGGACCTGCAGGCCGTTCAGCGCGACCTGAACCGCTTCGTTCAGTGGTGCGGCCCGGACAGACGGCTAGCCGAGCTGAGCCCCCCCGAGATGGGCGAATACGCCGAGCAGATTGGATCCGCGGGCAACGCGGCGGAGCGCGTGCAGATCGTCAAGAGCTTCCTCTCCTATGCCCGCAAACGGAGGCTCATCGACGGCAACCTCGCACAGCACGTCCGAGTCCGCAGGTCGAAGTCCTCCTCCAGGAGAGCGCAGACGGCCGTGAGCGCGGAGCCCGTGGAGTTGACCCGGGAGGGGCTCTCTAGGTTGCAGGACGAGCTGAAGAGGCTGAAGGCGGAGAGGGCTCCCCTGGCCGCGCAGATACGGAGGGCCGCCGCCGACAAGGACGTCAGGGAGAACGTGCCGCTGGAGGCCGCCAGGGAGCAGCTGGGGCACACCGAGTCCCGGATACGCACGATAGAGAGCACGTTGACTGCCGCCGTGGTCATCGATTCCTCCGGAGCCGCCTCCAAGAGGGTACAGCTGGGCGCGCAGGTGTCGGTCCGGGACGTCGACAGCCGCCGTGAGACGACCTACACGCTGGTGAGCTCCACCGAGGCGAACCCGCTGGAGGGAAGGATCTCGGATGCGTCGCCGCTCGGAAAGGCGCTCCTCAAGCGATACGTGGGCGATCAGGTCGAGGTGGAGACTCCCCGCGGGAAGACGCGCTACAGCATCCTGAAGGTGGGATCGTAGAGACTAACTCAGAACCATGGAGCGACTCCGCGAACCCGTCCCTCGACAGGCTCAGGACGAACCTCTTTGGCTCCTGGCTCCGTTCGTGCTGAGCTCGTCAAAGCACGCGCTGAAGTTTCGAGATAGCTACCTGGCAGATCTGCGGAAGCGGTCGACCGGGTGATGGCTGCGGCTGAGTCGTCCGGCGGGCGTTCGATGCTGTGGCTGGCGGCCTGCGCGACGATCGGGCTGCCCGCCTTCATACTCCGCTTCTCCGGCGTACACATCGATCCCGTACTGGCCGCATTCATCTACGGCCTGGGTATCCTGGGAGGCGCCTTCATCCTGTCGTGGGCCGCCGAGGCGGCTCAGCACGACGTCTCCGCCGCCCTCGCCATCGCCGTCCTCGCCCTGATCGCCATCCTCCCGGAGTACGCCATCGAGGCGGTGCTGGCGTGGGACGCCGGCCAGTCCTTCGACACCGCGACGGGGGAGGTGACCGAGGAGATGTCGCGGGTCGCGGCGAACGTCACCGGCGCCAACAGGCTGCTGATCGGCATAGGGTGGTCGGCGGTCATCCTCATATTCTGGGTCCGCCGCCGCCGGTCGCTCGACCTGCGCGGCTTCCTGTCGCTGGAGATTGCCCTACTCTCCATCGCGACGGCGCTCTCCTTCATCATCTTCCTTACCGGCCAGGTGCACATGGCGCTCGCGGGCGTGCTCATCGCCCTCTACGTAGTCTACCTGTGGCTCAGCTCGCGGCAGGAGGCGGTGGAGCCCGACCTCCTGGGACCCGCCCTCGCGATCGGGAATCTCCCTCCGGCCCGCCGCCGCGCCGCTGTGCTGGCGCTATTCGTCTACTCCGCCGCGGTCATCCTGGTGGTCGCCGAGCCCTTCGTAGAGTCGCTGATCGAGACCGGCAGCGAACTGGGGATAGACGATTTCATCCTGATCCAGTGGATCGCGCCGCTGGCGTCCGAGTCGCCGGAGATCATCGTCGCCGTCCTGTTCAGCCTGCGCGCCAACCCCGTGGACGGGATGAGCACGCTCATATCGGCTGAGGTCAACCAGCTCACGCTGCTCATCGGGAGCATGGTCGTCATATTCAGCATCTCGGCGGGCGAGCCGCTGAGCTTTGGGATCGATTCCCGGCAGGGCGTCGAGTTCCTCCTCACGTCGGCGATGTCGGTATTCGCGATTCTTCTGATCATCCCCCGGGTGATCGGATGGACGTCCGGGGCGGCGCTTCTCGTCCTCTTCATCGCCCACCTCGCCTTCCCGAGCGAGGGGACGCGTCTCATCTTCGCCTACATCTTCCTCGGCCTGTCGGCCGGTCTGCTGGCGCTCAACCGCCGCCACCTGCTGGCGCTCCTGCCCCGGAAGTCCGGATAGCCAACGCCGGCATATGGTCTCCCGCACCGCCGAGACGGACTCCAGGGAGCTTGTGGAGGAGCTGCGCCGGGACGTCGCCGGCGAGGTGCGCTTCGACAGGATGTCCCGGGTGCTCTACAGCACCGACGCGAGCATATACCAGATCGAGCCGTTAGGCGTCGTCATCCCCAGGGATGCGGACGACGTCGTGGCCGTGATCGAGGCTGCCAACCGCCACGGGGTCCCCGTGCTTCCACGCGGCGGGGGGACGAGTCTCGCCGGACAGACGGTCGGACACGCCATAGTCATCGACTTCTCCAAGTACATGAGACGGGTGCTGGAGATCGACGCCGAGGCCGGCTGGGTCCGGACCCAGCCGGGGATAGTGCTGGACGAGCTCAACCAACACCTCGAGCCGCACGGCGTGCTCTTCGCGCCCGACCCCAGTACCGGCAACCGCGGGAACGTGGGAGGCGCGATCGGGAACAACTCCTGCGGGGCCCACTCCATCGTGTGGGGCAAGACGGTCGACAACGTGGACAGTCTCAAGGTGGTCCTCTCCAACGGACATACGGCAGAGCTCGGCGGGCTGACCGGCGCGGACCTGGAGTCGAAGATGCGTCTCGACGGGCTCGAAGGCGACATCTGCCGCCGTCTCTTTGCGATAGCGGAGGCCAATCGCGAGGAGATCGTCAGACGCTACCCATCGATTCAGCGGCGCGTCGCCGGCTACAACCTAGACGAGCTCGTCGGTGGGAGCCGGTTCGACATGGCAAGATTTGTCGTCGGCTCCGAGGGGACCCTGGTAGCCGTCACGGAGGCGAAGCTCAAGGTCGTGCCCCGCCCCAGGATGAAGGCACTGGCGGTCATCCACTTCCATGATCTGCTGGAGGCGATGGAGGCGACCGTCGCGACTCTGGAGATGGGGCCTGCCGCCGTCGAGCTGATAGGAAGCATGATCCTGAGACAGGCGCGGGCCAACCTGGAGTACTCGCGCATGATGGACTTCATCGAGGGGGACCCGGAGGCCGTGCTGGTGGTGGAGGTCACCGGCGATACGGAGGCGGAGCTGAGCGCGGCGCTCGACCGGCTCGAAAGACGGATGAGCCTCGCGGGGCTCGGCTACACGGTCAGAAGAGTGACAGCCCCTGCCGATCAGGCCCGCGTCTGGGCGGTCCGCAAGGCGGGCCTGGGACTGATGATGAACGTCCCCGGAGATGAGAAGCCGCTTCCCTTCGTGGAGGACACGGCGGTCGCACCGGAGAGGCTGCCCGGGTTCGTCCGCCGGTTCGACGAGATCATACGTGAGCACGGCACGACGGCAGGGTACTACGGGCACGCGAGCGTCGGATGCCTCCACATCCGGCCCCTGATAGACCTGAAGCGGCAGGAGGGAGTGGACCGTCTGACGTCCATCTCCGCCGCGATCAGCGACCTGGTGCTCGAGTACGGCGGGTCGATGAGCGGCGAGCACGGGGACGGTCTGGTGCGGAGCGTCTGGAACGAGAAGATGTTCGGAAGCCAGATATACGAGGCGTTCCGGGAGGTCAAGAGGGCGTTCGATCCGAAGGGTGTGATGAACCCCGGCAAGATCGTCGACTCGCCTCCGATGACGGAGAACCTGCGCATCGACCCCTCGTACAGGACCGTGTCGGTGGAGACCGGCCTCGGCTACTCGCGGGAGGGAGGCTTCGCCGGCGCAATCGAGATGTGCAACGGTCAGGGGGCGTGCCGGAAGGTGCTCGGCGGAACGATGTGTCCTTCCTACATGGCGACCCGGGACGAGGAGCACTCGACGAGGGGACGCGCCAACGCGCTAAGGGCCGCCGTGTCGGGCAGGCTTCCGGTCGAGTCGTTGACCGGCCGACGGATGTACGAAGTGATGGAGCTGTGCCTCGAGTGCAAGGCGTGCAAGGCGGAGTGCCCTTCCAACGTGGACGTCGCCAAGCTCAAGTATGAGTTCATGGACCGTTACCGGAGGACGAACGGGGCCTCGCTCCGCGACACGCTCTTCGGCAACCTGAGCACGATCAACCGCCTGGGAGCCTTCTTCGCGCCGCTGTCCAACCGGGCGCTGAGATCGGACGTCGTCAGGCAGGCCCTCCACGAGCACGTCGGCATCGACCGGAGGAGAGCTATCCCGCCGCTGGCCTCACAGAGCTTCCTCCAGTGGTGGAGGTCCAGAGGAGGGCCGCGCGGCGCCGGAGGGATGGGCGAGGTCGTGCTGTTCGCGGACACCTTCACCAAGTATAACCATCCGGAGCTGGGCATCGCCGCGACGAAGGTGATCGAGTCGATGGGCTACAGGGTCGTCGTGCCCGACGTGCGGTGCTGCGGTAGGCCGATGCTTTCGAAGGGCATGATCGACAGGGCCAGGGCGAACGCCCGCGCGAACGTCGACCGGCTGTACGAGCACGTGCGCCGGGGGGCGGTGCTGGTCGGGCTGGAGCCGAGCTGCATCCTCAGCTTCCGGGACGACTACGCCGATCTGCTCGACGACGACGCGAAGGCGAAGGAGGTCGCCGACAGGACGATGCTCATCGAGGAGCTCGTCATCCACGCGCGCGGGGAGGGCGCCGCTCTCCCCTTCAGGGGCGCTCCGGGGCCGGTGCTCTTCCATGGACACTGTCATCAGAAGGCCCTGGTCGGCACCGAGCCGGCGATGGAGGTGCTGCGCTCGATACCGGGGTGCGAGCCTGAGGAGATCAGGTCGGGGTGCTGCGGCATGGCCGGGTCGTTCGGAATGGAGACCGAGCACTACGACATCTCGATGAGCATCGGCGAGCAGACCCTCTTTCCGGCGATACGGTCGCGGAGCAGCGCGGGCCAGATCGTTTCGGATGGAGTGTCCTGCCGGCAGCAGATCGAGCACGGCACCGGCAGAGCGGCCAGGCATCTGGTCGAGCTGCTGGCCGACTCGATCTAGCAGACCGTCCGAGGGGCTAGCCGGGGCCACGGCTGGGCATCAGCCTGTCGATGCTGATCGCCCGGTGGCCCCTGGTATAGCGCACCCGTAGGTTCTCACCCACCACGAGCATGTTGAAGGTAGCCTCGTCGACCTCGACGCGGTTCGACGTGACCGACAGGTAGTATCTGTTCGCGTCGGTCTCCTTGGTCTCCAGCGGACCCTCCACTATCAGGTAGGGCGGGAGCGCGTCGGCCAGATGCCAGAGCCAGCATTTGAACCATCTCCAGAACCGCCGCACTAAAGGACTCTCTCCAGTGCATGATCGAGCTCGTCGAACGTGGCGAAAGCCTCGAAGCGGGCGGCGATTTTCCGGTCCCGGCCGATCACGAACGACCACTCCGCGCTAGGGAGCCGCCACGCAAGAACGGTAGGAGAGATGCGGGCCCGATCCAGGTCTCCCTGGATCTCGTCCGGATTGTCGTAGAAGTCGACGTGGATGAAGTTGGCCCGCCCCCTGTACTTATCCTTGAGCTGCTGGAGCACCTCGACCTGGGGGCCGCAGACGGCGTTGATACAGAAGGCGGGGCTGGCCATCACGATCACGGTGGGCATGCCAGAGTCGGCGGCGTCGGCGATCGTCGTCCGGTAGAGATCGGGGTCCCGGAGGGAGCCGGTAGTGAGCTCGCCTATGTCGTCGACGTCGGCGAGGGTCTTGTTCTCGCTCAACACGGCCGGCGCCCCGACGTCGGGAGCCTCGGTCTCCTCGGCGACCTGGAAGGACAGCTGCGCGGACCGGCTTTCCCCGCTCCCGTCCAGCACGGTGACGTCGATCTGCCATCTGCCCGCCGCATCGAAGGTGAGCCGAGTCGTATAGCTCCCCCTGGTCCCGTACGGCCAGGGCCTGAACACGGCCAGCGCTGTTTCCTTCCTCTCCCCCTGTACGCTGCTCTCAGGCAGGTAGTGGGACACCACGGTCGCGGACGGCGCGCGGATCAGGCTCTGCCGGGACTGGAGGACAAAGGCCATCCTGTGCGTGCCGACTGCGACATCCGGCGTACCCAGGATGATCTGGATGCCGTCCTCGGAGAGCGGTCCCTCTATCAGCTCGACCTCGTCCGGGCGTGATGACGGCTCTGCGCCGGTGGTGTCGGAGGAGGAGCCGGAGCACCCAGCTATCAGGGCAGCGGAGAGCACCGCGGCGGCGGCGAGGAGTCTGGGACGCATCGGAAAAATCTGGATGGCTAACGGTCGGTTTCGTATGCCCCGAAGGTGAAGGCGAAGAGCTCCATGTCGTCCGAGTTCGAGCTAAGCTTCAGCTCATGCCCTTCGTAGGAGGCGAGCTCGACGAGGTGGTACATCCGCGCCTTGTCGACGACGACGATGCTATTGCCCGCCTCGTCGAAGGTGACGTCGGCGCCGGCCTGCTCGGGCGTCAGCGGCGCCTCGTCCATGATCAGTCTGACGGTGAAGGGCTGGGAGTCAACGGGCGCCATGACGCCGTTCACCGAGGTGCCGTAGAAGAGAAGGGCGATGTAGTCGGTGAACCCCTCCGTGTCGCGCGCGTGGATAAGGCTCTCCTCGGTGTTGCGCCAGAGGCCCTCCAGATACATGAAGTGGTTCTGGTGATCGCCCGGGTCGGAATATAGCACGTCCTCCCCCGGCTGGACGAAGAACTCGCTGTGCAGTACGTAGGGGGGCGTCGCCCCCGACTGGAGGGCGTTGAAGTTCCTCATGAAGCCGGCGTACAGCTCCCGGGTCACTCTCTCGTTCGCGCCCGCGTCGCGGGTCCCGACGTCCAGCGCCGGGGGCTCCTCCGTCTCGGCCGATATGTCGCTCAGGTCGGCTCCGGTCTCCTCGAGCAGGGCGCGGATCCACTGCTCCGTCTCCTCGTAGCGTCCCTCTCCGAAGTGGAAGTATCTGATGTAGCCGTCCTTGTCTATCAGGTACTTTGCCGGCCAGTACCGGTTGCGGAACGCCCTCCAGGTGCCGAAGTCGTTGTCCTGGACGATGGGATAGAGCAGGCCGAACTCCTCGACCTCCTCCTGAACGTTTTCGAGCACCTTTTCGAACTCGAACTCGGGCGAGTGAACGCCTAGGATCACCAGCCCGGAGTCGGCGTACTTCTCGTGCCACGACTTCAGGTATGGCAGCGTGCGGATGCAGTTGATACAGCTGAAGGTCCAGAAGTCGATCAGGACGACCTCTCCGCGCCGGCTCTCCAGGGTGAACGGCTCCGAGTTGATCCACCCGCCGGTGTTCCTCAACTCGGGCGCCAGCGGCTCGTCGCCAGTACGGCGGGTCTTGACCGGGACTGGCGTGGGCGTCGGCTCGGGAGTCGGAGCGGCGGTTGGAGCGGTCGGGGCAGGCCCGGCGGCGGAGCCGGCCGGCGTGGGTGCGGCCGCAGCTGACGCAGCGGTGGGAGCCTGGGGCGCCGGAGCGGTCTCGGCCTCCTCGTCGGAGCCACAGGAGACGGCCAACGTCAACAGGAGTGTCGATACGGCCACGGCTACCGCGACTGAGGTGGTTCTCATATTACCTCCTTCGTGAGGGCCGAGACCGCCATGAGAGGACAGCCCTGTCGTTGAGGGGACTCGGCAACTGATTGTACACTAATGGCTACGACTCAGACATGCGCCCGGATGCCGCGGCAACCCCCCGGCTCTGCGGGGGAAGGGAGCAGAGCTGGGGAAGGGACAGGAGAACAGATGAGAGTAGGATTCATCGGCGTCGGGTACATGGGCCGTCATATGGCGTGTAACGTCGCGAAGGGCGGCCACCGGCTCACCCTGTTCGACATACGCAGAGAGGCGGCGGAGGAGCTGGTAGCCGAGAGCGCCGCCTGGGCGGACAGTCCAAGCGCGGTCGCGGAGGCGAGCGAGGTGGTGTTCACGTCGCTCCCCCACCCCTCGGACGTGGAGGAGGCTGCCCTGGGCGAGGGTGGAATACTGACGGGAGCCTCTCCCGGAACGGCGCTCTTCGACCTCAGCACGACCGACCCGTCCACGATCCATCGCATCGCGGAGGCCGCCCGGTCGGTAGGCGTAAGCGTCCTCGACGCGCCGGTGAGCGGCGGGACGAAGGGAGCGGAGGCGGGCACGCTGTGCGTGATGGTCGGTGGCGACCGCGAGACATACTCCCGCCACAGGCCGGTGCTCGACCTTATCGGCAGCCAGACGATGTACTGCGGGCCGCTCGGCTCCGGCGCCGTCTGCAAGATCGTCAACAACCTGATAAGCCTCAGCATCCCCTCGATCCTGGCGGAGGCCTTCACCCTTGGCGTCAAGGCCGGGGTCGGGCCCGAGATGCTCTACGAGGCCATATCGAGGAGCTCGGGTGAGACGCAGTCGATGCACAACTTCCCGGACTCGCTGTTCAAGGGCAACTTCGAGCCCGGGTTCCAGGTCGATCTGGCGGCGAAGGACCTCGGGCTGGCGACCCAGATGGGACGAGAGCTGGGCATACCGATGGAGCTCTCCAACCTCGCTCAGCAGCGCTACATAGAGGCGCAGGGCAGGGGTTGGGGGAGGCTGGCGACTCCGGCGGTGGTCCGTCTGCAGGAGGAGCGGGCCGGCGTGGAGATCCGCACGTGAGCCGCCCCTCGAGCGCAGACCGGGCTATCCAGAGCATCGAGTTCCGGAGAGACGTCCTCGACAACGGGCTCCGGGTCGTGACCAGCGAGGTCCCCGGCGCCCGCTCGGCGAGCATAGGTGTGTTCATCGGAGTGGGCTCCAGGTACGAGCCTGAGCCGCAGTCCGGTATATCGCACTTCATCGAGCACATGCTCTTCAAGGGCACCCGCCGTAGGCCGGCGCCGGTGCAGATCAGCGGCGCTATAGAGGAGGTCGGCGGCGTGCTCAACGCCTCTACCGAACAGGAGCTGACCCTCTACTGGTGCAAGGTCCCCGACTTCCACGTGGAGGAGAGCCTAGAGCTGTTGATCGACATGCTGCGGGAGTCTCTGTTCGATCCCGGCGCCGTGGAGAGCGAGCGGAAGGTGGTGATCGAGGAGCTGAACATGATCAGCGACACACCCAACTACAGGGTGGACGCGCTGATCGACGAGATGCTGTGGCCCGACCACCCGCTCGGCCGCGACATCGGCGGAACCAAGGAGACGATCTCGCGGCTGAGCGGCGGGGAGATGCTCGACCACATGGCGCGCTACTACACTCCCAACAACATCGTGGTCAGCGTCGCCGGCGGGATCAGCCGCGACTCGGTGGTCGAGCGCATGGTGGCGCTTTCGAAGGGCTGGACGCCGGGCGCGCCCGGTTCGTGGACGCCGGTGCCGCGCCGATGCCGTGAGCCCCAGGTGCGCGTCCAGTACCGCGGCACGGAGCAGACGCACATGTCGATCGCGGTGCCGGGACTGTCGATACGGCACCCGGACAGGTACGCTTTGGACCTGCTCAACGTGATACTGGGGGAGGGCATGAGCAGCAGGCTGTTCGTCGAGCTCCGGGAGACGAGGGGGCTCGCGTACGATGTGCACAGCGCAGTGGCCCACTTCCTCGACTCCGGCGCCCTGGTCATAACGGCCGGAGTGGATCCGAAGAGCCTCTACGATGCGGTCCAGGCGATCATGGAGGAACTGACAAAGCTCCGTGACGGTGTGCCGTGCGCGGAGCTGGAGCGGGCCAAGCGCCTGGTGGCCGGCAGGCTGCTGCTGCGCATGGAGGACAACTGGACGCTCGCCAGCTGGGCGGGGAACCAGGAGCTGCTGCTGGGAGAGATATCGGGCGTCGACGAGGTGATAGAGAGCGTCAGAGCCGTCTGTCCGGAGGATCTTCGGAGGGTCGCGAACGACCTCCTGGTCGGCGACCATCTGAACCTGGCCGTCGTGGGCCCGTGCCGAGGCCGGCGGCGGCTGGAACGGCTGCTGAAGCTGTAGGGGTTGAACCGTCCAAATAACCCGTGACTTCGCAATGTCCAATCTCACCGGATTGTTGCACTCTCCCCGATCTCACATCGGATATGGTTCTGTTCGGTGGCGTATACGCGGAGGGCGTCCTACGGGGCGCCCTCTTCCGTTCTCCGGAAGCTCTAGTCGAGCGCTGCTACGATCCGCTCGGCTACCATGAGCGTCGGCAGGTTGGTGTTGGCCCTCGGAACGACGGGCATGATCGAGGCGTCGGCGACGTATAGACCCTGCGCGCCGTAGACCCTGCCCGTCGGGTCGACGACAGCCGCGGGGTCGGAGTCGGGGCCCATCTTACAGGTACCGACCGGGTGGAAGTAGTGAAGGCTGTCGCGGCGCAGCTCCTCGGCCGTAACCGTGCCGGCCGTTTCCTCAAGCTCCATCCCGATCAGCTCGACAAGCGGCCGCTGGCGCGCGATCTCCCTGGTCATCGCGACGCCATCCATCAGCACCGCGAGGTCCTCGTCGCCGGAGTCGGTGAAGTAGCCGGTGTCGATCACCGGGCTGCTCTGCGGGTCGCTGTCGCGCAGCGTCAGCCGGCCGCGAGACAGCGGCGCCATGTGCGCAACGTACATCACGCACTCCCAGCGTCCTTCCTGGTCGGGACCGGCCGAGGTGGTGGGGGCTATGTGCAGGTCGAATGCCTCTCGACAGCGGCTGCTGCGGGCCTTGGCCAGACTCTGCTCCGTAAAGACGGTCCTGCCGCCGGCGATGAAATCCTTCATCGAGGAGTCGAAGAGCTGCGTGCCGTGGTGCTTTATGGTGACACCTGGATGGTCGTGCAGGTTGCGCCCCACCCCGGGCAGGTCAATCCGCGTGGAGATTCCCAGCGCGGCGAGCTCCTCCGACGGGCCGATGCCGGAGCGGAGCAGGACGGCGGGAGAGCCGTAGGCGCCCGCGCACAGGACGATCCGCCCCGCCGCGATGGTCGCCCTCTCCCCGTCCAGGACGACGTCGACCGAGACTGCTCGGGAGCGGTCCAGGTTGATCCTGTCAACCATCGCATCGCCCACCACGGTCAGATCGCCCCGGTCGCGTACCGGGTCGAGGTATGCGAAGGGTGTGCTCCACCGCGTCCCATTCCTGATGTTGACCGGCGCCATCGCCGCGCCAACATCCTCGTCCAGGTCGTTCAGGTCGGCCGATGGAGGGATTCCGACGCCGACCATCGCATCGAGAGAGGCTCCGTGGAACGGAGTTATCTCCTCCGGCTCGAAGCGGCGGACGCACAGCCTGGCCGCCGCCTTATGGAAGTAGGGAAGGACCTCTTCGGTCGACCAGCCGTGGTTGCCCTCGTTGGCCCAGCCATCGTAGTCTGCGCGGCTGCCCCATAGGGCGATGCAGCCATTATGAGATGAGCATCCGCCGATCACCCTGGCCCGCTGGAGCGCGTGGTCCGGCTGGCCGGCGGACGCCGCGCTGGTGTAGGACCAGTCGTGCGTGCTTGCTACGACACGGCCTTCCAGTAGATCGGCCGGCCACCTGGAGGAGGGCCGGTGGCCGTAGTCGGGGCCAGCTTCGAGGAGCAGCACCGACTGGCCGCCGCGTTCCGCTAGGAGACCCGCTACGGCGGCTCCGGCCGTGCCGCCGCCTATCACAACCGTGTCCGAGTAACGGGGAGGCTGGGGGGAGCGCAAAGTCTTCACTTCACCTGCGTCAGGATGTTACCGACGTCATAAGTGTTCAGAGTTGAGGTAGTCTGGTTGCGAAAAGGGGTCAGACTGTTTTCCCAAAGTGTCGTATTTTCATGTATTTGTCGTTTTTCGTAGCTGGCCGGGATCGGGATTGTGGTGAGAATGCCGCCCAATCCGACAGGTTGGCCTAGAAAAAAACGGCTGCTTGCGGCATGTGGATCGGATGGGGTGGCCGGAGGGCTGGTCCAAGGCTTCCAGCCGGGCGTTCCGTGCTGCATGGGAGAATAATAGCACCTATGTTCGGGCATGTCAAATGGGCGCATGGCCCACGGAGTCCGAGCAGCGACTCGACGTTGTCCGGCAGGGTTGACTCCGGATGAAACGGAAAGGGGCTGGATCCCGACCGCGCAGAGTGGATGCTACTCGTATCTGATCCTGGGGTCGACATATGCATATAGGACGTCCACCAGAAGATTGGCGAGCACGACCGTCACACCGAAGATGATCGTCCCCGCCTGCACCAGGGGGAAGTCCCGTGTCTTGATGGCCGAGAAGATCAGGGAACCTATTCCGGGCCATCCGAAGACGGTCTCGACAACGACCGCACCGGATAGCAGGGCGGCAAGCTGCAACCCGGCCACTGTGAGCACCGGAAGAGCCGTGTTCTTGAGCGCGTGGCGGACAACAATCAGAGGCGTCGTCAGACCTTTAGCACGGGCCGTGCGGATATAGTCCTGGGACATCACGTCCAATATTGCGGACCTGATCAGCCGCGCTATGCTGGCCATGGTGAAGTTGGACAGGCACACGCTTGGGATGATGAGGTGATCGAGTCCTCCTCTGCCTGCGACCGGCAGCCAGTCCAGGCGTACCGAAAAGAGCATTATCAGCATGATGCCCAGCCAGAACACGGGAGTAGCCTGACCCAGCAACGCCACACATATCGTCACTCGGTCTATCCAGGTGTTGGGTCTCATCGCAGCCACGATCCCGAGCGTGCCTCCGACTGCAACGCCAAAGAACAGGGCTACGGCCGCCAGCTCCAACGTAGCGGGAAGCCGCTTGAGCACTATGGGCAGGGCCGGCAGACGATGACGAAACGAGCGCCCCATGTCGCCTTGAGCTGCGGAAACCAGGAAGCTCCCGTACTGGCTATGCAGCGGTGTGCGGGAGAGCTCCGGCGGATCTCCAATGGTACGCAAAGCCAGAAAGACCGCCGTGGAGACCAGCCATATCACCAGCAGGCCGCGAAGCGCCCGCCTAAAGAGGTATGCCCGCACGACTATCGCCCCCGCCTGGACGCTTAACCGGCAGCTCCCAGATAGAAGCTGTGGTATTCAACCCGGCCGCACCGAGAATGAGGCACGGTGTTGGCTCTACGCTGGCGGCGTTGCGCCAACACTACGCTGGGACAATGGGCAGTACGATATGCGAGGGGCGGGCGCGGTCCATGTACACGGTGTTGCGAGCCACGACGGTGTGGGTGTGCCTTCCCATGGCCTCGCCGGTGTTGGGGTTGACGTCGAAGTGAGGAAAGGAGCTGCTGGAGATGTCAACACGGATGCGGTGGCCCGCGGCAAACAGGTTGCTTATGGGATACAGGGTAAACTCGAACTCGTAGACTTCGCCCGGAGTCATCAGCTCCCCTCTGTCCCAGCCGTTCCGGTAGCGACCCCGGATGATGCTATCGGTCAGGTTCATGTCGTAGCCTTGGGGGTAGTCCTCGTTGGGGGGGTGTACGTCGATAAGCTTGGCGGTAAAGTCTGTGTCTACCGCCGATGAGGAGGCCCACAGCCTGACGACGATGGGGCCGGTTGCCTCCACGCTCTCCTCCAGAGGAGGCGTCTGAAAGACGAGGTTGTCCGGCCGAGTCGAGAGGGGAAGGTAGGGGGGCTTGCAGCCGAAGAGGTGAGGCTCTTCCTTCTGATGGCTCGCTCCATTCGCGAGCACCGTGCGAAAGTGATCCCATAAAGAGTCCCCCTCAAGGGAAGCTCCCTCCGGCAGGGACAGCTCGTAGAATCCCGAGACGTTGGCGCTGATGCTGGGAACGGGGTCCTGAGGATCGAAGTCGTAGCTGCGAGGCGGATCGTCCTGGCCGGACCGTTCCGTGCTCAGGTCTCCGTCGTGATGGAGATAGAAGGGCGTGTACCGAGTGCGGGCCAAGGGCCACTCGCTCTCCTCGCGCCACCGGCCGCCGTGGCTGATCCGTCCATCCTCGTTCGTTCGGCTATCGCCGCCTCCCATCACGAAGATCTTTACCGGCGGCCCGCGCTCAATGCCGTTGTCGACACCCTTTAGCCACCTGTCGAACCACCTGAGCGCCAGCGCGTAGTAGTCGGTCGAGGCATCGGGGCCGAAGTCGACGTCGCCAGAGTATGTCTCGCTCCAACCGCCGTGGACCCAGCTCCCGACGATCAGCTTCAGGGGCTCCTTCTTCATGCTGGAAAGAGCCACGTAGTTGTCGGTAACGGCCCGCGGCCAGGAGTCGTACCATCCGGTCTCATAGTAGGTGGGGACGTCGGCGTACTCGTCGTAGTGCTCTTCCCAGTTGATCTGTCGGTGTTTCCAGAAGTCGTCGTACTCTCCATGCGTGTAGGCATCCAGGAACACCTTCTCCATCGCAGGGATGGCGGAGAAGGGTGATGCTCCTTCCTTCCAGGGCATGCGACTAAGCCAGTCCCTAAACCGGACCATGTTCTCCATGATCGCCCGCCTTGCGATGGGGTCTGCGTCGGTCTCCTGGCTGATTACCGAGTGGAGCATGATGTGGCCGGCGTAGCGCAGCTCGAGGGCGCCGTTCTGCCTCACGCCGCTGTGGTACGGATTGGAGGAGGATTCGCTGACGAACATGGCGCTCAGATGTGGAGGGCGCTCGAGGGCCATGGCGCTCTGCACGATGCCGCCGTGCGACGCGCCGATAGTGCCGACCTTCCCACTGGACCAAGACTGGCGCGCGATCCACTCGACGGTGTCGTAGCCGTCCCTGCCCTCATTGACGTTGAAGATGTGCCTGTACTGGCCGGTGCCGCCGGACCTGCCGCGGCCCCTGATGTCCTGTACTACGGACACGTAGCCCCTGCGACAGAAGTAGCGCGCCGACTCTGCGAAGTTGGCGCGAGACTTGTCGTACGAGGTGCGCCACAGGACGGCTGGGAAGCTACCCGGGGCCGGCTCGCCATCGTGACCCGGCCTATAAACGTCGGCCAGCAGGGGCGTTCCGTCGCGGGCCGTCATCGGGACGTCGTGGGCGACGACTATCCCATATTCGGGCTTCGAACCTTCAATGGCGATCATTCCAAATACCCTCAGGCTAGACGTTGCGCAGGTGGGAGCGGGGGTCGAGGATGTCCCGCAGCCAGTCCCCTACCGTGTTGAAGCCGAGCACCGTAATCATGATGGCCAGTCCCGGGAAGGTGGCGTACCACCAGGCGTTCAGCATGTACTCGCGGCCTTCGGCCAGCATGTTCCCCCACGTGGGCGTCGGCGGCTGAATTCCCATCCCTAGGAAGCTCAGCGCGGCCTCTACGACGATGAACCCGGCGAGCTGCAGGGTGGCCACGACGATGAGCGGGGTCACGATCTGGGGGAAGATGTGCCGTGCTATGATCCGAATCTCATTGCAGCCGATTGACTTGGCTGCCACTACGAACTCCCGCTCCCTCAACGACAGTACGTCCGCTCTGACGACCCGGGTGTAGGTGACCCAACCGGCGGCGCCCAGAGCGATCACCACGTTGGTGAGGCTTGGCCCCAATAGGAACACAATCACCATCGCCAGCAGGAGGAAGGGGAAGGCCAGCATCACGTCGACGAAGGCCATGATCGACTCGTCCACCAGCCCCCTGGCATAGCCCGATAGGAGTCCGAGAGGGACTCCTATGACGACGGCAAGAAAGACCGCCGACACCCCCACGATTAGCGACGCCCTGCCGCCGAGGAAGATGCGGCTCAGCAGGTCCCGTCCGAACTGATCGGTGCCCAGGGGTCTGGCGATACTCCCCTCCTTCAGCCAGAACGGAGGCTCGACGCGGCGGCTCAGGTGGTGCTCGAAGGGGTCGTTGGGAGTTATGTAGGGGGCAAATATGGCGGCCAGGACGACTATGAAGACTATAGGCACGCCGGTCAGCGCCGCACGACTGGTGAGAAACAGCCGCAGACCGGTCCTCAGCCGCCCGCGCCATCTCTCCCGAGCGACCACTGTCGGCGTGATGCTGACCTTACTCATATCTGATCCTGGGGTCGACGTAGGCATACAGGACGTCCACCAGAAGATTGGCGAGCACGACCGTTACACCGAAGATGATCGTCCCAGCCTGAACCAGGGGAAAGTCCCGCGCGTTGATGGCAGAGAAGATCATGGAACCTATGCCAGGCCACGCGAAAACGGTCTCGATGACGACCGCGCCGGACAGCAGGGCGGCGAGCTGTAGTCCGGTCACAGTGAGCGCGGGCAGCACGGCGTTCTTCAACGCGTGGCGTATAACGATCACCGGTGTTTCAAGACCCTTCGCACGAGCCGTGCGGATGTAGTCCTGCGACATCACGTCCAGCATCGTGGATCTGATCAGCCGCGCTACGCTCGCCATGGTGAAGTTGGACAGACATATGGCCGGCAGGATCAGATGAGTGAAGCCCCCCTTTCCCGAAGTCGGCAGCCAGTCCAGGCGTACGGAGAAGAGCAACACCAGCATGATCCCCAGCCAAAACACAGGAGTGGCCTGACCGAGCAGCGCGACCAGCACCGTCAACTGGTCGACCCAGGTGTTGGGGCGCATCGCCGCCACGATGCCGAGGGTTCCTCCTCCCAAGACGCCAATGAAGAGACCGGCCGCCGCCAGCTCCATCGTGGCGGGCAGCCGGTCGAGCACTATCGGCAGTGCGGGTTGTCGGTGGCGGAACGATTCACCCATGTCCCCCTGAGCCGTGTCGACCAGGAAGCTGCCGTACTGCTGGTACAGGGGTACGTCGAGCTTGAGGAAGGCGCGTATCTTGGCGGCCGCCTCCGCAGAGCCGCCGGTGAGGCTGACCATCATCTCTGCCGGGTCTCCAACGGTGCGCAGAGCCAGGAAGACCACCGTTGAAACCAACCAGATCACCAGCAGGGCGCGAAGCGCCCGCTTAACGAGGTATATCTGCAAGAGTGTCGCCCCTGTCTGGACGCTTAACCAGCAACCGCTTCAAAGGTAGAGACTGCATTCGGTCCGCAGGGTGCCGGTCCGTGCAAATCGAACAGCTAGCTCCCCCATTTGTCCTGGCCTGGGACGATTGGGGGAGCTATGCCTAACGGACCACTATTTTGCCTTCCACGAGGCCTTGTGGAAGTAGTAGCGCTCGTCGGGATCTGGCTCCCAGTTGAGATCGGCGTCGACGCCAAAGATCTGGTTTGCCTGGTACAAGGGGATGTACGGTACGTTGTCATGCACGAACTGCTGCAGCTCGAACGCCAGTCTCTTCTGCTCCGCCGGGTCGGAGGCCGAGTACACGCCATCTATCAGCGCCTCGACTTCGGGACTGTTGTAGTAGATGCCCCGCGCCTGCGAGTGGTAGTGCAGTCTGTAGCAGAAGGGCATGTCACCGCGTACATTGCCACAGGCCATGTATGCCAGAGCACTGCCCTTGTTGACCCACTTGTCCCAGAAGGTCCCAATCTCCGCCGACCAGAACTCAGCCTTGATACCCACCTTGCCCAACTGTTCCACCACTACCTGTCCCGTCTCCTTGTCCAGGAAGAACCAGCCAGAGGGTGAGTCCAGGCTGGTCTCGAACCCGTCGGGGTAGCCGGCGGCGGCCAGCAGCTCCTTGGCCTTGTCCGGATCGTAGGGATAGGGCTTTATGCCGTCGTTGAAGTACTCGATGGTGTTGGCGCCCGTGGTGGCCAGGGGCTCGGCCTTGCCCTCATAGAGGGCGTCTACGATCTCCTCCAGGTTGATGGCGTAGGCCATCGCCTGGCGGACGCGGACATCGTCGAAGGGCTTCTCGAAGGTGTTGACGGTTAGGAATATCGCCCGCTGGCTACCCGCCTCGCGGACATCCAGCTGGGGCTGCTTGTCTATCTGAGCGGCCAGGTGCGCCGGCACCAGGTCGATGTGGTCCGCCTCACCGGCGTAGAGCATCGCCACTTTGGTAGCCGCCTCACTGATCCAGTGGAACTTCAGCGTATTGATCTGGGGAGCGCCGTCCCAGTAGTCCGGGTTCGCTTCCAGATCAATGAAGTCGTCGATCTCCCACTGGACGACCTTGAACGGTCCGGTGCCTATTCCCTGCTGGGCGTAGCCGTCGGCGCCGATCTGATCGAACGTCTCCTTGTCGACGCTCGTCAGTATGTTGGCTACGTTGAGCATTCCGTAAGGCTGACCGACGAAGTCCACCGTCAGGTTGTCAACTACCCTCACCTCTTCGACCGGTTGGTACCAGAAGTTCGCGGGACTGCCAACGTCCGGGTCCTTGATGCGGTCGATGTGGAACTTGAGATCGTCCGCAGAGAAGGGCGAGCCGTTGTGGAACTCGACGTTAGGCCTCAATTTGAACCGGATGGTCTTATCGTCGACCCGTTCCCATGACAGTGCCAGCTTCGGCTCAAACTCCCTGGTCTGCGCGTTGTAGCGCGCCACGGGGTCGTAGACGTTGGCATGGACCGTAAAGCGCAGGGCGCTGATCGTGGTGTCCAAGCTAGTCATGGGTGACAAGCCGCCTGACATGACGGAGATGACGGAGTCTCTCATCATGACGGGCGCTGCTGTCGGCGCGGCGGCGGTAGGCGCAGCTACAGGGGCTGTGGTCGGTGCGGCAGCCGGAGCCGTGGCCGCAGGAGCAGCCGGCGTTGCCTCCTCATCGTCCCCGTCGTCGCCGCACGCAGCTGCGAACAGCGCAAATGCGGCAACGAGAACTACAGATTGTAGTAATAGGACGGTGGACTGTCTGCCAATGGACGCCCTGAAATACCTCATCGCTCTCCTCTCGAACCCTAGGCTCGTCTTCGGTACCCGTTTGCCGACCTTATAGTTGGATACCGATATTGTCAAGGAGCAGGTCTTCCTAGTTCCTAATAGCTGTTCAGACTTGCGGGGACCCCCATCTCAATCTTCCCCCGCAGAGCCGGGGGAAGAGGTAAGAGCCTCCTCTCCATCCCGCCAATTGCGCGCGCTATTCACGGAGTCTGAACAGTTACTCTTGCTACTCTTCTCCGGCAGGCGCTTCGACGACCGCCGTTATGTTGCCTGCCGCGTCCCAGGCGTAGTGGTATCGCGTCGGTAACCGTATCCCCTTGATGTCCCCCTTGAAGGGCACAACGTGCCAGGGACCGATGGGGCCGGCCTTCTCCCTGGGTTCAATCTCGCTCCTGCCGGTGCGGGAGAAGTAGGTCTGAATGGCGTTCTCGATTATCTCCTTTTCAGCCTGCATCTCCGCGGTAAGCCCGTTGGCCGCACCTGTAGACTCTTCGGTCGCGGCGCCATCGTCTGTTCCGCAGGCCGCCAGAACGGCGCTCAGTGAGATCAGGACGAAGATAGTGGCGATCAAGCCTCCAGCCCTAGACCCAGACCGTCCGTCGAAAGATATCCTCTTGTTAGACATTGCCGCCTCCCTAGTCAGGCTCCGGGCTCAGGCTACCCGCGTCGCCAAGCCGATCAAGCGACCCTCACGGGCCCTACGAACACCTCCTCAGGAACGAAGCTTCTTCTGGTGGTCATGAAGCTGCCCGGCCCTGCCGAGGAGTCGTAGGGATGATCGATGCCCTGGGTGGCTATTACGCCCATGGCGGTGTAGCGCCTGCTCTCCCCGCAGACACCGCTGCCGTTCCCTCCGCCATGGCCGCGCAGCCACTCGGGATCCAGCAGCTGCTCGCCCTTCCAGCTCCCCCTTGTGGCGACGAGATGGCCGAAGCGGGCTAGGTCTGAAGGGGTTATCACCACCCATCCGGGACCGCTTCGGACCACATGCCCGTTGATCTCAAATGGAGGATCGAGATAGTTGAACATCGAGGGCCACAGAGGATAGAAATCTCTGTTCTGCTCGACCACCCTCCCCGGCAGCCAGTCCCAGCGGTCTGCGGGAATTCCGATCTTGCTCATTATCTTCTCGTCCAGTACTTCCTTAAGGTCTCTCTTCCAGAGAGCCGTCAAGGACTGCGAGAGGCGCCAGAATCCGCCGCTGGCGTAGTGCCCGACGGTGCCAGGCTCGACGTGAGCGTAGTTATCGTAGAAGGGGTCCCCGGTCCAGTTGGCCCACTCGGGCGGCATCGACTGTTGGGGTCTGCTGGGCCACTGGACGATGGTCTGATCTTCCAGCGCCTTGGTCAGAAACGCGCGTCCCTTCTCCCAGAAGGAGCCGCCAATCGCGACGGGGAACCCCGCATACTGCGTGCGACCGTACTTATCCCCGACATGGTGGCGCCAGGTGAGCGTCTTGTGGTGGCCCTGGTCCAGGTACTTGTGAGGGTGGGAGAGCAGCCCTTCGCCGGTCCAGGTGTCGGCGACCAGATCGTCGGCCTCGATCATGCCCTCCTGGACGGCAAGCCCTATCAGAGCTCGCCCGAACGTCTTGCCTGTCGAGGCGGTCTGAAACTTGTAGTGCCTGTCGCCCCAGGCGTGCACCAGATAGCCGCCCCGGGTGAGTACGGCGCCCCACCTGTCTCCCGTGTGGTCTTCGCCCCCGTAGGCAGCACCCCTTACGTACAGGCCCTCCAGGAACCGGTCGAACCTTTCACGGTCAAGTCCCGCTTCCTCTGGCGTGATCGTATCCCAGTCATCTTCGGGATAGACAACCCAGTCCGGGACTTTGGCGGCGTCCATGAGCCAACCTCTGTCGTAGTCGGCGCCGTGGCGGCTCGTGATGGTGCGAATGGTACTGTCACCCCAGAAGGCTGTCAAACACACATATGGCGTTTGAACGGGTTGGCGCTTGCTGATAAGCTGTAGGAGCAGGTCTTCCCTCTATCCGGTCGAGGAGGTGGTGAGCGATGCGCGAGGTCTTTCACGAAGCCGCCAATCTATTGGGGGGCGACGGCTCGGTCGTCGTCGCGACCGTGGTGCGGACCAAGGGATCGACTCCGCAGAAGCCTGGGGCGAAGCTTCTGGTCCGCGAGGACGGGAGCGGCGTCGGGACGCTGGGCGGCGGATGCGTGGAGGGCGACATCTGGTTCGCGGCCAACGAGCTGCTGAAGCGCGGCGGGGGCGCTGAGCACCGCGAGTACCAGCTCAACGAGGACCTCGCCGCGGAGGACGGCCTCGTCTGCGGCGGGACCATGTTCTTCCTCATCGATCCGGTCTACGAGCCGGGCGGCTATCTGTCGGCGGCTCGTGAGATCGACGCCGCCTACGGCGGAGGGCCCGCGGTCGCACTCGCCAGCCTCGTGAAGGGAAGAGGCGTCGGAGCCAAGCTGCTGGTCCGGGAGGACGGCGCCACCGAGGGCTCCCTGGGTAACGCCGCGCGGGACGCCGACGCCATACGGCGTGCGCCCGGCCTGATGGTTCACGGCCGGAACGAGTACGTCACGACCGAGAGCGGGGACGAGTACTTCATCGAGGCGTACACCTCGCCGCCCCAGCTGGTCATATGCGGCGGCGGCCACGTGGCCAAGGCTATCGGGCCCTTGGCGAAGAAGGTCGGGTTCCGCCTCTTCGTCACCGATGACAGGGAGGAGTTCGCCAACATTGAGCGCTTCCCCGAGGCCGACGGCGTCGTGGCGCTCAGGCCGGAGGAGGCGCTGCCCACGCTCCCGATAAACGCCAACACCTTCATAGTGGTCGCTACCCGGGGCCACAGGTTTGACAACGTAGCGCTGGAAGCGGCGGCGAGGACCCCGGCGAAGTATGTCGGCCTCATGGGCAGCAGGCGCAAGACGATCCTCATCTACGAGGACCTGATGCGGAGCGGACTCCCGATGGAGCGCATCAGGGAGATACGCTCCCCCATCGGACTGGACATCCGCGGCAGGACGCCTGAGGAGATCGCGGTGAGCATCGTCGCGGAGATGCTGATGTTCCGCCTCGGCGGCACGGGCGAGCCGATGAAGCTCGAGGACTGGCGGATTGACCGCATTCGCTCCAAGGTCGACTCGGAGCAGGCCGTCGCCGTAGCTGGTTCTCTCTCTACTGGATGAGGCACCCGGCCGGCAGCAGTGTCAGACCGGGTCGAGATTCAGCGCAGCCGACTCACAACCTTGCCTCTTCCCCCAGCCCCGTGGGGGAAGATTGAGATGGGGGTCTCGACGCCCCTCCGGCTCACCCCTGGATGATCGCCGCCGTCCTGACCGCCGCAGGCATAAGCTCACGCATGGGCCGACCCAAGCCTCTGCTCCGTTGGCGGGGCGCCACGCTCGTCGAGCACCAGATCTCCACACTGCTTGCGGGAGGAGCGTCGGAGGTGGTCGTCGTCCTGGGACACCGGGCGGAGGAGGTTGCCGGCTACGTCGAGGGCGCGGGCGGGCGGTACGTCGTGAACGACCGGTACGAGGAGGGGCGGACCTCGTCTATCAAGACCGGACTGGGAGTCGTCTCTGACGGGACGGAAGACATCCTGCTGATCGGAGTCGACCAGCCCCGGACTCCGGGGATCGTCGCCCGCGTCGTCGACGCCCACCTGGCGGCCCGATCGCTGCTGACGTCGCCCCGATACCGGGGACGCGGCGGCCATCCGCTGATGTTCTCGGTCCGGCTGCTGCCGGAACTGCGTCTGATCTCGGAGCAGAACCAGGGTCTGCGGGAGGTGTTCGAGCGGCACCGGGCGGAGGTCACCGAGGTGCACATCGACGACCCCGTCGTGCGGCTGGACCTCAACACGCCGGAGGGGTACGAGCGGGCGTACGAGGCGTATGGCCGTGCGGAGGTGTGAGGACGACGCCATGACATCTGAGTTAGTAGATCAGATCCGGCGGGCGCTCGCCGAGCACGCCGACCCGATCAAGGCCGAGGGGATGCGCTCCTACATGAAGTCGGAGATGCCCTATCGCGGCGTGCAGACGCCGGCGCGGCGCAAGATATTCCGCGAGCTGTTCCGGCAGCACCCGATCCCGGCCAAGACGGCCTGGAGAGAGGTGGTGCTCAACCTGTGGCGGAATGCCGCCTACCGGGAGGAGCGTTACGCGGCTCTGGAGCTGGCCGGAGCGAGGCAATACTCGGTCTTCCGGACGTTCGACACGCTGCCGATGCTCGAGGAGATGGTCGTAACGGGCGCCTGGTGGGACTACGTCGACGAGGTCGCAACCCACAGGCTGCGCGAGCTTCTCGAACGGTACCCGAAAGGGATATCCCGGCGGATGAGGTCGTGGAGCCGCAGCCCCGACATGTGGAAGCGCCGCAGCTCGATCATCTGCCAGGTCAACCGCAAGGATGAGACCGACCTCGGCCTGCTCTTTGACTGCATCGAGCCCAACCTGTCGCACCCCGACTTCTTCGTCCGCAAGGGGATCGGCTGGGCGCTGCGCTCCCTGGCCTGGACCGACCTGGCCGTCGTCGAAGAGTACGTGGAGCGCAACCGCGACCGTATCAGTCCGCTCAACCGCCGCGAAGCGCTGAAGAACGCGGATAAGATACGGGGCGCGAGATAGGGCGGACGCCGGCTCTGCGAATCACAATGCGACGGCGAATGATCGGAACTTTCTGAACGAACCCACCGGATAGACGATGCCTGTAGACGAGCGCACATTTGCTTCGGACGTAGCGGGATGGATCAACCGGATCCTGGACGCCCGTCCGGATCTGCCTTTTGACCGCGCGTCCGTGGAGGAGCACACCGAAGGGGGAGTGTCGACGAGGCACGACCTCCGACTGTACAGGCGCCATACGGGTGCTCCCGTCCTGACCGGCGAGATCAAGATGCCGGACTCGGCGCAGGGCCGACACCCGCTGAACGCGGAGCTGGTCGACGACGCCTTGACTAAGGCGTCCAGAGTCGGGGTCAGGTACTGCTTCACGTGGAACGTGCGCCAGCTCGTCCTGTTCGACTCGCACATCCAGAACGTGCCCTACGCGCAGCGCTACATCGAAGGGCCACAGGACGTGGTCGAGGTGTCGGTCAGCGACGACGTGAGCAGGGAGCCGGTGCGCGCGGAGGTCATCGACTTTTGGGAAGGATTCCTCGAAAGGTTCGCTGCCCTTCTGCAGGGAACGCGCCAGTTCGAGCTCTCGCCGCTGGACCAGCGGTTCGTCGCCTGGCTCGAAGGAGCGTTGGAGGAGGCCGTCTTCCACACAGAGGACTCGTTGTACAGGCTGTGGCGGACAGACACGCCGTTCAAGAACCGGCTGGCCGCCTGGATGCTGTCACAGGGCTGGGAGCCGTCTTCCCGGCCGGAACAGTTCCGCCGCAATTTGGAGCGAGCCGCTCGGCTGGCCTGCTACATGCTGGTAACCCGGCTGGTCTTCTACTAGGTCCTCAGACGCCGGTTCAGCGTCCTGTCACCCCTGTCGATTGAGAACGCCGAGTCTCCCGAACAGCTCAAGGAGGTCATGGACGCCCGGTTTAGCGAGGCCGTGACATATTCGCACGACTACGAGACGGTGTTCGAGCCTGACGAGGCCGATCTCGGATATGAAATCCCGTTTCTCTCGCCCCTGTCTCCGCACGACTGGACGCGGCTGGGGGATCGGATCGAGGAGTTCGACTTCTCCAGCCTCGACTTCGACGTAATCGGCCAGCTCTACGAGCGCCTGATCGACCCGCGCGAACGCCGACGTTACGGACAGTTCTACACCTCGCCCGACGTCGTCGACCTGATAAACGCGTTCTGTATCCGCGAGCCCGGCTCCAGCGTGCTCGACCCGGCCTGCGGTGGCGGCACTTTCCTGGTCAGGGCGTACGCGCGAAAGAGGACCATGGCCGCTGCCGTGGGGAGCATACCGGACCACCAACGGCTGCTCGGCGAGATATTCGGGATAGACATCGGCGCCTTTCCGGCACAGCTCTCCACGATCAACCTCGCTGTCAGGCATCTGAGCGACGAGTCCAACTACCCGCGCGTCGCGAAGGCCAGCTTCTTCGACGCCCAGGCCGGTATCCCGCTGTTCGACGTACCGCTTACGGGACGATCTGTGAGAAGCGTCGCGCTCGAGGAGCAGGACGCCGTGGTTGGAAATCCCCCGTACATCCGGCAGGAGATGATAGACCGGGCCGACAAGGAGAGCTACCGGCGCCTGTTCGAGATGGAGTGGCGGGGACAGACCAGGCTGTCGGGACGGTCGGACATCTACGCCTACTTCTTCACCCACGCGGCCCATCTCCTGAGACCCGGCGGGTACCTGGGCTTCGTCACCAGCATCGGCTGGCTGGACACCGACTACGGCTTCCGGCTGCAGGAGTTCTTCCTGCGGAACTTCCGGATCGTCGCCGTCATCGAGTCGCAGGTCGAGAAGTGGTTCGAGGACGCGCGGGTCACGACCGCCGTCACGATCCTCCAGCGCGAGCAGGACCGCCGGAAGCGGGAGGACAACTTGGCCCGCTTCATCCAGCTGAAAGAGCCGCTGGCCGAGATCTACTCGCAGGCCCTCGACAGACCGCTGAGCGACGAGGGCGAGGCCGCACGGCAGGCGGACATGGACGCCGTGCGCGACCTGATCGAGGAGATAGACGAGGGCCAGACGACCGACTACTGGCGCGTGAAGGTACGCACCCAGCGCGACCTCTGGGAGGAGGGGGTCAGATTGCGGGCCGAAGAACAGGACCGCGCCAACTCTCCGCAGTACGGTGGTGGCAAGTGGGGCCAGTACATACGCGGCCCCGAGATCTGGTTCGACCTGACGGCCCGCGCCCGTAGCCGCATGACGCCGCTGCACGAGCTGGCGGAGGTTCGTCGTGGGTTTACAAGCGGCGCCGACAGGTTCTACTGCGTGCGTGATGTCACTCAGCATCACTTGGACAGCATCGCCGACCCGCAGGCGTTCCAGGAGCGCTGGGGCATCTCGCGGGAGGATACGAGGCGCATCCGCATAGTCCGCGACGGGGTGGACGTGGAGCACCTCATGGAGCGGCGGTTCCTAGAGCCGGAGCTCCACTCGCTGATGGAGGTGAAGCGGGCTTTGGTTCGTTCCAGGGACGTTGGCCGCATGGTGATCAACGCGCCGGTCCCGCGGGCGAAGCTCAGACGCAGCGCACCCCACCTGGCGGACTACGTCGCCCATGCGGAGCGTGAAGGGTGGCACACCGGATCGACGATAGCCGCCCGCGCCGAGTCACGTCCCTGGTACGACCTTGGGCTCCGGCCCAAATCGGAACGGGCAGATATGTTCTGGACAAAATCTCAGCAATACCGGCATGTTGTACCTCTCAATACGGACCGGCTGCCCGCCAACTGCAACCTGTATGACGTGTGGTCACACTCCAAGCCAGCCGCGAAAGTCCTATGGGCAGTCCTGAACAGCACATTTGTGGCGTTGTCGAAGCACCAGCTCGGCAGGTCCGCCGGCGTCGAGGGCAACCTGAAGACCGAGGTCGTCGACGTCAGAATGATGCTTGTCCCTGATATTCGCGAGACGGCACCGGAAGTCACCGCACGAGCGGTAGCGGCCTGCGAGAGGATCGGGCGGAGACCCACTAGCCGCTACCTGTCCGATGAGTTCGAGCGCGACGACCGGCGCGAGCTGGACGACGCGGTGCTGGAGATGCTCGGCATCGAGGACGCGGACGAAAGGGCTGTCCTGAGGGACAGACTCTACACGGCCATGTCAGAGATGTATGCGGCCATCAGGGAGCGGGAGGTCATCGCCCAGCGTGACCGCCGACGCGCCAACCGACGGGCGACGAGAACCGCCCTGGACATCGCCGATGAGATATGGTTCGAGCACCAATCCGACCTGGACCTCCAGCAGTTCCCCGAGGAGTTCGTCACACGTCCGAATGAGGGAGAGACGTTCGACCTGCCGGACGGCCGCGTGGAGGTTGGCGCGGCGATGATGGAGATGGAGGGGCTGCTGAGAACCGGCACCATCCGGGTCGGAGGACGGGACGGCGAGGTGCTGGACACGGGCACCGTCTCACGCGCCCGCTTCCTGGAGGCGCTCTCGCTGTGTCACCGGTCAGGTCAGGTGAGGATCCCCGATGACGAGACCTGCGACGCGGCGGTAAGCAGCTTCGACCGGTACCGGCAGGAGCTGAGCGACCGCTGCATGGAGCTTGCGGAGCATCGCACCGGCGATCAGCGCCGCCGGAACGCGATAGTCAACGCCCTGATGCGAAAGGCGCTCCAGTGGCGGAGGGTGTAAGACCCGTTCAGAGCTGGCAGATCGACAAGAGCCCGCCCTTACTTTAGTCGAATAGTAGGAAGTCTCTTGAGGGTCTGGTTACGTGGATCGATCTCGATGCCCACGGACTCGAGGGCTGTCACCCCCAACAGGGGCTCACTCCCCGCCTCTCCCATCACAATCGTCGCACCGACGATCTCCCCCATGAACTCGATGTCCCCTGTGGTGATGTCCATCCTGATCTCACTGCCGTCCGCCAGTCCGTATACACGCTGGCCCTTGGGTTCGAGACCGATGGCCTGCAGCTCGGGCCTAGGCACGAGAGAGTCGGTCGCGCCCGTGTCGACCAAGAACAGCCCTTCCCATATCCTGTGCGGCTCAGCGGGATTCCTGACACGGACGGTCACCTGCGTTATTCCCATTTTTTCCCTCCCACGGCACGGCTACCGACGGTGATGCCTGGACGTCTGGGGGTTGGGATTCCAGTATACACAAGCTGACAGGCCGTTGCCGTATGGGGAGTGTTTTGCTGCCAGCCAGCTACTCCCGTCCCCACAGCTCCCAGGCATCCTCCACCGCCTTCTGCGCCCGGGCGTGGTCACGCCCCAAGCGCACGATCTCGTCCATGTTCCGGTCGGCTGTGGCGGCCTCGAGACGCCGCTCGATGCCGGCGACGTCTGCTTCGAGTCTCTGGATCAGCGCCTCGTAGTCGACCGTCTCGACCTGGGACGCGGACAACGCGAGGCGTTCCCGCCGTCTGGTCTCCCGGTCGCGCCTGCGATGCCGGGCGCGGGCACGTCGTGAGACTGGCTCGGGCTCCGGCGGACGGTTGGCCTGCACCCACTCCTCGAAGCCGCCCTCAAAGAGGTGCGCCCCGCCGTCTTCGATCACCAGAATGCGCTCGGCCATCAGGCCGATGAAGTGGCGATCGTGCGAGACGAACAGAAGGGTGCCGTCGTACGACTCCAGCGCCGCCTCAAGCGCCTCGCGGCTGGGGATGTCGAGATGCGTCGTCGGCTCGTCCAGCACCAGCACGTTGGGATAGGTGATCAGCAGCCGGGCGAGCGACAGGCGCGTCCGCTCGCCGCCGGACAGCGTACTCACCCGCTTGAACACGTCTTCGCCCTGGAAGAGGAAGCGCGCCAGGTGGTCCCGGGCCTCGCTGACCGGGATGTTGCGCGCCTCTAGGAAGGCGTCGAGCACCGTCTTCCCATCCGGCAGGCTCCAGGCGCCTTGATTCAGGTGGCCTGTCTGCACGTTGTGTCCGAGCGTGACTGTGCCGGAGAGCGGCTCGATCTCCCCGAGGATCGTTCGCAGCAGCGTGGTCTTGCCTGCGCCGTTCGCCCCCACGATCGCCGTCCGGGAGCCTCTTTCGAGGTCGATGTCGGGCACGGACAGGAGCGGTGCCGGATCGCCGTTCCGCTCATAGCCGACCGTCAGGGCTCTGAGACTCACGGCGACCTGTCCAGTGCGTGACGCCGCCGGACCGCCGATGCTGATTCCTTTCTCCCGGCGGGGGGCCTCCACCCTTTCGAGACGGGCGAGGCGGGTCTCCCGTCCCCTGGCCTCCCTGGCCCGCTGTCCCGCCCTGTATCGCTGGATGAAGAACTCCTCTCTGGCGATGAGCTCCTGCTGGCGCTCGAACTCCTTCTGCTGGCGTTCGGTCTGCGCCCCCTTCAGCCCGCGGTACTTGGAGTAGTTCCCGGGGAAACGCTTGAGACCTCCATGCTCCATCTCCCATATCTGCGTACAGACCTGATCGAGGAAGTAGCGGTCGTGCGACACGACCAGAACGGCATATCTGAACTTGGACAGAAACTGTTCGAGCCAGCTCAGCCCGTCGAAGTCGAGGTAGTTGGTGGGCTCGTCGAGGACCAGGAGGTCGGGGTCTGCGAGAAGGGCGCGGGCCAGCGCCGCCCTGGTGCGCTGGCCCCCGCTTGCGACCGGCGCCGGCGTGTCCAGCACGTCTGGCAGCAGCCCGACTCCCTGGGCCACGCGCTCCATCCGATTCTCGTAGTCGTGGCCGCCGAGGGCTTCGTACTCCTCCAGAAGCTCGGCGTACCGCGCCTGCACCCTTCGCAGCCCGCTCCCGGCGTGGTGCTGGATCTCCAGCGCGCTCGCGGCCAGCTCCTCTTCCAGCCGGAACAGACGGTCGAAGGCGGACATCACCCCGTCCCGGAGAGTGCCCCGGGCGTCGTAGTCGGGCAGCTGCGGGACGTAAGCCACCCGCAGCCCGGAGCTTGTCGACACCGTGCCCGAGTCCGGCTCGATCTCACCCACCAGCACGCGGAGCAGCGAAGTCTTGCCACTGCCGTTGGCCCCCACCAGTCCTATGCGCGACTGGTCGTAGATGTCGGCGTCGACGCCGGCGAAGGCCTCGACGTCGCCGTAGAAGAGCTGGAGTTGTGACGCCGAGACTAGCAATCCGTCAGGGGGCGGGGATGTGGGTATTCATCCAGTCGAGCAGGCGCGACAGGTACTCCTCGCGCATGCGGGGGTGTCCCGAGGTGGTCATACTGTGGGACTCGCCCGGGAAGCGCACGAGCTCGGCCTCCTTGCCGTGCCTCTTGAGGGAGACGAAGAACTGCTCGCTCTGCTCCAGCGGACAGCGGAAGTCCTCCTCGCCGTGCAGAAGGAGCACCGGCGTCCGCACGTTGTAGACGTAGGTGAGCGGTGAGTGCTTCCGGTACTCGTCGAGGATGTCCCTGCGAGTCCCGCCGATCTCGGTCTCACCGAACCTGACGCCGATGTCGGAGGTGCCATAGAAGCTGGCAAGGTCGGTAACGGGAGCGCCGATCACGGCCGCGGAGAACCTGTGGTCGTGGCCGACGATCCAGCTGCTCATGTAGCCGCCGTAGCTGTATCCGGTGACGCCCAGGCGGGTCTCGTCGACGTATGGCCGGGCGCACGCCGCATCGACCGACTCCAGGATTTCCAGGTAGTCCTCGCCGCCCCAGTCTCCCAGCACCGCCCTGGCGAAGTCGGCTCCATAGGTGCCCGACCCCCTTGGGTTGACGGCGAGCACCACGTAGCCGGCGGTGGAGAGCACCTGCTGGACGGGATAGAAGCCGTCGTAGAAGACGTTGTGGGGGCCTCCATGGATGTCGAGCACCAGAGGGTACCTGCGCGACGGGTCGAAGTCGGGAGGCAGGCAGAGGCGGGACTCGACCGTCAGGCCTCCCCTATCGATAGTGAACTTCTCGAAGTGGGGAGTCGGGTGCTGGTCGAGGAAGTCCCTGTTGTAGTCGGTGAGTTGCCGCTGGTCTCCGGAGTCGACGGCTATCAGGTGGAGATCGCCCGGTGAGGTCGGAGAGTCGGCCGCGACGACGGCCCTGGCTCTCTGGGCGTCGCAGGCCGCGGATGCGAACCTGGCTCCTCCGCCCGCGATCTTTCGTATGGGGCCGCCCTGCTCGTCGACCTCGTACAGATGGGCCTCTCCCCTCGCCTCGGCCACGAAGAGAATGCTGCCGTCCGGCGTCGGGAACGGGTCGATAGTGGTTCCGTAGGAGGACATCTTCATCGAGTCGTCAGTGAGCCGTCGCGGCAGGCCGTCCTCGGTCAGGATGAAGAGCCGGCTCTGGGCGCTGGGGCCGGCCTCCTCGTCGTCGGTGGCTACGACGACCAGGCTGCGTCCGGCGTCGGTCCAGGCGACGGCGCCGGCGTTGATCAACCCTTCAGACCATGCCCGCGGCTCGCCGCCCGACGCGGGGACGACGTAGACGGCGCTGCGGTCCCGCACCTCCCTGTCCTCGCCCCGGTCGGATATGAAGGCGATGCGGGAGCCGCCGGGGGACCATGCCGGAGAGCCGTCGTCTCCCTCACCGTCGGTGAGCTGACGTACGCCGCCGCTTGCGACGTCGACGGTGAAGATGTGTTGGAAGGCGTCTCCGCGCCAGCCCTCTCCGTCGTCGCGGTAGCGAATCCTGCGGATAACCCTGACGCGCGGCACGTCGTCCTCGCCGTCCGGCGGGCGGTCTGGATCGACGTTGGAGACGAAGGCGAGGGTGGAGGAGTCGGGCGACCATGCGAAGCCGCTCACCCCGCCGACGGCGGAGGTGAGCTGTCGCGCCTCGCCTCCAGAGGTGGGGATGAGCCAAATCTGGTTGCGGTCTGCGTCGTCGGGTCTCTTGAAGGCGAGGGTGGCGTCGTCGGGCGAGAAGAGGGGCGAGCCGTCCTTGGAGCCGGAGGTGAAGTCGGCCTCTGAGCCGCTCTCCATGTCCATCATGACGATCTGCGACCGGGTGGTCGCTCTGTCTGAGTCGACTCTAGAGCGGACGAAGGTGAGCTTCGAGCCGTCACCGGAGAGAGCAGGGTCGGAGACGCTGACGATCTGGTAGACGAAGTCGGGTGCGATTGGGTTTGTCATAGGTAGATTCCCTCCGGGTCGACCTCGTCGCGCAGGAGCGTCAGCTCGGCCGCGGTCGGAGGTTCGACGATTGCGACCTCCGGCGCTTCCGCGGGGTCGAAGCCGGTGTTCTCCCTGACCTGGTCCAGGGTCACGCCGGGCATCAGCTTCTCGACTCTGAGCCGGCCGGTGGACCTGTCGACCGCCATCACGGTCAGATCGGTGATGACGACGATGTCCGGGTAGGCGACGGGCAGCCCGGCGTTCCTGCGCCCGTCCGGGCCGTCGATGTATCCGGGGCTGGTGATGTAGTCGCACCGCAGCGGGAAGCGGCGCTTCTCGTGGCGGGTGATGATGAGTATCCGGGAGGCGTGCGACGCGAGGTCGTTGGCGCCGCCGCTGCCCGGGAAGCGCACCTTGGGCCGGTCGTAGTCGCCTATGACCGTCGAGTTGACGTTGGCGAACTCGTCGATCTGGGCACCTCCAAGGAAGGCGACGTCGGCGAGCCCTCTCTGGAGCACCCCGCCAAGGGCATCGAGCAGCGAGCCGAGCCTGACCGCCCGGTACATGACCCTGGGATCTGAGACCGAGACCGGGGTCGGGATGACCTGCGGGGCCACAGGGCCGGTCTCGACTATATAGCACATCTCCGGGGCGTGGTTCTTCTGGGCGAAGAGGCTGGCCACCATCGGCATGCCCGTCCCCACCATCACGACGTCGCCGTCGTCGATGTACCGCGACGCCTCCACCACCATCAGCTCGTCGAGTGAGTACTCCCGGCTCATCGAGGCTACATCACCTTCAGCATCGAGTCTCGCAACTCTTCTAGGCGCGCCGGAACCGCCGCCCTCTCCAGGAATTCGTCGAAGTCTTTGCAGTCGTAGACGAACCGCTGGAGATAGTCCCGGTAGTCGTCTCCGCCGGCGCGGGCGCGCCTCTGGTAGTCGCGCAGGTGCTCGTCGTCATGCTCGTAGTGCTTGTAGATGGAGGTCGGATATGCGCCCCAGGGCTGCTCCACGACGGCGTCGACGAAGATGTACGGGATGGTCGTCCTGTCGGGATCGCGCCGCACCTCGTCCGAGCCGATCAGGCGCTCGCAGCTCACTATGACGCTCTTGGAGGCGCGCGCCATCTCCGGCTCCTGGGTCGTGAAACCGTCGATGATGATGTTACCCATCTCGTCCGCCTGCTGGACGTGGAGGATCGAGACGTCGGGCCGGCAGGCCGGCAGCAGCACGACGGGCTCTCCGGGGTTCCAGGGGTTGTCCACCAGCTCGAAGGACCTGTCGTCCCCTGCCCGCCTCTTGTTGAGGATGTCGGTGCCGAGCAGGCTCTTGGACGGCATGAAGGGGACGCCGAGGGCGCCGGCCAGGAACCTGGACGCCATGCCGAGATGGCTGTAGTCGGCGACCTCCAGCTCGCCGGCCTCGATGGCCCTGCGCCAGCGGAGAGTCGCGCCGTAGCGCTCCAGGTTGCCGGTGCCGGACTCCGTGCGCTTCACGAGGCCGGCGCCGACCAGGAGGTCCATCGAGAGGGCGAGGTTGCACCCGACTAGGGTCAGGTTGCCGATTCCCTGCCGGATGATCTCGTGGGCGAGCGCCATGCTGTTGCGGCCGATGCTCTGGCCGCCCATACCGACCGTCGCGCCGTCGAATACGTACCTTTCGACCGCCTCGCCAGCGGTCATCACCTTGCTCCCGGTCTGCTTGCCCAATGCTGTCTCTACTCCTGGGAAACGGGGGACAATCTAAAAACGCCCCTGCGCGCGGCCCAAATGCACACCGGGGCGTGCGCCATTGTACCAGAGTCTCCGAACGGCGTCAGGTAACGGTTCGGACTCCGTCCCGGATGTCACTCCGAGTGGTGCGAGAGGTCGGAAGCAGGACTGAAAAGATGCACGATTGCGCGTCCAGCACGCCTGCGATTCTTGAAACCCGTATCATACAAGTGTAGACTCGGCATCCAGTATGCGCAGCTCTCCACTCCACACCCAGATATCCTACGGCTGGTTCGTGCTGGCGGCCTGCTTCTTCGTGCTGTTCGTATCAATGGGCGCCCGAAACGGCCTGGGTGTGTTCGTCATCCCCATGAGCGAAGACTTCGAGTGGAGCCGCGGCACCTTCTCGCTGGCCATGGCCGTCGGCTGGCTCGCCAACGGCGTCAGCCAGCCGCTGATCGGCCGCATCTACGACCGCTACGGCGCCCGCAGGGTCATCTCGATCAGCATGGTGATCGTCGGGGCGGCCTCGATGCTGCTGGCCATGATAGACAGCCTATGGCAGCTGATCCTGCTGTACGGCATCGTGATCTCGGTCGTCTCAGGAGGGGCGTCGCTGGTCACGGTGCACGCCGTGCTGGCCAAGTGGTTCTACCGCCGACGCGGGATAGCGATGAGCATAAGCACCGCCGGGGCGTCGGCCGGAGCTCTGGTGCTGACGCCCTTCACGGCCTACCTGATTCAGCTCGTCGACTGGCGGCCGACGTGGGTGGTCCTGGGAGGGATCGTGCTCGCGCTTGGAGTCCCGATGGCTCTGCTGCTGATACGGGACGATCCCTCGGACGTGGGCGAAGCGCCCGATGGCGCGTCGGCCAGAAGTGGCGGGAGAAGTGCGGCCGCGGCCGCCTCGCGCCCCAGGGGCCCGCTGGATGCCGACCACTGGCGCGAGTCGTACCGGTCCGCGCCGATGTGGCAGCTCAGCGGCGCCTACTTCGTCTGCGGCATGACGACGGCGATCATATCGTTCCACTACGTCCCCTTCGCCGTCGACCGCGGCTTCTCCCTCGGCACGGCCGCGCTGGCCTTCGGGCTGATGAGCGGCCTCAACGTCGTCGGGGTGCTGAGCGTCGGCGTGATGTCCGACAGGTTCGAGCGTCGATACCTGTTGAGCGCCGTATACGGCGTGCGCGGGCTGGCGTACGCGATGCTGGTCCTGGCGCCCGGCGTCTTCGGGATATGGGGCTTCGCGATGATTGCGGGCATCTCGTGGATCGCCTCCGCTCCGCTGACCTCGTCGCTGACGGCCGACATCTACGGGCTCCGCACGCTGGGCACCCTGGGGGGCATGACCAACTTCGCCCACCAGATGGGCGGGGCCGTCAGCATCGTGATGGGAGGCGTGCTCTACGACGTGTTCGGCGCGTACGAAGTGCCCTTCGCCATCGCCGGATCGCTGCTCCTGGGCGCCAGCATCGCCTCCTTCAGCATCGGAGAGAGGCGGTACTCGGCGAGATACGCCGCCCAGCCGGCGGGAGCAGCCAGCGGAGGCGGCTAGGACATGTTTCGCCTCTCGACGCCGGGTGTCGATGTCCGAATCGCCGGCCATCACTCCGAGCCCGGAGACCCGGAGCTGCTGGCCTGGATACAGCACACGATCGACGACCTGATCGGACTCGGCCCTGCGGCGGCCGTCGGCGTGCTCGGCCTGGTCATCGTAGCGATACCGCTCGTGGTAGTGGCCGCCTTCCTGCTGCGGAGGCCGCGTCAGAGAGGGACCGAGGAATAAGATTCACCCTCACCCTCGCTCCTCTCCCGTCGAGAGACCTCTGGATCCTGCCAATCCGAGACTGCTGATTCTGGATACCGGCTTTGGCCGGTATGGCGGTCTTGCCAGAGGAGAGAAGACGTCTACCAGATGCGCACGGAGCCGTACCGGCCGTCGTAGCCGGGCTCGATGGTCAGCTCTCCGTTGCGTACCCTCCCGACCCCCTCCGCAACCCTGTCGCCTGCAATCCGCTCCACATCGTCCAGCGATGCGCATACCAGAACGGCCAGCTCGTTCCCGATCTCGCCGACCAGCCGGTCGTAGTGGTTGCGAACGGTCTTGGTGTTAATTCCAACGCCCAATGCCTGGGAAAGAATCTCGGCCAACCCGACCAGGTTCCTGAAGGGAGGTCGTCCGCTGTCCGACCGGACGAGGCCGTCTCTTCCCGGCCCGGCGTTCACGGGCGTGGAGGCGAGCTCCTCCGTGCGCTGAAGGACGCCCAGAGTGAGGCGTCGTCCGCAGACGGGACACCGCGGCCCATTGACCGCCACCTCCCGCGGGGAGAGCGACACGCCGCACTTCCGATGTCCCGAGTGATGGTACTTTCCCTCCTCGGGAAAGAACTCGACGGTGTACTCGATGCGCTGGGAGCGCAGCGCCTCGGCGAGCCCGTCGTAGCTGAGCTCCCCGCCGAACACCGTCAGCTCGCGCCCCATCTTCTGCGGTGAGTGGGCGTCCGAGAAGGAGACGATGGACCGACTGTCGAGCTCGGACACCTGCCAGTTCATCGCCGGATCACTGGAGAGGCCGGTCTCGATGGCGTAGACGTGCCCGGCGGCGTCTCCGAAGCACTCCTCCAGGGAGTCGAACCCGGACTTGGAGCCATAGATGCCGTACCACGGAGTCCAGGCGTGGGCGGGAATGAGCAGGCAGCGGGGATCGACGTCTAGGAGGAGCAGGAGCAGGTCCCTCGGAGTCATACGGAGGACGGGTCGGCCGTCGGCGTCGAGTCTGCCGTAATCGGCGAGGCGGGCGTTGATGCGTGAGACGGCGTCGAAGCCGGGCACAAAGGCCAGGACGTGGACTCGCCTCGACCTCTCTCCCTGCGGAGCGACGCAGCTCAGCTCGGTGCCCAGCACGAACCTGACGCCGGCGTACGTGAAGAGGCCGTCGCCGTCGTCATGGAGCTTCGAGCGGGTCTCATCGAACCAGGCCGGATGGGTGAAGTCGGCGCTCGCCAGCAGGTGTATGCCCTTTTTGCCGGCCCAGTGGGCGAGACTCTCGAAGCTGAGCCTGCTGCTCGTCCCCATCGCGTAGGGAGAGTGGAGATGCAGGTCAGCGACGTAGGTCATGGGAGAGTCGTTGGAGTGGTCTCTCGCGTCACCGATTGGTCAATCATACCCCTCTTGCGCGGCCCATCAATCTTTTGTAGCCTATTGGCTACAGTGGGGCTATGATAAGAGTCGTCCAGTACGTTACACATGAAGGGAGGAACCCTTCGATAGGTGGTTTCGACGGCAGAGCGCCGAGGTGCGTGCTCGAATTCAGACCCGCATCGACCGCGTTGAGCTCGGTAACTTAGGCGATCACAGGCGGATTGGGAAAGGAGTCTCCGAGCTTCGTATCGACTTTGGCCCTGGATACCGCGTCTACTATGGGCGCGATGGGGACGTGCTCGTGGTTCTGTTGGGCGGAGGAACGAAAGCGCACCAATCCGCGGACATCCGCAATGCTCAGATCCTCTGGAGTGAGTACAGGCAGGAGGGACGAGATGCCGGTACAAGAACATAGAGCCAGCGACTACCTCAAGACACCTGAAGACATTGCTGCGTATCTGAATGTGGCGGTCGAAGAGATGGGCGACGACCCCCGTCTGCTGATGAAGGCGTTCCGCAACGTCGCCGAGGCGCAGGGGGGCGTATCGAGGCTTGCGGAGAAGGCCGCACTGGACCGCGTGGCCCTGTCACGCGCCTTGTCCGGCCGTCGTAATCCCAGGCTGGACACCCTTGCCAAGGTGTCCGCCGCTTGCGGCGTCAAGCTCCGATTCGTAGCGTAGCCTGGACTGCTAATCGACGGCTCCCTCACCTAGAAAAATCCCTCTTTCGAAAAGACGCCGGCCAGGATGGCGACTCCCTCCCTGATCTCGTCGGGGGTGTTGTGGCTGTAGGTGAGCCGGAGGTATCTCCTGCCGTCGCGCCTGGCGCGGAACACGGGGCCGGGGTTGTACTTCACGTCCGCCGCGACCGCTTTGTCGAGGGCGGTCCAAGTGTCGGCCCCTTCGGGAAGCTTCACCCACACCATCATCCCGCCGTGCGGCGTGCTCCACTCGCAGCCTGGGCCGAAGTGCTCTCCCAGCGCGGCCAGCATGGCGTCGCGCTTCAGCTTCAGGGATGTCCTGACCCTTTCGACGTAGCTCTCGCCGTGCGCGCTGAGGTAGCCGTGGACGGCCATCGCGGCCAGGTGGCTCGGAGAGGCGCCGAAGCCGTGGCGTGCCAGCGTCTCTCTGACCTCGTCGGGGACGACGGCGTAGCCGAGCCTCAGGCCGCAGCCCAGCAGCTTCGTGTAGGCCGAGACGTAGATGACAGAGTCCTCGCCGTCCATCCCGGCCATCGCGGGCGGCAGGGGCGGGCCGTCGATCCTGAAGTCGGCGTAGGAGTCGTTCTCGAGAATGGGGATGCCGTAGCGGCGGGATATGTCCAGCAGGTGTTCGCGGCGCTCCAGGCTGAGCGTCATGCCCATCGGGTTCTGGTAGACGGGGATGGTGTAGACCATCTTCGGCCGCCTGCCCTCTGCGATGAGGCTATTGACCGCGCTCTCCAGGGCGGCGGTGTCGATGCCGTACTCGTCCGTGCGGACGTGGACCACCTCGGCACGGCGCGCGAGCAGCATCCTGAGAGTGCCCAGATAGGTGAACTCCTCGGCAAGGACGACGTCCCCCGGGTCGATGAAGGCGTCGAGGATCGTCTGGATCGCGCCGCCCGCGCCGCTGCTCAGGAATATCGAATCGACGTCGGCGACAAAGCCGCGGTTCTCGCGCAGCAGGTCGGCGATGAGGCCGCGCATCCCCTCGTGGCCCTGTGACGGCGGGTAGGCTGCGAGCTCCCTTCCGTTCCTGGCGACGGCCTCCCGCACCGCCTCCACCAGCCCTTCGTAGGGCGCGGTGTCCGGATCGGTGTAGGTTATCGAGAAGACGTACTTGGTGTCCGCCTGGAGGCCGGGATGGGACTCCACCTCGGCGGGCAGATTGCGGGAGAAGAGTTTTTCATATCTCACCCTGACGCAACCCTCCTCTCAACCTTCACTTATCCGCCGGAAAAAACTCACAGCGGTAGATGGATTTTCCGGCCCGCCTGGGCGCTGCGCGATACCGCCTCGGTGAACTCCATGTATCTGACGCCGTCCTCGAAGCTCGTGTGGGTGACCGGCTCCAAGCCGCGGATCGCGCGGATGAACTCCTCCTCGCAACGCCAGTCTCCCTGCTTCTCGAGAGGTATTTCGATCTCCCGCAGCGCCTCGTCGCCGCGACGGCCTCCGTGGAGCGTCATCGTCTCGGAGTCGACCCACAGCGTGCCCTCGCTGCCGAACAGCCAGATGCCGTCGGCGGGCGCGAGGCCGGTGATCGTGCTCATCCGCATCCGCATCACGGGACCGGAGGCCATCTCGCAGAGGACCTCGACGTGATCGGGCACGGTGATCCATCTGAGGGCGCCGGTCTCGTCCCTCCTGGCCGGGACGTTGACGCGCGCGACCGCGATGACGCTCTCCGCCGGGCCGAGCCAGCGCATCGCCGCCTCGTACCAGATGCCCATCTGCAGGATGTTGTACCCGCTCAGGCCCCGGTCGTGCCGCCAGTGGAAGGGCGAGTCCCGGTCCACGAAGCCGCCCTGATGGACCACGATATCGGCGGACAGGACGTCCCCCATATACCCGTCCGCGATCAGCTCCCTGATCGTCCGGTCGACCCTGAGCGTCATGGGAGCGGGCACGATCTGGGCCACCAGGTCCGGCCTCCGCCTGGAGGCGTCCAGCATCTCATGGGCCTCGGCGGCGTTCATCGCCATCCGTGCCTCGGTCAGGACGTGCTTGCCGGCGTCGAGCGAGGCCAGCACCATCGTCTTGTGCATGTACGGCCATGTTCCGATGCATATGGCGTCGGTGTCGTCCGCGTCTATCAGCTCCTGCCAGCTGTCATATACGGCGGGAATCCGGTACTCGTCCGCCACCCGCTGGCTGGAGGCCCAGCTCCGGTTGGCGACGCTGACCAGCTCGACACCGTCCATCTCTCTGAAGCCCGGAATGTGGCGGAGCCTGGTGTTGTCCCCGGCTCCTATCAGTCCTATGCGGATCGTCTCGTCAGGCACGCGGTGTCCTCCCTTCTGTGCAAATCAGTCTTCTTCGCAGCTTAGACTGGCGGATAGAACAATCTGCCCCGGCGCTCGGTCTCAGCCTCCAGCAGATGACCCTCCCCGGTGGTCACGTAGAGGGTGGAGAGATCATCTCCACCGAAGGTGCAGTTGGTGGGCTGGTCTTCGGGCATCGTATGGACCTCGATCACCTCGCCGGACGGGGAGAAGACGTAGACCGCCGGTCCGGGGCCACGCTGACGGTTACCGGCCGTGGCTATGATGTTGCCCTCGACGTCGAGCACCATGCCGTCGATCCCTCTGGCCGCGCCGAAGTCGTGCAGCACCTCGTGCTCACCGAGGCTGCCGTCCTCCCTCACCGGATACGCGCGTAGCTCCCGCTTCCGATCCAGTCCCCGGTCCGACTGCGCGACGTACAGAGTACGGTGGTCGAGGGAAAAGAGAAGCCCGTTCGGACGGGTCGTGTCGAAGGTCACCCGCGAGATGCTCCACGTACCGCCGGGCTGCGGGTCGGCCCTGTAGACCGAGTCGTGGTCCAGGTCCTTGTTCGCCGGGTCCTCGCTCCAGGCTCCTCCGGCTCCCTCGTAGAACGGGTCGGTGAACCACACCCTGCCGCGGTCGTCGATCGCCAAGTCGTTGGGAATGTTTAGGCGCTTCCCCTGGAAGCAGTCGGCGATGACCTCGACGCCGCCCGACGAGTACTTGACCACGCGGCGAGCTCCGCCCTCGCACGCATAGAGCGCGCCGTCCCGGTCGAGCATGAGGCCGTTGGCGTGGTTGGTCTGCTTGAGATAGACGCTCGACGTGCCCCGCGCGGGGTCGTACCGCATGATCCGGCTGCTCGGGATGTGGGTGAACAGCAGGCCGGCTCCGTCCCAAGCCGGACCCTCGGTGGTCCCTCCATAGGGACCGTCCACGAGCCTGAAGTCCCACGTCACCGCTATATCACCTCTCTGGACTCGCCGACCTCGGCGGCGGCCTGGCCCAGATCCTCCCCCACGCTCTTGATGGCGCCGAACTCTCTGCGGAAGCCGTTGTGCATGGTGCGGGAGTCGCTGCTGTACAGGACGAACCTTGCGCCCTCCTTGAGCCACTTCTGGCTCAGCTCGACCGTCTGGTGGTGGACCAGGGTCGCGACGCCGCGCTCCTTGCAGGCCCGGAGTATCGTCCTGATCGCCTCCTCGTAGTCCGGATGGCCGTAGTCGTCGGGGATGCCGAGAGAGATGGTCAGGTCGTTGGGTCCGACGAAGATCGCGTCGATGCCGTTCACCTGGAGTATGTTGTCAAGGTTCTCTATCGCCGGGACGCTCTCGATGCCTATGATGCAGACGTTGTTGGCGTTCCGCTCCTCCAGGTACCTCCTGGTGGCTTCGCTGGGAAGCTCGCCGGTCTCGACGGCCCTTCGCACCTGCGCGCCCTTGAGGGGGCGCCATTTACAGGCGGCTACCACCTCCTTCACCTCCTCCACTGTCTCGCAGTAGGGGGCCAGCACGCCGTGCGCTCCCGCGTCCACGGCCATCGTGACGTAGTGGGAGTCCGGGATAGGCACCCGCACGATGGGTGCTACACCGCTGAAGGTGAAGGCCGCTATGAAGTCGGCGACGTCGTCTCTGCCCCTCGGCGAGTGCTCGGTGTCGATGATGACGTAGTCGAGTCCGAAGTCGGCCATGGGAGCTCCCCACCGGGGGTTCCTGCTCAGGCTCAGCATCGTGCCGTAGACTATTCCGCCGCCCCGGACCGTACTGATGATCTCGGCTCCGTTCATGTTGGCCTCCCGAGGGGGTTAGTGGTGTCCGCCAGGCGCAGACCGGGCCAGGCCTGCGCTCGCGGGGACAGGGCAGATTGTAACCCCGAGGGGTGGGCTGTCAAGGGCCTAGAGTAGCTGATGGATGGGCGGCAGAGGGGAGATTGAACCGAGATCGACACGCTGCAATGCCCTATTCGGTGGAGTTAGAGCTATGGCAAGACGGAGGTTACAGGCTGCGCAGCCAGGTGAAGATCGTCTGGAAGAGCTGCTCTTCGCGGCCGGCGTAGCCGTGGTTGGCCCCGTCGATGACGCTGATCTCGACGTGGGGATAGCCAGCGGCCGAGAGGCTGCGCTGGGCGGCTCCGCACACCGGCAACTCGTCTGGGCCCCCGATCGAGCACTCCTCAGCACCGAATATGAAGTGTGTCGGACGACCGGTGTTGGCGGCGTGGACGGTCACGCTGTAGCGATTGTCGGGGTTGAAGCAGTCGACGTAGGTCCGAGCGGTCCATAGCGAGCCCCATGGGACGCCAGGACGGAGGTAACTGTCCGGACGACCCTCGGCCAGGGCTCTTTCGGACTCTTGGAAGGGGCCGGTGAAGTCCCTGCCGTGGAGATCGACTATCCCCTGGTGGTTGTATTCGCCGGGAGAGACGGGGACCACGGCGACGACTTTCTCGAACCGCCCCTCGGCCTGGGCGTAGGTCGCGCGTACAGCTCCGCCGCTGTGGCCTCCAATGGCGATGCGACGGTGTCCTTTCTGTCGGAGAAGCTCGAGCCAGGCGCCGAAGTCGGCCCTGGAGTCGTCGACGGACTCGTGGGCGTAGCCAGCAAGCGGTCCGCCCCTGACGCCGTTGGAGACGTGGTCGTGGCCTCGCCGGTTTGCGCTCAGGAAGGCGACTCCCCGCTCCGCAAACCTCTCGCCGAGTCCAAGGTAGAGGCTGCTGTAGAAGTGGCCTCCATCGCCGTGGAAGAAGAGGAGGGCGTCGATGGCAAGCGACTGGTCCTGCCTCCCAGGAAGGAAGTAGGCACCTGACAGAGGAATGCCCTCCGGTGTTGTGACTTCGACCATATCTGCAAACATCTCGATCCCCCTCCATCTACCTATGGCGCGACGTGCCGATTGTAGTGTCGGTCAACTGGAAGCGCAACGCGGGCATCGGCGCCATTGACGTACCGGAGAGGGCGGTGCTACTGTCCCGACTCAATGACGTCGTGAGGCCGGATCGGGAGACCACGCTTGCGGGACCTACGGGCCGCTCTGAGCAGGCTCGACTACAGCTCGATAGTGCTGGCTACGGGATTCGCCGTGCTGTTCTTCAACAGCGGCACACGCTACGCCTTCGGGCTGATGCTCAAGCCCATGACGGACGATCTGGGATGGAGCCGGTCGGAGCTTTCACTGGCGCTCGCGGCCTTCATGCTGGTCTCGGCCATCGCGATGCCCCTCGCAGGGCGGCTCGTCGACCGGTACAGCATACGCTCGGTGCTCGCGATCGGAGGGCTCATAGGGGCAGTCGGCATAGGGCTGACAGGACAGGTACAGTCCTACTGGCATCTATTCGTCGTCTACGGGCTGGTCTACGCCGTTGGACACGCCGCCACGTCAATCCCGACGGTCAGCGTAATGATATCGCGATGGTTCGTCCGGCGGCGAGGGTTCGCGAACAGCGTCGCAGTCTCGGGCAACGCCATAGGCCAGCTGGTGATCATCGCGGTGCTCGCCTCGCTGCTGAGCTCTCTGGGTTGGAGGACGTCGTACGCCGTACTGGGAGCGGCCAACCTGATCGTAGTGGTGCCCTTGGTGCTGGCCGCGGTCAGGTCCCGTCCTCCGGCTTCGTGCTGCGTCTCTTCTCCTAAAGAGGGACCGGAGAGCCCCGTCTCCGCTACCCCTCGGTCCACCGCCGCCGCTCCCATACGCGGCATCCTCGCCTCCAGAGAGCTTTGGCTGCTGATCGTGATATACGGGGTGTGCGGCTTCCAGGACTTCTTCGTGGCGACCCATGTGGTGGCCTTCGCGATAGACCAGGGCATGGGCGGACTGCTGGCCGGGAACGTCCTGGCGCTGATGGGCGTCCTGGGGCTGATCGGCGTCCTGACCTCCGGCTTCCTCTCGGACGCGTTCGGTGTGACGAGGCCGGTGATGCTGTGCTTCGTGGTCCGGCTGCCCGTATTCGCCTTCATCCTGTTCGTTCAGGAGACTCCGGCCATCGCAGCCTTCGCCTTCCTGTACGGCTTCACCTTCCTGATGACGGCGCCGCTCACGGTCGTCTTCGCCGGCAACCTGTTCGGCCCGTCACGGCTGGGCGCCGTCAGCGGGCTGATCAACGCGGTGCACCAGATCGCCGGCGGATTGGGCGCCCTCATCGGAGCGGTGATCTTCGACCGGTGGGACAGCTACGACGGGGCCTTCGCGTTGATGGTGGCGCTGGCCGCGGTCGCCATCGTGGCCACGCTGTCGCTCCAGCGCGGGATGCTCCTTGACCGTCGCCGTCCGCCGCATGTAGGCTGATTCGACCGCCTGGATGACACCGGGGGCTCCGCTCTCCCTTTTGAATACGGGAATTACAGAAGAGACGTCTCCGGACATCGAGGCCGGTGTCGTCCCGACGCGCCCCGGCTTCAGCCCGCTCTCGTTCCTACGACGCCTTCCGGTCGCCGAGTCCCTCATGTACCGGGACTTCCGCTGGGTCTTTCTGGGCTCGTTCGCCTCCTTCATGTGCATGAACATGCAGCTAGTCACCCAGTCCTGGCTGGTGGTCGAGCTGATGGACGACTCGCCTCTAGCCCTGAGCCTGTCGATAGTGTCGTTCACGGCGCCGATCACCGTCGTATCTCTGCTCGGAGGGGCGATGGCCGACCGGATCCCGCGACGACAGCTTGTGATCTTCAGCCAGGGCGGCAACGCGGTGATGATCTTCACGATGGCCACCCTGGACGCAACCGGCCTCATCGTCTTCTGGCAGGTGATGGCCATCGGCTTCGTCAACGGGTCGATGATGGCGTTCAACATGCCCAGCCGCCAGGCGATCATCTCGGACATCGTGCCGGAGTCCCGACTGATGAACGCCGTATCCGTCAACAACTCCAGCATGAACCTGACCCGGGTGATAGGCCCCGCCGCGGCGGGATTCCTGATTCTCTTCATCGACACGTGGGCGGTATTCTACCTCGTCACTGTCATGTACATCTTCTCCGCCCTGTCGATGGCTATGGTGCGCGCCGGGTCCGAGCCGGCGGCCCGTTCGGGCATGGGGGTAAGGGGCGACATCGGAGCCGGCCTCTCCTACGTGGCCCAGGACCCGACCCGGCTGGGTCTCATCATCATGTCCTTCATTCCGGCGCTGTTCGGCTACTCCTACTACGCGCTGCTGCCGGCGTGGGGACGCGAGGCGCTGGACATTGGCTCTGAGGACCTGGGGATACTGATGATGCTGATGGGCGTGGGCGCGCTGATCGGGACGCTGATCCTGGCCTCGATGCGCAACTTCAACCGTAGGGGCGCCTTCCTGCTGCTGTTCTGCCTCCTGTGGGGCGTGGCGCTGGCCACATTCGCCCAGACGTCGAGCTACCTCCATGCCATACCACTGCTGATGCTGGTCGGACTGTTGAACTCCGTCTTCATGTCGCTGAACATGACGCTCATCCAGATGCACGCTTCACGCGAGATGCGCGGACGGATGATGAGCATCGCGATGATGAGCTTCGGAGTGATGCCTCTGAGCGGAGTGCCGTTCGGCATCCTGGCGGAGTTCACCGGTACTGCCTTTTCGCTGATGCTGAGCGGGCTGCTGCTCGTAGCCTTCACCCTGGTCTTCTCCGCCGTCTATCCGAGCTATCGCCGGATCGCGTGAAGGGCGCCGCCGTCTCTTGACGCCTATGGGGGCCGATGCTAGGCTCCGGGCCAGTCCCCGACAGGAGGATATCCTTGGCTAAGAGCGACCTTGCCGGCCTCGTACAGACGGTGCTTGGGCCGGTCCCGCCGGCGGAGCTCGGCCCGACGATGACTCACGAGCATCTGCTCATCGACTTCCGGTGCATGTTCAACCCGCCGGCCGAGGCCACGGAGCTCCGACGCGCATACGCCCCCGTCACGATGGGCCTCCTCGGATGGATCCGCCGCAACTGGTTCGACAATCGCGACAACCTGATGCTCGACGACGAGGATACGACGATCGCCGAGGCGGCCCTCTACAAGCGCGGCGGCGGAGGCACGATCGTCGACGCCACCACCTTCGGCATAGGCCGCGACCCGAGGGCGCTCGCCCGGATCTCCCGGGCAACCGGGCTCAACATCGTGATGGGCGCGGGCTACTACGTGGGTATCGTCCACCCGTCCGAGATGGACGATATGACTGAAGCCGATGTCGCCCGCCGCATCGTGGAGGAGATCCAGACCGGAGTGGGGGACACAGGAGTAAGGGCCGGCATCATAGGGGAGATCGGCTGCTCGTGGCCGCTCACTCCGAACGAGCGCAAGGTGCTCCAGGGGGCGGCGGCCGCCCAGCAGGAGACGGGAGCGTCGATCCTGATACACCCCGGCAGAGACGACGCGGCTCCCAGGGAGGCGCTCGACGTGCTGTCCGAGTCCGGTGCCGATCTGGGCCGAGTCATCATGGGGCATCTGGACAGGACGACGACCGACTACGACGTGCTCACCGAGATCGCACAGAGCGGCTGCTACTTGGAGTACGACCTGTTCGGACTGGAGTCGTCGCACTATCCGCTCTCGGAGATCGACATGCCCAGCGACGCTCAGAGGATGGACTTCATCGTGCGCCTGGTGAACGACGGCTTCGGCAACCGCGTCGTGATCGCGCACGACATCTGCACCAAGCACCGCCTTGTCCGCTACGGAGGCCATGGATGGGCCCACATCCTAGAGCACATTGCGCCGGGACTGGTCAGAAAGGGCCTCTCAAAAGAGCAGGTGGCCGCGATACTGGTGGACAACCCGGCACGAATACTGACCCTCGTCTAAGGATGCAGCGCGGGCTGCCACGCCCTGGACGAGCCGCCGCACGGAGCGTTACTCCCTCGAGAGAGAAGACCCAGGAGGTGACTCGTGTCCAGAACAGAGGAGAGACTTGCGGAGCTCGGCATCACGCTGCCGGACGCGCCGCCTCCGGTAGCCAGCTACGTACCCTTCGTACGCACCGGAAACCTGCTGTATCTCGCAGGACTGGGGCCGGCGGACAGACCGGACGGTACGTCGCCCACGGGCAGGCTCGGACAGGACCTGACCGTCGAGGAGGGTTATGAGGCCGCGCGCCTGACCGGAATCAACCTGCTGGCGAGGCTGCGGGGCGCAGTTGGAGACCTCGACAGGGTCAAGCAGATCGTCAAGCTCCTCAGCATGGTAAACTCCACGCCGGAGTTTCGAGACCAGCCGGCCGTCGCCAACGGCTGCTCGGACCTGCTCGTCGAGGTCTTCGGAGACAGGGGAAGGCACGCCAGGTCCGCAGTGGGCATGGCCTCGCTGCCGAACAACATCCCGGTCGAGATCGAGATGATCGTGGAGATCGAGGAGTGATGCACGGCTCACAGGAGTCCAGGGAGGAGTGTACAGATGGGAGCTATTGAGGACAGGATCAGAGAGCTGGGCCACGAGCTTCCGCCGCTCGGCGCGCCCGGAGGCAACTACGTCCCGACGGTCGCCGTGCCCAGCGCGGGGCTGGTGTACACGGCCGGCAACGTGGCGCGGCGCCCCGACGGGACGATGATCACCGGCAAGCTAGGCGGGGACCTTACTATAGAGCAGGGCTACGAGGCAGCGCAGGTGACCGCGCTGAACTTGCTTGCCGCTCTCAAGGAGGAGCTGGGGAACCTCGATCGGATCACGAGGGTGGTCAAGCTGCTGTGCATGGTCAACTGCACGCCGGAGTTCGGAGACCAGCCGGCCGTCGCCAACGGCGCGTCCGATCTGCTGGTGGAGCTCTTCGGCGACGTCGGCAGGCACGCCAGGTCGGCGGTCGGGATGGCCTCCCTCCCCGGTGGCGTATGCGTCGAGATCGAGATGATCGTCGAGGTCGGCGGGTAAAACCCTGACGAGAATCCCTTGCGGCTAGAGAGGCCCCGTCCGCACATGGGAGCGGGACCTCTCTAGGTGCCTATCCAGGATGGGATGCCTAGAGCGCTCTAACGGGGATCCTCGGCCGTCCTCGCCGGGTCGGACCACCACTGGTTGAGGTACATTGGCCCGCCCACAGGGGCGCCGCGCACATCCACGTCCATGATGTCCTTGTCGTACATGCGCAGCTGGTAGAACTGGCCGAAGGGGACCCAGACGGGGTCGACCCAGGCGAGATCGGCCATCTTCTTGGTGACGGCTAGCTGCTCCTCTCTCGTGGTGGCCGCGACGAAATCCTTCTTCAGCTGCTCCATCTTGTCCCCGGTCTCATACCCTCTCCCGACCGGGTATCCCCAGACACCGACCGCATCGGCTATGTCCTTGTCCTCCGCGTAGGTCCGGAAGGCGACGGCAAACAGGGGATGGTAGCCGGCGGAGCTGGCCCAGGTGGTGAAGATGTCCCACCCTTCGGCGGTGGCGACGAGCGCGAGCGCGCCGGCCCAGTCCACCGCCTCGACCTTGACATTCATGCCCACGTTCTCGAGCGCCTGCTTCAGGGGCAGCACTATCGGGTGGATGGTGGGGAAGTCTGTCGGGTCTACGATCCTGATCTCCTCGCCGGCGTATCCCGCCTGCTCGAGCAGCGTCCTTGCCCTCTCCGGGTTGTTCTGATTGTAGAAGTCGGTATTCGTGGTGGGCTCTCCCCATGGGGTCCCGCAGTGCATCAGAGCCGGACAGAGGAACCAGAGCGACGAGTCGCCATAGCCCTTCATGATGTCCTCGGCATTGACGGCCGCCGCGATCGCCTGGCGGACGAGGCTGCCCTTCTCGCTGTAGCCGAGGATCGGGTTGCTGGGGTTCATACCGATGTAGGGCTGCGCCCCAGGGATGCCGACGTGGACGGCCACCTTGTCGGAGTTCTTGATGGCCTCCTCGTAGAAGTCGCCGGAGACCACGTCCAGGGCGTCCACCGCGCCGGTGACGACGGCGGCGACGCGCGTCGCCTGGTCGGGTATCTCCACTATGTTCATCTGGGCGAAGTAGCCGAGCTCGGCGCCGGCCCTGTAGCCAGGCTCCTCCGTCCGGGGCACGTATCCGTCGAACCGGTCGAAGAATATCTCGTTGCCGGGGTCCCAGCTCCTGAACATGTACGGCGCAGAGCCGTTGAACTCCTGGGCCAGGTCATCCGGATACTTGTCGACTATGGCCTTCGGCATCATGTTGACCTGAAGGCCGCCGACGTAGCCCAGGCCCGTCATCAGGATTCCCGTGGGCTCGCTCAGGTGGATGATGAACGTGTCGTCATCTACCTTCTCGAAGCTCTGCCAGAGAGGTTCTATGATGGGGGCGAAGCTGGTGTCCCTGCTCATCCAGCGGAGGATGCTGGCCTCGACGTCTTCAGGAAGCGGCTTGCCGCCCTCGTGCCACTTGCGTCCCTCCCTCAGAACGAAGGTGTAGTGGGCGCCCGAGGAGTCCTCCCTTACCGTCCAGCTGTCCGCCAGGTCGGGCGAGACGACGCCCTCGGCGTTCCACGAGGCCAACAGATCCTGGAAGTGCCAGTTGATGCCTCTGCCGACAGCGCTCGAGGAGAACATGGAGTCCATGTTTCCGACGGAGCCCTGGGGCACCCATCTGATCACGCCGCCGAACCGGTTCTTGTTGAACTTCTCGGAGTCGACATCGCCGATCTCTTCACCGGCCAATATGTCCGCAATGGAAGAGCCGGGCTCGAACATGGCGACCGGGACCGCGGTGGGCGGGACGGCAGTCGGAGCCACGGTCGGCGCAACTGCGGCCGCGGCGGGTGTGTTGGTTGGCACAGGTGCGACGGCGGGCTCTGCCTCCTCTTCCGCGTCGCCACCGCAAGCGACGGTTACGATTAGTGTCGCTACAGCGAGTAGTGATAGCAGATAGACAGAATGTCTAAGCATATTGCCCCCCTTATTCGCTCCTATCCGTCCTTATATATGAAGATCGCGCCGATGTCAAGAAACGCCTTCACGAGGCGCCGGTCGGATTCGGGATGGGGTCCTCGGCTGAGAACCTCTTCAGCACGTTCCCGGTGATGCGAGATACGGCGTTGTCATAGTCGTTGTGGGAGAGAGAGCCGCACCAGGCGATGGAGCCGACGGAGAAGACGGCTCCGCCCGCCCGCGTCTCGAAGTAGGCCATATCGGCCCTGACGAGAGGGTTGACTGTACCGCCCTGGCGTGAGTCGCTGGCGAGCACCTCCTCGACGCAGTGCTGGTATCCATCCGAGAAGCCCCTCGCGGTTGCGACGACGAGGGCGTGGGGAGGTGTGCCCAGGGCAGTATCGGCGCGATCGAGCTCGTGGCCCGCCGCCCCTCCCATTATCAGGCCGGTGTCTCCGATCGGCTCGTCGTCCCCGATACCCTCGAATATGAAGGCCGCGCGCGGATCGAAGCTGTCCCGCCCCCGTCGATAGGGCTGGCTTTCGCTCGGGCCCTGTGCGGTGAATCCGACGCCGGTGACGCGCTGCGGGGCGCGGTTCCTGAAGCGCCACAGTCCTCCGAGCTCTCCGGTAGTGCTGTGGTAGTACTCGCCCGGATCGGCCTCGTAGGCGCCCGTCGCGTGCCACCGTCTGACCTCGATCACATGGGGGCGCATCGGGTCGAAGGAGGTCACCCAATAGAAGCCGTTGCCTCCCAGGTACATGAGGCGTCCGCCGTTGGAGAGGTAGGACTCGAGGGCGTCGAGCATCTGAGCAGACCAGTACTCCGGGTGCGATCCGGTCACGACGACAGGGTAGCGGGCCAGCAGCTCCTCTCCCTCGAGGTGTAGGTCCCCATCGGTGACGACGTCGAACTGGTAGCCCTTCTCCTCCATCCAGTCGACCAGGTAGAGGTCGGCGGTGAACTGGTGGGGATGAGAGTCTATCCCGTCGACGAACACCGTGCGCGGCCAGTCGTACTTCGGCCGCAGGCTGGCGATGGGCCGCAGCGCTGACGAGTAGAAGACGCCGCTACCGTCGGCGTGGCGGTCGTAGAGGCTGAGCAGTCGGTTCTCGACGATGTACCGGTCCTGGACCTGTACCGGGTAGGGGACCTCCCTGCCCATGACCATCGAGACGCGCTCGCGCGCCTGGGGGTTCTCGAAGAAGTGGGCATTGGCGTAGGCGAGGTAGCTGGCGGTCGGGGCCAGGAAGAGGATTGGGGCGGAGGAGGTTCCCCGTCTGGGCCGTACGAAGAAGGGGACGTAGTCCTCTTCTCTCTCGTCTTCATCCACCGTGAGGCGTGCGGCGTAGACCCCGCTTCTCATGGTGTCCGGGATCTCAAGCTCGAAGTCGACCTCCCAGCGGGCATCCTCGAGGTCGTCATCGTGGAAGTAGAGGGCGGCGTACTCTTCGGGGGCGTGGTTGAAGTTGATCTCGTTCCCGCTGAAGCTGTGGCCGGTGACGGCCCTGCCGGGCATGTTGATCGCTGTGCCGTGCAGGCCATTGGGCGATGCGTCGGTCACCGTCGCCGATGTGAAGTCGCGCGCAAAGTCCCACCGGGCGGCGGCCTCCTCCAGTATCGCCGGCTTCCGCTCCCGGTGAAGGGACCGGACCTCATAGGCGGTGAGCGCACGGTCGAAGACGCACGGACCGTCGATCTTGCCGTTGTAGTGGCCTGAGACGCGGGCCGTCCCCGTCTTGCCGCCCTTCCAGTAGGCCGCCATCAACAGGGGAGCGTCGTTCACGGCGGGGGCTGCAGTCCCCGTGCCGGCGTCGATGGAGCTGTGCGACTCGTCGTCCGGCCATATGCCCGACGGCTCCTGGTAGAGCCGTACCCTGCCCGCTCCCGCGTCGTAGGCACCGGCGACGAAGCACCACTGCGACTCTCTAAGCGGTGTTCCGGTGCTGTGCCTTTCGACGCGCCCCTCTCCGTCCCCGATCCAAACGGCGAGGGCGCCCTCTTCGTCTATGAAGAGGCCGTAACCGGCATCGGCGGCGGCGCACCACTTCGTAATCAGTCCCTGGACGCCCTTCCGAGGAAGCGTAGGATAGATCCACGCCTGAAGAGTGAAGCTGCCGGTGAACCCAAGGGCAGGCTGGTCCAGAACGATCACGTATGAGCCGGAGTCGATCCGCTGCCTTCTGCCGGGGTACCGGCCATCGATGGGAGTCTGGACGGGCTCCGCTTTGAACCCGGGCCCCGCCGGGTCTTCGTCGCCGTGGATCAGCCGTACGACGTCAGCCTCGTAGCTCGGCTCCTCGCAGCTTACCATGAACCGGATGGACTCTCCGGGTTGGACGCTGAGCCTGTCGGTGTAGCCAACTACTCTCATCGACATCGGCGCACCCTGGACCTGTCGGCGGATGGGCCGGACGATAACACCGGCTGTCGGTGTGGTCAACCGAGCCGGCTACGGAGGCGCGCGGCGCCGGGCGGTTCGGTCCCGCGCGTATCCATGCGCAGGCTGTAGACGGACGTGCGTGCGGTGAAGAGCATCGTCCGGTTGTCGGGGCCGCCCCATGCACAGTTGGCGGGAAGCTCGGGCAGCCTGATCGACCCGAGATGGTTGCCGGCGGAGTCGAACACCCAGCAGCCGCCGGGACCGGTGCAGTAGACGCGTCCCTCCACGTCCACCTTCATCCCATCGGGCACCCCCTCCTCTGCGGAGGACATCTCCGCGAAGACCCGGTTGTTGGTCAGGGTCCCGTCTGCTGCGACGTCGAATACGCGGATGATCTGATGCCTGCACACCTCTCCTCGCTCTTTGGTCTCGGCGCATCGCATGTCGAGCCGGCTGATCGCCACGTAGAGGAGGGTCTCGTCGGGGGAGAAGGCGAGCCCGTTGGGGTACTCGGCCTCCTTCGTCGCGATGGCTGTCGAGCCGTCGGGGGCGATGAGGTGGATGCCGCTGTAGCCAAGCTCGCGTTCCTCAGGGGAAAGGCGCCCCGCGGGGTCGGTGAAGTATATGGTTCCGTCTGAGCGGGCGACTACGTCGTTGGGCCGGTTGAGGCGCCTGTTGCCCAGACGCTCCATCAGGGGAGTGTAGGTACCGTCTTCCTCACGGCGCACCACGCGCCGGTTCTCCCCTTCACAGATGATCAGCCGGCCCTGCAGGTCGAAGGTCATCCCGTTGGAGCCGCCGCTGTCGCGCCTGATCGTCTCGACGTCGCCGCCGGGCGTCATCCGGTGGATGCTGTTGCGGTAGACGTCTACGAAGAGCCAGTGTTCGCCCGGGTGCCACAGAGGCCCTTCAGTGAACTCGAAGCCGGTCGCCAGCCGCTCGGGTACATCTCCGGTGGAATATGTCACGCTGTGGCTTCCGTCGTTTGATGCGGCCCTACCGGGCCGTGATGCCGCCGTCGATGACGAGCTCCGCCCCCGTGACGAACGAGGACTCGTCGGAGGCGAGGTAGAGGATAGCGTACGCGATGTCGTCAGCAGTGCCGAACCTGCCGGCCGGAATCTGGGCGAGCATGGAGTCGCGTCTCTCCGGGTCGGCGGAGAGCACCCCGCTGCCCATCGGTGTCAGACAGGGTCCAGGATGTATCGAGTTGACCCTGATGCCGTCCCTGGCGTACTGGATGGCTGCCGACTTCGTGAAGATGCGGACGGCGCCCTTGGAGGCGGAATAGGAAGGGGAGCCAGGGCTTCCGACGATGCCGTAGAAGGAGGAGATGTTGACGATGGATCCACCTCCGGCCCGCCGCATCTCCGGGACGGCGTGCTTGGCGCCAAGAAAGACGCCCTTCGCGTTGACCGCCATGTGGGCGTCCCACGTCTCAACCGTCGACTGCTCCATGTTGTCGGTACCGGGGATGCCGGCATTGTTGACCAGAACGTCGAGGCGTCCGAAGCTGGACAGAGTTTTGTGCACGGCGCGCCCCCAGTCCTGATCGCGGGTCACGTCGAGATGTACGAACAGGGCGTTGCCACCGTTCTCTCTGATCTGAGCGGCGGTCTTAAGGCCCGCCCCATCATCGATGTCGCCCAAGACCACCTTCGCGCCCTCGCGCACGAAGAGCCGGGCAGCAGCCCCGCCGAAGCCCATAGTCTCCCCTCGGACGCCGCTAGCGGCGCCGGTGATGATGGCGGTCTTGCCTGCCAGGCGCATCTGTGTCCTAGGTGTCGCGCGTTAGGTTACGACGCCCTCCTCGCGTAGACTGGCGAGGGCCCTCTCGAAGGCTTCGACGGTGCAGTCGATCTGCTCCTCGGTATGGACGGCGGAGACCATAAAGCCGCGACCGCCGCTCATCATCTCCACTCCCTCGTTGAGCATGGCCATGCGGAGCATGTTGACGCGCTCGGACTCGGTGGCCTCCTCTATCTCGCTGTGCGGCAGGGTGCATATGCCGCCGCCGCAGCTGCACTCGACTCCGAGGACGAGATGGACCATCGACGCGATCCCGTGGACGTGTCCCGACACCTCCATCTTCATCAGCGCGTCGTCGAGGCCGCGCTTGAGGCGCTCGGCCATCGTGTCGGCGCGTTCGTTGACGGGCTCGTTTGCGACCAGCTCCAGGCTGGCGATTCCGGCGGCTGCGACGAGAGGATTGCCGTTGAAGGTGCCGGAGTTGAGCACCAGTCGCGAGTCGTCCCGCGAGGCCATCAGGTCCAGTATCTCCGCCTTGCCCGCGACGGCCCCGCCGGCGAGACCGCCGCCCGCTACTTTCGACAGTGTGGTCAGGTCGGGCAGGACGCCGAATCTCTCCTGGGCGCCTCCGCGGGAGGCCCGAAAGCCTGTGATCACCTCGTCCATGATCATCACGACGCCGTGCCTGGCCGTCAGGTCGCGTAGGTCGTGCAGGAACTGCGGATTGGGCAGGGGGAACTGGCCCCAGTGGGCTCCGGTGGGCTCGAGGATGACGGCCGCTACGTCGTCATCATCTTCGAGCAGTCGCTCGACGGCCGCGATGTCAGGCTCCAAGGTTACGACCGTGGAGAGGGTCTCGTCCGGTATGCCGACGGTCGTAGCGCGGTCGGACTCGGGCGCCACATAGTCATGCCAGCCGTGGAAGTGCCGTTGGAACTTGGCGACCCTCTTCTTGCCTGTATAGGCCCTCGCAAGGCGGAGCGCGAGGTACGTGGTTTCGGTACCGGAGGCGGTGAGGCGTACGCGCTCTGCGGAGGGGATGAGCTCCTTGATGAGCTCGGCCCAGCGGATAGCGAGCCGATTTGAGAGCAGGTGCATGCCCTGCCCGACCTGCTCACGGACTGCATCGGCTATCGCGGGATGGTCGTGCCCCAGGAGCAGGGCGCCGCTCCCCATCAGATAGTCGATGATCTCGTTGCCGTCCAAGTCGCGCTTGATCGCGCCCTCGGCCGAATCGACGTATACGGGAAAGGGATCGGGCGGACGGTAGATGTCCCCACCGGGCATCACCTCGCGCGCCTCTCTATGGAGCTCAGCCGACTTCGGGAACCTCTGGACGTAGCGTTCGAGTATGGCGCTCATGCCTCTCTCCTTTACTCTCTACGCGAGCACTGCCATCCTGTATCTGGACGACAGCAGCCTTCCCTCTCTGAAGCGGTCGAGGTCGAGCATCGATATGTCGACGGAGGTCACCTTCCCTTCGGTTATCAGCTCCGCCATCACGACGCCGATCATCGGCGAGAGCTTGAAGCCGTGGCCGCTGAATCCGACCGCGCAGTAGAACCCCTCGATGCCCTCGACCCGGTCGAGCACCGGGTGCCAGTCCGGCGTGATGGTGAACAGGCCCGACCAGCCGCCGCGGAATCGCGCTCCGACGGTAGCCGGAATGCGCTTCGCAAGTCCCTCCATTCCTCTCTGCACCATCTCCATGTCGACGCCCTGGTTATACTCGTCCGGCCCCACGGACTCGTCCTCGCCGACCCCGACGAGCGTGATGTTGCCGGCATCCGGACGTGTGGAGAGATCGTTTACGATGTCCCCGACGATGGGGTGACCGTCGGCCGTGTCGTCCGGTCTCTCGACCATGACAAGCTGGTGTCTGACGGTGCTCAGGGGAACATCCACGCCGATCCGGTCCAGCAGGGGTTTGGACCAGGGGCCAGCGGCAACGACCGCAAGCGGCGTCGATATCGTCCCGCCGGTAGTCGTCACCCCTGTCACCCTCCCGCCGGCTGTCTCGACTCCGGTGACCGTCGTACCGGTCAACACGGCCGCTCCCATATCGCGGGCACGGTTCGCATAGCCCGTCGTGAGCAGGTAGGGGTCTGCGTAACCCGACTCGGGCTCGTAGGCGAAGGTCTCGTCCTCCCCAGCTGCCAGGAGCGGCGATATCCGCCGCACCTCGTCCGGCGATACCACGTCTGCGCGGATGCCGAGGCGCTGGTGCATGGTCACGTTGCCAACCAGCGCGTCACGGTCGTCCTCGTCCACCGCCAGGAAGTAGCCGGTCCGGACGTACCCGGACGGGTTCCCCGTCACCTGCTCGAAGTCCCTGAAGATCGGCAGGCTCTGCCATGCCAGCTGCGCGGTCACCTCGTTCGAGTAGTGCATCCTGAGGATGGCCTGGGAGCGGCTGGTGGAGCCCGAGCCCAGCTCGTTCTGCTCGAGGAGCACCGTGTCGGTCACCCCCCGGGCGGCGAGGTTGTAGAGGATGCTGCAGCCCATGACGCCGCCGCCTATGACTGCGGCTTCCGCCGTCCTCCTCATATCGCGTATCCTCGCCCGTGGGTCTCTACGACCCGGTCAGGTTGGGCAAGTGTAGCACCAACTTCTGCTAGAATGAACCTCACTCAGACGCAGGAGGCCGTCGTCTATGAGCGGGCCGGTGGCGCTGGTGGGCGGCGACGAGTTCAGGGCGGGTTGCCGAGAGATGGACCTAGCCATCCTCGAGGCCACGGGCAAGGAGAGCCCATCTGTCCTGATACTCCCGACCGCCGCAGCGCGTCAGAATCCGTCGAAGGCTGCCTCGAACGGGGTGGCCCACTTCTCGGCGATGGGCGCCGATGCGTCGGCGTCGATGGTCGTCGAGCCTGAAGACGCCAACGACGAGGAGATGGTGCAGCCGGTGGACGGAGCCGACGTCGTATACCTCACCGGCGGCGACCCTGCCCACCTGCTGCGCGTCCTCTCGGGGTCTGCGCTGCTGGAACGGATCGAGGCGGCGCGGGCGCGCGGAGCGGCGATCGTCGTGTCGAGCGCGGGCGCGATGGTGATGGGCCCGTGGATGCGATACCGGGAGTGGCGAGCGGCTCTGGGTCTGGTGGAGGTGGTCACGCTCCCACACCACGAGCGGAGCGACCCGAAGAGAGTGTCCTCCGATCTCATCGAGTCGGCTCCGGACGGTCTGACGGTGCTGGGAATCGACGCCATGACCGCGTGCGTACTCGACGATGACGGTTGGAGAGTCCTCGGCCCCGGCCATGTCATCGTCTATCGCGGCGGACGGTGGGAGCGTTTAGAGGTAGGATGCCTTTGAGGATGCGTGCTGCCCGGTTGGCGGGGGTGACGCTGCTGATCGGCGCTATCCTTGCGTGCGACTCCGATGCGCGCCAGGCTGCAACACCAACGGCGAATGAAGCCGGTCCGCTGAGGATCGGCCTGCTGCTCAATTTCAGCGAAGGCTCTACCGGTCGAGCCTTCGACAGAAAGCGGGCATTCGACCTGGCTGTCAAGCATGTGAATGATGGAGGAGGCGTGCTCGGGAAGCCGGTCGAGGTGGTCGTGGGCGATTCCACCCTCGATCCGGACGCAGCCGCGGAAGAGGCGCGGCGCATGATCGAGGAAGAGGGCGTGCACGCTATCGTCGGCCCCAGCTCCAGTGCGAACGCGCTACTCGTAGTGGAGCGCGTAACCGGACCGGCGGGTGTGCCCACCATAAGCCCCTCGGCCACTTCACCAACGCTCACCGATATCGAAGACGGCGATTTCTTCTTCCGTACCGCGTTATCGGATAGCGCCCAAGGGCCGGTTCTCGCACGAGTCGCACGCGAGCGGGGCTTCGACAACGTTGGTCTGCTCTACCGGGACGACGCCTGGGGCCGGGGTCTGTTCGAGTCGTTCGAAGGAGCCTGGACCGGGACGCTCAGCTCCGTTGCGGTCGCGCCCGGCCAGTCCAGTTACCTGCCCGAGCTGCGGCTGACGGCGCGTGGGGGAGCGCAGGCCCTTGTCGTAATCACCTTCGAAGCGGAGGCCGAGGTGATAATCGGCGAGGCGATCGAGCATGGCCTCTATAGTCAGTTCACCTTCGGCGATGCTTTGAGGAGCCCTGACTTGGTCACAGCGATCGGAGGCGACCGCATCGGAGGTATGTACGGCACCGCCGGGGCAACCTCTCCGGCCAGCGCCTCCTCTACCGCGTGGGACGCCGCATACGCCGCGGAATATGGCGGGTTGCCTACCTTCGCCTACGTCAGAGAGACCTACGACGCCGCCATCGCGCTCGCACTCGCAGCCCAGGCAGCCGACAGTGTCGACGGGACGGCCATCCGCGACCGGCTACGCGCGGTGGGAGGCGCGCCGGGCGAGGTGGTGACCGCCGGCCCGGATGGCGTTGCGGCTGCTCTTCGCATCCTCGCGGAGGGTGGAGAGGTCGACTACGAGGGCGTCGCCGCCACGCTGGAATGGGACGCGAACGGCGACCTACGCGAAGGCCACATAGGCATCTGGCGCTTCACTGAAGATGGGCGGATAGAAGAGCTCGAAGTGGTTCCTTTCGAGTAATAGTCTCGGGGCCGACGACGAGCTGGCAGTCCCACAGCTAGACAACCGGCTTTACCGGCGTCTTCCGGCGGCGCTATGATGGGCAGCGTATCAGCTGCCACAGGAGCGATTTCGATGAGACTCGAAGCGAAGGTTGCCATCGTAACGGGCGGGGGATCCGGGATCGGACGGGCATCCGCCGAGGCGTTCGCGCGCGAGGGCGCTCGCGTCGTGGTGGCGGACCGAAGCGAGTCCGACGCGCTGGAGACGGCTGCGAAGATCGGAGAGGGCGGCGGGGAGGCGGCGACGGCGATAGGCGACGTGACGGACGGTGCCGACGCGGAGGCGATGGTGCGGGCCGCCGTGGACAGGTACGGGCGGCTCGACGTGCTGCTGAACAGCGCGGGAATCACCAGCCGCCACGGTTCGCTCAAAGACGCCTCCCCGGAGGAGGCGTGGGACAAGGTCATCGACATCAACCTGAAGGGGACGTGGATGGTCTCCTGGCACGCTGTGCCTGAGATGGAGCGCTCCGGCGGCGGATCCATAGTCAACCTCGCCTCTACTATGGCGCTCGTCGGCTACCCGGTCGGGATCGGGGACGGCTTCAATCCCTACCCGCCTTCCAAGGGCGGGGTCATCCAGTTCACCAGGACGCTTGCTCTCGCCTACGCCAAGAAGGGCATCCGGGTAAACTGCCTCTGCCCCGGCTACATCGCTACTAGCCTGACGGCGGACCTGAGAGCCAACGACGAGACCCGGCGACTAACGCTCGACCGGACGCCGATGGGCAGATACGGCCAACCTGAGGAGGTCGCAAACGCGGCGCTCTTCCTGGCGTCGGACGAGTCGTCCTTCATCACCGGCGCACCGCTGATAGTCGACGGGGGCTACACTGCCCAGTAGTTCTGTCGCCGTGGCGAGCGGTGTCTTCAGCAGTCTGCGCCGTCAGCCCTCTCGAAAAATAGCACTCGGCTCTCCCAGACCTGGTTCGGTATCCGTCGCAGCGCCTGCAGGCCGGGGCGGTCGACCCTCAGTATACGGCGCAGGCCGCGATCCCTAAGGTCAGCCACAGTAGAGCACCGCCGGACGAAATCGTTCAGGGTGTGACGTTCACCGCCCAGGAGCATGTGCTCCAGACGCCTGCCGTACGGGCGAAACAGGTCGCCGGTGACGGCGCAGACCGCGTCGAACAGCTCTCGCACCAGCCGCTCGCGGCTCCGCTCGAAGCGTCTCTGCGAGGAGCCCCCGGCCCTGTGCCGCCGCTTGACGTACCGGGAGCCCGTCTTCGACTCCACGAGTCCGTCCCGGCGCACGACTCCAACCGCGTACCTGCCCAGTCTCAGCAGGACTACACCTGTCAGACGGTCACGCTCCAGGAGCTTCACCAGGGGATCGGCGAGGGCTCCGTCCCTGACCTCGTCCTCAAGGAAGGGAAAGGGAGGGACGACGGCCATAACGCGCTCACTGGAACGGAAGACCGCAACCCCGGTGTCCGTTTTGCCGACCTCGAGGATCACCTGGTCTATGACCGCGCTGCCGGCGGGAGACTGTCCCCCTCCGTCCAGGCCGGCCAGAGTTGCCGGAGTCAGGTATGCAGCGGACAGGCAGCCCGATCCCTCAAGCTCGGCCAGCAGAGTCAGCAGCCTGGCCGGAGAGACATTCAGCCGCTCGGAGAGCCGGTACACGGGCGTCAGTCGCCGTCACGGTTCGTGAAGTGGTCGTATCTCGCACCCGCCAGATCGACCACCTCATCGACGTCCTCGGCAAGCAGATAACCCTCCTCCACGAGCGCCTCCGAGGCGGCCTTCACTTGGGATATGTACGCATCTCGCGAGGCGTAGCGCTCATCTATCGACCGGTGGGGATCGTCCGCGGACCGGGTGGCCGGGAACGGAACGGTCCAGCCCATCAGGCCGCCGCTGATGCCTATGACCAGTCCCGGATTGCCGACGTCTGGGTGTCTCAGATTCCATCCCGAGTAGGTGGCGACCGGAACGGCTAGGTCGGGAAGCCTGATCCCGGCTACCTCGTTGCCGTCTTCGTCTATATCGGAGACGAGCGCCGGGTACTCATCTCCACGATCGGCAGGAAGCCGGGTGGTCCTTCCGAGATGGGTCTCCGGCCCATAGTCGAGCCTCATGGCCCGCGTGGGTTGCCAGTCTACGGCGACGCCAGGGATGTGCGACAGCTTGGGGATCATTGTTCGTGACTCCACCGCTGTCCCGTCCCCCAGGTTGGGATGCCTGCTCGGAGGGGCAGGATCGCCTGTCGAAACCCATCTATCCAGGTTGTGGAGGGCGGCGCGAAGCAGAGGCCCGTAGTCGACGCTGTTGAACGGAAGCTGGCCCTTCATCCCGTCGAGAGGCCTTACCTCTGGCGGAGGGAAGACGGCGCCGCTGTGCTGCGTACCGGCGAAGTGGTACCTTCGAACGTGATCAGACTCGGGAGCGTCGGTCATCGACTCCAGGTCGGTGTGGATCAGCGCCGCATCGCCGCGCCAGTACTCGGCCGAGGTGTTGGTGAACATGATCTTGGGGACCTTGCCCCGCTCCTCCATGCGCGCCAGCAGCGAGCCCGATCTACCTGTAACGGGGTCGGTCTGCTCGGTGTCGGTGAAGGGAAACAGCTCCGGTATGACGAAGCAGATGTCTTTGGACGGCTGGCCGAACCTCAGGTTGAACTCGCCCCGCATCCCGCCGGCGACGTGCGAGATCAGCCCGTCAAGCGCGATCCGCTGCTCCTCGTCTTCGTTGAGTCCGAGGTGGACCATCTGGCGAAGGAAGCGGCCGCTCTGGGACGACCCGAATGCGTATGCGCGCTCGATCTCGCCCGCACAGGGGTTGCCGTCGGAGCCGGGAGCATGCTTGAGGAAGGAGACGGTGTCCCTGACGGCCGCGAATCCGAGTCCGACGATCCTGCTGCCTCGGGTGGTGTAGACAAGCTGGTAGACCCGGCCCGGCTCGAACCCGTCGGCCATGTAGACGTGCGAAGGCTCCGGCTCGACCTGCGCGTCCTCCACTCGAACGAAGGACCACCTGTCGCGCGGCACCTCCTCTACAGGGCCGTTGGGGTGGTCCCCGACCAGCAGCCGGGCCGACTCTTCGTGAGGGTCGACTGCCGGGTGCGGCAGATGTCCGCGATGGGACAGCATGAGTACCCTGGCAGGCTCCTCGACCTGGAGCCAGCACAGTATCTCGCCTGTCAGCGGACCCTGCGGGCCTACAGCCTCGGGGGCGCGCATCCCCATCAGGCCTGGAGTGGGAGGCACGTCCGCCTGCCAACCGCACCAGACCAGCGTGTACCCGTGTCTCATCAGAAAGCCGTTGCCTGGGGCCGGTGGAGCGTCGGGAGCGGCGGGCCGCGGAGCTCCGTTGAAGTGGGTCAGGAGGGTCTTGTTGCCGCGGTTCAGAACGTCGAACAGAACAGCCCCGTTGCCCCTGCCGGGAGAGGCCGGACGGAGCATCGCGAAGTCGGAGGAGAAGGTGACGAGGCCGTCCGCGTCCCTAGGAGCGAGTTCGAGATCGGTGATCGCGGCGTTACGCTCGCTCGAAGGGTCGACGGCGAAGTGGGCCGTCCCCTCGATCAGCCGGTATGGCCCGATCTCGCCGAACGACCGTCCCTCTGCGAACTCTTCCGTCCTAAAGATATCGAGCCTGGTTAGCGGCACGTCCGGACCTCCTCGATTGTGTCTGCGGCTCCCGTGATTCTATCACTCGGAGGCCGGCGGGCTCTCGATGGTTGACGCGATCTCCCTCCTCTCCATACACTGCGTGTCGTCTATGTCCATACAGAATGATCGACCGGGCCAGGAGGCCTGAGATGCGAATAGCCGTGGGCGCGGACCATAACGGGTTCGCGATGAAGCGCGACATCGTAGATATGCTGAAGGAGCAGGGCCACGATGTGGTCGACGTCGGGCCGCACGAGCACGATCCGCTGGACGACTACCCGGACTTCGCAAAGCTGGTGGCCGACGAGGTGGCGTCCGGGAGGAGCGAACGGGGGATCATGGTCTGTGGGAGCGGCGTCGGCGCTTCGGTGGCGGTGAACAAGGTGCGGGGAGTCCGCGGGGCGGTGTGCCACGACACATATTCGGCCCACCAGGGGGTCGAGCACGACGACATGAACGTGCTGTGCCTCGGCGCCCGCATCGTCGGAGCGGAGGTTGCGAGGGAGGCTGTGGCTGCCTTCATCACGGCGGAGTTCACTGGGGAAGAGCGGCACCGGCGCCGGCTGGACAAGGTGCTCGCGATGGAGGCCGATCTGGCCCCCTGATAGGGTCAGGAGGCCGAGAGCTACGAGATCAATGCCTGTCTGACGTCCCCGATGACCTCGGGGGTGCGGCGCACCCGACCGCGCGGGCGCAGGTTGACCGGGGTGTTCTCGATCTCCGGCTCGGTCTTGAGCGAGACGAGAACCGGGCCTTTGACTCTCATCACGGCGTCGAGATTCGTCGCGAACTCCTCCAGATCGTCGAACTCGAAAGCCGACGCGTAGCCGGCTCCCCTGGCGAGCGTGGCGAAGCTGACCGAGTCCGCATTGGGCACAGGCTGTCCGCCGGTCACGGCGTAGCATCCGTTGTCCAGGACGAAATGATAGAGGTTCTCCGGCGCCTGCTCGGCGATCGTGACCAGCGTGCCCAGGTTCATGAGCAGGCTGCCGTCCCCGTCGGCCAGTATCACCCTCTTGTCGGGCTGCGCAAGACATATCCCCAGGGCGACCGACGACGCCTTGCCCATCGCGCCGCTGACGGGCAGGTCCAGGGACTCGTTGCCGGTGATCTTGCGCCAGCCCTGCCCCGCCATCATGGTGGGCACGACGACGGCGTCACCGCGGCGCTCTTCGATCAGACGAAGAGCGTCGCCCATCGCGATCACGTCCAGCTCCACTCCGCACCCAGGAGGCATGCCACAGGCCGCTGCTCCCTCTCGGCCTCCTCGAAGGCGATCGTTATCCGTTCCACGTCCTCCTGGGTCTCTACGAGGTAGTAGTTGATGCCCCAGGCATGGAGGATCGGCTCCGTGTAGGTGGCGGCAGAGTCTGTCGTGACGCCGTGGCGCGTCCAACCCCGGTAGCCGATCAGCATCACGAGCGGGAGATTGATGTCCAGCGTCAGCCCCCTGATCGAGTCGCCGGACTCCATCATGCCGGTGTTCTGTATCAGCACGACCGGTTTCTTTCCGCCCACCCACAGCCCGGCCGCGATGGCCATGCTTTCGCCCTCGCGGCAGACGGGCACCAGGTGGAGGTCGGGGTCCGCCTGCATCAGCTGGTACATGAAGTTGGTCTCGCTGTCGGGCAGCCAGACGACGTGGGTGACCCCATTCTTGTTGATCTGGTCCAAGACTGAGCGCGCGTCCAGGGACGGTACGGCATCGACGGCCTGCTGTGCCATTTGAGCTTCCTTTCAGCTTGCGCGGGGCGCGAAGGTGGCGCCATTATATGGGCCTGTTGCGATTGCGGTCAATCGCAACAGGTTCCGAGCATCCGCCGGATCAGCTGCCGGCCCCGGACGGCGACAGGTCGGCGGCGATCTCCTCCAACTGCTCCAGGGCGGCGCGGAGGTCTTCGACGATCTCATCGGCGATCAGCTCCGGCGGCGGCAGGCTGGCCGTGTCCTCCATGCTCTCGTCTCGCAGCCAGAAGATGTCGAGGTTCACCTTGTCCCGCTTCACGAGGTCCTCATAGCTGAACCGGCGGAAGCGCTCGGTCTCCTGGCGCTCGTGACGGACCTCCGGGTTGTAGCAGGCCACGAAGTCATCGAGGTCAGCGCGCGTCAGGGGGTTGGCCTTGAGGGTAAAGCGGCGGTTGGTGCGCAGGTCGTATATCCACAGATCGCGGGTCCACGGGGTCTCGGCGGCGGGCTTGCGGTCGAAGAAGAGGACGTTGGCCTTGACCCCCTGGGCGTAGAAGACGCCGGTTGGCAGTCTCAGCAGGGTATGCACGTCGCACTCCGCAAGCAGCTTCCGCCGCACGGTCTCCCCGGCACCACCCTCGAAGAGCACATTGTCGGGCACCACTATTGCCGCCCGTCCGTGCATCTTCAGCAGGGACCGAACGTGCTGGAGGAAGTTGAGCTGCTTGTTGCTGGTCGTCGCCCAGAAGTCGTCGCGCAGTACCATCAGACTGTCCCGCTCCGACTCGACCCCCGTGTTCGCGAAGGTGAGGCTGGACTTGCGTCCGAAGGGCGGATTGGTCAGCACCATGTCGAAGTCGACGCCAGGTTTATCTCGCAGACTGTCGTCAACGACGATGTTCGTCTCGTCCCCTCCGATGCCGCGAAGGTACAGGTTCATGACGCCCAGCCGGGCCGCGCCGTCCACGATCTCCCAGCCGTGGAGGGCGTTGTGCTTCAGATGGTCCTTCTGGCCCTGGTCCATGACCGGATTGCTCTTCTCGATATAGTCGTGGGCCGCCAGGAGGAAGCCGCCGGTACCGCAGGCGGGGTCGCAGATGGCGGCGCCGGGCTCAGGGCGCATGACGTCGACGATGGCCTGGATCAGGGGGCGCGGCGTGAAGTACTGCCCGGCTCCGGTCTTGACGTCCTGGGCGTTGCGTTCCAGCAGCGACTCGTAGGCGTCGCCCTTGACGTCGGCGCTGAGGGACAACCAGGTCTCGCTGTCGATCAGGTCCTTGATGAGCCGGGTCAGCATGGCCGGCTCCTGAATCCTGTTCTGGGCCTTGCCGAAAATGACGCCGAGGGTGCCTGGCTGCCGCGCCAGGGTCTCCAGTGTGCGGCGGTAGTGGGTCTCCAGCTCATCGCCGTCACGGGCAAGCAGGCCGGGCCAGTCGCAGCCTTCAGGTATCGGAGGCGGCCGGTAGTCGGGCAGCAGCGTAAACGGGGGCTGGCTGCGCTCGTGCATCATCTTGAGGAACAATAGGAAGGTGAGCTGCTCCAGGTAGTCGCCGTAGGATAGCCCGGCGTCCCGGAGCACGTTGCAGTAGTTCCAGAGCTTTTGACCGACGGCGGAAGATGTGGTCATGCGCGTCCGTTGCCCGGTCTGGTCGAGCGTGAGTGTTCAGGGTCGAGGGAGGTCCGGCTGCGGAAAGCGGCCGGCCTGGTTTTCTCCAAAAGTGTCGTATTTTCATGCATTTGTCGTTTTCCGTATCTGGTCAGGGTCGGGATTGTCGTAAGAATGGCGCTCAATCCGACGGGCTTGCCTATTAGAAAACGGCAGTTCAGAGTATGTATCCGACGGGTGGTCCGAGGGCTTCCTTTCGGTAGTTTCGTGGCGCATGGAAGGATTATAGCACTGATGTTCGGGCGTGTCAAATGGCGGCCTTAGCTGCCGCCCGCTCGGCGCGGATGCGCTCCAACAGCTTTGAGGCCGGTTCGTCGTTGGGGTCTTGGGGCACGAGCTTGCCCGAGAACGCCTGCTTCAGGATGCTCTGGCGCAGGCGCTCGGCTCTTGTCAGGTTAGCTTCGACCGTGGCCTCGGCTTGCTGGATGACTGAGAGCCGTTGCTCCAAATCCGCCACTATGCGGAACTGCTCCGCAAGGGGTGGGAGTGGCATCAAGAGCTCTTGGACGCGTGATTTGTTTAGCGCGGGTTGATTGTTGCCGGACCCGATGCGCCTTGTGGCGTCATACTGGCTCCACAGGTAGTAAAAGACATATTCAGGGGGCAATCCAGCCTCAGAGACTCTGATCGCTGCGGAGTTCTGACTGTTGCAGGCGGGAATATCCAGTATCGATACTTGGCCTCGTGTCTTGCCTTCTCCTATCATGCCCAAGAGGACTGTGCCTATTGGATGTAGAGTAACGCTGCTATTCTTCAGGCCGTCTTCGGTTATGTATTCGCGTGTTGCCTTGATTCTGCTAAACGATACTTCGCTACTACTAACCCATGGGATGTCCCCGTTCCAGAAATCAGACCTTGCCCTTCTGGGTGTAGACCCTACGTAGACCTCAAAGCTCTCACCGATTCTGCTCCACACCCACCCCTCCGGCAGTTCCGGAAGGTCGGTTGTGTCCGGAGCTACAGTCTCCTTGTACTTGCCCCGTCGCTTCTCCTGAGACTCCCACCGGGCGCGGCGTTCTGCCAGGATGCGCTCCAAGAGGCGGTCGGCGGGGTCGCATTCGCGTCCCTCGGCTCGGGCAAGCTCCGCCTCGTTTGGGACAAGTCTGCCCTCGCACGCGGCCTTCAACACGCTGGCCCGGTAGCGCTTCAGGTTGGCCTGGACCCGCTTCAGCGCGGCAACGGAGGCGTCTAGGCGGGTGAACTGCCTCTCGATCTCCGCCACGATGCGGTGCTGTTCAGGAAGGGGTGGAAGCAATACGGGCAATTCGCGCAACTGCCTTTTAGTGACCCCACTGATAGTTGGAGGTTGCGTCAATAGTGGTGTAAACGTGATCAGGCGGCGACCTTCTCTGCCGTAGCCTCGACGGCGATTCCATCCACGTATTGGGCCCCGAGGTAGACGTCCGCCATCAGCTCCGGCGCCTGCAGCCGGCGGAACCTCTTCTCGGCCACCATCAACATCTTCCATATGACCGCTATCGCTCTGTCCACTCTCTTGTAGCGCCTGGCCGCATCGGTCCTGAGCCGCAGCGCCGCGAACGGTGACTCGACCGGGTTGGTCGTACGAAGGTGACGCCAGTGCTCTCTGGGGTAGTCGTAGAAGGTCACCATACGCTCCCAGTCCCGCTCGATTGCCTCCCTGGCAGCCTCGTACGAGTGGTCGCCGCACCACCGGGTGAAGACTCTCCTCAACCTCTCAGCCTCAGCCCGGGTCTCGGCGTACGGGATGTTGCGCAGCATCAGCCTCCCCTGATCATGCTGACGCTTCGGCAGCTTGTCCAGCAAGTTCAGGATCTTGTGGTTCCAGCAGCGCTGTTCCCCCGCCTGAGGCCAGACGTTGCGAAGTGCTCCCCAGATACCCAGGTGTCCGTCCCCGACCACCAGCCTGGGGCAGTTGAGGCCACGGTCCCTCAGGTCCCTGAGCACCTCAGACCAACTCCGGGTCGACTCCCTGTACCCGGGTACGACGCTCACCACCACCTTGCTCCCGTCACTCAACGCCGCCATCACCACCAGGATCGCCGCCTTCTCCCTCTCCAACCCGGCCTTCACGTAGACCCCGTCCACCCACATGTAGACCACCTCGAGGTTGTCCAGGGGCCTCGCACGCCATTCGGCAAGCTCGGCGTTCCATTTGTCTTTGAGCCGGGCGACCGTGCTCGCAGATATCGGCGCCTCCTCTCCGAGCAGTCCCCTCAGCGCCAGGTCGAAGTCGCCCTCCGAGAGACCGTGCAGGTACAGCTCCGGGATCAGGTCGGCCACCTCCCTCGTCCTATGGACGAACAGGGGAACCAGCCGGCTCTCGAATCTCTCCTCCGTGTCTCGTATCCGAGGCCTCCTGATCCGTATGGTCCCGGAACTCAGGGTCAGTCGTCGCGGCGGTGCGTAGCCGTTCCGATAGCCGGCGTCGTTGTCCGACTCCGATCGGCGAATCGACCTGGCCCTTCCAAGGAACTCTGTGACCTCCTGCTCGAGCAGCTCCTGGATCAGCCCCTGCATCTGACCTCGCAGCCACTCCTCCAGGTGCTCCCATTCCGGCCTTGACGCAGGTCCGCTTTCAATGTTTCCATCCTCCATGGGCGGTGTTTCTCCTCTCTCGGGCCTCCAAGCCCGTCTAGTTCAGAGAGAGGGTACACCGCCTGATCGTTTACACACCTTTTGAGGGTACCTCGATAGTTGTTCCTCTGCCTTCATATTTGAACCGTTTTACGGCTTCACTCAAGTAATAGGTCAGATATGAACCGTCGATTTCTTCCGTGTTGAAGATCAACCCTTGACTGTCCTGACTAAAACACAACGGCTCGTCCACGAGGGCTACTTTTCCCAAGCCAACGCGGGTGACGACAATAATCGAACCACTTGGCAAAAGGTTCGTGGCTGACCCTCTAATCGCGTGGTGATTGATTTTCTTCCGAGGCTGGATATCCTTGATACCGTGGATGTCCGCGCTGGTTATCCATGGAATCTGACCGTCCCAATACTCGTCCTTGCGGGTAGAGGGTGTACCACCACCGATGACATCACTGAATGCCTCGACCGTCGCAGACGCCCACCCTATAGGCATTTCGGGCCGTTTGGTGTCCTCGGCCGGTATGGCATCCGTATGTTTGGATGGAGCAAGCATGAGTCAGTCTCTACCGGTTAATGATCCGCATGTATTCGTCGTGACCGCCAATCCAGACCCAGAATAGGTCTGCCCCCTCTTCGATAGCGATAGCCCTGTAGGACCGGCCGGTCCGAACCACCCAATAGTCGTTGACCTTCTTGAAATGAAGTGACGGTGTCTTGGGTCATCCTGGAGTAGTCGGAAGTTTCGACGGGCAACCCTCTGCACGGCTTCAGGCAGCCGGTCAAAATGCGACCAGAATTGGGGAGTAGCGCGGTGCACACTACAACTCCCTCAGTTCCCTCAGTGTGCCGTCTCGCTTGGCTTTTTCAGCCTCCGCCGCAAGGAAGTCCAGCCTTCCGGCAAGAATGTCCTCCTCGATCTGCTTGTCCCAGGCGTCCTCCGCCAACTCGTGAAGCCAGTCCAGCACCTTAGCGTACTCAGCTTCAGGAAGGCTCAGGACGGCCTGCTTGATTTCATCGGCGGTGGTCATTGGATTGCCTCCTTTCACTTCTCCTGAAGATGCTATTTCACCAACTCAAGGTTGAGCTCCTCCAAAAGACCGCCCAGTTCTTCCCCAAAGAGCTGGTGTGCCCTACCGAGGCCGCCCTGCCGACTGAAAGGGGCGTACTGGAAGTCGCCCATCTCCATGCTGACGCTGCCCGCGATGTGGTCCCGGATGTCCTCCAGCCACCGCACTTGTTCCTCCGTGAAGGCGCGCCCGGCCGTCTCCTGCATGGCCAACCAGCCCTGGAAACGCTCGCGCACACCGTCGGCGAAGGGGGCAAGCTCGTCCAGCCCGCCTATGGCGAAGCGCACCACGGACACGACGTCAGCCAGCGTTCTCTGGCCCGAGCCGCGCACCTTCGACCTGTCCAGCCGCCGGTATGCCTCCCACAGCCGGTCGGTCGTCCAGGAGCGCGGCGGCGATACCAGGACGTCGGCCAAGGCCTTGATGTCGGCGTAGCTCAGCCGCTGCCTGTAGGGCCGCTCGTACAGCGCCTGCAGGGCGGTGATCTCGTCCCGGTTCTCTTCGATGTACTGCTGGAAAGACTGCACGATTGTCTTTGCCTGCTCGTCCGAGAACCCGGCCTCTATGAGGCTGTCGGCGCTCACCGTGTCGATGGTCTGCTCGTATGAGCGATGGATATCCACCAGCCGCTGGCGCAGGTCGGGGTTGGCGGCGAAGGGCCGGGCGGCGTCCTCGAGCAACTGTCGTTGGGCCCCGGCAACTGCCGATTCGGGCGGGGCGTCCTGTCCTGTCGTCTGCCGGGCGGCGCCGAGGGCGGCGTCAGGGTCAGTGGCCTTCACCAGATCGGAGACGAGGGTCTGGAGCGGCACGCCCCGAGAAGCGTCTTCTATGGCCTCGCGGTCCCTGGTTGTCAGGTGGCGGTCCAGCCGTGCGAGGCGACTGGCAAGGGACGAGAGGACGTCCGGGTGACGGTCGCCCATGCCCACCCGGTCGAGCAGCTTGTCGAAAGGCACGGTAGGCTTTCTGTCGATGGAGTAGGAGTCGGAGAGCTTGGTCTCGGTCACGCCCACAGCGTCGACAATCACGAAGCGGTCCTTGTTGCGGCCGTCCGGGGTCACGGCGTTGAAGTCGGTGGCGGAGATTGTGCGCACGCCGCGCCCCTTCATCTGCTCGAAGAAGCTGCGGCTGCGGACGTTGCGCATGAAGAAGACCACCTCCACCGGCTTGATGTCGGTGCCCGTGGCGATCATGTCAACCGTCACGACGATGCGGGGGTTGTAGCTGTTGCGGAAGGCGGTCAACAGGTCTTCCGGCTTCGCCCCGGTGGTCCTGTAGGTGATCTTCCGGCAGAAGTCGTTGCCCTTGCCGAACTCCTCCCGGACGACTTTCACGATGTCATCGGCGTGGGCGTCGTCCTTGGCGAAGATGATGGTCTTGGGCACGTCGCGGCGGGTCGGGAATATATCCGTGAACAGCTTATCCCTGAAGGTCTGGACGACGGTGCGAATCTGGTCTTCGGCAACCACGTCGCGGTCAAGCTGATTCGGAGTGTAGATCAGGTCATCTTCCAGCATCTCCGGGCGAACCCTCCGGGTCAGCCGATCCCGCCGGTCGACGTGGTACCCGGCCTCAACCCTTGACCCCTGCTCGGTGATCTGTGTACGGATGCGGTAGGTGTCGAAATCCACGTTCACCCCGTCGACCACGGCCTGCTCGTGGGGGTACTCCATGACCAGATTCCGCCGGAAGAAACCGAAGGTCTGCTTGGAGGGTGTCGCGGTCAGCCCGATGAGGAAGGCGTCGAAGTACTCCAGCACCTGCCGCCACAGGTTGTATATGGAGCGGTGGCACTCGTCGGTGATGATGACGTCGAAGGTCTCGATGGGAACGTCGGGGTTGTACTCGACGGGCGCAGGCTCACGCTGAAGGGCTGATGCGTCGAAGCCGGAGAGCTCCTCCAGCTCGGGGTCGAGCTCCTCGCCCTTCAGGATGGAGTAGACCCGCTGGATGGTGGCGATGCAGACGCGGCTCACGGGATCAATGCGCCCCGACTGGAGTAGCTGGACGTTGTAGAGCTCGGTGAACTTACGCCCCTCGTCCGGGGTGGTGAATCCCTGGAACTCGCGCAGGGTCTGGCGTCCCAGGTTGCTCCGGTCGACGAGGAACAGCACCCTCCGCGCTCCGGCGTGCTTGATCAGGCGGTACACCTGGTTGCAGGCCATGAAGGTCTTGCCGCTTCCGGTGGCCATCTGCACCAGCGCCCGCGGCTTCCCCGCTGCCAGAGATTTCTCCAGCTCCCTGATGGCTCTTTCCTGCACTGACCAGAGGCCCGACACGTTCAGGGGCGGCATCGCCCGTAGTCCCTGACGCAGGTTGTGTGCCGCCAGGTAGCTGCCCCTCCCCTCAGCTATTCGACGCCCGTTAGCGCCTTTGGCTTCCGTGGCGTCCAGCCATATGGCGAGCGTGTGGGGAGAATGGAATGAGAGGACCACACGGCTTCGCGGCTCCGGGTCCAGCCTGTTGGTGAACTGCGTCTCAGCGCCGGTGCTCTCGTACAGGAACGGGAGCGGGTTGTGGTGGGCAGGAAGGTTGTCGGGCAAGCCTGCGCTGTACTTCTCGGACTGGGCTTCGACGCCGGTAAGAGTGGAACCCTCGGGTTTGGCCTCGACGACACCCGCCGCCTTCTGATCGACATACAACAGGTAATCGGCCTTGCCATGGCCGGACTTCATGGGGAACTCCCGCACCGCTACCCCGCTGCCGGCATACAGGTTGATAGAGTCGGCGTTCTGCACGGCCCATCCCGCCTGCTGGAGCAGCCGGTCTATGTTCACGCGGGCCTGTTGCTCTGGGGTCATGTCGACTTCAATCTTACCCCAGACCGCCTCTTGAGGCGATCAGCGCCACGCCTCCGCGTCGTCCTCGGGACGGTATCCGATCGCCCCGGCCGAGTCGGAGATGTCCCAGAACCGCCACCTGTTGTCGGAGACGCCGTAGAATATCCCGAAACGGAGGGTGTCCGGCGCTTCGATGCAGCGGACCACCAGGTGCGTCAGATCGCGGTGAGTCAGCAGCGTGGCGAAGTGCCTGGGATTGAGAGGCCGGCCTTCCCGGTTGAGCGTCCCGATTCGCAGGCAGATCACCGACAGCCCGTACCGATCGGCATAGTGACGTCCGACCGCCTCGCCGAAGGCCTTGGCGATGCCGTACGGACCATCAGGGCGTATCGGCATCGACGTGGTTATCCGGGATAGGGAGCCGGGCTCCAGGTCCTCGTACCGGCCCGCGACGACGGACGAGTAGGGATGGTCGCCCTCGTACATTCCGGTCGCGTGGTTGGAGCTGGCGAATATGATGCGGCGGACGCCCGCCCTCCTCGAGGCCTCGAAGGCGTTGTAGGTCGACGGTATGTTGTTGGCGAGAACATCCTTCCAGGGCGTGTCCTCGCTGGGAATGGCGGCCAGGTCGATCACCGTGTCCACTCCCTCGAAGGCCGGCTGCACCGCGTCCAGGTCGGTCATGTCGGCGGTGTGGGAGTCGAAGCCAGGCACGGGGCGGATATCCACTCCGCACAGCTCGTAGTCGTCTCGCAGCGCGGCGCGGAGAATGCCTCCGATCAACCCCGACGCGCCGGTTATCAGCACCCGTCTTTGTGTCATCGGATGGACCTCTCATCTCGGAGTTAGCGCTATAATACGAGGTGCGAAGGCAAGAATCGAGGCGCCTGCGTCCCTCCACTGGGAGGTGGGAAACGCCTTCTCGGCGATGTTCCGCCGCCGGATCACGCTGGAGCAGGCCAAGCTGGCGATCAGAAGCTACGAGCAGATGATGTTCAAGTTCATTGACACCGATCTGAGCCAGTCGCTGGAGTTGTCCGACCGGCTGGGTCTCTACGCATACGACTCCTACGTACTGTCCTGTGCGTCTAACCTTCGGGCGCCGCTCCTCACGCTGGACAGGCGGCTGGCCGCGGCGGCGGCGCTGATCGGGGTGCGAGTCCTGGAGGTCGGCAGATGAGGGTCTATACTTACTCGGAGGCGAGGCAGAACCTCGCGTCCGTCTTGGAGGTTGCTCAGCGGGACGGCGCGGTCGGGATTCGGCGCCGAGACGGCAGTTTCTTCGTGCTGCGGCCGGAGGCTTCGTCGGGCAGCTCCCCGTTGGACGTAGAAGGCGTCGATCTCGGCGTCACCACCGACGAGATAGTTGAGATGATCCGCGAGGGACGAGAACGCTACGACTGATCCGCCCGAGTCTCCGCGTAACCGTTCGGAGTTCCTATAGCGGAGACCTCATCATTCGGTTGTGAATCGGGCGGCCTGCATCTATAATGACCGTCTCTACACTGCTTTAGGACGCATCCGGTGCGCGGTCTCTCGCATCAGCCGCCGACGTCTAGGGACATCAATGCCGCACCCGCCCCAGGAGGGTTTTAGATGAGGGCCTACTGTCTCAGGTGCCGGGACCACTGCGATATCGAAGACCCGCAGCAGGTTACGCTCAAGAACGGGCGACCGGCTACCCGCGGCAAGTGCTCAGTCTGCGGCGCGACGGTGTTCAGCATCGGCAGAGCGGCGAAGGACTGAGGTCTCTCGGGGCTGACCCTGTCCGCCATACCCTTCGTCAGACCGGGGTCTTCGCGCCAGTCTCGGAATCGAAGTGGTGCAAGCGTGCGCCGTCACCGCCCAGCACGATCACGACACACGACGGCTCTCCTCCTTCAGCCCACTGACGGTGTACGTTTCTGGGGGCGTCGTACCAGTATCCGAGGTCGCCTTTCTCTATGTGATGGTCGGTGAGCACCTCCAGGGGCGAATCGTCGTCACCCGTCTGGGTCCAGACCGTGAACCTCTCTCTCCCGGATACGCCGCACTCGAGCCCCCACCGCCGATGGCTGTGGATCGGCGTCGGCTGTCCGGAGGCAAAGCGCGCGACCACGAGGCGGTACCGCCCCTCCGGGTCCTCGTGCAGGACTCGACCGGGGAGCCCGGAGCTTCCGGCGCTGGGCCGTCCCTGTATGGTCAGGTCGCCTCCGTGGAAGACCAGCCGCTGAAGCATCGGCCCGATGGCCCAGACGGACTCGATGGTCTCACCCTTCGAACTGAGAACCCCGTCCACATCCGATACGAACTGCTCAACCGCGTAGAACATCGGCTTACTCCTTATCTACTGGTCATCTATTGGCCGTCTCAGGGCCTATCGCGCACCTCGCCTGGATACTACGACGAGACACCAGATACCTCCGAGCACGGCAGGCACCAGCGCCCAGACCGCCGCGTAGAGGCTGAGACCGATTCGAGTCGTCGAGCCGGACGCCGATCCCCCATCACCCACAGCCAGGATAGCGCCTACGGCGGCGACACCCAGCGTCTGCAGGACGAACATCGACGCGCCCAGCGCAATCAGCCATCCTGCTCTGGACGCCGCGTCCAACCCGACCGTGGCCAGCACCAACGCTCCCAACAGCACCAGCCCAAACTGCAACGTCAGTCCGTTGACGGTCAGTCCCACAGACGTATCAGGACTCTCGAACAGCAGATGCGGCCCCAGAGTCCTGACCGATACCCCGTCGAATGTCAGCCGGTCGGACACCGCGGCCACGGCGCCCGTATAAGTCCCGGCTACGCTCACCGACAGGATGGAGAGCAGCAGAAGCGCCAGAAGAGCGCGGACCGCGAATACTGCCAGTCTAGCCTGTCCGAGCATGCGACGCCACCTGCGCCCAGACCAGCCACAGTATCAGGGCCAGGACGACTATTGCCGCCTGCCACACCAGGAGGTGGGCGACGTCCAGGTACTGAGGGAAGCTCTCCCCGATCCAGAAGAGGCTCGCGATCCTTACCACGTTGACGACCGTCAGCACCGCTATGCCGAACAGCGCTCCCCAGCACTTGTCCCTGGCCGTTGAGGGATATGCCAGTACGGCTCCCATGAACAGCAGCAACGGCCCGATCGCCATGCACTCCACCGCGACGTCGACCGCGAACCCGGAGGAGGATAGCACCGTGCCGTGCGCCGCCGTAGAGGCGCCCATCAGGTTGAGGACCGCGCTGGCGGAGGCGGCGTCCCACTCCCCGAGCCAACGTATCGGGCCTCCGCTGATCAGACCGGAGTAGAGGGCCGATGCGAGCGTCAAGCTCGCGCAGATGATGCCCGCCGGGAGGAGGAGTCGCTTCAGGGTCATGAGAGAGCGGAGGCCTGTGGTCTGTGGTGGGCATTATAGCGCAAACCTGAGGCATCCCAGGCTCGATTGACACGTCGAAAGAGGCTCGCCTAGAATTTGACGGCCGGTTTGGCCGATGGTACAGGCGTCGGCGGAGAGGCGCGAGCCGGGAATACCATGAGAAGCGACGAGATACGGGAAGCCTTCCTGAACTATTTCGAGAGCAGGGACCACCTGCGCGTGGCCAGCTCGTCGCTAATACCTGTGGGCGACCCGACCCTGCTCCTCACCAGCGCGGGCATGGTCCAGTTCAAGCCCTATTTCGCCGGAGAGACGGACCCGCCCAACCGGCGGCTGACGTCGTCCCAAAAGTCGTTCCGTACTGTGGACATCGACGAGGTGGGGGACGCCACCCACCTGACGCTGTTCGAGATGCTGGGCAACTTCAGTATCGGCGACTACTTCAAGGAAGGCGCAATCGAATTCGCGTTGGAGTTCGTCACCACACGGCTCGGTCTGCCCCAAGACCGTTTCGCGGCCACAGTCTATACGGACGACGACGATTCTCACGCCCTCTGGCTGGCGGCGGGCATACCGGAGGAGCGGATATACAGGTTCGGAGACGAGGACAACTGGTGGGGGCCCGCCGGACTGGAGGGCCCGTGCGGACCGTGCAGCGAGCTTCACTACGACTTCGGCGCGGAGCGGGGATGCCTCCAGGACAGCTGCGGCCCGAACTGCACGAACGTGATGAACGACCTAGGCGAGGTCTGCAACCGGTTCGTCGAACTCTGGAACCTGGTGTTCATGCAGTTCTACCACAACCTGGACGGCAGCCGCCCGCCGCTGCCGGCGCCGAGTGTCGACACGGGCATGGGGCTGGAACGCGCCGCCGTGGTACTGCAGGGCGCCGACACGATCTACGAGACGGACCTGTTCACGCCCGCCATCCGCCGGTTGGAGAGGATGACGGGACGAAGCTACGGATCGGATGTGGGTACGAAGTACGCGATGCGGGTCGTGGCCGAGCATGCCCGCAGCTCGACCTTCCTGATAGGCGATGGGGTCGTGCCCGGCAACGAGGGGCGCGGCTATGTCCTGAGAAGGGTGATCCGGCGGGCCGTACGGCACGGTCGCCGTCTGGGACTCGACGGCTCATTCCTGGGCGAGATCTGCGACGTGTTCGTGGAGAGCATGAGCGGGATCTACCCCGAGCTGTCCAACCACCACGAGTTCATACGGACGGTCGTCCGGATGGAAGAAGAGCGGTTCGAGCAGGCGTTTCAGAACGGCTACGCGGTACTCACGGACGCCCTCGCCGGGTCGGAGACCTTGCCGGGCGAGGTCGTGTTCAGGCTCTGGGATACCTACGGCTTCCCGGTGGAGATGACCCAGGAGGTCGCCTCCGAGCAGGGAGTCGATGTCGACATCGCCGGATTCGAACGCCAGATGGAAGCGCAGCGCGAGCGCGCACGTGCGACCGCACGATTCGGAGGCGACCGCGCCAAGATAAGGGTGTATGAGAGTCTGGGAGTGGGGGCCACGAAGTTCCTGGGGTACGAGCGGCTGGCGACGTCGTCGGTGGTGGTCGGGCTTATTTCAGGTAACGAGGTCGTCGGTGAGGTGTCGGAGGGTGAAGAGGTCGAAGTCGTGCTGGTGGAGACCCCGTTCTATCCCGAAGGGGGCGGACAGGTCGGGGATTCGGGCGACATTACCGGCCTCCACGGGAGGATCGAGGTCTCCGACACGCAGACCGTCATGCCCGGCCTCATAGTCCACTTCGGCCGCGTGGCGCAGGGAAGCGTGGGGCAGGGCGACACGGTGGAGAATCGGGTCGATCCCGTAAACAGGGAAGACACCGCGCGCAACCACACGGCGACCCACCTGCTGCACGCCGCGCTCCGGCAGGTGCTCGGCGATCACGTCAGGCAGGCTGGCTCTCTCGTCGCACCGGACAGGCTGCGCTTCGACTTCACACACGTGCAGCCCGTCACCGACGAGGAGATGTGGACCGTCCAGGTGCTGGTGAACGAGAAGATTAGGCAGAACACGCGGGTCCAGCAGAGCGAGGACTCGTACGCGGCTGCCATACGGCGCGGCGCGCTGGCCTTCTTCGGCGACAAGTACGAGGAGCAGGTCCGCCTCATAGAGATCGCGAACGGGGCTACCTTCAGCTTCGAGGTGTGCGGCGGAACCCATGTCGAACGCACCGGGGAGGTGGGCTCGCTGTACCTTCTGAACGAGTCGAGCATCGGCGCCGGCATGCGCCGGGTGGAGGCGGTCAGCGGCAGAGCGGCGGAGAGGCTCGTATGGGAACGGTTCAGCCGTGAGAACAGGCTTGCGAGAACGCTTCAGACGACCCCGACCGATCTCGAAGAGCGTGTCGAAGGGCTCATGTCCGACCTGGAGACCGCCAGGAGAGAGATGGAGACCCTCGAACGGCGGCTATCGATTCAGGCGGCCCGCGACCTGCTGGCATCGAAGCAGCAGGTGGCGGGAGTCACTGTGCTGGCGGAGCGCGCCGACGCATCCAGCATCGAGTCTCTGCGAGAGGTCGGGGACTGGCTCAGGGACAAGCTGGGCAGCGGCGTCCTGGTTCTCGGCGCGGTGATGAACCAGAGGCCCGTTCTGATAGCGATGGTCACGCAGGACTTGGTGGACAGAGGCCTCGACGCCAGCCGGATCGCCAGAGACGCAGCCAAGCTCATCGGCGGCGGTGGAGGAGGCCGCCCGGACATGGCCCAGGCGGGCGGGCAGCGGGCGGACAGGCTCGACGATGCGCTGAGGAGCGTTCCGGACCTGGTGCGGCAGGCCTGCGAATCGGCTTGAGGGTACTCGCTCTCGACTTCGGCGAGAGGCGCACCGGGGTCGCTCTCAGCGATCCGACGAGGATGCTGGCGTCGCCGCTGACGACGCTGACTCGCAGCTGCGGCGACTCGGACGTGGGGCAGGTGTTGCGCCTTGCGGCCGAAAACGATGTCGTTGAGATCGTCGTCGGTATGCCGGTGTCCCTATCGGGCCGTATGGGCCCCCAGACGGGTAGAGTGGCGAGGTTCGTGAACGCCCTGCGCCGCGCGACCGATATCCCCGTCCTCACAGCCGACGAGCGGTACTCGACCGTGCAGGCCGAGCGCTCTCTAAGGGAGTCGGGCGTAGAGCCGTCGAGAGACAGGGCCCGTGTGGATGCCGCGGCCGCGGCCGTGATCCTCCAGTCCTACCTGGACTCGAAGCGACCCTTGGACTAGGGCCTGACCACCATCTGGACCTCAGCGGTCGGCCTCATGAGCGCCTCGAAGGCCTCCTGGATGCCCTCCAGCGGAATGAAGCCCTCTTCGGACAGTAGGGGCGTCACGTCTATCTTCCTTCTCTCCAGCAGGTCGAGCGAGATGAGCCAGTCGTCATGCCGTGATCCGAAGCTCGTGCGAAAGTCCACCTCTCTCGACATCCATTCGGCCGGCAGGACCGGCATGGGCTCCCACGGAACGGCTACCAGCACGACCTGCCCTCCGCGCGGCACTAGGTTGAAGGCCTGGTCGAGAGTCGATCCGAGCCCGGCGCAGTCGAACACCACCCTGGGCCCAAGGCCGCCCGTGAGAGCAACCACCTCGGACTCGAAGTCCTGAGAGAATGGGTCGACCACGGCGTCCGCTCCGAGTGCGCGCGCCGCATCGGCGCGTGCGGGCGCCGGCTCCGAGACTATGACGGCGCCCGCGCCCGCAGCCTTGGCCGCCTGAAGGCAGAACAGGCCGATGGGGCCCGCCCCGAGCACCGCCACCGAGTCGCCGAGCTTGAGCTGAGAGAGGCGAACGGCGTGAACGGCGACCGAACAAGGCTCGCACAGCGAGGCCATCTCATCCGTGACGCCATCTGGAATGGGCAGCGGCTCCCACTCCTCCAAGCGTGTGTACTCGGCATAGCCTCGTACTCGGCTCTCGGCGGAGGCGAGCTCGCGGTAGTTGACCCTGGGAGCCGAGTGAATGGGCGGCTCGCGGCCGGGAGGAGCGGCGCCTCCTCCTCCCACCACGCGGTCGCCGACCCTCCACCTCGTGACGGCCGAGCCCACGGCGGCTATGGTGCCACAGTACTCGTGCCCCATCACCGTCCCGGGCGGAGCGACGTCGTACATGAAGCAGTGCACGTCCGTGCCGCAGATGGCGCAGTACTTGATCCGCAGGACCACCTCATTCGGACCGGGTGTCGGTGTCGGTATCTCCTCGATCTCGAAGCGCCTGTTGCCTTTGTAGACCGCGGCCTTCATGACAAGGACCTCCCGTCACCGTTCACTTAAGCACAAGGGGCAGGCCCGTCAAAGGTCTGCCCCCTGTGCACCTGTACGCTGAAGGCAGCGGCTACTCGTCCGCGACGCCCTGTTGCTTGAGGTAATCGATGGCAAGCTGGACCGTCGTGATCTCCTCCGCGTCCTCGTCCGATATCTCGAGGGGGCTGTCGTCGGTGCCGAACTCCTCCTCGAACGCCATGATAAGCTCCACGAGGTCAAGGGAATCGGCGTTCAGATCATCGGTGAATGACGCCTCGGGAACGACCTCCTCCTTCTCCACTCCAAGCTTATCGGCCACGATGTCCTGCACGCGCTCGATAACTGTCGCCACTTGTTTCTACCTCCATCTGGGCAGGATTATTGCCTCGTCCTGGCTCCCATTACGGAGCCCAGTACACCGTTTATGAACCTTGGAGAGCTGTCCGAGCCAAAGACTTTAGCCAGCTCGACCGCTTCGTTGATAGCCACCTTGGGAGGTGTCTCCCCCTCCGGCATGATCTCGAATATGGCGATTCTGAGGATATTCCTGTCGACCACCGCCATCTGATCTATGGGCCAGCTTGGAGCGAACGCAGCGATTATCTTATCTATTTCTTCGCGATTTTCAAAGACTCCCGCGACCAGCTCTTCGGCGAAACCCGCCACGTCGGGCGTCATCGAGTCCTCCCGGACGCGCCGCTCCAGTACGCCTGACCTATCGTGCCAGACGACGTCCGTCTCGTACAGCACCTGGAGAGCCACGATGCGGGCGTGGCGTCGGGCGTTGGGAAGTCGCCGGCCTGCTGCGAGAGTGGTCTGGGGAGCGATCGGAGGCGCCATCGAAGAGCTATCTTCTGCCAAGCTCCAGTATCGAGTCGATGTCTCGCACGCTGGCGACCTTGGCGGCCCTGCTGATCCGCTTCACCATGCCGCTCAGGGCCTTGCCAGGCCCCACCTCGATGAAGTTGGACACGCCGGAGCCTACCATATAGTCGATCGATCTCTTCCACTGGACGCAGCCGCAGATCTGGGCCACCAGCTCCCGTTTGACGTTTTCGGCGTTCGTAAGCGGCTCTCCCGTGCAGTTGGCTATGATGGGCACTTGGGGATCGTTGAAGCGCACACTGTTCACCGCCTGGATGAGACCGGCCCGGGCGGGCTCCATCAGACCGGAGTGAAACGCGCCCCCGACCTTGAGGGGAATGACCTTCTTGGCTCCCCTGGCCGACGCCAGGTCGAGCGCCCTTGCCACCGCTATTCGCTCGCCGCTGATTACGATCTGCTCCGCGGTGTTGACGTTCGAGACGTAGGTGCCCGTCTCGCGCGCGATCTCCTCCATCGTCATCTCGTCCAGTCCCAGCACGGCGGCCATCGTGCCCGGGTTGCGGTCGCACGCCTCCTGCATCAGCTCGCCGCGGGCGCGTACGAGCCTGGCCGTGCCTGCGACGTCCAGCACGCCCGATACCGCCAACGCCGTGTACTCCCCCAGGCTGTGGCCGGCCATCAGCGCCGGACGCGGGGTCGCTTCGGAGCCGATCTGCTCCTCTATCGCGAGTGCGCAGGCAAGGCTCACCGCCATGATGGCGGGCTGGGCGTTGACCGTCTCGCGAAGCTCCTCCTCCGGTCCCTCAAAGAGGAGGCGGGTAAGCGGCCTGTCGAGCGCTGCGTCCACCTGTTCGAAAACCGACCGCGCCGCGGGCGAACGCTCGTAGAGCTCCCGCCCCATTCCGACCGCCTGGGCGCCCTGACCGGGAAACAGGTAGGCAACCCGATTGCGGGACCTGGGTTTGATGTTGAGGGTCATGACACACTCCTGAAAGCCGCGCGAAGACGGTGGACGGCGTTGGACCGTCGGCCTATCCGCCCGTCTCGGTCGCGACTACCTCCACACCGTTGTAGTACCCGCATGAGGGGCACACGCGGTGAGGCATCTTGGGGTTGTGGCACTGGGGACAGTCCGCGATGGTGGGAGGGCGGATCGCGTGGTGCGCCGCCCGGTCGCCCTGCCGCTTCTTCGAGTGTTTCTTCTTTGGAAGGGGTGGCATGGATACCTCTTACTGCTCCTCGCCCACTCCCAGCATCAGCATCGACAGCGCCGCCCAGCGCTCGTCGATAGGACTGCTCTCGCATGAGCAGGCCGACTCGTTCAGATCGGCCCCGCAATCGAGGCACATTCCGGCGCACTCTTTACGACATATGGGCTTCATCGGCATGTTGAGAGCAGCGTACTGGATGGCGGACTCGGTGAGGTCCAGAAGCTGGTCCGGACCTATATGGAAGTACTGGTCGTCCTCAGAGCGGCTCGTCCGCGTCCCGGTAAACGGGTCTATCTCAAGCAGGAACTCCTCTTCGATGGCCATGTGCAACGGCTGCACGTACTCTGCGAGACAGCGGCCGCAGATGGAGTCTGTGTGGGTATCGAGACTGGCGCTGACCCAAACGCCCTTGTCGGTACGCAGCAGGTTCACCGTTCCCGTTAGTCGCCTTGGACCGCTGCCGTCCAGGAGATCGCAGTCCTCGTCGATCTCATAGGTCCGGGTGGAGCCGCTGCTCTCTCGTGTTAGTCCCGATACGTTAATGTACATCTCGTCGCCGCCACCGTCGGACAGCCCACGGTTACGGAGGCACAGTGGCCATTCTAGAACGAGTGTCGACTTTGTGTCAAGTTTCACATAACCCTCGTATACGGCTATTTGCGAGGGGCGGTCCTCAGAAGCCCTCCCGCTTGTTACACACGTACAGGAAGGGCTGGTTGGACAGGAAGCGCCTCAGGTTCTCCTTGAAGATCTCCCGGCGGCCCTCCCACATCTCGGGTGTCAGGGCCGATACGTGCGGTGAGATCACAACGTTGGGGAGGTCCCAGAAAGGGCTCTCCTTGGGCAGCGGCTCCTGCTCGAAGACGTCAAGAGCCGCTCCCGCGATCCGGCCTGAGCGCAGACCGTCGAGCAGGGCGGCCTCGTCGACTACTCCGCCTCGTGAGATGGCCACGATGCGCGCGCGCGGCTTTAGCAGACCGAGGCGCCGCCGGTCGAGCATCCCCCGGCTCTTCAACGTCAGCGGGACCGCGACGACGAACCAGTCCGACATCGCGAGCAGGTTGTCGAGCCGATCGAGGCCCCACACCGCTCTGACCCCGGGCGGAGCGGGACCGGGGTCGATGTCGACCGCGTAGACCTCCATGTCGAACGCCTGGGCGCGCCGAGCGACGGCTGTGCCGATGTCGCCCAAGGCGAGTATGCCCATCGTGCTGCCGCCGAGCTCCACCATCCGTCCGTTGTACTTGGCCGTGTCCCACACGTGCCTGCGCTGGTCCTCCCACAGCTCCCGGCCGTGGTGGGCGAGTGAGACGATCATCCCCATCGCATGGTCGGCCATCGGCGCCGCGTGCGGCCCGCGCATATTTGTCAGGACGACGTCGCTGTCGGCCAGCTCAGGGACCGTCCCCATCTCGTCGATACCAGTCCCGACCCACTGCAGCCAGCGGAGCCGCTCGGCAGCCAGGAAGACGCCGCGGGAGGGACGTCCGAAGAAGACGTCGGCGTCGACGATCTCACTCCTCTGCGCCTCTTCGCTCTCGGCGGGAACGAACTCCACGTCCGGAAAGCTGGATCGCAACTCATTCAAGTACTGGTCCGTTGCCATCGCAGCGACGACGACCTTCATACCGACACCTCCGGCCGGAGTGTACCGCTCTATGGCAGAGTCGGCAAGCTGCAACATTTAACGAGCCGAACAACCGTGCTATAATCATATTCGTCACCCTTGGGTCTAACGTATCGCTCGTGGGTGAACGGTTCGACTCTTCGGCGGGAAGCGTCGGGAGGAGGTTCCTCTATCCCCCGCGGACGGGGGAAGATTGAGATGGGGGATCTTTCCTGATATCGTCCTGAGCGAAGGCACCCCTAGTGTGAGCCCAGTCCCTCGGTGACGGGCCGCGCTGGAGTTCGCCACAGCCGAATGCGACACTTTCTGACACACTTTGACACACATAATATATAGATGAGCATCCGAGGCGGTCCCGAACCCTCCCACTCTCACCTCTCCTCGCAGAGGAGGGCCGACGTTGTAGTGGCCGGGGCCGGCAATGCCGGGCTATCCGCCGCGCTCGCCGCCCGTGAGTCTGGGGCGTCCGTGGCGGTCGTCGAGAGTGCGCCCGTCCACCTGCGCGGAGGCAACTCATACTTCACCGGCGGCCTCTTCCGGTTCGCATACCGGGACGCCGGCGAGGTGCTCTCCCTGGTGCCGGGCGTCTTCGACGAGGAGCGCCGATCGATTGATGTCGGCCGGTACCCGCAGAGCGAATACTACGCCGACGTCATGCGCGTAACGGGCGGACTGTCCGACCCCGAGCTGGTCCAGGCCCTGGTGTCCCAGTCCTACCCCACCATGCGGTGGATGAGCCGGATCGGCATAGGATGGGTGCTGGCCTACGGACGCCAGGCGTTCGAGCGCGACGGCGTCTTCCGGTTCTGGGGCGGCCTTATCGTGGAGGCTGTCGGAGGCGGCAAGGGTCTCTCCGACAGGCAGTTCGACCTCGCGGAGCGTGCCGGCATCGACATCCTGTACGAGACCAGGGCGGCGGCGCTCTGTATCGATCGGAGAGGCCGGGTGACCGGCCTGAAGATCCGCGGTCCAGAAGGCTACTCCGAGATCCGCGCGGGAGCCGTCGTGCTCGCCTGCGGGGGGTTCGAGGCAAGCTCGGAGATGCGGGCCCGATACCTGGGTCCCGGATGGGAGCTGGCCAAGGTCAGAGGCACGCGGTTCAACACCGGCGACGGGATACGCATGGCGCTCGACGTGGGCGCCCAGCCCTACGGCCACTGGAGCGGCTGCCATGCGGTCGCGTGGGACCTCAACGCGCCGCCGTTCGGGGACAGGAGCATCGCCGACCTGTTTCAGAAGCACTCGTATCCCTTCGGCCTGATCGTCAACGTGGACGGCAACCGTTTCGTGGACGAGGGAGCCGACTTTCGGAACTACACCTATGCCAGATATGGACGCGAGATCCTCTCCCAGCCCGGACGGGTCGCCTTTCAGCTCTTCGATCAGAGGACGGAGCGCCTGTTGCGAGACGAGTACCGCATTCCCCAGGCCACGGTCGTCAGGGCGAACACGATTCCCGAGCTGGCGGACGGGTTGGGGATCGACCGCGGCGGCCTCGTGCGTATCGTCGAGGAGTTCAACGCTGCGGTCCTCCCCGGCTCCTTCGACCCGACGTCGCTGGATGGGAAGAGGACTGAGGGAATCGATCCCCCGAAGTCGAACTGGGCCCTGCCGCTCGACAGGCCTCCGTTCCTCGGGTACGCCGTGACCTGCGGGATCACCTTTACCTTTGGCGGACTGAAGATCGACGGCCAGGCCCGCGTCCTGGACACGAGTGACCTGCCGGTGCCGGGCCTGTACGCAGCCGGAGAGCTGGTGGGGGGCCTGTTCTACGAGAACTACCCCGGTGGCGCGGGACTGATGGCGGGCAGCGTCTTCGGCAGAGCAGCCGGAGTCAACGCCGCGAAGGTCTCATAGACAGGCCCCAGACCATTGAAAAGTCGCGCTTTTGTCCCAGAATGACACACATAAACATAGGGGACTATATTTCCCGCGCACGGTGTTTGTGGGGGTAGCTTCCGTCCAAGCGAGACGGACGCCCTTTGAAAGGGGCAGGAAGCGCTCCTGAGCCCTGACGTCCCGGACGCCACGAATCTCGTACCCTGTCCCGCATGTCCAGCTTCGTGAACCGCACGCTGTGGACGGGCGACAACCTGGACGGCGCTGTTGTATATTCAGGGTAGTTCCCCTTCCGCACTTCGAGGTCGACGACAGAAACCCCGGTCGAAGGGCGGGCCTGACGAGATAGGGACCTGCAACTGCTCTGCTCGAGCTGCAACCGGATCAAGGGCGACCGCCCCCAGGAGTATCTGCTGGCCCGGCTGGCGGAGCAGAGTTAGGAGGCATCATGGGTAGCTATCGCCACAGGAAGGGCATCTCCCCGGGATGGTGGATCTTGGGAGCAGTAGCCATCCTAGCGGTAGTCTCTTTCGTGGCATACAACAACGACGTGGCGATAGTGAAGGAGACCTGGGATAGACTCCTGACCAAGACTCCCGAACAGCCCCCAGTCGTAAAAGTAGTGACAGCTACTCCATCTCCAGACACTCCTACGGCTACGCATAGTCCATCACCGACGGCAGTAGCCGACCAAGAGCCTCCTAGAGAGGTCTCGAGCTCTACTCCCGAGGCAGAAGACGTCCCAACAGCAACTCAGGTACCAACCAGCACGCCCACGTCAACGCCTACCTCCATACCGACGCTCACGTCCACACCAACAAGAACTGCACCAGCAGCTCCTAGAGTCACGCATACGCCTACGCCCACGGTAGTAGTGCCGACGCCTACACCTACACCCATCACGCCAACTCCAACTAGCACCCCTACACCTACGCCCTTCAAGACCCATCAAACTGGTTACCAGAGCATAGTGCCCGCTCTCACTAAAGGGGAGATAGCAACTCACATACTCACGTTCACGAACGCCGAGAGGGTAAAGGCCGGTCTCGCTTCCCTACACCACGACCCAGCAATATCGGAGATAGCCTACAGCCACACGCAGGACATGCTACAGCAGCAAACTTTCAGTCATACCCTGCGTGGGGAGGGTCCTACTGAGAGGGCTCTAAAGGCCGGCTACGACTGCAGAGCATATCACTCCGATGGTTCTTACTCTTACGGCCTCAGTGAGAACATTGCCAAACGCCCTCGCATCACTCTATTCCGAGGAATTCCGGGGAACATGCTTCCCGTGACCTACGTTCGCGACTCGGAGGCTATGGCCCAAGAGATTGTTACGGGATGGATGAACTCTGCAGGCCACAGACAGAACATCCTGGACCCCGACAGCAAGAGGTTCGGCGTGGGAGTGGTTGTGCATCACTCAACCCAGCACAACTTCGTCTCGGAAGAGGTATGGGCGACGATGAACTTCTCGCCGTGCCAGTAGAGAGGAAATAAGGAGCTCGGCAGCCGTCCGCCGGCCTCACCTTTTCCGGCTGGCCTAGGAACGGGCTGGCCTTCTGAGACGCCAGGACGATTTGACCCATGATGGGTCAAACCGTATAGTACGCGTCGGTCGAACTTACTCTGCGGAGTTCCGAGTCAGGTTCCGGGCTCATCCGTCACCGGGAGAAAAACCATGCTGGGCGACAACATCATCTCGAAGATACTGAAGGCCGAGGGCGTGGACTTCCTCGCCTGCTTTCCAGCCAATACGCTTATAGACCAGGCTGCCAGGGAGGGTATCCGGCCGATCATATCCCGGCAGGAGAGGGCCGGCGTCAATATCGCCGACGGCTTCAGCCGGGTAACCAACGGCAAGACGATCGGCGTCTTCGCCATGCAGCAGGGCCCGGGAGCTGAGAACGCTTATGGAGGGGTCGCGCAGGCGTTCGCCGACTCGGTGCCGATTCTGCTCCTCCCCGGAGGTCATGGGTCGGACTCTGTAGGCGTTCCCCCCGGATTCGAGTCGGCACAGCAGTACCAGGGCATCACCAAGTGGTCCGGGCGCGTCAACAAGGTCGAGCGCATACCGGAGATGATGGCCAGGGCGTTCAGCCAGCTGAAGCACGGACGGCGAGGACCGGTGCTTCTCGAAATCCCCACCGACGTCGCCACGGCCGAGTTTCCGGGCAACGGCTTCGACTACACCCCTGTCCGGCCCTTCTTGTCCGGCGCGAGCGCAGAGGACGTGCGCGACCTCGTCACGGCGCTGCTGAGGGCGTCCTGTCCGGTCATCAACGTCGGCCAGGGAGTGCTCTATGCGGAGGCGTCCGACGAGCTGGTGGAGCTCGCGGAGCTTACGAACATCCCGGTGATGACCACGCTGGCCGGCAAGAGCGCCTTCCCCGAGGACCACCGGCTCGCGCTCGGCACGGGCGCCAGCTCCGGCACCCTCATGTGCAGCCACTTCCTGAAGAAGACCGACTTCGTGCTGGGAATGGGCACGAGCTTCACGAAGTCCGGCTTCAATGCGCCGATGCCTCCGGGCGTGACGCTGGCGCAGTCTACAAACTGTGCCGAGGACCTCAACAAGCAGTACAGGATTGACTACGGCGCCATCGGTGACGCCAGGGTGGTGCTGCGGCAGATGATCGAGGAGGTCAAGCGGCAGGTGGGCGAGCACGGACGAGGAGATGTCAACGGCGTGGTCGACGAGATCGCGAGGGTGAAGGCGGGATGGATGGCCGAGTGGAATCCCCGGTTGAGCTCGGACGAGACTCCGATCAACCCATACCGCGTGTTCACCGAGCTGGCCAGGGCTATCGACGTGTCCAACTCCATAGTCACCCACGATTCGGGCTACCCCAGGGACCAGATAGTGCCCTTCTGGGCGCCGACCAGGCCCCGCGGATACATCGGATGGGGCAAGTCGACCCAGCTCGGCTACGGACTGGGCTTGGCCATGGGCGCCAAGCTGGCCGCGCCCGACAAACAGGTAATCAACGTGATGGGCGACGCAGCTTTCGGGATGGCGGGCATGGACGTCGAGACCGCAGCGCGGTCGGAGATACCGATACTGACGGTCATCCTCAACAACGGCGTGATGACGCACTACTACGAGCATTTCCCGTACGCCACCGAGCACTGGCAGAGCAACCAGCTGTCAGGCGAGTACGCGACGGTCGCACAGGGCCTGGGTGCCTATGGCGAGAAGGTGGAGTCGCCGGACGACGTGGCGGCGGCCATACGGCGCGGCCTGGAGGCCAACCGCGAGGGACGTCCGGCCGTCCTGGAGATGATCACGAAGGAGGAGGAGAACGTCGCCAAGTACTGGTGACGCTCCCCCGGCTGCCTTAGCCCGCATCGCGCGAGAGAGATGCCAGTGAGTGCTCGGAGAGTCTTGGTTACCGGGGCCGCCGGTTATATCGCCAGCCAGATGCTTCCCACCCTCCGCGAGAGGTACGAGACCGTTCTGGTTGACGTCAAGGAGGTCGATAGCGCCGGACAGCCGGTTGAGGGAGTCGGCGTCGTGGACCTGGTCGACCCGGACAGGAGCCGGTATGCCCGCTACTTCGACGGCGTCGACGCCATCGTACACTTGGGATACCGGAGACGGTCGGGCGATCCCTTGGAGCATTTCTCCGACGAGAAGGCCAACGTCGAGATGGCCTACAACGTTCTCCGCACCTCCTACGACTCAGGGGTAAGGCGCGTCGTGATGGCCTCCTCCAACCACGCCGCCGACTGGTACGAGCACGCGCTCATCCATCGTCGGAGGATGGATGTGCTCGATCCGTACACGCTGCCGCTGTCCGATAACTTCTACGGTTGGGCGAAGGCGAGCTACGAGCACCTGGGGTTCCTGTTCGCGGCCGGCATGCTCGAACGCCGATCCGAGGGCGGGGTAGACCGCGACGTGGGCCGGCTGGCCGCGGGCCGGAGGCTCGAGGTGGTCATGGTCAGAATCGGCGCGCCGAGGGAGTTGGACCTCTCCGTGTACGGAGGAGACGCCGCCCACTATAAGCGCGACCTCGGAGCCTACATAAGCCCCCGCGACCTGACGCAGCTCTTCGTCAAGGCTATCGAGACGCCCAACATCGAGAACGAGTACGGCGTACCGTGGCAGGTCGTCTACGGCATAAGCGACAACACGCGGGCGTTCTGGTCTCTGGCCAACGCCAGGAGAGTTCTGGGATACGAGCCGCAGGACGATTCCGAGATCAGATACGCCGAGGACATCCGCCTCCTCCTCGTAGGAGATGACCCAGCCGGGCCGGGGCGGGTGGGTCCTGTATGGTAGTCCACGTAGCGGAGCTATAGACCTGAACTCCAATACGAAGGTGAGAAAAAGATGCCTGTGATGACATCGGGCCAGGCGGTGATCGAGACGATCAAGGCCGAGGGCATTCCCTACGTGTTTGGCCTGCCGGGGCACGCAATCCTCGACATCGTCGACGCGATGTACGGCAGGGAGGACGTGAGCTTCATCGGCGTGCGCCACGAGCAGGCCGCCGCGCTGATGGCGGACGGCTACGCGAGGGCGACAGGAGGCCCGGCCGTCTGTCTCGCGTCGGTGGGACCGGGAAGCGTCAACCTGACGACCGGCATCGCGCAGGCCTGGATGGCCCACTCGCCGGTGGTGGCGCTCGCCGGAGGAGTGTTCCAGGAGGTGTCTGACAGGGACGCCTTCCAGGAGCTGGACCTGGTGAGTATGTTTCGTCCGATCACCAAGTATTCGACGGAGCTGAGGAAGGCGGAGCGCATTCCTGAGATTCTGCGTCACGCCTTCCGCGTCGCCTCGTCGGGGAAGAAGGGCCCGGTCTACGTCGAGTTGCCAGCCAATCTGCTCAGAGACCACTCGTTCGACGTCGAAGTGAGGATGCCGGACGCCTACCGCGCCGTTGAGACGCGGCAGGCGGGAGACGAGGCCGCGGTAAGTGCGGCCGCGCGTCTGCTCGCCGAGTCCGAACGTCCCGTGATCGTTGCCGGAGGCGGAGTGGTCTGGAGCGCGGCAAGCGGCGAGACGGTCGCGCTGGCCGATGCGCTGGCCGATGCGCTGGACGCCGCGCTCGTGACCTCCTACGGCCACGGCGACGCCGTGCCAAACGACCATCCGCGCTATCTCGGGTCGCTCGGCCGCCGGGGACCGGCCGAGGCGGCCGAGGCGGTGCGCCGGGCGGACATCCTGCTCGTCCTCGCAAGCCGCCTGTCCGAGCTCACCTCATACTACGGAGGCGACTATCCCCTTGATGGCAAGCGAATCGTCCAGGTGGAGATCGACCCCAAGGAGATCGGAAGAGTCTACCCGGTCGAGGCCACCGTCCTGGGCGACGCCAGAACCATAGCGTCAAGCCTGCGGACGAGGCTGACCGCTATGAGCGCGGGCAGCGGACGCCGACCCGCGTGGCGGACGGAGATGGAGTCGCTGTCGGCTGCGCGCCAGAACCGACTGACGGAGGAGCGCAGCGCGACGTCTACACCTCCGACGCCCGCGCAGGTCTACGCCGAGATGCGGCAGGTGGTGCCTCAGGGGGCTATCTTCACGATGGACGCCGGGGGCGCGTCCGGAATGGGTTACGACCGGATCCCCTTCTCGGAGCCTCGTACCTTCTTCACACCCCGGTCGTTCGGGTCGCTGGGGGTCGGACTGCCCATCGCGCTTGGTGCAAAGCTGGCGCGGCCTGACAAGACGGTCATCTCGATGAACGGCGACGGCGGCTTCCTGTTCAACGCGCAGGAGCTGCAGACGGCGGTAGACCACCGTATCAACGTAGTGGCCATTGTGATGAACGACAACTGCTGGGGCAGCGAGAAGACGATCCAGAAGAACCGGTTCAACGGCCGTTACTGGGGTGTGGACATCGACAACCCGCGGTTCGACCGTTACGCAGAGCTGTTCGGTGCGCGGGGCTTCTACTGCGAACATCCTGACCAGATCGCCGACGCGCTGCAGGAGGCGATGGAGTGCGGAAGTCCGGCGGTCGTCGAGATACCTATCAGAGGCGTAGCCGACTAGGCCTCGTTGCCGCTCCGAACCGGCTTTGCTATAGTTTAGCCGCGGCCTGCCTCCCACCGGTCGCGCTTCGTGGGGCTGTAGCTCATCTGGGAGAGCGCTTCAATGGCATTGAAGAGGTAGGGGGTTCGAGTCCCCCCAGCTCCACCACTACAGATCTTTCCCACACTTTCCCCAATTGTTCCTCTACGTATCAGTAAGGCCCGCTACATAGCTGTTCTGAGTATCAGCAACGTGTAATCGACCCTTCTCACACGTCCCTCGTCTTCCCCTGGATGCACCCTGCATCCCACGTCAAGTGTGGTTATATTTGTGATAACGAATCACAGGGAAGGGATGACCATGAAGCTTCCGCGACGGGGGTGAAGGCGCTCAGGGAGCCGGGTCTATACTCCGATGGCAACGGACTACACCTCTTCATAAGCAGCATCGGCAACAGGAGTTGGGTACAGCGCGTCACCACCGACCGTCGGCGACGCGATATCGGCCTAAGGGGCTATCCCGCCGTATCGCTGAAACAGGCCCGCAGACAGGCGACACTCAATCGTGAGACGATCGCCAACGGCAGAAACCCCTTAGCGGAGAGACACAGGACAGCAGTCTCCACCTTCAGGGAGGCCGCTCAGACCTTGCACGAGGCGAACAGGCCCCGATGGAAGAACCAGGCACGCTGCATCGTGGCTGCAGACCCTCGAACGCCACGCCTTCCCGAAGATCGGGAGCATGCCCGTCGATGCGATAGGCCGTGCAGACGTGCTGTCAGTCCTGACTCCCATATGGACGACACGCCCCGAGACCGCAAGGCGCGTCCAGCAGAGGATGCGGACGGTGTTCAGGTGGGCCATGGCCATGAGACGATGGAGTCCAATCCCGCAGGCGAGGCCATAGACGGCGCGTTGCCGTCACTGCCGAAGGTGAAAGCCCAACTTGGGGGGAAGATCAGTTAGCTCGCGTTCACAGGACCGATGATGCGATTTTGTCGAGTCTGGAGAGACTGTCTGGTCTGTTGGCCGTAGGCAGGTTTACGACGACCCGGTCGGCCCCCGCCCGCTCATACTGCATGACTACCTGTCGGTCAGCTGGAATGCCAAACGCGGTGATCTCAATGGAGCGTGGGTCTCGTCCCGCCGCCTCCGCGAGGTCGTCAAGTCGCTTCCGGGCTGCGGCGACACTCTGGGGAGTGATGTCAATAGGCACCCAGCCATCAGCGTAGTCAACGATCCGTCTGAACACCTGAGGTACATGGCTACCCAGTAAGATGGGTGGATGTGGCTTCTGTTTCGGTTTCGGGTAACAGTAGACGGGAGGGAAATCGACGTACTCCCCGTGAAACTCGCTCTTGTCCTGTGTCCACAACTCCTTCATTGCTGCAACGACCTCTCGGGCCTGCGTCCACCTGTGATCAAAGTCCGCCCCGAAGATCACAGCCTCCTCCCGATGTGCGCCGGTACCTATACCGAAGAGGAAGCGTCCCGAGCTATACATGTCGAGAGTTGCCACCTCCTTCGCGAGTGTTACCGGATGGCGCTCAGTGACTACACAGACTGCCGTACCCAGTCTCAGTGTGGTCGTGACGGCTGCAGCACGACTCAGGAGCAAGAAGGGGTCTGGGATGTCGCCCCATTCTCGCGGTATTGGAGTTTCGGTTGCAACGGGAAGAACAGGCTGCTCACCGGTCCAGATTGACTCGAAACCGAGCTCTTCCGCCCTCGGCGCCAGGTCGGCGATATCTATTGAATATGCGTTCAGAATCGTCCCAAGGCCGATGAGCATTACGTCCTCCGAGCCCGATCCAAGGCTGTCCGCGGTCTACCTCAATTATACGAGCAGGCTGCCCTGAGATGTGTACACAATTCTGTTGTGATGACCTCGAGAGGCGACTTGGGGGGTTCGGCCAGAGATACGTGGCGGGTCCCGGGCGACGCCATCAGACCGGACGACTCCCAGAGCCTGGATTTCCCAGTGACCGGCGGCGCCTCCTCGATGTAGTCGCTCGTTGCATCGAAGCGGCACATGTCGAGGCACCCCCTGCCCCGTCCAAAGGCCGCAGCAGGCGACAGCACCGTACGGGCTTCTCTTTCCGGCTCACGTGTGGGAACATGGCAGCAACCCAGACCTTGCGGTAGGGCTTGGAGTGCGTGATGACTCCTAGAAGACGCTGCCCGGGGATAGCATGGAAGTAATAGGCTCCGACCTGCGAACCACCGACCGGGATTTTCTGAACAACCAAGCCCGCATGGAAGCCTTGGTGCGGGACCTGAAAGAGCGGTTGGGCCGGGTGCGGGCTGGCGGAGGACAGCGGACGGTGGAGCTACACCGCAGTCGGGGTAAGCTGCTGGCCCGGGAGAGGATCGAGCGGCTGGTGGACGTCAACACCCCCTTCCTTGAGCTGAGTCCCCTGGCGGCATGGGACATGTACGACGGGGAAGAAGTGTCTGCCGGGATCGTGACCGGCATTGGTGTGATCCAAGGGAAAGAGGTGATGATTCTCGCCAATGACGCCACCGTCAAGGGCGGCACCTACTACCCGATCACCGTCAAGAAACACCTGCGCGCCCAAGAGATTGCCCTGGAAAACCACCTGCCCTGTATCTACCTAGTGGATTCCGGCGGAGCATTCCTGCCATTGCAGGCAGAGGTATTCCCCGACCGGGACCACTTCGGACGTATCTTCTACAATCAGGCCCAGATGTCGGCCTTGGGCGTTCCCCAGGTGGCAGTGGTCATGGGATCGTGCACAGCGGGGGGCGCGTACATTCCGGCCATGAGCGACGAGGTGGTGATCGTGCGGCAGCGAGGAACCATCTTTCTCGGCGGGCCGCCGCTCGTACGGGCGGCCACCGGAGAAGAGGTGGACCCGGAGACTTTGGGGGGCGCCGAGGTGCATACCCGGGTGTCCGGGGTGGCCGACCATCAGGCCTCCGATGATGAGGATGCCCTGGCCATCACCCGGGACATCGTCGAGAATTTCGTGCGTAGACGTGACCCCCCTTTCCAGGTCTCCAACCCGGAGCCTCCGGCCCACGACCCTGGAGAGCTTTACGGCATAGTCTCCCCCGACAACCGGCGGCAGTACGACGTCCGGGAGGTCATTGCCCGAATCGTGGATGGGAGCCGGTTCCACGAGTTCAAGGCCGAGTACGGGGAAACCCTGGTCTGCGGCTTCTCACGCATCTGGGGATATCCGGTGGGAGTGGTCGCCAACAACGGGATCCTCTTCTCTGAGAGCGCGCTGAAGGGGAGTCACTTTATGGAGTTGTGCAGCCAGCGTGGAATTCCCCTGTTGTTCCTGCAGAACATCACCGGCTTCATGGTGGGCCGTCAGTACGAGGCCGGGGGTATTGCCAAGGACGGGGCCAAGATGGTCATGGCCGTGTCCAACGCTGCCGTTCCCAAGTTCACCGTAATCATCGGTAGTTCCTTTGGGGCCGGAAACTATGGCATGTGTGGGCGGGCCTACCAGCCGCGTTTCCTGTGGACCTGGCCCAACGCCCGCATTTCGGTGATGGGAGGGCAGCAAGCGGCGGAGGTTCTGCTCACCGTAAGGCTGCAGCAACTGGAACGGCAGGGCCGTACCCTGGAACAGGAGGAGCGGGACGCCCTGCAAAGGCCCATCCTGAAAAAGTACGAGGTGGAGAGCGATCCCTACTACAGTACCGCCCGCGTGTGGGACGATGGCATTATTGACCCAGTGGACACGCGGACCGTGTTAGGCCTAGGAATCGCCGCTTCCATGAACGCCCCCTTCCCGGAGCGGAAGCGGGGCGTCTTCCGAATGTGAAGTCCAGCCTCCTCCCTCAGCCATAAGATCTCGCGCTGGGTGTCTGCTGATGTTCTCCAAAGTTCTGGTAGCCAATCGAGGCGAAATCTCGGTCCGGATTAGCCAGACTCTCCGCGCGATGGGAATCTCCCCCGTAGCGGTCTATTCCGACCCGGACGCGAACGCTCGTCACGTGCACGCGGCGGACCAGTCCGTGTCCCTGCCGGGCAAGACCGCCGAAGAGACCTACCTGAGTATCCCCAAAATAGTGCAGGCCGCCCGAGACTGCGGGGCCGGTGCGATACACCCCGGATACGGTTTTCTGTCAGAGAATCCGGAGTTCGCCCGGGCCTGCCGCGAAGCGCAGATAACCTTCGTCGGGCCAACTGCGGAAAGCATGGAGGCCTTAGGAGACAAGCTCCGTTCCAAGGACATCGCCAGGCAAGCTGGGGTTCCCGTGATTCCCAGTTCTCCCGTATGCCTCCCGGGGGACGCTGTCGCCGGGGAGTTCGCGGAGCGGCGGGGGTTCCCCCTGCTGGTCAAGGCTGCCGCCGGAGGCGGCGGCCGGGGCATGCGCCTCGTCTCCCGGCGACGAGAGTTGGAAGTGGAAATGAAGTTGGCCAGCCGGGAGGCCCACGCTGCCTTCGGCGACGGCCGGGTGTTCTTGGAGCGTTGCATTGCCAACACCCGCCACGTTGAGGTACAGGTACTGGCCGACTCTTTCGGGCATACCATCCACCTCGGCGAGCGGGAATGCAGCATACAGAGACGCCACCAGAAGATAATTGAAGAAACCCCCTCGCCGGCCCTGACGCCGGAGTTACGCCAGCGCATGGGAGATGCCGCCATCGCCGTGGCTCGCAGAGCCGAATACGTCAACGCTGGGACAGTGGAGTTCCTGCTGGACCAGCAAAGCGGCAAATTCTACTTCCTCGAAATGAATGCTCGGCTTCAGGTTGAGCACCCGGTCACCGAGGCCGTATTGGGGTTGGACATGGTGGAATGGCAGGTCCGCATCGCCAGTGGGGAACGCATGACGCTGCAACAGGAGGGCATCCAGCCGCGGGGCCACGCTATAGAGTCCCGCATCTACGCAGAAGACCCTTACCGCGACTCTATTCCCTCCACCGGCACGCTGCTGCGTTGGCGGCCCCCCAGCGGCCCCGGGCTGCGACTGGACAGCGGTGTTTTTCAGAATCACGAGGTGTCCATCTACTACGACCCCCTGCTGGCGAAGCTGATAGCCTGGGCGCCGCGACGCGACCTCAGCCTGCGCCGAATGGAAGTGGCCCTGTCCCAGTTCCTGGTGCTGGGCGTGGTGACCAACATTCCCCTGCTGCGGACGGTGGTGGGGCATCCCCAGTTTCAAAGAGGTGAATACCATACCGGCTTTCTGGAGGGGAACCCGGCGGTAGCCAGACCGACTATTCCCGGCGAATCTCTGATGATGGCCCGGGCGCTGGCGGCGTGGGTGGTGCGTCAGCCGGTTGGCCAGACCCCTACGACGGTCGGGGGAGATGGCCGGGTTAGTGACAATCCCTGGAAGTCCGCAGGGGATCAGAGGCTCCCGTGACCCAGAGCCGGGGCGAGATGCGCGAGATGTATCCGGGGATGGGAGAAGCCTATCACTACCGGATAGAAGAGTATGGAGACCATTTCAGCTTCGACTTGGAAGGTGGAGTACAGGCGGGATTGATGCCCACCACTAAACTCAGCATTGAGTCCCAGGAGCCCGGAGAAGGGTTATGCCGAACCGAATCGGGCCGCACTCACGCCTTCGCTTGGGCCTGGATCGGCCCGGAGCTGCACCTGTGGCTGGATGGTGCCTTGTTCGTATTCCAGCGGGTGGAGACCAGGCGCCGGAGGAAGGCTTCCGACGAAGGATCCGGAGATGTCTTGGCCCCCATGCCCGGCGCGGTATTGGAGGTACTGGTCGGCGAAGGGGACCGGGTGGAGCGAAGTCAGACTGTCGTGATATTGGAGTCCATGAAGACGGAGTTGGTAATCACAGCATCCCTCAGCGGCGTCGTGCGACGGGTTGAGGTACATCCGGGGCAGCATGTGGGCCGGGGCATGCGCCTGTTGGAGGTGGTTCCATTGAGCGATATTGAGGAGCGATGACTGACGGCAGCGTCATCGCCGTTGCAGAACGAAAAGCCCCGTGACAGGCTGCGGAAGATTGGAGTCCATGCACGCTGGTGGGGTTTGTGCAACTTGATGCCACAAGGCCGATAGCGGGGCCTAGAACCGGTACAGCGCATCCCCAGTCGAGGTCTTGGCCGGGCCTCCACTGAACCCAGCAGGAGTGCCGTCAGCTCGCCAGCAGGCCGCGCCGTGAATCACGTCCTTCATTACTACAGTTGGCGCCATACTGCTGACCATTCTCTTGCCGGGCGCGATCGAGTTCGCGTTGCCCGGGTGTGGATCGAAGATGTTCATGGTGTTGTTCAGAAGCATACCTGTGCCCGGAGTCGTCACATTGGAACCGAACGCCGAGTGTATGGTCTGCGTCGTCGACACGACGTTACCGTCGCCGTCCGCGACAGTCAGGTGTGTGGTGTCCGCGCTCTCACCCACGTACGCTGAGGGATTGCCGTAGCTGTAGATGCGCGCCGAGCCAGTGTCGATCTCGCAGCGCCGCGAAGCCGCATACGCTTTGGCCGTAAGCGCATCCACGGGCACCTCGACGAAGCCGGGGTCATCCAGGTACTCAAATCTGTCCGCGAACGCGATCTTCATCGACTCCGCCAGCAGATGCACGCCCTCCGCCGTGCCGAATCCCGCTCCAGCCACATCGAACCCTTCGAGAATGTTCAGCATTTCTACGATTGCCGTCCCGCCTGAGCTGGTCGGCGCCACAGATACAATCTCGTATCCCCGATACGTGCCCCTCACAGGCTCCCGCAGGTGTATACGGTAGTCCTGAAGGTTCTTCTTCCAAGTCATGGATATGGATCATCTCACGTCAGGCCTCCCGATACTACTACCGACGTAGATACCGGGCAATGAAGCGCCACTCTTCCTAGCCGTCGCATAGGCCGTGTGCAACGAACTTTAGACTCAGGACACTAGGGACTCTCGCCATTTCGAACAAGTCCGGGCTCCGCCGACAGCCGGAGGGCCACACTTGCGAATGCCACATCAAGGCACGAAAATGGCATCGCCCCCTCAGCTTCTGTCTCCGTAGAAAGATGGGCTTGGGAGGCAATCGGATTCTTCCATGAAGGACGCGGGGGAGACGCCGCAGGAGGACCCGCAATGCCGATGAGCGATGAGCCGGGCTTCGTCGACGCCACCACTCAGGCGGAGATGGTCCGTAACGGAGAGGTGACGCCTCTGGAGCTGGTGGACTCCGCAATCGAGCGTGTCGAGCGCTTCAATCCTGCCCTCAACGCCGTCATCACCCCGATGTACGACGAGGCCCGCGAAACGGCGTCACTGCCCATTCCAGACGGCCCCTTCTCCGGCGTCCCGTTCCTGGTCAAGGACTTCCTGGCCGAGTACGCGGGCGTCCGTTTCACCGAGTCCTCCAACTACATCGGAGACTTCGTACCCGACGAAGACACGGAGTTGGTCAGGCGCTGGAAGCGCGCGGGGTTGATCGCCATAGGAAAGACGAATCTGCCGGAGATGGCGATTGGAGCCACGACCGAGCCGGTCAGGTTCGGGCCCACCCGCAATCCATGGGACAAGACGCAAACGCCGGGCGGCTCCAGCGGAGGTGCGGGCGCGGCGGTTGCCTCAGACATGGTGCCTATGGCCCACGGAAACGACGCCGGGGGCTCCATCCGCATACCGGCAGCGTGCTGCGGAGTGTTCGGCCTCAAGCCGACGCGGGGACGGAACCCCCTGGGGCCCCACTTCGGGGACATGCTGAGCGGCCTCGTCGCCGAGCACGCGCTGACCCGCACCGTCAGGGACTCTGCGGCCCTGCTCGACGCCACCGCCGGGCCCGCGGTCGGCGACCCATACTGGGCGCCTCCTCAACGTAGGCCATACGTTGAGGAGGTCTCCGCCAATCCCGGAAGGCTCCGCGTCGCCTTTTCGAAGTCCACGCTGCTTGGGAACCCGCTGCATTCGGACTGCGTCGACGCGGTGCTGGACGCGGCCAGCCTCTGCGAGTCTCTGGGACACGAGGTGGCCGAGGCCACGCCGGCAGTCGATTGGGAGACTCTGTGGACGACCTTCACGACCGTCATGGCGACGGGGTTCGGCTGGGCGGTGGCCGACTGGACTCGACGGCTGGGACGGGAGCCGCAGGAAGGCGACCTGGAGCCGTTCGTCGCCGACTTCGCAGAGAGGGGTCGGCGCGTGAGCGGCCCGGAGTATCTCCTGCGCGTCCAGGAGATGCACAGCCTTTCGCGCATCATCGCCGCGTTCTTCGAGAGCTTCGACGTGTGGCTGACGCCGACTCTCGGCGAACCTCCAGTGACCCTCGGCACCCTGGTCGACGATGGCAGAGACCCGGTAGCACACAGACGAAGGACGGCCGGGTTCGCCCCGTTCACCTTCGTCGGCAACGTCACCGGGCAGCCCGGGATGTCGGTGCCGCTTTCGTGGAACGTCGAGGGTCTCCCTATCGGGAGCCACTTCCTTGGCAGGTTCGGACGAGGCCACTCTGTTCAGGCTGGCGGCCCAGTTGGAGCAGGCGCGGCCTTGGGCCGACCTATGGCCACCCCTCTAGCCCCAACTCGGCTATCTCCTCTGGGGCCCTTACGCGCCAGCGCTGCCATGTGGCCCGGCAAGCCACTGACAACGCGATCGTCGAGGCTTTCAACGCCAGCCTGAGGGTTGAGTGCCAAGCCTAGTGATCACCAGCGCTGCAGCCCGGGCTGCCGCAGCCGATGCCTTGGATGGATCGTTGATCACCTGTCATGTTACCTGAATGAATACTGGGAAGTTGCTTCAGCGTAACATGACGCCCCTGCAGTTGGACCCTCCGGCGTTCTTCAGAATTGGTGCAGACCCCTCCTCTGCTTGACGTTCCTGTAGTATTCTACGCTTCGCTGTGCACCTATTGGCATCTATTCCTAGCTTTGGCGCATTGGATTGAAAGGACAGCGGGATTGAGAATCGGTATAGACGTTGGCGGGACATTCACTGACTTGATAGCGATGCGGGAAGGTGACCCGGTTCCCATTGTGTTCAAGACCCCGACTACACCCAACGACCCCTCGGACGGAGTGCTCGAAGGGATCGAGGGGCTTGCTTCATCCATGCGTATGGACGCCCGCGAACTGTTACAAGAGGCTGAGGTACTAATCCACGGCACTACAGTGGCGACGAATACGCTTGTGGAAAGAAAGGGAGCAAACGTTGGCTTGATCACTACGGAGGGGTTTCGCGACCTGCTAGAGATTCGCGAAGGTCTCAAGGAGGACAGGTACAACCTGCGTATGGACCAGGTCAAACCCCTAGTCCCGAGGCATCTCAGAGTAGGTGTGGCGGAGCGAGTCGACTCCAGCGGCGCGGTCCGGCGCGCACTGGATACAGAAGAGCTTAGGCGTCAAGTCGAGTACCTGAGGTCTGAAGCTGTGGACTCGGTGGCCATCTGCTTCTTGTTTTCGTTCCTGAGTCCCGAACACGAGAAGGAGGCCGAGAGCATCGCCCGGGAGATGTTGCCTGACGCATACGTGTCCTCCTCGCACGTCATATTGCCGCAGATCAAGGAGTTTGACAGGCTGTCGACTACATCACTGAATGCATACGTGGGACCTTCTCTGGCGAGCTATCTCGAGCGCCTCGAAACTCGCATAACGGAAACAGGAGGCACGGTGCCTCTGTTCGTCATGCAGTCCAACGGTGGCCTAGCGCCAGTCGGGGATAGCTCGAAACAGGCAGTCAGATCCATACTATCAGGGCCGGCAGGGGGCGCAGCAGGCGCGGCACACTTAGCCAGACAACTGACAGAAAGGCGCGTCATTGCGCTGGACATGGGGGGAACGAGCACCGACATCACACTGTTGGAGGACGGCAACCCTCACATCGCCAGCGAGAAGTTCGAGTCGGGTTGGAAGATCGCCGTTCCCACCGTGGACATACATACCATCGGCGCTGGCGGTGGCAGCATCGCATGGGTTGACGAAGGCGGCGTGCTCCGAGTCGGTCCTACCAGTGCTGGAGCCGATCCTGGTCCGGCTTGCTATGGGAAGGATGGAAAGCTTCCGACTGTAACGGATGCGGCCTTAGTCCTCGGTCTGCTCGACGCGGATAGGTTCTTGGGCGGAACTGTTGAGCTTGACGCCAGCCTTGCGACGAAAGCGATCCGCAGCGAGATCGCTGGTCACCTAGGATTGGATGTCAATGCGGCGGCCGAAGGCATCCTCAGCGTCGTAGCGAGCTCCATTGCCGAAGGAATCCGACTTGCATCCGTGAGTCGCGGTCTCGACCCCCGAGAGTTCGTGCTGATGGGATTCGGTGGTGCCTCCGGTCTCGTTGCAACGCGAGTGGCTCAGGAGATCGGCATAGGTCGTGTTCTGATTCCGCCGACTGGTCCCGTGCAGTCCGCGTTCGGGATGATGGCGTCCGACCTGAAATGCGACCTGGCGTTGTCTCACCCGTCCAGTCTTAGCACAGTGGACCTGGACGGGCTGCGCACGGCATTCGAGGGTCTGATAGCTGAAGGACGGGAGCGGATTCGTGCAGCCGGCTCCCCAGATTCAGAGATCGGTGTCCAACTGTCGGCGGACATGCGCTACCTCGACCAGATCTACGAGGTAACGGTTGACGTACCAGACCTTTCCCTGCCGGATGAAGAGCTGCGCACACTCTGGGCGGAAAACATGCACCAACAGTTCCAGCGCCTGTACGCCTATCGCCAGCAGGAGCAGGACATTAGGTTAGTGACGCTGAGAGCGAGCGCAGTTGGACGTCTTCTGACATCAGGCGCTGCAATAGGAGCGGGCCAGACCCAAGGTGCGCAAGACGAGCCGCCATCCGCCGCTTCCGTGCTTGGTCCCACTGTGATCAACTCCGACTACAACACTGTGGTGGTTGGTGAAGGTTGCTCGGCGAGCCTGGATTCAAACGGTATTCTGCACATCGAAGTCGAGGGGACATCCCAGGATCTCGACCAAGTTGGGGCTGACTCGGTCACTCTGTCCGTAGTTGGGAACCGGCTGGAGTCTATCGCCATAGAGATGATGGATGTGATGCTCCGCACAGCGCTTTCCCAGATCCTGAACGCGAGCAGGGACTTCTCGACGGCAATCCTGGATAGCCAGTGCAGGCTTGTTGCTCAGGGTGAGGGCATTCCGGTGCACGTCAGCGCGCTGCCGGTAGCCGGGCGTGCCGTTCTGGATTACTTCGGAGATGACATCGCCCCTGGCGACGTTTTTCTGCTCAACGACCCCTATTTCGGCGGATCGCACCTGCCCGACCTCACTGTAATCCGGCCGGTATTCGTGGACGACGCCCTTGCCTTTATGACGGTGAACAGGGCTCATCACACAGACGTCGGTGGAGGCACGCACGGAGGCTACAACCCGTCAGCCAGCGAGATATTCCACGAGGGACTGCGGATCCCACCGCTCAGGATTCACGATCGCGACACCCCTAGGGACGACCTGCTCCAGATGATGGCGGCCAATGTGAGATATCCGAAGAGCTTCCTGGGAGACCTGAACGCCCAGATAGGCTCTGTGCTAACCGCTGAACGTCGCATCCGCGAGCTTGTCCATCACTACGGCGCAGACAGACTGACTGCCATTGTCGATGGAATCCTGGATGCCACAGAGGTGCGGGTCAGGAGCTTCATTTCGGAGTGGCCTGACGGCGAATACAACGGTGAGTCGCACGTAGACGATGACGGCTTCGGCTCCGAGCTCATTCCCATAAGGGCCAAGGTGACGGTTGAGGCCGACACTTTGACCATCGATCTGAGTGCGTCTGCCCCGCAGGTTACGGGGTTCATCAACAGCGTTTATGCGAATACGAGGTCCCTGGCACATGCCGCCATCATGTATCTAGCTCCCTTTGACGTTCCCAAGAATGAGGGCTCAATGGCTCCTCTCAAGGTGATTGCGCCCAGGGGCCTGATAGTCAACGCTGACTCCCCGGCGCCAGTTTGCATGAGCACCAACCACTGCGCGGAGGAGATCGTCGAGGCTATCTTCAAGGCTCTCGCTCAGGCGGTGCCGGAGTCCGTGAACGCCGGATTCTCCCGTCGGCTGCGTTACGCGATCACGGGGATTGATCCCCGCACCAGCGAGCCTTTCCTGTGGCATTTCTTCATGGCGAGAGGAGGTGGTGGTGCTTCTCTTGGACATGACGGCTGGAGTTGTGTTGGAGAGGTCAACGTGGCTGGGGGTATCCGAGCCAACAGCGTCGAAGTTACCGAGGAGCGTTTTCCTCTATTTGTCGTGAACCACGAGTTGAGACCTGGGTCCGCCGGAAATGGAAAGTGGAGGGGGGGACTTGGCGCCGTGTGCGAGATCATCTATGAGGGTGACGGCGACGCATTGTTGAATACGGCCGGAGATGGAGCCGTGGTGCCTCCATTCGGCGTGCTAGGTGGAGAGCCCGGTCTCCCGCACAGGTACTCGATAGTCTCGAACGGGGTCGAGACAGTGCTTCGAACCAAGCAGACTGGCGTGGTAGTGAAGCCCGGCGACCGGATCGTTGCGTTGTCATCTGGTGGGGGTGGGTACGGCAACCCCGCGGAGAGATCCCGCGACTCTGAGGCATGGGACCGGCTGAACGGCTACCTCTAACATCGCCCGGAGTCTCAGGGGGATTCGGTCTGCTCCCCGAAAACTGAGCCAGCCCGGACACATCATCGCCGTTAGATCTGTGCGAAGTGAAAGATCTGAGGGCAGGTCAGAGCCTTTGAGACAGAGACGCCCGGACGTGGGGAAAACCATCACTCGCGTCAGCAGGACATGGACTGGTCTCCCGTGCCATCCTCTACCTCCCCCTGCACGAGGTACCCATCCCAGCTGTAACCGTTCGGCAGGAGGGTGGTTTAGGCTAGGCTCTGCGGCCACTCTATCTCGGTCACATACGCCGTCGGGTCGCAATGAATGCGGCGATGCTCACCAGCACTCCGAGACCTGCCAGCACAGCTCCGGCCAGAAGCGCATCTGAAAAGCCCAATGCGACCGCTCGATCGGCGGCTTCAAAGGCGCCGAGGTAGGTCCTTTCACGCACAGCGAAGATGGCACCCGCCACCGCTACGCCAACCGAGAACGAGAGCTGGCGCCCCGATGCGATCGACGCCGAAGCAGTCCCGTAGCGGTCCGCCGGCACCGACCCCATAATTGTGGTAGTGTTCGGCGGCTCGTACAGCGCTGAGCCCACCCCCGCCAACAGAAGCGCTCCCAGTATCGCCTGCTCGGAGCCGGAACCGGCTAGGACACTGAGCCATGACAGCGAGCCCACCATGGCCGCCAGACCCAGACCGGAAAGCGTCCAGGCGCCGATTCGATGGGTCAATGCCCCGCTCACCGGTGCCAGGAACACTCTCATCAGCGTGTGAAGCATGATGAACAGCCCCATCTTGGTTGCGGAGAAGCCCAGGGCGTCGACGAAGAAAAAGGGAGCAAGCAGCAATATTGCGCCCAGCGACGTGTAGTGAAACACCAACACGCCCAATCCGAGACCGTATCCCGGACGGCGGAAGAGACCGAAGTCCAGGATGGGTCTATCGGACCTGCGCTGTGAGGCAGCGAGCACAGGCACCGACACAATCAGCAGGCTGGTCGTCGCCAGCACCAGGGGGGAGAAAAAGCCATCCTCCGCACTTCGGTTCACCACGACTAGGAAGGACGCCAAGACTGTGAACAATGCCACACCCCCCAACCAATCAACCGTGAAGTCGTGTGGCCTGCTGCTCTCCCGGTCTTCCAGTACCCACCAGGACAGCCCAGCCGCCATCAGCGATATGGGCACTCTCGTGTAGAACAGAGCCCGCCATCCGAGTGTGTCCAGCAGCCATCCGCCCGCCAGCGGCCCGGTCGACAGCCCGATGCCGACGACAGCCCCGGCGATGCCGATGGCCTTGGCACGGTCCCGGGGCTCAAACCTGTCGAGGATTATTGCGTTCACACCGGCGAGCACCATCGCCGACCCCAGACCCATGAATATGCGGGCGGCGATTAGCTGCCAAAGCTCAGCCGCGGCCGCCGAAAGCCCCAGCGCCACGGAGAAGAGAACGAAGCCGAGCGTGTACGACAGGCGGCGCCCTCCGACGTCACCCAGCCACCCAACTGTCATCACCAAGCCTACTCCGGTCACCCAAAAGGCGACCGAGACCCACAGGACGGTTGAAGTGTCCGTGTTGAACGCCTCGGCGAGCGCGGGATAGGAGACGCCTATGACGCCGCTGTCAAGGGTCAGCACGAGATTGCCCAAGCACGCAGCGAGCAGGACAAGCCACTTGCTGTGCAAGGCAGTCGATCCCTTCGTCTCGGCGGAAGACTTCATGTTCAAAGGTATTCTATTCTCTCGCGATGGGCATATCTCAACAGTGTGGAGCTGGACTTCAGCAGACCCGGCAAGCCCACTGGAGATACACTCTCATCTCTTGGCCAAGACCGGAGCGAGTGCTCCCAGTGGGTAGCTCAGGCTAGAGCCGACACGGAATAACGCCGACGCCCATGAGGAGAGAGAGACAGCGCCGTCTGGATGGCCCCTGCCCTGCCCGAATGCCGACCTCGCTGCAACCCCTTGGGCGGTCGTCATGGTCGCAGACCTGCTGGAGTCCAGTTCATGAAGGCCCTTTTTGTCACAGCTGCCTTGGTATCGGCCACAGTCGCATGCGCCCAAGAGCCGGGCGCCACAACCGGCTAGCCGTTCGTCGGTTCCGACCAGGCGCATACCAAGTACTCGGTAGCCGAGGAAATCACGACACAAACCAGGTCTGCGAGAATTCGGGCAACGACCCGCGCGTCGACGTCGAGTACAGCAACAACTGCCCATATGGAGCGACACGCGTCATGTTCCGGGAGGCCGGGGGACCGGGTGCTGTACAGTTCGTCGTTATCGCCACGGGCAGCGGCATGGACGCGGCGCTCATCGCATTCGCGCTACCCGGGCAGTGATATTGAGCGCGAAGAGGTCGCCTCTTCAGCAGGAAGGCAATGTGAATACCCGCAGCCGCAGCAAAGAGCGTGGTCGCCATAGCCCGTTCCTCCGCGGCAGTGCCTCCGACGCCGTGCGCAAGCACGTGGGTCAGAATGTGCCGGACGCTCGACTCGATGACGAGAAAGGCGTACCCAAGCAGAAAGATATTCGGCGCGAAGCGGGACACGCGGTCCATGAGTGAACCGCCACTTGAGAACCGCCGTCGACGAGAACCCGGACTTGGCCTTCATCGAGCGCGTCGATGGATATCCTTCCGTCGGCACCTTCCGCACCGTCTATAAGGCGGAGGCGCGGTTGGCATCCGACGCCTCTGGCGAGTACGCCGATACCACGATAACCGGCGTTGGCGACGATTTCTTCGCGACAAACCAGTTCGGCATCGCCCTAGCCGCGCCGGAATACACGCTGGAAGACGGGGTGGACAGCGCGGCTGTGTGGCGCGCTGTCCAGGCGAATCCCGGGCTGGCGGTAGTCAACGCCACGATTGTGCCGACACGGAATAACAGCGCTTTCGGGCTGCCTTCGGAACAGTTCACGCTGGACGGCGTGGAGGGCCTGCTCGTCGAGAACGACGACATGGCCCCCGTGGACATTGCAGTGCGCGACCTGGAGAGTGGCAACACGTTGGAGCTGAGGGTTATCGGGGTGCTCGACACTCTCGCTTCCACCGGGCCGGTCCCCGTGGGTTTCTACGTCTCCCCCGAGACTCTCGGCCGCGAGGTGAATGCGACACAGCTCTTCTTCAACGTCGAAGATGGAGCCGACGACGCGGCTGCTGCCATAGAGGCGTCCTTCTTCCAGAACGGGGTGGAAACACTGAACGTGAAGGAGTCTATAGCCGAGGCGCAGGCGGCCCAGAAGGCCCTCTTCAACCTGCTCATCGGATTCATGTCGCTGGGTCTATTGGTGGGCATCGCCGCTCTCGGCGTCATCAGCGCGCGGACCGTGGTGGAACGACGACACGGAATCGGAGTGCTGCGGGCTATCGGCTTTTCCCCGGGGATGGTCCAGCTGAGCTTCCTCGCCGAGGCTTCTTTCCTCGCAATTCTCGGTATCGGCTTGGGACTGAGACTGGGCCTGATCTCCTCCGTCGAGCTCATCGACGAGATGCGTCTAGACGAGCCGGAGGTCGAATTTGTGCTGCCATGGCTGAAGGTGATTCTCATTTCGGTTGGAGCGTACCTCTTCTCGGTTCTGACCACGATCTTGCCGGCTCGCCAGGCAGCCGCAATCGCACCCGCCGAAGCTCTCCGATACGAGTAGTCGGCAACCTCCGTCAGCCCGAGGCACGGCCATGAACACGGCATCGTCAGCCTGAGGGGAGTGGCGCATACGGGATTCACGCTTAGATATAAGCATAGCTGTTATGCGGTGGTACAAGGCACCTTTGTACCACCGGGCATGCACTGAACAGTGGTCGTCCGGTGGATTACTCGATCATCTACTTGGACGACCGTCTTGCGTTCAAGGGTCGCCACGAAGCTTACGACCTACCGTGGTAGTGAAGGTGCCGCGCTAGAGGGCAGAGTGGTTTCAAGAGTCATGCTGCCTTGCTACCAGTCCTTAACTTCGCCGTCCTCCATCTTGAACGCGAAGGGTACCAACGTCAGTACGGCACCGGACGCCTCGGGCGGTCGGCACCGTTTGTAGCTGAAGCTCCGTCGGAGAACCTGTTAGGCATCGGTCCCGCCGTCCAAGTAGTCCGCCCACTCCTGCATGATTGGGAACCGTTCCTCTAGGAGATCGTCTCGCCAGTAGGCCGCCTCGACAGCGCCCCGCACATCGTGAGACAGCGCAGCCTCAGAAGCCTCCCTCTGCTGTCCCGTCTTAGCCCGAATCCACCGAAGGAGTGGGGATTGATGGTGTACTGAAAGCGTGAAAGGGTGCTCCTCTGAATCTGGGATAATGGTTTTTGATGACAAAACCGACCCCAGAGAAGGAGCACCTTTTGGATGCTAACACTTAAGTCTCCTGATCACATCCATGTCGCCTTCGACGATCACCGCCTGGTGGCCAATGCCGGACTGATGCTGCCCGTCACCCTGGCCCGGCGTCTGGGTCTGGGTGAACTGGTCAACCGACACCTGGACTTGGGCGACGCTCCGGGGCGGGCCAACACCGGCGACAAGCTCCTGACCCTGGTGGCCTCCGCCCTGGCCGGCGGCGACTGCATCGACGACGCCGACGCGTTGCGTTCCGGCAGTACCGGGCGGGTGCTGGGCTGTGTGGTCAAGGCGCCGTCCACTCTGGGCACCTTCCTGCGCAGCTTCCGGTGGGGACACGTGCGGCAGCTGGACCGGGTGAGCCGGGAATTGTTGGCCCGGGCCTGGGCCGCCGGGGCCGGTCCCGGCGACGGGTCCTTGACCATCGACCTGGACTCCACCATCTGCGAGACCTACGGCTTGGACAAGGAGGGGGCCCGCCGCCACGGCTACACCGGCCAGCGGGGCTATCACCCGCTCCTCGCCGTGGTCGCCGGCACCGGCGAGGTGCTGATGGCCAGGCTGCGTGAGGGCCGGGCCAACACCGCCCGGGGAGCGGCCCACTTCCTGCGGGAGACCCTGGGCCGGGTGCGCTACGCCGGGGCCACCGGACAGCTCACGGTGCGGGCCGACAGCGGCTTCTACACCCACGCCATCGTCGCCGTCTGCCGCAAGATGAAGGTCCGCTTCTCCATCACCGTCCGCCAGCACGTCCGGTTGCGCCAGCTCATCGAGGCCATACCCGAGTCGGACTGGAGGTCCATCCCTTACTGGATGGAAGGCGCCGCCGATGTGGCCGAGATTGAATACACGCCATTCCAGAATCAGGCCGACGCCGCGCCGGTGCGGCTCATCGTCCGCCGGGTGAGGCCCACCCCCGGTTCTCAACTGGCCCTGTTCGCCAAATACAGCTATCACGCCTGCATCACCGACCGGCAGGGAGACATCCTGGAACTGGAGGCCGACCATCGCCGCCACGCCGAGATCGAGAACGCCATCCGGGACCTGAAGTATGGTGTCGGCCTCAACCATCTCCCCTCGGGACGCTTCGCCGCCAACGGGGCCTGGCTGGCGATACAGGCGATGGCTCACAACCTCTCTCGCTGGACCGCGGGCATCGCTCTGGGAGAGACGATGGCAACCACCAAGACCCTGCGCCGGCGCTTCTTCTCCCTGGCCGGACGCATTACCCGCAAGGCCCGACGCCTCACCCTGCATCTGCCCCAAGGCTGGCCCTGGGAAAACCAGTTCAACAGCGCCCTGGCCCGATTGCGTGCCCTGCCACTCCCCTCCTGACGACGCTATGGGTCTCTGACCCTTCCAGCAGACCACCCAACCGTCTGGCGGATGCCCGCCGGATCGGCCTTCTGTGTCTCTCGCTGCTCTTTGCCCTGCTCTCCTCGCCCTTCGCCGCCACCTCGGCCCGCCAACATCCCCCTCAGTGGCCGTCAAACCCCGCACTTGGACAAATCCATCGGCATCAACACCCAACAGCCCTGACCCCTCGCCTCTCATCCCTAATCTGACCGGCCATCCCGCATCCCTTCGGTGGATTCGGGCTTAGCCGCCCACTCACGGAACGACGACCGGAACCCATGCACGGTGTAGCCCTTGCGCCCTAACGTCTTCTGGAGCAGGTCGCGCGGCGTCTGCTGACTGTAAGCCCTGCCTGTCATTGGAGACTGGCACACCAGAAGCTGTGACCCAGGCCCACGCCCGAACTCTTCACCCAAGCGCTCCAAGAGTGCCAGAGCTTGCCGAGAGAGCGCGACCCGATGTTGTTTGCTTCGCTTGCTCATCCGCTCAACTGGCACCGTCCAGACGTTGCCGTCAACCTCTGTCCAGCGCATGGGCAGCGCCTCTCCGACCCGGCTACCGGTAAGTATGACAAACTCAAGCATCCGAGCCGACAGATTCCGCGATGCCCTAATCTCAGCCATCAAAGCGGGCATATCCTTGTAAGGCACCGCTTCCCGATGCCGCACCACCGTCTTGACCGAGCCCAGACCGTCCCGGACAACCGTGACCAAATCCTTCCCACCAGTCTCCCGATACTGCCACGCATACGCATAATTCAGCACCGCACCAACCCGGGTGAGACTGTCGTTCGCCGACTTGTGCTTGCTCTGCCACATCGGCTCAAACGTCCGCATCAAAGCCACTCTGTCAACATCATCGACCGGCAGATCGAGCAACGCACCCGCGTGACGGTAAATGCTCAAGTTCCAGATTTGCCGAGTCCCCTTCGTCCAACCCTTTCTCCCAGGCCTCGCCATCTTACTGTCCATGTAACGCTCCGCACACTCACGGAACGTAGGAGCCAGAGCCGCCGCAGGAGCCTTACTGAGCGCCGCCGAGAGTTGCCCGAGCAACGCCGTCAGGTCAGCCGGAACCGGAGCCGCCATTGCACCCGCAAGCTGGCCCCGCCACCGCTCATCGTCAACGGCCCGCGCCATCGCCGCCGCCCCCCGCGCCTCGTCCAGGCTGACCAGCGCAGCCGAGCCTAGACCCTTGCTCTTGGACTTGCCGTTGACCTTCCACTTTCGCACCCACGACCGCGAGAGCCGTCCGCCCTGCTCCCGCACCTGGAGGTAAAGGCCGTGCATCCCCGGCCCGTCCGAGTGCCAGCCGACGCCCGCAGCGTCAACCGCCTCTTGAGTCAGGCGACCCGGCCCGAACACTCTACCCGTCACTCGTTCCACCATCTGCTACACCCCCTTGCTAGTAGACCCTTAGTAGAATCTTATTTGAATCTTAGTAGAATCTTAGTAGAACCCTACTAGCGCCTTAGTAGAATCCGGTAGGATACCTAACCATACCTTAACGTCCATGTCAAATCGTAGCTTGTGATACGCCTTGTGTGATGTGAGGCATTTGCATGATGAATAGGATATCCAACCGCCTAATCGCCCGTTTCGTGGCCGTTGCCGCGCTGCTGGCCCTGGTGATGGCTGCGCCTGCGGTCTTCGCCCAGGACTCAGAGGTAGACTACGCGGAGAACGGCACGGAGTCGGTGGCGAGCTTCTCGGCGACGGATCAGGACGGAGACGCCATTGAATGGTCGTTGAGCGGTCCTGACGCGGCGAAGTTCGAGATCTCCGATGACGGTGCGCTCAGCTTCAAGAGCTCGCCGAACTTCGAGTCCGCGGGTGACGCGGACGGCGACAACGTGTACATGGTGACGGTGAGCGCCGCCCGGGGCTCCACGGACGTGGCCGTGACGGTTACGAACGTGGACGAGCCCGGGTCTGTGAGCCTGAACGACCTGCAGCCGCAGGCGGGCGCCGGTCAGTCGGTGAGCGCCTCGGTATCCGACCCGGACGGCTCTCCCGTCACTACGACGTGGCAGTGGTCCAGGTCCATGGACGCGGCGTCTTGGGAGGACATAAGTGGAGCTACGGCTGCCACCTACACGCCTCAGGAAGAAGAAGATGACGGCTACTACCTGCGTGCCACGGCCACCTACAGCGATGGCTTGGGTTCAGGTCGGGATTCTGCCAGCGGGGAGTCGGCCTTCCCGGTGGAGATCAGGCCGACGGCCAACTTTGCGCCGTCGTTCGAGGTCCAGGATGAGACCGGGCCTGCGGTGGACGACGAGCCTGACACCGCCGACAGCATCCAGGACAACATAGTTATAACCCGGACGGTGAGCGAGACTGCAAAGATAGGCGCGAGCATAGGGAACGCAGTCGTGGCGACTGACTCCGACAACGACCCGCTGCTCTACACCCTGGCTGACTTCGTTGCCGAAACTAATGATGATGGAAACGACGACTCCCAGTGGTTCAAGATTGATAGGAAGACCGGACAGATCTCGGCGGCGTCGCCGTCGAACCAGGCGGCCTTGACGACGGTCCTGAACCAGGAGCCGCCGACGGATACTGATGCTAGGACAAGTTTCGTGGTCACGGTAACGGCTACGGACCCATCGGGTGCGGATGCCACGGAAACGGTGACCATTAACGTCGATGGGGTGGACGAGGCCCCGGTGATTACCCGGTTGGTTGATTTGGCTACTGCTACAAACATCGTTACAGCCGGACCGAACAACTTCCTGGTAAGCACGGAGGAGCAGGACCAGCTGGATCCGGACGAAGCCACCGGCGGCGACGCCGAGGCCAGCGTGGGTCTTCCTCACTTTGATGCGAATGACCCAGAAAACACCACAGCCGATGACGAGGACATAGAATGGTCGGTCTCTGGGGCCGACGCCGGGCGCTTCCAGATCGTGGAGCTCGACGTCACCGACGAGGCCCAGGCGGCCCTCCGGTTCACGAAGCCCTACCCGAGCTTCGAGGCCATGGATTCGGCCGACGGGACCAACGTGTACGTGGTGGTGGTGAGCGCCTATGACGGCGAGGCGAGGAGCTCCAAGACGGTTACCGTCACAGTGGACAACATAGAAGAGCCCGGCACGGTCAACCTGTCGCAGCGCAGGCCGCAGGAAGGCATACCTATCACCGCCTCGCTTAGCGACCCTGACGGCAACATAACGGGCACGAGTTGGCAGTGGTACAGGGGGACTGGTTCCCTGGTAGATGACGGTGATAATCTGCTCACCGATTTGGTGAAGTGCTCTGCCGACGCTGCCGACCCGGCTACGACCCCCTGTGAAATAGACGATGGCACGTCGGCCACCTACGTGCCGACGAGTGCTGATGCTGACAACACCCTGCAGGTGTGGGCGAGCTACAAGGACGGCTTCGTCACGCTTGATGCTGATGACGCAGACGTTGGTGATACCGCCACGGAGGCGTCGGAGCATGTGTCGGTAGCGCGGCCCAACGCCAACGCCGCCCCTAGGTTCCTGGACAAGGGCCCCTTGGAGAGGAGCGTGGCGGAGAACATCAAGGGCGCGAGCGTCGGAGACCCGGTGGCTGCCATAGACGCAGACCCGATGATCTACACGCTGAGCGGCGACGATGCAGCTGCCTTCAAGATAGATACTTCGGGACAGTTGACCACGGCGGAGAAGCTGGACTACGAAACGAAGTCGAGCTACTCGGTAACGGTGACGGCCACAGACCCGTCGCTGGCCAGTGGATCGGTCATGGTGAACATCAGCGTCACCGACGCCGATGACCCCGCAGTGATAACCGGAAACTCGGTTGAATACGCTGAGAACGGCACCGACCCGGTAGGGAGCTTTGCAGCTACCGACCAGGACGGAGACGACATAGAATGGTCCTTGAATGGGCCGGACGCATCGAAGTTCTCGATCTCTGCGAACGGTGCGTTGAGCTTCAAGAAGTCGCCGAATTACGAGTCCGCGGGCGACGCGGATGGCGACAACATTTACATGGTGACTGTGAGGGCCGCTCGCGGCTCCACGGACGTGGCTGTGACAGTCACGAACGTGGACGAGGCCGGCAGCGTCTCGCTGTCGGACCTACAGCCGCAGGCGGGGGCCGGTCAGTCGGTGACCGCCACGGTTTCCGACACGGACGGCTCTCCCATCAGCACGGCGTGGCAGTGGTCCAGGTCCATGGACATGGCAGAGTGGTCTGACATAGATGGAGCTACGGCTGCCACCTACACGCCTCAGGAAGAGGATGACGGCTACTACCTGCGTGCCACGGCCACCTACAGTGACGGTTTGGGTTCAGAGCGTGACTCTGCCAGCGGGGAGTCGGCTTTCGCAGTGGAGATCAGGCCCAATTCGAACTTTGCGCCGTCGTTCGAGGTCCAGGACGAGACCGGGCCCACGGTGGACGACCAGAACGAAGCTGACGACCCCGCCGGTATCCAGGACGACATAGTTGTAACCCGGACGGTGAGCGAGACTGCCAAGGCAGGTGCGAGCATAGGGAACGCGGTCGTGGCGACGGACGCCGACAACGACCCGCTGCTCTACACCTTGGCCGGGGGCGCTATCACGTATACCGCCTCCCCAACTGGTGATGATGCGCCAACGCCGCCCGCTGATTCCAGCGCTCTGTTCACGATTGACAAGAAGACCGGACAGATATCGGTGAAAGGCTCTGCCAACCTGGCATTCCTGAACCGTGAGGCGTACGCCACAACCGGCGCCGATGCCGGGGCAGATGATAGTGCGCTGGCCTACATGGTCACGGTAACAGCTACGGACCCATCAGGTGCTGACACCATGGTCACGGTGACCATCAACGTCGCTGCCGTGGACGAGGCGCCGGTGATTACACGAGACGATGATTTGACCGCAGAAGCGGCCATCCAGGCAGCCGGGCCGGATCGCTTCCTGGTGAATACGGATGAGCAGGACCAGTTGGATCCGGACGATCCCACAGGCACCGCCGCCCAGGCCAGCATAGGTCTCCCCGTCTTTGAGGCGGACGATCCGGAAGGGTCCAACGGGGACGTAATCTGGTCGGTGAGCGGGGCAGACGCCGGGCGCTTCCAGATCGTAAACATCAGGGCCGAGGGCGCTGCTGATACCGATCCCGCCAGAGCGGCGCTCCGGTTCACGACGCCCTACCCGAGCTTTGAGGCCATGGATTCGGCGGACGGGGACAACGTGTACGAGGTGGTGGTGACGGCCTATGACGGCTCGGCGAGAAGCTCCAAGACAGTGTCCGTAACGGTGGACAACATAGAAGAGTCCGGTAGCGTAAGCCTGTCGCAGCGCAGGCCGCAGGAAGGCATACCTGTGACCGCCCGGCTGACCGACCCTGACGGAAACATAACTGGCACCAAGTGGCAGTGGTACAGGGGTGGAACCCCCACCGACGGAGTGATAACCATATCGGCTGATGTAGATGACTGTGCCGCAGATAATATTGCCAGCAGTGACCCTGAAGGCACTCCCTTGGTCTGCCGGATACCGGATGGCACTTCGGCCACCTACGTACCCACGGGTCCTGACGCCACTAACTACCTGTCGGTGACGGCAAGCTACCTGGACGGCTTCGCAACGGACGATGACACGCTGAATACCGACGGTACGGTAACGGCAGGCACCTCAGACGGCGCCGACGATGGCGACACCGCCTCGAAGGCGAGTGAGCATGTGTCGGTGGCGCGGCCCAACGCCAACGCCCGCCCCAGGTTCCTGGACAAGGGACCCCTGGAGAGGGAAGTGGCTGAGAACGTGAAGGGCGCGAGCGTCGGAGACCCGGTTGCGGGCATAGACGCCGACCCGCTGATCTACACGCTTAGCGGCGATGACAAAGATGCGTTCAAGATCGACACCTCGGGGCAGATAACGACGGCGATGAAGCTGGACTACGAGACGAAGTCGAGCTACACGGTAACGGTGACGGCCACAGACCCGTCGCTGGCGAGCGCGTCGATCGCGGTGAACATCACCGTCACAGACGCGGACGACTCAGCAACGGTGACGCTGCTCACGGGCAACGCCCCCGCCTTCGCGGCGGAGGAGATGACCCGGAGCGTGGCCGAGAACACGGCCGCCGGCACGGCGATCGGCGACCCGGTCGCGGCGACCGACGAGGACGGCGACGCGCTGACCTACACGCTGTGGGGCGACGACGCCGGCTCCTTCGGGATCGACTCGGCGACCGGCCAGCTGATGACCAGCGCCGCGCTCGACTACGAGACGAAGATGAGCTACACGGTCACGGTCACCGCCTCCTCCGGCAAGGCCGACGAGATGGACGCCATGACCACGGTGACGATCAGCGTCACCGACGAGGGTCTGGACAACGCGTACGACCTGAACGAGGACGGGGCCATAGAGAGAGACGAGGTGATTGCCGCGATACAGGACTACCTGGCCGGCAATATCGAGAGGAGTGAGGTTACGGCGCTCATCCGCCTCTACTTCGGAAACGGCGGATAAGGCAAAGATCGAGGGGGGCCAACCCGTTCGTGGTGAGCTTGTCGAACCATGAACGGGCGCCCTCCTTTGACAGGCTCAGGACGAACGTCTGGGACTCTTTGACGGGTCGGGGCGAACGGCCAGGGCCTCACGGAGAATAAGGAGGAGGACGCTTGTTCAAAAGAGCGTTGACGCTGATGATGATCGTTGCGGCGGTGGGAGCGGCCGGACTCCTCAGCCCGGGTCCCGTGGACGCGACAGGCCACAGCGCGACGAGGTCCTTCTCCGCAACCAGTGTGATCGTGGGCGGCACTGTGGAGGTGACGATCGAGGTCGCCGACCTGGGCGGCTTCGGCGGGGTGGTGGAGACGCTGCCCGACGGCTTCAGCTACGTGTCCACCACGCTGGCGGACGAGCCGGTGATCGACGGGCAGGATGTGACCTTCGCCCTGCTCGATGAGGACTCGTTCAGCTACACCGTCCGCGCCCCCGACACGCTGGGCGCACACACCTTCCACGGCGTCGTGAAGGACAACGCGCTGGACAGCAACGAGGTCGGCGGCGACTCGGACGTGATGGTCACAGCCTCCGGGCTGGAGGCGTCCCGGTCGTTCTCCGCGTCGACGGTCGACGCGGGCGGCGAGCTGACGGTGACGATCACCGCCGCCGACTACGGCCAGTTCGGCCAGGTGGTGGAGACGCTGCCGGCAGGGTTCGGCTACGTGTCGACCAGCCTGCCCGACCCCCCGTGGGTCAGTGGCCAGATGCTCGGGTTCTCGCTGTTCGGCGAGGAGAGCTTCACCTATACGGTGACGGCGTCCAGGACGCTGGGCTCTCATGAGTTCTCCGGCGTCGCGAAGGACGAGGCCCGGATGGAGACGGCCGTAGGAGGAGACTCCACGGTGACGGTGCAGGCCGCGACCGCGTCGCACAGCGCGACCAGGTCCGTCGACTCGCGGGTCGAGGCGGGCGCCGAGGTGGTGGTGACGATCGACCTGGCGGGCCTCGGCGGCTTCGGCCAGGTCCGGGAGACGCTGCCCGAGGGCTTCGCCTACGTGGCGAGCAGCCTGCCCGACGACCAAGTCGCGAGCGCGGACGGGATGCTCACCTTCACGATCCTGAGAGATGACAGCTTCACATACACGGTCACCGCGTCCGGCACCGAGGGCGGCCACGCCCTCTCGGGCGAGGCGGTCAACGACGTGCGGGCGTCGGCGTCGATCGGCGGCGCTGCCTCCATCGCGGTCGGGAGCACGGTGGTCACCTCGGACGGCGGAAACGTCATGCTGACGGTCACCCCCGACGCGCAGTCGACCTACTTCAAGGGCAGGATCGTCGAGGGCTGCGAGGGCGGTCCGGAGGAGGCCGAGGTTGCGCTCTGCGCCACGGTCGACGCGTGGGACGCCCAGGGCGGCGAGATCGTGGGATTCTCCCTCGACGCCCCCTCGACGCTCACCCTCACGCTGACCGCGGAGCAGGTGGCTGAGCTGGGCGGGTCCGAGACGCTCGCCTCGCTGCACGAGGCCGGCGGGGTGATGGTCTACGCCGGCTCCGCCGATGGGTGGACGGCTCTCGAAGCCGAGGCCGCCTTCGGCGAGGACGGAAGCGTGACCCTCACCACCTCGATCACCGCGTTCGGCGACGTGGCGGTGACGCTCGACAGGGCGCTGCTGCCATCGACCGGCGGCGTGACGCCCCCGAGCTGGCTGATGCTCTTCCTCGCCCTCGCGGGCGCGGCGATGATACCCACCGGAGTCCTGGTCCTCAGGAGGATCCGGGCCTAGGTCTTACCTCTTCCCCCGTCCGCGGGGGAAGATTGAGATGGGGGTCCTCGGACACAGGGACCCACAGGAAGCAACAGGGAGGGGCGCAAACGCGCCCCTCCCCTCTTTTCCTACCTCTTCCCCCGTCCTCCCTCTTCCTCTTCCCCCGTTCCCTCTTACCTCTTCCCCCGTCCGCGGGGGAAGACTGAGATGGGGGTCTTACTCTCCCTTGCCACAAAGAAAGCCCCCATCCTAACCTTCCCCCGGCTTTGCGGGGGAAGGGACAAGCAAGGTTCCCCCGCTCCCTCTTACCCCTGCCCCCTCTTACCTCTTCCCCCGTCCGCGGGGGAAGAGGTAAGAGGGGGGGTCTTACTCTCCCTCGCCGCAAAGAAAGCCCCCATCCTAACCTTCCCCCGCAAAGCCGGGGGAAGGGACAAGAAAGGTTCCCGCGCTCCCTCTTACCCCTGCCCCCTCTTACCTCTTCCCCCTCTTACCTCTTCCCCCGTCCGCGGGGGAAGACTGAGATGGGGGTCTTACTCTCCCTTGCCGCAAAGAAAGCCCCCATCCTAACCTTCCCCCGCAAAGCCGGGGGAAGGGACAAGAAAGGTTCCCCCGCCCCCTCTTACCCCTGCCCCCCTCTTACCTCTTCCCCCGTCCGCGGGGGAAGATTGAGATGGGGGTCTTACTCTCCCTTGCCGCAAAGAAAGCCCCCATCCTAACCTTCCCCCGCAAAGCCGGGGGAAGGGACAAGAAAGGTTCCCCCGCTCCCTCTTACCCCTGCCCCCCTCTTACCTCTTCCCCCGTCCGCGGGGGAAGATTGAGATGGGGGTCTTACTCTCCCTCGCCGCAAAGAAGCCCCCATCCTAACCTTCCCCCGCAAAGCCGGGGGAAGGGACAAGAAAGGTTCCCCCTGTCCCCTCTTACCCCTGCCCCCTCTTACCTCTTCCCCCGTCCGCGGGGGAAGACTGAGATGGGGGTCTTACCCTCCGCCCCCGGAAGAGGTGGCGGGCGGCGGGCGCAAGGGAGTAGTATGGGCCTCGGAGGAGTAGACTCTACAGTCGCCGGACGGGAGGTCCTGACGTGGCTATCATCTTGCGTGTGACGGCGATATACCTGATCCTGGTGGGGGCGGCCGTGGCCGTCCACTTCCTCGCCAACCAGTTCTACGACCCGCTCATCGAGGGAGACTCCCTCACCGTCTGGCGCATCCTCGACCCGCTCATGGTGATCGGCCTCGCGGCCGTGGTCGTCTGCGCCTGGACGCGGAAGAGGCGGGTCGACGCCGGCGCCGGCGTCGACCGGGCGTATCTGGAGGCCAACGTCGTCTTCTACTTCTCGGCCGCGCTGCTGATCGCGCTCCTCTGGAGCTGGTTCGGCGTCGAGTGGTCGGAGCCCCGCAACGACAACGGGCTCGTGTGGATCTTCATCGACTCGACGCTCCCCGTCCTCTTCGCGGCGACCGGCCTCCGCCTCCTCCGTGAGTAGGGGGAGGGGGAAGATTGAGATGGGGGAGTCCTCCCGTCAGATGAACAGCTGGGGAGCGTGAATCAATCTCTCGTTCGAGGTGTCAGGGATCAGTCCGAATACCTGAAGCGTGGTCGCGCCCAGTAGATATTGACCTTCATCGCCAAATACCACGCGGTTGGTGGCTTCCTGGCCCTGGATATGCAACCGCGCCTCGCCGATTGGCATCTCTCTCCGCCTGCCATCCCCGAACGTGAAACGCTTGGAGGACGTTGGCTGCACTCCCACCTGCTCACGCAGCAGGATATCGGGCAGCACGGTGTACGTGGCGCCGGTATCCACCGTTGCGGTTACCCACTTCGTGGGCCCGCCATTGGCGTTGCTAACTCCGATGCGCTCGGTGAACGTACCCAATGATGTGTCTCCTGCGACTGCAATATCACCCTATAGGCGGCCGGGACGAGCTGTCAACCAACGGAACCGCAGGGTTGAGACGTGGGGGGTGCTCCGGGTATAGTACGTGTCCATGAGACACTCTCTCAAAGTCTTCCTCGGCCTGCTGCCGCTGCTCCTTCTCGCCGGCTGCTCCGGCTCGGCGCCGGTCGAAGAGGAGGAGAGGGTGCTGACGATCCTCTACTGGCAGGCGCCCTCCCTGCCCTGGCCGTACCTCTCGGGCGGCACGAAGGACCAGGACGCCGGCGCGATCACGCTGGAGCCGCTGGCGAGGTACGACCCCGATGGACGCATCGTCCCGGCGCTGGCGGCGGAGGTGCCGACGCTGGAGAACGGCGGCTTCGCCCGGGACCTGATGTCGATCACCTGGAGGCTGAGGGACGGCCTGAAGTGGTCCGACGGCAGCGAGCTGACGGCGGGGGACGTCGTCTTCACCTGGCGCTACTGCATGGACGAGGGGACGGGCTGCACGGCGCGTAGCGCCTTCGCGGGGGTCGCGTCGGTGGAGGCGCTGGACGACCTGACGGTGAGGATCGGCTTCGTGGCCCCGACGCCCTATCCCTACGGGGCGTTCGTCGGCTCCGGCGCCCCGATCATCAGCCGGGCGCAGTTCTCCGGCTGCGTCGGCGCGGCGGCCGCCTCGTGCACCGATCAGAACAGTGCGCCGCTCGGCACCGGCCCCTACCGGATCGTCGACTTCACGGCGAACGAGGAGGCGGTCTACGAGCGCAATCCCTTCTACCGAGGCGCCGAGCCCTACTTCGACCGCGTGGTGCTGAGAGGCGGCGGGGACGCCGTCTCCGCAGCGCGGGCGGTGCTGGAGAGGGGCGAGGCCGACTACGCCTGGAACCTCCAGGTGGAGCCTGAGACGCTGTCGGAGATGGAGAGGGAGGGGCACGGCAGGATCGTCTCGGCCTTCTCCAGCCTGGTGGAGCGCATCGTCCTGAACCAGACGAACCCGGACGCCGGGCTGGGCGACGACCGGTCGGAGTACCTGGACGGTCGGAACCCGCACCCCTTCCTGACGCAGAGGCCGGTGGCGCGGGCGCTGTCGATGGCGATCGACCGCCGCCAGATCGCGGAGCGGCTGTACGGCTTCGCCGGAAGGCCGGCGTGCAACCTGATCACCGGCCCTCCGAGCTACGTCTCGACCGCGAACGGCGGCTGCCTCTCCCAGGACATCGAGGAGGCGAAGAGGCTGCTCGACGAGGCGGGCGCGGTGGACGGAGACGGGGACGGCGTCCGCGAGTACGAGGGGGCGCCGCTGAGGATCGTCTACCAGACGTCGGCCAACTCGATCCGCCGGGAGACGCAGGAGCTGGTCCGGGACTGGTGGCGTCAGATAGGGGTGGAGACGGAGCTGGTGCAGCACGACGCGGCGCTCTTCTTCGGAGGCGACCCTGTTACGGACAAGGAGGCCTCCTACCGGCGGTTCTTCGCCGACGCGCAGATGTACGCGACGGGGCCGGGCATCGACCCCCAGCAGTACCTCGCCGACCAGCTCTGCTCCGAGATCCCGACGAGGGAGGACGGCTGGGCCGGCGGAAATGTCCCGCGCGGCTGCAACCCGGAGTACGACCTGCTGTACGCGGAGCTGGCGCAGACGCGGATCGGGGCGGAGCGCGAGGAGCTGGTCAGGCGGCTGAACGACATCCTGGTGCAGAGCTACTACGAGATTCCGCTGGTGGAGCGCGGGTTCGTTTCCGCGCACCTGAATACGCTTGAGGGCGTGCGGATCAACGCCTGGGACAGCGAGATGTGGAACATAGGGGAGTGGCGCCGGTCGCGGTAGGGGGCGTTAAGAGACCCCCATCTCAATCTTCCCCCGCTGACGGGGGAAGAGGAAGAGCCTGCGGGAACGGGGGAGAGGGGCCGCAGTCAGGATGGGGGGATGACGGGCAGGAGGATGTGGGAGGGGCGGTCGCGGTCGTGGTAGACGGTCTGCCTCGCGGTCCTGAGCCCGGCGTCCTGTCCGAACGGCGCGCCGGTGTTGGGGTTCCGGTCGTAGTGCGGGAAGTTGCTGCTCGTCAGCTCGACCCTTATCCGGTGTCCCTTCAGGAAGCGGTTGCTCGTCGACCAGAGGTCGATCTCGAACCTGTAGACGGCGCCCGGCTCCATCAGCTCCGGGCGCTCCCACGAGTCGCGGTATCGCGCTCTGAGGATGCCCTCGGCGGCGTTCATCGCGTAGCCGTCGGGGAAGACGTCGACCAGCTTTGCAACCCAGTCGGTGTCCGGCGCGCTGGATGAGGCGTAGAGCACCAGCTTGACCGGGCCGGTCACCTCGACCTCCTCCTCCAGCGGGGGCGTGGAGTAGACGAGGACGTCGGGCCGCGCCTCGTTCGGCCTCTGGTCGCGGGGGCCTATCGTGACGAGGTGGAGGTTCTCCTCGGAGCAGCAGGTGCTGCCGCCGATGGTGATGACCGGGTGCTCCGGGTCGTAGAGGTAGGTGTCGGGCGGCTCCGTCTCCGGCGGGGCGGGGGCGAGCGCGCCGTCGCCGAGGTCGGAGTTGGCGCCGCCGCCGCTGTGGAGGTAGTAGGGGGTGTACCGGGTCTCGGGCAGGGGCCACTCGTCGGCCTCTCGCCAGCGGTTCGCGCCCATGACGAACAGCTTGATCCTGGGCTCGTCCATGATGCCGTTGTCGACGCCCTTGAGCCAGTACTCGTGCCACCGGTCCTCGAGGTCTCGTATGTCGATCAGCGCCTCGGGACCGAAGTCGATGTCGCCGACGACGCTGGTCTGTCCGCGCTCGCCGAGGTCGTGTACCCATGGGCCGATCACCATCTTCTGTCCTCGCCGCGCCCGTTCGCTCCTGCCGTGCCTGGAGACGCCGACGAAGTTGTTGATCCCGCCCTGGAGGAAGACGTCGAACCATCCGCCGATCCCGAGCGCGGGCACGCCGACCTCCGCGTAATGCTCGTCTATGGGCCTCATGCTCCGCCAGTAGTCGTCGTAGCTCGGATGGCTGATCCAGTCCCTCCAGTAGGAGACGCTGCGTCCGATCGACTCGTGACAGTCGATGAGCGGCAGGCGCCAGCTCGCGCTCCGCTTGTGGATCTCCTCCGGCATCCACTCGTGCGGCGCGTTCGCGGTTCGGCCGTTGACGCCCAGCGACCATGAGAGGCCGAAGGCGAGCTGCAGGGCGCCGCCTGTGTAGACCCAGTTGTGGTAGACGTTCGAGCAGGCGACTCGGGGCGTCAGCGAGGTGAGATACCTGCTGCGGCTCTGGCCCGCCTGCCAGTTGGTGAGGCCCCGGTAGGAGGCGCCGACGACGCCGACCTTGCCGTTGCACCAGGGCTGGCGTCCGATCCACTCTATCGTGTCGTGGCCGTCGTCGGCCTCGTGGACGAAGGGGTAGAACTCGCCGTCCGACTCGAACCGTCCCCGGACGTCCTGGGAGACGGCGGCGTAGCCGGTCTGGGCCAGATGTACGATGGCGCTTCTGAGCTGGAGGTCGTCGGAGGCCAGCTTGTCGTACGGTGTGCGGAGCACCAGCGCCGGGAAGGGCCCGCCATCGACCGGCATGTAGACGTCTGCGGCCAGCTCGACGCCGTCCCGCATCGGGACGCGCTGGTTGTACAGCGTCCTGATCCTGTGGACGGTCTCGGCGGGTGTGCCGTGGACGGTGGTCATGCGCCCCCTCCTGCGCTCCGAGTGGGGCGTAGGTTAGTCGGCGCCGTCTCCGCCGTCAAGGGGAGCCGGCACGGACCGGGAAAGAGGAATCACCCTCCCGTATCAGGTACGGGGCAGGCTCTGAGTCCTCTCCCATCGAGGGAGAGGAGGTAAGTTACCCCCGGACTGGGAGTAGCGTTTGGCGGGGGTTGCTATATAATCCATGGCGGGCAGTTTGCCTGGAGGCCGACGATGGGAGACTCAGAGCTTCTTAACCGCGTGAGCATCGATCCCGAGATGTGTGGAGGGCAACCGCGCATAAGGGGTACGCGGATACCCATCGCGGTCCTCCTCGATTCGCTGGCCGAGGGACTGACACCGGGCCAGATCATCGACCACTATCCGGGCTTGACTACTGACGACGTCAGGGCGGCCGTCGCCTATGCGGCTGAACTCGCCAGGGAGAATCTCTGGAAGGTGGCGCCCACGAGGTGAGGCTGAAGCTGGGCGTCGCGTCGCTAGGCCGTGACAGCTGGGAGCTCGAAGACGAAGCGGCTGCCGACGCCCGGAGTGCTCTGTGCATAGATGACGCCGCCGTGGGCCTCCACGAGCTGCTTGGCTATCGTCAGTCCGAGGCCCGCTCCGCCCGTCGCTCGCGTCCGGGACGGGTCGACTCTGTAGAAGCGGTCGAAGATGCGCTCCAGCTCTTCCGGCTCGATGCCCGGCCCCGTGTCCTCGACGGCGACGCGGACGCGGCCCTCCTCCACCTCCGCGGAGAGGCGCACGCTGCCCCCCTCCGGCGTCTGGAAGACGGCGTTCTCGATCAGGTTGCCGGTCACCTGCGCGATGCGCGCCGCGTCGGCCTCCACAGACGGCAGGCCGGATGCGGCGTCGAGAGTCAGCTCCACGCCCTTCGCCTGGGCGCGCGGTCCGAACGACTCGACCGCCGCGCGCAGTATCGGCTCCAGCGATACGCGCTGCCGGTCCAGCCTCAGCGAGCCGGCCTCGGCCAGCGCCAGCACCCGCAGGTCCTCGACGAGATGCGAGAGCAGCGACGCCTGATCGGCGATCGTGTCTATCGTCTCGGGGGTGGGCTCGACCAGCCCGTCCTTCACCGCCTCCAGGTATCCCCGGATGTTCGACAGGGGCGTCCTCAGCTCGTGGGCGACGTCGGCGATCATGCTCCGGCGCTGCCGCTCGGCGCGCTCCAGCCCCTCGGCCATCGCGTTGAAGCTCCGGCCCAGCTCGCCGATCTCGTCCTGGCCGGGAGAGGGCACGCGCTGGCTAAGGTCGCCCCGTCCGAGCCGCCGCGCCGCGCCGCGAAGCCTGCGCACCGGGCCCAGAATCCTGCCGGAGACGAGCGTGATCAGCGCGATCCCGCCGATGGCGCCGCCGATTCCCGCGTAGACGAGCGCCCGGTTCACCGAGGCGGCCATCCTGGACGCCGTGGGCTCCGCTCCTCCAGCGGGCTCGTGGAGGCTCTCCATGACCAGGGAGGCGACCTCCTGGCCCTCGTTCATGATCGGCATGCTCTTCTTGGTCACCGCCGGACCGGTGGCCTGCTTGGCCACCATGACGTGCGAGTCGGCCAGCGGCGTCCCGTCGCGGTCGTGGACTACGATCCTCCAGCCGTAGAGCCAGCCGGCGTGCTCCAGGGTGCCCTGGAGGCCGACGCGCCTCGACCGGCCCTGGATGTACTTGGAGACGACCTCCTCTATGCGGGCCGCCCGGACCTCATCGATGTCCTGCTCGAGGCGCACCGCCTCCATCTCCGCCACCCTGTTGAGGTACAGGCTGACGCCGAACAGCGTCAGGGCGAGCACGAGCGCGAAGCCGACGACCAGCCGGAACCAGAGGCTGAACAGGACCCTGCCTACCATCGTATCTCTCCGGCCGTCTTAGCCGCCGTCATGCCCGCGAAGAAGGAAGACCCCCATCTCAATCTTCCCCCGCGGACGGGGGAAGAGGCAAGAGTGAGTGGGGAAGAGGCAAAGCCACGCCTCTACTTTCATGGTACTGGGCGGCTGCGGAGGCTCCCCGAGGCCCATTCGCTGCGGGTCGGCACGGTGGGCTACGCACTGTCGAACCTGTAACCGACGCCATAGACGGTCGCGATGTAGCGGGGTGCGTCTCCATCGCCCCTCAGCTTTCGCCTGAGGTTCGATACGTGGGCGTCCACGGTGCGGTCGAAGCCGTCGAAGTCGTAGCCGAAGACCCGGTCGATTATCTCGTCGCGGGTAAACACGCGCTCCGGCTCGCGTATCAGCATGACCAGGATGCGGAACTCGGTCGGGGTGAGCGTGACCTGACGCTTCCCGGCGTAGGCGGTGCGGGTCCGGAAGCCGACGGTTATCTCCCCTCTCTGCACACTCTCCGGCCCGCTCAGCCCCGCCTCCCGGGAGACCCGTCTGAGTACGGCCCGGACCCGCGCCGCCAGCTCCCTGGGGCTGAACGGCTTGGTGACGTAGTCGTCGGCGCCCAAGTCGAGTCCGGCCAGCCGGTCGGCCTCGTCCACCCGCGCCGTCAGCATTATCACCGGCACGCCGGAGCTCTCGCGGAGCTTCCGGCACACCTGCATTCCGTCCAGTCCAGGCAGCATCAGGTCGAGCACGACGAGATCGGGCCGGACCCTGGCGGCGGCCCGCAAGCCCTCCAGGCCGTCGGCCGCCGCGACCACCCTGTGGCCGTCCCTCGCGAGATACATGCGCACGAGCTCGGTCGTGTGAACGTCGTCCTCGACTATCAGAACTGTGGAACCCATTTCGTCCGTCCAGCTGGCGGAGACTCTCCGTAGGTGTCGTCCTCATTGGACGGGGCACCGATCCACTTCAGTATCCTTTCAGCCAGCTCCGGGTTGATCGCTCCCTCCTCAACGGCCTGCTCCAGACTCTCGGCCAGCTCCTCCGGAGCGGCCTCGAACGAGAAGCCTCTCAGGGGGAATGTCCACATCTCAGGGCCGCCCTTGCCGAAGCGACCCCGCGGGAAGGACTCCGGCCGGTCATCGTCGCCGAAGATGTCGAAGGAGAACTTCTCTATTATGGCGCCCTTGCGGCCGCCGGGGAAGCCGTAAGGGCCGAACCCTCTCTTCTTCACGCCGTCCTTGCCGCGCCCGTCTCTCAACAGCCACGACGGGACCCCATCAGGGCGCTCGGCGAGCCATTCGAGGATCTCGTCGGCCTTCGCCTGGTCGATCAGGCCCTTCTCGACGGCAGCATCCAGCTTCTTGCGGACGCGCTCGTCGAACATGCCGCGCTTTGCCTGGTCGAAGGCGTCTTCGACCGTCTCCGTATCGAGGCCGAGGATCTCGGCGACCCTGTCCGCAAAGCTCTTCGTCTCGGCAGCGTCGCCGTCGGCGCTACCCCCCTGCTGTGCCATCAGGGTCCCGCCGGTCACCCCGACGATCAACAGGCCCACCACTGCCGCCGTCACGATCCACCTTCGCTTCGTCATCGCCGTCTCCTCTCAGACTGTGGTTGAGAGACAGCCTAGCGGGTGAATTTGAAGAAAGTTTGAATGGGAGCGCCCCCATCTCAATCTTCCCCCGCGGACGGGGGAAGAGGAGAATCTCACCCTCGCCCCAGTCCTCTCCCGTCAAGGAAGAGGAGAATCACCCTCACCTCAGTCCTCTCCCGTGGAGGGAGAGGAGGGTCCATTCCCCCGGTCCCCCGGGGGAATGTTGGGATGGGGGTTCCCCGGCCCATCGAGCCGGAGGAAGACGCCCCCATCTCAGTCTTCCCCCGTCCGCGGGGGAATCTTCCCCCGTCCGCGGGGGAAGAGGTGGGACCAGAGAGCCTCTAGTCCCTCTCCCCGGACTCGTAGTCGGTCCACTCGGCGGCTACTCGGGCCTCCTCGGCGTCGCCGGAATGTACGACGACCCGGTAGCCCAGCCTGAGCGAGCCGCCCGCCGGGACAGTGTGTTCCATCCAGTGGAAGGACCCCATCGCCATGAAGCCGTAGTCGCGGCTCCAGGCGCGCGACTCCCACGGGTTGGCCGGAGACTCCATGATCGTGATCCCGTGCCAGGGGCCTCCGGCCACGACGGGGCCCGAGTAGTCGACCCACGGAGATTTCTGGCCCATCGTCACGCCCTGATCGCCTGAGCTTACCGAGGTGGTGATCCGGCCGCCCCTCTGGACCGACATGCCGTGCACGAGCCGGGCGTAGAGCAGCGAGTGGTGGTTCTCGTTCAGGGCGACGTCGCTGTCACCGGCGATGAATACGAGGTCGACGTCGATGACGCGGCCGCCGCGCTCGCTCTCGAAGAAGCGGAAGGTGCGCTCGTCTGCGACTATCAGCGCGTCCGCCTCGACCGAGCGCCACTCGTTGCGGGTCGTGACGGCGGCGGACGCCTGCCCCTGCTCCAGCCCGGTCACGTCCGTCTGGACGATGCGGCCCTGGCTAGGCGTGTCCGGCCACTCGTGCCAGACGTCGTGTCCGCTCACGTCTCCGTGGCCGATGGAGAGCGAGCGCAGATGCGGCAGCACGCCGGAGGTGAGCTCCTTCCCGTTGAGCGGATGGCCGCTGACCATTATCGGGTAGTCGTTGAGCTCTTCGGTGACGCTCCTGCCCAGCGGACTGTTCACCGGGTAGAACCAGGGCCTGAACTGGCCGGGGTAGAACTTGTAAGCGGTGAAGAGCCGGTTGTCGTGCCAGACCTCGATCTGGTGCTCGCGCCTCTGAAGCCGCCAGCCCTCGTCCCTGGTCTCCTTGGCCCACTGAGTCGCCATCGGTCACCTCCTGTTGGTCGAGCTCTTGTGCGATGGTATGAGGGGTCAGCCGCCCTTCGCGCCGGCGACGTCCCTGCGCTGGAAGACCCAGAAGCCCGCGGCGGCGAGCACTACGATATACGCCAGTATGACGAAGAAAGCCTGCAGTGGCTCCGGCGGCATCCGTTCGGCCCCGGACCCGTCGGTCGAGACGCTGACGCTCACCGAACCGCGCGCGACCCACGTGTTGACGATCTGTCCCAGCAGGTAGTCGGCTACCGTGGCGAGCGATTCGTTCAGCCGGAGGATGGGGGCGACGATCAGCTCCACGACGTAGTATCCGAGGCCCACGGCCATGCTCACGGACGACGACTGGGTCAGCAAGGCCAGGAACGTCCCCAGAACGATGTAAGGGGCGAGCCCGTAGACCACCTTGCCGAAGAACGAGGCCGTCTCCGACCACTCGCCGGAATCGAATAGGCCTCCCGTCTCGTCCGGCGGTATGACAGCGGCGAGGAGACTCGCCGCCGCGGCCACGACCGCCACGACCAGGAGCCCGGCTGCGGTCATGAGCAGGAGCAGGAGGAGCTTCGACGAGAGGATCTGCCACCGACCGGCGCCTCTCGTCAACACCGCTCTCAGCGTGCCCCAGCCGTACTCGGCCCCCGTCGCCGCCGCCGCCAGGATCATCACGAGGATCGCGCCGATGACGAACGCCCCGTTGATGCCGCCAGTGATGCTGTCCGGCATGACGAATGACCTGCGGCTATCCTCCAGCGGGTCTTCAGCCTCGCCGCAGGTCTCGACTCTAAACTCCTCCACCTGTTGGAGGAAGAGATCCTGCTCACGCTCGCTGAGCCTCTCGATCTGCGCCCCGATATCGGCAGGGATGTCTCCTTCGGAGAGATCGGCGCAGCGGACGTCGATGGAGATGGGGTTGCCCTCGACGTCCTCGGTCACCAGCCCGGTGGAGCTGCTCGACTGGGGATCGAAGAACTGGCGCAGGTCCTGGCTGTGGTGGATAGCGTAGCCCATCCAGAGGCCGAGCTGAGAGATGAGGACGGCGATTGCGACGAGGACCCACGGCATCCAGCGGCGCCGGAGCTTGAACCACTCCCATCCCGTTAGCCTGAGGACGTCGGCGATCACCCGGCCCCCTCCGAGTCGTCGCCCGTAACCTCCAGGAAATACTCCTCCAATGAGGTCTGGACGGGCGCCATCTCGGTGACGCTGACGCCTGCCTGGCTCAGCGCCGAGGTCAGATCTCCTGAGCGCGCGATCGGGGCGGTCACCAGCAGGGATCCCGCCTGGACGGCCACATCCTCCACCCACTCAAGCGCAGACAGGGTCTCTCTGGCCCTGGCGTCGTCGGTGGTCTTCACGCGGACCTGCTCGCTTCTTCGGGCGCGCAGAAGATCGGCGACCGCGCCCTGCGCGATCAGCTTCCCCCTGGAGATGATGGTGACGCTGTCGCACACCTGCTCCACCTCGTGCAGGAGATGGCTCGACAGGAGCACCGTCCGTCCGCCCGTTCCGAGGCCGCGTACCAGCTCACGGACCTCCGCCATGCCCTCGGGGTCCATGCCGTTGGTCGGCTCGTCCAGGAACAGAAGCTCAGGATCGCCCAGCATGGCGTAGGCCAGCCCCAGCCGCTGCTTCATGCCCAGAGAGTAGGTCTGGAAGCGGTCGCCGCCGCGAGACGCGAGCCCCACCCTTTCGAGCAGCTCGTCCAGCTCGGCAGGCTCGCCCCGTCCGGAGATGCCCTGGAAGTAGGCGAGGTTCTGCCGGCCTGAGAGGTACGGGTAGAAGGCGGGCGTCTCGACGATCGAGCCGATGCGGCGGAGCGCGTCCCTGTGTCCGTCTGAGGAGCCGAACAGGCTGAAGCTGCCCGAGGTCGGTCTGACGAGGCCGAGCAGCATCCCCATCGTCGTCGTCTTGCCGGAGCCGTTCGGACCCAGGAGGCCGTATACGTGCCCACGGCGCACCTCCATCGAGAGCCCGTCGACCGCGACGATCTTCCCGTACCGCTTCGTCAGCCCGTCGGTCCGAATGACCAGGTCGCTCAGGTGGGAGACCTCCGAATCGAGTCCAAGCGGTTGATATATTATCAGCAACGGCGTTGCGGGGACAGGGGATTCCCTCGCTATGGCACGCTGACGGGCACCAGTAAGTCGACTCCGGAGTCCTCCACGGAGAGAGATACCAGCGCGCGGGGAAGCGGGTCGCCGTGCTCGATGCATGACTCGGCGATCTTGCGGGCGAGGCCCTGCGCGATCTCGGTGGCCTCCGTGATGCTGCGCCCTTCGGCCACCAGACCCGGAATGTCGGGACTCGTGGCGAGAAATCCACCCTCGTCCAGAGGCTCTATGTGCAGTCGGATAGAGGCTTCATTCATCGGCAGCACCTCCCTGTCCGCGGCGCCGGGCTACTCCACATAGATTATCAGTAACGCCGCCGCCCCAACAGGGGGACAGGGAGGGGTAACTGTTCAGACTTGAGGAGGGACCCCCATCTCACTCTTCCCCCGGCTCCGCGGGGGAAGAGGTAAGAGCCTCCTCTCGGCCCACCAGATTCGCTAGAATATCTCACGGAGTCTGAACAGCTACAGGGAGGGCTAGTGGACGGCGGCGGCGGGGGCGGCGGCCCGTTCGTTGACCAGCCGGCCCTCCCTGAACCTGGCCAGGTCGAAGTGCCGGATCAGCTCCGGCGTCTTCCCAGTGGCTGTCAGCTCAGCTATGCTCCGCCCGCCCGCCGGGGCCGCCTTGAAGCCCCAGCTTCCCCAGCCGCAGGTGAGTATGAAGCCGTCGAGACCCTCGACCGCGCCCATCACCGGCGCGTAGTCGGGGGTCATGTCGCACAGCCCGGCCCACTGGCGCATCACCTTGGCGCTTGCGAGACAGGGGAAGAGCTGGGTGGAGTGCAGCGCGAGCTCCTCCAGCGTCCGCAGCGTCGAACGCTGGCTGTATGTCGGGTACGGTTCGACTCCGCCTCCGATGACCACCTCGCCGCGGTCGGTCTGGTAGACGTAGGCGTGGAGATTGGCGGATGAGACGGTCCGGTGGAGGAAGGGCTTGAGAGGCTCGGTGACGAATGCCTGAAGCGGATGGGTCGTGATGGGCAGCTCGACCCCGGCCATCGCCGCCACGGTGGACGACCAGCCCGCCGTGGCGTTCACGACGGTTCCGGCCCGGACCGCGCCCCGGCTCGTCTCTACGCCCGTCACCCTGCCGTTGCGGCGTGTGATGCCGGTGACCTCGGTGAAGGGGTGCAGCTCCGCTCCCAGCCTGTCCGCGCCGCGCGCGTAGCCCCAGACGACGGCGTCGTGTCGGATCACGCCGCCTGGGGGGTGGTAGAGCGCTCCGGTGATGGGCAGCGGCTTCCCCTCTCTCAGATCGATCGCGGGCACCAGCTCCTTCACCTCGGCGGGGCCGACCATCCTGCTGTCGACGCCGAGCATCCGGTTGAACTCGGCGCGCTGCCTGAGCCCGAACAAGGCCGAGTCGGTGTGGCCCAGGTCGAGACGCCCCATCTGGCTGAACAGCAGGTTGAAGCCGAGCTCCCGGGCGAGGCCCTCGTAGAGCCTGAGGCTCTCCCGGAAGAAGGGTATGCCCTCGACGGTGAGATAGTTTGCGCGGATGATGGCGGTCGTGCGCGCGCTCGCGCCGCCGCCCAGGTAGCCCCTGTCGAGCACGGCGACGTCGGTGACGCCCAGCTTGCCCAGGTAGTAGGCGGTGGAGAGGCCGTGCACGCCTCCGCCGATGATGACGACGTCGTACCGGTCCCTGAGCGGGCGCCGCCTCCACATTCTTTTTTTTCTGAACAGATCCAGCACAGGCTAGCTCCCGGCTGTGAGCGGCTTGGCGAACGCCTCGATGCCGACCGGTGCTCCGCCGAGGTGGTGCGCCGCCTCGACGAGCGCCTCCCACATGTACTGGCCGAAGTCGCGGCTGAAGTAGAGCTGGTATGCGGGCAGTCCGTCGGCGTCGAGACGCAGCAGCAGGCCGTATACCTCCGCGAAGCGGGTCTGCGCGCAGGCCATGTCGGGAAAGGCGCGGCAGGAGAGGTCGAGGTCGGTCAGGCTCGCCAGCGCTCGTTCGGCGGCCGGGCCCATTACTGCCGCGCCGGCCATGCCGGAGGTGATGTCGATGGCGTGGACGTCCGCGCCGTCGACGGAGAGCATCGAGCTCGCGTCCGCGCCGCTTGGGGCGGGCGGGGAGATGACGACGGCCTCGTCCGGGGCGAGCCGGGCGGTGACGGCGCCCCCCGTCCTGCGGACGAGGCGCCCGGCGGCCACTCCTTCCAGCTCCGGCAGGGCGGTCTCCAGACCGTCTCCCTGGACGCTCACCTTGAGGAGGGGGCTGACGTCGCAGACGCCGACCGACGCGCGCAGCCGCGCGCGCTCCGCTTCCGGGTCGGCGTACCGCGCCGGACGGCTCCATCCGGCCTCTTCGACCATCGCCGCCCCCGCGGCGAGGTGCAGATGGTGCATCGCGGTGAGTCGTTTTGGGGTGGGCGCCATCATCCCCCTCATCCTAACCTTCTCCCGCGAGGGGAGAAGGGACTTTTCGTCGCCCTTTAAGGGAGCGTGCAAGTCGCATGAGTGCAATCACGACAGCGTTCCGCGTCTTCTCCTCTCCCTCGACGGGAGAGGATTAAGGTGAGGGTGCTCCAACGCCTGCAGGATAACCTGCGCGACCGACTCCACTTGGCCCAACACCTCATTGTTCCAGAATCTCAACACCCGAAAGCCTTGGGACTTCAGCCACTCAGTGCGCCTACTGTCATAAGTGGTCTCTTGCTGGTGCTGTCCGCCGTCAATCTCTATCACCAGCCTCCGCTCATAGCATATGAAATCGAGAACGTACGGATGCATGGGCACCTGTCGTCGGAACTTGTAGCCGGCGAGCTGCCTGTCGCGGATGCGCCTCCACAAGAGCGCTTCGGCTTGCGTTGAGCTCTTTCGGAGCTTCCGGGCTTTGGCGGTTGTGTCCATCCCCCTCATCCTAACCTTCTCCCGCGAGGGGAGAAGGGACTTTAGGTTTGGCTACTCGTTCCCCTCCTCTCCCTCGATGGGAGAGGATTGAGGTGAGGGTGATCCCAACGCCGCAGGATGACTTGCGCGGAGGCGTGTCCCCTCGGGGTCGTAGACGGGGTCGAGGCGGACGGTGACGGGCAGGTCGCGGTCGTCCACGCGGAGGTGGACGCGGCAGCCGTCCTCGGCGAGCTCGACGGGGACCCACATCAGGCCGAAGCCCCTGCCGGCGGTCGGGCTGAGCCTTGCGCTGGTGACACGTCCGACCGGCCTGCCGTCCACGACCACCGGGTCGCCGTCCTCCGGCACGGTCGCGTCGTCGGCGACGAAGCCGACCAGCCGGTTCCTGTCTCCTCTCTCGCGCACCGTCTCCAGACCGCTCCGTCCGATGAAGTCCGGCTTGTCGAACCTGACCGTCCATTCCATCCCGCTCTCCAGCGGGTTGGAGACGGCGTCGGTGTCCTGGCCGACGATTACGTGCCCCTTTTCGAGGCGGAGTATGCGCTGCGCCTCCAGACCGAACGGGGCGATTCCGAACTCCCCTCCCGCATCCATGAGACTGTCCCAGAGATGCTCGCCGTACTCGGAGGGGATGTGCACCTCCCAGCCGCTCTCCCCGACGAAGCCGATCCTCAGCAGCAGAGCGGGGACTCCCGCCACCCGTGCCTGGCGCGCCCTCATGTACCGGAAGCGTCTTGGGGAGAGGTCGGTGTCGGTCAGCTTCGCCAGCGTCTCCCTGGCGCGGGGGCCGGCGACGTTAATCGCCGCGTAGGAGGATGTGACGTTGGCGTAGCGGACGCTCATCTCCGTGCCCGCCGTCCACCACTTGAACCACTCCTCGATCAGGTCGACGTTGCCGGTGGTGGTCGTGACGAAGTAGCGGTTGTCCGCGAGGCGGGTGACGGTGCCGTCGTCCATGATAGTGCCGTCGTCCGAGCAGAGTATGCCGTACCGTATCCTGCCGACGCGCAGGTCGGAGAAGCGGTGCGTGTATACCCTGTCGAGCAGAGCGGGGGCGTCTGGGCCCCGCACCTCCAGCTTTCCGAGGGTGCTCACGTCGATGATGCCGACGCGCTCGCGCACGGCGCGGCACTCCTGCTGCGGCTCGGTGTACCAGAGGGGTCTGCGCCACGGCCCCAGGTCGACGACGCGGGCCCCGAGCGCCTCGTGCCTGTGGTGGAGGGGCGTGCGCTTGACCGGCATGTGGGAGGGCCCTGCGAGGGCGCCGAGGGGGACCGGCCGGAGGGGGGGCCTCGCCGTCGTGGCGCCGATCTCCCGCGCCGGCCGGCCGGTGCGCCGCGCGGCGGCCTCGACGAGCGCCCGGTGGCACATCTTGCCCTGGCACGGGCCCATCGTGACCGTGCTGTACCTCTTCAGCGTCTGGACGTCGTCGAACCCCTCGTCGACCGCCTGGGTGACGTCGGACTCGGTGATGTCCTCGCAGATGCAGACGAAGCGGCGGGAGCCGAGAGAGGGCGGTGCGACGGCGACGGCTTCGGTCTCTCCGCGGCGAGCCGGTTCCCGTTCTGGGTTCCCGCTTTCGCGGGAACGACGGATTCTTGACGGTTCCCGTGGAAGGAGCGGGAGGCGGTTCGGTCCGCCCCTCGCGGCCGCGGCGCCGGCCTCCCTTCCCTGTAGCAGGGAGTCGGACAGGCCGCGCGCTCCGGTGACGCGCCCGGCGGCGTAGACGCCCTCCGGCAGGCGGGAGGGGGCCATCAGGCCCGTCGGCCCGTCGAACCCCATCTCAGCGCCGCCCATCTGGAGCAGGGATACGGCGGGCTGTGCGCCGGCGGATACGCAGACGAGGTCGCAGTCGAACCGGCGCTCCTCGCCGGTGGGACGCCCGTCCTCGACCCTGGCGACGATAGCCTCGACGACCCTCCGACGACCCTCCGTAAGCACCAGGGTGTGGGAGGGGAGGATCAACGTCCCAACGCTGCGGAGGCTCTCGGCGGCCTCCATGCCGTGCGGGAAACCGGGCCTGGAATCGACCAGCACGGCGATCCGCGTGCCGCATCGCAACAGGTCGAGGGCGGCGTAGTAGCCGCTGTCGTCGGTCGTGGCGATGACGGCGGTCGCTCCGGGGCTGACGCCGTAGAGGTTGACGAGCCTGAGAGCGGCGTCGGTCAACATCACGCCGGGGAGATCGTTCCTCTCGAAGACGAGCGGGGCGTCATGGGCGCCGGCGGCTACGACGACGCTCCCGGCGCGCAGCCTGGCGAGCTCCCTCTCGGCGAGGATGCCCAGCAGGTTGTCCTGGTAGAGACCGAAGGCCGTCGCCGACGAGATGACGTCGATGCGCGGCTCATCGCGGACGGCGGCGGCCAGTCTGGCGCCGATCTCGAAGCCGGAACCGCCGGGGATGCCGGGCAGCCCTTCGTACTCTCTCATGCTCCACCGGAGATGGCCGCCCAGGCCGGGCTGGTCGTCGACGAGGGTGACGCGCGCTCCCGCTTCGGCGGCGGCGAGAGCGGCGGAGAGGCCGGACGGACCGCCGCCCACGACGGCGACGTCGGTGTGGATGCTGCGGTGAGTGTACGCTTCCCCGTTCGCGCGCGCGGTGTCGAGGCTGCCCAGCCCGGCGACGCGCCGTATGAACGGCTGCGCCATCTTCCACAGGAACTTCGGGCTGTGGAAGGTCTTATAGTAGAAGCCGACGGGCATCAGGGCTCCCAGCTTGTCCAGCGCCGAAAGCGCGTCGCGTTCGACGGAGGGCCAGGCGTTCTGTCCGCGGACGGAGAGTCCGCTGCGGACCGGCTCGGCGCAGGTCCTCACGTTCGGCACGCCGTCGACGGTCATCAGGCAGTTGGCGCAGCTGCCGGCGGCGCAGAGGAGACCCCTGGGCCTGTGGTACTTGAAGCTGCGGGAGAAGATGCGGATCCCGGAGGCGTAGAGCGCGGAGGCGATGGTGTCGCCCTCGTACCCCTCGATGGTGCGGCCGTCGAAATCGAAGGCGACCGTCCGGGAGCGGTCGATCAGCTGCGTGGGACTGACGCCGAGGCGCGCCCCCGGCCCATCACGGCGCACTAGGGCCAAGAGGTCTCTCCGATCCGGTTTGTGACGGTGTCGCGGAAGGCGATGAACCACCTTCTGCATCCGAACCTGTGGTACCACCACTCGCGCTGCGTGCCGGCGGTGTTGCTCTTCAGGTAGAGATAGCCGGTCCAGGCGTCGCCGTCAGCGTCCGGCGCGGGGCGGTCGGCGATCTCACCTCCGCAGCGGAACTCGTGGACGTCGCGGGTCCCGCAGTTGGGGCATGTGATCAGGAAGGCCAAGTCGAGTCTCCTCCGCGTCGGGTGGTCTCCAATTCTCTTAGATTGGCGCGGCTGTTGCAAATGGGGAGGGGGACGCCCCCATCTCAATCTTCCCCCGCGGACGGGGGAAGAGGGTACGGGGTGTCTTTCACGCGGACGGACGCGCCCTATTCGTCCCAGAGGAGCGGGGTCAGGTATAGGGGTGCGCCGCTGCCGAGGAGGTGGAGGCTGTCGAGAGCGTGGTCGAGCAGCGCTGCGGGCTGGGGGACGGGCGGTAGGAGGCCCCCCCTGGCGGGCCGCACCTCGCGCACGCGGGCCCTGGGGTGGAGGCCGGCCAGCTCGCGCGCCTTGGCGACGGCGCGGTCGACGCCTCCCAGCTCGTCGACGAGGCCGCGCTCCATCGCCTGGCTGCCCGTCCATACCCTGCCTCCGCCGATCTCCTCGACGGCGTCGTTCGGTATTTTCCGTGCTCTGGCGACGCGGTCGACGAAGACGGCGTAGGACCGGTCGATCAGCCCGGCCATGATCTCGCGCTCCTCCAGGGTGAAGGGCCTGTCTCCGGTGAACATGGAGGCGCGCCTGCCGCGCACGAATGTCTCCCAGTTGAGCGAGAGGAGCCGTTTGAGGCCGACGTCGGCGACCTTGCCGGCGAGGACGCCGATGGAGCCGGTGAGGGCGCCCGGCTGGGCGACGATCCAGCGCGCGGGAGTGGAGACGTAGTAGCCGCCCGAGCCGGCTACGGCGCCCATCGCGACGACCAGGGGCTTTCTGCGGGCGAGCCGTTCGAGCGCGGCGGCCATCGCCTCCGAGGCGGCCGCGGAGCCTCCCCTGGAGTCGACGTAGACGACGGCGGCGGCGGCGCGCCGGTCCCGCATCACCCTTCGCACCTCCTGGACGACGCTGATGTCTCCGGCGCGCGGGCGCATCAGCCCGCGGAGGAGGGCCGGGGCGCCGGACGGCGGCCGCTGGCTACGTCCGTCGACGATGTCGCCCTCTATGCGGAGCAGTGCGACGTACCTGGACGGCGGCACGGGAGGAGGCCTCAGCAGACGGCCCCGCACGGCTTCCCAGACAGTTAGCCGTACCGGTTCTTCCCGGCCCTCAAGATGCGCAGGCAGATCCTCTTCGCTCACGGTTGCGTCGATGACGCCGGCCTCGACCGCTCCCAGGTCGTGATAGGGCGAGTTGTCCACCAGAGCCTCCGCTCCGGCCGCATCTAGCCCTCGTCCCTTTGCGACGGCGTCGAGGAGACCGGCGTGGGCGTCATCCATCAGCCAGTAGACCATCTCGCGCATCTCGTCGGACATGCGAGAGCGGGATAGTGGGTCGCCGGCCGACTTGTAGGCGGTGGTCCGGACGAAGTCGGCCTTGAGGCCGATGCGCTTCAGCGCGTCGGCGAGGAAGAGGAAGCCGCGCTGCGTGCCGAGCGGATGGACGGCTCCGCCGGGCTGCAGGAGGATGCGGTCGGCGGCGCTGGCGACGTAGTAGCCCGCGCTGTCGTAGCTGTGCGCCCAGGTGACGACGCGCTTGTCCGCCGCGCGCAGCTCGGCGATCAGGCCGCGCAGAGTCTGGAGCTGGGAGAGCGGCATGGAGAGGGGGCGCAGGTGGAGCACGACGCCGCGGACGCGCGGGTCGCCGCCGACGCGGCGGAGCTGCTCTCCGAGCTCGGAGAGGCTCTGCTTCGGCTGAGAGAGGCGCCGCTGGAGGAAGCCGGCGGGCGGGTCGGGCAGCTCCTGGTAGGGCCCTTCGAGCATGAAGGCGACGTACTCGGGCGGCGTGCCAATACGCCGGCGCAGGTTTCCGATGAGCCAGAAGGCGCAGCGTATCGCGTAGAAGAGACGGGCGACCATTGCAGCGTTTCTAGTCCGTCAACGTCGACATCGTGATCTCCTTCTTTTCGTCCTGTAGCCTGTCGAACGCGCGTGGTAGCCGCTGGCTACCGCCAGCGCCCCCTCATCCTAACCTTCTCCCGCCAGGGGAGAAGGGACAAGAGCCACCGCGGGAACGGGGATGAACAGCGTATCATGCGGGGTCGGGTTCGGCGTTGACGCCCACGCAAGTGAGACTATTCCAGCGCTAGAAGAGGGTTAGGTAGCGGTCGAGCTCCCACTGGGTGACCTGCCGGTGGTACTCCTTCCACTCGGCGTCCTTGAGCTCGATGAAGTCGTCGGCGATGGGGCCGAGCGCGGCCTGTACCACCTCGTCGCGCTTCAGCGCGTCGAGCGCCTCGGCGAGCGACTGGGGCAGCGTCCTGATGCCCCTTCGGCGTATCTCGTCGAGTCCGAGATCGTAGAGGTTGGTCAGGTTGGGCTCGCCCGGGTCGGCGCGGTTGGCGATCCCGTCGAGGCCGGCCGCGACGTAGGCGGCGAAGGCCAGGTAGGGGTTGCAGGCGGCCGACATGGTGCGGTCTTCGAGGTGGCCCGGGCCGGCGGTGCGTATCATCTGGGTCCGGTTGTTGTCGCCGTAGGAGACGAAGGCGGGCGTCCAGAGGAAGCCGGAGCGCGAGCCCATGAGGGCGGAGCCGACCTGGAGCCTCTTGTAGCAGTTGACGGTCGGCGACATGACGGCGCAGAGGGCCGGGGCGTGGGAGAAGACGCCGCCGATGAAGTGGCGGGCGAGGTCGGAGAGGCCGAGGCCCGACGGGTCGTCCTCGTCGATGAAGATGTTCTCGTCCGTGGCGGCGTCGGCGAGGTGGATGTGGATGTGGCCGCCGCTGCCGGTGCGGTCGGTGAAGGGCTTGGCCATGTGCGTGGCGATGGCGCCGCGCCGCCTGGCGTACTGGCTGGTCATCATCTTGAAGAAGGTGTAGCGGTCGGCGGTGGTGAGCGCATCTTCGTACCGGAAGTTGATCTCGTACTGGCCGTTGGCGTCCTCGTGGTCGGACTGGTAGGGGTCCCATCCGAGCTCGGCCATGGCGCCCATCATGTCCCTCAGGTAGTCGACGACATTCGCGATACCCTTGAAGTCGTAGCAGGGCTTGTCGAGGCTGTCGACGCGGTCGGGGTCCCAGACGGAGATCGAGCCGTCGTCGGCCCTGGTGACGAGGAAGTGCTCCGGCTCGATACCGACGTAGAAGGTGTAGCCGGCCTTGCGGACCTCGGAGAGGACGCGCTTGAGGTTGAGCCGCGAGTCGTTCATGTAGGGCTGGTCGTCGACGTGTAGGTCGGCGGCGAACCGGGCGAGACCGTCCGCCCAGGGGACGGGGGTATAGGTGTCGAGGTCGATGCGGGCCAGCATGTCGTGGGAGTGGGGGCCCTGCCCCATGCCCCAGACGGCGGCGCCCGCGAAGCCGGCGCCCTCGTCGACCAGGTCGTCGAAGTGCGAGACGGGGACCATCTTGACCTTCGGGGAGCCGTTGATGTCGACGAACTGTGCGAGGATGTACTCGACGCCGTCGTCCTGCATCCGCTGCCTAACATCCTCTCGTGCGGCCATGTCGTGGGCTCCTTGGTGGGGTCTTACGGTCGTGGGCCAGTCTATGAGCGGGCCGCCACACTGTCAACTTGAGGGAGCCGAGTTTCATATGTCTGTACGGTTGACGTCCACCGTCAATGCTCGATAGACTGGCGGCAGCATGATCCTCGGGTACAGGGACAAGAGAACCGAGCAGTTTGCAAAGGGAGAGTTCGTCGCCACATTCCAGGGGTTTGAAAGGCAGGCGGCCAAGCGACTTTCGATTCTGAACGCCGCGCCTTCGTTGGACGCTCTGGGCGCCTTACCCAGTAATAGACTTGAGGCACTGAGGGGTGATAGAGAGGGACAATACTCCATCCGGATCAACCGGCAGTGGCGTATCTGTTTCACCTGGTCCGACGGTTCGGGGCCAACCGAGGTAGAGATCGTCGACTATCGTTAGTCTAGGGAGGCATTCGAGATGTTCAAGCGAGCCGTTCACCCCGGTGAGATTCTAAGGGACGAGCTTGCCGAGATGGGCACATCGCCAACGGAATTCGCTCGCCAGATCGAGGTGCCGCCGAACCGCATCAGCCAGATTCTTGCCGCCAAGCGTTCCGTGACCGGCGACACGGCCCTGCGGTTCGGACACTGGTTCGGCATCGATCCCCAATTCTGGCTGAATCTGCAGACGCAATACGACCTTGTGGTCGCCGATCAGCTAATCGGAGCATCGGTGCGTACCTTGCCGACGGCGTCCGGCGCCGGTCACTCGGATGCGGCCTTCAGGTCCTGACTACTGCAGCTGCGGGGCAGAGTAATGCCGCAGCGAGCAGGCGTCAACGTTCGGGCATAGTGATGGTGACGACATAGGCGCCGGTCTTTCCATCGGCGCCGCTTACCGTCAGGAAGAACTCACCCGCGCGAGGCGCGATCCAGTCGAACGAGGCGGTCGGCGACCATGATAGGTTTCTCAGGTCAATGATGTCCACCCACTTACCGCCACTGTCGACTATGGCGTGGATGTCCTCTTCACGCATACGAGCGGGAGTAGCCCCGTCTGCCTCGTACAGACCAACGCTTAGAATCTCCAGGGTCTCGCCCAATACCTCCACGTGGAACCATAGACCCTGCTCGGCCTGGAATCGGAAGTAGTCGAGGTCGAAGCTGTCGTCCACGGTTCCCCTGACAGTCTGCCCCAAGGCGACAGCGGTGGCAGAGGCCGGCGTATCGCCGTGGTCGTCCGGGAGATCTTCGACGGGTGCGATGGTCAGTGTGTAAGCGCCGGTGAGGCCGCCGAAGTTGAGGACGGCAAAATAGTACTCCTCGGTGGCGGAGGCTGTCCAAAGCACCTCCGGGCCGGAGGGTGTCGCGCTTCTGGACTTCAACCCGGCAGCCTCTTGGGTCACTCCGTCGGGCGCGTAGATGGCTACCCAATCGGGAGGCAGCGAGGGGTGATGCACGGTTATCCGGTACTTCTGATCTCGGACGGCCTGGAATCGGAAGTAGTCGAAGTCGAACAGGTAGTCGAGCGCACCCGCGAGGCTCTGGCCCGCGACGGCGATGCTGGCGTCCGCCGCCTCGTCACCGTGGTCATCGTCGAAGTTGGTGTCCTGCAAGGCGAACTGGCCGCCGTGGAGCCGGCTATACAGGTCACGGAACTCCCCTTCCTTCTCCACAGGCGTATTTCTCAAAAGGACATCGAAGACCAGCTCCTCGGTAACCGGTTGCTCCGCATCTCGATTGATCACGTACAGCTCTCTCAGCGCCGCCGACATGTTTTCCTGGCCCAGCAGATCCCAGGTGTTGAGCAGGAAATTCTCCCCCAGGATGTAAGGACAGCGGTCGCCCACTGTCTTGCCCAACTCCTCCACTTCGTGAGCCCAGTGCCGTATGTTCGCATAGCGAGAACACCTGTCATCCATCGCCAACTGCTCTCTACGTTGGTTCAGGGTTTGCGCACCCGTCCGGTGCTTGACGAAGGCCCTGCCCAACTCGGACCCGCCCTCGCTATACCATCTACCGGGGCCCTTGAAGATGAAGTGACCCGCTTCGTGGGAGATCACTCCCGCCGTATCCGCAAGCGAGTGTCTGACGACTCGTATGTGGGTGTTAAGCCACACTCCGCCCGATACGCCATAGCTTCCCTCGCTTGGGTCCACAAGTGAGAGGATGAGTTCGTTGGTTGGGAATGGCTCCTGCATCAGCTCCTCCAGGGACCGGACGGTGTCTTCCATCGCCTGAAGGATGTCCTCCTCGTCATGTATGGGGGAGTTCTGCACGGCCCATAGCCCGACCCGGCCCGTAAGCGGCAGCTCGACCGTCCTGGTCCGGCTGAAGTGGGCGGCCAGCAGGTCTTGGAAGAGCTCAGGACTATCCCAGGCCGCTGGCCCCAGGATGACGATGAGGACCGCCTCTTCCTCATCCAGACCGTCGGCGTACCAACGCTGAGCCGTTATTTGCTCCAGATACTCCTGGCTGTCCAGAGCAAGGTTGGTCAAGGCCCTGGTCACATGCGCGCGCAGGTCCCCGGTCAGATGGACAGTAAGCCGGGGGATACCTAGCAGAAACTCGGAGAGTGACGTTGGAGAGTCTGCCGTCGATGCCACTGCGAAAAGAAGGCGACGCTCGTGCTCTTCTATGCCATCCGATACCCAGTCCGTCTCTGCCAAATGCCTGGCCCATTCGAGGTCGCCGGAGCCCGTGTCGACGAGAAGCTCCACCACCTGCCACTCATCATGGGTTACATCGTCGGCAAGTAACGGGTGAGCTGCTAGCAGGAGCCCCAATTCCGGACTGTTCAGCCCTACGCCCAATAGCAGCGTAAACAGGCTCCACTCAACGTTCCCCGGCATGTCTCCCGGCACGTCGACGACCCAGGGCAACCGAACCAGAAGCCCGGCGAGCCTGGATTCATCCTCTGCCAACTCCCAGAGGGAGGTCAATGACCAAGCTTCATGATCGGTCAGGCCGTCAACGACCCACGCCATCCGCGCTACGCTATCGCCGAGCTCGGCATCATGAATCCACAGGCCGATGATGGACTCCGCGGCCTGCCGGTGAAGGGCATCAGGAGGACTGCGGAGCCAGGGGATGGTCTGCGACAGATGCGTCGCCGCGACTTGCTCATCCGTCGGAGTCGGCGGCGGCGTTGACGTGGGAGTGGGTGTAGGTGTGGGCGTTGGCGTCGGAGTCGGTTGCGGCGTTGATGTGGGAATGGACGTAGGTGTGGGCGTTGACGTGGAAGTTGATGACGGCGTCTCGGAGGGTGACGGCGTAGTGAACGTGCAGGCTACAAGCACCAGTACGAGGGCCAAGAGTACAGGAGCGAGCCAGTTCATTCTTCTCCCACCTCTGCGCCATCGTGTTGCAAAAGGATGATCCGAACGGCCGAGGTTGCGGCTTCTCATGTCTGCGGCAGAAGGAGGCCCCCATCTCAATCTTCTGCCGCGGACGGGAAGAGGGGATCACCCTCACCTCAGTCCTCTCCCATCGAGGGAGAGGAGGGGAAGAGGCAAGAGACGCGGGATATGCTCTGTACAGTCCGGGAGATTGCGGCTATTCGGCTCTGGCGGCGACTTGGGGTTCGGCCTCTCTTAGTCGGGAGGGCGCTCCCTCGGGGAAGAAGGCGGTCAGGATCTGCCGGGCGATGCCCTCGGCGTCGAGCTGCAGCCGGCGGCGTTGGTCGGCGGCGGTGCCGTGCTCGATGAAGGAGTCGGGCATCCCGATGCGGTGGACCGATACGTCCTCCAGTCCGGCCTCGGCGATGGCTTCGAGAACGGCGGAGCCGAACCCCCCGGCGAGCACGTTCTCTTCCACCGTGAGGATGCAGCGGGTGCTGCGCGCCGTGTCCAGGAGCAGGTCGACGTCGAGGGGCTTGACGAAGATGGGGTTCACGACGGCGCACGAGATGCCGTGCCCGTCGAGCATCTCCGCCGCCTCCACGGCTGCGCCGACCGGCTTGCCGAGAGCGAAGATCGCGACATCGCCGCCCTCCCTGACGACGGTACCCCTGCCAAGCGGCAGCTCTCTCAGATCGCCGTCGAGCGGGACTCCGACGGCGGCGCCCCGGGCGATCCGGATCGCGAAGGGGCCCCGGTGCTTGTAGGCGGTGTAGACGAGGTGCTGAAGCTCGTTCTCGTCCATGGGCGCCGCGACGACGGCGTTGGGCAGGCACCGGAGGTAGGAGATGTCGAAGGCGCCGTGGTGCGTCTTGCCGTCCTCGCCGACGATGCCGGCGCGGTCGGCGATCAGCGTCACGGGCAGGTTCTGTATGCAGATGTCGTGGACCACCTGGTCGAAGGCGCGCTGGAGGAAGGTGGAATAGATGGAAACGAAGGGGTTGAGTCCGTTCGACGCCATTCCGGCGCCCATGCTGACGGCGTGCTGCTCTGCGATGCCGACGTCGAAGATCCTGTCGGGGTAGTCGCGCTTCACCTCGGCCAGCCCCGTGCCCTCCAGCATCGCGGCGCTGATGCCGACGACGGTGTCGTCTTCGCTCATGATGCGGGAGACGGTCTGCGCGAAGACCTTGGAGTAGGTGGGGGCGCCCGAGCCGTCTCCGAGCGGAGAGCTCGGTTGATGGAACTTGACGGGGTCGTCCTCGGCGGGCTCGTATCCATGCCCCTTGTGAGTGACGACGTGGATGAGAGGCACGGAGCCGGTGGGCGTCTTGGCCTGCCGGAGCGTAACTTCGAGCTGCTTGAAGTCGTGGCCGTCGACGGGGCCGAGGTAGTGGAAGCCCATCTCCGTCCAGAACCTCGTGGGAAGGATGCTGGCGTCGAGCCCGGTGTTGAACCTCTTGACGAGCCGGTATGCGAGGTCGCCCATGGGCATCTTCTTCGAGAGTGCCTTCATGCGGCCGGTCATCGCGTGGAACTCGGGGTGGGTGATGACGCGCTTGCGCCAGTTGGTGAAGAAGCCGATGTTCTCGGAGATGGACATTCCGTTGTCGTTGAGGACGACGATGAACCTCTCTGGGTTCAGGTGTACGATGTTATTGAGCGCCTCGAAGCTCGAGCCGGAAGTCATCGCCCCGTCGCCGACGACGGCAATGGTCCAGGAGTCCATCCGGCGCTTCGCGGCGCCCTCCGCGACGCCGAGGGCGATCGATAGCCCGGTGCCGGCGTGGCCGGCGCAGAGCGTGTCGTGCGGGCTTTCGCTCGGCTCTCCGAAGCCCGATAGGCCGCCCTCGAGACGGATGTCCTTGAACTCGTCGCGGCGCCCTGTGACGAGCTTGTGGGTGTAGAGCTGGTTGGTCGTGTCCCAGACGATGTTGTCTCTGGGGCTGTCGAAGATGCGATGGAGCGCGAGCGTGAGCTCGACGACGCCGAGGTTCGAGGCCAGGTGGCCGCCGCGCTCGGTTATGACGGAGATGATCGTGTCCCGCGCCTCCTGGGCGACCTGGGACAGCTCTTCGTGGGAGAGCGTCCTGAGGTCGCTCGGCGCGTCGATACGGTTCAGGAGACTGTCTGACATGGGGAAACTCCTAGCCAAGAGCAGCCGCAGCGCCTGTTCATCGCAGCCTGAGAAGTCGTTAATGTTCGTTCATTTAACGTATGGCACGGACGGCAGACTGTCAAGCGTATCTGCGCTCTAGTAACTGTTCAGACTTGGGGGGGGGGACCCCCATCTACCTCTTCCCCCGCGGAGCCGGGGGAAGAGGTAAGAGCCTCCTCTCGGTCAACCGGATTCGCTAGAATATCTCACGGAGTCTGAACAGTTACGCGCTCTACATCCGTCTGGAGTCGGTCGAGTCTCACTCCCGTACGCGTCTGCCGCCGGGATCGTAGGGCGCCCGAAGGGAGACGGTCGCGGAAAAACGCTCGGTGGCGGACTCGATCTCGTAGACGCCGGTCCGTATGAAGGCCGGGTCCACGACAGGGCCGTGCTCTAGGTATCCCAGGCCGACCGAGCGGCCCAGGCTGTGTCCGTAGGCGCCGGAGGTCGTGCGGCCCACGAGCACTCCGTCTCGATAGATGGGCTCGTCTCCCAGCAACAGCGGCTCCGGGTCATCCAGGGTCAGAACTACCATACGTCTCCGGACGCCCTGCTCGCGCTGTCGCAGGATCGCATCCTTGCCGACGAAATCGGCGCTCTTGCCGAATGCGACGGCGAAGCCGATACCGGCCTCCAACGGCGTGTCCCGGTCCGCGATATCGTGGCCCCAGGCTCGATAGCCCTTCTCGATGCGGAGCGACTCCATGGCGTGGTACCCGGCATGCCTGAGCCCGAACCGGGCCCCGCAGTCCACGATAGAGTCGTACACGTGGCCTGCAAACTCCATCGGGACGTACAGCTCCCAGCCCAACTCGCCGACGTAGGTGACCCGGGTCGCGCGCAGATCGGCATATGCGAGGGTGATCTCGCGGGACGTCAGGTAGGGGAAGGCCTCATTGGACATGTCGTCGTCGGTCAGCTGCGACAGCAGCGTCCTGGAGCTGGGGCCCATGACGCCCAGCACGGTATACGCGGATGTCACGTCGGTCAGGACGGCGGCGGCATCGCCGGGTATGTGATCTCTGATCCAGACGAAGTCACGGGCGCTCGTGGCCGCCCCGGAGACTATCAGGTAGATGTCCTCCGACAGCCTCGTCGCGGTCAGGTCGGCCTCGATTCCTCCGCGCCCGTTCAGCATCGCGGTGTAGACGACGCGGCCCGGCGGCACGTCGACATCTCCGGCGCAGATCCTCTGAAGCACCTCCCGGGAGTCCCTCCCCTGGAGCAGGAACTTGCCGAAAGAGGTCTGGTCGAACAGGCCGACGGCCTCGCGTACCGCCCGATGCTCCTCCGCCGAGTAGTCGAACCAGTTCTGCCGGCCGTAGGAGTACTTGTACTCCGGGCTTACGCCTTCAGGGGCAAACCAGTTGGCGCGCTCCCAACCCGCCACCTCCCCGAAGCACGCGCCCCGGGCGGCGAGCCTGTCGTGGAGCGGCGATCGCCGCACTCCACGGGCGCTCTCCTTCTGCCGGTGGGGCCAGTGCATCGCGTAGAGCAAGCCGAGGCCTTCCACGGTCCGGTCGTACAGGTATCGAGAGCTGCTCTGGAAGTGATGGAAGCGCCGGATGTCCACCTCCCACAGGTCCATCGTCGGCTCACCCGCCACCATCCACTCGGCAACGGCTCTGCCAGCGCCCGCTGCGGAGGCGATCCCACTGGAGTTGAAGCCTGCGGCGACGAAGAAGCCTCGGAGCTCGGGCGCCTCCCCGACGATGTAGTTGTTGTCCGGCGTGAAACTCTCCGGGCCGACCAGGTATCTCGCCACCTCGGCGTCCCTCATCGCCGGGACGCGCTCGACGGCCCTCTCTATGAAGACCCGGTAGCGGGACCAATCACGGTTCAGCATATGGTCAGCGTAGTCATCGGGGATGCCGTCCATTCCCCAAGGCTCCGCCACCGTCTCGAACCCTCCCAACAGCAGCCCGCCCGTATCTTCGATGTCCCGCCGGAAGTAGATGTGGCCGTCCTGGTCGCGGAGCGTGGGCAGGTCGACGGCCACACCCTTGATGGGCCGGGTGACGAGGTAGGCGTGATCGGCAGCGTGCAGAGGCACGTCTACACCGCACATCAGACCGATCTCCCTGGCCCACATGCCGGCGCAGTTGACTACGATCTCGCACCTGATATCACCTCTGTCGGTCGTGACTCCGGTCACGCTGCCGCCCTTCCTGGCGATGCCGGTGACCCTCACGTTCTCGTGCAGGACCGCGCCGCGCTGAATCGCCCCCATGGCGAGGGCCTTCGTCGTACGGTCGGGAACGGTCTGGCCGTCGTCGGGGATGAATATGGCGCCAGCGAGGCCATCGGTGCGCATCAGCGGCCACAGCTCGCGAGCCTCCTGGAGGGTGATCTCCTCGATCCGGACCCCAAGCCCTTGGCCATGGATACGGCGCGCCTCAGCTCGTCCATGCGCTCCGCCACCCGTGCCACGCTTATGCTGCCGGTCTGCCTGAACCCCGGTGGCTGGCCTGTTTCGGCCTCGAGTCGCGGGTAGAGGTCCGCGGAGTAGCGCGACAGATCCGTGAGGGCGCGAGTGTGACGCAGCTGGGTTACCAGCCCGGCGCCGTGTCCTGTCGTGCCGCTTCCCAGCGTCTGCCTCTCCAGGATGACGACATCCGTCCATCCCAGCTGGGTCAGATGGTAGGCGACGCTGCACCCGACGATGCCGGCGCCGATCACCACCACCTGAGCGTGGTCGGGCAGCCTGCCGGGATCGGTAGCACCGGTCATCATGGACTCTGCCGAGCGCCCACTGATCCTCCCGACAGGTGGTGCTAGCCGCCGAAGACCCGGTCGGTGCCTGCCAGTGGTATGCGGGCCATGGCCGACGCCTCGACGGTGAGAGCGGCGAGGTCTTCCGGCTCCAGGCTGTGGACGTCGCTCTTGCCAAGGGAGCGGGTGAGCAGGGCCATCTCCATCGTCATCGAGTTGATGAAGTTGGCGACCCTCTCGGCGCCCTCGTCGGGATCGAGGCGGGCGGCGAGCTCGGGCTCCTGCGTGGTGATACCGACGGGGCACTTGCCGGTGTGGCAGTGGTAGCACTGTCCGGCCGGGACGCCGATCTCCTCCACGAAGTTGCTCTCCGGGATCTCCTTGTTGCAGTTGAGGGCGATGAGGGCGGCGATGCCGATGGCGACGGCGTCGGCTCCGAGGGCGAGCGCCTTGGCAGCGTCTGCGCCGCTTCGTATGCCCCCGGATGCGATCAGGCTGACCGTTCCGTACAGGCCCAGCTCGCGCAGCGCCTCCCGCGCCATCACGATGGCGGGCACGGTCGGGATGCCGCTGTGGTCGAGCAGCACCTCGGCGGAGGCGCCTGTACCGGCCTGCATGCCGTCGATGACGATGGCGTCGGCGCCGGCCTTCGCCGCGAGCTTGACGTCGTCGGAGACCCTGCAGGCGCCCAGCTTGACGTGGACGGGCAGCCGCCATCCGGTCGCCTCGCGCAGCTGCTCGATCTTGACGGCGAGGTCGTCCGGGCCGAGCCAGTCGGGGTGCCGCGCGGGACTTCGCTGGTCGATGCCGGTCGGCAGGTCGCGCATCTCGGCGATGTGGTCGAGCACCTTGACTCCCATCAGGAGGCCGCCGGTACCGGGCTTGGCACCCTGCCCGACGACGATCTCGACGGCCTGGGCCTGTGCGAGGTGGTTCGGGTCGAAGCCGTACCTGCTGGGGAGCACCTGGTAGATCAGCTTGTCGGAGGCGTCCCGCTCGGCCTGGAGCATGCCGCCGTCGCCTGTGCAGCTGGCCGTTCCGACCATGGCGGCGGCCTTTCCGAGGGCGGTCTTCGCGTTGGCGGAGAGGGCGCCGTAGCTCATCCCCGTTATGTATATGGGGGTGTCTAGGACGAGCGGCTCCCCGGCGTTGCGCGCTCCGATGACTGTTCGCGTGCTGCAGCGCTCCTTGTACCCTTCGAGCGGGAAGCGCGTCAGGCCGGTCGACAGGAAGGTGAGGTCGTCGAAGTGGGTGACGCGCTGGAAGGTGCTGAGTCCGCGGATGCGGTAGCGTCCGAGCTCGGCCTTGGCGTGGATGTCCTCGATGGCCCAGGGAGACCATACCTGGCTGTTGCCCATCACCATGCGGTCGTTCCCCTCGCTCCCCCGTCCTAACCTTCCCCCGTCTACGGGGGAAGGGATAAGAGATGTTGTCAGATGACCGTCTTCTCCAGGCGTTCGAGGCTGTCGAAGTGATAGAGCCTCTTGGCGGAGACGATCTTCTTGAATATGGGGCGCTCGTCGACGCCGTGGCGTTCGAGCGTATCCCAGAGCTCGATGAGCTCGCCCTCGTCCGTCTCCTCGACTACGGCGTCGCTGCCGAGCGATCCGATCTCGCCACCGACGTAGATGACGCCCTCGTACATCGAGTCGCCGACGGCGTGGCCGACGTCTCCGCAGATGAGGATGCGTCCCTTCTGCATCATGAAGCCGGTTAGGAAGCCGGCGTTGCCGCGCACCAGCAGGTCGCCGCCCTTCATCGATATGCCCGCGCGGGCGCCGGCGTTGCCGCCGACGAATATCTCGCCTCCGCGCATCGACGCTCCTACCGACGCGCCGGCGTCGCGCGAGAGCCTTATCGAGCCGCTCATCAGGTTCTCGCCGAGCGCCCAGCCGGCGTTGCCGTCGATCGTCACCTCCGGGCCGTCGAGGAGGCTTGCCGAGTAGTAGCCGACGCTTCCCTGTACGGCGATCCTGCCGGGGTGGAGGATGCCGACGGCGATGTTGTGCCGGGCCTGGGGATTGAGGATGGTGAGCTCTTCTCCTCCTGCGGCCAGCTCGCGGATCCGCAGGTTGAGCTCGCGTGTGGAGAGGCGGCTGGCGTCTAGACTGACCACGTCATGACCTCGGCCTCCTGCGGCTCGACGCGGGAGATCTCTTCGTCGAAGATGCTGCGAAGGGCGATCTCCTCCGAGGCCACGGCGACGAGGTCTTCGGTCTCCATCATGACGAGCGGCTTTGCCGACCATTGGTCCTTGGCGTAGCCCATGCCGTCCCTGGTCGACACGAGGTAGGTGAAGGTACCGTCCAGGTCGTCGAGGGATGCCGAGAGGGCGTCGTCGAGGCGCGCGCCGTTTGCCATCTTGTCTGCGAGGTAGACGGCTATCAGCTCCGAGTCGTTGTGCGTCTGGAAGCGGTGGCCGGCGTCCTCGTACCTGCGCTTCAGCTTGTGGTAGTTGGTGAGCTGGCCGTTGTGGACGACGGTGACGTCCGGGAAGGGGTATGCCCAGAAGGGGTGTGAGTGGCTGATGTCGACGATGCTCTCGGTGGCCATGCGGACGTGTCCGATGCCGTGCGTCCCCTCGAGCCCGGCGAGCCGGTGCTTCGCGTCGATCGACGCCGCGGTCCCCACGTCCTTGACGACCTCCGACGACTCTCCGATGCTGTGTATGACGACTCCCGGCGTGTTCAGCAGCGCCTCGGCGAGCGGCGCGACCTCCCCCTCGTAGTTCAGGGCCAGCCTGATGAAGCCGCCCTGCACCTTGACGGAGGCGACGGCTGCGCCCCGCCGCGCGGCCGCCTCCTCGACGCGGGCAACCGCCTCGCCGGGGCAGTCGCCGCCGGTCCAGAGGCGGACGATCAGGTCGGAGTCGTCCGGCTCTCCGGCGACGGTCAGGCCGGTCGAGTCGCGGCCCCGGTGGGCAAGCGAGTCGAGCATCCCGAGCAGCTCCCGGCCGATTGGCGCGGGACTGCCGCGCGACGCCCTCTTATGTACGATTCCGCCTATTCCGCACATGGCTGCCCCAAATATAGCATCGGCCGTAGACCGCCGCAACGCATTGCCTCGATGGCGGGTCTGGTGTATTATGTAGTCACTGCACTTGTGGTTACGTGACCTCTATGAGAGTGAAAATATGACTACATATAGTATACGGGAGTTCAAGGCGAGGGTCAGCGAGATACTCAGAGAGCTCGATGAGGGCGATGAGGTGATAATCACCCGCCGGGGGAAGGCATGCGGCAGGCTCACATCCGTAAAGGCCCCCGACGCCGGGAAACCCTCGCTCGAAACGTTGAAGGGCTCCCTGGCCCATCTGCCTGACGCGAGCTACGAAGACTTCCTGGAGATCAAGAGGCTGTGGGAGCCTAGGGACCGCATATGCGACGAGGCGAGGCGCGGACGTGCGGAATAACCCTGACCGGTTCGTGGCAGACACTCACGCCCTATGGTGGTACCTGAACTCTTCCGGACGTCTCTCGCCCGCCGCTTCGGCCGTCTTCCGTCTGGCCGAGACCGGCAATGCGATCATCATCGTTCCCGCGATAGCGGTCGCCGAGCTATATTTCCTCGCCTTGAAGCTCGGCCGGCCCTTCGCCCCCTCCGACCTGTTGAACGCGCTGAGCGCGGTTAGCGGCATAGAGCTGTCCGATCTGGGGAGGGCGCAGCTCGAGCGACTAGACCGGTTCCCTGAGATCTCGGAGATGCACGATCGGCTCATCGCCGCCGAGTCGATGGCACTCGAAGCGCCGGTGGTGACGCGGGACGAGACCCTTTTGGCCTCGCAGCGGATAGACACCATATGGTAGTCAACCGGCAAGCAGGCGGAGAAGTTGTATGACAAAGGCTACCGGCCGGAAAAAACCGTTTGGGGTGGTGGTGGAGAGGGACGTGTGCGCGGCGATGCGGGACGGGACAATGCTTCGCGCCGACGTCTACCGCCCAGACGCTCCGGGCAGGTATCCGGCGCTGCTTCAGCGGACGCCCTACTCGAAGGATGGCGAGTCGTGCGTGGAGCAGGGGCACAGGTTGGCGGAGCGGGGCTACGTCGTCGTCCAGCAGGACGTCCGCGGACGCTACCGCTCCGACGGCGAGTTCCTGCCGGGCTTCTACAGCGCCGAGCACATGGACGCCGAGGACGGCTACGACACGGTCGAGTGGGCTGCGGCGCTTCCGTGGTCGGACGGCAAGGTGGGCGCCTTCGGCGGCTCCTACTGCGGCTGGACGCAGTGGGAGCTGGCCCACACGCGGCCCCCTCACCTCGCGGCGATGATCCCCAGCGCCATCGCCGCGAACCTGCTGGACAGGGAGATGTCAGGCGTGCTCCGCCTCGGGCGCGTCCTCTGGTGGAGCGTTAACACACTGGCCCCGGACCTCCGCAGACGCCTCGGAGAGGCGGGCCCCACGACGGTCGAGGAGGCCATGAGGCTCTATCTGGATCGGGACAGGAGCAAGTGGCTGTGGCATCTGCCGCTGTCCGAGATACCGGACGACGCGCTCTCCGGCGTGGGTAGGCACTGGAGGCGGTGGCTCGCGGACCACGCGTCCGACCACTTCGGGTTCCTGGAGCGCCACCGTGACGTGGCGGTCCCGGCGCTTACGACGACCGGCTGGTACGACCAGCAGATCGGCGCCATCAAGCACTTCACAGGGATGCGGGAGAACGGCATGACGGAGGAGGCGAGAGACGGCCAGAGGCTCATCGTGGGGCCCTGGTCGCACACGACAGACTTCTCGTCGGGCAAGGTGGGCGACGTGGACTTCGGGCCGGAGGCGGTGCGCGACTACTTTCAGATCGCCGACGACTGGTTCGCCTACTGGCTGAAGGGGGAGCGGACAGGCGTGGAGGAGTGGCCGCCGATCCAGCTCTTCGTGATGGGGGCCAACCGGTGGCGCGGAGAGAGCGAGTGGCCGCTGGCGAGGACCGGCTATACGGACTACTACCTGCGGAGCGGCGGGACTCTGAGCCGCCGTGCGCCGTCGGAGGAGCCGCCCGACTCGTACGACTACGACCCGCGCGATCCGTTGATGACGCTCTACAGCCCGCCGGGACAGCAGGAGCCGCAGGACCAGCGGGCGCTGGACGGTAGACGGGACGTTCTGGTCTACCAGACATCCCCTCTCGACGAGCCGGTCGAGGTGACGGGGCCCGTCACGGTCCGCCTGTGGGCCGCGTCGACGGCGCGGGATACGGACTTCGCGGTGAAGCTGATGGACGTCTGGCCGGACGGCTTCGTCCAGGAGCTCTGCTACGGAATCGTCCGGGCGCGCTACCGGGAGTCGTTCACGAGTCCGTCGCTGATCGAGCCGGGGAGGCTGTACGAGTACGTCATCGAGGTCAACCCGACGAGCAACCTGTTCGGGCGGGGGCACCGGATCAGGCTGGACGTGTCGAGCAGCGACTTCCCGAACTTCGACCGCAACCACAACACAGGGGGCGACGACTACGCCGAGTCGACGCTCGTGACCGCGCGCCAGACGGTGCACCACGACCGGCTGCGCCCGTCACGGGTCGTGCTGCCGGTCATCCGTTAGGCGGGGAGCCGTCTATTCTGTGTCTCCCGCGGCTGTACGAGGACCCTATTGGGTGTACACCGATCTTCCGACTAGGAGGTCGAAAATTCACCTGGAGTCGTGCGGCTTTTTTCGGAACCGCAAGCGTGACCTCCTTCCGAATAACTGGTGGCACGGGCCTTATGCGAGTGAGGAGGAGGCAATATCCAGCCCGCAGAATGCGGGAGAGGTTAGTCGGTGTGGGCACTGCCTCTGTGCAACCGGTCCACGCAGAAGCCGGAGTACTACAGCAAGAAAGTCAGGTGCAACCCGGTCCAAGCGGGGGTCGGAAGCGCCGGGATGCTTGGTGCTCGAAACTGTGCTTCTGGCCACCATCGGGTTGGTCGTACTCAACGTCTGTGGCCCGTCCGATGATCTATCACCAACTGCGTCTGCCGGACTGCAACAGCGGGTGTTAGTGCCCATTGATGGGAGAGGACTAAGGTGAGGGGTGCTCCCTCAGAGGGTGTCGATGAAGGCGAGCTGCTCTTCGAGCTCTCCGACGGTGCACTTCGTTTCCAGCAGTATGATGGCGTCGAGGCCCTTGACGGCGCGGTGGAATTCGACCGGCTCGGTGCCGCGTCCGAGTATCTCGTGTGAGTCGGTCCGTCCGCGAACGTCGTAGAGGTAGTTGTCGCTCCAGTGGACGTGCCGGATCAGGTCGGGCCTCTCCAGGAAGCTGGACAGGACGTCCGGGCGCTGCTCCTCGGGGAACCTGTGGGCGTGGGTGCAGGCGTGGCTGGTGTCGAGGCAGAGGCCGACGTTGGGCCTGTCGACGTCCTCGCAGACGCGGACCCACTCCTGCGGATCGATGCCGAAGGAGGCGCTCTGCCGCGACCAGTCGACCCGGTCGTACGGCGTGTCGCCGGGGACCGCCGACCATGTGGCCCCCGAGTTCTCCAGTACGATCTCCTTGCCGCGGGCGGCGGCGAAGTCGGCGATGCGCCGGAAGGCCTCCACCTGCAGGCCGTAGTCGCCTTCGCGTCCGCACGTCTGGTCGTCCTCCAGCCTGCGGACGTGGCCGAAGTGGATGTTGATCTGCGTGAGGTCCGGGAAGGCGACGGTCATGTCGACGTGGCGCTCGATGACGGCGATCGAGTGCTCCCGGAACTCCCGGTCGGTCGCGGCGGGGTTGAGTCTCAGGCCGCCGTCGGTGTAGGGACCGTGGGCCGTGAGCAGCACCTTCTCGTAGGGCCGCATCTCGTCCAGATCGGCGGTGTGGGAGCCCTCGACCTTCAGGCCGAGCCGCTCGATATCCTCGACCGGATGGTGCATCATCGCCGAGAGCGGGGGGCGTTTTATTGAGACTGGCATTGCTAGTAGCCTCTCGCTTCGTCGGGGCCGGTGGGTTGAACGCCGGCGTGGAGGAGGCCGGTGACGGGGTCGATCATGACCCCGCGGGGCCTGGAGAAGCCTCCGCCGGTGGCGGGCTCGGGGACGACCTCCACGTTGTGACCCATTCGGGCGAGCGTCTCGACGGTCAGCGGGTCTATCCGGTGGTCGACGAAGGTCTCGCGCTCGGCGGCGTCGACGCTCGGCGCCGTGATCGCCTCCTGCATGCCCATTCCGAAGTCGACCACGTTGGAGATGACGTGCGCGATCCGGCAGATGATCCTGCGTCCGCCGGGCGCTCCGACGGTGAGGAAGGGTTTGCCGTCCCTGAGCAGCAGCACGGGCCCCATGTTGTTCATCCCACGCTTGTATCCGTCGATCGAGTTCGCCGCGCCGGGCATGGGGTTGAAGACGACCATTCCGTTGGTGAGGAGCACTCCCGTACCGGGCACGACGACGCCGGAGCCGAAGCCTCCGACAGCGGTCTGGGTGCAGGCGACCATGTTCCTGTCGCGGTCGATGACGCTGAAGTGGGTGGTGCAGTCGCCCTCGCTCGGCGGCGACGCGGGGGCGGCGCGCTCCGGCCGCGGCTGCGGGTCGTAAGGCCAGGGGTCGTGCAGGGGGCGGTCGGCGTAGGCGGCCCAGGGCTGGAGCTCGCGCTCCCTCTCCAGCGCGGCGGCCTCGCGGTCGATGGAGCGGGCGATCTCCCGCGCGTACTCCGGCGACAGGATGCCGTCCAGCGGGACGGGCCCGAAGTCGGGGTCGCCGACGAAGCTGTAGCGGTCGGCGAAGGCGCGCCGGGCCGCCTCCGTGTACAGGTGCAGGTGCTCGGGCGAGCCGTGCTCGAGGCGGCGCAGATCGAAGCTCTCCAGTATGTTGAGCGTCTGCAGGTGCGTGATCGTACCGGCCGGCACGGGTGAGCCGAGCAGCTCGTAGCCCCTGTAGGATGTCCTGACCGGTTCGAGCACCTGCGCCTCGTAGTCAGCGAGGTCCTGCGCGCTGAGGACGCCGCCGTTTCGCCTCATCTCCTCGTCGATGGCGGCAGCGACCTCTCCGCGGTGGAGGGCGTCTTTGCCCTCCCTGCCGATCCGTTCGAGAGTGTCGGCCAGGTCCCGCTGGACCACCTTCGCGCCGGGCGGCGGAGGGAATCCGTCCGGCAGGAAGATGCGGGCGGCCTCGCCGTACCGGACCAGGTTCGGCATGTACGTGGCGATCATCAGGCGGGTGGTGGGGTCGGCCTCGAACCCCTCCCTGGCGTAATGGACCGCCGGCTCGATCAGCTGCTCCAGCGGGAGGACGCCGAACAGCTTGTGGGCGCGGCACATGCCGGCCGTGATGCCAGGCACGCCCACGGAGTGGTGACCGACGGCGTTGGCGCGGTCCTCGACCTCATATATGCCGTTTCCCACTACCGTCTGGCCGATGACGCGGAACATGTCCGCCGTCGCGGCCCTGGGGGCGCGGTGTCCGTAGTCGACCGCGATGGTGCGCCGCTCGGCGGCCATGTGGACGATCATCTGGCCGTGGCCGGCGATGGAGGAGTTCCACGGCTCGATCACGGCAAGGCAGAAGCCCGTTGCGACGGCGGCGTCGACGGCGTTTCCGCCGCTCTCGAGGACGTCGACGCCGACCTGGGCGGCGAGCGGGTGCGCGGTGGCGACGGAGCCGTTCTCGACGACGACCTCGTCCTTGTCAGGCCGCCAGACGCTGCGCGTTCTCAACGGCCCAGCTCCTCCAGCACGACGTGGGCGGCGTTGTGCCCGGGCGCGCCCGTCACCTCGCCGCCGGGATGCGTGCCAGCGCCGCACAGGTAGAGGCCCTCGATGGGCGTCCGGTAGTCGGACCAGCCCGGCAGCGGCCGCCTTGACATCATCTGCTGCGGCACCATGTCGAGGTGCCTTATGTTTCCGTCTGTGAGGCCGATGCGCTCCTCTATGTCCTCCGGGGTCAACAGCGTCCAGTCGATGATGGCGTCCCTGAAGTTGGGGGCGTACCTGGTCACCTCGTCGATCAGCCGCTCTCCAAACTGTTGCCGCATCTCGGGCCAGGAGCCGTCCCGGACGTGGGGTGGCAGGAAGTAGACCCACATCGACAGCACGTGGCGTTCATCCGGCGCGACCGTCTTGTCGTACACGGAGGGGATCTGGAGCTGGATGATCGGCGCGTCGGGCACCCGTCCGTTTTTGGCGTCGTTCCAGCTGTTCTCAGCCTGGTCCACCGTTGGGCAGAGGCTGATCATCGCCAGGTGCTCCGGGTTGTACTCGGAGCCCAGGTGGCCGGAGAAGTCGGGAAGCTCCCTCAGCGCGCAGAGGAACTTGGCGGAGGCCGACTGCGTCTTGAGCGCCCTGACCTCGTCGACGAACTCCTCGTCGAGGCCGGCTCCGTCCAGGAGCTTGAGGAAGGTCCGCTTCGGGTCCGCGTTCGACAGGACGACGTCGGCGTCGATCACCTCTCCGCCGGCGAGCTCGACGCCCGAGGCCCTGCCGTTGCTCGTCAGGATGCGGCTCACCTCGGCTCCCGTCCTGATCGACACCCCCGCCGCCTCGGCGGAGCGGGCCAGCGACTGGGTGATGGAGCCCATGCCGCCGCGGACGATGCCGTAGTTCTCGGTGTCCTCGCGGAAGGCGCTGTACCTGTAGAGCGCGGATATGTAGGCGCTGCCCGGCGCGCTTATGTCACCCATGTCCATCGCGCCGGTGCTCACGGCGGCCTTGACCTCGTCGGAGACGAAGTAGCGGTCGATTAGATCCCTGAGCGGGACGGTCAGCAGCGTCTCGAGTAGCTCCTCCTCCCCCTCCTGGCGGAACCTCTCGGTCAGATCGGCGAGCGAGGGAGGCGGGCCCAGGTAGTAGTCGCTGAGGATGTGGACGGCGCGGTGCCACAGATCGGCCCATTCGAGCCAGGCGTCGGCGTCCTGCGGCGAGAGGGACCGGAGCTCCTCCGCCGTCTTCGCGTCGTCGTGCCAGAGCGTAAGCGCCTTTCCGTTGGGGAAGGGGTGCACGCGGGACGGGTCGATGGGGTAGACGTGGAAGCCGTACCTTCGCAGCTCCAGGTCGTCGATCACCTTCTGCTGGAGGATGTGGCAGACGTAGGAGCAGGTGGATATCCTGTAGCCTGGGAACCACTCCTCGGTCACAGCGGCGCCCCCCACGACGTCCCTCCGCTCCAGCACCTGGACGTCCAGTCCGGCGCGTCCCAGGTAGCCCGCGGCGACGAGTCCGTTATGTCCGGCGCCGACGATTACGACCCTCGTCCTCTCGGCCATCTCAAGCTCCCTTCGTCTGCGTCAGGGCGTGTCCGCATAGCTGCTCTACGGCTACGGACAGACGGTCCAGTAACGCCTGCTGCTCTTGCCAGTCGCTGTCGGTCGCGTTCATGATGGGAGCTTTCGTTACAACCGCGGCGGCCAAAAACTTCCGATCCGAAGGATCGAGGCTGTTTATCGGCAACTCTCCGTAACCTCGCTCGTCATCGTCGATCTTCGTAATTGGGACGAGTCTAATGCCCGGTGTCGAATACCGATAGTCGTGAACATACTTAAAGAAACTGTCGCCTACTCCGGGCTCTCCCCTAAAGTTTATTGTCTTGATATTCGCGCACGATCTCGCCCTGCTCGTCCAGTATCATGATCCGGTGTGACCGGATGTCCAGGATGGCGTGAATACACGCGGCCTGGCAGGCCTCGCTAGCATGAGTGTCCCGACCGTTCGCCGCTACCGGACGTTGGTGTCCACGACAATCTCCCTCACGATCCTCGGTTGGCGGCCATCTTGCGTTCCAGAGTGGCGAGCCGCGTGGCGGCGATTTCACCGAGCTCGTCGCCGAAGAAGTTATCGGGCCAGTTCTCGATCTCACCCCACTCGTTGAGTTCCAGGTCGGATAGCCGGGCTGATTCCCTCTCCATGGGGACGAAATAGAGCTTCACATCCCGTGACCGCCTCTCGTTTTCGGCGACGCGGCGCTGGAGACGCCGCATCAGGTGCTCGCTGTGGCTCTCCACGATCACCTGGACGTCGCGAGTGTCGACAGCCGTGAGGATGGCGTCCGCCAGCCCGCTTTGAACGGACGGATGCAGATGGATCTCCGGCTGCTCCATCAGTATGGTGGATCCCTTTGGGACGTAATAGAGGAGAACGAGTGCGGGAAGCACCTGCGACACGCCGAAGCCCACGTCTGTCAGCAGCACCTCGGCGCTGGACCGATCCTTTTTTACCACGGCTCGGTAGATGTTCGTCCCGTCGGCGACTTCTCGGATACTGAATGATTCGATGAGACCCAGAACCTTCAGCCAGTGAGCGATGAATTCTTGGAACGGCTTATGTCGTTTACGCCAGCCAAGATTTCTCCGCTCTCCTTGGGCGCTGGCTGCGAGGATCGCGTCGACCGTGCGTTCGCCGCGCTGTCCGACGTCGTCCGGCCTCGCCCCGGCCCAGGTGTACTCGCGTTTCGGGTGCTCACGCAGAGGGCCGAGGTAGAAGATGCGGTCCATCAGCGCTTCGTACTCGTACTCGAAATCGGCCAGGAAGTCTGCATTCTGATAGAACGTCTGCACCTGGTCGGGAAAGAGATGAGTCTTGATCGGGCCGGGGAGTTGCCAGGGCCGCCCTCGGTTGCGGATGAATTGAAAGTCTTCGTCGTCAGAACTGAGGTCGAAATTGGACGATCCCTCTGAGGATTGTCGCAGTGAGAAAAGGGTGTTGTCGAACTTATACGCTAGGGCGCATGATCTAGGGCTTGCGTTCCTCAGACCCACGACGCATGCCGTTCGGAGTCGGCTGCTCCGGAACCGGACGGCGTTCCGGCTGCTCATTGCATCTGTGACCCTGAGGGTCCGACGGAGCCTCCAATCGAGGCTCCATGACACCGTCGACTCCATATTGTGTCGATGGACAATGTCTCGGAAACTGCCCAGATTTACGAGACTGGACGGCCCCCCAAAATCGAGAGCCAGCCTGCGGTCGGTGGCGTTCTTCGTCTGCTTGAGCATGAGGATGAACTGCAGGAGGCTGCTCTTACCGGAGCTGTTGGCGCCGAACAGCCCCGTCACCTTGCCGAACCGGACGTCCAGCCCGCGCCAAGCCTTGAAGTTGTCGAGCCTCAGCCTTCTGAGCATAGCGTCCCCGGTGGATTCACATTTCAAGTGCAACACCTGATTCAGAAAGATCTCTGCCGGGGTCCTGTAGCCCAAGCACTTGCGTGGAGTATTGTTGTAGGCTTGAATCAGCCTGGTGAACGCCTGGTCGGACAATGCCGCCAGGTCGGTCTTGCGCGGCAAGGTGCGTCGAAGTCGGCCGATGGCGTTCTCCACCCCGCCCTTCTGCCAGGGGGAGTGGGTATCGCAGAAGAAGGTCTCGATACCCAGATCGTGGAGTCGGTAGTGGAGGGCGAACTCGGTCCCGTTGTCGAAGGTAACCGTCCGCCTCCAGTCGGGCGGGAGCTGACCGAGCAGTTGCGACATGGCGCCTGCGATGGGGCTGGACGCCTTGCCAGGTGGTCTGACGGCGATGAGGATGCGGGAGTGGCGTTCGTGCATGGTCAGCACCGCGTGTCCATAGGTCTTGAACAGCATCAGGTCCGCCTCCCAGTGGCCGGGAGTGCGGCGGTCAGCGGCGCTTTGGGAGCGCTCGGCAATCGGGCGTCGCTTGGCCATGAAGGAGGCGGGACTGCCCCCTCTGCGGCCTCGCCAGCCTCTCTTCGACTTCCCACGGGGGAGGTAGTGTCTCCACCCATAGTCCTGCGTGCGCGCAAGCTGACCGTATATGAACCGATAGATGCTCTCGTGAGAAATGACGACTCGGTCGGCCTCCAACTTGAGCCGACCGGCAACCTGCTCAGGAGACCAGCCCTGTGCCAGATGTGAGAGCACCCGCTCGCGGAGAGTACCGTCGCGCTCCATACGCGAGCCGTGCCATCTGCGCGCACGCGCCTGCTGGTCGGCATAGGATGGCTTGTATCCACCGGTGCGAGACCCATTGCGCTTCAACTCCCGAGCAACTGTCGATGGCGAGCGATCCAGACCTGCAGCGATCTGCCGGATCGAACGACCCTCGGCTTGTAGACGGGCAATCTCACACCGCTCTTCAATGGTGACATGTCCATAACGCTTTCCCATGGCAACACCCTAACAAGGTGTTGCACTTCGTTTGTGAGTCTAGGCCCACCAATCCCCCGGGGCTAAAGGTCACGCCGCAAGTATACGTATATCTCAGGTGACGCTCAAGGTGATATAATCGCGTACCGAGACAGGCTCCCGCGCCGTCAATATGAGAACGGAGGAACCCAGTTGCGCTTCGGACTCTTCATGATGCCCGCGCACGATATCAGGGACAACCCGACGCTCGCCTTCGAGCGTGACCTACAGCTCATCGAGTATACGGAGAGCCTCGGGTTCGACGAGTTTTGGGTCGGGGAGCACCACTCCGGCGGCTGGGAGACGATCCCGGCGCCTGATATCTTCCTGGCGGCGGCGGCTGCGCGGACGAAGCGGATCCGCCTGGGTACGGCGGTCATCAACCTGCCCTACCACCACCCGTTTCACGTTGCCGAGCGGATGGCGTTTCTCGACCACCTGACCTACGGCCGGCTGATGCTGGGCTGCGGCCCGGGGGTGCTGGGGCCGGACATGCAGCTCTTCGATCTAAACCCCCGGGAGCTCAGGCCGATGATGAACGAGTCGGTCGACATCATCCTGAAGCTCTACCGGGAGGACGGGCTGGTCTACCACGAGGGCGACTACTGGAAGATAGACGGCATGGAGGTGCAGATCAAGTCGTACCAGCAGCCGCACCTGCCGGTCCATCTCACGAGCTCGGGCAGCGGCAACAGCGTCCGGGTGGCCGCTGAGCGCGGTCTGCCGCTCATATCGGCGGTGTTCACTCTCCCGAACGCGATGCCCCTGGGCCAGCAGTGGGATACCTACGAGCAGGTGGCCAATGAGCACGGGCACCAGGTCGACCGGAACGACTGGAGTCTTGGCAACATCCCGGTGTACGTGGCCGAGACGAACGAGCAGGCGTTCGAGGACATCTCAGCCGGTGCGATGCACGAGATCACGTCGTACCCGTTCAAGGGCGGGGGAAAGTCGACGTACGAGGCCTATCCCGGCCAGCCGGAGGAGGTGATAACCTTCGAGCAGATCGTGGAGCAGCGCAGGTGGATCGTCGGCGATCCGGACCACTGCATAGCTCAGATCAAGGCGTTGCAGGAGGACAGCGGCGGCTTCGGCGCGCTGCTCATGCTTACCCTTGAATGGACCTCCACCGAGAGGTGGTACAAGTCGCTGGAGCTGTTCGCGCGGTACGTGATGCCGCAGTTCAAGGGCAGCCTCAGGGGCATAACCAACTCGTACGAGCGCATGGTGGAGGACGTGAAACAGGGAAGGATGCCCAGCTCGCGGTCGGAGCGCGTCCTTGCGCCGACCGACCGGGGGCAGGCCCGGTAGCTCGGGTGAGCGGCACAGGAGGGAGGCTGACGATGGGCGAGCTGGACGGCAAGGTGGCGATAGTGACCGGCGCGGGGCGGCTGCGCGGTATAGGACGGGGAGCGGCGGTGGCCTTCGCCAGGCTGGGCGCCGACGTCGTGTTGACCGGGACGGGGCGGGACCCGTCCACCTTCCCTCCCGACGAGAAGGAGATTGGCTGGCGCGACATCGAGAGCTCGGTCGAGCAGGTGCGCGCGCTGGGAGCGCGGGCGCTGCCGCTGGTCGTCGACGTGGCGGACGAGGCGTCGGTGGACGCGATGGTCGCGCGGACGCTGGAGGAGTTCGGCAGAATCGACATCCTGGTTAACAACGCCGCCTACGCGCGGGGCCCCGACCGAGTGCCGCTGCTAGAGCTCGATCCGGCCATCCTCCAGAGGGTCGTCGACGTGAAGATCAGAGGGACCTTCCTGTGCAGCAGGGCCGTGGCGAGGGTGCTGATCGAGCAGGGCGAGGGCGGTAAGATCGTCAACGTCTCGTCTGGCGCGGGCAAGAGGGGTGGAGCAAACGCGCTGGCCTACAACGCGGCCTGCTTCGCCCAAGTGGGGATGACACAGTCGCTCGCCGCCGAGCTGGGCCCGCACGGGATCAACGTCAACTGCGTCTGTCCGGGCGCGGTGGACACGTCGAGGGTCGACGACATCGGCCGCGGCGAGGCGTGGGAGACGATCGCCCGGAATACGCCGATCAGGCGGACAGGCACCGACGAGGAGGTGGGGGCGATCATCGCGCACCTGTGCACCGACGCGACGTCCTGGATCACCGGCCAGTCGATCAACGTCGACGGCGGCGGGATCATGGAGCACTAGTTTTCAGTTTAGGGGTGAGCCTGTCCGCTTGGCGGGCCAGCTCTTCTCCCTCGTTCGTCGGGAAGCGCTGGTATGGACGTCATCCTCATTCCGCGCCGCGCACGCGGGAATCCAAGTCTTTCTGTTCGTGGTGAGCTTGTCGAACCATAACGGGTCCCGACTTAGGACGCACTCTTCGACAGGCTTATGGCGAACGGCCTCGAAACCTCAGATGGATTTGGCCTGTTGGCGGGGGGCGCCGGCGTAGTCGACGTAGACGGTGATCACCTCGCTGAAGAACTCGACCGCGGCGACTCCCTGCTCCCGGTGGCCGACGCCCGAGGACTTGAGGCCGCCGAAGGGCAGGTGTACCTCGCCGCCCAGCGTCGGCGAGTTGATGTGCACCATCCCCGTCTCGACGGTGTTGACGTACTCGAAGGCCTGGGCCAGGTCCCTGGTGTAGACGGATGAGGAGAGGCCGAACTCGACGCTGTTGGAGATGCTCACCGCCTCCTCCAGGTCCTTCGCCCTGAAGACGGTCAGCACCGGCCCGAATATCTCCTCTTGGGCGATGCGCATCGACGGGTCGACGTCGGTGAAGATGGTCGGCTCGACGTAGTAGCCGTCGTCGTAGACGCCGCCTGACAGGGTGTTGCCTCCGTAGACGAGGCGCGCGCCCTCCTCGGCCCCGATCCCGATGTAGCCGGTCACGGTTCGAGCTGCGACTGGCTCGCGAGGGGGCTGACGTCGACGTCGGGGTCGAGTCCGTTGCCTATCTTGAGGTCTCCGGTCCTTGCGACGAGCCGCTCCATGAAGTCGTCGTAGATGGGCTCCTCGACGATCACGCGGCTGGTGGCGGTGCACCGCTGGCCGGTTGAGCCGAAGGCGCCCTGAACGATGCCCCCGAGCGCCTTGTCGAGATCGGCGTCGGCGAGCAGGATGACGGCATTCTTGCCGCCCATCTCGCACTGCACCTTCTTGAGGCTCCGCGCCCTGTCGGCGTAGATGCCGGTCCCGATCTCGGTGGAGCCTGTGAAGGAGATGCCCTTCACATCCGGGCTATCCACGAAGACGCGGCCGACGGAGGAGCCTGGGCCGGTGACGAGGTTGAGGACGCCGGGCGGCAGTCCGGCCTCCTTGAAGATATGGACGAGCTTGACGGCCGTCATGGGCGTCGAAGAGGCGGGCTTGAAGACCAGCGTGTTGCCGCATATGAGCGCGGGGGCGATCTTCCTGGCGGGGATGGCGAGGGGGAAGTTCCACGGCGTGATGATCGCCACGACGCAGACCGGCCTCCTCACCGTGTAGGCGATGGTGCTGGGCAGCTCGGACGGGGTGGTGTATCCGAACATGCGCCGGCCCTCCCCAGCCCCGCGTACTCGATGATGTTCATCGCCCGCCTGACCTCGCCCATGGCGTCTGCAATGGGCTTGCCCTCCTCTAGGTGATCGTGCGGGCTATCTCGTCGGAGCGGCGTTCGAGCAGGTCGAGCGCCTTGAACAGCACGGCGGCCCTGGAGGGCGCGGGCATATCGGCCCATCCGCCGAGGGCTGTCGGCGCGGCGGCGACCGCGTCGTGGGCGTCGTCCGGGGTCGAGGACTGGAACTCGCCGACCACCTGGCGCTTGCTGGCCGGGTTGGTGATCGTGTAGGTGCCGCCCCCGCGGGACGGCGCCCACCGCCCGCCGATGTAGTTGTTGTGAGTCTCGACCTCCATGGCCTCTCCTGCCCCGTGTGTGCGGGTGCGCCGGACTCGCGCAAGACTATCACCGGCATTAGTGGGGAGCCTGCTCCCGGCCCGTTCGTGGAGAGTTTGTCTAACCATAACGGGCATGAACCTCGGACGGTCTAGATAGTGTAGGCTGTGGGCCAAGGCTGCACATCAGGAGATAAACATGAGTCAGCAGGACGTATCGGACGAGACGATCGAACGGTTCAGGCAGCTGCCGGTGGCGACGATCTACGGCGGAGTGCGGGCGCTCGGCCACGAGCCGTGCTTCATGGAGGGCGTGCGGTCGTTCACGCCGGGGCGCAAGCTCGTCGCGCGGGCGAGGACGCTCCGCTTCCTTCCGCCGCGGGCGGACATCACGAAGGAGACGCGGAGGGGCGAGGATTCGCCCGAGTACCGCGCGATGGCCTCGTGCGGGCCGAACGACGCCCTCGTGTGCGACGCTATGGGCAGGCGCTACTCGGCGGTGGGCGGCGACGTGAAGCTGCTCCAGCTGAAGATGGTGGGAGCCGCCGGCGTCGTCACCGACGGCGGGATAAGGGACCTCGACATCGTGCGGGGCTACGGGCTGCAGGTGTTCGCGGCGGACCGCACTCCGACTGGCGGCGGGCCGCATATCGAGGCCTTCGATGAGAACGTGACGATACACTGCGGAGGGGTGGCCGTCCGGCCCGGGGACCTGGTGGCGGGCGACGACGACGGTGTGGTAGTCGTGCCCAGGGTGGTCGCGGCGGAGGTGCTGGAGTGGGCCGAGGAGCACGAGCGGCTGGAGGAGTTCGTCAAGGGTCTTGTCGAGGCCGAGGGTGTGGCCCCGGGGAAGTACTATCCGCCGACGGAAGAGACGCTCCGCCTGTTCAGGGAGTCGGGCGGCGGGTGATTTCCCTACTCCCAGCGGAAGAGGCGGGCGGCCAGCGCGAAGCTGATCAGGAGCCAGACGGCGAGGCCCAGGAGGTTCCCGCCCTGGGAGGTGAGCGCGGCGCCTTCGGTGGAGATGTTGCGCAGGCCGTCGGCCAGGTAGGTGAGCGGCAGGTAGTCGGTTACCGTCCTCAGCACGTCGGGCAGGAAGTCGCGGGTGAAGAAGATGCCGGACAGGAACATCATCGGCATCGCGATCACGTTGGCGAGGGGGGCCGCGACGTTCTCGTTCTTCGCCCAGCCCGCTATGCCGAATCCCATGGTCAGGAAGACGGCGCCACCAATGACGGCCATCGCAAGTATCGCGGCGATGTTCCCCACGACCTCCGCGTCGAAGAAGAGAACGGCGACGCCGATTAGCAGCAGCGTCTGGATGGCTGAGACGATCAGGCGCGTGACGACCTCCGAGAAGAGGACGTTCGATGGGCGCACCGGCGTGGCGAAGAGGCGGCGGAGTATGCCCAGCCGCTTGGCCTGGACGAAGCCGAAGGCGACGCTGAACAGCCCCATCTGCATGATGGACATGGCGACGATGCCGGGCAGCAGGTAGTCGATGTAGCTGAAGTCCCGGTCGGTTATCGGCTCGGTGTCGAGGGTGAACAGGGGCGTTATGTCCATCACCTGGAAGGTGGCCGCGTTCATGATCTCCTTGATGACCATGTGGGCGACCTCGACCTCGCGGGTCCGGGCCTCGTTGTAGAGGGTCCGGAGCTCGAAGGGAGGGGGAGAGACGCCAAACCCGGCGGGGATGATCAGCACGACGTGCCGGTCGCCGTCGAGGAGCGCTTGGCGTTGTGTATCGAGGGCGCCGTCGGTGAAGACGTCCAGGACCTCCGCGTCGTCCAGGCCCTCGACGAGCTGCCCGGAAGCCTGGTTGCCGGCGAGGTCGACGACTCCGACCTCTACGCTGCCGTATGAGCCGAAGTTGATGACGCCGAATATGGCCATGATGATGATCGGCATCAGGAGGCTCCAGAAGACGGCGGCGCGGTCACGGAACCACATCTTGATGGTGGCGATGGTCAGGACCCAGATCGGGCTGGTCTTCAAAGTGCGCCTCCCGGCTACTCCTCTCGGAGCGCGCGCCCGGTGAGATCCAGGAAGACGTCCTCGAGCGTCGCCTGCCTCTCCGTGCGCTCCTTCCGGAACCCCTTCGCCAGCAGCCCGTCGATGAGGGCGTCCGGGTGGTCGAGGGCGATGATGCGCCCGTTGTCCATGATGGCCACCCGGTCGCACAGGACCTCCGCCTCCTCCATGTAGTGGGTCGTCAGCAGGATGGTCGTGCCGTCCTGTTTGAAGGCCCGTATCAGCTCCCACATGTGCCGGCGCGACTGCGGGTCGAGGCCGGTCGTCGGCTCGTCCAGGAAGAGAGCGAGGGGGCTGTTCACGAGGGCGGCGGCGATGGAGAAGCGCTGGCGCTGCCCGCCGGAGAGCTTCTCGAAGTAGGAGCCTCTCTTGTCCTCCAGCTCGACCCTCCTGAGCAGATCGATGGGGTCGACGGCGCAGTGGTAGAGACTGGCGAGGACGTCGAGTATCTCGGTCAGCTTGAGGTTGGCGAAGAAGTGTGACGCCTGCAGCTGGACGCCGATGACGGCCTTGACTCCGCGCGGATCTTCGCCTACGTCGATGCCGTTGACCGCGGCTCGTCCGCTGTCGGGCGCCCGCATCCCCTCGAGGACCTCGACGGTGGTGGTCTTTCCGGCGCCGTTGGGTCCCAGGATGCCGAACACCTCTCCGCGGCGTACCACGAAGGAGACGCCGTCCACGGCCTTGAGGTCGCCGTAGCTCTTGCGCAGGTCGTCCACTTCGATGATGTGGGAGTTGGGTGAGGTCAAGTTGCGATACCGCCAAACATGATTGTAGCAAGCCCACGGGCCAAGCCGAAAGGACGGTTCTTCCCGAATACGCCGCGCTGACTCGACCCCCGAGATTTCTGTTGACAGCATGTTCGCTATCTGCGAACATGGCAGAGGATCAGACAATGGTAATTGAATGGGGAGCCAAGGCGATCAGGGATATGCGCCGCTTGGCCGCACGGGATCGTGAGCGAGTTATCGACAAGATCGAGCAATATGCCGGCAACCCGGCGTCCGTAGCCAATCAGGTGACGACGCTGACCGGTGGGAAGTACAGGCGGTTGAGAGTAGGCAGTCACCGCGTGATCTTCAGTGTCGAACACGGCGATCCGTCGACCATCGTGGTTCTGAGAGTCCGGCACAGGAGGGAGGCTTATGACTAGGGAAGAGACCGTCACCCTGACCCGGACGGAGTACGCCGCTCTGATCGAGCGCAATAGCGAGCTTGAGGACAGGCTGGCGGCTCTTGACGCGGACGATGGCAGCCGCGTCCCTCACGAAGTGGCCCTCGCCATCATTCGGGGGAAGCGTCCCGTCCGTGCTTTCCGGGACCACCTTGACATCACCCTGCGCGAGCTGTCGGAGAGGACGGGGATCGCCGCGAGCTACCTTTCCGAGATCGAGCGAGGACGCAAGCCGGGCTCTGCCTCGGCCCTGTCACGGATCGCCAGTGCGTTTGGCACCACGATAGACACCTTGATGGTTGAATAGAGGCTCCGGGTCCGGCATTCGGGGAGGAGAAGGAAAAAAAATGGTCTCTCCACTTGGCGATATCGACAGGAGCGTCCCATCGGGGCGGTCGCTCGCGGGCAAGGCGGCGGCGGTCACGGGGGCGGGACAGGGCAACGGCCGGGCTATAGCCCGGCGGCTGGCGGCCGAGGGAGCGGCGGTCTTCATCACCGATATGCGGGACGATCTGCTCGGGGCGGTCGAGACGGAGATCGCGGAGACGGGAGCGCAGGTTGCATCCGGGCTGTTCGACGCCTCGTCGGCCGGGGACGCCCGGCGGCTGGTGGAGGTGGTCGTGGAGCGCTTCGGAAGTCTCGACGTGATGGTGAACAACGCCGGCGGGATCAGGGCGCAGCCGTTCCCCGATGTGACGGAGGAGACGTGGGACTGGACGATTGACCTGAACCTCAAGGGCCTCTACTTCCACATGCAGGAGGCGGCCAGGAGAATGATCGATCAGCGGCGCGGGACGATCATCAACATCTCGTCTGTGGCCGGGATTCAGGGCGGGATGACTCTCTCCCCGCCCTACGCGGCCAGCAAGGCGGCGGTCATCAACCTGACGAAGGTGGCGGCCGCGAAGGTGGCCGAGTACGGCGTGACGGTCAACTCGGTGGCGCCGGGCATCGTCGACACGGCCTTCAACTGGACGCTGGACGAGGAGATCGGGGTGAAGCAGCTCGGACTCGACCCGGGCGAGCAGCTGAGGCAGCGGGCCGCGCCCGTCCCGCTGGGCCGTATCTCACAGCCGGAGGACGTGGCGAACGTCGTCGCCTTTCTGGCAAGCCCGGACGCGGCCTACATCACCGGCGAGACGATCGTGGTCGCCGGCGGCATGGCTATGCGGTAGCGTCTCCCCGCCCTCGCCTCGGGTCGTCGGATGAGGGAGAGGACGTAAGAGGCCCCCATCTCAATCTTCCCCCGCAGGGCGGGGGAAGAGGGGAAGAGCGCCAGAGGAAGAGGGGGAAAGCGCCGGGGGAGGCAGGATTCGGGTCTTTCCGCCCTCGCGTCAGGAGCGGGCCGGCTCGCCGGAGATCGGCAGGGGCGGCTGTCTGTAGTATTCCATGCCGAGATGGGTGATCTGGTCCTCGCCCATCAGCCAGCGCAGGGTGTTCTTGAGCTTGGTCTGCTGTATGAACAGGTCGTGCTCGGGATAGAGGGTCGGCGCGTGCTGCGGACTCTTGAAGTAGAAGGAGAGCCACTCCTGTATGCCGACCATGCCCGAGCGCTGGGCAAGGTCCATGAAGAGGACCAGATCGAGCACCAGCGGCGCGGCGAGGATCGAGTCGGAGCAGAGGAAGTTGATCTTCAGTTGCATCGGATGGCGCAGCCAGCCGAACAGGTCGATGTTGTCCCACCCCTCCTTGGCGTCGCCGCGCGGCGGGTAGTAGTTGATGCGCACCTTGTGGTAGGCGTCCGAATACAGGGTGGGGTACATCTCCGGCTGCAGGATGTGCTCCAGGACGCCGAGCTTCGACTCCTCCTTCGTCCTGAAGTTCTCGGGCTCGTCTAGCACCTCGCCGTCGCGGTTGCCCAGGATGTTGGTGGAGAACCAGCCGTCCATCCCTAGCATCCTCGCCTTGAGCATCGGCCCGATGACCGTCTTGACTAGCGTCTGGCCGGTCTTGAAGTCCTTCCCGCAGATCGGCACGCCCTCGTCCCTGGCAAGCCTCTCCAGCGCGGGCACGTCCGCCGACAGGTTGGGGGCGCCGTTGATGAAGGGGACGCCCTCGAGCAGGGCCGCGTAGGCGTAGACCATCGAAGGCGCGATGCTCTCGTCGCTCTCGCGGAGTCCGCCCACGAAGCTCTCGATGTCCTGGTGGACGCTGCTCTCGGTAATGAATTTTTCGGTGGAGGCGCACCAGACCATCACTAGCCTGTCGCACTCGTTGTCCGCCTTGAACCGGCGTATGTCCTCGCGTATGGCGTCGACGGCGTCGAGCTTGGTGGCGGGCGACTTGACGTTGATGCCCTGGATGCGCTTGACGTAGTCTTCGTCGAAGACGGCCTCCATCGGCTCGATCGTCTTGAGGAAGTCTGCGATGGGTTCGATCTCCTCGTGCCTGTCGAGGACGCCGCACTTGACGGCAGCCTCGTAGGCGTTGTCGGGGATCGGGTCCCATGCGCCGAAGACGAGCTGGTCGAGCTCCGCGAGGGGGACGAAGTCGTGTATGAGAGGCGCCCGCCTGTCGGAGCGCCTGCCGAGGCGTATGGTCGCCATTTGGCTGATGGAGCCGATGGGCTGTCCGGCGCCGCGCCTGATGTGCTCTACGCCGGCGATGAGGGTCGACGAGACGGCCCCGAGGCCTACGAGGAGGACGCCGAGCCTGCCCTCCGCCGGCTCGATGCCGGGCGCGGCCGCCGCCACGAAATCCTTCGGTTCGAGGCCGACCCCCTGCCGCCGGGCGAGCTCCAGCAGCGGCCCGTGCCACTGGGCGGGTATCCTCCCGGTCTTGGCCCAGTGCTGCACGGTGCTCTGGCGTTTGCCCAGCAGCGCGGCCAGCGCCGACTGTCCTCCGAAACGGTCGATGATCTGCTTTGCGGGGTTCTGGTGATTGTTCATGGGCTGAATGCTAACGATAATTTCGGTATATGTCAAGGCCCTTCTATCGGCGGCTGTCGCCCCGATTCCGGCCGTGGGAATGACGGACCGGGCGAATCCGAGTATGAGAAGGCCGTCTTGTCACGTGGTGGCGGCGCCGTTATCATCGGGGCGGTTTCGATGGAGACGGCGTCAGGAGGTTGAATATGTCGACGGGACAGCTTGGCGGGACGGTATTCGAGCGTCTGGGTGTCAGGCGGATCATCAACGGGCATCACTGGCGGACGGTGCTGGGCGGAAGCACGATGCCTGCCGAGGTGGTGCAGGCGATGTCGGAGGCTGCCGACTGCTATGTGGATGTCGACGACCTGAACCGCAGGGCCGGAGCGTATATTGCGGAGATAACCGGAGCCGACGGCGGCATCGTAACGGCCGGGTGCGCGGCGGCGCAGATGCTCCAAGCGGCGGCCTGCATGACGGGCGTCGCCGAGGACCGGATACGCCAGCTGCCGGACACCTCCGGGATGCGGAGCCGGGTGCTGGTCCAACGATCTCATCGGAACAAGTACGACCTGGCGTACCGGCTCGCTGGCGCGGAGCTCGTCGACGTCGGAACCGAGGCGAGCGTGACTTTGGTCGATCTCGAAGAGGCGATCGATGAGCGGACTGCGGCGGTGGCGTACGTGTGGGCGATGCGGTTCGGCGGCCTGCCACTGGACGACGTCATACAGGTCGCCCACCGCCACGATGTACCCGTCATCGTCGACGCAGCCGCCGAGTTGCCTCCGGTAGAGAACCTGACGCGGTTCGTATCGATGGGAGCCGACATGGTGGCCTACAGCGGCGGCAAGGGCGTCCGCGGACCGCAGTCTACCGGCATCCTGGCCGGGCGGGGAGACCTGATCGAGTCGGCGCACATGCACCAGCAGTCGGGCGAGGCGTGGTCGGGCGTCGGCCGGCCGATGAAGGTATGCAAGGAAGAGATCGCCGGGCTCGTCCGCGCCCTGGAGATATTCGTCGAGGCCGACCATGAGGAGGAGTGGGCCGGCTGGCGTAGCAAGGCGAACGTCGTGCTGCGAGCGGTCGAGGGAGTCGAAGACGTCAATGCCCATCTCAACGAGGGGCCGATATACCCGGGTCCGACTGCGCCGACGGCGACCTTCGTGCTGGACGAGTTCTGGCAGGGCCCGTCAGCCGGGGAGCTGGCCGAGGCGATGCTGGACGGCGACCCGCCGATCTACATAGGCAGCGGGCCTTCGCCCAACGAGCTGTGGGTGGCGACGGCGACGCTGCAGGACGGCGACGAAGAGGTCGTCGCCCGTCGCCTGCGCGCCGTGCTGGATTCGGCCAGGGTCAGATGGAGATAGTCCTGTTCTCCAAGTTCTTCGAACAGCTCACAATCGAGGAGCTTGGCAGCAAGGCGTATGAGCTTGGATACGACGGGATCGACATCGCCGTCCGTCCGGGGCATCCGATAGACCCCGACAACGCCGTCGAAATACTGCCGGGAGCGGTGGAGAGGTGGCGGGCGATGGGGCTGAGCTGTCCGATGGCCACCGCGCCGGTGACGGCCAACAGCCCAACCGATCCGGCCATCGAGCGGACCTACGCAGCGTGCGCGGCCGCCGGTATCCCACGGCTGAAGATCGGGTTCTGGTCCTATCTGCCCGGTGAAGACTACTGGAAGGCGTTGGAGGCAGCTCGAGCCGACCTGGCCGGCTTCGTAAGGTTGAGCGAGCGGTACGGGGTGCAGACCTGCTACCAGACGCACAGCGGCGCGCTGATAGGATCGAACTGCGCCGGGCTGATGCACCTGCTTGGGGAGTTCGACCCTAGATATGTGGGCGCATATCCGGACTTCGGCCACATGGCGCTCGACGGGGAGGACTACGACCTCGGGATCGGCATGGTCAGGGAGTATCTTTCGGTGGTGGGGATCAAGGACGCGGCATACTTCCCCCAGCCGAAGGGGCGGACGCCCCGGTACGTTTCGCGCATGGTGAAGGTGGGGGAGGGGAGCGTCGACTGGCGCCGGGCGCTCGGCGCGCTTCTGAGGGTCGGCTTCGACGGCCCGCTGACGGTGCACACCGAGTACGACTTCGACGAGACGATCGTGCGGCAGGTCGGCTATGCTGAGAGGAGGCCGCCGAACGTCGAGGAGTACGCTCGCGAGGATGCAGAGTATCTCTGGAGGGTGCTGGGGGAGCTGCGCCAAGGTCTTCCGTGCGGCGGTTCGACGTAGAGGCAGACGCGGGGGAAAGATGACGAGGATGTCCGCCGCCGAGGCGATTGTCGAGACGCTGCGGGGCGAGGATGTGAGCTACATCTTCGGCGTGGTCGGATCCGCCTATCTGGACATCCTCGACGCGCTGTACGGCCGGGAGGAGATACGCTTCGTCGGATGCCGACACGAGCAGGGGGCCGGCTTCATGGCTCTCGGATATGCGCGGGCGACCGGCCGTCCGGCGGTCTGCATGGCGCAGAACGGACCGGGCGTCACCAACCTGGTCACGACCACCGCCGCGGCGCTGGTCGGCCAGACGCCGATGGTGGTTCTGGGCGGCGCTCCGATGGTAGGACAGACCTACCGGGGCTCGATCCAGGAGCTGGACCAGATGAGCATATTCAGGCCTGTGTGCAAGGGCGTGCTCCAGATCAACAGCCCGGATCGCGGGCCTGAGATCATCCGGGACGCCTTCAGGGTGGCGTCGTCTGGCAAGATGGGCCCGGTGTATGTCGACATGCCGCGTGACCTCCTCGGCGCAGCCGACGTGGACGTCGTCCTGCCCTCCCCGTCGGCCTACCGGCCTCCCCAGCGTCCGCCGGGAGACCCCGGGTTGGTCGAGGCGGCCGCCGCGCTGCTCGGGTCAGCGGAGTCGCCGGTGATCGTCGCCGGTGGCGGGGTCGTGTGGGGCCGCGCGGGTGAGGAGGTGGGCGCCCTCGCCGAGGCGCTGGGCGCTCCCATCGTCACCTCGTACGAACGCAACGACGCGGTGGACAACCGGCACCGGCTCTACGTCGGCGCGCTGGGACGGGCGGGCGCGCCGGAGGCGGCGGAGGCGGTGCGTCATGCCGACGCGGTGCTCGCGCTGGGGACCCGTCTCGGCCACTTCACCTCCTTCTACGACCACCGCTTCATCCCCGCGGCGGCGCGGATCGTGCAGGTGGAGATCGACCAGCGGGAGATCGGACGGAACTATCCGGTGGCGGTCGGGATCCTGGGCGACGCTCGCGCCGTCGCGGCCAGCCTCGCCGCTAGGCTGGCCAGCGCAGTGGACAGGGCGACACTGCACGAGAGGGCTGCGCAGATCGGTGCGCTGCGCGGGAGACGGCTGCGGCGACTGGACGAGGAGGGCGGCCTGGACGGTCTGCCGATGAAGCCGCAGCGGGTGTACGCGGAGCTGCGGCGCGCTCTGCCCAGGGAGACGGCGGTCGCCTTCGACGCGGGAGGAGGGCCGGCGTATGGGTACGACCGCGTCGAGTTCTCCGGGCCGGGGACGCTCTACAGCACGCTCGACCTCGCCTGTCTCGGCGGGGCGCTGCCCCAGGCGATCGGAGTGAAGATGGCGCGTCCGCGCCATCCGGTCGTCAGCATCAGCGGCGACGGCGGGTTCTTCTTCAACGCGCAGGAGCTCGAGACTGCGGTACGGTGGCGCGTCCCGGTGGTCAACATAGTGATGAACAACGATTCGTGGGGCTCCGAGAAGGCCTATCAGAAGACTCTGTACGGCGAGCGGTATGTGGAGGCGGAGATAACGAACCCGAGGTACGACCGGTTCGCGGAGCTCTGCGGCGCTCGAGGATTCTACGTCGAGAGGCCTGAGGAGGTCGCGCCCGCGGTTCGCGAGGCGCTCTCCCTGGACTGCCCGTCGGTCATCGAGGTCCCGGTCGACCCGGAGGAGCTGCCGTTTCCGGCGCGCGCCGCCGACGTCTTCAGGTCGCGGGCCAGCCAGGACTGATCTCCATTATACTGTGTCACATCGGGCATACGGTCTCAGCGAAAGGGGCTGGACATGACCACTTCCAAAGTAGAGACGAGACTGCTGACGGCCGGCGACCTGCTGCGGCTGTACAGTCAGGGAGTGCGCGGCGAGCTTATCCGGGGGGTGCTCTGCGAAACGATGCCGACAGGACACGAGCACGGCAAGATCGTGATCAATCTGGGCGCCGAGCTGAGAAATTATGTCAAGTCCAGGAAGCTGGGGAGCTTGACCGCCTCCGACTCCGGCGTCTGGCTGGAGCGCGACCCCGACACGGTCCGTGAGCCCGACATAGCCTACTTCTCCGCGGAGAAGATTCCTCTCGACGCACGAGTCACAGGCTACGCCGAGGTCGCTCCTGATCTGGTCGTGGAGGTCGTATCGCCCGGCGACAGTCGGCGGGAGGCCAACGACAAGGCGCTGATGTGGATGAGCTACGGAGTACGTCTGGTATGGGTGGTGTACCCGGAGACGCGCACGGTCGACGCATACCAGGAGGGAGGCGCGGTGTCGACGCTCACGGAGGATGGTGTGCTCGACGGCCTTGACGCGCTGCCCGGCTTCACCTGCCCGGTGGCCGACGTCTTCGACGCGTAGGGCGTCTAGGGGTGACGCATCAGGAAGTCGAGCGTTACGCGGTTGAACTCGGGTGCGCCGTCGATGTTGTGCAGGTGTCCGCCCGGGCTGATGACGGCGAACTCCGCGCCGGGGATCGCGTCGGCCACTGTGGCCGCATGGCGAATGCCTGGTACGTGCAACCTGAACTACCTTCATCCTCCTTGAGGACACGACGGGTTGGTCATTCCGTCTGTTCATCATCCGGCTCGCCGGGCATCAAATGATCACTTGCGATTCTCCAAATGACCTTCACTTGCCTCACCACATTATCTAGGACGCGCCCGTATTCCACTCCGGGCTCCAGGTAGATTGGCACGTCGTGGTACTCGCTACTCCCTCCGTCCCCGACCAGTGAGGGTACTTTGCCCCGAAGATGGGCCGCGCTGATCGGGACGTCGCTATAGATCCGCAGCCACACGGGGGTATCGCCACTGGTCGCCCACAGGCGGTGGTTCACACACAGGAACAACCAGCCTGGGACCACTTCTCCTAGATCGGTCTTGAACCTGAAGTACCGCCCGTAGCCGCTCCTGCGGGCCGTGGCCCTGGAGCCTTCGACGGACATCCAGCCTTGCGGGCAGCCGCGACCATCAACAACGGCGTCGATAAGACGATTCAGCCACCGGAGCCTGCGGGGCACTGAGGGGCTGAGTTCTGCAGTATGAATGGGTTGGAAAGCCTCGTCGTCCTCCCGTTGCGCCAGTCCACGGAGTTGTCGGATGTCCGAGGCAACTAGGGAATCGTGAGGCACAGCGGCGGCCAGACGGTCCAGGAGCGTAGACCAACTGATCAATAGCAGCCGCTTGCCCTGCTTGTCTGGCCCCATCACCCTGGCCCTGCGCATCTGGTTGGGTGTTTCGACCGCCTCCAGTCTAACCCCATCCAACCCGCACTCCATCTGGCGCGTGATCTCTCCCCACAGTATCTCCAATCTAGTAGCCGGAGCGATGAACAGCAGCACCCCCGGCCCTGAGTCATCCAGCTGGCCGAAGTAGCCGCTGGCCTGGCCCTCAAGCAGGGTGGCCCAGAACTTCGACTCGACGAGCAGCCGCTTTCCGCCCTCTTGGTCATAGCCCACCATATCCGGGCGAGAGCCATCCTCGTACGTCACCTGGGTGTCGAAGCTGGTCAGGGCGTCCAGGCGATAGGACTCCTCTCCTTCCATCAGCAGGAGGTCCAGCGCTTCACGGCAGTGAGTAGAGTTGTTCAGGATGAAAGCCAGGGCGTCGGTGGCCGTGTCCTCCATTCTACTGGTCAAACGGGGCACCAGGTACGCAAGCAGGGTGGTTTCTTTAGGCATAGGGATTTTCCTCAGCAGTCCGTGTCTGGATTCTGGTGGGCCGGGTTGGTCGGATAGTCCTCCGGCTTCCCCGTGTCGCCGAGCTGGATCACGAAGTCCCTGCGGTCCCGATACAGGCGAGCGCGGTTGATCACATTCTCGCCATCGGGGTCGAAGCCGTCCCATTGGCTGTTGAACCAGTACTTGAAGTCACCGATGAAGAGGTACTTGTTGCTCACGCGGAAGAAGCGGCAGGTTACGCCGTCGCCGTCCAGGAAGCGGGCGTAGATGGCGTTCAACAGTTCTCGCTGCCCATCCTTCTCGCTTAGGACGTATTCATGGGGCCAGGTGTCCCGGTATGTGACCGCCTCCCGCCATGGGGCGCGGGCGATGAGCTCCGTCAGTTTCATTCTCTATAGCTACTCCTCACACGGGAAACCGAACTTCTCCGGGCCTAGGCGTGGCGCCGGAGGAAGTCGAGCGTCACGCGGTTGAACTCGGGTGCGGCGTCTATGTTGTGAAGGTGCCCGCCGGGGCTGATGACGGCGAACTCGGCGCCGGGAATTGCGTCGGCCACCTCGCGGCCGTACATCGGGGGAAGGGCGATGTCGGCGTCGCCGACGGTGACGAGCGTCGGCGCTCTGATCTGTCCCAGCCGATCGAGGGTGTCGTGCAGGAGGTTGGCCCTGTACTGGGCAAGGATGCCGTCCTTGGCTGAGGTCGCCGCGGCGACTATCGCATCGATCTGCCGGTCGACCTCCTCCGGGTGGTCGCGCATGAACTCGGGTCGTATCAGCCACAGGGTGTTGATCTCGTAGAAGCTGCGGAGGTCGAGGAGCTCCAGGAGCTTGACCTGGGCCCTGAACTTCCTCCCCGCGTAGCCGTGGGCCCTTCCCCAGGTGCCGTGCAGCTGCAGAGTGCGTACGAGGTCGGGGCGCATCAGCGCGAGCTCCTGGGCGATGCATGAGCCGAGCGACAGCCCGGAGACGTGTGCGGGGCCGATCTCCAGCGCGTCGACGAGCGCCGCGGTGTCCTCGGCGAGCAGGCGCACCGACAGATCCCCGCCGTCCAGCCCGCTCCTTCCGGTGCCGCGGTTATCAAATGTGACGCACTCGAATTCGCCGCGGTAGGCCTCGACCTGCGGGGCCCACCTAGTGTGGTCGAGACCAGTGCCCATGATGAGCAGGGTGGGCGGACCGCTGCCGGTCCGCTCGTAGTAGAGGTCGATCCCCGTGGGCAGCGTTAGGAGGGGCATGTCAACTATTGACCTTGCCTAGTGTCCTGTCTTGCAAGTTGGGGTGGGCATTCTCTGGGACCGTATCCGCACCCGGTTTCTGGTCACCACGACTATAGCGCCCTCTCGCATCGCATCCGCGTAGAGATCGATCAATTCGCGCATGGCAGTTACTTTCTCGTCAACCCGCATGTCGACAAAGCGAATGATGCACGGATGCGGCAATCGTCGTACAAAGACCAACTCGCCGAAGTCCTTGTCTTCGGTGACGAGCACTCGTTGTTCCTGCTGCGCCAGCGTAAGCAGCGCCTCGTCAGTAGCGCGCGGGTCTGTCTCCAGCGCCGAGAGAACGTCGTGGCCCTGGTCGGTCAGCAGCGTCTGCAAACTACGTGATGCAGCACAGACGTCGAGAAGGAACCTCACGCTGTCTCTTGCAGGCGCACACGCTCATGCACGCGTTCACCTGCCAGCGAGAGATGTGCAAAGAGCAGGCACGCCTGGATGTCCTGATGCGTCAGGGCAGGGTACTCTCGCAGGATCGTCTCCGCGGCGTCGCCTGCCGCAAGCATTCCCAGGACATGCTCTACCGCGATCCGCATGTCACGGATAATCGGCTTGCCGCCAAACACGTCTGCCCGCACGGTGATGCGTTCGAGCAACTCGTGATCAGTCGTCATCTTCACCTCCGTCCCTGACGAGTTGACAGTCTAGACCATGCTGGAGCGTCTGACCGGGCCGACGAAGATGTCCTGGGGAAGGAGGCTCTCCCTGGCGGTGGAGAAGCGCATGTCGATTCCCTCCATGGCGACCCGGCCCATCGAGGTGTAGCGTCTGCTCTCGCCGTGGAGGCCGCTGCCGTTGCCGCCGGAGTGGGTGCGGGTCCATCCGGGGGCGATGAGCTGCTCCCCCTTCCAGTTGCCGCCGGTCGCCACGAGCAGTCCGTAGCGGGCCAGAGCCTTGGCGTTCATAACGGCCCAGCCCGGGCCGCTGCGCACCGGATGGCCGTTGACCTCGTAGGGCGGGTCGAGGTAGTCCCAGGAGTTGGGCATCGCCGGGTAGAAGCCGCGGTCCTGCTGGACGTCGTGTCCGATCATCCAGTCCCAGTCGTCCGGGGCGATGCCGATCTTGCTCATGATCTTCTCGTCGAGCACGTCCTTGAGGTCGCGGTCCCACAGGTAGGTCAGGGCCTGTGCGGCGCGCCAGGTGCCGGCGCTGCTGTAGTGGCGCATGGAGCCGGGCTCGATGTGGGAGTAGATGTCGTGAAAGGGGTCGCCTGTCCAGTTGGCCCATTCCGGCACCATCGCCTTGAACTGGGCCGGGGTCGCCTCGCGCCCCATCTTCCAGAAGTAGCCGATCTCTATGGCGAAGCCGCCGTAGTGGCCGCCCTCCCACTTGATGCCGACGAGGTGTCGCCATGTGAGGGAGCGGTGGTGGCCCTGGTCGAGGTGCTTGTGCGGGTGGGAGAGCTGCCCCTCGCCGGTCCAGGTGTCGCGTATCAGGTCGTCGGCCTGGACGAGTCCTTCCTGGACGGCGAGGCCGAGCGCCGCGTAGGTGAACGCCTTGCCGGTCGAGGCGGTCTGGTACTTGTAGTCGGGGTCGCCCCAGGAGTGGACCCTGTAGCCGCCGCGGGTGATGAGTAGGCTCCACTTGTTGCCGTCGTGGACGTTTCCGCCGTAGTTCATCCCCCTGAGGTCGAGGCTGTCGACGAAGTCGTCGAACTTCCTGGGATCGAGTCCTGCCTCTTCGGGGGTTATCTGCTCCCAGTCGTCTTCGGGGAAGGTGACCCAGTCGGGAATCTCGTTGAGCCGCATGTATAAAATCTCCTTGTTGTGAGGGTGGCCCCTTTGTACTGAATTAGTGTGGCTCTGTCAATTGCCCTTTCGCGGAGTGGCAGAGGCTCTCACGGTCCGCTCATGCGGCAGGCAGGCCTCGACCGGCCTCTCAATCTTTACCCGGCTCCGCGCGGGGCGCGGGGGAAGAGGGCCAGATCCTCGCTGCCCATCCGACAGCAAGCAGCCTCAGCACCAACTATTGAGCCATGCGATTGAACCATATGATTACTACCGCGAAGACGACAGCGCCTATGAAGGCTGTCAGCAGCCATGCCAAGACATTCCAAAACAGACGCCATCCACCTTCGTCGTTCATACAGATCGCAACCGGCCCAGGGCACAAGTAGTCTAAGCGTCCTTTTCACCCTCTTCGGATGTACCGCTCGTAGAACCACAAAGCCAACGTCACACCAATCACTACCGATATCGTCTCACTCAGGAATGAGAGAACTGTCCTGAGATAGCCAGGGTAAGGTGTCGGAGCAAGAGGAGCATAGCCGTACCATCCTGCGCTGGTGTCCCATGCTATCGGGAACCACAGGACGAGTATCAGGACTACGACCGCACATCCGAAGGCGAACTGCTACGTTGGCCCCCTTGCTCCCCATCCCGCTGTAGCTGTGACTATCGGGTAGTCGCGCATCAGTGTACCACCGACTGACTGCCAGTACCTATCGAGTAGGTCGGTCATCTGTTTCCTCCTCTTGAAGTATGGGTATGCGAACAAAGCTGGTCCTGCTGGGATGTTGTTACCATGAGTTGCGAATCGGGGAGGACGGCTATGAGAGAGGTTAAGCTCTACACGGACGGCGCCTGCATCGGGAATCCCGGGCCGGGAGGATACGGGGCCGTGCTGCTCTCCGGCGGCCGGAGGAAGGAGCTCTCCGGCGGCTATCGCCTGACGACCAACAACCGGATGGAGCTGATGGCCGTCATCGTGGGTCTGGAGGCGCTTAAGGGGGGGCGTAGGGTCGCTCTCTACAGCGACTCGAAGTACGTCCTCGACGCTCTTTCGAAAGGGTGGGCGGCAAGATGGCGCGCGAATGGATGGCGCCGAAATAAGAGAGAGCCGGCCGTCAATCCCGATCTATGGGAGAGGCTGCTGGACCTCTGCGAAGCTCACGACATCACGTTCCATTGGGTCAAAGGACATTCGGGCGACCCTCACAACGAGCGGTGCGACTGGCTCGCGACGGAGGCCGCAGCCCGGCCCAATCTGCCCGCTGACGAACAGTACGAGCGCGCGATCTGAGCCCGCGAGGTGTCCCCGCCGCCGGCTAGAGTATCACGACGGAGCGCAGCACCTCTCCGCGCTCCATCTTGTGGAACGCCTCCTCCACGTCGGTCAGCGCGATCTCCTCGGACACGAACCGGTCGAGGTTGAGACGGCCCTGTAGGTACAGATCGATGAAGAGGGGGAAGTCCCTCGTCGGCAGGCAGTCCCCGTACCAGGAGGACTTGAGCGCGCCGCCTCTTCCGAACACCTCCAGCATTGGCAGCTCCAGCCTCATCTGGGGGTTGGGTACTCCGACGAGCACGACCGTTCCGGCGAGGTCTCGCGCGAAGAATGCCTGCTGGTAGACGTCGGGGTTGCCGACGGCCTCGATGGCGACGTCCGCGCCGTTGCCGCCCGTCAGCTCTCGTATGGCCTCCACCGGGTCGGTCCGGGTGGAGTTGACGGTGTGGGTGGCGCCGAACTCCTTTGCCCACTCCAGCTTCCTGTCGTCTATGTCGACCGCGATGATGGTGTGCGCGCCCGCGAGGCGGGACCCTGCAATGGCCGCGTCGCCGACGCCGCCGCAGCCGAAGACGGCGACCGAGTCGCCGCGCGTCACGCCCCCTGTGTTGACGGCTGCTCCCAGCCCTGCCATCACACCGCACCCGACGAGCCCGGCAGCCGCGGCTGACGCCGCCGGATCGACCTTCACGGCCTGGCCCGCGTGGACGAGGGTCAGCTCGGTGAAGGCGCCTATTCCCAGGGCAGGACTGAGCGGACTGCCGTCGGCGAGGGTCATCTTCTGAGCCGCGTTCATGCTGTCGAAGCAGTACCAGGGCCGGCCCCGCAGGCAGGCGCGGCAGTTGCTGCAGGGAGCGCGCCACGCGATGATGACGAAATCTCCCGCCGCGACGTTGGTCACGCCCTCACCCACCGCCTCGACCACACCGGCGGCCTCGTGCCCCAGCAGGAACGGGAACTCGTCCGTGATCGCGCCCTCCCTGTAGTGGAGGTCAGTGTGGCAGACGCCGCACGCCTGCACCCTGACGAGAGCCTCTCCGGGGCCCGGATCGGGTACGAGGATGTCCTGGAGCGTGACCGGGGCTCCCTGCGATCCGGCTATGACTCCCTTGACGCGGTTTGTCATGGGCTCCTGCCTCCTTTCTCAGCCGCAGAAGCGGCAGCGCATGTTGTGGGCCGCGAAGATCGTCTCGTTGTCCCCGTCCTGGATCGCATAGTCGAGGAGGACGCGCAGCGCCTTGTCCTCGTCAGCCAGGCCGTACTCCTCGGCGACCTCGCCGAGCCAGTCGCGCTGCTCGCTCTCGATCTCGAACGTGTGTGTAACCTTGTCGCTTGGCATCGCGGTCCTCCTCCTCGTCGTACTTCCTACACGATCTTCACAACGTCGGTGAGCAGCCCTTGGGCCGCTATGGCGCAAGGGCGGTCAACGGTCCAACCGGCACATTTCTCAGGGTCCAGAACGCGACGATGACCACAAGGAGCGCCCAGATCAGTCGATGGTGCACGAACACCCTGGGCAGTCCTCCGAGGCGAAACGCCTCCATCCCTCCGGCCAGATACGAGTATCCGATGAACGGTAGAGAGAGGACGGTTAACGGATTGTAGCCAACGGCGGAGAGGACGTCACCATGGCACAGGCTGTGCAGGGCGCGAAGCGTGCCGCATCCCGGGCAGTGGTATCCGGTTAGACCGAAGAAGGGACATACGGGATAGTTACTAGGGATTCTGGGATCGAAGGCGTACAGGACGGCCACAACGGCAGCGCTCATCACGGCCAGCGACGCGTACAGAACTCCAGCCGAGATTCGGTGTCCACCAACCGCTAAGAGGCCCTCGCCCATCGTCTTGGTCAAACCGATGACAGAACCGCTACGAACACGATCAGATACACGACATACCCCACCGCCGCCAGGAGACCTATGCCGAATGAAACCCAAGCCCAGGTCTTCGCCTTCTCGGAGGCCTCGCGCGCACCGGCGATGTCTCCTGCAGCGGCCTTACCATTGACCTGCGCCGCGTATACGATTGAAACGATTCCAAGGGGCAGACAGCAGAAGATCGTTACGAGTATCGCCTGAACGAGGTAGTTCGGTATATACGGCTGTCTCGCGTGAGTCGGAGGCTCACTGGCGTGGCGATATGGGCCTGGCTTGGCCAGCTCCCTTCCACAACTGGCGCAGAACCTCGACTCGTCAGCCGTCTGCTTGCCACAGCCCGGGCAGTACATGCCTTGCATCTCCTTCTCGCATGCTAAACGCGCCCATCGTGAGAGGCCGTATGCTATCACGGGCACACAGTCCGGTTCAAAACGGAGCCTGGGCCAAACAGTGTACACTCTGCGCGAGACCGCCAATCGAGGAGGCGAGATTCGATGGACACACGTCCGATCACCGGCACCCCTTCCCAGGTCATCGTGGAGCAGCTCCGGGCGTCCGGGGTGAGTCAGGTCTTCTACAACTCCGGCTCGCGCGAGGCGCCGTTCTTCGACGCCCTGCACGCCCGTTCGGACATTCACGGCATCCTGGCCCTGCACGAGGGAAGCGTGACGGCGATGGCGGGCGGGTATACGCAGGTGAGGGGCGATCCGGCGGTGACGGTGGTCCACCTGGGCGCCGGTCTCGCCCAGTGCCTGGGCCAGCTGATCAACGTCGCGGCGGCGAGCCTCCCGGTCGTGGTCGTCACCTTTGCCGGAGACACGGGGAGCTTCGGCGACGCGGTGGGGCTCGACCTCGACCATAACTTCGGTCCGACCTCGATCTCCGCGCCGTTCACGAAGGCCGCCTGGACGGTGATCGAGCCGGAGGGCCTTCCCGCCGCGATCGAGCGGGCGCTGAGGGTGGCGAAGACGCCGCCGATGGGGCCGGTCCACCTGGCGATGTACGACAGGCTGCTGGACGACCGGACGGTGACGACCGACATCATCGACGGCGGGATACCGGAGCTCCGCAGCGGGTTCGCATCCGATGAGGACATCGAGGTGATCGCGCGGACTCTGCACGAGGCGGAGCGGCCGCTGATCTACGTTGGCGACGGTGTGTGGAAAAGCGGCGCGGAGGAGAGCGTACGGTCGCTGGCGGAGAGGTTCGGCGCGCCGGTGGCGTCGACTCTCGCCGACCTGCGGGGGCTGTCGGCGGCCCATCCCCTCTACTGCGGACGTATCGATCAGGCCGCCCCGGCAGTGGACCCGGACCAGATAGTGTGCATCGGCGTCCGGCACAGCGGCCTGGGCCGCGCCCACGACTACTCGGCGTTCACGTCGGCGCGCAGGGTGGTCGCGCTGGGCTCGGATCCCGCCGCCCTGAAGAACATGCCCGGGCTGACTCATGCCGTGCTGGCCGACGAGCGCCGCGCGCTCCGGTCGCTGGAGGAGCTCACGCTGAGCGAGTCGACGCCGGACCGCTACGACGAACGGCGCCGACGGGCGCTCTCCGTGGCCGCCGAGCTGCGCTCGTCGCGCCGGTCGCAGACGGGGCCCGATGGCCCGCAGCCCGGTGCGGTGCGTCCGATGGTCATGCTCGACGCGCTCGACGCGGCCCTGGAGGCGGCGGGCGGAGGTCTCATCACGACCGAGCAGTTCGCCGCGCCGCTGGACTGCGTCCGGCCGAAGCCGGACGGCGGCTCGAACGTCTACATCCGTCCGGCGAGCGGCTCGGAGGGGTACGGGATCGGGGCGCCCGTCGGCGCCAAGCTGGCCGCGCCGGACAGGCCGGTCGTCGGCCTCGTCGGCGACGGCTCGATGTACTACGCCGACTCCGGTCTCTGGACGGCCGCGCACCACCGTATCCCCGTCCTGTACGTGATCGCCAACAACGGCGCCTACGGAATCGTGGCGGGCGCCTTCGACGAGGCGGGAGGAGCGATGAGCCGGACGGGCGAGTACGCGGGGGTCCGGCTGGACGGGATCGATCCCGTCTCCATCTCGCAGGGGTTCGGCGTGGAGGCCGAGATGGTGGACGACGAGACGGCTATCGGAGAGGCGATAGAGCGCGGTCTCACAGTCGTCGAGAGGGAGGGCCGGCCCTATCTTCTCGACGTCCGGCTTCCGGTCGGGCTGCCGAAGGGCGGGCGGGCGGCGTCACCGTTTGAAATGAGCGGCGCGTGACCGGGGTAGGCGCCGGTTCTGGGAGTAGGCCGATGCGGTACTGGCCCAGGATTGCGGCGTTTGGGGTGATCGGCGTGATGGTCGCCTCCGTGTCGGCGCTGCTTGCAATCGGCCTGTTGAACAAGGAGCCGGTCACGGGGCGCAGCGGCGTGACGCGCGTCGGCAAGCCGGCCGAGCCCTTTACGCTGCCCCTGTTCGACGGCGGAGAGTTCGTTCTCGCGGCTCAGCGGGGCCGTCCGGTCGTGATCAACTTCTGGGCCTCCTGGTGTCTTCCATGCCGGGAGGAGGCGCCGCTCTTGGAGAGCGTCTGGCGACTGTACGGGGAGGGGGAGGTCGCGTTCGTCGGCGTGAACATACAGGACACCGAAAAAGAAGGCGCGGTGTATCTGGAGGAGTTCGGTATAACATACCCCAACGGGATGGATGCCGACGGCAGGATCACGGTTGACTACGGCGTGATCGGCCTGCCGGTGACCTTCTTCGTGGATCGCGACGGCACGGTGAGACGGAGATGGGTGGGGGCGATAGGGGAGGCGGAGCTGCTGGCGCGCGTCGACGAGCTGGTGACCGGGGCTGCGGTGCCCGGCGAAGCCGACGACGGAGATCCCGGCGGGCTCTACAGGCTGGAGTAGAGGATGCCACACCGTAGACTCGACGTCGATCTCGTCCGACGCATGACAGCCGGGCAGACGGTCGGATGCGAGATCGTCCACCGCGACAGGCTGGGGTCGACGATGGACGAGGCGCGCCGTCTGGCCGAGCGGCATACTCCCGAGGGCACCGTCGTCGTGGTAGAGGAGCAGACCGCCGGCAGGGGCAGGTTCGACCGCGCCTGGGTCTCGCCGCGGAGTCAGAACCTCTCGTTTTCCGTCGTGCTGAGGCCAACGGCGGCCCAGCTTCCATACGTGAACATGGCGGCGACGCTGGCGGTCGCCCGCACGGCCGGGAAGGCGGCGGGGCTCACCGCCGCGATCAAGTGGCCGAACGACGTCCGCGTCGGCGGGAGGAAGCTCTCCGGGATACTGATCGAGACGGTCATGGCGGGCCGCGAGGTCGATCACGCCGTCATCGGAATCGGCATCAACGTGAACTTCGATCCGGCGATGCATCCTGAGATCGCCGAGACGGCCACCAGCCTCTACCGGGAGACGGGCCGCAGGATGGACCGGAGCGAGGTGCTGGGGCTGACTCTTTCTGAGTTGGACCGCCTCTACGGAGCGGTCAGGTCCGGGCGGTCGCTGACCGGAGAGTGGGGCGCGATGATGGAGACGCTGGGCCGGACGGTCCGCGTCGCGTGGAAGGAGCGGGTGCTGGAGGGGCGGGCCGAGGCGGTGGACGACCAGGGCAGTCTGATTCTGACCGCCGCGGACGGAGAGCCGGTCACGGTGAGCGCGGGAGAGGTTACGCTGCAGGCATAGACCGCCTCCATTGGCGGGAGGCCCCCATCTCAATCTTCCCCCGTCCCCGGGGGAAGAGGTGGAAGACGGAGGGAGAGAACGGTGCTGGAGAATCTGAGTCTGGACGGCAAGACGATCGTGATCACCGGAGGGGGGACGGGCCTCGGCCGGGAGATGAGCCTGGCGCTGGGACGCGCCGGAGCCGACCTCGTCATTGCGTCCCGTAGGGCGGCGCTCATCGAGGAGGTCGCCGGTCTCGTCCGCGACATGGGCCGGAGCGCCCTCGCGGTTCCGACCGACGTGACCGACTCGGCGCAGGTGGAGAGGCTGGTCGGCGAGACCCTGGAGCGGTTCGGCAAGATCGACGTGCTGGTCAACAACGCCGGCATCGTCCGGGGGCGGGGCCCGACGCCGATCTGGGATGTGACCGACGAGGAGTGGAGGCTGGGGATCGACACGAACCTGACCGGGTCTTTCTACTGCTCCAGGGCCGTCGCCAGGCACATGGTCGAGCGGGGACGGGGGAAGATCGTCAACGTCGCGTCGGGCTTCGGGCTGCGGGGCGGACGGGACAACTACATGTATACGTGCGGGAAGGGCGGCATCGTCCAGCTGACCCGGAGCCTAGCGATCAGCCTCGGCCGGTCCGGCGTGACGAGCACCTGCATAGTGCCCGGATACGTGCCGGTGGGGGAGGCTGCCACGGTCCCGCCGGCGCCCAACGAGTTTATTCCGGTTGGAAGGGGAGGGATGCCGTCGGAGCTGGGGCCCATCGCGGTCTTCCTGGCCTCGGAGGCGTCCGATTATATGAACGGAGAGATGTTCATAATCGACGGTGGAGGCCTTGCGGGCGGCTACGCACCGACGGGTCATGCCCCCGACGCGCCGCTTGCCGTCTAGGGCTCCTGCGATATGCTTGAGTGAGGAGGGGGGAGATGCCCGTACCTGCGGAGTGGGATCTGACCGGAAAGACGGCCCTAGTGACGGCCGACCGTCGCGGCTGGACGCCTACCCTGGCGTCGGCGCTGGCGGAGGCGGGGGCCGACGTGGCGATTGCCGGCTCCGATGCGTCGGACCGTGACGACGCGCGTGGCGAGGTGGAGCGCCTCGGGCGCAGGGCGCTGTCGATAGAGGCCGGCGTGGCCGACTCCGGCGACGTCGAGCGGGCGGTCCGGAGGGTGACCTCCGACCTGGGCCGAATCGACATTCTCGTGAATAACGCCCGCGTCGAGTTTGGAAAGCCGTTCGCGGAGGTGACGGAGGCGGAGTGGCAGACGGTGATCGACTTCAACCTCAAGTCGGTCTTCCTGTGGAGCCAGGCCGTGGGCAGGCTCATGGTCGGACAGGGGGGAGGACGGATCGTCAACATAGGGTCGGGGCTGGCGGTGAGAGGCCTATGGAACTCCGTGGCCGCCTGCGCGGCCCAGGGCGCGATACACCAGCTGACCGCCGCGCTCGCCCTAGAATGGTCGAGAGCGAACGTGCGCGTCAACGGAATCGGAGCGGGATGGATCACGACCGAGCCGCAGACCGCGGAGGCGCAGAGGGAGCTGCTGGTGCGCTACATACCGTCCCGCCGCAGGGGGCATCCCGCCGATCTGTGCGGGCTGCTCGTCTACCTGGCGTCGGACGCCTGCGACTTCGTTACGGGGCAGACGATCTTCATAGACGGCGGCGCGCTGGCGCACGCCTAGGTCAGCCCGCAGCGAATACGATTAGCCGTTGCACGACGATTATCAGGATGATGGCGACCATCGGCGAGAGGTCGAGCATCCCGAAGCTTGGGAGCACGCTGCGGATGGGTGCGAGGATCGGCTCGGTGATCTGATAGATGATCGCCGCTACGGGGTACAGCGGGCTCGAACGGTCGATGTTCAGCCATGAGATGACGACTCGTCCTATGAGGGCTATCCACAGCGCAAAGGCGAGCAGTTTTACGAACTGTACGACGAACTCGCTCAACTCTTCTCACCAAGCGCGACCGATCTGTCGTACGCCGCGATGACCGCCTGCATCACTGTGGCTCGGAATCCGGAGCTCTCCATCCTGAGCAGGGCCTCGATCGTAGTTCCCGCGGGCGAGGTGACCATGTCCTTGAGCTCCGCCGGATGCCTGCCCGACTCCTTGACGAGCCTCGCGCTTCCCAGGACCGTCTCGAGCGTTAGCCGCCTTGCCATATCTCTCGGCATTCCGAGGTATACGCCCGCGTCGATCAGCGATTCGATGAACATGAAGACGTACGCGGGTCCGCTCGCGCTCAACGCGGTCGCCATGTCGATCAGCTTCTCGTCGGTGACGTAGAGCTCGGCTCCCAGCGTCTGGAGCATCAGCCTCGTCGCCTCTATCTTCGCCCCGGACACCTCAGCGGCGGCCGTCCATACGCTCATCCCCGCGCCGATCTGCGCGGGAGTGTTCGGCATCACCCTTATGACGGCGGGATGCTTCAGACCGCGCATCAGCGCGTCCATCCTTGCGCCGGCGACGATCGACACTACGGCTACGTCGGCTCGCATGCCGCCGGCGATCTCCTCCATCACCTCCGGAAGGCTCTGGGGCTTCACCGCGAGAACGGCGATGTCCGCGCCGCGCAGGGCGTCCGCATTGGCCGGGTGCGCCTTCAGCCCGTACCTCTCTTCCAGATGGGCGCGCCTAGCCTCCAACGGCTCGCCCACACCGATCTCATCGGCGGAGGCGATACCGGCCTCCAGTATGCCGCCCAGCAGCGCCTCGGCCATCACTCCGCCGCCCACGAACGATATCTTCATGTCCAGTACCTGTCCGCCGTCTCTTTCAGACTCCCGGCGCCCCCATCCTACCTTCCCCCGCGGACGGGGGAAGGTAGTCATGAGCCGCCCTCGAGCATCCGGCTTTTCTGAACCTTCCCCTGCGGACGGGGAAGGGATTTACTGGCGTCCGTCTCCATATCAGGGCAGCCGTCTGTCGGCGGCCAGGCTGACGGCCACCCTGATGGCCTCCAACATGCTCTCGTGGTCGGCGATTCCGCGCCACGCGATGTCGAACGCCGTGCCGTGGTCCACCGACGTCCTGATGAACGGCAGGCCCAGGTTGACGCTCACGCTCCTGGCCCAGTCGTGGACCTTGACCGGAATGTGGCCCTGGTCGTGGTACATCGCCAGCACCGCGTCGTATGCGCCGTCGATGGCCTGGTTGAATACGGTGTCGGCCGGTATGGGGCCGGCGGCGTCTACCCCCCGGGTCAGTGCGGCCTCGACCGCGGGTGCGATCTCCCGGGCCTCCTCGTCGCCTATCAGCCCCCCGTCGCTGGCGTGCGGATTCAGGGCCGCGACGCCGATGCGGGGCGACGCCCATCCCCACTCCCTGAAGCTCCTGTCGGTGAGCTCTATCTTCGCCAGCACGTTGTCCCTGGTGACGTAATCGCAGGCGGCCCTCAGCGACCGGTGGGTGGTCAGGTGGACGACGCGGAGCCCGCCCGCCATCAGCATGGTGGCGACCTCGCTCGCTCCCGTCTGGCTCTGGAATATCTCCATGTGCCCCACGTCCCTGTGTCCGGCCAGCCTGCACGCCTCCTTGTTGATCGGCGCCGTGGCGATGGCCTGCACGCTGCCCGAGGCGGCCAACTCGCCAGCCTTCAGCACCCACTCCACGGCGGCCCGGCCCGCCTCGGCGGAGAGCCGGCCCGGCTCGATCAGACCGTGGTCCAGATTCTCCAGGTCCAGGACGTCTATTACACCCGGACTTCCCTCCACCTGGTCGAGCGAGGGGACGGCGCGGACGGATGCGCCCGAGCCGATCGTCCGGAGCGCGTTATGGATGGCGGCCGCGCTTCCGATCACGAACGGGCGGCATCGCCGGTGGACCTTGTCGCTCAAGAGGGCCTTGGCGGTCACCTCCGGCCCTATGCCGGCGGGGTCTCCCATCGTAATGGCTACGTACGGCTTTGCGCTCATCGCGGACTCATTATAACGCTCGCAGTCCGGCAAAGACGAGAGACCCGCCGACGGCGGGTCTCTCGTGGATCGACGCGCGGCGGACGACTCGCGGAGGCACCTGCGAACCGCCCGCTCTGCCGGAGTTATTCACACTTGTTGTACCCGCAGTCGGGGCAGCTCAGGCATCCCTCCTGGTGGACGAGGAAACCCGAGCAGTCCGGGCACTTTGCGCCGCTGGGCGACTGGTGTCCGTTGCTGTTGGAGCCGTTCGGCTGGGTGGACGGGAACAGGCCCAGCTGCGCCGCGCTCTCGGTCGATACCGCCGCTTCGAGACCGGCCTGCGGCTGGACCTCATCTTCGGTGTGGCGGCTGAGCACCTGAGCGACCGCGTCTTCGGCGGACCTTATGAGGGTGCCGCCGTTCCAGACGGGGCAGCAGGTCGTGCCTCGAAGCTGATCGACGACCTGGTCCGGATCTATACCCGATCTGAGGGCCAGGGATATCAGGCGCGACAGGCCGTCCAGGTGGGCGGCGTCGCATCCGCCCGCCTTGCCGGAGGTGCTGAACACCTCGAAGGGACGCCCCCTGTCGTCGAAGTTGACGGTGACGAACAGGGTGCCGTGTCCTGTGCGTATGCGGTCGGTGATGCCCCTGACCGAGGAGGGCCGCTGGCGCGGGACGAGCAGACGCTGCGGCTCCTCGTCGTCCTGGGCCTCCCCGCCCGTCTCGAGTACCTGCATCGACTTCGATCCGTCCCGGTAGACGGTGACGGCCTTGCATCCGGTCTCCCAGGCGAGCTTCAGCGCGCTGTCGATGTCGTCGACGCTGGCGCTGTTCGGCAGGTTTATCGTCTTGGAGACGGAGTTGGTGACGTGCTTCTGCCAGACGGCCTGCATCCGGACGTGGGCCTCGGGGCTGATGGCCATAGAGGTCCTGAACAGCGCCGGGTCGGCGCCGTGCTGCCGCAGGATGTCCTCCGCGTCCTGGGGGCTGTCGGCGATCTGCTCCAGAGCCTCCCTGACGATCGACTCGTCTCCCAGGCTCGTCCTCAGCGTCTCCCACACCGACGTCGGCGCATCCAGCAGCCGGGTGCTGCTTCCCTCGTGGTCTTTCCACAGGACGTTGGACCACCAGCCGATGGCGAAGTGGGGCTCGATACCGCTGGAGCATCCGGCGAGCCGGCTTATGGTGCCTGTCGGGGCGATCGTGAGGACGCTGGAGTTGCGGACCGGCGGCATCCCGCGCTCCCTGAGCCGGGACCGGTAGAACTCGGGGAACGAACCGCGCTCTTCCGCGATCATCCGCGACTCGTCCCACGCCGTCTCGTTGAGGAAGCCGCCGAGCCTGTCGGCCAGCGCGAGAGCCTCATCCGAGTCGTACGGGATATTGAGGCGCACCAGCGCGTCGGCCCAGCCCATGACTCCGAGCCCTATCCGCCGGGTGGCCAGATTGACCTCCCTCAGCTTGGGCAGCGGGAACTCGTTCACCTCTATTACGTCGTCCAGGAACCGCACCGAGGTGCGGACGGTCTCCTCCAAGGCCGTCCAGTCGATGTCGCCGTCTCCTATGTGAAGCTCGAGGTTTATCGAGCCGAGGCAGCAGTTGCCGTAGTTCTCCAGGAACTCCTCGCCGCAGGGGTTGGAGGTCTCGATGAGTCCCATCTGCGGGTTGGGCGCCGTCTCCCACACGCGGTCTATGAAGACGACTCCGGGGTCGCCGGTCTTCCAGGCCGACTCGGCGATCTCCCGCCACAGCTTTCTGGCCGAGACGGTCTCGACCACCTCGCCCAGCGGTCCGCCGCCCGTGTCCCGCGGGTTGATCAGCGGCCACTCGGCGTCCTCATCTACGGCTCGCATGAAGGCGTCGGTGATCTGCACCGAGATGTTGAAGTTCTGGAGGGTGTCGTCGCCGTCCTTGCAGTGGATGAACTCCCGGACATCCGGGTGGCTGTCCCTGATCTGGCCCATGTGCGCGCCGAGCCGGAAGGCGCCCTGGGTCAGGGTTGCCCCGACGGCAGAGTAGAGCTTCATGACGGCGATGGGGCCGCAGGCTTCGCCGTGCGTGGTGGCTATCCTGTCCCGCTTCGGCCGGAGCTTCGAGAAGCCGAACCCGATACCGCCGCCCCACTTCTCGATCATCGCCGCATCCGAGGCGATCTGCATGATCGAGTCCATGTGGTCGTCCGGCGAGACGACGAAGCAGGCGGAGAGACAGCCGCGTCCGGTTCCCGCGTTGACCAGCGTCGGCGAGTTGGGCAGGAACTTAAGCGACCGGAGCAGGTCCAGGTATCGTCCGGCCCACTCCGCCCGGATCTCCTCGGGCTCGGCCTCCGCTATCGCGCCGGAGACCCGGACGAACAACTCCTCCGGCGTCTCGATCGCCCGGCCCGCGTCATCCTTCCTGAGGTACCTCTTTCGGAGGATCTCCAGTGCGTTGCCGGAGAGTTTAGCGTAGCCGTTGGGCGACGGCTTGCCGTTGGACTCGAGGGACTGGGCGACGGCCTCGGTGACCTCGCCGGACAGGCCGGCGGACCGCATCGCCTTCAAGACCTCTTCCAACGAGTGCTCGTGGCTCTCGGGTCCGCTGGAGGTGTGGTCTCGGATCATCGTCAGCTCCTGGTTGGGGGAGGGCGCCGATTCGGCGGGCCCTTCCCGGCCTCTTATTTAGACTGTGTACGTTTCGGCATTCTCCGGCTGCTGTGTGTACGAAAGGGGGGCGAGTGCGCTCCGCCGAATGGCGGGCGGACATCGGGCCGATTTGTCAGGCCGGCTCGACGTGTGGACGTTTGGGCCTCCGGCCCCGCCTCCTGTGGCGGGTGGTCCGTGGGAGATCGCCTTCCACGTCGTCGAGGAAGGAGAGCTGGTTCCCCGGCTCCGTCTGAGGCTCGCCGGGCTCCAGCAGGGCGTCTATCTCCGCCTTGAAGCTCTCGATGTCTCTGAAGTCCCGGTATACGCTCGCGAATCGGATGTAGGCGACCCGGTCCATCCTCCTCAGCCGGTCCATGACCAGCTCACCGATGAGCTTGCTCTGGACCTCCGCGCGGCCCGCCTCGAAGAGATGGGTCTGTATGTCGTCCACTCCCTTGTCGATGCTGCCTATGGGCAGCGAACGCTTCGCGCACGCCTTGGTCAGGCTGGTCCGGAGCTTCTCCCGACTGAACTCCTCGCGGCGGCCATCCCGTTTCACCACGAGCAGCGCGCCGGTCTGCACCGCTTCGTAGGTGGTGAACCTGAGGCTGCACCGGAGGCATTCACGACGGCGTCGTATCCCGGCCCCAGCGTCTCTGGAGTCCATCACCTTCGAGTCGTCGTGAGCGCAGTAGGGACAGAGCACAGCGGCGAGTCCAGTCCTGAACCGAATACCCAACACACACCATATCGTGTGGCCCGGCCACGTTAACACCATATATGGGATGGTGTCAACGCTAAACCCGTTGTGTTAGAGGCGGGTTTTTCGGCCGGCGTTCACGGCGACAATAGACGAGGCCGCCCCCGGAAGAGCGGCCTCGTGATCGCGACCTGATTTCGGTCGGATGGCGTGGAGCAGGTCGCCTATCAGCGCTCGGCGCGCGTCCGGGCCGACCCGTTTCGGGCCTTGCTCTTGGAGTATCTGCGGAGGAAGGGAGGCAGGTCGAGGTCGGACTCGTCGTTTGCGAGTGCCTCTTCCAGCATCGCACTGATCTGCTCCTCGCGCTCCTGCAGGGTCTCGGGAGTGGGGAAGCCGGTTGCGACGATGGTCAGCTTGACCTCGCCCTCCATCTTCGGATCGGTGACCATGCCGAAGATGATGTTCGCCTCCGGGTCCACCATTCGCTGGATCACCTCGGACGCCTCGTGCAGCTCGGACAGTCTCAGGTCCGAGCCGCCGGTGATGTTGAGGAGGACGCCTTTCGCCCTCTCTATGGAGGAGTCCAGGAGGGGGTTGGTGATGGCGTTCTGGGCCGCGTCCCGCGCCCGGTTCGCGCCCGATCCCCATCCGATGGACATCCAGGCGGGGCCGGCGTTGCGCATTATGGTGTTGACGTCGGCGAAGTCGACGTTGATCTCGCCCGGGACCGTGACCAGCTCGGCGATCGACTGGACGCCGGATCTGAGGACGTCGTCGGCGATCTTGAACGCATTGTCCGCGGTGATCTCCTCCTCGCAGATGACGTGAAGGCGCTCGTTGGGGATCACGAGGAGGGTATCGACATTCTGCTTGAGGATCTTGATGCCCTCCTCGGCCTGTCGTCCTCTCTGGGCCCCCTCGAAGCTGAACGGACAGGTCACGACCCCGACGGTCAGGGCGCCGGACTCCTTGGCGATCTGGGCCAGGACGGGCGCAGCGCCCGTCCCGGTGCCTCCGCCCATTCCCGCCGCAACGAACACCATGTCGGCGTCACGTATCGCCTCGAACAGCTCCTCGCGGCTCTCCTCGGCGGAGCGCATCCCAAGGTCGGGGTCGCCTCCGACGCCCTGGCCGCGCGTCAGCTGCTCGCCGATCCGTATCTTGAGCGGCACATCCGACTTCAGCAACGCCTGGGCGTCGGTGTTGACGATGACGTATTCGACGCCGGGCATCCGCTCCCGGAACATCCTCGACACGGCGTTCGAGCCGCCGCCGCCAACTCCTACGACTCGTATCCGGGCGATCTCCTTCGCGTCGAAGTTCTGCATCATATCCATTCGCTCCTCCGTTGGATTAGTTGGAATGACGTACCGGGAATAGATGAGTCGGGAAAAGGTCCCTGATCTGCTTCACTAGCCGGGAGACCGAACCGTCCTTCCGGGTTACCGTCGCCGGACGGACCAGATCGTGCCTCGTCGATGGCTCGCCTCCGTGGTCCTGCGCCCATAGCAGGATACCGACGCCGGTGGCGAACGCCGGCGTCTTCAGATCGTCCGGTATCAGTCCGCGTCCGTGGGGGATTCCCAGGCGGACTCTGGCGCCGAGAGTGAGTCTGAACAGGTGGTCGATCCCCGGCAGCCCGGAGGTGCCGCCCGTCAGCACCAACGTCATGTCGGAGAGCCCCTCGACCTGGGCCTTCTGGAGCTTCAGCTTCACGAGCCGGGCCAGCTCCTGGGCCCTCTCACGGGTCAGCTGACAGATGTCCCTTCTGGGTATCTTCATGTCTGAGCCCTGGCCGACGACTGGGAGCGTGATCTCCTCCGTTGCGGCCACGGCGTGAAGATCGGTGTGAGCGTGCCTGAGCTTTGCCTCTTCGGCGGCCTCGTAGGGAGCGTTGTAGGTCAGGCAGATGTCGTTCGTGAACTGGAAGCCGCCGACCGGCAGGACGGTCGTCAGGATGAGCTGACCGCCCGCATAGGCCACCACGTCGGTGGTGCCTCCACCGATATCGACGACCACGGCGCCGCGCCTCTTCTCCTCTCTGGTCAACACCGCCTCGCTGCTGGCCAGAGGCTCCAGCACCAGGGCGTCCACGTCGATCCCCGCCGTCTCGACCGCTTCGACCAGCCTGTCCAGTACAGGGCCTTCACCCGTCACGACGTGCCTCTCCACCTCCACGTTGTTCGTGTGCATCCCCACCGGGCTGCTTATGCCTCGCAGCCCGTCCACGGAGTAGGACAGGGGCAGGGAGTGGAGCACCCTGCGGTCCGAGTCGGCCGGACCGGGCCTCGCCACCACGGGCAGCCTGGCGAGCTCTGCCGCGGTCACGACGCCCTGCTCACCGGCTCCGTCTATCCTGTCCCGGCGGTTCTCGTAAGAGACGTGTGTCCCGGTCACGCCCACGTAGGCGGAGCCGACGTAGACTTGAGCGGCCTCGGACGCCTCGGCGACCGATCGGCGTATCGCCTCGGCGGTACCGGCGATGTCGGTGACGTTGCCCTTCTTGAGCCCGTCACAGGGGACAACGCTGTGCGCCATCAACTCCAGCCCGCCCTTGGGCGACCTCTTTCCTATGATGGTGCATATCTTGGTCGTGCCGACGTCGATTGCGGTCAGGATGTCGTTGTGCATAAGTTGGCCTCTCCGATGGCTCTCCCGATTTGGGGATCCCTTGTTGGAACCCGGATTCATATCCGCGCAGCGGTTCTCAGCCTTGCGCTTCGGGCTCGCGGGTTGGCCGTCACCTCGTGCGCGTCGGGTCTGATGACCCGGCGATGGACCAGGCGCAGGGACGCCTCGTGCCCGCAGGCGCACACCGGGGTTTTGGGCGGGCAGACGCAGTCGGCCGCCTCCCGGCGGAGCGTGGTCTTTACTACGCGGTCTTCGAGAGAGTGGTAGCTGATGACGACCAGTCTCCCCGCTCGGCGAAGCACCCGGATGGCCCCCGCCAGTCCTTGTCTGAGGTTCTCCAGCTCCGAGTTGACGGCCATCCTGAGCGCCTGGAAGGTGCGAGTCGCCGGGTGGATGCGTCTACCGCCCGCGCGCCCGACCGCGCCCTCTACGATCTCCGCGAGAGCCGTTGTCGTCTCCACCGGCCGGTTTCTGACGACTGCGCGAGCTATGCGTCGCGCACGGGGCTCCTCGCCCAGCCGAAATATCAGATCGGCGAGATGGTCGGCCGAGCGCCGGTTGACCAGCTCGTGAGCCGTCAGCTTCTGGGCGGTATCGAATCTCATGTCGAGTCTCGCCTCTTGGCGAAGGCTGAACCCTCTGACCGCCGTGTCCACCTGAATCGACGACAGTCCCAGGTCGAACAGCACGCCGTCCGCAGGGTTGAATCCATGTTCGTCCGCGATCTGCTCAACGTCCCTGAAGTTCCCCTCGACGATATCGACAGCATTCCCGTACTCTGCAAGTCGGAGCGACGCCGTGCGCCGCGCCTCCCCGTCCAGATCAATCCCCATTACCCGGATGTCCGGGGCGGTCTCCAGAACGGCCAGCGAGTGACCACCCCCGCCGACCGTACAGTCGATGTACGCGCCGCCGGACTTCGGGTCGAGACCTGCGAGCGCCTCGCTCACCATGACGGACCTGTGGCTCGGACGCACCGCCCGATCTCTACCATCCACCGGCGTCGACACCGCGCCCTGCCGTCGATCTGTAGGCTTGCGTACCGTCGGCGCGTGGTAAGATTAGGTTCGCCCCCACAAGGGATCCAAGACTTGGAGTGAGTTTCACAGAGCCCTCCGTGGGTACGCAAGGTGTTTTTCGTACTAATTTGAAATCTATTCCAAACAACGTACAAAACCGTGCCTTCGAGCCGGCGGCGACGGAGAGACCTGCAGGGTCCGTAGAGGAGACCGAGTCCTGCGCGTAGCGATATTGACCATCAGCGACGCCGGATCCAGGGGCGAGCGCGAGGACCTGAGCGGCGACGCGATCTCCGAGATCGTCTCCGCAGAGGGTTTCATGGAGGCCGCAAGGGAGATCGTCCCCGACGAGCGTGACCAGATATCCGCCAAGCTGCGCGACTGGTGCGACGGCGGCGGGATCGACCTGGTCCTGACGACGGGAGGAACCGGCCTCGGCCCCCGCGACGTGACGCCCGAGGCCACGCGCGAGGTCGTCGAGATCGAGGTGCCGGGTATTGCCGAGGCGATGCGCAGCGAAACGATGAAGAAGACCCCTTTCGCCATGCTGAGTCGCTCGGTCGTGGGCGTCAGGTCGGGATGCCTGATCGTCAATCTGCCTGGGAGCCCCAAGGGTGTCCGGGAGTGTCTCGACGTGGCCGTCACGGTGATTCCCCACGCCTTCGAGATGGTCAGGGGCCGCCGGGGACACCCGACGGATCCGTAGCTGCGCGCGTCGTGGTGCCTATGGGACCGCCTCCGGAAGAGGCTGGGATGGCCGAACCCTTGGTGCGCTTCCACGTCGTGACCATCTTCCCCGGCATGTTCGGCGGCCCCCTGGCGGAGGGCGTGATCGGACGCGGCGTGAGCGGTGGCCTCATAGAGGTGGCGCTCTACGATCCGCGTGAGAAGACCTCGGACCGCCATCGGACGGTGGACGACTACGCCTACGGCGGAGGCGCCGGGATGGTGATGAAGCCGGGACCTCTGTTCGAGACGGTCGAGGCGGTCCTCCTCGGCCGGCAGGATGGAGCGGACGTGCCGGTCGTGCTGCTGACGCCGCAGGGACGCACTCTCACACAGGAGGTGGTGGAGGGACTCGCGCAGAGTAGCGAGATGGTGTTGATCTGCGGAAGATACGAGGGCGTGGATGAGCGGGTCCGGCGCCATCTGGCGACGGACGAGATAAGCGTCGGCGACTATGTGCTGAGCGGCGGTGAGCTGGCGGCCATGGTCATCATCGACGCGGTCTCGCGCCTCATCCCGGGAGTCGTCGGCTCCGGCGAGTCTGTCCGGAGCGACTCCTTCAGCACCGGCCTGCTACAGCACCCGCAGTACACCCGTCCGGCCGACTTCCGAGGCTGGGAGGTGCCCGAAACGCTGCTCTCAGGCAACCATGAGGAGATCGCCAGGTGGCGCCGTAGAGAGTCTCTTCGAAGGACCGCGACCCGGCGCCCCGACCTGCTGGACTCGGCGGATCTGTCGCCCGAGGAGCGGCGCTTCGTCGACGATATGCCTCGAGGCTAGCGCGGCTCCGGCCCTCTCTTCCTTCCTTGTCCGAGCGCTCTGCGCTGCGCTATCATGGGCTCCGAAGGAGCCAACGATGCGGACCAAAGACTTCCTCTCCGTCGCCGACATCGACCCCGATCAACTGGAGCCCATGCTCCGAAGGGCGTCGGAGATGAAGGCTGGCTCCACCCCTCAGGTGCTTCGGGACAAGATCATCGCGCTGCTGTTCGAAAAGCCGTCTCTGAGGACGCGGGTGAGCTTCGAGGTCGGCATACGTCAGATGGGCGGCCAGTGCGTATATCTGTCCAGCGCAGACGTCGGTCTGGGAGTCAGGGAGCCGGTGGAGGACGTGGCCCGCGTGCTGGACCGGTGGGTGGATGGGATCGTCGCCCGCGTCTTCTCTCATCGCAGCCTCCAGCTACTGGCCGAGCATACATCGGTACCGGTCGTGAACGCGCTGTCCGACTTGGAGCATCCCTGCCAGGCGTTGGGCGACCTTCTCACGGTGAGCGAGCACAAGGGTCGGCTCAATGGCCTGAAGGTGGCCTTCGTGGGCGACGGCAACAACGTCGCCTCCAGCCTGGCGCTCGCCTGCGCGTCTGCCGGCGCCGATTTCGTCCTGGCTTCACCCGAGGAGTATCAGCTCCCGACGGTCGTGCTGGAAGAGGCGAGACGCCGCGCCGCGCTCCACGAGTCGAGGATCGAGTGGACGGAGTCTCCGCGGGCCGCGGTAGAGGCCGCCGACGTCGTATACACTGACGTCTGGGTGAGCATGGGACAGGAGGCCGAAGAGGCGGAGCGCCTCGAGACCTTCGGCGGATACCGGGTGGACTCGGCCCTGATGAAGGGCGCCAGGGATGACGCCGTCTTCATGCACGACATGCCGGCCCATCGCGGGCTGGAGGTCTCGGAGGATATGCTGGACCATCCCGCGTCGGTGGTGTTCGATCAGGCGGAGAACCGCCTCCATGCCCAGAAAGCGATATTAGCCGAGCTCTTCGTTTAGCGGCCATACCCGGTCGCCTCGACACCCCGGCAGGCGGCCCGGATGACAAGGGGCCCACGATGAATGGAACGCCCAAGCCGCTCGTCGCCATCGTAGGACGGCCTAACGTCGGCAAGTCGACACTGTTCAACCGCGTGGCGAGCAGACCCTCGGCGATCGTCTCCGACGTGGCCGGCACCACCCGCGACAGGGTCATCACGGAGACGGAGTGGGCCAGCCGGGAGTTCATCTTGGTGGATACGGGCGGTCTGTCCGTCGATCCGGAGACGGAGCTGCTCTCCCGCGTCAACGACCAGATACGGGCCGCTATGCAGGAGGCGGACGTCGTGGTTGTGGTGGTCGACGCTGCCGCCGGCGTAACGCCATCCGACCGGGACGTGGCGGACGCCGTAAGGGGGACGGGAAGGCCGTTCGTGCTCGCCGCCAACAAGGCCGATAACGAACAGAGAAGCGCCGCTGCCGTCGACTTCTATGAGCTGGGGCTCGGAGACCCGCTTCCGGTCAGCGCCTACCACAACGCCGGGGTCGACGACCTGATGGCCGAGATCATCTCCCGGTTTCCCGCCCCCGTTGAGCGCGCCGAGCCCGATGCCGATCTCAGGCTCGCGATAGTCGGCCGCACCAATGTGGGCAAGTCGATGCTGGTGAACGCGGTGGTCGGCCGCGAACGCTCAATCGTCAGCGACGTGCCGGGCACGACGCGGGACGCTCTCGACACGCTGATAGCCTACGAGGACAGCAGGATGCTTCTGATAGACACCGCGGGGATACGCCGCCGCGGCCGAGTCGAACGAGGGATCGAGCGCTACAGTGTCCTCAGGGCCATCCGAGCCATAGACCGGGCGGACGTGGCCGTGCTGGTGATGGACGCGTCGGAGGCCGCGACGGCCCAGGACACGCACGTCGCAGGATACATCCTCGAGGCGTACAAGGGCATCGTGGTCGCGGTCAACAAGTGGGACCTGTCCCGCGAGCTTGGCTTGAGGAAGGAGGACGTGGAGAACAGAGTGAGAGAGCGGTTCCGCTTCGCGCCGTACGCTCCCCTCTGCTTCGTGTCGGCCCTGAAGAGCGCCGGCATCGACGAGCTCTTGCGTACCGCCCTCGACGTCAAGAGCGAGTGGGCGAAGGGGGTGCCGAGGTACGACCTGCGGCGTACGGTGATGAACGCCGTGGCCGATCACCCTCCGTCGCTTAAGCGGAGATACCCCCTGAAGGTGTACGGCGTCGCCCAGGACCAGACGGCGCCGCCGAGCTTCACCTTCTATGTGAACCGCTCCGAGATGGTACACTTCTCCTACCGCCGATACTTGGAGAACGCGATCAGAGAGGCCTACGGCTTCATGGGCAGCCCGCTGAGAATGCGCTTCAAGGGCAGAGGAGAGCGTTGACCGACTATTTTCTGGTAATCGCCATCGGCTACCTGCTGGGGTCGATACCCTTCGGAGTGATGGCGGGCTGGCTGGTCAAGCGCGTCGACGTCAGGGATTACGGCAGCGGTAGTACGGGGATGACGAACGTCCTGCGTACCATCGGTCGGCCAGCGGCCGCCCTGGTGCTCCTGTTGGACATGGGGAAGGCGGTGCTGGCCGTGGCGCTGGCGAGGGTCCTGTCCGCCGACGCCGGCGTGGTTGCGGCAGCAGTGTTGGCCCCGTCCGCCGACCCTGGCGTGGATGCGGCGGCAGCGTTGGCCGCCCTCGTGGGCCACGTCCTGCCGCTGTTCATCAGCTTCAGGGGAGGTAAGGGGACGGCCATCGGTTGGGGCGCCCTGCTCATCCTCTCGCCCATCTCCGGTCTCGTGGCGACCGTCGTAGGTCTGGCGGCTTTGGGGCTGAGCCGGTACATGTCCCTAGGCTCGGTCCTGGCGGCGACGGCCGGCACCGCCACGCTCGTGGTCCTGGCGCTGATCGGTCAGGAGCCGCTCGTCTACATCTGGTTCAGCGTGATAGGCGGCCCGATAGTGGTCGCTCGTCACAAGGACAACATCAAGCGGCTGCTCGCCGGTGAGGAGCGAAAGCTGGGCCAGTCGGTGGACGTCGGGGCGTCGAACGACGGCCAGCGGAGAGGCGTTGGTTGGCCCGGGTCGGCATAGCAGGGACGACCAGCTGGGGGACGACGCTGGCCATCCTCCTGGCCCGTAGGGGGCTGGACGTGCGCCTGTGGGCGCGTATCGAAGAGGAGGCCGCGCGGCTTCGGAACGACGGAGAGAACGCCCGGTTCGTCCCAGGTGTTGAGCTTCCCGCCGGCCTGAGCGTCACCTCCGACCCCGCCGCGGCCTTCGGAGACGCCGATCTGGCCATCATCGCGGTCCCGTCCCGAACCTTTCGGCAGAACGTGCGTGCAATCGGGAGCGCCCTGGCGGATGGCGCTGTCATAGTTAGCGCCACCAAGGGCCTCGAGACCGACTCCGGTCTGCGGATGAGCCAGGTGCTCGCCGAGGAGCTGCCCGCGGATGCCCACGCGAGGATATGCGCTCTCTCCGGACCTAATCTCGCCCGGGAGATACTACAGGGGGCGCCGTCCTCGACCGTCATCGCCTCCCAGGACCGGCGGTCGGCCGCGAGGGCTCAGGCCCTGATAACCTCGCCTCGCTTCAGGGTGTACACCAACGCCGACATCGTCGGCGTCGAGTTCGGCGGCGCCCTCAAGAACATCATCGCCATCGGATCGGGCATCTGCGACGGACTCGGTTTCGGAGACAATGCCAAAGCCGCCTTCATGACCAGGGGGATGGCCGAGATAACCCGGCTGGGCGTCGCCGGCGGGGCCAACCCTCTCACCTTCTCAGGACTCGCAGGGATGGGCGACCTGGTAGCGACCTGTTCCAGCAGGCTGAGCAGAAACCACCACGTCGGAGAGGAGCTTGCGAAGGGGAAGACGCTCGAGCAGATCCGGGCCGAGATGACCAACCTGGCCGAGGGCGTCGACACGACCGCCGCCGCCCTGCTTCTCGCCGAGCGGCTGGACGTCGACATGCCGATTACCCGTGCGACCCATGACGTACTTTTCGGTCGCGTGGACCTGGACCGCGCCATCTCCGAGCTGATGGAGCGTACCCCGACGACGGAGTGATCCGGGCCGCTGATCGTGTCCATTGGGATTGTAGACACCCGCAAAGATGTGGGAGAATAGGTCACTGCGAGGCCGCTTTGAAGACCAGTGGGGCGTTCAATAGTTACGGAGGAAGGATTATGAGAGTCCGGTTTACCTTTTTGGCGCTAGTGGCGTGTGTTTCGGCCGTCTTTCTCCTTGCCGCGTGCGGGGATGATGAGGAGTCGGCGGGACGCCGTCTCGACACCGTCAAAGAGCGCGGCAACGTCGTATGCGCCAGCCGAAACGACGTGCCCGGCTACGGGTACTTGGACGGCCAGGGCAACAACGTCGGCTTTGACATCGACCTCTGCCGAGCCCTCGCCGCCGCTGTGTTGGGTGATCCCAACGCCATCGAGATTCGTCTGATTACCGCCGCCGAGCGTGGCCCAACAATCCAGTCCGGCGAGGTCGACATGTTGGTCCGGACAGTCACCTGGACGACTTCGCGCGACGCCCAGTGGGGAAACTATACCCAGACGATGTTCTATGACGGACAGGGATTCATGGTCAACAAGAGTCTGGGCATCTCCAGCGCCCTGGAGTTGCAGGGCGCCTCCGTCTGCGTGACTCAGGGCACGACAACCGCGCTGAACCTGCAGGACTTCTCCAACCAGAACGGCCTGAATATCACGCCGCTGACTTTCGAGGACACCGACGCGGTGGTCGCCGCCTACGAAGGCGGGCAGTGCGACGCCTTCACCAACGACCGCTCCCAGCTTGCCGCTATCAGCACGGCTTTCGCTGACAGGAGCGCGCACGTCATCCTGCCTGAGACCATCTCGGAAGAGCCCCTTGGGCCGGTGGTTCCCCACGGCGACGATCAGTGGTTCGACATCGTCAAGACCGTCATGGGCATACTCATATACGCCGAAGCCTACGAAGTGACCTCGGCCAACGTGCCCTCCGCCGCTACCGGCGACACCAAGGTCGACCGCCTGTTTGGGACAGAGGGTTCCTTCGGTCAGGAGAGCTTGGGACTCAGCCAGACCGTCGCCCAGGATGTGATCAATGCCGTGGGCAACTACGGCGAGATATACGACCGCAACCTCGGCCCCAACGGGGTCGACCTCCCACGGGAGAACGGCCGCAACGCACTATGGGCCTCGGCTCCCTGCTCAGACTGCCCGAAGGGCGGCCAGATCTACGCTGCGCCCCTGAGGTGAACGGTGTGACGGCGTGAATCATCGCGGCCTAGAGTAGTTTTGGAGTGACCAAGGAGCGGCTGGCACAACACCAGCCGCTCCTTGCTTTTGCGGGCGCCGCCGGAGGCGAGTAAAAAAGCCCGGCGATGTGCTACCATCGCGCGCAAAACAGGGCGCACCTAGAGTAGAGTGCCATGACCACGATACGGCGAAATCTAACCTATCAGGGCATCCCGATCTGGCGGCACGTCCGGATCCTCCAGTGGACCTCGCAGATCGTGTCCGGTGTCGTTGTGGTGGTCCTCGTCGCCTGGTTCTTCATAAATATCGGGAACGCCATACAGGAGCGGGGCATCCCCTATGGCTTCGGTTTCCTGTCCCGCGCCTATCAGACCCCGATCGGTCAGCACTTCCTGCCCTATGAATCTTCAGACACGTTTCTCTACGCTCTGGGCGTCGCGGCCACCAACACCATCATCGTCGCCGTAGCCGGCATTATCCTCGCGATCCTTCTGGGCATCGTCGTCGGCGTCGCGAGACTGTCCGGTAACTGGATCGTGTCCAAGATCGCGACGGTCTATATCGAGTTCTTCCGCAACGTACCGTTGCTGGTGCAGCTGTTCTTCTGGTTCTACATCCTGCTGGCCCTGCCGCCGGTGCGCGAGGGCTATGTGCTCGCTGAGAGCATATACATCAACAACGGCGGTGTATCGCTGCCATGGCCGTCCGCCTCCGGCGTCGGGACGGTGGGGTTCTGGCTTGCGCTGGCCGCCGTCGGAGCTGTCGCTGGCGTCGCCGTACACCGCTGGCAGAGTCGCCGCGAGTCCCTGGCGGGCAAGAGCTCCTATCCTGTGCTGTATGGCTGCGCGGCGACGGTGCTTGTCGGTGCTGCGGGTTGGATTGCCGTCGGGGCTGTTCTCGGCGAGCCGCCCTTTGTCCTGTCCCAGCCCGCTCCGGAGGGTGCGTTCGGGCGAATCGCGGGCGGCTTCACGGCTACGGCTGGCCTGCTCGCCCTTCTGGTCGGTCTGGTCACCTACACCTCCTCCTTCATCGCCGAGATAGTGCGCGCCGGGATACAGTCTGTCGGCCGCGGCCAGACGGAGGCGGCCTCCGCGCTGGGGCTGCCGCCGATGAAGGTGCTGCGCCACGTAACCTTTCCCCAGGCCCTCCGCGTCATAATCCCGCCTCTTATCAGCCAGTGCCTCAACCTGACGAAGAACAGCAGCCTTGCCGGCGCGATCGGCTACTCCGATCTGACCAACGTGGCAAAGACCATGACACAGACGGCGCCGGCGGTCTCCATCTTCATTCTGATCATGCTGGCCTATCTGGCGATGAGCCTCACCTGGTCGCTGATCGGCAACCTGTACAACCGCCGCATCCGGTTCACCGAAGGCTAGACTATGGCAGCAGAGCCAGGCACGATGCGGGCGCCCGATCTACCGCCTCCACGCTCCGAGGTGGGCGTCGTCGGATGGATGCACGCCAACCTGTTCAGCTCTTGGCACAACAGCGTGCTCACCTTCGGAGCTTGCGCCGCGGTTCTGCTGGGTCTGTGGTTTGGACTGAGGTGGACGCTCCTGAGCGCCGACTGGAGCGTCATCTCGCAGATCGGCGGGCTGTTCCTCATCGGCCAGTACAACACCGACCAGGCGTGTCCGGGCAACAACTGCTTCTGGAGACCTCAGGCGGCGCTGCTGCTGGTCACTGTTTTGCTGGGGATGGTGTGGGTGGTTGCGGGGGGCGGCGTCGCCAAGCGGATTGCCCTAGCGGTCGCGATCGTGGCCGCGGCTTTTGCCTTTCTTCCCTACGGCTTAGATCGGATGGGTCTGGACGTGCGGGTTCTGCTGCTCGCGAACCTGCCGGCCCTGGCGGTGGGGTGGGCGCTAGCGCGCTACACCTCTCTGGGGACGATCCGCTGGGTTGCGATACTGAGCGTCGTCACGTTCCTGCTCACGCTGCTGCTGCTGCGCGGATTGGAGGGGGTTCCCGGCATGCAGCCCGTGGCCCTCAAAGACTGGGGCGGCCTGATGCTCAACCTTCTGCTGGCGGTGGCGGGCATCGTGCTGAGTCTGCCCATCGGCACCGCCCTCGCCCTGGGCCGTCGCAGCGACCTGCCGATTGTCAAGCTGCTGTGCGTGGTGTTCATTGAGGTGTTCCGGGGCGTGCCGCTGATAACGCTGTTGTTCATGTCGCAGGTGCTGGTGCCCCTTGCCTTTCCCAGGGACTTTCCCCTGGACCCTCTGCCCCGCGCCGCCATAGTGATTACGCTGTTCAGCTCGGCCTACATGGCGGAGAATATAAGGGGCGGACTGCAGGCGCTGCATCCGGGCCAGGCCGAGGCGGCTCGGGCGCTGGGACTGCCCGGCTGGCAGATCACGCTGCTCATCTCCCTGCCCCAGGCGATACGCAACGTCATCCCGGCTATCGTGGGCCAGTTCATCGCGCTGTTCAAGGACACCAGCCTGGTCTACATCATCGGTATGCTGGACATAGTCGAGTTCAGCAGGGCGTTCATCCAGGGCAATCCCGAGTACTTGGCCAGCGCGAGGGAGCTGTTCATCTTCATCGCACTGGTCTTCTGGATCTTCACCTACGGGATGTCGTACGTGAGCGGACGGGTCGAGCGGCGCCTGGGAGTCGGCGAGCGCTGAAACCCGGCCCGGCAGTAGAGAAAAGAGAGCGGCACGCAACTGAAGGAAGCCGGACGTGCTTCCCGGAGAACGTTTCGGAGGCTTATGGCTATGGGCGAGAGTGGGACAACAGCTGACGACATCATCATCTGCCGGGACGTCCATAAGTGGTTCGACCAGTTTCACGTGCTGAGAGGAGTCACGACCTCCGTGCGGCAGGGAGAGAAGGTCGTAATCCTGGGGCCGTCCGGGTCCGGCAAGTCCACCTTCATCCGTACCATCAACCGCCTGGAGGAGCACCAGCGGGGCGACATCATCGTCGATGGAGTGGAGCTGACCAACGACGTCCGAAACATCGACGCCATCCGGAGGGAGGTCGGCATGGTGTTCCAGTCTTTCAACCTGTTCCCGCACCTCACGGTCATGGGCAACATCACGCTGGCGCCCATGAAGGTGCGGCACTGGCCGCGCGAGAAGGCCGAGGAGGAGGCCGCCGCCCTCCTGGAGAGAGTGGGAATTCCCGAGCAGGCGCTGAAGTATCCCGCCGAGCTCTCGGGCGGTCAGCAGCAGCGCGTCGCGATAGCGCGCGCGCTCGCCATGCAGCCCAAGGTCATGCTCTTCGACGAGCCGACCTCGGCCCTCGACCCGGAGATGATCAAAGAGGTGCTCGACGTCATGCGCGAGCTGGCCAATTCGGGAATGACGATGATGATCGTCAGCCACGAGATCGGGTTCGCCAGGGAGGTTGCCGACCGGATGGTCATGTTCGACCACGGTCAGATCATCGAAGAGGCGCCGCCGGACGAGTTCTTCAACAACACCCAGCAGGAGCGGACCAGGGAGTTCCTGTCCGAGATCCTGATATAGGGACGGGAGCCGTCGGCAGCTGTGCCGTCCTGAGCATGGGTGCCCGGCCGGTGGATCCTATCCGGACGCTGGCTCGCGCAGGGCGAATCCCCGCGATCCCTCCGGACGCGGCAGATGCGATGCATCCAGCCGGTCTCCTATCCTGAACCTCTCCACGTCGGTCGAGCTCGCGTTCGGATTTGGGGTGACTCCGCGCTCGAAGACGGAGACCTCGTGCCCACGGGATGCCAGCTCAATGGCGCTGGCGAGGCCGAAGACTCCCGCCCCTATGACAGCGATCTTCAAGATGCGTCCACTTCTACCGTCTGTGGCCGGCATCCTCGCCGTGCTCGCAGGGTACGATCCGCGTCGGCGGTCAGGCCGTTCGCGTCACCAGCGTCACCCAGTCGCCGTCGGCTACACGGCGCTCTAGCCGGGCGCCCGCCGCGCTCAGGGCCTCCCCGGCCGTCCGGCTGTTCTCGGTGAGCAGGCCGGAGGCGATAATCGTCCCGCCCCGCCGAGTCGCCAGGGAGAGCTCGGCGGCCATCTCCGAGACGACTCTGGCCGAGATGTTGGCGACCGTCACGTCGTAGCCGTCCTTCCGCACCTCTCTGTGCGGGAGACTCCCCTCCATGATGCGCACCGCGTACGAGACGCCGTTCTCCAGGATGTTCCGCTTGGCCGCCCTGACGGCGGTCTGGTCGAGGTCGAGGCCGACGACGCTCCTCGCGCCCAGCCTTGCCGCCGCGATCGACAGGATCCCGGAGCCGCAGCCCACGTCGAGGACGTCCATTCCGGGCTCCAGCGCCGTCTCGATCAGCTCTAGGCACATGCGGGTCGTGGGATGGTGCCCGGTTCCGAACGCCATGCCGGGGTCGAGGCGCACCACGACGTCCGACGCGCTCGCCGGGTACTCCCGCCAGCTCGGCGCAACGACCAGCCTCTTGCCGACTCGAAGCGGGTGGAAGTGCTCCTTCCACGCCTCCTCCCACTCCTCCTCCTCAACCTCGCGCTCCGACAGGGTCGAGACTGAGGAGACGTGGGCTACAAGCCGGACGCCCAGATCGATACGGCTGCGGCGCTCGCCCGTGGACTCGTTTACGGGCAGATACGTCTTGACTGTGACACGTCCGCCGGAGGGAAGGGCCTCACCCTCGTCCGGGTTGTAACCGCCTCCGAGCTCTATCGCGACGCCGCCGTGGCCGTATCTGTAGAAGATCTCGGACAGCGGCTCGACGAACTCCCGGGGGGTCTCGACGCTGAGCTCAAGCCACTTCAAGAGGTTGCCTGCTTACTCCGGCGGCGGTGAGCCGGAGCGGACTACTCTACGTTGCCGATCGTATCCTTGAACCTGTCGAACCAGCCCTTGCCGGCCGGGTCACTGCTGTCCTGGGGATCACCCAGGCTCTCGGAGAGCTGTCTCAACAGGCGGCGCTGCTCACCCGTTAGGGAGGTGGGGGTCTCGACCACGACTGTCACCAGCTGGTCCCCCCTCTGCTTGGACCGGAGACGCGCGACCCCGTATCCCTTGAGTCTGAAGGTCCTTCCCGACTGCGTTCCGGGCGGGATATCAAGCTCCTTGTCACCCTCCAAGGTCGGCACCGTGACCTTAGCGCCCAGGGCGGCCTGCGCCACGTTCACGGACCGCGTATACAGGATGTCGTGGTCTCGCCTCTCGAACACGGGGTGCTCGCGGACTCGGATCGAGACGTACACGTCGCCCGGCGGTCCCCCGTTGGGACTCGCCTCCCCCTCCCCGGACAGCCTCATCTGGGAGCCATCCTCTACTCCGGCGGGGACGGAGACGGCGAGCTTTCGGCTTCGGCGCTGCCTGCCGCCGCCGCGGCACTGCTGGCATGGATCGGTTACCACCTTGCCGTCCCCGCGGCACTTGCCGCAGGTGGCGACCTGTACGAACTGGCCGAACATGCTCCGGTGCGCCCTGCGCACCTGTCCGGCGCCGTTGCAGTCGACGCACGTCGCGGTCGAAGCGCCGGGCCTGCTTCGCGTTCCCCTGCACTCGGCGCAGACCTCGGTGCGGTGCAGCTCCAGCTCGACCTCGGTCCCGAAGACGGCCTCTTCGAAGTCGATGGTCACCGAATGCTGGAGATCGGCCCCGCGCTGGGCCGCCGTCGAGCGCGCGCGTCCGGCCGTTCCTCCGAAGAAGGCGTCGAATATGTCGCCGAAGCCGCCGAAGTTCTCGAACCCCTCGAAGCCGCGCGCGCCTCCGTTGCTGGATACCGCGTCGTGCCCGAAGCGGTCGTACCTCCCCCGCTTGTCTGCGTCCGAGAGGACCTGGTATGCCTCGTTTATCTCCTTGAACCGCTCCGCCGCGCCCTCCGACCTGTTCCGGTCCGGATGGTGCTCGAGCGCGAGCCTCCTGAACGCCTTTCGGATGTCCTCCTCGGAAGCGCTCCGGGATACGCCCAGGACGTCGTAGTAGTCTCGCTTGCTGGTCGTCATCTGTTAGCGGCGGATGATTCCGAGGGCCTTGGAAATGCCCAGGCTTGTCGAGGGCATCAACGTCGATGATACCAGTAGAGTTGAGGCGCCACAAGCGAGAGCGGGTAGTCTCTAGAGTCTCACCTAGCCTCCGATTCGAGGAGGCGGCCCTTCACGACTCCTGGGCACGTAGCAGATCGAGCAGCCCGACCGCCAGAGCGGCGGCGTCGCCGAGGAGCTCGGGCTGTACGAACTCCATCCGGTCCCCTTGAGTGTGGATACGAGAGAAGTCATCGGAGAGGAAGAACAGCACCCGAACGCCCGCGTTCTCGAAGGGCGCGTGGTCGCTGCTCCATCCGGCTCCCAGTGACTGGTGCTCTTCGACGTCGATGTCGCCCGCCCCGGCCCCGGTCAGCGCCGACTGCACTAGAGCAGGATCGCCCAGGACGCCGGCCGCGCGGCCGCTTCCCAGCGCGTCGAAGTTGAACATCGCTATGATGCCGTCCAGGTCGTCCTCGCTCAACGACTCCACGTGGAACCGGCTGCCGTACAGCCCGATCTCCTCCGCCCCGAACCCGATAAACCGGAGCGTGAAGGGGTACGACCTGTCGCTCACTTCGGAGGCCACCGTCATCAGCGTCGCGATGCCCGACCCGTTGTCGTTGGCTCCGGGCACGCCCGGCACCGTGTCGTAGTGCCCTCCCAGGATGACCAGCCCTCCGTCGGGGTCGCTCCCGGGCCTCTCTGCAACCACGTTGGCGCTGTCCGCTAGCTCGTACGCCACCGAGACGGTCGCGCGGACGCCGCCCTGAGAGATGCTCGCCAGAAGGCGCTCACCCGCCGCGCGCGGTACCGATACCGCAGGGATGCTCCCGTCGGTCGCCAGCGTTCCGCGAAAGTGCCCGGCTGCGTTGTTGTAGACGATCGCGGCTACCGCCCCCGCCGCGGTCACCCGGACGACCTTCTCTTCGAAGGAGATCGTGCCTCGCTCGATCAGCGCGATCTTGCCAGAGATCCCTCCGGCAGGGATGTCCTCCTCGAAGGCGCCGCCGACATCGACGAGGAGGCCGGTCGCCTCTCCGTACGGCGACCGGCTGAGGCGAATGCCCGATATGCCCTCGTCTTCCCCGGCGAGCGATATCTGCGCCCGCTCCATCTCCACCTCGAATGGCTGTAGGCGCACATCGTAGCCGAGCGCCTCGAACCGCTTACGGAGAAACTCCGCCGCGGCCCGCTCCTGCTCCGTCGCGCTCTCCCTGGGGCTGACCTCGCGAGTGAAGATCTCCAGGAAGTCGAAGGCCTTCAGAGCGAGCCCGGCGGATACCGCATCTTCGGACGCCGACTCCGCCGCGGCGATCGTCGGTGAGGGGCTTGGTGGCGGCGTTACCGTCGGCGCGACAGTCGCGGTCGGCTCGGCGCTGGCAGCGACCGGCGGCATCGGCGGGACGGTCTCGACCGCGCCGGCGGCCGGGACCGCAGTTGCGCTTGGAACGGTGTCCGCCCTCGTGCCGGTTTCGCATGCGAGCAGGAAGAGCAGCGTCAGGAGGACCCAAACGCGCACGGTCGTATCGCCCAGCATCTTGACGGTCATCTCATTGGAGATTACGAATTACGGAGTGGCGTGGATTCGGCCCTTTGCACGGCCCGGGAGCGGATTCGCGGACTGGAGGATCAGCTGGCGTTTCTGCATCAATTGCGGACCCCTTGAAGACCACTAAGATCAGACGTATACTTCGATAGAGCATCGGTATACTAGATAGGGAGCGCCAAGCCACGATGAAGCAAAAACTTACCATCACCGTGGACGCTGAGCTACTTCCGGTGGCCAAGCGATACGCCCGCTCCCGCGGCGTGTCGCTTTCGTCGTTGGTTGAGCAGTCTCTCAGGGAGATGGCGGGTGAGGACTCGCCGTCCTTCTCCTCGCGTTGGCGAGGCAAGTTTCGGGCGGCGGATCGTGGAGACGACCCACGTTACGACGCACTGGCCAAGAAGTACCTTCGATGATACTTCTGGACACCGACGTGCTCATTGACGTCGCCCTCGACAGGCATCCGCACGCGGCCCCGGCTTCGGAACTCCTGGACCGGATCGAGCATGGCGCGGAGGCGGCATACATCGCGTGGCACTCCCTGTCCAACCTCTATTACGTCGTAGCTCCAGCGCTTGGAGACGTGAGCACTCGCGACTTCATTGTCGAGTTGACCCGCTTTGTAGCGGTGGCTACGACCGACACGGGCGGCATCCGATACGCCGCCGAGCTGCCAATGGCGGACTTCGAGGACGCGATGCAGGTAGCTGCCGCCCGCACCTGCGGGGCTCGTCACATAGTCACCAGGAATGTCAGGGACTACCAACGCTCTCCGATCCGTGCGGTCGATCCCCAGGAAGCACTCAGTGGACTGTTCTGATGCCTGGCGCGGGGATGACAAGTCCCGCCCGTTCGTCGAGCGGTTACTGAAAGCCTCTCGGCCGTCCGGGCCGCGCCCGCTCTACCGCAGGCCCTTGAGGCGCATCTGGCCGTTTCCCTTGCCGTTCCTCTTGGCGTTGGGGAGCGCCTTCTCCGCCTTCTCCAGGTCGTCCACGCAGGCTATCGAGGAGACCGCGTCGCCCGGCTGGGGCTTGAAGATAGTCACCCCCTGGGTGATCCTGCCGATGCTCCTGATCTCCGACAGGCTAGTTCGGATAACCTGGGCCTTCTCCGACACCACGTACACCTCCCGGCTGTCGTCGACCATCTGCGCTGCGGCGACCTTTCCCGTTCTTCTGGTCACCTTGAACGTTATCAGCCCCTGCCCACCGCGGCGCTGGCGCGTATACTTGCTCATGGGAGTCAGCTTCCCGAAGCCCTGTTTGCTTACGACCAGCAGGCGCGAGTCCGGCCCGCCCACGTCCATGGCCATAACCCTGTCGCCCGGCTTGAACCTGATCCCGCGGACGCCCGCGGCGCCCCGATTGTGGACAGTCACCTCGCTAACCGGGAACCTGATCGACATTCCCCCTTCCGTCACGATGACGACGTCGTCCTCCTCCTTCGCCAGGCGCACCGCCACCAGCTCGTCGTCCTTGCTCAGCTTCATCATTATCAGGCCCGATGGGCGAATCGCCGCGATCGCGCCCAGGCGCACCCGCTCGACGCGGCCCGTACGGGTCACCATCACCAGGTAGGCGTCCTCCTGCTCCAACTCCTGCTCCGACACGCCCATCAACGTCTTGACCGTCTCCTGGTCGGTCAGTTGGATGACATTCACCACCGGTACGCCCCTCGTGTTGCGGGACGTGTCGGCGCGCAGCTCGTAGGCTGTCAGGGAGAACACCCTGCCGGTGTTGGTGAAGAAGGTCAGCTTGTCGTGGGCATCCACCACCAGGATGTGGCGGACCGGGTCGTCATCCTTCGTATTCATGCTCACGACGCCCTTGCCGCCCCGATGCTGGTTCCTGTAGGTGTTGGCCGGAATCCGCTTGATGTAGCCCCCCTCGCTCAGGGTGATGACGACCTGCTCGTGGGGCTCCAGCTGCTTTCTGTCGAGCTCGTGGGCGTCGTCCGTGATCTGGGTCAGGCGCTTCTGCCCGAATCTCTTCTTGAGATTGAGTGTCTCGCTCCTCACCTCGGCGAGGACCTTCTCCGGATCGGCCAGCAGCTCCTCCAGTCCCCTTATCGTCACTTGGAGCTCCTGGTATTCGGACTCGATCCGCTCGCGCTCGAGGGCGGCGATACGCCGGAGCTGCATGTCCAGTATCGCCTGAGCCTGGGCCTCGTCCAGCCCGAATCGCCTTATCAGTCCCGCCCGCGCCGTGTCGACGTCCTGCGACTCCCGGATGAGGGCTATCACGGCGTCGAGGTTGGATATGGCTATACGCAGGCCGGCCAGGATGTGCGCCCGCGTCCGCGCCCGCTTCAGCTCGAATTCGGAGCGCCGGGTGATGATCTCCCGCCTGAACCCGATGTAGTGCTGCAGCGCCTGCTTGAGGGTGACCACCTGGGGAGTTCCGTCCACCAGGGCCAGCATGTTCACGGAGAAGGAGTTCTGCATGGCCGTGAACTTGAACAGGTTGTTGAGGATGACCAGGGGCTGAGACCCGCCTCGCAGTTCGATTACGATTCTCATGCCGTCGCGGCTCGACTCGTCTCGTATCTCGGTGATCCCCTCGACGCGCCGCTCCTTTACCAGCCCGGCGATCTTCCCGACCAGCGTGGCCTTGTTGACCTGGTAGGGCAGCTCGGAGACGACGATCTGCATCCGGTTCGACCGCTTCATCTCTTCGATTTCGGCGCGCGCCCTGACCACGACCTGCCCGCGGCCGGTGGTGTAGGCGTTTCTGATGCCGGACTTGCCCATGATGATGCCGCCCGTGGGAAAGTCCGGCCCCCTCACGCGACGGATCAGCTCTTCGACCGTCGACTCCGGCTTGTCGATCAGCGCGACGATCGCGTTGCACACCTCCGACGGATTGTGCGGAGGTATGCTCGTCGCCATTCCGACGGCGATCCCCGCCGAGCCGTTTACCAGCAGGTTGGGCAGCCGCGCGGGCAGGACGGTGGGCTCCTGCAGCGTGCCGTCGAAGTTGTCGGTGAAGTCGACGGTCTCCTGATCGAGGTCGGCCAGCATCTCCTCGGCGACCCTGCTCAGCCTGGCCTCCGTGTAGCGCATTGCCGCCGGAGGGTCGTCATCCACGCTGCCGAAGTTGCCCTGGCCGTCCACCAGAGGCATCCGCAGCGAGAACGGCTGGGCCATCCGGACCATCGCGTCGTACACGGCCGAGTCGGAATGGGGGTGATACTTGCCGAGCACCTCGCCGACGAGCCGCGCACTCTTCTTGTAGGCGGAGTTAGGTCTCATGCCCAGCCCCTGCATAGCGTAGAGAATGCGCCGCTGTACTGGCTTGAGGCCGTCCCGGATATCGGGCAGAGCCCGGGCCACGATTACGCTCATCGCGTAGTCGAGATAGGAGCTCCGCATCTCCCCCTGGATGGGAGTCGGCCTTACGAAACCGTAGTCGGTCTTTGTGGTTACCATCTACTGCTCCCGTGTCTGGCTGCCCCCGCTCCCGGGCACACGACGCCGGGCCTGGACAGCGGACGAGAATGGCACATCGCAGGATGTGGCTATGCTAATGGCATTATACCACTAGCTACGGGAGTGAGGCAGGCGGATTGTGGTCTATTTTGTGGTATTTACCGTCTGCGGACCGAACTGTCGCGGGCCCTCTCCACCAGGGATTGGAACAGCCGGTCGAAGTGGGGAGGCAGCTCGCCGCGCCGCTCGGGGTGGAACTGTACGCCGATGGTCCAGCGGTCGTCCACGCTCTCCAGGGCCTCGATCACCCCGTCGTCGAGCCCGTAGGCCGACGCCGTCAGCGTCCGGGCCTTGTCCGCCTCCCTGAGGCCGGTCCGGTGCCGGCTGTTGACGCGGACGAAGCCCCCCGAACCGACTACGGCCGCCAGCTTGCTCCCCGGCGAGATGAAGATCCTGTGATACAGGGACTCCGGTTCGGGGTCGCCGCCGCTTCCTGAGTGACCTTCGATCCGGCGCGCGGGCCCTCCTCCCGCGGCCATATTCAGGGCGTGGAGCCCGCCCCCGACGCACAGCACCGGCAGGCCAGCCTCGAGGGCGCTCCTCAGGAGAGCCGTCTGAGCCTCGTCCTCGCTCCGTTCGCCGCAGACGACGAGCGCGTCGAAGGGGGCAAGGTCCGGTTCTTCCGCCGGATCGACAGGCTCAGGCAGTCCGCCCGAGCGTTCGACCGATACCGCGCATGCCGCCGGGCCGGCTCCGGCGGCGGATGCTATGGCGACGGTCGGCAGGTCGTCGGGAGGCGTCAACTCGTCCTCTCAGGCGAGGGAAAAAAATGGACTTGGCCCTGTCTGTCGAGTAACATTGTATCCGATGGCCAGCCCGGCGGCTGGTCCGACGGACCGGAGCTTCCGTGGAGGTGGATGCAATGCATCGGGTGCAGGGGGGTGGACTTGTCTTCGTGGGGATCTTCCTGCTGGTCGTGGGGGTGATCCTCAGGTGGGACCTCATCGACTGGCTCATCGACGTCGCAGGGTTGGTGCTGATCATCCTGGGCGCCATCGTCGGCGTCATCGGACTAGTCCAGATGTTCACGGGCGGCGGCCGTAAGGACTACGAAGACTTCTAGGGCGTAGGGGCTCAGTACGACCGGGGCATACGCCGGGGAGGTGCACAGTGGGAATACTCTCGAGGACGTCGACGATAGTGAAGTCGAAGATGAACCGCCTGCTCGACAGGGCCGAGGACCCCAGGGAGACGCTCGACTACGCCTACGATAAGCAGATGGAGGCCCTCCGGAAGGTCAAGCGCGGCGTGGTGGAGATGGTGACCACCAAGAGGCGTCTGGAGTTGCAGGCTGCCAAGGTGCGCGAGAGCATCGGCACGCTCGAAGAGCAGGCGGCCCGGTCGTTGTCCGCGGGACGGGAGGACCTGGCCCGTCTGGCCCTGCAGCGCAAGCAGACCGCCCTGATCGAGCTTCAGGGACTCGATCAGCAGGTGGCCAACCTGGAGCTGGAGCAGGAGAAGCTGACGCACGCCGAGCAGAGGCTGCAGGCGAAGGTGCAGGCATTCCGGAACAAGAAGGAGATCATCAAGGCGCAGTACACCGCCGCCCAGGCCCAGGTCCGCATCGGCGCCGCCCTTGGCGGCATCTCGGAGGAGATGGGCGACATCTCCCTTGCCGTCGAGCGCGCCGAGGACAAGACGGAGAAGCTCCGGGCCAGAGCGGGCGCGATAGACGAGTTGGCCGCCGCCGGTGTCCTGGAGGACTTTTCGGGCCGGGAGGACGACATCGGGCGCGAGCTCGCCCAGATCACCTCCGTACAGAACGTCGAGGACGAGCTGGCGGCGTTGAAGGCCGCGAACCGCCCCGCGCTATCGGAGGGTGGACGATGATTGTCCGCATCCTGACGGAGGGCCAGTTCAACCTTCCGGGCGCCCATGTCGATGAGCTGAACGAGATCGACAACCGGATCGTCGAGGTCGTCGAGAACCAGGACGAGGCGCAGTTCGAGCGGCTGCTGTCGCAGATGCTCCAGCTCGTACGTGAGAGAGGGGAGCCCGTCCCCGTCGACGAGCTCGTCGAGTCCGATCTGGTGCTGCCGGAGCCCGACATCACCCTGGAAGAGGCCGCTAGGACCTTCACCGGAGAGGGACTGCTCCCGGGCTGAGCGGAGCCCCCATCTCAATCTTCCCCCGGCTCCGCGGGGGAAGAGGTAAGAGCCGTCTAGAAGGGCATCTCCCAGAGGGCGTACCACTGCTCCAGGCTGCGCTCCACCGGGATGCGCTCCGTCTCCATCACCGTCCCAAGGCGCATCTCCGCCGCGTTGTCGCGTTGCCGGTTGCCGGTGGGCATGAATGGGTAGAAGGCGCCCCGCTTATAGCTGTAGATCCAGTAGGCGTCCCGGCCCTCGTAGCGAAACTTGAACACCGCGGCCAGGAGCCGGTCTCCGAAGCCGTGATCGTAGATCGTCTCGCCCACGAGGTGTACCGTCGAGACCAGGTCCTCGAAGTCCCTGTCCTCAAGGATGACCCACCGAGTGCCGAAGCTGTCGTCTCGAAGCTCGAACCGCGTGCCGGTCGACACGCCGCTGACGCGAAGCAGGTCTCGGATCTCGGAGTCCAGGGAGTCGAAGTACTGGGACTCGACCGGATTTACGACGATGCCGGCCTGCGCGGTCGTGCGTATGTCGGTCCTGCCGCGCAGCGATGCCTCGGCCGTTACCACCGCGAAGAAGTCCTCGCGATTGGGTTTGCGGAGCTTGGTGCGTCCGAAGAGGGCGCTTAAGATGCCCAACGGCTAGACGCGGAACGAGCGGTATCCGCCCTCCATGCTCTGCTGCATCGCCCTGAGCCGCTCGATGCGCTTCTCCGTCGGCGGGTGGCTGGAGAAGAGGGCGGCGACGGTGCTGCCCTTCAGCGCGGGCACTATGAAGAAGGCGTTGGCGTGCTCCACCTGCCGCATGTCCTTCTCGGGGATCCGGTACATGTCGTTGCTGATCTTGGCGAGGGCCGAGGCCAGCTGCATCGGCGCCCCGGTGATGATCGCGCCGCCCCTGTCGGCCGCATACTCCCGGTATCGGGAGAGAGCCATGATCAGAATCTGCGCCAGGAAGTAGATGACGATCGTGCCCACGTATACGAGCATCATGATCACCATCAGCTGTCCGCCTCCGCCCCGGTCGCGTCCTCCGAAGCCGCCGAACAGGCTCATCCAGAACAGCATCTGCATCAGGAAGCCGGCCATGATCACGATGACGCTTGCCCACGTCAGCACCATCACGTCCCGGTTCTTGACGTGAGTCAACTCGTGCGCGAGGACGGCCTCGATCTCCTTCTCGTTGAGACGGTTCATCAGACCCCGCGTGACCGCCACGACGGCGTTCTTCGGGTTTCGGCCCGTCGCGAAGGCGTTTGGAACGTGGGTGTCCATGACGGCTATCTTCTTGGGCTTGGGCAGGTCGCCCATGGCCGCCAGGCGCTCTATCATCGCGTGGAGCTTCGGCTCTTCCTGGGCCGTGACCACCCTCGCCCTGGTCGTCATGAGCACGATTCTGTCCGAGCCGTAGTACTGGAACAGCGCCATGGCGACGGCGATGACGCCGATCAGGATCGGGTTGATCCCGGCCCAGAAGAGGAGGCCCAGGAAGGCTACGTAGACGAGGCCCAACAGGAACATCGTGAAGAACATGCGGAAGGTCAGACCCCGGTCCCTTCCGTAACCTCTCTGCCTCATCGCCATACCCTCCTGTCTGAGCCCGCAGCGTATGTGTCTATTATGTATACATGGCTACCGGACTGTCTTGGGAGTCCCAGCTAGAAGGACAGTCTCAGGATGTTCGCAAATGAGATGAAGAGGGAGCATCCAGAGCGCTGGACACCGAGTGTTGGCGAACCGCCTCCATCGCCTCTAGCATGTTCGCTTTCAACTCGGAGATAGTCTCGCCCTGTGAGACACACCCAGGCACCCCGACTACTTCACCCCAGTAGCCAGTCTCTCCCTCTTCAGCCTTATGGATCAGGATCGTGTATCCTGACAAGCTGATCTTCGTTCCTGAATCTCCCGGTTTGGTAGTGGTCATCCTGTTCCTCCTACCGAACCTAACTCAAAGGTTCTCTAAGAACTCGCGTTCGGTTCTGCCTGATAGCCTAATGAGTCTCCTGAGCAGTCCAATCTTCAGAACGCCGGCAGGTACCGAGAGATTGTACCGTTCAGATTCACAACGCGATGGCTACCCTTGCCTCTGCGCTCTTCGCCGCCCAGCCGGACCAAGGCTCTCACTGCCTCTTCCTGGCGGACATTTCTCAGTGCTGGTGCCAAAAGAGTGACTGTTCTGCGCCTATTATACAGCCTTTTCCCGGCTGCCATCGGTCCGCGTCTCACCGCGCATGTCCACCGTTGGTCGATCTGCTAACATGACCGCGCGTGCGTGCAGCGACAAGCGCATGGATATCGACCTCTTGAGATAGGTGCACTCATGTGGAAGACAGTAGGCCACGACAGGGCCGTGACTCTCCTCAGACGCGGCCTCGAGATCGGCCGGACATCCCACGCCTACCTGATTTCCGGGCCTGCCAGGGTGGGTAAGATGACCCTTGCGCTCGATCTGACGGCGGCTCTCAACTGCGCCGATCCTGGCAGACCCTGTGGGGAGTGCGGCCAGTGCGTGCGCATAGCCCGCGGCCTGCACGCAGACGTGCGTGTCATCGGCGCCGGGCGCCTCGACAGAGAGCAGGGGCGCCCCCGCCTCTCTATCGGGATAGACCAGGTGCGGGAGGTGCGGAGAGAGGCCAACCTCAGACCGTTCGAAGGCAGCTTCCGGGTTCTCATCTTCGACGGCGTCGAGAGGCTCACAGACGAGGCCGCCAACTCGATCCTGAAGCTGTTGGAGGAGCCGCCCGACAAGGTGGTCCTCATTCTGCTCTCGTCCGACGCGTCCGCCGTGCCGTCAACCATCGCGTCCCGGTGTCAGCTGCTGGAGCTGCGCCCACTGCCGCTGCAGACCGTCGCGGAGGTGCTGCGGGATGAGCACGGCGCCGACCAAGACACCGCCGATGAGATAGCCCGGCGCTCCGGCGGCAGACTGGGGTGGGCGTTGGAGGCGGTCGAGCGGCGCGAAATCCTGACGGACCTGAACGACAGACTGGAGGCGCTCACCGATGTCGTCAAGGCGGGCCTCGAGGCCCGCTTCGCCTACGCCGAGTCGCTGGCCTCCTCATTCTTCCGTAGCAGGGAGACGGTGTGGGAGGAGCTCCGCATGTGGCTCGACCTGTGGCGCGACCTGCTCCTCATGAAGGAGGGCGGGGCCGACTACGTGGTCAACCTGCCGCTCGCCGGCCAACTATCCCGGATGGCGGAATCGATGGCGACTGCCGACATAGTGGCGGCCGTCGGATGCGTCCAGGAGACCTGGCTCCACCTCGAACGCAACGTCAACCCGCGGCTCGCTCTGGAGGAGATGATGCTCCGCCTTCCCAGACCGGTCGAGGCCGCGCCGGCCTCCTCCGCTGACAGGGTGTAGCCGTGCCGGGACTGGTCGGCATCAGGTTTGGCCGCAGCGGCTCGGTCCGTTACTTCGACCCGCGCGGACGCGACCTCTCGGTCGGTGATCGGGTCATGGTCGAGACGGAGGACGGCGACAGGGCCGGGATCGTCGTGATAGCGCCCCGGCAGGTGCTCTACTCCGCGCTGCGCGGACCGTTGGACCCCGTCCTCCAGCTGCTCCCCGACGAGGAGGAGGCCGAAGCGCGGTAGCCGACAGCTCCACGTCTAGATCATCGAGTAGCCCTGCCCGCCGTCGATGACGATGCACGCGCCGGTGATCAGTCCGGCGCGCTCCGAGGCCAGGAAGGCGACCAGGTCGCCCACGGGCTCCGGCCACCCGAACCTGCCCATCGGAAGGTTCTGCTCAATGAAGGAGTCGACCACCTCGGCCGGGTTCTCCCTCTGAAAGCTCTCCCAGCCTCCGCCCTCGTGAGCTATCGAGCCCGGCGCCAGGCTGTTGACTAGGATGCCGTCCCTGGCCAGAGACAGGGCGGCGTGCTTCGTCGCGCCGATCAGCGCCGCCTTGGCCGACATGTAGGAGATGTTGCCCCCGTGCTCGCGCCCCCATATCGACGCGATGTTGATGATCCGGCCCCACCTCTGCTCCCTCATGTGCGGGATGACCAGCTTCATCAGCTCGAAGCCGCCGAACAGGTTCGCATCGAAGGTCGCTTTGAAGTCATCCAGCGAGATGCCGAGAATGTCATCTCTGGACCTGCTCCCGCCCACGTTGTTGACGAGGATATCCACGCCGCCCATCAGGTCGACCACCTGGCTGTGAAGCGGCTCCACGGCCTTCTGGTCCGAGACGTCGGCCACGACGGCCGCCGTCCTCACGCCGAACGCGCCCAGCTCGCTCCGAGTCTGATCCAGTGTCTCCCGCGTCCGACCGCAGATGGCGACGTTCACACCCTCCCTTGCGAGCGCCAGCGCGCAGTGCTTTCCCAGCCCTCTGCTTCCGCCGGTTACCAGCGCCACTTTTCCTTCTATTCCCAGGTCCATTGACTGCCTCCGTCTCGGATGTTGGCAGCGAAAAGGGTATCACGCCTCCGTCCTCGTCACAAAGCCTGGTCGACCTTGACGCCGGTGCGTCGCGCCCACTAAGATTCGAGGCCGATGCTCCTAGACCTGCACACCCACTCCGTCGCCTCCGACGACTCCCGCGCCACCGTCGAGCAGTACGTCAAATGGATTGGCGTGCTGCGCCGGAAGGGGTATCGTGTAGACGGGTTCGTGCTCACCGAGCACCGCCAGTTCGACTTCGACCGCGACTACTCGGCGCTGGCGGCCGAAGGCGACGTCGTCATCCTCAAGGGAGCGGAGCTGGACACACGTTCGGGCCACTTCCTCGTGTTCGGCATCACCCCGGAGCTGACCCGGAGGATCGACCTCGCCGACGTCGAAATGGACGCTCTGGAGCTCATGAGCGTGGCGGCCGAGACCGGGGGGATCGCCATACCGGCCCACCCCGGCAGGTTCGGCATCGGCCTCTACGAGTTCATCGGGAACGGAACGGACTTTGGTGGACTGACGATCGTCGAGCATCTGAACGGCAGCAACCGGCCGGGGGAGCAGGGGCGCGCCGAGGAGCTGATTGCGGAGCACGGCTACAAGGGGACGGGCGGCAGCGACGCCCACCTCGTCAGCGCCATCGGCGCCTGCATGACCGAGTTCGAGCGTCCTGTTGCCACCGAGCAGGAGCTCGTCCGGGAGCTGATCTCGGGGGACTTCCGGGCGGTACGGCTGGAGGAGACGAGGGGATGACCACCGACGACATCAAGTTCGACAGGAGCCTGCTCGGAGTCGAGCATCCGATTGGGACCATAGAGGTGACCGGGGAGATGATCGAGGAGTACGCCCGCGTCACGGGCGCGGCGGACAGCTCCGTCGCGTCGCCGGCCATCTGCACCATGTTCACGCAGACCATCACGCGGCCCGACATCAAGCTCGAGTTCGGGAGCATGGGCCTCTTCGCGGGAGAGGCTATCGACAACCTCTCTCCGGTCCGGGCCGGTGACGTGCTGGAGGGGCGCACCATGCTCAAGGAGGTCTACGCCAAGACGGGCCGGTCCGGCAAGATGGTGTTCACAGTATGGGAGACGAGCTTCGCGAGGCGGAACGGCGAGCTGGTCGCGCGCGTCCGCGAGTCGTTCGTCCAGAGGGAGTCTAAGAGGCAGTGAGCGGTCGAGATCTCTATTTCGAGGACGTGGAGATGGGCGACGACATCGGCCCGGTGGAGCGCACCATCACCGGTGAGCAGGTGCGGGCGTTCGTCGGCCTGTGGGGCGGCGACAGCGGCGCCAACAGGTTCACGAGCGACGAGGCGGCGATCGACGAGGGTCTGCCCGGAGCCATCGTGCCGGGAGCCATGAGCGTCGGAATCGTCGCCCACGCCATCACAGGGTGGGCCCCCAGCGTTACGCTGAAGACGCTCGACCTCGTCTTCCGGCAGATGGTGCGTCACAACGTCCCGTACCAGATCGGGGGCATCGTCACCGACAAGACCGACGGCGAGCGGCAGATCGAGTGCGACGTGTGGATGGAAGGGCCGGACGGCACCCGGCTCGTCATGGGCAAGGCGACCGTCGTCCTGCCGGTCCGCGGATAGCCTCTCCCTCCTAGTGCTCCATCACCGTGCCGCCGTTGAGGTTGATCGACTGGCCTTGGATCCATGAGGCCGCCTCCGTGCATAGATAGGCCATGAACCCGCCGATCTCCTCGTCGGTGCCGTTCCTGCCTATCGGAGTGTTTCTCGCCAGATCCTCCCACTCCTCGCCCCTGCCCACGTCGTCCATGCGGTGAGTGTCGACTGCGCCTGGGCAGACGCAGTTGACGTTTATGCCGTGAGGACCGAGCTCCCTGGCCATCGACTGCGTCATCCCCACGACGGCGAAATTGGCCGCGTTGTAGGCCAGCGTGTTGGGACTGCCCCGCTTGCCCGCCACCGACGAGACGTTCACGATCTTTCCACCCTCTCCCTGCCGGATCAGCTCCCTGGCCACCGCCTTGGTGCAGAGGTACGTCCCTCCGATCTTGATATCCACCACCTTCTGGAAGATGTCGTCGTCCAGATCGAGGATGGGCACCCGGTCGGGCCCCCTGGCGAAGGCGGCGTTGTTTATCAGGATGTCGACGCGCCCGAACTCCTCGAGGGTGCGGTCCACCATCGTCTGGACGTCCCCGCTGTCGCTCACGTCCGCGGTCATCGTCAGCGCCCGCCGGCCCAGCTCCCGCACCTGGTCCGCCGTGCTCTCGACGTCCCGCCAGTTGACGGCCTTCTCATCGGGCGGAAAGGTGGCCCGGTCGCGCCCGGTGCCCGTGACCACCACATCTGCTCCCAGCTGGGCGAGGGCCACTGCGCACGCGCGGCCTATCCCTCTGAGCCGTCCCGCGCCGGTTACGATCGCTACCTTACCGTCAAGCTCTCCCATGCCCTGTCTCCTGTCTTACTCTTCCTCCTGCTTCTGTCTTACCTGACCCCCTGCTCTGATCCTGCCTCTTCCCCCGGCTCCGCGGGGGAAGACTGAGATGGGGGGTCTTCGACCGCCATCATACATCACTCCCGCTCCCCGGCCCCGTCCAGCGACGGTCTCAGCCTGTGCCACTCCGTGGTCTGCTCGTAGGCGTAGGCGATGCGGAATAGCGTCTCCTCCGCCAGGGGCGGCGCCAGCAGCTGGAGTCCGACCGGCAGCCCGTCCGACAGTCCCGCCGGGACCGATATTCCCGGTATCCCCGCGATGTTCGCCGGGATCGTCAGTATGTCGCTCACGTACATGGAGAGTGGGTCGGCGGTCCGGTCGCCCAGTTTGAAGGCCACCGAGGGCGAGGTTGGCGTTACGAGAGCGTCGACCCGCTCGAAGACCTGCTGGAACTCCTGCCGGATGAGGGTCCGCACCCGCTGCGCCTTCAGATAGTAGGCGTCGTAATACCCGGCGGATAGCGCGTAGCTGCCCAGCATTATCCGCCTCTTCACCTCTGGACCGAAGCCCTCCTGACGCGTCATCTCCAGCGCGTCCCACATGCTTCCCGGCTCGCTCGTCGAGTGGCCGTACTTCACCCCGTCGTACCTCGCCAGGTTGGCCGACGCCTCGGACGGCGCGATGATGTAGTAGACGGCCAGCGCATACCGGGTATGGGGTAGCGAGACCTCCTCGACACGGGCGCCCAGACCATCGAGCACCTCCACCGCCCTGCGCACCGCGCCCTCGACTCCCGGCTCCAGCCCTTCGATGAAGTACTCCCGCGGCACGCCGATGCGGAGGCCGGCGACCCCCTGTCCGATCTTCGACACGTAGTCCGGGACGTCGTACGCTATCGAAGTCGAGTCCCGGAGATCGTGGCCCGCCACCGTCTGCAGCACCAGGGCCGAGTCGGTGACGTCTCTCGTGATCGGCCCTATCTGGTCGAGGGAGCTGGCGAAGGCCACCAGGCCGTAGCGGCTGACGAGTCCGTAGGTGGGCTTCATGCCGACCACTCCGCAGAGCGCGGCGGGCTGGCGGATGCTGCCTCCCGTATCGGAGCCGAGCGCGTAGACGCACTCCCCGGCCGCCACGGCCGCGGTCGGTCCGCCGCTGCTGCCGCCCGGCACCCGGCCCAGGTCCCACGGGTTCAGAGTGGTGTGGAAAGCGGAGTTCTCGGTGGAGGAGCCCATCGCGAACTCGTCCAGGTTGCCCTTCCCGACCAGCACCGCGCCGGCGTCGTGCAGCCTCGTCGTGACCGCAGCGTCGTACGGCGGAACGAACCGCTCCAGCATCTTCGACGAGCACGTCGTCCTGATGCCTCTCGTGCAGATGTTGTCCTTGACCTGTACGGGGATGCCGGTCAGGGGGCCGGCGCATCCCTCGGCGATGCGCCGGTCCGCCTGTCGCGCCTGCTCCAGGGCGCTGTCCTCAGTGACCGTCACGAACGCCCGCACGCGCTCCTCCACGTCCGCGATGCGGTGGAGCGCGGCCCGCGTCAACTCCACCGACGACACCTGCCCGCCGTCGAGCAACTCCCGCGCGCGGTGAGCGGTCAGACCTACCATCTCCGAATCGTTCATTTAACTTGGCAGTCGAGCAGTCGTAGCCGGGCGTTCAGCCGTCCAGCACGGCCCTGACTCTTACGAAGTCGTCCTCGGTGGCGGGCGCGTTGAGCAGCACGTCGGCCACGGGCGAGGACTCGGTCACCTCGTCGGACCGCACCACGCTGTCCAGGTCGACCGAATGGCCGGTCGGCTCCACCTCCCCGGTGTCGATCTGTTGGAGTACGTCGAAGCTCTCCAGGATCTGCGACATCTCGTCGCGCATCCGCTCCACCTCGTCGTCGGTCATCCCGATCCTGGCGAGCGTCGCGATATGGCGGACCTCGTCGTCAGTGATTCGCATAGATAGGGGATCTCCCGGCTGCCGCGCGGCCTCTCTACACCACCGCTTCCTGGTCCACCAGCCCCTCCGCCTTTGCGCGGTCGTCGGTGGATATGGCAACGGTCGTGAGGCCATCGCGGCGCTCCAGTATGTGCAGACTCTGTATGTTCACGCCGCCCTCCTTCAGGCTCTCCGCTACCCTTGCGAGCGCTCCGGGCTCATCTCGGAGGCTGAGGATGAGCGCGTCGTCGCTCACCGTCTTGAAGCCCGCGTCCGTAAGCGCCCGCAACGCCCCGTCATAGTCGTCCGCCGTGAGCGTGACGGCTCCCTTGTCGCCGAGCGCCTCGGCGCTGATCGTTTCGATGTTGATTCCGCTGTCTGCCAGCACCCGGCTGATGTCGGCGATGACGCCGACCTCGTTGGCTGCCATGACGACGATCCTGGTCATCCGGTCTCGTCTCCTCTCTCTGCAAGACAGTCGTCCACCACGGCGTCTATCGTGTCCCGCGTTATCTGCGGCATCGTGATCAGGTGCGCGATGTCACCGTATGGCGCGATCTGCCACTTCCGGACCACCTCCTCCGACGGTCTCGGAAAGACGACCGTCACCGAGTTCCTGTTGCGCCACGCCGGGATGCCGCTGTCGTTGAAGCGTCTGACCGCGTACTCCGCCGTCTCCAGGCATTCCGTTACGGTCCGCCTGAAGCCGTCCAGCCCATGTCGCTCGAAGGCGTACCACATCATCAGCGGCGCAAAGGCGCTGCGGGAGCCTGTCAGGGTGGTGTCGAGCACCCCCACGTACTCGATGGCGCGCGCGATCCGCGCCACGTTCTCCCGCCTCGTCAGCGCGACTCCGCAGGGTAGGGGAGAGCCGATCATCTTGTGACCGCTGATCGCCACGCTGTCGAACCCAGCGTCGAATCCGTAGGGCTGCGGCTCGTCCACGAAGGGGAGGATCATCCCGCTCAGAGCGGCGTCGGCGTGGATGTAGTAGCTGGTCACCGCCAGGTCGTCCAGGATGCCGCGCACCCTGCTGACGTCGTCGACCGCGCCCTTCATAGTCGTGCCGATGTTCGCCATGAAGATGACCGGCGTCGCGCGATTGATCCGAATGGTCTCGTACAGGTCGTCGTAGTCTACCTCTCCACTCTCCTGGCTCCTGATCATTATGTTGCGCGCCTTCAGAACGCTGAGAATCTTGACGACGCTGTAGTGGGTGTCCTGCGAGAAGTAGACCACCCCGTCCGGAAAGAGCTCGCGCCCCATGTACAGGCCGTACATGTTGCCCTCCGTGCCGCCCGAGGTCACGTAGCCCCACGCCCGCTCGCGCTCCAGGCGCATCAGGTCGGCGAAGAGGTGGACCACCTCCCGCTCCATCTCATGGGAGTTGGCCCTGAAGTTGCTGTCGTGAAACGGGTCCCCGACGTTGTTGGCGCTATACCGGAGGAAGGGCCACAGCGTCGAGTAGTCGTACGACTGGTTGCACGGATAGCCGACCTGCCCCCTTGTCAACGTTTCGAAGTCCTGTAGAAGCGAGTCGAGCCGCTCCTGGGTGTCCACCATCGCCTCCGGTCATGCGCTAACGCCGGGCAGTTGCCGACCAAAGTAACTGTTCAGACTCTTGGGGAAATGCCGACCTCTTGTCCCTTCCCCCGGCTCTCAGGGGGAACCTTCCCCCGGCTCTGCGGGGGAAGAGGTAGGGATCTCTCATCCGCCCCACCAGTCGTCCGCATGTCTGATCAACTCTGAACAGTTGCCGACCAAATGCTACCACAGCCCGGCCCGCGCCTGCGGTGATATAATCCGACGGCCCGCCGCGTTTCCGGCTCCCGTCCGCGGCGGAAACGGGGAAAGAAAATGCTCTCTATCTCTCACGAGAAGTTCACGCTGTCCAACGGCCTCGACGTCATCCTGCACGAGGACCACTCGATTCCCATCGCCGCGGTCAACGTCTGGTACCACGTCGGCTCCAAGGACGAGGAGGTGGGCAGGACCGGCTTTGCCCACCTGTTCGAGCACGTCATGTTCGAGGGCTCGAAGCACCACAACCGCAGCTACTTCGACCCTCTTCAGAAGGTGGGCGCCGGCCTGAACGGCTCGACGACCAACGACCGCACCAACTACTGGGAGACCGTTCCGTCCAACTATCTGGAGCTGGCCCTCTGGCTGGAGGCCGACCGCATGGGCTTTCTGCTGGACGCGCTCGACCAGAAGCGCTTCGACATACAGCGGGACGTCGTAAAGAACGAGCGACGCCAGAGCTACGAGAACAGGCCGTACGGGATGGCGCCGATGCTGCTCCAGCCGGCGCTCTTCCCCCCGCCGCATCCCTACAACTGGATGACCATAGGCGTGCCCGAGGACCTGGACGCCGCCACCCTGGACGACGTCAAGTCCTTCTTCCGCCGCTTCTACCATCCATCCAACGCCAGCCTGGCTATAGCCGGAGATTTCGACCCGGACGAGGCGCGCCGGCTCGTCGAGCGCTACTTCGGAGACCTCGAACCGGGGCCGGCGATCAACCGGGTCGGCCGGATGGACTCCGACCTGAGGGGCAGCGTGTCGTTATCGATGCACGACAAGGTGCAGCTCCCGAGACTCTACCTCGCCTGGCCTGCGCCGCCCGACTTCGACGACGACCAGCCTGCGCTAGATCTCCTGTCGGCGGTCCTCGGCGCCGGAAAGAGCTCCAGGCTGTACCGGACGCTGGTGCACGAGCGGCAGATCGCGCGTGACGCCGCCGTCTACCACCACGGCCAGGAGATAGCAGGCGAGTTTCTGGTCCAGATCACCGTCAACCCCGGACAGAGCGTCCAGGAGGTGGAGGCGGTGGCGCGCGAGGAGATCGGACGGGTCGTGAGTGAGCCGATCAGCGACGCGGAGCTGACGAGCGTGATGAACCGTACGGAGCTCCAGTACGTGCGGCTGCTCGAGCGGCTCGGAGGGTTCTACGGAAGGGCGGACCTGCTCAACTACTACAACACCTACACGAGCGATCCCGACGGCATCAACCGCGAGGTCGCCCGCTACCGCAGCGTCTCCGCGGACGACATCAGGCGCGTTGCCGCGGCGACCCTGGGCGACACCTTCGTCAGACTCACGGTCCTGCCCGAGAGACGGCTGACTCCGGCCGCGTCCGCCGTAGACCGGTCGGTCATGCCTGCGGCCGCGTCCGCCCCCCGCTTCGGCCCGCCGAGCGCCAGGAGCCTGAGCCTGTCCAACGGCATGCAGATACTCTACCTGCCCAGGCCGGGCCTTCCGCTCGTCTCCTACGGGCTGCTGCTGCGGGCCGGCTCCACGACCGACCCGGCCGGCCAAGACGGTCTGGCCGACATGACGGCGTCGATGCTCTCCGAAGGGACGTCGACCCGGTCGAGCCTGCAGATTGCGGACGAGATGGAGATGCTCGGCGCGGGTCTCGGATGTGAGGTCGGGCGCGAGTTCGTGATGCTGGCGACGGAGACCCTCGAATCCAACTGGGAGCGGTCTCTGGAGATCATGTCGGATGTGGCCCGGAACCCGACGTTCCCGGACGAGGAGCTCAACCGGGTCCGAGACCAGCGTCTGACCGATCTGCGCCGCATCGGCGACAGCCCGGCGGCGATCGCCATGAGAGTCTCGCGCGCCCTCTTCTACGGTCCCGACAGCCCGTACGGCCACCCGGCGGCGGGCACCGAGGAGTCGGTGCGAGTGATGGGAAGGGGCGTACTCCGTGCACACCATAAAAAACTCTACGGGCCGTCCGCCGCCACCCTGCTCGTCGTCGGCGACTTCAGCGACGAGGAGGTCATGGCCAGGGCGGAGGCCTGCCTCGGCGGTTGGGCTGCCGACAGCCTTGCGTTGGACGGTCCGGCGGCTCACCTCGCGGCGGATGTCGAGACTCCGACGATATACCTCGCCGACAAGCCTGGCGCCGCCCAGTCGGTAATCCGGGTCGGCCACCTGACCGTCGAGCGGAGCCACCCCGACTACTTCCCGCTCACGCTTCTCAACTACGTCTTCGGAGGCCACTTCGCCGCCCGTCTCAACATGAACCTGCGGCAGGACAAGGGATACAGCTACGGCTACATGTCCTCCATCGAATGGCACACCAGCATCTCCGCCCTCACGGCGGGAGGCGCAGTCCAGACGGCGGTCACAGTGGACGCCGTTGAGGAGACTCTCAAGGAGTTCTCGGACATCACGGGCGGGCGCCCGGTAACGGAGGACGAGTTCCGGGCCGCGCGGGACGGCTACCTCAGGGCGCTCCCCGCACAGATGGAGACCCACGGCCAGCTCCTGAGCCAGCTCGTTGGAATGGCCGTCTTCGGCCTTCCGAACGACTATCTCTCCAGCATCTCCGACGGGGTGAGAGTGGTCAGCCTGGACGACCTCCACCGCGTCGCGGCGGAGCGAGTGGACGCCCGCCGCCTGAAGCTCCTGGTAGTCGGAGACGGTGAGGTGATCGAGCCCGGCCTCCGGAAGCTGGGCCTCCCGATCATCCCGGTGGACTACGACGGACGTCCTTTACAGTAGATGAGTGGCCCGGCGGACGCCCCCACCGGTAGAGAACCGGAGGAGGCTCTTACCTCTTCCCCCGGCTCCGAGGGGGGAGATTGAGATGGGGTCGCCAATATCAGCATGATGAGGTGCGCGTTATGAACGTTGTCGGATACACGGATATGCTCAGCGTCGAGCCCGGAGAAAAACTTCGTGTGATGGTGAGCTGCACCCTCGAACAGTACCGCGCCGACCTCGTCAGGCTGGTCCACGGCGACCCCAATCCCGACGGCCCCGGCGTCAAGGAGGAGGCGGTCCCGTCGGCGACCGACGGCCTGCATCCTGGCAGGGAGCAGTCTTTCCCCATAGGCTCCTACGTCACGGTCCCCGACTCGCCCCTCCTGCGGCTCACGGGAAGCTTCACCATCCAGGTTCATGTCCACCCAACGACGCCCCGCAAGGGCGTCCAGGGACTGGTGACCAAGTGGAGCGGCGACGGCGGCTACGGGCTGTTTATAGGGGACGACGGCAGCCCGTCCCTCTGGGTCGGCGACGGGGCCGGGGGCGTCGAGCGGCTCTCCACCGGTGTCCCGCTCGTCGAGGGGCAGTGGTACCTCCTGACGGCCTCCTTCGATTCAAGCCGGAGAAAAATAACGCTCCACCAGAGGCAGACCGGCATGTGGGCGATGGACGAGTACGCCGCGAGCGTCGAGAGGGAGACATCCTCTCGCGGCCCCGCGGAGAACGACGCGCCGCTGATAGTCGCCGGCTGCGCGGACGGATCGGCGGTGAGCTTCCACTTCAACGGCCGGATCGAGGCTCCCCGACTGTGGAACAGGGTCGTTTCGCCTGAGGAGGCCGGCGCCTGCCTCTTCCCCCGTCCGCGGGGGAAGACTGAGATGGGGGCTCCCTCCGAGACCGGGCTGGTGGCCGCCTGGGACTTCGCCGTGGACGCCTCGTCCGCGCGGGTTGCCGACGTGTCGGGCAACCGGCTCGACGGCACGGCCGTCAACATGCCGATGAGGGCGGTCACGGGACACGGCTGGCAGGGCCGGGAGACCGACTTCCGCAGGGCGCCGGACCAGTACGGCGCGATCCACTTCCACGACGACGATCTGGAGGACGCCCGCTGGGAGCCCGACTTCGAGCTGACGGTGCCGGACGACGTCCGAAGCGCCGTCTACGCCGTGCGCTTCCGGGCAGGCGAGGGGCCCGGATCGGAGAGCTACGCGCCCTTCTTCGTCCGTCCGAAGAGGGGCGGCCCGACCGCTCCGATCCTGTTCCTCGCACCCACCAACACCTACATGGCCTACGCCGATACCCACGCCATCTCCCACCCCTCCACCAGGGCGCGCTACGAGAGAATGGGGATCGTGATGCCGGAGGACTACCCTTGGCTGCCCGAGGACCGGTACGTCATCGACCAGGAGCTGCTGAGCCTGTACGACCGCCACTCCGACGACAGCGGCGTCTGCTACTCGACACGCCTCCGCCCCATCCTGAACCTCAGCCCCAAGTACCGGGGCATGGGCTCGGACGAGAGGACGATGGGGCCGCACATCCTGGGAGCCGACCTCCATCTGCTCGACTGGATGGAGGTCAAGGGGTTCAACTACGATGTGCTCACCGACCAGGACCTCCACTTCGAGGGCGCCGCCGCGCTGGCTCCCTACAAGGTCGTCCTGACCGGCACCCACCCGGAGTACTGGACGGATCAGATGCTCGACGGGCTCGAGGAGTACCTGTCGGCGGGCGGCCGCCTGATGTACCTCGGCGGCAACGGCTTCTACTGGGTCACCTCCCTCGATCCCGAGAGGCCCCACGTAATCGAGATCCGGCGCTGGGGCGGCACCGGCCCATGGAAGGCCCAGCCGGGCGAGTACCACCACAGCACCACCGGAGAGCTGGGAGGCGTCTGGAGATCGCGCGGAAGGGCGCCGCAGCGTATCACGGGAGTCGGCTTTGCCTCTCAGGGCTCAGGTCCGGGGATACCCTACCAGAGGAAGCCGGACAGCTTCAGGCCGGAGGCCGCCTTCATATTCGAGGGCGTCGGCGGCGACGAGCCGATAGGGGATGGCGGCCTCGTGATGGGCGGAGCGGCCGGCTTCGAGGTCGACCGTGCCGATCCGGCGCTGGGAACGCCTCCCCAGGCGCTGGTCGTCGCCACCGCGTGGGGCCTCTCGGACGAGTACCAGCACTGCGTCGAGGAGCTATTCTCGACCGATCCGCGACAGGGCGGGTCGATGAGCCCGGACGTCCGTGCCGACATGGTCTACTTCAAGGGCCCGAACGGAGGCGGAGTCTTCTCCGTCGGCTCCATCGCCTGGTGCGGCTCCCTATCCCAAAGCGGCTACGACAACCCCGTGTCGAAGATAACCGGAAACGTGCTGCGCAAGTTCTCGGCCGAAGAGGGACTGCCGTAGGGATCAGGAGCCGCCGACACCACGAAGCTGCAGGGCGGCGATTCCTGTGTCATGGCAATGCATTTTACTCGGTGATGTGCCACTAACCGCCTGCCCAGTCCATTTCAAGGCAGAACTAGAACTTGATATTTGACACGGATACTTGACGGGGCGTGATCGCCTACGGCTCAATTGAGTTAGGCTTTCACGAGTTTTCGTGCGACCATGGAGCGCATGAGCGGCTTCGGCTCTGGTCGCCTTAGGCCCCTAAATCTTCGCGACCCTTTTAGACTCGAAGTAGTCCAAGTCCCACTCCGCGCCCCAGCCCGGCCCGTCCGGCGGGGCGATCCGGCCCATGTGGGGCACGATGGGGTTGGTTATACCGAACTCCCGGCTGGCCTGCTCGCGCTCTCCGCCGAAGTACTCGTAATATGTGGTGTTGGGCACGCTGACGAGCAGGTGAGCGTGGACCAGGCCTCCCAGGCCCCCGATGCTGTTCAGCTCGATAGACGTGCCATGCAGTTCTGCGAGGTGGGCCAGCTTGAGCACCGGCGTGGTCCCGTGCCGCGCGTTCGCGCGGACTATATCTGCGGCGCCAGCGATCAGCCACTGGGCCGACAAGTCCACGTCGTTCATCATGGTCTCCGGTGCTAGGATGGGAATGTCCAGCGTGTCGCAAAGAGCCTTCATCTTCGAGAGGTAGCGCTCGGGTAGCGGCTCTTCCATCCACCGGTAGTTGAGTTCCTCCAGAGCGTGGCCGACGCGAACCGCCTGCTCAAACGAATAGATCGCGACCGGGTCGTGCATGGCGTCGATGTCAGTTCCAACCGCCTCCCGGACAGCCTGGAGCCACCGGATGTTTTCGTCCACCGGATGGTAGAAGTGGTCTTTGACTGCGGGAAAGCCGGCGTTTACCGCGCGGACGGCGTCCTCTGCGGCGAGCTCCTTGGTCGGGCCGCCGATATTCATGTAGGCTGGCGCGGAGTCCCTGACACGCCCCATGATGGCGTGGACCGGCAGGCCCGCCGCCTTGCCGACGATGTCCCACAGACAGTTGTCGAATGTGCCGGCCCAACCCGGATGGAAGTAGACCCATCGCGTTCCGGTGTGGAGCTTCTGATAGAGCAGCTCGCGGTACAGGGGATCCTCGCCGACGACCAGGCGTCGTAGTTGCTCTAAGGTGCCTCCGGACATCGGCGCCGTGTAGCTCGGCACGTCGCAGAGGCCCTCGACGCCCTCGTCGGTCATGACGTGCATCACCTGCAACTGCCCGGGACTATGCACCGGGCCCTCGTGGATCCACCTGTCCCTGCCCATGCCGGGCAGCAGTCCAAGGTCGAAAGTCCTGGACCCGCGCTCCGTCTCGAAGACGGATATCTCTACGCCGGTGATCTTCATCGCACGTCCCCACGTAGCGATTCCGGACATTCTAGAAGTTCGGACGAAAACCCCGTAAAGCTAAGAGCGGCTGTTGGGGCAGAACTGAAATTGTCAATAACAGCAATCCTATCCGTCCGATACGAGTGTCATCGCACCAGGTCGTGAATATAAGGGAGAGAGAAGTTGGAGAGCGAGAGCCGATTGCTGCTTCGCCCATCATCCCGACTCTGCCCACACTGCTCTCTTAGCTGGCACGCTCCACCGACCGCAGCGCCGAACCAGAAGGCTCTCAAGCAGGGCCACCTCTATTCAGGGCTAATTATACACGGTGAGGAGTTGCGTGTGCTCTGCAAGTCTCTCGCAAGTGGTCTTGACCCCAGATTATGGTCCACGCGGGATGTTAGTTTTGTGGAAGTGCAAGACGTTGAGAGGAGGACCAGTCCATGAAGAGATCCCGGTACACGCCGGAGCAGATAGCCTTCGCCCTTCGGCAGGCGGAGAACGGTACGTCGGTGGTGGAGGTCTGCCGCAAGATGGGGATTTCAGAGCAGACGACTGACCCTGAGGCTCAACTGCCCCAGGCTGGTGGTCGGGGACGGACACCTGGGTATCTGGGGAGCCGCCGTTTGCGGCGCTGCGGCTCAGGACGGATGCGGCCAGACGCTACAAGAGGGTGGATCGGGCGATAGCGGTCATATGGAAGATGTTGATTGTGGCCGAGAAGAGATTCCGCCGGCTGCAGCGGGTCTCCAATAAGTGTGTGTGCGATGTATTTGTCCGCGATGTCGGGCGCAACTGCGCGGGCCTTTTCATAACCGTGCCTGTAGTCAGACGGTATGAACATTCCCTCTGTGCTCATTGCTCACCTCGCATCAACTCTGATTTCGACACTACAAACCAAACTTCATTCTTCTTGCGGTTCTACCCGCAAATCGGGAAGCCAGCTCAGCCAGGATGGCAGGTACCAGTTCCGCGAGCCGAGCAGTTGCATACTAGCAGGAACGAGGATGCTGCGTACCAGCGTTGCGTCCAGCAAGACGGCCACGGCAAGTCCGAACCCCGCCTGCTGATTGACAACCATATCGCCCGAGGCGAACCCACTGAAAACTGCCACCATGATGAGCGCCGCGCCGGTGATGAGGCTGGAGGTGGAGCGGAGGCCGTATGCCACGGACTCGGCATTGTCGTGCGTCTGGTCGTAACGCTCACGGATGCGGCTGAGCATGAAGACGTGGTAGTCCATCGACAGCCCGAAGAGGATGGCGAAGAGCACCAAGGGCAGCCACGCCTCAATAGTCTCGATCTGCTGAAACCCGAAGATATCCGCGCCGACGCCTTTCTGAAAGACGAGCACCATCAACCCGTAGGCAGCGCCTACCGAGAGGAGGTTCATTATGATCGCCTTGATGGGGATAATGATGGAACGGAAGACGATCAGCAGAAGGACGAAACTCACGCCAAGGATGAACGCGAAGATGATAGGAAGATAGGTGGTGAGCCCTTCGTTGAAGTCCATGTAGTCGGCCGAGATGCCACCCACGTATGCTTCTGCCGGAACGCCGGAGAACGCCGCGGGAACGTAGTTGTTCCGCAGCCGGTCTATCAGGTCAAAGGCATCCTCGCCGCTTGGAGCGCCCGGCACCGGCACAGAGATTATAGTCAGGTTGCCATGAGTAACCGGCGGAAGGGCAACCAACTCAGGGTCATCGGCTATGGACTGATTGAACTTCTGGAGGGCTCCAGCCACCGCCGGATCGCTGATGTCTCCGTTGATAACAATCCTGGCAGGGTTGGCAGAACCGTACCCGAGGAGAAAATCTTCTTCCAGCGCGCCGAAAGCCTCACGGGTATGTGAATCCTCCGGGAAAGTTTCGACGCTGTTGAAGCCGGTGTTGATGCCGAAGTAGTACACCGATGCCCATACCATCAGTCCGCCAACCACGAGGATGCTGAGCACGGGGAACCGCATCGTCTTCCGCGTTATGAACTCCCAGAAACCTTCGCGCTGTCCCTCGGAAGCTCCAGCTGTCGCTCTTCGAAGGAACGGAAGCCGGAAGCGGTCTACACGCGGCCCAAGCACCATGAGAACGGCAGGGAGCAACGTGAGCGTCGCTGCAACCGAAACGACGACAACCGCGATTGCGCCAAGGGCCGTCGCGAAGAACAACGTGTGTGGGACGATGAACACGCCGAGGAGCGCGATAACCACTGTCATACCGCTGAAGAACACCGTACGGCTGGCTGTCGCCCCTGCCTTGATGACCGCCTCCTGCGTACTCAGCCCCCGCGCCAGCTCCTCGCGGAAGCGGGACACCACGAAGAGGCAGTAGTCTATCCCCACCGCAAGACCGATCATCGTTATCCATAGCAGCACGAAGAAGACCAGCTCCCCGAAGATGTTGCCTATGACTGCCACTATCGCCAGCGTGATCAGAATCGAAACGATCGCCAGACCTATCGGTATCAATGCAGCCACGACTGCGCCGAAGAGCACCAGCAGGATGAGGAGCGCCACCGGGATGCCGATCCGCTCACCCTGCTCTAGGTCCATCACCGACAATTCCGCCTGCTCGTATCGGCTGCTCGCATCACCGACGATCAGCACGCGGAAACCGTCCTGGCGGTCCGCCTCCTGAACGACGTGGATGACTTCCTCCACGTTCTCGAGAGCCTCCCCGATCGAGCCGGTAAGCTGGAGGGCCACTATGGCGCTTCTGCGATCCGTCGAAACCAGCGCGAGAGAATCCGGCGGATTGTTGGCGTACGCTTCGTAGTAGTTCACCCCGCCTTCTACTATGTCCGGTCCCAGAGCGCGGAGTTTGCTGGTGACATCTTCGACTTTCCTCCGAAACGCGGCATCGTCCACCGTCAGCGCTTCTGACTGAATGATGACGATTTCAGCAGGCGGAGGCTCGATAGGGCTGCCTTCCAGCAGCTCGTTGACTGTGACCGACTCAACCTCGCCGAACCTTGGGATCAAGCGCAGTTCCGTGGTAGTGGCAGTGGGAAGCCACTGGCCAATGATTCCGAGAGCAACTAGAACCAACAGAAACCATATGCCGATGGTTACCCAAGGCCTGCGCGAACTGATGCGAGCGAGAGATTCGGTCAAATCAGGTTCCTCCTACTCCACCCAGGGAATGAAGGGGCGCCACTCGTCGAGGATGGGCCTGTGGTGGAAGATGTAGTACGGGTTGGGCCGCGGCGCCTTCGGCTCCTTGCGGAGCCTCATGTCGGCCTCCCTTGGCGTCAGGCCGGCCTTCCGGTGGTTGCAGGGAATGCAGGCGCTGACCACGTTCTCCCATTCGTGTGACCCGTTCCTTGAGCGGGGACGAATGTGGTCGAGCGTCAGCTCCCTCGTCTCCTTGCCGCAGTACTGGCAGGCGAAGCCGTCCCGGTAGAATATGGCCCTGCGAGACAGCCTCCGCCTCATAAGCGGACGCTTCACCATGTAGACCAGCCGGATGACCGACGGTATCGGGAAGCTGCGGGAGACGCTGTGCACCGCGCCCCGCCCGTCGGCAAGAAGCTCCGCCTTGCCTCGGTCTATCAGGATGATCGCCCGCCGGGCGTTGCAGATATTGAGAGGCTGGTAGTTCTGGTTGACCACCAGGACCGGCGAGCTGAGGGACGTGACGCTGTCTGACGAGCTGGGGAAGACTAACCGCCTTTCCGTTCGATCTCCTCCCCGAGAAGGTCGAACGTTACTTCGAAGTCCGACGGGATGAATCCGAGAGCGCCCGAAGGCAGCGCGTCGGCCACTTTGACGAGCGCCCGGACGAAGCCCGAGTCGGTCAACGAGCTCTCCATGCTCTCCCTGACCTCCAGGGCGGTCAGCTGACGGCTGACCCTGGTGGTCGCCTCCCCGACGAGCCCCCTTTCCGGCAGCTCGAAGCTGTAGGCTGCCCTGCTCAGCAGGACGACCATGGCGGCGGACATCACCAGTCCGATGATGAGGCCGAGCGCCAGCCCGCCGAGGCGGTCGGTCATCGTGCTGAGGCCAAGGGTGAAGGCCGCCAGGAGGGGTCTGCCGATCCTCGCAGCGTAGACGCCTCCCGCGAGGCCCGCGAAGACGATGGCCGCGTAGGCTAGCACGGTGACCACGGTGTCGACGTTGATCCATCTGTCGAACAGCCCGCCCACGTCATCTGCGAACTGTCCGGCGAGCAGCCAGCCGACTATCCCTCCGACAGCGGTGACGCCGCCGCCGACAATCCCGACTCTCATACCGATGAGGGCGCTGACGGCCACGATGACGATGACCGCCAGGTCGACCCAGCTCATGGCGTCTGCCCCTATCTCCTCGGAGGTTGGGGTGGTACCGGGTTGACGAGGCCCGCGCCCAGCGATATCGGGATCAGGTCGTCGAGCTCGTCTATCGTCCAGCGCCCGTTCTTGTGGATGCTCTTGACCACGCGCCGGGGCCCGTACAGAGTCATGGGCCAGCCGCTCACGCCGATCACCTGGCCGGTGATGTCGCCGCCCTCCTCGGTGCAGAGATAGACCGACTTGGGAGCGTTGTTGCCCGGGTCCATCGCCTCGGGCGGCCCCTCGATCGGAGCGCCCTGCGCCTGCATGGTGGGGGCGCCCTGGCCCGTGGCCGTCGCGGCGGCAGCCACGCGGGCCTCCTCCCGTATCTGGCGGGCCGTGTCCGGCACCGTCTCCGTCATCCGGGTCGCGCCTCCCGGATAGACGGCGTTCACGCTGATCCCGAAGGGCTCCAGCTCCCTCGCCAGGGCCCGGGCGAAGCCGACCATGCCCTCCTTAGCGGAGGCGTAGTTGGCCTGCCCCGAGGCGCCGAGGCCGGACCCTGAAGAGAAAAGAACGATGCGCCCGTACTCCTGCTCGATCATGTGCGGGATGACGTTGCGGACCATGTTGAAAGCGCCGTACAGGTGCACCTGCAGCACTCCGTCCCACTCCTGCTCCGTCATGTTGAAGACCATGCGGTCCCTGAGTATTCCGGCAACGTGGCAGAGGATGTCGACGCGCCCGAACTCGTCGATCGCCATCTGCACCGTCTTCGCGGCCGTCTCGAACTCGGCCACCGACTCAGGCGAGGCGATGGCGGTTCCTCCCGCCGCGCGGATCTCCTGTACGACCTCGTCCGCCGGCCCTGAAGAGTCTCCCGTGCCGTCCACCGCGCCGCCGAGGTCGTTGACGACGACGGACGCTCCCTCCTCGGCCAACAGCAGGGCCACTCCTCTGCCGATGCCGCGCCCGGCCCCGGTCACGATGGCCACCCTTCCCTCAAGTCTATTCCCCATTTTGTCGAACCTCGCTTCCGCGTCTTGCTGTCTTGTGATGTACGGCTCTTAGAACCCGGTTCCGATCATCTTGGGAACCAGCACGTCCATCTCGTCCATCGTGAAGGTGCCCCACTTGTCGATGGACCTCTCCACCTCCGGGTTGGAGTAGAGGAAGATGCCGCCCCTCCGGACTCCGAAGATGTAGCCGTTTATGTTGGGAGAGGCGTAGGTCGATAGGTAGACGGCGAGAGGGGCCACGTTGCCCGGATCATCCGGGGAGCCCGGGCCATCCCACTCGGATACCGCCGGGGAGGGGCCGATGCCGGCCCTCTGGTCCGGGGTCGGGAGAGGCCAGTCGACCACCCGGTACTCGTCGACCGTTCCGGGAAAGAGGCGGGTCTCCACGAGCGGCGAGATGCCGTTGCAGGTGACGCCGTATCTGCCCAGGTCCCTCGCCACGGTGCGCGTCAGTCCTATCGCTCCCTCCGATGCCGCCGCGTAGTTCGATCTGCCGATGTCGCCCAGGCCGGCGTCGGATACCATGTTGACGACGCGCCCGCTGCGCTGCTGCCGGAAGAGGATCGCGGCGAACTTGCTCGGTGCGAACATCGCCTTCAGGTTGTTGCGGATGGCGATGTCCCACTCCTCAGGTGTCATCTGGTAGATCATCCGGTCTCTGATGCAGCCCACGCTGTTGACCAGCACGTCCAGTTGCCCGAAGCTGTCGACGGCCGTCTTGATGGCGTTCTCCGCGCCCTCCATGGTGGCGACGTCGTCGTAGCTCGCGGCTGCTTGGCCGCCGCCGGCACTGATCTCCTCGACGACCCGGTCTGCCGGCGCGTGCGAGGAGCCCGTCCCGTCGACCTCGGTCCCCAGGTCGTTGACGACGACGGACGTCCCCTCTTCAGCCAACAGCCGCGCCACTCCTCGGCCGATGCCCCGGCCCGCCCCGGTGACGACCGCCACCTTTCCCGCCAAACGGTCTCCCATCTGCTACCTCCGTCTATTCGCCCGCTCGCGGGCGTAGAGTGCTGCTATCTGACACGGCCACCATTATAACCGCAAGCCCGCGTGAAGTCTCCCGGCGATGACAGTGGGTAGCGTAACGTCAAGTGTGCAAAATCTACACACAACTCTTGACACTACCTGATAGCTGGCAGTTGATCCGGATTTCACGGCCTCCACCTCTTCCCTCGTCCGCGGGGCCTGTCTGCCGCCAGGCAGGAAGACTGAGATGAGAGGTCTTCTCCCAATGTCGTCCTGAGCGGAGCGAAGTACCCGGGGGTGACGGGCGCGTGGCCTCCGTCAGCGTGGATCGACTACAATCGATTGTGGCCAATCAGCGCAGCCGAGAACGGGAGGAGAAGCAACCGTTGATACACCAGGACTTCGAGTGCGATTTCTACTTCATACGGCACGGCGAGTCGCAGTCGAACGCCACCCCGGGATTCGTCGCGGGCGCCGACTTCGACACCCCGCTTACCGACCGTGGGTTCATCCAGGCCCGGCGCCTCGGTGAGAGGCTGAAGAGAGAGGGAAGGTCGTTCGACCGCGTCTACAGCTCCAGCCTGGTCAGAGCGGTCCAGACCACGGAGACGATGCTGGAGGCGATGGGAGAGGGAGGCCGCCCCTTTCCGAGAGTGGACGCGCTGATCGAGCAGCAGATGCCCGGCTGGCGCGGGCTCCGCGCCGACGAGGTCTACACGCCCGAGCTGGTGGCCTATCTCAGGACCAAGGCGTCGCACTTCATCCCGCCCGAGGGCGAATCCCACAGGATGGTGCAGCGCCGCGTGTCAGGCTGGATCGAGGACGAGATCGTGTACAACGAGGAGGTCGTGGCTTCGGAGCAGTCGCTGACGGTGGCTGTCGTCGGCCACGGCGCGGCGACGAAGTGCCTGATGCACTACCTGATGGGATTCGACGAGGGGCTGATCACGAGGATCGCGCTCGACAACTGCTCGATCACAAGGTTCCGGTTCGACAGAAGCGGCTGGTCGCCCATCTGCATAAACGACAGCTACCACGTCACGAGCTGCTGACGTCTCTTATCGCCCGCAGGGCGAAGTCGGGGCGGACGAGCCTGTCGTACGGGTGGCGCCCCTTGACCAGCCCGCCGTCGATGAGCAGGTCGCGCATGGCGGTGAATCCCCCCTCTCGTATCAGCGGGTCCTCCGCCCAGGTGTCTTGGCGCTTGTACGCCTCGATGGCGCGTTCGAGCTGAGGGCGGGGCCTGTCCGCAAAGAAGGGGGACACGGCGTCCGCGATCTCAGCCGCGTCGTGAGAGGCGACCCACCTCTGGGCGTCGTGGAAGCCGAGCACGAACCGATAGACCGTGCCCGGGCTGTCCCTGAGCAGGGACGGCGACGATGCGAAAGAGCTGTAGCAGATGTGTCCGAGCGCCGGCCCTACGGTTGCGGCGAGATGCCCCGTCCCCTCGTCGATCAGCTCCTGTGCCTGCGGATGGGGAAGGTGGACGTATTCGGTTTTTCCCGTCCTGAAGCGGTCCATCGCCTCCTCGGCGGTCAGGCCGGGCAGCAGCCGGACGCGGCCGGCGTCCACGCCGTTCATCGACAGCGCCCGCCTGAGCGACATCCACGGGACCGGCGTGAAGCCGACGGGAATGAGCGCGGCGCCCTCCAATCGTCTCCACGACCATTCCCCGACCGGTCTCCGCGACAGAATGAAAAAACCGTCGCGTCGGTTGATCTCCGCGAAGTGCAGCGGCGCCTCCTCGTCGCCCTCGTCCAGCGCCATCAGGCTCCTGCTGATACCGGTCTGGACGATGTCCGCGGAGCCGTCCCTGAGCATGGCCAATGGCCCGCGGTCAGCCGGCGCCGTATTGAAGAGCACACTCAGCCCGTGACGGTAGAAAAAACCGCCGCCGACCGCCGCGTAGACAGGGGTGTAGAACAGATTGCGGAAGGTCTCGACGAGCCGGATTTTTTTCGGGTGGGCCGACTCCTGCATCTTTCCCCTTCCGGTCCGCTTCAGCCTACCGGCTCCTCCGAGGAGAAGCGCCGGAGGACGTTGCCGGTGATGCGCGACACGTTGTTGTCGTAGCCGTTGTGGGACAGTGAGCCGCACCACGAGATGGAGCCGACCGAGAAGACGGCGCCCCCGTTGGGGCCCTCCATATACACCATGTCCGCCCTGACTAGGGGGTTCTCCGCGCCGCCTTGGCCCGGGTTCATGCTGACGATCTCCTCCACGGCGTGCTGGTATACGTCCGAGAAGCCGGTCGAAGTCGCCAGCACGAGTGCATGAGGAGGCGTGCCGAGCGCCTCGTCGGCGCGGTCCACCTCGAGGCCGCCGGCCCCTCCCAGGACGAGACCGAAGTCGCCGATCGGCTCGTCCGCGCCCACGCCCTCGAAGATGAAGGCTGCTCGCGGGTCGGCGCTCCCGGCGCGCCGCTCGTAGGGTAGGCTGTAGTCGAACCCCTGCGAGGTGAATCCCACTCCGACCAGACGCTGGGGCGGTCTCCCCCGGAAGCGCCACAGCCCGCCCAGCTCTCCGGTCGTGCTGTGGTAGTACTCGCCCGGCTCCGCCTCGTAGGTCTCCGTTCCGTGCCACCGCCGCACCTCGATCACGTGGGGCCGCTCCCGGTCGTACGACGTGACCCAGTAGAAGCCGTTTCCGCCGAGATACATGAGCCTCCCGCCGCCGGCGAGATAGCTCTCCAGGGCATCGAGCATCGCTCCCGACCAGTACTCGGGATGGGTGCCGGTGACCACGGTCAGGTAGGGCGCCAGGAGCTCCTCGCCCTCCGCGTGAAGGTCCTCGTCGGTCGCCACGTCGTACTCGTACCCTTGGCTCTCCAGCCAGTCGACGAGGTGCAGGTCGGCCGAGAAGAAGTAGGGGTGCCCCTCGCCCAGGCCGAGCAGAGGCATCCGGTATCCGGGCCTCATGTTCGGTATGGGACGCAGGCGGGACGAGTAGGTGACGCCGCTGCCGTCTGAGTGCCGGTCGTACATGCTGAGCAGCCGGTTCTCCACCGCGTACGCCTCCTCCGGCGTCCCGGGGAAGTCCATCTTCAGCGGGCGGCCAATCAGCTGCTCGTAGCGCTCGGCGCTGGTCTCGCTGGCGAAGCCGTGGAACCCGGCGTAGGCCAGGTATGTAGCCGTCGGCGCCAGGAACAGGATTGGCGCCGTGGCCGTTCCCCGTTTCGGACGGACGAAGAACGGGACGTGGTCTACCGCTCCGTCGGCCTCCAGGCGGGCGGCGTAGACGCCGCTCCTCATCCTCTCCGGAACGCGGAGTTCGAAGTCGGCGTCCCAGCCCGCGTCCTCGAGGTCATCGTCATGCAGGTAGATGGCGCCGTACTGCTCCGGCGCGTGCCTGAAGCTCGCCTCGGAGCCGTCCCAGTCGTGCCCTGTGAAGGCCCGTCCGGGCATGTTGACGGTCCGCCCGTGCAGCCCGTTGCCCGACCTGTCCTCGACGTGTGCAGTTGAGAAGTCGCGGGCGAAGTCCCACCAGGCCAGCGCCTCGGTTTCGAGGCCGGAAGATGATGGGCCGCCGAGTCGGAGCCCCTCTATCTCGGGAGCCGTGAGCGCTCGTCCGAACAGCTTCGGGGAGTCGATCTTGCCGTTGAAGTGGCTCGCCACCGACGGAGGACCGTCGCCGTCGCCCAGCCGGTAGCCTCCGATGATGGCCGGCCCGTCCGACGCAGAGGGCGTGGCCGGGCCGATCACCGCTTGGACATCGGCCGCCGAGTCGTCAGGCCAGATAGTCAACGGTCGTTGTAGCAGGGTGGCCAGACCCCTTTCGGCGTCATAGGAGGCCGCGACGAAGTACCACTGAGAGGCCCTCAGCGCCGCCCCTGTTCCGAGTAGGCGGACGCCGTCGACTCCTCCCACCCGGAGCTCGAGGTCGCCGCCGTCTCCGATGAACAGACCGTAGCCGGCCCCGTCCGCGGACGACCACTTCGTCACGATCCCCTGAAGGCCCTTCTCCGGGGTCGTCGGGAATATCCACGCCTGGATGGTCAGGCCGTCGACCGGCTCCATGACCGGCGAGTCGGGCACGACGACGTATGAGCCTGCGTGGATCTCCTGCCTCCTGCCCCGGTATTCGCCTCCGATGGAGGTCGGGACCGGCTCCTCCTTGAAGCCCGGCCCCGCCGGATTCGAGTCCCCGTGGATCAGGCGCACGATCTCCGCGCGGTACGCGGGCAGCTCGCAGCTCACCATGAACCGGATGGTCTCGCCCGGCTGCGCGCTGAACCGGTCGGCGTACCCGATGATCTTCGCAGGGGAGGCGGCCACTATTCCGCTGCCAGGTCGGCCCGCGCGTGGGGCAGCACCGCGGGATTCACCAGGTTGTCCGGCATCCTGCCATGCAGCACGCGGGCGACCTCGCCGGCGGCGCGCTGCTCCAGCTCCAGGGTCGACTCCTGGGAGAAGAAGGCGACGTGCGGCGTCACCAGCATGTTGTCCAGCTTGAGCAGGGGATGGTCGGGGGGCGGGGCCGTGTCGACCAGGACGTCGACGCCCGCCCCGGCGATCCCGCCTTGCGTCAGCGCCTCGTGGAGCGCCTCCTCGTCGATGAGCGGGCCGCGGGCCGCGTTGATGAGAAAGGCGTCGGGCTTCATCAAGGCGAGCTCGGCCCGTCCGATCATGTTCGTGGTGCCGGGCGTAAGCGGAGCGTGGAGCGTGACGAAGTCGGACTCCGACAGCAGGGTCGGCATGTCTACCACGTCCGCTCCCAGCGTCGCCGCCGACTCTTCGGAGATGAACGGGTCGTACGCCAGCACCTTGAGACCGAAGGACTTTGCCTTCGCGCAGACCGACTGCCCGATCCTTCCGAACCCTACGATGCCCAGCCTCTTGCCCCTCAGCCGCATCATGCGCATCGTCAACGGCACGCTTCCCCAGCCGGTCGTCTTGACCGAGTTGTCGAAGAGGACGATTCGCCGGTTCCACGCTAGCAGCAGGCCGATCACGTGATCCGACACCTCGTCGACGCAGTAGTCGGGGACGTAGGTGACGGCGATGCCCAGCTCCGTGGCGGTATCGACGGCGATGTTGTCGACGCCCACGCCATACCTGCCGATCACGACACACCGCTCCGCGGCCCGGACCACGGCGTCGGTGACCTTCGCAAAGCAGGTCAGGATGCCGTCCACGTCCCGGGCCATCGAGACGAGCGTCTCTTCTTCCCCGTCGGGAGCGACGATCAGCTCCGCCCCCGCCTCGGCCAGAACGGCCCGTTCCGGCTCGACGCTCGGCCATACATAGTCGGTAACCAGCACCTTCTTGGTCATCTGCAGTCCCTTCCAGTGGTGTTGTCGGGCCTTCGGGCCGTGCGCTTGGCGTCCTCGAACATGGCGTCCAGCACGGCGAGCTTGCGCGCGAAGCTCATCCGCGCCTGGCGCCTGTGCCGCTTCTCCTTCTCGTCCAGGATACGCTTAAGCAATTGATCCGAAGCGTCCGGCGAGCGTCTGGCCGGCATCGTCGAAATCCTCTATCAGCTTCCCATCGGCTTGAACATGCAGCCCTCGACGAATATGTCGAAGAAGTCGGGCGTCGTCTCCAGCTCTATGTGCTCCACCGTCCCTACCAGCTCCTCGATCCTGCTGCGCATGCGGCGCGAGAGAAGCATTATAGTCGCGCCCTCTAGGGCGGCGTTGCCCACCTTGACGATCCGCTCCTCCGGCAGGTTGGCGATGAAGCCGATCGAGACGGCGTTCTCGATGTTGACGTAGTTGGCGAAGCCCCCGGCGAGATACATCCGCGATATACCTTCCGGCCTCACACCGTACCGCCTGAGCGCGATGTACTGACCGGAGTAGTTGGCCGACTTTGCCTGCGCGAGCGCGCTGATATCGGGCCTGGAGAGGACGATGCCTCTTTCGGGCGCCAGCTGGAAGGTGCTGCTTCCGTTGCGGAAGACGCCCAGCTCGGACATCCGGCCCGTGCGCCGGAGCTCGGCCAGCGCGTCGACGAGCCCGGAGCCGCAGATGCCCTGCGCCTCTACACCGCCTATCGTGCTGTACTCGACCCTTCCGTTTGACAGTTCTATGGACTCTATTGCGCCGTCGTACCCCGGCATCCCGTAGGTCACCTGACCGCCCTCGAACGCGGGGCCGGCGGGACAGGATGCCGCCATCATGCGGCGCCGGTTGCCGACCACCACCTCGGTGTTGGTGCCGACGTCCACGAGCATGACGTCCTCGTCCTCCTCGTCCAGTCCGACGGCCAGGATGCCGGCGGCCACGTCCGCGCCGACGTGGCACCCGATCAGCGGCCCTCCGTAGACTGCGGCCTCCGGAAAGACCCTGAGCCCCAGCTCACCTGCGGTCGTGCTCAGCGAGGTGCCGTCCCTGAGCCCCAGCTCCGCCTCCAGCTCGATCAGCGACTTGTAGGGCTTCTCACCTATGGACTGGACGTCGATGCCGAAGAAGATGTCGCGCATGGTTGCGTTGCCGACGATCACCGCCTCGTAGATCCTCCGCCGGTGCACGCCCTGAGCCCGCAGCCTGCGCGCCATCTCGCCGATCTCGAAGTTGACGGCCGACAGCATCACCTGTTGGAGCTCGCCGCGGTTAGGGCCCCCGTCGTAGGAGATGCGGTGCATGACGTCGCTGCCGCCGAACCTCTGGGGATTCTCGAAGGAGGCGGTGTACACCACCTCGCCGCTCTCGAGATCGACGAGGTTGAGCACGACCGTCGTGGTGCCCAGGTCGATGGCGAGACCGAAGATGCGTCCTCTATAGTCGTCGATCCGCTCTGCTCCAGAAAAAACACCGTCGCCCCGGCGGACGGTCATCGGGTCGAGCTCCACGCTGCGCCGGACGGACTGCGTAAGAATACGAGGCTGGCGGCGCAGGACGGCGAACTCTATGTCCGCCTCCGGGTCGAGGACGACCGCCTGACAGGCCAGGCGGAAGCTGTCGCGCAGAAACTCCTCAGAGCTGTCCGGAGGGCTCAACGCCTCCATGCCGCGGACTATCTCGACGATGCACTCGTGGCACTCGCCGCTGCGCCCGCACGATGTGGGCACCCGCACCCGCAGCGTGTCGGCGTAGTCGAAGATGGTCCGGCCGGCGCTTAACCGGAGCTCGTCGCCTTCGTGGAAGAGCGGAGCCATGGGGCTATTCTAGCACTGCGGGGACGCCCCTAGACCTCCCACGCGCTCCGATAGTCCAGCTCGTCGCTGCCCGTGCATACGGGCAGCTCGTCCCCGGCGCCGTTGCGGAGCTGGTTGCGGCAGCCGAACTTGGCGGTGCACCGGTCGTGTACGTTCTTGTAGGGGCACCGCCACGCGGAGACCCGGTTTACCGAGCCAGAGATGTCCCGGAAGATGGCATCCAGCCGGGCCAGGCTGGCCCTGTACCGCTCCCTGTCTATAGGCTGGCGCACTCTCTTATCTCCACACTCGGAGGCCTCTTCCCCCTGCTCCGAGGGGGAAGATCAAAGGCCGTAGAGTTGCTACACCTTCTTTACCTCTTCCCCCGGCTCCGCGGGGGAAGATTGAGATGGGGGTCTCGTCTCGGAGTTGATGGTCGGCGACGACCGCAGTAGAGACTCAGTCGGAGAAAGCGGTTGCGGCCTCGGCGCCGGCGCCCAGCAGCTCCTTGGCGAGGTCTACGCAGGCGATGGCGTCCTTGCCGTACCCGTCCGCTCCCATGTCGTCCGCGAACTCCTGGGTGACCGGCGCCCCGCCGACCATGATGCGGACCTCCTCCCGAAGCCCCGCCTCCTCGAATGCCTCGATCGTCCTGCCCATGTTCGGCATCGTGGTCGTGAGCAGCGCTGACATGCCCAGAGCCCGCGCGTCGTGCTCGGTAACCGCGTCGATGAACTCGTCGGGCTTGGTGTCGACTCCCAGGTCGTGTACGACGAACCCCGCTCCTCTCAGCATCATGATGCAGAGGTTCTTCCCTATGTCGTGGAGATCGCCCTTTACCGTGCCCATTATGACTATCCCGACCGGTTCGATGCCGGACGCCGATAGTATCGGCTCTATGTGCGCCATTCCGGCCTTCATGGCGCGGGCGGCGACCAGTACCTCGGGGACGAATATGATGTTATCCCTGAACTTCACTCCGACGATCGCCATCCCGCTGATGAGCCCGTCGTCCAGCACCGTATTCGCCTCGAAGCCGTCGTCGAGCGCCTGCCGGGTCAGCCGGTCGACCGTGTGCTGGTCGCCTCCGATGAGCGCGTAGGCCATCTCCTGCATCAGAGGGTCGGTGTTTTCGAACAGCCCCTTGATGTGGGCGAGCTCCGCCGGTCTGCTCACGTGGCCGAGCTCGCTCAGGATACCTTCGTTGACTATGGGCATGGGGACTGCTCCGTGTCCGCGCGTTCGCGCAATTATTGAGTGTCGTTCGGCGCCTTGTCAACAGAAGGGCCCCTCGTAGGCCGCCAGTCGGGCGCGTAACTGTTCAGCGTCCGTGAGATATTCTGGCGAATCTAATGGACGGAGACGAGGCTCTTACCTCTTCCCCCGGCTCCGCGGGGGAAGATTGAGATGGGGGTCCCCTCAAGTCTGAACAGTTTCTGAACACAGACCAGGCTGGACGGCATCTTGACACACCCTTTATAATAGAACTGATGTTTCCAACAACCGACACCACAACCATTGAACACCCGCTCGCCGACCTCATCGGCAGGGAGACCGACGGTGGCGAGCGGCTTGTGCGCTTCCTCGTCACTCTCATGGAGGGCGGCGTCGATGACGCCAAGCCCTACCTCCGCCTCCGAGCCGCCCGCCAGCTCGACAAGAGGTCCGGCCACAGGAACGCATCGGAGTTCATCCGGGCATACAAGCGCCGCTTCGTGGAGCGCTCCGTCCGTAACGTCTCAGCCCCGGACGGCGCCCCCGCGGAGCCCTCCGCTGGGCGGGACGCCGAGTCCCGGGACCGCGCCCTCTCGCTCCCGGACCTCGTCCGGCGGGAGACCGGCGACGGCGGGAAGGCCGTCCGGTTTCTTATCGACGTCATGGAGGGCAGGCTCGAAGGCTACAAGCCACACCACAGGCTCAGGGCCGCCGAGGAGCTCCTGTATCACGGCTTCGACGTCCCCTTCCTGGCCAGCCTCGCCATCGCTAACCTCGCCGGTCGCGCCGCCGCGAACGGCCCGTCCGACTCTCCCGTCGCGCCCTCCCCGGCGAGCGCGCCCAACCGCGAAGCGCGCTCGCGGCCTGCTCCCGAGCCCTCCCGGGAGATCCCGCCGGAGTACGAAGAGTACGCCAAGCTCTTCTTCCCTGAAAACCCTCCCTCCTACGCCTGCTTCTGTCCGCACGAATATGCCTGCTCCTTCTACGGCCTTGACGAGGAGGAGGACGCGGACTACATCTCGGATCTCGTCCGGGATATCAGGGAAGACGCCGACCCCGACGAACCCCTCTGCTACTGCCGCCACGAGCCCGGCTGTCGGCCCATCCCGCACCCCAGCAGGGACCCTCCATGACACAACTGTTAGTGTCGCAATCCTATGCCCTCCTCTCCCTATTCGCCATTCGCCCGAACTCTGGATGATTACCAGGAGGCTCGCCCTTGGACATCCCCGTAATATGGTGGGTGGTCGCCGGACTGGCGGCCGCATTGGCCGCGGCGGTCCTCTACTCGGTACGCATGGCGAAGAGCTACCTGGGGCTGCGGCGCCGGAAGCGCGGCGACGACGTCCGGCGCGGGCTCATGACCGAGCAGTGGCTGCCCTTCACCGAATCTTATCCTTGGGACCCCCGTGGATTCAGGTTCCTCGGAGCCCCCATCGACGGCATACAGTTCGAGGACGACAGGATCGTCCTGGTCGAGTTCAAGTCCGGCCGGAGCCGTCTCTCCGACAAGCAGCGCCGCATCCGCGATCTGGTCCAGGAGGGCAGGGTGGAGTTCCGCGAGATCCGCGTCGACCTATAGAAACGGGGCTGAGCGGTGGTCTCTACAGCCGGCCGTCCCGGTAGGCCTGGATGTAGTTCATGCAGAAGTCGTCGCGGCCCTCCAGCATGTCGATCGCCAGCCGTACCCGCTCCGACCCGGTGTCCAGGCTCAGGACGTCGCTCAGCTTCGTCTGAATCGGGTCGATCAGGCCGGCGTCGATTCCTGCCTCGATGGCGAGGTGGATGAAGGCCTGGTTGATCAGCTTGCGGTTGGGCATCCCGAACGAGACGTTGCTCAGCCCCATGCCGATGTGCAGGCCGGGGAACTCCTCTCTGATGCGCCTGACGGCCTCGAAGTAGTGGTTGCCGTAGCGCGGATCGACGGAGATCGGGAAGATCACCGCGTCGCAGAAGATGTCCTTCATGGCGACGCCCCCGGACAGGGCGAGATCGATGACCGCGCGGGCGTTCTCGACCCGCTCATCCTCGTCCTCCGGCATTCCCGCCTCTCCGGTCGCCAGCGCGATCACCCTTCCGTCGTGCTCCCTGACCATCTCCAGCACCTCGGGGCGCTCCAGCGACAGCGAGTTGACGACCGGCCTGCCGGCCCTCCCATCGTACGCGGACAGGCCCTCGGCGATGATCTCCGAGTTGGACGAGTCTATGCTCGGCGGTATGGGCGAGCAGCGCTGCACGGTATCGACCGTCCAGCGCATGGCCCTCTTCTGCGTATCCAGGTCGTAGTGGACCTCGTCGACGTTCACGTCGAGATAGCTGGCCCCTGCCCGTACCTGCTTGCGCACCTCGGCTTGGATGTAGTCGGCGCCCTGCTCCTGTTCGTCGGGGTCGTCGCCGATCCCCTTCATGACGGCGATCATGAAGTGCTTGATCTGGCCCTGCTCGTAGGGCTGAGTGCTCTTGAACCAGTCCGGCGCCGTCAGGTGACGGCGCCGCCCAGCGTCGTCCCTGAATGGGACGGCCTCGACCCCGCCGTCGAGCGTCACAGCCCTCCGCCCGTTGCGAAGCACCACGCGCGTGGCGTGGATGTTCTCCCCGATGATCGTGAACTGCTCCGGCGTGTGGACTACTCTGGGCATCAGATCCTCCGGCTGTCCCATAGGCTCTCGTCGAGATCCGAGGAGGCGGGCGTGTCGAGGGCCTGCCCCCCGTCTATGCGCGCGCGGGCCGCCGCCAGCGCCCCGTCCAGCTCCCGTGCCGCCGGAGCGTAGCAGTCCCCCGTCCGCAGGAACAGCAGGCCCGCCTCAGGGCGCCGGCCCGTCGCCCGCTCCAACGCGGAGGCGTAGAGGGCGAGCTGGGGAAGGTACGGGGCGGCCGCATCGGCGAGCCTTCCGCCGCGCACATCGTCCGTCTTGAAGTCTATGACGCGCCAGGCCGCGCCGGACTCGTACGCCAGGTCGATCGTGCCGTGCACCGGCGCTCCGTTCCAGTCCCACGAGAAGGGCAGCTCGAAATATGCGCGGGTATCGGGCTTGCGCAGGGTCGCCGCAAGCGGGCTGGCGTCCAGCAGGTCGAGCATCGCGTCGACTTCCGCGCCGACGCGCGCCGCGTCCCGTCCGCTCAGCTCCTCATCCAGCGTGCGGGCCAGCCGGACGAGCGGGGGCCGCTCTCCAGTCGTGAACCAGAGCTCGATGGCCCTGTGTGCCAGGCTGCCTCGGAACAGCCCGAGGCCGTCGCCGTGACGGCCGGCCGCGCGTCGCAGCGCCGGGTCTCGCAATGCCGTGACCGGCGTGCTCGAACGCAGCGGGATCACGCGGGGGCGCACCGCCAGCGTGGACAGGAAATCCTCCTCCTCGTCCTCCCCGGGGATCGACAGGACGGCGGGAGCCGGCTTGCTGGCTATCGCCTCCAGGTCGATGGAAACCGCCGGGCGTATCTCCACCTCCGATCGAGATGCCCCGAAGGTCTTGAAGATGGAAACGAGCCAGCCGTCGCCCCTGGCCCCCTCGTCTCCGCTCACGTAGAGCCTGTCCGCCGCGCGCGTCGCAGCGACGTAGAAGAGCCGCTTGTGCTCGGCCTCCTCCTCGAGACTGTCCCGCTCCAACAGGTAGGAGTAGAACCCGGGCCGGCGGCGGCGTCTCTCTTCCGCGTCCGCCTCCGGGGCCAGGGTGAGGGAGATCCCCTCCTCCGCTCGCCACCGCACCGCGTCGTAGCTCCCGCGTGACGGCAGATGGGCCTCCGGCACGAAGACGATCGGGAACTCGAGGCCCTTCGCCCCGTGGATGGTCAGCAGCCGGACGGCGTCCGATTCGTCGAGCACGGCAAGTCCCTCGCGGGCGTCCAGCTCGTCGCGCCTGCGGCGAAGATAGGCGACGAGCTCGTCCAGCGAGTGGTCGGACAGCGTCCTCGCAATCCCAACGAGCTTCCTGATGTTGGCGAGCGCCTGTTCGCCTCCCTGGAGAGGGGCCCAGCTCGCCTCGAATCCCGTCAGGGCAAGGGAGCGCTCCAGGATGGCGTCGGGCGCGTCGAACTCAGTTGCGGCCCTCAGCTCGGCGAGGATGCCGGCGGCGCGTTGACAGAACGGACGAGTCTTCCTCAGGACGCCCTCCGGCGGGTTGCGAAGCGCCTCCATCAGGCCGCCGCCTTCCGACCTGAGCGCCAGCAGCGACTGGTCGTCGATCATGAAGAGCGGCGAGCGCAGCGCCCCGGCGAGCGCGATCGAGTCGTCCGGCTCCGCCAGCCAGCCGAGCAGGTTCGTGAGGTCCAGCACCTCCTGCCTGGTGAAGAAGCCCGCGCCCGCCGGAGTCCGGTAGGCCACGCCGTGGCTCTCCAGCGCCTGCTCGAACAGGTGGACGTTCGTCAACCTGCGCAGGAGGATGGCCACGTCCGACGCCCGCGCGGGCCGACGGCGTCCCGCCTCGCTGTCCCACACCTCGAATCCCCCGTCCAAAAGCGCCGCAGCCTCCGCGGCCACGGCGTCGGCCTCCACCAGCCGCCGGTCGAAGTCCACCGTCCTCTCCCCCGCCGGAGTCTGGTCCGAGATCGGCATGACGACGAGGTGGGGAGGGTCGAGAGGGCCGGCGCCTCGCCCTTTCATCGTCTGCATCGGAGCCTCGTACTCCTTCCGCGCATCGGCGAACACGGCATCGAAGAGGACGTTCAGCGTTTCGATCAGAGCGTCGTGGGCGCGGAACGACCGGCCCAGCGCATGGACCGCGCCATTCGACTCTGCCTCGTTCTGGAGCCGCGTGAAGTTTCGGACGTCGCTTCCGCGGAAGCGGTAGATCGCCTGCTTCACGTCTCCGACGAAGAACCGCTCCGGGCCCGGCGAGGCGGCGCCTCCGCCTCGTGACAGGAGGTCCAGCAGCGCGATCTGGGCCGGATTCGTGTCTTGCAGCTCGTCCACCATCAGGTGGCGGAACCTCGATCGGTACTCCGCGGCGATGTTCGGATGTGAATGGAGCATCCGCGCCGCTTCGATCTCCAGGTCCAGGTAGTCGAGGGCTGCCAGTTCCCTCTTGCGCGCCGCGTACCGGGCGCAGGCGTCCCCGAAGAGGCTGTGCAGCGAGGCGGCGGCTTCCAGCGCGTCGGCGTCGTGCTCGTTCCAGCGCGGGATTTTTTCCAGTTGCTGCGCGGTGTTCCGGAGACGGCCCATCGCCTCTTTCACCTCCGCGACGGCGTATCTCCAGTTCCCGGCCCGCCCGCCCTGGAGCCTGATCTTCGCGCCCGCGTCGATCGCGCGCTTCAGCAGATCGTTCCAGTCACCCTCTGCCGGGTCGCCAAGCGCCTCCAGCGCCTCCGCAAGCTGCGTGGATAGCGCGTCTTGCCCCGGCCCGGCGTGCGCGCCTCGAAGCCACGCGGCCCACTCGGCCAGTTGCGGCCGCGCCTCCTCGACGGCGGAGCGGCAGGCGGCGTCCAACCGGCCCCGGATGCGATCGGCCCAATCCGCCGGCCCGCTCCCCTGCAGAGTCCGGTACGCCTCTTCGATCTCGTCCCGGCGCGCCACCATCTGCGGAAGCCGGTTGGTCAGCGCGAAGACCCCGATCTCCCTGAGCGCCAGGGCGCGATGGTCGTCTGCGTCGGCTGCCGCCTCCAGCGCGTCGACGCAGGCGGTGATCGTCTCGAACTCCGCCTCGTCGTCGGACAGCACCCGTGAGCCGGGGTCGATCCCGGCCTCCACAGGGTGCTCTCTCAGTATCCGGAGGCACAGGGAGTGGATCGTGCCGATGGCGGCCTTGTCGATCTCCGCCCTGTGGGGGGCCAGATCCGGCCTCGCCAGCACCTCGCGCCGCACCCGGTCGCGCATCTCCGCCGCCGCGGCGTCCGTGAAGGTGACGGCGGCTATATCCGGGATCCGGTGGTCTCCGAGCAGCGACAGGTAGCGCTCCACGAGCACGCGGGTCTTCCCGCTCCCGGCGCCCGCGGTGACCACCACGTCGCGTCGGCGCTCGTCTACGATCCTGCGCTGCTCTTCGGTCAGCTCCACGATTTCCCCCGGCTGAACTCGTTGACGCGGCAGACGTGCTTGAAGGAGCAGTACCTGGGGCAGGGCTGGACCTGGGGATAGACCCTGAAGTCGCCCTCCTCGACCGAGGCGCGCACCTCCTCTGCGACCGCTAAGACATCTTCCACGACGCCTGCGTCTTCCGCTCGCTCAGTGTCGAGGTCCCACTCCCTGGTGGTGGGGGTGACCCATGCGTAGCGGGCGACGGCCCGCCCCGCCTTCGCCGCCTCCCGCGCCAGGTAGGCGTAGAGCTGGAGCTGCACGCGGCGCGCGTCCATGACGTGAGAGCGGGGTATCTCACGGCCCGACTTGTAGTCGACGATGGCGACGAAGTCGTCTCCGGCGTCGAGCCGGTCGACGGTCGCCGTCACACGCAGGGGCGGGTCCAGGGGAAGGGAGGCCTCGATCTTCTCCTCCGTTCCGATGATCCGCGTCACGCCCTTCTCCGCGCCGGTCTCGGCCTCCCGCTGCAGGAGCAGCTCCAGCTGCTCGAAGACGGACTCCGCGTCGAGCCGCCACAGCGCCGCCCTGCCGAAGCTTCTCTTCGCGGGAGCCTCGTTCCATATCCGGGGACCGCCCTCTCGCAGGCGGCGGACCGCGTCGGGCAGGGTGTCCGGCGTCAGCGGACGTCCCTCATCGATCAGAGGGGCCAGCGCGTCCTGCAGCACCTCGTGTATCACGCTCCCCCGAGTGGCCGCATCCGCGCTGTCCATCTCCTCCTCCAGCTCCCGCAGCCGAAGGGCGTACTGTCCGAAGAACTGAAAGGCGCACGTCCGGTAGGACTCGAGCCGGGAGGCGCTCCACGTTGCGCCGGGGCCGGTAAGCCACGGGACCAGCCCGGCTGAGAGGCGTCCCTCGTACTCCCTCGCGTGACCGAAGGAGCGCCGGCGCTCCTCGACGGAGGCGGCGGCCCGGACGACGGGCCACGCCTCCGACCGCAGCGGCCTCAGCCGTCCCGCGTCCGGCCACTGCCTGCTGCACGCGATGGTCAGCTCGCGCAGCGAGGCGGTCTGCTCGGGAGGTGTTGTCCTCTCCTCGATCGTCGCGTCGTGACTGATCGAGTGGAAGTAGTAGGAGGCCGCGGCGAGCCGTCCCCGCTCGTCCAGCCGCGCTCTCCAGAGGCCGAGCGCGCGGTCCGCGCGGGTGCTGACCGACTTCCACAGCTCGTCCTCTGCGAGCCTCGGCTCCGGGGGGAGCGCCAGACCGGCCCTGTTCAGCGCTTCCCGCGCTCCGTCGTCGAGCAGACCGGCGGAGGTCTGAGGAGCCGGAAACTCTCCCTCGATCAGGCCGCCGACGGCGATGAAGTCGAAGCGGAGGCCGTGCAGCGTGTGCATCGGAGCGAGCAGGACGCCCCCGGCCTCCCGCAGCAGAACGGCGGGAGCGGCCAGCCGGCGCTCCAGGCGAGAGACGAACGACTCCAGAGACTCCGGCTCGCCCCCGAGGGCCTCGTGGGTCGACGCGAGGTCCTTGAGGTATCCTCTGAGGGCGTCGATCTCGACGCCGAGCCCGGGCAGCTCCCGTGAGGCCGGACTGACGAGGGGGCGCGGCCCGAAGAGGGCCTCGTCGAGCCGCCGCGCATGGTCGGAGGCGGAGGTCGAAGGAAGCTCCAGCAGGCCCGCCAGCTCTTCGAGAGCCGCGGCCATCCCGTCGGACGTCCGGTGGAACGTCTCGTGGAGGCGCTCCGAGGAGGTGTCTGCGCCGGCCTCCGAGCGGAGGGCCTCGACGATGTCCCCCAGTCTGTCACGGCCCGCCCAGAGCAGTGACTCCCGCCCCCGCCTGGCGAAGAGGGCCACCAGGCCGCGGGACAGCCCCCACCGGTCGAGGTCGACGAAGCCGCTGGAGAGGACGACGGCGAGGTCTCGCAGACGCCAGCCGTCCTGCGCGAGCCGCAGCAGGCGGCGGAGCCAGATTCCGAAGGGCCGGTCGCTGAGGCGCTCCCCGACGGCCGGGTCGAGCGGAAGGTCGTACTCCGCGAAGACCTGACGGGCCAGGCTGAGATAGGGCGACGCCTGCCGGAAGGCGACGGCGCAGTCGGAGGGGCGGAGGGACGGCTCGTCGGTCAGGCGCTGCTTGATCTGCCTGGCGACGGCGCGCATCTGCGCTTCACGGTCCGCCGCCTCGCCCGCGATGACGGCCGCAGGGGAAGGGGTTTCGGAGGTGGGGATGAGAGGAAACTGCTCGCCCTCGCGCGGCGGCGGGGGCGCGGAGAGGTCGACCGTCTCGGCGTCTGGGAAGGTGCGGACCAGGCGTTGGAAATCGTACCGGGCGCGCGCTCCCGCGCCGGGGTCCAGCGCGGCGGTGACCTCCGACCTGTCGGCGAGGGCCTGAAGCAGCGCCAGCTCGCTTCCCCTGAAGAGGTGAAAGCCGTCGAGCAGCACGACCGGTGGCGCCGCCGCTCCGCCGCGCAGAGCGTCGGCCGCTACGAGCGCGGTCTGAGAGGGATGCCGCCAGCCCCGCCGTTCGAGCTCCGCGGCGTAGGCTGCGTAGATGGCGCCCAGCGCCGTCAGACGAGGGGAGCCCGTCCGCGCGGCCGATTCGGAGAGCGCCCGCGGGTCGACCGCCTCCGCGAGCAGATCGTCGACGGCTGCGTTCAGCAGGTCGATGAATCCCGCCGTTCCAGCGATGGGCCGGAAGTAGGCGGCGGGGCCCTGTTTCACTTCCTGCCGCGCCGTCCGGGTGAGGAGCTCCCCGGCCAGCATACGGGAGGGCGCCCGGGCGCCCGCGGTGATCTGGCGGCTGAACTGTGGAATCGTCTCCACCCGCAGGCGCAGTGCCGCGCCGCACCGGGCGACGAGGCGCCGCCGGAGCTGATCGCCGTGCCGCACGGTCGGAACGAGCACGACCGTCTCCGCGAACGGATCGGCCTCATACCGAGCGGCCAGCCTCGAGACGACCTCGGAGGTCTTCCCGCTGCCGGGCCCTCCTGCGATGAGCGTCAGGTTCGGCATAGACGCTGCCGTACGCTCATTCGGAGTGCTCGGCGCACCAGTCGCGTACCGCTTTCGGTATCTCCAGAAGGTTCTCCAGCTTGGTCGCGAGCGGGATGGCGCACTCGGGGGCGATCATGTCGATGCCGGCGTCCATGCACCGGTAGACCTCGGCGCGCACCTCCTCCGGCCCCCTGGAGTAGAGGGTGACGGGGTTGTTGATGTTGCCGACGAGGCCGATCCGATCGCCCACGACCGCCTTCGCCTCCGCCGGGTCGTTCCTCGAATCGAAATGGAACATCGACATCCCGTTCTCGGCTATGTAGTCCATGCGGTCGAGGGTCTTTCCGCAGATGTGGAGTATCAGAGGGACGTCGAGGCGCTCAGACATCTCCTGGTGGATCTCCAGCAGGAACCGCTTGTAGTACTCGCCGCTCACCAGGTCGCCGGTGGCGTGGTCGGGGAAGGTCAGCGCGTCGGCCCCTGCGTCGATCTGGGCCTCTCCGAACAGGACCGATATCTCCTTCAGCTTGTGGAGGCACCTCATCGTCATGTCCGGGTCGTCGATGGTCATGAGCAGGAACGGCTCGACGCCGAAGACGTGATATGCGAGCGTCCACGGCCCCATCGTCTTGCCTATGATGGCGACCTCGCCGCCGTACTCCTCCTTCAGCATCGAGATCGACCTGGTCATGGCGATGGTGTCCTGGTGCTCCAGGAAGCCCGGGGGTACGTGGACGTCGTCGGGGCCCTTCCATATCGGGTTGGTCATCCGCACGGTCGGCCAGTTGTCCTTCTGCTCCCACTGCATATCGCAGCCCAGCGCCGACGACTCCTGGATGATGGTGAAGTAGGGCATGATCGAGTCGAAGCCCAGCTCCGTATAGCCGGTTGCGGCGAGCCGCGCGTTCAGCTCCGGGTCCCGGTTGGCGTCGGGGAAGGGCGCGTCGGTCAGGTCCATCAGCTCGACTGTGGCGACGTTGGTCGGATTAGCGACGGGAGGCCGGTCGACGGGCCTGCCCGCCAGAGCGTTCAGGACACGCTCACGCGGCGTCATCGTCTCGGTGAATGGCATGGTCGGCCTCCCCACTTCTCACGCACGAATGTGCGTGACCTGTCCGCGCTCTGGGTTCGTCAGCGCATCAAGTATTTTCGGAACCAGCGGCTCCAGGTATTCGATCCGGCTATTCCTTGTGATGAGCACGAGTATAGGGATATCCGCTTCGGTTATGTTCTGTTGATATTCCATATTCCGGTCGAGGGTGATGAAGGCATCGAATCTGTTCCGAGCCAGTGCCAGAAGTTCGCCATTGTGCTTACCGTCCCACCCCATCTGTTGAACTGTGAAGAACTCATGGCCGCTCAACAGTCGCCCGAGTTTACCCGGCATCTGCTCATCGAGCAGCAGATTCATATGCGTCTCTTTCCAAGGTCTTCCGTGCCTTGTCGAGTGCCAGCGAGGCTTGTTCACGGGTGACGCTCGGGAAGTCGTCTAAGAAGTCGTCCAAGTTGTAGCCGCCTTCCAGGTAGTCGAAGAGGTTCTTGACGGGCACTCGCGTTCCTTTGAAGATGGGGGTTCCGCTCACTATCCGCCTGTCACTGTGGATCACGCTGTCGGCGTCCAGCCTCTCCCGGATGGCTGCAAGCGCTTGGGCTCGGCTCACCGAAGGAAACTGGTCGAGAAAGACGTACAGGTTGAGACCATTGTCCAGGAAGTCGAAAAGGGACTGGACGGGCACATCGGTCCCCTCGAACACGGGCGTGTCGGGGCTCACGCCGGGTACGACTGCTGTCGAATGTTGCATGACGCTTCTTCCTCCGATGCCTAGTCAACCAGTTCGATCAGCTTCGGGCCGAAGATCCTCTTGAAGTCCAAGAGTTTCTCAACCATCCAACTCTGTAACTCCCCCAATGTCTCTGGGTCGTCGATGGAGCCCGAGCGGCGAATCGAGATGCGGCTCGCTCTGCGATTATCTAACCGCTCCCACACCAACGTTTCCCCCAGCGTGGACTCGAATATCTCCTTCCGTTCTTCAAACCTGTCGAATATCTGCTTGTTCCGTTCTTGTTCCCCGGCATCAATGTAGAGCTCCACTCTCGCTCGTCTGTCTGCGTTGAAATTAGCGCCATAGTTAAACCCATTGACTCCGGAGGAGAATGAATACCAGCTTTGGGGTTGGCCTTTACGTGCATTGGTAAACCGGTGTTCTTCTCTCAGTGTGTCAAGCAGTCCCTGGAAAAACTCGCGATATTTTTCAGATCGTTCCGACACACCGCCTCTTGTCCGGCCAGTGCTAACGGTTTGCTTCCGCCATTCGTTTGGGGTGGATACGAGATTGAAATTAACGGCGGGGCGAGACTCGTCGATCTTCCAAAGCTCGACCTCCACGCCGAAGAAACCTGTCTCTTCGTCGGTGCGGTGGTTGAGCAGGTCTAGGGCTTCTCTGTGCTCGTCTCTGAACTCCTTGGCGATCCAGACTATCACGTTGGCGTCGAATCCGGCCGCATAGGTGAGCAGTTGGCCAAGGTGGATGTGATCGGTCGGTCCAAGCTGATTTTCGATGACCACGAGGTGGCCGTTCCCCACGTCCCGCGCCAGGATGTCCAGCGAATAACCTCCGACGGGAGCCTCCTGAGATTCCAGCTGCAGGTCCAATCCCAAAGCTTCTCCCAGTGTCGATAGGTTTTCCGCCAGCCAAGGAGTGAAATCAGTGGCCTCGTTAGACCAAACTGCTCTGATGTCAACTCTCTCGATGGTTGCCAGCTCTTGCGTCGTAGTCACTGGGGTCTCCCATCATCTCTTGCGTTGTAGGAGAGCACGCGCAGAGCCAGGGCCTGGACCTTTGCGGTGGCTTCATGGGACGTCGACCCGTAGGCCAACGCTCCCGGGATCTCGACGACCTCCGCGATCCAGCGGCCGTCTTCCTCCTGCTCCGTCTCTATTGTGAATCTCGTGGGCATGGGAGGTCCCCCTTCTCCCTACGTCGGCGGCGTGAACCCCAGTGTGCCCGTCGTCATCTGGCCGCGGAGGGCGTCGGCGTCGAGCATATCCTGGGTGCCGCTTACGTTTCGTGCGTATGGGAGCAGGAGGCGCATCAGCTGATCGTGCCTTGCGCCGCAGGGGAAGGCGACTCCGCCGTCTTCCGCCCGCACCATCTCGCCGTAGCGCAGGAATCCCGACGTTATGGCGCGTAGACGCCCGGCGGGGTTGCGCGCCTCCCCCTCTCCCTTGACCTGATAGACGGTCCGTCCGTCGGCCTCAGTCGACTCGAACGACAGCATCAGATCGGACCGGAGGTCCTTGACCGGCCCTTCGGCGTGGGTGAAGCCCGGGTCCTTCTCGACCGCCCGCATCATCAGGAACTTCAGGGGGCGCGGGTGTATGGCGCCGCACGGAGGCCGTAGCTGGTTGTGAGTCCCGTCGACCGGCTCCATGTCCCCAAGCGCGGCGAGCTGGTCGCGGATCTGCCGGATCCTGTCCTCGACCCCATCCCAACGGCTGAAGGTCCATATCGTTGCAATCCCGTCCCTCTCGTAGAGCGAGACCGATATGTCGTGGAAGTTGGGGTCTATCGGGACCAGCTCCAGACACCTGCCGTACCTTTCCATCACCTCCGTGATCCGCGGTCTCCTCTCTGCTGCGGTCATGGGCGGTCTCCTCGTCTGCCCCTCAGTGTCTGGGAGGCGGCGTGAATGTGCGCGGGGGTCGTTCCGCAGCAGCCTCCGAAGATGTTGATGCCGATGTCGGCCATCTCCTCGAATCGGGGAGCCATGAACTCGGGCGTCTCCGGGTATACGATCTGCCCCTGGCGGATCGCCGGGATTCCGGCGTTCGAGTGGATGAGCAGGGGCACGTCGGTGGCGCTGCGCATACGGCGCGCTATTTCGAGCATCGTCTCGATGCCGTTGCCGCAGTTCGCGCCGACCACGTCGGCGCCGGCGGCGCCGAGATCATGCACGGCCTGCTCCGGGGTCACGCCCATCATCGTGAAGAAGCCTCGGGGCCCCTTGTCGAACGTCATCGTCGCGATGACGGCGAGGTCCGTGTTCTCCCTGGCCGCCCTCACGGCGAGTGACGCCTCTTCGACGGCCATCATCGTCTCGACTACGACGGCGTCGGCGCCTCCCTCCTCCAGGGCTGTGATCTGCTCGGCGAACGCGTCCAGCATCTCCGACTCGCTGACCGGTCCGAGAGGCTCCAGGAACTCGCCGGTCGGGCCTACGGAGCCGCCCACGAGTCCGTTCTCGGGAGCCTGGCTTCGCGCGTGCTCCGCCGCGAGGCGGTTCAGCTCTCCGACCCGGTCTCCGTGGCCGTACTTGTCGAGCATGAACCTGCTGCCGCCGAACGAGGCGGTCAGCACCATGTCCGACCCGGCCTCGAAGTACTCGCGGGCCATCTGCCGGACGATCTCCGGCCTGCTGGCGTTCAGCTCCTCCGGGCATCCCCCCGGTTCGAGGCCGTGGGTCTGAAGATATGTCCCCGTGGCCCCGTCCGAGAGCAGGAAATCCCCGGCGGCCAGCCGGTCCAGCAGCCTCGTCCGGGCCCTCCTAGTCGTGACCATCGTCCATCCAGTGGTCCACGGCGCCGGAGGTTGGGTCGCGTCGGCCGGACCTGTGAAGCTCCCGTATGCGGGCCACGAAGTCCTGCGGAAAAGACCGATTGAACCGGGAGGCCACCGCCTCGGCGGCCTCGCGCTCTCCGCCCTCGAAGTCGGCGTACGGCCCCCACGCCCAGCCGTCCAGGTAGTCGTCCGTGCCGCCGCTGCCGTCGAACATGGAGATCGAGTCGACGCCCTCCTGGAAGCGCGGTTCGAGCGGCTGTGAGACCCGGCTCGCCCCGTGCCCGGCCTGCACCTGCACGGGGACCTCCTTCCAATACATCACCCTGACCTTTGCCAAAGAGAGTCACCAGCGTGTAGCGCCCTTTGAGCGGCCCGTCATACCGCGGCGCAGGCGTTGGACTAGTTCGATCAAGATACATTATATTCCCAAACGTGAAAAGAGACGTGTACGCATGCGCCGCGACCTGACCTCCCACGTGACCGGCTTCTGCCGAGCCCTTCGCGCGCACGGCCTGCTGATAGGTCCGCAGGAGACCGCCGACGCGATGCTTGCCCTGAGCATCGTCGACCTGATGGACCGCGGGCGCGTCTACTGGACGCTGCGCGGCGTGCTCCTCTCCAGGAGGGAGGAGATCGCCGTATTCGACGAGCTGTTCGAGAGCTTCTGGAGCTTCGAGGCCCAGCCGGTCCCCTCACCCACGTTGCCCGGCCGGAGCCGGGCGGGGGGGATGAAGGAGCTCCGCAGGAGACGGCGCTCGCTTCTACAGCCCGACGACGACCGGCCCGCCAGGGAGACGACCCTGGAGATCTTCCGGGACGGCTCCAGCCCGACCGAGATCATCTCCGAGCGAGACCTGACCGCGATGCGGTCCGACGAGAGCGAGGAGATCGCCCGCATAGCGGCGCGGATGGTCCGGGCGCTCGCTGTCCGGCCCGGCCGCCGCCGCCGCCGCCACAGGCGGAAGGGGGCCATGGACCTCCGGGGCGCGCTCCGCGCCGGCCTCGGCACGGGAGGCGAACCTGTGCGCCTGCCACGGCTGAGGCGCGTCCCCCGCGTCCCCCGCCTGCTCCTTCTGCTGGACGTCAGCGGATCGATGGACCGGTATGCCAGGCTGCTGCTCCAGCTCGTCTACGCCGTCTCACAGCACACCAAGCGAGTGGAGGTCTTCGTCTTCAGCACCACGATGACGCGCGTGACGCGGGAGCTCAAGGCAGTCTCGTTCGACGAGTTGCTGCGACGCATCGGCAGGATCGTCGACCACTGGTCCGGCGGGACCCTGATCGGCGACTGTCTGCGGAGACTCAACGCCGACTACGCGACTCTGCAGGACCGGCACACGACCGTCTTCGTGCTCAGCGACGGTTGGGAGGCGGGCTCTCCGGACACGCTGGCGCGGGAGATGAGGCGTCTGCGCCGAAGGGTGAGAAGCGTGGTATGGCTCAACCCGCTGCTGGGAACGAGGGACTACGAGCCCTTGACCCGCGGCCTGCGGGCGGCGCTCCCGCACGTCGACCGGTTCGCGTCGGCCAGGGACATCGCGCACCTGAAGCGCCTGCCGGAGCTCCTGCGGCCGTAGTCTGGAGGGGGGCGCCGTCTCTGTCCATCAAAGCAGGAAAGAGCCCCCATCTCAATCTTCCCCCGAGGGCCGGGGGAAGAGGTTAAGAGGCAGCCTTTCTTTCCCTTCCCCCGGCTCCGCGGGGGAAGGTCAGGATGGGGGTGCCCGTCACACCGCCCAGCGCTCTACGGCCGCCGGATCCAGCTCCAGGCCGAGCCCAGGCCTGTCCGGGAAGGGCGACCACATCCCCTCGACCGGCGCGGGGGTCTCCGAGTACCAGATGTCGTCACATTCCAGTGACGTTCCCAGATACTCGACGACCTTCAGGTTCGGTGTCGCGCAGGCCAGGTGGAGGTGTACGAGCTGCACGGCGTGGGGCGCGACGGGAAGGTTGAAGGCGTGCGCCATGTGCGCGACCTTCATCCACTCGGTCACGCCTCCCACACGTCCGACGTCCGGCTGAACGATGTCGGCGGCCCCCCGCGCGATCAGCTCCTTGAAGCCGTACTTGGTGTACTCGTGCTCCCCTGACGCCACCGGGATGTCTATCGCCTGGCGTATCTCCGCCAAGCCCTGGACGTCGTCCGCCAGCACCGGCTCCTCGAACCACCCCACCTGGAACTGCTCGAACTCCTTCGCCATGTAGATGGCCTGCTTCGCGTAGTAGCCGTTGTTGGCGTCGACGTAGACGGCCACGTCGTCCCCGAGGGCCCTGCGCACCGCCGCCAGCCTCTGCAGATCTTCGCGCTCCGAGCGCCCGAAGTCCTTGCCGACCTTCATCTTCACGCGGCCGATGCCCTGCTCGACGTAACCCGACATCTCGGCCAGCAGCTCGTCCTGGCTCATGTTGGTCCAGCCCCCGCTGCCGTAGACCGGGACCGACTCGGTGTACGGGCCGAGCAGACGGTACAGCGGAAGGCCCAGCGCCTTGGCCTTCAGGTCCCACAGCCCTATGTCCACCGCGGAGAGGGCGCAGAAGGCCACGCCCTTGCGCCCGAAGCCTCTGACGCGCCAGAACATGTCGTTCCAGAGCTTTTCGATGTTGAACGGGTCCTGGCCGATGAGGAGGCGCCTCAACGTCGTCTCCACCACATCGCGGACGCCCGGCGAGGCCTGTCCGATGCCGAGGCCCTCCACGCCCTCGTCCGTATGGATGTGAACGAAGAGCTGGCTGCGTCCGCCGACGCTCAGGCCGGCGGACGGGACCGTCGAGTCCTGCACCGCCTTCGCGTGGGGGTAGGTGAGCAGGGTGGTCGTGACTTCGGTGATCTGCATCGGCTGGCCAGGGGCTAAGGCCGGGTGGACCACTCCACGCCGTTGACGATCAGGCGTTGAAACTCCGGCGTCCTGAAGGCCAGGCCGTCGTGCCCCAGCGTGATCTTGAACACGCGGCCGTTCCCGTACCGGCGGGTCCATGCGACCGCTTGGGAGACGCCCTCGTACTCGCAGGTTAGGAATACGTCGTTGCCCGGACGCCATCCCAGGTTCATGTACAGCTCGTCGTTGGTGATGAAGCTGGAGGAGACCCCGGCGGCGCAGGGATGGCCGCCGTTCTTGACCGTCATCTCGTACTGGCCGTAGCCGGGGGTCGTGCTCACCCCGCCGTAGACCCACCCTCCGCCGGTGATGTCGTGGAACTCCGGCCACGTCTCCGGCAGTCCTGCGGCGCAGTGGATGACGACGAAGCCCTTGCCGCTCCCGACGTACTGCGTCAACGCCTTGCGCTGGGCGTCGTTCAGGGTCATCTCTTCGACGCGCCGCGTGTTGTAGACCAGTGCGTCGTACTCCGGCATCGAGTCCGAGACGAGCGCGTCGGCGTCCTCGGTCACGTCGACCTCGTGCCCGGCCTCGCTGAGAAAGTCGGTGAGGATCGGAGTGCTCTGGTGGTACGGGTGCTTCCCGCCCGACATGACAAGCAGGTTCATCTGTAGCTCCTCGACGGCCAGCGGAGTCTATATCAGGCCCGCGGAGAGGGTCAAGACGAGGGCCGCTGCCAAGTTCAGGGCCTCTTGCCGGCGGCCATCTTCATGACGGCTCCCAGGGGCCGGGCGGCGAGCGATTCCAGGACCAGGTCGGCCTCGTCGAGCGGGAGGTCCCTCGTCATCGGGTTCGGCACCGCGACGCAGAAGAGCCCGGCGGCCCTTGCCGCGGCGATGCCGACCGGAGAGTCCTCTATGGCGAACGCCTCATCAGCCCGCGTATCCAACTTCTCCAGGGCAGACAGGTAGACCTCAGGGTCCGGTTTGGTCGCCGACACGTCGTCGCCGCACCGGATGCAGTCGAAGCAGCCCAGGATGTCCCTCGATCGGAGGTGCCCCTCGACCCACTCCCGTGAGGAGCTGGATGCGACGCCAAGCTTCAGCCCCCTCCGCTTCGCGTCCTGGATATAGTCCACCACTCCGGGCAGCAGCGCCGAGGAGGCGATCCTCTCCAGGTAGCGGCGGCGCCTCTCCGCCTTGACGGTCTCCCAGTCGACTCTCACCCCCGACAGCCTCTCCAGGTGACTCCGCATGTCGAATGAGGCGCCGCGGCCCCGGCCGATCAGGGCGTTCCAGACCGGTCTCTCCAGCCGGACGCCGTGGTCCCTGAAGACGGCGTCCCATGTCTGGAAGTCCGGGGTCTCCGTGTCCAGGATCACACCGTCGAAGTCGAATATCAGCGCGTCTATCGTCACCGTTCGCCGCTCCTTTGTGGAGGATGGCTCCATTGTACGAAACCTGGGACGTGCGGCAACTGTTTGGAGAGGCGGGGACCACACCAAGTCTGAACGCTACAGCGTGCGTATGTTCGTTGACCGCGCTGCGGTCTGTTGCTATCATGCCTGCCGGCTATGGAGAGGAGGATTCAGGTGGACGCTTCGATGCAGGTCGATCCCATCCGGTTCGAGGTGGTCCGCAACGGGCTGGTGGAGGCGACGGAGGAGATGGCCTCCGCTCTGCGCCGCAGCGCCTACTCGACCAACATCAAGACCCGGCACGACTTCTCGTGCGCCATCTTCGACCGCCGGGTACGCACCGTCGCCCAGTCGTTCAGCCAACCCAACCACCTCGGCTCCCTCGTCGAGACGGTGCCGAGGGCCCTTGACGCCTACGGCGTCGAAAACCTCGACGAGGGCGACGCCATCGTCGTCAACAACCCCTACTCCGGCGGCGTACACCTCAACGACATCGCCCTCATATCCCCCGTCTACTTCGAGGGAGAGGTGTTCGGCTACGTCGCCAGCATCGCCCATCACGTGGACGTGGGCGGAGGGGCCCCGGCCAGCATCGGAGCGTTCCGGGAGGTGTACCAGGAGGGCGTGATCATCCCGCCGGTCAAGATGCTGCGCAGGGGCCGGATAATCAGGGACGTCTTCGACCTGATCATGGGCCAGGTAAGGGCCAAGCGTGAGACGGCCGGCGACTTCCGCGCCCAGATCGCGGCCAACAACACGGGAATACGCCGGCTGAACTCCTTGCTGGCGCGGCTGGGCGCCGAGACCGTGGCGCTCTACGTCGACGAGATCATCTCCTACACCGACCGGCGCACGCGCGCGGAGCTGGCGAAGCTGCCGGCGGGCGTCTATACGGCGGCAGGGGTGATGGACAGCGACGGGTACACCGACGAGCCGGTGCGGCTCGTCACGAAGGTCGTGGTCGACGACGACGGCGTGCTGTTCGACTTCACCGGCTCGGACCGTCAGAGACGGGCCCCGGTCAACTCCACCTATGCCCAGACGCACTCCGGAGCGGCGTTCGTCCTCAGATGCCTGATGGACCCGGACGTCCCGGTGAACGCGGGATTCTACCGGAACGTGCGCATGATCGCGCCCGAGGGGACGGTGGTCAACTGCACGGCTCCGTATCCTGTGGTCGGAGGGTGGGAGACCCAGATACGCCTGGTCGACGTGACGATGAAGGCGCTGGCCTCCGCGATCCCCGACAGGGTACCGGCGGGCACCGAGGGTATGATATGCCACTCCGGTTTCGGGGGGAACGACCCGTACAGGGGCGAGCCTTACTGCTTCCTCGAAACGATCGCGGGAGGCTACGGAGGCCGGGCGACGGCCGACGGCCCCGATGCCGTCCAGCCCCACGGGAAGAACACGGCCAACGCTCCGATAGAGGAGACCGAGCTCAACTACCCGGTGCGGATCATGCGCTACGAGCTGGTCGAAGACTCCGATGGCCCCGGCAGACATCGCGGCGGGCTGGGCCTGCGCCGCGACTACCTCTTCCCCGATCATGCCGCCTCCTTCACCATCCTGGCCGATAGGGAGCGGTGGGGGCCGCACGGCCTGTTCGGCGGTCTTCCCGGGGAGAGGGCGCACTACGTCCTTAACCCCGACTCCGAGGCGACCGAGCTGGGATCGAAGGTGACCGTCGAGCTGAAGCCGGATGACGTAATCAGCTATCGGACGTGCGGCGGCGGCGGTTATGGTCCCGCCCAGGAGCGTGATCCGCAGGATGTGCTGCGGGACGTGCGCGACGGCAAGGTGAGCCTGGAGCGCGCCCGGGGGGTCTACTCGGTGTCCCTGGACCCCGAGACCTGGACGGTGGATGAGGAGGAGACCGCAAGACTGCGTTCGGCCGCCTCGTCCGCAGAACGATAAGGCGGAATACGATGACCGACAGGTATAGACTGGGCGTCGACATAGGCGGAACGTTCACCGACGCCATCCTGGTCAACGAGTCTACGGGCGAGACCCGCACCGGCAAGGTCCCGTCGACCCCCAGCGACCCCTCGATAGGATTCCTGCAGGTCGTCGACCGGATGCTGAGTGAGGGCTCGGTTGCGCCGGGCGCGGTGAGATACCTGGTGCACGGCACTACCGTGGCCACCAACGCTATCATCGAGGGCCGGCTGGCCCGCACCGGCTTCGTGACGACCGAGGGGTTCAGAGACCTGCTGGAGATCCAGACCGGGATAAGGCCCATCCTCTACGACCTGCAGTTTCAAAAGCTGCCCCCTCTGGTCCCACGGTATCTGAGCTTCGGCGTGCCGGAGCGGCTGGACGCACAGGGCGGCGTCCTGGTCCCTCTGGACGATGAGGCGGTGCGCAGGGTCGCGGAGCGTCTCGAGGCCGAGGACGTGCAATCGATCGCGGTATGTCTGCTCCACTCGTACGTAAACCCGGTGCACGAGAGGAGGATCGGCTCCATTCTGCGGGAGCTGCTGCCGTCGGCGCTGGTGTCTCTGTCGTCCGAGGTGGCGCCGGAGTTCAGGGAGTACTTCCGGGCCAGCACCACGGTGATCAACGCAGGTATTCGCCCCGTGGTCGCCCGCTACTTGGAGAGCATCGAGGCCCGCATACGCGAGTCGGGCGTCTCTGCGGAGCTGCTGGTCATGCAGAGCAACGGGGGCGTGCTGAGCTTCGAGGTTGCCGCGGAGCGGCCTGTCTTCATGGTCGAGTCCGGCCCGGCGGCCGGGGTGATCGCCGCCGCTCACCTCGGCAACGCGCTGGGACACCCCAACGTCATCTCGTTCGACATGGGCGGCACGACGGCCAAGACGGGGCTCATCGAGAACGGAACGCCGCGCGTGACCAAGGACTATGAGGTGGGAGGAACGGCCGCGGCCACGGAGCACGGCTCCCGCGGCTCCGGCTATCCGATCCGCACGCCGGTCATCGATCTGGTCGAGATCGGAGCCGGGGGCGGATCGATCGCCTGGATCGACTCCGGCGGCATCCTGCGCGTAGGTCCCCAGAGCGCCGGAGCCGACCCGGGGCCCGTGTGCTACGGCAAAGGCGGCTCGGAGCCGACGATAACCGACGCCAACCTCGTCCTCGGCAGGATCTCGCCCGATTATTTCCTCGGAGGCGAGATGAGGCTGGATGTGGAGAGCGCGCTCCGGGCGATTCGGGAGCGGTGCGCCGACCCGCTGGGCATGGACGTGATCGAGGTCGCCCTCGGCATCGTGGAGATCGCCAACACTGCCATGGTGAACGCGATGCGCCGCATATCGGTGCAGAGAGGCTACGACCCGAGAGATTTCCTGCTCGTCGCATTTGGCGGCGCCGGGCCCGTTCACGCCAACCGTCTGGCGGCGGAGCTGGAGATCCCCACGGCTCTGATTCCCATGAGTCCGGGAACGGCGTCGGCTATGGGACTTCTGGTTACCGACATAGAGCACGACTACTCGATCTCCTTGATCCGCCGCGCCGACCGGCTCGACGCGGCCGCGGCCGAAGAGAGCTTCGCCCAGCTCCGGGCGCAGGGCGAGGCAGCCCTGGCGCGTGAGAGTATTCTCGAGGAGGACATGGTCTTCCTCTACCAGGCCGATATGAGGTACGTGGGTCAGAGCTATGAGCTGACGGTGCCGGTCCCGAGGGGCGACCTCGGCAGTGCCGGGCTTGCCGGAGTCCTCGGCAGCTTCCACGAGACGCACGAGCGCACGTACGGCTTCCAGGCTGATGACGAGCCCGTAGAGTTCGTGGCGCTTCGGCTCAACGCCATCGGCCGGATATCCAGACCCCGTATGAGGGAAAGCTCGGCCGCCGGACGCGGCGCCGCCCGGGCGCTCGGCTCCACTCGCCCGGCCTACTTCGCCGAGAGCGCAGGATTCGTGGACTGCTCCATATACGACCGGTACCGGCTGCCCCCCGGCTCGGTCGTCCTCGGGCCCGCGATCATCGAAGAGGTCGACTCGACGACCGTGATACATCCGGGATACTGCGCAGAGGTCGACAGGTTCGGAAACCTCTATCTGCGAAGGGACTCTGACGGGCGCTAGCGGGTGTCCCTGACGACTCGGCCGCCCTTGACCACCACCCGCACCCTCTCCGGGTCGCTGAACAGCTCCAGATCGGTAAGCGGGTCGCCGTCGACGGCAACCATGTCGGCAGCCATGCTCTCTCTGACGGCGCCGATCCGGTCCTCCATCCTGAACAGTGTGGCGTTGGTGCTCGTGGCGCTGACGATGGCCTCCATCGGCCCCAGCAGCCTGGACTTGATGCTCAGCTCCTCGGCGCGGCTGGTCTGCCGCTTGCCGAGAAGGTCCGACCCCGAACCCACCCTGACGCCCGACTCGGCCGCGAGGCCGACGCTCGCCGGCACCCGGTCCATGACCATCTCCAGCTTCGCCATGTTGTCGGGGGACACTCCCTGCGCCTCGCTCTCCCGCACGAGCACCTCCATGACGACCAGCGTCGGCACCATGTAGGCGCCCCTCTCAGCCATCTGAGCGGCGGTGGGCTCGTCCAGGATGCTCCCGTGCTCGATGGACCTGACCCCCGCGCTGAGGCTGCTCGCAATAGCCGCGGGGGTGTGGCAGTGGGCCATGACGTAGGTGCCTACCGATTCGGCCTCGTGGACCGCGGCGGCGATCTCATCTACGGTGAACTGGACGCTCTCCAGCTTGTCGGTCGGCGACATCACGCCGCCCGACCCCATCACCTTGATCTGCGTCGCACCGAGTCTCAACTGGCGGCGGGCGGCTGCCCGCACCGCGTCGGCGCCGTCGCAGATCTCGGGCGCGGCAAGGATTCCGGGGACCGATTCGGGAACGGCCGATTCGTACCGGCCCCGCTGATCGCCGTGTCCGCCCGTCTGAGAAAGGGGGGAGCCGGCCGGGAGCACGCGCGGCCCCGCGATCAGGCCTCGTTCGACGGCAAACGCGAACGCCGGATCCAGGCCGGCCGCGTCCCGGACCGTGGTAAAGCCTTCCTGGAGCGCAGTCTCCATGTTCTCTACGACGTCGAGAACGTAGGTGGTGAGGTTGTCGTCAGGCCCCAACGCCGGGCGATGGTTCACACCGAGCAGTCCGAAGTGTACGTGCGCGTCCGTCAACCCAGGCAGGAGGGTCATGCCGTCGAGATCGATGACCTCCGCGTCGCGCGGGACCGCCGTGGACCCGGCGGGGCCGACGGCGGCTATGGTGCCGTCCTCCACGACGACGCTCGAATTCGTCAGTGGGTCCTGCCCGGTTCCGTCGATCAGGACCGCTCCTTGCAGGACGATAGTGGACATGCTGCGCCTCTCGTGCGGAGGATTCCGGGGTCTCGGACGCTAGACGGGCGGCCGCCTTTCGAACCACCGGGCGTGCCGCTCGTAGGTGTAGCCGACCCGAAGCACCATGGGCTCGTCGAAGGACTTCCCCGCTATCTGAAGCCCGACCGGCAGCCCCGCGGGGGTGAACCCGCAAGGCACCGAAAGCGCGGGCATCCCCGTCATGTTGTACGCCCCCACGAAGCTGATGGAGCGCGCCGGGGAGAGGGGGTTGGACTCGTCGAAACGCGGTGGAGCGGTCGGCATGGTGGGCGATGCGAGTACGTCCACCTCCTGGAAGACCTGGGCGAACTCGCGTTTCATCACGCCCCTGAACCGCTGGGCCTGGACGTAGTCGGCCGCCGTGAAGAGCGCTCCGCAGCGAAACCACGTGCGGCACATCTCGCCGTAGTCGGCGGGTCTGCTCCTCAGGTTGCGCTCGTGGTAGGTGAACGCTTCGGCCAGCATTATGACGGCCTGGGCGGTCTGAGCGAGCTCGAGGGTGGGCAGCGTGACCTCGACGAGCTCCGCCCCCAGCGACTCCAGCTCCGCCAGCGCGGCCTCCACTGCGGAGGTGACGTCCGGATCGATGCGGGGATCGTCGGCAAAGAAGAAATGCCTCGGCACGCCTATCCTCAGCCCGCGGACGTCTTCCCTGAGAGACTCCCGGTAGTCGGGCACGGGCGCGCGGCTGGTCGTCGGATCGTTCGGGTCGTAACCTGCGACCGCCTGTAGCATCAGCGCAGTGTCCTCGACCGTCCAGGTCAACGGCCCGCAGTGGTCCAGGGTCCAACTGAGGGGCAGCACGCCGGAACGGCTGACGCGCCCATAGGTCGCCTTGAGTCCGACCACGCTGCAGAACGCGGCCGGACCTCGGATCGAGCCGCCGGTGCAGGAGCCCATGGCGCCCATGCTCAACCCGGCTGCGACAGCCACGCCGGAGCCGCTGCTCGACCCGCTGGGTATGTGCTCGACATTCCACGGGTTCTTGGCCAGCGGGCCTCCGCAGGTCGGGTCCGGCCCGCCCAGCGCGAACTCGTGCGTGGCGAGCTTGCCCAGCAGGACCGATCCTGCGGCGCGCAGCCGCTCGGTGGTCGTCGCGTCGCGGTCGGGGACGCGGTCGGCCAGAACCCTGGAGCTGGCTGTGGTGCGTACGCCGCGCGTGTCGTAGATGTCCTTCAGCGCGATGGGGATGCCGTGCAGGGGGCCCCGGTAGTCGCCGGCGAGAATCTCCGCCTCGTTCCTCCTCGCGTCCGCCATCGCCGCGTCGTGCAGCACCGTGATGTACGATGTGAGCGTGCCGTCCAGATCGTCGATGCGTTCGAGGAAGGCCCTCGTCAGCTCCACCGGGGACAGCCGACACTCGCGGAGCAGCTTCCCGGCCTGGCCGATCGTCAGGTAGTGGAGCTCGTCTGTCGTGGATGTCACTGTAGGCGCTCCTCAGGCTACGGGAAGGTCTCGGCGGCGGGATACCTGACCGCCGGGTCCTCCTCGCCGAGATCGAGGTCGTGCATCTCAGCCAGGCCCTCCTCGAACTGTCCGTACAGCGTCCTCAGCGGTTTTTTTTCCTTCTCCGGGACATCCAGCCCGACGAGGGCGAGCAGCGTATCGAAGAGATCGTCGGATAGTCTATGCGGGTCGGACATGGGGACGCTCCTCTACATCGCTCCTTCGAGATACGCTCGGAAGGCGGCCGGATCGTGGATCAGCGCCTGGAGCTCCATCGACGGCAGCCGGTAGGGGTCCGACTCCTCCGTGATGTAACGGGCGGCCTGGGGCGGACCTCCGTCCGGCTCGTCCGGGCCCGCCGCGTTCACCAGCTCCGCGTAGCGGATCGTCCGCCCGTCCACCGTATACTCGGAGCCTATGATCCAAAGCCTGCCGAACCGGTATCGCTTCTTGACCTCCTGCTCCGCGACGCTGCTCCAGCTGGTGCCCGTGAAGGCGAAGTCGGCGGGCACGAACCCCAGGTGCCGCCGGATCGTCTCGTTGGAGCGGTCCAGCTCCGCCGCTAGTATCTTCCCGTCCGGGTCTTCGGCGGCAAGGTCGGACAGGTTCGGGTGGCTGATCGTGTGCGCCCCTATGTACCATCCGGCCTCCCGCAGCTCGCCGAGCTCGTCCCAGGTCATGTGCTCTTGGGCGGCGTCCCACGGGAGCGGCCGATCGTACTCCGGGTCGTATGGGCTGGTGTAGATGAAGAGGTTGCCCCTGTAGCCGCACCTCGCCAGGACGTCGTGCACCTCGTAGCGCATCGACCTCACGGGATGGTCGAAGTCGAACATGATCGGACGCTCCGGCAGCGTGGATGACCCTGAGCGCCATGCCGCGAGGTCGTCGTAGTCGATGGACCGGAAGCCCAGCTCGCTTGCGATCCGCACGAGACTGTCGAGATGCTCGACCGTCAGGGGCTTCTCGCCTTCGGTCACGATGCCGTGGCACATCGTGATCGGGATTCTCAGCGGCATGTCTACAGGATGACTCCTTCGTCGTGAAGGGACTCTATGTCCTCCCACGTATAGTCCAGAAGGTCTATCAGCACGCTCTCCGTGTCCTGGCCCAGTGTGGGCGCCATCTTCCGGGTCGAAAGAGGAGTCCTGCTGTAGGTTATGGGAGTCTGAAGCCACTTCGTCGGACCCAGAACGGGGTGATCGAAGTCGACGATGTAGCTGTTCGCCACCACCTGCGGGTCGTTCGGCAGGTCCAGCGTCCTCTGCACCCGCTGGTATATCAGGTCGCCCGCCTCCCCGAGCGCGCGCTCCCACTCCTCCCTCGTCTTCTCTGCGAACGCTGCGTCGATCAACTCGACCAGCGCCTGCAGGTTCTCATAGCGCCTCTCGACGGTGTTGAAGCGCTCGTCGTCTACCAACTCGGGCCGCTCGATTGCGGTGCAGAACGTCGGCCAGTACCGGTCCTGCTGGCCCATCGCCAGCGCGATCCACTCTCCGTCGCGGCACATGTAGAAGTTCCACAGGACGTTGGTAGATCGGCTGCGGTCGTGGCCGCCGAGCTCCTGGCCGATGAGCAGAGAGATGCCGTTCTGCATTCCCCGGCCCCAGATCATGCTGCCGAGATGGGAGACGTCCAGCTTCTGTCCGAACCCGAACCGCTCTCGGGCGAAGAGGGCTCCGAGCACGCCATAGGAGAGCATGATCCCGCCGATCTGGTCGGCGAGATGCAGGCCGATCGGCGTGTCTCCGGCCCCGGACCACCAGAGCGCGCCGGACCGGGCCTCCCCGGTCAGGTCGTAGGCGGGCCGGTTCGAGTCCGGGCCCTCCGGACCGTACCCGGACGCCGAGGCGTAGATGAGCTGTGGATTGTACTCGGTCAGGTCGTCGTAGCCGAGTCCCAGGCGTTCGGCGACACCCTGCCGGAAGTTCTGCACAAGGACGTCGGATCTTCGCACCAGCTCTCGCATGATCTCGACGCCCCGCGGCCGCTTGAGATCGAGCGCGATGCCGAGCTTCTGCCGGTTCAGCGCCTCGAAGAAGGCGGAGAAGTCGTCGGGCAGTCCGGAGTTGTAGCCGCCCACCCGCTCGACCTGTCGTCCGCTGTCGCCGTCGAGGGACTCGACCTTGATCACCTCTGCGCCCATGTCGGCCAGCATCATCGTCGACACCGGCCCGAACTGCGCGATGGTCCAGTCGATCACGCGAACGCCGTCGAGCGGGCCGGTCCTGCCGTTCTGAGGGCTAGCCATCGTCGTCTCCTCCCGGGGCAGCGCCCAGCTGCTGGAGCAGTCCATACCAGTCGGCGACATCCCAGCCCTGGCGCACGATGCCGTCGACGACCCGGTCGATGCCGAGGCCTTTCATCTCGAACCGTTTTCCCGAGGGTGGTACTCCCATGAAGGGGGCGCCGGTGTGGGTGCCGGTTATCGTGAACCGGTTGACTACCATGTCCCCCTCGGCGATCTGGTCGTTGACCTCCCAGTGAATGTCGGGAAAGGAGGCACGAAGATCCCTCAACTCCTGCTTTCCGGCTTCCCTGCCTTCTCCCTTCGACTGTCCACGTCTTACATTCCACGCACTGGGGGGTGGGTCGTCGATGGCCTCTCCCTCCGTGAAGTACTCGTCGATCAGGTCCAGCTTGCCCCCGTTCAGGGCCTCCTCAAAGATCATCATGATAAGGGCCTTGTTTTCTTCTGACATTGGCGTCTCCTCCCTGATTCAGGCCGACCCTGTGCCGTAGGACGTCGCCCCGTCGGCGGCTCCCGGCTCCGACCATGAGCCGACCCATGCTGACGACTGGGCCCCTGCCGAAGGCTCGACTATGACGTTGACCACGGCGGCTTTGCCGCTATCGAACGCCCTGTGGAGAGCCGGCCGTATCTGATCGGGCTCCCTTACCTCTTCGCCGTATCCGCCGAGCATCTCGGCCATCTTGTGGAACGCGGTGAAGCCGAGATGCTGGCCCGGCGTACGCTGGCCCGGAATGGTGGCTCCCCACCCGGCGTTGTTGCTCACGACCGTGACGACCGGCAGATCGTGCCGGATGGCGGTGTCAAGCTCCATCGCGTTCATCCCCATGGAGCCGTCGCCATGCAACACGAGTACCTGCTTGTCTGGCTTGGCCACCTGTGCGCCTATCCCGTACGGCAGGCCCACTCCCATCGTGCCCGTCACGCCGGAGTTCAGGCGGTGCCCCGGCAGGTACGTGGGGATAGACTGGCGGCCGAAGTGAAGTATCTCGTTACCGTCCACCGACAGGATGGCGTCGCGGTCCAGGAAATCCCTTATCTCCTTGCACAGCCTCAGGGGATGTATAGGCACCTGGCCGGAGTTCATCACAGGAGCCGTCTGCCGTGCTCTCCGCTCGTTGTCCTGACGCAGACGGACGGTCCAGGGCGACTCCAGCCGGTCCTCGAAACGTGGCTGTTGGGCCTCCGCCTCGTCCGCTAGCTGTCCGAGCACCGCCTTCGCGTCGCCCACGATGCCCAGGTCCGCGTCCCGGTTGTGGCCTATCTCGGAGGCCTCGATGTCGATCTGGATGATCTTCGCGTCGGATGAGAAGCGCCGGCCGTGCTGCATCATCCAGTTCAACCGCGTACCGACCACCAGGACGACGTCGGCCTCCCGCATGGCGGTGCTGCGGGCCCCCTGGAAGGAGACTACGTGGTCCTCCGGCACCAAGCCGCGGGACATCGGCGCAGTGTAGAAGGGTATCTTGGTTACGTCGACGAGCCGCTGGAGCTCAGACGCTCCCCCGGAGAAGAAAACGCCTCCGCCGGCAAAGATTATCGGACGCTCTGCGGCGGCGAGCATCTCGACGGCTTCGCTGACGGCGCCGGGCTCGGCCGCCGGCCTGCTGCGCTTCAGGGCGCGGGTGGGCCTTATAGCGGCGTCCTCTTCGATCTGCTCGTAGACGACGTCGGCGCCGACATCGACGTAGACCGGGCCGGGCCGGGCCGACGTGGCCTGCCGGAAGGCCGTGCTGACGATCTCCGGGTACCGGTCGACCGTCGTGGGTCGGTGCCAGTACTTGCACAGGGGCTGCATTATCGAGACCTGGTCGACTTCCTGGAAGGTGTCGCGTCCCGTCTCGTGCACCTCGCTCGCACCGCCCAGGACCACCATCGGCGCGCAGTCGACCGCCGCCGTGTAGACGCCGGTAAGCAGGTTCAGCGTGCCGGGGCCCGACACGCCTGTGCAGACTCCCGGCCTGCCCGTAACGCGGGCGTAGGCGTGCGCCGCGAAGGCGGCGGCCTGCTCGTGCCGGAAGTCGATCGTCCTGATCCCAAGGTCGTCACAGGAGAGCACGATGTCCCCTATGGGGCTGCCCGTAAGATAGAAGAGGGTATCCACACCCTCCTCCTTGAGAGTCCTCGCGATCAGGTAGCTGCCTGAGACGACGCTCATCTCTCCCTCCAAGCTTCGGATCGGAGAGTCCACCGCACGGTCATGGCGAGGATTGTACGGATGGCGCAAAGTCGAGTCAACCGGTAGTTGCCTGGGTTTCGATCTGCCCGAACATGTTGACGGGAGCGTCCGATCCAACTACGGTTGGCTCGTCTCTCAAGAGCCTCGCGGACCGAAGTCACCTGGAGAGGGAAAAAAATGATCATCGACTCGCACGCCTACTGCTTCGAGCCGGCGGACAGCCTGCCCGGATACTCCTCCGTGGCGGAGCACCTCGCATGGGTGCAGATGGGACAGGCCGGACACTATCAGCCTGCCTTCCGGCTCAGGGACCGAAAGCCGGGCTCCTCCGACCTGCTCGCCCCCGCCGGAACGGACCTCTCCACCCTTCCGGACTTCAACCTGCGGATCGACCACGCGGCCGGCAGAGTCGTCTGGACGGTGGACGGCGAGGACTACACGAAGCACTACTATCCGCCCAATCTCCGCAGCCTGGAGTTCACGCCCGACAGCCTCATCGGCGAGATGGACTACGCGGGCATCGACGCCACGCTGCTCCACACGAACCCGATGCTGGGGCGAAGCAGCGCCTATCTCGCCGAGTGCGTCCGCAGGTTTCCGGGCCGCCTCTACTCCATGGCGCCGGTCGACGAGTGGCGCATCCGGGACGATACGGACGCGGTCATCCGCGAGCTTGACACGGCGATATCGGAGCACGGCCTGCACGCCGTCAAATTCAACCCCTACTGCTACATGACCAGCCCGGAGCCGTGGGACGACGGATCCTACAGACCCTTCTGGGAGGCTGCCGCCGGGCTGGGAGTGCCGGTGTTCTTCTCCCTGGGAACGGGGCCGGAGAGCGACCATTGGGGGGCCTCATACGACGCGCAGCGGGGCTATCTGAACGAGCTCCGCGTACTGACGCGGTGGATGGAGCGCTACCCCGATACGGTCTGCAGCATCACGCACGGCTTTCCCTATCGGTCGTTCCTGGACGGAGAGCGAATCAGGCTACCGGAGGAGATATGGGCGCCGTTCGAGAACCCCAATCTCAACATCGAGCTCTCATTTCCGGTGCGGATAGGCGATATCTTCGACTTCCCGTACGGCGAGATCGTGCCGGCGATAGAGGAGATGGTCGAGCGCATCGGCGCGGAGCACCTGCTGTACGGGACCGACATGCCCTTCCAGAACCGCCACTGCACCTACCGGCAGTCCCGGGACCTCATAGAGAAGTACTGTCCGTTCCTGAGCGGCGAGGAACGGGACCTCATCATGGGCGGGACCGCCGCCAGAATCCTGGATCTCTAGCGGGACCCGCTACACGCGCCGCTGTCTCGGGTCCAGCGCCTCCCGGAGCCCGTCTCCGATGAAGTTGAAGGAGATCACCGTCAGGAATATGGCCAGTCCGGGGAAGGCGGAGAGCCACCAGGCGACGGTGATGTAGTTCCGGGCCTCTCCCAGCATCGAACCCCACGCCGGCGTCGGAGGCTGTATCCCCAGGCCGAGGAAGCTGAGCCCGGCCTCCGTCAGTATGGCGAAGCTCATCGCCAGCGAGAGCTGCACGATGATGGTCGACTGGAGGTTGGGGAGCACGGCCGTGAGCATGATCCTCCAGTTGCCGGCTCCTATCGCTCTGGCGCCCTCGACGTATTCGGTCTCGCGAATCGCCAGCGTCTGGGCCCGCGAGAGCCGGGCGAAGACCGGGATGAAGGTTACCGATATGGCGAGCATGGCGTTCCTGAGAGACGGCCCCATGACCCCGACCAGGAATATGGCCAGCAGGAGTCCCGGAAGGGCCAGTATCGCGTCCACCGCTCGCATGATGACGCTGTCGACCCAGCCGCCGTAGTATCCGGCGGCGATGCCGCTCACGACGCCGGCGGTGCAGGCCACGACGACGGCCATGACCCCTACCTGGAGGGAGACCCTGGCCCCGTAGACGACCCTGGAGAGCGTATCGCGGCCGACCTCGTCGGTGCCGAATGGATGCCTCAGCGACGGCGGCTGCGTGATCGCGTCGTAGTCCAGGTGGATGGGATCGATCACGACCCAGGGCGCCAGGACTGCGAGCAGGGTGGCCAGGACTATGAACCCGACCCCGAACATGGCAGTCCGGTTGCGAGTGAAGCTTCGCCCGATCAGCCGCCATCTCCGGCTGCCGCCCTGGCGGCCGGCCAGCGGATCGACCCGGGGCCCCGTCTCGCTCCTCATTGGTAGCGTACCCTCGGGTCGAGCAGTCCGTAGGCGATGTCGACCATGAGATTGACGCCGATGTAGATCAGCGCGATGAAGAGCACGAGCACCTGGACCAGGCCGTAGTCTCTGAATCCGATGGCGCTGATCAGCAGCGGTCCCATGCCGGGCCAGCGGAAGATCGTCTCAGTTATGACCGAGCTGCTCAACACGGCTGCGAAGTCTAGCCCGATGATCGTGACGACGGGGAGCAGGGCGTTCTTCATCGCGTGCCTGAGCACGACCGTGCGGCCTGCGAGGCCCTTGGATCGGGCGGTGCGTATGTATTCGCTGCTCATCACGTCCAGCATCCCGGACCTCATGAACCTCGTCTGGCTGCCAACCAGCTGGATTGCGACGGCGATGGTCGGGAGGATCAGATACTGTAGGTGGATCGTCTCGCTTCCCGGCGGCCCAGACCCGAAGATGGGCAGCCACTCCAGGTAGACTCCGAAGACGAGGATGAGCATAAGACCGACCCAGAAGCTGGGGGCCGCGACGCCGAAGAGCGCGACGGACGATATCAGGTTGTCGAGCCAGGTGAAGGGACGCGTTCCCGCGAGCAGGCCGAGCGGTAACGCCAGCACGACTCCGAGGATGAGCCCGCTGGCGGCCAGGGGGAGCGTCTTCTGGAACTTGCGCCACACCTGGCCGCTGATCGGCTGCTTGTTGGCGGCGTCGATGCCCATGTCCCCGGTGAGGACGTTCCCGGCCCAGATGACATACTGGACGGGCAGCGGCCTGTCCAGTCCGAGCGCCTTACGCTCCATCTCGTACGCCTCGTGAGTGACGATGGTGCCGGATCCGACTCCGAGCCGGGAGAGGGCCGGATCCCCCGGGGCCAAGCGCACGAGGACGAAGACGACAATCGAGAGGGCCACGAGGACGTAGACCGCCTGCAACAACCGGCTGATCAGGTAGTTCCAGTTCATGATCCAGATATCGGAGCCGCCAGGCTCCAATTACGCTTTACGCTCCAACCCTCCCGGCGCCGCTCCGGAGGCGGACGGGAGGGTTGGATATATCGGCGTCGAGCGGTCGGGCCGGAGCCGTGCTACGGCTTGAACGTCCAGTTCGTGAAGCTCATATAGCCCATGGGCATGATGTAGCCGTTCTGGACCTTCTCGTTTGCCGCCCAGAAGATCGGTCTGCTGGACAACTTGATCAGCGGCACGTCCTCGAAGACGATCTTCTTTACGATCTCGGTATAGATACGTTTCCGGGCGGCCTTGTCGGAGATGGCCTTGCCCTCGTCGAAGAGGCGCTCGATGTCCTCGTCGTAGTATCCCATAACGTTGTTGCCGCCCCACGGCCCCACGGGCGAGTCGCCCCTGAAGACGCTCTGCATCAGACCGTCGGGGTCCGGCTCGCGCGCGTAGCCGGCGACCGTCATCTCGAACTGGCCGCCCTTCCACAGGTCGTCGATCCAGGCGTTGATCTCGAGCGGCACGATCTCCACGTCAACGCCGATCTCGGCGAGGTTCTGCTGGACTATGAGGGCGATGTTATTGTCCACGTCCTCCCCGGCGACAGGATAGATCCTGACCGAGAAGCCGTCCGGGTATCCGGCGTCCGCCAGCATCCGCTTCGCCGCCTCGACGTCGCGGGAGGGGCAGTCGAGCGGCTCATAGGCCCACGCCAGCTCCTTGGGGATGAAGTTGCAGTCGACGTCCCCGTAGCCGAGCATGGCGACCTTGTTGACGGCCTCCTTGTCGATGGCCTGTTGGATCGCCAAGCGCACCCTCGGATCGGCGATCGGATGGAAGTCGGGGTCGCCTGGCTCGGGTATCGGGTCGAAGAAGGTCCTGCCCGCGTGGATGTTGAAGGCGATCGTGCTGTAGGCGGCGGAGAACTCCTGCTCCAGCACCTGCAATCCCGGCGTGTTCCTGACCTCCTCGACGTTCTGGTAGGGCAGACTGACGGCTATGTCGATAGTACCGGCCTTGAGAGCAGCCAGCCGGGTCGTCGTCTCGCCGATGGGGGTCATAATGATGCGGTCCGGCCGTATCGCCAGCTTCGCCTTGTCGTAGTGGTCGAGGAACTTCTCGAGGACGAGGCGGTCACCGGGGACGAACTCCACGAAGGTGTGCGGGCCCGTTCCCTTGGGGTCGGTCTCGATCGTGGCGAGTCCGTCTTTGTCGGCGATGGCCAGACCCCAGAGCGCCATGTTCGGCAGTATCACCGGACTGTCGCCCTCCACGGTGATGGTGAGATCGTTGTCACCGGTCACCTCGTAGGAGGTCACCTCGCTCAGCACGTTCCGTCCGCGCCCCCTGTCGGCGATGTCGTTGATGATCCGGTTCCAGTTCCAGACCACGTCGTCGCCACTGAACTGCCGGCCGCTGTGGAAGAGAACGTCGTCGCGGAGCGTGAAGACGATCGTCTTACCGTCGGACGACCTGTCCCAGCTCGCTGCCAGATCGGCCGTCGGGCTGGTCATCGTGCGGTCGTGCTGTACCAGCCGGTTGTGTATGAAGTCGGAGACGAATCCGCCGCCGCCGCCCGACTGGATGAGATGGGGATCGAGGTGCGTCGGATCGATAGCCGTTCCGATGCGCAGCTCGGTCATCTCGGCCATCGCGGCAGTAGGCGCCGGAGCGGCAGTGGGCGCCGCGGTCGGCGCCGCAGCCGCGGTGGGGGCCATCGCCTCCTCATCTGGCTCGTCGTCGCCGCAGGCGACCGCGACCGCCAGTACGACCCCAAGTGTTAGTATCAGCACCGTCTTTAGCATCAAACCCTCCTAAGTTAGCCTGATCGTCTCCCGTACCGATGCTCGGAAAGCCCGCTACGTGTGGAACGGGCCATGACCAGGAGACATGAATGTCGAGTGGGACGCTACACCAGACGGTCAACCGTGTCAAGATGCGAGGGCGCTTGTCACTGTTCAGACTTCGTGGATATACTCTCATTTTGACAGTGCCGAACATCAGTGCTATAATCCTACACGGCCCGCATCACCCAGGAGGCCCCATCTTTGACCAACCCCACCTCCCATACGATCCATATGCTGCGAAATATCGTTCTTGGCAGGCAGACCAGCCGGGGTTGAGAGGCATTCTTACGACGATCCTGACCACGGCCAGCTACGAAAAACGACAAATGCATGAAAATACGACACTTGGCGGGGAAAAACAGCGTGGCCCTTTTCGTAGCCAGACTTCCCCTCAGGCTCTGGCCATGCTCGAAACGAAGACGGAGGAATCAAGAGGACTTAGAAACTATCTCAAAAACCTCAGACGAGTTCCAGCCCAGAGAGGAACAAGAGAAAAACACGTTCGCCCTGAGCCTGTCGAAGGGCAGTTCTCCACCAGTCCAGATAGTTTGAGATGGTCTCCTAGATTATCTGCCCAGATCGGAGGCCTCCCTTGAGCCTGGGAACACGTCCAAGGGAGTGTGGCTCCGCTAGGAGTCTCTACTCACTCGACTGGCTCTCTTGCCTCTTCTTCTCCCGGCGGTCGACCAGCATCCAGCCGCCGCCGACCACGAGGGAGGCTATCATCAGCTTTACGAGATCCCCGGGGATGAACGGATACATCCCCTTGGCGAACAACTCTCCCTCAGCCGGCCAGCCCAAGTCCTTGTAGTGCAGCCAGAGCAGTCCCGGGACATAGATGAAGAGGTTGCCCAGCAGCATCGGCCAGAGTGCCCTGCCGCGGGTCCATCCCCTCTCGGACAGATAGCCCACCAGCGGGACTGCGGCGACGAACCCGATGATGTAGCCTGCCGTGGCCGTCGCCGAGAGGTAGTGCCAGCCGTTGCCTCCGTCCTTGAACACCGGCACGCCAGCCATGCCCAGGAGGTAGTAGGTCATGATGGCGAAGAATCCCCACCGATGCCCCAAGACGCCGCCCATCAGCAGCACGCCCGTCGTCTGGAACGTTATCGGAACGGGATTGTCAGGCAGGTAGAAGGTCAGGCGTCCAAACGCCACCAGCAGACCGACGAAGAACAGAGATACAGCTATTCTCCCGAGGTTGTTGATGGATGGGAACAAGGCATCCATCAGTGTGGGATTGGCTGGTCCGATGATCGACATCGGCGGGACGCGGCTGATCGCCTCTCCATACCTGGCTATGTTCTGCATTTGTCGGTTTACCCCCCAATTTTGCGGCTTGCCGTTCGGCGCAGCCCCAACTGTTCGCGCAACAACCGTAGCGAGATGACGGCGCGATTGTCAATGAGAACGTCGGTTTCCAACCGTATCGCCGGCGCCGCTTGCCGCCCCGGAGACGCGCAGCTACAATGAGTGATGCTGGGTCCGGCCGGTGCCTAATAGTGGCGGTCTCGGCGACTCCGTCGGGGTGTAGCGCAGTTGGTAGCGCGCCACGTTCGGGACGTGGAGGTCCCGGGTTCAAGTCCCGGCACCCCGACCACCCGCCTAAAGACCCGTCTCGATAGGGACGCTTCCCCTTCCCACAAGGAGAGCGACATGGGATCCGATACACGAAAGCTGGTTTCACACCTCATGAGGCGAGCCGGGTTTGGAGCCACCTCGGATGAGCTGGATAGCCTGGAGGACCTCCCCTACGACCGGATCGTCGACGAGCTTCTCGACCCGCCAGACACGACCTGGATGGGTGACCACCTGGTGAGACGCTTCCACCACGAGCAGTCGGGGATGATCTCGGGCTTCGCGCCGGGCGAATACTGGTTGTACCGAATGGTGACGACGAGGGCGCCTCTCATAGAAAAGGTCACCCTCTTCTGGCACAACATATTCGCGACGGGGTACCCGAAGGTAGTACACGGCAAGGTCCTCTCCAGCCAGATCGCCATGTTAAGACGAAACGGCCTGGGACGGTTCGATGATCTGCTCATCGAGCTGTCGAAGGATCCCGCCATGATCGTATGGCTCGACAACCAGGACAACCACAAAGGAGCGATCAACGAGAACTACGGGCGCGAGCTCTTGGAGCTCTTCTCGATGGGTGTCGGCAACTACTCGGAGGACGACGTAAAGGAGGCCGCCAGAGCCTTCACCGGCTGGACCATAGGCAACACCGAGTACATGGTGCTCCGGTCGAACAGGGACTCCGACTGGCCCTATGGCCGAATAGCTTGGCACTTCGAGTTCAACGAAGAGGACCACGATAGTGGCGAGAAGACCTTCCTGGACGAGTCCGGCAGCTTCAACGGCGAAGACATCGTGGAGATCATTTGTAGACAGGAAGCCACCGCCAGGTTCGTTTCGCGTCACATGTACCACTTCTTCGTGGCTGATGAGCCTCCCGTGCCGCAGTGGCCTCACGTCCCGCCCCAAGACCCCGATGCCATACAGCAGCTCGTCGACTCATACTTCTCCAGTGGTCACTCGGTTAGAGAGATGCTGCGCACACTCTTCAAGTCCGACTTCTTCAAGTCCGAAGACGTCCGGTACGGTAGGGTAAAGAGCCCGGCCGAGTTGATGAGCGGCGTCTTGCGCCTCTCGGGTCAACTCGACCGCCCCCGGCGCGAGATGGTGGAGCACGGGATGAGGATGCAGTATATGGGCCAGTGGCTCCACAATCCGCCGAGCGTGGAGGGGTGGCATCAGGGCGAGGAGTGGGTCGAGACCGGGAGCCTCGTCGAGAGAATCAACTTCGCCTCGGAGCAGCTCGGCAACGCGGCGTTGCCAGGTGTGGCGTCGATACTCTCCAGGGTAGTCGAGGAGCGCGTGCCCGGTGACCTGCTGCTCGATAAGTGCTTGGCCGAGCTGGGAGAGTTGGAGTTGTCAGAAGAGACGAGTGCGAGCCTCCGGGAGTTCGCTGTTTCGGGTGGGCCGGTCGACCGCGGGAAGGCGTCCCAGATGCTGCGGATGATAGCCGCCTCACAGGACTTCCAGCGCTGCTAGGTATCGAGACACTGAGATGACGCTCACCAAAGCCGCACCGATAATCAGATACGAGAGAACTCTCGGCATGACGGTCATGGTAGGCAAGGGCTTCTACGCTCCTAACGACATGGCATTCGGCCCCGACGGACGCATCTACGTCCTCAACCGCTCCATCGAGGCCAGGGCGGCCGGACACGGGATGAGAGTCGCAGTGTGTGACGCCGAGGACGAGTACTATGGGTCGTTCGGAACGTTCGGGACTGGAAGAGGGCAGTTCACCTGGCCCTCCGCAGTTACTGTAGGACCAGACAACAGGGTCTATGTCGCGGACGAACATCTGAACAAGATCATCATATTCGACGCAGGCGGGGAGTTCATAGACGAATGGGGATCAGCAGGTGGCATGCCCGGCGAGCTGGACACGCCATCCGGTCTCGCCATAGACGCAGAGGGATATCTGCTGGTCTCCGACACCTACAACCACCGAGTCCAGGTGTTTACTACGACGGGGAGGTTCCTCAGGGTGTTAGGCGGGGAAGGATCGGGGGATGGCGAGCTGAACATGCCTTGGCGGTTGAGCGTCGGACCGGACGGCAACGTCTACGTGGCCGACTGGGGGAACGACAGAGTCTGCGTCTTCACTCAGGCAGGTAGCTTCGTCGCCTCGCACGGTGAGTCCGGTACGGGCGAAGGCCAGTTCACGAGGCCTGCCGACGTCGTTGCCGATACCAGAGGGCGCATCTACGTATGCGACTGGGGAAACGAGCGCGTACAGGTGCTGGACGAGCGTGGGCGCTTCCTACAGCTGACCCTCGGGGAGTCTACAGTCTCTCCATGGGCCCAGAACTTCCTCGACGTGAACGTGGAGGAGCGGGATGCCAGGTATAGAGCCAATCTCGAAGGACTGAGCATAGGGTTATCCGATCCAAACGACAGGCACATAGTCTCCGCTCACGTGGAGAGATACTTCTGGGCGCCCATGGCCCTATCCATCAGCCCCGAGGACAGGCTCTTCGTAACCGAGAGCAACAGGCACCGCATCCAGGTCTTTGAGATAGTCGAGTGACGCCTGCTCCTGCCCTACAGATTGAACTGGGGCTCCGGGTAGTCGGATAGCTTGTTGTATATCTGAAGCCGGTACCTCTGAGTGTCCGCGACGATCAGCCGCGACCGGCGCGGGTCGAACATGAGGCCGGTGGGCATTGCGAACCGCCACTCCGGCTCCAGCGTCTCCACTCTGCGTCTCGCCTTCTGCACGTCGGGGTTGGCTTCCACTGTCATCCTGGCCCACAGCGACAGCTCCCGTGCGTCGCCGACGATGGTCGCGATGAATACGCCCTCGGAGTCGAACACCTGCACCCTGCCATTGGCCCAGTCGCACACGTAGACGTCGCCCTCCGGATCCACCGCCACGTCGGACGGACGATTTAGCTCTCCCGGGCCTGAGCCGTAGCTGCCGTAGCTGCGTATGAAGCCACCGTCCGCGGTGAACTGCTGGACCCGGTGGTTCCTGTGGTCCGCTACGAAGAGATGACCTTCGTCGTCGACGGCGATCCCCCAAGGGGAGTCGAGGCGCCCGGGATCGCTGCCGCGACCGCCCCAGGAGCCTAGGAGCTCTCCATCTACGCTGTATCTCAAGACCCGGCAGTTGACCCTGTCCACGACGTATATGCTGTCATCCCGGCCAATCGCGATCCCAGACGGACGGCCGGATCCGTGCTCTCCCATCTCCCGAGCGTCCCACGCTCTCGAAAAGCTGCCCGTCCGGTCGAATACCGAGACCCTGCCGAGCCACTCGTCGGTTACGTAGACGTTTCCCAAGCTGTCCAGGGCGATGGCCGTCGGCCACACGAGCTGTCCCTCAGCCTCTCCATAGCTTCCGAAGGTCGTCACATGTCGCTCGTCGCCCGGGAGGGGGCCGATCGTGAAATTGCCGACACGGGCGCCAAAGGCGCGGGGCTGCAGCGGAGCGCCGGTACCGGTGCTTTCCGATCCGCGGCCCAGAACGTAAACCGTGTCTCCTTCAGAGACGGCAAGGGACACGGGCAGCACGAATCCCTCCCCCGGCCACTCCATGCCGCCGAGGTACTGCCCAACGCAGTGGCTGTAGTCGTAGACACGTCCGGCCACGACCTGTGTAAGCACTACAACCGCTCTCCTGGCCGCTACGAGATCAAAGCGGGATGAGTAACTGTCCTCTAGGGTCGAATCCTACGCCAGCTGGTACTCTCGGACGGCGACGATCAGCTGTAGCAGGTCTAGGACACGGCTCTCCGAGTCGGCCGCGTCGCTTTCGCTGCTCCACACCAGGTCTCCTTCACCGCTGACGTGGTCGAGCAGCTGCCGTCTCGTCCGGCTCTCCACGGTGAGTGCGCCCATCAGATCAAGAGTGGCGTCGACGAATTTTTCAGGAGACAGCCGGCCGCGGCCTCTTAGTTCGGCGACGATATACCGGACTCCTGGACGTGTTGGGTCACCGACGAGTGCGGACATGAAGTTGATCCGTTCGACCAGGTTGCCGCTGGTTATCCACTCGTCACCGGTATGCCAACCCTCCACGCTCGGAGGGTTCAGAAGGTCCTGGCCCATGTAGCTCGGCTGTCTTGCAAGCTCCCCGTAGCCTGGGATCGGGAAGTCCGCGCCGCCGACCAGCCTCATCGTCCCCACCACCACCTCCGCAGGACTCCTCACACGATCGTGGCGAGTCTCCTTGAAGAAGTCGGAGTTGAACAGGATGCGAAGCACGGAAGACATCTCATAGTCGGACTCGACGAACGCGTTGGAGAGGACCTCGATGGCATGAGGGTCGCGCGGCGGGGTGTCTGACCATGCGGGGACCTGCACGTCGTCGGCTACGAAGAAGTTGTACAGGTGACGGGATATGAAGCGGGCAGTGGCGGGCTGCCGGCATACTATGTCCACAATGTCCTCCCCGTTGAATCGGCCGGTCTGACCGAGGAAGGTCTTCTCCGAGTCGTCGTGGTCCTCCGGCCTATACTCGAACGACCAGTCGAACCGTCCGTAGGGGAACCTGGGTAACTTGTGCTTGATAGTCCAGCCAGTGAAGGCCCGCGAGCACTCCCTGATGTCCTCTTCCGTGTAGTTCCCCACGCCCATGCTGAACAGTTCGAGCAGCTCGCGGCCCCAGTTCTCGTTGATGGCGTACGCGTGATTCTCGTTGTTGTCGAGCCAGAAGATCATCGCCGGGTTCTTGGCCACCGACACCAACAGGTCGCGGTAGCTGCCCAGGCCCTTGTCCCGGAACATGTCGATCATGTCCGCGACCTCGTCCCAGTGGTCGACCTTGGACACTCCCGTGGCGAAGACCTGATGCCAGAACAGCGTCATCTTCTCCTGGAGCGGTCTCCGCGTGGTGATCATGTGATAGAGCCACGACGTCGGGCCGGGATTGCTCATCGTCCCCGGCTTCCAGGTCCACGGCTGGTACCGCAGCAGCTCGTATTCGTCCACCGGGGCCTGGCCCTCGGGGTGCAGAAGCTGCTCAACCGTCTCTTCGTATCCCACAGCCAGCCGTCTCTCCAACTCATCGCTGGTGGCGCCAAAGCCCGCCCTGCGCATGAGATGCGCCATCAATGCCAGATCGTCTTTAGCCATCAGTGACACCTTTATTCAGAGCACTGGCGCGAATGCCGGTTTGAGGTTCGTCAATGCTAGGGAGAACGCCAAAACCTCGGAGATTGTAGCAGAAACCATTCGTGGCAACCGAACTGCTGACGGGCCAACGACTATGCGCGGGGTACGATCGGCAGTATCAGCCGGGAAGGGTATCTGCGGGAGTGGTAGACCGTCTGCTCGGCCACCCGTAACTCCGCGTCGACGCCAAAGTCGTGGCCGGTGTTGGGATTCCGGTCTATCCGGGGGAAGTTGCTGCTAGACAGGTCCAATCGGATGCGATGGCCCCGTTTGAAGAGATTGCTGGTCACCTCTAGCGAGATGGTGAACTCGTAGACGGTACCGGGCTCCATCAACGACGGATGCTCGAACGAATCTCGGTATCGGGCCCGGATGACTCCCTCGCACAGATTCATAGAGCGCCCATCCGGGTAGACGTCCATGAGACGGGCCGTGAAGTCGGTATCGGGAGCCGTCGACGAAGCGTAGAGCTTAAAGACCACCGGCCCAGTCACCTCTACGTCCTCTTCCAATAAGGCGCCCGTATAGACGAGCACGTCTTCGCGCGCCTCGATTGGACGCTGGTCCCAGGGGCCGACGCTGAGCACCTCTGGAGGCATGTCATGATTGCCTCCGAGGGTTGGCACCGGGTTTCGAGGGTCGTACGTGTATCGGTCGGGAGGCTCGTCGTCTGCAGGCCGGTCGGTGTCTAGCCATCCGTTACCGGGCGCTCCTCCCGCGCCGCCGGCTGAATGGAGATAGTAGTCGGTAAACCTGGTCCTTGCCAGCGGCCACTCCCGCTCGTTCCGCCATACGTTCTCACCCATGACGAAAAGGGTGATCGCGGGGTCGTCCATTATGCCGTTTTCCATGCCCTTGAGCCAGTGGTCGAACCAACGGAGCTCGATGGCGCGCAGGTCCACCTGGGCCCCCGGTCCGAAGTCGATCTGACCGGTCTTTGTAGACGCCGCCAGACTGTGCGGCCAAGGACCTATGATCAGCTTCTGGCTCCGCCGCGTCTTCGCAGATACTCCCTTCCGCATCATACCCGTGAGGTTTAAGAAATTGCCCCCACCCGAGACGTCGAACCACCCCGTCATGTTCAGTATGGGGACGTCGATGTCCGCGTACCTGTTCGTGATCTTCCGCCAGTAGTCATCGTAGGCTGGATGTCTGATCCAGTCCCGATAGTACTTCACGTCCCTTCCCGCCCGGCGGTCGGCGTCCAAGAGGGGCAGGGACCGCAATACCTCGTCCCAGTCATGGGCGTCCGCGTTCTGCCTCGTGCGCGCGCTGTTCCTGAGGCCCCAGTAGAGCGCCAGGGTGAGAGCGAATGCCCCTCCGAAGTAGTGGGTTTCGCGCCATGTGTCGGAGTGCATTACGCGGGGCGCCATCGCCTTTAGGTATGGGCTTCGCAGCCGGGCGGCAGCCCACTGGGTAAACCCGTCGTACGAGGCGCCCAGCATTCCGATCTTACCGTCGCACCAAGACTGTCGCCCGATCCATTCCAAAGTGTCGTGGCCATCGCTGGCCTCGTCGAACCATGCGTAGAAGACTCCGTCCGAATCGTAACGGCCGCGGCAGTCTTGAACGGCGTAGGCGAAGCCTCTGCTGGCATAGAAGCGGGCCTCGTCCACATACCGCCGATCGCTGTTATCGTAAGGGGTGCGTACCAGGAGCGCCGGGAACGGTTCGGGAGCATCGGGAGTGTAGATGTCGGTGGACAGGTCGACGCCATCCCGCATCGGGACGGGCACGTCGAAACGCATCCGGACTCCGAAGACCGGCTGTGAATCGCGGCTCATTGTGGAGGGCGCGATCACGGCTTCGGTATCACCGGCAGGATGACGTGCGATGGATACTCCGCCGAGTGGTGGATCGTCTGATGGGCCGTCCGCATCTCTGCATCCATCCCGATCGCCCTCCCTGTATTGAGGTTGCGATCGTTGCGGGGGAAGTTGCTGCTCGTCAGGTCCAGCCGTATACGGTGCCCCTCCTTGAACAGGTTACTGGTGACCTCCATCTCTATGGTGAGCTCGTAGATGGTTCCGGGCTCCATGAGCGACGGATGCTCGATAGAGTCCCGGTACCGAGCCCTGATCACCCCCTCGCACACGAACATCGCCCGTCCGTCGGGATAGATGTCGACGAGGCGCGCGACGAAATCCGTATCCGGTGCGGACGACGCCGCGTAGAGCTTGACCACCACCGCGCCGGTGACCTCGGTGTCTCTCTCTAGGACGGGAGTGGTATAGACGAGAACATCGTGCCGGCCCTCTACGGGACGCTGGTCCCAAGGGCCCACGGGCATGACGGTGTCGTCGTGGAAGGTTCCTCCCAGGGTCGGCACAGGATTCTGTGGGTCGTACAGGTATGTGTCCTCAGGCTCGTCGCCGGGAGGCTCTCGACTCAACAGTCCGTCGCTCACCATTCGGTGCGCGCCTCCACGGCTGTGGAGATAGTAGCTCTCGTACCGGGTCCTGGCCAGTGGCCACTCGTGCTCATCCCTCCACACATTCTCCCCCATCACGAATATCCGTATGGGCGGCTCGTCCATGATCCCGTTGTCGATGCCCTTGAGCCAGTAGTCGAACCAGCGAAGCTCCAGCGCGTCCAGATCGATCATCGAACGGGGGCCGAAGTCCAGCTGCCCGAGCCTAGTGGAAACCGAGAGCGCGTGTTTCCATGGCCCAATCACGATCTTCTGGCCTCGTCGAGCCTCTGGGGTCTTTCCCTTTTGGAGCATCCCGTTGTAGTTGACAAGAGCGCCACCGGTATAGGCATCGAACCAGCCCCCGAAATGGAGTACCGCCGCGGCGATCTTCGGGTAGCTGTCCAAGTTGCTGAGCGCTCGCCAGTAGTCGTCGTAGCGGGAGTGCGCAACCCAGTCCTGATAGAACTTGACATCACGCCCGGACTGCCTGTCGGCATCGATCACCGGCAGGGCGCGGAATACACGTTCCCAGTCGTGAACGTCCGCGTTCTGCCTGACGCGACCGGCGTGCCGCAGCCCCCAGAAGAGGGCCAACGCCAATCGGAACACCCCGCCCGCATACGCATCTTCGATCCAGATATCGGACGCGGTAACCCTTGGAACCATTGCCTTGAGGTAGTTACTTCCGAGAGGCGCCGGCATCCACTGGGTGTGTCCGCCGTAAGACGCTCCGACGGTTCCGATCTTGCCGTCGCACCAGAGTTGGCCTCCGACCCATTCCTGCGTGTCGTACCCGTCCTCCGCATCGGTCGTATAGGCGTAGAAGGTCCCCTCCGAGTCGTAGCGCCCGCGGCAGTCCTGGACGACGTAGGCGTAGCCTCTACGCGCGTAGAATATGCCGCGGTCCACATGCTCCTGAACGCTGTTATCGTATGGAGTCCGGTACAGCACCGTTGGAAAGGACCCCGCGTCATCCGGAAGGTAGATGTCAGCGGACAGCGTGACCCCGTCCCTCATTGGCACGGGCACGTCAAACAGCATTCGTACGCCTTGGAAGTCGCGTGAACCAGTCAGGTTAGTCAGTCCGTGCACTCCCTCGCATGACCTGATTCAACTCTCACGCCTCGGGCTCGGTGACCAAGAGGACCTGGTCGACATCCAGATCCCTCAGGGTCTGGATACGCCCGCTGGGCCAACGTATGGTCACGTCGTCGACGACCGTAGCAGCCCCAAGGCCGAATTCCAGGTCGAGGCTGTTCATCGAGAGATATGTCGAACCGGTCGCCAGCTCACGGACGTGGGTGCGAACTTCGGCGTCCGGGCCCGTCCGGGCCCGGAGAACGACGCGCGCGCCGATTCCGTCGGCGTTGCTGCCGGTCCCGTCCACGGCCATCCGGCCCTTCAGCCGAAGAGTGATCCAGTGGTTGTCTCCAGGTGCGTTCATCCAGACGAATACAGGGCCGGGCCAAGGCCGTGTAGGCGCCGTGCCCGCCAACGGATCGAAGGGACCGATGTAGTAGTCCCCGCTGCTGTTCGTACCGACGAGGTCGACGTACCCGTCGCCGTTCAGGTCTCCGTGAGCCAGCCCCTTCCCGTTCTCGTGCACCTGGGTGTTGACTCTGCGTAATCTGCGCTTCACCGGGTCGTCGAGTACAGACGGGTCGGCTTCGAGGCCCTCGTAGTCCACCCCCTTGATGTCCAGCAATCTCGCTCTAACGGTGATGTCTTTGAAACCGCCCTGCCCGTCGGCGCGCAGCATTCTGCCGGCCGCCGGGTACACCTGGCCTCCCGGCGCCTCGCCGCGCGCGACGGTGGAGCCAAGCCAGTACAGGTCCTCGTCGCCGTCGTTGTCGTAGTCGAAGAAGGTCGCCCCAAAGCTGAAGTCGTACGCCGCCAGCCCGGCCGGCACCTTCTGGCGTCGGTCGATGTTCGAGGGATCGAGCGATGCGGGCGGCATGAGCGGACTCGGCTCCACGACCGTCGACGGCGCAACGTCCAGAAAGTCCCCGACGGTACCCACCTCGGGGACCTCGCGCGTCCCGTCGTTCCGCAACAGAAAGTGCAGACACGTACCCCAGGCGAAGCGCATGTGGTAGCTGCAGGAGCCCCCCGGCTCTCTGCGGGGATACTGCAGCAGTGGGTGGAAGCCGATGTTGGCGACGAACACGTCGAGGTCAGCGTCGCCGTCGTAGTCCCCAAGCGCGAACGCCATCCACGCCCCCACGGTATCGATCGCCATCGCCCGCGACACCGGCGTGAACCTGATCTCACCCCCGGACGAGTCGTTCCGGTACACGTGAAGTCGGTCACCGTCGTTCGCCACCCACAGATCGACGTCCCCGTCGTCGTCGTAGTCGAAGAACATGACGGAGTGCGTCTGCCCCGTCGGCTCCCCGACCACGTTGCCGAGCTTGTCCCTGAACGTCGGGTCGTACCCCTCGTATCTCTCACCCGTCTCAGGGTCTTTGAAGCTGATGGGACGTCCGTCCGAGTTCCGCATCACGATCTGAGACCCGTGCACCCCGGCCTCCTCCGCGATCTCGTCGAAGGTCAGGTCCTTGTTGTTGCGGAACAGGAGGTTGTAGTGTCCGGGATGGTTGGCGGTGGCGAAGTCTCTGAAGTCGTCGTCGGCGAGGTTTCCGACGTAGATGTCGAGCCAGCCGTCGTTGTCCACGTCGGCGCATGCGATGGTTGTAGCGGAGCGGATGTTGACCGCGTCACCGAAGGCGTGGCTGGTGATGTCGCTGAAGGAGCCGTCGCCGTTGTTTCGGAACAGGAGGTCTGAGTTGCCCTGGTACTCGGGTGGAGAGCGGAATCCGAGGCCGTCTCTGGGGTTGCCCCATGCGCCGACGTAGAGGTCCTGGAAGCCATCGTTGTCCAGGTCGCAGGCGGCCACTCCGGTGCTGTTGGTGGTCATCGCTGCGACGCCGGCCTCTTGGGCCACGTCTGTGAAGCCTTCGTCGCCGTCGTTTCGGTAGAGCCAGTTGGAGTGACCGGCCTCGGCGGTGATGTAGATGTCGAGGTCGCCGTCGCGGTCGTAGTCGAACACCGCGACGCCGGGCCGGTCGTTCCACACCTCAAACCCCTGCCTCAGCGCCTCCGGCGCCACGTTCGTGAAGGGAGTCACCGGGACGTCGCTGCGCTCGGAGATCGAGGTGTCGGTCGTCTCGGTAACTTCCGGCTGGGTCTGTGCTGCCGATCCCTCGTCACCGCCACATGAGACCGTCAACAATGCTATAAGTAGGACGATGGGTATCCAACCCGTGCCAACGCCCAGAAGCGCATTGCTGGAAGAGGAGACTGCGGAACGAGGCACCCTTTAGGCCCAGGTGCGTCTTGACGGTGCCATTCGGAGCGTCTCCCTGCGGAGCTACTCCCCGCTCAACATACGGCTAAGGTCGCGGTTGAGGTCTCCGCGGGCTCGCATGATCGACTCCATGCCGGTGCCGCCCCCACCAAAGCTCGCGGTCGGGGCTGGGGCATCTTCCCAAACTGCGTCGGGGCCGAAGAGGAAGAAGACGTCGTAGGCCACCGGGCCGGATACCTTGTGGACGGGGCCCCATTCTTGTTGTGGAAACCACCTCCCAACGGCGCCGGTCGCGTCCCAGAGCTGTGTCACCCTGGCGTCACTGAAGTGCGAAGCGTCCAGCGCGGACACCTTGTCGTCGGCCAACGCGGCCGTCCAAATGGCGTAGACGTTAACGGCGGCTTCGGGATGCTTGCGTAGTATCTCTCGTTCGATGTACGCGGCTGCGTCGATACACGTCTTGCACGTCGGCGTGAGCAGCAGAATGAGCCGTACGCCCCCGTCCTCGTTGAAGCGGGTCTTGAATTCTTCGATGCTGTTGACACTCGGGAACGGCGGGGCAACCGCCTCTGCCTCACCTTCGTCACCGTTGCCGCCGCCGCAGGCGACGCCCGCTACCGCGATGAGAGTCAACAACGCCGATAGGAACAGGACGAACGAACGCGCGATCATATAGACGTCTCCCTGGAAGAACCTACGCCCGCCTGGAGATCCTCGGATCCAGCGCATCCCGGAGACCGTCGCCGACCAGGTTGATCCCCAGGATCGTCAAGGAGAGGAAGAGGCCGGGGTAGAAGATGACCCAGAAGGCCTGCCGAGCGAAGAGGCGTCCCTGGCCCATTCCGTTGCCCCAGCTGGGCGTCTCCAGTGGAATGCCCGCGCCCAGGAAGCTGAGGCCGGCCTCGGACAGTATCGCCAGGGCGAATGTCAGCGTGCCGTAGACGAGGAGCGTTGCCACGGTATTGGGCAGGACGTGCCGGAACACTATCCTCAACGGGTGGGCGCCAACGGCGCGCGCCGCCTCCACGAACTCGCGCTCTCTGAGGCTGAGCACCGACGCCCGCACCACCCGCGTTATGCTCGGTATCTGCACCACGGCGATGGCCACCATGACGTTCACGACGGTCGTGCCCAAGATGGCCACCAGCGCGATGGCGAGCAGAAGAGACGGGAAGGACATCAGCCCGTCTGCGAATCGCATGATGATCTTGTCCAGCACCCTGCTGTACCCGGTGATGACGCCGAAGACGGCGCCCCCGGTCACCGAGATCAACGAGACCAGGGCGCCAACGAGCAGCGAGATCCGGCTCCCGTAGATCGTTCTCGAATACACGTCCCTGCCGAGATGGTCCGTCCCGAACCAGTGCTCTCCCGAGGGAGACTGGAGGCGGTTCGGCGTATTCAGGTCCGTGGGATCGTGACTCGTCACTAGCGGAGAGAGTATGGCGCACATAGACGCCAGGAGCACGATGACGAACCCTCCGGCCATGGTCGGGTTCTTCCGAAGCGCTCGGCGCGCGCCGAGCGTCCGTCCCCAGTACGATACCCTTCCCGCCTCGGGAGACGCCAACGCCGCCTCTGACGACAATCCTCGCTGCTCCATACTAGTACCGGATCCTCGGATCGATGTAGACGTAGGCCAGGTCTATGAGCAGGTTGATGGCCAGATAGCCTAGGGCGATCATCAGCATGAGCCCCTGAATGGTCGGATAGTCCCGCCGCTGGATCGAGTCGACCACCAGGCGCCCTATCCCCGGTATCGCAAAGACCGTCTCGGTCACGACCAGTCCGGTTATGAGCGCCGCCACGCCCAGCCCTATTACCGTCAGCACCGGCGCGAAGGCGTTTCTCAGGGCATGTCTGAACAGCACCAGCCCCTCGGCCAGACCCTTGGCCCTGGCTGTTCTAACGTAGTCTTCCCTCAACACCTCCAGCATTGTCGCGCGCGTGATGCGGGTCAGCAGGCCGGCGATGATGAGACCAACAGACACGGTGGGGAGGACGAGCCGATGGGCCCACCCCCAGATGCCGTCGGACATCGGTTGGTATCCGACAGCTGGGAACCACTGCAGATTCACGGCGAACAGGAATATGAGGTTGTACGCTAGATAGAAGCTCGGAACGGAGAAGGCAAGGACGGCAAAGACCATAGAGGCGCGGTCCACCACGCTGTTCGCCTTCCACGCGGCGATCACCCCGAGCGGTACTCCGAGGAGTATCGCGAATAGCTGGCTGGTTGTTCCCACCCACAAACTGGGAGGCAGTCGCTGGCCGATGAGCTTCGTGATCTCCTGCCTGGAGGCCACCGACTCTCCGAGGTCCCCGCGCAGGGTGTTCTTCGTCCATACCCAGAACTGGACTATGAGAGGCTTGTCCAGCCCGAGGCGTTCCTTGATCTTTTGAATCTCTTCTCTGGTGCCGGTCTGTCCGCCCAAGAGGGCGGCAGGGTCTCCCGGCGCTAGGTGGATGAGCGAGAAGGTGAAGATGCCAACGAACGCGACCACCGGTATGAAGGCTAGGAGCCGCTGGACAATGTATCGCTTCACGTTGTCGGTCTACCTTCTGAGCTTGGGCTGAGGCTTGGGAGTTGGGTCGGTGCGTAACGGGCCGGGAGGCCGGGCATCAACTCAGCTCGGCCTCCCGACCCATTCTCTTGCCAATCGGATGCGGACGGGATATAGACCTCCCGTCCGCATCCGTCTTATCTGCTTACCTGTCGAGCCAGATCCCGTCCAGGGTGAACTGGAGGAACTTCTGGAAGTTCTTGACCTCTACGCGGTGCACGGTGAGCCCGTTGAGCTGGCCGAAGTGGATGTACGGCGGGTCGTTGATCTTGGCGATCTGGATATTCTCAACGATCTCCCACTGCTCTTCGATGCTCCCGGCCCTCGCGAAGTCCTTGATCAGGTCCTGGACCTCCTGATTATCCCAACCGCACTTCCAGGTCGTGCTGAAGCCGGGGTTGCTGATCGGATCGTAGGCGTTCCAGCCGGTGATCGCCAGGTGCCAGTCGCAGTCGGTGCTCGACCGCCCGGCGACCGTTGCCCAGTCCATGGCAGGCATGTCCACCGGTATTCCGACGTCCTCGATATTATCCTTGGCCACCACCAGGCTGCCGTAGTGCTGGAGGTCTGTGGCGTTCATCATGTGGATCGGCTGGGTCACGTCCCATCCGGTCTCCTCGGCCGCCTCCGCCCAGAGCTGCCTGGCCCTCTGCTTCATCGACTCGGTCGGCTCGAAGTTGCCCACCTCTTCGAACATGTCCGCGATGCCCGCATCGGTGTGCCAGGGGCCCCCGATCACGAACACCTGGTGTCCCAACTGCCACATGTCGGGCGGGCCGAAGGTCGCGAGAGCGTCCCGGTAGTTGATGGCAATCTGGATCGCGACACGAGCCTTCACGCTGCTGAACGGCGGAATGCTCTTGTTGATGAAGACGCCGGGAGAGTGGTCCGGCGACGTTATCACGGCCACCAATTGTGGGTTCTTACGGGCGATGTCCAGGAAGTCCGGGTTGATACCCTCGCCGAAGTCGACCTGGTCGGTCTCCATGGCCGCTATCTTGGTGTTGGCGTCCGGCATCTCGATCAGGCGGACGCCATCCACGTATGCCTCACGGCTGCCCGCCTCGCCGCTCCTGGGATGGGGGCTCGGGTTGTAGTTCTCGAACCGCTCATACTTCACCACGTTGCCCGGCAGCCACTCGGCCAGCTTGAATGGACCGGGCCCCACGGCCTCCTCCCACGGTATGGGGTCGCTCTGCGGGTACTTGGTCGCCAGCTCCGCAGGCAGCACCCAGATCGGCGGCCAGCTGGCGTACCACGGGAAGACGCCGAACGGCTCACTCATCTTGAGCGCGAACGTCTTGTCGTTTACCAGCGACGGAGTGGGCTGGGCCAGGTCCCACACGTTCTTGGGCATGGGAACGATCTGGTTATGCCACTTGTCGAGCGACGGCAGGATATCCGCCGCCTCGACCGCGGTACCGTCGTGGTAGGTCAGGCCGTCACGGAGAGTGAAGGTGTAGTCGACTCCGTCATCCGAGATCGTCCAGGTATCCAGCATCTGGGGGGCCGCCTGGCCGTCCAGGTTCCACGCCAGCAGGAAGTCCAGCCACATCCTGCCTGCGTACGTGGCCATGGCCTGGGTGGAGCTGAAGGGGTCTATCGTGTCGAGGCTGCCATGGCCTGTCCACCGGAGAGTGCCGCCCCTCTTGATCTCCTCCGTTGTCATCGCAGAGGGCGCCGATCGGGCAGGCAGCTGAGGCTGCCCTAAGGTCACGCCGGCGCCCATCGTAAAGCCAACCGGCGTCGCAGCGGGTGCCGCGGCGGCCGCCACGGCTGGCTGGGCCGGCGCGGCAGGCGCTGCGGGAGCTCCTGCCGCAGCTTGCGCAGGTGCGGCTGCCGCAGGCTGCTGCGGCTGAACATCCGCTTGTGTGTCACCGCTGGCGCAGCCCACGACTGCTAACGCACCGATGACCAGCGAAACGAACAACAGTTTAGAAACGATTCTCATCACCTACCTCCTGATTGCTTCCGTTCGTTGGAGCCTTTCAGTGGAGTCGTTCGATATACTCAACTAACCCGGCTATCTGCCAAAAATGTTCGCACATTATGCCTTATGGACTGGACTACGTCAACCACCGGTTTCGAGATTCACTGCATCAAGTAAGCGGACGATGGGACTAGAGGCGTTGATGGGCTAGTCCGAATGTAATATACGTCCCAGCCTCGCCGAAGCCGGGTTGACACTGCCACCCTGCGAATATAGTCTCGCTCCATCCGAAGATCGTGACTTCCGTCAATGAGGTTGGCCCCACAGCTTATGCTTGCGGTGCTGGTGCTGGCCGCCACAGCCGCCGGGATCGTATGGCTCATCCGAGGCTCGCCCGACCGGGGGATCGAGATCGTCCTCCCCGTTCCCACCGCCACACCCGTCGTCCAGGTCAAGGCGTATATCACCGGGGCAGTGCACGAGCCCGGCGTCTACGCTCTAACGGGGGAGCCGAGGCTGACAGATCTCGTTCAAGCCGCGGGCGGTGCGCTGGAGGAGTCGGACCTCTCGGCGGTCAACCTAGCTGCGCGAATCAAGGACGAAGACCACTGGCACATCCCTCTGCCGGGAGAGTCGACCTCGATAGAGAGGAGCGCCGAGGCCGCGTCCGGTCTGATCGACATCAACTCCGCCGAAGCCGCCCGCCTTGTCGAGCTGCCCCGCATAGGAGAGGCTATCGCCAAGAGAATAGTTGAATACAGAGAGGCCAATGGCCCGTTCTCCAGTGTGGAGGAGCTCCTGTTGGTCCAAGGCATAGGCCCCGCTACTCTGGCCGGTATCCGGGAGCTCATAGAGGCCCGATAGGTCGATGGTGGTCGGCTTATGCGACTAGTCTGAAATCTGAAAGAGGTAGGTAGATGCCGCCCGACTTCATAAAAGAGTCTGATCTCTGGGGTCCGCTGTTTGCTCTCGGAGTCTTCGCGTCAATTCTTCTGATTGCAGCGGTGGCGCAGTTCGTCTTCCATATCATGCTCAAGACCCGGAGGAGGATCGCCCCGGACAATCTCGATACGGAGCTCATCGCGGCCGTCCGCGGTCCGGTCGTACTGTTCATCGCCATTCTCGCGCCGCTTCTCAGCCTGATCGTACTCACCCAGATGACGACCCCCGCCTGGGACTTCGTCCAGGGATTCGACGTATGGGCGCGGAGGGTCTGGTCGATCTTCGTCATATTCGAGGTGGCATACCTCGTCTCGCACGTCGCGCAGACCCTGCTCGCCTGGTATGTCCGATCGATCGAGCTGCGGCTCCACGCGGGGCTCGGAGACAAGCTGCTGCCTCCCATAAGACGCGTCCTCCCCCTAGTGATCTACACCATAGCCATACTCATCGCGCTCGACAGCCTCGGCGTCGCCATCAGTCCACTTCTGGCCGGCCTCGGTATCGGCGGACTGGCGATAGCCCTAGCCGTCCAACCCACGCTTAGCAACTTTTTCGCAGGCACCTACCTAGTCACCGAGGGAGAGCTCAAGGACGGGGACTTCATCGAGTTGGACGGTGGCCCGTCGGGATACATCGTCGACGTGGGATGGCGCAGCACCAAGGTCCGTAGCCGGTACAACAATCTGGTTATCATCCCGAACTCGAAGATGGTAGACAGCATCCTTACCAACTACTACAGTCCGACGCCCGCCATGAATGTGATCGTGACCTGCGGCGTCAGCTACGACTCCGATCTCGCACATGTCGAGCGTATCGTCATGGAGGTCGCCACGAAGGCAGTGGAGCAGTCTACCCATGCCATAGAGGACGTCGAGCCGTTCGTAGGATTCTCCAACTTTGGCGATTCGAACATCGACTTCTTCGTGTTCGTTCAGGCCAACGATCGCGTTGGCAGCTTTATCCTCAAGAGCCAGATCATAAAGCGCATCCACGCACGCTTCGCTGAAGAGGGGATTGAGATCAACTACCCGGTTCGAAGACTCGTCTACCCGGACGACAGCGGCGTCTCGCCCTCGTCGGAGCCCGAGATGCCGCCGGACGAGCCGCACCCGGTGGCGGGTGGCGGCGAATAACGCTCACCTGCCCAGATGACCCTGCTGATTCTCTCGTGCGGCTGGGTCGCCGGCACGTACCTGGCGGTGACCCATGATCCGCCCATACTCCCGCTCCTCCTGTTCCTGTCCGCCTCCGTTCTTCTCGTTCCTCTCCTCGCGGCCTGGCGCCTGCCCGTACCGGTGCCGCCACTCCTTCCTCTGATCGTGATATTGGCGATGATCAGAGTGGTACTGCTCGGAGGGAGCAGCGGTCTCGAGTTGGACGGGTATCACAACCTCGGCCCCGTCCAAGTCGACGGGATCGTCGTCGACGACCCCGAAGCCAACGGCGCGACCAGCAGGCTGCGGCTCCGAGTGAACCGCGTAGCCGTTGACGGTGTCTGGGCTGACGAGTCGGAGGACATACTCGTCACACTCGCTGCATCCCAAGAGTTGGCCCAAGACAGGGACCCTCCTTTCTTCAGATACGGCGATAGGCTGCAGCTCATCGGTCAACTGGAGCCGCCTCCCGAAATCGGGGAGTTCGACTACCCCGGCTACCTGGCACGACAGGGCGTCGGTTCCGTCATGAGCTTCCCGCAGGTGGCCCTCGTCGACGACGAAGACGGAGGATCGGTCTTCAGGCGTTGGCTGTACGACGCTAGACGGGGTCTGGCCAACTCCTTGAAGAAGACCTTGCCGGAGCCGCACGCCGCGTTCGGCCAAGCCCTGCTTCTGGGACTTCGAGACGGACTGGACGCCGATGTGGTTGACGCCTTCAGGAGGACAGGGACATCCCACGTGCTGGCCATATCGGGCCTCCATATCGGTGTTGTGCTTTCGGCGGGCCTGTCGCTGGGCGCGTGGACGATAGGCCGGCGCAGGCATCTGTACCTGCTTGCACCGCTGCTCCTCATATGGGCCTACGCCTTTCTGGCAGGTATGTCTCCGTCGGTCACCAGAGCGGCCATTATGGGAAGCGTGTACCTTTTCGCGCTGCTGCTCGGGCGACCAAAGAGCGCCCTTCCCGCACTGGGTTTCGCGGCTACGGTGATGGTCGCTCTGAATCCTTCGACAATGTGGATGATCTCCTTTCAGTTGAGCTTCGCCTCGGTCGCGGGCATCGCCCTGTTTTCCGACCCGATCTTCGACCGCGTGCGTACGGCGCTCGAGCGTCACCTTCAGCCCGACGGCGTAACCCACCGAATCGCATTGCCCATCGCATACCTCGTTGCGGTAGGAACGGCGGCCACTGTCGCCACGGCGCCTCTCGTCGCCTTCTACTTCCGGGAGGTCCCGTTGGTCGGAATTCCGACCACGGTGCTGCTGCTTCCCGCCCTGCCGTTCGTCCTGGCGTCCCAAGCGGTAACCGCTCTGGTGGGTCTGGTAAGCGCGACTCTGGCCGAGGCCCTCGGATGGCTGGCTTGGGTGAGTACCGGTTACATAGTTAGCGTAGTAAGCCTCATCGGGAAGCTGCCCGCCCAACCGGTTCAGACGGGCCCGCTGGCGCCGGTCTTGGTGTGGCTCTACTACATCTTACTGTGCGTTCCTCTGGTGAGAGGACGGGCGGGCACGACTACACCGTCGCGGGTGCGCGGTCCTACCGGGATCGATCTGTCCGTCGGCAAAATCGTAAGGGCAGCAGCCTCCGCTCAGTGGCTGCTGATCGCGGTCGCGGCCTCCGTGGCAGCGCTTCTCTGGTTCCTCGCGTTGAGTCAGCCCGACAGGGAGATGCGCGTAGTCTTCCTAGACGTCGGGCAGGGCGACTCGATCTTCATCTCCACGCCGGCGGGTCAACAGGTGCTAATCGATGGCGGGCCAGACCCGCGTCACACCGCTCAGCTTCTCGGAGGCATGATGCCGCCGGGAGACCGGACCATCGAGCTCGTGGTCCTAACGCATCCCCACAGCGACCACGTCGCCGGTCTCGTCGAAGTGCTGGACAGGTACAGGGTCGACCACGTCCTTCAGCGCCGGGTAGAGTACGAGAGCGCACTGTACGAGGCGTGGCACCGAGCGGTCGAACGGGAAGACGCGGTGGCGACAGAGGCGTCCGCCGGCCAGATGATTCCTCTCGGTGACGGAGCCTACCTGGAGGTCATCAGTCCGGATGACCGGCTGTTACCCAGCGCGGTAGAAGATGTGAACAACGCCTCCGTAGCCCTCAGGCTCGTATACGGCCGGGTCAGATTCCTCCTGTCGGGAGACATCTCAGGAGAGGTCGAGGCCATCCTTCTCGGCCGTGGAGTGGCGGTCGACAGTGATGTGCTGAAGGTGGCGCATCATGGGAGCCGTACGTCGTCACGGCCGGACTTCCTGGATGCCGTGAGTCCAGCCGTCGCCGTGATCTCGGTCGCGGCCGATAACCGCTTCGGCCATCCACATCCTCAGACCTTGGCGGCCTTGCAAGGGCATGTGTCGCCTGAGACGGTATACATCACCAAGGATCGTGGCACAATCGACTTTACGACCGACGGCAGGCGCCTCTGGGTCAGGACCGAGCGCTAGCCTCTCTTACCGTCCGGAGACGCGATCCGGCACGGCTGCTCCGAGCCGAGCGTGGGCCTCTCTTATGATGCCCTCCGTCTCCTCCCACCCGATACACGCGTCGGTGATCGATACGCCGTATTCGAGCTTCGACGGGTCTGAGCCGAGCGTCTGAGTACCCTCGCTGATATGGCTCTCCAGCATCAGCCCGGCGACACCGGCGTTGTCTAGCCGCTGCTCCACCAGATCTCGCAGCACCCGTGACTGAATTCGGTGGTCTTTGCCCGAGTTGCCGTGGGAGCAGTCGACGATCAGGTTCGGCTTGAGTCCACGATCCCGCAGCTTGCTCTGGGCGTCGGCGACCGAGTCTGCATCGTAGTTAGGGCCGGTCTTGCCTCCGCGAAGTATCAGATGGCCTGCGGGATTCCCCATAGTCTTCACTAGTGCCGCGCTGCCGTTCTCGTCGATCCCGAGAAAAACGTGACGGGCCATTGCAGCCACCACCCCGTCGACTGCGATGTCCACCGTGCCGCCCGTGCCGTTCTTGAACCCGATGGGCATGCTGAGCCCGCTCGCCATGACCCTGTGTGTCTGGCTCTCGGTGGTCCGGGCTCCTATAGCGCCCCAGGAGATGAGGTCTCCCAGGTACTGGGGGGTGAAGGGTTCGAGGAATTCGGTGGCGGCGGGTAGCCCGAGACCGCAGACCTCCAGCAGAAACTCTCTAGCCTTTGCCATACCGCTCTCGACGTCGTAGGTGCCGTTCAGTGTGGGATCGTTGATATATCCCTTCCAGCCGAGTGTCGTCCTCGGCTTTTCGAAGTAGACTCTCATGGCGATGAAGATCAGGTCATCGACCTCTCCGGCCAGCTCTGCGAGCCTGCCGGCGTACTCACGGCACGCCTGCGGGTCGTGGACAGAGCACGGGCCTACGATCATAAGCATCCGTTGGTCCTCGCCGGCGAGGACCCGTTCGATCACGTCCCGGTGGCGGGCGACCTGACGTTGAATATGGTCCGGGTTGGGATACCTCTGCCAATACTCGGACGGCGGCGGCAGCGGCGTTATGCTCTCGACGCGCACGTCCTGAAGCTGCGGAATCGCGGTCTCTACCATTGTTTTCTCCCTTTGCTGTCCTCGATTGGCCCTATGAAAAACCAAGTCCCCAGCCGCTGCCGGCTGGGGACTTGGTGTCTCGTGCTCGTACTTATGTCTATTTGGCCCTTTGCACCAAGACCTCACCGGCAGCCGTTATGCTGCTAAAATAGGTGTAGGGCAGAAACCAGTTGTCCAAGCGCAGGTCACCCATCGCAGTCCGAATATTAGGGCGATGGTAGTGCGGTGTCAAGGTCGCCCTGGGTGTCTCTGTCGCGGCATTGGTCCTTCTCAGCGCTCGCGATGAGCCTGTCTACAGGCTCGATGAGCGTCACAGACCGACCTGCGGGACGGCGGCCGTTCAGCACCTTTGGACAGTATCGATGTTCACCGGCCTCTTCGCCGTCACCCGGAACGTCAACGCGGCGGCGCCTCCTCCCTCGTTGCTGTCCGTCACTTCCACGACGTTCGGCCCGTGAAGGTAGCTTATCTCATCGCCATCCAAGCGGAACGGTCGGTCGTGTCCCGGGTAGAACACGTGAGACGCATCGAGCATCTTCTCAACGCTCTCGGCCGCGTCGTCCACATCCCAGAAGACGTTGTACGGCAGCTTGCGCCTCACCGTTCCGCTGTCCGGCAGGGCGTCGCCGGCGACCAGTACCTTCTCGCCGCCGCCTTCCAGAAGGACGCTAATGTGCCCCTTGGTGTGTCCAGGCGTATCTATGACCGATACGCCGTCCGCGATAAGGTCCCCGTCGGCCGCAGGCTCGACCCGCATCTTGCCCAGCATATCGGCGATATACGAGGCGGCGCTCCTATCTCTGCGATTCGGGTTCTTTGCGTAGTCGATCTCCCGGGGATGAACCACGACGCGGGCGTTGCTAAACAGGTCGGTGTTCTGGCAGTGGTCCCAGTGGAGGTGAGTGAGGATGAGTGTGTCTATCTCCTCAGGCTCTATGGAGTGACTCGCAAGAGCGGCGACGAGGTTCGCGCGTCGTGAGGCGGGGCCGGTGTCTATCAGCATTCGTCTCGTTCCAACGGTGAGTAGCGACACGGTGGACCAGCCGAAACTGCCTTGGTCTGAAACGAAGGCAAAGCCGTAGGTGAGAACGTCGAGGTTGGCCATCGCAGCCTCCTACTTCGGGAATCGTAGGGGAATGTTGATCCTGCGCGCCGCGAGATTATGTCACCGTCACACCTGTGTCAAGCGAGCAGGCCGAGAGGAAAAGGTACATCTGCTGAACCCCAGTCGCTCAGCTAGCTGTTGGAGGGCGAGATAGAGCTGAAATGCAATCGCCCTGTTCCGCAAGATTCCTCTTGACACTTCAGCTGACTAGCTATGATTCACTCGTAAAAAGTCATGGGCGAGGGTATTGGGAAGTGAGGGATAATAGGATCGGAGAGAGTGGAGGAGTGAACGCTGAGGAGTAGGTGGACGATGTTTCAAGCCCGGGAACCGCAGGAGAGCCTGTGGCAGTCGGAGTTTCTGATCACACCGAGGAAGGCGAAGCTGATGCGTAGGAGCTGGGCGGAGGTATTCCGGAACGAGGCTCTGGTTCTGATAGAGGAGGAGCGGTTCGCTCCGCTGTACAGCCCGGACATGGGCAGGCCCAATCGCGCCGTGCAGACGGTGCTGGGAGTGCTGGTGCTCAAGGAGATGTTCGATCTGACGGACATGGAGGCGTTGGAAGAGTTGGAGTTCAATCTGCTGTGGCACCACGCGCTGCGGCTGGAGATGGAGGAGGCGCACCTTGCCCAGAAGACGCTGCACAACTTTCGTGTGCGGTTGATGGAGCACGACGGCGGGCGATTGGCCTTCTGTGAGACGACGGACCGGATGATAGAGGCCCTGGGACTGCGGACAGGCAAGCAGCGCCTGGACTCGACGCATGTCATGAGCAATATCGCGGTGTTGACGCGGTTGGGTCTGTTCTGCGAGACGGTCCGGGTGTTCCTGCTGGCGGTGAGCCGTGAGCACCCCGGTCTGGGAGAAGGGATTGGGGATGGTCTGGCACAGCGGTACCTGAAGGAGACCGGAGAAGCATCGAGGTACGAGGACGCACGTTCAGGTGAGGGGCGTCGCCGGCTGTCGGTGTGTGCGCGAGACGTGTACCGGCTGGTGGATAGGTTCCGCGGGACGGCGGTGGCGGATATGGAGGAGTACGGTCTGTTGGAGAGGCTTTTGCATGAGCAGTGCCGCGTGGGCCGTCACAGGGACGGTCGTCCCAGCGCCGATGACGACGATGCGGCAGAGGGGAAGGTGCCGATCGCGCTGAAGGAGGCGAAGGAGGTGCGGTCGAGCTCTATGCAGACGCCGCACGACCCGGCGGTGACCTACAGCGGACACAAGGGGAAGGGGTACGAGGTGCAGGTGTCTGAGACGTGCGAAGAGGGGAACGCCGTGCAGATGATCACCCACGTGGAGGTCACGCCATCGAGCGATGGCGACGCCGGTGTGACGGTGGGGGTGATCGATGAGTTGAGAGAGCGAGGGATAGGCCCTTCGGAGCTGTGGTGCGACACGTCGTATGGTTCTGGCCGGAACGGATGGGAGGCGGAGCGCAGGGGGACGGAGTTGGTGAGCCCTGTCGGGGGCCGGGCGCCAGCGGAGGCCGATGAGAATGATGGGCTGGTCAGGCTGACGGCTGCTGACTTTGACATCGACGTTACGGCAAGGAGGGCTGCGGTGTGTCCTGCGGGACATGAGGCCGTGTCCGAGTACGAGGATGAAGAGGCTCCCGAGCGAGTGGAGATGCACTTCGCCCGGGAGGTGTGTGAGCCCTGTTCGCTGCGTTCCCGGTGTCCTGTGAGGTGGCGTCGTCGCCCTGAGCTCGGGGGAGAGTGGTCGCCGAGTGGAGCCTACGTGCTGAGTGCGGACCTCGCCAGGGTGAACATCGGACGTAGGCGGCGGGCCGAGTCGGATGGACAATGGCGTAAACGGTACGGGTTGCGTGCGGGGATAGAGGGTACGAACTCAGAGTTGAAACGGCGCCATGGTCTTGGCCGCCTACGAGTACGTGGAGGAGAGAGGGTCCGGCTCGCCGTCTACCTCAAGGCCCTGGCGTGTAACATCAAGCGAATGGTCCGGGCACGGCTGACCGAGATGGACGAGATGTTGGTCCCACCGGCTGCCTTGGCGCCCGATCCCACCGCTGCATGAGGCTACAGGAGCCGTTGCGAGCCCGCTGATGCCTACCAGGACGGGGTATGGCGCACCACAACTACCTCATCGGCCGCAACACAAGCCCCGACCGGAACAAAACCAAATCCCTCGCCTAACCGCCCTCACGCCGCAGAACCAACCCGAAAGGCCCTTGTTACGAGGGAATCAACTATAGCGTCATCGTCGCTAAGCAAAGCCGCAGTCGGTTCTCCTGATTTGGTGTAAACAACTCGGACCGCTCTAGCGCCTGGATTTCGTTGCCATTCAAGCTGCGACGATAATTCCCGGTGATAGTCCAGCCGCCCCAGCAGGTTTAGCCTGTTGGCATCCGCCTTGTGTTCTTCCCACAAACCGCTGATCGTTTGCCAGCGACGCCGCATCCGTTGTTCCAGACTACCGACGTGGATTCCACCTACTCCCTCTTTGTCGGAGGGAATCTCGCTGTCGCCGCTCTTCAGCGGCAGGAGCGCCTTGAGCGGATCAAGGATGGCATAGGGAACGACGGTCTCGCCAAGGTGTACATAGAAGAGGTGAGCGTTCTCTATGGTCCGGCCAGTGATGGTGGTTAGGTCTAGGCTGCGCCAGGGGTCCTTGTCTTGTGAGCCACGTCTTGGATTCACTGTGATTGTCTGGCCGGCCTGAACGATGGCGGGGTTCTCCGTCTCTTCCACGAAGAAGAGACGGCGCGGGACCACCGTGGCTCCCTGCCGGGCATAATCAGAGTAGGTTGATTGACCGTTCTCCGAGGTATCAGTGATGCCGACGCTCGCCCGCCGCACGTCTACCGAGCCCGCCTTGCCCAGCCAGCGCTCGATCTTGCCCGCAAGAGGGGCCGCCTTGCCGTCATAGCCGACGCGCCGGGCGAAGATGACCGACGCGGGAATAGGGAAGAAGGTGTTGGGGTCCAGTCTCTCCAGATCCCATGCCGTCTTGTGATCGAAATCGACCGCCAGGACGCGGCCCGGCGTGCGCTTTCTGCCTCTACCGCTGGCTTTCGCCCGCCATTCTCCGGTTCGCCACTTGGAGTGTTGGCCCGTCTGTAGAGCGCTGTGAGGCATCACCATGCCGATCACGCCGCCGTCCTTCAGGTAGAGGTCGACGCTGCGACTGAAGAACAAACCGGCAACGTCCTGGTGGGTGGCGTATCTGCCGCCCGTCCAGATGCCGTACAGGTCCTTGCTCTGCCGCTCCAGCTCCGTGCGCAGCGTGCTGACAGTCTGGTTGTAGTTGATCCACGGCGGGTTGCCGACTATCACGTCCACCTTGCTGCGGGAGAGGGCGACGGGGCGTACGAGGTTGCGGGTGTAGTAGGCCCAGATGTGGTCGCGTCCCTCGCCGTGCAGCATCCGCAGGGAGGCGATGGTCCGCTCCAGGGCTAGCCGCTCGCCGGGGTGGGCGATGCCGTGGTCGACGAGGGCGAAGCTCGGATCCTCGCCGCTCTCGATGGCCTCGGCGACGTCGCCCATGAAGGCGTCGAAGGTCTCGGCCCGCTCCACGAGGCTCACTGGAAACACGAGCTCGGTGTTCCACTCGTCCCCCACCTGCACCGTGACGTCGTGCTGGGCGAACATGTCTTCGGTGTGGAACCGGAGCTGGAGCGCGTCCCCAAGGTAGATGGGAACGGTGATGTCGGCGGCGGGGCGGTGGTCGACGGCGGCCTGTATCGCGGGTTGTGCGGCCAGGACCCGGGTTGTGCGGCCAGGACCCAGGCGGACCGGGCCAGGTGCACCGCCACCGGGTGTACGTCGATGCCCGCGACGGCTGTGCGAAGCCTGTCCAGGACGTCTTCGGGGTAGAGGTAGGCGTCGTTCGAGGCGGCCTCGATGAAGTGGGTAACCGCCTCTGCGACGAAGGTCCCCGAGCCGCAGGCGGGGTCGAGCACGCGCTGCTCCAGCGGGTCGGTCACCAACTCCCGCACGATGATACGCGCCAGCCAGTCCGGGGTGTAGTACTCGCCCAGCTGTCGTCGCTCGTCGGGCGGGATGACGGTCTGGTAAAGGATGGCGGCGACGTCGTTGGGGGCTTCCTGCCAGTCGAACCGGGCGACGCGGCGGGCCAGCGTCCTGAGCATGGGCAGGCCGCCCACCTCCGTCGGCCAGGCGAAGAAGTCGGACTCCACGATGCCCTGCAGGCCCGTCTTGCTGCGGAACTCGCGGCCGTGGAGCAGGTCCTCTGCATGGGTCTCCGCCAGCGCGTATATGTCGATGCCGAAGGAGGCCTGAACAGCCATTCCGACGACCGCGGTAAGGTAGGTGTGGCGGACGAACAGGTCGTCCATCTCTTCGGGGCTGCCGGCGATCTCGCCCAGCGCCGCCTTGAGCAGGTTCTCCCAGAGCTGCCGCTTGACCCTGATGGTGCTGTAGCCGGCGTACTCGTCGTACAGGGCCTTGAGGACGGCTATGTCGCGCTGGTAGGAGGGGCTGTCGGGCCCGAAGTGCTCGGCGACGGAGTCGCGGGAGGGCTGCTTGTCCTCCTCCGCTGAGAGGGCGTGGTCCCGGAGCCACTCGTAGAGGGTGAACCACCGGTCCGGGTCGCCGAGGGTGAAGGCGTAGGGCGGCTCGGCCCTGACGGGTCCGGCGTTGGGCCAGCGCAGCAGCCAGTACCTGCCGTCGGTCAGGATGCCCATGCGAACGCGGCCCTGCCTCTGCGACTGCTCCAGGTAGTCGTCGAGCTGCTCTACGTACTCGGGGTTGGGGTCGAGGCCGCCGGTCGAGCCTATCCTCCGCTTCGACTCGATGAAGGTGTCCAGCGCAGTAAGGTCCACCGCGCGGCGGGAGCCCTGGGCGGGTGGGTTCTCCTCGACGATCTCATCGCTCCTGGCGAGGCGGGTGGCGATGAGGAAGTCGCGCACGGCGCTGGTGATGTTCGCCTCGGGCTCGCCGAGATCGTGCCGACGCAGCATCTCGGCGGCGGCTCCGGCGCACGCGGGGTCGTTGTAATCTATGTGGGGCGCCATAGCTGTATGGTGGTAAGCATGTGACAAGTCAACCTTCCCGTCAACTCGTGACTGTCAGACTCCGTGAGATGCAAGTCCGTTCGCCCCCGTATCGAGTACGGGGCAAGCTCTGAGCCTGTCGAAGGGCGCGCCCTAAAGTCGATGCCCGTTATGGTTCGACAAGCTCACCACGAACGGGCTGGGTTCCCCCTCTGCTCTGAACAGTTTCCCGGAAGAGCTCTCACGGACGGCTGACGTCCGGGGCGATGCGGCGCCGCAGCGACGGCATCAGCAGGCCGACCACGCATACCAGGACGAGACCGGCGCCCGACATGACGGCGACGGCCTCGGTCGGGCCGAGCGCGGTGCCGAGCCCTCCGACCAGCAGCGCGCCCAACGGGCTCGCGCCGATCGCCAGGCTCATCACGCCCAGCGACCGTCCGCGCATATCCTCGCGCGCGACTAGGATTACGATGGTGGCCTGCATCGTCCCGAACCCGGACGTGCCCAGTCCGGCTATCAGCAGGATGGGAAGGGACAGCCCGTAGAGGCCGGACGCCGAGAACGCCAGTATCGCCAGGAGCGACAGGACCGACCCGCCCAGAAAGTAGCGGCCGTGGTACGTGATGTTCGGTGTCGACGCTATGCCCACCGCGCCTATGAGAGCTCCGAACCCCTCCGTCGCCAGGAGCAGCCCCATGAGAGTCGGCCCCACCTCCAGGACGTTCTTGGCGATGACCGGCACCATCTGCTGGTACGGAAAGAGCAGCAGGTTCATCAGGACCGTGACGACCACCGCCGCCAGGATGGCGCGCTGTCCCGCCACGTACCGGAAGCCCTCGGCCAGGTTTCTGACGACGCCGGCCGACCTGATGAGCTCGGAGGGGACCCGGCGCTCCGGCAGCCTGAACAGCCCGATGAGCGTGAGCGTTATCAGGTGGAAGCCGGTGACGACCACGTAGGCGCCCGAGACGTCGACCGTCGAGATCAGGAGACCGGCGAGCGCGGGCCCTACCATCCGGCTGGTGTGCATCCCTATGGAGTCTACGGCGATCGCGTTGGTGACGCCCGAGCGCCCCATCAGGTCGTGGACGATCGAGCGCCGCGAGGGGAAGTCGAGCGCCCAGCCGGTTCCGTTGGCAAGGATGACTATGTAGGCGTGCCAGAACTCGACCCTGCCGGTGAAGAGGACGACCGTCATCACCAGGGTGACGATCAGGTTCGCTGCCTGCGTGATCGTCAGCAGCCGCTTCCGGTCGACCCGGTCGGCGAGCAGGCCGCCGATCGCGCCGAGCATCAGCGTCGGGGCGAATCCGCAGGCCCCGACGAGCGAGACCCTCCAGGGCGATCCGGTCAGCTCGAGGACCAGCCACGCCAGGAGGGTCATCTGGCTCCATCGTGAGATGTGGCTGAACAGATTCGCCGGCCACAGCAGCCGGAACTGGCGGTTGTGGAAGGCCTGAAAGGTGCGCAGAGAGCGCACCCTGCTGGGTACCGATCGTCCTGTAACGGCCATCTGGTGGGCGGGGCAAGAGCCGCGGGATGAGTCTATGGACGGAGCCTCCCGGGCTCCGCGTCAGACGACCGTACAGAACGGCCCGGATGATTGTCTAGCTGTTTACGGGCGCCGTCACTGCTCAGACTCCGTGAGTAATGCGGTCAATTGGCGGGGTGGAGAGGAGGCTCTTACCTCTTCCCCCGGCCCCCGCGGGGGAAGATTGAGATGGGGGTTCTCCGCCTGATTCGGACGCGCGGCGGAACGAGCGGCTTCATGAATCATGATGCTGCACCCCGCTGGTGAGCATTCGCAGTAGGGTGATCGATGTCGTCCCGAGCGCAGCGAGGGACCTGGGGAGGGGTCTTTGACTCTGGCTTCGTGCCGAACGCCCTGCCGCCCCAGACTCTTCGCTTCGCTCAGGGCGACAGTCCAGGCGGGGAAACTGGGGCTACATGGAAGTCCCCTGTTACGAGGGAATCAGTGGTATAATACGGAATATTCCAGACCGGTTAGCAATGTCGTTCCGCTTCCTGCGTTACTGTCACAGCACAAATCGCATGCGACGCTTGCCACGGATCCGGAGAATTGAAGAAGGAGTGTTGCATGAACATCTATGTAGGCAACTTGCCATTTGAGGTTACCGAGGACCAGCTGCACGTCGCCTTCACCCAGCACGGTGAGGTTACGAGCGCCAGGGTCATTACCGATCGGATGACGGGCCGTGCCCGGGGCTTCGGCTTCGTGGAGATGCCCAACAACAACGAGGCGGAGTCCGCCATAAGGGCTCTGAACGGCCAGGACTTCCACGGCCGTCCCCTTACGGTCAACGAGGCGCGGCCCCGTGAGAACGGTGGACGCCGCCAAGATGGCGGCGGATATCGTCCCCGCTACTAGAAGCTGACTAGCTGCTCTTCCCCGCGCCCTGGTAGAAGCGGTACGGCGCGGGGGAGACGGCTAGAAGAGCGCACCATGGCCACTAATCCGATCCACATGCTGCGAACTGCCTTTTTGGGCAGGCAAATCTGCCGGATTGAGCGGGCATCCTTACGACGATCCTGACCCCTGCCAGATAGGGGAAACGGCAGAATTCATGAAAATACGACACTTTTCCCCAACTGGACTCCCCTCAATCCTGAACGGTAACTGTTCAGACTCCATGAGTAATGCGGTCGGTTGGTGGGTGGAGAGGGGGCTCTTACCTCTTCTCCCGTCCGCGGGGGAAGATTGAGATGGGGGTCCCCCGCGCCCGTCAGCTCTGCCGGGCGAAGGCGAGGCCCCACACCGACCCGGCCCCGGCCTCCTTCAGAGCGGCGGCGCAGGCGGACATAGTGCTGCCGGTGGTAACGACGTCGTCTATCAGCAGGACCGACTCGCCGCTCAGGCCGGTCGGGCACGCGAAGGAGCCCTCGATGTTGGACCTCCGCTCCTCGTAGTTCTCGATCGAGACCTGCGGGAGCGTGTTCCGCACGCGGCGGACGATGCCGGGCCTCACCGGGAGACCGGCCCTCCTCCCGACCGTCCGGGCCAGAAGCTCCGACTGGTTGTATCCCCGTCTCCTCTCCCGCCGCGGGTGGAGAGGCACCGGCGCGATCACCTCTCCCGGAACCTCGTGCGCTCCGAGGAAGTCGGCAAGCAGCCGCGCCATGTCGGGGGCAACGGCCCTGAAGTTGGCGTACTTGAGGCTGTGGACCAGCCGCCGCGCGGCGGCATCGAACAGGCATACGGCCCTGACGCCGGCGGAGACGAGGCGCACGCCTCGCACCGCCTGCCGGCGCCGGGATGGGCGCACCGCGGACAGTAGGGCCTGTCGAGTCTGGAGAGCGACGCCTCGCACGGTTCGCAGAGGAAGCTGCCTCCCCGGCCGCAGGCCGCGCAGCTCGGCGGCAGGACCAGATCGACCGCCATGCGGGCGAGTCTGGAGGCCGTCCGTACGGCGCGCGGAGCCAGCCGGGAACGTGGGGCCGGGCGCGGCTTCGCGGGCAGGCTACACCCGCCGGAACTTGGAGACGCGCCGGCTCTCGCCGATCTCCGTGACGTAGATGCTCCCCTCCGAGTCGACGCAGATTCCGTGGCCGTCCATCACCGTGCCCTTGCCCGCCCCCTCGTCGCCGTACCAACGGGCGATAGGCGCGCCGTCCAGGGTCCAGATGCTGACGCCCGACCCCGGCCCCTGCTCGACGACGTAGACCGTGTCGTTCGCGATCCAGAGGTCGCCCGGCATCCGCAGGCCGGTCCACTCCTCCAGGAATCCGCCCTCTCCGTCGAAGAGCTGCAGCCGGTTGTTCTCCCGGTCGCAGATGAAGACCCGGCCGTGCCTGTCGACCCAGATGTTGTGCAGCAGCGCGAACTCCCCCGGCCCGTCTCCGCGGCTTCCCCAGGAGAGCAGCAGCTCGCCTTCGGCGCTGAACTTGTGCACCCGGTGTCCGCCGTAGCCGTCCGACACGAAGACCTCGCCGCTGGGCGCGACCGCCAGCCCCGACGGCAGGTTGAAGGGCCTCCCGTAGTAGGTCGGCGACGGCACCCCCCTCTCTCCGAGCCTCCTGAGCACGGCCCCGCCGGAGGTGTACTCCGTCGCGATGTGGAAGTCGCGGTCGACCAGCCAGACGTTGTCGTTCGGCGCTATGTATATCCCGTGCGGGTTCGCCGAGAAGGTGCCCTCTCCCCAGGACGAGATGAATGTCCCGTCGGGACGCCAGACCGTCAGCGGATGGTGCCCCCTGCTGAAGATGTAGACCTCGTCCTTGGAGTTGACCGCCCCGTCCGAGGCCAGCCCGAACTCCCAGTCTCTCGGCATCTCCGGCCAGCTATCGACCCGTTCGTAGCGGTGGTCTCCGGATCCTACGACTGCCACTTGATCGCCTCCTCGTCAGGATGGTCCTAATTCTCCGCTCTCCGTCATACCGGCGAAGACCGGTATCCAGGGGGAGGCGGTAGATTTGAGGGAGTTGAACGGTGCGATTGTAAGACGGCGCCTTTCAGCGGTCAACAGACCGCCGCGGCGGTCATGTTAGAATGGCCCGACATTCTAGGCGGCGCGTCTGCTCCTTATTTCCCCGGCGGGAGAAGGCTGGGATGAGGGGCACCGAACGCCGGCTCCCTGAGGAGAGAAAATGATCGCGATGCGTGACGCCATGCGTGCAGTGAAGCGCCACGACCGGGGGGACGTCGTGCTCACCACAGAGACGGCGATCTGGGCGTGGGAGGATGTCCTCGACGACCTTGACCGCCATCTGCCGATACCGGCCATGAGCAAGGGCTCCTCCGTCGCGCTGGGGGTCGCGCTGGCCCATCCCGAACGGCGCGTCGTCCTGTGGGACGGCGACGGGGGCCTGCTGATGAACCTCGGAGGGCTCGTGACCGTCGCCGGAGCGTCGCCCAGGAACCTGTACCACGTCGTCCTCGACAACGGCGTGTACGCCATGACCGGCGGCCAGCCCACGCCCAACGCCGACCGGCTGAGCTACGCGGAGATGGGGCAGGGCGCCGGCTACGCCAGCACCTTCGAGTTCGACGACCTGGAGGAGTGGACCACCCGGATCGGAGAGGTGCTCGAAGAGGAGGGGCCGGTGCTCATCGTGATGAAGACCGATTCGGAGATCACCGACTGGCGGAACGCGCCTCCCACACGCAAGAGCCGGCACATGAGGGAAGCCGCACCCGCGGCAAGAGCCCTTCTCGCGAGCCGGACCTAGCGCGCCGGTTCGCGACCTACGAGCCAGGCCACAGATGGAGCAGGCCCCCATCCACTACGCGACGGTCGCGGAGCAGGCCGCGCTGCTCCGTTCGAAGGCGGTCTCCCCCGTCGAGCTGACGAGTGCATACCTGGACCGGATCGACCGTTTCGACAGCCGACTCCGGGCCTTCATCACCGTCCTGTCCGACTCCGCCCTCCGCCAAGCGGAGGAGGCCGGGCGCGAGATAGCGTCGGGGCAGTACAGGGGGCCACTCCACGGAATCCCCATCGCCCTCAAGGACATCATTCACGTCGGCGGCGTCCCCACCACCGCCGGATCGCGCGTGATGGCAGGCTTCGTGCCCAGCGAGGACTCGATCATCGTCCGGCGCCTGCGCGGCTCGGGCGCCGTCGTCCTGGGCAAGGCGAACCTGAGCGAGTTCGCGATGGGCGGGACGGTCGACCACCCGTACGGCACGCCCCGCAATCCCTGGAACACCGCCATGACGCCCGGAGCGTCCAGCAGCGGCTCGGGAGTGGCGGTTGTCGCGGGCCTCTGCTCCGCCGCGCTGGGATCGGACACCGGCGGCTCGATCAGGGGCCCCGCCTTCTTCTGCGGCATCGTCGGCCTCCGTCCGACGTACGGCCGAGTCACCCGTCAAGGCGTCGTGCCGATGTGCTGGTCGATGGACACCGTGGGGCCGATGGCCCGGAGCGTCGAGGACTGCGCCATCCTGCTGTCGGCCATCGCCGGCCCGGATCCAGCCGATCCGTCGACCGTCCGGTCTCCCGTGCCGGACTATCGCGGGTCTATTGAAGACGGCGTCCGTGGACTCAGGATCGGCGTCCCGCACGAGATGATCGACTTCGACGGGATGGACGGCGAAGTGCGCGACGCGGTCGCCGTCGCGGCCTCCCGTCTCCGTGAGATGGGAGGCTCGGTAGAAGATGCGTCGCTCCCGTCGGCCTCCAACAGCGGCGGGGCCTTCGTGGCAATCGCCGACACGGAGGCGGCCGCCTTCCACGCCCGCTGGCTCAGGGACCGGAGGGACGACTACGACTCCGGCAGCCGCGCTCGGCTGGAGGCGGCCTCGATGCTGCCCGCTGTCGACTACATCAAGGCGCAGCGGGCAAGGAGCGTGGTCAAGAGGGAGTTGGAGGAGCTTCTGGATCGCTTCGACGCGCTCCTGGCGCCGGCGAGCAACGCGCCCGCCCAGCCCGTCGAGTCGGCCACGGGAGCGCCCGGAGGAAGCTATCGCGGGTCGGCGGACATGGCGCGCCGCCGTCTGACCAGCCCCGCCTCCCTGGCCGGCCTTCCAGCCCTCTCCGTGCCCTGCGGCTTCACCCGGTCCGGCCTCCCCGTAGGGCTCCAGCTCATCGGCAGACCCTTCGGCGAGGCGACCCTGTTCAGGATCGGCCGCGCCTACGAGCGCGCGACCGACTGGCGCCGCATGCGCCCGGAGCTTTAGACTGCCGACACCGGAATCGGGCATGACATCGGGACCTCTCCCAAGCCAGAGCCACGGGACATTCGACGTCTTCGGACAGCAGATATACGACCATCACCGCGGTCTCCTCGCAGACGACTTCCGCGAGGTCGGCGAGCGCGATGACGGCGTCCTCCAAGTCTACGATCATCCGAGATGGTACTTCGCTCCATTTGATGAGTGGTACCCGCATCTTCAGAAGGCGGTGGAGTATGTTCAAGGGCGGACCCTCGACATCGGATGCGGCGCCGGACGCGTAACACTCCATCTGCAACAGATTGGGGTAGATGTCACAGGAATCGACCACTCGCCCCTGGCCGTTCGGACATGCCGGGAAAGAGGCGTCAACGACGCCAGGCTCCTTTCGATTACCCAGGTCAGCGCAAATAGGCTGGGCGTGTTCGACACAATCGTGATGACAGGCAACAACTTCGGGCTGTTCGGGAGCCCGGAGCGCGCCCGCCGACTCCTGCGACGCCTTCACCGGATGACGACCGATCAGGGACGGATCGTAGCTGAGACCACCGATCCCTACGCTACCGAGGACCCTGTTCACCTCGACTACCAGGAACGGAATCGAGCACGAGGAAAGACGGGAGGACAGTACCGTCACCGTGAGCGCTATCGGAATCTCAAGGGCCCCTGGTTCGACTGGCTGTTCGCATCGAGGGATGAGATGCGGGAGATCGTCGATGGGACCGGATGGGTAGTTGGCAAGTTCATTGAACCTGAGGGAGACCAGTACGTCGGGATCATCGAAAAGGAGGGCTAGAGGTGGAAACTGAGGGGTGAGACTGCGAATCCGCCCAACTGCCTTGCACGACGAGCTTCGGAGTCGGGAGACTCACACCCGGTGCGAACGCAGTTCGGCGCGCCAGGCGGCAGGCTTGCGCCGTCCGTACCTGACGCGCGAGGCGCCGAGGAAGCGCGCCAGGTCGTCCACGGCGCGGGCGAGCGGCTCGGCGATCGAGGCGTCGGCTCTAACGCCCTCCTCGGCGTAGACGGCGTTTACGATCAGGACCCCGGCCTTCCGGTCCATCTTCGGGTCGATGCGTCCGACCAGCCTGTCGCCGTGTAGGATCGGCATCACGTAGTAGCCGTACTTCCGGCGGCTCTTCGGCACGTATATCTCGATCGTGAAGTCGAACCCCCACATGGCGAGCGTCCTGGCGCGGTCGCAGATCAGGTTGTCGAAAGGGGAGAGCAGCACCGTGCGGGGCGACCACTCGGAGTCGAGCGACTCGATCAGCGGGATGTCGTCCCGGTGAACGTACCACTCGCCGCGCCAGGGACCGTCTTCCCCCACGACTCGCGCGGAGACGATCAGCCCCTCACTCAGAAGGTCCTTCAGCGCCCGGCCGACTCCTTCGTAGTGCCCGCGCACGAAGTGGTTGCGTATGTGGGTCTGCGTGCCCACACCCAGCGCCTTCAGCGATATCTGCGCCGCACGCCGGACAGCCTCGGCTCGCGGCAGCGGCTCGCTGTCCGTCCACTCGGGCAGCCATCGCTCAGTCAGCCTCCAGTACCTCCGGAGCCCTTCGCGTGCGGCGACCGTCACCTCGCCGCTGGTCCATAGGTAATACAGCATCCAGCCGACGTCGTCTCCCGTGCGCCAGCCGGTGACCGGTCGTCTGGGGCCCGCGGCCGGAGTGAGCTTAGCAAGCTGGTCGGAGGTCATCGGCGGGTTGTCGCGGAGGCCTGCAATCACCTGCTCCCGCAGCTCCGCATGCTCCTTCAGCCACTCGCGGACCCGGACGTCCCGCTTGGTTTCACCGGCGTACGCCTCCCTCATCTGGGAGCTGTGTATCGGGAAGTTCTCCGCCGCGACGATGGAGGCCGCGTGCGCCCAGTACTCGAACAGCAGTCTGTCCTTCCACAGGGCCGTGTGAAGATGTCCGGGGTCATACCGGCCCAGTCTGCTCCAGAGCACCAGATACTGAGTGCGCTCCACGGCCCTGATCGGGTCGATCTGAAGGCAGCCCAGGTCTCGAACGAGGTCGACGATGCCCTCGGGCGTGGCGTCGGGACGCGGCTCCGCGAGCCTCTGCTTCGTCACGGCCAGCCGGCGGGCCTGGGTGGGAGTAAGCTCGATTGTGCTCATCGCTGCGCGGGAATGGTACTGTTCGCCTCCCCCGCGCTTCAAGGGATGACGGCTTGCGGGCTCCGTACCCACCCCGTATCATCACTGCGGGGACCCCCATCTCAATCTTCCCCCGCGGACGGGGGAAGAGGTAAGAGAGGATATCCCCCCGCCTTCCCCCGCGGACGGGGGAAGAGGTAAGAGAGGATATCCCCCCGCGGACGGGGTGCTCCTGACCTTCCACCGGCTCGGCGGGGGAAGGTCAGGATGGGGGCACTCCCTGCGGGCGAACAGGAGAAGGACGACGGGGTGTGGCGCAGCGGTAGCGCGCCTGCTTTGGGAGCAGGAGGTCGCCGGTTCGATCCCGGCCGCCCCGACCACCGGAACACGCGGAGACCGCCCGCGCCCTGGAGGAGAGCAGGATGCCAATCGACGACAGAGCGATGCTTCGACGCCTGGGAGCCGGGGACTCTATCGACGCAGTCTGCGAAGAGGCGGGGCTGACGCGCGGGGAGTTCGATGCCTGGTGGAGACGGCAGCTCGAATCGCGGCTCCCGGAGATGCACGGGGCCAGAAGGCTGGACGGCGTCGGCAGGGTCGAGATTCTCAGGGACGAGCTCGGCACTCCCCACGTCTACGCCGACAACGACGCCGACCTCTTCTTCGGCTACGGCTTCGCGACCGGGCAGGACCGCCTCTGGCAGCTCGACTACCTGCGACGGAAGGCGACCGGCCGCCTCTCGGAGGTGCTCGGCCCGAGCGGGGTCGAGCTGGACATGATAGCGCGCACCGTGGGGGTCCCCGGGATCGCGGCGGCCGAGGCCAACCGTCTCCCCGACCTCACGCTGCGGCGCCTCGAGGCGTTCGCAGCCGGGATCAACGGTGCGATGGAGGAGGCCCGGGGACGGCTTCCGGTCGAGTTCGCCCTTCTCGACTACGAGCCTGAGCCCTGGTCCCACGTCGACTCGCTGGCGCTCTGGGCCGAGCTGAGATGGTACCTGACGGGCCGCCTGCCGGTCATCGTCATCCCGGAGCTGGCCAAGCGCCATCTGGGAGAGGGGAGCCTATACCGGGCGTTCCTGCTGGGCGAGGCGGACGAAGAGAGCATCGTGCCTCCCGGTCACTACGAGATGAGGCGCACCGGGACGGTCAGGGTTGGCGAGACGGTCAGCAGCCCGGACGAGGGCATGGGAAGCAACAACTGGGTAGTCGGCGCGAGCCTGTCCGAGTCGGGCGGGCCGCTGGTCGCCAGCGACCCGCACATAGCCTTCGGCAGCGTCTCTTGCTGGTATCAGGTCCACCTGTCCGGGGCCGGCTTCAACTGCACCGGATCGGGATACGTCGGCGTGCCCGGCGTCATCTTCGGGCGAAACGACCGCGTGGCGTGGGGCGTCACGAACAACATATGCGCCCAGCGGGACCTCTACCAGGAGAGGGAGCACCCGGACAGGCCCGGGTTTTTTCTGTATGACGGCAAGTGGGAGCGCTCCGAGGAGGTCGTCGAGTCGATAGAGGTCAGGGGCGCTGCTCCCGTAACCATGCGGGTGCGGAAGACTCGCAACGGTCCCATCGTGGACGGGATCATACCGGAGGCGGCTAGGGAGACGGGGCCCGTCTCCTTCCGGTGGATGGGCCACGAGGCCTGCGATGAGATTACCGGCCTCCTTCAGGCCAACGCCGCGGACAGCGCCGCCGAGTTCAGGGAGGCGCTGCGCGACTGGGTCGTGCCTACGTGGAGCTTCGGCTTCGCCGACGTCGACGGACACATCGGGTATCAGTGCATCGGGAGGATTCCCGTCAAGGAGAGCTGGGACCGAGGCTACCGCCCCGGATGGGACCCCGAGCACCAGTGGCGCGGTTCGGTTCCCTTCGACGCGCTCCCGCACATGGAGGATCCGGAGCAGGACTGGATAAGGTCGGCCAACAACCGCACCGCGCCCGAAGATTTTCCGTACCCTCTGGCAGGGGTCTGGAGCAGCGGGCACAGGGCGCTCCGCATCCGGCAGATGATCGAGGAGCGCTCCAGGATCGACCGGGAGTATCTGGCCGCGATGCAGAGCGACTCGCTGTCGCTGCGAGCGGTCGAGGGCCTGCCCGGACTGCTGGGGACGCTCGACGGGGCGGGCGACGAGCGCATTGGAGAGGCGGCGGCCCACCTGCGGGCCTGGGACGGCAGGATGGAGACCGACCGGGTGGGGGCCGCGATATTCGAGAGCTTCTTCTACCAGTGGGAGATGGAGGTGGCCTCCGAGCGGTTCGAGGGTGAGACGGCACGGCTGCTCGGCCCGGCGTGCGGCGGGCTCGCGCTCAGCCTGCTCGATGGGGACGCCCACGACTGGTTCGCGGACGACGGACGGGAGCGGGCGGTGCTGAGAGCGATGAGTCGGACCCTCGAGGACATGGAGACGCGGCTCGGCCCCGACATGACCGGCTGGACGTGGGGCGCCGTCCACAAGATCCAGTTGAGCCACCACCTTTCCGACCGCGGCGACATCTTCCGCGCGCTCGACCGCGGAGGCGACCCGGTGCGGGGCAACGGCGTGACCGTCTGCAACACCGGCTTCGACCCGAACTATCTGGCGGCGATGGGCGCTAACTACCGCATCAACGCCGACCTGGGAGAGGAGCCGCCCGGACTGTGGGCCGTCGACGCGGCCGGCCAGTCGGGCAATCCCGGCAGCCCGAACTACTGCGACCAGCTGCCGACTTGGCTCGAAGGCCGCCACCACTACATCCCGATCGACAGGGAGCGGGTGGAGAGGAGCGCGAAGACGAGGCTGAAGCTGACGGGAGCGTGACGGTTTTCCTTCCGTCATTCCGGCCTCCGAGCCGGAATCCAGGGAGTGGATTCCCGCTTTCGCGGGAAGGACGGGTCTCCTGAGGAGCAGGGAAAATGTGCAGGAGCATCAGGCGTCTCCGGGTCGGGGACCAGACGGCGGGCGACGAGGAGGTCCGCGCAGCCGCGCTCCAGTTCGTCAGGAAGATCAGCGGCTACCGGACCCCCTCCAGGGCGAACGCGGAGAGCTTCGATGCCGCCGTGGATGAGATATCGTCGGCGTCGAAGAGGCTCCTCGCCGCCCTCAGACCCGGGGCCCGGGCTCGTGGATGAGCTGGGCGACGCGCCTCCACAGGTCGACGTCCTTCAGGCACGTCGCGACCGTATCCCCGTCCGGGACGTCCAACGGCAGGCGTGACCGGAACCGGAAGGGATAGTCCGACAGCTCCATGAGAGCGGGCCTCCCCGGCCCGTTCTCCAGGACGACCGCCGGCAAGAGCGGCCCCTCTCCGTCCGAGGCGTCGAGCTGCTGCTGGAGATACTTGAGGAACCAGTAGCGGCGGCGCTCGTTTTCGATGCCAGACAGCTCTCTGAGCTGGAAGTCGGCCCGATGACAGACCGAGGCGACCTCGTCGGCGGAGTAGCAGGCCTCGCCCGTCCGCAGGTGGTGGCTGATCTGCCGCTGCATGACGAGGTCGGGGTATCGCCTCAGGGGCGAGGTGGCCTGGATGTACTCCTCTACTCCCAGCCCGCCATGCGAGTCCGGTGTGAGGGAGAGGACCGCCGGCTGCAGGCGACGGAACAGGTGGAACCTCTTGAACGGGCCGTCCGGGATGTCGGGGAGACCGGTCAGGTCAGGCGCGGGCTGGGACCTGTACGCGGCTGGAAGCCGGTTCTCACGGGAGTACCGGGCCAGCAGGGAGTTGCACAGTATCATCAGCTCCGTCACCATCGAACGGGCCGGGGTGGACCTGGCAGCCACTCTCACCTCCACCTCGCCCGACTCGGCGATGGTGATCCGCATCTCCGGCGAGTCGACGGTCACGGCGTTTCTTTTTTCTCTCTTTCGCCTGAGTCCGGCGGCGATGCCGTGCATGATCGAGAGAGCGCCGCTCCATGGGCCGTTTCCGTCCCGGATCGCCGCGTCGGCTTCGTCATAGGTCAGGGCCTCGCGGCACCTGATCGCCGAAGGGATTATCTTCCAGGCCGCCACCTCGCTTCCGGCTGTTACTTCGACGATCAGACTGAGCGCGCCCCGGCGCTCTCCGGCCAGGAGGCTTCCCGTGCCGCCGGACACCTCCGCCGGCAGCATCGGCAGTCTGCGGTCGGGAGTGTACAGGGCGGCCATGCGCCGGTCCGCCTCCCCGTCCATCGCCCCCCCGGAGGTCACCAGCGCGCCGGCGTCTGCGATGTGGATGCCGAGCCTGTACACCCCGTCTCCGGCGGGCTCCACCGAGAGGGCGTCGTCCCGGTCTTCGGCGCCGGCGTCGTCGATCGTCAGCGCCGCCAGGGCGGTCAGGTCCTCCCGAGGCGACCGGGCCAGGGCGGCGTCGAGGTCTATAGAGGCCGCTTCTGCGATCACCTCCGCGGGGAACTCCTCCGCAATACCTGCCCGTTCGAACTCGAGGGGCTCGTCCGGGTCCAGTAGACCGACCGCCGTCAGGAGATCGAACGCGGTCCGTTGAAGGTCGCCGCGCCTTCCGATCCGGGCCAGCATCTCCCTCGTCGGCGCCGCCCGCGTGTAGCTGTCTCCGTGGACGGCGTACCCCTTCAGGTGCTCGAGGAGGCCCCTCTGGTAGGGGGACATCGCATCGGGCAGGAGGCCGCGGGAGAGCGCGTCGATCAACGCTTCCGTCTGCCGAGCGTTCTCCGCCTTCCGCCGCCTCCGCTCCAACATCTCTGCGACCTGCTCCGGCGGCCTGGGCGAGAAATCTTCCGCCTCGCGGGAGAAGTGGAGCGGGTCCCTCTCCAGGTGGAGCAGAAGGGCGACCCGCTGAGACGGGGAGGGGGGGCCGTTCCAGTAGAGCTCGGCGATGTCGTCGAGCCCCATGGGAGCGACGGCCTCCGCGGCGACCTCCCACACCTCGGACAGGTCGATCCGGGACGCCAACGCCTCGCACTCCCGGACGAACGAGTCGGCCTCCGCCTCATCGGACGCGACGAGGCCCGTGGCGATCACGATCCTCTCCCGCGGAAGGGTCCGGTCTCTGCCCCGGCCTACACCGATCTTCACGCGCGGATCGGGACCCCGGCCGGGCGGCGTCAGGCAGCGCCCTACCGCCAGCCCGCCCTTGAAGCGGACGACGATCATCTCTCCGGTCTGGATGGTCAAAGCTCCTGTGAGGCTCCGTCTTCACAGGCGACGGAGTTCAGTCGAGTGTAAAGTCAGGGCCCGTCCAAGGACAAGCCGGTTGTGCGCCGACGATCACGCTGCTACTCTGCTGGCATGACGGAAGGCTTGGACATGAGCCCTGCGGACGAGCGGGCGGTGGAGTTGCTGCGCGAGCTGGGACGGCGGCCCGCTGCGCCCTTCTTCGAACAGGGTGCGGCGGAGTATATCTTCGGGGCGCTGTCGCGCCTGGGCCTGAACCCGGCGCGCGACGCCTGGGGCAACGTGGTGGCCCGCTACCGCAACCTGCCCTCCGGCGCCGAACAGCCGCCCATCGCCTTCGCGGCGCACATGGACCATCCCGGCTTCGAGATCGTGGACACGGGGAGTGATCCCGCCCTCGCAAAGGCGCTCGGCGGCATCCCCGCGGCCTCTCTGGCGCAGGCGACGCCGGTGCTGATACTGGCCTCCGACGGGAGCCGGGTCCCGGCCGAGACGGTCCCCATGGACGGCGGGGTGTCGAGGAGGGAGACGGGCGTCCGTCTGCCGGGCGGGATGTCGATGGAGCCGCCCGTCCCGGTGGTGTTCGACCTGCCCGACTTCGTGCTGGACGGCGACACGCTGAGGATGCGGGCGCTGGACGATCTGGCCGGCTGCGCCGCGATCCTGGCGGCGACCGAGCGGCTGGTCCAGGAGGGGGCCGAGACAGACGTCTTCGCCGTCTTCACGAGGGCCGAAGAGGCCGGCCTCTTCGGGGCGCGGCTAATGGCGGAGGCGCAGACGCTGCCGATGGAGACGCTCGTCGTCTCTATCGAGTCGAGTCCGGTCATCCCCGGCGTGGCGCAGGGCGACGGGCCGGTGATACGCACCGGAGACGCGGCCTTCACCTTCGATGCAGACGCCGAGCAGGTCCTCGCGGCCGCCCGTGAGAGTATCAGGAGCCGGGAACCCGGGTACAGGTGCCAGCGGCAGCTTATGAGCGGAGGGGTGTGCGAGGCGACGGCGTTCGCCGTCTTCGGCTACCAAGCCACCGGCATCGCCTTCCCGCTAGGCAACTACCACAACGGCACGAAGGGACTCCGCGACCCGGAGGGAGGAGTGGACGCGGAGTACATCCGCCTGTCCGACTTCCTCGGCGGAGTTGAGCTGGTCCATGAGGCCGCCAAGAGCGTGGGACTGCGCGGCGAGTCGCCGACACGCCGCCGGATGAGGGAGGTGCCGGAGGAGGTGCGGGCGCGTCTGGTGGGTTCACGCGGGCGGAACTGAAGAGCCTGTTACGTCACCCTCACCCTAGCCCTCTCCTTTGAAGGGAGAGAGGACCTGCTGTCTTTCCATCAGAGAGAGGGATTCCCTGTCCGGTGGATCTATCGGCGCGACGGACGGCTAGGGCTCGCTGGTGTCCCATCCGTCGAGGGTCCAGTATCCCACGCGCGGCACCCGGACGACCGTGTGAAGGCCCTGCGCCCTCTTCAGCCGCTGGATGTTGTACAGGTGGGTCGTCTCCTCGAAATAGATGTGCCTCATCGTCGCCTCCAGCGTCATGAGGGCCTTGCCGGGCTCCGGCGAGGGGGAGACGCCGGTCGGATGGGCCTCGATCATCAGGGGCCACTGCGCCCTCCAGTCCATCAGGTAGGTGTTGGACCTGAGGAAGGCGACGCTCCGCTCCCTCAACACGCGCAGGGCGAGGTTTATGCCTCCTTCAAGCTGCCGCAGCACGACGGGCAACTCCCAGTACCGGTCCTCGTCCATGCGGCGGTCGAACCGGGAATCGGCCAGGCCGGGGACATCCTCCACGCCGTGGTCTCCGCCGGGGAAGAGCGTGTCGCCCCAGCGGAATATCAGCCAGCGGTAGATCAACGAGGACATGTGGCTCAGCTGGCGGCGGACGCTCCACTCGGCCCACTCCCAGCGGGACGAGTCGAAGTCGAGCTCCTCGTCGGAGAGGCCGGCCACCTCGGAAGCGATCAGGTCGTAGAGCGACTCGTACTCGGGGAAGATGGCTATCCCCGGAGACGCGCCGGTTACGTGGCGTGTCATTTCACCCTCACCCTAGCCCTCTCCCGTCAAGGGAGAGGGAGGGGGCGGTGTCCAGGGCGGCCTTCAGCTGAGGAACCGAGACGTTCCCGCCGCTCATCACGAGGGCGATTTTCTTCCCCTGCAGACGCTCCCTGAGCTTCAGCGCGCCGGCCAATGAGGCGGCGCCGGCGTGCTCCGTCAGGTTGTGGGTCTTTTCGAGGTGCAGCACTATCGCCTGTTCGAGCTCAGCGTCGGTCACGAGGACGAAATCGTCCAGCAGATCGCTCAGGATGCCGTTCGTCAGCTCATAGCTGGAGCCTGTCGCGAGGCCCTCGGCAATCGTCCCCATGGGCGAGTCGACGATCCGACCCTCCTTCCACGACAGGTAGACGGCCTGGGCCTGTGCGGACTGGACGCCGTAGACGCGGATGTCGGGGTTGACCGCCTTGGCGACGATGCAGGCCCCGCAAGCGCCGCTGCCGCCGCCGACGGGGGTCACGATGACGTCCACCTCCGGGAGGTCTTCGAGGATCTCCAGTGCGATCGTGCCGACGCCGGCGATCAGACGGGGCTCGTTGGCGGAGTGGATGAAGCGGTACCCCTCCTCGCGCGCAAGCCGCTCGGCGTAGGCGAGACAGTCGTCGAAGACCTCGCCGTGGAAGATGACGTTGGCGCCCAGGTTCTGCATCGACTCGACCTTGCCCGGGTTGGCGCCTTCGGGCACGACTATGGCGGCTTCGACCCCGAAGACTCCGGCGGCGTAGGCGATCGACTGTCCGTGGTTGCCCGTGGACGCCGCGGTTACGCCGCGACGCTTCTCATCATCGGAGAGCTGAGATATGAGGTTGACGCCGCCGCGCATCTTGAAGGCCCCCAGACGCTGGTGGTTCTCGTGTTTGACGTAGACCTCGGCGTCGAGGAGGCGGTCCAGGGAGAGGTAGCGGTGGAGCGGGGTCCTCGTAACGTAGGGGGCGATACGGCGGCTCGCGCCGATGACGTCCTGCAATGTGGGTCGCTCGAACATGTCCATCTCCTGACAGGCTGCGGAAGGCGCCTTGAAATATCGGCTGGTTGTGTACGGTGGTTTCTTGGAAGGAGAGTGCGAAGGGCGGGGAACGGACTACGCGCCCCCGGTCATATCGACGGTTTCCAGCGCCATCCAGGTGATGAAGGACTTGCGCGTCATGCCCCGGCGCTTGGCTTCCTGGTCTATGAGATGGGCCACATCCTCGTCCAGCGTGAGACTGAGCCGTCTGTGACGACCAGACCGACGAATCAACGGCACGGTTGCCAAGACGTTGCCCGGCGGCACCTGGATCGAATCACACGGAGTCGGGTCGGGAAGCACAGCTCCCTTGCCGGTAATGATCTCCACGAAATCCCTCAACATGTCCGCAGCATTCCGCAAAGCATCGTCCACGGTGTTTCCCATGGCTCCCGCACCCGGCAGATCGGGGAACACAACGCCGTAGGCTCCAGGCTCCCCGTCTATCAGCACTGGATACCGGACCATGGCATTCTCCTACCTCGTCCAGCCCGCCTTCTTCGCTACCTCGTGAGCCATGCCTGAGGACAGTGTTCGGTGTCGGGGAACGGCGATGGCCTCCCCCGGCCGGCCGGGATGTTCGTGGATATCATGGTTGCCGCCGTGCCGTGCAAGCTGCCAGCCGTCCGCAGGAGTCGCCCGTGTAACCCGCTGGGTGTTTGTCTCCGGCATGTGAATATACTATACCATGATGGTCTGGGGGCTCTTTTATGCTTGGATAAGCCCCGCCGCCGGAGATGAGCGATGGACTCTGGTCAGCAGGTAGTGAGCAGCGCAAGAGGCGGAGCGATCCGGCTGCTGCCCGCCGACGTGTCGTCGAAGATTGCGGCGGGCGAGGTGGTGGAGCGGCCCGCGTCGGTCGTGAAGGAGCTGGTCGAGAACTCCCTGGACTCCGGAGCGACCGAGATAACGGTGGAGATTGCCGGCGGAGGCGCGGATCGCATCCTCGTGGTCGACAACGGCCGCGGCATCCCGTCCGACGAGATCGAGCTCGCTTTCGAGAGGTTTGCCACGAGCAAGGTTGCCGACCAGGGCGATCTGGAGGGAATATCCACGCTCGGATTCCGCGGGGAGGCGCTGCCCAGCATCGCCGCCGTCTCCACGGTCGTGATGACGAGCAAGACCTCTGCCGAGGAGTCCGGGGCGCGACTTCGCGTGGTGGAGGGCCGGCCGGCCGGACGGGAGCGGGCCGGAGCTCCGAATGGCACGTCGGTATCCGTCTCGCACCTCTTCAGGAACTTCCCGGCCCGGCGCAAGTTCCTGCGCTCGGCGGCCACCGAGACGTCGCGGATCCAGGCGCTCATGGTCCGGTATGCGCTGGCGTACCCGGAAGTAAGGTTCCGGCTCTCCGTCGCCGGGAGCGAGGCGCTGGCGACCATGGGCTCCGGCGATCTGCGCGAGGCGGTGGCCGCCGTATATGGGCTGGACACGGCCCAAGGGATGCTTGAGATAGTGCGGGAGCCGGACGGTCCCGGACCGGCGCAGGTGGAGATCACGGGCATGGTCGGCTCGGCCTCTCTACACCGCGCCAACCGGAACCGCGTCAGCCTGTTCGTCAACCGGCGCTGGGTACAGGTCCGATCCTTGGGCTACGCGGTGGAGCAGGCCTATCACGGCTTTCTGATGGAGCGGCGGTTCCCGGTCGCGGTGGTCAACGTAAACCTGCCTCCCGAAGAGGTGGACGTGAACGTGCATCCGGCGAAGACGGAGGTGCGGTTCAGACGGGAGGGCGCGGTGTTCGCGGCGCTCCAACAGGCGGTCCGCCAGACGGTCATGACCGACTCTCCGGTACCCGAGATCGGGCGTCGCGGAACGGGAAGTCCCGGCCACGAGGCCGCGCCGGACCCAGGCGTCTTCTGGCCGTCCGGGCCGTTTGGGTCGGCGGAGTCCCGGCGCGAGGGCCCAATCCGCGGCGGCGGGCGGGCGGCGCCCGCGTCGCACCCTCCGAAGGAGGCTCTGCCGACTCTCAGGGTGCTGGGACAGGTCCAGAACACCTATGTCGCCGCCGAGGGGCCGGACGGCATCTACCTGATCGACCAGCACGCGGCGCACGAGCGGATCGTCTTCGAGCGGGTGCGGTCCGCGCTGGCCTCGGCGCTCCCGGACGTCCAGAGCCTGCTGGAGCCGGTGACGGTGGAGCTCGACCCGGAGCAGGAGGAGCTCCTGACGACGCAGCAGGAGCTGGTCGGCCGTCTGGGATTCCTGGTGGAGCCGTTCGGAGGCCGCGCCTATCTGCTGAGAGGGGTGCCGGGGCTCCTGTCCCACCGCGATCCCGGCGGCGCCCTGTCAGACGTCTTGGACTCGATGGCGGAGGGTGGAGGGATGGAGTCGTGGGAGGACCGGGCGGCCTACTCGATCGCCTGCCACACGGCGATCAGAGCCGGGAAGAGGCTGTCACAGGAGGAGATGAGCGAGCTTACGCGTCAACTGGAGCGGTGCCGCCAGCCGAACACCTGCCCCCACGGGCGTCCGACGATGGTCCACCTAAGCTCAGGTCAGCTGGAGCGCGAGTTCGGACGCCGCTGAGCGGCTACCATTTCAGCAGATCGGGCTTCTGGGCCCTCCAGCCCTCGTCCGACGGGAAGACGGTCCTCATCACGATCCGCTGCGGCTCGCCGTCGAACCAGTCCTGGACGGTCTCCCGCCAGCGCTTGAAGTGCGGCGCCTCTCTGTGCGCGGCGAGGGCCGCGTCGTCGGCGTAGACCTCGTACAGGTGAAATCTGTTTGGGTCGGAGGCGTCTTCGAGCACGTCGAAGCGGAAGCATCCGGGCTCATCTCTGACCGAGCCCTGCGCGTCTCCGAGACTGGCCTCGGCGAACTGCTCCCGGGACCCCGGCTTGATCTGAATAGTCACGAAGATGGCGTGCATTGTTCCTCCTCCGGGAGACCTATCCGCTGGTCGGAGAGTGCTGCAAAACTCTTTGAGCGATGATGCGGCCCATCTCGATCACGTCGTCGGGAGCGATCCCCTCGTACGGGCCCGCGACGATAAGCTGGGCCGACACCCGTCCGATCGAGAAGAAGAGCATGACGAAGTCCACCCGGGGGACGAGGGCGTCGAGACTGACCTCGAAGACCACCGCCGTGTCCCCCAGGTCAGGAAGCTCCGGCCTGTGGACGGTCATGGCGTCGCCGCCCTGCTCCCCGAACGACGGAAGGAAGGTCGCTCCCACGAGCTCTTTGAAGGCGTCGTGAGAGATAGTCTGGAGCACCCTTATGGGTCCCTGGGCTTCCTCGACGGTCGGAAACAGGGATACCGTCTGCGAGACATCAGAGACGGTAGAGGCGGCCTCCTTCAGCGGGCCCCGGAGCGATATCTGTCTCTGGTAGACGGGCAGGCCACCGCCCACGGGAACGAAGCCCTCACCTCCGATGGCTGCATCGTCCGCTAGGTCTTCGGGCCTGAGGAGCATGGCCGGCAGATCGTAGCCTTCGACGAGCGCGGCCCTGTCTGCGGCGCGTCCGGCGCTCCCCAGCGCCGGGTCGGAGACGACCGGGGTGGCCGATATCTCCCCAGCGAACACCCCGTCGATGCGCCGGTCCATCCTCCTGGCGAGCGCCTCCGCGACAGGGCCGAGGTCGCCGAGGCCGACCGTGACGAGCAGCACCCTCGCGACCACGGGCCCTCTCACCCACATGACGAAGGCGCCGGTCGACTCCACCTCGTATTGAACCAGGAGCTGGTTCATCCTGCCGATCACGCCGCTCTCGCCGATGTCCGGGAGATCGGCGTGATAGACGTCGGTGATCATCACCCCGTCAATGTCCTGACCCTCGAACCTGACCAGCTCCACCATCGACCGCCCCACGGAGGCGATCGCCTCCTCGTTCGATTCGTAGAGATCGACGACGGAGAGGACGATGTGCGGCTTGGTGACCATGGGGTCGGTCTCGAAGAAGGCGCGCGGGTTCGTGAACTCGTGGTCGTAGCCATCGATGCGTCCCTGGGCGGCGAGATTTGCGGCGGTATCCTCCGGGTCCAGCGTGCTCCTGGCGGCGGCCGCGTTGTCGCGGTACCCGCTTCTTTCGAGATCGAGCTGCAGCTCGGGGAAATTCTCCTGGACGGCTTCGAGCGTCAGCACCATACCAGCCAGATCCTCGCGGGTGACCACGGGTTCCGGCTCGACCGCAGGAGTGGCAGTGGGCGGCACCGCGGGAACGGGCGTCGCCGTCGGGCTTGGGAGCGGAGTGGCCGTAGGGCTTCTGACCGGCACCGGGACGGTCGGGACGGGGGGCTCGCCTCCGCCGCAGGCGGCGACTGGGGACGACAGGAGCAGGAACAGCGCGGCGGCGGCCCACAGGACGCGGCGCCTCGGTCCGCCGGGGAGGGCGGAGGTGCGGGCGGCAGGCAGTTGCTCTTCTCGTCTCATGTTGGTCTGCTCTCTCAAGGGCATTGTACCGCAGACGCCCGCGCCGCACCCTACCTCCATGACGCAGGTTTTTCTTGACCGCGCTAATGGCCATCCTTATGATTCACTCGGCTCGCATGGGGGACTGAGCGTGGAGCTGAAGGAGTACATCAGAGACATCCCGGACTTTCCGACGCCCGGTATACTGTTCCGTGACATCACGCCGCTACTGAAGGACCCGGCCGCGTTCGCGGAGACGATATCCGCCCTGGCCGCCCGGTACAGCCTCCTGGATATCGATGCGGTCGTCGGTATCGACGCACGGGGGTTTCTCCTGGCTGCGCCGGTGGCGCTTCGCATGGAGAGACCTATCATACCGGTCCGCAAGCAGGGCAAGCTGCCGTACGAGACGCACGGCGTCACGTATCAGCTAGAGTACGGGGAGGACAGCCTGGAGATGCACCGGGACGCGATCATGCCCGGCGACCGCGTGCTGATAGTAGACGATCTGCTGGCGACCGGCGGGACGCTGGCGGCGGCGGCCGAGCTGGTGGAGCGGGCCGGAGGGCTCGTGGCGGGCCTCGCGGTCCTCATCGAACTGACGGCGCTGAACGGGAGGGCCCGGCTGGCAGGCTACGACCTGCACGCTCTCGTCCGCTACTGAGTCCCTTCTTAACTCATGACGGAAAATACGTGATAGGCCTTTCATGTTTCATGATACCGTGCCTGACGACCGTCAGCTCTTCGAAAACAGGTGTGAATGCCAGCACAATCTTGACAGAACCGTGAGCCTCTGAAAGCATGGAAAGACGATAGGAGTGCGCAGGCCTTCCCGGCCTTCGCGAGGTGGTGCGGTGGTATATCGGGTTGCTCCCAGCCATACCGTCCAGTTTCTGGAGAGCGTGGACATCTTCCGTGGGCTCACAGGCCCCGACCTGGAGCGGGTCGCGGCGATCTGTCAGGAGTGGAATTTCAGAGTCGGGGACTCGCTCGGTGCTCAGAATGAGCCGGGCAGTCTCCTCTACATAGTACGAAGGGGCGAGGTGACAGCCACTCACGAGTCGTCTGAGAAGAGTGTGGTGGTCAGGACGATGAGGCCGCGCGAGGCCTTTCCCGTCGCGGTGCTCTTCGACCCGCCCGTTCTGGTGACCACGACCCACGCGGCGACGGACGGGGACGGCTTCGTGATCCCCGGCTCCCAGCTGAGGGAGCTGTTCGACCTCGAGCCCAGGGTTGGGATGCACGTCTACAGGACAGTGTGCGGCATCCTTGCCGGCAGGTACCGGCGAACGTTGGAGAGGTTCGCCTGAGCCTGGAGAGGACGGCCGCGACCGCCGCTCGTCGACGCGATATGGAGGTGCTCCTTGGCAGTCATAGCAGTAGGCGGTCTCTCGGGAGGAGGCGGCAGGAAGCTGGGCCCCCTGGTGGCAGAGAGGCTCGACGCCGACTATGTTGACAGGCTGATACTCACAGACGTGGCCCGCCACGCCGGAGCCACCGTCGAGGCTCTCCAGCAGAGGGAGGAGCGGCCCCCAACCAGGGGAGAGCGGTTCTCCCGAATCCTGCAGCGCGTGCTGGAGCGGTCGGCGGTCACGGGAGCGGGGGGAGACCCCTACTTCGGTCCGGGAGTCGCCGCATACCTGACCCAGGAGTTCGAAGACCTGCCGCAGCCCACCATCACGAGGGGGCACGAGCTGGAGGACGAGAAGTACTTCGAGGCGGTTAGCAAGACGATTCACGACCTCGCGGAGGTCGGCAACGTCGTTATCGTCGGCCGGGGCGGCTACATCATTCTCAGGGACATGCCCGGCGTGCTGAGAGTCGGAGCCGTCGCCAGCCTGGAAGACCGGATACAGACGATAGTGGAACGTGAGCGCGTCAGCCACGATGCGGCCGCGCGCACGGTTGAGGAGCGGGACAAGGCCCGCGTCGGCTTCTTCAAGCGCTTCTTCGACATCGACCAGCCGGACAGCCCCGAGCTGTACGATCTGGTCGTGAACACCAGCGACGTTGATCTCGATTACGCGGTCGACCTGGTCGTTGGAGCGTCGGTGGCGTTGGCGGAGGGCAGGCTCCGGCCCGGAGTGACGGCGGGCGGCTAAGAGGCTGCCTCGGTTCGCGCTTCTCCCGTCGAGACTCACATGTGATGGGAGGGAGCCAGGGCTGCGGAGGATGGGTTGCGCTCCTTTAGATTATCCACTAGAATATGCCGGCTATTCGGGATGTAGTGTCCGGGAAGGCCCTCGATAGGCCTGACTGGACACGCGCAGCGATCGTCTGGGCATGGGAGTTCGGGCGGCGTATCCGTTTTGAGAGGGAGCCAAATGGCGAATCTACTCGAAATCAATGACCTGGCGACATACTTCTTCACACACGACGGAATCGTGAAGGCCGTCGACGGGGTCAGCTACTCGCTCGCAGAGGGCGAGATCATGGGCATCGTCGGCGAGAGCGGCTGCGGCAAGAGCGTCAGCGCGCTGTCGGTGATGGGCCTCGTCGCAAGCCCTCCCGGCCGGATAGTCAACGGCAGCGTACTCTTCGAGGGGGACAACCTCCTTGAGATGGATGCCTCGGAGATGAGGCGCATCCGGGGAAACCGGATGGCGATGGTCTTCCAGGAGCCGATGACCTCCCTCAACCCCGTCCTCACCATTGAGAGGCAGCTCACGGAGACGCTCGAGCTGCATCAGGGGATGGGGAAGCAGGAGGCGCGGGAGCGCGCCGCCGAGCTGCTCAGGCTCGTCGGCATTCCCGACTCCGAACGACGTGTGAAGGACTACCCACACCAGTTCAGCGGCGGGATGCGACAGCGCGTCATGATCGCTATGGCCCTGAGCTGCAACCCGCGGCTCATCATCGCGGACGAGCCCACGACCGCCCTCGACGTCACGATCCAGGCCCAGATCCTCGACCTCATGTCCAACCTCGCCCAGGAGTTCGGCACCGCGCTCATCATCATCACGCACAACCTTGGCGTCGTAGCCAGGTACGCGAGGAACGTGATCGTCATGTACGCCGGCAAGATCATCGAGTCCGGCAGCGCCGAGGAGATATACCACAATCCGAGGCACCCCTACACGCTGGGCCTGCTGGCCTCGGTGCCGAGACTCGACGAGAACGTCCGCACCAAGCTGGACCCGATCGAAGGGCTGCCGCCCGACCTCGTCGACCTTCCGGTCGGATGCTCCTTCGCCCCGAGATGCAAGTTCGCCTACGACCGGTGCATCCAAGAGACACCGTACCTGATGACCACGAACGACGGACACGAATCGGCCTGCTGGAGGCACGGAGAGATCGCCGAGCTGAACGCGGCGGCAGGAGACTAGGGAGACAACGAACGATGGTTGAGGCGCAGACTCGAGAAGAGAGCAACGGCCGCGGCGACGTCCTCGTCGAGGTCAACGACCTCCAGATGTACTTCCCGGTCACCTCGGGGATCATCCTGCAGAGGAAGGTGGCCGAGATCAAGGCCGTGGACGGCGTCTCGTTCTTCATCAGAAAGGGCGAGACTCTGGGTCTGGTTGGAGAGAGCGGCTGCGGCAAGACGACGACGGGCCGGTGCATCCTGCGCCTGTACGAGCCCACCGGCGGGCAGGTCATGTACGAGGGGCGCAATCTCCAGGAGCTCGACTCCGGTGAGATGCGCGCGATGCGCCGCCAGATGCAGATCATCTTCCAGGACCCTTACGGCTCCCTGAATCCCAGGATGACGTGCGGGGACATCGTAGGGGAGCCGCTGATCGTCCACAAGCTGACATCGGGGAAGGGCGAGTACCGTGACCGGGTGACGGAGCTGCTGCAGGTCGTCGGGCTGAACCCGTACATGGCCGACCGGTATCCCCACGAGTTCAGCGGCGGGCAGAGGCAGCGCATCGGCATCGCGCGGGCGCTTGCGGTCAACCCCGGCTTCATAGTCTGCGACGAGCCGGTGTCGGCGCTCGACGTCTCGATTCAGGCGCAGGTGATCAATCTGCTCGAGGAGCTGCAGGAGACGTTCGGACTAACCTACCTCTTCATCGCCCACGACCTGTCCGTGGTGAGGCATATCAGCGACCGCGTCGCGGTGATGTACTTGGGCCACATCGTCGAGATCGCCGACCGGACGGAGCTGTACGAAAACCCGCTGCACCCCTACACGAAGGCGCTCCTATCGGCGATCCCGATTCCGGACCCGCTCATCGAGGCCCAGCGCGAGAGGATCATCCTAGAGGGCGACGTGCCGAGCCCACTGAACCCCCCGCCGGGATGCGTGTTCCACACGCGTTGTCCCATCGCCATCGACGACTGCCAGCTGGAGGTTCCGGGGCTGCGCGAGGTGAGCCCCGACCACTGGGTCGCCTGCATCAGGGTCGACGGATACGCGGAAGCGCGGTCATAGCCCGCGCCGACCGTCCTCCAATGCGCCGCTTTTAGCGGCGGCGGCGTCCGTACAAGCGCTTTCTCTGTTCCCAGTGCGTACCGGTACGTCCGGCACCCGGAGGTGACCCCCGACGCGGGTGGTCATTCGTACCGCGCCCACGAAAGCGGCGGGAGGAGGTAGCTCCATGGCTCTGCGCAGCGTATTCAGGCCCGACAGGGAGGAGGTCGAGGCCGAGAACGGGATCGTCGCGGCCATGCATCCACTGGCGGCCGAGGCGGGCCTGGAGATGCTGCGCCAAGGGGGCAACGCGGTAGACGCCGCCGTCGCCACGGGTTTCGCCATCTCGGTGGTGGAGCCCAACAACAGCTGCATCGCGGGCGTCGGCTTCATGCTAGTCCACCTTGCCTCGGGCGCAGGGGAATACCCGGCGGGCACCGACGTAGTGGTCGAGTACGGGCCTCGCGCGCCTCTTGCCGCCCGGCCGGACATGTACAGGGTCACAGGACCCGGCACGGGTATCTCCACCTACCAGACCGAGGGGGACGAGAACACCCACGGCTACCGGTCTATAGCGGTGCCGGGCACGGCAGCCGGGCTGTGCAGGGCGCACCAGCTGATGGGCACCCTGCCCCTGGAGCAGGTGATGGATCCGGCGATCCAGTACGCGCACGACGGGTTCGAGTCGTACTGGGCGCTCACGCTCGTCGTCGCCGCGAACATGAAGCAGCTCCAGCGCTTCCCGATTGCGAGCGACCTGTTTCTGCCGGGCGGCTTTCCGCCCGGATACCTCTCCGACCCAAGCTCTGCGGACGAGGGCGCCTATGTCGTCAAGCAGAGAGACCTGGCCGAGCTGCTGAGACGCATCTCGAAGGGCGGCGCGGCAGCCATGTACGAGGGCGAGGTGGCGGCCGCCATCGAGGAGGACATGAGGGCCAACGGAGGGCTCATCACACGCCGCGATCTCGCCCAGCGCAAGCCGGAGGTGAGGACTCCGCTCCGACTCTCCTACCGGGAGCGGTACGAGATACTCAGCGCCACCGCGCCGAACGGCGCCTGGACTGCTCTGCAGACGATGAACATCCTGGAGAGGTTCGATCTGGGCTCCCTCGAATTCGGATCCGCGGAGCATCTGCACCTGTTCGTGGAGGCGGCGCGGCACGCCTTCGCCGACCGGTATCACTACATGGCAGACCCCGAGTTCGTCGACGTGCCCCTGAAGGGGCTGCTCTCTAAGGAGTACGCCAGGGAGGTGGCGGGGGGGATCGACAACGATCGGGCCGGGCTGGAGGACGGCTCCGGGGAGGCGCCCTGGACCCACTACGAGACACGGCCGCTCCACGATCCCTGGCCGTACGAGGGGAGACCCCGCCCGGCCGCAGCGCCCGGAGCGTCGGCGACCGTCGCCGACGACTGCACCACCCACTTCGGCGTGGCCGACCGCCACGGGAACCTCGTCTCATGTACACAGACGGCGGTGAGCAGCTTCGGGTCCAAGGTGATCACGAAGGGGCTCGGCATCCTCTGGAACAACGGTATGGTCTGGTTCAACGCCAGGCCCGGCGCCGCCAACTCGATAGCGCCGTGGAAGCGCCCTCTCGTCAACGCAGCTCCCCTCCTCGTCAAGAGAGACGGCAAGCCCTACGCCAGCATCGGCTCTCCGGGCGGACGCAAGGTCAACAACGCCAACACGAACGTCGCAGTTCACATGCTCGACTTCGGGATGGGCCCCCAGGAGGCGATCACCGCGCCCAGGGCGGACGCCAGCGGCGTAGCCACGCAGGTGGACTCCCGCGTCGACCCGGCGACGATCGAGCGGCTCCGCCGGATGGGCCATAACGTGGAGGTCATCCCCGACATGGCGGCGTGGTACAGCTTCGCGCGGCCGTCTGCGATTATGATCGACCGCGAGAGGGGCGTACTGCGCTCCGGCTCCGATCCGGCGCCGGTACCGGAAGCCAGAGGCTACTAGAGCAGCACTTCCCGATGAACCTCCGGTGGCTTCTCGAGGAGAGGGCCGCGGCGGCGCCCCACCGGCTCTTCGTCCGGTTCGACGACGGCGAGGACGGTGTTCGAGACTACACCTACCGCGAGTTCGACACGGAGGTGAACCGCACCGCGAACGCACTGCTGCGGCTGGGCGTGTCGAAGGGGGACAGGCTCAACCTCCACCTGTCCAACGGCCCAGAGCTGCTGCTGGGATGGTTCGCCGCCGCCAAGATAGGCGCGGTGATGGTCCCGACCAACCCGGCCTCGCCGCCGGACGAGCTGGAGCATCCGATGGGACAGACGGGCTGCGTCGTGTCCATCACCCAGCCCGACCTTCTCCCGGTCGTACAGGCTGTCCGGGAGCGGTGCCCCCGTCTGGGAGATGTGGTAGTCACGGAGGAGACGGCGACTCCTGCCGGCGTCATCTCCTTCGACAGGCTGATCGCGGACCAGCCGGACGGTCTGGCCTCCCCAGTTCCGGCCCCGGCCGACGATCTGGCGATCATGTACACCTCCGGGACGACGAGTCGCCCGAAGGGCGCCGTGCTCACCCACGCGAACTACGTCTTCAAGGGCGAGGTGGTCTCGAGAGCCCTGGGCATGTCGCAGGACGACCGGAGCCTGATCGCCATGCCGCTCGTACACGTCAACGCCCAGTACCACCTGCTGGCCGCTCTCGCCGCGGGGGCCTCCGCGGTGGTGACGCGCAGGTTTAGCGCCAGCCGATTCATGGCCCAGGCCAGACGTCACAGGTGCACCGTCGCGACGCTCTTTGCGACGCCCATCCGTATGGTCCTCGCCCAGAAGCCGCAGCCCGATGAACGATGCAACGATCTGCGGCTGGTCGCCTTCGCACAGAGCTTGACGAAGGAGGAGATGGACGAGTGGCACGGAAGGTTCGGCGCTCCTCTTCTCCAGATATACGGCATGACCGAGACTATGGGGATGCTGGCCGCGAATCCGCTGGAGGGCGCGCGGGACAATATGACCGTCGGCCGGCCGGTTGCCGGCCACCGCCTCAGCATCGTCGACGACGACGCCCGTGAGCTGTCGGCGGGGACGCAGGGCCACCTGGTCGTCCACGGCGAGCCGGGCCGTGACTACATGAAGTGCTACTACAGGAACCCGGAGGCGACCGACGAGGTCATCAGGGACGGGCGGCTGTGGACCGGCGACCTGCTGGAGGCGACCGACGACGGCTTTCTGCGGTTCGTCGACCGGGCGAAGGACATGATCAAACGCGGCGGAGAGAACGTGGCGCCCGCCGAGATCGAGGCCGTGATAGGTCTCCATCCATCGGTGGCCGCCGTGGCCGTGACCGGCGTGCCGGACCCGCTCTGGGGAGAGGCGATCAAGGCGGTGGTCGTCCTGAAGGAGGGACGGAGCGCCGCTGCCGGAGAGATCATCGACTTCTGCGCGACCCGTCTCGCGAAGTTCCGGGTGCCCGAGCAGGTCGAGTTCCGTGAGTCGCTCCCGAGAACGATCGTCGGGAAAGTACAGCGCTACCGGCTTCGGCGTTGACAGTGCCCAGGGGCGTGGGTATGTTGGGGGCTGGCACACCATGCCAGGAGCGCCGAGATGTCCGTACGCGTCGCCGCCATCGGAGTATGCCACTGGCACTCTCTATACGACTCGGCCTACCTCCGCCATCTCGCGGCGATGAACGACGTGGATGTCGTCGGGATCCACGACGAGCAGGAGGACGTCGCCGCGCACCGTGTCTCCGAGATCGGAGGAGGCGTTCCGGTCTTCACCTGCTACGCCCGGATGCTCGACGAGGTGGAGCCCGACTTCGTCCTGGCGTTGGGAAGGCACGACACGATGGGACGGACGGCTCACCACCTCCTGGACAGAGGCATCCCGTTCATCATGGAGAAGCCGATGAGCTTCAACGCCCGAGAGCTCCGTGGGGTCGTCGAGAAGGCGGAGTCGACGGGCGGCTTCGCGGCGGTCCCGCTGAGCATGCGCGACACGCCCTTCTTCAAGCATGCCAAGAGGCTGGCCGACGGGGGAGTCTACGGCCGGATGTGCCATCTCTACCAGAGGATGAACCGGCCCACGTCCGACCGGTATCCGGCGTGGGGCTCGCACTGGATGCTCGACCCTGCGACGGCCAACGGAGGATGCCTACGCAACCTCGGCGCTCACGGCTTGGACGCCTTCGTCCACCTCACTGGCGAGGGTGAGGAGGTCGAAGTGACGGGCGCTCAGCTCAGCTGGAGCACCTACGGAAAGAGGATCGAGGACTACGCCTCCGTGCTGGTTCGGTCGAAGAGCGGAGTGCTGGGCACCATCGAGGTGGGGAACGGCTTTCCGAGGAACGGGACGGACGCCAATCTGAAGGTCGCCTTTCAGAGCGCCATACTGAGGATGGAGGGCGAGCGCATCGTGCTCGAGACGCGGGAGGGCTCTTCAGAGCTTCCGGCCGAGGACGATTCGCCCAGCGTGCTGCGCCGCAGCCTGGAGGCGGCCGTCAGGGGCGACCCGCCGCCGGTCGCCGCCGCCGACTGCTACCGCGCGGTCCGGCTGATCGACCTGGCCTATATCGCCGCCGGCAACCCCTACGGCGGCGCAGAGGTGTAGAGGTTGAACGCAGAGGGGGTTGCTGCTAGAATCTTTGTTCACTGTGGGGATTCGTCTAATGGTAGGACGACAGACTCTGGATCTGTAAGTCGAGGTTCGAGTCCTCGATCCCCAGCCACACATACTTCGCGCCGCCATGCTGTCTGGTGGCAGGATAGCTGGCCGAGGTTACTCGTGGCGCATTCGTCTAGCGGCCAAGGACACCGCCCTCTCAAGGCGGAGATCACGGGTTCGAATCCCGTATGCGCCACTCCTCCGCCTCTCTTCCTACTTGACATCAGGTACGATTAGAGTCTATTCTCCTCTTGCCGGTGGTACAAATGGTGGTACAAGGTGGTACAGATCAGGGGGGAGATGGCCAAGCTGACAGCCGAGCAGGTAAGAACGCTCAAGAAGCCGGGACGGTTCGGTGACGGCGGAGGACTGTATCTCAGGATAGCGCCAGGCGGCTCGAAATCTTGGGTCCAGCGTGTTCGCCTCAATGGCAAACGCACCGACAAGGGTGTCGGCGGCTATCCGGTGGTCTCGCTCGCGACGGCGCGGAAGGTGGCGGACGCCAACAGGGTGGCGGTTGCCGAAGGTCGCAACCCGTGGGACGCGGTGGAACGGGAACGAATGGCCCGGCTGGAACGCATGAATCGTGTCCCGACGTTTGCGGAGGCGGCCCGCAAGCTCCATGCGGACAAGATAGCCTCTGGTGAACTGACTAACCCCAAGCATCGGAGGAATTGGCTGCAAGTGTTGGATCGGCACGCGTTCCCGCTGTTTGCCGACACGCCCATAGATGAGATCACCCAGCGTGAGGTCAAAGCGTTCCTCGAACCCTTAGGGCAGGAACTGACAGAGACAGCCCGCCGCATCCGATCGCGTATGCGGGAAATCTTCGACGATGCAATTGAAGCCGAATATATCACTGAGAATCCCGCGGGCGACGGTATTCGCGCGTCAGTCAAGAGGTGGAGCAAGGCGAACAAGGTGGAGCACTTCGAGGCCCTGCCCTATCAGGGCGTACCGGCTGCACTTGAGAAGATACGTCGGGGTCAGCCTCGAGAGGTATCAGTAGGGACCGGACGCCGAACCATAAGATACAGAATCTATCCTCGTGCTATGAGGGAAACCCGACTCGCCTTTGAGTTCCTCGTTTTCACTGCCGCACGGTCCGGCGAAGTGCGAGGCGCAACATGGGATGAGGTGAATCTTGACAGCGCCATTTGGAAGATACCAGCCGAACGAATGAAGTCCAGCCGTTCTCACCGCGTGCCTCTGAGCAGGCAGGCCGTCAGTGTCTTGGATGCAGCTAAGGCTGCGGTAGGCAAGCGGCGCAAGAGGCGGCCCGACTACGACACCAACGGTTTGCTGTTCCCGAATCCCTCCGGGAAACCCCTAAGTGACAATGCCTTGTCGCTGCGTGCGAAGAAAGATGGTCTGGGCTGTGTACCACACGGTTTCAGGTCTAGTTTCCGCGATTGGGCTGCCGAGTGTTCTGACGCTTCATGGCAAGCCATCGAACTGGCACTTGCTCACAAAGTGGGGACCCCCGTTGAGAGGGCGTATTTTCGCAGTGACCTTTTGGAACAGAGACGTCCACTCATGCAGGCGTGGGCGGATTACCTCGACCCGCCACCTTTCTAGTCGAAATCTCTTGGCATCGCCCGCACGTCGGAGCTTCCCCCGTCTCGGCGTCAGGGGCGGTGAGATCGAGAGCCACGCGGTGTCGATGGTCAGCGATTCTGTCCGCCCTAACTGGACAGCGTAAATGTCACCCGTCTATGGGTTTCGCAGGAGCCATCAGTGGGAGTGAGTGCGGTGCGATCTAGGCGTCGGCAGAACGCAGGGAGGCACCTGTAGGGCTCTACCTGAGGCGATAGCTCTCCCCGTTCATCTCCAGCATGTGAATTCGGTGGATGAGCCGGTCCAGCAGGGTGCCGGTCAGTCTCTCCGAGGCAAAGACCTCTGTCCACTCGTCGAAGGGCAGGTTGGTGGTGATCAGGATGGACCCTCTCTCGTAACGCTGGCTGAAGACCTCAAAGAGGAGCTTGGCCTTGATCAGCTCGTGGACCAGCAAGGTAGAGCCTGCAATGTGAAGCTCCCCCAAGTGGCCGCGGACCGCTACCTCCCTGCACCAACTCAATTTATGGCCCACTTTCACGTCGTCCACTATGTAGCTGCTCAGCACTCGACCCCGCCGGCACGGTCCATTATTGCTCCGCCTGCCGAAGGGCGAAGGCTATCTGCGCGGCCCAGATCATCGCCTGGGGGCTTGTTCTTCTTCGGAGAGTCGAAAACGTGTCGACGCTCAGCGATTATGTCCGCCTAAGTGTCAAGGGAAAATGTCCTCTGGGTGGATTGCCATGCTAGCAGATCACGATACTTTCGACGTTGCGCGGGGGCGTGACATGGGTGGGCTTTCGGCGTTGATGTACTTCCTCACGGTGTCCCTATGTATGCCCAGTTCCCGAGCGATCCCACGAATGGATAGTCCCTTGCGCTTCGCCTTACGCACCGCCTTCCATCTCGCCGTCTGAAGTGGGGTGGGCTTTCTGGACCGCGGAGTCGCGGTCTTGCGAACTCTCACGGCGCCGTTGCGGCCGGCATCGTCGTGGAGGTCGTCGGCTTGGAGCACTGTGCCCATCATCGCCACCTCGTCCTCCAGTCTTGTGCTGACGCCGTTGGTGTGGCGGCTGGGAGCAGTCGTGTGTACGGTCCGCGTGCCGAAGCTGCGCAGGATACCTGGACGTGGCGGCGCTTCCTGGGAGGCGACGATACGCCCTTCATGTTGCACTGACAGCCGGCCGTCCAGCCCCTCGAGCACGTTCACCACCGACCCGGCATAGCTCGGCCGAGCACTATCGGGAAGCAGCTGCAGGGTGCGCCACCGGTACTTCACCGTGTTGTCCCGGCCCACCCTGCGTCTGTACTTCAGGCAAGGGACTGTGTCCAGGCACATCCCCGGGTCCGGGACCCGATACGCGGTCTCCGCGTGCTGTGACGGCACACCAAAGCGTTCATTGAAGCGGGGAAGGAAGTCGTCGAGCACGCGGTTAGCGTCATCGATGGTGGTCGCGCCTGCGAGTCTCAGCTCCGTGACCAGCCTGATGCTCCTATGCATGTCAAGCCGCTCGTGCGACTATCTGGGCCGGGTTCTGGATGGCCGAGAATACTTCGCGGGCGACGTAGCGTTTGAGACAGCGGATGATCTCGGTCTTGGACAGCCCCTCTCCGGTGCGCCGATCCGTGTATGCGATGGTACGGCTATCGTAGCGAAGCCTCACGAGAACGATGCGATAGAGAGCTGCGTTCGCCTGGCGATCGCCTCCCCTGTTTAGCCGATGCCGGTTGGTCTTGCCGGAGGAGGCGGGTATGGGACTTACGCCGCACAGAGAGGCGAAAGCGGCCTCGGAGTGGAGGCGTTCAGGATTACTTCCGGCAACGACCAGGAGGGTCGCCGCCGTGTCGGCTCCAACGCCGAACATACTTAACAGGGCTGGTGCTGCCGACCTGGTGAGTCGTTCGAGCTCGGCCTCCAGGTCGCGGACCTCCTTGTTGAGCTGATGGTAGCGACAGGCGAGAGAGCGGAGAGCAAACTTGGCCGCAGCAGTGGGACCGTCCAGACGACCGAGACGGAAGCTCTTGCAGCGCGCGACTAGGGCGGAGGCAGAGAGACCATCGAGTGCTTCGCGAAGCTCGGCAGGAGCCGTTACAACTATGGCCCTCACCTGGTTGATGGCCTGGGTGCGGGCCTTGACAGCCGAGTCCTTTGTACTCTTCAGCATGCGGATCATCTCGACTTCGTCTTCACCTGACTTGGGAGTCGCGTTGGCCACTCCGGCAAGGACCGCACGTGCTGCCGACTCGGCGTCGGTGGGGTCGCTCTTCCCTTTCCGCCGGCGAACTGAGCGGTCAGGTCGGTTGACCTCTACGACGGCATAGCCTCGTCGGGTCAGGAACCGTGCTAATCCGGCCCCGTAGGAACCCGTGCCTTCGATCCCGAATGCACTGATCTCTCCCAGGCTCCGGGACCATTGCTCGAGAGCCCTGTATCCGCTGGTAGTCGCGGGCGAATGCTGCTCGCCAAGACGGACACCCTGCCGGTCAATTGCCACCGCCACATGTTCGTCCTGGTGAGTGTCGACTCCGACGACGACTTGGACAGCACGACTGGCCTCTTGGCCTACGATTCCCGTCATCTCTACCACCTCCTTTGGGATGGCCCTCGTGCTGGGCGAGCGGACAGGACTGCGATGGGACTTAAGGTCAAGCTCCTATTAGGTCACTGCTCCCACAGCCGTTGGCGCTGTGTGGGCCATCTCGAGATCGGGTCGACAGATCAGACTAAAGGCATGACGCCAGTCCTGGAGGGGGTCAGACCCGAACCGAGGCGGCCCGCATTCAATCATCGCAGTCCTGTAGCGTGCCCGCGGTGCGTTCCACGCGGCCTTTGGCTTGTGGAGACCGTGCGAATATCAGCTGCACGCCAAGCTCATCCATAGCGCGCGAGAACTGGGTGGGAGCGGCGGCGATCTCCGACGGCGGCGTGTGCTTGAAGACGCCATGGCGGTCTGAATAGAGTGCGAGCGGTATGCCGCAGCTCCGTATCAGATCCCGCATCAGCAGTAAGTAGCTGCGGGTGTTCTCCTGCTCGCAGAACAGGGCATTGACGACACAACCCGTAGCGTCGTCGACCGCCAGCAGCAATGTGAACTGGGGGCCATCCTCTCCCAGCCATCTGTGGTAGCTGCCATCTATCTGTATCAGCATTCCCTCGCGAGTCATCCGCTGCCGTCGAACACGATGCTTCGGCAGCCTGCGACGGCGAGGACTGCTCACACCGGCGTCAGTCAGTATCTTGCGCAACGTGTTACGACCGATGTCCATGCCCTCTCGCTCCCTCAGCAACTCGCTCAGGTGCGTGTGGTTGACTCCCGCGTATCGGGTCCGCGCCAGGACCACCACGCCGGTCGCCAACGGGTCCGGTGTAGCGTTGGCCGGTCTGCGACCTCGATTGCCGTGAGCGAGTGCGGCTGCTCCCTCCTTGCTGTAGGCCGCCAGAATACGCCTGGTGTGGCGCGCGCTCACTCCCATCAAAGTCGCGGCCTGCTCCGTGGTCATGTGGTCCGCCATCAAACTGTTGAGAACCTGAAGCCTCGCCTGCTCTCTCTGCGTCAATGTCACATGCTCCTTCATGCGGACTGCGATGATGGATCCGGGCCATCTCGGCTCGGGCCTGACCCCCATTCGGACTGGCTGATATGCCTTCAAAATGATCTGTCGACCCGATCTCGAGGTGGCCCACACGGTGTCAACGGCTTCGGTGAGCAGTGACCTTATAGGAGCCTGGCCTCAAGCCCCGTCGCAGTCTTGTCCGCTCACCTCGTCGACGCACCATCCTCCGGGAGGTAGGAATGATAGGAGTTTTGGATCGTGAAGGTAGTCATGCTGTTCAGATTGTCATCGGAGTCGACACTCACCGGGATCAGCATGTGGCGGTGGCCATTGACCGGCAAGGTATCCGCCTTGGCCAGCATCACGCGCCGGCAACCACGTTCGGGTATGGGGAGCTTGAACGGTGGTCCCGGAGCCTGGGAGAGATTCGCGCGTTCGGGATCGAAGGCACCGGTTCCTACGGCGCTGGTGTCGCCCGCTTCCTGACCGGTCGGGGTCATACCGTCGTCGAGGTCAATCGTCCTGATCGGTCAACCCGCTATCGGAAGGGGAAGAGCGACCCCACCGACGCGGAGATGGCAGCGCGTGCCGTGCTTGCCGGAGTAGCCGGCGCCACTCCCAAATCAGGCGAGGGCGAAGTCGAGTTGATCCGCATGCTCAAGAGTGCAAAGGACTCGGCCGTCAAGGCTCGCACCCAGGCCATCAACCAGATGAAGGCTCTGGTTGTCACGGCCCCGGCCGAGCTTCGCGAAACGCTCGATGGTCTCACCGCCGGCGCCCTGGTCACACGCTGCAAGAGCTTCCGTACAGGTCGTCTGGACGGTCCCATGGCAGCGGCCAGGTACGCACTTCGCTCTCTTGCCTGCCGCCACCATCAGCTCAGCAAGGAGGTTCACGACCTCGAGGCCGAGCTCGATCGACTCACTCGGATGGCCGCTCCAGCCCTGGTCGGTATCTTCGGCATAGGACCCGACTCGGCGGCCAACCTCTTGATCGCTGCCGGCAGTAACTCTGAACGCCTCCAGTCCGACGCCGCGTTCGCCTCGCTGTGCGGTGTAAGTCCCATACCTGCTTCCTCCGGCAAGACTGTGAATAACCAGGGTCTTTAGGACAGAGAAGGGCGATTTAACCAGAGTCATTAGGACAGATAACCAGAGTCATTAGGACACTCTGAACGTCTGATTGGCGACCATTGCTGCAACCTGGATGTAAGGAGCAGCGATGGCGTACAGGGAGGTGTTCAGAGTGGAGATCGCAGAAGTCATCCGGCGCTGGCAGGCAGGTGAGAGCCGGCGCCACATAGCCTCAGGTACGGGGCTGTCGAAAGACACGGTAGGCAAGTACATCGCGTCGGCGGAACGTCTGGGCGTAGTCCGGAACGGACCGGCCCCCAGCGATGAGCAGCTGGGCCGTCTGGCGACGATCAGCCGCCCTGGTCCAAGGCAGGCGTCGACGCCCATTGAGGCCAAGCTGGCTCCCTGGGCCGACCAGATCTACCAGTGGCTCACCGGCGACCGACTGCAAATGACCCGCATTCAGGAGTTGCTCAGGGAGCGAGACTGCCGGGTGTCCTACACCTCCCTGCACCGCTTTGTAGCGCGGCGCAACTGGCAGGGCCGCAACCGCAGGACGATGCGGATGGAGGAGAGCCCTCCGGGCGAGGTGGCGGAGCTGGACTTCGGTCGCCTGGGGCTGATGGAGGATCCTGAGACGGGCCGTCGCCGGACCGTGTGGGCGCTGATCGTGGTGCTGGCCTACTCCCGGCACAGCTTCGTCTGGCCCACCTTCAGCCAGAAGCTGGAGGACGTGGTGGCCGGGCTGGAAGCGGCCTGGGCCTTCTTCGGCGGTATCCCCAAGTACCTGGTCGTCGACAACTTCCCGGCGGCGGTGGCCGGGGCCGACGCGCTGCACCCCCGTCTGACCCGCGGCTTCCTGGAGTACTCCCAGCACCGGGGCTTCATCACCGACCCGGCCCGGGTGCGCCGCCCCAAGGACAAGCCCAAGGTGGAGCGAGGCGTCCAGTACGTGAGGGAGCGCTTCTTCAAGGGCGGTGTCTTCAGGGACCTGCTTCATCTGAGGGCGGAAGCGACACGCTGGTGTCATGAAGTCGCTGGACAGCGCATCCACGGCACGACCCGGCGCAAGCCCTTGGAGGTCTTCGACGAGAAGGAGCGCCAGGAGCTGCTGGCCTGGGACGGCGAGCCCTACGAGATCACCCACTGGCGCAGGGCTAAGGTCCACCCCGACCACCACGTGTCCTGCCAGTACGCCCTCTACTCGGTGCCGTCGGTCCTGTGCCCGCCGGGTCAGCAGGTGGAGATCAGACTGGGCAGCAAGCTGGTGCGCATCTATCACCGGGGCCAGCTGATCAAGGTCCATCCCCGTCAGCCCAGGGGCGGCCGCTCCACCGATCCCGACGACTACCCGGCGGAGCTGACGGCCTACACCACGCGGACATCGGACAAGATCAAGCGCGGCGCGGTGGAGCAGGGGGAGGCGGTGGCCGCCTTCGCCGACCGGCTCTTCGAAGGCCCCCTGCCCTGGGCCAAGGTAAGGCAGGGACAGAAGCTTCTCCGGCTAGGCCAGCGCTACACCCCGGACCTGCTGGACGCCGCCTGCCGCAAGGCCCTGGACGTGGACCTGATCGACGTGAAGCGCGTGGAGCGCATCCTGACCGAAGCCCTGGAGCAGCAGGATGCGACGCTACATCCCGACCCCATGCCGCCGGGACGCTTCGCCAGACCCGGCTCCGTCTTCGCCCTGGCCAACGGCCACAGACCCAACTCAACACAACAAGGAGATCAGACATGACCCGCAACGCCGACCTGGCCCCGCTACTCAAGGCCCTCAAGCTGAGCCCCATGCTGGACACCCTGCCCGAGCGCATAGCCCTAGCCCGAAGGGACCAGTTGGACTACGCATCCTTCCTGGAGATCATCCTGACCGACGAGGTCAGCCGAAGAGAGCACCGGCGCATCGACAACCGGCTGAACCGGGCCGGCTTCGAGGAGACCAGCCGCCTGGAAGACTTCGACTGGACGGCCAAGATCACCCTGGACCGCCGGCTCCTCGACGCCGCCTTCTCCCTGGACTTCATCGCCAAGCATGAGCACGTCCTGCTGATGGGACCGGCGGGCGTGGGCAAGAGCTTCATGGCTCAGGCCCTGGGCTACGTCGCCGTCAGAGCCGGATACGCTGTCCGCTTCATCCATGCCGACGACTTCTTCAAGGCCATGAGCCAGGCCAGGGTCGACAACTCGGTGGACAAGACCTTCCGCTCCTTCCTCACACCCGACCTGCTGATCCTCGACGATCTGGGCCTTCACCGCCTCACCGCCCAGCAATCGGATGACTTCCACCAACTGGTTATCGGCAAGCACAGGGCTTCCAGCTTCGTCATCACCTCCAACCGCGCCATCGAAGAGTGGCTCGGCCTCTTCAACGATCCCATCCTGGGCAACAGCGCACTGGACCGCCTGGCCAACGCCAGCTACCAGATCGTCATCGAGGGAACCAGCTACCGTCAGAGGCTTTCCCCTCACCGCGCCCTACTCGGCGAGGTGCCCACAAGTCCGACGAAGGGAGGTGATTGACCCAACAACGGCAACCTGACAGAATCCGAATCATCGGCGTTCAGGGTGTCCTAATGTTCGTGGTTAACCCTGTCCTAATGATACTGGTTAACGACACAAGACCAACCGCCATCGGCTCAACCGCGGTGGCGACCGTCAGGCCAATGCGGCTCTCTATCGCATCGTTGTGGTCAGACTCCGCCATGACCTCAGGACCCAAGCATACATGCGACGTCGAACCGCTGAGGGAATGAGTAAGCGTGACGTCATCCGCTGTCTCAAGCGCTATGTTGCCCGAGAAGTCTACTCCGCCATCCAGAAACCTGCTCAGATACTCGATGGGTTCCGTTTGCTTGCGGAGTACGTCGCTTGAAAGTCCTATGAACTAATGGGGGGGCGATACACCCAAAGGAAACGGAACCCAACGCCCTATTCCCCCTCGTAGAACAGAGAGTATTCGGATATGACTGCAACCTTGTCATCCACATGACCTTTTAGCACGATGGTATAGACTCCATCGCCATAGGTTGCCAGCAATCTGTACAGGTCTGCTTCTACATAGAACAGATTCCCGACTAGCCAAGTGGACGCTGTGAGGAAGGGTATCGGCACTGTTGTGTCTGGCAGGTTCTGACTCTCATTGTACGACTTGTGCCAGTATTCCAACGCCTCTGCATAGGACTCGGGCGCAGGTGCGCTTACGGGGATGTCGTAAGGGTCAGGACAGGGCTTATACGTTACTGTGGCTTCCTTTGTGCTGAAGTGACTGGCTGCGAGTGCTGAACGCAAAACGCCAATAGGACGGCCGTGATCATAGCAGTGAGTCCTCGCCAACTGCCCTCTGTTGAGCGATGCAGGTGGTGGGTCATAGTAGATGTGAATCTTGTCGAATTCATCAAACTGTACGCCGTGACTGAAACTGCCGGAGAGAGTGAGCCAGCTATCCTCTAGCCTCGGTAGATGGTCGTAGGTGATGTGGTCGCCCTCGAATAGCTGGTAGGAAGTGAAGTTGTACCTATCCCAAGCTAGACCTATGTTGACCTTCCTATACGTCGGGTCGAGTATGGTGCTGCGGTGACCTGGACTATTCATCCACGCCTCCATCGCCCGTTCTATCTCCCTTTCTATGCTTTGAATGACAGGACGGCCATCGGAAGGCGTGATGCAGTAGTTCAGCCCTACTCCGTTCTCTTGGTTTGATTGATAGCCTCCGGCAAGGCTGTATCTCATGTAAGGCTGTAAGCCGCTTGCTGACCAATGGGACAAGAAACAGCCTTCGAGAGAAGCCTCAGCATGAAGCTGCGCCGCTCCGTTCTCACCCAGCACCATGGGGTCAAGTTCATCTTCCAGTCGTACAAGGTTGACTAACTCCAACATATAGAGCCGTGCTTCTGCAAGGTCAAACTCTGTTTGGGGGATTGGGGTAGCCGTCGGATTAGGAGTTGGTGGTATGACAGTGGGAAGGGGAGTGACTGTAGGCGTGGGAGTGACTGTAGGCTCAGGCGTAGATGTAGGGGACGGCGTAGGGGTGAAAGTGTAACCGCCACCTAATACGGGCGGAACCTCGGGGGTCTCGGCAGGAATGGGCGTGGGTATGAGAATCACCGGCACAACAGTAGGAGTGGGAGTAGGGGTTGCAGTCGCCACCACTACGGGAGGGGTGACTGCAATGACTACGGGCGTAGGTGTCCGTAGAGGCGTAGACGTGGCTGTGCCATTCCTACTGATCGTCGGTACATCCAGAGTAATCGTCGTATCCCCATATTGACTGCCAATGGCGAAGACGACAATGACCAGGGCGATTAGACCAATGACGATGAGTAGCTTTCCCATACATCCCTTCCCGCCTCTATGGACTTATCACGCATGGGCAGGGTTGTCAATGCGCCATAGAACATCAGTTCCGTTTCCTTTGGGTGTATCGCCCCCCATTAGTTCATAGGACTTTCAAGCGACGTACTCCGCAAGCAAACGGAACCACTCGATGAAGCCGCTTGACAGTTAGCGAGGACATAATCGCTGAGCAGTTACAGAAAACGTATCTGAAATTACCCGCGCCCACCTACGCGCCCACCTTTCAGGCGGTCATGTCGAAAGGGAGTCTCCAGGCTTCAGAAGTGTAATACCCTGTAACCCACTGTGCTGCAACTGCCCTTATGCACGCGCGGGGGGTAGGGACTTGTTGCACGACACCCTACAGTCTATTACACTTAGGGCATTCAGCTACGAATCACTGGAAAAGAGAAGGGCCAGCGTCCTGAGAAACCGGCCCTAAATGCACCAGGAGAGTAAGTCCGTGATGCCTAACGAGCATAGCACTCCCGGTCTGAGCTTCCAACCCCCCCGCATCTCGCTGATGGATGCAGTCAACGCGCTCGGCAGCTACATGCTCGGCGCGAATTTCGACGGCATCAAGACCAGATGGGAGATCGACGCTCAGGATATGCGGACCGACTGCCCCATCTGCCGCCAAGAGTTTGCCGTGCAGCTGCTACCGCAGACGAACGGCAGTATCAAGGCAGAGTGTCTCTCTGATGCTGGGTGCAAGAAGCGCGACCTTGAGCGCCGTCTCAAAGAGGATCGGGGCCTCGGCCTCCGCCGTCGCAAAGGGAGTAAGCCCCGCGCCCCGAAGGACCTGACGGTCGACACGCCGATCTACGAGGACTCTGTGACGGGAGACGGCTGGCGGCTACTCTGGGAGCACGGCCCCCGCCTCTTGCTAGTCTGGCGCCTCGGACAGCTCGGAGACGTTTACGTGCTCGATCTGGACTCCGGGACGTGGCGGGCCGACCGCAACGAACTTGGACACCTACATGAACGTGCCGCACGACAATACGCCGTCAACATGGCGCTCCGCGCCCAGCAGGGCGAGGCCGAGATGAACAAGGCCCTCGCCTTTCAACGTTGGGCCAGGCGGACGCAATCGAGCGCGGGCCTAGAGAATGTCATCAAGTGGGCGGGTGTGGCCTACAAGGCCATGGATGAGGAGGGGCTCGGCTCAAAGGTTGGAAGAGTCGCCCAGGCGCACGAATTGGATGCCGACCGGCACTATCTCGGCTGCGCCAACGGTGTCCTCGATCTGACCGACGGTCGACTCCTCGGCCCGGACGAGGCGCAGAAACACCTAGTCACCCGGTCGACCGGCATCGGCTATGACCCGGACGCGCACCATGACTACGTTGACGAGCTGCTTTACCACCTAGCCACCGTCGAGGCGGACTACATCCTCGACAGCGCGGCCTACGCTTTGCGCGGGAATCCCGGCCGGCGCTGGCATCTGCTCGTGGGCGAGAAGGGGGGCGGCAAGACGACGTTCCTGAACGCGATCCGCGCGGCCGTCGGAGATGCGGACGCCTATGGCTACGGGTTCGGACTCAAACCGGGCCTACTCCTGAAGGACCGCAACCCGTCGCGCGAGGGACACACCGAATCGCTGAAGCATTTCCCGGTGGGCCGCATCGCCACAGCCGCAGAGCTCCCGGACATGAGTAAGCGATTCGATGACGACTTACTCAAGATGTTGACGGGCGGCGACCCGATACCCATCCGCGAGATTTACGGCCGCATGGGGGCGAGTCGACCATGCTCGGCTACCATCTTCCAAGCGATCAACCCGGGCCAGTTGGCGCGGCTATCTCTCATCGACGATGCCCTTGCCGATCGCACGTCGATTCTACGCTGGCCGACTCTCCCGTCGGGCACGAAACGCGACAGCGACCGGGTAACGGACGTTATGGTCCCGGACGTAACTAGGGCGATGCTGGCCGAACTGGTGCGCCGTGCCGTTAAGCTGAAGCAGCCGCCGCCCATGCCGGAGAACGTGAAGGACTACGTAGAGCAGAAGCGCCGGGGCGACTTGGGAGAGGTCGGGGCTTGGTTCCTGGTCAACATCGAGATCACCGACTCGCCGAAGGATGTAGTGACGCCGGAGCAGATTTGGGATGCCGCGATTGATGCCGTGGGGCCGCTCGACGACAAGGAGAAGCTGCACGGAATGGACCGCAAGGAGACGCTGGGGCTACTCCGGGAAGCGAAACCGGGCCTGCCGGCGCAACGGTCGAAGCGCATCGACGGCAAGGTGCGGAATGCCTATGTCGGAGTCCGGCTACTGGACGTCGTATACCAATGTTCTATCTGCTTCAAGGACATGAACGACAAGACTGACCTGAAAGACCTAGCCGGTCGCGGGCCGGTGTGTCCCGACTGCCGAGCCCCCCACGACCTGGGCGATCCTCCGGTCGCGCCGCCTACGGCGGCGCCCGGCGGCCCGCACACACAGGCCCGGTTCGCGGGATCCCCGCCCCCGCCACTCCACACGGCGCTACTCACCCGTATGGAAACCTTGCGGGCCGCGCTCCACTTCCCCGATCCCGACGCCTATGATACCCCTGCCCAGCTTAAGGCGGCGCTCCGCGGACTGGCGAAGCTGTACGAGGCCCGACCGTGGGACGTGCTGGGGCCGCGCCATGTAGAGGCCCTCGGCGGGGCTGACCTAATGGTCAGCATCGTTGCGGGCGCATGGGCGGATAATGCCGCCGAAACCGCGCCGCTGGAAGCGGCGGACTGGAATTGGTACCTGAACGATCTTCGCCGGTACGTCGACGACCGCGAGGCCGACCAGCGCGAGGCCGGAGCCGCTCGGGTCCGGGAGTTACCGTCTCGGATGCTGTCTCGGCAGATGCCACTGAGCTAGACCGCGAGGTGACAGGTGGGCCAGCGCAGCTGGCCCGCCACAGCAGGGGGACATTGACTAGCACTCGGCACTATCATCTCTGGGCGCCTCCGGCAGCTGACGGTGAAGTGCGGACACTCCGCAAGGATTCGCGGCGATTCCCGTCGCGCTCCGAGGCGAACGCGGCGGCGCGGGAGTCGGAGCGCCGGGGAACTCGAGTCTTGATCTGCCGCGACGCTGCTTGTCCGCCCCCGGCGCGACGGCTCCCCGGCCAATCGCCGTTCTGAGGCGGCGGGACGGAGCCGAACGAACGGAGATCGAGGAGACACGATGACCCACCACGAACCTGCAGGCTGCGAGATCGAGGGCTGCGGCCGCTGTGACGATTACGGACTCGGCTACTCGGCTGGCAAATCAAAGATGCTATTCGAGATCGGCGCGACCGTCACGGGCGGCCATCCTGCCGACTGCACGTGTTCCACGTGCGGCCAGCTGCGCGGGGAGATAGCCCGCCAGCGGGCGGATATGTTCGCCGATGCAATATCCGAGCTGGCGGGGGTGTAACGATGCCTAGGGCTGGTGGAATCCTAATTCTCACAGAGCTTTGAGGGCGCGCGCAGCCCGTCTGGGGATCACGTTGAAGGGTAGACTCGGCTACTTCCATCTGGTGAACGGCCAGGGCGAAGTGCTGACCGACCGGAAGTTGCGGGAACCGGAGATTCTCATATGGCTGGACGTCGCCGCCGAGCAGCACCGCGCCGACTGTGTCTGCGCTCCATGCTCGAACTTCCGCGCGGTCCGGGCGCGGTCGAGGGGCTGACTATGGAGCGCATGGCGGGCGAGTGCATGACAAAGCTACGATTCAAGACGGGCTACGGCGCGAGGGCGGCCCCCGACCGGCTGAATTCAAGGGCGGACACGTTCGGGGTGCTCGAGGTCTATCGCTGCCGGAGCTGCGGGCTGTACCACCTGGCGACGGCCCGGCCCAGGGTGAGAAGGAAGGTGGCAAGATGATCAGGCTACACGATTATTCGGCCTGCCGATTGAACCTCTGTGAGCGCTGCCATGACTTCGCCACGGGCTGGGCCTCTGGCAAGGAGAAGCAACTGACCGAGATCGCCTCGACGATAGCGGAGCAACACCCCAAAGGCTGCCATTGTTCCCCGTGCGCGGCTCTCCAAAGCGAGGTCGAGGCGCTGAGCAGACTGAGCGGCGGAAAGTATGCCAGTCTGGCTAGGCTGCTTCCCCGTCGGCGGGCGGTAGCGGCCGCCGACGGGGAAGCCCAATGACCGGCCACCCAGACGATTGCGACTGCTGGCATTGTGAGGTTCGACCCGTCTTCGAGGCGGGCTTCCGGCTGGGCTTGAGGCGAGGCCGGGATAGTGGCTGGCGGCGCGGCTTCGAGGCGGCGGGTCATTTCAGGCGGGCCGAGGCCCAGGTCGCCGCCGTCCGTCACCACCCGGAGGCCTGCCCTTGTGGGGAGTGCGTGGAGGCCAGGGCCGCCTTTTACCGGTGGATGGAGATCGGCGGCTAGCCCCGGCAGACCCACCCCCGCGCGCACGCGCACGTCACGGAGTGGCGGGGGGTCAAAATCCTGTCCCTATATATATAATATGAACGGGCTTTTCGACTCATACATGCATGGGCGTGACAGCTCATGCGGTATTCCCCCGGTTGAGCGGCGTGCCCGGGAAGCGCGTGGGCACGTTCTTGATCGTGACATGAACGGGCGTGGGCGGGGGAGCGGGCCTGGCTTTGACTCGCGGCGGGCCGTCCGGCAGCACGATTTTCATTAGCTCGTCAAGCTCTTCCTCGTGGGTCATTACCGGCTTAGTAGACGGCTTGGGGGGCTGCTGTCTGAATTGGCCCGCAAGCTGCACGTATCGTCCCGGGCCGTGTCTGCTGGTCTCCATCTGGGGCTGCTCGCTTTCAGCCTCTTCGGCCTTCCGCTGCTCGTAGAGCGCTTGTCGGTGAGCGGGAGAGCACGTCTTCGAGGTCGAGCGGGAGTACCGGTACTGGTTGCCGCAGTAGTCACAGCGTCGCCGTCTCGTCTTTGCCATAAAACCGCCCTCCCCTTACCGTCAGATTAGCGTCAGTCGCTCGTATCTGTTAGCGTCAGCCTTACCGTCAGCTTATCGTCAGTCGCGGTCTGACGGTAACTTGGCCTACAATCCGCCCCTTTCGAGAGCCGTCCATTCACATTTTACCAGCTCCCACCAGTGGACAGAGGGGCCGATTTGACGGGGCTAACCCCCGGAGCGCAAGATCGTGGCGCTGGTGCCGCCGGAGAAGGGGAAGCGAACCGACTTGTCAACCCAAGTTGACAAGTTACCGATCTTCCGCCAGGTACTCGCTCTGATGCGTCGGGCGTATGAGTACGTGAGCGACGAGCGGTTCGCGGAATTGAAGGCGGCCGCCATCAAGACCGGGACCCACTTGACGCGGGCGGCAGTCAGCAAAGAGAGTGCCGCCGGAGAGACGATTCCACTAGAGAGGTTTGGCCCGTTTTCGGCCCTTCGTCCCGAAGGTCGGCGACAAAGTCGTAGGTGATGAGTCCGCCTTGGCGAAGGAATTCGGGACACTTCCCCCTGTTCTGTCCCCCCCTAACGGCTCCAAGGTACGCTAGACTCCCCTGCTGGATTCCGGCAGCGTAATGTCTTTTGCGGTACGCCGCCGCAGAATACTTCGGCCGCAAGACCAACCCCCCCTACCATCATGCGATGGGTACACGACTTCGCCGACCGTGCCCGTGGCATTGTCTGCGAGACGAAGATTCGCACTGGGCCGGAGTGGGTAGCGGATGAGATAGTCGTTCGGGTCGGCGGCCGCAAATATCGGCTTTTCAACGTTATGGACTTCGAGAAGCGTCCTCGCGGCCTACCTGTCGCCTGAGCGAACGGCCAGAGTAGTCGGGACCGCCATGAGCCTGGCGCAACCATTGACAGCGCGTTGCGGTCGGTGGGGTTCGAGGTTCTGGAGACACGGGACCTAGCGGTACAGACCGGTCCTTCGGTTCCCTGGTACCAGCCCCTGGTCGGCGAAGGCCTCTCTTTCGCCTCTTTTCGCAGCTCTAGGATCGGACGCTGGGTCACGCGAAGCTCGCTGAGGGCGATGGAGACGCTCCACATTGCACCGCAGGGCTCGGTCCGGGTAGCGGAGACTCTGGACCTGTGCGCGGACGTCATGGCGGAGGCGGGCCGGCTCGGTATCTTCACGCCGATGTACTTCATCCACGCCCGCGAGCCGGAGTAGCGCAAGTTAGCCGTCGCGCTCCAGGAAACCTCTGCACCCGACGTCATTCCCGCACGGGTAGACCCCTGCAGCATCGTTACTCCCCATCAAGTTGTGAACGGCGGAGCAATAATGGACCGTGCTGGTGCATGAACCGTGATCGGGTCGTATAGGAGCCATCTGGTATCATCGGGAGCAATTCGAGTGACATTTCCGCTGGCCACTTAGCCGGACATTGTATCTTTGGCTGCGTGGACCACTTCTGTAACCAGCATGGTCCCTTGGGTGCGGCAGACCGGTCGGACATTGGTCGTAGGAGGCCGTCGAAAAGCGAGGGTCGCCCCACTCATTCCGTTAGAGCCCGAACGGTTGCCTGGGCTAACCAAGCCCGTATCTTGCAAGGCCGGGCCAATACCATACGGGAGATGAACATGGAGCAGGAGCCCACCTACGTTGGCATCGATGTACCCCAGGAGGAGGTAGATGTCGCCGTCCGCCCCACCGGCAGAAATTGGAGCGTGCAATACGATCAATCCGGTGTGGACGAGCTTGTGAACCAGCTGATCAGTCTCCGACCTGTCGCAGTGATTACGGAGTCCACCGGCGGTCTGGAGCTTGCGTTGGTTGCAGCTCTGGCCGCGGCATCCCTGCCTGTGGCAGTCGTCAATCCCCGCCAGGTGAGGGACTTCGCCAGGTCCACTGGGCAGTTGGCGAAGACTGACCGGCTGGATGCCAGGGTTCTGGCGCACTTCGGGGAGGCTGTTCGTCCACCTGCACGCCCTCTTCGAGACGCCGATGCCTAGGCACTCGGCGCCGTGCTGGCACGCAGGCGGCAGGTGATGGGCATCTTGGTGGGGGAGAAGAATCGTCTTGGTCGTGCCACAGCAGAAGTGCGTCCTCGTATCGAGGCCCATATAACATGGCTGGAGCTGGAACTGGACGATCTGGACACCGATCTGCGTCAGAGGATCCGTCGCAGTCCAGTATGGAGGGAGAAAGACGACTTGCTGCGTAGTGTTCCCGGAGTGGGGCCGCAGGTGTCGCTGACGCTGCTGGCGTACCTGCCGGAACTGGGTACGCTGAACCGCAAACAGATCGCCGCCCTGGTCGGAGTGGCGCCCTTCAGCCGGGATAGCGGGCCTTACCGAGGGAAGCGCAGTGTTTGGGGAGGGCGAGCCAGAGTGCGCTCCGCGCTGTACATGGGAGCTCTGGTGGCCAGTCGACGCAATCCTGTGCTAAGGGAGTTCTATCAGCGATTGCTCGATGCGGGCAAGCCGAAGAAGCTAGCTCTCACGGCATGTATGAGGAAGTTGCTGACCACACTCAACAGCATGGTGAGGACGGGCGAGAGATGGAATCCGGTCATCTCAACATCTTGACAGAGAAGACGGTTGCTTTTCGCTGACCATCGACACAAGTCCACCAGGGCGGCCCTGTGCCGAAGGGAGGCTGCTGAGGCGACCGACGGCTATCGGATGGTGAAAGGGAAAGGGCAGGAGGGCGAGCCTTCAACCCTACAGAGCCAAGGGCCACCTAGAGCAGGTTTGTCGGAGTGGGAGCGAACACCATCATCGACTGTGATATCCGATGCCAGATGGGCGGCATAGCGAATGAGTGCTCCAATGTCAGGCCTATGGGTGCCTGATCGCCGAAAAGGTGAAGTCGGTAGACGGATTGAGCCTCTCAAAAGAGCTGAGGGTCGTAAAGGTCGCTGCCTTTTCGTGATTGATGAAGATGGACACACTTGCGGGAATCCCATTTACAACAATTGTCACGTCATCCCCGAATCGACAGTCCTGGATGACCTAAAGGACGTAAGCTCGGGGAAGGTCTATGAATTTCGGTGGGGGGTATCTCAGTGGGGACATTTCTTCTCCAAGAGCAGCGAGGCCAATCCCATCAACTTGACCGACGTAGACGCGTTTGAGCCACAATCTGTAGGCACCGGTGATGCATGTGTCGGATGGTTCGCCTGCAAGCAGGATGATACGGATCACGACGGCGAGTTCAGTGCCATAGATGTCAAAGAGCCGGACTTCGACGATCCAGTTATACGATTTCTGTCTGCTTATCGTGCTTTTCTCTACGAAGTGGACATGTCTAGGAGAGTAAAGGATCTAGTGAATGACTGGAACAATAGGGCTCGAGCACACCCCCAGAGAGATATTCGTGTCGAATGGAGCAGACTTCGGGGAATCTGGAGGAATAGGACTCCGAGGGCAGAAGCAACCGCAAGCCGGTTAAGCAAGGTTTGGTACCGTTGGAAGACACATGGAGGGTTCGATTCTGACACAGTTTCTGGACAATTGGTGAGCTTTCGCTCCAAGCTGAAATTTGCTGCATGTGGGCTCTACGGAGGCGTCGTTGTGACCGTGTCCCCGGAAGGAGAGGATGGGCACAAGATGGGCATCCTGCATCTATCCGAAGATGCTGATTCCGCCAAAGAGGACAAAGAAAAGCTGGTCCGACTAGCGGAAGTCTCTAGAGCATCGGACAACTACGGCGTAGGCGTAGTAGAAGAATTGATGACCAACGGTTGGGGTGCAGTAGCGGCGTCGCCGGAGTCTTACAGTGGATTGCATATTGAGGAGAAGCGGACGATGCGGAGTTTCGTGGCCCGCAATTCGTCTGCCAACACCATGGCGAAGGCCCTTGCATCCCCGCGGCCAGAGTTGAAGGGTTGGAGGGGCAGACTGTGAACGGCGGAGCAATAATGGGCCGTGCCGGCGGGGTCGAGTGCTGATCAGGGGTGTCGATGGTCAGGATAAATGTCCGGCTAAGTGGCCAGCATAAATGTCACTGGTATTGGTGGCGATGAAAACAGATGTCTCCTATACGACCCGATCGCGCTTGATGGGTGGGCTGACGGCTTCCATGTACTTCTTCGCCGTGTCCCGGTGGATGCCCAGCTCCCGTGCTACCCCTCTAATCGACAGACCCCTGCGCTTCGCCTTCTGAACGGGGTTCCACCTTGCCGTCTGAAGTGGAGTGGGCTTCCTGCGTTGCATGGCAGGCGCCTTGCGGACTCTGACGGCGCCGTTGTCGTCAGCATCGCGGGCGTCCATCTCTGCGTCGAGTGCTGCCAGGACCGCCTCCCAGCGCCTGCCCAGACCGTTGAGGTTCGGACGTGGGCCCGATTTGTGCGAGGAAGAGCCGTTGAAGCTTCTGAGTATGCTCGGACGGGATGGCGCCTCCTGGCTGGCGATGATCTCTCCCCGGTAACGCACAGCCATCTGGCCGTCTAGGTCTTCCAGCACATCTACCACCGCTCCCTCCCCGGCAGCAGCTGAAGCGTACGCCACCTGTACTTCACAGTGTTGTCCCTGGCCACCCTGCGGCTGTGTCTGAAGCAGAGCACCCTATCGAGGCATACTCCCGGTCCCAACGGGCGGTAGGCTGTCTCAGGATGCTGTGCCGCCACTCCAAAGCGTTCGTTGAAGCAACCCTGGTCGCTACTCGCTTCAACCCAGTGATCAGGTCCTTCTATACTCGGCTGTGCGGTCGGTGTAGAGGGCGATGGGTATGCCGTACCTGCGGTCTCCTAGACCAAGGATGGACCGATCTGTCACGCCCCTCCAAAGATACAAGGATGGGGGATTCTTCTCGGCGAGGGAGAGTAAGACCCCCATCTCAATCTTCCCCCGCGGACGGGGGAAGAGGTAAGAGGGGGCAGGGGTAAGAGGGAGCGGGGGGAACCTCTCTTGTCCCTTCCCCCGGCTTTGCGGGGGAAGGTTAGGATGGGGGCTTTCTTTGCGGCGAGGGAGAGTAAGACCCCCATCTCAGTCTTCCCCCGCGGACGGGGGAAGAGGAAGAGGGAGGACGGGGGAAGAGGAAGAGGGAGCGGGGGAAGAGGTAGGAAAAGAGGGGAGGGGCGCGTTTGCGCCCCTCCCTGTTGCTTCCTGTGGGTCCCTGTGTCCGGGGACCCCCATCTCAATCTTCCCCCGCGGACGGGGGAAGAGGTAAGACCTAGGCCCGGATCCTCCTGAGGACCAGGACTCCGGTGGGTATCATCGCCGCGCCCGCGAGGGCGAGGAAGAGCATCAGCCAGCTCGGGGGCGTCACGCCGCCGGTCGATGGCAGCAGCGCCCTGTCGAGCGTCACCGCCACGTCGCCGAACGCGGTGATCGAGGTGGTGAGGGTCACGCTTCCGTCCTCGCCGAAGGCGGCCTCGGCTTCGAGAGCCGTCCACCCGTCGGCGGAGCCGGCGTAGACCATCACACCGCCGGCCTCGTCCAGCGCGGCGAGCGTCTCGGACCCGCCCAGCTCAGCCACCTGCTCCGCGGTCAGCGTGAGGGTGAGCGCCGAGGGGGCGTCGAGGGAGAATCCCACGATCTCGCCGCCCTGGGCGTCCCACGCGTCGACCGTGGCGCAGAGCGCCACCTCGGCGTCCTCCGGCCCGCCCTCGCAGCCCTCGACGATCCTGCCCTTGAAGTAGGCCGACTGCGCGTCGGGGGTGATCGTCAGCATGACGTTTCCGCCGTCCGACGTGACCACCGTGCTTCCGACCGCGATGGAGGCAGCGCCGCCGATCGACGCCGACGCCCGCACGTCGTTGACCGCCTCGCCCGAGAGGGCGTGGCCGCCCTCGGTGCCGGACGCGGTGACCGTATAGGTGAAGCTATCATCTCTCAGGATCGTGAAGGTGAGCATCCCGTCCGCGCTCGCGACCTGGTCGTCGGGCAGGCTGCTCGCCACGTAGGCGAAGCCCTCGGGCAGAGTCTCCCGGACCTGGCCGAAGCCGCCGAGGCCCGCCAGGTCGATCGTCACCACCACCTCGGCGCCGGCCTCGACCCGCGAGTCGACGGACCTGGTCGCGCTGTGCGACGCGGTCGCGGCCTGCACCGTCACCGTGGAGTCTCCTCCTATGGCCGTCTCCATCCGGCCCTCGTCCTTCGCGACGCCGGAGAACTCATGAGAGCCCAGCGTCCTGGACGCCGTCACCGTATAGGTGAAGCTCTCCTCGCCGAACAGGGAGAACCCGAGCATCTGGCCACTGACCCACGGGGGGTCGGGCAGGCTGGTCGACACGTAGCCGAAGCCGGCCGGCAGCGTCTCCACCACCTGGCCGAACTGGCCGTAGTCGGCGGCGGTGATCGTCACCGTCAGCTCGCCGCCCGCGTCGACGGTCGACGCGGAGAACGACCGGGAGGCCTCCAGCCCGGAGGCCATGACCATCACGTCCGAGTCGCCGCCGACCTCGTTGCTGTCCAGTGCGTTGTCCTTCACGACGCCGTGGAAGGTGTGCGCGCCCAGCGCGTCGGGGGCGCGGACGGTGTAGCTGAACGAGTCCTCATCGAGCAGGGCGAAGGTCACATCCTGCCCGTCGATCACCGGCTCGTCCGCCAGCGTGGTCGACACGTAGCTGAAGCCGTCGGGCAGCGTCTCCACCACCCCGCCGAAGCCGCCCAGGTCGGCGACCTCGATCGTCACCTCCACAGTGCCGCCCGCGATCACACTGGTTGCGGAGAAGGACCTCGTCGCGCTGTGGCCTGTCGCGTCCACGGGACCCGGGCTGAGCAGCCCGGCCGCTCCCACCGCCGCAACGATCATCATCAGCGTCAACGCTCTTTTGAACAAGCGTCCTCCTCCTTATTCTCCGTGAGGCCCTGGTCGTTCGCCCCGACCCGTCAAAGAGTCCCAGCCGTTCGTCCTGAGCCTATCAAAGGAGGGCGCCCGTTCATGGTTCGACAAGCTCACCACGAACGGGTTGGCCCCCCTCGATCTTTGCCTTATCCGCCGTTTCCGAAGTAGAGGCGGATGAGCGCCGTAACCTCACTCCTCTCGATATTGCCGGCCAGGTAGTCCTGTATCGCGGCAATGACCTCGTCTCTCTCGATGGTCCCGTCCTCGTTCAGGTCGTACGCGTTGTCCAGACCCTCGTCGGTGACCATGATCGTCACCGTGGTCATGGCGTCAACCTCGTCGGCCTTGCCGGAGGAGGCGGTGACCGTCACCGTGTAGCTCATCTGCGTCTCGTAGTCGAGCGCGGCGCTGGTCATCAGCTGGCCGGTCGCCGGGTCGATGCCGAAGGAGCCGGCGTCGTCGCCCCACAACGTGTAGGTCAGCGCGTCGCCGTCCTCGTCGGTCGCCGCGACCGGGTCGCCGATCGCCATGCCGGCGGCCGTGTTCTCGGCCACGCTCCGGGTCATCTCCTCCGCCGCGAAGGCGGGGGCGTTGCCCGTGAGCAGTATCACCGTCGCGTCGTCGTCCGCGTCTGTGACGGTGATGTTCACCGTGATCGACGCGCTCGCCAGCGACGGGTCGGTCGCCGTCACCGTTATCGTGTAGCTCGACTTCGTCTCGTAGTCCAGCTTCACCTTAGTCTGGATCTGCCCGGAGTTGTCCACCTTGAACGATCCCGCATCGTCTCCACTCAGCGTGTAGATCAGCGGATCGCCGGGGTCGGTGGCCGCCACCGGCTCGCCCACGCCCGCATTCTTCACGTTCTCACTCACGCTCCTGGCCACGGGGTCCTCGTCGACGAACCTGGGGCGGGCGTTGGCGTTGGGCCTCTCCACCGCCGTCTGCTCCGATACCGCCGAGGCGACATCACCATCGTCCTTGCCGTCCTTCGCATCAAACGTATCATCGTCATCAGGATCAGCGTTCAGAAGTTTGTCCGTGGCGAAGCCGTCTACGTAGCTCGCCCTCACCTGCAGCTTCTTGCCGTCGTCATCCGCCACCGGTGTGTAGGTGGACGACGTGGCGTTGTTTATAGCACAGGTGATTGAAGGTGTGCCGGTCTCGAGAGTGCAGTTCGTCACTACACTGTCGGTATCATTTATCTCGCTGTTGGCGCCGCCGTCATCAGTTGCATCCGTCGGGGTTCCATTGTCATTGACCCTTAACGTCGACACCGTCTGCTTACTTGTGGTGGAGTCGGTTTCGATGAAGGTGCCTATGGCGACATCCCCCCTGTACCACTGCCACTTGGTGTCAGTTATGTTGCCGTCAGGGTCGCTGAGCCGGGCGGTTATCGCTATGCCCTCCTGCGGCCTGCGCTGCGTCAGGGTTATCTCCCCGGGCTCTTCCTTGTTCGTCACCGTGACGAACACGTCCTTGGAGCTGCGCGCCACGCCGTCGGAGACCGTCACCGTCACCTCGTACACGTTGTCCCCATCCGCCGAGTCCATGTCCTCGAAACTGGGACCGTAGGGCGCAGGCCCCTTCCACCGGAGCGACGCCTGCGCCTGGGGCGCGAGGATCGCGGCGGTGGTATCGTCGCCGTCGTGGTTGTAGGTCGCTCCAGCAGCGATCACGAGCGGCACGATGTTAAAGCGCCCGGCGTCGACACCGCTCACCGTCCAGGTCAGGTCGTCCTCGTCAGCACCGGGGCTATCACCCTCATCTATAGCGTTGTTCCCATTGACATCTATCAGCGGATTTTCCGGATCTTCCGCATAGAAGACGGGGAGACCCTCACCAGCGTTGGCGGCACTGGGGTCGGCCGCCGGATCCAACTGAATCTGCTCCTCCGTGCTTATCCTGAAACGGTCCGCGCCAGCCGATGCGATGGGTGTATCAGCAGTCAAATCCACGTCCAGCCGCTTAATCCCAGGCGCCTCGTCCACCTTCGCGACCTTGATGGTCACCGTGACCGACTTATCCGCACCCGACGGGTCCGTAGCCGTTACCAGAACATCGTAGGCTAACGGCGTAGGAGGAGTAGTAGCCGCTGGGGCATAGAGTCCCGGCGTAGTCTCCGATTCGCTAAACGGTAATATTGAGGAGTGCACGTCAATGTTCAGGTATGCCAACTCCTCTTTACCCGCGTCACCCCTCACCGAGATCTGTCCAGTCTTGGGGTCAATCCTGAATAGGGTCGTAACGTCAACGGTAGTGTCGGCGTCGTCCCCGGTCCCGCCCACCGCATCATCATCACCAAGGTCAATGATGACGACATCAGTGGTATCGTCGGCGTTGTCCCCGGTCCCGCCTAACGCACTATCATCACCAAGGCCAGTGACGTACGTGACCTTGCCCAGCTTGTAGAGCAGAGGGTCGTTGTCGGCATCCGTCGCCACCACCGGCGCACCTATCCCAGAACCTGCCTTCGCAGTCTCCTTCACCGTCCGGCTCACCTGGACGCCCCTCTTCGCCGCATCCTCGTCCTGAACTCCGAACGACGGCGCAAAGTTCGCCGGGGGCCTTATCTCCACCGGGAAGGCCGTCTCCGCGCTCGCAGTATCACGCTCATCACCAAGGCCGTCACTGTAGCTGGCCGAAGCACGCAGGTAGTAGCCGTCATCCTCTTCCTGAGGCGTGTACGCCGAGGAAGTGGCTCCAACTATGTCCTCCCACTCGGACATGTCCATCGACCTCGACCACTGCCACGTCGTGGCAACGGGGTCGCCGTCCGTGTCCGAAACCTTGGCGCTTATCGACTGACCGGCCCCAGCCTGCGGCTGCAGGTCATCAATCGTCACCTTCCCGGCCTCGTCCTCGTTCGTCACCGTCACAGCCACCGACGTCGAGCCGCCAGCGGCGTTCACCATCACCATGTACACGTTGTCGCCGTCCGCGTCACCCGCGGACTCAAAGTCCGGCGAGCTCTTGAAGCTGAGCACACCGCCCTCGGAGATCTCGAACTTCGCCGCGTCCGGCCCGCTCAACGAGAAGACGATCGGGTCACCGTCCGCGTCCGTCGCATCGAAGGTCCCCACCGGGTCCGTCCCGTTCTCCGCATACTCAACGGAACCGTTGTCCGCGAGCAGCGTCACCGTTGCCGGGTCGTCCGCGTCGGTGACGGTGATGTCCACCGTGATCGACGCGCTCGCCAGCGACGGGTCGGTCGCCGTCACCGTTATCGTGTAGCTCGACTTCGTCTCGTAGTCCAGCTTCACCTTAGTCTGGATCTGCCCAGAGTCGTCCACCTTGAACGATCCCGCATCGTCTCCACTCAGCGTGTAGATCAGCGGATCGCCGGGGTCGGTGGCCGCCACCGGCTCGCCCACGCCCGCATTCTTCACGTTCTCACTCACGCTCCGGGCCGCGGGATCCTCGTCAACGAACCTGGGGCGGGCGTTGGCGTTGGGCCTCTCCACCGCCGTCTGCTCCGATACCGCCGAGGCGACATCACCATCGTCCTTGCCGTCGGTCTTGTCATCAGTCGGGTCACCGGCAGTATTAAGACCTTCGGCCAGAAGTTTGTCCGTGGCGAAGCCGTCCACGTAGCTCGCCCTCACCTGCAGCTTCTTGCCGTCGTCATCCGCCACCGGTGTGTAGGTGGACGACGTGGCGTTGTTTATGGCACAGGTGCTCGAGGGCGTGCCGGTCTCGAGAGTGCAGTTCGTCACTACTGTAGTGTCGTCAGTGTCTATTTCGCCATCTACACCGCCGCCCTGGCCTGTAGTGTCACTATCGATTCTTAACGTCGACACCCTCTGCTTACCATCGTCGTTGGGGTCGGCCTCGATGAAGGTGCCTATGAGGTCATCTCCCCTGTACCACTGCCACTTGGTGTCAGTTATGTTGCCGTCAGGGTCGCTGAGCCGGGCGGTTATCGCTATGCCCTCCTGCGGCCTGCGCTGCGTCAGGGTTATCTTCCCGGGCTCTTCCTTGTTCGTCACCGTGACGAACACGTCCTTGGAGCTGCGCGCCACGCCGTCGGAGACCGTCACCGTCACCTCGTACACGTTGTCCCCATCCGCCGAGTCCATGTCCTCGAAGCTCGGACCGAAGGGAGCGGGCCCCTTCCACCGGAGCGACGCCTGCGCCTGGGGCAGGGGGCTAGTAGCGGTGAGGGGACCGTCGCCGTCGGGGTCGGAAATGGCAGGACTGATGTCGGTTCCATCGCCGTCGGGGTCCTCGTAGGTCGCACCCGCAACGATCACGAGCGGCACGATGTTAAAGCGCTTGGCGTCGACACCGCTCACCGTCCAGGTCAGGTCGCTCTCGTCGGCGGCGGCATTCTCCGGATCGGTCGCATAGAAGACGGGGAGACCCGCACCGGCGTTGGTGGCGCTGGGGTCGGCCGCCGGATCCAACTGAATCTGCTCCTCCGTGCTTATTCTGAAGCGGTCCGCGCCAGCCGATGCGATACCTAAATCCTCACCCAAATCCGTTTCCAACCGCTTAATTCCAGGCGCCTCGTCCACCTTCACGACCTTGATGGTCACCGTGACCGACTTATCCGCACCCGACGGGTCCGTAGCCGTTACCAGAACATCGTAGGCTAACGGCGTAGTCTCCGTAGTAGGATCATTACCACCATCAGAAATGTCATCCATTACAACTGTGGTGTTGGGGTACACGTCAATATTCAGGTATGCCAACTCCTCCTTACCCGCGTCACCCCTCACCGAGATCTGTCCAGTCTTGGCGTCAATCCCGAATAGGGTCGTAACGTCAACGGTAGTGTCGGCGTCGTCCCCGGTCCCGCCTACCGCATTATCATCACCAAGGTCAATGATGACGACATCAGTGGTATCGTCGGCGTTGTCCCCGGTCCCGCCTACCGCATTATCATTACCAAGGTCAGTTATGACTGTGACCTTGCCCAGCTTGTAGAGCAGAGGGTCGTTGTCGGCATCCGTCGCCACCACCGGCGCACCTATCCCAGAACCTGCCTTCGCAGTCTCCTTCACCGTCCGGCTCACCTGGACGCCTCTGACCGCCGCATCCTCGTCCTGAACTCCGAACGACGGCGCAAAGTTCGCCGGGGGCCTTATCTCCACCGGGAAGGCCGTCTCCGTGCTCGCAGTGTCGCGCTCATCACCAAGGCCGTCGCTGTAGCTCGCCGCAGCACGCAGGTAGTAGCCATCATCCTCTTCCTGAGGCGTGTAGGCCGAGGAAGTGGCTCCAACTATGTCCTCCCACGAGGTCATGTCCATCGACCTGGACCACTGCCACGTCGTAGCGACGGGGTCGCCGTCCGTGTCCGAAACCTTGGCGCTTATCGACTGACCGGCCCCAGCCTGCGGCTGCAGGTCATCAATCGTCACCTTCCCGGCCTCGTCCTCGTTCGTCACCGTCACAGCCACCGACGTCGAGCCGCCAGCGGCGTTCACCGTCACCATGTACACGTTGTCGCCGTCCGCGTCACCCGCGGACTCGAAGTCCGGCGTGCTCTTGAAGCTGAGCGCACCGCCCTCGGAGATCTCGAACTTCGCCGCGTCAGGACCGCTCAACGAGAAGACGATCGCGTCGCCGTCCGGGTCCGTCGCCGAGAAGCTCGCCACCGGCTCCGTGCCGTTCTCGGGGTAGTCTATCTCCGAGTCCTGGGCGAAGACCGCAGGCGCGGCCATCACCAGTGCCAGCAGCGCGGCAACAGCCACGAAACGGGCGATTAGGCGGTTGGATATCCTATTCATCATGCAAATGCCTCACTTTGCCAGGTCTTGGATGACGCAAATTCTCCGTCTCGGACAGATACACGGCGTGGATAGTAGCACCGTGGACGGTGCGTGTCAATAGTCCCCGCGTACTGGGAATGTGTGATTGTGGGTGTTGCATTGGGAATCGGGAAATAGAGGTAGGAGGATAAAAGAAGAAGGCCCGATTGACTGTGTGGGCAGTCGTTCGGGCCTCTTCCAAGGCCGGTGGAACCGACCCCTACACTCAGAAGGACTGAGCGCCTTGTCACGGCATTGTCATGCTAACGCCATGCGGTAACGCTGTCAAGCAGCCCCCTGGGGAGGAGACGAACCTCCAACCTCTGCCGTGACAAGGCAGCGCTCTGACCTGCTGAGCTACCAGGGGGCCGGCATAATATGGGGCGCGAAAGGCAAAGTGTCAACTCCATGCGACTCAGACTGATGCACTACCCCGGAGAAAGACCCCCATCTCAATCTTCCCCCGCGGACGGGGGAAGAGGTAAGAGGCGCGGCGGGGGAGAGGGCGCGGCGGAACCGGGAGGCAAGAGGCGGCGGCGGAACCTTCTTTCCCTTCCCCCGGCTCGGCGGGAGAAGGTCAGGATGGGGGCTCTTCGACGCGGCCCGGCAGGGAACCCCGCGGATGGGGGAGGGAAAGACCCCCATCTCAATCTTCCCCCGCGGACGAGGGAAGAGGTAAGAGCGGACGGGGGCTGGTCTCATGGTCTTCACATGCGATAGGTGGTTTCGCCGCGCAAGGCGACCCTCAGTACCACCAGGAGCATGTCCGGATGCACTTCGTAGACGATCCTGAATCGCCCGACGCGGATGCGCCAGGTGTTGTCCTCGCCTCTCAGCTTGATGCTCCCGCGAGGATACGGGTCGTCGGCCAAGCGATAGAGGGCGCGCTCAATGCGGTCTCGGAGCTGAGGGGCGGTTCGCCGGAGGTGTCTCTGTGCTGCGGGAGAGATCTCGACGCGATGGGTTATGCGTCGATGCGGGACTCCTCGTCACGGAGGTCGTCGAAGAAGGCGCGGGCTTCGATGCCTCCCTCCTGGGCCCACTCCCGGCGGGCCGCGGCCAGCTCGGCGCGCTCATCGGCGTCCGGCTCGGAGTCGGCCTGCCACTGCCGCAGGGCGTGGACGACTATCTCGGCCACGGTGCGGCCGGTGGTCCGGGCCTCGGTCTCGACCGCCGCGTAGAGCGCCTCGTCTTCGAGGAGGAGGGTGAGTCGTTTCATGTCTGGGGCATGTTACCACGGACGTCGGCGGGGAAGAGGGGGACCCCCATCTCAATCTTCCCCCGGGGACGGGGGAAGAGGTAGGAGAGCGGCGGGGGAGAGGCGGGAGGGCACGGCGGAACCGGGAGGCAAGAGGCGGCGGGGGAACCTTCTTTCCCTTCCCCCGGCTCGGCGGGGGAAGGTCAGGATGGGGGCTCTTCCAGGGCCTGGCGTATTACCTCGGCGACGCTTCCCACGTCGCGCAGGACGTCGTTGTTCCAGAAGCGCAGGACCCTGTAGCCCTGTGACCGGAGCCACTTCGTCCGGTCGTGGTCGTAGCTGGCCTGCGCGGCGCCGTGCTGTCCGCCGTCGACTTCCACGATCACCTTCCGCTCAAGGCATGCGAAGTCGACGATGAAGCGCCCGATGGCACGCTGCCGCCGGAACTTGTGGCCGTCCAGCTGGCGGAGGCGGAGATGCCTCCAGAGGAGGCGTTCGGCGTCGGTGAGCCGGCTTCGGAGCCGACGGGCTCTTTCGATTCGTTCGTCGTGCGGCACGGGGGCAGTCTATCATTCGGGAGGGAAAAGACCCCCATCTCAATCTTCCCCCGCGGACGGGGGAAGAGGTAAGAGGGCGCCGGGAGGGACCACCCTCACCTCAATCCTCTCCCGTCGAGGGAGAGGAGGTAAGCAGGGTTCCTGTCCCTTCTCCCCTCGCGGGAGAAGGTTAGGATGAGGGGGATTCCCGCTTGCGCGGGAATGACGGCTGCTACCAGGCGCGGTGTGGCCGCTACCAGGCGCGGGTGTGGCCGCTGCTGTAGGCGAGGGCGGCCGAGGCGTCGGCGCCGTTGACGTGCGGGGCCGGGTCGGCCTTGCCGGCGGCGGGCAGGAGCGAGTTGACGCGGTCGAACATGGAGGCGGCGCGCTCGATGGTGGCGTCGTCGATCCGGTCGCGGAGCTCGACGTGCCTCTGGAGTAGGTGGACGGCAGGGCGGTATCGGTCGAAGCGGCCTTCGCAGATCTTGTCGCGCTCGAAGAGGTTCCGGATGCGCTGGGCGATGCGCGGGTTGGGGCCGTTGATGGTCCTCATGGTCAGCTCGCAGGGGAGCTGGCCGGCGTAGGCGCTGTTGACGAGCTCCAGGTAGAGCTCGGGGGGGAAGAGGTCCTCGAGGTCGGCGTCCCTGATCTTGGCGACCTCGACCATCCTGACGGGGCCGCCGCCCCGCGCCCTCTCGTTGATGTCCTGCACGCAGGCCTTGCTCTTGGGGGTGACGTCCATCATGACGGCGACGTTGGCGTAGCCGTCGCCCAGGAGGGAGAGGTAGGTGGGCAGGTTGTCGGCGCCTCCGACGGGGATGGTGACCCAGCGGGGGTCGAGGGGGGCGCGGCCGCGGGCCGTGACGGCCTCACCGAGGACGCGGAGGAATATCTGGTCGGAGGGGGAGTCGACGAGGAGGCAGTGCGGGGCGCGGAAGAGGGACCGGGCGAGCCGGTAGCCTATGGCGACCTGCAGGGGGAAGATCGTCTCGGGCTCCTCGACGATGACGTTGGAGGAGACGACTGTGCCGCGCTCGTCGATGTCCTGGACGGTGCGGAGGCTGCCGAGGCGGTCGAGGTCGATCATGAACGGTGAGTGGGTGGTGTATACGACCTGGTGCCTTGGGGCGAGCTGCTCGTCGATGAAGCGGAGGAAGTCGACCTGTCCGGTGGCGTGCAGGTTGAGTCCCGGCTCGTCGAAGAGGAGGAGCATGCCCCGCTCCTCGTCCTCCAGCTCGAGGCTGGAGAAGTAGGAGAGGAAGGAGAAGAACCAGACGAAGCCCTTGGAGCGCTCGTCGAATGGGACGGAGACGCGGTGGCGGTTGTTGAAGACGCGGACGTGGAGGATGGTGCCCTCGTTGAGGGGGGGCGGGTCGTTGGGGTTGGCGTTGGAGAGGTCGAAGTCGACGCGGAGATCGGCGCTCTGGCTCCAGTACTCGAAGACCTTGTCGGTGATGTTGATGGAGGCCGATTCGAGCTCGGCCTTGATGTGCTCGTAGTTGGTCTGGCTCTCGAGGTCCTCGAGGTCGGCGCCGACGAGCGAGATGAGAGACAGGAAGGTGCGGTCGGCGTCGTCGAGCTCGCCCTCCGCCACCCGGCGGCGGAGGGTCGGTATGGAGATGCGGCCCCTCATGGCGCTGTAGTCGTCGAAGTAGACGAAGGTGGGGAGCATCTTTTTCAGATGGCCGGTGACGATCCGGTCGCGCAGGGCGCCCGGGGGGCGGTTCCTAAGCCGCATGAGGAGGTCGGAGACGGCCGGGGGCTTGATGTCTATGGCCTCCAGCACGGCGCGGAGCTCGTCGACGGTGCGGGCCGCCTGGGCGCGCTCCTGTATCTCGGGGGGAAGGACGGCCTGTCCGAGGATGTGGCGGACGTGGGCGGCCTCGTCGACCTTAAGCGACCAGGTGCGTGCGTTGCTGTAGTCCTTGCTGACGGTGACGAGAGAGGATGGGAGGACGCCTGAGCCGTACTCGGCCTCGATCTTGCGGAGCTCGGCGTCTTCGATGCGGAACTCGGCGCGGACGACGGTGGCCGGCTCGGTCTTGTGCTTCCGCCGGTATCCGACGTAGCCCTTGCGGGGGTAGTCCTTGAGGTCGAAGTCGCCGTTGACGCCGGCGACGGGGTTGAGCTTCCTGAGGGCGCCGAGGAAGGCGGTCTTGCCGGACTCGTTCTTGCCGACGAGGCAGGTGACGTTATCGACGTCGACCCAGCCGGAGTCGTCGATGCTGCGGTAGCCGGTTACCCTGGTGCGGATCAGCTTCACTTGGGGCCTCCTGGCCGCCCGTTGGAGATGGCCGGACGGTCAGGTCAGCCTATCGGTGGGTGAGAGGGGGACGCAAGGTGTTTTGGGTATTGTCTAAGACTTCTTCGTTTTTCTCGGCGGGGGAAGAGGGGGGGAGTAAGACCCCCATCTCAATCTTCCCCAGTCCGCGGGGGAAGAGGTAGGAGACGCGGCGGAACCTTCTTTTCCTTCCCCCGCAGAGCCGGGGGAAGGTCAGGATGGGGGCTTCTTTCAGGCTAGGGGGCGGGGCCGGCGGCGCTTATGACCCAGTTGCCGGAGTTTCTGCCGAGCTCGGTGAACTGGATGTGCCAGGACTCGCTGCCGAAGGGACCCTCGACGGTGAGGATCATGACCATGGTGGTCGGGCCGGTGAGGCCGGGGGCCTGGTCCTCGGTCCAGGTGAGCTGATCGCCGCCGGTCTCGAGGCCGGAGAGCAGGTCGCGGATCTCGGTCTCGTTGTCGGTGCGGTAGCCCTCTTCCAGCAGGGGCAGCAGGGCGTTGAGGTCGTAGGCGTTGACGGCGTCGAAGTAGCGCTTGACGAGCTCGCGGAGCAGCTCTCCGCGGATGAGCGCCTTGCCGGCGGCGGTGCCTACGCTGTAGGCGCCGCTCTGGAACCAGGGCGTGACGGCGGCGAAGGAGGCGACGGGGGTCGGGGTGGGCCTGACGCTGGCGTCGGTCCTTGGAGTGGGGGTCGCGGGCGGCGCGGCCGTGCCGCCCGCGGTGGCCGGGGCCGCGGTCGGCGGGGCTGCGGCGGGCTGCGTGGCGGCGGGCTGAACGGCGGCTCCGCCGTCGCCTTCATCATCTCCGCCGCCGCAGGCCGCTGCGAGCAGGGCGGCTGCCAGCGCGCACAGCGCCAGGAGGGCGTATATGTGTCTCATATCCGATCTCCCCGTAGAAGAGTGTCGTGGACGGGAGTTTATCAGAAAGGACGGGGTTGTCAAACGGGGGTGGATGGTGGAGGGAGAAGAGGGGACCCCCATCTCAATCTTCCCCCGCGGACGGGGGAAGAGGCGGGAGAGCGGCGGGGGAACCTTCTCTCCCTTCCCCCGCAAAGCCGGGGGAAGGTCAGGATGGGGGCTCTTCTCGACGCGGCCAGACAGGGGACCCCCATCTCAATCTTCCCCCGCGGACGGGGGAAGAGGCGGGAGGTTAGGGGGCGGGGGCGGTGTAGCGGATCCTCCAGCCGTCGCCGTGGCGCACGAAGGTCATCAGGACGCGCTGCTCGTCGGGCGGGTCGCCGAGGGTGAAGAACATGGCGGCCTCGTCGGCGTTGGTCATGAAGGGCTCGCGGACCTCGGTGATGGTGACGGCCCCCCCGGAGCGGACGATCTGCTCGACGCGCCTGAGGTCACGCTCGGCCTCGGCGCTGTAGCCGTCCTCCAGGTATGAGAGGGCGGTGTCGGCGTCGAGGCGGTTGAGGGCGTCCCAGTATCCGGCCGCGAGGCTGCGCTGCTCCCACTGCCGGAGCTTGATGAGCGTCCAGATCGACTCGCGCTTGACGACGTTGTTCTGGGGCGGCGGGGCGAGGTCGTTCTTGACGTAGTAGTCGCGGGAGGTGGACTGCTGCCACATCGAGCCCATCGAGATGCCCATCAAGACTATGGAGCCGACGCCGATGGCGATGCCGACCACCGCCAGGATGCGGAGTCCCAGGAAGGAGGTCCTGGAGCGGGAGCGCTGTCTGTGCTCGGTGATCATCGTCGTAGGCCTGTCTTGAGAATGATACCAGAAAGATGGGGTAGTCGTTCGTCCCCGTATCGAGTACGGGGCAGGCTCTGAGCTTGTCGAAGGTCGCCCGTCATGGTTTCGACGGGCTCACCACGAACGGGCTGGCGGCTACTCCTTGGGTCTGCCCCAGATGATGAGGAGCTTGAGGGGGGCGTCTCCGGTGTTGCGGAAGCCGTGGTCGGAGCCGGGCGGCGCCATGACGGCGTCTCCGGCGCGGACGGGAAAGGAGTCGCCGTCGGACCACATGGTTCCCTCACCCTCGATGAAGTAGTAGACCTCCTCGAGGGCGCCGTCTCCGTCGTGGACGTGGCCGCCCTCGCTCGCGCCGGGGTCGAGCTCCCAAATCTGAACCTTGACGGGGAGCCTGCTCGTCTCGTCGAAGAGGGGCCTGGTCCTGAAGAGGCCGTCGCCGTCGTGGTAGGCGGGGATCTGCCGGACGCCGGTGGAGTCGCTCTCCTTATAGCACATGCGGGGTCTCCTGTGGAGGGATATATGCTCCGCGCGGGGCGGGCGGATTGGGCCGGGCGGAAGCTCCATTATATATAGGAGGGGGCGGCGCCTCAATCTTCCCCCTCGGGGAGCGGGTCGAGCGGCGTTTGACAAGCCACGAGGAGCACTATAGCATCCGGCGCAACTTCGAATCGAGGCCCCGCCGTGGCGTCAGCGCAGGCCCAGAGATCGCAGCGCGTCCACAAGATCAAGATCCTGCACGACCTCCGATGCCCGATGAGGGACGGAGCCGAGCTTGCGACCGACGTCTACCTGCCGGTAGGCGAAGGGCCCTTTCCCACCATCGTGACGCGGACGCCCTACGACAAGTATGGCGAGACGACCGTGGACAGATGGATCTTCCGGGCGCAGCAGGGCTACGCGGTTGTCGCGCAGGACGTCCGGGGCAGGTACGAGTCTCCCGGCGACTTCTACCCGATGGTCAACGAGGTGTCGGACGGCGCCGACTGCATCGACTGGGTGGCGCGTCAGCCGTGGTGCAGCGGCAAGATCGGCACGACAGGGGGGTCGTATACGGGCCTCACCCAGTGGCAGGCCGCTCAGGGCGGCACAGGGATCGCCTGCGCCGTGCCGCAGGTGGCCTACTCGAACGTCTACCACAACTGGGTCTACACGGGCGGGGCCTTCCAGCTCGCCTTCAACACGAGCTGGGGCATCGCCGCGGGAGCGCGGGGGCACCAGCGCCAGTACATGTGGCTCCCGGAGGAGATCGGCCAGCCCGCGCTGTTCCGGCACCTGCCTCTGATCACGATGGACGAGGCGGCGGGCCGAAACATCCCGCACTGGCGGGACTGGATCGAGCATCCGAGCTACGACGACTACTGGCGCGGCATGAGCCCCATCGAGGAGCACTACGCCGACGTGGAGATGCCCGCCTATCACATGGGCGGCTGGTTCGACGTCTTCCTCCAGGGCGGGCTCAACAACTTCATGGGGATGACACGGCACGGGAGGACGGAGCGCGCCCGGCGCTCTCAGAAGATGATCGTCGGCCCGTGGATACACAACCTCGGCATGAGGGGAACGAGCACCAGGACCGGGGACGTCGACTTCGGCGAGGCCTGTCTCATCGACCTCGATCTCGAACAGACCCGGTGGTACGACTACTGGCTGAAGGGCATCGACAACGGCATCATGGACGAGCCCCGCGTAAAGCTGTTCGTGATGGGCGCCAATCGGTGGCGCGAAGCCGACGACTGGCCCCTACCGGAGACGCGCTACACGCCCTACTACCTCCACAGCGGAGGGAGGGCCAACTCCCTCTTCGGCGACGGCTCGCTCAGCACCGTCCCTCCCGAGGAGGAGAGCGCGGACGAGTACGTCTACGACCCGGAGCATCCTGTCGTCACCATCGGGGGCAGCACCTGCTGCTCGGAGGCGACGGTGGCCGCGTCGCTGGGTCCCAAGGACCAGCGGCCCAACGAGTACCGGGCCGACGTGCTGGTCTACACGACGGCGCCGTTGACCCGGGACGTGGAGGTGACCGGACCTGTCAAGGCAGTGCTGTACGCGGCCTCCAGCGCGAGGGACACCGACTTTACGGCAAAGCTGGCGAACGTCCATCCGGGCGGCTACGCGATGAACGTCGCCCAGGGGATCCAGCGGGCGCGCTACCGCGACTCGTGGGAGAGTCCGGCGCTGCTGGAGCCGGGCAGGGTCTACGAGTACACGATCGACCTGTGGTCGACGAGTAACTGCTTCCGGCGGGGGCACCGGATCAGGCTGGAGATAGCGAGCAGCAACTTCCCCCAGTTCGACCGGAACCCGAACACGGGCAACCCCTTCGGGATGGACGCCGAGCTGGTGACGGCGAAACAGACGGTGCTCCACGACCGGGAGCGCCCGTCGCATGTTCTTCTCCCTGTGATTCCCTGACCTGCTAAACTGGTGTATATATCCTGCTAGTATCGTTTCCAGGGGACGCCCCGCCTGTCGATGCCTGAAAGTCGACGCCTAAAACAGGAGCCAGCCTGATGAGAGTGCGCAGCCTCGGACTCGCCGCGCTGACCGGCGCCCTGCTGACGGCGCCGCTGGTCGCGATCATGTACCTTGCGGACAGGTGGCTCGACCTGTCGTTCCCGCCGTTCGACACGTTCGACTGGGTGACCCGCGAGCTTCCGGGTCCGCTGGTCACGTTCGGGATCGACACGATGATCGAGCTGCTCATGCTCGTCGGGCTGAGCGTGAAGGACTTCGCCAAGACGTCGGAGCAGATCATGGCCGTCGGGGGGTTCTTCGCCGCCGGAGTCGTCGCGACGATGGTCGTCTACGCGATAGTCCAGAGGCGCGGCCCGGACATCGCGCTGAACCGGGGGCTGATCTTCGGCGCGGTCGTCGGCGTGCCGGTGGCGCTGATGACGGCCAACATCAGCCAGTCGTCGATGAACGGGGTGGTCATATTCGTCTGGGTGCTGACGCTGTCGCTGGGATGGGGGGTCGCAGCGGTGTGGGCGACGCGCAAGCTGGTGCTCTCGGCGTCGACCGTCTACGTCTCGGAGGACGGGGAGCGGTCGGTGACGGTGTTCGACCGACGGCAGTTCCTGATCCGCATGGGCGTGGCGACCGCGACGGTGACCGTCGCGGGGGTCGGGCTCGGCCGGATGCTGGCGATGAGCGACCAGAACAGGCTGGAGACGGAGCTGACCACGGCAGAGGAGAAGATGCCCGGCTCGGCCGCCATGGTGGAGATGCCAAACGAGGACGACCCGGTCAAGCCCGTCCTGGGAACCCGCCCGGAGTACACGGCGGTGAGGGACCACTACAAGGTGTTCATCCGGTCCGAGCCGACGAGGATCGAGGGGGAGACGTGGACGCTGCCGATAAGGGGCCTGGTTGAGGCCCCGGCGATGCTGACGCTGGCCGCCCTGATGAACAACTACGAGTCGCGGAGCGAGTTCATCACTCTCACCTGCATATCGAACAGCGTCGGGGGGGACCTGATCAGCACGACCTACTGGACGGGCGTGAGCCTCCAGGACATCCTGAGGGACGCCCGTCCAACCCCGGAGGCCGGTTACCTGGACATCACCTGCGGCGACGGCTTCCACGAGACTGTGGCGCTCGACCTGATAGAGTCGGACCCCCGCATAATGCTCACCTACGCCTGGGACGGGCGTCCGATCCCGTTCGACCACGGCTTCCCGCTGAGGATATGGATCCCGGACCGGTACGGGATGAAGCAGCCGAAGTGGATCACCGGGATCGACGTGGTGGAGCACGACAGGCCGGGCTACTGGGTGGCCCGCGGCTGGGACGAGATCGCCCGCATCCACTCGACGTCGGTCGTGGACACGGTGGCGATCGACTCGATCATCGAGGAGGGGGAGCAGAGGCTCGTTCCGATCGGGGGAATCGCCTTCGCGGGGGCGCGCGGCGTCTCGCGGGTGGAGGTGCGCGTCGACCGCGACGGCCCGTGGCACGAAGCGCAGCTCAGATCGCCCCTGTCCGATACCACCTGGGTCATCTGGAGATACGACTGGCCCTTCGCAGAGGGGCGGCACACCTTCGAGGTGCGCACCGTCGAGGCGGACGGGACCCCGCAGATCGAGAAGGTCAACCCCGCGCGACCAAGCGGAGCGACAGGCATCCACAGCAGGCGGGCGTCGCTCTAGGAGGGGGAGCCCCCATCTCAATCTTCCCCCGCGGACGGGGGAAGAGGTAGGAGGCTCGGCGGGGGAAGAGGTAAGAGGCTTCAGGCGAGCTCTCCGGCCCACAGCCGTCGCGCGAACTCCGCCGCCGGGATGATGTCTATCCCGTCGTCGGTCCGCCGGACGCGCGGCTCGGTGCAGACGACAATCCTACGCCTCACGTCAGGGTACTCGCCGGCCAGGGCGCGCAGTCCCTTGAGGTGATTACGCGTGATCGTCGCTCCCGACTTCGCCTCGACCGCGAGGTCGACGTCACCGAGCAGGAAATCGACCTCGATCCCGCTCGGCAGCCGCCAATAGGACAGACGGGCGTCCACGTCCCGGTAGCTGACGAACGCCGACAGCTCGTGGAAGACCCAGTTCTCGAACGCCTTGCCGTACAGCTCCGACCCCGGGGAGATCTCTCCCCTCCGCGCCAGCCGGTTCACCACGCCCACGTCTGCGAAGTAGAACTTGGGCTTGCCGATCACCCTGCGCTTGAGCCTCCGGCGATAGGCGGGAAGCCACCTGGCCAGCAGCGTGTCCTCCAGTATCTCGAAGTATCCCCTGACCGTATGACCGGACACTCCGCACTCCCTGGCGATGTTCGTGAAGTTGACTATCTCGCCGTCGCTCAAGGCGGCGGCGTCCAGGAAGACGGCGAAGGCCGGCAGGTTGCGCACCAGTCCCTCGGCCGCGATCTCCTCCCTAAGGTAGTCGGCGATGTAGGAGTCGAGCAGACGTCTGGGGCGGACCGTCTCGTACACCCTGGGCAGGTATCCGTGGTTGAGCATACGGTCCAGGTCGAAGGCTTTTCCAAGCTCCTCCGACGTGAGGCCGCGCAGCTCGTACCGGAGCGCCCGCCCGCCGAGAAGATTGGCCGCGCCGCGCCGCACCTTTCTCGCGCTGGACCCGCACATCGCGAAGCACAGCCCCCGGTTCTCGATGAGCCAGTGCACCTCGTCGAGGAGCGCGGGGACCCTCTGCACCTCGTCGATCACGATCTGCCGGTCGGGAGCCGGCCTTTCGGCCTCGAGCTCCTGCCGCAGCAGCTCGGGACGGGTGGCGTAGCGGCGGAAGTCGTCGGTCTTGAGGAGGTCTACCAGGCGGGCGTCGGGATAGCGCCGCCTCAGCAGCGTGCTCTTGCCCGCCTGACGCGGTCCCCAGAGGAAGAATGTCTCCGTACCAGACGGCGGCAGGTTCAGTGATCGTTTGAACATGTAGTTCAGTATATCATGATAGATTGAAGTAGTAGTTCGAGAAACGGGGAATACCCCCATCTCAATCTTCCCCCGCGGACGGGGGAAGAGGTTTTCTTCTGTGCCCTCACCGCGGACGGGGGAAGAGAGTGGATAGTGGATGGAGAAGAGGGAGAGGGTGGGCGGGGGAAGGTCAGAGCCTGCCCCGTACTTGATGCGGGGACGCTCGCGGACGGGCTACTGTGCGGTGAGGTCGTCGACGAGCGATCTGGCCCATCGGCGGAGATCGTCCTCGATGTCCGCGCCGCAGTGGGGGCAGTCCAAGTCGCCGAAGCGCAGGGCGGTGGCGCAGAGGGCGCAGCGCCTGATCTCCGCCAGGCGATTGATTATCGTTTGAACACGCTCTTCGGCGGCGCTCTCCCCTCCCTCTCCGAGGGCGGCGAAGGCGGCAAAGACCTCCTCGCGCGTGGGCATCGTCGTCAGGGCGCCGCGGCCTCTCACCTTCAGTCCGGCGGCGATGCTGCCGAGCGCGGCGGCCTCCCTGGGCGGCCTGCCGGTCAGCAGGCCGTGGAGGAAGGCGCCGTTGAAGGCGTCCCCCGCTCCGGTCGTGTCCATCACCGGGCCGGGCGTGTAGACGGGCACGTCGAACACCTCACCGCCGGCCGCCACGACCGCGCCGCGCTCTCCGCAGGTGACCGCGATGGTGGAGAGGCCTCTCCTGCGGCAGAGGTCGATCGCCTCGTGCGGGTCGGCTGTGCCGAGCAGCGTCTCGGTGTCGGCGGGGGCGCTCGGCAGGAAGTAGTCGACGAAGGGCAGGACCTCCTCCGCGGCCTCCCTGGCCTCTCCGGGCGTCCACAGCTGGTGACGGTAGTTGGGGTCGAAGGAGACGGCGACTCCCCTCTCCCTTGCCGCCCGCACCGCCTCCAGCACCGTGGCGCGGGCGGTGGCCGAGATCGCCTGGCTGATGCCGCTGACGTGGAGGACCCGCGCGCTTCCTATGTAGTCGAGATCGAGGTCGGACGGGCGGATCGTGCTCGGCGCGCTGCCCTTCCGGTAGTAGGTGAACTCCCTGTCCCCGCCGGGGAGCAGGGAGACGAAGTGGACGGCGTTGAAGCCGGCGACGCGCCTGACCCGGCTGGTGTCGATGCCCTCCCCGCGCCAGACCCCCAGGAGGTAGTCGGCGAAGGGGTCGTCGCCCAGCCGGGTGACGTAGCCGGTCCTGGAGCCGAGCCGCTGTGCGGCGACGAGAACGTTCAGGGTGTCGCCGGCGAGCGAGCGGGTGAAGCGGGTCGCCTCGCCCATCGGCTCCTCGGAGAAGAGCTCGACCATGCACTCGCCGATGCTGACTATGTCCAACATTCCGGGTTCAGCGGGGGCGCCCCCATCTCAATCTTCCCCCGCGGACGGGGGAAGAGGTAAGAGGCTCGGCGCGGGGGCGCCCCCATCTCAATCTTCCCCCGCGGACGGGGGAAGAGGTAAGAGGCTCGGCGGGGGTAGGTCAGAGCCTGCCCCTTACTTGATACGGGGATAGGGGCATTCCTCCGTTGCTACAGCACCAGGTCGGGACGGCAGGCGTTCATGACGGCGCGGACCGATTCGGGGCCGGGGCGGGCAGCGACGACGCGTACTATGGCCGTGTCGAGCCCGGCCGCCAGCTCACGGAAGGCGGACGCGGCTCCGGCGGCGGGGCCGTAGTAGCCGACGCGCCTAAGCAGCTCGGGCGGGAAGGCGTCCGCCACCTCGTCCGGCGACGCGCCCCGCCTCCGCATCTCGTCGAGCTCGGCCAGCCCGTCGGTGAAGCCCATCCGCTCGAAGTGGGCGCGGTAGCCGAGCGTTCGCTCGCGGTCGGTCGGCACGCGGTCGCCCAGCGCGTAGCCCATGAGCGACCGGGCGAAGGCGCGCCTGGCCGCGTCCTCGTCGTCGTCGACGCAGACCCGTATGTACTCGGTGACGTCGATCTCCGCCGGGTCACGCCCCGCCCTGGCGGCGCCTTCCGCGATGCGCTCGCGGCTCCAGGCGACCTGCTCGGCGTCGCACCAGTTGAGGGCCGCTCCGTCGGCCAGCTCTCCGGCGAGGCGCAGCATCTCAGGGCCCAGCGCTCCGAGATAGACCGGCGTCCGGGGCGGAGGGTCGATGGCCAGCGCGGCGCCGCGGAGCGTGACGACGGGGCCGTCGTAGTCGACCTCCTCACCGGCCAGCAGCCGTCGCGTCGTCACGAGGTAGTCGCGCATCATCGAGAGGGCCGACAGGTTGGGGAGTCCGAGCGCCCGCCTGGCTCTCGGACGGTAGGCACCTCCGGAGCCGATGCCGAGGACGAAGCGCCCTCCCGTCAGCTCGCTCACCGTCCCGGCGCTCATGGCGAAGGCGACGGGCGTCCGGTACATGACCGGGCAGACGGCTATGCCGGTTATGAGCCCTTCCTCGCTCACGCCGCGGGTGGCGGCCCAGCGGTGGGCGCAGAGCTGGAACGAGTCGTGCCCCGTGCCTTCGGGGATCCAGATGCTGGTGTAGCCGAGGCGGGCCGCCTCGCGGGAGAGGTCGGCCTGCTCGCGGAGCGAGATGCCGAGCGTGGCGTCGAGTCCTAGTCCGATATTCATGTCGGGGGCACCCCCATCTCAATCTTCCCCCGCGGACGGGGGAAGAGGTTTACTGTAGGCCTCTCCCGCGCGGAGGGCCTGTCTCACGGTCTACTCTTGATTTCCCTTCCTCTCCCTCGACGGGAGAGGACTTGAGGTGGGGATGCGTCCCCGTGCTTCCTTCACGACAACCCCCTCACCCTAACCCTCTCCCGCGCAGGGGAGAGGGGGTTTTCGAGACGGGCCTCACGGAAAGAGGTCTCATCGCATACAGCCTGGGTCTTCACGTACCGGAAAGAAGGTCGCGGAGGCGGTCGGCGATGATTGTCTCCTCGCCCTCGTTGAGGGTGTGGACGTTGAGGCTGATCGTCCCGCCGCCCTCGGTGTAGACCCAGATGCGCGGGTTGCCGACGTCCAGGTCCTCCGCGACCTGCCCGGCGGTCATCCCGACCGTCCCGGGGTCGAAGTCGACGTGCAGGGTGGTCGCCCAGAAGCGTCTGTTGTCGACGACCCTGGTCCGGACACTGTCCAGTCCGCGGAGTCCCTCCTCGATGAGGGTCATCCGGCGGCCGTACTCCATGAAGCGGTCCTCGTGGTTCATGGTGAACCAGGCGTCGAGGGCGGCCACGACGCCGACGATCTCCTGACGGTCGAGCTTCATACCACGTCCGACAGCGTTGTAGCCGTCGTAGTGGTATGAGATGAAGCCCTGGGCGGCGACCGCCTCGACCAGCTCCCTCCTGCCGGCGACTATCCCGGTCGAGTGGGGCGAGCCGAAGTACTTGGCGCCGAAGCAGGCGAGATCGGGCACCTGGGCGTTCTCGCGGAAGAAGTCGAGCGGGTATATCTGGGAGGCGGCGTCGGCGATCACGGGGAGGCCCCTAGAGTGCGCCACCTCGGTCGCCTGCCTGAGGGTCAGGACGGAGTCGTCCGGGGCGGCGGAGTTGACGACGTAGGCGACCGCCGCGGTGTCGTCGCCGATGGCGGCGTCGAGCTGGTCTGCGTCGCAGCCGTCATCGTCCCCGGCTTCGACGAGCTTCGCCCCGGTGAGGGTGAAGCACCGGTCGAAGTTGTAGCGCTGCCGCTTCGCTATGACGATCCGGTCTCTCATGCCAGTCGTGTCGGGCAGCCGTCCTATCTTGTCCATGTCGGTGCCCGCCATGCAGGCCGCCGCACTGAGGGAGATGGCGGAGGCGCATCCGGAGGTGACGTAGGCCGACTCGCTTCCGAGGACGCCGGCGATGAACTCGCCCGACCTTGCCATCAGCTCGCGCATCTCCACGAAGTGGAGGTCGGCATCGTCCATCGCCCGGCGCACCTCAGGCGGAGGGGTGGAGCCGCCCAGGATCGTCTGGTTTCCGCGCGCGTTGATGACCGGCCTGACGCCCAGCCTGCTGTAGACGCTGCCGCCGTCAAAGGTGCTCATGAGTATGCCTCCATTCGTAACTGTTTCGGAGTCGCGGGGACCCCCATCTCAATCTTCCCCCGCGGACGGGGGAAGAGGTTTATTGTAAACTTTTCCCCGCAGACGGGGGGGGAGGCAAGCTCCCCCAGACGGGGGAGGTAAGCTCGCCGCGGACGGGGGAAGAGGTAAGCTCACCACGAACAGGCTGGACCTATTCCCTTAAGAGATACAGTTGCCTCCATTCGGTTGGAACGCCGGGCCCGATCAGTCGTCGCTGATGGCGACGCCCGCCATGTCCTCCAGGAACCTGGCGATGGCGGAGTGGTCGGAGTCGGCGTTGCCGTCGTTCATCAGCGAGCCCAGCATCTGCTGGACGAGCCCGGTCACCGGCAGAGGCACCCCGAGCTCCTTTCCCGTGAGCAGCGCGTTGTGCAAGTCCTTCTGATGGAGCCTGATCCGGAAGCCGGGCTTGAAGTCGCCCGCTATCATCATGGGCGCCTTAGCGTTCATCACGTTGCTGCCGGCGAGGCCCCCCTTTATCGCCTCGAAGACGGTGTTGGGGTCGAGTCCGGCCTTCCTGGCGAGCACCAGCCCCTCGGCGAGCGCCTCTATGTTCGCCGCGACGATGATCTGGTTGGCCAGCTTGGTCGTGTTGCCGGCTCCGTAGCCCCCGCAGAGTACGATGCTGGAGCCGACCGCCTCGAATATGGGCCGGCACCAGTCGAACACCTCCTGCCTGCCGCCGACCATGATGGCGAGCGTGGCCGAGACAGCGCCCGGCTCGCCGCCGCTGACCGGCGCGTCCAGGAAGTCGACTCCCTGCGCCTCGCAGGCCGCCGCGATCTTCTGCGAGCTTCCCGGCGCAATCGAGCTCATGTCTATGACGGTCGTGCCGGGGGCCGCGCCCTCGAGTACGCCGTCCGGCCCGAGGATGGCCGCCTCCGAGTCGGCGGAGTCGGGCACCATGGTGATGACGACAGGACAGGCCTGGGCCACCTCGCTGGAGGAGGATGCCGCCGCGGCGCCCTCGGTAGCGATCTCCTCGACGGACGAGCCGACCACGTCGTAGACGGTGAGCGAGTGGCCGACCTTCATCAGGTTCCTGGCCATCGGCTTGCCCATGATTCCCAGACCGACGAATCCTATCTGTTGTCCAGCCATCCTTGTTCTCTCCTTGTCGGGAGTCTTCAAAGCCCCCTCATCCTAACCTTCTCCCGCCAGGGGAGAAGGGACAAGAGGGAAATCCGTCTCTCACTGCGGCCGTCCGCGCGAGACATTATTGTTCACAGGCATTGCAGGGTCAAGCAGGGCTAGAGATCCTCTCCGGAGAGGCCGATCTTGTTGTAGCAGTCGAGGGCCGCGACCTTGTAGCACTCGGCCAGCGTCGGGTAGTTGAAGACGGTGTTGACGAAGTAGTCGAGCGTGCCGCCGAAGGCGAGCACGGCCTGACCGATGTGCACCAGCTCCGACGCCTCGGCGCCGATGATGTGGACGCCCAGGAGCTTGCGGTTCTCCCCGTGGAACAGGAGCTTGAGCATCCCCGTGTCGTCTCCGAGGATGTTGCCGCGCGCTATCTCGCGGTAGCGCGCCAGGCCAACCTCGTAGGGGACGCCGGCCGCAGTCAGATCGTGCTCTGTCTCCCCCACCATGGACAGCTCCGGCACAGAATAGATCCCGAACGGGAAGTGGTCCGGGGATGAGTGGTACTCGATCCCGAAGGCGTGGCACGCGGCGATCCTTCCCTGCTCCATCGAGGTGGAGGCGAGCGAGGGGAAGCCCACAACGTCACCGACGGCGTAGATATGGGGCCGGGCCGTCTGGTAGTGCTCGTCTACCGGTATGCGCCCACGCTCGTCGGCGGCGAGGCCGGCGGCCTCCAGGTCGAGCGCCGCCGTGGCGCCGATGCGCCCGACCGAGTAGAGGAGCAGGTCCGAGACGATTTTTTTCCCGGACTTGAGCCTCGCCACCGCCTGGCCCCGTACCGACTCCACGTTCTCCACCTCCTCGCCGAGACGGAAGATGCACCCCATGTTCCGCATGTGGTAGGTCAGGTGGTCCACGATCTCGCTGTCGACGAAATCGAGGATCTCGTTCTGCCGCTCGACGACGGTCACCTCGGAGCCGAGCGCGGCGAAGATCGAAGCGTATTCGATGCCGATGACGCCGGCTCCGACGACCGTCATCGTGCGCGGCACGGTCTTGAGGCTGAGGATGTCGTCGGAGTCTATGATCGTCTCGCCATCGGCGTCGAATCCGCGGTAAGGGGCGGGCGTCGTGCCGGTGGCGATGACGACCTTGTCCGCCTCGACGCGCACCGCGTTGCCTCCCGCCGAGACGGTCAGCGTGTGAGGACTCTCGAATGCGGCCTCGCCCGAGACGACCTCGACGCGGTTGCGCCTCAGCTGGTGCCGTATGACGTCGGTCTCCCGACCGATGACGTGGTTGCATCTGAAGAGGAGATCGTCCGCCATCGAGATGTTCTCCTTGACGGCGAACGAGGAGCCGTAGATGCCCCTCTGTCTGAACCCGGTCAGGTAGAGGACCGCCTCGCGGAAGGTCTTGGACGGAATGGTGCCGGTGTTGATGCAGACGCCGCCGACCACCTCCCTACGCTCGCAGACGCCGACGCGCTTGCCCAGCTTCGCGGCCTGAATGGAGGCTCGCTGACCGGCGGGACCGGTCCCGATCACGAACATGTCGAACCGGTTCGTCTGGCGTCCGTTGCTGGGCAAAGCGGCGAGCACCTACGCAGGGATTGCGGCGGAGAGGCCATGATGAGTGTAGTCACGGCTGAGCGGCGGTGTCAATGGAAAGAGGGGAATGGGGAATGGTAAGAGCCCCCATCTCAGTCTTCCCCCGCGGACGGGGGAAGAGGCGGGAGCGTCGCGGTGCTATAATCCGGCCGTGAGCGCGCAACAGGTCCGGTGGCCCAGGGTCAAAGAGATTCTCGACGGCGTCATGGCCCGGTGGGAGAGACGCGAGGGCAGGAAGGGCCTGCCCGGCATACACGACTACTACTGGGAGAGCCCGGAGCACCTGGCCAGCGACACCTCAATGGGCAGGCGGTTCATCGAGCCCGGCATCGCGGGCGATGACACCTACCTAGTGCGGGCGCTGAGACGGGGTCTGGGCACAATCCCGAGGATGCCGATGGGAGGGCCCTTCCTCAGCGAGGATGAGATCGGGGAGATCGTACGGTGGATCGACGACGGGATGCCGGAGTAGCAGGAGGAGGCGGGCATGGCTGAGAGGCCGGCGACGACGGTGGACGTCTCATGGCAGGGCGGCTTCAAGTTCGTCTCCCGCGACGCGCGGGGCAGGACGCTCACGGTGGACGTCCCGAAGGAGGACGGGGAGGACGCCGACGGCTTCATGCCGGGCGACATGATGCTGACCAGCCTCGTCGGATGCAGCGGCGTCGACATCGTCGGGATCCTGCGCAAGCAGCGCCAGCAGGTCACCGGGATCGACGTCCGCGTCACCGGCGTCCAGGAGCCCGACCCGCCCTGGACCTGGGTGGAGATCCGGCTGGAGTACGTGGTGACCGGCAAGAACGTCAGCGAGAAGGCTGTCGAGCGGGCTATCCGGCTCTCGGAGACGAAGTACTGCTCGGTCGGAGCCACGCTCTCGGGACGGGCCAGGATCAGCAGCACCTTCAGGATCGTGGAGGAATGAGCGCGACGAAGGTCGTCTTCCTCCACGACGTATCGCCCATCGTACTGGACGAGATCGTCTCCCACACGCCCGCCGGGTTCGAGACACTCCCCTTCGACGCATCGGCCTCCGAGGAGGAGCTCGAGCGGGCCATCGCCGACGCCGACTTCATGATGGTCTTCGCCGTCTATCCCAACGACAGGCTCATAAGAGAGGCCGGCAAGACGAGGCTCGTGCAGCTCCTCGCGGCCGGGTATGATCGGCTGAACGTCGACCTGCTGCGGGAGATGAGGATACCCTGCGCCAACAACGGCGGGGCCAACTCGTGGGCCGTCGCCGACCACGCGGTGCTGCTGATGCTCGCCCTCTACAAGCAGCTCATGGCGGCGGAGCGGTCGACCCGGGCCGGCTCCTGGAAAAAACCGATCGACGGGATCAACACCTTCGAGCTGGCAGGCAAGACGGTCGGCATCCTGGGGATGGGCAACATCGGCAGACAGGTGGCCAGGCGCGTTCAGGCGTTTGACGCGAGCGTGCGCTACTACGACGCCTACCCCCTATCCCCGGAGCTGGAGGATGAGCTAAGCGTGGAGCGAACCGACCTGGACGAGCTGTTCCGGTCGTCCGACATCCTGTCGTGCCACACCCCCCTGACCCCAGAGACGCGGCGCATCGTCAGCCGGGAGCGTCTCGCCATGATGAGGCCGACGGCGGTGCTGATCAACACCAGCCGCGGGCCGGTCGTCGACGAGGAGGCGCTCATCGAGGCGCTGTCGGAGGGCCGGATCGCGGGCGCCGGGCTCGACGTTTTCGAGCGGGAGCCGGTCGACCCGGACAACCCGCTCCTGAAGATGGACAACGTGGTGGTGACGCCTCACAGCGCGGGGACGACCTGGGACACCTGGGCGCGGCGCGCCCGGTTCGCCTACGACAATATCGAGAGGGTCCGGCGGGGAGAGGCCCCGCTGGCGGTGGTGAATGGAGTGGAACCATGAACGCGGTACACGACATGGGCGGACGGCCCAACGACGATCCGATCGACCGGTCGGAGCACATCCTGATGGACTGGGAGCGCCGGACGAACGCCCTGGTCGGGGTGCTGAGGGAGAGGCGGCTGATAAACACGGACGAGCTGCGGCGAGGCATCGAGGAGATCCCGCCGCGCGAGTACGAGAGCCTCACGTACTACGAGCGGTGGTCGGCCTCGCTGGAGCGGCTGCTGGTCGAGAAGGGGCTGTTGACGACGGAGGAGATCGACGCGAGGGCGTCCGGGCTCCGTGAGAGGTGGGGCTGAGATGGCCCGGCTCCGCCCCGGAGACCGGGTCGGCGTCCGGCCGGACCTGGTCGACACCCACCACAGGACTCCCGGCTACGTGAAAGGCAGGAGAGGACGGGTGCGGGCGCTGTGCGGGGTCTTCCCCGACCCGGAGTCGCGGGCCTACGGAGGGAACGGGCTCCCGGAGCGGGCGCTCTACCGGGTCGAGTTCGACCAGAGGGAGCTGTGGGGGGAGAGCTACGGCGGGCCGGAGGGCGACAGCCTGCTCGTCGACATCTTCGAGCAGTGGCTGGAGCCGGTGTGACTGCCCGGCCAGGGAGGAGAGCAGGGAGATGACCGAAGACCGGCTTCACGATCACGGGGACGGCGAGCTCCACGAGCATCCGGGGATGGAGGAAGACGCGGAGCTGAGCGGCCGCGCCCGGCGCCTGCTCGCGATGGAGGAGCTCCTCGCGGAGAAGGGGGTGATCGGACGGGACGACGTCCGCCGCCTGCTCGACGTGGTGGAGGCGAGGTCTCCGGTCGACGGCGCCAGGGTCGTGGCCCGCGCCTGGGTCGACCCTGACTACCGCCGCCGCCTGCTGGCGGAGCCGGAGGAGGCCCTTGCCGAGCTTGGATACCCGCTCGTCGGCAGCGCGAAGCTGGCGATCCTCGAGAACACCGACAGGCTGCACCACTTGGTCGTGTGCACTCTCTGCTCCTGCTACCCTACGACGCTGCTCGGCCTGCCGCCCGACTGGTACAAGAGCTTCGCCTACCGGTCGAGGGCCGTCGTGGACCCGCGAGGAGTGATGCGCGAGTTCGGGCTGGAGGTGGGCGACAACGTGGAGGTGCGGGTCGTCGACAGCACCGCCGACCTCCGTTACATGGTGCTCCCCGTGCGCCCTGAGGGCACCGAGCGGATGAGCGAGGAGGATCTCGCCGCGCTCGTCACCCGCGACAGCATGATAGGCACCGGCGTCGCCAACGCACCCGCCGCCAAGCCGTCATAAAGGGAGGGGCGGTCTCGCTCCCAACTGGCTCACCGACGTTCGTGGGCCACGCCTTTTCTGCCTCGGGTGCCCGGCGTTATCTGAATCGGCGTCGGTATCAGCCACTCCTTGCCGGCCTTCTTGGCGCCCGGCACGCGACCGTCCAGCACCAGCTTGCGGATCCGGTCGGCGCTGACTCCTAGCTCTTCACCCGCCTGCCTGGTCCCGATGAAGTGACCTCTCCGAGCAGCGCCAGCCTCTTTGGCAGGCGCCGCTGCGTATTCGGCGTCCCGGGTAGCCTGCTCCCGGACCGTCGGAGACAGGTTGGCGGTAATCTCGCTGACCACCAGATGCGGGATGTCGGCGAAGGCCAGCATAAGGTCGGCTCCGTCCTCGGCTTCGACCTCCAGGTACGCTTCAATTGCGCCCTTTGCGCGGGCCAGCGCATCCTCCACGGTGTCAGCCCAGGTGTATACGTCCGGGTGATATGGGAAGTGGACGGCGTAGCCGCCATCCTCTTCAGGAAGAAGGATGACTGTAAACCTCTGGGTGGACTCCATCAAAGAGCCTCGTCCGCTACCCGCTCGAACTCGTCGCGTCTAAGCCCGGCACTTCGCAGAATACTTCCGAAGGTACTCGCAGGAACGATCCGTGCTCCGGTGTCGATGGCAATGTTAGTGCGGTGGCCTACTCTCGTGAAGACGATATGGTCCCCTCTGCCACGGCGTCGCGTCCAGCCCAGATGCTCAAGTACCCGTACGACTTCTGTTGGATGGTACCGCTTGGGCATCTATGGGTAATCACCTAGCAACTAAATATACCGTTATCGTAATATAAACGTCAACTGCCGCTATCGTGCACTGGTAACTGTTCAGACTTGCGGGGACCCCCATCTCAATCTTCCCCCGCGGAGCCGGGGGAAGAGGTAAGAGGCTCCTCTCCATCCCGCCAATTCCGCGCGCTATTCACGGAGTCTGAACAGTTACGTGAACCGGGGGATGGCAAAGATCTGCTCACACGGGCTAGGCGCTCGGCAGATTCTCGATGTCGACGGGCTCCACCGGGTCGGCGAGGTCGAAGCCGAAGACGCGCGAGTAGAAGTAGATCTCGGCGTCCAGCGTCCTCTTGATGTTCTCGGCGCGGCGGAAGCCGTGCTGCTCGCCCTCGAAGGGCAGGTAGGCGACGGGGACCCCCTTTTCACGCAGGGCGTCGCGCATCATCTCCGACTGGTTCGGAGGCACCACCCTGTCCTCCAGTCCCTGGAACAGGATGAGCGGGGTGGAGAGCCGGTCGACGTGATGGATGGGAGAGCGTTCCAGGTAGAGGTCCCGGCGCTCAGGGTACGGCCCGACCAGCGTGTCCAGATACCGCGACTCGAACTTGTGGGTGTCTCGCGTGAGGGCCTCCAGGTCGCTGACGCCGTAGAGGCTCGCCCCCGCTCGGAAGACGTCGTGGAAGGTGAGCGCGCTCAGCGTCGTGAAGCCGCCGGCGCTCCCTCCCCTGATCGCCATCCGGCCGCCGTCCACGTCGCCGCGTTCGGCCAGGAACCGGGCTCCGTTGACGCAGTCCTCGACGTCGACCAGGCCCCACCTGTCGTTGAGACGCCGCCGGTAGGCGGTGCCGTACCCGGTGCTGCCGCCGTAGTTGACGTCGAGCACCCCGAAGCCGCGGCTCGTCCAGAACTGGGTGCGGAGGTCGAGCGTGGACGAGGCGGCGGCGGTCGGTCCGCCGTGCACGAGGACGACCAGCGGAGGCCGCTCCCCCTCCGGCGGCGAGTAGTCCCTGTTCGCCGGCGGGTAGAAGAAGGCGTGGGCCGTGAGGCCTCCCGCCGTGGGGAACTCGATCGGCTCCGGGACGGAGAGGAAGCCTTCGTCGACGCTCGCGGCGCTGGAGCTGCGGAGCACCTCCGTTGCGCCGGTGCGCAGGTCGTGGGCCATCAGCGACGCTGCCGTCGTCGGTGAGCCAGCGCCGAATACGACGCGGCCCGACCCGACGCGCAGTCCCGACCGGGTGATCTCGGTGAAAGGCGTGGGCACAGTCTCCAGCTCCAGCCCGTCGGTGTGGAGGTTGGCGACGTGCGAGGTGCCGCCCCTGTTGTAGCTGCAGACGATGCGGCGCTCCGAGGCGAAGCCGTACGTGGAAGACGCCAGCCCCCACTGGGGCACCCCGAACTCCGCCTCCATCTCGCAGAGGGGCTCGACCCTGCCGCCGCGCCAGCGGTAGAGGTTCCACCAGCCGCTCCGGTCGGAGACGAAGTGGAGGGTCCCCTGCGGAGACCACTCCGGCTGGAAGACGGCCTCGCCGCCGCCGGCGACTCGCCGCGCCTCCCCGAGGGAGCCGCCGGCCATTACGTCGGCGACCCACAGATCGCTGCCGTCCCACGGCATGTTGGGATGGTCCCACGAGAGCCACGCCAGCCGTGATCCGTCCGGCGACAGCCGGGGGGAGGAGTAGAAGTCGCGGCCCGACAGGAGCACCATGCCCGCGTCCATCCCGTCCAGGCCGAGGCCGACGATCGTGTTGACCGCCTCGCCCTTCCCCGTGTGGTCCTCGCGGACGCATATGATGCGGGCCCGCGCGCCGTCCATGACGCCGTCGGCGTAGCGCATGGCCGTCTCCGGGGTAACGGGCTCCGGCTTCCCGCCCGGCCTCTGGCGGTAGAGCCGCTGGTCGTCGAAGTTGGAGAAGTAGACGACGCCGGCGTGCACCAGGAAGGCACCGCCCCCGTACTCGTGCACCCGTGTCCGGACGTTGAAGGGCGGCGGCGTGACGTCGGTCGTCTCCCCGTCGGACGCGCGGCGGACGACGACGTTCCTGCCGCCTTCGGACGGCCGCATCTCGGTCCAGTAGATGTCCTCTCCGTCGAGTCTGGTCTCCCCGATGCCGACCGACTCGGTGACGATCACATCGGAGGTTATGGGGGATTGCCAGGAGCCGTATGGGACGGTCTTTCGGGAGGTCATCTGTTCCTTCTCCTCAGGCGCCGTATCTATGTATATGTGTGTCAAAGCAGAAAGGGGCAGGAGAACGACCCTGCCCCTAGGACCGGACCGTGTTAGTTCACATGGAAACTATCGAATGAGTAGTCGGCCAGTCGCTTTCCTCTGTCGAATTCGGCGACCGGAAAAGAGTACGTAATGTTGAAAGCTACATCCTCGTCGGACAGATAGATCAGCCGAAGTAGTCGATTACCGGAATAAGACATCTCAAATCTTATGGCCGGAAGACCCTGCGATAGCTGCACTGTCTGCCTGGCAATGTCTTCTGCACCCGAGGGGATGAGCACCTGTGATTCTATCAGACGGGCATATTCTTCTAGAGATAGCTCACCTAGTCCGAGGGTGAGAACGTCTTGCTCGACAATGAGCACACTGCTTTCCGTCTTTGGGTCGAAAGCAGAAAAGATTTCATATTGCGAAGGGTCTAGCTCGTTCTCGAGCCAAGATTCCGGCACTTGCACCGAGAAGTAACCTAACGGATCATCGAAAACCAACATGGAGCCGAATTCACTGTTCACTATCTCCGGGCTTGGCGGCACATACACTGTCTCAGTGCCATCCCGTGCATGTTCTATCGAAAGATAGTAACCACCGACGCTGTCTCCCGCTGGATCGTTGACGACGACGAAATACTCGCCACCATGAGGTGCACGGTAGACGAGTTCAGCGTCTGCGCCAAAAGAACCAACGAGCCCATCATCGTTCCAGACAACTTGATTGTCACGGGAGCGGGGGAAGTCGACATACACAATGGTATCTACGTTGAGAGATTCTGTGGTGATTCGTACTGTTTGCCCTTCATCCAGCCTAATAGAATACCAGTCCCAATCCGAGGAATGGTCGAGGCTCCCAGCGATGGAATCGCCAATCTGGATAGTCCGTCCATCATCCAAGTCGTCAAGAGGCTTCAGTCTTACGTTGCTTGCGACACGAAACGCGGAGGAGTCGCCCGATGCCATCTCAACTTGAAGGAAGTGGATGCCGTCTATAAGCAGCTCGACTGAGCCGTACTCTACCCCCGAGTAGGCGTCGTCTACTTCCAGAACTGGTCCAAACGGATCCGACACGTGGAACCAGCCATCTCCTTCACCCTCAATCCCGACATCAAGCACCGTTCCCTGCGTTGCTTCCAATACGAACGCACGCACGTCCCAGTAGTTGCGCAACTCGATGTCGAACTCGAAATTGCCACGTCCGACTGGAAGCCGACGGTCACTTAGCCCGGATGTAAATTCGCCCTTAATAAGTTTCTCTACGACCTGGGCCACGTCGGCAGACGATGAGGCCAACGCAAATCCGGCCTCACTGAAAACAAAGGTTGATATCCCTATAACCTCCCCCCTGGCATTTAAGAGCGCCCCACCGCTCTGTCCACCCGCGATTGCGGCGTCCGTTTGCAGATAAGTCATTCCGAGACGCTCCCATTCACGGAAGCGAGATAGAATGCCGCGGGTGATAGTGGGCTGAGGAAACAGGTCTACTTCCGCAGGGTAGCCGATCAGGAGCAACTCGCTCCCAAGGGCCGTGTCTTCCCCATCTTCCAGTCTCAGCGGCTGGGCCGATACATTGACGGGCCCCAACACCGCTACGTCAGCCATAGGATCCCATCCCACTACGGGTACATTCGCCAACTCCGTGCCGTCCGGGAAGACAACCCAGACTGTTTGATAGGGCCAGATTACGTGGTAATTGGTGAGGACGTAACCGCCTTCAATGAGAACCCCACTACCCGTGGACGCGGGCGTTTCAATGAACGGCACCGAAGGCGAAGTCAACGCATACACTTCTGCAGATGACATTGCCGCTGCTGGGACGGCCGTGGGTGTGGGAGTTGCCGTCGGCTCCGGACTGGGCGTAGCGGTGGGTGTGGGTGTGGGAGTTGCCGTCGGCTCCGGACTGGGCGTAGCAGTGGGAGTGAGTGTGGGAGTTGCCGTCGGCTCCGGACTGGGCGTAGCAGTGGGAGTGAGTGTGGGAGTTGCCGTCGGCTCCGGACTGGGCGTGGCCGTAGGCGAGAGAACAAGTGCAGCCGGTTCTGCTACCTTCGGTGTAGGTACAGGCGTAGGTGTATCAACAGGCTCGGATGTCGCAGCCACCTGGGATGTGTCCCCTACAGGCACCACTGGAGTCTCGGAGGGCGTAGATTGGCCGCATGCAGCCAATGCAATCGCAGACAATAGACACGCTGTGACCATGGCTCGGGGTGCAGGGAGGCCTGCTAGCTTGATCTTGAAACTATCTCGTATGCCCATCTCTGCATTACTCTTCCGTGAACTTGCTTGAAGACTGTGCGGTGGGGAGAGCCCGAACCGTAGCTATCGGCCTGTTCCGGCCATTCGGAGTCGTAGCAGCACTGAATCAGAGCCTCTCGGCGGAAACTTCCCCGCAACTGGGGCGCTCATTCGCGTACTATAGCAACCCACCTTGCGTTTTGCACTTGCCTCAGCTGTCTGCCCGCTCTGTTCAACTCATGGGGGGGTGCGCTATCATTAGGCCCGTTTTCGACCAGTCCGGTTCCGAACCGAAAGGAGAGCGTAGCACAATGACCAACCCGGCCATCCCCACCGAGCCGCTGCACATCCGGACGCTGAAGCGCGCCGACGAGATGGGCGAGCCGCCGTGGCTCGACCTGGTGCTGGTCGACGAGCGTAGCCAGCTGGCGATGAAGGGCGACCTTCCGGGCGGCCAGGGGGGAAGCATCGACGACCACGTCCACTACGACTTCATCGAGTGGTGGATAGTGCTGGAGGGCGAGCTGACCTTCGAGATCGGCGACTATCCTCCGCTGACCGCGCGGAAGCACGACATCGTGACCAGCCCGTTCGGGACGCGCCACCTGATCACCTCGGCGGGCGAGGGCCGCTCCGTCCGGCTGATCGTCGGCTATCCTGGGAGCGAGCACTACTCGGACGACCCGGACCACACGAAGAAGCGCGGGCCCGAGACGATACCTTTCCCGGAGTCGGAGAAGGAGGGGCCTCCCAACCTGATCCACACGAGTATAGACGAGCTGATCGCGAGCAAGGGGGAGCCTCCGTGGACGCAGGTGGTGGTGAAGAACGAGCACGTCAAGGGCACGCTGATCTGCCACGGGCCGGGGATGTCCAACACGCCCCACTGGCACGACGACATAACCGAGTGGTGGCTGCTGCTGAGGGGCGAGGTCTCCTACGACTACAGCAAGAAGAGGGAGCCGTTCCACATGAGGGAGGGTGACGTCGTCTTCATGCCGAAGGGTTATCGGCACGAGCTGACGACCATAAGCGACGGGCCGTCGCTGCGGCTGGCCATCGGGCCGCCGGAGGAGCACTCAGTGTACACGGACGACGACGCGGACGCGCCTCCGCCGCTGGAGTAGGGGGCGGAAGACCCCCATCCCAACCTTCCCCCGCAGAGCCGGGGGAAGGGGAAGAGAGACCGCGTTACGCCGGGGAGTACCCTAGCAGCGACAGGACGGGGCCTTAGAGGGTGCTAACAAGACAGCCGAAACGTTCGTGGCGAGCCCTTCGACAGGCTCAGGGCGAACGGACTTCCTTATTAGACGCCCTCCTAGCGGCGGAAGGAGATCCGGCGGAAGGCCTCTGCGTACTGGATGCCGCGGCCCTCGCCGCGGCTCCTGCGCCACTCGCGCATCCGCTCTCCGACGGACTCCGGAGGAGCGTAGCCTACCTGCGACTTGTGCTCGAGGAGCGCCCGGATCGACGTCTCCACGTGCTCCGTGACGTCGATCCAGAGGTCGGGGTCGGGATGGCCGATGACCCACACCTCGGCCACCTTGTGGGGCTCGAAACCGGCCTCCAGCAGCTCGGGGAAGGTCATGTGGTCGCGGGCAGCCGGGAAGACCGCCGAGAGGGCCGCCTCTCCCGCCGCCAGATGGTCGGGATGGCCGACGCCCCACCCGCCGTCGAGGCTGCGCATCGGGTAGGGACAGAGCACCACGTCCGGACGGTGCCGTCTTATCTCGCGGGCGATGTCCCTGCGCAGCTCCAGAGTCGGCTGCAGCATGCTGTCCTCGTAGTCGAGGAAGACCACGTCCTTCAGGCCCAGCACCCTGCCGGCGTCGATCTGCTCCCGGCGCCTCATTGCCGCCAGCTCCGCCTGGCTGATCTCCCGGTCGCTGCTGCCCTTGCTCCCGTCGGTGCACATGACGTACACCATCTCCCAGCCCTCCGAGCAGAGCTTCGCCACCGTGCCCGAGCAGCCGTACTCGGCATCGTCGGCGTGGGCGACGACGACCATGCCGCGCGTGTATTTTTCTTCTCCCTCTTGAGTCATCAAAGCTCCTCTGCTGCCTGATCGATCGTTCAGTTTATCATCCGAGCCAGCCGAATAGCCCCAGTTGGCTTGGTCCGTCGCTCTCCCTCTCACTTGAACCCTCTACCGCTGCACCAGCATCAGCACGCCGTCCGACGACATGATCACGTCGCTGGCGTGCTGTATCGCGTCCATCAGAGGCGCGGGGTATACTCCGACGAAGACCATGCCCAGGAAGAGCAGGCTGAGCAGGCCGGTCGTCAGCGCCGGTACGCGAATGGGCGACATGTCCTCCCCGACCTCGATGTACATCTGCCGAACGACGTTCAGGTAGTAGTAGAGCGAGATCAGGCTGGTGAAGATGGCGAGGCCGGCGAGCCAGAGGAGCCCCTGCGCGGCGGCGGCGTTGAACAGGTAGAACTTGCTGACGAACCCGGCGAACACCGGCAGACCTGCCAGCGAGAAGAGGGAGGCCGTCAGCACAAGGGACAGGTGCGGAGCGCGCCTCGCCAGCCCGGCAAGGTCGCCGATCTTCTCCCTGCCGGTTGCGTTGTAGACGGCACTGATGGCCAGGAAGGCCGCCATGTTCGTTATTCCGTAGGCTACGATGTGCAGGATGATGCCGTTCGAGGCCAGGTGGGAGAGCCGGACGTCGACGCGACCCTCCTCTCCGACGGCGGCCAGCGCCGCCACTCCGACGAGCAGATAGCCCACATGGCCGATGCTCGAATAGGCCAGCAGCCGCTTGATATTGCTCTGCACCAGCGCGCCGAGGTTGCCCACCGTCATGGTCAGCGCGGCCAGCAGGGCCACCACGAGCTGCCAGTCGGGAGACCCCGGCAGCAAACCCTCGGTGAACAGCCTCAGCATCAGCGCGAAGGCCGCCGCCTTCGATCCGACGGCCAGATAGGCGGTGATCGGGATGGGGGCACCCTCGTACGCGTCCGGCGCCCACATGTGGAACGGCGTCGCCGCGACCTTGAAGCCCAGCCCGACGACTATCAGGACGAGGCCGGCCACCAGCCCCGGACTGGTCCCGGCGCCGGCGGCCAGCGCCTCGCTGATGCCGTCGAACCTGGTCGTCCCCAGAAGCCCGTATATCTGGCTGATCCCGAACAGCAGGAGCGCGGACGAGAATGCACCCAGGAGGATGTACTTGACGCCCGCCTCGTTCGACTTGGGGTTGTACCGGTCGTAGGCCACCAGGACATACAGCCCGAAGCTGAGCAGCTCGAGGGAGATGTAGGCGGTGAGCAGCTCGCCCGAGCCGGCCAGGAGCATCATGCCCACGACGGTGAAGAGCAGGATCCCGTAGTACTCGCCGGGATGAGAGAGGTGGCGGCGCACATACTCCATGGACATGAAAACCACCGCGGCACCCAGCACAATGAAAAATATCTTGAAGAAGAGGGCGTAGCCGTCGACCAGCAGCAGCCCCTCGTAGAGACTGTCGTCCTCTCCCCAGAGGCGGAGCAGCGTGAAGGCGAGGATGCAGCCCAGTCCGGCCACCGAGAGCCAGGGCAGGAGGTGCTTCCGCGCGGGCCGGAGGACGAAGTCCGCCGTCAGGACCAGGAAGGCGAGGCCCGTGACCAGGAACTCAGGCAGAAGGAGCGTGAAGTCGTTGCTCATCCGGCACCCGGAAAGCGCGCAAGCAGCTCTGCGACGCCGACGTCGATGACCCTGATGAACGGGAAGGGGAAGAGGCCCACCAGCAGGATGAAGCCGACGAGGACGGCCGCAGAGAAGCCCTCAAGGCGCGAGGCGTCCACCTGGTCCTTCCACCGCTCGCCGAGCGGTCCGAAGAAGACCCTGGCCAGCAGGCGGAGGATGTAGACGGCCGTGACCGCCGCGCCGATGATCCCCAGCACGCCGACGATCGGATAGGTCTTGAAGAGACCGATGAAGACCAGCAGCTCTGCGACGAATCCACTCAGTCCCGGCAGCCCGAGCGACGTCAGCCCGGCGACGGTGAAGAGGGCGGCGGTCAGGCCCATCCTCTTCGCCAGCCCCTCCAGCACCATCGTGTCACGAGTGTGCGTCCGGTCGTATATGACGCCGACGACCGCGAAGAAGAGGGCCGTCATGATCCCGTGGGAGAACATCTGGAGCACGGCCCCGCTGAGCCCCAGCGGGTGCAGCGTCGCGATGCCCATCAGCACGTAGCCCATGTGGCTGACGCTCGAGTATCCGACGACGTACTTCAGGTCGGTCTGCCCCATGGCCGACCAGGCCCCGTAGAGCACGTTGACGGTACCAAGTCCGACGAGCACGGGCATCCAGGCCTCCGCGCCGACGGGCATGATCTGCATTCCGATGCGTATGATCCCGAAGGCGCCCAGCTTCATCAGCACGCCGGCGTGCACCATGCTCACCGAGGTGGGGGCCGCCACGTGGCCGTCCGGGGACCAGGTGTGGAAGGGCCACATTCCCGCCAGAATGCCGAACCCGACGGCGAGGAGCGGGAAGAAGAGCTTCTGGAAGTTGGGAGAGAGGGCCGCGCCCTCCAGCTCCCGGATGTCGAACGTCCCCAGGCCGGCCTCGACGAAGATCGCCATGATCGCGACCCAGACGAGCACGCTGCCCGCGACGAGGTAGAGGACGAGCTTCATCGCGCCGTACTCCTTGGTGCGTATGAAGCTGCCGAAGTCGGAGCTGCTCCCCCACACCCCGATGAGCAGGTACATCGGGAGCACCGCGAGCTCGTAGAAGAAGAAAAAGAAGAACATGTCCAGCGTGGCGAATACACCGAACACGCCGGAGAGCAGCACGAAGTACAGTACGAAAAACTCCTTGCCGCGGTCGGTGACGTTCCAAGACACGAGCACGCCGGTGAACATGACGATGCCGGAGAGGAGCATCATCGGCGCCGAGATGCCGTCCAGGCCCAGAGCCAGCGATATGCCCTGGTCTCCGAGCGGCCACGCCCCCGGAAGCGGCAGCCACTCCCAGGTCCGCTCGAACTGGACGCCGCCCACGCCATGGTCGTACGCGGCGAACAGGTAGAACGACAGGAGCATCGTCACGAAGGCGACGGCGACGGACGTGTACCGGACGGCCGTCCTGCGGTCGCCGGGGACGGCCATCAGCACGACGGCCCCCGCTAAGGGAAGGGCTATGACGGCAAGGAGCGCGTATGAGTCGAGGGCGTCCATCGCTAAACGGGGCCGGCGAATCGGACCCGGTCTTCGGTTACCACCACGAATCGCCCGCCAAGCCGGTCAGCATATTCGTCGAGGAGCCTAGTCAGCACCCGAACAATGATCGCGGGCCGCTCGTCCTCGAGACGCAGTAAAACGACGCCCCTGTGCGGGCGCCGTTCTCGGAATACCAGATCGCCAAAGTCCTTGTCGCAGGTGATCAGTATCCTGTCTTCTTCGTATGATCTCTGAATAATGTCGTCGTCCGAAATCCCGCGCGATTCCGAATACACCGAGACTACGTTGTGGCCCATCGTGGCGAGCCATAGGGCCACCGATGGACCCATGTTCTCGTCAACCACGAATCGCATCAGGTAGCTTCAGCGGGCAAGCGGCATGAAGGTCGTGTCCTGAAGAGACCGCGCCGCGAAGGCCAGACAGGCCTGAACATCCTCGCGTTCGAGGCCGTCGTACTCTGCGAGAATCTCATCTACCGTCATCCCGTGCGCCAGCAGGTTGACCATGTGCGCCACGGTGAGGCGTGTCCCCCTGATAACAGGCTTGCCAACCATGACGCCGGGATCGACAACGATTCGGTCCAGCAGTGCTACATCGGTCATTACAGCCTACCTCCACACATCGTCGACGCGATCAGAGTTCGGAGCTTGAAGGAAGCGAGCACGTCACGCTCAACATCGGTCCAAATTCTTTAACGTACGACGGCACATCTCCGGAATGACTGAACCCTGATAGGGAAACTATCAAACGACCAAGATAGCTCCCGCTATTCTCCATGTTCTTACACGGTTTTAATTTTTCTATAAGGACACCCTCCACATCAATGATATCCGGATGTACTTTCTTTCTCCCTAAGTCCTTTTCAATCTGGGACAGCATACTCTCATTCGCTACGCTGGCGATCTGGCACATCAACTTCTCGATACACCCATTCATGGAGACAAAATGGGTTTTTAGGCAACAATGGGTCATGGAGACGCCCAAAAAAAAGTTTTGCACCGCGTTCCAAGCATCCATCTATCCAGTGCCGATAACCTGAATTGAATCGTCTACCGAAGGAAGGTGCTGTGCTACCAATATAATACGCTCTGTCATGCCATTCGTGAATGTACACGCCATGATCGAAATCAGCGGCAGCAGCATAAGAACAACACCGAGTCCAGCGTATCTTTATGGATGTATTGGGATTCTGTTCAACCATACGAATCTAATCCAGAATGCGCATCAAGGCTTAGACAGCGAAACCACCCGTAGCTTGCGGTCTGCGTCGAATGCGCGGCACGCCTGTATGTCCTCGCGGGTCAGATACGGGAAGTCGGACAGGACTTCGTCTTCGGACATTCCGGACGCCAGGTATTCCAGCACGTCATCGACCGTAATCCGCAGGCCCCGGATGCACGGCTGTCCGCCACGCTTGCCCGGCTCGATCATAATGATGTCGGTGTAGTCCAGAGACATAGCGGCACTCCGCCTGTTTTTCTAATGCACACGGAGGAGACTACCGAATCATACCATACGCTTCCTCACAGCCATATCTGCCGTCCCTCTGACGTGGGGCCCCCATCTCAATCTTCCCCCGCGGGGCGGGGGAAGAGGCAGGAGCGCAGGCCCACAGAGGAAAAGATGAGGACTCTTACCCAGCCAGCGCCCACCATATCAGGCCAAGGCCCAGGGCTCCGACCGCCATCGCCATCCCGTAGTTGTACACCTTCCCGGACTGGACGAGGCGGAGGCGGAGCGCGGACAGCATGACCGTCCAGGCAGGGCCGTCGACGCCGGTGTCGTTGACGACGATCCGGTCGAAGAGCGCCACGAAGCGGCTCGACGCCAGCACCACGCGGTCCACCGCCCACTGGTAGAAGGCGTCCATGTGGTAGCCGTTGGTAATCAGCCGATGCAGCCGACGCGACGCCATTGCGATCCGCGAGGTGACCGGATAGGTCTGCCGGTCAGGCGCGTCTGGCTCCCACTCCGGACGTCTGTTGATCACATAATAGGACCAGCACGCCCAGATTCCGCCGCTGACAATCCCGACGGACACGCCGAGCAGCAGCGGCTCCGCGGAGTGCCTGCCCGCCCCTGTCAGAAAGGAGCCGAAGCCGGGATAGGCGTCGCTCCAGCCGAAGGTGATGATCCCCAGCGCCAGCGCGAGGGGCGCGAGCAGGAGCAGGGGAAGCGTCATCAGCAACGGCGACTCGTGCGCGTCTCCGCCCCCCCTGTCCGGTCCGAAGAAGACCAGGAAGGTGACACGCGCCATGTACAGCACGCTCAGGACGGAGGCGGCGAGGGCCAGGACGAGGAGCGCGGGATGCCTGTGCTCGAGCACGGCGTACAGCACCTCCTCCTTACTGAAAAAACCGCTGAGCGGCACGATTCCGGCAAGTGACGCCGCGCCGATGATGAAGGTGATCGACGTGAGCGGCATCCTGCGCCACAGCCCGCCCATCTCCCGGATGTCGGTCTTGCCCGTCCCGTGCGTGACGCTGCCGGCGCCGAGGAAGAGCAGCGCCTTCGATACGCCATGGGCGAGCAGGTGGAGTATGGCCGCGGCGACGCCGAGCGCGCCGAGGGAGAGCATCATCAGACCGAGGTGGCTGATGGTCGAGTAGGCGAGCACGCGCTTCAGGTCGGTCATCACCAGCGCGAGCGTTCCGGCGAAGGCGAAGGTGAAGAGACCGACGCAGGCGACGACGAGCAGCACGACCGGCGCCGCCTCGAAGAGCGGCATCAGCCTTGCGACCAGGAAGACGCCGGCCGCGACCATGGTCGCGGCGTGGATCAGCGCGCTGACGGGCGTGGGGCCCTCCATCGCGTCCGGCAGCCACACGTGGAACGGGAACTGCGCCGACTTCCCCATCGCGCCCAGGAAGATGAGGAACATGGCGGCGTTCAGCGTCCCCTGTCCGATGCCTCCCTGCTCTACCGCGTGGAAGATGGTCGAGATGTCGAACGTGCCCGTGGCGCGGTAGAGCAGGATGATGCCGATGAGCAGACCGACGTCGCCGATCCTGGTGGTGATGAATGCCTTCTTGGCGGCCTCCGCCGCCGCGCGGCGCTCGTACCAGAAGCCGATCAGCAGGTACGACCCCAGGCCGACCAGCTCCCACGCCAGGTACAGAAAAACGAGGTTGTCGGCCAGCACGAGCGCCAGCATCGCCGCGGCGAAGAGCGCGTGGGCCGCGAAGTACCAGCCGAAGCGGGGATCGCCCCGCATGTACTCGACGGAGTAGAGCTGCACGAGCAGCGCCACGAAGGTGACGAGGCCGAGCATCGTCACCGAGAGCCGGTCTACGATGACGCCCCATGTGATCGTCAGGTCGCTGACGACGATCCAGTCGACGCTGAAGCCAGCGTCGCCGCGCGTCATCAGATCGGCGAGCACGAACCAGAAGAGGACGAAGCCGAGCAGGACCGCCGCTATGGAGATGAAGGCGCCCCGCATCGGCAACCATCTGCCGAACAGGACGACGAGGAAGAAGGCGGAGGCGCTGAGGGCCGGAATGACCCACGCCCACTCGATGCCTATCATCTCCCTACCACTTCATCAGGTCGATCTCGTCGACGTTGACCGACGAGCGGTTCCGGTAGAGCCTCAGGATGATCGCGACGGCCAGCGCGAGCTCCGCCGCCGCGATGGTGATGACGAAGATGACCAGCACCTGCCCGAGCGCCCGCTGCGACTCGGCGAAGTCGACGAAGGCCGCGAACCCGATCAGGTTGATGCTGACGGCGTTGAGCATCAGCTCTATCGACATGAGGATGAGCACGGCGCTCCTCCTCGCCAGCACGCCGTAGATGCCGATGGCGAACAGCGCCGCGCTCAGAACCTGGAAGTGGGCAAGCTCGATCAATCGCGGCCTCCGCTCGTCCGGACCAGCACGATCGCTCCGATCAGCGCCACCAGAAGCACCAGCGAGGCCACCTCGAACGGCACCGCCCACTGCACGAACAGCGTCTCGCCCAGCGTCTCGAAGCCGACGCTCCGACGCTCGACGGTCCGGACGCTCGTGCCCACGATGGCCGCCGCCAGGAGGGTGAAGACGCCGAGCGCGGCCAGCGCCGCGAAGGGCCACTGCCGGTTGTCGGAGAGCACCCTGAAGTCCTCGATCCGCGTCAGCATCAGGGAGAAGAGGATGACGATCACTATGGCGCCGCCGTAGATCAGCACCTGCACCAGAGCGAGGAACTCGGCGAAGGCGAGCAGGAAGACGCCGGCGACGCCCATCAGCGACGCCAGGAGCGCGAAGGCGGCGTAGACGATGTTACGGGTCAGCACCACGGCAAGAGCGCCGCCGAGCGTGAGCGCCGCCGCGGCATAGAAGAGCACCAGCGACGCCGATATCATTGATCCCCGGCTGCCTCCGCCGCCTCGACGGGTTTCCTGGGCGGCTTCTTCACCGGGACTCCGCTGTTCTTCTTGGGCTGGGTGGGCGTCCACTCCGTCGCGGCCTGGAACTCCCTGCCCATCTGGAGAAGCTGCTCCAGATCCACCCGGTTCCCGTTCCGCTCGTACTTGCTCAGCTCGTGCTCGTGGCTCATCTCGATGGCGTCGAAGTTGCAGACGTCGACGCAGATGCCGCAGAGGATGCATCGGCCGAGGTTGATCTCGAACTGGTCGATGATCTTGCGGCGGCGGCTCTTCCCCTCCTCATGCCGGGGGTTGTCCTTCATCACTGCGGTCATGCACTGCGTCGGGCAGTCGCGGACGCACACCATGCAGCCGGTGCAGTAGGGCTCGGTCACGTCGTAGTCCCATGTCAGGGCCGGGAAGCCCATGTACCGGTCGGCGACCTCGATCCTCATGCGGGGGTCCGGGTACTGCGCGGTCACCGGACGGCGGAGCGCCGTCCGGACGGTCACGAGAAGCCCCTCGAGGAAGCCGATCACAGGTCGGCCCCGGGCGACGCGGCAGGCTGAGCGGAGGGCGCCGTCCTCGCGGTGTGGGCAGGATGAACCGTTACCGTCATTCTATCCGTCCGTGTTCCGGGCCGCCTGAAGATGATGTAGAAGGTCCCGGCCAATAGTACCAGAGAGATGAGGGTCAGTGACCATAGGGGCCACCCGTAGAAGAGCACGGCGCCGGTGGCGGCGATGTTGATGAAGGAGAGCGGCACTAGGAGCTTCCAGCCGAAGGCCATCAGCTGGTCGATGCGCAGCCTCGGATAGGTGCCTCGTATCCAGATGATCACGAGTATGACGGCGTAGGTCTTGGCCATGAACCAGAGTGCGGACAGCGCCGAGTGGAGGGCGCCGTCGAACGGCATCGCCGGCCATCTCCATCCGCCGAGGAAGAGGAGGGTCATGATCGCCGCGACGGTGAAGGTGTTGACGTACTCCGCAAGGAAAAAGACGGCCCAGTGCGCGCCGCTGTACTCGATGAACGGCCCTCCGACCACCTCAGATTCGGCGTGGTGGATGTCGAACGGCGTGCGCCCCGTCTCGGCCAGCGACGCCACCAGGAAGATGAACAGCCCCAGCGGCTGTATCAGCGCGTTGGCCACCGCCGCCTGCCCGGCGACGATCTCCCGGAGGTCGAGCGACTGCGCGAGCATCGCGACGGCCAAGAGGGCCATGATGAAGGGGATCTCGTAGCTGACGAGCTGCCCCGCCGCCCTCAGCCCGCCCAGGATCGCGTACTTGTTCGCCGAGCCCCACCCGGCCATCACCAGCCCCAACACCGACAGGACGGAGAAGGCGACGATGTAGAAGAGCCCGAGCTCCAGGTTGGCCAGCACCAGGTCCTGCGCAACCGGGATCGTCACCCACAGCAGGAACGACGGGACGAACACCGCGAGCGGAGCGAGCCAGTAGACGCGCCGGTCTGCCCAGGAGGGCAGGATGTCCTCCTTCGTCACCAGCTTGATGGCGTCCGCTATCGGCTGGAGCGCGCCGTGGAAGCCGACCCGCATCGGCCCCATGCGCATCTGGATCCGGGCCAGCGCCTTGCGCTCAATCCATGTCAGGATCAGCACAGTCACCGACAGGAAGACCATGAGGCCCAGCGCACCGAGCGTGTAGTAGACGCCCTGTAGGAGGGTCACCTATCGACCTCTTCGAACATGACCTTGGGGACCTTGGACTGGTTGCTCTCTATCGTATGACCTCCAACGCGGATCCATCAACGAGTCTGTAGATGTAGAAGTCCGCATCAATGGTGAACACTCGTCGCAAAGAACGACTCTCAGCCACCGCCACCAAGGAAGCATCTGCCAGATCCATCGGCGTCTCTCTATATTGCTCCATTAGCGCCGCCATCCTATCGGCTTCCTGTGACGCCAGATCGTGGAGTACGAGCCTGCCAGTCCCTATCAGATCCCAGAGTGCTGCCTGGTATGTATAGCCGCCAACCTCGCCAAGCAGATACATGGCTTCGGTGAAACAGACCCAGGTAGTGAGCAGTGGAAACGACGGCACCCGATGCAAGGCATCGACACATTCGGCGTGATGTTGGTCGCCGGCGTCAAGCAGTGCGACCAGGGGCCTGCGTCGGTCAGGGTCATTCCGCTCTTCTTCGCCGATGCCTCTTGGTCACTATCACGGCGAACGCCCGGCTGGTGCCTTCGGACATGCCTGCGCCGCCGGGGACGTGCTCTCTGCTATCCAAGACACCGGAGTGATCGCGAAGAAGCTCTGCCAGAGCTCGCTTTCTCTCTGACTCTGGCTGTTCGCCAGAGGCCAGTCGCGGCGAGAATCGCTCCATCAGGCTGTTCAGGACGAGTTGCTCGGGAGTGGTTCCCAGCTTGCGGGCCTGCTCAATAAGCGTGCGCTCGATGTCAGGCGTGAGTGGAATATTCATAGTGTTTCGTCCCTCTTGGAGACTAATGGCAGCCTCACAGGCTTGATTGTAGCAGGGAGCTCCCGATGAGACTCACCGCTCACCGGTCCACCTCTCCGAGCACTATGTCTATCGAGCCGAGCACCACCACGGCGTCGGCGACGTAGGCGTTCCTCAGCATGTGCTGGAGAGCCTGCAGGTTGGCGAAGGAGGGCGCCCGCACCTTGACGCGGTAGGGCTTGTCTCCGCCGTCGCTGACGAGGTAGACGCCGAAGTCTCCCCGGGGCGACTCGGTACGCACGTACACCTCTCCCTTCGGAGGGCGCGCTATGCGCCGCACCTTGGCCGTTATCGGCCCCTCCTCCATCTGCTCCATCGCCTGCTCGACGATGCGGAGCGATTGCCGCATCTCCTCGAGGCGGACGTAGTACCTGTCCCAGCAGTCCCCGTGCGTACCGACAGGGATGCCGAAGTCGAACCGGTCGTAGATCGAGTAGGGCTCCGAGATGCGGACGTCCTCCAGCACCGAGCTCGCCCGGAGCGCCGGCCCGGTCACACCGAACGCCACCGCCTCCTCGGCGCTCACCGGGCCTATGCCCTTTGTCCGCGCCAGGAACATCTCGTTGTTCGATAGGAGCTCGTCGCACTCCTCCACTCCGCGCTTGAGCGTCTCGACGAGCGAGCCGACGCGCTCCACAAAGTCGTCGGGCACGTCCTCGTGAACGCCGCCCACGCGGATGTAGTTGTGCATCATCCGGGCGCCGGTCACGCTCTCGAACAGCGCCTGGATCCTCTCCCGCTCCCTGAAGCCGTACAGGATGGGAGTCATCGCCCCGGCGTCCAGCCCGTAGACGCCGTAGAAGAGCATGTGGCTGGCGATCCGGTTCAGCTCGCACAGGACGACGCGGATGTATTCAGCCCGCTCCGGCACCTCCAGGCCCATCAGCTTCTCGACGGCGAGACAGAAGGCCAGCTCGCAGTTGAGGTTGGACACGTAGTCGAGGCGGTCGAACAGGGTGATGATCTGGCTGTACTGCTCGCCCTCGCACAGCTTCTCCGATCCCCTGTGGAGGTATCCGATGTGCGGCTCCGCCCGGACGATCCGCTCCCCCTCGATCCACAGCACCAGTCTGAAGACGCCGTGCGTGCTAGGGTGCTGCGGCCCCATGTTCACCATCATGTCGACGGTGTCGGCCTGCTGGGTGGGCTGCGTATGAACCTGCATCTTAGGTGATATCGTCCAGCAGTCGAAAGTACGTCTCTCTGCTCATCCCTGCCGTGCGCATGTTGGTCCGGATGTGTGTCACGGCGACCATCCTAGGGCTCGTTTTGATTACCACCGGGCGTCTTACTCCCGGCTTAGTCATCATCAGATGGTCGCCTCTTGTTCGTTGGACGCTGAAGCCATACAGTTCAAAAACTCGGACGAGAGTCGTATGCCGAATAGGGACGATACGCCTACGCGATGACTCAAGCAACTACCGCAATCTCATCCGCAGTGACCCGGTCGCGCAGCTTCCAGACGTCGTCCACCAACTCGAATCCCGACTCGTCTAGAACCTCAGTCAAGGTACCCAAGTGCTCACAGCCTTCAATAAAGGCCTCGACGGCCTCCTGAAGCGCCTGTCTGGCTTCATCGGGACTGTCGCCGAAGCTGGATACGTCCAATTCGCGGCACAGACCGACGTAACAGTCGCCCTCCCGGAAGAGCTCACTCGTATACTTTATGGTCGTCATGGCGGCTTACGCCTCACTCGATCTTCAACTCTTGGACGCCGTGCTCGCTGATAGTCGACGCTGGCCTGTCGATGACCATTCTACCACTCGTCGTAGTCGTGGAAGGGGAAGCTCTTGCGGCCTGGATAGCCCTCGAAGCCCTCGTACAGAAGGAGCGGCGCCAGGTTGGGATGGCCGTCGAACACGACGCCGAAGAGGTCGTGCGCCTCCCGCTCGAACCAGTCGGCGCCCCTCCACACCGGCACCACCGACGGCGCCCGCGGCTCCTCCGGCGGCAGCGACACTTTGATGACGGCCTTGTGCCGTCTGCTCAGCGAGAAGAGGTGGTAGACGACCTCGATCCGCTCGACGTAGTCGACGGCCGACAGGCACCGCAGGTAGTCGAAGTCGAGCCTCGGATCACTCCGCAGCAGTCGACAGATGGCGAGAAGGTCGTCCGGCCTGACGGTGACGACGACCTCGTCCACCGCCGCGCCCATCTCGACGTCGAACCCACTGAGCACCTCGGGAAGGAGCTCGGAGAGCGCCTCGCCCTTCGCGTCCAGGGCTACGGGCGCCTCCGGAGCCTCCGGGCCGCGCCTATGACGCTGCGCCACGCTGCTCGGCGTCCTTCGAGATCTTCTCCTGGAGCTGCATGATGCCGTACATCAGCGCCTCGGGCCGTGGGGGACACCCGGGCACGTAGACGTCGACCGGGATCAGGTGGTCCACCCCCATCACGACCGAGTACGACCGGTAGTACGGCCCGCCGTTCGTCGCGCAGCTTCCCATCGCGATCACCCACTTCGGGTCCGGCATCTGCTCGTACAGGAGCTTGATCGGGGCCGCCATCTTCTTCACCACCGTTCCCGCGACGATCATCACGTCCGCCTGCCTCGGCGATGGCCAGGTGATGACGCCGAACCGGTCCAGGTCGTGGTGCGACATGTGGGTGCTCATCATCTCGATCGCGCAGCAGGCGAGGCCGAACGACAGCGTCCACAGGGAGGACTTCCGGGCCAGAGCGAACAGCTCGCTCGACCTGGCCGTCACCGCGTTCGGCAGCACCCGCTCGAAGGGGCTGTCGGCCGGGCTGTTGCCACGTCCGGGTTCGTAGCCCTGTCCCAGTCCTACCTCCAATGCAGCACCCCCTTGCGCCAGCCGTACACCACTCCGAAGAAGAGAATGCCTATGAAGATAATCATCTCGTAGAAGACCACCGGAGCCGTCTTCAGGAACACCACCGCCCACGGAAACAAGAAAACAGCCTCGACGTCGAAGATCAGGAACAGGATCGCGAAGACGTAGTAGCGGATGTTGATCTGGGACCAGCGGTGCGGCGCGGGCTCGATGCCGCACTCGTAGGGCATCTCCTTCGCCGCGGACTTCCGCTTGGGGGCCATCAGGAAGGATGCCAGGAACATCCCGAGAACGGCGGCCAGGCCAACGCCTCCCACCAGCAGCACCGCCATCCAGTTTACGTCGTAGCCTTCAGGCACGGCGAGGCCCCATGAACGCGCTTACACCGGTAGGCTCAGTGTATCATCGGCCAAAAAACGGCGTCAAACGAGGTGCGGCCCCGAGGCAAGTGTTCAGACTTGAGGGGAGCCCCCATCTCAATCTTCCCCCGCGGAGCCGGGGGAAGAGGTAAGATCTACTGCCCGGCCAGGTCATCGAAGACACCGCGCCACGTCGCCGCATCGCCCTGGGCGTAGCTCGCGCGATAGACGATCGTACCCGAGGCGTCGAAGGCGACCTTCGTGGCGTGGACCCGGATCCCCAGCTCTGACAGGGCGTTGCGTGCCGCCCTGCCTATAGGCCAAGAGTAGCCCCGCTCTCTCCCAACCCTCGCGATCTCCGACAACTCCGCCAACGGATCCGTCTCGAGCGCGTAGAAGTCGACGACGTCGGTGTAGTCGTCCCAGATGTCCCTGAGCCGCCGCAACGCGACGGTGCATTCGGCTCAGTTCTCCGTGTAGAAGAACAGGAACGCCGGTCTGTTCATGGCCAGCAGATCAACGGTCGTCAGCGAAGAGCCGTCAGTGAGCTGGAACTCAATGCTGGGGAGGCGGTCTCCCACTTCCTTGCCCACCGTGGGCGTGGGTGTGGGAGACGGCACGGGTGTAGACGTAGGCAGAGGCGTCGGCGTGGACGTGGGCGATGGCGGGGTGGGCGTGGGCGGAGGCGTCGGCGTGGACGCGGGCGGAGTGGGGGAAAGCGGCGGAGCGGAAGTTGGAGTCGGAGGGGCTGTGGGTGCGGCCGTGGCTGTCGCGGGCGGCGCGGGCGCAGGCGTCTCCGTAGGTGGAGGCGTCGGCGTGGCAGTGACCGTCGGCTCCGGGGCGCGGGCCCGGGACGCCGAAACCGAAGCCGGAGTCGAGGCCGTGGTCAGGGACTCCGACTCGGACGCTTGGGGATCGGCTCCGCCACAGGCGGTCACAGCCGCCAAGAGCGCGGCTGCCAGGAGAGTCTGCGTCACTCTACTCATCTTGCCCGCGCCGACATGATGCCAGGACTAGGCGACTGTTAACTCACGCACCTCTACCACAAGCTCGCTGCCTAGAACACGCAAAGCTCTATTGATGCGGCTGGGGGCGGTGCCATGCCGCGGATCGAGCATCCGACGCACCGACTTCTCGTCCGTTCCGAGACGTTCGGCGAGCGCAACGCGCGTCAAGCCGCTCTCTTTGAACGCAAGCGCAAAGGCAGCCTTTGCGGCCATGTCGGTGGGGAGGACGACCATGCGCTCACCCGAAAGCGGTTCGCTCGGCGTAGGGATGGGGTCTCCTCGACTGATACGCCCGGCTATCGCCTCCTCAAGCGCGTCCTGTGCCTCCGCCAGGGCCTCAGTCTCGTCCGAACCGGAAGTGTGGCACCGCGGAACGTCCCTAAACGAGACGATGACCTCATCCGGCCCAGCATGCCACAGCTCGGCAGGATAGGCGAAACGTATCATCTGGGTCGTCCTTTCAGGTCGGCCTGTCACAGCCTGATTGTAGGGCAGAAGTGCCCGAAAGGGCAAGTTAGCCCGATACTCACCCCGCGAAAAACCGCGCCAGCTCGTCGCGGTCGAACGCCGGAAGCTCCCGGAGGCCGTCCTCGGTCCTGAGGCGCAGCCCCTCCTCGGGCACGGTCACCCGTCCGATCACTCCGGCCGCGATATCTTCCCGTTCCAGCGCGGCCACCAGCGCCGGCGCCTCCTCCGGCGAGACGGTCGCGAGCAGCGCCCCCGAGGCGATCAGCCCCAGCGGATCGAGCCCCAGGGCGCGGCAGACGGCGCGGCTCTCCGGCAGCACCGGGACCGCGTCGCCGTCCACGACGACGCCCACTTCCGCAGCCTCGCACATCTCCCGCAGCGCCGTCGCCAGCCCGCCCTCGGTCGGATCGTGCATCGAGTGGACGTCGGCCGCGGCGCGGGCGACCGCCGCGTCTCCGACCACGCTTATCCCGGGATCGAACAGCAGCCGAGACGCGCGGTCGACCATGCCGGCGTCGAGGCCCGCCTCCACGAGCTCATCGCGCGCCTCCCGCGCCAGTATCGCCGTCCCCTCGATGGCCACGCCCTTGGTGAGGACGACCACGTCACCCGGACGCGCCCCGGAGGTCAACACCACGTCCTCCTTGCCGACCTCTCCGAGCAGCGCGCCTACCGCCAGCGGACGCGGGAGGTCGTAGGTGATCTCCGTGTGCCCTCCGACCAGCGAGACGCCTAGCGTCGAGCACGCCTTCCGCAGCTGCTCGAAGACGGCTCGCACCGCGTCCGGATGCGTGCCCTCAGGCAGCAGCACCGTCGCCAGCAGCCACCGGGGAATGGCTCCCATGACGGCTAGGTCGTTCGAGTTCACCTGCACGAGGTACCATCCGATCAGGTCCGTCGTGAAGGTGATCGGGTCCGACTTGGCGACCAGGTAGCGGTCGCCCATGTCTATGAGCGCGGCGTCCTCGCCCGGCCTCGGGCCCAGGACCACACGGGGGTCGTCGGACTTGACTCTGTCCAACAGCTCGGAGAGAAGCTCCAGCGGCAGCTTTCCGGCTCGCATCCCGGACTCGCGCATCGCACGATGCTATCATGAACGGGCGATGATCACCGCCGTCTTCTTCGACTTGTACGGAACGCTGGCCGGATTCAGCCCCTCCCGGTACGAGATACAGTCGGAGGCCTGCGCCGACTTCGGGATCGAGGTCACGCCCGAGGGCATCACCGCCGGGTACGCCCTCGCCGACGACTTCATGGCGCGGCAGAACGCACGCGACCCGGTGCGCCGCATGGACTATGCAGCGCGGGAGCGCTTCTTTGCCGAGTACGAGAGGCGCATCCTGGCGGGCGCAGGAGCCGATGTGAGCCTCGAGAAGGCGGCGTTCATATGGAGGCGAGTCGGCGCTATACCCTACAGGATGGCCCGGTTCGACGACGTCCTGCCTGCGGTCGACATCCTCAAGCAGCAGGGGCTGACCCTGGGGCTCATCTCCAACATGAACCTGCCCGGCCCGGAGCTGATGGAGAGCATGGGGCTAACCCCATATCTCGACTTCGCCGTCACCTCGTTGGAGGTCGGCGCCGAGAAGCCCCACGCGCCCATATTTCGCGCCGCGCTCGCAAAGGCCGGAGTGGAGCCCGGCGAAGCCGTACACGTCGGCGACCAGCTAAGCTCGGACGTCCAGGGCGCGCAGACCGCCGGAATCGTCGCCGTCCTGCTCGACCGCGACCGCAACCACCCGCAATACGACGGCTGCCCCCGCATCGAGACGCTGATGGAGCTGCCGCCGCTGCTCCCGTCGCTGGGCTAGGTCGAATTCAGCCCCGCCTACTCTTCCGCAACGTCCCTCTTGATGAGGCCCACGCCGAGCATGACGGCCCAGATAACCCATGGGAAGTAGCATATCCTGCCGACCATGACCATCGTATCCGTCTGTTCCGGGATGCTGGCGGCGATGATGAAGGAGACCAGAGAGACGACTGAGACGGCGGCTATCACCAACGCCGCTATCCTGTTGAAGTCGTCCCTGGTCGAGAGGGCAAGACTGAACGTGAGGATCCCCAGAGAGACGGCCATGGCCGACATCAAGGTGGTGCCGGACTCTATCGCGTATACGGGAACCATGGTCTCGAGTTTCTGCAGATTGGTGTCGGCAAGTACGAGGGTAAGCCCTTGCGCCAGGACCCACCCGAATGAGCCGGCGACTATGAGCAGAAGACCGAACCGCGAAAGGGCGTCCCCGCCGCCGCCCCTGGTTACGCTTTGAACGGCGTAGAAGCCGTAGACCATCATCGCAAGCCCCAAGGAGATCACGATCGCCGTGAGGTTCGTAAGCGCGGTGTTCGACGCGAGGGCGGTGATGGAGCCCACAGCGTCCGTCGAGTCCGCGCTGTCGATGAAAAGGCCTCCCGGCTGCAACAGGAAGAAGACGATCGACAGAATCGGCCCAACGACCAACGCGATGCCGCCGAGCTTGTTCAGCGAGGTCCAGCTCATCAGGTGTTCCTCCTAACGGCTTGTCGTACAGCCTTTCATATCCGGGCCGCCCCGTCAATCAGGGGGAATCGGCCCAGCGCGCCAGCGCCTTCTCGGGCGAGGCGATCTCCTCGACCGAGGTATAGAAGTAGTCCTGCCAGCCATGCTCGGGCAGCCCGGTGAACAGCATCAGGTTCAGGGGGTACTCCTCGCTCTCGGTAACGCGGCGGAAGTCGTCGCGGAACAGGAACGTGGGCTTCCCCAGCGCGATCGCCGCGCCCAGCTCCACCATCACGCCCTCGTCGGGAGGGACCCCGTTGACCACGGCGAAGATGGCGTCCGACTCCACGACGTCGCGGAGGTCCTTCTGGCCGACCCGATACGCCCAGCCCGCTGACAGGAAGTCCCCCTGGTTGTTGCGGGCGAACGGCTCCCAGACCTCCAGTCCGAGCGCCTCCAGCGCCTCCACCAGCCGCGGCAGCAGCACCGCCTTCTGCTGAGCGGAGAACCCGTACGGGTTGGCAAGGTAGATGGTCTTCTTCATCGTCGTGCGTCCTAGCACCGCCCGCGTCCGCCTGTCGAGGATACCACGCCCTTCGTCATCGCTGCGCGGCGGATTCGCGGAGGCGCCGTAGGAGGAAGACCCCCATCTCAGTCTTCCCCCGCGGACGGGGGAAGAGGGGGAAGTTGAGCTACCAGACCTCGCCCTTTGCGTAGAGGCTCTTGGCGGGGCCGATCAGCTTCGGGTCCGGCTTTTCCACACGCCGCCCGACCTCGGGGTCGTATTCGAGGCTGCGCAGCACGTAGCGCATGCAGCTCAGGCGGGCGCGCTTCTTGTCGTCAGACTTGACCACGACCCAGGGCGACGCCTTCGTGTCGGTGGCCGCGAACATCGCCTTCTTGGCCTCCGTGTACTCGTCCCACAGGGGCAGCGACCGGACGTCGACGTCGCTGACCTTCCACTGCTTGAGTCCGTCACGGGCGCGGGATACGACCCTCCTGAGCTGCTCCTCGCGGCTCACCGAGAACCAGAACTTGAACAGATGCAGTCCCTCGTTGATCAGCATCTCCTCGAACACCACGGTGTCCCGGAGGAAGCGCAGCGTCTGGGCCGGCGTGCAGAAGCCCATCACCGGCTCCACCACCGCCCTGTTGTACCAGGAACGGTCGAAGAAGACGATCTCCCCGCTGGATGGCAGGTGCTGGACGTAGCGCTGGAAGTACCACTGCGCGCGCTCCCTCCCGGTCGGGGACGGCAGAGCGACCAGCGACGCACCGCGGGGATTGAGGTGCTCCATGAAGCGCTTGATCGTCCCGCCCTTGCCGGCGGCGTCCCTCCCCTCGAACAGCATCACTATGCGCTGGCCGGTATCCCTGACCCACCTCTGCATCTTCAGCAGCTCGACCTGCAGGGCGGCCTTCTCTCGCTCGTACTGCCGCCGGGACAGCTTGGTCTCGTAGGGATAGGTGTCGCTTATGATCTCGTTGCGGCGCGCGCGCTCCACCTTCGCCAGGATATCCGGAGGGATGCCCGCCGTCGGGATCGGGGGGACGATGCGCTCCCGTACAGCAGTCGAACTCTTCATGGGCGTACCGTACTAGGATGCCGTGTCCGCGTCAATCGCTCCGGCTTCGAGCCGTCGACGAACGGCTCGAAGCGTTACTCTACCAGCGACAGTCCCTCCGCGGCGGCCGCCTGACCGAGACGGTCGTCCAGAGTAGCGACCGTCGTGTCGCGTCTCCGGGCCAACTCGACGTAGACAGCATCGTACACCGACAGACCGTGGACACGAGCGATGGTCGACACAGCGTCCAAAGTCCGTTCGTGGTGAGCCTGTCGAACCACAAACGGGGCCTTCGACAAGCTCAGAGCCTGCCCCGCACCTGATGCGGGGCCGAACGGGATAGACGATTGTCCTATCCCACTCCCGCCCGCAGGCTGGTCACACGCTCGCGGAAGGCGGCCAGCCTGTCGAGCGCCTCCGCGAGCGGGGCCTGCCAGCCCCGACGGCTCTTCGACACGCTCATCCTGATCTGCGTATTCCCTACCGTGAACCCCCTCCCGAGCGTCTTGCGCAGCGCCTCGCCGGCTCCGCCCACCTCGTCCTTCAGCTGGAGCACGACCGCGGAATCCCTCCTGAGGATCGACTCCACTCCGGCCGGCGCCGCCCGCCTCCGCAGCCTGGCGAGGTATAGCAGATCCTGCGTCTCCACCGGCACGGGCCCGAACCGGTCGGCCATCTCCCGCTCGAGGTCGTCCACCTCCGGAAGCGTGCCGACTGTCGCCAGCCGCTGGTAGATGCCCAGCCGCGTCGTCAGGTCGCCGACGTACTCCTGCGGGACGCTCGCCGGAATGCCGAGCTCCACGACCGGCGCCTCCGGCGGGCGCAGGGCGTCGATCGGCTCGGACTCCTGCCCATCCCGCTCTTCCGGACGGGTCTGGCCCAGGGCCCGGCGCGCCCTCAGGTCCTCCACCGCGCCCGACAGCATGCGCGTGTAGAGATCGAAGCCGACGGCATTGATGTGACCGCTCTGCTCGGAGCCCAGGATGTTGCCCGCGCCGCGAATCTCAAGGTCCTTCATCGCGATGCGGAACCCCGCGCCCAGCTCCGTCGCCGCCAGCATCGCCTTCAGCCGCCGCTCGGCCGCCTCCGTCAGGCCGTGCGCCCGCGGGACCAGCAGGTAGGTGTAGGCGCGCCGGGCGCTCCGTCCCACCCGGCCCCGCAGCTGGTAGAGCTGCGCCAGCCCGAATGCGTCGGCGCGGTTGATGATCAGGGTGTTGACGTTGGGGATGTCGAGGCCCGACTCGATGATCGTCGTGCACACCAGGACGTCCATCTCGCCCGCGGCGAAGCGCGTCATCGTCCGCTCCAGCTCGCCCTCGGGCATCTGGCCGTGCGCCACTCCTATCCGCGCCTGCGGCGCCAGCGCCCGGACGTAGCCGCCCATGTTGTCGATGCTGTGGACGCGGTTGTGCAGGAAGTAGACCTGCCCCTGACGGTCGAGCTCCCTCAGGATCGCCTCCCGGATCAGCTCGTCGCTGAACTCCGAGACGTAGGTCTTGATGGGCAGACGCTCCTCAGGGGGCGTCTCGATCGTGCTCATGTCGCGCACCCCCGCCAGCGACATGTGGAGCGTCCGCGGGATGGGCGTCGCCGTCAGCGTCAGCACGTCCACCTCCTCGCGCATCCGCTTCAGGCGCTCCTTGTGGGAGACCCCGAAGCGCTGCTCCTCGTCCACCACCACCAGCCCCAGATCCTTGAACCTCACGTCCTTCTGGATCAGCCTGTGCGTACCTATGCATATGTCGACCCGGCCCGAGGCCAGTCCCTCGACGACCTCCCGCTGCTCCCGGTCGGTGCGGAAGCGGCTCAGCACCTCCACCGTCGTCGGGAAGGGGCCGAGACGCTGGGAGAAGGTGACGTAGTGCTGCTGGGCGAGCACCGTCGTCGGCACCAGCACTGCCACCTGCCTTCCGTCCATCACCGTCTTGAAGGCGGCCCGGAGAGCGATCTCCGTCTTGCCGTAGCCCACGTCCCCGCAGACGAGCCGGTCCATGGGCCGTCCCGACTCCATGTCGGCCTTCACGTCGGCTATCGTCTCCGCCTGGTCGGGCGTCTCCTCATAGGGGAACGACTCCTCCAGCTCCGACTGCCACCGCGTGTCGGGAGCCGTCTCGTGGCCGTCGACAAGCTCCCGTGCCGCGTAGAGGCCGAGCAGCTCGGCGGCCATCTTCCGCGTCGACCGGACGGCCCGCGCCTTCGCGCGGCGCCACTCCGACGTCCCCAGGCGGGTGAGCGACGGCGGCTGGTCCAGCGGGGCCACGTACGGAGTAACCCGGTCCAGGTGCCCCACGGGAACGTACAGCTTGTCCTGGTTCGCGTAGTGGAGCACTAGGTACTCCCCTCCGCCCTCGTCATCGGCTAGGCGGCCCGTGCCCATGAACCGGCCGATCCCGTGCTCGACGTGCACCACGTAGTCGCCCGGCGACAGATCGGACATCTCCGCGGCCCGCCGGCCGGACACGCGCCTCCGCATCCGCCGCTGCTTCGTCGTGCCGAATATCTCGGTGTCGCAGAAGAGCGCCAGCCGCCGTCCCTCGACGTTCAGGACGAACCCGTCGCTCAGCCCCGCCCCCTGAGGCCGCAGCACCGTCACGACGCCAGCGTCTGGAAAAACCTCCAGCGACTCCGGCAGACGCGACGGCACGCCGCCGTCGGTCAGAATCTCTCCCAGCCTCCTAGCGTGGGACGTGACGGCGACGACGACGTGCCCCTCCGCCGTCAGCTCGTCCGCCTCCTCCACGAAGCTGTCGAGCTTGCCGAGGAAGGCCGGCGGGGAGGAGATCTGCAGCGCGTGGACGGCGCCGTACGTCAGCTCCTCCGCCCCCCAGGGAAGCACCTCCAGCCTGCGCGTGAAGCCGGCGAGCCGCTCCTCCACCTCGCGCCACCCGACCTGCGACGAGGGGAAGTTGGTCGGCAGATCCCCCCGGCTCTCTTTCGTCCGGCGCAGCCCGTGCGCCCGCTCCTCCTCCTCCCAGGCGGCTTCCGCGATCTCGTACGGCCCCGCCATCACCAGCAGCGTCTCCTCCGGCAGATAGTCGAGCAGCAGGCCCGTCGAGAGGAGGCCGGCGTAGAACTCGAGCTCCTCGATCTCATGTCCTCCGGCCAGCAGCTCCATCTCATGGAGAAGCCGCTCCCGGCTCGCCTCGGTGCAGTTGGCGAAGTCCATCAGCGCGGTCAGACGCCCGACCGCGCCGGGGTCCGCCAGGCCGGGCAGCGTCTCCCCGGCCGGCCCGACCGAGACGGCGTCGACCACCTCGGTCGAGCGCTGCGTCTCGGGATCGAACAGCCGGATGCTGTCGACCTCGTTCCCCCACAGCTCGATGCGCGCGGGAGCGTCGGAGCCCGCCGGATAGATGTCCAGGATGCCCCCGCGCCTGCTCGCGTCGCCGACGGCGTAGACGACCGGCTCGAACCGGTACCCCATCCTCCTCCACCGCTCCAGGAGCTCCTCCATGTCGACAGTGTCGCCCCGCCGAAGGGTGTGGCTGCCCGAACGGAACCGGTCAGGGTCGATCGTCTTCTGCGTCAGCGCCGACGCGGAGGCCACGACGAGCGGCGGCCACTCCTCCGCGCCGGCCAGGACGGAGAGCACCTCAAGCCGCTGGCGCGTCGTATCGGCGTCCGAGACCATCCGCTCGAAGGGCAGGCTCTCGTTTTCCGGAAAGTGTAGGACCGTCGCGGCCGGGTCAGACCAGAGGGAGATCTGCTCGTACATGCGCCTCGCCTGCTCGGGCCGGGGCGTGACCACCAGTGCGGGTGCGTCGAGGGAGCGAACCAGGGCAGCGAGGACGAACGGCGTGGCGTTGGCGAGTACCTGGACCTTCGCGTTGGCGCGCGGCCGGCCGACCTCGTCGAGAATCGACCGGTACTGCGGCGCCGACTCCAGCAGGCTGCCCAACACGCTCAAGCTCAAGCAACGACTCCGCGGCCAGAACGCCGAGAGGGCCAGCCCTGCGCAGGGTGCGCCGAGCTAGCCTCGTCGGGCCATTCTAGCACGGCGCCCGTGGGCAGGGGTTCCATCCCCCTCATCCTAACCTTCTCCCACGAGGGGAGAAGGGACAGGAAGGGTTCTTATCTCCTCTCCCTTGATGGGAGAGGACTGAGGTGAGGGTGCTTTCCCTCTTCCCCACCCGCGGGTAGGCGGGACGGGCGGAACAGGAGTGAGGGCGCTTCCTCTTCCCCCGTCCGTGGGGGAAGATTGAGATGGGGGCGCCCCCTACTCCAGCACGTCGAGCAGGGCCGGCTCGAGCTCCTCCCGCGTCGCGAAGCCCTCGAACCGGGCTCGCACGATGCCGGCGGCGTCCACGACGAAGGTCCACGGCTCGCTGGGAAGCCTCCACTCGGAGACCGCCGGCGCCACGCGGGCGCGTCTCAGGTCCCCCTGGATCTCCAGCGGATTGTCGTAGACCTCGACGTGGATGAAGCCGGCGCGCCCGCCGTGCTTGCGCTTCAGCGCCTTGACCACCTCTAGCTGCGGACCGCACGTTGCGGTCTGGCAGTAGCCGGGCGTGGAGAAGGTGAGGACGAGCGGAGCGCCCGCATCCAGCGCCTCGGCGATGCTCATCGAGTAGAGCTCCGGGTCGGGATCCGGGTCGGTCGTCATCTCCTCCAGCCGGTCGACGTCCCGCGCCGTCTTCGTCGCGCTGCGGGGAGCCGGGGAGCCGACCTGCGGGACGAGACTCGCCTCCACCACTTCGACGGGCGCCGACGCCTCCCGGCGCGACCCGTTCGCGTCGACCGCGACAGCGGCGAGGCCCCACCTGCCCGACCGGTCGAATGTGACGTATGCCGTGTAGACCCCTCCCGCGCCGACGGGCCAGCGCCGGAACACCGCAGGCACCGTCTCCAGCGGCCCCTCCTGCGTCTCTCCCGTCAGGAAGTAGGTCGAAAGCTCCACCTCGGCGTCCCTGAGCGGCCCCCCCTCCCCTGCCAGCAGTCCGAACGCCACCCGGTTCCTGCCCACGCTCAGATCGGTGACCGCAAACGCCATCCTCAGCTCGTTGGACGGCGCGGGCGCGGCCTCGGCGGCTGGCGTGGGAGAGGGGGCAACCTCGGGCGGAGGCCCCTCCTCCCCGCCGCAGCCGGCAAGGAGAGCGGCCAGAAAGACCACTATCCCCGTCACTCCCGCGAAAGCGGGAGTCGATCCCCTAGTCCCAAGAGTGGATGCCCGCTTCCGCGGGCATGACAGTGTGGTACGGGGAGGCGCACCCCCATCCCGGTCTTTCCTCCCGGATCTCCCAACCGTTCGAGGGGTCACCTTCATCGTTCCCCTACCTCAAACCGCTCCGGCGAGAACGGCCCGATCGGCATCTCCGTGCGCCCCGCCGTTATCAGATCGGACACCGCCCTGCCCATGCCGGGGCTGATCAGCACCCCCTTCTTCCCCGCGCCGGTCGCCAGCCACGCATTCCTCCAACCGGGGGCCCGGCCCACGATGGGCAGCCAGTCGGGGCTCACCGGCCTCAGGCACACAGTATGCCTCACCGCGCGGGCCTTCGCCATCGCCGGCGCGAGCCTAGCCGCAGTCTCCATGAGCGACCTCCGCACCGCCCCGTCCGGCTCCACGTCGAAGCCGCGGCGCTCCTCCGTCGTTCCGATCCACACCTGGTCTCCCCTTCGGTGCAGCGAGACGCCGAGCCCCGACAGGTCATGTTCGAAAAAAACGCCGGGCGCATCGGTGCGGACGATCTCGCCCCTGAGAGGCGCGACCGGCACTGCGGCGCCGAGCCACGACTCCGCCGCCGCGGACCATGGCCCCATCGCCAGCACCACCTCCCCGCACGGGAGCTCGCCGTCGTCCAGCAGCACCGCCTCCACGCGGGCGCCCTCCGTCCTGAGGCCCCGCGCGTTGCCCGTGTGTACGCGGACGCCAAGCTGCTCCGCCCGGCGGGCCAGCGCGACGGTGTAGAGATAGCTGTCGAGCGCCGCGTTGCCTCGGGTGTGGACACCCCCGACCGCCCCCGGCGCAAGGCCGGGAACCATGCGGTACAGCTCCGACTCGTCGAGGAGCGTGCCGGAAAAATCCTCCTCCCGCTCGTGGAGCCTCGCCGTCTCATGAAGGTCGGGCAGCTCCGACTCCTTGAAAGCGGCGGCCGCCACCGAGATGATGCGCGGGGCGAAGTCGACCCCCGTCTCCGCCATGAGCGGCTCCCACAGCGCAAGGTGCATCCTGTACGACTCGATGGCCATCGAACCCAGCGGGCCGGGGATGCCTGCGCCCTGCAGCGGATTGAGCCCGCCGGCCGAGTATCCCGACGCGTGCGCCGCCACGCCGTCGCGCTCGACCAGCACCGTATCCACCCCCGCCGCCGCCAGGTAGCAGCAGACCGCGCTCCCCGCAGCGCCGCCCCCGACGACCGCCACCTCGCAGGAATTGTTTTTCATGGCCTATCCTTGTATCCGTTCCTGCCTGTATCTTGAAAGAGATCGGGAATTAGCACAAGCCCCGATGAGGCGTAGACCCTCCCATCCGTCATGCCCGAGGAAGTGGGCATCCAGTAACGATCAGGAGGCGCCCCGATTGACCGACAAGAACCCCGCCAAGCCCCTGGGCCGGAAGTCGTACGGCAGCATCGGCCACCTGCCCGGCAGCCGCCTCGGCCCGGGCGACCACTCGGTGCACGAGGGTCAGGCCCGCATCTGCACGGAACAGGTCCGCGACCGGCACGACCTGGTGATCGTCACCGAGAAGCTGGACGGGTCGTGCATGGCCGTGGCGAGGCTGGAAGGCCGGATCGTCCCGCTGGGCCGGGCGGGCTACCCGGCCTGGACGTCGCCGTTCGAGTTTCAGCGCCGGTTTGGGGAGTGGGTGGCGGAGCGGGAGGACCTCTTCCGTCACGTGCTGCGCGACGGGGAGCGCCTGGTCGGGGAGTGGATGTATCTCGTCCACGGTACGGTCTACGGGCGCCTCGACAGCCTCTGGTACGCGTTCGACCTGATGCGTGGGGCGGAGCGCGCTCCAATGTCAGAGATCGACGAGCGCCTGAGCGGCACGCCGCTGTCGCAGCCCGCGGAGCTGTTTCGGGGCAACCGGGGCTACTCGATCGCCGAGGCGGACGACGGGCTTGGCCGCGAAGGAGCCTACGGCACCGTCCGGGACGGCGCGGAGGGAGCCGTCTGGCGCGTCGAGCGCCGCGGCAAGGTCGACTTCCTAGCCAAGTACGTCCGCCCCGGCAAGGTTGACGGACAGTATTTGCCCGACATCAGCGGCACCGACCCCATATACCACCGGCTCGACGACGATCGGTCTGATACACCGGGCGCCGCACCGCGTAGATGAGGAGCATCGAGACTCCGTAGGCGGCGACTGAGTAGGCGAACAGCGTCGTGTACCCCCCCGTCAGGCTGAAGAGCGCCGATCCGAAGGTGGGGCCAAGTCCCAGGAAACCGAGCTGCACCGGCCCGGTCAGCCCGACGATGGTCCCGAACGACGCGCGCCCGAAGTAGTCCGCCAGCATCATGCTCCCCAGCATCGTCAGTCCGCCCGACACGATACCCCAGCCGATCATGATGGCGAAGCCGGCCAGCCCCGAGTGGACCGCCAGCAGCAGGGAGGTGACCCCCGCAGTGACCGGTATCATGATGAGCGCGACCCTCCGCGGCGACAGACGGTCGGCCATGAAGCCCCACACCGGGTTCCCCATGGCCCCGAGCAGGGAGGTGAGGCTCAGCGCCAGCGCCGCGTAGGTCAGCGGAAGTCCGGCGTCCCTCAGATAGGGCACGATCTGGAAGTCGATCGCCCCCGCGTTGAGTATCATCAGCGCCTCGGCGGCGATGATGAGCCGAAAGGCCGGGGTGACGAGCGCCTGCCGCGCGCTCCACGAGGCCTCCCGGACCACTCCGGGACGTGCGCCGGAGCTCCCCGCCCGCTTCCATGCGGGTTCGCCGTCGCCGTCCGGTCTGAGGCCGATGTCCTCGGGGCGCCTCCGCATCAGCAGCAGGAAGGGCAGCACCATCACCAGCGCGAAGACGCCGAGGGCCCGGTAGGCGGATCGCCAGCTATACCGCTGGGCGACGGCCGAGATCACCTGGATGTTTATCGCGCCCGCGATGGGACGCTGCATCGCCTGCAGCCCGAGCGCGAAGTTGCGGCGCCGCTGGAAGAAGTTGACAGCGACCGTCCGGGGGACGACACCGATGAGCGTCGGGTTAGTGATCGCCCTCCCGACGATGTAGGCAGCGTAGAAGTGCCACACGGCGCTTATTCCAGAGAGTCCGAAGAGGCAGATTCCCACAACGACGAGACCGGCGGGCATCAGCAGGCGCGGCCCGTGACGGTCGACCAGGGCTCCGAAGAGGGGCGTCAGGAGGCCGGAAGCCCACGTGCCAATCGTGACGCCGTAGGCGATCACTCCGCGGTCCCACCCCATCTCCTCGAAGATGAGGTTCTGGATACCTCCCAGCACCAGCTGGGTCACGCCGGTCGCCGCAAAGGCCCCAAACGCGGCCGCGCCCAGCACCACCCAGCCATAGAAGAAGGGCGTCTTGGGACGCCAGTCGACTATCGAGCGCAGGGCCGACATTTTACCTCCTCTCCCTCGATGGGAGAGGAGTGAGGTGAGGGTGTCCCCATTCCGTCCCCCTCATCCCAACCTTCTCCCACCAGGGGAGAAGGGGTAAGACCTCCCCGTCCGCGGGGAAGACTGAGATGGGGGACTCCCCTGCCTCGCCTGAAAAATCAGTCGCGGAGGATGACGCCGCCGTCGACGTGTATGCACTGCCCGGTCACGTTCCGGGCGTCCTCGGAGGCGAGGAAGGCCGCCATCTTGCCGATATCCTCCGGCGTCTGGGGCCTACCCAGCGGTATGACCGACTCGTACCGGTCGAGGAACAGCTCCTCGAGCGACCTGCCCGCGAGGGACGGGTCCCTGCTCTGGCTGATCTCAGACGTCTCCTCCTGGAACCGCGTCCACACCGCGCCCGGACAGATGGCGTTGACGTTGATGTTGTCCGCCGCCAGGGAGTCGGCCAGACCCTTCGTGTGCCTCAGAACTGCAGCCTTGCTCGCGGCGTAGGCCCCCGAGCTCCGTCTCGGCGAGTGGCCGGCCATCGAGGCGATGTTGACGATCTTCCCGTAGCGACGCTCCCGCATGTGGGGGACGACCGCGTTGCAGCAGTGGACCGTCCCCTTAACGTTCACCGCGAAGGTCCTGTCCCAGTCCTCCTCGCTGTCCTCGCCGCCCACCACCGACCCGGAGGGGATGCCCGCGTTGTTCACCAGGATGTCGACCCGGCCCCATTCGGAGACGATCCGGTCTACCACGGCTTCCACCGACGACCGGCTGGTCACGTCGAGCGCCAGCGCCAGGCTCGCGCCGTCGGCGAAGGCGTCCGCGGTGGCCTGAGCCGACTCCGGACTGAGGTCGGTGGCGGCCACCGACGCGCCCTGCTCGGCCAGGGTGAGCGCGATCCCCCTGCCGATGCCCGACCCGGCCCCGGTCACAAGCGCCGTCCTGCCACTGAGGTCTCCGATCATCGTCCTGCTTCTACTGGAAATAACGTCCGGGCGCATTGTAACAGGTCGCGCGCTCGCCTCGTTCAACCGCGTATCGCGGCGAGTGGGTATGATACCGTAGCGTGAACGCCGGAGCAGGGGTGTCTGCTGAAGCCGCGCCTACCTCTTGTCATCCTGAGCGCAGCGAAGGACCTGGGGCGGGGCTCCGCAGGCGCCTACGAGAGAACCAGCCCGGCCACAGGAGGAAGCAGGCAGATGCTGGAGCGCTTCAAGCCTCGGAAGGAAGACCAGGTCCGTGTCCCGGAGGAGTCGCTCAGGGAGACAGTGGCGGCCATATTCGAGAGGATGGGCGAGACGCCCGAAGCGGCGGCCGAGGGCGCCGACGTCCTGGTCATGACCGACCTGCGGGGCGTCGAGACGCACGGCGTGTCGAACATGCTCCGCGTCTACGTCGAGCAGTACGGCAGCGGCGAGCTCACGCCGCGCGCCGACTGGCGCATCGTCCGGGAGTCGCCCGCGACGGCCACGATCGACGCGGCCGGCGGGCTCGGCATCCTCCTGGGCCGCCAGGCGATGGAGACCGCCGTCGCGAAGGCCCGGAAGATCGGATTCGGGGTCGTGACGATGTACATGAGCGGCCACCTCGGCGCCGTCGGCCACTTCGCCATGCTCGCCGCCGAGCGGGACATGGTGGGTGTCTGCATCACCGCGGGCGGCGACGGCGTCCTGCCCACCTTCGGCGCGGAGCCGCGCCTCGGCGCCAACCCGGTCTCGATCGCCGCACCGGCGCGCAGCGAGCCCCCCTTCCTGTTCGACGTCGCCACCTCCGCCATCGCCGGCAACAAGCTCTCGCTCGCCAAGCGGGTCGGCGTGGACCTACTCCCCGGCTGGATCGCCGACGCGGAAGGCACGCCGATCATGGAGGAGACTGCGGTGCCGGAGAGGGGGGAGTACACGCAGCTTCTCCTCGGCGGCACGAGGGAGCAGGGCTCGCACAAGGGCTACGGCCTCTCCATGATGGTCGAGGTGCTCGGCTCGCTGCTATCCGGCTCGGTCCCCACCATGCTCGACGAGGTGTCTCGGGAGAGCATGTTCAAGAACTACTTCGCCGCCTACGACATCGCCGCCTTCACCGACGTCGACATCTTCAAGGACAACATGGACGACATGCTGCGGACGCTCAGGATGACCCGGCCCGCGCCCGGCCACGACCGGGTGCTCTATCCGGGCCTGTCGGAGCACGAGGAGGTGCTGGAGCGGAGGGCCAACGGCATCCCCTTCCACCGCGAGGTAGTCGACTGGTTCGACGCCACCTCCGCCGAGCTGTCGGCCCCGCGGCTGAGACGGATGTGAGCCGACGCCCTGGAAGGGCGGTTGCATTGGAATGAGACCTTCGGGCCACTTGACATAGCCGCGCACTAATGTTCTAATTCTGCTAAGACACGACCTTAGCGGGCAGCAGGATGTCAGACAACAGCGCGATCGAGTGGACGGATGCCACCTGGAACCCCGTCACGGGCTGCACCAAGGTCAGCCCTGGGTGTGATCACTGTTACATGTTCGCTCAATACCCGCGGCTGACAGCCATGCGTGTGCGCGGGTATGAAGTTGGCCCACATGAGGTGCAACTGCTGCCTGAGCGGCTGGACGCCCCGCTGCGCTGGGGAAAGCCCCGCCGGGTCTTCGTCAACAGCATGTCGGATGTGTTCCACCCTAAGGTGCCGTTCGACTTTGTGTACCGGATGTTCGACGTGATGCATAAGGCGAGTGAGCAGCGTGGGCACGTATTCCAGGTGCTGACCAAGCGGCCCGGCCGGGCAGTGGCGTGGTGGGGGCAGTATGGACGGGATTTCGACAACGTGTGGCCGGCCAACGTCTGGATTGGAACGTCGGTCGAGAACCAGAAGTACGCTCCCCGAATCACCGTGCTGGCACGGCTACCTGCGCCCGTTCGCTTCGTGTCCGCCGAGCCGCTGATTGACGCGGTAGACCTCAGTCACTGGCTGGACTCCGGCGACGTACAGTGGGTGATTGCGGGTGGTGAGAGCGGACCGTCGGCCAGGCCGATGAGCTTGGAATGGGTACGAGGCCTGCGGGATCAGTCGCGCAAGGCAGGGGTCGCCTTCTTTCTGAAGCAGCTTGGCGGGGTGCGGAACAAGCGTGGGGGAGAAGCCGCCGTCATAGACGGAGAGACATGGAGACAGATGCCCGTTGGGGGAGTTGAGGTGAAGTGACCTCCCCACGTTTCGGAGGTCCATGGACGGAACAGAAGCTTGATATCCTTCGGGCATACCTCGATGCGTATACCACGGCGCTCAAGAACCGGCCATTCACGCTGACCTACGTCGACGGATTCGCAGGTGCGGGCTCGTACAGGGAGTCCGGGCTCTCCGTTGTTTGAACTCTTCTTTGCAGTCGGCAACCCAAGAGGCTCCCGCATTGCTATGGATATAGCAGGCCACATACTGGAAAAGCTGTAAGCGACCGGGGGCGTCCGTCACCTCACGACCGAGGTGGAGAGTAGACGTCATAGCGTTTCAGCGCTATAGTGAGACCATGGGAACTACACCGAGACGTTCGACGGTCTATTTCGACCCGGAGCTGCACAGGGTTCTGCGACTCAAGTCGGCGGAGACGGAGCGTTCCGTCTCCGAGCTGGTGAACGAGGCGGTCAGGTCCAGCTTCTTGGAGGATGCTGAGGACCTCGCGGCCTTCGAGGAGCGCGAGGCCGAGCCCTCACTGCTCTTCGCAGACGTAGTCCAGGACCTGCGTCAGCGTGGCAAGCTATAGGCTGGAGATCAAGCCGTCCGCGGTCAAAGAGCTCGAAGCAGTTAGAAGCAGAGCCGACCGGCGCCGCATCGTTGAGCGTGTTGGGCGCCTCTACACCGATCCGCGTCCCCGCGGATGCGTAAGGCTGTCGGGCCTGGAGCAGTTCCGGGTGAGGCAGGGCCGGTATCGGATCGTCTACTCAGTTGACGACACCGAAATGGTCGTGACCGTCGTCAAGATTGGACACCGTCGGGACGTCTACCGCTAACGATCGAGCAGGATCTTCAGCCAGGGCAAACGCATCTTGCAGCGACTCTAACGAAACACATACTGCCGAACTCACGCCGCCGCCATCATAAGGCCCTTGACGGGGACCAGCTTCTGGGCGACCGGGTCGACGCCCATGAAGGCGGCTTCGAGGGTCAGGGCTCCGAGCAGGGGCGGCGTGCCCTCGTCGTTGAACAGGACGAGCGTGACGACCTCCTTCTCCTCGACCCGCACCCAGGTCTGCCCGACGTCCATCTCCCTGACCTCGCCCTGAGCAAACCGGAAGGTCTGGCGCATCGAGGGCGTGACGCCCAGCCCACGCAGGACGGACGCCGGGGCCGCGGTGATCGATGCTCCCGTATCGACCAGGGCGTCAAGCGGCTTCCAACGCTTGCGTTCGGAGTCTCCTATGCTGATCTCCACGCTGAAGGTTCCCATTGGCTTTTTCTTCCCTCAGGAAATACGGCTCAGCCGGGGTCACTCAGGCGGCCTTAACTCCGGCAGCACCTCGGCGGAGAGCGTCTCCAGATGCTCCATCTCGTCGAACACCGGGTTCAGCATGAGCATCTGCGCCCCGGCGTCGACCACCTCCTGCAGACCCTCGACGCAGCGGGAGACGCTGCCCCACACCGACACGCGCGACGCCAAGTCCTCGCTGCCGTACCGGAGCCCGAACCACTCACGCAGCCTCCGCTCGGCCCGGTCCGCGTCGTCGTCGACCGCGACGTAGACCCGCTTGGAGATCGGGAAGGACGTCGCCTCCCTGTCGGTGCGCTCCAGCTCCTCCCGCAGTACCCGGACGTGGCCGCAGAACTCCTCCGTCGTCGTGCTTCCCGCGCCCATCCAGCCGTCCGCGATCCTCACTGCGCGGCGCAGCCCTGCCGGGTGGCGCGCGCCGAGCCAGACCGGCGGATGGGGCCGCTGCACCGGCTTGGGCTCCATCGCCAGCCCGTCGAGGCTCCAGAAGACGCCCTCATGGAAACCCTCCGGCTGCGTCCACAGCGCCTTCATCACCTCGATGCTCTCGGTGAAGTGGCGCACCCGGCGCTCCTCCGGCCCGTCCAGCAGTGGGTATTGCCGCCGCCGGCCGCCCAGAGCGATCCCGACGATCAGACGGCCCCCGCTCATGTGATCGAGTGAACCGAACGCCTTGGCGAGATGGACGGGGTTGCGCGTCGAGGCGATGACGACCGCGGTGCCGAGGCGCACCCGCTTCGTCAACGCGGCCACGTAGCACAGGAGCGCGATCGGCTCCAGCGATGGCGCCGCGCCGAAGATCTGCTCCTGCACCCAGAGGCCGTCGTAGCCGAGCTCCTCCGCCCGCGCCGCGTGCTCCGCGACCAGCGCCATGTCCGACCCGCCTTCCGTGAAGACCTGCGGGACGGCGACCCCGCACGGGACCGCCCAGGGGTTCTGCATGGGACTACTCCCCTTGCGACGCGGCCTCGTTGATCACCGCCGCGAGGTATCCCGCGCCGAAGCCGTTGTCGATGTTGACGACCGCGACGCCGGGTGCGCAGCTGTTCAGCATCGCGAGCAGGGCGGCCACGCCGCCGAAGCTGGCCCCGTACCCGACGCTGGTGGGCACCGCGATGACCGGCGCGGCTACAAGCCCCCCGACTATCGAGGGCAGCGCACCCTCCATCCCGGCGACGCAGACGATCACGCGAGCCGCTTGAAGCGCCGGAAGGTGGTCGAGCAGCCGGTGCATCCCAGCAACTCCGACGTCGAAGAGACGGTCGACCGCGCAGCCCATCACCTCGGCCGTCACCGCAGCCTCCGTCGCGACCGGCAGGTCGGAGGTGCCGGCGCACACGACCAGCACGCCCGGTATTTTCGTCCCGCTCCGGCGGTCGACGACGATCGTCCGGGCCGTCTCTTCGTACCGGGCGTCCGGGGCCCGCTCTGCCAGGGCAGCGAACGCCTCCGGACCGGCGCGGGTCACCAGCAGCCTGTCGGACCGGCCCAGCACCGCCTCTCCTATAGAGGCGACCTGCTCCGGCGTTTTTCCTTCCCCGTAGACCACCTCCGGGAACCCCTTGCGGATCGCGCGGTGGTGGTCGATCTTGGCAAAGCCGAGGTCCTGGTAGGGCAGCCCTCTCAGGCACGACACCACCTCGTCGACCGGCAGGCCGCCGTCCCTGAAGCGGAGCAGTAGCTCTCTGAGAGCGCTCTCGTCTATGACCCCCTCCTCGTCCATTTCGTGGCCACAGACCCCCTCATCCTAACCTTCTCCCACTTAGGGGAGAAGGGACTCTCCTCTCCCTCGACGGGAGAGGATTGAGGTGAGGGTGATCTTAATCCGCGGCCGCGGCCTCCCGGAGCGCCGTCGCTCCGTTGCGGCTCAGGTGCGCGCTCAGCCAACGGCCGGTGTGCGAGTGGTCCATCTCCGCCACCTCCTCCGGCGTGCCCTCCGCGACAAGGTGGCCCCCCTCCTCGCCCGCGCCCGGGCCGAGGTCGATGATCCAGTCGGCGCTCTTGATCAGGTCGAGGTGGTGCTCGATCAGGACAACCGTGTTGCCCGCGTCGACCAGCCGCTGCAGCACCCTCAGCAGGTGGGCGCAGTCCTCGAATGAGAGGCCCGTCGTCGGCTCGTCCAGGATGTAGAGCGTCTGGCCCGTCGCCCTCTTCGACAGCTCCGTCGACAGCTTGACGCGCTGCGCCTCTCCCCCGCTGAGCTGCGTCGCCGGCTGGCCGAGCCGGATGTAGCCCAGGCCGACGTCGTACATCGTCTGGAGCCTGTTGCGCACCCTCGGAATGTTGGAGAAGAACTCCAGCGCCTCCGTGACCGTCATGCTCAGCACGTCGGCGATGTTCTTCCCCTTGAACTCGATCTCCAGCGCCTCCCGGTTGTACCGTCTGCCGTCGCACACCTCGCACGGCACGGTCACGTCCGGCAGGAACTGCATCTCGATAGTGATGTGCCCGTCGCCCGAGCACGCCTCGCACCGCCCGCCCTTGACGTTGAAGGAGAAGCGGCCCGGCTTGTAGCCGCGCATCCGGGCCTCCGGCACCGTGGCGAACAGCTCCCGTATCGGGGTGAAGGTGCCGGTGTAGGTCGCCGGGTTGCTCCGCGGCGTCCGCCCTATCGGAGACTGGTCGATGTTGACCACCTTGTCGATCAGCTCGACCGAGCCGATCCCGTCGCTCGCCCCCGGCCGGTCCTTCGCCCGGTAGAAGTGCTGCGCCAGGTGCTTGTACAGCACCTCGTAGATCAGCGTGCTCTTGCCGGAGCCGGACACGCCGGTGATGCAGACGAAGACGCCGAGCGGGATCTGGACGTCGATCCCCTTCAGGTTGTTCTGACGCGCGCCGCGTATCGTCAGCCAGTCGGCGCCGGGCGGGCGCCTCGACGACGGCATCGATATCTGTCGGTGGAAGCCCAGGTACTGGCCGGTCAGCGACTCGGGCGTGTCGATGATCGTCTCCACCGGGCCGGTCGAGACGACGTGGCCGCCGTGCTCTCCTGCGCCCGGCCCCAGGTCGACGATATGGTCCGCCGACCGCATGATCGCCTCGTCGTGCTCGACGATCAGCACCGTGTTGCCGATGTCGCGCAGACGCTTCAGCGTCTCGATGAGGCGGTGGTCGTCGGCAGGGTGCAGCCCGATAGATGGCTCGTCGCAGACGTACAGCACGCCGATCAGGCCGGAGCCGATCTGCGTCGCCAGCCGGATGCGCTGGGCCTCTCCGCCGCTCAGAGTGGAGGCGGTCCGCGACAGGGTCAGGTAGTCGAGCCCGATGTTCAGCAGGAAGCGCAGACGTCCCTCGATCTCCTTCAGTATCTGCGCGCCAATAGCCTTCTGCCTCGGCGTCAGAACCTCGGCCGGCCGGCCGTTGCTCGACGCGTCGCCGCCGATCTGCCGGACCCACTCCAGCGCCTGGCCTATCGACTTGTCGGTCGCCTGCATGATGTTGAGGCCGCACACCCGGACGGCCAGCGCCTCCGGCTTCAGCCTGCGCCCCGCGCACGACTGGCACGGACGGGACGCCATGTACCGCTCGATCTCCCCGCGGACGTGGCTCGACTGCGTCTCACGGTGGCGGCGCTCCAGGTTGTTGACGACACCCTCGAACGAGGTGTTCCACTCGTACATCTTGCCCTTCTTCGTCTTGTGGCTCATCCGCACCGGCTTGCCGCCGGTACCGTACAGGATGATGTCGAGGTTCCTCTTCGACAGCTTGCCGACCGGCGTCTTGGTCGAGAAGCGGTGCGCCCTCGCCACCGACGACATCAGGCTGGACAGCCAGGGGCTGGAAGAGCCCGACCGCGCCCACGGCTGGACAGCCCCCTCGTCGAGGCTCAGGCTCTTGTCCGGCACCACCAGGTCGGGGTCGACCTCCAGCCGGTAGCCGATGCCCGTGCAGGTCGCGCACGCGCCGTGCGGGTTGTTGAAGCTGAAGGTGCGCGGCTCCAGCTCTCCGAGGCTGATGTTGCAGTGGACGCAGGCGAACTGCTCGGAAAAGAGCTTCTCGTCCCCGTTCGCATCGGCCACCAGCACCGTCCCGTCGGCCATCCTCAGCGCAGTCTCCACCGAGTCGGCCACCCGTCCGCGCTCCGCGCTGTCGCCGATCACCAGCCGGTCGACGACGATCTCTATCGTGTGCCACCGCTGCTTGTCCAGGTCGAAGCTCTCGGACAGGTCGCGGACCTCGCCGTTCACGCGCACCCGGACGAACCCGGCCTTCCGCGCCTCCTCGAACACCTCCTTGTGCTCGCCCTTGCGCCGCCGCACCATCGGCGCCATGATCTGGATCCGGCTGCCCTCCGGCAGCTCCAGGACGGCGTCGACTATCTGCGGCACCGTCTGGCGCTCGACCAGCCGGTCGCACCGGTAGCAGTGCGGCGTGCCGGCGCGCGCGAAGAGGAGCCTCAGATAGTCGTATATCTCGGTCACGGTGCCGACCGTGGACCGCGGGTTGTGCGACACGCCGCGCTGGTCGATGGAGATGGCCGGCGACAGCCCCTCAATGTAGTCGACGTCGGGCTTGTCCATCCGGCCTAGGAACTGGCGCGCGTAGGCCGACAGCGACTCGACGTAGCGGCGCTGCCCCTCGGCGTAGATCGTGTCGAAGGCGAGCGAGCTCTTCCCCGAGCCCGACACGCCGGTGATCACCACCAGCTTGTTGCGGGGGATCGTGACGTCGATGTTCTTGAGGTTGTGCTCGCGCGCGCCGCGAACCACGATATTCTCGAGCGGCATGACCTAGCGATTCTACCACTTCTTGATTCACGGCTAAAATGTTATATAATCCTATCCACTATGTGATTTAATCGCATAACCAAATGCTCTATCTCGACTTCAGCTTCACGCTCGCCATGAGGGAGGCGCTCGACCGGATTGCAGCCGCGCGCGAGCAGCTCGATCCCTATTCGTCCTTTCCATACGAGTTCAGCGGCGAGATGAGACGAGCAGCGCTCGCCGAGAGCGTACACTACTCGACCCGTATCGAAGGGAATACGCTCACGCTCGAGCAGGTGCGCACTGTGCTTGCAGGCAGCCCGGTCAACGCACCCGCTGAGCACGTCCGGGAGGTCGAGAACTACCGCGACGCGATGGCGTACATACAGTCCCTCGCCACCGGGGCCGGCCGTGTGGTGACCGATGAGACGATCCGCACGATCCACTTCTTGGTGTCCAAGAACCTCGCGTCCGGCTACGCACCGGGTAGGTACAGGACCGACCAGAACTTCGTGGTCGACCGCGTCACGGGTCGACGAGTCTTCTTTCCGCCCCCTCCAGATGACGTGGCGCCACTAATGAGGGAGTTCGTTCAGTGGCTGAACTCACGCCACGAGTATCCCCCGGCCGTAAAGGCGGCGCTGGCGCACCTGAATCTGGTCGCCATCCACCCGTTTACCGACGGGAACGGCCGGACGGCCAGAGTCGTCGAGTCGCTAGTCATGCATCTCGCCGGGTTCAGGTCTCAGACACTGGTGTCGCTTGAGGCCTACTACGGCAGGGACCAGCAGGGATATTACGCCGCTCTGGCGTCGACGCTTGGAGCACGCTACTCCCCGCCGAAGGACGTGACCGTTTGGCTGGAGTACCACCTCCAAGCACACACGATCCAGGCCGAAGCCTTCCAAGCCCGAATCGAAAGAGTGGTCGCTGAGATGACGATGCTGACGGAGGCGCTGGCGGACGTGGAATTGACCCAAGGCCAGCTCTTTGCCCTCTGGGCAGCCTGCCAAAGGGGCAGCATCACCAACCGCGAGCATCGGGAGGTGACCGGCCGGTCCAGCCTACAGGCGACAGCAGACTTCAACGCGCTAGTGGAGAGGGGAATGTTCAGGAGGATCGGCAGAGGTCGCAGCACCGCCTACGTTCCGACGCAGGCCGCGATCCAGACCTACCTCGACATACTCTCAGAAACATAGAGGCGACTTGCATGGAGACGCCCCGCCTGTCCCGGATGCCGACAGGTTAGAAGATTTGTGCTAAGATCGGACCGCCACATCCGAGGGTTGCGGAACCGACGTGCCTATACGATAGTAAGCCACCTACCGGATAGCATGCCTCGCCAGACCGAGCCGAACGTCAACAACGCCATTGCCAGCCTGCTTCGAGACATGTCGTCCCGGAGCAATGTGCGATCGGAGAACACCCGAACAATCGCGGGCTATCCGGCGCTGCGTCCCGACATCCTGATTACGCAGCCTGGGCGCTCGCCTGTTGTGATCGAGGCGGAGTACATGCCTGCCACAACCGCCGAGAGCGAGGCAAAGTCCCGGCTCGGGCTGGAGATTGCCTCCACGGGTCAACCCATCGAGGCCGCCATCGCCCGTCGCTACCCGGAGGAGGTCGGCGACGCCTACGACCTCGGCGGCGCCCTGCAGGGGACGCGCCTATCCTACTGCGTCTTCACCGAGGAGTCCGAGGGCGCGAACCGCTTCCCAGAGTCCGGCTGGTTGGAGGGCTCGGCCGAGGATCTGACCGATCTGGTCCGCATGGTGTCCGTTCCACAGCGCGCGGTGGACGAGGCGACGAACACTCTACAGAGGGGGATCGACGGGGCCGCCAGGATCTTGGATGCAGTGAACGAGAGACGCTCCGGCATCACTACTTCCATAGCTCGCCTGCTGGGGATGACCAACGTACCTCAGACCCGCCGCATGGCCTGCGCCGTCATCGCCAACGCGATGGTCTTTCACGAGCGGATCGCCGGGATGCACGAGGATGTCAGGCCTCTGAGCCTGGTGTGCGGGGATACCGTCTCCGACCCGAAGGGTGAAGTGCTGGCGGCTTGGACCGACATTCTGGCCATCAACTACTGGGCCATCTTCGCCATTGCCAGGGATATCTTGCAGCATCTCACCTCGGGCGACGCGGCCATGATTCTGAGACGGCTGAGAGACACTGCCCAATCGGTCAACGCCGCCGGAGTGGACAACGCCCACGACCTTACAGGACGCATCTTCCAGCGTCTCATCGCCGACCGCAAGTACCTTGCGACCTTCTACACGCTGCCAGCCTCGGCGGCGCTGCTGGCCCGCCTGGCCGTCGCCAAGATGGACGGCGTGGACTGGTCTGATCCGGAGGCCATCGGCCAGTTGCGTGTCGCAGACTTCGCCTGCGGCACCGGGGCGCTGCTCTCCGCTGTGTACGAGCAGGTCGCCGCCCGCCACGAGCGAGCCGGCGGTGACACCGCCGGGCTCCACAAGACGATGATAGAGGAGGTGCTCTACGGCTGTGACGTGATGCCCTCGGCCGTCCACATCACCGGCTCCACCCTGTCGGGAGTCGAGCCGTCGCGCGACTTCGATAACTCCCGCCTCTATACCGTTCCCTACGGACGGCAGCGAGACACCTCCGTGGCAATCGGCTCTCTGGAGCTGCTTCAGTCCTCAGCCTTGCTGACCCTGTTCAACATGAGCGACCCGGCGTTGCGGACCGGCAGCATCGGCGAGGCGACCGCAACCCAGATACTGGCCGAATTCCCCGACGAGGGATACGACCTCGTGATAATGAACCCGCCGTTTACCCGGGCCACCAATCACGAAGGCGCCCACGCCGACATTACGAACCCCGCGTTCGCCGCCTTCGACGCCACCCGGCGCGACCAGACCGCGATGGGAGCCCGGCTCAACCGGCTGGGCAAGGGATCATGCTACCACGGCAACGCCGGGGTCGCGTCTGCGTTCGCGGCGCTGGCCGACAAGAAGCTGAAGCCCGCCGGCGTGCTGGCGTTGGTGTTGCCTCTGTCTGCCGCCGCCGGCCTGTCGTGGCAGGGGTTCCGGAAGATGCTTGCGACCGAGCACACCGACGTGACGGTGTTGAGCATCGCCGCCAGCGGTGCCGACATGTCCTTCTCGTCCGATACCGGCATGGCGGAGTGTCTGGTAATCGCCCGCAAACTCCCACGGGCGGACTCGAAGCCAGACCCTGAGGGGGCTCGTTTCACCTCGCTGCGCCGCCGTCCGCAGGAGTTCGCCCACGCAGCCGCCATCGCCAAACAGGTCACTGAAGCTGCGGATGTCAGGCATATCGACGACGGGCCATACGGCGGCGCGACCGTTCTTGTGGGCAGCGAGCAGTCGGGAGAGACGCTGATCTCGGACGTCGAGGAAAATGGTGGAAGCTGGGGCGCTGTGCGGGTCGCAGACTACTCTGTAGCTCAGACGGCTCACGCGCTTGTCCAGTCGCATCTTTGGCTGCCCGGCTCGCCTGCGCCGCTCAAGCTGGCCGTTGCGCCATTAAACAACATAGGCAAGCTTGGCTTGGTAGATCGTGACATCACGGGTCCACCGCCGAGAGGACCCTTTACGAAAGTCCCGGCAAGCCCTACGGCTACCTACCCAAGTCTCTGGAACCACGACGCTAGGAAAGAGACACGCTTGGTCTGCATACCGGACTCGTCGCTGCAGGTGAGGACCGGCATGGAAGCGAAAGCAGCCGAGGTGTGGGGCACAGTCAGCCGCGCCCATTTGAATCGCGATTTCACGTTCGGCTCCCAGGCTCTGGCTGGAGCGCTCACCGAACGAGAGTCGATGGGTGGACGGGTCTGGCCCAATGTGATTTTCGGCGACAAGAGGTTTGACTACGCCTTCACAGTCTGGGGCAATAGTACCCTGGGTCTGTTGTCATACTGGTGGCATTCCAGCCGTCAACAGTCGAGCAAGGCGGGCATGACCATCCGCTCCGCCGAGTCCCTCCCTGTCCTTGACTTCCGCGCCCTCAGCGAAACGCAGCTAGCGACCGCCGAGGCGATCTTCAAAGAGTTCCGCGACAAGGAGCTGAAGCCCGCCTACATCGCAGACGCCGATCCCAATCGCGCCCTGCTGGACCGCCGTGTGGTCTGTGACCTCTTGGGCTTCGGCGAGGAGACCTACGTGGGAGTCCGCCGCCTCGCCGCCAAGTGGTGCGCCGAGCCCTCGGTGCACGGAGGGAAGCAGCGCCCGCGAGAGACAACCCTGGTCATAGATCTGTGAAGTTCACACGGTACTTTCAAGAAGTGCGGCGACGGCCGGATCGCGCATTCATCAGGTTCTGACCCACCGATGGCGCACCGCCTACCCCCATCCGCCGGCTGGCCCAGGACGTAACAGTAGGATAGACTCCCTATCCCATGAGAAAGCTCATCATATACGCCCTCGCGGCCTTCTCTCTCTTGACGATCACGGCGGCCTGCGGAGGCGAGCCGGCGTCCGAGACGGCCGCGGGCGTGCCCACCCCGTTCGCGGCGAGCCCTTCCACGGGCTCCGGACCGGGCCCATCGAACCCTACACCGACGGTCGCTCCGGCCCCATTGGATCCGACGCCCACGGCCCCGGCCGCCCCCGCGCCGACGCCCGCGGGCGGGACGCTCCCCGGGGAGTACGACTCCAACGAGGCGATGTTCAACATCTACGGCAACCCGCAGCAGACGGCCGAGACGACCCTGCTCGCCCTGCGCTCCATCGTCGACGCGAACGACACCTCCCTGGTGCCGGTGATCATCGAGTTCGCCCGCTTCATCAGCGACCCGGTCATGGCCGCGATACTGAGCGAGTCGATCGAGCGGCTCACCGGTGAGGACTTCGGCATCGGCCGCGAGCCGCGGGGCTGGCTCGAAGCCACCGAGTGGCTCGCCGAGCACAGCGACGAATACCCACCGCCGTCCCACTACCTGGTCTGGAAGATCAACCTCCTCTCGGCCATCAGCGAACGGTACCAGACCTTCCTCGGAGACGCCGACAGGACGGCCCGCATCGACATCACCGAGCTGCTCTGGGGAGGCGTCCGGCCCGACGGCATCCCCGACCTCCAGCACGCGCCGACGGTGGCGGCCGACGAGGCCGACTACCTCGGAGCCGACGAGCGCGTCTTCGGAGTCTCCATCAACGGCGAGCACAGGGCCTACCCGCTGAGGATCTTGAACCCTCACGAGATGGCCAACGACACCCTGGGAGGCGAGCCCATCGCCCTTGCCTACTGAACGCTCTGCGGCACCGGAATCGTGTATTCCGCAAAGATCGACGGGGAGCCGACAACCTTCGGGACCTCGGGCCTCCTCTACCGCAGCAACAAGGTGATGTACGACCGGCTCACCAGCTCCCTCTGGCAGCAGCTCACCGGCGAGCCGGTGGTGGGGCCGCTCGCCGACTCCGGGATCAAGCTCTCCTTCTTCCCCGTCGAGCTGACCACATGGGGAGAGTGGATGGCCCAGCATCCCGACACGACCGTCCTGTCCCTCGAGACCGGCGTCTACTCCCCTGAGCAGTACGAGCACGAGTCGGACCCGCGGGCCACATACAACGACTACTTCGCCAGCCCCTTTACGATGTTCCCCGTCTGGGAGCGGAGCGACGCGCTGGAGACGAAGGCCATCGTCCTCGGCCTGAGCCGGGGCGGCGAGAGCCGCGCCTACCCCGTGGAGAGGCTGCAGAGCGAGCGGGTGGTCAACGACACTCTAGGCGGCATCGACGTGGTCGTCATAGGCTCGTCCGTCTCGAACGCCGCGCGGGTCTACCTCCGGGACGGGGCCGTCTTCTCCTTCGGAGACAACGCGCCCGCGCCGGGCGGACTGCCCACTTCGCTGGTCGACTCCGGGGGGACGAGCTGGACCGTCACTGAGGACTTCCTCGAAGCGGCCGACGGGCGCCGCCTCGACCGGGTGCCGACCCACATGTCCTTCTGGTTCGGCTGGTTCGCCACCCACACCGACACGACCGTCTACGGCCAGAACGACGGCTAGCACCCATCAAGTAGGTCTGCTGACCTCGGCCGCGAACAACTCGTAGCAAGTGCGAGCCGCCCCGCACTCGACGCACCCGGCATGAAAGTAGCGAGCTACGGACTCCAAGGGCTGGAGGTCCCGCACCGCGTCCCTGATTCGCTGGGCCGACGAAACCCCGTACATAGCGAGCCCGACTGGAATCATCACTGGGGAAACCGCTGCCAAGACAGGCGCCGCGCCCAGCGCAGCAGCACCGGTGAGTCCCACGGCGAATGCACCACCTACCACGCCAGCCTTCACGGTGTTCGCGCACGCCTCTTTGGCGGCGTCTTTCTTCGAAATCTTGCCCTTGGCAACGCGAATAGCGCCCACAGTGGCACTCACCGGTAGCTCCATTGCCGCGGCCAGTACTGCGGCTTTGCCCACTGCCCCTCCACTCCTCTTCGCAACCCCCTTGGCAGCGTCCATTCTGTTCATGGTGTGGGCTCGCCACTGATCCACCCTAGTCATGTTCGCGCTCCCGCGCCGCAAGTTTCTCCGGGCGGGCTCCAGCACAATGTTGCCGGGGCTCTTCGCCTTGCCCGGCGCGTTCGCTACCGACTCGATGTGACTGCCGACCTTGCCTTTTACGTAGCCGTCCACGGCCTCACGGCCCATGTTGCGAACAGGCGCAGGCACTTTGCTGCGAAACATCTGCTCCGCCCCATGCGGAGTACGCACACCACGCCTACCTCCGAGCCCCATCCGACTAAACTTCAACCTCATGCCTGGGTCGAGATTTCCGAAGGATGCCGGTTCCGACGCCGGTGTATTCACTGCGGCAAATGTGCCGCTTACCTTTCCTGCACCCTCTCGACCACCATCCCGATTCCATACGTAGAAAGAGTCCCGGAACACGTCTTGGCCCAGGCGTATCGGATGATCGCACGACGAGCATTCGGCGCGCGCCTGGGCGGCGAATGGGGTCTGACGCGACATGTATAGCTGATAGCACGGGATGGCGGAATCACACGAGTCACAGCTTGTATGGAAATGGCGGAATGCCCTGAGGTCCAGGCTCTCAGGCATATGTTCCGGTATGTCCGACAGACGGGGCTGGTCATCCGCGATCGGATGCTCGCATCCTTCGCATCGGATCGGCTCAGAGGCGCTGGCTTCGGTCGCGGTCTGAATCATGGATACCTCCGTGGTAATGATCTATCGCCGCTCGGGACGGCACGAGTGGACGATTTTGCATCGAGATGGTCGGTTAGACAGAAGCGGTGTCCTGCTCGTCCAGGAGCCTCTGAAGCTCCTCCTTCGCCCGTCTGATGTCATCGATCTTCGACGATATCCTGTCGAACAGCTCCTGCCGCGCCTTGATGCCCTCCGCGATGAGGAACGCCGCGGCCTCCGACCGGCTGCCGACCAGATCGGCCTCGATGAGCTCGTCCATCCTCTCACGGCTGTCCGCGTTCACCCGCACCATGACGACGCTGTCCCTGCCGGAGCCGCGCACTCCCTTGAGGATCACCTGTATCCTGTCCTTGAGGCTCCGGCCCATCGACTCCGCCGCCACCGACCCGCTGAGGACCGCTGCGCGGACCGTCCCGGTGACTCTGTCGACCAACGTTTCGATGTCATCGGCCAGCCTGTCCTCTCCCACCTCCCGCCGGACGGCCCTGCTCACCCTGTCCACCAGAGCGTCGACATCGGCATCCAGCATCTCCTCGCTCACCGCGTCCCGGACGGCCCTAGCAATCTGGTCCGCCAGCGCGTCGACGTCCCCCGCCCGCCGGTCTCCGCTCACCGCGTCGCGGACAGCCCTCTCGATCTCCTCGATAAGTATGTCGGCGTCTCCAACGAGCTTGCTCCTGCGTGTCTTCTCGTGGGGCATTGTAATCCTCCGGTGCAGCATGCTGCATACAGTAGCATGACATTACACGTAAGTCAAGGGCTAGTAGTCCGGTAATGCTCAGACTGCAGGAGTTCCAGTCCGTTAGGGGTGAACTTGTCGAACCACAATGGGCATCGACCTATTACGCGCCCTTTGACAAGCTCAGGGCGAACTATGGGCCGATCGGAGGGCCGACCGCGCCCGGGCGATCTTCCTCATCACCAGAACGACGAACAGCAGCGGGATCAGGCCGGGTACAACTAAGGGGAGGTAGGACCGCTCGGCTTGGGCCAGCAGGTCCAAGACCTTGGGAACTTGAGCCCGCTGGTAGCACGGCTCCTCACCACCGCAAAGATTGGGGACGGTCGACTGCCACCAGTCGGACGACCGCGCACAGATGGCGCCCACCGCAGGTCTTGTTCCAAGACACTCTGAGGGAGGCACTTCCTCGATGGTCACCGGGGTCGAAACCTCAATCTCCGCTAGGCGGTTGTTCAAATTGGAATCCTGAGCCTGCCACTGGAAGACTGCGAAGAGGCTGTAGGCGCTGAGGGCCAGGGGAATCACCAGCATCCAGAGGGCGTTACGGAGCTCTTCAAAGGCTTGCTCGACTTGGTACATTCGGGGCCTCCCAAGGTGTCAGAATCGACCGTTCGCGTCGTGACCAGTCAACTTTGGCCACGTGGACCGAGAAGAACAGCTGTGAGGGGGCGTCCTCTTGGGGAGACACCCCACCGCGGCTACCTTCGACCAACCAGATGAAGGTGACCGTGTCGAGCAGCAGCCTCATTGCCGCCGGGAGCGACTCATCCCGCAGCGCCCTCGAAATCGTCGAGGACCTCGTCGGGAAGCGGATCGAAGAAGGCGTCTGACAGCCGGGCAAGGCCCCTTCCGAGACCCGTCGGGCGAGTCGCGGCCCCGTGATCGGCAAGCGGCCTGACGGCCGTCACCCTACACTGGTTGTCGATCGCCGGGTACGGCCTGTAGCACTTCAGCCCGGCAGCCGTGAGCAGATCGACCGTCTCATCTCCGGACGTCCGGTCGGCCCACTGGAGGACGACCAGGCGGCCCCCGGGCTTCAGCAGCCGCGCCAGATCCGCGGCCAGGGCGCCCCTCTCGGGCCGCGACTCCCGGTAGTGGGTCACGAAGATGCACGTCACGAAGTCGGCCACCCCGTCCGGCAGCGGCGCCTCCAGCCTGTCGTTCAGCAGCGCCGTCACGTTCGTCAACCCCGCCTCGGCGGCCCTCGATCCGGCCAGCGACACCATCCCCTCGTGGATGTCCAGCGCGTACACCCTGCCGCCGGGGCCGACCATATCCGCCGCCCGGAGCGTGACGAAGCCGGGGCCGCAGCCATAGTCCACCATCGTCATGCCGGGGGCCAGTCCCGCCTCCTCCAGGAAGTCGGCGACTACGAGCCCGACGAACCTCCGCTCCGGGTCCAGCAGACCCGCCTTCCACTCATCGCCGTATCGATCGGCCATCGCCTCCCCTCCCGCTACCGCCGTCGCCGCAGACGCGCGGCGACGTACCGGACCGCGTCCGGACGCCCCGCCACCAGCGGGACAGACCAGCGGCGCAGCTCCGCCTGTCTCGTCACGCCCTCCTCGCACGGCGCCACGAGCGCATCCAGCGGCTCCCATCTCGTGCGGCCCAGCAGCCAGGAGACCCCCCGGACGCGGCTCCTCCTCACGACCAGCCCGCCCGCCTCCGCGACCAGCAGCACGCCGGCGGCCACGTCCCACAGCCGAGGCGCGTTCACGACCGCGTAGTCCAGCGCCCCCAGCGCCACGAGTCCAAGCTCGTAGACGATGCTCCCCGTCACCCGGGGCTCCCCGACCCGCTCCCCCGCCGCCGCCCTGAACCGGTAGATGGACGCGAAGCTCCCCGGCATCCCGGCGACCACCGGCCCGGCCCGGCAAGTCCCTCCGGCCCGGCCGAGCGGCTCCCCGTCCCTGAACAGCCCGCCCCCTCTCCGCGCGTGCAGCACCACCCCTCCCTCCGGGCAGGGCCAGGACAGAAAAACGGCGCCGGCGACCGGCCTCCCTCTGTGCAGCACCCCGACCGAAGAGGCGTAGAGCGGCAGCCCCGATATGAAGTTCTTAGTCCCGTCGAGCGGGTCCAGCACCCAGGTAAGCTCGCGGACGACCGCGTCCTCCTCCTCCTCGTCCTCCTCTCCAACGATCCCGTGCTCCGGGAAGCGCTCCGCTATCCCCTCGGCGAGCTGTCGTTGGACCTCCCTGTCGACCGGCGTGACCGGATCGCTCCTCCGTTCGTCCTTGAACTCGACCTGCAGGGGCCTGCCGAAGCGCCGCGCAAGCACCGCGCCTGCCGAGCGCGCGGCCTCCGCGGCGTGAGCCTCGATCTCCGCAAGCGCGGCGTTGTCAGGCTGGGACACGGGAGACCTCCGGGAATGGGGCGAGGCCAGTCTACCACGACGCGGCCCGTCCGCCCTGTTACCTCAGACCCCCATCCTAAACCTTCCCCCGCAGAGCCGGGGGAAGGGACAGAGAACCGGGCCTCCCGCCTCTTCCTCCGTCCGCGGGGGAAGATTGAGATGGGGGTCTTTGCTCCTTCTCCGCCAAAGGGGAGGATTGAGATGGGACAGATTGCCCATTGAAGTAAAACTCATGAGTGATTTATCATGAGTTATTGGCCAGTTGACGCTCAGCCGGGACGCCCTGGAGGGCCTCACGCAGATGGAACAGACTCAGGCAGTATACGACACGGTCGAAGCGCCGCCGGAGCCGCTCGACGCAACCGCCGCCGAAGGGACGGCAGGCACCTCCGCGCCCGATACCCAGCCCAACGGCGCGACGCCCGCCGTCGGTGCGAAACGAAAATTCCGGCCGTCCATCCCGCCCTTGCGCCTCCACACCTTCGACTCCTTCAGGTACGGCAACTTCCGGATGCTGTGGGGCATGACCTTCAGCGCGAGCGCCGGATGGGGCATACAGGAGGTCGTTCTGGGATGGCTCACCTACGAGCTGACCCGCTCGCCCCTTCTGACCAGCCTGGCGCTCGGCCTCGGGGCCGTCCCCTTTCTCCTGGCCGGTCCCCTTGGCGGCGTGCTCGTCGACTCCTGGGACCGGCGCAAGATGCTCGCGGCTGCGATAGCCTACCAGACGCTCATCACCGTCGGCTTCGCCATGGTCGTCATCTTCGAACTGGTCGAGCCGTGGAACATACTGACCTTCTCCTTTCTCATCGGCCTGCCTTGGGTCATCGCCGAGCCCACGCGCATGTCGCTCGTCGCGCGCTTCGTTCCCAAGGAGGCGATGGTAAACGCCTTTGCTCTCAACGCGATGGCCTTCAGCGCGACGCGGCTCGCGGCGCCGGCCGCGGGGGGACTGATGCTGGGGCTGGTCGGACCCGGGCCTGCGCTGCTGGTGCAGGCCGCTCTCTGCGTCGTCGGCGTCGTCATGGCCCTCAGACTGAGGTTCGAGGAGAGCCCCAGGATACTTCGGCGGGTCGGTGACGCCTTCGACGGCCTGCGCGAGGGCGCAGAGTACGTCCGTGGACAGCCCATGATCCTTGGACTGCTCCTGCTCGGGGTCGTCCCGCCGGTGCTGGTGATGCCCTTCGTCCACGGGCTGATGCCGGTCTACGCCGCCGAGGTGTTCGGCGTAGGCCCCAGTGGACTCGGCGTGCTCCTCACCGCGCTGGGCGTCGGCTCCGCGATCGGGACGGTCGGGCTCGCGACCTTCGGTCAGGCAAGACGCCAAGGCAGGCTCGTCGTCCTGAGCGTATCCTGGCTCGTCCTCTGCATGCTGGTCCTCACTCAGATCGACTCCTACCGCCTCGTCATGCCCCTGCTGGTCGCGCTCGGCGTCGGCGTCTCCTGCTTCTGGGCGACCACCACCGCGACGATACAGATCATGGTCGACGAGGAGATGAGGGGAAGGATCGGCGGACTCTACATGGTGACGTGGGGGTTCTTTCCCGCCGGGAGCCTGCTGGCCGGAACGCTGGCCCAGATGTTCGACCCGCCTACAGCTACTATGGCCGCCGCGGGCCTCGTGACCGTCTCGTTGGCCGCGCTACTGCTGCGCCTTCCGATCCTCTGGCGGTCGTAGGCGGCGCTTAGCCTCCTGCCACAGCGCCTCCTTCGCCTCCAGCGGCAGCTCGCGGAAGAGGAGGCCGCGCTCCTCGCACATCCGCTCCATCGCGGCGAACCGCTCGTAGAACCGGCGATTCGTCCGGCGCAGCGCCGCCTCGGGGTCAACGCCCATCCAACGGGCGGCGTTCACGACCGAGAAGAGCACGTCGCCCATCTCTTTTTCCCGTTCATCGTCCGACTCGGCCCTGCCGACCTCCTCTATCTCCTCCGCCAGCTTCTCCAGGACGCCGGGAAAATCGTCCCAGTCGAAGCCCAGACGGGCGGCCCGCCCCTGCACCGACCGCGCGTACGACAGCGCGGGCATGCTCCGGGGAACGCCGTCCAGCATCGACCCGCCCCGGCCGGACCTCTCCGCCCGCTTCATCTCCTCCCAGTTGGTCTCGATCTCTCCCGAGTCGACCGCGCCGGCGTCTCCGAACACATGCGGGTGCCGCTTCACCAGCTTCCGGATCAGGCCGCCGGCCACCTGCGCCTCGTCGAACAGGCCCGCCGCCTCTCCCATGTGAAGCTGAGTCACGACGTGGAACAGAACGTCGCCGAGCTCCTCCGCCGCCGCGGCCGGATTCCCCTCGTCGAGCGCCTCGGCCAGCTCGTAGCACTCCTCCAGCAGCAGCGGTCGCAGCGACTGAGGCGTCTGCTCGCGGTCCCACGGACAGCCCTCCGGCCCATGCAGCCGCTCGACGAGCAGCCGCATACCCTCGTAGGTGGACGGGAACTCGGCCATCCCGGTCATCTCCTCCCGGCAGCTGTTCAGCCTCTGTGAGATATAGAAGCGCCTCTTACAGCCTCCTCTCCCATGATGGGAGAGGATTGAGGTGAGGGTGAAGACGTTGAAGCAACTCCCCCTCATCCTAACCTTCTCCCGCGTAGGGGAGAAGGGATTTGGAAGGCCGTCAGACGCACTAAACCGCGTTGACAGGGCCGAAAATGCGCCCCTATCATGCTAGCAGAAATGCGCCCCCGCACCGTGCCGTCCCAAAGGCTCCCACCTCTCTTCCCGTACGGCGCGGGAGGGTCAAAAACCCTCTTCCCCCGTCCGCGGGGGAAGATTGAGATGGGGGCAGCACCCGGCTCAACGGCATGAGACCTCCACCCGCCCTCCACTACAAGAAACTGCTCCGGCTGGCCGCCGCCGCTCTCTTCGTCGCCGCCGTCCCCCTCTTCCTCATCGCCACGAACGTCCGGTGGGTAATCAACGCGCCTCTGCTCTACAGCTACGGCTTCGACCGGCACGGGAGCGTCGAGCGGACCGGCATCGAGCGCGATGAGCTTCTCTCCGCCGGCAGGCAGATCCGAGACTACTTCAACAACGACGATGAGTTCATCACCGTCAGCGTGATCGTCGGCTACTCCCGCGTCGGCAGCCTCTTCCGGACGCGAGAGGTGCTCCACATGCGAGACGTGAAGGCCCTCGTGAGGGGCGTCTACCGGGTGCAGGAGCTCACAGCCGCCTATCTCGCCGCCTTCATCGCCGTCGGTCTGGTCGTCCGGCGGCGTGACTTCCTTCCCGATCTGGCCAGGCTGCTCGTCATAGGCGGCGGCGCGACGCTGGCGCTCGTGGTCATCGCGGGACTCGCCTCGCTCGTCGGCTTCGACAGGCTCTTTCTCGCCTTCCACTTGGTCAGCTTCACCAACGACCTGTGGCAGCTCGATCCGCGGACCGACTACCTGATAGCGATGTTCCCGCAGGGCTTCTTCTTCGACGCGACGATGTGGATCGCCGGCTCGACTATCGTGGAGGCCGCGGGCCTAGTCGCCGCCGGCCTGGCGCTGCGCCGGCGATCAGGGGGAAATCGTTCGGCGTCATCCGAATGAAATGGTGAAGAGAGGAGACTCCATATGAAACTACATCCAGGCCGGCTCATCATAGCCAGTGCGTTCATAGTCCTGGGCGTCGTCTTCCTGATCGGCAACCTGGACATCATCGACGTCGACGTCAGAGACTTCGTTGCCGACTGGTGGCCCGTCATCATCATCGGCATCGGCGTCTGGTTTCTACTCGGAGGCCGCACTAGACGTCGGCCACCGACCACCGAAGCGTCCAGAGCGGAGGAGAAGGACGAGAATGCAATAGACGTTTCGGCTCTCTTCAGCGCCAGCGAGCAGCGCGTCACCTCGCAGAGCCTTCGAGCCGGAAAGGTCTCCGCGACCTTCGGGAGTGTCGTTCTCGACCTGGGAGGCGCAAAGCCGGCGCATAACCCCGTCCTCGACGTGGATGTCTTCATGGGCAGCGTGGAGCTGCGCGTGCCGGACGAATGGGTGGTAATAGTCAACGGCGCCCCGACCTTCGGGAACATCGAACAGTCCCGGCCTCAGCCCCCCGAAACGGACGGCGCTCCGACCCTTACCGTCAACGCGTCGATCGCCTTCGGCTCGCTCGAAATCACCCGCGCTCAACAGTGATTGGCCCTGTCCGCGATGTCGGCATCGCTCTGCGCCGCCATGGGCTGACATTGCGCGTTCATCGCCGCGCTCGTACACTGTGCGTTACAGAGCCCGTCATGTTATGGACACGAAGACCGGCGGCAGTCAGCGTTCGAGTGGATATGGAAGAACCGGCAGAGATCATATTCGAGGTAACTGAAGCCGTCGAAGGTGGTTTCGACGCTCGGGCGCTGGGCTACAGCATCTTCACCCAGGGGGAGGACTGGGCCGACCTGAAGGCGATGGTCAGGGACGCCGTGCTCTGCCACTTTGGTGACGACGGCGAGCCCAAGATCGTCCGACTGCACTTCGTCAAGGACGAAGCCATCGCGGTATGAGGCTGCCGCGCGACCTGTCAGGCGAAGATCTGGCAGCGCTGTTGCGTCGTCGCTATAGCTACCGACTCGTCAGGCAGCGGGGCAGCCACATGACATTGACCGGAACCGTCGGCGGCGTGTCGCACAGCGTGACTGTTCCACGTCACCGCACCGTCCGTGTGGGCACGCTCAGCGGGATTGTGGCCGACGTTGCGGCGCATCTGGGCGTAACCCAAGACGAAGTGCGCGGCAGACTATTCGGGAACTAGCGTGGTGAGGGCGCCCCTCTCTAGGCCGTGCTGGTCTCCCCCAACGTCAGCACCGAGACTACCTGGTCGGCCAGCGTCTCCGCTCTCTCCTGCAGCTGCTCTCTGGTCAGCGAGCCTATCGGGTGGCCGGTGAAGATGACCGGGTAGTCGGGCGCGCCCCACATCGCGGCCATCGCGCGGGACGTCTCGACGAAGGCGTCGGTGCAGATCGTCGCCGCGGGCGTGCCCGCCTTCTCAACGTGGACTCCGTCGTGCACACTGCACGCGCTGCACGACCCTCAGTCGCCCACCCCGACGATCACGTAGTCGCAGTCGCGTGAGAGCGCGGCGACTACGTCCGGCTCCGCCGGCTTCGACGCCGACGGCTTGCGGTGGTACTCGACGTTGACGATGCCGTAGCGCCTATCGAGTACGGCCGCCACCTCTTCCAGCATCTCCTTCGCGTTCGGCTTGCTGTCGTCTATCAGCCCGACCCGCCGGTCCGACAGATCGGCCAGCCTCGGCGCGCCGTCGAACTCGGCCGGAGTCGGGCTCGTCGTCGGATCGACCAGGAACGTCCGCTTGCGAGTCTGTGTGATCATCGTAGACACCTCACGCGCTCATCGAGCAGGCGCAGCCGCCCGGGCCGCACCCGCCGCATCCGCCGGCGCCCGCGATAGCGCCGCCGTCTCCGTTCGAGCCTGAGAAGGCCGCGAAGACCGAGAGCTGCCGGGACGACTCCCCGTCGCACTCCGGGCAGGGCGCCTCGTCGTCCATCCGCGACATCGGCCTCAGCCGGTCGAACAATGTTCCGCACGAGCCGCAGCGGTACTCGTATATGGGCATCTTTCTTCTCCCGGTTCTCCCCCTCATCCCAACCTTCTCCCGCCAGGGGAGAAGGGGCCGGAGCTCATTCTATGCAGCGCGGACTCCCCGGTCAATCGGCGCAGATAGTATACTGGTCTGACTGGCGCGTCCATTCGAGCCCGCATACTTCGCGAGATATGCGGCAACAGGCGGGGCGGAGAGGGGCTCCTTACCTCTTCCCCCGTCGGACGGGGGAAGATTGAGATGGGGGTTCTCTTGAACAGCGGAGCGCAGACGCTGCCCGACGCCCGGGGCCGGTTCGGACGGTTCGGGGGGCAGTTCGTACCCGAGACCCTGATGAGCGCCCTCGAGGAGCTGGAGGAGGCCTACCGGCAGGCGCGCGAAGACGACGGCTTCGCTGCCGAGCTCGACGCGCTCGCGCGGGACTACGTGGGCCGCCCCACGCCCCTCTACTACGCCGAGAACCTGACCCGCAAGCTCGGAGGCGCGCGCATCTACCTCAAGCGGGAGGACCTCGCGCACACCGGCGCCCACAAGATCAACAACGCCCTCGGACAGAGCCTGCTCGCCAGGCGCATGGGCAAGCGCCGCATCATCGCCGAGACCGGCGCCGGCCAGCACGGCGTCGCCGCCGCCACTGTCTGCGCCAAGCTCGGCCAGGAGTGCGTCGTATACATGGGCGAGGAGGACATCCACAGGCAGGCGCTCAACGTCTTCCGGATGAAGCAGCTCGGCGCGGAGGTCCGCTCCGTCCGGTCCGGCAGCCGGACGCTCAAGGACGCGATCAACGAGGCGATCCGCGACTGGGTCACCAACGTGCAGACCACCCACTACCTGATCGGCAGCGTCGTCGGTCCCCACCCATACCCAATGATGGTCCGCGATTTCCAGGCGGTGATCGGACGCGAGGCCCGCCGGCAGCTCAGGGAGATGACCGGGGGACTGCCCGACTACGCCGTCGCCTGCGTCGGCGGCGGCAGCAACGCCATCGGCCTCTTCCACGACTTCATCGGGGACGAATCGGTCCGGCTGATCGGCGTAGAGGCGGGCGGCTTGGGGGACGGCGCCAGCCACGCCGCCACGCTGACCGGCGGCAGGGTCGGCGTGCTCCACGGCAGCATGTCCTACCTGCTTCAGGACGCGAACGGCCAGGTTGCGGAGGCGCACAGCATCTCAGCCGGCCTCGACTACCCTGGAGTCGGCCCCGAGCACAGCTACCTGAAGGAGACGGAGCGCGCCGCCTACGTGAGCGTCTCCGACGCCGAGGCGCTGGAGGGCTTCCGCCTGCTCTGCCTCACCGAGGGCATAATCCCGGCGCTGGAGCCGGCCCACGCCGTCTACCACGTATCCCGGCTCGCTCCCACCCTCTCCCCGGACCAGACGGTCCTCGTCTGCCTCAGCGGCCGCGGCGACAAGGACATGGAGACCGTCGCCAAAGAGCTGGGGGTGACGCTGTAGGGTGGCCCTCCCGGACTCCGTTGAAACGCTCACCCTCGCCTCGATCCTCTCCCGTCGAGGGAGAGGAGAAATCCCTTCTCCCCTGGCGGGAGAAGGCTAGGATGAGGGGGAGTCCCCTTGGGGGCAGAGAAAGAGCCCCCATCTCAATCTTCCCCCGCAGACGGGGGAAGAGGCAGGAGCACTCCCCCGTCCCTTCCCCCGGCCCCCGGGGGAAGGTCAGAGCCTGTCCCGTACTCGATACGGGGATGGGGGCCTCCCTCGGAGCGGGGGGGAGAGCGAGAGGGAGTCTCGCGGCCCTCGTCCTGGCGCTCCTCGTCGCGGCGCTCGCCGCGCCCTCCGAGGCTCACGCCAACGGCCGGATCATCGAGTTCCAGCGGCAGACCGTCGGCCCGTACGAGATCGCGCTCGGCACCATCCCGACTCCCCCGAGGGTCGGCGTCCTCCACCTCTCCGTCACTCTGACCGACGTCGCCGCCCAGATCCCCGTCGTCGACGCCGCCGTGACGCTCACCGGATCGGGCCCCGGCGATCCGCCCGCCGCGGCCGGCCCGGTCGAGGCCGAGAACAGGCCGTCCGACCTGATCTTCTACGACGCCTCCGCCACGGTCGAGACGCCCGGAGAGTGGAGCTTCACCGTCGAAGTCGACAGCGGCCTCGGCCCGGCCTCCGCCGACTTCACTCTGGAGGTGGTCGAGTCCTCCCCGCTCGTCGAGCTCTTCACCTGGGTCACCGTCACCATGTTCTTCGCCCTAGTCGGCCTCGGCCTCTTCCCTCTCCTGCGCAACCGGCTCAGAAGACGACCGCCGCGACGTCGAAGGGTATAGGAGACAGCTTATGTACGCTGCGGGGACTCGGCGAATCCGCTTGGTTCGACACTACCGGAGGCCGATGGTACACTAGGCCCCCGTTTGGAGAATAGGTTGAACAGTTTCGAACAAGCCTTCACGGATACCGAAAGAGCCGCCGATTCGACGCTGAAGTCGGCGACAGACTTGGTGAAGCTGGCCCGACAGCTGCAGAAGGCTGCCAAGGAAGGCAACATCACCGCGCTCAAGAGGGCTCAGGGCAGGCTCGAGACCCAGTTGAGCGACTTGAGGCAGACGGTGGCTAACGCCGCCCAAGCTTGGCCGTTTGGGGATGAGGAAGAGAAGCAGTATCTCAAGGACAACTACTCCGCTGAGCTGCTCCGCGCGGCCTCTGAGCAGGGCTTGGTAATCTACGAGCGGGACGGTCGACTGATCTCCCACCCGTCCGTGGTGCGAGTTCTATCAGGTGAACCAGCCGTCAGAATCGACAAGAAGAAGGTTTCCACTATCAAGCCATCCTACTTGATTGAACTGTTGGTCGGGAACCAAAAGAAGCCCGGACGTTTCCCGTCCGGACGTTTCTTGGAAGCGGTGTATGCCGTGTACTCGGAGCTTGTGAAGGAAGACTCGGCAGGCCGACTCATAGAAGGTGTCCAGGGACGAGTGGTGCAGCTATCCAGAATCTACAAGATGCTAACGTCCCAGCCGGGCAGCAATCGTGACTACACCCCCACAGACTTCGCCCGCGACCTCTACCTTCTGGAGACGAGCGGCCTGACGAAGACAAGGTCAGGCGCTACGGTATCCTTGCCGGCATCAACAGGCACTCGCAGCGCTAGGGACCTATTCACCTTCGTAGGATCTGACGGCCGGGACGTCCAGTACTTCGGCATCCGGTTCACCAAAGCGGGCTGATGCAGAGCACCATATCGCTCGGCGACTGGCTGCGGGTTATCGACGAAGAGTACCTGTCGTCGTTCGTGATGAACGGCGGGGCGTCCATCAAGTTCGCCGTGACGCCGGACGCGTCCAAGGCCTGCCTGTACAGGCAGGCCTTGGCCCGCTGCCGGGAGCTTGGCTACCTCTTCATCCAGTTGGACGCGGGGGAAGCGCGAGCCCACATGCCCCAGGACTTCTTCTTCACCCTCGCCAATCAGGTCGATTGGCGATTACTGGCCCGCCGCCTGATCCTACGGTTGGCGGCCGACCAAGGATACCAGGTCGAAGGGATTGACTCCCGCTCCACCGGCAACGTTTTCGACGCCATCGCCAACGCCAACGATCTCGAGTCGCAGTTCGTGATCAGGGAGATCAGGCCGAAGATACAAAACAACGTCTCCAGAAACACGGAGATGGCGAAGGACTTCCGGGTATGCATGAGCCACCTCTGTCTGCTGGAAGACACTCGTGGGGGATATACCGGTCAACCACTGCTTGACTGGCTGACCGGCAGGAACACCCGGATCAGCGGCGTTCGTCCCTTCTCCATCTACACGAGCATCAATCGCAACACGGCCAGATACTTCATCGAATCTGCGCTCTACTGGATCCGCCACGCGGGATACGCCGGAACCGTGATGCTGTTCGATAACTCCCGTGTCACCGTGGCGCGTAATCCAAGAGACGGCCTGCGCTACTACACCAGAGCCATGGCGATGGAGCACTACGAGCTGCTGCGGGAGTTCATAGACGGCGCAGATCAATTGACCGGCGCGCTGATGGTGGTCGTCACCAACAGCGATTTCCTTGATGACAGCGGTCACCGCCGATCCCGCGGATACGGAATCTATCAGGCTCTGCGCACCCGTGTAATGGACGACGTCCGAGACCGGAACAGAGTCAATCCCATCGCATCTCTGGTGAGGCTGTCCTAAAGAGACTGAACTGTGGTGACTCGCCCCGAGGAAGACAATACTCTCACGTCTAGGCGGGCGCTAGAGGCTCTCCGCAACGGCGTGCCTAACCGCGAGGCAGTGCTGATACTGGGCTGTAACCAACCGATTGCCGAACGTCGGTTCGAAGAGATGCTGACCAAAGCTGCCAGCAAAGACAGTCCTCCCTCCGGCGCTGCTGGGATACTGGTATCCGGGGATTTTGGCACCGGGAAGTCTCACCTCCTCACCCATCTGGAACACCACGCCCTATCGCAGGGGTTCGTCTGCAGCAAAGTTGCCATCAGTAAGGAGACGCCTCTCTACGATCTTGGCAAGGTGTTCAAGTCGGCGACTGACAACGGCCGGATGCCCAATCGAGCCGGACGGTTGATCGAAGAGTTGAGTCAAGCGCTGAAGCCTAATTCTCCCGAATACGCGAGCTTCTTCCGTTGGGCGAATGATACCGAAGCGAACGGTCTAAGCCAGATGTTCCCGGCAAGCCTGCTCGTCCACGAACGATCAAACGACCTGGAGCTGAACAGCGAAATCGAGCACTTCTGGTCGGGAGACAGGATCAAGATCTCACGCGTCAAGGACGGTCTCCGGCAGATAGGGCAGTTCCAAAGCTACTCCTTCCGAGCGCCCAAGGCTGCAGACTTACCGCCGCAGCGTCTCCGTTTCGTCATCGAGTTGATCAAGGCCGCCGGTTATAAGGGTTGGGTGGTGTTGTTGGACGAGATCGAACTGGTGGGATCGTACTCTCTCTTGCAACGAGGCCGGTCATATGCCGAGTTGGCGCGCTGGCTTGGGCAAGCCGTCGACGAGCCATATCCTGGGCTGGTGACTGTCGGCACGGTCACGGACGATTTTGCCTCCGCGATAATCAGTCCGGATGGCGACAAGAAAGACCGTGACTATGTGGCCGCGAAGTTGGAGACACGCTACGGACACATCATTGCCCGGTCCGAGACCGGTATGCGTCTGCTCGAAAGAGAGTGCATCCCATTGAACCCTCCGACCGGTACCGAAGTCCGGGAGACGGTGGAGAAGCTGCGGCAGATATACAGCGTGGCCTACGGCTGGCCCGCTCCGGCGCTGCAGACGGAGGCTCTCGGCGCCGGGTATCAGAACCGAATGCGCTACAGAGTACGCGCCTCTATAAACGAATGGGACCTGCTGCGGCTCTATCCGAGCTACCGCCCCGAGACCGAGGGCGAAGAGTTCCGCCACTCATATGAAGAGAACGTCGACTTGGAACGGGAGTCCAAGGACGACACCGAAGAGTAGTCAGCGGCTCCTTCCACCTGAGAGACGCCGTATTGCCAATCCCTTTCGATGACCTGAGAGCGGAGGGTACTCGCTTAGACGAAGTGGCTTGGCTGCGGTTTATCGAAGAGGACGGCGGCAGAGGCATCAGGGCCGCGCTATTCCAGACGTCGAGGGGGAGTGACCCGCTGGATTTCTGCTTCACTCGCATCTCGCTCGGGTCCCGTGGTCAAGCAGGGGTATCTAGGCCGAGCGCCCTATCGTCTCTCGCCAGATCGCTGTTCCAGTCTGCCGATTCATCGCTGGCACTAGTACTCGCCCTAGCGGATGAAGTGCCGCGTGGAACGTTCACCGATGCTATCCGGGTTCAGATACCACTCTGCCGAATCGGGTCAGTACGGGATATTGCCGACGCCAAGTCTGACCGCGACGACCTAGCTGGCGGGTGCTTCGAATTGCTGTGGGCAGCAGAACCGCCCGGCGTAGAATCCGGCCCCCGCCAGCTTCTTGATGAGATGATGGAGTACCCCAACCCTATCGAACCTTTCGACCGGGCTGCCAAAGGCCTAGCGGAAGCCTTCGGCGACGAGCGCGTCCAAGCCATGATGGCAGTTCCCGGACTGGCAACCGTGGTCAGTCTAGCCTCGTTGCCGAAGCGTTTGGAATATCTGGACGACCGTTCTGCGTTGGCCCATGAATTTTTCCGGAACCCCAGCCTGGCCCCGCGGTCCAGCTTGACGCTGGCAGAGCGTCTATGGGCAGTGCTGGCTGCTCCGAAAAAGCATGAACGAGACATCCAGCTAAAATGGCCAGGAGAGTTGATGCCTTTCCAGCAAGAGGGTGTCCAAGCGTTGATGGACAACCGCCAACTGCTGCTCGCCGACGATATGGGTCTTGGAAAAACCATACAGGCCATTGCCGCCCTGCGGATTCTTCGGGCGAGTCGTAAGATCAGGTCGTGCTTGGTGGCAGCCCCTGCCAGCCTGTTGAACCAGTGGCGGCGTGAAATCGAAAAGTGGGCCCCGGAGCTTTCCGCCATAATCATCCGAGGCGCGGCATCCAACCGCTCATGGCAGTGGGCGGCAGAGAGAGACGTGACCCTTGTCAGCTATGACACTCTGCGGTCGGATTTCGGCGGCAACTCGCAATCCCCGGTGCGACGGAAAACATGGGACGTGGTGGTGGCGGACGAGGCCCAGCGTATCAAGAACCGTAACGATACCAGCGACACGCTGAAAGGACTACGAAGAACGCGCTCTTGGGCACTGACCGGTACCCCCATCGAGAATCACGAGGAGGAGCTGGCTTCGATACTGGAGTTCGTTGATTATGACGGTTCGGGAACGCCGAAGCGCTACCGTCCGGGCGTGGAGTTGCAGGAGCGACACCGCGAGTTGCAGCTTCGGCGCAAGAAGGGTGAAGTCCTGGACGACCTCCCTCCCAAGCAGGTAAGCAAGATAACCATCGACCTGAACTCCAGACAGCGCACCAGCTACGACAAGGCCGAGCAGGACGGAATCGTCTACCTGAAATCTCTCGGCGCGGAAGTCGGTATCAGGCACGTGCTCGAGCTCATCACTCGCTTGAAGCAAATCTGCAACGCCGATCCCAAAACCGGCGAGTCCACCAAACTGGCCGACATCAAGGATCGGATGGAGCAACTGGCAGCTCAGGGACACAAGGCGCTCATCTTCTCCCAGTACACCAGCGACGCGTCCGGCGTGGCCGCCGCGGCTAATTACCTGCAGGACTTCTCTCCTCTCACCATCACCGGCGACATACCGCAGCAAGATCGATCCGAAATCATCGAGCGGTTTAAGACCCGCGACGAGCACAAGGCGCTGATCCTTTCGCTGCGTGTCGGCGGACTGGGCTTGAACCTGCAAGAGGCATCCTACGTGTTCCACTTGGACCGCTGGTGGAATCCCGCCGTAGAGCGCCAGGCCGAAGACCGGAGCCACCGTATGGGCCAGACAGTCAAAGTCAACGTCATCAAGTACTCCTGCGCAGGAACCATCGAAGAGCGCATTGACAATATCCTGGAGGGTAAACAAGACCTGTTCGACCAACTCGTCGACGACGTGTCCATAGACTTGTCTACCCGGATGAGTCGAGACGAGCTCTTCGGCCTGTTCGGATTGAACCGGGAACCCCAATAGCAAGGACAGTCTCGGGCGGCGCATGCGGCCGAGAGGGCAGCGCTGATCGAATTCCATCCATCTTCACGCGCCCCCTGATAGGTGGCATAATTGTTGGTATGAACGAGCGTGCGTTGGCTGACCGCCTGATCCGGGCCGCGCTGTGCTGGTCCATGACCGCGTTCGCGGCTGCCGCGCTCTTCCTGCCGGCGCTCGGGCCGCTGGGCGACCACCACTACGCCGAGCGGCAGCCGAACCACGCCCACGTATATCTGGGCCCGGCCGCCCCCGACCACGTTCACCCGTTCGAGATGGACGGCCACCGCGTCCATCACCGCCACGACCACGCTCCCCCCTCCGGTGGCATCGTCTATCTCGCGTCCCACGACGGGACCAGCCCGACGCAGGTCGACGTTACGATACCGTCGATGGAAGGCAGCCCCTTCGCCCTGCGGGAAGAGGAGCACGCCCCCTTCGGCATCGCCCGCGACGATACCCTACCCAACGACGCCTTCATCGCCCCGCCCAAACAGCCTCCCCGCGCATAGCTCCCACCCGAGCCTCGGGAGCCTTGTGGAGAGTATCCCCCATCCTAACCTTCCCCCGCAGAGCCGGGGGAAGGGACAGAAAACGGACTCTTCCTTCTCTCCGTCAATAGGAAGGAGAGTGCGCTCCCAATCATCCCAGCCTTCCCCCGCCAGGGGAGAAGGGACAGCGGGCTATCGAGCGGGCTATCGAAAGGAATATCCATGCATCTGCTGCTAAACAAGAAAAGATGGCTTCTGGCGGCCGTCGCCGTCGCCATGGCCATTTCTATAGGGACCGCCTTCGCCCATGAGGGGCGGGAGGTGGGCGACTACCGCGTCGTCGTCGGGTTCGCCGTGGAGCCCGCCTACGAAGGCTCGACGAACGGAGTGGACGTCCGCGTGACGAAGGCGGCGAACGACGGCGAGGGGAGCGGCCACGACGAGGACGACGGCGGCGGCATGTCGATGGGCGAAGGGGACCATGGGGGGATGGAGCCGGTCGAGGGCTTGGAGGGGACGCTGCAGGTCGAGGTCACCCACGTCCCGACCGGGGCGTCGAGGGTATTGGACCTGCGCGCCGTCAGGGGGGAGTCCGGCCGGTATGCCGCCGATCTGATTCCCACTGTCCCCGGCGTCTACCAGTTCCGCCTGTTCGGAACCATCGAGGGCAACGCGGTCGACGAGACCTTCCTCTCCAGGGGAGGGGGAGGCGGCTTCGACGACGTCCGCTCGGCGACCGCGCTCCAGTTCCCGGAGACGCTGCCGGAGCTGAGGGAGCTGGAGAGCGCGGTGAGGGGAGCGATGAGCACCGCTCAGCAGGCGCAGGACGCGGCGCTGGCAGCGTCCGAGGGTGACGACGACTCGGACGGCTCGCTGCTCATCGTGGCGATAGCGCTCGGCGCGGCGGGTGTCCTCCTTGGGGGCGCCGGCCTCGCCGCGGGGGTCTATCTGTCCAGGAGGAGGTGAGACTTCCCCTCTCCCTCGATGGGAGAGGGCTAGGGTGAGGGTGACTGGGGCAGCTGGGGGCTCGTCCGCGGGAGAGCCCGAGAGTCGCTTGGAAGCAGCCAGCGCCCCCTCATCCCAGCCTTCTCCCGCAAGGGGAGAAGGGGCAAGCCGATATGCTGAAAAGCCTGCGATACGCAGGGCTCCTTGCGTGCCTCCTGGGCGCGGGGCTGGCGGCCGCTCTGGCGGCAGCGCCCGCCGTCCTCGCGCACGCCAACCTCGCATCGGCCGAGCCGGCGCCCAACTCGGTGCTGAACGAGGCTCCCGCGCGCGTAGTCGTCCGGTTCACCGAGCCGGTCGAGCCGGTCCTGAGCAAGATACGCGTGCTCGACTCCGGCGGCGGCAGGGTCGACGACGGAGAGAGCATCCCCGACCCCGACGACCCGGCCGGGTTGTCGGTAGGGCTGGGGGCCCTCTCAGACGGGACATACACCGTCGCATGGAGGAACGTCTCGACCGTCGACAGCCACCTGGTGCGAGGCTCCTTCCTCTTCTCCGTCGGGGAGCCGATCTCGGGGGCGCCGGTCGAGACGCCGGAGAGCGGGCTGCTCCAGTCCCCCGCCGAGCCCGTCGTCCGGTGGGCGCTGCTGCTCGGCGCCATCGCCATGATGGGCGGGCCTTTTTTCGTCCTGGTCATGGTGCGGCCGGCGCTCAGGGGGAGGGGCCCGGCCGATCCGGTCCGGCGGCTGGGGGCCGCGCTGGCGGAGCGGTCCCGGAGGATGACGCTGCTCGCCGCCGCCCTGCTCCTTGCCGCCTCCTGCGCGCAGCTGCTCATACAGGCGGCGACCACGCACGAGGCCGGGCTGTTCACCGCGCTGGGCAGTCCCGCAGCATCGACGATCGCCGAGACGAGCTGGGGGCATCTGTGGGCGTGGCGCGTCGGGCTGGCGCTCGCCTTCGGCGGCGTGCTGGCCGCGTCGCCCCTCCTCTCCCAACGTCCCGCCTTCTCCAGGGCGGGGGGTGCCTTGGCGCTGGCGCTCGGCGGCGGCGTGCTGTGGACGCTCAGCCTGACGAGTCACGGAGCGGCCACCGCAGGGATCCGGAGCGCGGCCCTCTTTGCCGACTACCTCCACCTCCTAGCGGCGGCCGCATGGGTCGGCGCGCTGCTCCACTTCGCGCCCGCCATACCCGCGATACTGCGCCTGCCCTCCCCGCAGCAGAGGCGCGCCTGCCTTTCCGCCATCGTTCCGAGGCTCTCCGTCATCGGCGTGCTGAGCGTCGGGACGCTCGTCCTCACAGGGCTTTTCAGCGCGTGGGCGCAGGTGACGGTCGCTCCGGCACTGATCACGCCCTACGGGCTGGCGCTCGCGGTGAAGGCCGCCATCGTGCTGCCGCTCCTGCTGCTCGGCGCGGTGAACCTGCTGTTGATCAGGCCGCGCCTCGCCCGCAGCGGAGAGAGCGGCAGGTGGCTCAGGCGGACCGTCGCGGGCGAGGCTGTCCTCGCCGTCCTGGTCGTCGCAGCCGTCGGCGTCCTCACGAGCCTGGAGCCGGCGCGGCAGGTGGCCGCGCGCGAGGGGAGAGGGGTCGAGGAGTCCCTGCTCTTCCGCGACACGGCGGAGGGGGCGGCGATCACCCTGGAGATCGAGCCCGGCAGGCTGGGGCCGAACCGCCTCACCGTCCTGCTGGAGGACCGGCTGGGCCGCCCTATCGACAACGCGACCGGCGTCTCGGTGCGGCTCACCTATCTCGACGCCGATCTCGGCGAGGAGCCGAGGCTGGCGGAGCCGGTGGGCGGCGGCCTCTACGCGCTGGAGGAGGCGCAGCTGAGCATCGCCGGGGCGTGGCAGGTCGAGATGGTCGTGCGCAGGCCGGACGCCTTCGACGCCCGGACGGCGTTCCGGTTCGAGGCGGCGGCAGACGGCTCCGGGGGGAGCGCGGCGATCTCCCCGTCGCCCGACACCGCGAGGCTGCTGCTTGGAGGGGGGCTGGCGCTGCTGGGCGCGCTCTTCACCGCGACGGCCCTGCCCCTGGGAGGCTGGTACAGCCGCGCGGGAGCGGGCGTGATGCTCCCCGGCATCGCCGGACTCGCCGCCGGGGCGGTGATCCTGGTCTCGGCCGGCGAGACGGAGGCGGCGCGCAACCCCTTCCCGCCCAACCCGGAGTCGCTGGAGGCGGGCAGAGTCGTCTACGAGCAGAGGTGCCAGACGTGCCACGGCCTCGGAGGGAGGGGCGACGGCCCGGCGGCGGCGGATCTCTATCCACCCCCGGCCGACCTGGTGGTGCACGTGCCGCTGCACCCGGAGCACGACCTGTTCCGGTTCGTCCGCGACGGCATCCCCGGCACGGCGATGGCGCCGCTTGGAGACCGGCTCTCCGACGAGGAGATCTGGCACGTCGTAAACTACGTCAAGACGTTCGAGGAGTAGTGTCGATGGTCAGGATAAGTGTCCGCCTAAGTGGCCAGCATGAATGTCACCCGTAGTCGGGCCGATGTTATCAGATCACTCATCCTGGCCGCGGGCGCAGTGGGAGAACGTGTCAGGGAGCTGTGCAGAGCGTTCAAACCACCCTCATGTTGCAGAACCAACCTGGAAGGCCCCTGTTACGAGGGAATCAGTGCTATAATACGGAATCATTCCAGACCTGTTAGCAATGTCGTTCCGCTTCCTGCGTTACTGCTACAGCACAAATCGCATGCGACGCTTGCCCACGGATCGGGAGAATTGAAAAAGGAGTGTTGCATGAATATCTATGTAGGCAACTTATCATTCGAGACTACCGAGGACCAGTTGCACGTCGCCTTCACCCAGCACGGTGAGGTCACGAGCGCTAGGGTCATTACCGATCGGATGACGGGTCGCTCCCGGGGCTTCGGCTTCGTGGAGATGCCCAACAACGACGAGGCCGAGGCCGCCGTAAAGATTCTGAACGGCCAGGACTTCCAGGGCCGTGCCCTTACGGTCAACGAGGCGCGGCCCCGTGAGGAGGGTGGGCGCCGCCACGACGGCGGCGGATACCGTCCCCGCTATTAGAAGCTGACTGCGCTGCCTCCCTTGCGCCCTGGTAGAAGCGGTAGGGCGCGGGGGAGACGGCTAGAAGAGCGCGATCGGGTTCACGGAGAGCCTATACCTTGAAGGCCTTTGAATCCATTGATCACGCGAGTCCGGTTTGGTCTGCTCCCTGAAAACTGTAACAGCCTGAGTGAGTCTTGCGGGCCAATCCGTCTATGTAGCCAGGGGGAGGGTAGAGTCCAAGCCCAATTCGATTTACAAAGGAAGCATATGGCTCTTAGACTGATCGCTCACGCTTTGCTGTTCGTGATTGCCGTAATGGTGGCATTCTTCGGCTTAGGAATAGGCCTAGCTTTCAATCCCACAGCGGGAACTGTGCTTTTGAGCATAGCTGTGGCAATCATCATTATCAATGTCTACTGGATAATGCAGAGGGACAAGGCCCCGACAGGTTGACCTGCTGTCGATGGTCAGCAAGAATGTGCGGCCAAGTGGCCAGCATAAACGTCACTCGTATTGCTCGCTCTGATACCAGATGGCTCCTACACGACCCGATCGCGGTTCCTAGGGGGCGTCTCATCCTGGCCAAACGCCGCACAGTTCACGCCCTGATATCCTAGGGAGACGGGCTCTACGTCGCCGAGTGCCTCGAACTGCTTGTAGTCACACAGGGCCTCACCGTGGACGAGACCGTATCCAATCTCCGGGAGGCGGTGGCGCTGCACCTGGAGGACGAGGACCTGGACGAACTCGGCCTCGCCGCGAGTCCGACCATCTCCGTGACCTTGGAGCTGGAACCGATCGGTGCCCCGGCTTAGAGTCCTGTCGGGGGACGATGTCGTGTCGATAAATGACAGACAATGACACGTAGGCTCCTGGGGGCCCTGCTGTTGGCGGGGGCGATGGCGCTGGCCGCCGGGCCGGTCTACGCGCACGGCTTTGGGGAGCGCTACGACCTGCCGATTCCGCTCGACTACTTCCTGGTGGGAGCCGCCGGGGCGGTCGCGCTCTCATTCGTGGTCGTCGGCCTCTTCGTCCGGCGCAGGCCCGGCCCCTTCGACTATCCGCGCATCGACCTGCTGGCCATTCCGTGGCTGGGGCGCGTCCTCGGCCGGCCGCCGCTGCCGAACCTGGTCAGGCTCCTGTCGGTCGCCGCCTTCGGGCTCATCGCCGGCACGGCGCTGTTTGGAATAGACAGGCCGATCGAGAACCTCGCTCCCACGGTCGTCTGGGTGCTCTGGTGGGTCGGGATGGGCTACATCTCCGCTCTGCTGGGAAACGTCTGGATGCTCATCAACCCGTGGAAGATCAGCTTCGAGTGGGCGCAGGCGCTGACGGGCGTCCCCGCGAAGGCCCGTGAGCGGGGTAGATTCGCCTACCCCGAGGAGTTGGACGTCTGGCCCGCGGTCGTCATCTTCCTGGCCTTCGCTTGGCTGGAGAACGTATACCCGGACGCGGCGCAGCCGCAGAAGCTCGGCGTCCTCGTCGTCCTCTACTCGCTCGTTACCTGGGCCGGGATGGCCGCGTTCGGGAAGCACGAGTGGCTGAGGCGCGGGGAGGCCTTCTCGGTGCTCTTCGGACTCTTCGCCCGCTTCTCGCCGACCGAGGTGAGGAGCGCCGGAGCCGACAGGTGCGCGGCGTGCGCCGGGTGCGGGAAGACCCCCATCCTAACCTTCCCCCGCGGGGCCGGGGGAAGGGACGATCTCCCGGACGGGTGCGTCGACGTGGGAAGCCCACACGAACGCGAGCGCCAGCGGGACGCCGGGGGCGGCCTTACGCCCGGGTGCGTCGACTGCTACGAGTGCTTCGAGGCTGCCCCCGCGGACGAAAGGCGGCTCAACCTGCGGCCATACGCCGTGGGCCTGGCGCAGCCGACGGGCACGACGACGGCGATGGCCCTGTTCGTCGTGTTGGCGCTGGCGACCGTCACCTTCGACGGACTGACCGAGACCTCCGCCTGGGTCGACGTCCAGAACGCCGTCTGGCCCGTCGCAGAGCTCGCCGGCGCCCGCGCCGTCCAGGCGATAGACACCGCCGGACTGCTGATGCTCCCGGCTCTGTTCGCCGCCGTCTTCCTCGCCTTCTCCTCGGGCGTCAGGAGCCTCTCCGGCGAGGGAACGTCCGTGACGGCCGTCGCAAGGGGGTTCGTCCTGTCCCTGGTCCCGATCGCGCTCGCCTACAACCTGGCCCACTTCATCTCCTTTCTGCTGATCCAGGGGCAACTGGTGATACCCCTCGCATCCGACCCGTTCGGCTTCGGCTGGGACCTCTTCGGCAGCGCCGGCTACCGGCTCAACATCGGCGTGATAGACGCGCGGACCACGTGGTTCATCTCCGTCGCGGCCATAGTGGTCGGGCACATCGCCTCCGTATACGTCGCCCACGAGACCGCGCTCAGGAGGGTGCCCGACGGCGCCCGCGCGCTGAGGGGCCAGTACCCGATGCTGCTGCTGATGGTGCTCTACACGGCGACCAGCCTCTGGATCATCGCCCAGCCCATCGTCAACGATCCGTCGTGATGGGCCGATCATCCCGGCAGCGTCTTAATGTCGGCTTAATCTTCGGGGCTGATTCATTGACCTGGATTCCGGGCGATGCCTATAATCACCGTGTAACCGTTGAGCCGGACGGGTACCCGTCGCTGGGGGGACGCGAATGACCACCGGAGACCGCTTGCGAGAGGCGTGTGGGGTGGTCGGGGTGTACGCCCGAGGCGAAGAGGCCGCCCGCATCACCTCCTTCGGCCTCTACGCTCTGCAGCACAGGGGGCAGGAGAGCGCCGGCATCGCCGCGAGCGACGGGCAGCGGCTGAAGGTACACTCCGCCATGGGTCTGGTGGCCCAGACGCTCGACGATGAGACACTGCTAGAGCTCCCCGGCCACATCGCCATCGGCCATACGCGCTACTCGACGACGGGGACGAGCCACATCTCCAACGCTCAGCCGCTGGTCGCCTCCGGGCCGGATATAGAGATCGCCCTTGGACACAACGGCAACGTCATAAACGCGCTGGAGCTGAGGGAGGAGCTGTCCGAGTGGGGCTGCACCTTCAGCACCTCCAGCGACTCGGAGATCGTAGCCGCCCTCCTGGCGAACGCGCCCGCCGAGTCGTGGGCGGAGCGGGCAGCCTACTGCATGCGCAGGCTCCGCGGCGCCTACTCCCTGGTGCTGATGACTAACGACGCCCTCCTGGGCATACGGGACCCGCTGGGCGTCCGCCCGCTGTGCATCGGGAGGCTGAACGGCGGGTGGGTGATCGCCTCCGAGTCGTGCGCTCTCGACCACATCGGCGCCGAGTTCCAGAGAGAGGTCGCGCCCGGAGAGGCGGTGCTGGTGGACGACGACGGCCTGAGGACTGTCTACCAGCGTGAGGCGGAGGGGCGCACCGGCTCGTGCGTCTTCGAGCATATCTACTTCGCCAGGCCGGACAGCATCCTGAACGGCAAGCTGCTCTACAGCAACCGCATGGAGATGGGCGCGCAGCTCGCGCGCGAGCACCCGGTGGAGGCCGACATGGTGATCGGCGTGCCGGACTCGGCGACGGCGGCTGCGGTGGGCTACTCTCAGGAGTCGGGCATCCCCTTCGGCGAGGGGCTGGTCAAGAACCGGTACGTAGGCCGGACCTTCATCCTCCCGGACCAGCGGCTCCGGGAGATCGGCGTGCGCGGCAAGCTGAATCCGCTGCCCAAGCTCATCGAGGGCCGGCGCATCGTGGTCGTCGACGACAGCATCGTGCGCGGCACCACGACTCCGCACGTCGTCAACCTCCTCAGACGGGGCGGCGCCGCGGAGATACACCTGAGGATCTGCGCTCCGCCGATAGTCTCCCCCTGTCACTTCGGCGTCGACATGGCCTCCAAGAGGGAGCTGATCGCGGCCAACCTTAGCGTGGAGGAGATACGCGAGCTGGTGGGGGCCGACTCGCTCGGCTATCTGAGCCATGAGGGTCTGCTGCGCGCCGTCGACCTGCCCAGGGAGAGCCTCTGCATGGGCTGCTTCACCGGCGACTACCCAATCCCGGTGCAGCTCGAGATGGACAAGCTGATGCTGGAGGTCTGACGGCCTGCCCCCATGGCCGCTCACACCTACAAGCAGGCGGGGGTCGACCTCGACACCTCTAGCGACGTAAAGCGCCGCATAGGGGAGATCGCATCCGCCACGCACGGGCCGGAGGTGCTGGCGGGCGCCGGCGCCTTCGGCGCGCTCTACTCCCTATCCGGCTACCGCGAGCTCGTCCTGGTGTCGAGCACAGACGGCGTCGGCACGAAGCTCAAGATCGCCTCGGCCATGAACAGCTACGACGGCCTCGGCGTGGACCTCGTCAACGCCTGCGTGAACGACGTGATCGTCTGCGGCGCCAGGCCGCTCTTCTTCCTGGACTATCTGGCGATGGGCCGCCTCTCCCGCGACATAGCCACGCAGGTGGTGGATGGCATGGCGCGGGCCTGCCGGGAGGTGGGATGCGCTCTGGTCGGCGGCGAGACCGCCGAGCTGCCTGGCGTCTACTCAGGCGGCGACTTCGACATGGCCGGCTTCGCGGTCGGCGCGGTCGAGAGGAGCGAGATGCTGGACGGCTCCGGCATCGAGGCCGGAGACCTGCTCATCGGCCTCCCCTCCAACGGCCTCCACACCAACGGCTACTCGCTGGTGCGCCACGCGCTCGGCCTGGACGACGACCCTTTGCCGCTGTACGAGCACCATTCCGAGCTGGGCCAGACCCTGGGCGAAGCGCTCCTCACCCCCCACGCCTCCTACTACCGGGCGCTGGCGCCGCTCTTCCCGCTGGTGAAGGGCATGGCCCATATCACCGGCGGAGGCCTGATCGAGAACGTGCCGAGGATGCTGCCAGAGGGGCTGGCCGCCGGCTTCACCGCCGGCTCCTGGCCGCTGCCGCCGATCTTCTCCGTCCTCCAGGAGCAGAGCGAGATAGAGCCGGACGAGATGTACCGCGTCTTCAACATGGGGCTGGGGATGGTGCTGGCCTGCGGCCCGGACCGGGCGCGGGAGGTCCTCGCGCGGGCGCCGGACGCGCTGGTCGTCGGAGAGGTGACGGCCTCCGCTGGCGGGCCGCGTGTTATCCTGTAGTCTCAAGAGGCCGACTCATGCAGACCAGAGAGAAGCCGCCCGTCGTCGTCCACCCGGACGTCGCCCACCTGATGAACGGGCCGATGATCGAGATACGGGAGCTGGTGGTGGACCGGGCCGCTGCGGTCGCTGAGAGCCGGGGTGTTGGCGTCGCCCAGGTCAGGGTCAATGAGCTCTACTATTACGAAGATGACTTGTCGAAGGTCGTCTTCGTAATACGACTGTCGGATGATGACGACTCGGCCGCATTCGCCTACTGGGAAGCCGTCGACAATGCGATCTGGAACGACCGAGGCAGGTTGTCCAAGTCGGCTCAGGCGCTCCTCGAAGACGAGGTCACGATCTTCGCAGAGTGGTAGTCCCATGAAGGCGCTGCTGAGCGTTAGCGACAGGACAGGGCTGGCCGGGCTCGGCAAGAGTCTGGCGGGCGCCGGGTTCGAGTTGGTCAGCACGGGCGGCACCGGCGCGGCGCTAGCCGACGCCGGGCTGCCCGTCACGCAGGTCGCCGACCTGACCGGCTCTCCAGAGATACTGGACGGCCGGGTCAAGACGCTGCACCCGAAGATACACGGCGCAATTCTCGCCCGCCGCGACCTGGACTCTCACCTCACGGAGCTGGCCGAGCACGGCATCGAGCCCATCGATCTCGTCGTCGTCAACCTCTACCCGTTCGTCGAGACGGTCACCGGGGCAGACGTAACCCTGGAGGAGGCCCTCGAGAATATCGACATCGGTGGGCCGACGCTGCTCAGGGCCGCCGCCAAGAATTTTCCCGACGTGTTGATAGTGGTCGATCCTGATGACTACGGCTGGCTGGCCGAGCGTCTGGGGGCGCGGGAGCCCATCGCCTTCGACGAGCGCAGAGGGCTCGCCCGCAAGGCGTTCCAGCACGTCGCGCTCTACGACAGCGCCGTCTCCCGGTACCTAAGCGCGGGCGGCGGCGAGATGCCGGAGGAGACCGCCTTCGGCTTCGCCAAGCTGTATGATCTACGGTACGGCGAGAACCCGCACCAGCGGGCCTCTCTGTACGCCGACCCGCTGTCGGCGGGCGGCGTAGCCCGCGCCCGGCTGCTCCACGGCAGCCCGCTCTCCTACAACAACCTGCTCGACGCCGACGCCGCCTGGCGCGTCGTCTCAGACTTCGACCAGCCCGCCGCGGCGGTGATCAAGCACACGAACCCGTGCGGACTGGCGCTCCACGCCGATCAGGCGGAGGCGTACCGGAGGGCGTTCGAGGGGGACTCGACGTCGGCGTACGGCGGCATCGTCGCCTTCAACACCACCCTGACGGCGGCCGCCGCCCGCGCGATGCGCGGAGTCTTCTACGAGATCGTCCTGGCGCCCGGGTACGAGCAGGAGGCTCTGGACAGGTTGAGGAGAAGACGCACCCTCCGCATCCTGGAGACGGCTCCCTCCACCGGAGCGGCGCACGCGGACGACCTGAGGCTCGTCACCGGCGGGGCGCTCGTACAGACGCCCGACGAGAGCGAAGAGGACCCCGCCTCATGGCGGACCGCGACGAAGCGCCGGCCCACCGACGGGGAGCTCGCCGACCTCGCCTTCGCCTGGAAGGCGGCGAAGCACGTCAAGTCGAACGCCATCGTGCTGGCAAAGGACGGCTCAGTCGTAGGCATGGGGGCCGGGCAGCCGAACCGGGTCAACAGCGTCCACCTCGCCCTTCGCATCGCCGGAGAGAGGGCGGAGGGGAGCGTGCTCGCCTCGGACGCCTTCCTCCCCTTCGCCGACAACGTCGAGACGGCGGCGGCGGGCGGCATCGCCGCCATCGTCCAGCCCGGCGGCTCGATCCGGGACGAGGAAGTCATCGCCGCGGCCGACGCGGCCGGCGTCTCGATGCTCTTCACCGGCGTCCGCCACTTCAAGCACTGATTTTTCTTCCCTGGGCCGGCCCTCCTCCCATGACTCAGATCCACCATCTTCGTCACTCCCGCGAACGCGGGAGTCCATCCCCGGCACGACATCTCCCATGACGACCTCGCTCGACATCGTGGTCCCCGTGCTCGACGAGGAGGCCGGCCTCGGTTCGAGCGTCGGCAAGCTGTGCGACTTCCTGGCGGGCCGCCTGAGCGACTACCGCTGGAGGGTCGTAATCGCCGACAACGGCTCCACCGACGCGACTCCCGAGATCGGTCGCCGCCTCGCCGAAGCGGACCCCCGCGTGGCGTACCTGCGCATCGAGCAGCGCGGCAGGGGACGCGCCCTCGACCGCGCGTGGAGGGAGAGCGACGCCGACATCGTCGCCTACATGGACGTCGACCTCTCCACCGGGCTGGAGGCGCTTCCGGCCCTGGTCGGAGAGGTCCGCTCCGGCCGGTGCGACGTGGCCGTCGGCTCCCGGCTCCGCCCCGGCTCGCGGGTCATCGGACGGTCGCTCCTCCGCGAGCTGACCTCACGAGGCTACAGCGCGCTCTTCAGGCTGATGTTCCTGACGGGATTCCGCGACGCGCAATGCGGTTTCAAGGCGGCGTCCCGCCGCGTCGCCGACGAGGTGGTGCCGCTCGTGCTCGACAGGGGGTGGTTCTTCGACACCGAGATGCTGATCCTCGCCGAGAAGAACGGGTACCGCGTCAGGGAGATTCCCGTCACCTGGACGGACGACCCCGACTCGCGCGTCCGGATCGTCGCGACCGCGTGGGCGGACCTGAAGGGGCTGCTGCGTCTCAGGTTCGGAGGCCTCAGGCGGGCCTCGAAGGAGCTGCGCGCGCCCCCGTCCTAATCGCCCCGTCCGCACAAACAAACGGAGCCTCCCCGAGGTAACTGTTCAGACTAGAGGGGACCCCCATCTCAATCTTCCCCCGCGGAGCCGGGGGAAGAGGTAAGAGCCTCCTCTCCGTCCACCAGATTCGTCAGGATATCTCACGGACTCTGAACAGTTACTCCCCGAGGCATAGCTTGATGTTTCGGCCACTCGAAGCTACCATGTGACACCGCAGAACGGCGCGGGGGCGGTATCGGCGCGTACAACTGGAGATGGCGAACCTTCTGCTGGTCGTAGACATGCTGAACGGCTTCCTGGAGCCGGGGCGCAACCTCTATTGCGGCGACCACGCCCGCGAGATCATCCCCAACGTGAAGGCGCTGATCGAGAGGGAGGTGGCGGACGGCAGCGACGTCATCTTCATCTGCGACACCCACGACCCGGATGACCTGGAGTTCCAGATGTTCCCCGTCCACTGCCTCAGAGGGACAGAGGAGGCGGAGGTGATACCGGAGCTGGCGGGCTACCCCGGAGACCTGGTGCGGAAGCGCCGGTACAGCGCCTTCTTCGAGACCGACCTGGAGGAGCGGCTGAATGCGCTCGCTCCCGACAAGCTCATAATCTGCGGCGTCTGTACCGACATATGCGTCCTCCACACCGCCGCCGACGCGCGCAACAGGGACTACGCCGTGGAGGTGCCGACCGACTGCGTCGCCAGCTTCGACCAGGAGGCGCACAGGAACGCGCTTCAGCACATGGAGCGGATCCTGGGCGCCAGGCTCGTATCGCCGACGGCAGCGTGAGCGGCTTCGCGGACATGATCACCCTCACCCCAGTCCTCTCCCATCATGGGAGAGGAGGCATCGATCCACACGTGAGGTCAGATGGCCACTCCTGATTTCGACACGCGGCCCGCGACCCTGGTCGGCGACACGGCGGACGTATACTTGCAGCGCAGCCTCACGATCCTCCGCAACGAGGGGCTGAACCCCACCGTCTCGATGGAGTTCTTTCCCAAGCGGGACGGGATGCTTTGCGGCATCCATGAGGTGCGCGCGCTGCTGTCGAAGGCGCTGCCGGAGACGGGCAGCGAGGTGTGGATGCTGGACGAGGGAGCGCCGATCAAGGCTGGGGAGGTCGCGCTGCGCATCAAGGCCCCGTACAGCACCTTCGGACTGTACGAGACGGCCATCTGCGGAACCCTCGCCTCCTGCAGCGGCTGGGCCACCGCCGCCCGCGAGTGCGCCGAGGCCGCGCAGGGCACTCCCGTGATCGCCACGGGGGCGCGTCACGTGCACCCCAACGTCGTCGCGCTCCTCGACTACGCCGCCATCGTGGGAGGGTGCGTCGCCTGCACCTCCATCCAGGGCGCCAGGCTGGCGGGAGTCACCCCGTCGGGCAACATGCCGCACGCCCTCATCCTCCTGCTGGGTGACACCGTCAGGGCCGCCGAGTCCTTCGACCGCCACATGCCCCAGGAGATCCCCCGCGTGGCCCTCGTCGACACCTTCAAGGACGAGGCCGAAGAGGCCCTGAACGTGGCCGAGTCACTCAGAGAGCGTCTCCGGGGCATCCGGCTGGATACGCCGCCGGAGAGAGGCGGCGTCACCCCGGAGATGGTAACGGAGATCCGGGCGCGGCTCGACCAGTCCGGCTACAGGCACGTCGAGATCTTCGTGAGCGGGGGCCTGGACCCGGACCGGATCGCCGGGTTCGTGCAGAAGGAGGCGCCGGTGAACGGCTACGCCGTCGGCTCCTACATATCGAGCGCGCCGCCCAACGACTTCACAGCGGACATCCACGAGATCGACGGGCGCCCCATCGCCAAGCGGGGCCGCATACCCGGCGTCACGCCCTCACCGAGGCTCGACCGCATCATGTAGACGCTCGAAGCGCACCTCCAGCGCCTCGGAGCTCTCCGGTCTCACCCTGGCCCACTCGGCGATCCGGACGCCCACCACCCAGGCGATGCCCTCCGGCGAGATGAGGAGCGGCACCCGGCCTCTCCGCTCCCGCGGCACGCGGCAGTCGACGAACAGGTCCTGCAGGCTCTTCGTCCCGCTCATTCCCAGAGGCTGGAACCGGTCCCCAGGCCGACGGCCGCGCACCTCCAGCGGAAGCCCCAGGCTGTCCGGGTCGAGCAGCGCCCGCAGACTCCTGCCTCTTCCCCCGGCTCGGCGGGGGAAGATTGAGATGGGGGCTCCCCGCACCGTCTCCGTGGTCACGCGCCAGCCGTCCAGGAGCGTCTCCCCAGGTACTTCCAGAGCCCACTTCCCCTCCAGAGAGGGGAGAAAAAAACGGTCGACGCCGGGAGCGGCGACGGTCAGCTCGCCGTAGGAGATCGACGCGCGGAGGCCTCCTGGCAGGTCGACCGATCTGCCGGAGGGGCCGACGAGCAGCCCGGCGACGGCGTCGATATGGCCGTGGGCGACGTCCCTAAGGTCGCCCTTGACCGCGAGGACGGCGCGTCGAAGCAGATGGTAGCGGGGACCGGCGTCTGTCCCTGAGAGGGCGCGCGCGTCCATAGCCACGTACCCGTTCCCCTCCTCGGCCATGCCGCTCCACAGGGCGTCCGCCTGGCTCTCCACGTAGTCGAGATCGCGCGCCGCCGACACCGAGAGGCGGACCAGCGCCTCCCTGACGGACGGGTTGTACTCCTCCAGCAGGGGGATGAGGGAGAGTCTGACGCGATTGCGCAGGATATCCGTGGATCGGTTCGAGCTGTCCTCCCGGGGGACCAGCCCCAGCGCCCGGCAGTAGCCAGCCGTCTCCTCTCCAGTCATCTCCAGCAGGGGCCGGACGAGCAGCACCCTCCGCCCGTCGAAGAGGCGCTCGGCGGCCGGCTCGATCCCCCGGAGTCCAGCCAGCCCCGCCCCCCTGACGATGTTCATCAGCACCGTCTCCGCCCGGTCGTCCGCGGTGTGGCCGGTCGCGACGGCGTCCGCTCGGAGCTGCTCGCAGAGGGCCGAGAGGAAGGCGTAGCGCGCCTCCCGCGCCGCCTCCTCCATCGACAGGCCGCGGGAGCGGCGAAGGGCCGGCACGTCCGCGCGGTCGACCGTGACCGGCACGCCGAGGTCGCCGCAGGCCCGCTCGACGAAGTGGGCGTCCGCCTCCGACTCCTTTCCCCGGAGCCGGTGGTCCAGGTGGGCGGCGTGGAGCCGCAGCCCGAGACGGCCGCGGATCCGGCTCAGGGCATGGAGCAGGGCGAGCGAGTCGGGGCCGCCCGAGACGGCCGCGACGAGCAGGGCTCCGCTGTCGAGTCCGGCCACCTCGAGGGCGGCGCTGGCCCGTCGCTCCAGGCTGTCGACGATGTCGTCCGTCACCGGTCTTCCTCCTGCCCCCATCCTAACCTTCCCCCGCAGACGGGGGAAGGTTAGGATGGGAGGGGGCGCGGCGGACGCTCTGTCGGATAGAATGAGGGGGCGCATACATACTGGACGGGAAGCAACGGAGGGAGGAAAAAAATGAGGCCTACGATAGAGTTCGATCCGAGCTATACGCTGCTGACCCTGGAGCTCTCCGCAGGGGAGGCGATAAAGGCGGAGCCGGGGGCGATGGTGGCCCAGCAGGGCATGGAGATGAAGACGGGCATGGGCGGAGGAGGACTGTTCGGCGGGCTGAAGAGGGTGCTGGGCGGCGAGTCTTTCTTCGTGAACACGTTTACGGCGGCGGGCGGAGGCGGCTGGGTGAGCCTGGCCCCGTCCACTCCGGGTGACATCATGTCGTTTGACCTGCGGCCCGGTAGCAACCTGTTCATCCAGTCGAGCTCCTTCCTGGCCTGCGACGAGAACGTGCAGACGGACGCCGACTTCCAGGGATTCAGGGGCTTCTTCGGAGGCGAGGGCCTCTTCTTCATTCGTGCGTACGCAGAGAGGGGCGAGGGGACCGTCTACTCCAACTCCTACGGCGCGATCAAGCAGGTCCGCGTGGAGCCGGGGAAGGAGCTGGTGGTCGATACCGGGCATCTGGTCGCCTTCACGGACGAGGTGGAGTACTCGATCGGCAAGGTGGGCGGCATCCGCTCGCTCATCGCCGGCGGCGAGGGGCTGGTGATGAAGTTCAGGGGCGACGGGCACGTCTGGATCCAGACCCGCAACATGTCGTCGCTCGCCGAGAAGCTGATCCCGTTCCTGCCGACGCCGAGGGGCGACTAGGGCCGGTCTCCCCCGGAGGTCACCCTCACCTCAATCCTCTCCCATCGAGGAAGAGGAGGTCTCCTGGCCGCGGACCTTCGTCACCTTGATCGTCTCGATCTTCAGGTGCTTCATTCGCGTGACCTCGACCTTCAGGTCGCGGTAGTCGAACTGCTGTCCCTCGACAGGGATCTGGCCGAGCGTCTCGAGGACGAAGCCGGCTATCGTCTCAGACTCGCCCTCCGGGATGTCGAGGCCCAGCTCCTCGTTGGCCTCCTCGATGCTCATGCCCCCGTCGACCTGGAAGGTGTCGCGGTCTATCGCCTCGTACTCCTCCTCCGGTCCGAACCCCTCCTCGCCGACGGGCCCGACAACCTCCTCGGTGAGCTGCTTGAGGCTGACCAGACCGGCCAGGGAACCGAACTCGTCCACGGCGATGGCGACCTGGTTGCCCGACTGCCGCAGCTCGTCGAACAGCTCCGCGACGCGCTTCGTCTCGGGGACGAAGTAGCAGTCCCTTATGACGTCGGTGACCGGCTCGTCAAGCGCTATGCCCTTCGATGCCATCGTTCTCATGATGTCCTTTGCGGAGAGTATGCCGACGACGTTGTCGCTGATGCCCTTGTAGACGGGGAAGCGGGTGTGCGCGTGCTCCGAGTAGATGTCGAGGAAGGTCTGGAGGGAGGCTCCCCGCTCGATGGAGACGATCTCTGTGCGGGGGGTCATCACCTCGCGCACCTGTCGGTCGCCGAAGCGGAAGACGTTCTCGAGCATCTCGGCCTCGGCGGGGTCGAAGGTGCCCTCGGCCTCGCCGATGTCTATCAGGGTCCGGATCTCGCCCTCCGTGATCGACTCTCTGGCGACGGCGTCGCTGCCGAAGAAGCGGCGCACCCTCCGCGTGATCCACTGGAGCACGACGACCACCGGCCAGAGCGCCGCCTCCATCCACTTCAGGGGGCGGGCGTATGCGAAGGCGGTCCGCTGGGAGTAGTGGACGGCGATCGTCTTGGGGATGATCTCCCCGATCAGCAGGAGCGCCGCCGTTCCCGCGACGGTGGTGAGGAGCGCCGCCTGGCTCTCCCTGCCCTCGCCCAGGGCCCAGACGAAGAGGAGCGTCACCGAGGCGGTGAAGGCGACGTTGACGAGATTGTTGCCCAGCAGGATGGTGGAGAGGAGGCGCTCCGGGTCGGCGATCATCCGGGCGACCCTGCGCGCGCCGGGCGCGCCGGTGTTCACCAGGTGGGCGACGGTGGCCTTCTGCAGTGAGAGGAAGGCCGCCTCCGAGCTGGAGAAGAAGGCGGAGAGGACCAGGAAGACGAGAGCGAGGACGATGGCTGCCTCGGGCATGTGGTTTCCTCCGGTGTCAGGCGGGACGCGGTCGGGCTACGGTGCACTGAAAGGCAGCAGAGCTATCTACCATGGGTGGGAAGAAAGAGCCGTTCCGTCCAGAACATGACTCGATCAGGAGACAGATGAGGGCGTCAGAGTCTCTGTCGTGGTGCATGGGCACTCTCTACGATGTGTTGCCATTTTCTAAGTCCTCTTGCAAGCCCATGACTTCATTACGAATCCAACCTGGAAGTTCTTCAATTGGCCTCATATCCGACAGCTTTTTCGTGATCTTATGGGTCGTGCTCTGGCCCTCCGCCATGCGCACAAGAGTTCCGGCCCCTCCTTCGGAGACCACGCCTTTCCGCCATGCGAGGAACACAAGCCGGTCTGGACATATACCCAGACACAAGAGATAGTTGTATGTCCTGTCCAACCTAACGTGGTTGAACTGGAATGTTCCATTACCTCCTAACGAGGCGGTCTTAATCTCAAACCGTTTCCCGGCGATCAGCAGATCCGTTGGCGTCACGCGAGACCCGTTGCCAACCGGGATGCCGGCGTATGCCAGGTACTTGCGGATGAAGCTCTCGCCTATCTGCCCACGATTGGTGTTTCCCAAGCGACGATAGCCTTCAAGCGGAGAACCCGCCCAGATCGACTTGGGCCAATGCTCATCAATGACTCGTACCATCAGATCGACAGGGTTCAGTGAGGCGGTTCCCAGATCACACCACTCTTTCCCTGCTTCCAGAAGACGAGAAAGTAGGAGTGGTTCTTGCGAGCGTGGACCTGCCTCACAGTCCGGCTGACGCCAGGCCGGTTGCTCCTGACCACCACGAACAGGTCTTCCGCGACGAAGCCCATATCGTCGAAGGCGAGCATGATCTCGACATGCGTAAAGCGTTGCCGGTTGGAGCACACCTCATCCTGACACTTCACGATCAAGACTCCACGCTCGCGCAAGACGCGGTATGCTTCCCTTCCCGCATCCCGATACAGGTCGAGGACGGCTTCGTGGTACTTGCTACCGGTATGACCGCCGGATCCGTTGTTGGCGTAGTATCTCTCGAATGGCGTATGCGCCTGATGCGCCGTCCCGCCCGGCGAGTGCATGTACGGCGGATCGAGGACGACGCAGTCGATCTCCTCGTCGGCATACGGGAGATTCCGGCAGTCCACGCCATCCTGGATGTCGGTGGCGCGGAGGTCGTACCGGTCGTCGGGTATGCCGCGCCAAAAAACACCCTTCCCGTAGGTCACATCGGCCACGACGCTTCCCGGCTTCACATAGATATCCAGTATCTTGGGAAAGACGACCTCGTTCCCGTCCGCATAGGCGCTCAGGACGAGGTCGTTCGTCGGAACACCGTTGCGAACGACACGCCTTCCAGCGGGAAACGAGGGCAGGTCCCGGTCGATCTGTCCGAGAGCCAACTCCAGTGGCCGTTGCTTCTCAGTAGTCATAGCGCCGTCTCGCCTAGCTCGGAGTGTGCTCCCTGGAGAATCTTAGCCACGACCCAGCCCTTCAGCTATAGCCGTCCGGCTGTCGTCGGCTCGGCGCCGTTTTCGGATGGGGCGGTGGGAGGCGGGGCCTCCTCTTCGGACAGAGCGCCGCGCCTGATGAGCCGCTCGATCTGGGCGGCGACGTCCGGGTTGTCGCGCAGGAAGCTCTTGGAGTTCTCGCGGCCCTGGCCCAGCCTCGTCTCCCCGAAGGAGTAGAAGGAGCCGCTCTTGGACAGGATGCCGGTGTCGGCGCCGATGTCGATCAGGTCGCCCTCCTTGCTGATCCCCTCGTTGAACATGATGTCGAACTCGGCCACGCGGAAGGGCGGGGCGACCTTGTTCTTGACGATCCTCGCCCTGACGCGGCTGCCGATGATCTCCCGGGCCTGCTTGATCGACTCGATCCTGCGTATGTCGATGCGGACCGAGCTGTAGAACTTGAGCGCGCGTCCGCCCGGCGTCACCTCCGGGTTGCCGAAGAAGACGCCGACCTTCTCGCGTATCTGGTTGATGAAGACGACCGACGTGTTGGAGCGGCTGATCGCCGCGGTGAGCTTGCGCAGCCCCTGTGACATGAGGCGGGCCTGCAGCCCGACGTGCGTATCGCCCATGTCGCCCTCCAGCTCGGCCTTGGGGACCATCGCGGCGACGCTGTCTATGACGACGATGTCGAGGGCGCCGCTGCGCACGAGGTACTCGCATATCTCCAGGCCCTGCTCCGCGGTGTCGGGCTGGGACACGAGCAGCTCGCCGGTCCGGGCGCCGCATCTGGCCGCGTAGGAGGGGTCGAGCGCGTGCTCGGCGTCGATATAGGCGGCGGTGCCTCCCTGCCGCTGCGCCTGGGCCATGACGTGGTAGGCGAGCGTCGACTTGCCCGACGCCTCCGTCCCGAACACCTCGGTGACCCGTCCCTTCGGGATTCCGCCCACTCCGAGGGCCATATCGAGGGATATCGATCCGGTGGGTATCGCCTCGACGCGCCCCCCGACGCTCCCTTCGCCGAGCCGCATCACGGTCCCGCGGCCGAAGTGCCGGTCGATCTGTCCAAGGGCCAGTTCCAGCGCCCGCTGCTTCTCAGTAGTCATGGTTTTTTTCTCCTGCTCTGCCCGTCAGCCATCGGCGCCGTGCCCTCAGGGGCGTTCATCGTAGCATCCGTCCGAAGAGTGGTGGAAGATCGGTCGAGGCCCCCATCTCAAATCTTCCCCCCGCGGACGGGGGAAGAGGCGACGGTTCCGTCGAGTCCGAACGCTCACCCCTATTATATTTATGTGTATCAAAGTGTGCCAAAGTGTAACTTTCCGTGTGCGGCTCTCCGATGATCCACGGTTTCGCGGCAGGCCGTGACGTTATGATAGCACGAATGTTCGTCTTGTCAAGGCCCCTGGGCCCAACGAGGCGACGATCCCGCCGTGCCCTCTAATAGACTCCGGGAAAGATCCGGTACTTCACGCGTGTATCAACGTCGAGAGACCGAGCGGTGCGCGAGCCCTTACACGATACCTCAACCCCGAGACAGGCGTAGCTTCACTCGGCATGGCGGTTGTGTAGAATGTGCCCCAGCACAGGCAGAACAGCCCGCGTTGGTCGAGGTGGTTACGGAATGGCAAGGTCGAACCCCCACATAACGGACGAGCAGGCGGCTCTCATCGAGAGCTCCCCGCTATTCTTCGTCGCGACCGCCGATCCCGGCCTGGCGAGCGGGCCGGATGCCATCGGACCGGTCAATCTGTCCCCGAAGGGCGGCGTGCCGCTGCACGTCCTGGGGCCAACCCGTGTCGCATATCTCGACTATATGGGCAGCGGCAATGAGACGGCGAGACACACGACCGAGGGAGGTCCGATCACGGTAATGGTCTGCTCCTTCGAGGAGGAGAACGCCGCGATCGTCCGACTCTACGGGACCGCCAGCGCAACGCCGTTGGAGCAGTCGCCGCTGGCCTCTCTGCTGGCCGAGCAGCCCGCCGCGGAGCTAAAGCTGCGGGAACGCCAAGTCATAGAGGTCGAAGTCGACCGTACCGTCACCAGTTGCGGCTTTGGCGTTCCGGTGATGTCGTTCGTCCGAGAGCGAACGGTCGACAACCGCGGACGAAGGTTCAAGGGACGCCGCTAGGGGTGGGAAACACGGCGGTATTGACAGGAACGGTCATCGGAGAGATACTCAGAACATACGTACTGTGAAAGGTCGGCCGCACACGGGAAAGGAACCCGGGGCGGCAGCGGAAGAAAAAATGGTCGGCAGGACGAAGGCGCAGGAGCTCTGGGAGCGGCACGGCCTCAGCGTGCCGGTCGACCTTCGCCGCCTGGTGGCTGAGCTGGGCCTGGAGGTGGTCACCTTCCCCTTCCGCGGCCGGATCGAGGAGATGATCGTCGAGCGGGTGATCGGAGTCCGCCCCGGCCTCTCCCGGCCCTGGTTCCGGTGGTACGTGTCGCACGCCATCGGCCACCACCTGCTGCACGCCGGGACCAGCCTCTACCTCGAGTCGTGGCAGTGGGCGAGCCGCGCCAAGGCCGAGCGTCAGGCGGAGGAGTTCGCGGCCCATCTGCTCGCCGGGCCCGCCGACAACGCCGCCGCATGGGAGATGGGCATTCCCGCTGAGAAGCTCCCGCTCGTCCGGGGCCTCTAGATAGCCCCCATCTCAATCTTCCCCCGCGGACGGGGGAAGAGGCGAGGCCGAGCGCCTGCTCCGCACGTAGCGGGCGAAGTCGCGGACCGACTCCCACTCCTCCTCTGTCAGGTCGCCGATCTCGTTGAGCCGCGCCAGCTGCGCCCCGTCGATCGGGTTGTCGAACTCCGCCTGGGTGATGTAGCCGGCGCGTATCGCCAGCTCGCCGTACACCAGGCCGAGCGCGGCGGAGAGCGCCTTGAGGGTCTCCACCGATGGGCGAAAGCTGCCGCGCTCCAGGTGGCCGACGTAGCCCTCGCTCTTGCCGAGGGCGTGCGACAACTGCCTCTGGGAGAGGCGGTGAGAGGCTCTCGCCCCTCTCACGAGGGCTGCGAGCTCCGTATATTTTCTTTCCATTGCTCGGCCATTGTAGCCGATTCCCGCGGAGAGTGGCGTTGACACGCATGTTCTCATAGATGTATAATCGTGTTCGGCGACTCGCTCCTCCCGTTCCTGCTCGGAAGAGCACCATCTCGTCCCTTCCCGCGTCGAGTCGTGGGAAGGTCAGAAGCCGTATAGCATCATTAGTCAATCCACCTCCAGGGAGAGAGAAAAAGATGAACATCCATCTCAGGGCCTGTCCGCGATGCGGCGGGGACATCGACGCGGCCCTCCGGGACGACGTCCGCTGCGTCCAGTGCGGCCACAGGATATACGAGCCGGCGGTTGGCCTGCGAGACAGGGACCGCCCCCGCGGTCGTGTCTCCGTCCTCGGCGGGAGCGCCCCATGCAGGCCCCAGGTCACTGAGGGTTACACTCTGACCCACTTTGACACACATAGATATATAGAGCCCAAGCTGGACCTGCCCGGGCGGCGCCCGGACCCCGACGCGGCGGCCTCTCCCTGTCCCAGGTGCCGGTCGGTCGACCTGATCCCGCTCGACAGGCTCAGCCCGGACCACAACCTCTGCCTCCGGTGCCGCCTCTGCGGCCACATCTTCAGCCCGCCAGCCGCATGACCGCCCGCGATGACAACCCGGCGCACGGCTACAGAGAGGACCCGGTGGGCTTCGTGAAGCACATGCTGGGCGAGGAGCCCTACGACAAGCAGGAGGATATACTGCGCGCCGTCCACCGCTCCCGCAGGGTGTCGGTCGTCGGCTGCAACAGCTCCGGCAAGGACTGGGCCGCGGCAAGGGCCGTGCTCTGGTGGATGTACGCCCGCTCTCCGGCCAAGGTCGTCGTCACCGGCCCCTCGACCCGCCAGGTGGACGACATCCTCTGGAGGGAGATGCGCTGGGCCTACGGCCGCGCCGCCGAGGAGCTGGGGGGAAGGATGTTCCGCACCTCCAAGTACGAGCTCGACGAGCAGAGCTTCGCTATCGGCTTCGCGACCAACTCGCCGTACAACCTCCAGGGCTTCCACTCCCCGAACCTGATGGCCGTCGTCACCGAGGCGCACGCCGCGAGGGAGAACGACATCGACGCCGTCCGGCGGCTCAACCCCTCCCGCCTCCTCATGACCGGCAACCCCTTCACCGCGTCGGGCGCCTTCTACGACTCCCACCACGGGAGGCGCCGCCAGTACGAGACGATCCAGATCGGCGCCTTCGACACGCCCAACGTCAAGCTGAAGCGCGTCGTCACACCGGGAATGATAACGATCGACGACGTCGAGGCGCGCGCCGAGGAGTGGGAGGAGCACTCGCCGCTCTACGTCGGGGCGGTGCTCGGCCGGTTCCCGGAGAAGCTGGACGACGTGATCGTCTCCCGCAAGGACGCGGCCGAGGCCGCCGCGAGAGTCCTGACGCCGACCGGCCCGGTCATCGTCGGCTGCGACGTCGCCAGGTTCGGCCGGGACAAGACGGTCGTCGTGAGCAGGCAGGGCCCAGTCGCCCGGATCGTCTGGAAGTCGCGCGGCAGCGACACGATGAGCGTCGCCTCCTACCTGATGTCCTACTGCGAGGAGAACCAGGTCGACTCACTCGTGGTCGACGAGACGGGCGTCGGCGCGGGGGTGGTCGACCGGCTGAAGGAGCTGCGGCCCGGATGCCGCGTCGTTCCCTTCAACGGAGCGCGCAGGGCGCACAACAAGGAGCGCTTCCCCAACCGGATCACCGAGGTCTGGACCGCGATGGCTGAGCGCTACGCCTCCGGAGAGATCGACACCGACGACGATCCGGCGCTCATCGAGCAGGTCTCCGGCAGGAGATGCAAGGTCGGCAAAGACGGCCTGACGCACCTCCAGAGCAAGGAGAATATGCACCGCTCGCCGGACGAGGCGGACGCGCTGGCGATGACCTTCGCGGTGCGCCGGGGAGGCTACAGGAACACGATATGGGTATGACTTCAACGTCATCCCCGCGAACGCGGGAGTCCGGATGTCGTGCCGAGCGAAGCGAAGTACCCGGGGCCGGGGCAAGACCAGGGAGAGGTGACATAATATGGATCTGAGTCGCGCGCTATCGAGGATCGGTGCCTTCACCAGGCTCTTTCCAGGACCCCTTCGCGGCGAGCGCGGCGGGCCTCGGCGCGCGGCATTCGGCGAGCTGGCGGGGGCCTACGGCTCCCCCTGGGCGCCACTCTCGTACGGCGACTACTACCCCCGCTCCGTCCTCGTCTACTCCGCGATCAGGGTGCGGCAGGACGCGGTGGCGCGCGTGCCGCTGCGCGTCCACGGAGACGGCCGCGGCCGTCTCCGTGGCGCGGCGGAGGCGGTGCAGCGCCTGCTCGACTCGCCCAACCCCCTGTGGACCGCCGCCGACCTGTGGCGGGCGACCGAGACCTACCTCGACCTGTGGGGATCGGCCTACTGGGGGCTTGAGCGCGACCCCCAGGGCCGGGCCCGCGAGATCTGGCCGCTCCGGCCCGACCGGGTGCGCGTCGTCTCCGACTCGGAGCGGAGCGTCCGGGGCTTCCTCTTCACCGGCCCGGGCCGCGAGCCCGTCCCCTACCTCACCGAGGACGTGCTGTGGCTCCGCTACTTCAACCCCCTGGAGGAGCACGCGGGCCTCTCGCCGGTCGCCCCGATCAGGCTGTCCGCCGACATGGGCCTCGACGCGCTCCGCGCCAACCGGAGCGGCCTGGCGAACGAGAGCACGCCCGGCCTCTTCATCGAGACGGAGGAGACACCCACCGACGACGAAGTGCGCGACTTCTACGAGCGCTGGGAGTCGCGGTTCAAGGGCGCGGAGGCCCGTGCTCCTAAGCCAGGGCATGAAGCCCTCCAACCTGGGGTTCAGCCCCAGGGACATGGAGTACCTGCACACGCTCCGCTGGGCGCTGGAGGACGTGGCCCGCGCCTACGGTGTGCCCAAGGCGATGCTGGGGGACATCGAGCGCATCACCTTCTCCAACGTCCGGACGGCCCGGAGGATCTTCTGGGAGGACACGATCGTTCCGCAGCTCGCCTTCTACCGCGACTCCCTGCAGCACAGGCTGCTGCCGAACCTCGGCGTCGACGTCTCCGGGCTATCCGTCGACTTCGACCTGACGGCGGTGGAGGCGCTGCAGGAGAGCGAGCAGGAGCGGGCCGGGAGGCTGCAGGGCTACGTGAAGGCGGGGATCATGAGCGTCAACGAGGTGCGGCAGGAGCTGAAGCTCCCGGCGGTGTCGTGGGGCGAGAGTCCGTCCGCCTGACCGTCAGGCTCTCCTCCTCTCTCCCGTGACGGGAGAGAGGAGGCTTTACCTCTTCCCCCGCGGAGCCGGGGGAAGATTGAGATGGGGGTCCCCGCAAGTCTGAAACAGCTACGAACGGAGGATAAGCGATGCGCGCTGACAGGGTGGAAAAAGCGGTACGGTGCGATCACGACGGGCTGAAGATGGCGGAGGTCAAGCGCGGCCACCTCATCCTGCGCGCCAAGCACCACGGCGAGACGCACGTCAGGATCGTCCCGCTGGAGGAGCTGGCGGGAGGGCCGACAGACCGAACGCGGAGCTAGGCGTCCCCTCCATCGTCATTCCGGCCCCGGTCAGCCGCCGCCTCCCGACGGCAACAGGTCCTGGTACCGTTCCAGGCAGTCGGGAACCCCCTCCGGAGCCGGGCTGGCCCCGTAGAAGAAGGCGTCCAGCTCCTCCACGGGGGCGGCCTCCCGCAGGCAGCCGATCAGGTCCTGCAGCTCGGGTTCGTACTGGAGCCACAGCGCGCTGACCTGAGCGAACGTCCCCTCCACGCCGGTAGACGGGACCGGGCCGAAGTCGACGCCGCAGACTCCGAGGACCTCCCGGAGCTCCTCGACGGCCTGCGCGGTCTGCCCGGAGCTCTCCGTAAGCAAGCCTCCCGCGAGGGTATCGACGAACTTCTCGATGCCGACCGCCTCGTCCACGCACCTGAGCGCGGACGGCATGAAGACTCCCATCGGGTCGCCGCCGGGCTGGGAGGAGAGCGCCATCGCCTCCTCGTCGGTGATGCAGGTCAGGAAGCGGAGCGCGAACAGGATCTCCTCCGGCTCGTTGCTCGTGCCCATGGGAAATTCGAGCATGCCGGCGCCGGCGTAGAGGGTTCTGAGGCAGGCTGCGCTGTCGCTCGTCATGCCTCCGGCGATCGCTGACACGGAGGCGACGGCGAGGTCTGCGGCCTTCTCTGCGGACAGGCAGTCGAGCGGGAGCGGCTCGATTCCGCCGCCGGGAGCAGCCACCGGAGAGTCGAGAAGCTCCTCGTAGGCGTCGTCGCCGATCCTGTCGCGGATGCAGGACGACTCGTCCTCGGTGAACATGGCGATCAGGTCGCGTCCGAGAGTCTTCGCGCCGATCGCCAACGGGGCAGTCGGAGTGGGCGCGACTGTTGGAGCAAGCGCGGCTGTTGGGGCAGGCGCCGGGGTAGCGGGCGCTGTTGGAGCGGGCGCGGCCGTTGGGGCGGGCGCCGGCGTGGGAGCTGGAGCGGAGCCGCCGCACGCTGCGGCCAGCACGAGGCCGCAGACGACCGCGGCGAGCGGCGCGAGCAGGCGCACACGAAGAAGATCCGGCATGATCGAGACCATCCCACCTCTCCTGACGACAGTTGCCGCTTCTCCGGGATTCTACCAGACCGCAATGGCCGGATACCGCCCAGATTCCCCTTCCCCGGCTCCGCGGGGGAAGATCGAGATGGGGGTCCCCGCAAGTCTGAAACAGTTACCCCCACCTCCGTCATTCCCGCGTTCGCGGGAATCCAGAGTCGTCTCTAAAGCTGGAGGATGCCCTCACCCCAACTCTCACGGGGCGACAGGGAGTTACGCAAGGGTCTCCACCGGAGGTCAGCCCGCACGATAGACCCAGCTACCCCTGCATCGCCAACTCGAAGTCTTGACACGGGCGATAGCCGCTTCAGGAGTCGGCAGCGCGCGCTGATGATCGGCGCGCTCCTGCTCGTCCTGATCGTCGAGCTGCTCAACTCCGCGGTCGAGACGGTGGTCGACCGCGTCGGCACCGAGTTTCACGACCTGTCCGGCAGGGCGAAGGACATAGGCTCCGCCGCCGTATTCATATCCCTGGTCAACGTCCCGGTCGTCTGGGCACTCGTCCTGCTGGACTAGGCGTCGTCTGACAATCAGAGTTCCGGAGCGATGTTCGAATCCCTCTTTACACTTCCGGCCTCTTTCATCTAAGATTGCGTTATGCGTGACGTAACGAGTACCGGAGGCCACGGCCCGCAGTGATCGTCAGCTATCGGGACAAGCGGACCCAGGACTTCGCGGTTGGAAGGAGAGTCGGGGCCTTCTCGGGAATCGAGCGCGCCGCCCGGCTGAAGATCGACAGACTGGAGGCGGCCTATTCACTCAAGGATCTGGCCGCACTACCGGGCAACCGTTTTGAGACCTTGAAAGGGAACCGCAAAGGCCAGTACAGCATCCGCATCAACGACCAGTGGCGCATCTGCTTCGAGTGGCCGCAGTCGTATCCGGGCCCTACGAATGTGGAGATCGTGGACTACCACTGAGGAGGACAGCGATGACCATACCCGCCATCCACCCGGGGGAGCATCTCGCCGAGGAGATGAGAGAGCTTGGCATGAGCGCCGCGTCGCTCGCCCGGCAGCTCGATGTGCCGACCAACCGCGTCACCTCGATTCTCAACGGGCGGCGCGCCATCACCGGCGATACGGCGCTCAGGCTGGCCCATTTCTTCGGCACCAGCGCTGAGTTCTGGCTGAATCTGCAGAAGCTCTACGAGCTGAGGCTCGCCGAGGAGAAGGCCGGGACCGGCATCAGATCCCTGCCTACGCTGAAGGACCGCGAGGCCGTGCAGCCGCGAACATAGACACACCGCGCTTAACCCGTATGCTAAACGCCTCTTGACCCCAGCGCGGGGCGTTCTGGTGTATATGGAGATAGAGGCCATGTTCCATATGCACCAGGAGGCGCCTGTGGCAACTGCGATACAGGACTACCGGGCGGTATTCATCAGCGACACCCACCTCGGCTTCAAGGGTGCGAAGGCCAGGCACCTGGCCGACTTCCTCGACCAGCACCACAGCGACGACCTGTCGGAGGCGGTCAGGAGAGCGCTGGCCTGCGACAGGTCCAGGGTCCGGGAGCACGCCGAGCGCTTCACCTGGGGCGGCTGCGCGGCCACCCTGCGCGACGCCCTGGAGCCCAACGACCGCTGGGATAGAGGATAAGCGCCCCCATCTCAGTCTTCCCCCGCGGACGGGGGAAGAGGGGATCACCCTCACCTCAATCCTCTCCCATCAAGGGAGAGGAGGGAAGTTGCACCCGTGGATGTGACGCTACTGTCCCTTCTCCCCTCGTGGGAGAAGGTTAGGATGAGGGGGTCTGAAACAGTTACATTAGGACCGCAGTCTTGCACAAGACGCCCGATCTCTTCAAACTATGGGCAGCCCTCAGCACTGTAAAGAGACAAGCCGTTGCCAGAACATCGCGAAGAGATGGTGCTGCCGCTAGGACTCGAGGCCGCCCTGGACACCGTCGACCGAGCCGCCCAGACCCTGCAATGGCGTCTGGGCGAGAGGGGTAAACAGCATGTTCGGTACAGGCTTCCAATGTCGCCTTGGAGCAATCCCGGACGTGTGGAAGTTAACCTATACCCAGTCTCCGTCGAGGCGACCAGGGTAAGGCTCGATGGCTCCATCTCTGGATGGGGGCCGATCCAATCGAATCATCTGAAAACCCAGCTAGGCAAGCTGGAGGATGAAATGGCGATCTTGACGAGGCAGTCCTCATCAGATGATAGACCAGCCATGGAAACACATCGAGAGACTACTAGGGAGTCTATGCCCAGAGAGCGAGTTACTCGTGACGCTCAAGGGCCGAGGATTGCGGCCCTCGTCATCGGTCTCTTCGTGGGTATCATCTCTTTTTTCCAGGCTTGCGCTGTCGGTGGCTTTGCTACTCTAGCCGACCAAGAGAAGATGCAAGCTGAAGCTGGCTGGGGAATGATCATGGCGTTCCTAAGCATTTTGGGAGCGGCTTTCTCAGTCGGTCAGCCGAGAGCAGCGACGTGGTTCTTCGGGGCCGGGGCGGTTACTGGTATTCTTGCTGGCTTTACAGCTGACGCGTTTACCGACTTGGTAATATGGGGTGCGATTCTGGCAATTCCCGCAATCCTAAGCTTCCGAGCTGCCAAGATTTCGTAGAAGGCGGTCTCCATTTCGTCGTTCCAGCGGAGGGCGGAACTCGGTCAAGCCCGAAATCGGATCACGCGGGACGTCACCCCCGAAGCGACATGCGTACGATGTGAGCGAAAGAGGGAGGCGTGGCATGGCCGGAAAAAAGATCCTGGAGCGGCTGTCGGAGGGTGTGGTCCTCGGTGACGGGGGGTACATCGTCGAGCTGGAGCAGCGTGGCTGGGTCGTCACCGGCGCCTTCACGCCGGAGATATCGCTCACGCACCCGGAGGCGGTCCGGGAGCTCCACACCGAGATGAAGAACGCCGGCTGCGAGGTGCTGCAGGTGATGGCCTTCTACGGCAGCCGCGAGAAGCTGGAGACGGGCGGCTACGGAGACTTCACGCGGGAGATCAACCGGGCCGCGACCGACATCGCCCAAGAGGTCGCTGGCGGCGAGCTGCTGGTGGCCGGCAACCTGAGCACGACCTGGATGTGGGAGCCGGACGACGAGCGCTCCGACCGGATGGTGGCCGAGATGTTCGACGAGCAGATCGAGGCGCAGGCCGGCGTCGACTTCATCATCGGCGAGCTTTTTTTCAGCCTTGGGGAGGCGCTGCTGTGCGCGGAGCGCATCAGGGAGAAGAGTGGCCTCCCGGCGATGATCACCCTCTCCTTCCGCGCCGACAACGTCACGGAAGACGGCTTCACCGCCGCCGAGTGCGCACGGCGCCTCCACGACGCGGGAGTCGACATAGTCGGCCTCAACTGCATGAGAGACCCGGAGCACATGTACCCGCTCATCGAGGAGATGCGCGGCGCCTTCGACGGCTTCCTGGCCGCGCAGCCGGTCGCCTTCCGCACGACCGACGACACGCCCTGGTTCACCGGCCTCCCCTCCTTCCCGGACAGGCTGGAGCCGACCCAGCTGACGCGGTTCGAGCTGGGCGACTTCGCCGCGCGGGCAAAGGAGATGGGAGCCAACTACATCGGCGGATGCTGCGGCTGCAAGGCGACGCACATGCGCGAGATGGCGAAGGCGCTCGGCAAGTACCGGGAGCCCCACCACTGGAACCGCACCGCCACCCCCATGAGCGAGACGGAGTACAACAGACGGAGCATCGGAAGCTAGAGCCAGCCCCTTCGAGAAGACACTCCGGCAGCAAAGAGACGGGCCGCCCGCGACTACGACCCGAAGACGGCCTTGCGCAGCGTGTCGTTGAGCTTCGTCTGCCAGCCCTTCCCGCTCGCGCGGAGGTGGGCCACGATGTCCGCGTCGAGCCGAACATTGAGGTGCACCTTCGTCGGAGTCTTCTGGCTGCCGCGCGTCCGGCGGTACTCCTCGACGATGTGCGGCGCGACCTCAGTTGCGGGGCGCATCTGGGCGAAGTCCTCGGCCGTCAGCTCCGGATTGTCCGGGTCTCTGGCGATGCCGGCGTTGATCGCGGTCTCCTCGCCGTACTGAGTCTCTATCTCGGCAAAGGTAAGATCACCGGCCGCGAGCTCGTCGAAGGTCAGCGTCCCTCCGTACTCTCTGGCTCCCCTCTCCGCCACTATCCTCGCGTACTCGGTAAACGGTAGCCGATCGAGGTCGGCCTCAGTGTAGTTGCTCATATCGCCTCCTCTCTCTGGCGTTGGCTTTGTGTAGGCTGATGATGCGGCGCCTGCTGCCGCGTTCAGTGTAGATGACTCGATGCAGGCGGCCCGCGATGTAGCCGACGGCCGCCCATCGGACCTCTCCGCGCCGATCGCCGGGCTTGACTACTGCCGTGTCCCACTCGAAGCCGTGGACCGCCTCGAAGCCGATCCCATGCTTCTCGATGTTGACCTCGTTCTTCGCATCGTCCCATTCATATTCAACAGCCTTATTATAGCCACAATCTGAGTCTGTGTCACAGCCTGGAGGACTGCGTTCGGGGGCGACATCCTTGCCGACCAGCTACAGGACGCTCACGCCGGTCATCAGGCGTGCCGCCCCCGCTCTCGACGGCTTTCGCTGTGGTACCATGTCGCGGACGTGGGACACGCCCCACGTCATCTCAGAACCGTAGTTGGCCCATAGCGAGGTGAACCAATGATAGGCAGGATGCTGGGCGCGGCCCGGTTGAGCGCGGACACCTACGAGGAGGTGGAGAAGGACGGCGGCGCCACCATCCAGGCGCTCCTCATCGTGATCGTCGTCACCATCGCCAGCGTCGTAGGCGCGCTGCTGGGCGGCGGAGAAGACGTCGACGTGGTCAGGGCGCTGGTCGTCGGCATAATCCGCGGGGTGGTGAGCTGGGCCGTATGGGCGCTGGCGACCTATGTGATCGGAGCCACGATACTGAAGACGGAGGAGACCGAAGCCGACTGGGGGCAGCTGGCGCGCGGCACGGGCTTCGCCCAGACCCCCGGAATCCTGAACGTGCTCGGCTTCATACCGGGGGTCGGGGGACTCATCGGACTGGCGACATTCGTCTGGTCGTTCGCGTGCATGATCGTCGCGGTGCGGCAGAGCCTGGACTACACCTCGACCTTGCGGGCGTTCTTCGTGATCCTGATCGCCTTCATCCCGGTGATCATCATAAACATCATCGTGTTCGCGCTTACGGGCGGGGACCTCGGAGCGGAGACGACTTAGCAGCTATCCTAAAACCCTCAGCCCGTGCTTCGACGGGCTCAGCACGAACGGAGTCCAACGCCAGAGACGTTCGCCCTGAGCCTGTCGAAGGGCAGCTCGCCACCAGAAGCATCCTGCTGCTTCAAATCGGCGCTTGTTCCAATCTGTTCAGGCTTTTGCGCCTTGTCCCCGATCCGCCGCTTGACAGCCCCGAACGCATGTGCTAGGATGCCCCTGTAGCAGCAGCGCACAGGCGGACTCAGAGGGTGAAGAAGCCCCCGGAATGCGGCCGAAGAAGGCCCCTCCGGGGGTTTTTTTGTGCGCGAGGAGCGGAGGCGGCCTGCGGACGCCCGTGGCCTTGCTTCAACGCGCCGGGGAGAAACAATGGAAAAGACGAGATCGATGCCGATGGACGTCGTGGAGCACGGGGCGCCAGCGGACGGCGTCTGCCGCGTCACCATCGCGGCGAACGAGAGCGTCCGGCATCCGCCCGACCTCGACTTCGACGGCCTCTCCATCGACAACTACCTGAGGAACCCGGTCGTCATGTGGGCGCACGACTCGGTGGGCCGGTCCCCCTCGGGGGGCCTGCCCATCGGCCGCACGCTCGGCATCTCGAAGACGCCGGAGGGCCGGATCGTCGCCGACTTCGAGTTCCTCAGCGGCGACCCGTTCGCCCAGCGTGTCAGGAACGCCTGGGACAAGGGCTTCCTGCAGGCGGCGTCGATAAGCTGGACGCCCATCGAGACGGCGCCGCTCGGAGACGGCGGATGGCGGGACGTCAGGTCCGAGCTCCTCGAATGGTCGATCGTCTCGGTGCCGGCCGACCCGGAGGCGCTCCGGGAGACGCACCGGCGCATGCTCGATCTCATCCTAGGCGAAGAGCCCGGCGGCTCTCTTCGGAGGGCCGTGGCGGAGCTCAGGGAAGCTACCGCACAGATCAAGGAGTCGATAGTGAAGAGAGAAAGGAGTGACGCGAGATGACGACCACCGCGGACATAGAGGCGATCAGGAAGGACCTGAACGAGATCAACAGCTTCGTGCGGGACCGGCTCGACCCGGTCAGCAGCGAGGTGGACCTGCTGAAGGAGGAGACGGAGCGGCTCGGGCGCAGCGTGTCCGAGATCCAGGAGCGCGACCGCGCGGCGCGGCGAGCATCGCTCCTCCGGCGCACGGAGGAGGACGGCTCCCTGACCGTCCCGGAGGGGCCCTATGCCGGCATGGACGTGCTCGACCTGGCGCTGGTGAGACGCTTCGCCTACTCGCAGAGGAGGGAGGCGTTCGGCCCGGCATGGCTGACCCGCGCCGAGGAGGCCGGGCGGCTGCTCCGGGTCGCCGCGACCCGGCCCGCCGTCGAGCAGTCGCACCAGGCGGCCGCCCGCAGACTGGAGGAGTGGTACACGGTCGGCGGCAGGCGGACCGGCCAGTTCGGCAGCTTCAGCCGCCCCATGCTCCAATCCCTGACGAGGACGGCGATGGACAGCACCACCGCAGGTTCGGGTGACGAGCTGGTGGCGACGCTGGAGGCGCGGGAGCTGTGGGCCGACGTCCACCTCCAGACCCTGGTGGCGCCGCTCATCCCGTCCGTCGCGATGCCGTCGAATCCGTTCGACATCCCCAGGCAGCTGGGGGACGTCAACTTCTACCCGGGGACGGAGAACACGGCGGCGGCCTCGACGGCGCTGGGCACCGGCAAGACGACGCTCGCCGCCCACGAGCTGGTGGGACAGGTGCCCTACTCCTTCACGCTGGAGGAGGACGCCGTGATCGCGCTGCTCCCGGAGATCAGGGCGGGACTGGTCCGCAACGTCGCCGAGGTGCTGGACGACGTGATCCTCAACGCCGACCGGACGGCGGCGAACAACATCAACGCCGACGGCGCGACGATCAGCGCGAGCAGCGTAGGCAAGGGCCACTGGATGCTCGGATACGACGGGATCATCCACCTGCCCCTGGTCGACAACGCGAGCCAGTCGAACGACCACGCCGCCGCCGTGTCGGACGACATGTTCAACGAGATCAGGGCCAGGCTCGGCAAGTACGGCGTGCGGCCATCGCAGCTCGCCTGGGTGATGGACGTCAACACCTTCATCCGGGCTCAGTCGATCAGCCAGTTCAGGACGATGGACAAGCTGGGGCCCAACGCGACGATCCTGACCGGGATGCTGGGCGCGGTCGAGGGGATCCCGGTGATCGTCTCGGAGCAGATGAGGCTCGCCGACGCCGACGGCAAGGTGACGGACGCCGGCAACGACACCGACACGGGGCGGCTGCTCATCTTCAACCGGACCCAGTGGACGCAGGGCTTCCGCCGGGAGCTGATGCTGGACGTCGACAGGGACACGCAGAAGCGCCAGACGGTCGTCACCGTCAGCTTCCGGCACGCGCTGGCGCAGCGCTCCGGCAGCCGGGCGTCGGCCACCCACGCCGCCCTCCAGTACAACATCACCGGCGTCTAGTTCCAGTACGTGAAGGCCGCGAGGGCCGAAGGCAACTGACCCGTGAGATATTCCGGCGAATCTGGTGGGCGGAAGGAAGCCTTTACCTCTTCCCCCGTCCGCGGGGGAAGATTGAGATGGGGGCCCCCCCCAAGTCCGAACAGCTACGCCGAAAGGAGATGACATGATGTCCGAGACGGTGGTCGTGGAGAACATAGGCGCCGTCGCTCACAGGTACGAGCACCGGCCCACCCGCGAGACGTACGTCTGGCCGGCCGGAGAGGCCCGCGAGGTGCCGGAGGAGGTGGCCCTCTGCGTCACCGAGGCGCACCCCAACAAGATGCGTCTGCGAGAGGCCGGTGCGAGCGAGGGGGCGCAGCCGGAGCAGCAGCAGGCCTCCACGCCTGAGAGGGGCCACCTTCACAGGTGGAGGAAGGACGGTGTCTGCCGCTGCGGACTGCGCAGAGAGGACCACCGGCCCCACAATCACGACTGGCGGAAGGACGGCGTCTGTCGGTGCGGGCTGCGCAGAGAGGAGATCAGGCGGAGATGAGCGGCTCATACCTCTCGCTCGACGCGCTCAAGAGCAGGCCGGCGCTCGACATCCGGGGCGCGGACGAGGACGCGCGGCTGCTGGCCGTCCTGGAGGCCGCGTCCCGCCTCGTCGACCGCTACTGCAACCGGCACTTCTTCGAGCTGTCGGCTGTCCGCAGCTTCGACGGGACCGGCTCGTCCCGGCTCCACCTCCCCGACCTGATCGGCGTCGACCCGCCGGGGCTCAGGACCGACGACGACATGGACGGCGTCTTCGAGACGGCCTGGGCGCCGTCCAAATACCTGCTACTGCCCTCCAACGCCGACCCGGAGACGGCCGGCAATCCTCTTTCTCGTCCATACACCGCCGTTGAGACCGCCCCGCGCGCGCTGCCGGGAGCGCGGGCGTCTCGCCCGCATCTTACGGCGGGCAGGCGGACGGTGGAGATCACCGGCCGCTGGGGCTGGTGGCGCCATCTGAGGCCCGTCGCGGAGACGCTTGGCGCCTCGGTCGACGCGGCCGCGACGAGCCTCGCCCTCTCCCGCGGCTCCGGCGTCGGGACCGGCGACACGCTGCTCGTCGGCTCGGAGCAGCTCTGCGTCCGCGGCCACGACGGGGACTCCCTGACGGTGGTGAGGGGCGTCAACGGCACGGCCGCGGCGGCCCACGCGGCCGCGGCGCGCGTCTGGATATACGAATACCCGGCGCCGGTCTCCGAGGCGACGCTCCTTCAGGCGGTGCGCCTCTGGCGCGCGCCGAACAGGACGGCGCCCGGCGCGGCCGCCGGCCTCGAGCCGGAGGCGCGGCTTCTGCTGAGCGGGTACCGCAGGCCCGCGCTCGGCGTCTAGCCATGACCGATGAGACCGCCAGGGCCGGACTGCAGGGCCTGCTGGCCGCCATACCGGGACTCAGGGTGATCGACCGCGTCGACGGCCCGGTCGACGAGCTGCCGGCGGCGGTGGTGCTCTTCGAGGGCAGGGAGATGGGCCTGACCCTCGGCCGCGGCGCCTCCATCGGCAGGATGCGGGTCGTCCTGCTGGCCGCCTCCGCCGAGAGCGACCGGGCCTACGACGCGCTCGACCGGTACATCGGCCCTTCGGGGCCCCACAGCATCGAGGCCGCCGTAGCGGCGGACGGCACCTGGGACGGCAGCGTCGACGACGGGCGCCTAGTCTCGATCGACGGGGTCGGGCCCCGGAAGCTCCGGGGCGGCGCATACCTCGCCGCCGACCTCCACTTCAGGTACGTCAAGACCTCCTAGTCTGTCGGAGCCCCCATCTCAATCTTCCCCCGCGGACGGGGGAAGAGGTTAAGAGACGACCCTCCTCTTTCCTTCTCCCCGGCCCCCCGGCTCCCTCTTTCCCTTCCCCCGGCTCGGCGGGGGAAGGTTAGGATGGGGGTCGCGTGTGCTAGAATAGTAGGCCGCCTGCACTAGGCGGCGCACGCGCGCAATCGTCACTCCCGCGGAGGCGGGAGCCCGGAAAAAGGAGCCGTGAGATGGACGTAGTTACGCTGAAGCTCTCGCCGAGGAGCGTCACCGGCAAGGAGGTCAAGAGGCTGCGGAAGAGCGGGCAGGTGCCCGTCCACCTCTACGGCCGGGGGATCGAGTCGCAGGCGCTGCAGGCGGAGGCCCACGTGCTCCGGAGGGTGCTCCCGCAGGTGGGCACCAACATCCCGCTCTCGCTGGAGCTCGACGGCGACGAGGGGGAGAGCATCTGCTTCGTGAGGGAGATCCAGCGGCACCCGGTGACCGAGGAGGTGCTGCACGTCGACTTCCTGCGGGTGGACGTCTCCCGCGCCATACAGGCGGAGGTGCCGATCGCGCTCACCGGCTCATCGCCCGCGGTAAGGGATCTGGGCGGCACCCTACTGCAGCCGCTCCTCAGCCTGCTGGTCGAGGCTCTCCCGATGGACGTCCCCGCGTCGCTGCAGGTGGACGTCTCCCAGCTGGACGACTTCGAGAAGGGCGTCTTCGTCCGGGACATCGAGCTCGGTCCGGCCGTCACTCTGATCAACGACCCGGACGAGATGGTCGCCCGGGTGAGCCCGCCGAGGCTCGAGGTGGAGGACGAGCGCCCGGACGAGGATGAGCTCGACCTGGAGACCGAAGAGGAGGAGGCCGCCCCGTCCGACGAGGCCGCCGAGTAGTAGACCCGCATCACCGTCTAGCGGTCCCATACGGCGAGACTCGTCGCCGCCATTAGAATCAAGAAGTCTGCTATTCCGTCTTCGTCCGCCTTTATTTCCTGATCTACCCTCTCGCGTCCTCGTCCGTTGGGTATATGGTATTATGCCTCAATGAGCAAAGGAGCCGGATCTCGATGACGCCTGAGTTCTTCGCCATCATCGGCGTGGGCGTGGCCCTCGCGGGCCTGGTCCTCACATCGCTTCAGATCCTGTTGAAGAGATTCGAGCAGGTCGACGCCCGATTCGAGCAGGTCGACGCCCGGTTCGAGCAGGTCGACGCCCGATTCGAGCGGATGGAAGACCGCTTCGAGCGAATCGACGTCCGGTTCGAGCGGATGGAAGACCGCTTCGAGCGGATCGAGACGCGGATGGCGGGGATCGAGCAGCGGCAGTCGAGACTCGAAGGCCTGCTCGACGGACTCCGGGAGGCGATGTTCGGACGCGCCTCGGGCTAAATGCTCTCCCCGTACAGGAGAAATCACCCGATGCGGTAGGGTGCCAGCGCCTCCTCGTTCAGCTCGATTCCCATGCCCGGACGGTCCGGCGGGCTGACGCAGCCGTCACGCACCTCCAGCGCGTGCCGGAACATGGTCGCCCACATCGGGTCGGTCGACCCCCGGTAGTACTCGACCGTCAGGCCGTTCGGTATCGCCGACACTAGGTGGACGTGGACGTCCTGGTTGCCGTGCGGGGCGACGGGCAGGTCGTGCGCCTGCGCCAGCGCGGCGACCTTCATGAACTCGGTGATCCCTCCCATGACCAGCGCGTCGGGCTGGATTATGGCCGCGCAGCGGCGCTCTATCAGATCGCGAAAGCCGTAGCGCGTATACTCGTTCTCGCCCGTCGCGATCGGTATGATCGTCGCCTGGCTGACCAGCCTGTGCCCCTCGTAGTCGTCGGGGTTGACCGGCTCCTCGAACCAGAAGATGTCGTAGGGCTCCATCTTCCTGGCGATCTCGATCGCCTCGTAGTAGCGGTAGGCGCAGTTGGCGTCCACCATGAGCCTGACCCCGGGGCCGACCGCCTCCCGGACGACGCGGACCCTCTCGACGTCCTCGTTGATGGGCGCTCCGCCGATCTTCATCTTGATGGCGTTGGCGCCCATCGCGACGCTCTCCTCCATCTCCTCGGCCAACTCCCTGAGGCCCTTGCCCTCCTCGTAGTAGCCGCCGGCGATATAGACGGGGACCCTGTCGGCGAAGCCGCCGAGCAGCTTGTAGACGGGCAGCCCCGTCGCCTTCCCCTTGATGTCCCAGAGCGCGGTGTCGATCCCGCCGATGACGCGGGTCGTGATCCCCCTGCGTCCGACCAGCTTCGGCTGCCACATGTCGTCCCAGACCCTCTCGGTGTCGAACGGGTCCTGCCCGACGACGTACTGCCGCAGGTGGTCGAGGATCGAGGAGCCGATCTCCTCCGCGCCCATCACGCCGCCCGCCAGTCCGACCCCCTCGATCCCCTCGTCCGTCTCCACCCTGACGGCGTTGAGTCCAGCGGTCGGGTAGACGTATCGCCCGTTGCGGATCGGCTTCGCCCGGTTCCAGCGGTAGTTCTCCATCCTGACGTCAGTGACCTTCATCGGCCCTTCTCCCTTTTGTCCCCTCAGCACTCTACGGTTTCCAGTCCAGCGGGGAGCCATTGTAAAGCCAGTACGGTCTAACGAGTATCTCCTGGATTGATCGAGCCTCCAGAATCAGTTGAAGCTCCGTCGGCTTCATCCTCCTGTTCAAGGTCTTCAGTCAACAGACGCGACAGTTCATCCCGCTCCGGCATGCGCCCTATCGCGGAAGACATCAGGGGATTCACCAGTGGCTGGTCCGTGTCAACAGGTTCGATTTCCGTAACATCGGCATCTGCGATCTCCGCTTCGGCTATGAAGGTGTCGCTGAAGGCTGGCTCCAGAATCCGGTGGATCCGGAAGCTGAATATTCCCACCGTCAACGCCGGCGCAATCAACAAGAGAAGCGAAAGCGGAGTTGACAAGCTGCCCAGGGTGAACAGTCGAACGACAAACGGCAGGCTCAACAGGAACAGTAGCGCCAGCAACACTGTCGCAAGTCCATATTCAACCATGGTCTGCAACGTGCGCCAGCGCACGAGCCTCCCGGGATCGGCAGGCCAGGCGATGGGAGTACTGGTAGCGAGATGAGCAAGAGTGCCCAGTGACCGCCAGATGCGGATCGCGGAGGGAGCGCTCAGGCCCATCACCACCCCCGCCATTACCAGTCCGGTCACCCCGGAGGTCAACGGGAGCAGTCTGCCCAGCGTTTCCGGAGCAACATAGAGCGCACCAGTCCCGGCGGCGCCGAGAACGCCGATGATGCAGACATTGATCAGAATGCTTCGTCCGACGTTGCGGAACTGCTCGCCTGTCTCTCCCGCCAGAGACAACGCGGACCAGAATATATCCACGCCGAGCCTGATCGACAGCATTACCTGGCGTAGGGTAGCAGGAGTGCGCCGGTCGGCCCACTTGGATAGAGGCAATGCGGCGCGGCTGGACAAGGGGGCGAGCACCGAGGTAATGGCCGTACAGAGGGTAAGGATCGGTCCCAGAGTGGATCCTCTCACCACGTCTGCGGGACTTAGGCGACCTATGGCCAGGGAGAATTCGCCCATCTGTGGCATCGTCATGCCCACTCTCAGGGCGTCGCTTGGGCTACGACCGGCCAGTATTGAACCGACGGTGTTGGCGGCGATCTTCCCGAACGAGAACACACCCACCACCACCAGCGCCGGCAATATGTAGTCGTTCAGCGTGTGGTAGTCGATGAGCATTCCAATCGAAAGGAAGAACAGGGCGCCGAACATGTCGCGTACCGGCGCAACCATTCGTGTGACCCGCCCCGCGGCTTCCGTATCACCGATCACCACCCCTATGAGGAAGGCTCCCGCGGCTGGAGACAGTCCCAGGAGAGTGGCGCACAGGGCCAGGAAGAAGCAGAACCCCAAGCTGGCCAGCAACAGCGTTTCGTCCGACTGGAACCGCGACAATAGCTGCATCAGCTTGGAGGCCAGCATGGTGCCTACCACCAGCACCACGATGCAGAAAACGCCCAGCTTGACGACCAGGAGTCCTACTTCAGCCAGGCTTGCCGTGCCCGTAGTCGCTAGGCCGGCCAGAATGGTCAGAAGGATTACGGCGGCGAAATCTTCCACCAACAATATACCGACGATCGTCCGGCCCCAGCCTGCATTGAGATTGCCGCCGTCTCGCAACCCTTTCAATAAGATAGCCGAGCTGCTGATGGCGATCGCTCCCCCTAGATAGAGGCCGTGGCTGGCGTCGATTCCGGGTAGGATGCTGGCGATCCAAACGCCGAAGAGGGTCAGCACGCTGATTTCCACAACGCCGATCACCAGCACCTGAAACCCAATGCTGCGAATTCGGCGCCAGCCCAGTTCCAGTCCAATGCCGAAGAGCAGCAGGATGAGTCCCAGTTCGGCCAGCAGCTCGATGGTATCGCGGTTGCTGATGAGGGGCGTCGGCAGCGTGAACGGCCCGATCAGCATCCCGGCCATGAGGTAACCTAGTACCGGCGGCTGCCGGACCAGCCTCGCCAGCGCCAGTCCGGCGGCGGCAATCACCATCGCGACGGTGAAATCCTTCAGGAGCGTGGCGCTGCCTTCGGATAGACCAGCAGCGAGTGTTGGGATCGGGAAGTCCATGGTCACGCTCGTCGGGTGTGCGATAGGGCGCGGAACACGACATACATGCTCGAAACGATGCTCCCCATGTCGCCCGGATGCTCCAATGGGAGCCGTCTTCCCGTCCTGACGAGCTTTTTGGACCTTGTCAAGGGCGGGGCGAGACCTTTAGGCCGCGCGGTGCTGCTCACGATGATACCAGATAGCTCCTAACCGACCCGACCACGCTTTCAGGAGCACTCGTCAGATCGACGCTTTGGGCAACGCCCGGCGAACGGCGGAAAGCGCCTCATCGCCTATGGGAACCCACAGGAGTTGGGCCTCGCACAGGGCAGCGTCCATGGACAAGGCTGCGCCATGCCGTCCGCCCGTATACAATGAGCGCGGCTATGCGGCTATAGAGAGGAGAAACCGCGATGAGCTTCCGGCTGGGTGTCGATATCGGAGGGACCTTCACCGACCTCGTCCTGTACGACGTGGAGAGGGACCGGATCGAGTTCGCCAAGACGCCGTCGACTCCGGCGGACCAGACGCTCGCCGTCGCGGAGGGCGTGCGCCTGCTCGTCGACCGCCACGGCCTGGACCCTGCGGATATCGGCTTCTTCATCCACGGAACGACGGTCGCCATCAACACACTGCTGGAGCGGAAGGGGGCGCGCACCGCGCTGATAACCACCGCCGGCTTCCGCGACGTGCTGCTGATCGGACGGCAGGACCGCCCCGTCCTCTACGACTGGCGGGTGCGGCGGGCCGAGCCGCTGATACCCCGCCAGCTCAGCTTCGAGGTGGAGGAGCGCGTGCTCCACACCGGAGAGGTGCTGACGCCGCTGGAGATCGAGGCGGCCCGAGGCGTGATCGAGCGGGTGCGGAGGGCGGACGTCGACGCAGTCGCCGTCTGCCTCCTCCACTCCTACGCGAATCCGGCGCACGAACGGACGATCGGCGAGCTGCTGGCCGCTGAGCTTCCCGGCGTGACCGTCGCCCTCTCCTCGGACGTTCTCCCGGAGTTCAAGGAGTTCGACCGGATGAGCACGACGGCGATCAACGCCTACGTGACCCCGGGAACGGCCCGCTACCTCCGGGCGCTGGAGGCCCGCATCGCCGAGGCGGGCGTGAAGACGGACGTGCACATCATGCAATCGAACGGCGGGATCACGGGCGCGGAGACGGCGGCCAGCAGGCCGGTCCGGACGGTGCTTTCGGGGCCGGCGGCGGGCGTGATCGGCGGCGTCGCCCTGGCGGCGCAGGCGGGCGAGCCGAACGCCATCACCGTCGACATGGGCGGGACCAGCTTCGACATATCGCTCTCCTACGACGGAGAGGTGCGGCACTCGCAGGACAGCGAGATCGAGGGGTTCCCCGTCAAGGTGCCGATGGTCGACATCCACACCTTGGGCGCGGGCGGCGGCAGCATCGCCTGGATAGACCCCGGAGGCGCCCTGAGGGTCGGGCCCCGGAGCGCGGGGGCCGAGCCGGGCCCCGCCTGCTACGGCAAGGGGGGGACGGAGCCGACCGTGACGGACGCCAACCTCGTGCTGGGCCGGCTGAGCACGGCCTCCCTCCTCGGGGGCGAGATGAGCCTCGACGCGGGGCTGGCCGCACGCGCCGTCGAGGAGCGCATCGCGCGTCCTCTCGGCCTGGGCCTGGAGGAGGCGGCCGAGGGCATCGTCAGGATCGTCAACGCGGCGATGCTGAAGGGCATCCGCGTCGTCTCGGTCGCCAAGGGGTACGATCCGCGCGAGTTCTGCGTCGCCGCCTTCGGGGGCGCGGGCCCGCTGCACGCCTCCGAGCTGGCGCGCGAGCTGGACATCCCCCGCGTGCTCGTCCCCATCGCGCCCGGCGTCACCTCCGCCCTGGGCCTGCTGATGGCCGACATGCGCCACGACTACGTGCGCACGGTGCTGAGGCTCGCCTCGGAGTCGCCGCCCGACGATCTCACAGGACGCTTCGCGGAGATGGAGGAGGAGGCGCTGGCCCAGATGGAGCGGGAGGATATCCCCGCCGGCGGCGTGACGCTGCTGCGGCTTGCCGACGCGCGCTATCTGGGCCAGGGGTTCGAGCTGGAGGTGCCGGTGGACGGCGGACGGCTCGGGCCCGGGCAGGTGGCCGACCTGATCGAGCGGTTCCACGCCGCCCACAAGCGCCGCTACGGCTACGAGAGCCACGAGAATCAGGTGGAGCTGGTGAACCTGCGCGTCGTCGCGCTGGCCAATCTGCCGCGTCCGCAGCTGGCCCCGGCGCGGCTGGACGGGACGCGCACCCCGGCGGCGCGGGAGCGGCGCGGGGTCTACTTCGACGGCCGGCGGCTCCAGGCTGGCGTTTACGACCGGGCCGAGCTCGCGCCCGGAGACCTCCTGCCGGGGCCCGCGATAGTCGAGCAGCTCGACGCGACGACGGTCGTCTGGCCCGGGCAGCGGGCGCGGGTGGACGCCCACCGCAACCTCGTCCTCGACTGGAGCGGACTGCCGTGAGTATGACGGAGGCGCCCGATGTCGCCCTGAACGGAAGTGAAGGGCCTGGGGCGGGGGGCGCAACGCCAGGCGCTCCATGGACGCGAGGCCCCGCCTCTCCAGGTCCCTCGCTCCGCTCGGGACGACAGGCGATTACCGCAGCCCAACCGTGGGCGAGAGCGGCCCTATAATGAGCCGATACTGGCTGATCGGCGGCGGAGTCTTCCTGGCTGTGCTGCTCGCCGGGAGCGTCGCCGCCGCGCTGCTGGAGAGAGAGGCAACCTTCCCGGAAGGCTCGGCGGAGGCCGTCGTGCAGCGCTACGTCCAGGCGGTCGAGGAGGACGATTGGGAGACGATCCACGCCCTCCTGTCGGCGGAGCTGAGGGAGGAGTGCCCCGTCGAGGAGCTCACCGCCGGCCGGGGCGGCCGGGGCCGTGGGGATCAGAGAGTAACGCTGGAGGAGACCCGGACCCTCGGAGAGACCCTGCTCGTCACCGTCGAAGTCACGGAGTCGAGGTTCGAGGGGCCGTTCGGTACGAGCAGCTGGTCGTACAAAGTTCAGTACTCCCTCACCGAGGAGGAGGGGGCATGGCGCTTCAGCGAGTACCCGCACCCCTTCTATCGCTGTCCCGGATCGAGTGAGAGGCTGAGGAGACTGTTGGCGCCGGAGCCCGTGTACGTGGAGGTTGACTAGGCGAAGAGTTCCCCCATCTCGATCTTCCCCCGCGGACGGGGGAAGAGGAAAGGGAGACCCGATGGAGATGTTAGGGTTGTTCCTGGGGCTGCTCGGCACCCTGATTCCTGTCGCGATAGTCGCGGCGATCGTGTACGCCGTCTTGCGGTGGAGGCGAAGGCGCCCAGTGACAGGGCCGGGCGATCCGGGCATGGGGACCGTCCGGCGCCTCTACTTCTACGTCGTCTCGCTGATCGCGCTGGTGGTGGCCGTCAACGGGCTGGCGCAGATCGAGCGCTTCGTGCTCGACAGCCTCTTCGGCGCCGAGGTCGTCTCCGGATCGCGCGTCGGACTGGCCATCGGCATATCGCTCAGCGTCGTGGGGCTTGCCGTCTGGGGCATCCACTGGCGGCTCATCCAGCGCTCCGCCGCCACGATGCCGACAGAGACGCGCGCGGTGGTGCGCAAGCTCTACGTCTACGTGGTGCTGGGGATCGCGGCGGGCTTCCTGCTCTGGTCGTCGGGCGACATCCTCCTGTGGCTGTTCGGGGAGCTGGACTTCAATGCCCTCTCCTGGTCGTTCCTGACCATGTGGGCCGTGGTCTGGGCGTACCACTGGACGCTCGAGACAGGGGAAGGACAGCCGACCGTGGAGACGCTGGGAATACGGCGCGTCTACCTCTACGCCGTCTCCATCGTTACGCTCGTGATGGCCGCGATGGGTGTGGGGTCCGTCATCTACGCCATCCTGCGAGAAGGGTACGAGTCCGCGTTCACGCTGCCCGTCCTGGTGGCGACCCAGGGAGGGCTTTGGGGCGAGGACATGCGGAACGGGCTCGCCCTGGCGATCGTGGGCGGCGCCGGATGGTGTGCCCACTACCTCTACTTCGCCAGGGGGGAGGCCCGCTCGGTAATCAGGCAGGCCTACCTGTTCGCGTCCGCGCTCGTGGGGGGATACGCAACCGCGGGGGTGGGCGCAGGCATCCTGCTGTTCGGCCTGCTCGTCTGGCTGATCGGGGTGCCCGAGGAGGACGGGGCGGCCGCCCACTTCAGGTTCCTGACGGACGGGATCGCAGTGGTGAGCGTCGGGGCGGCGCTCTGGCTGTACCACCGGACGGCGCTGCGGCGCGAGGCGCACCTGTCTCCGATGGGCGAGGCATCGACCGCGCGGGCCTACTCCTACGTCGTAGCGGCCGCCGGCCTGGCGGTACTGGCGACTGGCGCGGGCATCGCCGTCTCCAACGTGGTCGCCATCCTCTTCGAGAGCTCGCGCGGCGTGCTGACGGGGTCGGACTTCTGGCGCAACCCGGTGGCGCTGTCGATCACGCTGGCCGCGCTGGGCGCGCCGTCCTGGGGATACCACTGGTGGACGGCGCAGCGCAGGGCGGAGGCGACGGGCGCGGAGGAGCGCGCGTCGCTGGCGCGGAGGATCTTCATGTTCACGGCGCTGGGCGCGGGCGCGCTGGCGCTGCTCGGAGGCCTGAGCTACATGCTGTTCGTCCTGCTAAGGGACCTCCTGGAGGGGGAGATCGGGACGGCGATGATCCGCGACGGCAGGCACGCGATAGGCGTCACCGCCGCCGCGCTCCTGTTCGTGCCGTACTACTGGCTCGTCTACCGCCGGGACAGGGAGCTCGACCCGGAGGAGCCGGAGGCGGTGGCGGCCCCCCGGAAGGGGGTGTCGCTGCTCGCGGGCGCCGGCAGCGATCCGATCGTGAGGGCGCTGGAGGAGGCGCTCGGCTACGAGGTGGTCCTGCTCAGGTGGGCCGACTCGGCGGGGCTGCCTCCGGTGCTGGAGCAGGCCGACTTCGAGGAGATGGCGCGAAGGATCGGAGCGGCCCCCGGCGCGAACGTACTCGTCGCTCTCGACGAGACGGGCGCCCGGATCATGTCATACGACTAGGGGCGCTACATCTCTGTCGCCCCGCACGCATGTGAGGGGCCTGGGGTGGAGGGGTCTCCGGCTGAGGGCGCAAGAGGGAACCCCGACCCCAGGTTCCTTCGCTCTGCTCAGGACAACATTGACGGGTCTTCCAGCAGGTCAACCCAATATGGATTGATCGAGTCGATCAAAGCCGCCTTCTTGCTACGCCGCCAGCCCTTGATCTCCTTTTCCCGCGCGATGGCACTGTGGACGTCAGTAGTCTCCTCGAAGTAGACCAGCTTGGTGACGTTGTACCTCGCAGTGAATCCGTCGGCACGATGATCCTTATGCTCCTGGACCCTTCGAACGAGGTCGTTCGTAACCCCGGCGTAGAGCGTCCCTCTATAGCTCGACATAATGTAGACGTAGTATCGCCGCATAGCTATCGCCCCCCGGCCCCAGGTCCTTCGTTTCCACTCAGGACGACATTTCACTGTCGCCCCGAACGAAGTGAGGGGTCTGGGGTGGAGCGGCCTCCGGCTGCGGACGCAGGAGGGAATCCCAGCCCCAGGTCATCAGCCTATACCAGGACGCGCTCCATGATGTAGCGGCCCACGTCGCGGTTCTCCTCGAAGGCGAAGCCGTCGAACCGCCCGTTGTATCCGAGGATGGGCACCGCCGTCTCGTGGACCGAGCCGTGCGTGCGGAGGCGGGCGGGCATCGACACCTCGGACGGGTCGCCGAAGACGACGTCCGGCGCGCCGGTGACGACGGCGTCGCCGATGCGACCGCGGTGGAGCCCGAACCGGGCGGCCGCCTCCTCTCTCGACAACGCCTCCTCGACGCCGTCCGTCTCCGCGAGGACCTTCAAGGCCTCGTCGAGGTCGCCGGACGAGTGGAGGTAGACGAACATGCTCCCGCCGAGGTTGGAGTGGTGGACGACGTACCGGTCCTTGATGATGGAGACAGGGGCCGCCTCGATGCCGCGGACGGCGAGGGCCGCGCCCAGATCGACCATGCGGCTCTTGGCCGACATGCCGTGGTCGGCGGTGAGCAGCAGGGCGGCGTCCGGGTGGGCGTCGACCAGCTCGCCGATGGCGTCGTCGAGTATGGTCAGGTGGGCCTGCGACTCCGGCTCGCCGGGGGCGTAGGTGTGCATGGCGTAGTCGGTGGTGGTGATGTAGGCGAAGTCGACCTCGTGGCGGGACATGGCCAGCGCAGCGGCCCTGACCGCCCAGCCGTTGACCTCCAGCGAGTATATCTCCGGCGGCTCGCCGATCTCGCCGACGACCCATGCCGGGGGACGCTCGGAGGAGATGGCCACTGAGGCGCCGTCTCCGAGCAGGGTGCGGAGCTTGTCCTTCGAGGTGGAGAGGATGGAGCCGCGGCCCATCCGGTGCGCGCGCTGGAACATCGTCTCGGCCAGGATGTAGCCGGAGGTCTCCATGTAGACGCCCTCGCCCGTGTCCGGGAGCAGCCGATAGTTGGAGCTGATGCCGTGCCGCTCCGGCGGGCTCGCGGTGGCTAGAGAGACGTTGTTGACGTTGGTGACCGAGGGCATCATGCCCCGTCCGATCTTGAGGAAGCCGGCGGCGGCGAGGCGCGACAGGTTGGGCGTGTCGCAGGCGTCGAGGTATTCGGGGTCGAGGCCGTCGACGCAGACGGCGACGGTGCGCTGGCTCATGGTGCCTCCATCCTACGGCCCTCTTCCCTCGCGGAGCCGGGGGAGGATTGAGAAGGGGGCTTCCTTCCACAGTCCCTGTAGAGGCGGTGCTCGCGGATGTACCTCTCGACCGCCTCGGGGACCATGTACCTGATCGGCCTGCCCTCGGCGACGCGCCGCCTCAGATCGGCGCCGCTGACCTCTATCCGAGGCCCGTCGACGAGCAGCGTCCTCGACGGCGCCTCCATCTGCTCCGGCCCAAGCTCTTCGGCGCCGGCTCTGCGCATCCCGACTACAGTGGCCATCTCTACCACCCGGTCAGGACGCTGCCAGCGCGACAGCTCCGACAGTACGTCCGTGCCCACTATCAGGTAGAGCTGAGCGGCCTCGCCGAGCCCGGCACGCAGCTCCTCCAGCGTGTCCACCGTGTAGCTCGGCCCCGGCCTTCGCACCTCGACGTCCCAGACGCGGAAGTGCGCGTGGCCCGCGACCGCCAGCTCGACCATCGCCAGACGGTGCCCGGCGCCGGTCAGGGGACGGCCCTCCTTGAACCACGGTCTGCCGGCTGGGACGAACACCACCTCATCGAGGGAGAGCGACGCGCGTGCCTCTTCGGCCGCGATCAGGTGCCCGACGTGGACCGGATCGAAGGTGCCTCCGAAGACTCCTATTTTTCTTCCTGCACCGGCGGCCCCCGGGCCTGACGCCGCAGTTGCCGCGGGTCGGTGGACAGGACCTGGGGCGCCGCAGGACACTACCCCCATTCCATCTCCAGCCTGCCGACGATCACCGTGTCTCCGGGCCCGGCGCCGGCGTCCTCGAGCGCCTTCACCACGCCGACACGCCGGAGGTAGGCGTGGAACTGGGTCATCGCGCTCCAGTCCCCGGAGTCGACCATCCCTGCGACGCGCGCCGCGGCAGGGGCGTCGATCACGTAGGCCCCGTTCCGGCGCCGCACCCGCACCTTTTCCCGGCGAGGCTTCGGCCGCAGCACTGGTATTTTTTTCCCTGAGGTTGGAATCCCCATCGCGTCGGCGTCCTCACCGGCCCGACGCTCCCTCTCCTCCTGAAGCGACCGCAGGACGTCGCCCATCAGCGCATCGATCCCCTCGCGGGTCGCGACCGACACGCCGTGGACTCTCATACCCTCCGCCGACAGCCTCCTCCTGATCGGTCCCACACGCTCTCTCGCACCGGGGATGTCCATCTTATTCACCACCACTATCCTAGGCCTTTCGAGCAGGCTCTCTGCGAACATTCCCAACTCGCCCGCCACCCGGTTCATCACCAGCTCGGGATCGTCGTCGGAGCCATCCACCACGTGCACCAGGACTCTCGTCCTCTCGACGTGCCTGAGGAAATCGTGACCCAAGCCCACGCCGGCGTGGGCCCCCTCTATCAGACCGGGAATGTCTACCATCACGAACTCCTCTCCCCGGTCAGCCACCACACCCAAAACAGGCTCCAGAGTCGTGAACGGGTATGAGGCCACCTTCGGCCTGGCGGCCGTGACAGCCGCCAGGAGGCTCGACTTCCCCGCGTTCGGAGCCCCCACTATCCCCACGTCCGCCAGCAGCTTCAGCTCCAGCCTTAGCTCCTTCCTCTCACCACGTTCGCCCTCCTCAGCCAGCAGAGGGAACTGGAGGGTGGACGTAGCGAACCTGGCGTTTCCTCTCCCCCCTCGCCCCCCTCTCGCAACAACCACCCTCTGACCGTGCATGATCAGATCAGCCACGAGAAGACCAACCCCGCGGTCGTTCCACACCTGCGTCCCCACAGGGACAGTGACGTCTAAGTCCTCCCCGTTACCGCCGTGCTTCCCAGCCCTGCTGCCCTTGGAGCCTGGGGACGCCGTGAACTGCCTTCTGTAGCGGAATTTCAGGAGAGTCCCGACGCCCGAATCGGCGATCAGGGCAACGGAGCCCCCGTCACCTCCGTCGCCCCCATCCGGGCCTCCCGCTGGAACATACTTCTCACGCCGTCCACTGATCGCCCCGTCTCCACCGCTGCCAGCGGTTACTCTTATGTTTACTCTATCGATCATTTTCAGAGGAAACTCATATAGAGGAGGAATAATAACAGTAGTAATGGCGTGAGTTTGTGGATTCGTGAAGGGCTCGGCGTCGCTGGAGTCCATTCTATCACGATGGGTGTGGATGGCCTGTTGCCTGACCGGAGTGGGACGTCATGGGGTGGAGCTGAGGGACTTGGCTAGAGGGATACCGGGGCTCGACATATCCACCCTGGAGCCGGGTTATCCACGATAACCGGCGACTTATACACGGGAACGGGACAGCTATACCGGTGCGGTAGTTGCGGAGAGGGCCTGGCGGATGTTCACGACGTTCCGCCTGAGGTGGGTGTCTGCGTTAAGCTGCTCGGCTATCTTCGCGCAGTTCTTGATGACGGTGGAGTGGTCCCTGCCGCCCAGCAGTCTGCCGATCTGGGTCGGGCCGAGGCCCGCCTCCTCCCTGAGCAGATACATGGCGACCTGGCGCGCCAGCGCGACGTCCTTCTTCCCGCGTGGGCCCTGCAGGGCCTCGGCCGGTACATTGAAGTACTGCGCCACGGCGTCGATGATCTCGTCGGGCGGGGACCGTCTCCTGCTCCCGGAGCCGAGGACATCGTTGATCACCCTCTTCACCATCTCCAGGGTGATCGGCGCGCGGGTGATCTGGGCGTGGACGATTACGCGGTTCAGCGCCCCCTCCAGCTCCCGGATGTTGCTGTGGACGCGCTCGCCGAGGAGTTGTACCACGTCGGACGGCACGTTGCAGCGCAGCATGTCGGCCTTGGCACGAAGGATGGCCAGCCGGGTCTCCAGGTCGGGCGGCTGGATGTCGGCGACGAGGCCGCCGGTCAGGCGCGAGCGGACGCGCGGCTCCAGCAGAGTCAGGTCGGTCACCGGTCTGTCCGAGGTGATGAGTATCTGCCTGTTCGACATGTGGAGCGCGTTGAAGGTGTGGAAGAAGCCCTCCTGCGTCTGCTCCTTGCCGATCAGGAACTGGATGTCATCGAGCAGCAGCGCGTCCGTGCTCCGGTAGCGTGCGCGGAACTCCTCGGTCCTGCCCTCCCGGATCGCCCTGATGTAGGCGTTCGTGAACTCCTCGGTCGTCGAGTATATGAGGGAGAGGCCCTTCGCCCGTATCCTGCTGCCGATGGCGTGGAGCAGATGCGTCTTGCCGAGGCCCACGTCGGAGTGGATCACCAGCGGGTTGTACACCTGTCCCGGGTTCTCGGATACTGCGACGGCCGCCGCGTGGGCCAGCTCGTTGGACTTACCGACGATGAAGGTGTCGAAGGTGTAGTCGGCGTTGAGAACCGCGTCCCGCGCCGGCGCGGCCTGCGGGCTCTCGTAGGGGTCGGCCTGGTGCCGCGCAGGTGCGCTCAGAGACTCGGCGGGGATGACGACGAAGCGTATTTCGGTCGGCTGCGACAGGACCCGCTCCATCGTGTCGGCGATCAGCGAGTACATCCGCGTCTCCAGCATCTCCGAGACGAAGGCGTTGGGGGTCCCTACGATGAACCCTCCGTCCGACTCCCCTAGGCCGACAGTGTTCTTCAACCATGTCTCGTAGCTGGGCCGGGTCACCTGGACCTGGAGTTGCCCCAGGACGGTCTCCCAGATCTCCCGCGCCTGCCTATCTGTCAATATAGCGCACCCCTGTATAGACGGGTCTATGGCGAACGGCTCGCGCTTGGGACCCGGTGGGGTCGGGCGAGCGCCACCGGATTCTAGCACGGCCCAAAAACGAGAGTTCAAGGTGCTGAGACCGAATTTCGGGGGTTCTCGGCCCGGTGTGTCGAGATTCCGCGTCTGGTACACTCTTATCCTGCCGAGGATAGAGAGGATGCGCTCCCCGCCCCTTCCCCCGACTCCGCGGGGGAAATCGAGATGCGGGGCCGCTGGAGGAGAGGCCGAGCGATGCAGAGCCAGAAGCTCAAGTTCACCTACAGACACTACTGTCAGTTGCCGGAGGGCGATAGGCGGGAGCTGATCGAAGGAGACTTCTACGTGGTACCCGCACCCAACGTCAGACATCAGACCATCTCGAGGAATCTTGGAATCCGACTCTGGGAGTTCGTTCGCAAGAACGGTCTCGGACTGATCTTGTGGGCCCCGACCGACGTCCTGCTGTCACAGGAGAGCGTCGTGCAGCCGGACATCCTCTTCGTCTCCAACGAGAGGCGCGGGATCATCGCCGAGGCGAACATCTCCGGCGCGCCCGACCTCGTCGTTGAGGTGTTGTCGCCGGGCACGGCGGAGCGCGACCGGGAGCTGAAGCTGCGGCTATACGCGGGGCATGGGGTACGGGAGTACTGGATAGTCGACCCCGATGAGGAGTCGATCGAGGTGATGTCCCTCGGACCGGAGGGGGCGACCGGCGTCTGGAGATACGCCTCCGGCTCCGTCCGGTCGGGTCTGCTCCCCGGGCTGGACGTCTCGCTCGGCGAGATATTCGCGGCGGACTGACCCGTTGGCCCCTGCCCCGCTCCTGGACACGGTCGCCGGCGCAAGCGGAAAAAGCCCGATCGAGGCCGCCAAAGACGCGGCCCTCGCGGCCGGGAAAATACTCGTCGAGAGGCTCCACGAGATCAAGCGGGTCTCGTTCAAGGGCCGCGGGAACGTGGTGACCGACGTCGACCTCGAGGCCGAGCGCCGCATCTTCGATATCCTGTCGGCCGAGTTCCCGTCGATGGGCCTGCTCGGGGAGGAGTCGGCCGGCGAGCTGCGGGCGTCGGGCTACACGTGGGTCGTCGATCCCCTGGACGGCACCCGGAACTACGCCTCCGGCATACCCGTCTTCTCCGTCGTCGTCGCGCTCGCCCGCGACGGGGAGGTGGTCGCCGGGGTCAACTACGACCCGGTCCGCGACGAGATGTTCCACGCCGAGCGCGGGAGGGGCGCCTTCCTCAACGACAGGCCGATCCGCGTGTCGGAGAAGGCGGCACTCGACGATTGCATCCTGGGCGTGGACATGAGCTACAACAACGAGGGGGCTCGCAACGGCCTGGAGGTCGTCCTGTCGCTGTGGCCGGGGATGCAGACGGTGCGCGTGATGGGCTCGGCCGCCCTGGCGCTCTCCTACGCGGCGGCGGGCAGGTACGACCTCTACTTCCACCACCAGCTGGAGCCCTGGGACCAGGCGGCCGGCCTGCTGCTGATCGAAGAGGCCGGCGGAGTCGTCACCGACCGCGCCGGAAGGCGGGCGGGGCTCTACAGCGACGGCCTGGTCGGATCGAGCGCGGCGCTGCACGCGGAGTTCATGCGCAAGACGGAGGGGATGGCGTGGAGGCGGCCCACCCGCGCCCTCGCGTGAGCGGAGGCCGGGGGACGGTTACTTGAAGTAGAGGCCGATTATCGCGCCGACCACCGTCACCCAGAAGACGCCGGTCAGCATATACAAGGTGTTGAACCGGCTGTTCATCTCAGCGCGCAGGGCGTTCATGTCAGCCCGCAGGCTTTCGATGGTGCGGCTCAACTCGTCGAGCCTGCGGTCCACCTGCTCGTAGGCGCCTTCCAGTCTGCTTACCCGATCTTCGATCACCATGTCGTTCTGGAGGGCTAGCGGCGTCTGCGGCGGCGCATCCTGCGGAGGCTGCGCTGCTTGTCGAGGCGGGCCTGCTCCCCCTTCGAGCGGAAGAAGCGCCTGTTGCGCAGGTCGCGGAGGATGCCGGAGCGCTGCATGGAGGTCTGGAACCTCTTCAGCAGGTTCTCCCCGTCCTCGCCCTCTCTTATTCTTACGTGGGCCAACGTCCCTCCCGGGTCTGCGAAAGGGAAGTATAGCACAGCTACGCGACCGCTGTCTCCGGTCGCGCGCAACTGGCAACTGTTCAGACTCGATGCGGCGTGCGGACATTTGGATGCGCGGATGCTCTTCCCTCTTCCCCCGTCCGACGGGGGAAGAGGGAGATGGGGGCTCCTCCCGCCGTGATCGACAGAGGACGGGACGAGAGGCGGACCGGGAAACTCAGCGCCGCCGCGCGTGGTATCCTCTTGCCGGTCGCCGACATATGACGCGGAGCGCAGGGCTGCCGCAAAAGAGAGAAAAAAGTGAAGATCACCAACGTCAAGATCGACATGTTCAACTGGAAGTCGGAGCCGTGGATCACCGGCGTCGGGACGCGCTTCGGAGACAACCGGCAGCTCGGGGTCGTCACCGTCGAGACCGACGAGGGCGTCAGCGGCAACGCCTTCCTCGGCTCCTCTCACGTCGGGGCCGACCACTACGCCAGGGGGCTGATCGAGTACCTCAAACCGGTCCTGTTGGGCCGCAATCCGCAGGACATCGGCGCCATCTGGTGGGAGATGTGGAAGCTGAACCGCGCCGTCTCCTCCAACGCCATCGGCGCCGTCGACATCTGCCTGTGGGACATCAACGGCAAGATCGCCGGACAGCCGATCCACAGGCTCCTGGGCACCTGCAAGAGCTCCGTCCCCGTCTACTCCTCGACCGCCTACTGGGAGACTACGGAGGAGTACGCCGAGGAGGCCCTCCGCTTCAAGGAGATGGGCTGGACAGCCCACAAGATCCACCCGCACGGCGACCCGGCGCTCGACGTCGAGATCTGCAAAGTGGTCCGCGAGGCCGTCGGGGACGACATGAAGCTGATGCTCGACTCGATGTGGGCCTACCAGTACGAGGACGCCCTGCGCGTCGGCAGGGCCATCGAGGGCCTCGGCTTCTACTGGTACGAGGACCCGCTGGTCGAGGAGGATATCTACAGCTACGTCAAGCTGCACCAGAAGCTCGACATCCCCATCATGTCGACCGAGTACGCGCCCGGCAAGCTCTACGGCATGGCTACCTGGATCACCCAGTACGCGACCGACTACCTCCGGGGAGACGTCGCCGTCATCGGCGGCATCACCCCGATGGTCCGGCTGTGCCACCTCGCCGAGGGCTTCAACATGAAGTGCGAGATCCACCACGGAGGCAACTCGCTCAACAACGTCGCCAACCTCCACGTCACGATGGCTGTGCCCAACTGCGAGTTCTTCGAATTCTTCCCCTGTACAGGCGCCAACATGTTCGGGCTGGTCGAGGACATCGACATGACCGGAGGGGTCGTCCACGCCCCGGCCGGCCCCGGCCTCGGCTACGAGATCGACTGGGACCTCGTCCGACGCGAGCACACCGCAACCGCCGAGTGAGCGCGTCGCGTGGTCTACCGGCCGGCCAGCCACGCGCTTACAGCCGGTTCAGGCTGATCCCCTCCTCAGCACACGTTCCCCGCGTACTGGAAACTACACCCAGGGCCAGGGGACGTTCCGGCGCGGGTCGAGCCGGGGCAGGGCGCGGTGCTCCAGCATCAGCCTGAGCCGGTGCCTGACCGCCTCCACCTCGAGCTCGCTCAGCACCTCGCCGAGCTCCGTTGCGAGCGCCTCCCCGGCCTCCAGCCGGCCCTCCAGAGCCGCCAGATCGGCCAGCAGCGGCTCGGGGATCGCCTCTCCCCACAGCTCCAGCATCACCGTCCTGACCTTGAAGGAGGGGTGGAAGGTCAGGCCGTGGTCGATGCTCCAGATGCGCCCCTCCGCGTCCAGCAGGCAGTGACCCGCCTTCCGGTCGGCGTTGTTCGCGAGCAGGTCGAAGACGGCCACCCGGCGCAACTCGCCGGGCCTGTCGTCGACCAGGTCGAAGTAGGTGATCTCCGGGTCGGCGTCGACGTATAGCTGCATCGAGCCGACGCCGTACGGTCCGTCTCGCACCACCGTGAGCGGCACGTCCGGCCAGCCGAGGGCGCGGCTCAACAGGAAGGCGGCCAGCTCCCGCTTGTAGAGCGATCCGCGCGGAAAGTCGTACAGGGGGCGCTCGCCGTCGCGGGGCTTGTAGACCGCCCGGATCGAACGGTCCCGGCCCGCGTCGAGCTCGACCAGGAAGGTGTAGTTGGAGCCCCAGGCGGCGCGGTGTCCTCCCAGGACGCTGCCGTCGCGCAGCGCCGGAAGCGCCTCCTCTTCGGTGAGGTGCACGGGGCCGGGGCTAGGGGCTGATCGCCTTCGCGTGGCCGTTGACCCGGCTGCACGCGTGGCCGTCCGGGTCGATGGACGCCCCGCACAGCGGGCAGATCGGCCTGCCGGCGGCGCAGACCCTCATCGCCTCCTCCGAGAACTCCCTGACCATCCGGCTGTTCGCCCACACCCGCACCGTCGCGCTCTCCTCGTCCTCCTCCTCCAGGTCGTGGGCGTCGATCATGAAGAGACCGGTCCGGCCGTCGCGGCCCAGGGCCAGCTTGCCCACCTTGAAGTCCAGCGAGACGCCCGCCCCGGCCTCCGGCGCGGGATCGGAAGCGGCGTCCTCCTCCGAGGAGGAGGCGAGAATCTGCTGGATCGCCAGCGCAAGCTGGAAGAGCTGCTCCTTCTCCAGCCAGATCATCGCCGAGCCGCTGCCCCCGCCGGCGATGATGCGGAAGGTGCGGTTCCCCGGCTCCCCGATCGCCTCGGCCGTAAGCGACCCAACCGCGTGCATCTCGTTTCTGGGATCAGACATGGCTCAGGCCATATTAGTCCCATGACCCGCCTCCCGCAAGGCCCGCCGTGGGGGGTAGTGTTCAGACTCGGGGGAAGGCGGCTCTCCCGTCCCTTCCCCCGGCTCTGCGGGGGAAGGCTAGGATGGGGGCTCCCATGTCCGGGATGTCGTAGGTCCTAAAGCTGGAAGGAGGCCCCCATCTCAATCTTCCCCCGCGGACGGGGGAAGAGGTAAGAGCATCCGCTCCATCCAAACGCCCGCACGTCTCATCAAGTCCGAACAGTTACCGCCGTGGAGAGGTAGAGGACTCGGGCAATGTACTGTGGTACCGTACCACTGATGGCTGCCACCGGCATGAAAGTGAACATGACGCCTTCCCACCCGGGCGATTTCGTCCGGACGGAGGTCATCGAGGAGTTGGGCCTGAGCGTGACGAAGGCAGCCGAGATCCTGGGCGTCCGCAGGGCTACACTCTCCGACCTTCTGAACGGCAATGCTGCGCTATCGCCGGAGATGGCGCTGCGAATCGAGAAGGCCTTCGGCGTGAGCATGGACATGCTGATGCGGATGCAGACATGGCACGACGTCTTGAAGATGCGGGCCCAGTTCTCGTCATTCCGGCCCTGAGCCGGAATCCAGTTCCCGGTCCCGCGACCGAGACGGAGGTGCGATACGGCAGATAGAGAAGCTGCGACATGCAGTAGTCTCGATGCTGAAGTTTCGGCAAGTGGCGTAAAAAGAGGTGAAGACTGTGGCGAAGTTCCTGAGAAGACATGACATCGTGAGCCATCTCCACAGAATTATCAAGGAAGCCGAGGAACGGATCGTGCTCGTCAGCCCGTATATTGACGCCGATGAGGTCACCAAGAACCTCCTCGGGAGGCAGCAACGCTCAACCCAAATCAACGTAGTCTATGGGAAAGAACAATTGCGCCCGAACCAAAAAGATCTCTTTGACAAGCTGCATATCGAAACCACGTTCCGTAAGGAACTTCACGCGAAATGCTACATGAACGAAAACGAGGCCGTGGTGACCTCAATGAACCTCTACAGATACTCCCAAGACAACAACGACGAAATGGGCATACTGGTATCTAAAGAGGAAGAATGGGATCTCTACCAAGAGATCTATGATGAGGCGATGATGTATATCGGCGTCGCCCTTGTTGCTACAACGCAGGTCGCCGAACGAGGTCGGGGATACTCCGCGGGCAAGACGACCGGCAAGAAGAAGAGCAGGACCGTCGCGAAAGCGCCAGCCTACGGCTTCTGCATCCGGTGCAAACGAGACAACTTATCGGCCAACCCGGCTGCGCCGTACTGCCCTCCCCACTATAATAAATGGAGGAAATGGGACGAGAAGGAGAATTACTGTCACACGTGTGGAGAGGAGCACGCGGCGTCCCGGCGTGCCCCTTTGTGCTCTGCCTGCCACGAGAAGTACAAGGATGTCTTCGAGTTCGCAGTCAGCGCGGGATAGAGGAGCGGGTAGATGCCCACGCACACGCCGCCCGTCGACTGGCTGGGGCTGGCGCGGGAGACGGGCGCGCTGCTTGAGGGCGAGTTCGTCCTCACCTCCGGAAAGCACTCCCCCTTCTACTTCGACTGCAGGCCGCTGTCGCTGAACCCCGCCGGCGCCCACGCGCTCGGGACCCACTTCTTCGGGAGGCTGAAGGACGCCGGCGTGGGCGCCGTCGGGGGCATGGCCGTCGGCGCCGTCCCCATAGTCGCGGCGGTGGCGCACGTCAGCCACCTGGCCGGCCGGCCGCTCCCCGGCTTCTTCGTGAGGGACGCGAAGAAGGGCCACGGCAGGGGCAGGCAGATAGAGGGGAACCTGCCGGAAGATACTTCCATCCCGGTGGCGATCATAGAGGACGTGGTGACTACCGGAGGGTCGGTGCTGGCGGCGATCGACGCGGTGGAGGAGGCGGGCAACCCGATCGCGGAGGTGATGTGCGTCCTCGACCGGGACGAGGGGGGGCGGGAGGCTCTGGCCGCCCGCGGGTACGACCTGAAAGCCATACTGACGGTGGAGACCGGCGCGGACGGCAGGCTGCGGCTGCGGTCCGCCTGATGCGTCTCCTCTTCGTCCGCCACGCCGAGTCGGAGGGGAACTCCGAGGGGAGGCTGCAGGGCCACTCCGACTTCCGGCTGTCGGAGAAGGGACGACGGCAGGCGGCGGCGCTGCGCGACCGGCTCGGACGGGAGGGGTTCGCGCCGACGCACGTCTACTCCAGTCCGCTGCTGCGGAGCGCGGAGACGGCCCGGATAGTCGCGGCGGACTGGGAGCCTGATGTAGTGCCGTGGGACGACCTCAAGGAGACCGGCATCGGCATCTTCTCGGGTCTGACATGGGCGGAGATCGAGAGCGCTCACCCCGAGATCGCGCGGCGGATCCTCGCGGGAGGCGACTGGGACGTGGTGGAGGGCGCGGAGAGCTTCGGCCGGCGCCGCGCCCGCGCCCGCCGGGTGGTCGACTCCGTGATCGAGCGCCACGGCGACGAGGACGTGGTGGTCCTGTTCACGCACGGAGGGATTCTCCAGCACATGGTCGCGGCGCTGCTCGACACGGAGCGCGTGTGGGGGACGTCGGTGGAGAACACGGCGCTGTTCGAGTTCGTCTTCGACCGCGGCCGGTGGGCGCAGGATGACTGGGGCCGGCACAGTCCGCGGATGTGGCGGATCGCGCGGTTCAACGACGCGTCGCACCTGCGGAGCTAGCTCGGGCTCTTACATCCTCTCCCTTGATGGGAGAGGATTGAGGTGAGGGTGAAGAGTATGGGGGCCTCTTATCCCAACCTTCCCCCGCCGAGCCGGGGGAAGGGACAGAGCCTCCCGCCTCTTCCCCCGCGGACGGGGGAAGAGGCGGGAGGGGGGTCCCCTCATCTCAACCTTCTCCCACGGAGGGGAGAAGGTTGGGACTAAGGCGAGGGTGAAGAGTGTTCCCATCGGACGGCGCCGTGCGGCGCCTGGTTACGTTTCCCCCGGCGCTCCGGTACCGGCAGTACCGCGCCTACTGGCTCGGGACGCTGGCCTCGGTGAGCGGCTTCCAGATGCTGATGTTCGCCCAGGGGTGGCTGACGTACGAGCTGACCGGCTCGCCCCTCTACCTCGGCTACGTGGGGCTCGCCAACGCGTCGGCGGCCATCGCCCTCAACCTGTTCGGAGGTGTCTTCGCAGACAGGCTCGACAAGCGGCGGCTCATCTTCGCGACCCAGCTGATCACCGCGTCGTTTATTTTCCTCTTGGGGACCTTGACGCTCCTGGAGGTGATCAGGGTGTGGCACATCATCTGCCTGGCGTTCGCCGCGGGGGCGGTCAACGCCTTCGACCAGCCGGCCCGCCAGGCGCTCTATCCTCACCTGATCGACCGGAAGGTGATGGTCAGCGCCGTCGCGCTGAACTCGGCCATCTGGCAGGGGACGCGGATAGTCGCACCCGCGGCCGCCGGGCTCGTGATCAGCCTCGCCGGGACGTCGGCGGCTATCTTCGCGGCGGGCGCCGGCTTCGTGATCATGGCCGCGGTGACTCTGATGCTCCGTATACCGAAGTCCGGTCCCGGCTCGTCCGGGGGCGCCATCCACGACATGCTGGAGGGCCTGAGGTTCATACGAGGCAGCCCGATCTTCGGCTTCCTGATCGGCATGACCTTCTTCAACAGCTTCTTCGGGATGGCCTATATAACGATGATGCCGGCCTTCACGGTCGACGTCCTGGGGGTCGGGGCGGACGCCCAGGGCGTGCTGATGAGCGTGGGCGGGGTGGGTGCGCTGGCGGTGACGATGTGGCTCGGCTCGGCGGGCAACTTCCCGTGGAAGGGGCTGCTGATCGTGGGCGGCGGGCTCGCCTTCGGCCTGTCGATCGTCGCCTTCGCGCTCACGTCGAAGCTCGTCGGCTCCTTCCCACTGGCGCTGGCGCTCATCTTCGTCATGGGGCTGTCGAGCTCCACCTACATGATCTCGATAATGAGCTCGCTCCAGCTGCTCGTGCCGGACGCGATGCGCGGGCGGGTGATGGGCTTCTACGGGATGACGTGGAGCATCATGCCGCTCGGCGGCGCGCAGGCGGGCGGCCTTGCGACGTTCGTGGGGGTGCCGATCGCGGTCGCGATAGGCGGCGGGCTGGTGGCCCTGTTCGCGCTGGGGCCGGCGCTGCTCAACAGGCAGGTGCGCAGCCTGGGAACGATCCTGAGGGCCGTGGAGGAGCGGGCGGTCTGACCTCTTACGGGTCTAGAGGCTTGACGCCGCGTGTATCGTTGCATGACACTATCCGCAGACAGTGCACACGTGGCAAGCATCCGGGTGGCGAAGGATTTCGTATGCCGACCGTGGCGGTAGAGGGCCAGTTCCGCTTCGTCGTGAATACCAGAGAGAACAGCTACGAGCCGCCCCATGCGCACGTCTGGGTCGGCAACGAAGACGTGTGCCGCATAGAACTGAACGGAGGCACCTTCATGGACAGTCCTCCGCCCGGAACGCTCCGGGACATCATGGAGACCTATGCGAGGTACGCTGAGGAGATCAGGGAGACATGGGACGCCATTCATGGAGGTAGTTGATGATCGAAGCCGTTCACGTTACAAACGCCAACCGTATGATGACGGTCGCCAGCCTGTTGGAGGATGGCATAGAACTGAGCTTCGCGGACGGGTCCAAGGGCCTCATACCCTATGCCGATGTTCCTGAGATCAGGGAGCGCTCGGCCGTATCCAGTCTTGAGTTGCCGAATCCCTACGAGATGATCTTGGGGACGGCCCGCGGCGAGCAGGTCGAGATTCCCTGGGACTTCGCCCGCCACTACTGCGACGCGTCCTATCGACCGACCATAGAGGCGATAGCCATGCGGGGGAGGCAAACGCTGGGCGAACGCATCCGCCATTACAGGGAGTCTGCCGGTTTGACGCAGGAGGCGCTGGCCCGGGCGGCGGACATCGGACGGGTGACACTGGTGCGGCTGGAGAAGGGAGATCAATCGCCCCGATTCAAGACCCTTGAAGCAATCGCGAGAGTATTGGGGAGGCGCGTCCCGGAACTGCTCGTCGAACCGGAGCTGCTCCTCCAATAGGAAGGGGCGGGCCGTCACGCATAGGCCGGGAGACTTCCTGCTGATAGAGTCTTGGCGCGGGCCCCATCTCACTCTTCCCCCGCGGGAGCCGGGGGAATGAGGTAAGAGCCTCCTCTCCATCAACCAGATTCGCCAGAGTATCTCACGGAGTCTGAATAGTTACGCCTGCGCGGCCCGCTTGACACCCTGACGGGGCCGTTGCTAGAGTCGAGTCCGTCCGAGAGTCGAGGAGGCCGCCTTCCATGAACAGCTCCGTCAAGCGCCAGAGCCTCCGGGAGTTCATGGACTCGGCCTGGGGAGGCGAGGCCTCGCTGGACGGCCTCGACGCGGTGGTCGGCGCCATCGCGGAGGGGGCGCGCCGGGTCCACGAGCAGGTGGAGGCGGCGTCGCTCGCCGGCGTCCTCGGAGCGACCGGCGAGATCAACGTCCAGGGCGAGGCAGTGCAGCGGCTGGACGCCGCCGGCTCGGACATCTTCGTGGAGCTCCTCGGCGGATGCGGCCGCGTCGCGGCGATCGGAAGCGAGGAGATCGAGGACCCCGTCGTCGCGGGCGACGACAGCGCGCAGGCCTATATCGTGCAGATGGACCCCGTGGACGGATCGTCGAACATCGACGTGGCGGTCACGATAGGGTCGATATTCGGCATATGGAAACGCGCTCCCGGCGAGCCTGTCGAGGGCGGCGCGCTGCTGCGCAGAGGCCGGGAGCAGACCGCCGCAGCCTACGTCGTCTACGGCTCCAGCACCGTGCTGGTCGCCGCCACGCAGGGAGGCGTGAACGGCTTCACCCTCGATTCGGGGAGCGGGGACTTCATCCTCACACATCCGGACATCCGCTTCCCGGACAGGTGCGAGTACTACAGCACGAACGAGGGCAACTTCGGAAGGCTGGACGACCGGACGCAGCGGGCCGTTTCGATGCTGCGCGACTCCCACTCGCTCCGGTACGTCGGCTCCCTGGTCGCCGACTTCCACCGGAACCTGCTAAAGGGCGGGATATTCCTCTATCCCGGGGATTCCAAGAGCCCGCAGGGTAAGCTACGCTTGATGTACGAGGCGAACCCGCTCGGATTCGTGGCCGAGCAGGCGGGCGGGGCCGCCTATTCGCACGACCGGCGGATCCTGGACATCGGTCCCGAGACGCTGCACCAGCGCACGCCGCTCATCCTCGGAAACAGGGCCGAGGTCGAGCAGACGGTCGCCGTCATCAGCGGGAGATGAGCCGCCGCCGTTGAGGCACAAGGAGGACACCGTGGACCTTCAGCAGCTGAACCGGACCGCCCGGGAGCTGGTAGCCCCCGGCGAGGGAATACTGGCGGCCGACGAGAGCTCGGGGACCATCAAACGGCGATTCGACAGCATCAACGTCGAGTCGACCGAGGAGAACCGCCGGAACTACCGCGAGCTGCTCTTCCGGACCGCGGGAGCGGGCGAGTATATCAGCGGCGTGATCCTCTACGACGAGACGATCCGGCAGGATGCCGCGGACGGCACTCCCCTCGTGGAGGTCATCCAGGGCCAGGGAATGATCCCGGGCATCAAGGTGGACAAGGGCGGGAAGCCGCTGGCGGGAGCCCCCGGAGAGCAGGTCACGGAGGGGCTGGACGGCCTGCGCGAGCGGCTGGCCGGGTACGCCGGGATGGGGGCGAGGTTCACCAAGTGGCGGGGGATCTACGCCATCGGCGAAGGGGCGCCAAGCCGCTACTGCATGGAGGCCAACGCTCACGCGCTCGCCCGGTTCGCGGCGCTCAGCCAGGAGGCCGGGCTGGTCCCGATCGTCGAGCCGGAGGTGCTGATGGACGGAGACCACAGCATCGACGACTGCTTCGAGGCGACGGAGGCGACGCTGCGCGAGGTCTACTACCAGCTCGGACACCATCGCGTCGCCCCGGAGGGCACGCTGCTCAAGCCGAACATGGTCCTCTCCGGGAAGGAGGCGTCCGACAGGGCCGGCCCTGAGGAGGTCGCCGAGAAGACGGTGGCCTGCCTCAGGCGGACGGTGCCGGCGGCGGTGCCGGGCATGGTGTTCCTCTCCGGGGGGCAGAGCGACGACGAGGCGACGGCGAACCTCGACGCCATCAATCGGCACGCCTCCTCGGTGGGGGCGCCGTGGGAGCTCAGCTTCTCGTTCGGCAGAGGGCTGCAGGCCGCTCCCCTGAAGGCGTGGGGCGGCGATGCCGCCAACGCGGAGGCCACTCAGATGGCGTTCCACCACCGGGCCTACGTCACCTCCGCGGCCAGAAGGGGCGAGTACACCCCCGACATGGAGGGGTAGCCGGCCGGGTCCGGGCCTCATGCCGTGATCGACAGACTGCTGGTAGCGACTCGGAACCAGGGGAAGCTCCGGGAGCTGTCCCGTCTGCTTGCCGGGCTACAGGAAGAAGGGGAAGCCCCCATCCTGACCTTCCCCCGCGGACGGGGGAAGGGACGGGATGCCTCTTCCCCCTGCCCCAGGGGGAAGATTGAGATGGGGGCCCTTCCCTCCGGCCTCCTCTCCCTTGCCGACGCGGGCATCGAGGAGGAGGTGGAAGAGACGGGGAGCACCCTCGAAGAGAACGCCGTCCTCAAGGCGACGACCTACGCCCGTCTGAGCGGCCTGCCGACGCTGGCGGACGACTCCGGGCTGGAGGTGGACGCGCTGGACGGGGCGCCCGGCCCGCTCTCCTCGCGGTACGCGGGGGAGGGCGCGGGGGACGCGGAGCGGATTGCCTTCCTCCTCGGCAAGCTGCACAATATACCCGAGGAGCGGTGGACGGCCCGCTTCCGTTGCGTCATCGCAGTCAGCCTCCCCGGTAGGCCGGTGGAGCTGTATGCGGGGGAGTGCACGGGCCGGCTGGTCCGGGAGCCGCGGGGCTCCAACGGCTTCGGATACGATCCCATCTTCCTGCTGCCCGAAATGGGGAGGACGATGGCGGAGCTGACGTCCGAGGAGAAGGACCGGGTCAGCCACAGGGGCGAGGCGGCGCGCAGGGCGGCAGCGGCGCTTTTTCCCCGGCTGATGGGAGAAGGCTAAGACCCCCATCTCAAGTCTTCCCCCGCGGACGGGGGAAGAGGAGGGAAAGGCTCTGTCCCTTCCCCCGGCTCTGCGGGGGAAGGTGTAGGATGGGGGAGAGCGGGTGGGCTCCCGCTTTCGCGGGAGAGACGGAAGGGTGTGAATGGAAGGTCTTCCCCCTTCTCCCCTGGTGGGAGAAGGCTGGGATGAGGGGGAGAGCGGGAGACACCCTCACCTCAGTCCTCTCCCATCGGGGGAGAGGAGGCTAAGACCCCCATCTCAGTCTTCCCCCGCGGACGGGGGAAGACTGAGATGGGAAGGTGGGTAACGGGATGGCAGTAGACGAACTCGGCAGGCCTCTGCGGGACCTGAGGATATCGGTCACCGACCGGTGCAACTTCCGGTGCCCATACTGCATGCCGGCTGAGATATACGGGGAGCGCTACCAGTTCCTGCCCAGGGAGCAGCTGCTCACCTTCGAGGAGATAACGCGGCTCACCCGGATCATCGTGCGGCTGGGTGCCGTCAAGGCCAGGATCACCGGGGGCGAGCCGCTGGTCCGCAAGGACGTCGAGCGGCTGGTGGAGATGCTGGCCGGCGTCGACGGAGTCGAAGACCTGACGATGACGACGAACGCCTACCTGCTGCCGCAGAAGGCGGAGGCGCTGAAGGCCGCCGGGCTGCGGCGGGTGACGGTGAGCTTCGACAGCCTGGACGACGAGGTCTTCCGGCGGATGAACGGTCGCGGCTTCGGCACGGAGAGCGTGCTGGCAGGGATCGAGGCCGCGGAGCGTATCGGCCTGTTGCCGATCAAGATCAACGCCGTCGTCCAGCGCGGCGTGAACGACCACACGGTCGTCGATCTCGCAAGGTACTTCAGGGAGCGGGGCCACGTCATGCGCTTCATCGAGTACATGGATGTCGGCAACCGGAACGGCTGGCGGCTGGACCACGTCGTCCCGGCGGACGAGATCGTGGCGATGATAGACGCGGAGATGCCTCTGGAGCCGGTCGAGAGCGGCTACCGGGGCGAGGTGGCGATGAGGTACCGCTACCGCGACGGGGGCGGCGAGATAGGCGTCATCGCGTCTGTGACCAAGCCCTTCTGCGGCGACTGCACGCGGATCAGACTGTCGCCGGAGGGGTCGATCTACACCTGTCTCTTCTCGGGAGTTGGGCGCGACCTGCGCGGGCCTATACGGGAGGGCGCAAGCGACGACGAGCTGGAGGAGATAGTCCGAGGCACGTGGCGGGGCCGCACCGACCGCTACTCGGAGGAGCGCTCCTCGATGACCGAAGAGCTCCGCGCCCAGGAGAAGGTCGAGATGTACCACATCGGGGGGTAAGAAGGACGAGGGGCCGGGAGACGTAGATGACCGACGAGAGATTACAGCCGTTGGACGAGGAGTGGCAGACGGCCTTGGCCGTCGTGGCCCACCCGGACGACCTTGAGTACGGGACGGCGAGCGCCGTCTCCAAGTGGACGTCGGAAGGGAAAAAGATCGTCTACCTGCTGGCGACCAGGGGGGAGGCGGGGATCGACGGGATGGACCCGGAGGAGACGAGCAGGATCCGCACGCGGGAGGAGATCGAGAGCGCGGCGGTGGTCGGGGTGGACACGGTGGAGTTCCTGGACCACCCTGACGGAGTGGTGGAGTACGGCCTGCCCCTGCGGCGGGACATCGCCCGCGCGATCCGAGTCCACAGGCCGGAGGTCGTCATCACGCTCAACTTCGAGATGCGCTTCGGCGGCGGGATGACGAACCAGGCCGACCACCGCGCCGTGGGCCTCGCGGCGCTGGACGCCTCTAAGGACGCGGGCAACCGCTGGATCTTCACGGAGCTGCTTGAGGAGGGCCTTGAGCCGTGGGGCGGCGTGAGGATGGTGCTCGTGGGCGCCTCTCCGGGGGCGACGCACGCGGTCGACGTCGGCGAGCACGTCTACCGGGGGGTCGAGTCGCTCAAGAAGCACGAGGCCTACATCGCGGGACTCGGCACCGACATGGACCCCGAGATGTTCCTGACGATGATCGCTAACGCGACAGGGGAGCGGTTCGGGTGCGACTATGCGGTCGGCTTCGAGGTGTTCGATGTCTGAGGCCGCGGACGGCCGGGAGGAGCGGAGGCTGAGCCATCTCGACGAGTCGGGGAGGGCGAGCATGGTGGATGTGGGGGGGAAGGCGGAGACGGAGCGTCTGGCCGTGGCCAGGGGGTCCGTGACGATGCGGGAGGAGACGCTGCGCCTGATCGAGGAGAGCGGGCTGGAGAAGGGCGACGTGCTCGGCGTCGCGCGCGTCGCGGGCATCATGGCGGCGAAGGAGACGGCGAGGCTGATACCGCTGTGCCACCCCCTGCCGCTCGACCAGGTGGGCGTCGAGTTCGAGCTGGACGAGGCGCGGAGCGCTGTCGAGATCACGGCGACGGCCAGGACGACGGCCAGGACGGGGGTGGAGATGGAGGCGATGACGGCCGTATCGGTCGCCGCGCTGACGATCTACGACATGTGCAAGAGCGCCGACCGCGCGATGCGCATCGAGGGTATCAGGCTGGTGCGCAAGACGGGCGGCAAGAGCGATTTCTCCCTCCGGGCTGGCGCGTAGCGGTGGCCTTTCGCCTGCCCGGCCTGGGCGGTCTGTTCGGGGGCCGCCGGCCTCGGCCTGAGCCGCCGGAGCTGATCGTCGTCGGCCTGGGCAATCCGGGTCCCGAGTACGCCCGGACGAGGCACAACGTCGGCTTCCGCTGCGTCGATCTTCTCGCGTCCAGGCACGGCGTCACGCTCTCACGGCGTCACCGGTCGGCGGCGGTGGGAGAGGGGGAGATCGAGGGGCGCCGGGTCGTGCTGGCGAGGCCGCGCACCTTCGTCAACCGGAGCGGAGCGGCCGTCTCCTACCTCCTGACTCGCTACGCGGCGTCCCCGCAGGGGCTGCTGGTGGTCTACGACGAGATGGAGCTGCCGCTGGGCCGCGTGCGGCTGCGTCCGCGGGGCGGAGCGGGGGGCCACAACGGGCTGAAGTCGATCCTGGGCGCGGCGGGGAGTGGGGAGGTCCCGCGGCTCCGGGTCGGTATCGGCCGGCCGCCGCCGGGGGTGGACCCGGTGGAGTACGTGCTTGGGGAGCCGTCGGGCGAGGAGGAGTCCGCGCTGTCCGGCGCGGTCGAGCTGTCGGTCGAGATCGTCCGGGCGGTGCTTGCGGACGGCATCGACGCGGCCATGAACCGGTATAATTAGAGTCAGCTCCCGAATGTCACCCTGAGCGGTAGCGAAGGGCCTGGTGAGGGGGCGCCAAGCCAGGCGGTCGTTGCGTTTGCCTCCACCTCCCCAGGTCCCTCGCTGCGCTCGGGACGACGAACGGCGGGCCTTGTTTTCGGTATCGGCCCATAGCGATAATAGTCCCGCCGGCTATTTTCGTTTCCGATAACAAGGGAGAGCGGCATGGTATCTGCGTCTGGAGGCGGTCGACGGCCTCACGGACGGCTGATCGATTGTCCGGGCGGCTATCGGGCCTATGTGCCGGCGCCGCTTCCTCCCCCGCTCGAGTGGAGTGAGACACTCACCGTCGCCCTCTCGTCCGCCGACAGGGCGATAGGACGGCTCGCCGGTGAGGGACGGCGCCTACGCAATCCGCACCTGCTGATCCGCCCCTTCGTCCGCAAGGAGGCGGTGCTGTCCAGCCGGATCGAAGGGACGCAGGCGACGCTCGGGGAGCTGCTCGCCGTAGAGGCTGGCGCGGCCGTGGAGCGGAGCCCTGCAGACCTGCGGGAGGTGGGAAACTACGTCGCAGCCCTGGAGTACGGCGTCGAGCACCTCGGGACGCTGCCGCTGTCCCTGCGCCTAGTGCGCGAGATGCACGAGCGCCTGATGCGGGGAGTGCGGGGCGACTCGGCGGCGCCCGGAGAGATACGACGCAGCCAGAACTGGATCGGCCCGCCCGGCGCCACTCTGGCGGACGCCACCTACGTCCCGCCCCCACCGTCCGAGCTCATGGGATGCCTGGATCCGTGGGAGAGATTCCTGCACGACCACACGCTGCCCCCGCTGGTCCACGCCGCGCTGGCCCACTCCCAGTTCGAGGCGATCCACCCCTTCCTCGACGGAAACGGGCGGGTCGGACGCCTGCTGATCACGCTGTTGCTGGTGGAGCGGGGCGTCATCCCCTCTCCGCTGCTCTACCTGAGCGCCTACTTCGAGGCGACGAGGGAGGAGTACTACGCCCGTCTGCTGGGAGTGACCGAGCGCGGCGAGTGGGAGGAGTGGCTCGCCTACTTCCTGCGAGGGGTGACGCTCCAGTCCGAGGACGCCGTCGACCGGAGCCGCCGCATCGACGGGTTGCTGGAGGACTGGAGGAGGGAGCTGAGCGCCGATCGGTCCCGGCACCCGGAGAGGGCGTTGGAACTGTTCGCTGAGAATCCGTTCCAGACGGTGCGGCGCGTGGCCGATCGGCTGGGTGTAGCCTTCACGACCGCTCAGAGGGCGGTCGATCGGCTGGCGGGCGTGGGGGCTGTCTTGCGGGTTGGGAGCGAGCGGCGCAACCGCCTCTTCTGCGCGCAGGCCATCCTGAACGTGCTGGAAGAGCCACCCCGCCTACCCGGCTAGAACGTGGCGCCGTGAGGGCCGGGCGTTCGGACCTGGTGTGGCTGGCGGCGATGAGCGCCGTGCTGCTGCTGGCGCTGCTCTCCTTTCGAGCTATGCGGCCTCGCTGCCGTTCATACGCGGGGAGTGGGGGCTGACGAACGCCCAGTCGGGGGTGGTCTTCTCGGCCTACCTAGCCGGCTACGCGGTGTCGTCGCTGGCGCTCGTGCCGCTGACGGACCGGTTTCGCCGTTCCGCATACTGGTGACGGGCGTCTCCCTGACGGCGGCGGACGGCCTGCTTGGCGACGGCGCTGCCGGGTCTGGCGGCGGTGGCGCTCGCCTCTATGCTGGCGGCGGGGGGAGCCGGAGGGGGGGAAGCCCCCATCTCAATCTTCCCCCGCGGAGCCGGAGGAAAGGCGGAAGCGAGGAGGAGAGGCGGTGCGGCCGCGAAGGAGTGCGGGGGAGCGGCTGGCTGACGCTCTCGGCGCTGCGGGACCGGCGTCTCGTGCTGGTGATCGCCGCCTACGCGCTGCACACGGCGGAGCTGTACCTCGCCCGCCTCTGGCTTCCGCTGCTCCTGGGGGCGTCGCTGGTGAGGAGCGGGTACGACGCGGAGGGAGCGGTCTCGCTGGCAGCCGCGCTGGCCGGGTTCATGTTCATGACGGGGATCGGGAGCGTGCTCGCCGGGGGGTGGCTGTCGGACCGTCTTGGCAGGCCGACGGCGGCGGCGCTGATATTCTCGGCCAGCGGCGCCTGCTCCTTTGCGGCGGGCGGGCTCGTCGGGCTTCCGCCGGCATGCCTGGTTGCTCTCGGCTTCGTGTACGGGTTTGTCACGGCTGCCGATTCCGCAATATACTCGACGGCAGTGACCGAGCTGGCTCCGAGGGGGCGCGTCGGGTCGACGCAGGCGGTGCAGTCGTTCGTCGGGTTCGGCGTCGGCGCGGCGGCTCCCGTGCTGGCGGGGTCGATCCTGGACGCGTCGGACTCGACGATGGCTTCAGCTTCAACGGCGCGCTGGCGGTGGCCGGGGTGGTCTTCCTCGTGTGGCTGCGGAGGTATTTTCGGCCCGCAGAGCCCCCATCTCAATCTTCCCCCGTCCGCGGGGGAAGAGGGTAGGAGACAGATAGAGCATATGACGGCGGGCCCTTCCCATCATCATTAGTGTGAGACATGACCTCTTTGAATGGGATCAGGGTGCTGGACCTGGCGGACGAGCCGGCGGTGTTCGCCGGGCAGTTGCTGGCGGACCTCGGGGCCGACGTGATCCGGGTCGAGCATCCGTCCGGCGGGCGGCTGCGGCGGCTCGCACCGTTCCTGGACGACGAGCCGGGGGTGGAGCGCAGCTACCATCATCTTTACCACAACGCCAACAAGCGGTCGGTGACGCTGGACATCTCGGAGCCGGGAGACAGGGAGCTGCTCCGGAGGCTGGCGGCGACGTCGGACGTGCTGATCGAGACGGGCGTGCCGGGCGAGCTGGAGTCGCTGGGGCTTGGGTCCGCCGAGCTTTCGGCTCTGCGGCCGGGTCTGATCTACGCGTCGGTGACGCCGTACGGCCAGGAGGGCCCGTGGCGCGGGCGACCGGGGAGCGATCTGACGGCCGCGGCGTCGAGCGGCCTGCTCTTCGTCGCCGGGCAGACGGGGGATCCTCCGACGCTGGCCGGCGGGGACCAGTCGTACAAGATGGCGAGCATCGCGGCGGTCTCGGGGATCATGGTTGCCCTCTACGGCCGCCGCAACGATCCGTCGGGGAGGGGGCGTCACCTGGACATATCCGTCCAGGAGGCGGCCTCCATCGCAGCCTGCCAGACGTCGAACGCCAACCTGTTCACCTGGCGGGGCGAGGTGCCGCAGCGGCCGGGTATGACGCGGGGCGTCTTCCGGTGCTCCGACGGCGGGTGGGTGACTCTGAACGTGGTCGAGGAGAGCTTTCCGGCCTTCATGGAGTGGCTGGAGGAGTCGGGGATCGAGACCGACCTGGACGAGCGCCTGGACGAGGCCGGGATGGCGGGCCTGATCCTGATGCCGGAGGTGCTGGAGCTGGCCGGGAGGCTGGCGGAGCGGCACACGCGACAGGAGTTCCTCGACCGGGCGTTGTCGATGGACATGCTCTCGCTGCCGGTGTACGACTTCCCCGACCTGGCGCGGTCGGAGCAGATGAGGGTGGCGGGGCAGTTCTTCGAGGTGTGGGACGAGCCGCTGGGCCGCGCGCTGGACTTCAGCAGGAGCCCGGTGGACGTCTTCGGGAGGCCTACGGTCATCTCGCGGGCCCCGACTCTCGGCGAGCATAACTTCCTTCTCCGCGAGATGGAGGAGCCGGGCTCCGAGAGAGCCCCCATCTCAATCTTCCCCCTGGGGCCGGGGGAAGAGGCGGGAGTAGCGGAGCCGGGGGAAGAGGTAAGAGCCTCCTCTCCGCCCCGCCAATTGCCCGCATTACTCACGGAGTCTGAGCAGTTACCCTGTCCCTTCCCCTATCTGAAGGGTGTCCGCGTGGTCGACCTGTGCTGGATACTGGCGGGGCCTCTCGGCACGAAGGTGCTCGCCGACTTCGGCGCCGAGGTGATCAAGATCGAGACGGACGCGCATCCCCGGATGCGCCGGGTGGGCACCCGGCCGGACGGCGCTCCGGGGCCGAACGTCGATCCGCTGTTCAACGGCGCGAACACCGGGAAGCTGTCGGTGAGCCTCGACCTTCGAACCGAACGGGGGAAAAAACTGGCGCGGGCGCTGGTCGCCAGAGCGGACGTCGTGACCAACAACTTCAGGCCGGGTGCGATGGAACGTATGGAGCTCGGCTACGAGAGGCTGAGGGAGATCAACCCGGGAATCATCTTCCTGAGCGTGCCCGGATGCGGCCAGACCGGGCCGTGGTCGAAGGTGCGGACGCTGGGGAACATGATAATGGCGGCGTCCGGGATAAACTCGATCACCGGCTTTCCCGGCCGGCCTCCTTCGGGCATGGGCGTGGCATATCCCGACTTCACGACGCCGTTCCTGATGGCGGCTACGATCCTGGCGGCGCTGCTGGAGAGGGACCGGACGGGCGAGGGCCAGGAGCTGAACCTGTCGCAGCTGTCGTCGACCGTCCCCCTGGTGGGCCCTGAGTGGATGAGGTTCAGGGCGAGCGGCAGGGCGCCGGAGCGGAGGCGGAACCGCGATCCTAACCACTGCCCCCACGGCGTCTATCCGGCACGGGGCGAGGACCAGTGGTGCGCCATCGCGGTGCGGGAGGACGCGGAGTGGGCGGCGCTGTGCGAGGCGATGAACCGGAAAAAACTTGCGGAGGACCCTAGGTTCGTATCCCTCGCCTCCCGGAAGTCGAACGAGGAGGAGGTCGACGCGCTGGTCTCCGGGTGGACACGGGAGCGGGACAAGTGGGAGGCGGCCGAGTTGCTTGGGAGCCTGGGGATAGCGGCGGCGCCCGTGGAGGACCTGCAGGATACACTGCTGGTCGACCCGTACATGCGTGAGCACTACCAGCACGTGCAGCAGCCGAGCGACCCGGACGTGGATATCGTGATAGACAGGGAGGCGATCAGGTTCGCCGGCGAGGGCCGGGACCTGAGGAGGGCTCCGATGATGGGAGAGCACAATGGGTACGTGCTCGGGGAGCTGCTTGGAGTGCAGCAGGATGAGATCGACCGGCTGGTGGAGGAGGGTGTGGTCGGGTGAGCGCAGTTAGGTTGGGGGAGAGGGAAGACCCTCAACTCAGTCCTCTCCGGTTGAGGGAGAGGCAGGAGCCCCCATCTCAATCTTCCCCCGCGGACGGGGGAAGAGGAGGGAGCGGCGAGGAAGAGGAAGAAACGAGGGAAGAGGAGGGAACGGGGGAAGAGGAAGAAGAGGAGGCATCCTCTATGACGGGATGGAAGAGAGCGGGAGGCTTGAGATGAGTGGGGAGTGGGACAGGCACGAGGGTCCCTGGAGGGTGGTGCCGATCTACGGGCCGAACCTTGAGGGCACGATACACGACGACGAGGAGGCGAGACGGCACGGCTTCCGGCGCGCGATAGTCGGCGGGACGGACATGGCGCAGACGATCATGCCGGCGGTCGCGGAGCGGTTCGGGGCGGGCTGGATCGAGGGCGGCTGGATATCGATCAAGTTCGTCGGGCCGATCTACCCCGACGAAAGGGTTCGGGAGGTGGCGGAGCCGACGGCGGACCCGTCCGTGATGGACGTCCGGGTCGAGGCGGAGGAGGGGCGGGTCGCGGTGGTGGGCCGTGTCGGCATGGGCCGGACGGAGCCTTGGGACGACGCCGAGATCGGGACGCGGGGGCCTGGGAGCGCCTTTCCCGAAGTGCCGATCGGGTTCGACTTCGACACGGTACGCTTCAGCGTGGGAGAGGAGGCGGTCCGGCTGCTGTGCGACTCGGCGGGCGACTCTTCGCCCTGGTTCAGGGGCGAGTCGCCCTGGGGAGGGCCGGTCGTGCCGCCGCTGATGGCGTTCAACCCGGCGACCGGACCTCAGAGGGACGAGTCATTCGCTCACCCGGTCCACGAGGCCGGGATGAACGCGGAGTTCCACATGGTGACGGTTCGTCCGATGTTCCACGACCGGGAGTACGTCCTTCGCATGAGGGTGGTGGACAAGGGGATCGGCGCGCGGACGTGGTTCTGGACGTCCGAGTTCGAGGTGGCTGACGACGACGGCGCGAGGTGCCTGACGGGACGCCAGAAGCTGAAGTGGTTTCCGAAGCGGGGGGCGTCCGCGGGTATGTAATCTATTCATGATGTGAAGGATTGTTATTCATGGTGTGAATTGATATCATTCAACTCATGAATGAGCGTGCGCTTCCCCGCCTCGTCGCGTCCGGTCTCGAGGAGCGTCTCCGGGTCATGCCCGCGGTGGTCGTCACGGGCGCTCGTCAGACCGGCAAGAGCACCCTTGCCCGTGAGAAGGCGTCCGGGGGCAGACGCTTCCTGTCCCTGGACGATCTGGACGTCGTGGACATGGCGCGGCGTGATCCCGAGGCGCTCCTCGGCGGCGGCGAGCCGGTGACCCTCGACGAGGTGCAGCGGGAGCCGGAGCTGCTGCACACGGTGAAGCGAGTGATCGACCGCCGCCGCCGACCAGGTCAGTTCCTTCTCACCGGCTCTGCGAACCTGCTCCTGATGCGCCGGGTCTCCGAGTCGCTCGCCGGCCGGGCGAGCTACCTGACGCTCTGGCCGATGACCCGGCGGGAGCAGCGGGGTCTCGGCCGCGGGGGCATATGGGAGGAGCTGCTCGGCGCCCGCGACGCGGATTGGCTCGACCTGGCGGCGGCGCAGCCGGACGAGCCAGAGGAGTGGCGCACGCTGGCGCTCCGTGGCGGCTTTCCCCTTCCCGCCGTCCACCTGAGGACGGCGAGGGAGAGGGCCATCTGGTTCGACGGATACGTGCGCACCTACCTAGAGCGGGACCTGCAGGACATGTCGTCAATCTCTGCGCTGCCCGATTTCCGAAGGCTGATGCGCATGACCTGCCTCCGCACGGGCCAAGTGGTCAACCAGGCGGAGCTTGGCCGCGACGCCGCGCTGCCGCAGCCGACCGTGCACCGCTATCTCAACCTGCTCGAGACGTCGTATCTGCTGGTGCGGCTTCCCGCCTACTCCGTGAACCGCACCAAGCGGCTGATCAAGTCTCCGAAGCTGTACTGGGGAGACACGGGGGTTGCGTTGCATCTGGCCCAGGTGGCGGAGCCCGGCGGGGCGCATCTAGAGAACCTGGTGCTCAACGACCTGCTGGCCTGGCGGGACGCGCGGGACGACCGGGCCGAGGTCCTCTACTGGCGCACGGCGGCCGGGGAGGAGGTGGACTTCGTGATAGAGGCGGGGGACTGGCTGTTGCCCATAGAGGTCAAGGCGACGGAGCGACCGCGTCTTCGCGACGCAGCAAACCTGCGCACCTTCCGTGCCGAGTACGGCGACCGGGCGAGGGCGGGCCTGCTGCTCCACACCGGGAGCAGACTCGAATGGTTGACGGCGGACGTGCTTGCCGCGCCGTGGTGGAGGGTGATGTGAGGTAGTGGTCTCCCGTAACTGTTCAGATTTGATGAGACAACGGTGAGGGGAGCCGCTGGCTACCGCCAGCGCCCCCTCATCCCAACCTTCTCCCGCCAGGGGAGAAGGGGCTAGAGCCCGCGTGGAATCGGGGAGAGTCCGTCTCAACTCACCGAATGTGAACAGTTACGATCTCTCGTCCGCATCCCATCGGCGGTCGATGTGTGTGATACGATGAATACATCCATCACGACTGGGAGGAGAGGGAGATGGCCACTTCGATTCGATTGTCGCCCGAAACCGAACGACGGCTCGCCTTCCTGGCATCGCAGACCGGGCGCACCAAGGCTTTCTACCTTCGTGAGATTATCGACCGCGGGCTGGAGGATATCGAGGACTACTATCTGGCCGCAGACGTCCTCGAACGCATCCGCAAGGGTCAGGAGAGAACATACGGGGCCGCAGACGTGAGGAGAGAGCTTGGCCTGGACGGTTGAGTACACTGGCACGGCAATGAATCAGTTGGGCGGGCTCGATAGAGACATGGCCCAGCGCGTCGTCAACTACATGGATGAACGCGTCGCGGTGTCGGACGACCCGAGGAGGATAGGACAGGTGTTGACCGGCCCATTGGGCGGGCTGTGGCGTTACCGGGTGGGAAGATGCCGCGTTATCTGTGACATTCAGGACGATGTGCTGCGTGTCCTCGTGATGAGGGTTGGGAGACGCGACGAGGTGTACCGTTGAGGGGCGCCATCGCTACTCCTGCATCGTGAAGGCTGAGACCCAGCAGGGGTAGAACCCGGCCGACAGGGCCGTGCGGCGGGATCCGACGTTGCCGGTGTTGGCAGCGTAGTACGGCACTCTCCTTTCGTCTAGGATGGCGCGCGCCAGCCGGGAGGTCAGGGCGGCGCCCAGGCCCCTTGCCCTGTGCTCCGCCGCGACGTCTATTCCTATCTGCCATAGGGTGTCGGAGTCGGTGCTGGTTGCGGCGACGCCGACGACCCGACCGAGCCGCGTCGCGACCGCTGCGAGGGCGATGCGGCGGCCGAGAGTGGGGACCCTCGGGGATATCGCGTTCGGCCAGTCCGTCCCGTCCAGGGACTCGACCAGATCCGCGCCGCCGACCTCGACGACGTATCCGGCGGGTACTTCATGCGGCCGCCAGTCCCGGCTGGAGGTTACGCTGTAGAGGAGCGGCCCGTGGAGCCGGTACCCGTGGCGGGACACCTGGCGGGACGCCTCGCCGAGCAGACGCGGACCGAAGGCGTCGTCGGGCTCCGCGTCCCGGAACAGATTGGCAACCCATCGCATCCACGTGGCCGTCGCGGATACGACGACCCCGGAGCCCATGGTCGTGATCGCCAGGCTGTCATCAGGCAGCCGGAAGCGTCTTCTCAGCGGGTGGTCGCGCCAACCGGGAGCCAGCTCGAAGAGGCGCACCTCTCCGGCGCGAAGGTCCGCGGGGCGGCAGGAGGCCTCGGCGGCGAGTGTCGCGGCCACCGTCTCGGCGGCGTAGCGTCTGGTAACCGTCGCGCTCAGCCCTGCAGCCTGACGAGACGGAACTCTCTGGCGCCGCGCCTTACGACGATGACCTGGCTGTCCACGGCTTGCTCGAGCCTGACGCTGTGCCGTTCGTCAAACACCCGCCGGTTGCCAACGGCCATGCCCCCGCCCCGGATGAGCCGCCGGGCTTCGCCGCGGGAGGAGGCCAGCCCCGTCATGACCGCGAGCTCCTGCAGGCCTATGCCGTCTCCCTCCAGCCTCTCGCGAGGGAGGGAGGAGGAGGGGACGTCCTGGAAGATGTCCAGGAGCTCATCGGCGCTCAGGCCCGAGATGTCGCCTCCGAAGAGCACGTCCGTAGCGGCCAGCGCCTTCTGCAGGCCCGACTCTCCGTGGGTCATCCGGGTCACGTCGGCGGCGAGGCGCCTCTGGGCCTCGCGTCTCTCCGGCCGCGCCGCCACCTCCTCCACGAATCCGTCGATCTCGTCCGAAGTCAGAAGCGTGTAGTACCGCATGAACCGGACGACGTCGGCGTCGGCGGTGTTCAACCAGAACTGGTAGAACTGGAACGGCGAGGTCTTGTCCGCGTCGAGCCATACCGCGCCGGCTTCGGTCTTCCCGAACTTGGCGCCGTCCGGCCTGGTGATCAGCGGGGTGACTAGGGCGTGCGCCTGCGCCCCCCGCGCCCGTCGTATCAGATCGACGCCGGCGGTGATGTTGCCCCACTGGTCGCTTCCCCCCATCTGGAGAAGGCAGCCGTAGCGGTCGAACAGAGTCATGTAGTCGTAGGCCTGCAACAGCATGTAGCTGAACTCGGTGTAGGAGATTCCACCGGCCAGCCGGCTCTGGACCGACTCCTTGGCGAGCATGTAGTTGATGCTGAAGTGCTTGCCGACGTCCCGCATGAAGTCGATGGAGTTTATCTGCCCCAGCCAGTCGGCGTTGTTTATCAGGAGAGCCGCGTTGTCCCGCGCGTCGAAGTCCAGGAACCGTGCGAGCTGCGCCCTGATGCCCTCCAGATTCGCCTGAAGGATCTCGCGCGTGAGCAGGGGGCGCTCCTCGGACTTGCCGCCCGGGTCGCCGATGAGGCCGGTGCCGCCGCCTGCGATCGCGATTGGCCGATGACCGTGCCGCTGCATTCGGACGAGCATCATGATGCCCAGGAGGTTGCCTATGTGCAGGCTGTCGGCCGAGGGGTCGAAGCCGATGTAGGCGGTGATCTTTTCACGCGCCAGCAGCGCGTCGAGGCCGGGCGTGAACAGCTCCTGGCCGTCGCCGGTGACGTGGATCAGCCCTCTCCATCGGAGCTCGTCGATGACCGAGTGGGTCGTTGATGCAGCCACTTGCATGGTGCGGGTCCTGGGCGGATGGCGTCGGCAACGCTACTGAGGTCATTATACATGGGCTCGCTGACACCAAATCAGCAGAGCCGATAGACCCTTGAATCGACCGCCTTACTGAAGTAACCTTGTTGTAAGGAGGAGGCTGTGTTGGTCAAAATCACTTCGAAGCGGCAGGTCACTTTCCCCAAGCGTGTGCTGGATGAGCTGGGTGTGGGGCCGGGCGACCGACTGGAGTTGCTAGAAGGCCCCGACGGGTTCACCCTACGCCCCAAGCGGATCGACTATTCCAAGCTGGGGACCCTCACAGACAAGATAAAGCCTGGAACCCCACCCTTCGACATCCGCAAGTTCCGGGATGAACGGGAGCAAGGGTATGGCCCTGCGCTACGGAGTTGACACCTCGATTCTGGTCAGGCTGATCGCTCGGGAGCCCAAAGCGGACTTCGAGCGCTGTGTGAGCCTGCTTGGCGTCCTGGTGGATGAGCGGGGATGCGAGGTGTTCGCGTCCAACCAGACAATAGGTGAGGCCTACGCTGCCCTAATTCACCACTACGCTATTTCCAGCACAGAAGCCCGTGCCGGCTTGGCCGATGTGTTGGTGAGTGGCTTGGTCGCCCCTCTCAACGGCCAGGCAGTCCTCGCAGCCCTCTCAGCCACGGGCGGCCCCGGCCTGTTCGACCGCCTCATCGCCGACGACTACTCCCAGGCCGGGCTGGAGACTCTCACGCTGGACCGGCAAATGGCTTTGCTGCCCGCAACGCGGCTCCTAGAGACGATCGAGCGGGTGAGAGCCCGGCCCTGAAGTCTCTGACCGGGCGATGCTTCAGGGCTCTGCGCTGGAGCGCGACCTGCCGGCCCAGAGGTCACCTTTTCCGCCGGTGTCTCCCCCTCTCCGGGCCCGAAGACGTGGGTGATCAGGTCGTGCGGTCCTTCCCATGACTCCAGATGCGACGTGACGATGGCGTCGATGCCCCGTCCTCTGGGCTCCACGCCGACCAGCTCCTCGGGGACTTCGCTGCCGGCTGCGGCCATGACCTGTTCGGCGACGTATATCGGGCAGATATGTCCTAGGTATGTGTCGACCCTCATATGAGCCGTACGCGGTACAGATCGTCCTCGGTCCACAGGGTTGCCCTGAGTATGTTCCGCAGGGTGCCTATCGGGAAGGTGTCGCCGGAGGCGTGATAGTGGAGTACCACGCGCCGGCCATCGTCATGCCGGTAGACTCGGCTTGATCCCCTCCTCCTCCTATAGGTGAAGCCATCCCTATTCCAGCGCGCGAATGAGGTTACAAGCGGTCACGCCTCGCAGGCGTCGTAAAAGGTGGGGAGGCAGGGTCATCTAGTGACAGTTACGAGGGGAGCCTCGACAATCTGAAGGTCACCGCTGGGGACCTCCTCGCCCATATCCTCCATGTCCTCGATATAGGCGTCCGCCGCGTTCTGCAGGGCCGACAGAGCTTCCTCGCGGGTGTGTCCCCAGGCGGTGCAGCCTGGCAGTGCATCGATCCATGCGCTCCACCGACCGTCTTCATCCTGCTCTAGCTCGGCGGTGAGCACGTAGGTCTTCAATGTTTTCTCCCACCATCGGGTCTATGGCCATATTCTACACCATCGCTTGCATACGGAATGATATGATTGGCAGTAGCGCGTTGGCCCTGGTTAGGGTAGACTCTGCATCGGCAGAGCAGCGCGGCGCTCCAGTGGGGCATGGAAGGAGCCCGATGGTGACCAGCGACTTCTCCTTCGAAAAATTCGCCCGTAATCCGTTCTACACTAGGATCAACGCCCGCCTGGTGGACATGGCCGACCTGAGGCCGGGTCAGCGCGTGGTGGACCTCGCCTGCGGGACGGGCAGCGTCACGCAGATGATCCTGGAGCGGCTGCGGGGCGCCCGCGACTCGATGGTGATCGCGATCGACCAGTCGGCGATAGCGTTGAAGCAGGCGATGGATGATCTGATCGACGCTCGGGACGCTGCGGTCCAGTTCGTCCAGAGCCGCGTCGAGCCGCTGTCGGAGGTGGTGAAGGAGTCGGTGGACGCGATCTTCTTCTGCAACGCGATCCACTACGTCTCGGATAAGGAGGCCTTCATGGCCGAGGTGGCCAAGACGCTGAAGCCGGGAGGCAGGTTCGCCTTCAACACATCCTTCTTCGAGGGTGGCCAGACGCCTGGGTCGCAGAGCTTCTACCGCAAGTGGATGCTCAAGTCGTCGCGGATCATCCGCCGCGAGTATGGTCTCAAGCCGGACGCCGGACAGCGTGTCGAGGCGCGCAAGCAGCTGAGCGCCGACCAGTACCGGGAGCTGCTGGAGAGCCACGGCCTCCGGATAGTGAAGCAGGAGATCGACTTGGTGCAGGTCCCGCTGGAGGGGTGGGTCGACATCAGCCAATTCGAGGACTTCATCGTCGGCGTGATGCCGGGCGTTCCGCTCGACAAGGCTAGCGCGGCGCTCCAGCGTGCGGCGGCCCAGACCTACGAGGAGCTGGGCGTGGAGTACGTCCCCAGGAACTGGCTCGAGATCGTGGCCGTTCGCGTCTAGTATTTCCGATAGATGCCGCCGCTGCTGATCTCAGAGAGCGACGTAGAGAGCCTTCTCACGCTTGAAGAGGCGATCCCGGTGGTCGAGAACGCCTTCCGCCAGCAGGCGGGGGCTTCGGCGACGAACCGGCCCCGGACCAGGATTCTGGCGGGTCCGGACAGCCACATACACTTCATGGACGCCTCCGCGGACGAGCCGGGCGTCTACGGCTTCAAGACCTACACGATCGCGGGCGGGAAGTCGCGCTATTTCGTGTACCTCTTCTCCTCAGAGACGGGCGAGCTGTTGTCGATCGTCCAGGCGAGGGGGCTGGGCCGGCTGAGGACGGGCGCGGCGAGCGCGGTGGCCGCGAAGTACATGGCGAGGGAGGAGGCGTCGGCGGCGGGAGTACTCGGAAGCGGCTACCAGTCGGGCACTCAACTCGAGGCCGTGTGCAGAGTCAGGCCGATATCGGAGGCGCTCGTATACAGTCCGACGGAGGCGAACCGCGGGGCGTTCGCGGAGGAGATGACGGACCGCCTCGGCATCCCCGTGACGGCCGTGGACGGGCCGCGGGCGGCGGTCGAGGGGGCGGACGTGCTGGCGGTAATAACGAAATCGAAGACGCCGGTGCTCGACGGCGCCTGGCTCTCCGCGGGCGTCCACGTGACGGCGGCCGGGGGCGCGAGCCCGTTCGTCCGCGAGTTCGACGAGACGGTGCTGAGGCGCGCCGGCCTGATCGCGGTGGACGACCTCGCGCAGGCGCAGATAGAGTCGGGGGAGCTGATGGAGGCGGCGACGGACGGTCACGTCCTTTGGAGCCGGCTGCGGGAGCTGTGGCAGGTGGTCGGCGGGGAGGTCGCCGGCAGGAGCGGCGCGGAGGAGATCACGCTGTTCAAGTCCCTCGGCATGGCGCTGTGGGACGTCGTCGCCGCGAAGACGGTCTACGACAAGGCGGTGGGAGCGGGCGCGGGTACGCGCGTCCCCTCATCACCCTCACCTTAATCCTCTCCCATCGAGGGAGAGGAGGGAAGACGGGAAACAGGCGGAGATGGCGATAGATAAGGTCGTCCCCTCCTTCGACGAGGCGGTCGCGGACGTGCCCGACGGTGCGACGCTGATGATCGACGGCTTCGCCGGGCCGGGAGGGACTCCGCAGAACCTGATTCGCGCGCTCAGGGACCAGGGAGCCAGGGAGTTGACTATCATCAGCAACACGGCGGGCCTGGCGAGCGTGATCGGGTTCGGGACGATACCGGGCGACCGTCCGATCGACATCGGCGTGCTGGTCGACAACGAGCAGGTTAAGAAGGTGATCGCCTCCTTCCCGGTCTCGCCGTCTCCATCGAGGCCGACCTCGTTCGAGCGGGCCTACCTGGAGGGCAAGGTCGAGCTGGAGGTAGTGCCTCAGGGGACGCTGGCGGAGCGGATCAGGGCCGGGGGCGCGGGGATCGCCGCCTTCTACACGCCGACCGGGGCGGGCACGATCATGGCGGAGGGCAAGGAGACGCGCCTGTTCGGAGGGCGCGAGCATCTGCTGGAGCACGCGCTGAGGGCCGACTTTGCGCTGCTGCGGGCCGACAGGTCCGATCCCCTGGGCAACGTCGTCTACAGGGGGACGTCGAGGAACTTCAACGCGGTGATGGCGGCCTCCGCGGAGACGACGGTGATGGAGGTGGCCGAGATCGTGCGGGTGGGCGAGCTGGACCCGGGTTCGGTGGTGACGCCGACGATCTTCGTCGACCGGGTGGTCGCTATCCCGGCGTAGGAGGGTATCGGATGGAGAGGTACCGTCTCGACAGAGAGGTCATCGCTATGAGGGTGGCGAACGAGCTCCAGGACGGGGACGTGGTGAACCTGGGCCTAGGCATACCGACGCTCTGCTCCCAGTTCGTGCCGGAGGGCCGCGACATCGTCTATCACAGCGAGAGCGGTGTGCTGAACTACGGGCCGATGGCGGAGCCGGGCGATGAGGATGTCGATCTGATCAACGCGGGGGGGCAGTTCCTGGCACCGCATCCCGGGATGTCGTTCTTCAGCTCGGCGGACGCCTTCGGGATGATCCGGGGCGGCCATATCGACGTGACGGTGCTCGGCGCGCTCCAGGTGTCGGCCCGGGGCGATCTGGCCAACTGGATGCTGCCGCAGCGCGGCATCGGCAACGTCGGCGGGGCGATGGATCTGGTGGCCGGGGCGAGGCGCGTGATCGTGGCGATGGAGCACACCGACCGGAGCGGCGCCTCCAAGATCGTCAGGGAGTGCACCTATCCACTGACGGGCCGCGAGTGCGTCAGCCTGATCGTGACCGACATCGCGGTGCTGGAGGTGGGCGACGAGGGCCTGGTGCTGAAGGAGGTCGCCCCGGACTGGGACGCCGCCTCCGTACAGGAGGAGACGGACGCCCGGCTGATCGTGTCGCCGGACCTCACCGAGATCACGCTGTAGGGAGTGAGGGGGAAACCCCGTCTGACAAGAGGGGTCCAGCAATGAACCACGGGCCAGTCGCATCGAGACAGTTGACGTTCGACATCAGAGGCGCCCCCGCGGCTCCGGTGCGTCCGGTCGTGAACGTAGCCAAGGTGGAGCAGCTCAGCCCTCTACGATATCCCGGCGGCAAGACGTGGCTCGTGCCCGAGATCAGAAGCTGGCTGGCTGTATCCCGTTTGCAGTCGGCAGTGTTCGTAGAGCCGTTCGCTGGTGGTGGAGTCGCCTCACTTACGGCGGTCATTCTCGGCCATGTGAATCGGGCCGTGATGTCAGAACTGGACGCAGGAGTGGCTGCCCTCTGGCGTTGCATCCTTGAAGATGCTGGTTGGCTGACCCGTAAGATTGTCGAGTTTGAGCCAAGCCGACGCAACGTGGTCTCGATTCTAAGGGGCGATTTTTCTGATACACGCGACATTGCCTTTCAAACGCTGGTAAGAAACCGAACTCAGCGCGGTGGCATAATGGCGTCGGGCGCCGGGCTGATGAAGACCGGAGAGAACCATCGGGGCGTTGCATCGCGCTGGTATCCTCAGACGCTGGTCGAACGGATAAGGCGTATTCATGCGAACAGAGAACGCATTACGTTCCTCTACGAAGACGGCTTCAACCTTATTCGCCGATACCGGTCTGATCGACAGGCCGTGTTCTTCGTAGACCCGCCGTACACCGCTTCAACCAAGCGAGCGGGACGGCGTCTCTATAACCACAACGAAATCGATCATGATGAGCTCTTCGACCTTATGACGACGGTCGAAGGTCGATTCCTGATGACCTATGACCAAGACGACCGGATCGAGAAGATGGCGGCAGCCAGGGGGTTCATCGTCGATCGAGTCGCAATGAAGAGTACCCACCACGCGAATATGATCGAGTTACTGATCTCCGGACCTCGCATATGAGAAAACCAGGTGGCGATAGGGGATTACGATTCGGCATAGGCGAGATATTTGGCCGCTCCGCCGACCGCATACCGGCAGGTGAGCGGCGGAAGCTCGTGAAGCTGCGACGAGGAGCCCTGCCGTGCCCTTTCCGCGAAGGGCAGAGGAAGTGCATCAAGAACGGCGGGGTATGTTCGCTGCGCCTGTACTCAGACGCTGGTGGTGCAGCGAACCGCGTTGGTGGAGCGGAAGGCCACATTCGGGTGACGTGCCCATATCGGTTTCATCAGAGCGGGGATGTATTCAAATGGGTCGGGGATACACTACTCGGCACCTCTTCTCCCATCCTCGTGCGTGAGATCGGGTTCCTGCAGTCCGACACCGGGTCCGACGTCGGACGGATCGATATGGTGCTGGCAAACGAAGGTCCCGGAGGAACCCTCGAATGGTGTGCGTTGGAGATACAGGCGGTCTACTTTTCCGGAGACGAGATGGGAAAGGAATTCAGAAGGATACAGGAGTCCCGGGGGCCCCATCTGCCTTATCCGGCAGGTCGCCGTCGACCCGACTACAGAAGCAGCGGCCCGAAGAGGCTGATGCCCCAGTTGCAGATCAAGGTTCCTACTCTTCGCCGGTGGGGCAAGAAGATGGCCGTACTGGTCGACCGTCCGTTCTTTGATGCTACTGGTACGATGGCTGAGACACCACACATCTCCAATGGTGACATTGTTTGGTTTGTCGTTCGACTTGAGGAGAACCCAAACGAGGACTCGCACCGACTCGTTCGTGACGGGTTTCATGTAACGACGCTTGAACATGCTACAGAAGGGTTGACGGGAGGCGTCCCTGTGTCAAAGGACGAGTTTGAGGAGCGCATCCGTAACAAAATCAACGGTGGATGCTAGCCCGTAGGTAGTCTACCCACGGACGCTACGGGATCTTGGCGGCGGTGGCGTCTATGAAGGTCGAGCCCAGGAACATGGAGTTTGCCCAGATCTGGAACTCGTACCTGCCGGGGGCGGGGATCGAAACCGGCGGAAACGAGATGTACAGGTCGGTCGAGGAGAGGCGATCGCGGGCCTGCACCTCGCCTTCAGCTTTGGCTAGAACCTCGTCCGTGTCGGCCCGGACGTATCGTATCTGGAACTCGTAGCGGCCCTCGGCGTCCCCTATCTTGAAGTAGAGGGTGACGGGCCGGGTCGCGGGAAACTTCCCCACTCGCACCTGATCGAAGATGCCGATGAGGTTCTTCTTGCCGGTCGCCGGATCGGCGACGGCGACGTCACACACCAGCGCGGCCACCAGGAGCGGCGGCACCTCGCTGAGCGGTTGTTTCCCGGTCTGGGTCATATTGAGGTGGTGAGCCGGATCTCCAGATTGGGACTTCAGATTCCGGATTCCCGTGCAAGGGTCTTACCGAACCTTTCAACCTCGATGTGCATGGGCCGGTCCCGAGCCTGCCAAAGGTCGTAGGCCGTCTGCATGCCGAGCCAGGTCTCGGGTGTAGAGCCGAACGCCTGGGACAGACGGAAGGCCATCTCGACAGATACACCGGCCTTCTTGTTCACCAGGTCCGATAGCGTCTGACGGGTTACACCGAGGCCTTTCGCGGCCCTCGTCACCGTCAGATCCAAGGGTTCAAGACACTCCCATCTTACGATCTCGCCTGGATGGGGAGGATTCTGCATGGGCACCATCTCGCCTCCTCAATGATAGTCTGTGTAGTCGACATCGACGACATGCCCTTCCTCGAACCTGAAGGTCACACGCCAGTTTGCCGACACCGTAACGGCATAGTGCCCCCTGAGTCCACCAGTCAGCGGATGCAGCCGGAACCCCGGTATATCCATGTCTCGCGAGGCGTCTGGCTCTGGTCCAGTACTCCGAGGATGTGTCTTAACTTTCGAACGTGCTCCGGGGCAACCCGCTGCACACCCCGGCCGTCATAGAGTGCCCTAAGTCCCCGGTGTTTGAACGAGAGGATCACATGATCAGTCTAGGGTGTCGCCTGTCGCCTGTCAACATACGCAGACAGAGGTACTGTTCAGACTTGCGGGAGCCCCCATCTTAATCTTCCCCCGCGGACGGGGGAAGAGAGGAGAAATCCTCCCCGCTCCGCCAGTTGCTACACATCACGGAGTCTGGACGGCTAGACGACTTCGAAGGTGGAGCCGGTCGGGGTCTTGGTGACCTCGATGCGTGAGGGGAAGGCCTCTTTGATCTGGTCGATGTGGGTGATGACGATGATCTTGTCGAAGTCGTCCTGGATCGACTGGATGGCCTGGGTGAGGCGCTCCTGACCGGTGGCGTCGAGGGAGCCGAAGCCCTCGTCGATGAACAGTATCGGGAGGGGCGCGCCCGACCTCCGGGCGAGCAGCTTCGAAAGCGCGATCCTGATCGCGAAGTTGATCCGGAAGGCCTCGCCGCCGCTGAATGTCTCGTAGCTCCGCGTACCAACCTCGTCGGCTATCTTGATGTCCAACTCCTCTGACGGCAGACCGGTGCGCCTGTCCCGTCTCCCCTCCTGTAGCTGGAGGCGGAGGGTGAGGCGGCTCTCCGTCAGGCGGGCGAGGAGCTCGTTGGCGTCGGCTTCGAGCTGGGGGATGGCCGTCTCGATGACGAGGGCCTGTATGCCGTTCTTGCCGAAGGCTGCGCTCAGGTCGTCGTAGGCGCCGGTCTGCGCCGTGAGCTCGTCCCGGCGCGCCTCCTGTTTGCGGAGCTCTGCCGCGATCTGCTCCAGTCGCGCGAGCGCCTCTTCGGCGCGTCCTCTGCGGACGAGGGCGTCGGTCCGCTCCCGTTCCGCCGCCTCCCAGCTCCGTCGGGTCCTTTCCAGCTTCTCCTCGAGCGCGGGAAGTTTTTCGAGCTCTGCCTTCAACTCCTCCAACTGCGTCTCTGTGTTGGCGGCCTCTGCCTGCCTGCTGGAGAGGATATCCTGGACCGTCTCCAGCCCTGCCCTTTCGCCGGGGAGCCGCTCCTCGGCCTCCGCCAGGCTGTGCTCCAGCCGGTCGTACGGTTCGAGCGCGTCGGCCCGCTCCCGGGCCTCCCGGTGGAGGCGCTCGTCGTACCGCAGCCGCGAGACCTCGTCCGCGATCTCCTCGAGTCGCCAGCGCTGCTCGTGCGCGAAGTTTTTTTCTTCTATCCGGGTCTCGGCGCGGAGCAGCTCGGGGGTGAGGGCGTCGACCTGCTCCGCGGCCTGGCGAGAGTCGGCGAGGTCCCGTTCGAGGCCGGCTCTGTCGCGTTCCAGCTTCCGGGTTTCAGAGCGCAGCTCGGCGTCCCTACTCGCCACCTCCGCACGGAGGTCATACTGGGTGCGTTCGAGCTGTACGCGCCTGCGCTCGTTCGAGTCGTAGAGCTCCCTGCTCCGACGGCCCGCCGTCTCGTACTCGGCTCTCAGGTGGGCCTGACCCTCGGCGCCCAGCGACTGGCGGCAGACGGGGCAGACCTTTTCCCCGTGGTCGAGCAGGTCGAACTTCTTGCGGGTCTCTTCCATCTGTTTGATCAGGCCTTCGTTGGCGGTGCGCAGGTCCCTGGTTTCGGCCGCCACCTCGTCGGCCCTGGAACGGGCTTCGGCCAGATCCGCGTCGAGAAGGGCCAGGGCCTCCCGTCTCTCTCCCATGCCGGCCAGCGCCTGCTCCACCCGGGAGAGCCGCTTCGCTCTTGGCCGGAGATCCCTGTCGAGTCTCGACCGGAGGGCCTGCGCCTCGGCGGTCAGCCGCGCCCTGAGAGCGCTGATCTCGCCTTCGAGCCTTGCCGTCTCGGTGTCGAGGGCCATCCTGCGGGCCAGGGCGGCGTCCATACGGGCCAGGTCGGACCTGGCCTCCCTGAGCTGCGCGGCCTGCGCCAGAATCTCGTCGGCGCGCGCTATGGTCTTCCCGTACTGCTCGACCAGCTTCGCGTGGGTGGCGACCCGGCCGCGCAGCCGGTCGATCTCGTGCCGGCCTTCGGCGAGCTGCCGCTCCATGCCGGCGAGGTCGTCGCGGCGGCGGGCGAGCGCCTCGACGGCGAGACGCAGGTCCTCGACTTGCGTGCGGCCCCGCGCCGCCTCCGGCTCCCACCTGGCCAGGTCCGTAGTAGCCGCGTCGAGCGCCTCCCGATGCAGGGGCCGGCTCTCCATCTCCCTCGTTTGGAGCTCTATCGAGGCGGTGACGGCGCGAAGGTCGCCCTGGTTCGACCGGGAGCGCTCGCGCGCCATCTCCTCAAGGCGTTCGTAGTAGGAGAGGTCGAGCACCTCTGCGAGCGTTCTCTTGCGGTCGGCGGGCCTGCTGGTGGTGAGCCGGTCGGCGTCTCCCTGCCGGAGGAAGGCGGTGTTGATGAAGGTGTCGTAGTCCATGTGGAGGAGATCGTTGATCTTGGCCTCGGTCTCCCTGAGTGTGTTGCCCGATATGGGGCGGAAGCCGTTGCCTGATGAGATCTGCAGCTCGAGGATGGTGCTCCCCTGCCCGCCCCGCAACGGGCGCGAGTGACGGCGGGTGACGCGGTGTCTCTGGTCGCGGGCCGTGAACTCCAGGTCGACGGACATGTCGCGCTCGCCCTGGTGGACGAGCTCCTCCTGCGTCCGCGCCCTGGCGTGGCCCCACAGCGCCCAGGTGATGGCGTCGAGGAGGGCGGTCTTGCCGTGTCCGTTCTGGCCGCAGAGGCATGCGACGTGGAGAGGTTCGAGGTCGAGCACCGGTGCGTTGTCCCGGTAGCACATGAAGTTCTTCAGGGTTAGCTGAAGCGGAATCAATTCGGAGGCTTCCTGGAAGAGGGAGGCGGTGGTTCACGCAAAGCATAGCACACGCCGCCCGGCGGGTGACGGATTTGGCTGAGTCGGCGAGCGGGCCTCTTAGGTGGTATGCTTGGCGCAGATCGGTCATGGAGGGGGGCGAAAGAGATTGGATGCTCCGCATCTTGGTATAGCGGTTCCGATGGCGGAGATAGAGTCCTTCTGCACAAAATGGGCCGTGGTCGAGCTCGCCCTCTTCGGATCGGTGTTGAGAGAGGATTTCGGCCCCGACAGCGACGTCGACGTCCTCCTGAGTTTCGCTCTGGACGCCCGCCACGGCCTGTTCGATCTGGTGAAGATGCGTGAGGAGCTCCGAGGCATCTTCGGCCGTGGGGTAGATGTTTTGACCAAGCGAGCGGTGGAGTCCAGCAGGAATCCCATCCGTCGGTCCGCCATCCTGGAGTCGGCGAGGACTGTGTATGCAGCGGGATGACGCTCTGCTGCACGACGTCCTAGAGTCGGCTCGCCTCGCGGTTTCCTATGTGGAAGGAAGAACTCTTCCGGAATTCCTCGATGACATTCAGCTGCAAGACGCCGTGATCCGTCGGCTGGAAGTCATCGGCGAAGCCGCCAACCAACTTACCGACCAGTCGGCGTCTGAGCTGTCCGACATTCCGTGGAGAGAGATGGTCGGCATGAGGAACGTGCTTATCCATCAGTACGGTGAGGTCGATCCGAGTGTTGTGTGGGAAACAGTTCAACGCGACCTACCGCCGTTGATCGCGTTGCTGAGGCGCGTGCGGATCTAGGTTTCCCTATTCCCGTCGAGATAGTCTCTAAGCGGCTTGATGCTGTATCTGCCGCCGCCGTTGGCGAGGCTCTCGACGGCGGTCCGCGCGGTGTCGAGCGAGGTGAAGCAGGGGATACGCCTGTCGACTGCGGCGCGGCGTATCCAGAAGCCGTCCTGGAGGACGTCGCGGTCGCCGGTGACGGTGTTGATGACGGCGTCGACCGTTCCGTCCGCGATGATGTCGACGACGTTGGGACGGCTCTCGGTGAGTCTCTTGGGGACGGTGACGACGTCGAGGCCGAGGCCCAGGATCGTGTCGGCGGTCCCGGCGGTCGCGTAGAGGGTGCAGCCGGCGGCGGCGAGCTGGCGGAACATGGGTACGGCCTCCGCCTTGTGGCGGTCGGCGATGCTCAGCAGCACCGATCCCCCTGGAGGGAGCGTCAGGCCGGCGGCGATCAGGGCCTTGGACAGGGCGCCCCGGAAGTCGTGGTCCAGCCCCATCACCTCCCCGGTGGACTTCATCTCCGGCCCGAGGTAGGTGTCGACGCCGGCGAGCTTGGACATGGAGAAGACGGGCGCCTTGACGGCGACGAGGCGCTGTCTCTTCCAGAGGCCTCCCCGGTAGCCCTGCTCCGGGAGGCTCTTTCCCAGCATGACGCCGATGGCGAGGCGCACCATCGGCACGTCGGTTATCTTAGATATGAACGGTATGGTCCGGCTCGCGCGCGGGTTCACCTCGATCACGAAGACCTGGGTGTCCCGCGTCGCGGACTCGCCGCCGGGGCTCCTGTAGGCCGGGCCTCCCGCGACGACGTACTGTATGTTCATGAGGCCCCGCACCTGGAGAGCGCGTCCGATGCGCGTCGTGTAGTCGACGATGGTGTCGACCTCCTCCTCGGTGAGCGTGAGGCCGGGGTAGATCGCCATCGAGTCGCCGCTGTGGACGCCCGCGCGCTCGACGTGCTCCATGATGCCTGGGATGAGGACGTTCTCGCCGTCGCAGACGGCATCGACCTCGACCTCGCGCCCCTCGACGTACCGGTCGATCAGGACGCGGCGCCCGCCGCCGGCCGCGACCGCGGCGGTCATGTATCTGACGAGCTCGGTCGCGTTCTGGACGATCTCCATGGCGCGGCCTCCCAGGACGTAGCTGGGGCGCACCAGGATCGGATAGCCGATCTCCGAGGCGACGTTGAGCGCCTGCTCGAGGTTGGCGACCGCCGCTCCCGGCGGGTTCGGGATGCCGGTGCGAGAAAGAAACTCCTCGAACAGGTGGCGGTCGGAGGCGATATCGATCGACTGCGCCGTCGAGCCGAGGATCGGCAGCCCGGCCTGGTCGAGGGTCTGGGACAGGTTGATGGCGGTCTGGCCGCCGAACTGGACCATCGTTGGCGGCAGGAGCACGTCGCGGCTGTCGGTGACGCGCGACTCGTTCTCCAGGACGTCGCGGACGCTCTCCTCGTCGAGCGGCTCGAAGTAGAGCCGGTCGCTCGTGTCGAAGTCGGTCGAGACGGTCTCCGGGTTGGAGTTGACCATGACGCTCTTGATGCCCTCCTGCTGAAGGGCCCAGGCGGCGTGGACGGAGCAGTAGTCGAACTCTATGCCCTGTCCGATGCGGATGGGGCCGCTGCCGACGACGACGGCCTTGCCGCCGGGGATCGAGACGCCTTCGTTCTCCTGCTCGTAGGTGGAGTAGAAGTAGGGGGTCCGGGCCTCGAACTCGGCGGCGCAGGTGTCGACCATCTTGTAGACGGGGCGGACGTCCCATTGAGCGCGGAGCTCTCTCACCTGCTCGTGGGAGCGGTCCGTCAGGACGCCTATCTTCTCGTCCGAGAAGCCGAGGCGCTTCGCCTGCCGGAGGAGGGCGGCGTCGAGCGGCTCGGAGAGGAGGCGGGCCTCCATCTCTGCGAGCCTGGCGAAGGCGTGGGTGAACCAGGGGTCTACGCCGGTTGCGCGGGCGAGGGCGTCGGGATCGGCTCCCTGCCTGAGCGCGAACATGAGCGCCCAGGGGCGTTCGTCGGTCGCGGACAGGGAGGGCGGCTCGCCGCGCCAGCGGGGGTCCTCCCAGAGGAGTGTGCGGTTGGAGATCTCCAGGGAGCGGACGGCCTTTTGGAAGGCGGCCTCGAAGGAGCGGTCGATGGCCATCACCTCTCCGGTGGCCTTCATCTGGGTGCCCAGGAGGCGGTCGCCGCCGGGGAACTTGTCGAAGGGCCAGCGGGGGATCTTGACGACGCAGTAGTCGAGCGCGGGCTCGAAGGCGGCCAGCGTCTTCAGTGTTACGGCGTTGGGGATCTCGTCCAGCCTCTTGCCGACGGCGATCTTGGCCGCGACGCGCGCGATGGGATAGCCTGTCGCCTTGCTGGCGAGCGCCGAGCTTCGGCTGACGCGGGGGTTGACCTCGATGACGTAGTAGGGGCTGTCGGTCCCGCCGCGGTCGGGCAGGGCCGCGGCCACGACGTCTCCCGGCTCCAGCGCGAACTGGATGTTGCATCCGCCCTCGATGCCGAGCGCACGGATGATCCGTAGGCTGGCGGAGCGGAGCATCTGGTACTCCTTGTCGGAGAGCGTCTGGCTGGGCGCGACGACGATGCTGTCGCCGGTGTGAACGCCCATGGGGTCGATGTTCTCCATGTTGCAGACGGTGATGCAGTTGTCGGCGCCGTCGCGCATCACCTCGTATTCGATCTCCTTCCACCCGGCGAGCGAGCGTTCCAGCAGGACCTGGCCGATGGGGCTGGCGGCGAGTCCGCCGCGCACGATCCGGGTGAACTGCTCCATCGAGCCGGCGATCCCGCCGCCCGTTCCGCCCAGCGTGTAGGCGGGCCGGATGACCGCGGGCAGTCCGATTCCGTCGAGCTCGGCGTAGGCCTGGTCGAGCGACTCGACGATGGCAGAGGGAGGGACAGGCTCTCCGATGTCGATCAGCAGGTTCCTGAAGAGCTCCCGGTCCTCTGCGTTGCGGATGGTGTCCAGGGGCGTGCCCAGGAGCCGGACGCCGTACCGGTCTAGGACGCCGGCGTCGGCGAGGTCGACGGTGAGGTTGAGGCCGGTCTGGCCGCCGAGGGTGGGCAGGATGCCGTCCGGCCGCTCCGCCTCGATGATGCGGGAGAGGACCTCCACGGTGAGGGGCTCGATGTAGACGATGTCGGCGATGCCCTCGTCGGTCATGATGGTGGCGGGGTTGGAGTTGACGAGGACGGTGGTGACGCCCTCCTCGCGGAGGGCCTTGCAGGCCTGGGTGCCGGCGTAATCGAACTCGGCGGCCTGCCCGATGACGATGGGCCCTGAGCCGACGACGAGGACCTTGGAGGGTTTGGTGGTCACTGTTCTCTTCTTAGCTGAGATCGACGGTGCTGTTTCAGCTCGGGAATTCGCTTGAACGCCCGGTCCAACGTGTAGAGCGGTACGTTGTGTCGAATTGCCGCGGCGGCGATGGCGACGTCTAGGTCGGTCATCTTTTCACCGGCGCGTATAAGCCGGTTGCTCAGCCTTCCTGCTATCACCCAAGCCTGCTGGTCCATCTCAAGGCAGTCGATGGAGACGACCCGCTCCGCCAGGAATTCCAGCTCGCTTGTAGAGCGGGCGCCTCTGAGGTACTCCATGATTACCGGCCCCGTCACGGCCGCTTCGCCGGAGAACATCAGTGCCGCTAGCTCTCGTGCTTCTTCGGACTCGGGCAGTCTCTGCGCCTGCATCAGAACGGACGACTCTACCAGGATCATCAGGCGTCGCCGTCCCTCAACGAAGCGAGATACGCCCGCTTCCTCTCCTCCAGTTCCAATGCCCGCTCACTGTGGTCGTCGACTATGATCTTTCCCCAGGAGTCGATCAGCTCCTGGACATGCTTACGGCGTATGTACTCCTTCAGAGCTGCGTTAACCGCCTTGCTCTTTGTCTTCTCTCCCGTGGTCTCGACCACTGAGTCGAGCAGCTTGCTGTCGATGTCCAGCGTGGTTCGCATATCTCTGCCTCATCAGTTAATATCATCTATATTATGCACTATTATTACGCACCATTTCAAGGAATCTGTCGAAGATGTATTCGTTATCGAGGGGGCCGGGGGAGGCCTCGGAGTGGTACTGGATCGCCATGATGGGCAGCGACCTGTGACGGATGCCCTCGACGGTGTCGTCGTTCAGGTTGATGTGACTGACCTCGATCTCAGAGGGCAGTCCTTCGGGGTCGACGGCGTAGCCGTGGTTCTGGGCGGTGATGTAGACGCGGCCTGTCGCGAGGTCCCTGACGGGGTGGTTGGCTCCGCGGTGGCCGAACTTCAGCTTGAAGGTCTTGGCGCCGAAGGCGCGGGCGAGGACCTGGTTGCCGAGACATATCCCCATGATCGGGACGCGCCCGACGAGCTCTTTCGCGGTGTCGACGGCGTAGTCGAGCAGCGCGGGGTCGCCGGGGCCTGGCGAGAGCAGGACGCCGTCGGGCCGCTGGGCCATGATCTCGTCGGCGGTGGTCCTTGCCGGCGTCGCCACCACCTCGCATCCCCTCGCACGCAGCTCGCGCAGGATGTTGTACTTGAGGCCGCAGTCGTCAACCAGTATTTTTTTTCTTTCCGTGGAGTCTGCGGGAGGCTCTTCCGGGCGGGTGGGTGGACCGAGCAAGGGCTGCTTCCACTCGTAGGGCTGCGGGGTGGTGACCTGCTCGACGAAGTCGACGCCGTCGTAGCCGGGCAGACGGCGCAGACGGGCGAGAGCCTTCTCGGGCGGCTCGTCGACGGCGATCACACCCATCATGACGCCGCGGTCGCGCAGCCGCCGCGTGACGGCGCGGGTGTCGACGCCGCTGACGCCGGTCACTCCCTGGTCGGCGAGGAAGGCGTCGAGCGTGGTGGTGCTCAGCGTGTGGCTCGGGGTCGTCGAGTGCTCGCGGACGACGAAGCCGGCGACCTGCACGCGGGCCGACTCGAAGTCGCGCTCGTTGATGCCGTAGTTGCCGATCAGGGGATAGGTGGGCACGACGATCTGTCCGGCGAAGGAGGGGTCGGTCAGCATCTCCTGGTAGCCGGTCATGGAGGTGCTGAAGACGACCTCGCCGTGGGCGGAGCGTTGTGCGCCGAAGGCGTCGCCGGTGTAGACGGAGCCGTCTTCGAGGATTAGGTGGGCGGGATTGGTCATTTCCGGAATTTCACACCCCTGCGCCTTCCAACGGACGCACAGTCTCTTCTGCCAACCATGCGGCATACCGCAAAGCTTGGCCTACATCTTCAGGTTCCAGGTATGGATAGGCCTCTGTTATCTCTTTCGTAGACATGCCGCTGGCTACGAGATTCAGCACGAGTGAGACCGTCACGCGCGTTCCCCTGATGCAGGCGCGGCCGCCCATCACGTCCGGGTCATGAGTTATTCGGTCAAAGCCTTCCATCGTCAGGCTCCACTTACTCTACTCTCCCAAGCCTGATACACGGCCTTCGATAGGGCTCCCAGTCGCTCATTGTGAGTCTCCCATCCCACTTCGTCGAGTGGGAACGCCAACCCATTCCACGTACCTAGCTCGGATTGAATTTCTTGTTCGACTTGGTCGAATTCGTTCGGGCAGAGTTCAAGGGCTCTGGGATAGAAGTTTATCCGTATCTTCCCCTGGACGGGTTCAATACACGCATATGAGACACGCTTACGCGTTCCTGATTCAGTCCGTTGCCAAAGGCGGAAGTTGAGGCGTTCCTGACTGGACTGCTCCTTAAGGTCATCCCAACTATCCCTGAACATGTCTGCTGCGGAGTAGAATAGCTCAGACACGCCCGATTCTTCGATTCGCGCAGCCAAACGCTCTTTCCTCACCGCCGCACTAGGGAATCCCCCCGCTGGGTGAAGAGGGCTGTCGATGTCGCCTTCCACCTGTACCTGTTTTGCGAGAAAGGTCTTGCCGTCGTACTCAAAGCCGTGGAAGGTCAGCAGCGAGATGTCCATGCTGCTGGCGAGGAAGCTCACCATCCGTTCCGTCCTGTAGTCGACTCCCAGCCCGACTAAGAACATGCGCGGTGGCATCAACTCCTCCTGCTCCCCAAATTCCTGGTTGTACCAACCGTGGAAGTTCTCGATTTTCTTGATACCGTGCTTGCCTGACTGCTTGGATATGTGATTGGCGAGAGCGTTCGGGTCCATGTCATTGAGATACGACGCGTAGTCGATGATCTGGGCCACGGCATCCCGTGACAGGGTGCCGCGCTTCAGCTCGAATACGACCAGCCTGCCGTCCTCATCCACTCCGAGCAGGTCGAGTGGGCCGCCCTCCGTCGGCGTCTGCCTGCCGACCAGCGTCAGACCCGGAATCAGCAGTTCGGGGTTCTTGACGAGCGTCTCCTCAAGGAGCGATTCGGACTCCGTTCGGCCTTTCGACGCCAACGGCACGACGTTCGAGTCATCATCGACCGCCCATATCTTCACTTCATCCATTGCGATGTCTCCTAATCTTGCCTCGACCAAAGAATGCGCTCACCACCCACTAAGGCGTGCCGCGGGGTGTTGGCGGCTCCGCACGCGCGTCATCATATCGGCAATACCCGAACCCGGCTTCGGCTTTCGTCAACCACGACCAAGGCCCCAGTGGACAAGTCGGCCTCATGCTGATTGAGCGCGGCGATGCCCGACCCTTCCAGGTAGTCCGGCAGAGTGTCTTCCGTGCGAACCTGAAGCACACTCGGCCCCGCTTCGTGCGATAGCGCCAGCATGGTGCCGAAGTCCAGGTCGTGAGTGAACACTATGTATTGGTGTGCGGAGGCCCATTCCATGATGTCTCTGTCGCTGGCTCTTGGGTCGCCGATGGTTGACCAGTGAACAGCCTGCCATCCATGCCTATCGAGCGCATGCTCCCAATCGGGCGACAGGTTCATGTCAATAAGGAGCTTCGGCCTCATGTCATGGAGAGTGGAACTTCGCGCTCCTCCAGCCTCCAAGCGGCGTAGGCTAGGGATTGATCGATGTCCTCCCGCTCAAGATATGGATAGGCCTGGAGGATTTCGGCAGGTGAGCGACCGGCCGCCAACAGGCCCACAACCGTACCAACTGTGACCCGCATACCGCGGATGCACGCCTTGCCGCCCATGACTGCGGGATTGATCGTAATCCTGTCGAGTGATGTCATGGCCTACCTCCTCTCACGTGACCCTTCCGAGTCCACCACGAATCGCATATGCTGCCTCGTCATAATACACGACCCTCCCTCCGGCCAAGGTCGCCGTGACGCGGCCCCGCAGCTTCGTCCCGTCAAGGGGGGTGTTCTTGCCCTTGGAGGCGAAGCGGCCGGCGTCGACGGTCCACTCGGCGTCGGGGTCGAAGATGGTCACGTCGGCGGGCGAGCCCGGCGCCAGCGTGCCGAGGTCGATGCCCAGGAAGCGGGCCGGCGCCGTCGTCAGACGCTCGATCAGCGTCGGCAGGGTGAGAGCGCCGCCGTGCACCAGCGACATGAGGGATCCCAGCGCCGTCTCCAGTACGCTGATCCCGAAGGCGGCCTCGTCGAGAGTCGTCAGCTTCTCGGTACGGCCGTGCGGCGCGTGGTCGGTGGCGATCAGGTCGATCGTGCCGTCGGCTAGGGCCTCGACCATCGCTTCCACGTCGGCCCGGGCGCGCAGGGGCGGGTTGACCTTTGCGCGGGTGTCGTAGGCGGATGGGGACAGGGGATCGAAGGCCTTGCCGCCGCCGATGCTGCCCAGCAGCGCCTCGTCGGTTAGCGTCAGATGGTGGGGCGTGACCTCGCAGGTGACGTCGACCCCCCTCCGCTTCGCCATGCGGACGAGCTCGACAGACTCGGCCGTGCTGACGTGCGCCAGGTGGAGGCGGCCGCCGGTCAGCTCGGCCAGTGAGATGTCGCGGGCGACCATGACCGACTCGGCGGAGGCGGGGGCGCCCTTGACCCCAAGCCGGTTGGAGACCCACCCCTCGTGCATCGGCGCTCCACCGGACAGCTCTGGGACCTCGCAGTGGTTGATGATGGGGAGGCCGAGCCCCCTGGCGTATCCGAGCGCCTGCCGCATCAGGTTCGGGTCGGCGACCGGGTGACCGTCGTCGCTGAATCCTATGACGCCTGCCTCGGCCAGCTCCCCAAGCTCGGCCAGCTCCTCTCCCTTGCTGCCCTTCGTGACCGCACCTATCGGAAGTACGCGCACGACGCCCTCCTGCGCCGCCTTTGCGAGCACGAAATCGACGATGGAGCGGGAGTCGGTCACAGGGTCGGTGTTCGGCATGGCGCAGACGGTTGTGAAGCCGCCGCGCGCAGCGGCCCGCGTTCCGGTCGCGATCGTCTCCTTGTACTCGAAGCCGGGCTCCCGTAGGTGGCAATGAACGTCTATGAAGCCGGGGCAGATGACCAGCCCGGACGCGTCGATGATCTGTGCGCCCTCGCGCGCGATCTCCGCGTCCACTCCCCTGACGGCGCCCTCCTCGATCAGCAGATCGGCGACCCTGTCGATGCCCTGCGAGGGATCGACTATCCGGCCGCCCCTTATGAGCATTGGCTGAGTCATGGCCGCGCGCTCTCCTGTGCCGGAATCGCCAGGCTGTAGAGCACCGCCATCCGGACTGCGACGCCATTGGTCACCTGCTCCTCGATGACGGAGCTGGCACCGTGCGCGACCTCAGGGTCGATCTCGACGCCCTCGTTCATCGGGCCTGGGTGCATCACGATCGCGTCAGGCTTGGCCAGCTCCATCCTCCGCGCGGTGACGCCCCAGCGCCGGGAGTACTCTCGCAGCGTGGGGAGGTGTCCGGCTCTCTGGCGTTCGCGCTGGAGACGGAGCGCCATCACCACGTCGGCCCCGTCGAGCGCCCGCTCGATTTCGGTCTCGATGCGGACGGAGGCGAAGGGGTGCTCCTCAGCGGAGGCGCGGCCGTTCAGGAGATCAAGCGGGATGAGCGTCGGCGGGGCGCAGAGGACGACCTCCGCCCCCATCTTCGTGAGGCCCCACAGGTTCGACCGCGCCACGCGCGAGTAGAGGATGTCCCCGACGATCACGACCTTAAGGCCGTCGACCCGGCCCCTGCGGCTCCAGATGGTGTGGAGATCGAGGAGCGCCTGCGTCGGATGGGCGTGGGCTCCGTCCCCGGCGTTGACGACGGATGCATCGAGGTGTCTGGCCAGGAAGTGGGGAGCGCCCGAGTGGCCGTGACGGATCACGATGACGTCGGCGTTTATCGCCTGGAGCGTCAGGGCGGTGTTGTAGAGCGACTCGCCCTTCTCGACGCTGCTTCCGCCGCCGGACACGTTGATGACGTCGGCGCTCAGAATCTTCCCCGCCTGCTCGAAGGAGACACGCGTCCTGGTGCTCGCCTCGTAGAACATCGTGACGACGGTCTTGCCCCTGAGCGCCGGGACCTTCTTGATGTCCCTCTGGAGCACCTCCTTCATGCTCTCGGTGTTCTGGATGAGCTCCTCGATCTCCCGGCGGGAGAAGTCGTCGAGATCGAGGAGGTTCCTGCGTCCGTTGGCGGTCGGGCCGGTCGTCATCATCCTGCTCCCCTTGGGACGATTACCACCTCGTCCATTCCGTCCGTCTCGGTCATTCTGACGACCACCTCCTCGTGCATGGAGGTGGGGATGTTCTTGCCGACGTAGTCGGGTCTTATGGGCAGCTCCCGGTGGCCGCGGTCCACGAGGACCGCAAGCTGTATGGCGCTCGGTCTGCCGAAGTCGGTGAGGGCGTCCATCGCGGCCCTGATGCTGCGCCCCGTGTAGAGGACGTCGTCTACGAGGACGACGCGCCGTCCGGCGATGTCGGCGGGGATGTCGGTGCGCCTCACCGTCGGCCGCCTGCCGGCGGCCAGGTCGTCGCGATAGAGGCCGATGTCCACCGAGCCGACGGGGACGGCCAGCCCCTCGAACTGTTGAATGAGGGCGGCGAGGCGTCGGGCCAGAGGGGCGCCGCGGGTGTGGAGGCCGATGAGCACGACGCCGTCGGCGCCCCCGTTCCGTTCGAGGACCTCGTGGGCGATCCGGGTGAGCGCCCGTCTGATCGCCTCGGCGTCGAGGACGGAGGCCGGGCGGTCTCCGCGGGCTCTGTGTCGCGGCTTCGCCAAGAAAAAAACCTCTTGCCGGCCGGCAAGAGGTTCGTGTCGAGGCCCGCACCGCGGGCGCGCTCGCCTGATACTCCCTTGCCAGCCTCACTGGACCGACTTAAAGGGTGGCTAGTCCGATGTCACAGGCCCATTGTACGGGCGCCGGGCCGGCTAAATCAACAGCTACGGGCGGCGTCTTGACGCTCCTTCTGGGCGAGCCATAGAATGAGCGTCCTTGCAGCTTGACGAAGGGAAGAGATTGGGAGCCAGGCGCAGTCGTGTAGAGGAGCTGGTATCGGCGGGAGGCCTGGTCTACGGCGTCAACGACGGCGAGATGGAGGTCGTGGTGTGCGGGAGGCGGACGCCCCGCGTCTGGGCGCTTCCCAAGGGTACGCCTGACCCGGGAGAGAGCCGCGAGCAGACGGCGCTGCGGGAGGTCCGGGAGGAGACGGGCCTCGAGATCGAGGTCGAGCGCTTCATCGATAAGATCGACTACTGGTTCGTCCGCCCGAACGACGGCGCGCGCTGCCACAAGACGGTCTTCTACTTCCTGATGACTGCGTCCGGCGGGGATCTTGCGATGCACGATCACGAGTTCGACGAGGTGCGCTGGATGTCCGCTTCCCAGGCTTGCGAGACGATGGCCTATCCCAACGAGGTGGAGATTGTTAAGAAGGGCCTTTCGATGGCTGATGGGAGGACCCGCGCTGGTCGACACGAGTGAGAGGACGGTCGTGAGAGGCGAGCGGGTCATCCTGCGGGGGAAGCGGATCGAGGACGCGGCGGACGACTACGCCTGGCGCTCCGACGAGGAGCTGTCCTGTCTCGACGCCACAAGGCCGCTGGACATGAGCTATGGCGACTTCCTCAGGTTCTCGCGGGAGGAGCAGGCCTACCCCAGTCCGATCTCGCGCCGGTTCGCCATCGACACCCTGGAGGGCAGGCACATAGGCAACTGCATGTACTACGACATCGATCTCAGGCGCGGCGAGGCCGAGCTGGGGATCATGATCGGAGACAGGGAGTACTGGGGACAGGGGTACGGCTCGGACTCGGTCTCGTGCCTGCTCGACCACATCTTCACCGCCACTCCGCTCACCCGGATATATCTCCACACGCTCGACTGGAACCACAGGGCGCGCAGGGCCTTTGCGAAGAGCGGGTTCCATGAGAAGAAGAGGGTGCGCCGCGGCGGCAAGGACTTCATTCTCATGGAGGTGCTGCGCTCCGAGTGGGAGAGCCGGGCGCGGCGCCGGGCTGGCTCCGACGGCGGGGATGGATTCCCGCGTACGCGGGAATGACGAGGGACGTGAAAGGGGGCCGGCGCTACAGGGAGGCGGTCGACCGGGTGATGGGGCTGGCCGACTTCGAGCGGTCCACCCACAGTCCGGGGCATGCGCGCTTTCATCTGGAGCGGATCGGGCTGTTGACCGATCTGCTGGGCCGGCCTCACGCCGCAGTGCCGGCGGTGCACGTCGCGGGTACGAAGGGCAAGGGCAGCACCGCCGCGATGGTGACGTCGATCCTCTCCGCGCAGGGCTATAGAGTCGGCCTCTACACCTCTCCCCATCTCCACAGCGTGATGGAGCGCATCAGGGTTGGGCTCGATCCCGTCTCGAAGGAGGAGTTTGCCGGGCTGGTCGAGCAGGTATGGCCGGCGGTCGAGTCGGTGGGCCGTGAGGGCGGCTATGGGGACGTGACGACCTTCGAGATGCTGACCGCGATGGCGTTTCACCACTTCCGCGCGGTCGGCGCGGAGGTACAGGTGGTCGAGGTGGGGCTCGGCGGCAGGCTCGACTCGACGAACATACTGGACCCGGCCGTGAGCGTCATCACGTCGATCAGCCTGGACCATGTCGCCACCCTCGGCGGCACGCTGGAGGAGATCGCTTCGGAGAAGGCGGGGATCATCAAGCCGGGGAGGCCCGTGGTGTCGGCCCCGCAGCGGCCGGAGGTGCTGGATGTCTTCAGAGACGCCGCGCGCCGCAGGGGAGCGCCGCTGATTGAGGTCGACGTGGACGACGCCGTGGTCAGCGGCGTCCAGAGGACGCTATCGGCACAGAAGATAACGATCCGCGGGATGAACGGCAGCTACGACGTCGATCTGCCGCTCCTGGGCGACCACCAGCTCGAAAACGCGGCGATCGCCGTCGCCTCGGTGGAGACACTCGCCGGTCAGGGAGTCCCGGTCTCGCCGGATGCCATCGTAAAGGGCATCCGACAGGTCAGGTGGCCCGGCAGGCTGGAGATACTCTCCCGCGCCGGGCCGACGGTCGTGGTGGACGGCGCGCACAATCCCCACTCGATGGCCCGGCTGGTGGAGGCGGTTCGTAGCTACTTCGAGGCCGACAGGACCGTGGTCATATTCGGCGGTCTGGGCGGACACAGCGCCGAGGGCATGGTCTCGGCGCTGGCGGCGCTGGAGCCGCTGGTCGTCGCCGTCCGGTCGCGACATCCGAGAGCCGTCTGCAGCGCAGCCGTCGCTCGGCTGGTCTCCGGCGCGGGGATGGAGGTGATATTCCAGACGGACGACGTCGGCGAGGGGACGAGGCGGGCGGTCGAGGCTGCCGGGGCCGATGGCCTCGTCCTGGCGGCAGGCTCCCTCTCCGTCGCCGCGGAGGTGACGGAGGAGATCAGGGGGATGCCGGCGGAGCTCTACCCCACCATCAAGGGGCCTTCCGGCGGGCGCGCAGCCGTGGTAGTCTGACACCGTTATGAGAGGTTTGAGGGCGAGGGTCGTCGTTACGGGCATGGGGGCGCTCAGCCCCCTCGGCGAGTCGGTCGAGGAGCTTTGGAACGGTCTCGTGGAGGGCCGGTCGGGCGTCGGCCCTATGACCCTGTGCGACCCGTCCGACTTCCCGTGCAAGATCGCCGGCGAGGTGACCGGCTTCGATCCCCGGCAGTTCGTCGACGGCAGGGAGGCGCGCCGGATGGCGCGGTTCTCGCAGCTGGCGGTGGCGGCGGCCGGCCTGGCGGTCGAGGACGCCGGCCTCGACCTGTCCAGGGAGGACCCGGAGCGCCTGGGCGTGGTGATGGGCAACGGGAACGGCGGCTTTCCGACGACGGAGGAGAACGCGCGAATCCTCGTCGCAAAGGGCGGGATGCGCGTCAGCCCCTTCTTCATCCCGATGATCCTGCCGAACATGGCCGCGGCCAACGTCAGCCGCCTGTACGGGCTCAAGGGCTACACCTCGACGGTGATAACGGCGTGCGCTGCGGGTAACCAGGCGATCGGAGACGCGGTCGAGGCGATCCGCAGGGGCGCCGCCGAGGTGGTCCTGGGTGGAGGGTGCGAGGCGGGGATCAGCCACCTCGGTCTCGGCGGCTTCAACGTCATCAAGGCGCTGACCCGGCAGAACGATCCGCCGGAGAGGGCGAGCCGGCCCTTCGACGCCAGGCGCGACGGCTTCGTGCCCTCCGAGGGGGCTGCCATCCTGGTGCTCGAACGCCTGGAGCACGCGATCGACCGGGGCGTCGACATACTCGCTGAGGTGATCGGGTACGGGGTCTCTTCAGACGCTTTTCACGCCGTCCAGCCGGACGAGGACGGAGAGGGCGCGGCGAGAGCGATGCGCTGGGCGCTCGAGGACGCCGGAATCGGCCCGGACGAGGTTAGCTACATCAACGCGCACGGGACGTCGACGCCCAAGAACGACATGGTGGAGACGCTCGCCATCAAGAAGGTGTTCGGAGAGCGGGCGGCGAAGGTGCCGGTCAGCTCGACGAAGTCGATGATAGGCCACGCGCTCGGCGGGGCCGGAGCCGTGGAGGCGGTCGCCTGCGTCGAGACCATCCGGAGCGGCGTGATCCACCCGACGATCAACTACGAGGAGCCGGACCCCGACTGCGACCTCGACTACGTCCCCAACGTCGCGAGGGAGCAGGAGGTGGAGACGGTACTCTCCAACAGCTTCGGCTTCGGCGGCCAGAACGCCTGCCTCGTCTTCCGCCGCTTCGAGGAATCTCTTCCAGGCTAGAGGGCGGCGGGAGAATCTTCCTGGCCCACTCGATTGACGCCCTCTACGACCGCAAGAACTCTGCAACCAGCCGCGCGAACTCGTCGGGCCGCTCCAGGGGGTAGAGGTGGCCAGCGCCCTTGAGGGTGCTGAGGCGGCAGTCGGGAATAGCATCCGCGAACGCCTCTCCATGCTCCGGCGGCACGACCGGGTCGTCTTCCGCGACGGCTACGAGGGTACGAGACCTGATCCGGCGCAGCCGCTTCGCGAGCCCCTTATCGGGGATCGGCCACAGGAACTTCGCCACCGTGCTCAGCGCCCGGGACCGCTCGATGCTCTGCTCCTGACGCTCCTCGTCGTCGGCCGGCTCGGGCATGGTGCTCCTGGCGACATGGGAGTTCGGGTCGGAGAACAGCAGAGCGCGAAGCTCATTGGCCGGTGTGGCGAAGTAGTCGACGCCGGGAACGTCGTCGAGCCACAGGCCGGCGGGCGAGGCCAGGACCAGCCGGTCCACGCGTTCGGGGTTGATGGCGGCAATCTCGGCGGCGACCATCGCCCCAAAGTGGTGACCTGCGAGATGAGGCCGCTCGAGCTCCAGACCGTCCAGCAGGTCGATGTGGTACAGGGTCAGGTCCAGAATGTCGTCGATGCTCTCGACGCCTCCGGTCTCGTCGAAGCCGGGATGGACAGGCGCATAGACCGTGAAGCTCTCGGACAGCCGGTCGAGGAAGGCGGGCCACCCCCGGTGTCCGAAAGTCCCGTGGAGGTAGACGAGCGGAGAGCCGCCGCCGGCCTTCGTCACGCGGGCAGTTGCAGAGCCCGCACTTACGGTGAAGCGGGAAGGTCTGGTCATCTGCGAGCCATCGCCTTTGCACCCGCCGTGAAATCGATTCTACCGTAAGCCCCCACCTGGAGGGTCTCCTAGACGCCATCCATCGGCAGGGAGGCGACGGGAGCCCGTTCGTCGATCGGCTTCGGCCACCAGCGGTCTTCGTACTCGTCCCACATATCGCGGACGTGGGGCATCACCTGTTCGGCGAAGAGCCGCGTGTTCTTCATGGTCAGGTCCTTCGGCATGCTGCCGATCTGCAACAGCACCATGAGCTGACCGACACGGAGGCCCTCGGCCGCTTTTCTGAGGTTCTCGACGACGGTCTTGGGGCTGCCGGCTATGACGTATCCCTCCTCGACATACTCTTTCCACGTCAGGCCCTGCCGCTTCCGGCTTGCCGAGCTTCCTACCTGGCTTTTGACGCCCTTCCTAAGCGTCTTCAGGGTACGGTATCCCGGCGCGTCGGCGAAGCCCTCGTACACGTGCAGGTTCTTTTTATAGAAGTAGTCGACGTGCGGCCCGTACTCCTCCTCGGCCCTCTCGTCGGTCTCGGAGACGGCCACCAGTTGTACGAAGCCGGCCCGATACGGGTTGTCGTCCACGCCCAGCTTCTCCATCTCGTTCCAGAACCCGTTCATCACCCGCGTGCCGTGCTTGTAGCCGAAGTAGCTGAGATAGCAGTAGACGTAGTCCATCCGGCTGGTCCACTCCCAGGTCTCGACACTGCCACCTCCCGGAATCCAGACGGGCGGGTGGGGATCCTGGAGAGGCCTGGGCCAGATGTTCACGTAGCGGACCTGGGTGTGCTTGCCGTTGAATGCGAAGGGCTCAGGCTCGGTCCATGCCCTGATCACCAGGTCGTGGGCCTCGTAGTACTTCTCGCGGAGGGTGGCCGGGTTCTGGCCGTATGCGAAATTCGTGTCCATGGAGGTGCCCACGGGAAAGCCGGCGACCAGCCGGCCTCCGCTGGCGACGTCCAGCATGGCGAACTCCTCGGCCACTCTGATGGGAGGGTTGTACAGGGCGAGGCTGTTCCCGAGCACGATCAGGGCGGCGTTGGAGGTACGCCGCGCCAGCATCGCGGCCATCAGGTTTGGCGACGGCATGATGCCGTAGGCGTTGTTGTGGTGCTCGTTGACGCAGATGCCGTCGAAGCCCGCCTGGTCGGCGTACTCGAGCTCGTCGAGGAACTCGTTGTAGAGGTGGTGAGCCTCCCTCGGGTCGAAGAGATGGCTGGGAACGTCGACCCAGACGCTGCGGTACTTCTCCTCGAAGTCATCGGGCAGCAACCGATAGGGCATCAGATGGAACCAGCTTATGTTCATGCCGATATCTCCAGATTGCCCTGATGGGGCCTCAGCACTGCTTGCGATCTGGATTCCCTAGACTCACAAACGAAGTGCAACACCTTGTTAGGGTGTTGCCATGATATATCACTTCATGTGGACGTGTTACTCGGCTATTCGTCGTCGCGGGTCTGGTCGAGGCGCTCGCCCATCTCCTGTAGGAACCGCTCGACGTCCGGGGAGAGTCTGGGCTTCTCCTCTTCGGCCTGGGGCCCGACGAGCACGCGGTCGTAGTAGACCTCCAGCTGGGTGATCAGCTTCTTGACCTCCCCGTTGTTCTCGACGGCTCTGCTGAGGTCCTTGTACTGCCGCTCTCCCTGGGTGCGGTCGACGAAGGAGGCGGGGAAGCGGTAGACGGCTGAGAGCACCTCCATGAGCCGGCTGGCGCCCATGTGGTCCTCGTCCAGCTGCACGTACTGGGGCAGGTGCGCCATCAGGCTGGAGGTAGCCACCTCCTGCTCCATCAGGGCGTCGGCGACGAGGTTGACGATGCTGGTCGGTCCCTGGTATGTGTTCTTTCTGGCTGAGATGAGGCCGGCGGCGCGGGCGGCCTGCTCGTCTCCCAGGGTCCCGGTGACGAGCAGCGGTCGGGTGTGCGGGACGGAGTCGTACATTCCTCCGATGCGGCAGTACTCGGTGACGTTGAAGTAGTTGGCGAGCTCGACAATCGCCTCGGCGTACGTCTCGCCGATGGCATGCGGCTCCCTGAGGTCCAGGAACAGGTAGTCTCGCTCCGTGCCGGAATCTCGGGCGTAGTGGGCGATGCTGTTCGGAATCGTGAAGACGCGCCGCCCCTCCACGAGGCTCATGCGGGGCCGGTAGCGGGTGAAATCGAAGAAGTCGCCGGGCCTTGCGAGGCGCCCAAGCTCCTTTGCGCCCAGCCTGGCTTCGAGCTGCTTGATGACCAGGGTGCCCACTCTTCCGACGTCTATCCACGGGCGCAGCATCGCGATGGCGCACGTGTTGTGGAGCTCCGGGACAGGCTCTACTATTTCGAATGCGCCGACTCTCATGGAAGTATCCCGCCGGTAGGTGTGAAGATCCGGGCCTCCTCTAGAGATCGAATACGGCCCTCACCCGGCACTCGAACCCGGGCAGGACCTCGCCGCCGTCCAGGATGTCGTCTTCGGCGAGGGTGACGATCGAGCCGTCTTCGTGATAGACGTCCACCGTACGCGTGTCCGGATGAACGATCCACGCGGTACGGACTCCGCTCCGAAGCCACATCTGGGCCTTGTCGCTCACCTCGGTCCGGGTGTCGCCGGGCGATGCGACCTCCACCACGAGGTCGGGGGGCACCTCGTAGTAGCCCGGATTCCTGACGTTCAGTGGGAGCCTCTGCGAGGATATGAAGGCAAGGTCGGGCTCTCGCACGGTATCCGGGTTTCGACCGAGCAGGATGCCCGCATCGGATCCGGCAAGCCGTCCCAGCCGCCGGGGCTTGACGAACGCACCGAGCGCGACGCCCAGGTTCATCACGATCTCGCCGTGCTCTCCCACGGTCGGCATGGTCTCGCAGAGCACCCCCCTGATGAGCTCGCCCCGGACACCCTTACTATGCAGGCGCAGAAGATCGTCAGCGGTCAGCAGCTTCGCCTGTGTCGTCATCTGCCCTCACTCCGCGCGGAAACCGATGGTCGAGGTCATTTTAGCATGGTCGCGGAATCGGCTTACGGGGGTCCGAGAGCCTCGTCCAGGGCGGACGTGCTGGCTCCCACGACCAGGGCGTCTCCGATCCGCACCAGCGGACGTCTTATCAGTCTGGGCTCCTCGAGCATCAGCGCGACCATCCGGTCTTCGTCGAGCTCCTCACGGGTCACGCCCATCTTCCTGAAGGAGGGACTGTTCCAGGAGAAGAGGTCTGACACGGGACGGTCTCCGATCAGGTTGCGGAGCTCCTCCTCGGAGAGCCGGTCGGCGAAGATGTCCCTTTCGTAGAGCTCCACGCCTCTCTGCAAGAGCGACGCTCTCACTTTGCGGCAGGAGCTTCAGCGTTTCCAGGTGTAGAAGTGGACGGTGTCCATCTGTGCGCCCCTTAGGCCTAGTGGATCATCATCTTAGTGTTGGCGGGTTTATCCCCCACCCCCCGAAGAATAGTTGTGGGGGACACCCCCGGTCAACATTGAGTGCTCCTGACTACCCTTCATTTCAAGGATGTCCGACCACTAGCGTTGCAGTCCGAGCGGATCGGGTATGGCGGTGGGGGTTATGGTCGTCGTCAGTCTGAGCTGATCGAGCATCCACGCGTAGATGTCGGAGTCCAGCTGGGCGTAGACCTCGTGGTTGGCCCGCTCGTCGTTCAGCCAGTCCTGGAGCGCCTTCGTCTTGAGCCGGTCCAGATTATCCGGGTCGACCTGCCTGGCCTCGTCCTTCTCCGAGACGAGGAAGAGGTATATCTGCTCGGGGTTGTCGAAGTTCGGGGCCTGCAGGCTGAGCTCGCCGACCTCCAAGCTGAACATCAGGTCATCGTACTCCTTGAAGACGCCTCTGGGGGCCCATCCGAGGTCGCCCCCCTTCCTGACGATCTCGGCGTGGTCCCGTGAAAACTCTCGCACGATGGCCTTGAAGACGGCCCTGATATGCTCGGGGTCTGTGCTACTGTCCCTGAGGTCGTCGTACTTCTGTCTGACCAGATCGAGATCGTCCCGGGGGTTCAGGACGATCCGGTGGACCCTGGCCTGCGGGAGGACCTTAGGTACGCTCTCGCCGATGTACTGCTTGAAGCGCTCCCTGAGCAGCTGCTTCCTGATCTCCTCGCGGAACTCCGTCCTGCTCAGCTGGATCTCGTTCAGGAAGGCGCCGTAGCGCTCCTGGAACTCGCGCTCCAGCTGGGCGGGCGCAACGTCGCCGTCGCCGCCGCCGCCGCTGGGCGTGAACAGCCGTCTGATCTCCTCGTCGACCTCCTCTTCGGAGACGGAGACGCCGTGCTCGGGCGCGACCGTTGCTATCATCTCCGTCTCGATGAGCTGCTGGAGGGCTTCGAATATCTCCCGGCCCGACTTGAAGGGGGTGTCCACCAGCTCGAACTGCGCCTGCTTCGCGGCGAGCAGCTTGACGAGGTCGCCTCGCGTATAGGCGACGTCGTTTACCCGGACGATCAGCTCTCGGTTCGGGAAGACGAACTTGATGGAGTAGGCGGCGATCGATATGCCGGCGACGACGATGAGCAGGACGACGATGAGCAGGTAGGCGAGGCGCCTCCGCTTGGGGTCGCGCCTCTTGAGGGATAGCTCGCGGCGGCGATCGACCCTGTCTGTGCGCTTGGAGCGGCGTCTTGGTGCTTCTGCCACGATCTCACACCGGCCCTATATTGAGCTTCCCGAGGCCGTCCACGGTCGGGCGAGTCCAGCGCTGAGTCGGATGCCACCCACAGCCGAAAGATTAGCGCGAGCGCGCCGGCTCCATGAGGCTGTGGTCCGGGCTGAAGGGGAGCATAGCCAGGTGTCTGGCCCGCTTGATGGCCAGGGCCAAGCCCCGCTGGTGCTTCGAGCAGACGCCCGTCTTTCGCCTGGCTTCAACCATGAACCGGTCGGAGAGGAATCTCCTGATTCGTTCCACGTTCTTGTAGTCGATGTGCTCTATGTGGTCGACGCAGAAGGAGCAGACCTTTCGGCGCCCGTAGTACCTCGGCCTCCCCCTCCTGCCGCCCGGCCTCGGCCCTCTGGTCGTCATGCTGCTGCGTCGCCTCCTGGAAGAGTCTGTGCGGAGCCTACCAGGGCAGGTCGTCCGCCATGTCGCTCGCGCCTGGGACGGCCGCCTCGGACGGGGGGCCGCCCTCCGCCGCAGGACCGCTGTCGAGAAAGACTATCTGATTGGCGTTTATCTCGTTGGTGAACCGGGTCTGGCCGTCGTTGCCGACCCATGAGTCGCTTTTCAATCGCCCCTCTACATATACTCTACGTCCCTTGGTCAGGAACTGGTTGCACTGCTCGGCGAGGCGGTTCCAGGCGACCACCCTGAACCACTCCGTTTCCTCTCTCTGCTCGCCCTGAGAGGTCGTGTATCTGCGGCTGGTGGCAATTCGGAAGGAGGTGACCGGATTCCCGTTCGGCGTGTAGCGCATCTCGGGATCGGTGCCCAGGTTTCCTATGATCAGGATCTTGTTGAGGCTCAAGGCGCTATTCCCTTCGCCGTCTATGCGGTGGGCCGGGCAACTGCCGGCTCCTCGTCGGCTGTCGGGGCGGGCTCCGCCTGTTCGGAGGGCTCGTCCTGGGCGGGCGGCGGCGTCTCGTCCTGCGGCTCGTCCTGGGCGGCGGCAGCCTCGGCCTGCTCGGACGCTTCCGGCTCGTCTTGGGCGGCGACAGCCTCGGTCTGCTCTGACGCCCCCGGCTCGTCTTGGGCTACGGCAGCCTCGGCCTGCTCGGACGCTTCCGGCTCGTCCTGGGCTACGGCAGCCTCGGCCTGCTCGGACGCTTCCGGCTCGTCCTGGGCTACGGCAGCCTCGGCCTGCTCGGTCGCTTCCGGCTCGTCCTGGGCGGCGGCAGCCTCAGCTTGGAGAGCCTCCAGGTCCGCCTCCCGCTCGACAGTCGTGATCAGGTGCCGGAGCACGTCTTCGGCTGCGATCAGGTTGCGCTCCAGCTCTCGGGTGTGGGCCACGCCGCATGCGAAGCGCATCAGCGCGTAGTGGCCCTCGACGTAGCCGTTGATCGGGTATGCGAGCCTGCGGAGGCCCCATCTCTCCTGCGCGGTCACCATCCCGCCGCGGGCGCCGATGAGGTCGGCTGTACGCTGGACGGCGGCGGCGACCCCCTCATCGTCGGCCTCGGGGGTGACGACCAGCATCAACTCGTACAGTCGCGTTCGTTCGGACGGCAAGGGCTCTCCTCGCACGAGTGAGATTGGCAAATTATAGCACGACGCGGAGGGCTCAACAATCGAGTGTTATGGGCCGGGACCGCTCGTTTCGCCGTTGACACCCCTCAGTCCCCGGTATAGATTCTCTGCGCATCAGCCCAGACTCCGGCGTGGAGGGTAGCAGGATGACCGACCGGAAGGTACCGACCAAGGCGGAGGTCGACTCGTATCTCAGGGACCGGCGCAACTGGGGCCGGTGGGGAGACCGCGGCTCGGCCGGGGCCGTCAACCTGATCACAGCCGAGAAGAGGCGGAAGGCTGCGGCGCTGGTGAGGAGCGGCCTTACCGTGTCGCTGAGCCGCTCTTTTCCAGTCACCCCGACGGCCGAGAACCCCACGCCCGCGCTGCACTACATGTCGACCATCGAGCGGGAGCCCAATGGAGGCGGCGCGGTCGACTTCATCGGCGTGCACTACCACGGCCAGGCGACGACCCACATCGACGCGCTCTGCCACACTTGGAACGAGGAAGGCATGTGGGACGGGCGCGATCCGTCAGAGGAGATCCGGTTCGACGGGGCGAGGTACGGCTCGGTCGACGCGTGGAGCGACGGCATCCTGACGCGCGGCGTGCTCCTGGACGTTCCCGGACACCGGGGAGAGCCCTACGTGACGGTGGACGCTCCCGTGCACGGGTGGGAGCTCGAGGAGGTTGCGGCCCGGCAGAGCGTCGTCCTGGAGCCGGGGGACGCCGTCATGGTATACAGCGGCCGCGAGGCGTACGCGGCGGACCACGACGGGACGTGGGGAGACAAGTCTGTGCGGCCCGGCCTCCACGCCTCCTGCCTGCCCTTCCTGCGCGACAACGACGTCGCGGTCCTCGGCTGGGACATGATGGACCAGCGGCCGAACGAGTACGGCGTTCCTTGGACCGTGCACGGCGCCATATTCGCCTACGGAGTTGCGCTGCTCGATAACGCGCTACTGGAGCCCCTGGCCAGGGTGTGCGCCGAGCAGGGCAGATACGAGTTCATGCTGAGCGTCAACCCCCTGAGGATCGTGGGCGGCACCGGCTCGCCGGTGAACCCGATCGCCGTCTTCTAGGGGTCAGTCGACGAACGTCCGCTCGATGGTGGCGGTCGGGAAGATCGCCATCAGCCGTGCCGAGGCGCCCGAGCGGTTGATGAAGCCGTGCTTCACTCCGGTCGGGGCCAGCACCGTATCGCCGGCCTTGACCTTGATGATCTCGTCGCCCAGAACGGCATCGAGTTCTCCTTCGAGGATTACCATCGCCTCCTCGGTGGGGTGGACGTGGGTCCGCACGGCGCCTTCGGCCTGTAGCGTCAGGTCGCCGACGCTGAGGGAGTCGGCCCCGCTGTTGCCGTCGACAACCGTCCACCGGTCGACGCCGGGGGCGAGGCTCTCCAGGGTAGTCTCTTCCTTTCTGATGACGGGCATTGCGCCTCCTTTCGGTCAGATATTTTAGACGATCGGAGAGGTCTGTGAATACCCGGGACTGTTCCGGAGAATCTAGGGACTGGCAGGGTCAACACCGGAAGGTCCGTCTCGAGGTGCTCGACCACGACGTCCCGCCGTCGCAGCTCTAGGCTCTCCAGCTCGTCCAGTACGTCTCGCATCGAGTCGCCGACAGCCCGATCAACTCCTTGATGACCTACCACGCCTCTAGCACCCGGTTCTGGTAGTAGCGGCGCAGAATCTCCTCCTGTCTGAGAGAGACCTATCTTGACATCTTAGTGCATACTGGCTATTTTAGTTCGGCTAGACTAATCTATAGAATATGTAGGCACGGTGAAAAACAGTTCGTGTGGACAATTCTTCAATGGAGGTGAAGGCGAATGGCAACTCAGTTGGGAGAGGAAGGCTCAGTTCGGACGCTCGATGATTTGCACGGCCACTACAAGGAGCCTGTTGAGCTTGTGGCGCTCAAGCAGATCGACAGGTTGGACGAGTACTGCCGTCAGTTCATTGCAGCATCGCCCTTCTTAGTGTTAGCCACCTGCGGCCCTGCCGGTGTGGACTGCTCACCCAAGGGGGGCGAGCCGGGATTTGTGCAGGTGCTTGACAGCGAGACACTGCTCATACCGGACCACCCTGGGAACAATCGAGTAGACAGCCTCAGAAACATCGTCGAGAACCCGAAGGTGGGTGTCATCTTCTTCATTCCCGGGTGTCTTGAGGCTTTCCGCGTTAGTGGCACCGCGACCGTCTCCCTACACGCTGAACTATTGACCAGATTCTCTGACGATGCACGTCCTCCCAAATCAATCATCGTCGTCCACGTGGAAGAAGCTTTCCTGCATTGTGGCCGGGCCATTCGCTCCGCTGACCTCTGGAATCCAGACAAGGTCCTGGCGCAAGAGCAGCTCCCAGACCTTGCTGCCGCGCTCAAGGCCCACGTGAGCTACTCGCGAAGCAAGCAATTGAATACAGACATAGCGTCAGGCTGAGACCGCGCAAGCTTCGCAGAATACAAGTGTTAGGAGTAAGAGACATGCAGATCGCTAGACACCTCGTGTTGGCCCTGGTCGCCATAGCCGCTCTGGTCATGGCGGCCTGTTCAGATTCTACGCCCGCCGCTGAACCTGCTCCCACTGCTCGGCTCACATCCACCCCCGCTGCCTCCGCCACCGTCCCGGCCGATCCAACGGCCACTCCTTCCGCCGTGGCTCCGGCTAACCCAACAGCCACTCCCCGGCGAGTGGCAACGCCGACGCCAGGCGCGTTCCCCATCGTCATCGAACACAAGTTTGGCAGCATCTCGATAGCCGAAGAGCCACAACGAGTGGTGACCATTGGCTTCAGCGAACAAGACCCGGTCTTGGCCTTGGGGGTCAAGCCGGTGGCGGTCCGGGAGTGGTTCGGAGGCCACCCGTATGCCGTCTGGCCCTGGGCCGTGGACGAACTGGGGGAGGCCGAGCCCACAGTACTCACCATGACCTTTGGTGAGTTGGACTACGAGCGGATTGCCGCCCTGAGGCCCGATCTAATCGTCGCCACACACTCAGGCATCACAGAGGAAGAGTACGAACGACTCTCGCGTATAGCGCCGTCTCTGGCCCAATCCGGTGAATACCCGGATTTCGGGATGCCCTGGCAGGAGCAGACCCGAATGATAGGTCGCGCCCTGGGTCTTGCGGACAAAGCCGAGGCAGCCGTCTCGGACGTTGAGGCAAGAATTGCGGCCGTGGGAGGGCTGTATCCGGAGTTCCAGAGCGCTACGGTGGCTTGGGCATCGCCGGTAACTGGAGAGGCACAGTACTGGGCCGTAGGACCAACAACGCCGCCCATGCGCTTTCTGGCAACACTGGGGTTCCAGGTCCCGGCCACTCTCGCCGAGGTGATCGGTGACCAAGACTCCGCGCAGATCAGCCACGAACAACTGCACCTTCTGGATACAGACGTGCTCATCTACCAAGGCAGGTCAGAGGAAGGGGTCGCAACCTTCGAGAGCGACCCCCTATACAGGCAGTTGAGAGCCGCAATTGAGAATCGGACGGTGTTTTTCTCCTCTACGGCGGACCCGGTCTATGCTGCCCTGAGCTTCAGCACCGTCTTGAGCCTCTCTTTCGCAGTAGATCAGTTGACGCCGCTCCTAGCCGCAGCCGTCGACGGCGATCCGGCCACTACAGCAACGTCCGGTAGGGATTCCGCCTTCCCAGTGACGATCCAACACCAGTACGGGTCCACTACAATCACCGAACTTCCACAACGAGTCCTGTCTCTGGGCTATAACGAACAGGATGCCATTCTGGCGCTGGGCGTCACGCCAATCGCCGTCCGCCACTGGTTTGGTGATGAGCCCTTCGCCGTCTTCCCCTGGGCCCAAGATGCACTGGGAGACGCTGGACCCCAGGTGCTAAAAATGCCGTTTGGGGAGTTGGACTTCGAGCTGATCGCCGCTTTGCAGCCGGACTTGATCAGTGGGGTCTACTCCGGCATGACGGAGGACGAGTACAACACCCTGTCCAAGATTGCTCCCACCATAGCCCAGTCCGGGGACTACATCAACTTCGGCATGCCGTGGCAAGAGCAGACCCGGATTATAGGCCGCGCCTTGGGACGCGCGGAGCTCGCGGACAGGCTGGTGTCCGCCGTCGAGGCCAAGTTCGAGGCGGTACGACAAAAGAACCCCGGTTGGAGCGGGAAGAGCGTGGTGGTTGGAGCTCCCCGCGGCGACGGTCAGTTCGGTTTCGTAGCTTCCGAAGATGCCCGTTCGAGGGTGTTCACGTCCATGGGTCTTGAGGTCCCCGCCGAGCTGGATGAAATCGCTGGCGACAGCTTCTGGGGCACCATCAGTCTTGAGCAGGCGAAGCTGCTGGACCGAGACCTGCTGGTCATCCATCAGATGCAATGGGTCGAAGGAGGACGGGATGCCATAACCGGAGACCCGATTCTGAGCCAGCTGAACGCCGTAGAGGAGGGGCGCCTCTTGTTCGTCGAAGGGCCGCAGGACGATGCTCTCCAGTTCGGTACTGTGCTGAGCCTGACCTTCTTCCTGGATGAGATAGAAGCCCGCGTGGAGACGGCCCTGGACGGTGACCCTGCAACCGAGGCGAATCCTTGATGGACCGCCCCTCCCGTGGCGGGCTGGCGGTGGTCGTGTGACGCGCTTCGGGGCGTTGGTCCTCGTTGCTCTCACCTTAGCCGTGGTGACGCTGATGAGTCTGCGTATTGGGTCATTTCCCGTCACCACGGCCGACGCTGTGAACGCCCTGTTCAACTTCACGCCGGAGTCTTACGAGGAGACCGTAGTCCGCTCGCTGCGGCTTCCGCGCACGGCCATCGGCCTTGGCGTTGGCGCAGCGCTCGCCGTGGCGGGTGCGGCCATGCAGGCGGTCACACGGAACCCTCTGGCAGCGCCATCCATTTTGGGTGTGAACAGCGGGGCGGCTTTTGGCGTCGTCAGCGCTGTGTTCTTCGCCGGCCTCACGCACCCTCTCCAGTTTGTATGGTTCGCCTTTGCCGGGGGAATAGCCGCTAGCGCACTGGTCTATGCGATCAGCTCCGCCGGGTACGGCGGCGCCTCACCCGTAAAGTTGGTGCTGGCCGGCGTGGTTGTGTCCGCCCTTCTGGGCTCATGGCTCACGGGGCTCTTGCTGCTGGACCAACAAGCCCTGGACGTGGTGCGGTTCTGGCTGGCTGGTTCCCTGGCCGGCCGCGACATAGCCGTGTTCTACACGGTGCTGCCATTCCTGGTGGTCGGAATCGCCTGCACGGTATTGCTGGGGAATCAGCTCAACGTCCTGAGCCTCGGCGAAGACACCGCACGTTCCTTGGGCATGCGAACGAGCCGCATGCGCGGCCTGATCATTCTTCTGGTCGTGCTCCTTGCCGGCGGGTCCGTGGCGGTCGCCGGACCTATCGGTTTCGTGGGGCTGGCGGTGCCACATATCGTCCGGATCGTCTCTGGCCCGGACTACCGTTGGGTGCTCGCCTTCGCAGTGTTGGTAGGGCCGCTTCTGTTGCTTGGAGCCGACATCGCCGGCCGCATCGTGATCCGGCCCTCAGAGGTGCAGGTGGGAATCATCACCGCCATTGTCGGGGCGCCGTTCCTCATCTTCCTAGCCCGCCAACGCCGGGTAGCAGACCTCTGATGCTGGCCATCGCTCCAACAGCCGAGCAGCCGCAGCGGCCTCCGCTGCTCCGGGTCCGCATCCCGGGCGCGTCTTTCCGGTTGAACATGCGCGTCCTGGGGATATTGGCCGTCACGCTGCTCTTCCTGGCGGGCCTAGCGACTTGGGCGGTGACACTGGGCAGCTTCCCTTTGTCCCTGGGCGAGGTCTACGGCGCTCTGGTTGGGTCAGGCACTGCCGAAACGAACTTCATCGTCCTTGACCTGCGGTTGCCCCGCATTGTCACGGCCATGCTGGTAGGGCCCATGTTGGCCATGTCCGGGGCAATCTTTCAGGGGCTGGTGCGGAACCCTCTGGTCTCGCCGGACATCATTGGCATCAACGCCGGAGCTGCCGTAGCGGCCGTGTTCTGGATTGTAACCGGGCTGTCGCTGGCACTGTTGCCGCCCGTCGCGTTCGTGGGAGCTCTGGCCGCGGCTGCCGCCGTATACCTGTTGAGCTGGCGAGGCCGCATGTCGGCCTCGCGGCTGGTTCTCGTAGGCGTGGGCATAAACGCCGTCCTCACGGCTGGCAGTACCTTCTTGGTCGTTCGTGCGGAGATCAACGACGCTAGTCGCGCCATCCTCTGGCTCACCGGCAGCGTGTACTCCAGCGATTGGGGGGATGTCCGCGTGTTGGCCGGCGCCCTGACGGCACTCCTGCCGGTAGGGGTGGTACTGGTGTGGTCTCTTCGCACGCTTCACGTCGGAGACCTCACCGCTCGCAGCGTTGGCATGCCCTTGGAACGGACAAGGCTGGCGCTCATCGGGGTCGGTTGCGCCCTGAGCGCCTTTGCGGTGGCGGTAGCCGGACCCATAGGATTCGTAGCCTTGATGTCGCCGCACCTGGCGCGCATGGTTGCCGGGCCAATGAGCGGCAGCGTGTTTCTCCTCGCCGGCGCCATGGGAGCGCTGATTGTGCTGGGCGCGGACATGGTGGGGCAACATGCGTTGCCCGTAAACATGCCGGCGGGCGTGCTTACGGCGGCGGTGGGCGCTCCCTATTTCCTCTTTCTTCTCTACCGAATGAACACAAGGCTATAGGAGGTGACGTCTGTGGCCCGTCTCCGCGCGGACACCATCACCCTCTCCTACGGGACAACGGGTGTTGTCGTCCATGATCTGACCATCCACGTTCCCGATGGAGCCGTAACCTCCATCATCGGCCCCAATGGGTGCGGGAAGAGCACGCTCCTCCGATCGCTGGCGCGGTTGATGACGCCGCGCAAGGGTGTCGTGCTCCTAGACGGCGAATCGATTCACCGGCAATCAACGAAGGAGGTAGCCAGGCAGCTTGGGCTGCTGCCGCAAAAGCCTTCCGCCCCGGAGGCGATCACCGTCGAAGACCTGGCTCGTCGCGGCCGTTACCCTCATCAGTCCTTCTTTCAGCCTTCGTCGGAGCAGGACCATGTCGCCGTGGAGCACGCCTTGGAGCTGGCGGGCATGACAGAGCTGCGGGATCGGCCGGTCGACGAACTGTCGGGAGGGCAGCGCCAGCGGGCCTGGATCGCCATGGCCTTGGCACAGGAGACCCCCATCCTTCTCCTGGATGAGCCCACGACCTACCTGGACATAGCGCATCAGCAGGAGGTGCTAGCCCTAGTCCTGAAGCTGAACCTGGAGGAAGGCCGCACCGTCGCTTTGGTCCTGCACGACGTCAACAACGCCGCCGAAGTGAGCGACCACGTGGTTGCGATGTGCGAAGGGCGGATCGTGGCCGAGGGTTCTCCTAGATGCATTCTCACCCCTTCTCGCTTGGAGGAGGTCTTTGGCGTTCCGTGCGACGTAGTGACGCACCCGCAGAGCCTGGCGCCCGTATCGGTGCCTCGCGGCGCAGACCCCCAGTACGACAGTCTCTTGCCAGGGACCAACGGTGCCGCGCTGCGGGCAGAGCGTCTCTCTCTTGGATACGACCGCCGTCCGGTCGTAGAGGACGCCACCGTATCGATACCGTGGGGACAAGTTACGGCCATCGTCGGGCCTAACGCCTGTGGCAAGTCCACTCTCCTACGAGCCTTTGCTAGGCTATTGAAGCCCATGTCCGGTATGACCTTCCTCGGTGAACTTCCCGTTGAGGCGGGCTCGCACCGCGCCTTCGCCAAACGGCTTTCCATTCTTGCTCAGGGGGCGGAAGCGCCAGCGGGATATCTGGTGGAGGACTTGGTGGCCCTAGGACGCTACCCATATCAGAGCTGGCGCCGGCAGTGGAGCAACGAAGACGAGGCCGCCGTGGGCCGAGCTATGCTCGCTACCGGCGTGTCGGACCTGAGATGGCGCGAGGTGGAATCCCTGTCGGGTGGACAGCGTCAGCGCGTTTGGCTCGCCATGGTGCTGGCCCAGCAGGCCCCAGTGCTCCTCTTGGACGAGCCTACGACCTTCTTGGACATCGCCCACCAGGTCGAGATGTTGGACTTGATCAGAGAGATGAATCTCAGAGATGGGAGAACAATCGTCATGGTCCTGCATGATCTCAGTCAAGCCTGTCGCTACTCAGACTACTTGGTGGCCATGAAAGACGGCGCCATCGCAGCGATGGGACGCCCTCAGGAAACGGTTACCCCTGCATTCGTCCGCGACATCTTCGATCTCGACTGCTCCATCGTCCTTGGTCCGGTGAGCGGCAGACCCCTGGTCCTTCCCCCCGCGCTGCGTACCGAACGCGCGACGGACGCCCTGGGACCGCGCCCGCTGGCTCGGCGTCTCCGAGGGGCGGGTCGGCCAGATGATGCACAGCCTCGTCGATACCTGGGGCCTTGTTGAGCGAAGAGGGCGCGAATTGACACGCATCCGCCCGCGTAGGTATAATCCTGCGACTTGTCACGGACAGGAACATGTCCAAGCGAACCTATCAACCACGTAAGCGGCGCCGAAGTCGCGTCCACGGCTTCAGAGCACGGATGAGCAGCCGTGGCGGGCGTAGTATCATCAAGCGCCGGATGTTCAAGGGACGCGTGAGGCTCACGGTCTGACCCGCGCGCCACCGCCTCCCGGAGGCTGGTGGCCTATGCACACGGATCAGCGCTTGACCAAGGCTGCCGACTTTGCGGCGGTGAGGCGGCAGGGTCGGCGCCGGTCGGACGCTCTCTTAGTCCTGATAGCGAGACGTAACGGCCTGAGCGTGGCGCGCTTCGGGTTCGCGGTGGGGAAGAGAGTCGGAAAAGCGGTGGTGCGGAACTTGGTGAGGCGCAGGATCAAGGAGGCGGCGCGTCTCGCGCCGGTACGCTCCGGCTGGGATGTCGTCGTCGTAGCCCGCAGCAGGGCGGCCACGGCCGACTACCACCAGCTCAACCGCTCCTTTACGGCCCTCATGCGGCGGGCGGGTCTGCTCGCAGACGGCGATTGATGCAGCGACTCGCGCTCGGAGCGGTGCGTCTCTACCAGCTAAGCCTCTCCCCGTTTCTGGGGGGCTGCTGTCGTCACGTTCCTTCGTGCTCCAACTACGCTCACGAGGCCATCTCGCGGCACGGCCTGCTCACGGGCGGCTGGCTCAGCCTCAGGCGCCTGGGCCGGTGCCGGCCCCTGGGAACGAGCGGATATGATCCGGTTCCCTAGGCGGCCACGGCTTCCCGGACGTCTCGGCCTGACGGCGGCCGGAGCCGTCCTGCTGCTTCTGCTGACGTCGGCTGCCTGTACGCGCATAAACAACCCGGAGGGCTGGTCCGCCGGCGCGGTCGCCGGGGAGAGCCTCTATATCGGTACCCGCGAAGGACAGGTCAGGGCGCTCTACATCGGCACTCCGGACTCCCGAGGCGAGATGATGGCGGCGGAGAACAGGGAGCTTGGAGAGACGGTCTGGGAGTTCGACCTGCGGGGAGACGAGCGGCTCCGGGCCGTCTACGGCACTCCGGCCATCGCCGGGAACGCCGTCTACGTCGGCGGGTACGACGGCTACCTGTATGCCCTCTCCCTGGACCCGCACCCCGACCTCCCCAGACAGCCGGCATTGATATGGCAGGAGCGCGTGGGGCGGGGCCTCGACGACAGCGTGTACCCGATCGTCGCCGGCCCCGTCGTGAGCGGTGGACTCCTTCTCGTCGCCTCGTCCGACGGCTACCTGTACGCCTACGACATCGCCGAGCAGGACGAGATGTGGAGATTCCCCGCCGGGGACAAGATATGGTCGCGGCCGGCCGTCGCCGGCGGAGCCGCCTTCTTCGGCTCGCTGGACAAGAACGTGTACGCCGTCGACCTGGAGGACGGATCGGAGCTCTGGAGATACGAGACGGGCGGCGCGGTGGCGGCCGGCCCCGCCGTCGTGGACGGCCGGGTGTACGTCGGCTCCCTGGACAGCGTCTTCTACGCCCTGGACGCGGAGGACGGCGGTGTGGAGTGGCGGTTCACCGGCTCTTCGAGCTGGTACTGGGCCGAGCCGCTGGTGGTCGATGGGACGGTGCTCGCGTCGTCGCTCGACGGCACTCTCTACGCCCTCGACGCCGCCACGGGAGACCTCCTGTGGTCGGTGGCGACCGACGGCCCCATCGTCGGCGCGCCGGCGGTCGCCTCCGATCTGATCGCGCTGCCGTCCGACGACGGCCGCATCCGGGTGGTGAGGCTGCGCGACGGAACCCAGCTGGACGGCTGCAACCTCGGCGAGGGCATCAGGACATCACTGGTGGCGCAGGACGAGCACGTCTACTTCGGCGTCCGCGACAACTCGATCCGGTCGGTTCGGATCAAGCCGAACGGCAACCCGGACGAGATATGGGTCCACGTGACGAACGAGGACGACCCTCTTCCCAGGGGGAGGGCCTCGGCATGCTGAACGGGCGCGCGCCGCTCGGGGCCAGGGACGGAAGCCGGCAGGATCGCTAGATGCTGGAGCTGATCTTCGACATCTGGAACACGTTGATCATCTCCCCGATGATCAACAGCCTGCTCGTCCTCTACAGCGTCCTGTTCAGCGATTTCGGCTTCAGCATCATCGGCTTCACCGTCCTCGTCAGGGCCGCCCTGGTGCCTCTGACCGTCAAGCAGAGCAGGCAGATGAGGGCGATGACCGCCCTGCAGCCGAAGCTCAAGGCGATACAGGAGCGGTACAAGGACGACCGGCAGCGCATCTCCCAGGAGACGATGCGCATGTACCGGGAGCAGGGAGTCAACCCTCTCGGCTGCCTGGGCCCCATGTTCATCCAGTTCCCCATCTGGATAGGCCTCTACCAGGCGCTGCTCAAGACCCTGCCGTCGACCCCGGAGAGCATGGTCGGACTCTCCTCGCACCTCTACTCGTGGCTGCCGATGGTCCACGAGGTGATCCCCCTGGACAGCGCATTCCTTTGGCTCGACCTGGCCCTCCCGGACAGCACGCCCGTGCTTCCCGTGCTGGTGGGCGGATCGATGTGGCTGATGCAGAAGATGACCACGATGCCCGCTGCCGACTCCAGGCAGGAGTCCACGAACCGGATGATGCTCTGGATGATGCCCCTCATGTTCGGCTTCTTCAGCCTGCAGTTTCCGAGTGGACTGGCCCTTTACTGGGTGGTCTCCAACGTCATCGGCGTGGTCATACAAGGATTCATAACAGGCTGGGGCCCGATCGAGACGGCGGTCATGTTCCTGAGGGGCAGGCGGCCGTCGGCGGAGACGCCCACGTTGGAACCCCCCGCGGAGGAGAGTGAGCCCGATGGAGACACGGACGATAGAGACGACCGCGAAGACGAAAGAAGAGGCGATCGAGATCGCCCTAAAAGAGCTCGACGTAGAGCGCGGCGAGGTCGAAATAGACGTCGTTAGCGCCGGGAGGCCGGGCATCCTCGGCATCGGCAGCGAGCCGGCCCGCGTGCGCGTCACCCTGCTGGAGGCGCCGAACGACGTCGTGAAGGCGACCTCCGAGGTGCTCGACAGCCTGGTTGAGAAGCTGGGCGTGTCGGTCGTGGTGAGCCTGAAGCAGGCGGAGCGCCCGGACCTGGGCGGGCCGGTGTTCGAGATCGAGGGAGACGACTCGGGACTGCTCATCGGCAGGCGGGGCGAGACGCTCAGGAGCCTCCAGTTCCTGGTCAAGACCATAGTCGGGAGGCGTCTCCAGGCCCGCGCGAACCTGCTCGTCGACGTCGAGGGCTACCAGGAGAGGCGTTACCAGACCCTCAAGAACATGGCCGCCAAAGTGGCCCAGCGCGTCGCCGCGACGGGCCGCTCCATCCCGCTGGAGCCGATGCCCCCCGACGAGCGCCGCATCGTTCACCTGACGGTGGTCGATAACCCCAATGTCACATCGGAGAGCTCCGGAGACGGAGACAGCCGCAAGGTCGTCATACATCCGGCCGAGTGAGCCGCCGGGCTTCCTGGCGATCGGCCACGTCGCCAGGGACCTGCACCCGGGAGGGCATGCCATCGGCGGCGCGGTGACGTACGCGGCGCTTACCGCGCGGCGGATGGGGCTGGACCCCGCCGTCGTGACGAGCCTCGGCCCCGACGTCGACCCCTCGAACGCGCTGCCCGGCATCCCGGCGCGCGTCGTTCCCTCGGCCGCGACGACGACCTTCCGCAACACCTACCGGGACGGTCGGCGAACGCAGCATATCGGAGAGGTGGCCGCGCCGTTGGGTATGGATGACGTGCCGGACGAGTGGCGGGCGGCGCCCCTGGTCATGCTCGCCCCGCTGGCGGGCGAGGTCGAAGAGGGACTGGCGACGGCCTTCCCCGGCGCGACGGTGCTGGCGTCCCTCCAGGGCTGGGTCAGGAGATGGGACGACGAGGGTCTCGTCAGCCCGGCGTACTGGGACGGAGGCCGGGTGCTGCCCCACGTCGACGCCGCGGTGCTGTCGGTCGACGACTTGGGCAGCCTGGACTGGCTCGAGCGATGGAAGGAAAAGACGCCCGTGCTGATAGTCACCGCCGGAGCCGGCGGCTCGACAATCTACCTCGAAGGCCGCCGCCACGACATCCGGGCCTTCCCCGTAGAGGAGGTAGATCCGACCGGGGCGGGAGACGTGTTCGGAGCGGCCTACCTCATCCGGTACGCGGAGACGGGCGACGTGCTCCGGTCGGCTCTCTTCGCAAGCTGCGCCGCCAGCTTCTGCGTCGAGGCGCAGGGCAGCCGGAACGTCCCATCGAGAGCCGACGTCGAAGCGCGCCTGGGCGCCTGATGAATGGGCTATAATTGCAACTGTTCAGACTCCGTGAGATGTTCTAGCGAATCTGGTGGAGCGAGAGGAGGCTCTTACCTCTTCCCCCGGCTCCGCGGGGGAAGATTGAGATGGGGGTCCCCCCTTAAGTCTGAACAGTTACCTATAATTTAGGATATTGACATCGGAGGCTATAGGCTGCCGCGAGCGCCCGGTAGCGACAAGAACTCTAGACGAACGAAGGAGGGAGTTAATCCGTGGAACAGCTTGGACTGCCCTCCGTGGGTCAACGGACCTTCGAGCTCGCCAACGGAGAGATGTTCGAGTTCGAGGCGTATCTGGCCGAGGTGTCTTGGCACGGATGCCTGAGAGATGCTCTGGTGCTGAAGTCGGATAGTGCCCCGTTGCTGGGCATGACTCTCCTCTGGGGCAGCCGGATCACCGTTGATGCTCTGACCGACGGGGAGGTCACGATTACGGGATTGGAGCCTGCGCCTTGACGTGGGCCGCCCGCCGGCTTCTGCATAGAGGCGCACGGCAGCCGTAACACTCCGACGAGGACAGACGTTGAAGCGCGCCTGGGCGTCCTCTATGAGCGTGACAGTGGAGAAGCTATGACCGAGCCAACGATGCAGCAGTGGCGCGACCTGCACCTGTCGTTCAGAGAGTTTTGCCGGATCACACCGTGGCGGTGGCTAAACGACACCGACGTCTTAGCCGTCGAGCATCCGTCTGGAGAGTACACGGGCTACTGCGCCGTCATGGGCAGCGCCGGGTACGAGTACGGCGTGACCGTCTTCGTCGGTCACGAAGGGCTGTCGGGCTATATGGCGCTGATGACTGACGAGGTTGAACCTGAGTCTCCGGATGCCTTCGTCCGCATGAAATCCCTGTCAGCCGTACTGGCCGACAGAGAATCTCTGGATGCGACGGACCGCGCCACCATTCGCAGACTGGACCTCAGGTACAGGGGAAGGGGCAGATGGCCTCTCTTTCGCAGCACGGCTCCGGGATTCGCGCCCTGGTATCTCGACGCGAGCCAGACTGTCTTCCTCACAGCGGCAATCGGAAACGTTATCGACATAGCCTCGAGGATGGCGGGCGGCGAGCTGGCTCTCTACTCCGATGCCGACCCCAGCCTGATCCTGACCCGCGTCTTGAAGGATAGCGCATGGCGCGACGAGTGGAAGCTGTTCAAACCGTCTCCTCCGCCTGCGCCTGTACCTGCCTATCCCGACCCCGAAAGGCTCCACCGTCTGGCTCAGTCGAAGCCATTGGGACCGCGGGTCTGGGAGTTGAGCATCTTCTACCTCCTCTCGCCAATCCAGGAGGAGAAGGGGACGCGACCCTACCTCCCGACGATGACCCTCGCAGTTGATAGAGATAGCGGATTCATAGTGCATACAGAGATCCTGGGCGCTGGTCCTTCGGTGACGGAGCGCCAGGCCGTACTTGTGGGACTGCTGGAGACTGCTGACATGCTGCCGGCCGAGATCGTAGCCGACACAGAGACGACGGCCCGCCTGACAGATTCGATCACCGGCCTTCTTGGCATCAGGCTCGCTGTCGATACGACGCCGGCTCTGGACGAAGCGAAAGACGCGCTGATGACCTTCATAGACCGGTAACTGTTCACGTCCAACGCCCAATAGCCTAGGGAGCAGGTCATGAGAGCCGCGATACTCGAACAACCAAAGACCAGGATCCCGGTCAGAGACCTCGAAATACAGGAGCCCGGGCAGGGCGAAGTCCTGCTCGACATGGTCGGCGCGGGCGTCTGCCACAGCGACTACCACCTCGTCGACGGCCACATGACGCCCTCGGCTCTGCCCTGGGTGTTGGGTCACGAGGGCGCGGGAGTCGTCAGGCGGGTCGGCCCCGGAGTATCGAGCGTCGCGCCCGACGACAAGGTCATCCTCTCGCTCGACCTGATGTGCGGCTACTGCCGCAACTGCTCGCTTGGAAGTCCGGCCCTGTGCGAGACCTACCCCCGCGCGCCCGTCACGCGAATGACCCTGGACGGCAAGCCGACCTACCACAACCGGCCCACCTTCGCCGAGCAGACCATCGCGCTCGCAGACGCGTGCGTCAAGGTGCCCGACGACACCAACCTCCGAGTGGGCTGCCTCATCAGCTGCGGCGTCATCACGGGTGTCGGAGCGGTCGTGAACCGCGCGAAGGTCGAGCCCGGCGCGAGCATGGCCGTCTTCGGATGCGGAGGAGTCGGGCTGAACGTCGTGCAGGGAGGCGTCCTCGCGTCAGCTGGCAAGATCATCGCCGTCGACAGGGTGCCTTACAAGCTGGAGCTCGCCGAGCAGATGGGCGCGACGCACTTCATAAACGCGGAGAGGGAAGACCCCGTCGAGCGAATCAGGGAGATCACCGGAGGAGGCGCCGACTACGCCTTCGAGGTGGTCGGGTACCCCGCCCTCGTCCGGCAGGCCCTCGATTCGGTCCGCGCAACCGGTACCGCCGTGGTCGTCGGCGTAATGCCCACCGGCCAGGAGATCTCCATCGAAGGATGGCACCTGCTGCAGGACCGCGCGCTCATCGGCGCCTTCCACGGCTCGGCCCGGGCTCGCGTCGACTTCCTGTGGCTGCTCGACCTCTACGACCAGGGCAGACTGAAGCTCGACGAGCTCATATCCCGCTCGCGGCCCCTCGACGAGATCAACGAGGCCTTCGACGACATGAACGCCGGCACCGTCGCCCGGACGGTGCTCGTGTTCGACTGACCGGTTGGCCGGAGACGTTGACGGCCTCCGATCGTCCTGATAACTATAGTTCGGTTCAGCTATTGTGGGGTCTCTGATGCAGATAGACATGGACGAAGCCAAATCACGGCTCTCCCGGCTCGGCGAGCTGGCCTGGCAGGGTGAGAAGGTCGTCATCGCAAGGGCCGGTAAGCCGTACCTGGACCTGGTGCCACATCGGGGCCGCAGGGAACCGCGGAAGCTGGGCGCCCTGAAGGGCAAGATCTGGATAGCCCCCGACTTCGACGAGACCTCGCCAGAGACGATCGAGGCGTTCGAGAAATCATCGGTACGAGCCTGATCGAGATGCGACTCGATCAGGACTGGATAGGCGACAGATCGAAAAGGGGCGCTCATCCCTGTACGAACCGTCATTCCGGCCCCCGAGCCGGAATCCAGGGGGCTGGGAGTGTGGATTCCCGTTCCCGACCGGTGTCGGTGACAGCCTGCACGGGAATGATGGATTATGCAGGGGCCTCCGTGCGCGGGAATGGCGATAGACAGGACCGAAGAGGGTGTCCAAAAGAGATCCGTTCGCCCTGAGCCTGTCGAAGGGCCGTTCATGGTTCGACAAGCTCACCACGAACGTTTCGGCTGTCTTATTAGACACCCTAAGCCTCTCCTGCTTCCTCCCCGTCATCAACAACCGCCTCTTCCTCCTTATCTTCGAGCCATTCGAACGGTCTGTAATTAAACTCCGCTTCCTGTGTCTCCCCAACCGACCAGGTATCCAAAGCGTAGTCGACAAAGGATATCAGCGAGGATTCCAGATCCCAGAACAAGTCGTCATACTGATATGGACCCTCGTCGCCCAGTACACCATCTATCGCCTCACCCAATCGAAACGCTGATCGGTACGTGTCGCCGAAGCTCTTGGCCGTCCCGTCCAATAGAGACTGCATGTGCCGGTCATGTTGAATGCTGAGCTTGTCGAACTTGGCCGCTGCCTCTGAGCCTAAGTCCCGTTTGTGGATCTCGGCTCCAGTGTGCCAGAGGCCGCCTCTCATCCCGCCCATATCAGCGTGGAATTTCAAGTCAAAGCGTACTTGGGTTAGTGGCGACTGTAACGCCCAATGCCTATAGCTCCATCCACCGTACCCTGTCCATCCAGCGGATCTCTCCAGCATGTCGCAGATTAGCCGCCTGACCGACTCCGGGATTTGCTCATCTGCCCCCATGAAATCGAGGTTATCCATCGGCATGATGATGTCATCTTCAAGCTGGAGAATATCTTCGTTCCATATTTCCCTGTAGACGGCCAGGTTCTTGTAGGGGAAGATCCAGCGGAACGGATGCCGCTCCTCGTCATACCTAAGGAATCCTGACCCGCTGGCAACGAGATATTCCCGTTCGCTCCTCAGCTCTTCAAGCTTCATGGCTATCTTGACGGGCCGCTCCTGTTCCGGGCTGAGAAGCGAGGAGAGATCGATCGTCGGCGCCTCGCTGGGCTGGACATCGGGCAGCATCTGTTCCAATGTTTCAGATGAACGCAGACTCGACAACGGACACGCAGAAAGGCCTTGGCTCCTAGAGACCCGCGTGAGGTCCCTGTCCCTCGTGATGAGCAGCGTCGAAGTATCGGGACAGTCTTGCGAGCTGGCCGCTGCTAACCTCAGCAGTGCGTCGTCGACTTTGCCAAGATTCCTGCGTACCTGTTCGTCCTCTACGCTATTGGAGTCCTGTTGCCTGGAAGGAGCCTTCGCCGTGATCAGCCAGCGATCGTTTCCGAGATCGATCCCAGCAGCCGGATCGCCCCGCTCGTACAGCTTGTCCATGAGGTTGAGGGCGCGTGAAGCCTTTTGCCGGGTCTGTTCGTCCTTGTTTCCAAGCCTCAGGCCCATGATCTCGTTGTACACAACCTGAGGGATAGCCAGCAGGAACCTTCCCGACGCGCTGATCTCATACGAATCGAGTCGTGGATTGTTCATGATCGTGTTGGTGTCCAGCAGCAGTATCGCTCGCGGCATGAGACGGTTGACGGCGTCTACGAGGTTTCCAGGAGCTTCCATCGCATCTCCCCCATCGGATTGGGAACGTTGTGCCAGCGTATCGTACAGCATCCTTACAGGCATGGTACGACGCTATGCCTATACGAATTGAGCAGGCCATCGTCGTCACGGTGAGCCCGAGTTGACGCCCTCCGGTCGTCTGGTATCTTTAGCTTTGGTGAGCAACCGAGGCGGCACAATGACACTCCGAACCCTGACGCTGGCCATAGAGGATAGCGTGGCGACCGTCACGCTGGACCGTCCTGCGGCCGGCAACTCGGTGAACGAGCTGATGGCGTCGGAGCTCAGGGAGGTCTGCGAGAGCGTCGAGGCGGACCCCGACGTATGGGTCGTCCTGCTCACCGGGCGTGGGGACGCCTTCTGCCTGGGCACGGACGGGCCGGGTCCCGTCGAAAACCTGCGCGCCGCCGCCGCCGTCGCCGCCGTACGCAAGCCGGTGATTGCCGTCCTCAACGGAGACGCCGTCGACCAGGGCCTGGAGATCGCGCTCGCCTGCGACATGCGCGTCGCCTCGACATACGCCAGGCTGGGACTCACCCACCTCGCGCGAGGCGCGATCCCGTGGGACGGAGGCACCCAGCGTCTCCCGCGCCTCGTCGGCATCGGCCGGGCGATGGACATGCTGCTCACGTCGCGGCTGCTCGACGCCGGGGAGGCCCTGGAGGCCGGACTCGTCAACGAGCTGGCCGAGGCCGCCGATCTGCGGACGCGGGCGCGCGCCCGCGCCGGGACCGTCGCCGGGCAGGGCCCGATAGCGTCCAGGTATCTGAAGGAAGCCCTCCTGAAGGGCGCCGACATGACTCTGGAGCAGGGACTCCGCCTCGAGGCCGACCTGAACATCATCCTGCAGAGCACCGCCGACCGGGCCGAGGGCGTCCGCTCCTTTCTGGAGCGCCGCTCCCCTCTCTACCGCAACGAGTAGGACTCTCCCCGCCTTGTCATCGCCTCCCGGCTGCGACAGCACAGTGCTCCTCTCCAAGCGGGACTCCGTCGCCGAGATCGCGCTGAACCGCCCCGAAGTCATCAACGCTTTCAACGTGCGGATGAGGGACGAGCTCTTCCAGGCGATGGAGGCCGTGCGCGACGATCCCGGGGTGCGGGCGGCCATCCTCCGGGGAGTCGGAGGCCGGGGCTTCTGCGCCGGGGCTGACCTGACCGAGTTCGGAACGGCTCCCTCCCAGGCCGTCGCGCGGGAGGTGCGGTGGGCGCGCGACCTCTGGGGACTGTTCGTCTCTATCGAGAAGCCGGTCGTCGCGGCGCTGCACGGCCACGTGATCGGATCGGGCCTGGAGATGGCCGCCCTGTGCGACATACGGCTCGCCTCCGAGGACGCCCTGTTCAGCATGCCGGAGGCGTCGCTGGCGATGCTCCCGGCCGCGGGCGGGACCCAGACGCTCTCGCGGATCGTGGGCAGGGGCCGCGCCATGGAGGTTCTCATGTCCGGTCGGTCAATCGCGGCAGAGGAGGCCGGACGCATGGGCCTCGTCTCCGCCGTCGTGGCCCCGGACCGGCTGCTCCAGGAGACGCGGCGGCTCGCCCGCGTACTGGCCGACCGTGATCCCGATGCTGTGTCTGCACTGAAAAAAACGGTCCGCTACGGGACGGAGCTGACACTGGAGCAGGGCCTCGCGATGGAGCAGCGCCTCGCCGCCCGGCTCAAAGAGCGTGCCGCCGGAGAGAGGAAGACTCCCCCATCTCAATCTTCCCCCATGGACGGGGGAAGAGGTTAAGAAGCGGCCCCATCTGCCCCTATGGAATTGTCGCCTCTCGGCTGGTAGGCTATTCGCCGCGACAGACCGGATGAACACCACCGAGTTTCTGACCATATCGGCCGCCATCGTGCCGGACCGCGTCGCGATGGTCGACCGCGACCGGCGCGTCACCTACGAGCAGCTCCAGAGCCGCGTCAACCGGCTGGCCAACGCTCTTTCCAGTATGGGCGTCGCCGCTGGCGACCGCGTCGCCGTGATCCAGGTCAACTGCGCCGAGCATGTCGAGGCCTACTTCGCGGCCGCGAAGCTCGACGCCGTCTACGTCCCCCTTCCCTTCAGGTCGCGATCCGACGAGCTGACCCACATGATCAGGGACTCCGAGCCGGTCGTGCTGATCGCCGGACGGCGTTACGTCGACCTCATTCGGTCCGTATCGGAGAAGATCGACTCGGTGCGCCGCTACGTGTCGCTCGAAGAGGCCGTGGACGGCTGGCGGTTCTACGATGACCTCGTAAGCTCGGCGGACGATGAGGAGCGCTTCCCCGCCGGGGACGGCGACGACCTGACCATGATCATGTTCACCGCCGGCACCACGGGCACGGCCAAGGGCGTGATGCTGACTCACGACAGCTTCTCGTCCTACATCCTGAGCAACGTCGCGCCCGCCGATCCCGAGATCGAGGAGAGGAACATCCTGACCGTTCCGCTGTACCACGTCGCGGGAGTGCAGGCCGTGATGGCCGCCGTCTACGGGGGGAGGACCCTCATCATCCAGGGCCAGTTCGAGCCGGAGGAGTGGTTGGCCCTGGCGCAGCGCGAGAGGGCGAACCGCGCGATGATGGTCCCGACGATGATCAAGATGCTCCTCGACCACCCCGACTTCCACCGGTACGATCTGAGCAGCCTGGAGGTGATCACCTACGGCGCGGCGCCCATGCCGAGGACGGTGATCGAAAGGGCCATACGAGCCTTTCCGTCCACTCGCTTCATCAACGCCTTCGGCCAGACCGAGACTGCGGCGACCATCACGATGCTGCCGCCGGAAGACCACGACCTCACGGGCTCGCCCGAGGAGGTGGAGAAGAGGATGCGCAGGCTCTCCTCCATAGGCAGGCCGCTGGATGACGTGGAGGTCCGGATCGTCGACGACGAGGGCGGGGCCGTCTCCCAGGGTAGCGTCGGCAATATCGTTGCGCGGGGCTCCCGGCTGATGAAGGGCTACTGGCGCAGGGAGGACGCGACTGCCGAGACGGTCCGGAACGGCTGGCTCTATACCGGCGACCTCGGCTATGCGGACGAGGACGGATATATCTATCTCGCCGGACGCGCCAGGGACTTCATCAAGCGGGGCGGCGAGATGGTCTCGCCCGAGGAGGTGGAGGAGGCGCTCCGTGGCCATCCCGCCATCGACGACGCGGCCGTCATAGGGGTCCCCGACGCCGACTGGGGGGAGCGGGTGCGCGCCGTGGTCCTCCTGGAGGCCGGGGCGTCGGTCACGGAGGCCGAGGTCATCGATCACTGCAGGCCCAGGCTGGCCGGCTTCAAGAGGCCGGAGTCTGTGGTCCTCGTCGACGAGCTGCCCAGGAACCCCATGGGCAAGGTGCTCAAACGAGTGCTCCGGGAGCGCTACGGCGAGTAGCCTTGACGTGCAAAACCCGATGGCGGAGCAGGCGTCGCACGCTGAAGAGGAAACCCGTCATGCCGTCGTTCCCGCGAAGGCGGAACCAGCTCCCCCAGCCCCTGGATTCCGGCTCGGGGGCCGGAATGACGATAGGAGGAGAGCGCCGTGGATGTGTATGAAGCGGTCAGAACGCGGCTGACGGTCCGGGAGTTCAAGCCCGACCTGGTGCCGGATGAAGTGGTCGATAAGCTGCTGAGGGCCGTCCAATGGGCGCCCAGCTCCCGGAACCGACAGCCCTGGCACCTGGTCGTAATCAGGGACAGGGAGACGCTCCGGCAGATCGGAAGCATCGCGTCGAGCGGGAGGTTCGTGGCCGGCGCTCCTGTGGCGATTGCGGTCGCGATGGAGAACGCGGACCGCCCGGACCTGGATACTGGCCGCGCGGTGCAGCAGATGGAGCTAGTCGCTTGGGAAGAAGGACTCGGCACCTGCTTCGTGGGTCTGAGGTTGGCCGGACAGAACCGCCGGATCAAGCAGCTTCTGAGGATACCGGAGAGCTTCGACCTGGTGACGGTGCTGCCGTTCGGATACCGCCCTGACGAAAGCCAGGGCAGACTGGGCCGGAAGAGCCGCAAATCCCTGTCCGACATCGTTCACTGGGAGAAGTATGGGGAGAGTAGATAGCAGTGACAGCGTAACTGGGGGTGCTTGTTGACAGCTAGCCTATCCGGTCGAAGCCGGTGTAGGGCCTCAGCACCTCCGGGACCGACACCGATCCGTCGGCCTGCTGGAAGTTCTCGAGCACCGCGATCATCGCCCTCGCGAGGCCCACGCCGGAGCCGTTGAGCGTGTGCACCAGCCGCGGACGTGCGCCGGCCTCCGGCCGGTACCGTATCGAGGCCCGCCGGGACTGGAAGTCGGTGCAGTTGGAGCAGGTGCTCACCTCCAGCCACTCCCCGCTGCCCGCCGCCCACATCTCGATGTCGTAGCTCTCGACAGAGGCGAATCCCAGGTCTCCGGTGCACAGCTGGAGCACCCGGTACGGGACTCCCAGGCGCCTGCACACCTCTTCCGCGTTGGAGACCATCGCCGCCAGCTCGGCGTCCGACTCCGACGGCTCGACGAACTTGTACATCTCCACCTTCTCGAACTGGTGGACGCGCTTGATTCCCCTGGTGTCGCGCCCGGCGGCGGCCCTCTCCCTGCGGTAGCAGGGGGTGTGCGCCACGTGATAGATGGGCAGCGACCCCGGCTCCAGTATCTCGCCCTGGTAGAGGCCGGTGATCGGGACCTCGGCGGTCGGGATCATCCACAGGTCGTCCTCGTCGTCGTGGTACATCGTGTCGGCGAACTTGGGAAGCTGGCCGCTGTTGGACGCCGTCTCCGTCGTCACCAGGTTCGGCAGATAGACCTCCTCGTAGCCGTGCTCCTGCGTGTGGAGGTCCATCATCCACGATATGAGGGCGCGCTGGAGGCGCGCTCCCTTCCCCTTGAGGACGAAGAAGCGCGAGCCGGAGAGCTTGGCTCCCCGTCTCAGGTCGATGATGTCCAGCCTCTCGGCCAGCTCCCAGTGGGGGAGCGGATCGAAGGAGAAGGAGGGCGGCTCCCCGACCGCCTTGACCACTACGTTCCCGGTCTCGTCCTCGCCCTTCGGCACCTCCTCGCGGGGGATGTTGGGCATCGCCGTCAGGATGGCGTCCATCTCCGTCTCGACGAGTCTGATCTCCTCTTCAAGGGTCTTGATTGCCGCGCCGGTCTCCCTCATCTCCTGGATCAGGTCGGGCGGACGCTCCTTCGTCTGGCCGAGCCGACGGCTCACCTCGTTCCGGCGCGCCCTCAGACCGTCCGCCCGTGCGATCGCCTCCCGCCGCCTCGCGTCCAGCTCCAGAGCGCGGTCGACCGGCGCGCGCTCGCCGCGCGCAGCGAGCGCGTCCCTTACCCTGTCAGGCTCGTTCCGGAGTAGCTCGATGCCTATCAATAGCCCGTTCCTATAGCCTCCTCTCCCTCGATGGGAGAGGATTGAGGTGAGGGTGGTCCCCTGTCGCCGCGGACGCGGTGTTTGACCTACAGGTGCGCTTGTAAGTATTCTATGGCCTCTAGACTGCCGCCTTCAACCTGACCCTGTCTCCGTCCAATCAACAACCACGTCCCATGTCATCCCGCCGCACCAGAGTCCACCCGCTGGCCGAGCGCCTCGTCTCGGTGCCGAGAGCGCACGTGAGGCTCGACCTGAGCCAGGACCGGTCGGGAGTGTCTCTCTCCCATGCGGACGGGCCGGTCCTGGACTGTCCCCTGACGCCCCAGGGGATGGTCACCGCCGGGTTTGTCGCGCAGGCGCTTGGGGCGAAGCTCCCGCCGTTGGGAGAGTCCCGGACTGTGCGGGTCTCCACCGGCGTGCTCTTCCGAGCCGTCTCGATCGCGGAGCTGGACTTCAGCATAGAGGAGTCGTACATCCTCCTGGAGAGGCTCCTGGACGAGGCCGCGATGCAGCGGGGCGGTTCCAGCGACGCCGTCTAGCTGTTCAGACTCGCGCCTCCCCATTGCCATCCCGAGCCCCCTTGTCATCCCGAGCGCAGCGAGGGATCTGGAGTGGGGCAGGCCCACGATCTGCATCGACCACCACGCCCCAGGCCCCTCACTTCGTTCGGGGTGACAGAAGGAACTCTCATTGATTTGGCCGGAGCTACTCTCTATAATCGGGCTGCCGCCATGCCAGTAGACTACGCTACGCTCGCGCCGGGACAGGAGATATCCAACCGGACGTATGATCTCGACTCCGGCACCGTCTCCCGCTATGCGGCCGCCGTCGAGGACGGCGCCTCTCTCCGCGGCGGAGCGGACGCCGCCGCGCCCGTTCCCGCGATGGCCGTCGCCGCGCTCGGACTCCGCGGCGTCGTGAACGACCTCGCCATCCCCGGCGGCACGCTTCATGCCGGACAGGAGCTGGAGTTCAAGGCTCCCGTGACAGTTGGCGACTCTCTCACCTGTAAGGCGACGCTCCTTCAGAACTCGGTGAGAGGCGCCTGGCGGTTCATGGTGGTTCAGCTGGGTGTCGAGGACGGCGAGGGCCGCGAGGTTATGGCCGGCAAGAGCACCATAATGCTTCCGGTATGAACGGCGTACGAGAGGGCGAGTCCCTGCCCGCGATCACGAAGAGCGTCACCCAGGACCGCATCGAGAGGTATGCGGAGGCGTCGGGAGACTTCAACCCGATACACGTCGATCCCGAGTTCGCGGCCGGGTCGCACTTCGGCGGCACCGTCGCCCACGGGATGATGGTCGCCGCTTACATCTCCGAGATGATGACCGTCTCCTTCGGGACCGACTGGCTCCGCTCCGGGAGGCTGAAGCTCAGGTTCAGAGCTCCGGTCCTCCCCGGGGATACGGTGACCACGTTCGGCGCCGTCAAGCGGGTACGGGAAACGGAGATAGGTGCCGAGGTCGCCTGTTCCGTGGGCGTACGGAGAGAAAACAACGAGTCTGCTATCATCGGCGATGCGACGGTGGCCGTAGCGTCCACGGACGGCTCAGGCTGAGACGAGGGGACCCTTGACGAACAGCGATGCGCCGATACGGGTGGCGGTCGACGCGATGGGGGGCGACTACGCGCCCGGCGAAGTTGTCGCCGGCGCGGTGCTCGCCGCCAGGACGGAGGGAGTCCACATCCTGCTCGCCGGCGATCCCGAGCAGGTCCGGGCCGAGCTCGCCAGCCACGACGCCGCCCGGCTGCCGATAGGCCAGATTCCCTCGGAGGGCGTCATCGAGGAGGGAGAGTCTCCCGCCCAGGCGCTGCGCCAGAAGCCCCGCAGCTCCATCGTCGTCGCCACCAGCGCGGTGAAGCAGGGACACGCCGACGCGTGCGTGACCATGGGGTCCACGGGCGCCGCCATGGCCGCCGCCGCCTTCATCCTGGGAGTGGCGGAGGGGGTGGAGCGCCCGGCGCTCGGCGGCCCCGTCATCGGGCTCGCCTCGCGCACCATGATAATCGACATCGGGGCGAACGTCGACTGCCGCCCCGAGCAGCTTCTCAGCTTCGCGGTGATCGGAGACGTGTTCGCGCGCCAGCTGTGGGGAGTGGATCGCCCGCGGGTCGGCATGTTGAGCGTCGGCTCCGAATCGGGAAAGGGCAACCGGCTTGTGAGGGAGACCTCCGAGCTGATATCCGGCACCGGGCTCAACTTCATCGGCAACGTCGAGCCGAACGAGCTTCCGTCCGGGGAGATCGACGTGGTCGTGTGCGACGGGTTCGTCGGCAACGTGGTGATGAAGCTCACCGAGGGACTTGGAACGGCGCTGTCGGAGCGCCTGCGCGAGGGGTTCCGGGACAGGCTGCCCCGGGACGGACTGGACGAGCTCGTCCGCGAGGTGTACGAGCTGAGCACTCCGGCGGAGACCGCCGGCGGCGGCCCCCTGTTCGGAGTGGACGGCGTCAGCGTCGTCGGGCACGGCCGCTCGAGGGCGAACGCCGTCGCACGGGCTATCGGCACCGCCAGGATGACCGTGGAGAGTGGCTTCGTCTCCAAGGTGAACGAGGAGCTGTCGAAGATCGGAAGCGGTGGACGGGATGGGAACCGGGAGGCGAGCTGACGGTGTCGGACATCGAAGGTAGATCGGCGCTGGTCACCGGCGCGTCCAAGGGGATCGGCAGGGCCGTCGCCCTCCGGCTCGCCGAGAAGGGCGTGAGGGTCGCCGTCAACTTCAACACCTCCGCGGACGCCGCGGAACAGGTCGCCTCCGCCATACGCGAGATGGGCGTGGAGGCGATGACCGTGCATGCCGACGTCGGGCGTCTGGACCAGGTCGGCGAGATGGTGGAGAGCATCAACGACGCCTGGGGGCAGGTGGACATCCTCGTAAACAACGCGGGGATCATCGACGACACGCTGATGGTGCGGATGTCGGACGAGCAGTGGGAGAGCGTGCTGTCGACGAACCTGAACGGCACCTTCTACTGCGCCAGGGCGGTGCTGCGCACGATGCTCAGACGGAGGTGGGGACGGATCATCAGCATCGGCTCCGTCGTCGGTCTCCGGGGCAACGCCGGCCAGGTCAACTACGCTGCCTCCAAAGCGGGCATCGTCGGCTTCACCAAGGCCCTCGCCAAGGAGGTGGCCACCAGGGGCATCACGGTGAACACCGTCACGCCCGGCTACATCAGCACCGACACCGTCGATGTGCTGCCGCAGCGGATCAAGGACAAGATACTGACGTGGATCCCGCAGGGGCACTTCGGCGAGGTGGACGACGTCGCCCATCTCGTCGCATATCTCGCGGGCGTGAACGCCAAGTACGTGACGGGTCAGGTCATCAGCGTCGACGGCGGACTCGCCATCTGATGAGGTTTTGTCTCCTCTCCCATCATGTGAATGGAGATGGTAAGAGGCCCTCGTTGCGAACCTGCTCCTGCCTCTTCCCCCGTCGGCGGGGGAAGATTGAGATGGGGGCTCTCTTCAGGAGATGCTCGAATTGACGTTCGGCGGCAGGGTGGCCCTCGTCACCGGCGGGTCGAGGGGCATCGGCAGGGCGATCTCGCTCGAGCTGGCGCGGCGGGGAGCCGACGTCGCCTTCAACTACCTGAGGGACCACGAAGCCGCCGCCGCCGCCGAGGAGGAGATCTCCGCCCTGGGCGTCCGCTGCCTCAAGGTCAGGGCTCACCTGGGAGACGTCGAGAAGATAGGGACTCTCTTCGACCGGGTGCGGAGCGCCTTCGGCCGGCTCGACATCCTGATCAACAACGCCGCCTCGGGAGTCCAACGGCCGGCGGCCGAGCTGACCGACAAGCACTGGCAGTGGACGATGAACATCAACGCCCGCGCCCCGTGGCTGTGCGCGATAGAGGCCTCCCGCATCATGGAGGAGGGGGGCAGGATCGTCAACATCACCAGCCAGGGGTCTCAGAGGGTGCTGCCCTACTACTTCTCAGTAGGGACGTCGAAGGCTGCGCTGGAGGCGATTACGCGCTACCTCGCCGTGGAGCTCGCCCCGAAGGGGATATCGGTGAACGCCGTCTCGGGCGGTTACATGGATACGTCGGCGCTCGACCACTTCCCGAACCGCGGCGACATGGTCGAGGCGTCGAAGAGCACTCTGGCCGGACGCGCGCTGACGCCCGGGGACGTGGCGAAGGTCGTCGCCTTCCTGTGCACGGACGAGGCGGAGATGATTCGCGGTCAGGTCGTGGTGGTCGACGGAGGGTTCTCCCTCACGGTCTGAAGGGAAGCTCCTCGACGGTGACCTCCACCCCGGCGCCGGCCGCTGCCGTGGTCAGCACGGCGCCCGGCTCGGCGTGGGCCCTGCGGACGTAGCCGAGGCCCACGGCTCTTGCAACGCCGGGTATCGTGGCCGAAGAGGTCAGATCTCCGGCTGCGCGCTCTCCCGCGAACAGGGTTTTCTCCCCCGGATCTCCTTCAGCCTTCCAGGACAGCCCGACGAGGCTCCGCTGCACCTTGTCGTAGGTGTTGAGCCGGGCGACCACCTCCTGCCCTATGTAGCACGCCTTGTTGAAGCTGACGAACCGCACGAGACCGGCCTCCAGGGGATTGCGGGCCTCGGTCAGCTCAGCGCCGTGCGCCGGCACTCCACGCCATATGCGTACCGCCTCCAACGCCTCCCCTCCCACCGGCTCCGCTCCCCGCGCCCTGAGTGCCGTCCACAGCTTCTCGCCGAGGTCCGCTGGCGCGATGAGCTCGTATCCGGGGACTCCGGCGAAGTCGGTCCGCGCCAGCCGCGCCTCGGCCCCGTCGATGATGACGCTCCGGTGCCCGTACAGACCCAGGGGGGACGCCTCTCCTCCGGTGAGGCGGTCCAGCAGGCCGGCGGCGTCCGGCCCGATCACCGACACGGCGCACGTCTCGTCCGTCTGATCGCGGACGGCTGCGTCGTCCATGATGATGTAGAACTCTATCCACTCCGCCGCCCTCTGCCGCGCCGCCGGCGACGTGAGCACGAGAAGGCCGTCCTGAAGGGAAAAAACGGTCAGCAGGTCGATCACGCGGCCCTTGTTCGACGTCAGCACGGTGGCCGCGCCCGGACCGTCGGGAGTGAGTGGGGTCAGATCGTTGGTCGTCAACCGGTTGAGCAGGTCGAGGCTGTCGGCTCCGGTCAGCTTCAGCCTGCCCGCCGGGCTCCGGTCGACGAGCCCGGCGCGCCGGGTCGCGGCCTCGTACTCCGCCTCGACGCTCGTGTAGACGCGGGCCGTCGTCCACGCCCGCGCGCCCGCGGAAGTCTCCGTCATCAGCGTGGATGATTCCTGCACAGGGAAACCTTACGCAGCCGTCATTCCCGCGAAGGCGGGAATCCACTCCCCCCGGCCCCGGCCTCCGTCAGACGCTGAAAGAGGTGCCGCAGCCGCAGGTCGTCTTCGCGTTGGGGTTGTTGAAGACGAACCCCTTGCCGTTGAGCCCCCCGGAGTACTCCAGCGTCGTGCCGGCGAGGAAGATGTATGACTTCCGGTCGACGTACAACTCCAGTCCGTGGTCGCGGATTACCTTGTCGTCGTCCTTCGGCTCTTCGACGAGATCCAGCATGTAGGTGAGTCCGGAGCATCCGCCGCCCTTGACTCCAACCCGCAGGTTGGTGCCCGGTTTGCCGGCCTGGCCGGCAAACTGGCGAACGTGTTCCGCCGCCTCTCTGGATATGTTTATGGTCATCGGCTGTCGTGTGGCGTTCGGCATGTCCATCCTCGCTGTGGTCTACGACCGTATGATTCTATTCTAAGCCGGGTCACCGGGGGCGTCAACACGCACGCTAGAGCGCCGCGCGGCGCTACGGGTGAAAGACGACCATCTTGAGCTCGGTCATCTCCTGGATCGCGTAGCGGGGGCCCTCCTTCCCCATGCCGCTCTCCTTGAGGCCGCCGTAGGGCATCAGATCGGCCCGCCAGCCGGGCCCGGAGTTGACGTGCAGGCTGCCGGAGTCGACCTCTCGCGCGAACCTCATCGCCCAGTCGACGTTCTGCGTGAAGATGCCCGCGCTGAGTCCGTAGTTCGAGTCGTTGGCCATCGCTATCGCCTCGTCCATGTCGGAGAAGGGAGTGACCGCCACCGCCGGTCCGAACAGCTCCTCGCACGAGACGCGCATCTCCGGCCTGACGTCGGCGACGACCGTCGGAGCGTACATGGCGCCGTCGCGCTCTCCACCGGCGACCGTCCGGGCGCCGCCCGCCTCCGCCTCCCGTATCCACTCGTCGACGCGGTCGGCGTCCTGCTCCCGGATCATCGGCCCCATGCGGACGCTCTCGTCCAGCGGGTCCCCGGTGCTTATCGCCTGTACGCCCGCGGTGAGCGCGTCGAGGTAGTCGGCGTAGAGCTCCCGGCTGGTGATGATCCTCTGCGCGGAGATGCAGACCTGGCCCGCGTTGGCGTAGCCGCTGGTGATCGTCGCGCCGACCACCTTGTCGATGTCGGCGTCGGGCATGACGATGAACGGAGAGTTCGAGCCGAGCTCCATCGTGACCCTCTTGAGTCCCGCCGTCCTGCAGATGTGCTCGCCGACGTCCCGGCTACCGGTGAAGCTGATCTTCCGCACGCGCGGGTCGGAGACGATCGCGTCGCCGATCAGCCCTCCCGGTCCCGTTACGCACTGGACGGCCTCTGGCGGGGCGCCCGCCTCCAGCAGTATCTCCGTCAGCTTGAGCGCCGAGAGCGGCGTGTCGGACGCCGGCTTGATGATGACCGAGTTGCCGGCCGCGAGAGCCGGGCCGACCTTGTGGCACACCAGGTTGAGAGGGAAGTTGAACGGGCTGATGGCCGCCACCACTCCGCACGGGACGCGAATGGTGAAGCCCATCTGTCCGGTCCAGCCGGGCGCGGCGTCCATCGGCACCGTCTCGCCGTACAGCCGCTTCGCCTCCTCGCCGGAGAGGCTGATCGTCTGGATGGCCCGGCCGACCTCGGTCCGGGCCTCGGCGATGATCTTCCCCTCCTCCAGCGTGATCGTGCGCGCCAGATCCTCCATCCGCTCTTCGAGCAGGTCCGCCGTCCGGCGAAGCAGCAGGAAGCGCTCGTACGCGGGCATCCGCGCCATCGCCTCCGCGCCCCGGACGGCGCTGGATATCGCGGCGTCCACATCCTCCACGCCCGCCCTCGGCGCCGTGTCGATCACCGAGCCGTCGTAGGGGTTGAACACCTCGCTGCTCAGGTCCCCGTCGATCCACTCTCCGCCCAGGTACATCCTCATCGCCCGTCCTCCGTCGCTACTGGGAGCGCGGGCGTCTCGCCCGCATTCTCTCACCTGTGGAACACGCTTCCCACCGCCGTCCTCCTAGCCGCCGCTGTAAAGCCTGTTCCGCCTGCCGTCCCCGCACTCCGGGTTCACGCAGAACCAGAAGACTCCGGGCATGGGCGGATTGCGCACCCCGTCGAACTCCCTGCGCATCGCCTTCCCGCACTCCGGACAGCTCAGCTCGCCCGCATCATCCCTTACAACCGGTGTAGTCACGTTCCCCTCCGTTTGGCCTACCTAATCTTGCGTAGAACCCGCGCTCCGGTCGTCTATTCTATGACAATCGGCGGATAGCCCGCATATTCTACTCCAGGTTCACGCCGCTGTCGGCAGCCGCCATACCCATCGCCGTGACTGTTCAGACTTGATGTGTCCGTTCGCCCGGAGCCTGTCGAAGGGCCGCCTGCTTACCTCTTCCCCCGTCCGCGGGGGAAGATTGAGATGGGGGTCCCCGCTTCCGCCTTACCCCCTTGACATATATGTTCTAATGCCCCATAATGAAATTATACAACGCCCGTTCGGAGGACTCATGGGCTCCGCGCCGACCCTAGCCACCGCCGCCGCCGAGCTCGCCGATGACATCGACGAGTACGCCGAATACATTCGCCAGATCACCGGCGACGGCGAAGCCATCGTCGACTGCCTCATCAGGATCATGGAGGACGACTCCGTCGGCGCAAAGCCCTACGAGCGCCTCGACGCACAGCTCCTCCTCGACAGCATAGGCTTCGGAAGGCTCGCCGTCGATCAGGCCTCGATCATCACGCCCGCCGGCGCCGTGCCCGCGTCGACGCCCATGCCCGCCGCGCCAAACTCGCCGAGGACCGCGAACGCCGGGACGCCCAGGCGTCCCGTCATCACCCTCTCCGAGGAGACCCTCTTTCGCCTCCCGACCCTCGTCAGGCAGAAGACCGACAAGGGCAGGAAGATGGCCGACTTCCTCACCGCCGTCGTCAGGGGAGAGATGAACGACTTCAGACCCCACCACTGGATCAGGGCCGCAAAGCACCTCGCCGCGCGGGCCTACTCCAGGGAGGTCGACCCCGGGCGTCCCGGACTCTCCCTCCAGGACGCCATGAAGCTCATAGATAAGCTCTTCCCCGGCTTCAAGCCGTACCACCGGGTCGACCTGAAGGCGCTCATTCGCCGCGGCTTCGACGACGCGACCGACGACGACAGGCCCAGCTCCGAAGCCGCCCGCGCCCGGCGCGAGGCCGGCGTTCGAGCCGAGGCCGAGCGCCGCCGCCTCGATGACGAGGAAGAGGAGGAATGCCGGGAGAAGGAAGGTGGGCCCGCCACTGGGAGCGCGGGCGTCTCGCCCGCATCCTGCTCCCCACCAGAGCGCCACCAAGGCATCCCTGATCCCCCGGACGACTACGAGTCCAGGCCCGGCCGCCGCATCGGACTCAGCAAGTGGGAGCGCAAGGCCATCGAAAAGGGCATTGACCTCGGATGGGACTGCGGCATCCCGCCCTGACCCGGATCGCCCTGCTTACCTCTTCCCCCGTCCGCGGGGGAAGATTGAGATGGGGGTCCCCTCAACCCCGAACAGTTGCCCATCGCCCCGGTCTCTTGGCGGTCTGCCTGCCGCTGTTGTACCCTGCTGCTACTCGAGCCCGGCAGGTGCTACATGCAGACCTCGGCCAGACTGGTCATCATCGGCGCCGGCATCGTCGGCTGCGGCGTCGCATACTTCCTGAGCAAGAGGGGCTGGCGGGACATCGTCGTAGTCGACCAGGGGCCCCTGTTCGAGACCGGCGGCTCGACCACCCACGCGCCCGGACTCGTCTTCCAGATCAACCCGTCGAGGGCGATGGCCGAGTTCGCCAGGCATACGGTCGAGCTCTACTCATCCCTCGAGCTCGATGGCGAGCCCTGCTGGACTCCGGTCGGCAGCCTCGAGATCGCCTGGACGCCCGAACGCCTCCTCGACCTGAGGCGCAAGGCGGGCGTGGGGAGGACCTGGGGCATCGACGCCGAGGTGATCGACGCGCGCGAGTCCCTTCAGAAGATACCCTTCCTGAGCGACCGCATCCTGGGGGCGATGTGGACCCCGACGGACGGGCTGGCCAAGACCCCGAAGGCCTGCGAGGCGATGTCGCGGGAGTCGGGCCGGAACGGCGTCAGCTTCCACGGACACACCACCGTCACCGGCATCGAGGTCAGGCGCGGGGCGGTCAGGGCCGTGGAGACCGACAGGGGAAGGATCGAAACGGAGATGGTGCTCGCCGCCGCCGGCATCTGGGGCCCCCGGATCGGACGCATGGCGGGAGTGTCCATCCCCCTCTATCCGATGCAGCACCTGCTGGCCTGGACGGCGCCGCTGCCGGAGCTGAAGGGAGAGACGGCGGAGGCGACCCACCCCATCCTGAGGCATCAGGACGAGGCGATGTACTTCCGTCAGCGGGGCGAGGGCTACGCCATCGGCTCGTACCAGCACGAGCCGCTGCTGGTCGACGCCGACGACATCCTCCCGCACCATGAGGCTCCCAGGATGCCGTCGATCGTGCCGTGGACGCCGGAGCACTTCGAGCGCGCCCTGGAGGTCACGGCGGAGGTGCTCCCCACGCTGAGGGACGCCGAGCTGATCGACTGCTACAACGGCATGTTCTCCTTCACGCCGGACGCCTTCCCGGTGCTGGGCGAGTCGCCGGACGTCAGGGGGTTCTGGTCGGCGCAGGCCGTCTGGATCACGCACGCGGGAGGGGTCGCCAGGACGATGGCGGAGTGGATGGATACCGGCTATCCCTCTCTCGACATGAGGGAGATGGACATCGCCCGATTCCATCCCCACGCCCTCTCCCGGCCGTACGTGCGCGCCCGGGCCGCGCAGCAGTACCGGGAGGTGTACGACATCAAGCACCCCCTCGAACAGGCGGCCGAGCCGCGCAACCTGCGCCTTACTCCCTTCCACTCGAGACAACGGAAGCTCGGCGCGCAGTTCTTCGAGAGCGCCGGTTGGGAGAGGCCGCAGTGGTACGAGTCGAACGCCGGTCTGCCGATGCCGGACTTCCCGCCGCGCTCCGGCTGGGAGGCGCGCGAATGGTCCCCGATCATCGCAGCCGAGCACCGCGCGGTCAGGGAGCGCGTCGGCCTCTTCGATCTCACTCCGTTCGCCAAGATCGAGGTCTCCGGCCCCGGTTCGCTGGACTATCTCCAGCGCCTGACCTCGAACCGGGTCGACCGCCCCGTCGGACGTACGACCTACACGTCGATGCTCAACGAGCGGGGCGGGATCAGGTGCGACCTGACCGTCACCCGGCTCGGCCGGGACCGCTTCCTCGTCGTAACCTCCGGCGCGACCGCCCCGCTCGATCTCCACTGGATGGGGCGGTTTCTCCCGAAGGACGGCTCCGTGGCGATGACCGATCTCTCTTCCAGCCGCTGCTGCCTCGGACTCTGGGGGCCGCGGGCGAGGGAGGTGCTGCAGCGGGTCACGGCGTCCGACCTGTCCAACGCCGCCTTCCCCTACATGTCGGCCCGGACGATAGAGATTCAGGAGGTCCCGGCGCTTGCGGTCCGCATCTCCTACGTCGGAGAGCTCGGATGGGAGCTGTACGCCCCGGCGGAGTTCGGTCCGCGGATGTGGGACATCCTCTGGGAGGCCGGCGAGCCCCTGGGTCTGGCGGCGGCCGGCGGGGGCGCCTTCGAGTCGCTCCGTCTCGAAAAGGGCTATCGCCTGTGGGGAGCCGACATCCACACCGAGTACAACCCGCTCGAGGCCGGACTGGACTTCGCCGTCCGTCTCGACTCCGGCGACTTCATAGGCCGGGCCGCCCTGATCCGCGCCCGTGAGGAGGGCGTCTCCAGGCGCCTCTCCTGCCTCGTGTTCGACGACCGGGCCCACCTCGTGATGGGCAAGGAGCCGGTCCTGAAGGGAGACCGGCGCATCGGATACGTCACCAGCGCCAACTTCGGCTACACCGTCGGGAGGAGCATCGCCTACGCGTATCTGCCTGCGGAGCATGCCGAGGTCGGGACAGGTGTGGAGGTGGAGTACTTTGGAAGGCGCTATCCGGCGACCGTCAGCGAGGAGCCGCTGTACGATCCCGGCATGACCAGACTGAAGAGCTAGGACAGGGAGGTGAACCGTGAAGAGTGGCGCCGCAACCGTCGATGAGTACCTCGAGGAGCTGACCCCGGAGAGGCGCGAGGCCGTCTCCGCCGTCCGGGAGATCGTCCTGGCCAACCTCCCGGACGGGTACGAGGAGGCGATCGACTTCGGCATGATCGCCTACGTCGTCCCACTCGAACGCTACCCGAAGACCTACAACGGTCACCCCCTCATGTACGCCGCCATCGCCTCGGAGAAAAAATACGTCTCCGTCCATCTGATGAGCATCTACGGGGACCCGGAGACCCAACGCTGGTTCGTCGATAGCTACAGGGCCACCGGCAAGAGGCTGGACATGGGCAAGTCGTGCGTCCGATTCAGGAGGTTGGACGACCTGCCGCTCGACCTGATAGGCGAGGCGGTCGCCCGCACGCCGATGGAGGAGTGGGTCAGTCACTACGAGGCCGCGCGGCCTCCGAAGAGGCGCGCCGGAGCGAAGCGGGGCTAGCCGGTACGTGACACTCCTCCTCGTCGGTGCGGGCGGTCTCGTCGGCGCCGCGATGCGCTACCTCATCGGAACGTGGGTGCAGAGCGCCGCGGGCGCAGCCGGCTTTCCCTACGGAACGCTGGCCGTCAATGGGGCAGGCTGCCTCCTCATCGGCCTGCTCGCGGGGCTCGCGGAGGCGCGCCAGCCGCTCAGCTCCGAGGCCCAGGCCTTCCTGATCGTCGGCCTGCTGGGGGGCTTCACCACCTTCTCCGCCTTCGGGATCGACACGATCAGACTCCTGCGGGAAGGCGCCTATCTAGCCGGATCGGCCAACGTCCTCCTCCAGGTGGCCGTGGGCCTGTCCGCCGTCCTCGCCGGGCTCCGGCTCGGACGGGCGATCGGCGGCTGGTAATAGCTTGTCACCCCGAACGAAGTGAGGGGCCTGGGGCGTGGCGAGGCGCTTGCCATCCCGGGTTCCCGTATCTGGACAGTTATCCCAAAGTCCGTCTGCTATACTCTTCACAGAGCCGCCTCAGAAAGGAAAAAAATGGAAGAAATCCGGCTGACCAGCCTCGCCAGCTGCGCAGGCTGAGCCTCCAAGTTTAGTCCGACGGACCTGGCGCAGGTGCTGCGCCAGCTGCCAGCCGTCTCCGACCCCGACCTACTGGTCGGGATCGGCACAGCCGACGACGCCGCCGTATACAGGCTGAACGACGACGTCGCCCTCGTCCAGACGGTCGATTTTTTCCCTCCTATCGTCGACGACCCGTACGTCTTCGGAGAGGTGGCCGCGGCGAACGCCCTCAGCGACGTCTACGCGATGGGGGGAGCGCCCCTGCTCGCCCTCAACATAGTCGCCTTTCCCACCTCCCTCCCCAAGGACATCCTCGCCCGGATACTCCAGGGAGGCGCCGCCAAGACACGGGAGGCGGGAGTGCTCATCGTCGGCGGCCACACGGTGGACGACGCCGAGCCTAAGTACGGCCTCGCCGTGACCGGGACCGTCAGGCCCGGAGCCCAGGTCACCAATGCCGGGGCGCGTCCCGGAGACACGCTCGTCCTCACGAAGCCGATAGGCAGCGGGGTCATCACCACCGCCGGCAAGCAGCAGGTCGTAGACCAGTCCGTCCTCGACGAGGCCGTGGAGGTTATGTCGACGCTCAACGACGCCGCGTCGGAGGCGATGGTCAGGGTCGGAGTCAACGCCTGCGTCGACGTGACCGGGTTCGGACTCGTGGGCCACCTGAGAGAGATGGCGGAGGGGAGCGGAGTCGGCGCCCGCGTCTCGGTCGGACGGATACCCGTCCTCGACGGCGTCCGGGAACTTCTCGACCGGGGCGTCGCGCCCGGCGGCACGCGCCGCAACCTCGAATCGACGCTCGGGGCCGTCGCGTGGGACTCCTCCCTCACCGAAGAGGATCGGCTGCTGATGTGCGACGCCCAGACCTCCGGCGGCCTCCTCATCTCTGTCCCAGAGGAGCGCGCCGGCGAGCTGCTCGGGGAGCTGAAGGCGGGCGGCGTCGAGACCCGCGCCGTCGTGGGCTCGGTCGTAGAGCGCTCCACGATGCCGGATGGCGCCGCCATAGAAGTTGTGCGCTAGCGTGCAACAATGAACGTAGCCGCGGAGCTGGCCGGGCTGGTGGGCCGGGCCGTCGAAGAGGCGCAGAGCGCCGGGGGCCTCCCGGAAGCGGACGTCCCGGAGCCCCTCATCGAGCGCCCCCAGAAGCCGGACCACGGCGACTACGCCTGCAGCCTTCCCCTCAAGCTCGCGCGCTCGATGAGGATGAGCCCGACGGAGATCGCCCAGGCGGTCGTCGACAGGGCCCCCCGTCCGGCGTGGCTGGAGAGGGTGTGGGCGGCGCCCCCCGGCTTCATCAACTTCGATCTGAGCGGCGAGTGGCTCGCCCGGCAGGTCGGCGTGATCAGAGCCGCCGGCGCCTCATTCGGAGACGTGCCGCTGGGCCGGGGACGGCGGGTGCAGGTCGAGTTCGTAAGCGTCAACCCGACGGGGCCGCTCCACGTTGGCCACGCCAGGGGCGCCGTCTTCGGCAGCGCCCTGGCCAACCTGCTCGAGGCCGCCGGCTACCACGTGCAGCGCGAGTACTACGTCAACGACGCCGGCAACCAGATGGAGCTGTTCAAACGGAGCCTCTACGCGCGGTATCTCCAGGCGTTCGGTCATCGGGCGGAGCTACCCTCCGACGGCTACCAGGGAGAGTATCTCACGGTGTTGGCCGAAGATATCAAGAAAGACGTGGGCGGCCGATTCCTTCCGCCGATGGAGGAGGGGGCGGCGGTGCGGGAGATGGGAGAGATGGGCCTTCGGCGGATGCTGGCGCAGATACGCGCCGACATGGAGGGTCTCAGGATCGGCTACGACGTCTGGTTCAGCGAGCGGAGCCTCCTCTCCGGGGGGCAGTTCGACCGGGCGATGTCGCTCCTCCGGGACGCCGGCTACCTGGTCGATCGGGAGGGCGCCACGTGGTTCAGGTCGACGGCCCTGGGCGACGACAGGGACAAGGTCGTCGTGCGCGGCACCGGCGCGCCCACGTACTTCGCAACCGACGTCGCCTACCACTTCGATAAGTTCTTCGAGAGAGGGTTCGACAGGGTGATCGACGTCCTGGGGGCCGACCACCAGGGCCACGTATCCTTCATGAAGGCGATGGCGTCGGCGATCGGGGTGGCCCCGGAGCGGCTCGACCTCCTCATCTACCAGCTCGTGACGCTCAAGCGCGGCGGGGAGACGGTGCGCCTGTCCAAGCGGGCCGGCGATGTCATAACGGTGCGTGAGCTCGTCGAGGAGGTCGGCGCGGACGCCTGCCGCTTCTTCTTCCTCTCCAGGGCGGCGGACAGCCAGATGGACTTCGACATGGAGCTGGCGAAGGAGGAGTCCGACAAGAACCCCGTCTACTACGTCCAGTACGCCCACGCGCGCATCGCCGGCATCCTCCGCCTGGCCGGGGAGAGGGGGATAGGGTACGACTCGGCGGACCTGAGCCTGCTCAGCCACGAGGCGGAGCTGGCGCTGATACGGAAGATGCTCCATCTCCCGGAGCTAGTGGAGCAGATGGCCGTCTCCCTCGCTCCGCATCACCTGCCCCACTACGCGGTGGAGCTGGCCACCGCCTTCCACCTCTTCTACCAGCGCTGCCGGGTCATCTCCGGCGACCCGGACGAGGCCGCCGTCACGAGGGCGCGGCTCCAGCTGGTGGACGCGGCGAGGGTGGCGCTGGCCCGGTGCCTCGACCTGATGAGCATGGAGGCCCCGGAGAGGATGTAGCCGGGCGTCCACGTTCCGCGGTGGGCCCTCTTACCTCTTCCCCCGGCTCCGCGGGGGAAGATTGAGATGGGGGGCTTGCCTCCTCTCCCTCGACGGGAGAGGATTGAGGTGAGGGTGCTTCCCTTTGTCGTGTCTGTCCTACTCCAGTCCGCCCTGGCGCTTGTATCGGCGGGTCTTCTTGGCGTACTGGTCGGAGTAGTAGCCGATCAGCTTGCGGTGGCGCTCCTCCACGCTGCCCCTGACCCTGCCGGGCACGCCCATCACGATGGAGCCGGACGGGATGCTCATGTTGTCGACCACCATGGTGCCGGACGCCAGCAGGCAGTCGTCGCCTATCTTCACCCCGTCGTTGACCGTGGCCCCGTTGCCGACGAGCACCCGGTCTCCGACCCTGTGGGCGTGGCAGAGCACCCTGTGGCCTATGACCACGTTGTCCCCGATCACGACGTCGTCGTCGCCGTGCACGACCGAGTTGTCCTGCACGCAGGTGTTGGCGCCGATGGTGATGCTGCCGTTGTCTGCCCGGACCACCGCGCCCGGCCAGACGCTGGAGCCCGCGCCGATCTCCACGTCGCCTATGACGTAGGCGGCCTCGCTGACGAAGGCCTCGGGGTGGACTCTCGGACTCACGCCGTCAAGGCTGCGTATCATCTTTTTCTCCTCCTGCTGAACGGGAACGAACCTATGGTATCCTAGACATCAGGCGACGCTTCCGCAAGCCGGGCTGGCATCGGGCCCGAACGGGAGAGGTGATTCAGTTTGTCCCGTATCTGGTTGCTGCCGGTTCTCCTGGCCGCGGTCGTCCTCGCCGGATGCTCGGAGTCCGGTTCCGAGTCGACCCCCGCCTCGCCGACTCCGGAGGCGGCGCCCACGGCCACCGCGACGCCTGTGCCTGCCCCCTCTCCGGCCCCGTCTCCCTCTCCATCCCCCTCTCCCTCGCCGGAGCCTGCTGCGGAGCCCGAGTCCACGCCCGTCCAGACCGGCGTGCTGTTCGACTACCTCTACGCGGTGCGCCTGATCGAGGCCGCCCAGTGGAAGGACGCGATAGCCGCCTTCGGCCTGGTGATCCGCAGACTGCCCGAGTATGGACGGGCCTACTTCGGCCGGGGGCTCGCCTACTACAACGAGGAGCAGCTGGCTCCGGCGAGGGAGGACTTCGACAGGGCTATCGAGCTGGAGCCCACCCTCGCCCAGGCCTACAAGCAGCGCGGGATGCTCCACCGGGACGAGGGCCGTACCGAGTTGGCCGTCTCCGACTTTGAACGGGCTTTAGACCTGTACCAGAGGCGCGGCGACCTGACGAGGGCTGTCGAGGTGGCCCGGATCCTCGACGAGCTGCGCTAGACCGCCCGCCCGGGCCGCAGTCTCCCTCACCGCCCTTCTCCCCATCCGCCTGTACAGATGGAGCAGCCCCTGTTGGCGCATGGCGCCAGCCGCGGCGGCCGGCGCGTTCAGGAGACGCCTCATCTCCGTGGTGACCTCATTGTCGTGAAGCGCCGGGTGCTCCTGGTAGAGGCGGGCGCTCCTCTTCACGATCGCCTCCGAGCCCCGGACGCCGCCGTAGGCGTGCATGAAGGGCAGAACGACGTTGACCACCATGTCCGAGGCGCGCCCCCGGCCGATCAGGGAGGGGACGGTGAGACGTTCCGTCAGGAGCCGGCCGCCCCCGGCGTCCATCAGCCGCTCCAGCGCGGAGGCCGGCCCGCTCTCCGCGAACCGGGCGAAGAGAAGCGCGGCCCCCTCGATGCGTCTCAGCGGGTGGTTCGCGGGTCTCACACGGAACGTCCGCCACTGGGAGGAGCTCATGGCGCGGCCCGAGGGGAGCAGCCTTGCGAGCCTGCGCAGCTCCCGGCGCTCCGTCTCGTCCCCGGCGCGGGGCAGCATCCCGGAGGCGGAGAGGAGCATGGCGCGGGCGCACAGCTCCCTGGTGCGCGGCGGCTCTCTCTTTAGCGCGGAGAGGGCCGAGATGGGGACCAGGGAGGCGAGCCGCCTGAAAGGCTTGCGGTTCGAGGCGTATCCGAGCGCCTCCATCAGCGCGCGGTACAGCACCTGGTCGGCGGTGTCCGACGCCAGCTCGGCCCTGAAGCCGTCGCTCCTGGCGATGAACCTGTCCGCCCCCGCTCTGTCTAGCAGGTCTTCCAAGCCGCGTGGACCGGGCAGGTCCAGGGCGGGCGACGGGGCGGCGGCGACCGCGTCCGGACGCCCGCCGGGGAGGGCGGCTACGGGGGCCTCCGTCCCGGACTGCTGCCGCGAGGCGGTCGAGCCCCTCGACCGCAGCACCACGTGGAGCACCACTCCGTTGTAGGCGGGGTCCAGGTGGTGCCGGTGCCCGTACCAGTCGGGCGCGTCGACGTGCAGCTCGACGTCGCCGGCGATCCGGCGGCCCGAAGCGTCCTGGATCACGGCGTCCATGAAGTCGGGGCCGGCGCGGGAGTTCGGCCGGCCGGGGTAGACGACGGTAAGCCTCCTGCCGTCCTCGGTGACCAGACCGTCGGACAGGGTGTGCGCCCTGCTCCACAGGGCGGCGACGGCGCGCTCCGGAGAGCGCCGCCGGGGCCGGCTGGAGGGGGGAGACTCGTACGGCATGATGGTCTTATCATAGACTGTGGGGAGGGGCGGCGCCAATGCAGGGGGCTCCGTCGTCTACCGGTATGATCGGCGGCCCGCCGCCGGCGGGAGGAAAGTATGAGACGAGAGACCGGAGAGAGCCGGACCGGCGCCGTCTGGTTCCTGCACTCCACCTCGGGAGAGCCTCTGGGACAGCTCTGCCGTGGAGGAGCGGAGACCGTCCCGGAGGCGGGGCTGCGCCTCGCTCAGGGCGAGGTGGTGAGCTGGACCGAGCTCCGGTCGTCGTGTGCGATGAGAAGGTTCAGGGTGGTCGTCAGGACCGGGTGAGAGAGGCGGCCTAGCGGGCCGTCCAGCCGGCGTCGATCGGAAAGGCTGCGCCGGTGATCGACCTCGCCTCGTCGGAGGCGAGGTAGCAGGCGAGGGCGGCGACCTCCTCCGGCTCCACCAGCCTCTTGATCGCCGCGTTGGCGAGCATCACCTCCTGGACGACGCGGTCCTCGGAGATGCCCAGGATCGCCGCCTGCTCGCCTATCTGCCGCTCTACCAGCGGCGTCCGGGTGAAGGTTGGGCAGATGGCGTTGACGGTCACCCGGTCCTCGCCCGCCTCGATGGCCACCGTCTTGGTGAGCCCCACGAGACCGTGCTTGGCGGCCACGTACGCCGACTTGTACGGGCTGGCCACCAGCCCGTGGATGGAGGACATGTTGACTATACGCCCCCAGCGGCGCTCCTTCATCCCCGGAATCAGGTGCTTGATCAGCTGGAACGGCGCGACGAGCAGCACCTGGACGAGCTTTGCCCAGGTCTCCTCGGGGAAGCTCTCCACGTCGGACATGTGCTGGAAGCCGGCGTTGTTCACCAGTATGTCGACCCTGCCCTCCGCGGCCAGCGCCTGACGCGCGAGGCCGCGGGTCTGCTCCATGTCGGAGAGGTCGGCGTGGAGGAAGGCTCCGCCGACCTCCTCAGCCACCTCTCTGCCCGACTCTCTGACGTCGTGCACCAGGACCCTTGCTCCGCGCTCCGCGAGGGCGGCCGCGATCGAGCGTCCGATGCCGCTCGCAGCCCCGGTGACCAGGGCGACCCTGTCGTCGAAGGGAGACGCCGCGCTCATTTTTTCTCCTCACGAGGGTGTCTTGATGGTGGGGGTACCTCGACGCGATTCGGTATGTTACACGAAGGGCCGATCCGATGGGAATGTCCCAACGGAACCCCATTGCGCGATCGGGCTGGAGGGTTTAGAATCCTAAACCACAGTATCTAGTGTGAGGGGCGGATGATGTTGACGCATATGGTGGATTTGAAGAGTTGCCCTAGGTGCGGCGGATTCTTCAACGCGAGCCATGACGCCTACGGCGACTATATGGAGTGCCTCCAGTGCGGGTACGTGGTCGACGTCATCAGGTCGCGGGACCGTACGCGCCCCGGGCCGCCCCAGGTCGTCTACAGCATGCCGGACCCTCACGCATCCCGCCCGGGTACGGCGTAGTTTTTCTTCCCCTCGGAGCGCGGTCAGCCGATCCTGACCAGCCTTGACGTCTTTCCCATCTCGGTGCGCGGGATGGAGCCGGGCTCCACGAGGGTCACCTTGGCCGTGAAGCTCAGCTCCTCCCTGAGTTTTTTTTCTATCCGTTTCCGCAGCTCCTGCTGCTCAAGGGCGCTCAGCCTCTCGCCGCGCTCGACGGCGATGTCGAGGCGGTCGTGTGGGCCGGGTCCGGCCAAGACGATCTGGAACTCCCCGGTCACCTCCGGGGTGAATCTCTGAAGCACGGCGGCGATGGCCGTCGGGAAGACGTTGACTCCGCGCACGTGGACCATGTCGTCGGAGCGGCCCACGACGGCGAAGCGGAATCCCGTCCGTCCGCAGCGGCAGGCTCCCGTGGCCAGGCACTCGATCAGGTCCCGCGTCCTGTACCGTATGAGAGGTTGCGCCTCCCTGTTCAGATGAGTCAGCACCAGCTCTCCTGTGGCCCCCTGCGTTAGCAGCAGATCTTCACCCGACTCGGGATGGATCAGCTGGGGTAGCAGGGCGCCCTGCCCGACGAAGTGCAGGCTGGTGTCTTCCGCGCACTCGGATGCGAAGTTGCAAACCGCCTCCGCCATGCCGTAGTTGGCGTTCGCCGCGCGCATGCCCCACGCCTCCTCGATCCGGCGCCTGAAGCGGGGGTTCTCGATGCCGGGCTCTCCTCCGAACAGTCCGAGCTCGAGGCCGAGATCGGCCGGGGCGATGCCCAGCTCACGTTTGGCGACGGCCTCGAGCACACGCGGATATGACGGGGTGCAGGAGATGGCGTCTATGCCCCCCTCCCGGACGGTCTCCAGGAGACGCGCCGAGCTGCCCACTCCGAAGGGCACGACGGTCGCTCCGGTGGCTTCCAGGTTGCGGTGGTCGGTGAAACCGCCCATCCACAGCGAGTAGTTGAGGCAGTGGACGACGGTGTGGCGGGGGCGCAGTCCGGCCGCCCAGAAGGCGCGTGCGCCGCACTCGTTGGTCTGCGCCATGTCGCCGGCGGTCAGCGTCGTGAAGAGGAAGCGTCCTGTCGAGCCCGACGTCCTGTGCATGACCGAGAGCGACTCCTTCGGCGCGGCGAGGTAGTCTCCGAAGGGTGGGGCCCGCAGCTGGGACTCTCTCAGCTCCTCCTTGGTCGTGAAGCCGAGCATGGAGAGGTCCTCCGGCTCTCTGACCTGACTCGGAGAGAGGCCGGCCTCCCGCAGCTTGCGTTGGTAGAAGGGGCTGTTGGAGAAGACGTACTCCAGCTGCGCGCCGAGCCAATCCCGCTCCCTGGAGGCCTGATCGCCGGGAGAGAGGGTCTCGATCTCCTCGTTCCAGACGGCGCGCTCCATCGCTTAGTCCTGCCGCCCGGAGCCGCGCATCTCGTCCAGCCTGTCCTGCACGCGCCCCCTGTACTCGGTCCAGCCGACGCACTCCATCAGGTGCTCGGCCTCCAGGGTCAGCGTCTCCTCGAAGCTGCTGTGGAGCCCCTCGTCGATGGCCGCCCGGGAGAGGCGGAGCGCGAGCGGGGAGCGCTCCGCGAGTCTGCCCGCCATGGCCATGGCCTCCTCCATCAGACGGTCGCCCGGAACGACGCGGTTGACGAGACCGATGCGCAGCGCCTCCGTAGCGTCGATGAAGTCGCCCGTGAGGATCAGCTCCTTGGCCCTGCCGAGGCCGACGAGATGCGAGAGCAGCTTGGTTCCCGCGGTGGTGAGGGTCATGCCGAGCTTCGTCTCGGGGAAGCCGAAGACGGCGTCATCCGCCGCGATCCTGATGTCGCAGCTCATCGCGAACTCGCACCCGCCGCCGACCGCGTAGCCGCGTACGGCGGCGATCAGCGGCTTGCCCATCGCCATCACGCTGCGCTGCACCTGTTGCAGCATGTCGGTCTCGGCGGCCCACTGCGCTCGGCTCTTTCCGGCGGCGGTCTCCTTCAGGTCCTCTCCCGCGCAGAAGGCCCTGCCCGCGCCCGTCAGCACGACGGCGGCTACTGCGTCGTCCCGTCCGGCGCCGTCCAGGGCGTCGATCAGGTCGCGCAGCAGCTCGCCGTTTATCGCGTTCAGTCGGTGAGGACGGTTGAGCGTCACCACCGCAAGGCCGTCGCGGCTGTCGTAGAGTACCGGCTTCTCCGCGTCCATTTTTTCTTTCCAGCTGGTGCGTGAGGAGGGCCGCTGGTGTATGGTAGCACAGCGACCAGATGGATCGTCTGGAAGCCGCCGGGCTCGCAGACAGCAGACGGAGGGGAGAGAAATTGAACGCCAAGACGCACCGGACGGACGGCCCCGTGGCCGAGGAGAACCGCCGCGCCGGCACGACCGAGTGGCAGCTGCGGAACTGCCGTTTCGACGATCCGGTGACGCTGGCCTCATACCCACTGGTCCGCCGGTTGCGCTCGTCGGCGATCGAGGGGTACGTCTCGGCCACCAGCGTCTACCAGGGCGGCAGCGTTGACATCAAGGTGAGCCTGGACCCTCCCGGAGGCTTCAGGATCGAGATATACCGTATGGGCTTCTACGCCGGCGCGGGCGGGCGTCACATGGCTACGCTCGGGCCGTTCGAGGGCCGGACTCAGCCTGTGCCGATGATGACGGTCGAGCGCCTGCGTGAGTGCGGATGGGAGAGCTGCGTCACCCTGTCGATACCGGAGGAGTGGCCCAGCGGCGTATACCTGGGGAAGCTCGTCCGGGAGGAGTTCTACGGACCGGAGAGCTACGTCGTCTTCATCGTCAAGGAGCGGCGCAGGTCGGACATCCTGTGGCAGCTGAGCGATCTGACCTGGCAGGCCTACAACCGGTGGCCGGGCAACGACTCCCTGTACAACGACGGGACCCCGGCGGTCTGGTACGGCGGGCCGAACGTGAGGGTGAGCTTCGACCGGCCCTACGCGAAGTTTCCCACGATCATGGACAGCTCTCTGTCGATCGGGTCGGGGGAGTTTCTGCTCTGGGAGCACCCGATGGCCTTCTGGCTGGAGCAGCAGGGCTACGACGTGACCTACTGCTCCAACCTCGACCTGGAGCGCGACCCGGAGGTGCTGGACAGGTGCAAGGTGATGCTGTCGGTGGGCCACGACGAGTACTGGTCGAGGGAGATGTTCGAGCGGGCCGGCGATGCCAGGGACGGCGGGATGAGCATCGCCTTCTTCTCCGGCAACTCGGTCCATCACGAGATCGAGACGTACGACGCCGCGACGGGCGATCCGGCGCGCGCCTTCGCCCGGAGGAGGCGGTTCGACGACGAGGAGAGCCTCATGGGAGTCAAGTCGTTCGGCGTCGGCTACGGCGACTGGACGGTCACCCGTCCCGGCCACTGGATCTTCAAGGGCACCGGGATGGGCCCAGGCGACGCCATCCGCGGCCTGATAGGGTGGGAGTACCACGGCGCGCCCGCCGACATACCCGGGCTGGAGGTGGTGGCCTCCGGGCCTCTCCTCCAGCCGCCCGGCCCGGCTCAGCAGGGCCCGCCCCACTCCGCGGTCGTCTATCCCGGTCCGGCGGGCGGCTGGGTCTTCAACGCCGGCACGATATGGTGGCCGGAGGGGCTGGCGTGTCCGCCCGGCCACATGCCCGCGCGCCACACCGTCCGGCCGATGAAGCTCGACGCCTGCCCCGGCACCTTCGGCGTCGATCCGAGGGTGCAGCGGATCACGCGGAACCTGATCGACCGGATGATCGAGGAGTCGCCGAGGCGCTGGTAGGGGTCAGGGGGCTGTGCGTCCCGTTCCTTGCGGGGAGTGCCCCCATCCTAACCTTCCCCCGCCGAGCCGGGGGAAGGGACAGAGGAGTCGCGGAGGATAGGACAGGAGCTTCCCTCCCGAGTCAGGAAAAGAAAAATCAGCGGGAGGGTGGCCGGGCCCTGTCGAGCACGCGCTGGAAGTTCAGGCCCAGCACCTTCTCCTTAGCCTCCACGGTCAGGTCGGCCCAGGCGACCCAGCCCATCTGGGGGCGAGGGTCTCGCATCGGCTGGTCCGTGCCGTAGACGACGTTGTCCTCTCCCGCCCGCTCGACCAGGAACTCGACGCACCGGTTGGGGACCCATGTGTAGGTGATCTCCGCGTAGACGTTGGGGTGCTCCCTGATGCAGGCGGCCACCTCCTCCGCGTAGGCGATCGTGCTGCCCGAGTGGGCTATGAGCCAGCTCATCTCAGGGAAGCGGTCGGCCAGCCGGCCGATCCCCTCCACCCCGCCGGTGTGATCCGCCCCGAGTACATGCGTCAGGGCGAACAGGCGATGCTCGTTGCCGAACTCCCACCAGGGGGTGAAGCGCTCGTCCTCGTAGCTCAGCGCCATCTGCGGGTAGGGCTTCATCCCGACGAAGCCCTGATCGACGTGACGGAGCCGGATCTCCTTCAGCACCTCCTCCGGGTCCATGTGCGAGGGGTCGACTACGGCGATGCCGGCGATGCGGTCGCCGAACCGGCGGATAGCCTCCCACACGATCTCGTTGCCCTCGTGGGCGTCTGTGCAGGTCGGGCCGCTCCAGCTCATCATCGCCAGCCGGTCGACGCCCGACCAGTCCGCCACCTCCAGTACGCCCTCGGCGCCCCCGTCGTACATGGTCATGCCGGTGCCGGCCGTCTGCCCCCCCGCATGGAGAACGTGAGCGTGGGCGTCGATGGTGAGCGCCGATAGAGGCCGGCCCTCCCGGGCGTCGGCGACGATCGGGTCTTCGGGGCGTCGTCTGGGGGCCGGACGGGCGGGCCCCTGTCCTTTCAGGAGGCGTCTCAGATTCTCTCCGGCTATCCTTCTCTTCGACTCATCGGAGATCTGGGCGTAGTCGAGGTAGGCCCGCGCCGCGCCCGGCGATCTGGCGGTCATGCCGGTGCCGAACAGGAGGCGCTCGTCGCCGAAGTCGGCCACGTATCTCTCCATGGTGCGGTTCGCCTGGAGAGCCGATATTTCGAGAAGCAGGTTGTCGTGCAGCCGCATCAGAGGGTATATGTGCTGCTGCAGGTTCCAGGTGTGGTCGGCGATGATGAGCGGCAGACGTGGATAGCGGGAGAGAATGTCGTGGAAGAGGGTGAAGGGATCGTCCCGTCCCCATCCGCCGGGATAGTAGTTGCTGCCGACGGACATCATAGTCGGGATACGGTAGTGCTGAAGCACCTCGAAGGTCGCTCCCATCACTGCAGGGTGGAGTGAGAATCCCCCCTCCACCGTTCCGTGGGGCTCGATCCACACCGCCCTTACGTCCTCCGACTCCATGGCCCTCACCATCTCGTCACCGGTCCCGAAGAATCCCGGGGTGCCGACAGGAGCGATGCACCAGGCCCCGAAGAGGCGGTCCGGCGCCTTGGCCAGCTCCGTCTTGAGCCGCTCGTTCCCATAGACCGGGTCGTATGTCCTGGCTACTTGGTGGACTACGAGCGCGCCGGCGATCTCCGTCAGGTCCATGTCGTCGAGAAGGTGCTCGGTGGACCAGCGCTCCTTGAAGTGCTTGCGCGGGCGGGGGCCGACGGTGGCGTGTGCGTCGAAGTATATCCTGTCCATCTTTATCTCCCGGCGTGTCGTAGATTATCGAGTGCGCGCGCGTCGGCGGGCGGCGCTTCCCGCATCGCGGCGGTGTGACAGCAGCAGGGCGGCGCCCAGAACGATGGCGGCGACTCCCACCGCCGCGGCGGCCCTCGGCAATGCCGCGACGGCGCTGTCGCCGGTGGCCGGAGCCGCCGGGCCCGGAAGGCGGCCGGGGCTGATGTAGAAGCTCACCAGGCGGTGTCCGACCGCTCCGCACTCCCTGTCCACGAGGCCGCACCTGTTGAAGCTCCCTCCCACAATCCTGGGCCGGCTGCTGCCCGTGTCTATTGCGTCGATGGTCAGCATCAGAGGAGGCGCGTCGAGGACCCTGTGTCCTGTGAAGCGCTGCGCTCCGTTATTCTCCATCCAGACCAATCTCTGTATCTCGGTGTCGAGATGCCACTCATCGACCTGGTGGTTGGCCAGCACGATGTCGAGGTCCCCGTCGGAGTCGACGTCGACTACGACGACCGCGTAGGCCCCCCACTGTCCGATGATGTCGTGCATCGTGAAGAGGCCTGCACCGTCGTTCTCCAGCCAGGCGAGGCGGTGAGCCTCGTACGGGTCGCCCTCGACGATCTTGTCTCCCTCATCCCCGTTGGTGAAGAGGATATCGGTGTCGCCGTCCTGGTCGAGGTCGGCGAGCTCGAGTCCGGACATGCCGAAGTCGGTGTCGCCGGCTGCGAAGAGCACCTCCCTGGTGAAGTCGCCCTCTCCCCCGTTGCGGAACAGGAGTATCTCCTCGGCGAGCTGCGACAGGGATACGGCGATGTCGAGGTCGCCGTCCCCGTCGGCGTCGAATGGGAAGGCGTGGATTGCGCCCGGGCGGTCGTCCAGGACGTGCTCTTCGAAGGTGAAGCCCTCCTTCTGCTCCAGCCACACGACCTTACCCTCGGCGACGTCGCCGAAGACGCAGACGGCGATGTCCTCGTCGCCGTCTGCGTCGAGGTCCGCAGCCTCTGCGCAGGCGACCCGCCCGACGCCGTCGAGCAGGATGACCGGCTCGAAGTTCAGCTGCCCGTCGTTTCGGAAGAGGACGACCTGGCCGACGAGATCGTCGGTCGGAAAGATCTCGCCGATATCTGCGACGAGGAGGTCCCTGTCTCCGTCTCCGTCGACGTCCGAGACATGGGTGCGGACCGGCTGGACCAGTCCCTCGGTGAAGGCCACGACCTCCCCGCCCTCCTTGACCCAGGTGACCTGGCTGCGCGCCGGCTCCGTTGCGAATATCTGCGTGGTCCCGTCGCCCAGGAGGTCGGCCACCCGTACGTTGGCCGTGACCTGAGGCGCTCCGTCCGGGAGGAGCGCCTTCTGCTGGATCGCGACAGCGGCGGGGGCCTGGAGCGAAGGAGAGGCGCCCGTCACGAGGAGTGAAAGTGCGCCGCACAGCGCGGCCACGGCTAGACATCTAGACCGAGAACTCAAAGGGATACCTCCCTGTCGGGTTGGCGGCGTGCTGTACCGAGCGACATTATAGGGGTTTTCAGGTAAGGGTGGGGATGGAGCGGGTGATGGGATTCGAACCCACGACATTCTGCTTGGGAAACAGAACGGATAGCATTATTGACGGTTATTCTCGACTACCTCCAAATTAGCGGGAGCACGTCTATACAGGCGACTATGGGTTTGTTGAGGTTAGTTTGACTTAACGTCGCCGGAAGCATTATTATGGCCCCTGTGTTGACTATTTGTTGACTTTTGGGGTTCAGACATGCTGACGGAGCGGGTTGTCAGAGACGCCAAACCTCGATCCGGTCCCCACATTATATGGGATTCCCGCGTCAGGGGTCTCGGTCTCAAGGTCAGCCCGAGGGGCAACCGGACCTATGTGATTGACTACCGGACGGGAGGGCGGCAGCGCCGAGCCACAATCGGACGCCCCTCCGAGATCACTCTGGCCGACGCCCGACGGAGGGCAGGCGCAGAGCTGGACGCGATTCGCAACGGGGACGCAGACCCGCTCGAACGCAGGCGTGAACGTCAGGAAGCGCCGTCCGTCGAGGATGCCTTGGACCGGTATTTCAACGAGCAGGTTCCCATGCGCGTGGCGAATGGCCGCATGAGTCCTAAGACGGTGGCCAATTACCGGAGTTGGGCGAAGCACCTCTACGCGTACATGGGGAGGCGCAAGGTGGCGGACGTGGATCGCCGCCACGTCGAACGAATGGTTGCCGGACTTCCCCACACGACGCGCAATCGGGTTCTGTCGTTCGCCCGGTCCGCGTTCAACACGTTCGAGCGTTGGGAGCTGAGACCCAGAAACACAAACCCCGTAACCGACATTGAGCGCAGTACGGAGACGGCCCGCGACAGAGTCCTGACGAGCGTGGAGTTGGCCTCTCTGGCGACGGCACTCTCCAAAGCCGAGGACAGATACCCCGCTGCGGTTGCGGCGATACGGTTTGCGGCGGTGACAGGCTTGAGAATCGGGGAGATCCTGGGCATTGAGTGGCGTCATGTGGACCTAGAATCTGGACGCCTGGTGATCGCCAACTCCAAGACCGGGCGCAGGGTTCATCACCTGGCTGCACCCGCCCGGGACATATTGGCTCGCCTGCCTCGGATGAACGTCTGGTGTTTCACTTCCGGTCGCGAGGCTGCGCTTACGTACCGGCATGTTTCCGTTGTGTTCCGAATGGTCGCCCAGGCTGCTGATCTGTCTGACGCTCGTGTGCACGACCTCCGACGAACCGTAATGACCCGTGCGGCAGCAAGCGGTGCCACGGCCCACATTCTAAAAGAACTGCTTGGCCATGCGACGATGGAAGCGGCCACCCGATACGTTCGGCAGATCGGCGCACCCGTACGCGAGGCGCGGGAGCGGGTCGCCGCAGAGATCGCGAACGCGATGTATGGCGAGGTGGAGTGATGAATGGTCCACAAAGCATCGGAGAGTCTGCTGACCTGTGCAGGACTCTCCTACGAACACGAGCGCGGAAGGGACTGACTCGTCGTTCTCACGTATAACCGAAGGGAGTAGGGCTATGTCTCTGGGAGCCGTTTTATCGGAATGTTAAGTGGACTATGCCAGAAGGTGTCAAGGGCGCCGAGATCTTAAGCCACGGGGCGGAGCAAAAGTGTACCAGTCGCGCATAGGTGTTCAGCGATTCTGTCCGGCCTAACTGGCCAGCATAAGTGTCACCCGTCTATGGGTGTCAGTGGGAGTGAGTGCGGTGAGGCCTAGACGTCAGACGGATCGTCTGCGGTGTGCAGGTCGGCAGCCTGCCTGCTCTGCCTGAGGCGGTAGCTCTCCCCGTTCATTTCCAGGATGTGAACGCGGTGAGTGAGGCGGTCCAGCAGGGCGCCGGTGAGTCTCTCAGAGCCGAAGACCTCGGTCCACTCGTCGAAGGGCAGGTTGGTGGTGACCAGGACCGACCCTCTCTCGTAGCGCTGACTGAAGACCTCGAAGAGGAGCTCAGCGCCGGTCTTGGAGAGCGGGACGAAGCCAAGCTCGTCGACGATGAGCAGCTTGAGCCGTGCCAGCCTCTTCTGTAGGTTGAGCAGACGCCGCTCGTCCCTGGCCTCGATCAGCTCGTGGACCAGCGAGGCGGCCGTGGTGAAGCCGACCGACAGCCCTCTCTGGCAGGCGGCGAGCCCCAGGCCGAGGGCGACATGGGTCTTGCCGGTGCCGCTGTTGCCGACGGCGATCACGTTCTCACGACGGTCCACGTACTCGCAGCGCGCCAGCTGCATGACCAGGTGCTTGTTCACCGACGGCATGGCCAGGAAGTCGAAGGTGTCGAGGCTCTTGACTGTGGGGAAGCGTGCAGCCTTGATCTTTCGGTCCACCATCCGGTGATGACGGTCTATGAGCTCGAGCTCAGCCAGCCTCAGCAGGTAGCCCGGATGGTCTACGTCCTCTGCGGCACACCGGCCGGCCACCTTGCCGTACTCCCTCAGGAAGGTCGGCAGCTTCAACTCCTTGAGGTGATGCTCCAACAGCACCGTAGACCTGTCGCTCACCGCCCGCCTCCCGACATGAGCGCCATGTAGTCGCCGGCAGATGTAGTTGTCACAGTGACCTTCGGCAGGTAGGGGTAGAGCTCCAGGTCGAGTCTCCGGGGTCGTCCCTCGATCCTGCACAGCACCAGGTGTTTGACGGCGTCGAAGCTTATGGCGCCGAGCCTGAGGGCATCGCGCACACCCTCGCACACCTTCCTCCCTGCGGAACTCCTCCATCAGCCGCAGCACCTGCACGAACTCCCGCTTGCCGCGCCTGCCCATACGCGACTCCAGCAGTCGCCTCAGCACGCCGAACTCCTCCGGCAACTCCCACCCGGCCAGCGGTGCGGCCTGGTCCAGGGCCCCGACCTTGCGCTCCAGCAGCGGCAGGTAGTGGATGGGGTCGAACACGAAGTCGTCGCGTTCGTAGGACCGCCTGTGCCTGGCTATCACCTCCGCTCCGCAGCTGATCACCACCTCTCCCACGTAGCCTCGCACCACCACCTCCATGTGACCGTAGGCCACGGGCACCGAGTAGTCGTTGGTCCGGTACCTCACAAGCGACAGGGAGCTGACGCGGCTCACGTGCTTGTCGCTGGCGTCGTAGGGTGTGGCCGGGAGAGGCAGCAGGGCCTCCAGGTCACGCTCCATCCGACGGCCTATCGTCTCATCGTGTCCCCGCAGCCGTCTCCCCAGCCGCTCCAGGCACCTCTCCTAGAGATGGGTGTTGAGAGCATCGAAGGTCTCGAACGACGGTATGGGCACAAGGAAGTTACGACGAGCATAGCCGACCAGCCCCTCGACCTTGCCCTTCCCTGGACGGCCGAACCGGTCCTCGAACAGGTAGTGGGACTGTAGCTCCGAGAACACCCGGGTGCGCTTCCTCCGGCCGTCTCCCAGGATCCTGGCCACGGCCAGCCTCGTGTTGTCGTAGACGATGCTCCGGGGCACGCCGCCCAGGAACGAGAAGGCCGAGACGTGGCCGTCGCAGAACGCCTCCGTGGTCTCAGCGGGGTAGACACCCCAGGGTCGCAAGAGTCAAGCCACATCGCCGATCTTTGGCGATAGCGCCTCTGCTTCGGTCCGCCAGGGATCGCGTCTGCTCTCGCGCGGAGCCCTTACGCGGCGACCGGCTCGTGGCGTCTTCGGTGTCCCCAGGCCGTCTCCTCGTCGTAGAGGGAGCGAGTCCTGAGGCAGCCGTGCAGGTAGCCGACGAGCCGATTGGCGAGCGCCCGGAGCGCCTGATGGTGGGACTCTCCGGTTGCACGTCGCTTCGTGTAGAAGTCGCGGCAGCCGGGGCTCGGCTTCAGCGAGCTCAGCGCCCACTGGTCGGCAGCGTCGTAGAGTCGCCGGTTGCGGACAAAGCGCGCCTTCACGGTCCGCTTGCGCCCGGATGCTACGGTTAGGGGCGAGGTGCCGGCGTAGTTTCTTCGGGACTTCGCCGAGTCGTAGCGTTCGGGGTCATCCCCGAACTCTCCGAGCACCCGGGCGCCGAGGATCACGCCGAGCCCGGGGAAGGAACGGTAGGTCTCGGCGTCCGGGTGTTGCTCAAAATGGCTCGCGAGTTCGGTCTCGATCGCCTGGACCTGACGGTTGCTCTCGCCGATTTGGGCAACCACAGAGCGGGTGGTCGCCGTGAAGGCCTTCGTCACCAGCGGGGACGCCTCGAGCTGCCGGGTGCGCAGCGCGGTGCGGATCTCGGCGGCGCGGCTGTCCAGGTTGCGCTGCCGTCCACCCCGCCTGACGGCTGCACGAATCTGGGTAACGGTCAGCCGCGCCGCCTCGCGTGGGCCCGGCGCCCGGGCCAGCAGGCCCACGGCATCCCCGTGTGAGAGATCGGGGAAGGCGTCCAGGGCCGCCGGGAAGTACTGCCGGAGGCTGCTGCGAAGCCGGTTGGTCTGTCGGGTGCGGTCCCAGATCAACTGCTGGTGGGCGCGGGCGAGGATGCGCACTGCGTCGACGGCATCACTGTCGCCAGCCACGGGCCGGTGGTTGTGGCGGTCGGTGCGGACGAGATCGGCGAGCAGCTTGGCGTCACCCGCGTCTGATTTGGCCCCGCTCACACGATGACGCTCGCGATAGCGGGCGACCGAGCGAGGGTTGACCGCGTAGACGCAATAGCCGGCGGCGAGCAGGGCCGAGACCCATGGCCCTCGGTCGGTCTCGATCCCTATCACGACCTCGTCGGGCTCTGCGGCATGCCGGGCGAGCAACTCGTGCAGAGCAGCCATGCCGCAGACGCCTTCCGCCAACTGCCCGGAGGCGAGCCGATCACCCGCCTCGTTCATCAGGTGCACATCGTGGTGTGCTTCGGCCCAGTCATCACCCACATACAGAACCATAGTTGCTCGTTGCCTCCTTCGCTTCGCCTACTGAGATGCGACGCGCTGGGTTGGTCCCGCCACGGCCTAATGGAACAGTGCTCTCTGGCACGACACCCCATGAGTGCTGCGAACCACCCAGGCTCACCAGCCGGGGCTCGGTCTACCCTCAGAGATCCCACGGCCTCCAGGCCTTCACAGAGCTCACCGGCTGGCGGGTCCGGGACAGTCTCCCAGAATCGCTCAGGATAGCTGGCCCAACCCCATTAGGCCTTGACGAAGCATGCGTCGCTGTGCGGAAGATACAGGACGAGGTAGTGGACGGTCTGCTCCACTCCGCCGATCACCGCCTTCGCCTGCCCGAAGTCGCACTGGGCATCTCCGGGAGGATGGGAGAGGGGGACATACATCTCCCGTGTCCGGCGACGACGCTCCCGCACGTAGTCCTTGACTATCGTGTACCTGCCGTCGAACCCGTGCTCGGCTCTCAGACGGTCGTAGATCCGCTTGGCCGTGTGACGCTGCTTCTTCGGGAGACCGCGGTCATCATCCAGGATCCGATCGATCACATCCCGGTACGGGTCCAGCTTCGGCCGGCGTGGCGGTGACTGCCGGCGGTACCCGGGAGGCGCCGAGTACTTCAGCATCTTGCGCACCGTGTCCCGGTGCAGTCCGAACACCCGGGCCGCCTCGCGCGTGCTCATCCCCTCCACCATGCAGGCCCGGCGAACCCGCGCGTACAACTCCACCCTGTACATCCTCTGCACCCTCCATCGTGTTGGCTGTAACACGATGGAAGACGGCGGGTGGTCCAATTTTCAAGCGCCACTCCTCAGCACTCGCCCCCGCCTCGCCGGTCCATTATTACTCCGCCGTTTACATATTGGGTGCTCCCTGTTCTGGGTCGGCTTTGCTGTCTCAAAACCATTATCCCAGATTCACAGGAGCACCCTTTGCCGCCTCAGGACACTGACCCGACGCCCTCCTTCGGTGGATTCGGGCTTACGAACGTCCGAAGCATGAACGACGTTATCCGCCAGCTGAGAGCCGACCCGTATCTTCTAGAGCTATGCGGATTCGAAGGTGAACTGCCGTGCAGACGAACTTTCAATCGCCTGCACGGCAAGCTCGCGCGGGTGGGCCGCATCGTCGTCGAGTTGGAGACATTCTGGTTCACTTACGACATAGCCAAGTCCGGGGCCTTACCCGGATTCGGTGAGAAGATCGCCATCGACTCTACGAACGTTCCCACATACTCTAGCCCAAGGCGTCCCGTAGGACGCGACGCCCACGACAAGCCTATCTACTCCGATCCTGACGCGGGCTGGACGGCCAAGAGCGTTTCGCATCCGCGACCGAAGGCTCCGAAGGAAAAAGATTGGCACTTCGGTTTCAAGTACCACTCAGCAACGGACGCTACTTACGGAGTTCCGATGTACGGGTTCACGACACCGGCCAACGTCAGCGATTCGCCTACTTTGCCTGAGTTGCTACCGGAGATCGTCAAGGAATTCGGCGCTCCCACAGCCGTCATAGCGGACAAGGGCTACGATTCCGCAGCTAATCACGCAGCCATCCGAGCCATCGGAGCCGAGCCTATCATCGACATGAGACAACAGCGGTCGAAGGAAGTCGTAGCGTCCGATCTTCACACTCCTGACGGTGTTCTCAAGTGCGTAGGCGGCGAGCCTATGGAGCGGATTGCTTACGACTCGGATAAGGGCTGGCTCTATCGTTGCCGGTCTGAGGGATGCCGCCTCAAAGACCGCAAGGGCGTTCGGTACTGCCACGAGGAAGTTTGGGACGAGCCTCTTCCTGAGTCGCGCCGATACCCTCGTCTTCCACGGTCAAGCCCTGAGTGGAGACGGCTCTACCGGATGCGCCAGAGCGTCGAGCGGCTGTTCAAAACTTTGAAGGAGTCACGGCGGCTGGCCTCTCACTGCTCTCGCGGATTCGAGAAAATATCGCTCCACGTCGCCATGAGCGTACTGGCATTCCAGGCGACGGCTTTGCACTGGATACGGTCAGACCGCGTTGACCTTTTGCGCTGGATGGTTCCGCCTGTAGCGTAGGAACCGTGTTATACTAGCTCTGCTACGTCGGTTGGTTCTTCGCGCTCGCGCTCTATGCGCCTGCGTACCAGTTGAGCGTCGGATACGGAACTCGCTTCCTTCCGCGCTCCCTTGCGGTACGCAGACGCGGAGAAAGCCGACGTAGCAGGGGCGGACACCGAATCTAACGCCGCAAGGGGGCATCCGCTGCGCCGCGCTACGTTGGCGGCTGTATGCACGGCTATCGTGCTCAGTGCATGCCAGCTTTCTCCGTCTCCATTCCCGTACCAATCAATCGTCGATGCTGCTCAGGAAAGCGTTGTACGGATCAGCGTTCGACGTTCCGACGGGACGGCTGGTCTCGCTTCCGGTTTTTACGTCAACGTCCAAGGCACGGTCGCCACAGCCGAGCATGTAGTCCAGGACGAGCAAGGCGACTTTGACGCGGTTCTTATCGTCGTAACATCCCCCGCTATTGAGCATCTGCCGTATCGTATCTATCGGCATTTCCCGCGTTTGCGGACGGTCTTGTTGATCCCCGCCGACATAACGCCTAGGGTCTCGGTTCCAGTACGGTTCGCCTTATCCTTCGCGAAAGGCGAGCCGGTCATGGCCTTAGGCTGGCCTCGTAACGAATTAGGCGACACAACCGGAGTTGCCACTCAGGGCATTGTAGCAAGCGTGGACGGCTCTGGATTGTTGCTGTTGGATATGCGGACAGCGCCGGGCGCATCCGGCGCGCCGGTCTTCAACAGAAACGTCGAGGTAATCGGCATCATGGATCAAGTCGGCCTCGAAGGAGACCCATTCGCCTACGCCGTCGCGCTGGCCGGACAAGCATTCTGATTCGCCGCGACGTTAGTCAGCGAGAAAGGAGAGGTAACGGTTTCGACCAATGGCCTAACCCGCGAGGATTGGGCCATTAAGCAGTCAGTGAAGGGAGAACGCTGTGAAATTCGATACAGGAATGACGGAAGCTGGTTGGTACGTCCAGCTAGAGCATCCCGACGACCAAAGCGCCGGGATCAAGTTCAGAACAGGCTACGACTACGACAACGCAGAACTTCGGAACAGTCTCACTCCATCCGAAGCTAGAGCACTCGGCAAAGCCTTAGAGTCGATGGCCGACACAGCAGGAGCGATGACCAGTACCGGTAGACATGGTAGGGTACTCCCGCGTAGTAACTCGCTCGGTACGTAGGCCGGGCACGTCTGCTGACCCGTCGGGGCACCGATGGAATCTTTCCTCGCCCCTTTGCGGTCAGCAGATACTTCGGGAGTTACTACGCAAGGATTCCTAAGAGTGGCTGCAAGGGGGTTCCTATGAAGGTCAAGATAGTTGGCGCTAGCTTAGCAATTCTGATTCTGATAGTCGGTGTGACGTGGTACGGGTTCTCTACCAACAGCAAGATTGAGAACTTGCAGTCTAGACAGACTCGGCTGCAAGGGGAGCTAACGTCTACTCAGACAAAGCTTGAATCGACAAGGGATGATCTATCATCTGCAAAGATAGAGATATCCTCCACGAAGCTGGAGCTAACTTCTACGAAGACGGACTTGGCCTCCACGAAACAGAGTCTGTCTCTGACACAAGACCGTCTAGTGGGCACGCAGGAAGACTTATTCTCGACGCAGACAGACTTAGTAGCGACGAAGGGAGACTTAGCTTCAACTCAGACAGATCTCTCGAAGACGAGAGAAGAACTCTCTACGACCGCGACCTCGCTATCTTCAACTCAGAAGGATCTAACCACGACGCAACAGAACCTATCGGCAACAAGGAACTCTCTAGAGACCACGAAAAGCAACCTTTCAGTAACTAGCTCCGACTTGGAGAGCACCCGTAACGACCTGAGCTCTACGAAGCAGAGTCTCTCTCAGACTCAGAGTTCTCTAAAGACTGCGGAGAGAGACCTCTCATCTGCTCAAGAAGATCTGTCTAAGACTAGGCTAGACCTAAACTCTCAGTTGGCTGGCCTCGAGTCTGAGGTCTCTAGTCTAGGGTCTCAAGTGTCTATACTAGAGGATGAATTATCTAGTCTAGACACTCAGCTGAATCCCCCTCCAGCATCGCTAGCAGACTATCCAAACGGCTCCTGGCTAGAACGTAACCATGGAGACATAGCCTCTAAGATAGGAGCTCTTGACTGGGTTAGGGATGGTACCTCAGCTCTAGAGGAATCAGCAGTCAAAGAGTTACTCTACACAGCTGTGGACAGTCCAGAAGCGGTTAGGGATCTAGCTAACTATAGCTGGATCCTAGACGGAATTGTCCAAAGTGAGAGAGATGCTCTAGACTATCTAAACTATAGTCGAGATAGAGAGGTTATCCAGAAGACTGTCAGACTTCCCTGGGTACGTGACGGCATTACGCCTCTAGAGAGTAGAACTCTACAAGAGCTAGGATGGTTAACCTACTCTAAGGATGAATCAGAGCTACCAATCCAAGCTGCTCTAGCGCTGCTCTCTAAGCAGTGGATCCTTGACGGTATAGATCCTCTAGAGGCAGATATAGTCGTTAGGCTAAGATCTCTAAGCTACCGGACTTGGCAGGAGCCTAATCGTCCCTTAAGTATTGAGTCTCAGAAGGTTCTGAGCATCTTCTCGATGCCATTCCTAGAGACTGTGGAGGCTCACGACCTACATGTAATACAGGCTCTAGCTTCGCTGGCATACGATCTTGACCACTTCGAGCAGGTTCTTCTGCATGATAGCTTAGAAGAGGGCATCACCGATAAGCTAGCTCCTATCATAGCTACTCTCAGAGGAGTAGCTGTGAAGGATCCCAGCTTTATAGACGTACTTCTGGGGTCGGGAGTTACCCTGGAGAACTCTACAGTTTCTACGATGATGTCTAAGCGGGTGGAGGTGACTATAGTTAGAGTTGGTAGTCGGGGATCTACGTCACTAACAACTCTCAGTCAGACGATTCAGGAGATAGAAGAGTATGTAGGGACTGCTCTACCCACTAAGCATGTCATCCTTCTCTACGATCCATCCTATAGCGACGAGTGGGCTGCGGGAACCTACTACACAACCCACATAGCCGCTCGTCCTAAATATGACAAAGGAGACTCTGGATTCAATCCCAAGCTCATAGCCCATGAAGTTGCTCACTACTACTTTAACTCAGGTAATAGTGACTATGCTTGGATCTACGAGGGTCTGGCAGATACTCTACAGATCCTAATTCCTAGAGAGAGATCAAGATCTAGGTCAGGAGTATCTGCTCAGAATAGTCGTCAGGAATGCACCCTGAAGAACATCAAGAGCCTAGAAGCTCAAGAGATTGACCAAGGTAGCGACGAGTTCTGGTGTAACTACTACCTTGGTGAGAAACTCTTCGTGGACATCTACAACGCTCTCGGTGAGATAGAATTCAGGAGAGCTCTAAGAACTCTCTACCAACTATCTAGGCAGGAGGACTTAGATATCTCTCACATTAGAGAGGTATTTGGTACCTCTCCGAGGATCGAGAGAATCATCAATCGTCACTACAATGGCAGTTAAGCCTCATCGGCCACTACACAAGCCCCAACCGGAATAACCAAATACCTCACGCCTAACCGCCCTCACACCGGAGAACCAACCCGAAAAGCCCTTGTTACGAGGGAATCAATCGTGTGATCTACAAGTTTAATAGATCGATTATCCCGTTAGCAGGCAAAATCCACTCGAGGTGCAGCCAATGCAACCTAGTATCGGGGACCTGATCCATTTTCGCAAAATCTGCGCAGCATGTAACAAGGGTAGGAACGCGTCACTTGACCTTTGTCATAGACGATCCAGAACTACTGGCAATACTTCCTGAATTTAGTGAACGCCTATATTCGTTCGACGAAAGACAACGCAGACTTAACATTGATTCTCTCGTAAAAAGTCTGTGCAGGCCGAATTAGAACAACCGTACCCACGCCTGAGTACAATATACAGTCTCTATTCCGTAAACTACCCAACATACGGTAGCGCTCAGATGTGCTAAATCGCTGGAACTTCCTCAAAACGGGTTTTTACGAGGGAATCAACATTCGGCCGCCGCCGCACAGTCCGACGCCTCTCCTCGGTAATATGCCCCCCACAGTTCCATCGCTTCTCTGAGAAGGCCGCTCAGACGCTTGCCGAAGCTGCGTCCTCTCCCTGTGTTGGTCTTGACCACCTCACTGATCGAGCGCAGCACGTGGGCCAGGCACTTCTGTTGCTTCACCCCGGACAGAGCCTGGGCATCGTAGCTCCGCCCTCGGTCCGTCACCATCACTCCGCCATAGTCCGAGGGAACCACCTGGCGCACCTCATGGTTACGGTGACGAGCGCGAACCTGGTACACCGTGGCTCGGTCCGTCTCGAATGCCATCAGGAATGCGGGCTCGCCGCCCACACGCCATCCGGTGTCGTCGGTGTGGACGAACGGACTGGTGCGCACCGAACCCCGCAGCCTCCGGTAGGCTTCCCCCACCGCACCGTTTGCACGTGTCAATGATCAAGAGCTAGTGGTTTGTCCCTGAAGTTAGTTGCATAACTATTGCAGTAGCGCGTATCCTTCTGACGACTCATTTGAGGGGGATGCACATGCGCCGCCCTGGCCGACCGACTCTGCCGTTGACACTCTCCAATGAAGAACGGGAGACACTGGGAGCGTGGGCGCGCCGACCGAAAACGGCGCAGGCGTTGGCCCAGCGGGCGCGGATGATACTCGGATGCGCTGATGGAAAGACAAACACTGCTGTGGCCGAAGAGCTGAGGGTGTCTAAGCCGACGGTGGGGAAGTGGAGGTCTCGGTTCTTGGAGCGGCGAGTGGATGGACTGCTGGACGAGCCGAGACCTGGTACACCCCGCAGGACCGCCGATGCTGACGTGGAGAGAGTCGTAAGCATGACCCTTGAGACTACTCCAACGGATGCGACCCACTGGAGCACGCGCTCGATGGCCAGACGCTCTGGCCTGAGCCATAGCACCATCAACCGCATATGGCGGGCCTTCGGACTGCAGCCCCATCGGACGGATACCTTCAAGCTGTCGTCGGACCCGCTCTTTATCGAAAAAGTCCGTGATATTGTGGGCCTGTACCTCAACCCGCCGGATAGAGCGTTGGTCTTGTGTGTGGACGAGAAGACCCAGATCCAGGCATTGGACCGCACCCGGCCTCTGCTGCCCATGAGGCCAGGCCAAGCGGAGAGGCGCACGCATGACTACATTCGGCATGGCACTACGTCCCTGTTCGCCGCTCTCGAAACCAAGACCGGCAAGGTCATCGGTCGGTGCCACCGGCGCCACCGCTCGGTTGAGTTCCGCAAGTTCCTCGATACCATTGAGTCCTCGGTACCCTCCGATTTGGACGTGCATCTCATCGTAGACAACTATGGCACCCACAAGACTGCCCTTATCCGACGATGGTTCGCCAAGAGGCCGCGCTTTCAGGTGCACTACACTCCCACCAGTGCCTCATGGCTCAACTTGGTGGAGCGGTGGTTCGCCCTGCTCAGCGAAAAACAGTTGCGTCGCGGCGCCCACCGGAGCACCCTCGATCTTGAATCGTCCATCTACCACTACCTTGACATCACCAACGATGACCCTAAGCCTTTTGTCTGGACCAAGACTGCCGATCAGATACTGGCTAATGTAGCTCGCTTTTGCAAACGTACTTTAGAGACAGGACACTAGGTACCAGTAGATCGAGAAATAATCAGGACCTATAGACCACTTAATCAGTGAGGGGGACCACCCCGGACACCTGATTGGCGACCATAGCTGCAACCTTGATGTAAGGTGTTCCACGTCAACCATTCTTGCCGGTCGTGCGACAATCATTTTTGCCGGTCTGACATCTGCTCTATGTGACGATTGTGGGCCTCGTTTGTCCTATAGCTTGGCAGGTCGAACTCCATGATCACGGAGTGGTGAACGATCCTGTCTATCGCCGCCGCGGTCGCCATAGGATTTGCGAACACCTTCTCCCACTCACTGAACACCAGGTTCGAGGTGATCCCCAGAGATCGGCGTTCGTAACGCTCAGCTATGAGCGTGAACAGCACCTCGGACTCCTCGGCTCCCTGCGGCAGATAGCCCAGGTCGTCGATCACAAGCAGGTCGAAGTTGTCCAGCTTCCTGAGGATCCGTGGCAACTCCAGATCCCTCTTGGCGGCCAGCATATCCTGCACCAGGCGGTATGCCGGGATGAACAGCACAGAACGTCCTGACTCCACAAGCCTGTGGCCTATGGCGCACATCGCGTGGGTCTTGCCCGTGCCCGGCATCCCGAACGCCAGCACGTTGACGCCGCGATCTGCGAAGTCCCCTTCGGCAAGCCTCCGTAGCTGCTGTCTGAGCTGCACCGGGGTCCTATCGTGCTCGAAGGTCTCCCAGGTCTTGCCGGCCGGCAGCTTCGACGCTCTCCTCAGACGGTCCACCCGCCTGATCCGCCTGTCCTCTGCCTCCTGCTCCATCACCTCCAAAAGGGTGACGAGGGCGTCGGCATGTCCGGCCTCACTGAACCTCCCGACGGTCTCCGCCGCCAGTGTGGGCAGCTTGAACTGCCTGCACAGCTCCCTGACACGTTCCGCCACCGCGCTCGGTGCGTGCGTGTCCACGATCATCGCACACCTCCCACCAGCAGCCGGTCGTACACGCCGAGGTCCACCGTCCCCTGCAGCTTCAGCTCAGGGACAGGTGGGGGAGCAGGCGCAGACAGCCTGCGCACCATCGCGTATCCGAAGCTCAGACCCGACTCAAGCAGTCTCCCGAGCGCCCCGTCCACCTTCGACTCCATGGTTGTCGCGGCCAGGTGGAGGATACGAACATACTCCACGTCGGCACGCTCGCCCTTCCATCCACACAGCGCGTCGTACGCCAGCCTGAACGTGTGAGTCGGGAACATCGACTCCCTGAAGCGGTACCGGGCGAACGCCCCTGGCTTGCGAACCAGCGACCCGATGATATGTCGGTAGTCGATCTGCGCCTCGCCGGCGCCGTGCAAGCGCTCCATGCTCTCCACGAGATGTCCCTTGTAGTACACCTCGATGTGGTCTGCGTACAGCCTGACGTCAACTACCACGCCTATCAGCCGGGATGGTACTGAATATGTCCGGTTCGACACCCTGATCGTGCTCCACCTGCGCACCCTGGCACCGTAGTTGACGTACTCCGGCACAGGCGCCGGCGGCAGTGGATGCAGGTGACGACGCTCACTCTTGAGCTTGGAGCTCACCAGCCTGTTGCGCCGGTCAACGACTCGTCTGACGAACGTCCTGTACTCTTCCTCCGAGTCGAAGTCCCTGCTGCCCCTGAGTATCAGGGCCTGGTCAAGGGCGTTCTTCAGACGACGGTGTCTCTGCCCGGCCACGCCGTTCTCGTGCGAGGAGCGCGGGTTGGTCCTGGTGGCCTCCACTCCATAGTGGGCCAGTACCGCCTCGTAACTGGCGTTCATCGCACGGCCCCTGCTGTCCCTCAGCTCGTGTGTCGCCGCCGACAGGTTGTCGGTGCGGACCACCCTCGGTACGCCTCCCAGCTCCCACAGCGCTCCCTGCAGTCCCTGCACCAGCGCCGCGAACGTCTCTCCGAAGCACACCTCCGCATAGCTCCACCCCGAGTGGCTCAGCACGAGGTGGAACAGCAGATGCCTGAAGGTCTCCCCGCCAATGGTCACCCCAAGCCCCGAACAGTGTGTGAAGTCCACCTGCGCCTCACGACCGGGTGGATGGTCCTGCTGGAAGTACACCTCCTTGTCTGGTCCGTGAAGTGCCCTGTAGTCGCGGATCCGGCGCTGAAGCGTCCTCAACCGGGAGCTGTCGAACCTACCCGGGTATCGCTCATCGAGCCACTCCAGGATAGTTGTCGCACTCAGCTCACCCTCGGGATCGGACCGAAGCAGGGGCTCCATGTCCCTCTCCCAGACGTCCGCGAACGGGTCCGGCCTCGTCCTCCAGCCCCTTCTGTTCCTCCTCCTCTCCGAAGGCAGCGTTCCCCGCTGCCATCTCCTTACCGATCTCTCACTCGTGGCCGCCGCTGCCGCCGCTGCCTGCTGTGTCTTACCTTCCATCAGCTTCTGCCTCAGTAGAATTACCTGTTGATCCGTGATCAATCTGGCACCTCCCGGGTACCAGATCATCCTATCTACGGACCGGCCAAAATAGTTGTCGCCCGGCCAGAATGATTGTCGCTGTTCACCCGGGTACAGAGAGTCGACGCGGAGCTGGTCTGAGGTGCTGAGGGACCTGAGGGACCGTGGCCTCAACTGCCCCAGGCTGGTGGTCGGGGACGGACACCTGGGTATCTGGGGAGCGCTTCGCAACGTTTGGCCGGAGGCGGGGGAACAGCGTTGCTGGAACCACAAGATCATAAACGTGCTGGACAAGCTGCCGAAGCGTCAGTACGAGCAGGGGAGGCTGCTGCTGCGTAACGTCCCGTACGCCGAGACCCGGGCTGAGGCTGAGCGGTTGAGGAAGGTGTTCACCCGGTGGTGTGGCGACCACTCGTACTAGGCTGCCAGCGAGGCGATCGAGCGGGACTGGGAGCGTATGGTGACCTTCTACGACTACCCCAGAGAGCACTGGCGTCACCTTCGTACGACCAACCCGGTGGAGTCGCCGTTCGCTGCGCTGCGGCTCAGGACCGATGCGGCCAGGCGCTACAAGAGGGTGGACAGAGCGATAGCGGTCATATGGAAGATGTTGATGGTGGCCGAGAAGAGGTTCCGCCGGCTCCAGGCGCCGGAGCTGATGGAGGACGTTTACCTCGGCGTCAAATACAAGGATGGAGTTGCCATCGAGGCTACGGCAGAGAAGGTCGCCGCATGATCACGTTTACACCACTATTGACGCAACCTCCGCTGGCCTTGGGAAACCCAGTTCACTCGCGCCCTGGCTCGATTGAGAGCCCTGCCATTGCCTGCCTGACGGCGCCGACGGCGCCTGACCCGTCCACCAGACTACCCAACCGCCCCACAGAATCGCACCTGCCCGGTCCGCGATTGTCTTCCCCTGCATGCTGTCCCGCCGACCCCGCCCCAGCGCCGCTGCCCAGGACCGCCATCGGCGCCCCCAACGACAACCAAAGGCCGCCACCGGCCCCATTTATCGGAATCGAGCGCGGACCGTCGCGTCCCACGGCCCTCACTCCTTGTTCCAACCCCAAGGCCGCTCCGCATCGGTGGATTCGGGCTTAGGCAAAGCGCAACCCCCGTCGACACTGCGACGAAGAGTCCGGAGACGGAGCCGCCTGGCCCGGCCGCCGCGTCTCCCGCTCCAGACTCTTCGCTTCTACCAGCCCAGTCTCAGGCTAAGCCGAGACGTTAGAGGCTGGTGACCTCGATGATCGAAGTGATGATCGTCCAGCCGATCAGTGCGATGACGAGGGAGCCTATCAGCAGGAACCATCCGACCACCAGCCGAAGCACGTTGAAGGGCACCGTCAGATAGAAGAAGACCAGCCCGGCCAGCACGGATAGAATCAGCGTCGCCGCAGACAGGCCGATCCACACCGCCGCGCCGTACGGAGCGGCCAGCGTGATGGCGAAGAACAGGAAGACAACCACAGTGCCGACGGCGAGGAAGGCGCTGTACAGACCGATTGCACGCTCCTCGTAGTCCCAGATGCTCTGCGCGCCAACGCCCACCGCGTACACGGCCCACAAAACGATGACCATCTTCATCACCGTCAGCTCGGCCAGAGGGTTGGCGTCGCCAGCGTCGCCCCCGAGCTTCGCCATCAGCTCCAGATTGCTCCCGATCAGCACTATGGGATCCATGACGAGCGTGAGCAACGCGGCCAGTCCCAGCGCCGCCACGAAGGCTCCCACCATGCGCCCGTCGGAGTACAACCCCAGGATATTCCATGACTGGGCGAAGAGAGCTCCGCCTATGAGAATCAAGGCCAATCCTTCCATGTCGCCTCCTTGTCCAACCTACTCTCTAACAGTAGCCGATGACACTCCGGGATGCGTTCCGACAAGCCGACCCGCCCCTCGGTATGCACCTCAAGTTTGACACGTTCCCCGTAACCCTGTCTAGAAGTCTGGCCGAAAAGTGGTAGAAGGGGTCTATACCCGGGATTTCCCATATTGGCAGTCTTCAGGCTCAAAGGGCAGGCCAAACGACATGGGAGCATCATAGTCAGGTCCTGCAAGGCCAGTCAATCGCCGGTCTATCCGACAAGAGATGCGTTTGCAGTCGTAGAGCACCCTTCTTGTCCGTCTTCATCGTCCTCGTGTTCCCAGCCAGTGGGGTGAAACCGCATTGAAGACAAGGCGACTCCCTGGAGCACTCTCCCCCTCTTGGCAAGATCGTGGTCATACCCTCCCTCAGCTTGGCGCCGGCGATAACCGGCCGATACGATCCAGCACTCCCTGGAACAACCGTCGAGGAGCCGACACCTCGGACAGCTGAAAGATCAATCGCCGGGAGTGCCGCACCAGACGGCCTCCTATCTTGATCAGCTTGACCTGCACGCTCCGCAGCGACCAGTGCCTGACCGTCTTGGGCAGACACAGCCGGCGAAGGAAGTTCCCAAGGTTGTACGCCAGGACGAACAGAGACAGACGCACCCGGTTGGCCACGAACCGATAGCACGACAGCCGAGTCCAGTTCAGGGCGTACTTGCCCTCCTTGATCCACTGCTCGGCTGTCCCGCGACCGTTGTAGAAACGCACCACTCCTTCGGGGCCAGCCGTCATGTTCGTGACGATGAAGCCCACCCGAGGGAACATCTCTCCCCTATGCCACTCCACCTTGGCCACCACACGCCGAGCGCGGTCCCAACTCCCGGCACGATACCAAAAGTCGTCGTATAGGATCACAGGACGCTTCGGCGGCCTCCCCACAGGTCGTATCAGCAGTGGAGCGATCTCGTATTGCAGCACCTTGTTGCTCGGCAGCCGTATTGCGTAGAAGACTCGCCGCTCCTCCAGGTACCCATAGATGTCCGGCTTGGCGAATGCGGCATCGGTCCGAAAGTACCGGCGCACTCCTGTCGCCCCGTAGCGAGACAGGATCGGGGCCAATACATCACGCCACCTGTGCGCGCTATGTACGTTCCCCGCGCGGAGCATCGCTCCCTCGCAGTCACCGAACTGGTTGAACACGAACAAAGGGTGATAGCACGTGCTCCCAAAGTGACCGTTGTACGATGCTCCCTCCTGTTCTCCATGTACCGGACTCTCCGAACTGTCCATGTCCAAGATCACCCGCCGGTGCGGCGTGCGGGACATAGCTCCGTCCACCCACTTAGCGTTCAGCCGGACCAACCCTTCCACGTTGCCGTCCTAGGTGAGCACCTCGGTCTCGAACCGGCTCATGGTGCTGGCCGCTGGTCTGTCTATGCCCCGGTCTCCAACGACTACCCGCATCGCCGGATCGTCGGCCAACCGTTCAGCATCATTGGTATCCTCGTAGCCTGCCAGACGACTGTACACCGACTGCCTGAGAAGGCCCACCAATCGGTGCTGCACGTTACGACCGCCCCGACTCTCCTGTAGACATTCATCCGCCGTCTCCGTCAGTCCCAGTGCATCATCCAGTTCGCGACAGGCCAACAGTCCGGCGTCCGAGGTGATGGTAGCGCCGCGAAACTCTAACCGTATACGGCGGTCGAAACGGAGCGTGGCACAGGCGTTGGTGCTTTTCACCCATTGGGTGCCTCCAGAGTGGGTACGTTATCAAGAACTAAAGCAGTAGATCACGACCAGTCTAGCACTCATGATAACCACTGTACTCTGCTATTCGGCTACATCGGGTAGTTCCGTTGCTGATTGCGGCAAGCCCTGCAGGGTTGATATGGGAAATGTGGGTTATATATAAATAAATATTCGCGGCGTTCGGACTTTTTATCTCTCTCACGGACGGCCCTCAGCGGACTCGCTGGCGGACTCGTCAGGACGGTCTTCGTCAGCCGATTCTCGCGCCTCTTCCCGTGCTGTTCGGCCGGGTCTGACGACCCTCCTGAGGGTGTTCAGTCTCTCTCTGTCCCCGGCGATGCGGTTCTACTGAAGGGCGATTGTCAGCACGACGGCCTCCATTCGATACAAGTGGGTTCCTCCGGTCCATGTCCGGCACTCATCGGTGGGAGACGGAGCCTCGAAGAGTCTTCCCGTTCGAGACGTGTTCCTCCTCCGTTCGCGCCTCCTATCGCTGCCCCGGTTCCTCCGGCCACCTGTGACCGGTCTCTTTGGCATTTCTTATCTCTCCCGGCGGCGGTCGTCCCGATTCCCGTATTGGTGTTGGGATTCTCTGCTGAGTCCGTCAGTACGGCTGCCTTCAGGAGAATAAATTCTCTAGAGGCAAGGTGCCGGCCGCGCCCTATGAGATTTGCTGTGAGCACGTCTATGTAGTCGTCGGTGAGTCCCGGACGACTCTATGTCCCCAGAGGCCTTTAGTTGCATCTTATTGCCTCTACATCTTGACCGTAACAAACGAGATGATCTAAGGGGCAACAAGATGCAACTATTGACAGGCCAGATTCGCCTATTGTAATCTCTCATTAGGTCTCGGTCCCGGCAGATATGGGCCGATATGGTATGCTGGCACTAGGCAGATAAACCCCTGTCCCTGACAGTGGGGCCGTGGTCAACATCCAAAGGAAGGAGCGCCGATCCGTTGACATCCCCAGGAAACACGAACGGAACAACGAATCCCGGTATCCGTGCCGAGCTGAACACGGCCCTCCAGTGGATCGCCGAGTGCCAGGCGGAGCTCCACAGAGAGCTCGCTAGGCTGAACCGGGTGCAGTCTGCTCTCCTCATGGTGCTGAGGAGCCGTACCGAGGAGCCAGAGACCGCATCCGGCGGGAATGGAGACGCTGCCTCATCCGCCGGAGAGTCCGCAGGTCCCGTGCCGACGGAGGACCCGTACTACTTCGACTTCTCGGGGGTTGACCTGTCGGGCTGCCGCACCAACCGGGCCAGGATTCTGCGGCTCGCCGAGGCATCCGGCGGGACGATCCGGCTGCTGGACGCCGTGAAGGCCGTCTATGCCGCAGGCCGCTGGCGAGGAAAGTCCCAGCACCTGAGGACAAACCTGGGCCGGCTGCTCACCGAGATGGGCGAGCGTATAGACAGGGGAGTGTACCGTGTATTGTAAAAGAGAAGGGGACAGCGGGGGGCAGACCGCCAAAATCCATCCCCCGCAGCCCTCCGGTACCCACGAGGAAGGAAGGATTTCGCTTCCCCATGTGTGTCTCCAAGTCTAGGCAAAAACCCCGTCCGGCGCAACCTCGGGTCAAGCGTCATCTCGAGCCCCCTGAGTTAGTCGGCCCCATTAGGACCACGGGCGTCCGGGTTCGGGGGTGCCGCGGGATCCTGCTAGCACCACCCCGGCGCCCGCCCGCTGGGAGTGGCTACGTCCCACATGCCCGCGTAGTTCGGGCAGCTCCACGGCGATCTCTTCCTGCACATCCTCTGCGGCCCGAGGGGCCAGACCGCGTCCAGACTTATGCCTCCGTGCAGGTGGGGCTCCATTACTGTCGAGATGCGGGCCGGCCGATATTCACCTGCGAACACACCGGAGAGAATCTGCCCATCAGGGTCGGCTCGCCGCACCCGGCCCGCTGCGGGTACTGCAGGTGCTCGAAGGCACGGTGTCGGTCTGAGGCGCGGGAGAGCACATCCGCTCAGGCAAGCTAGTTGGCTTGCATGGGGACGGCCCGAGAGAGTGGGAGTACGGCCCCAGCGTATCGAGTTCCGCCAACGCGGGAATAGACTAATGTATGGAGAGCTTGCGGGAAGTTGGTGGGCGAGTTGCCGGCCATAGCGTTCTACCACGCTCCGTCGGAGGTCAGGATGCCGGATCCCAGACTGGCATTGCGTCGGTGGCACGAATACGAACCTTCGTACCCTACGACGATTGGGCTCGTGCGGATCGTGCTTAATGCCTCAATTGCCGGGCGCTAAGGAGGCACGTCATGCGACGATTTGAGGACGATCGGTACTACCGCCCTACGGATCCTGAGATGGCTGCTATCGCCACGCCTGGCACCCTTGCCCAATGGCGTTATCATGGACGCGGGCCTTCGTACTACAAGTTCGGCCGCCGAATCCTCTATAGGGGTCGGGATCTAAACGCATGGATTGACGCTCACCAGGTCGCCATCGTCGGACATGAGGACGCCTCGTGAGTAATGAGAACCGGCGCATTGTGGAGTGCAGTTCTCCCGGTCATGAGCCTCGCCGCACTCGGTGTCTGAGCGGAAACAGCAGCGTCCTGGCTCCCTACTGCGGCAATGAGATGGAGGTCTATGAGTTCTCCGCTCTTGTCAACTCAGTTGTGAATGACGGCCCGAAGGTGATCGCAGCGGTCGACCGACCTTCTCCCACGTCTCTGTTGGAGTGAACGTTCAGTTGGAAGAACGAGTGTGAGGCGAAGCAGGGTAGTTTCTAGCAATGCCGGACGGATTGAATCGGAGCCCGCCTGAACCACGGCGCCTGGGATGGATACACGACCGGCATGGTGACAAGGCCGACACATGTCTTGCAGGCTCGGAGATTGAGGCGAAGAGACAGAGTCCGAGATCGAGTCAGGGAGGCTGCATGTCATGAAGCTGAGGTTGGTCAACTGGAACGTTGAGTGGGCGACGCCCTGTTCGTGTCAAACGCCAGGAACCATGTACCAGTAGATCGAGAAATAATCAGGACCTATAGACCACTTAATCAGTGAGGGGGACCACCCCGGACACCTGATTGGCGACCATAGCTGCAACCTTGATGTAAGGAGCGGCGATGGCGTACAGGGAGGTGTCTAGAGTGGAGATAGCAGAAGTGGTACGCCGCTGGCAGTCCGGTGAGAGTCAGCGGCAGATAGCTAGCGGTACGGGACTGTCGAGGAAGACAGTCCGTAGATACGTCAAGGCGGGGGTGGAGGCGGGCCTGAGCCGAGACGGCCCGGTTCCGAGTGAAGATCAGTTGACCCGCCTGGTGGGGCTGAACCTGTGCAGCCCTCGGAAGATTGATTCGCCGACCGAGGCGCAGCTTGCTCCGTGGGCCGACCAGGTATACGCGTGGCTGAGCTCCGATCGGTTGCAGGTGACCCGCATCCACGAGCTGCTTGCGGCTCGTGGGTGCGAGGTCTCGTACGCGTCGGTGGGGCGGTTCATCCGTAGGCGGGGTTGGCAGAGACGAAGCGCCACGACGGTCCGGATGGAGGAGAGTGCACCAGGCGAGGTGGCGGAGATGGACTTCGGCCGTCTGGGCCTGGTGGAGGACCCGGAGACGAGCCGCCGCCGTGTGGTCTGGGCGTTGATCGTCGTCCTTGCCTACTCGCGTCACAGCTTCGTCTGGCCGACCTTCAGCCAGAAGCTGGCCGATGTGATCGAGGGGTTGGAGGCAGCCTGGGGCTTCTTCGAGGGCGTTCCCAACTACCTGGTGATCGACAACTTCCCCTCAGCAGTGGCTGGTGTCGATCCGCTCCATCCCCGACTCACGCGCGGCTTCCTGGAGTACTCCCAGCACCGGGGCTTCATCGCAGATCCGGCTCGGGTGCGCCATCCCCGTGACAAGCCGCGTGTGGAACGTGGAGTGCCCTACGTGCGGGAGCGGTTCTTCAAGGGCGGGGAGTTCACGGGCCTCTCGGACATGAGGTCTGAGGCCAGGCGGTGGTGCCTGGCCGTGGCCGGACAGAGGGTGCACGGCACCACCCGCAGGCAGCCCCTGGTCGTCTTCCGGGATGAGGAGCGCCACGCGCTCGGAGAGTGGGACGCAGAGCCCTACGAGATGACCGGCTGGCGCACGGCCAAGGTGCATCCCGACCACCACATAGCCTGCCAGTACGCCCTCTACCCGGTGCCCTCTGCGACATGCCCGCCCGGGCAGAAAGTGGAGGTGCGGCTCGGCAGCAAGCTGGTGCGCATCTACCATCGGGGAAGACTGATCAAGGTCCACCCGCGTCAGGATCGCGGCGGCAGATCCACCGCCCCCGGCGACTACCCGGCAGAGCTGAGCGCCTACACCCTCAGAGCGCCTGAGCAGATCAAGCGCAGCGCGGCATCACAGGGACCGGCCGTGGCAGCCTATGCCGAGCGTCTCTTCGACGGCACGCTGCCCTGGGCCAAGCTCAGACAGGGACACAAGCTCATACGCCTGGGAGAACGCTACTCCCCTGAGCGTCTCGATGCCGCATGCCGGAGGGCTCTCTCCGTAGACCTGATCGACGTGCGCCGTCTCGAGCGCATACTCGTCGAGGCCCTCGAGCAGGAGGCCACCCAGCCGGAGCCTCCACCGATGCCCCCAGGTCGATTCGCCAGGCCGGGCGCCGTCTTCGCTCGTGCCAACGGCCGCACCGCTCAACCAGCACAAGGAGAACGCCCATGACCACCACTACTGAACTCACCCCGCTGCTCAAGCGCCTCAAGCTCGGCGCCGTGCTCAACACCCTGCCGGAGAGAGTCGCTCTCGCACGCAGGGAGCAGCTCGGCTACGCATCCTTCCTGCAGATCATACTGACCGATGAGATCAACCGCAGAGACCACAGGCAGCTCGAGCTCCGCCTCCAGAGGGCCGGCTTCGAGCAGACCTGCCGTCTCGAAGACTTCGGCTGGTCCGCATCCGTCACACTCGACCGGCGACTCCTGGACGCCGCCTTCTCCCTCCAGTTCCTGGACCGCAACGAGCACGTCCTGCTCGCCGGACCGGCCGGCGTGGGCAAGAGCTTCATCGCTCAGGCCCTCGGATATGCCGCCGTCAGAGCCGGGCATACTGTCCGCTTCGTACATGCCGACGACTTCTTCAGGGCCATGGCTCAGGCCAGGGTGGATCACTCCACGGACAAGACCTGCCGCTCCTTCCTCGCCCCGGACCTGCTCATCCTCGACGACCTCGGTCTCCACAGGATGACCCAACAGCAGTCCATAGACCTCTACGAGCTGGTCATCGCCAGGCATCGCACCGCCAGCTTCGTCATCACCTCCAACAGGGCTGTCGACGAGTGGCTCGGTCTCTTCGACGACTCCATCCTCGGCAACAGCGCCCTCGACCGTCTCGCCAACGCCAGCTACCAGATCGTCATAGAAGGCGCCAGCTACCGCGAACGCTTGTCCCCCCACAGGGCCCTGCTCGACCGAAAGGAGGTGGTTGACCCTCAAACCCAACGGTGATAATAGTCCGTCTACAGACCCACAGGGTGGCTCAATGACCCTGGCGACCACTGGCCTATAGACCCTGGCGATTGACAGTTCACGGCTGACTGCTGAGATTCTGAACAGAATCGATCAACATTCTCCTGACATCATCTGTCTCACCGAAACGCACTCCGACCTGCTCTTAAGAGACGGGCACACGATCTGCTCTCGGTCCGACTACGGGTACTCGGTCAGAGAAGGGCGCAGGAAGGTCATCCTATGGTCCAGGGAACCGTGGGAGCAGATCGACGACGTGGGAGTCGACTCGCTTCCGCCGAGACGCTTCGTATCCGGAGTCACACGAACCTTGACGGGGGAGGTGACGGTCATGGGAGTCTGCATCCCATGGTTCGGGTCGCGTACCGAGGCCAGACGAAAGGCGGAACGCAGGATGCGGTGGGAGGACCATGCGCTGTACCTGTCCGGCCTCTCCAGGGTTCTCGCACGATCTCCATCGAAGCGCCTTATTGTGATGGGGGACTTCAATCAGCGGATCCCTCAGGGTGTCGGTACGCCGCGCAAGCTTCAGGAGGCGCTTAAGTCCGCTCTCCCGTCACGCATGACCATCGCAACGTCGGCGCTTGGCCTGGACGGTCGCAGAAGCATCGACCACATCGCGCTGAGTGAGGACCTGGCAGCCGAGTCCCTAGGGGTGATCAGCAACTTGGACGGAGCGACGAGGCTGTCAGACCATTTCGGAGTCGTTGCCTACCTGTCCGCCCCGTCCCCCTCATAATGTTGATCTCGTCCCTGCGGGACGGTGTGTGAAACGGTGGAACTGGCACATAGCGAGACGGACACTCAGAACATTGACAAGATGCCTGAGTGGGTAGTATGTATTACGCATACCATTAGACCGCTGCGTACGTGAGAGACTTCGGAGGGATGATCAGACCTTCTCCGTCCGCAGGGTAGCGCAGCGCATCGGCATCGAGCTGGCCTACCTGAGCAACATGGAAGGCGACCGGATGGCTCTACCCTCCAAAGCAGCCATCCACCGGCAGGCGGCGGATCTGAGAGAGGACCCTGATCTGCTGCGGCGATGATGGGCAAGGCGGGCAGCGAGCACAGGGCCATCATCATCATCCGGCCGCAGCTTTTCGCGGAATTGATCCCGCTGAGGAACGTTCCGGAACACGCCATCGCCGGGGTCGTCCGGGAGGTCGTGACGGCTACTGTCAGGACGCGCACGGGGCGACAGAACAGCACCTGACCACATTTGCGGAGGAGAGACACATGATCGAGTTGGAGGACGACCACCTAGCAGCCTGTCCGAGAAACACGGTTGGTGAGTGTTGGGGGTATGATGGGCCCAGTCCAGTAGCGGGGAGTCGTTGATGAGCAAGACCTACCTTCCCTACGAGCCCGACCAGCAGTTGCTGTTGCCAGCGGCGTTGCAGGAGTGGCTGCCCGACGACCATCTGGCCTACTTCATATCCGACGTGGTGGACCAGTTGGACATGTCGGAGGTCACCGCTCGCTACGAGCGGGAACGGCGTGGCGGGCCGCCGTATCATCCACGGATGATGGTCAAGGTGTTGCTCTACGGCTACTGCGTGGGGGTGGCGTCCTCACGCCGCATCGCCCAGCGTCTCCACGAGGACATCGCCTTCAGGGTGTTGGCGGCGAACAACACACCGGACTTCCGGACCATCTCCGACTTTCGCAAGAATAATGTGGATGCGCTGTCGGGCCTGTTCGTACAGGTACTGGCGTTGTGCCAGCAGGCGGGGCTGGTGAAGCTGGGGCACGTGGCGCTGGACGGCACGAAGGTCAAGGCCAACGCATCGAAGCATAAGGCGATGAGTTACCAACGGATGAAGGAGAAGGCAGCGCAGTTGGCGGCGGAGGTAGCGGAGTTGTTGCGACAGGCCCAGGCAGCGGATGATGAGGAAGACCGGCGGTACGGCAAAGACAAGCGTGGAGATGAGTTGGCTGAGGAGTTGGCCTTTCGAGAGGGTCGGTTGGAGAAGATACGGGAAGCCATGGCGGCGCTGGAAGCCGAGGCGCAGGCGGCTGCCGAACAGGCCGAGGCCGAAGGTGGTAAGCACCCGGGGGTGCCCGGCGACAAGGCCCAGCGTAACTTCACCGATGCCGAGTCGCGCATCATCCCCGCACCTGGAGGAAAGGACTTCCTGCAAGCGTACAACTGTCAGGCGGTGGTGGACAGCGCTCACCAGGTGATCGTGGCGGCGCGGGCCACCAATCAGACTTCGGATAAGCAACAGGCTGCGGCGATGATGGAGGAGACCATCGACAATGTCGGTGCAGTCCCCAGGGAAGTATCCGCCGATGCCGGCTATTACTCGGCAAAGGCAGTCGATGAGCTCTATGCTCTGGGCGTGGACCCGTTCGTCGCACCGGAGCAGACCCGCCACGGCCGGGTTGTGCCACCCGCGCCCCGAGGTCGCATACCCAGCCATCTGTCTCCCAGGGACCGGATGCGACGGAAGTTACAGACCAGGCGGGGTCGGCAGCGCTACGCTTTGCGGATGCAAACTGTGGAGCCGGTATTCGGCCAGATCAAGCAGGGCCGGGGATTCCGGCAGTTCCTGCTGCGGGGACTGGAGAAGGTGAACGGCGAATGGTCGCTGATCTGCACCGGCCACAACCTGCTCAAACTGTTCCGCTTTGGGCAATCTGCACAGGAAAGCACGGGGCGATGGGCCAGCCCAACGCATCAGGAACTTTGTCGAGGTAGTGAGCACGACGCTATTCGCAAAGCTATCTGGGGCCGGCCGGGGCAACCGGCAAAATTAGTTGTCGCGATCCATTGTCGCTGACCCGCAAGCACCGTTTAGATAATCCTCGGACGGGCTGCTAGTGTTCCGGTTTCCTGAGGTGCACGAGGACGCGAGACTCAAGATAGGGTTTCAGCGCACTCTGCGCATTCCGTATGACGATCGGAAGTTCCACCTGCCCTCGGGCCTGAGGATGTTTCCACTCAACCACGTGGACGACCATATCGGAAGACTGCCTGACGAGTGGGGCAGGCATGGCGGGGTCTTTCTCCCCATGCACCAGGCGGATGCGATGCGGATTCACTTCAAGGGGAGCTATCCGATGGCAGTGAAGGTGGCCGCCGGGAAGGTGAACGCGGTGACCGGGGAGCCGTGGAGAGACAAAATGACAAGATTTCCGCAGGACTACCTCGTGGCTCCGGATCAGAGATGGTTGGACGGCTTCTGCTTGGAGAAGGGGCTGGTACGGCAGTTCGTGGCAATGCCTCTGGGGGAGGGGTTCTCCGTCGAGGAGCAGCTGACCGGACAGGCACGTCACGGCGGCCTGCAGATCGCAGTCTTCCCCATGAAGTCCCCGGTGTACGAGGCCATCAAGATACCTTCCGACGCTCTCTCATTTCCGTCCGGACCCTCCATCTCCACCGATTACGAAATGGGGCTTGCGCCCGGTGGCCTCATGCGCCAGGAGATTTATGAGGACCGCCACGGCTTCGACGCGTGGGAGAAGACGGTGAACTCCCGGTGCTTCGTGCACATTCTCAACAGCGTCCAATTCCTCAGCGTTACCGGAGAGGAGTTTCCACAGAAGCCTCCCACAACGTAGGAGTACACAAAGGCCGTCTGCCCTGGTTCGACCACTACGGCGGCGACTTGGATGCGCTGAAGGGTGCGAAGAGGCTCGCAGGTCTGGACGGAGTCGCCGTGAAGAGGTTCGAGAAGGGGAGGGTGTGCAGTACGGCGTCAATTCCCTGATAGGTGTGCCAGACCTGTCAGAGGAACTCCGAGATTGGGCTAACACACTGTCTGAGCAACAACGCGGATACCCCTGCCGCTTTCTATCTGATGACGAGTCTGGAACCTGAGATAGGAGAACCACATGCCTTTCATCTCTGTTGAATCACCAATCGCGCTGTCATTCTCCCTGCTGCTCGGCTGGCTCTCGGTCGTCACGCTCACCGGCGCAATATTCCTAGCGACCAAAGACCCGAAGGTGCGCACCCATTGCAAAGCACTGGTCGGCGGCGCATCCGCGGTCATGCTGGTCAACGTGTTCCTGCTGCCCAGGGCTGTTCTGATGCTCCTGCTGTTCTGCGCAACGTCGCTGACCTCGGTTGTCTTGTCATGGAGTGGTGCGCGGGACCTCTGGGCCGTCCAGCTTGCTCAAGGAGTCCCGATAAAGGTGCCAGAGCAGATGCGCGGCGCGGTCGCCAGACGAGCGGAGCAGATCGATCAAGACGAGCTGCCGACGTTTGCCCGTAGAGCCTGGTGGACTCTGGTCACAGGGTCCGTGTTGGCCGTGCTAACGCTGGTGCTGTGGATGCTGCTCTGACGGGCGAAGCTAGGCTCCTCCGCCCAACCCCACAACCAGCAGCCCAACGGCGGCCGCAACTACACCGACCACAAGCTGCACCATTCGCCCAATGACCCACTCGTCGCTTCCACCCGACGTTCGGGTGAGCCATCACCAAATACGTGCTGGACGGCTGCGACTACCGTCGACGCCATCATCACCATGATCCCAGACAGCACCATCGCCTCCACCCAATGCTCGACTACCATCTCCGCCTCCTTTCGAGGTAGTCACAAGCGGGTGTCATCGCCGGTGTAAGAATGACCCATTAGCGCCGATATGGGATTGACCCACCCCTTAGCAGAGAGCACCTTGACGTTGGAAGAAACCCGACGCGGAGGTGCGCAAGAGATTGCTAAGAGGAGGGACAGTGAAAGAGCTGTACGAGTTGAAGGGTGAGGGGAGATCGATCCGTGGGATCGCGCGTGAGCTGGGAGTGTCCCGGAACTCGGTGCGCAAGTATCTGAGGTCGCCGGGCGTGCCGAGGGAGAAGCCGAGACGTCGCCGGGCATCCAAGCTGGACCCGTACACCGAGTACATCGGCGTGCGCCTGTCTGAAGGCCTGGATAACTGTGTGGTGTTGCTGCGTGAGCTGCGCGCCCTCGGATACGGCGGCGGCTACACGATCCTGAAGGACTACGTTCAGCCGCGCCGTCGTCGCAGGCAGCCTCGGGCTACGGTGAGGTTCGAGACGGGCCCCGGGGAGCAGGCCCAGGTCGACTGGGGGAGCCTGGCGTACATCGCACAGGACGGCCGCAAGCGCCGGGTGTGGGCGTTCGTGATGGTGCTGAGCTGGTCGCGGGCCATCTACGTGGATCACCGGGCCGATGTAGCGACCTTCATGCGCTGTCACGTCAATGCGTTCGAATACTTCGGGGGGGGGGGTGCCTCGCCGGTGTCTGTACGACAACGCGAAGGTGGTGGTGGCCGGGCGCGACGATGCCGGTCGACCCGAGTGGAACAGCCGGATGCTAGACTTTGCGCTGCGGGTCGGCTTCGAGATGAGGTTGTGCCGGCCATACCGTGCGCAGACGAAGGGTAAGGTTGAGAGCGGGGTCAAGTACGTTCGCCGCAACCTGTGGCCCACTGTCCGGTTCAGCGACGACGCGGAGATGAACAGCCAGGGAATGGAGTGGTGCGAGACGGTGGCGAACGAGCGAGTGCATGGGACGACGCTGCAGCGGCCGAAGGTGCTGCTCGAGGAGTAGCGGGCGCATATGCCGGCTCTTCCTGAGCGGTCCGGTCTGGCGCCGTACCTTCGAGAGGAGCGCAAGGTGGGGCGTGACGGGTACGTGCATTGGGATGGCGCGTGGTACGGCGTGCCATGGACCTGGGCAGGCAGATCGGTGCAGGTGGGGCTGGGGTCCGGGATGGTGGAGATCTGGTCGGACTCAGATCGGCTGGCGGTGCATCCGCGGGCGCACAGGCGTGGGCAGAGGTTGACGTTGCCGGGTCAGTGGGCCGGTCTGGTCAATGGCGATGAGAGTCCCCGGAGGGAGGCCGTAGCGGTCCAGGTGTCGGCAGGCCAGGTGGAGCGTCGGTCCCTGGAGGTGTACGAGCTGGCGGCGGCAGGGGGTGTGCGATGATCGCCCTGGAGCAGGCACGGCAGTACATGGAGAGCCTGGGGCTGACTGCTGCTGTCGAGGTGCTCGACAGCAGACTCGACGCGGCCGCCACAAAGCAGATGCCGTACCCCGACATGCTGGCGGACCTGCTGGGCGTCGAGGTGGCGGCCCGCAGGGAGCGATACCTGACCACCAGGACGCGGATGGCCCACCTGCCCTTCCGGCGCACCCTGGAGCAGTTCGACTTCGCCTTCCAACCCTCCATCGACGAGCGCCAGGTCAAGGAGCTTGCAGCGCTGGCCTTCGTGTCAGAGGCGACCAATCTACTGCTGTTGGGTCCTCCGGGAGTGGGCAAGACACACCTGGCAGTGGCGCTGGCCCTGCGGTCCATCGAGAACGGGTACGGGGCCTACTTCGTGCGGGCCTACGACCTGATGGAGGACCTGAGGAAGGCCAGGGCCGAGCACCGGCTGGACCGGCGCATGAGAGTCTACCTGGCGCCCAAGGTGCTCATCGTCGACGAGTTCGGCATCTGGCCCTACGACCGTGACTCCGCCACCGCCTTCTTCAGCCTGGTCTCGGCCAGGTACGAGAGGGGCAGCATCATCCTCACATCCAACAAGGGCTTCGCAGAGTGGGGGGAGCTCCTCGGAGACACCGTGATCGCCACCGCCATCCTCGACCGGCTGCTGCATCACAGCCACGTCCTCAACATCCGCGGCGAAAGCTACAGGCTCAGGGAAAAACGACAGGCGGGTCTGTTGACCTCACACCAGCTGTTCAATCCATCGTCGGAGGAAACCCAAAACACCAAATCACAGCCAGGGGTGGGTCAATACTAATCCGGCGATAGTGGGTCAAATCTAAGCCGGCATTGACACGGGGGGGAGGGGGCGGTCAGGAGCTTGACGGACCGGGGTCAGCCACGTAGTCTGAAGCCGAACCGCCCAATGCTTGAGGCTTGAACGTCTTGAGTGGCTCAATTTGATGGCGCTGACCACCAGCGCCATCAGCACTCAAGGGACAGTCAACAAGACGTGCCCCACTGTTGCCAGGCAGGATTGCCCCCCCTTCGCTCCAGCTACGACCGTCACCCTTTCTTGCAGACCGTTTCACCGCTCTCCGCCGGTCTACCATGCAGCGTGTGCGAGACGGGTGAGACAATTACACTCACGTCTCTTTTACTTCGTTAGGCTTGACATCGACAACAAGCAACTCGAATCCATCAACCTGCACTACGCCGATGGAGAGACCTCAAGGCGCAGACGGAGTCATAGGAGGCGGTGTAGGAAGGGTGATCTGAAAGAAAAAGAGACCAACGCGTCATCCTTGACGGGCAAGCGTAGGCAAACGTAGCCCGTGACCGGGGCACTCGGGGCTTGACAAGACGGCACTATTGTATAGTACGTAGTACGCATGTCGTTCGGCAGCTACGTCCGTGCCGTCCGCGAGAGACTCCGCCGGGATGATCCGGACTTCTCAGTCCGCAAGGTAGCGCAGCGCATCGGTATCGAGCCGGCCTACCTGAGCAAGATCGAGCGGGGCCAGTTCGCTCCGCCCTCCGAAGCGGCCATCCGCCGTCTGGCGGCGGACTTGGGAGAAGACCCCGACCTGCTGCTGGCGATGGCGGGCAAGGTCTCCAGCGACCTTAGGGACATCATCATCAAGCGACCGCAGCTGTTCGCGGAACTAATCCGACAGTTGAGGGACGTTCCGGACCACGCCATCGTGAGGGTCGTCCGCGAGGTCAGAGACGGCGACTGGTAGGGCGGAGGGACGCTCCAAGGGCGGCATCACCACATGACGACATTAATCAAGGAGTGAGAAGGAATGATAGAACTGAAGGACGACCACCTGGTATTCCGGTTCCCGGAGGTGCACGAGGACGCCGTTCTCAAGATAGGGTTTCAGCGGACACTGCGGATACCGGACGACAACCGGGAGCACAATCTGCCCCCGGACCTGGAGACGTTCTCCCTGGAACACGTCGACGACCATGCCGACAGGCTCCCGGCAGACTGGGAGAGGCACGGCGGGGTGTTCCTCCCGATGCACCAGGCGGAGGCGATGTGGATTCACTTCACAGGGAGCTACCCGATGGCAGTGAGGGTTGCCGCCGGGAAGGTGAACGCGGTGACCGGAGAGCTGTGGAGAGACGAAATGAGCAGGCATCCACAGGACTACCTCGTGGTACCGGATCAGCTGTGGCTGGACGGCTTCTGCGCGGAGACGGGGTTGGTCCGGCAGTTCGTCGCGATGCCCCTGGAGGAGGGGTACACCGCGGAGGAGCAGTTGACCGGTGAGGCACGGCACGGCGGTGTGCAGATCTCCGTCTTCCCCATTAAGGCCCCGGCATACGAGGCCATCAAGATACCCCCCAACGTGCTCCTATACCCGGCCGGACCCTACGTCTCAACCGATTACGACATGGGACTTGCGCCCGGCGGTCTGATGCGTCAGAAGGTGTATGAGGACCGCCACGGCTTCGATGCGTGGGAGAAGACGGTGAACTCCCGGTGCTTCGTGCACATTCTCAACAGCGTCCAGTTCCTCGGCGTGACCGGAGAGGAGCCTCCACAGAAGTCCCCCACGGCGCAGGAGTACACAAAGGCCGGTCTGCCTTGGTTCGACTACTACGGCGGCGACCTAGAGGCGCTGAAGGGTGCGAAGGGGCTCGCAGGTCTGGACAGCGTCGCCGTGAAGAGGTTCAAGAAGGGTGAGAGTGCGCCCCCCGACAATGACCCGGTGAAACCGGCGGTGGTGAGGGAGACCTCCTCCCGACAGATCAGGGAGGGCGATTCCTAGAGAGCCGCGTGTTACCGCGCCTGGTGAGGGAGCCACAGGTCGCGACCGCTTCATCCCCCTGCCGTCGGACCAGGTTCATGAAGGTCGAGCCGAAGGCAGGGGGCTGAACGGTACGCTCTCGAAGGTTGCGGCCGCAGGGCCGCGTGGCTGTGCGGGTATACGGCGGGATAGCGACGGCAACACCTGTGAACGCGCGGTATGCACAGGCCCAGGGTATCCGCGCGTACGACTCCACCCCATAGCGCACCTAACCTCGGTCGCCTTCGGCTTGACACAGATAGGCTGTATGGGTAGTATGTAATACCCATATCGTTTGACAGGATACATCCGTGCCGTCCCGCGAGAGAATGCGCAGAGAGGCCCCCGTCTTTCAGTTTGGATCTAGGGACTCTGATCGGGAACGGAGGGGGCCGTGGCGACTCCACCGTGCGTGGTACTGCCTGCGCCGACGGGTCCCGCTCAAGCTCTTGGAGTATCGATAGTTGTACGCTGAACGCCTGCCGCCTCACGACATAGACGCAGAAGAGTCGCTCATCGGATCGATCCTCATCGACGGCGAGGCCCTGACGAGGGTCACCTCGTTCCTCAAGCCGCGCGACCTCTACGGCGAGAAGAACCGCTGGTGCTACGAGGCCTGCCTTGCCCTGTTCGACCGGGGCGAGGCGATCAACCAGGTGTCGATCGCCCACGAGCTGTCGCTGAACGAGCGGCTCGAGGGGATCGGCGGCCCAGCCTACCTCTCCCACCTCGTCCAGGTGGTGCCCACTTCGGTACACATCGAGCACTACGCCCGGATCGTCCAGCGCACCTCCGTGATGCGCCAGATCATACACGCGGCCGGAGAGATCGCCGCCATAGGATACGAGGCCGGGCCGGACGCCGACACCGCGCTGCGCCGAGGAGGCCCTCTTCCGCGTGCGCTCCGGGCGCGGGGCCCGGGACTTCACGCACATCAGAGACGTGCTCGACAGCTATATGGAGGAGAGCGGGGCCATGCAGGCCTCGGCCGCCGACCATCTCGCTCCGGTGGCGACCGGATTCGCCGACCTCGACAAGCTGCTGGGGGGAGGACTCCAGCGCTCCGACCTGATCGTGCTGGCCGCCCGCCCCAGCATGGGCAAGAGCACCCTCGCCTTCAACATCGCGCAGCACGCCGCCGGAATCGGCAATATCGTGGGAGTCTTCAGCCTGGAGATGGGGAGCGAGCAGATCGGCCTCCGCCTGCTCGCCGGCGAGGTCAACATCGACAGCCACAGGCTGCGCCGGGGACTGATAAACGACGAGGAGGAGAGGCGCCTGCTGGACGCCATCGGGGCGCTCTCCGACCTGCCCATCTACATCGACGATGCTCCCCTTCAGAGCGTCGTCGAGATGCGCGGCAAGGCCCGACGCCTCCAGAGCGAGCAGGGCCTCGACCTCCTGGTAGTCGACTACCTGCAGCTCATCAGCGGCGGCGGCTCCGGCTGGCGGTCCGACAACAGAGTGCAGGAGATGGGCGAGATCTCACGCTCCCTGAAGGGACTGGCAAAAGACCTGGACATCCCGGTGCTTGCCTGCTCCCAGCTCAACCGCGCGCCGGAGCAGCGCCCCAACCACAGACCGCTGCTCTCCGACCTCCGCGAGAGCGGCAGCATCGAGCAGGACGCCGACGTAGTCGCCTTCATCTACCGCGAGGACGTCTACACGACGCGGGAGGAGTGGGAGAAGAAGCATCCGACCAAGCCCTACCCTGAGAATATCGCGGAGCTGCTGGTCCAGAAGCACCGGAACGGGCCTACCGAGGACATACCGCTCTACTTCCAGCGCAATGTGACCAGGTTCGCGAGTCTGCAGCGGTGGCCGCAATCGGTGGAGTTCGCCTAATGTTCGGCCCAAGAGACTTCTGATACCGGTGATTCATACCTCTCGACCCGCTTATGGTTCACATCCCAGCCACGATGTCTCAGAAGAGCGGTGACCCTCCGGTAGCCGTACTTAACGAACCCGCTGGCCAGGTCAACGGTCTCACCGGTCAGCATCTCCTCATTTCCCGCGTGTCTCGGCTCATATCGCTGTGGTGGACTGAGGATGACCCAGCACCCTGCAGGCACGTCGCGCTGAGAACTCCACGGCCCTTCATCACGTGGTCTACACATTGGGGGCGATGGGAAGAGCTCAGGAATTCCCTCCGACGCCTCCCTCAGTTTCTGGAAGCGGTTCCAGCGACGTGGGCTGCGAGCCAAGCGCTGCCCGCACCGATCGACTCGTCGTCGGTACGTCTATGCGGCACCTCTTGAATCCTCTGGTCGGCTGGACGGTTCAACACCGTCCACTGCCTGGAATGCTCGTCCGGACGGCGACGGAACCGGAACCGCCACGCACATGTGGCCGGACGGCTGAGAGTGGTCCTTTGAGGGAGGAGTTAGTTGGCGTTGCTACGACTTGACAAGGACTTGGGGGAGAACGAGCCGGGACGGTCCGTTCGGCGCGTGCTGGTGAGTCGAGGCCGACCTGTGCAGCTTCTGCCTACCGCTTAACCGCTCGGTGGTGCGCGAACTCGCGGCAGAGATCAGGGCGCACGAGGAGGCAGAGATGGTATACGACTCGCCGGCCACCGCGGGCCTCGGCCCGGCTGACAGGCTGAGGTCTTGGAGCAGAACCAGCGGCTCCACGCCGTCCTGACGGGCCGCGATCGGCAATCAGCCAGAGGGAGAGCGTTGATGGAGAACCTTGCCGACATACTGAGGCGGCTGCGTGCCACCAGAAAGGGCACCTTTGAGGACATGTCCCCCGACCGTTCTTCGGACAGCGGGAGTGGTGACGGCTGTGATAAGTGCAGCGGTGCCGGCTGGTTCACGGTGGATGCGCCGGTGAGCGATTCCGACATTAGCCGCGTCATCCCATGTGAATGCCAGCGAGAGAGGTTTGAGCGAGAGCAGTCTGACAGGCTCCGGCGTTACAGCAACCTAGGCGATCTCACGAGGTTCAACTTCGAGACGCTATGTGCTGATGGCAGGCCGGAGCGGCCGCAGGACCGCGAGACCTTTCGGGCAGCCTACGAGAAGGCGCGGGAGTACGCAGACAGTCCGAGGGGCTGGCTGGTCATCACAGGCGCCCACGGCTCCGGAAAGACGCACCTGGCCGCGGCCATCGCCAACCGCTGCTTCGAGACGGGCAGACCCGCCTTCTTCGTCCATGTCCCCGATCTGCTTGACCACTTGCGGGCGGGCTTCTCAACTGACGCCGACGGCTCCTACGAAAGTCTCTACGAGCAGGTCGCCAATGCTCCGCTGCTCGTGATGGACGGGCTGGGCGCACACAGCTCCACGCCCTGGGCCCAGGAGAAGCTCCAACAGGTCATGAACCACAGGTACAACGCCGAGCTGCCCACCGTCATCACCACGACGATGAGCCTGGACGAGATAGACCCGTACATCCGCAGTCGATTAGAGGCTCCGGAACTGTCTACGGTCGTTTCGGCCGGCTTTGATGACAGCGAAGCCAGTCTCAGCTATGGAGTGATAGACTCATCCTTGGCGCGGCGTATGACCTTCGAGAGCTTCGACGTGCGCGGCAACAACCCCACGGCGCAGCAGCGCGCGTCGCTGGGAGGGGCTTTCGAGTCCGCCAAGAACTTCGGGGCCGACCCGCACGGATGGCTCACGCTCTTCGGCGAGACCGGCGCGGGGAAGACGCACCTGGCCGTCGCGATCGCGGTGGAACGCATCGCCCGGGGCCAGCCGGTGTGGTTCGCCTTCGTACCGGAGTTGATGGACTACCTCCGGCATACCTTCAGGCCTGAGAGCACGGTCACTTACGACCGCGCCTTCGACGAGATCAAGAACGCCGACCTGCTCATACTCGACGATCTGGGACGGGAGCAGGGCAGTCCCTGGGCGCAGGAGAAGCTGTACCAGATAGTGGTGCATCGCCACAACCGCCGGCTGCCGACGGTCATAACCAGCACGCTGGACTTCGAGACGCACACCGGCCCGATCAGCTCCAGGATCAGGGACCCGTATGTCGGCCAGCTCGTGCGGGTCGACGCGCCGGACTATCGCATCAAGGACAGGATCGCACGCCCCAATTCAGCGGGAGCAAGGAGATACGACTGATGCGGAGATGGGGAGTGACTCGCTGCACACGGTGCAGCCGGGACCCGAAGCCACACTATTGAAACCGCACCGGCCTGCTGCTACATTTTGGGACGCAGCCCAAACTGGTGCAGGTACGATTCAAGGAGGATAGGCTTGAAAAACAGAGTAGTTGCGGGTGTGTTGGGAATCTTGCTCGGAGCACTCGGCGTTCACAAGTTTTACTTGGGATATGTCGGAACGGGCATAGTACATGTCGTGCTGACCGTTCTTGTCATAACCGCTCCAGTCAGCTCCATTGTCGGTCTGATCGAGGGCATCCTGTACCTGACGAAGACTGACGAGGATTTCCACAACACCTACGTGGAGAATCGAAAAAACTGGTTCTAGCCATAGTGCCACCTGGGAGGTGATGTACCTACGACCGAGTGGCTCAGACGCCAGTACTCTAGCCCAGTCTCTTTCAAGGGCGGTAGTGGGCAAGCTCCCGCCTGTTATCTGGAGAAACCGGGCCGTAACTGTTCAGACTTGAGGGGACCCCCATCTCAATCTTCCCCCGCGGAGCCAGGGGAAGAGGTAAGAGCCTCCTCTCCGTCCATCAGATTCGCCAGAATATCTCACGGAGTCTGAACAGTTACACCGGGCCCTCTCAAACGACCGCGTAGACGGACGCACGGGAAGACTAACCCCGAAGTGAGGTAGAGCCAGGGGCCTCGCCTATTTGTTCTTTGTTGTCGCCAGCAGACTGTTCGTGGTGTCTACCGAATTGACGGCGGAGCTAGGAGATATGCCGACGCTGTTGAGACGCGAGTTGGCTCGAGGACATTCCTCTTCAGTACATTGATTATCTTTCCGTGTTTATCATATTCTTATCTTACAGTTTGAACCTAGCGAGGCATAGACGATGGAGCCCAAGAGGAAGAGACTTACCCTGGACCTAGACCCCACGTTTCAGCGTCGGCTAAAGGGCATCGCCGCATTAAAGGGCGTCAGTATGAGAGCGTACTGCCAGGCTGCCATTGATCGGGAGCTGACGAGGGACGAGGCCAACGGGTTGGCGGGACTGCTGTCCGAAAGGCCGGACCACGAGCTGTTTGCAGAACTCCGGCAGGAGATTTTCGCGGCAAAGCCACTCTCTGGGAGTTCCGCGGACTTCATCCGGGAGGCCCGTGAGATCAGGGATACCGAGGCCGAGGGGTGGGCGTGAACAGTTGCGTCGTTGTAGATGCAAGCCTTGTGGTGAAGTGGCTAGTTGAAGAGGATGACTCTGACAAAGCCCACGCTGTCCTCCAATCCTGGGTTACTCGGGACGTAACCCGCATCGCTGCGTACCTCCTTCCCTTTGAAGTCGCCAACGCTCTCCATCGGCGCGTGCTGCGCGGCGAATTGAACGTCGGCGACAGCACCCGCATGATCGCACGGTTGCTTGAGTCGCGCCTAGAACTCCACCAGCCGCCCGGCCTCCACGTCAGAGCGTTGCAGCTTGCAAGCCAACTCAACCAGAATGCGGTCTACGACACCCACTACCTGGCGCTGTCAGAGAGTTTCAACTGCGAGCTGTGGACCGCCGACGAGAGGTTCTATCGGGCAGCAGGTCCAGGCATAGACAACGTACGTTGGTTAGCGGAGTTCGCTGAGCCGGAATAGCGCCTAGGTACGATCCACATGTACGATCCCCCGAAGACCGTCTCGCTACCGGGCTTGCCATATTGGAAATCCAAATGCTCTGACGGCCTAAGTGTCCGTTCAGATAAACTACAACGATCCCCGGAACACCCAGTCTGCCGCCGAGATTCGCCGACGGGACGAGGCTGGCGAGCCCGAGGCGAACATCACCAGCGCGGTCAGAGATTTCCTCATAGTGACAGGACTCGTCAGGGCTGATGAGATCGTTGAGGAGGACCCGCCCGCGGAGGGTGCCCGGCACACCGTCGACCTCAACGCCCTCGACACATTCGCTCCGTCAGGTGGCCGTTGAACTGGTCCGTTCGCATCTCCGGGTGATCATCCTGCTCACGCTTGGGGCAGCGGTCGGGTGGGGGTGCGGAGGGAAGGCGGACGACGCCCTGGGACTGATCCCAGCCGACGCTGCTACGGTCACCGTGGTCGACGTCGAACTGATCCGCAGCGAGGCAACGGACGAGGTCCTATACGGGTTCGAGAAGGGATGGGAGGAGAGGTCGTTAGGAGGCATTGGATTCTCCTTCGAAGATCTCAAGACGCTGGTCGAAGTTTTGGGGGTGGAGTACGGGTATGCGCTCATCCTGGAGGGCCGATTCGACTTCGAGCACATCCGCGAGGAACTCTACGACCGTGGATTCGAACGGAGCACGTATCAGGACTACGTAATGTGGGAGAGGGAGCAGGGAGTGAGTGTCTCGCTGGTGGGAGACCGCGATCAGGCGGTCGTGGGAAATGTCCTCTCCGTCAAGAGCGTGCTTGGAACGCTAGGCAGCGGCGTCGGGATCTTGGATGACGACGACAACGACGTGGCGCGGGTCCTGGACAGAGCTGGGAAGGGATGGGTGATCAGTGCATCCAACGACGACCTCATGCACGGGTGCACGGGGATTCTGGATCTGCGCGGCTGCCGAGCGATGGGAACCGTTACGTCGAAGAGCGATGAGGGATATCTTCAAGAATTCCTGTATCGTTTCCGGACCGACCGAGAGGCCGAGGTCGGGTTGGACTCACTGGGGGAGGTGTACCGTGATGCGCCGGGGGGCATGCCGGAGATGGAAGTCGAGAGGGCGGAAGACGGGGGAGCGTTCATCGTGGTGCCCGCGGGGATAGACGCCCTCTGTGGAGAGCTGTCGGACGACGCCTGTGCGAGTCTCATCTTGAGTTCATGGGCGATGAAGTTCGAGTCCTTGTATGGGAGCGGCATAGATGATCGGAGGCACGAGTGATACGGCGCCGGAAGTAAGCCGGCCGGGACTTTAACGTCGTAGAGGCAAGCTGCCTGATCGGTCAACCTGCGCTTCCTGTGGGGGGAAGAGCGACCCCGGCCCTCAGCGGGGTCCCCGGGAAGGGATACCGAACTCTTTGTGCGGGTAAGTTCTCGCCTCGCTCTGTATCGACTCAACCAGTGTGAACGGCGGAGTAATGGTTCTGTTGATAAACGCTACCGCCGGAGAAGGAAGACTCCATGGTCAACAACGAAGATGCACAGATCCATATCGACGCCGGGATCGCCTACGCAGACGGTAACGAGTACGACAAGGCCATCTCGGCATTCAGTGAAGCCATCAGACTCACCGCCGACCAGGCGTACGAATGCTATGTCAGGAGAGCAGATGCCTATGCGCGGATGAGGGATTTTGGCAGGGCTGCCGCAGACTACAACATGGCGATAGGCCTCGATCCAGACTTCGACGTAGCCTACTGCATGAGGGGGGAGATGTACGCCCAGCAGGGTGAGTACGATATGGCCATCGTGGACTATGGCATCGCCGTCAGGCTTGCCGCAGACGAAACGTATGGAGCCTACGCCTACCTCAGGAGAGGCGAGTCCCACGCCATGAGAAACGAATACGACAGGGCGATAGCGGACTTCGAGAATGCCATCAGGCTTGGCGGCAGCGCGGCCCATGCGCTCGTCAGCAAGCGCGACATACGCGGCTACCTGGAATCGCAGTTCTCTGCAGCCTACGCTCACGCGCTGAAGGGAGACGCCTACCTGGCGATCGGCGACGATGACAGGGCCATCGCCGATTACGGCAAGGCGATAAACCTCGGGGCGGCGGAGGACCTTCGCGACTACCACATCAGGAGAGGCGACGCATACGCCATCGGAGACGACTGGGGCTAGGCTATGAAGGACTGTGACGGGGCGGTTTGCGCAGATGCCGACAGCGCATCCGCCTATCTCAGGAGGGGGATCGGCTACATTCAGCTCGGAGAAGTCCACAGGGCCGTCGAGGACCTGTACCGGGTAAAGCAGTTTCTCGACGAGCTCGAAGGCGGCGATCCTACTGAAACGTAGATGACGGCGACCCCTGACGAGATGAAGTCACCCGACAGGACTCGCTTATCATCCCGAGGAGCTTCCGTTTCTCACGCCGCCGACTGTGGGTCGACCACATGGGGAAGATCCTCGGAGTCTCACAGCGACGGGCCTTTCTGGGGTGCTTATCATCCTTCGATCCGCACAGCGACATGAACCGAGGCTCATGGAAGATGAGAAGGCGCCCACCCAAAGTTGCTCATCGGCAAGAAGATGGACGGATGGAGCGCACACTACATACAACCCTCCGTCCGGAAGCGTGAACGAGACATCGGCGCTCGGCTCAGCGAGGGTGAGTCTCTCCGTGTGAGCGGTGGGACCGGACGGTGTGACGGTCACTGTCTCGACCGGTTCGTGAATGTGCAGCTCGCTCTATTGATGCCGTCGAACCCCGTTGCCGCCGTGCCCCTGTAATCGAACTCAATGGGAAGCTGAGCCGCTCCGGTCATCGGGCATGGGATCCATCTCAAGGGCCATTGTTCCCGGCTGTAAAGGTCTCGGTCTGACCATTGACGATCACCGCGTACCGCTGTCCGACTATGAGGTTGGCTCCAAGCGGTATCTCAGTGCTGACTGTCGGGAGGTCAGTCGTACAGGGGATTACCCGCCCCGGCGCAACCTTCAGGTGCGTGACCTCCACCTCGATCGTGTCGTGTGTCCGGCGTGAGATGTTGTACCCGTTGAAGACCGAGCAGCTGCTGCCCTGCGGCAGAGTTGACAGCACATTCAGGGAATACGTGGTTGGATCAGACTCTGAGACGACCACGTCGACGTTCTCTATGGGAGACAGCTCTATCACCCACTCGCTGGTCCGGTGGTCGCGTGTCAGGAAGGAGTTTGTCACCTCACCGTTGACGATCACCGTGTAGGTCTCGCCGGAGGCCAGTCTGTCGTCCAGCGGGACCTCGCCCTCGTGCCTGTTGTATATCGCAGTGCACACAACCGGGCCCAACGGCTTGAGGTTGACTACATCAACGGTAACGACGTTCCCTTCCAGGGACACCTCATAGCTCTTGAACTCGACGCAGCCGCTGGGCAGGCCTGAGACGATTCGCAGCGAGTACCCCCGCGGGGTGGATTCCGACACGACGACCTCGACGCTCTCTATGGGAGCAGGCGTCTCAACCATCTCCTGCTCTGAAGGTCCGGGTTCGCTGGGACTCCCGCCCACTCTCACCAGGGCCATGTCCACGTGATCGGGGTTACTGCGTGTGATGACGTCGTAGGCCGTGTCGTTGATGAACGCGAGTTCACCGCCTGCGATGATTCTGACCTGGATGGAGTACGTGGACCTCTCGTCTATTTCGGCGGGTTCATACTCGATCTCGAAGTCAATGGGGACCTGACCGGGGTTCTCGATGACCTGCTCGCTGATGGTGATGGATGGAGCGTCTGCCTCCGACACATCGCTGAGCCTCACTTCTAAGACTGAGTCAGGCGGCAGAGCGATCCGCTCGCGGTAGGTGATGGTGCCGGTAACCCTGGAGATCGCGGAGGTGTCGGGCTTTGAAAACGTTGGGGCGGTCCTGGGAGCCGGCGCCTGTGTTGGGCTTGCAGGAGGGGTTGATCCGGCTTCGGGTGTCTGCGCTACGTTGGCAGTCGGCGTTGCCCCAACTGGAGGCGTCTGTTCTGGGACTGCAGGCGGCGTATCTCCTCCGCAAGCGACGATGAATGCGAGGACGAGACAGAGCGTGGTGACTCCTGTGATCCTGTTTCTCATGTCGGTTGCACCTCACCGAAATTGATAGGGGCTCTGTACATAATGACGAGAAAGAACGGGGTTTAGTTCCCCGTCAGGGCCCTGCGACGCTGCCGTCGGTGTGGTATATCTCGTTTCACGCGTCTCTACAGACTCCCGGTGTTGAGGAGAACTGTGGTTTGCCCGGGCCTCGTCCATATCCATCCCAAGACAGGGATGTCCGCTCGGCCACATGGTACCGTCCACCGTCCAGAGCGGGTTCAAACTGTACAGCCTATTGTCTGCCACGTTCACCCAGCCGCGGCACGCTATCGCCTATCCTACCTACCTGGCTTGATTGGACCCAAATCGACGGCCCACGAGTATCTGAGTTTACATTGTCTCTTGTGTCTGTCGAATGTTCTTGACATTGACGACCAATTCGCCTAGGCTGATAGCTAGTCATAACAGTAGATATGGGAGTCAGGTATGGGCAAGAAATGGCCTGTTCAAGATGCTAAGTCCAGGTTTAGCGAGCTCCTCGACACCACCCTCTCCGAAGGGCCGCAGATCGTGACCAAGCGAGGGGTGGAAACTGCAGTCCTCCTTCCTATTGCGCAGTGGCGAAGGCTGGAACGGATGACTAGGCCGGACCTGAAGGAGTTGCTGCTCGCCTCTGAGGCACGGGTCGAGGAGCTTACACCGCCTCGCCGACAGCATCGCCGCCGAACAGCCTTGGTTGTGGAGTAAGCCCATGTACCTCCTCGATACCAACGTGGTTTCCGAACTGCGCCGCCCCCGTCCGCACGGTGCCGTCTTGGAGTGGATCACCGATGTGCCGGCGGAGCAGCTCTTCGTGTCTGCCGTCACGGTTGGGGAGATACAGGCGGGGATCGAGATCACCCGTGAGCAGGATGTGGCCAAGGCCGAGGAGTTGGAAGCGTGGCTGGACAGGGTCTTGGCTTCCTATGGTGTCTTGCCTATGGACGCGCCCGCGTTCCGGGAGTGGGCATGTCTCATGCACAGGAGGTCGGACACTATAACCGAAGACGCCATGATCGCAGCGACGGCCATGGTACACCGGCTAACGGTGGTCACCCGTAACGTCAGCGACTTTAGACAGCTTGGGGTTGATCTGCAGAATCCCTTTGACAGGCGATAGTGATTCCCCTAGTGTAGACCGTCAGCGAAAATGGGACACCCGAGGGGATAGAAGAACCCGAGAGATTTGAGGTGGAGCGAGCTCCCGGACTGAGGCCAGAGTGCCCCATGAAAGGAGCAGACGTGTCCCAATCAGATACTCACAAAGCAGTGGCCGCACAGGAGCGTAGCCGGGAGACGGAGTCCTTCGTCCCCACGGTGAAGACTGCCACTCGGCGCAAGTACACTCCCGAAGAGAAGATCCGTATCGTGCTGGAGGGGTTCCGCCGCGAGGTCACCGTGAGTGATCTGTGTCGGCGGGAGGGCATTAGGCCACACTCCTACTACTCGTGGACCAAGGAGTTCATGGAGGCGGGCAAGGATAGGCTCACGCCTCGAGGTTACGTCAAGAGTTGTGTAAACGTGATCAGGCGGCGATCCTCTCGACCGGGTGCCTCGATGGCGACTCCGTCCTTGTATTTGACGCCGAGGTAAACGTCCCCCATCAACTCGGGTGCATGCAGTCGGCGGAACCTCTTCTCGGCCACCATCAACATCTTCCATATGACCGCTATCGCTCTGTCCACCCTCTTGTAGCGCCTGGCCGCATCGGTCCTGAGCCGCAGCGCAGCGAACGGCGACTCCACCGGGTTGGTCGTACGAAGGTGACGCCAGTCCTCTCTGGGAAAGTCGTCGAAGGTCACCATCCGCTCCCAGTCCCGTTCGATTCGCCTCGCTGGCAGCCTCGAGTGCTAAACGAAGCCGAATAGTTTCCGGCAACGCCGGACGGACTCAAATCGGGTACCTACTGAATGCCGGCGCCTACGATGGGTACGTGGCTGGCATGTGGGACGGTACCACCTTAGAAAGGCGGCTCAGCAGCGTCTTAACCCACGCAATTTGTGGCGGATTGGGGAGCAGACAGCAAGGGCCTTCGAGGGTACCCCGATGTGCTTGACCACCCTAGCTCCAAAACCTCCACCACGAGCGAGCAGGCCCCAAATGCCTTCCGAGGAAGACTTCCAGACTGTTGCCGTTCAACACTGTTCTGTTGCCGCTGCTAGCGTCTTCATCGATTAGGGTAGATGGGACATCCTCCCAGTCAAAGCCGCGTCTCCCAAAAGCGTCCCGTGGTTCCCAGACGATTATCCTGTTTCCGTCAACCGTCCAACCGTTTGCGGACTCGCCTTCGCTCTTGGCATAGGCTGACTCCCTGAGTACACCCATGAGGCGGGCCTTGACTCGATCGTATCGCTTCTCCACGTAGTCGACCCAGGTCACCTTCTGGCACCAGGTTGGCCGAGAACCGACAGCAGCCTCCGTCAGGATTTCGGATAGGACCTCTGATGAGAGGGCTAGCCAGTCGTCAGGGAGCCGCCCCTCGTCGAGCCGGCCCATGACTTCAACTAGATACCGCCGGTACAAGTGGCCCGCCAGGCCGCGTCTTATCTCCTGCACACGACCCTGCAGCCGTTGGCGTAACTCTTCAGCGTGGGCCGGCAAGGCCGTGGTCGTGTACAACATCATGCTGCGTTTAACTATCTCGTCGGGAAACGACTGGGGCTCCGCGTTCATGGACAGAATGAATCCTGGGTACTCCGAGACGGCCGGCTGCAACTCGTCCTTGATCATGTCCCGGCCGTGGCGATTGAACGCGGTTCGCCCAATATCATCGAATACGACGGGGAACCGCTTGTAGCCATGCTGTAGCCCGCGCAACTGGGACGTGGTGAAGCTTCTCTTGTCCAGCGTGTGCGCGAAACCGAACATAGAGGTCATCAGCGTATCTACAAGGCTTGTCTTGCCGCAGTTGGACTTGCCAAACACGATTGCGAATGAGGGGTAGCGAATCACATCGCTGTCCTGTAGCAGGGAAAGGGAGCGAAGATCACACAGGAAGGGCGAGAAGTACAGCCATGACATCAAAGTGAAGTAGTCGCGCTGGAGTCTCGCGACATTCCCCTCGAATGCACCTTCGTAGTTCCTGAAATAGTCCAGCAGTAGCCCGGAATCGCTCCTAACCCCGAATCCACCGAAGGGATGCGGGATGGCCGGTCAGATTAGGGATGAGAGGCGAGGGGTCAGGGCTGTTGGGTGTTGATGCCGATGGATTTGTCCAAGTGCGGGGTTTGACGGCCACTGAGGGGGATGTTGGCGGGCCGAGGTGGCGGCGAAGGGCGAGGAGAGCAGGGCAAAGAGCAGCGAGAGACACAGAAGGCCGATCCGGCGGGCATCCGCCAGACGGTTGGGTGGTCTGCTGGAAGGGTCAGAGACCCATAGCGTCGTCAGGAGGGGAGTGGCAGGGCACGCAATCGGGCCAGGGCGCTGTTGAACTGGTTTTCCCAGGGCCAGCCTTGGGGCAGATGCAGGGTGAGGCGGCGGGCCTTGCGGGTAATGCGTCCGGCCAGGGAGAAGAAGCGCCGGCGCAGGGTCTTGGTGGTTGCCATCGTCTCTCCCAGAGCGATGCCCGCGGTCCAGCGAGAGAGGTTGTGAGCCATCGCCTGTATCGCCAGCCAGGCCCCGTTGGCGGCGAAGCGGCCCGAGGGGAGATGGTTGAGGCCGACACCATACTTCAGGTCCCGGATGGCGTTCTCGATCTCGGCGTGGCGGCGATGGTCGGCCTCCAGTTCCAGGATGTCTCCCTGCCGGTCGGTGATGCAGGCGTGATAGCTGTATTTGGCGAACAGGGCCAGTTGAGAACCGGGGGTGGGCCTCACCCGGCGGACGATGAGCCGCACCGGCGCGGCGTCGGCCTGATTCTGGAATGGCGTGTATTCAATCTCGGCCACATCGGCGGCGCCTTCCATCCAGTAAGGGATGGACCTCCAGTCCGACTCGGGTATGGCCTCGATGAGCTGGCGCAACCGGACGTGCTGGCGGACGGTGATGGAGAAGCGGACCTTCATCTTGCGGCAGACGGCGACGATGGCGTGGGTGTAGAAGCCGCTGTCGGCCCGCACCGTGAGCTGTCCGGTGGCCCCGGCGTAGCGCACCCGGCCCAGGGTCTCCCGCAGGAAGTGGGCCGCTCCCCGGGCGGTGTTGGCCCGGCCCTCACGCAGCCTGGCCATCAGCACCTCGCCGGTGCCGGCGACCACGGCGAGGAGCGGGTGATAGCCCCGCTGGCCGGTGTAGCCGTGGCGGCGGGCCCCCTCCTTGTCCAAGCCGTAGGTCTCGCAGATGGTGGAGTCCAGGTCGATGGTCAAGGACCCGTCGCCGGGACCGGCCCCGGCGGCCCAGGCCCGGGCCAACAATTCCCGGCTCACCCGGTCCAGCTGCCGCACGTGTCCCCACCGGAAGCTGCGCAGGAAGGTGCCCAGAGTGGACGGCGCCTTGACCACACAGCCCAGCACCCGCCCGGTACTGCCGGAACGCAACGCGTCGGCGTCGTCGATGCAGTCGCCGCCGGCCAGGGCGGAGGCCACCAGGGTCAGGAGCTTGTCGCCGGTGTTGGCCCGCCCCGGAGCGTCGCCCAAGTCCAGGTGTCGGTTGACCAGTTCACCCAGACCCAGACGCCGGGCCAGGGTGACGGGCAGCATCAGTCCGGCATTGGCCACCAGGCGGTGATCGTCGAAGGCGACATGGATGTGATCAGGAGACTTAAGTGTTAGCATCCAAAAGGTGCTCCTTCTCTGGGGTCGGTTTTGTCATCAAAAACCATTATCCCAGATTCAGAGGAGCACCCTTTCACGCTTTCAGTACACCATCAATCCCCACTCCTTCGGTGGATTCGGGCTAACCCGGGAGCCATCCCATTCCAGTGAGAAGGGCTCGCCGGACAGCAGGGCCGTATGGTTGACCCTATCGATGGAGAAATAGCGGTTGTCCGCCTCCTCAGCTGACTTCACCAAGCGAATACGGCTTATCTCCCGCTTGATCTCGGGGGTAATGGTCTGTCTGCCGTTGCGCACGGCCGGCACGGCGCCCGAGAGTCGTGGCCCCAACACGGCGGCGACCTTCTCGATGCGTTCGATCTGGATCGGGGACGAAATCTGGGAATCCGCGGTCGTAGGCGCTTCGATGACAACCGTACCCACATCCTCCGACATGATGGGCGTATCGGAAACCTCTATCTCCGCATTGGTTATGCGCTCTTCCGGTAGCGGAATCTCGTCCGAGGCAGAATCCCTGACCTCATCGAACATCTGGTTGTAGTGGCTCCATGCCGCCTCGTCGTTATCAAAGACGACCAGAGTCTCGGACTGGTTCCCTGAGAAGGCCTGTTCTGACAGATTGGCGGAGCCGATGATCACCCGCCTGCGTCCGTCTCTCGCTGACAGGAGGTACAGCTTTGCATGCGCAATGGACTTTCTCAGGACCCTAAAGTGGGCGCGGCCGGCATGTACCTTTTCGAGAATGCGGATGTGGCGTTCGTCCTTAAGCCCCATGATTGCCGCCCGGGTATCACCGATCACTACTTTCTGGAAGGCGAGGATGCCCCTGATCTCGCGCAGTGTGCCTTCGTACCCGAACACGCACTCGAAGGTCTCGAACGAGTAGGTGTCCAACATCCTGACTATGGCGCTCGTACTTGCGGAATATGTGAGGACCCGCATGCTGTCATAGCCTTCGAACAGGTCCCAGCTAAACTTGCTTTCGCCGTCGAAGTTGGCACGAACCACCCGGAGGCCGGTGCCGTCGTCCAACTCAAATGCCGACTGGTTGTCGGATGCTCCGTTGGTTCGTGGCGATGATTGGTTCATACGAATTTCCTCATAGATGGCATATAGCTGGTTATGGGTCTGGCTGCTGTGTTCGAGGAACAGTCTGCGTGCCCAGTGTCCTTATACTGTCTGCCAGACTGAGAACACGCCGGAGCACCTTGTCGAGCGGACGGGACAGGTCCAAGGCCGCGACCTCAAGCCGCTTACCGGAGTATCGCACACGGTGGATCCGAGTGTCGGCCTCTCCCTGAGCGTAGATGATGAGCCCGCTCGGAAGGTCCAGCGCGGTGACGTAGGCCAGCAGCTGGTACAGGTCCGCGTTGGGTACTTTGCCAAGCTGATACCGGAGTCGATGCTGGACATGTCGGGTTCGGTGTTCTTCTCCGGTCGCCGAGCCTTCAATGAGCGGTCCGACCTGTACATCTTGGGCCTGAATCCTGCGGGCTATCCTGCCGGGCCGCATACTATCAGAAAGAACGTCGAGGCCATACTCCATGAGTACCCGGGTAACTGTTCACAGTTGATGAGTGTGACTGGCCGATAGGTGGGGTGGAAAAGGGCTAGCGTTCAGGGGGGTGGTTGTGTCATACAGTCAGGTGTGGACGCCGAAGTTGACCTAACCGCAGCCAGCCGTGAGGATCTGCTGGCGATAATAGCCGATTTGCAGCGCCGTGTAGAGGAGTTGGAAGCGCGATTGGCCGGAGGCGGTCGGCCGCGAGGGATGCCGGGCAACAAGCCCGGTTCGGGGTCACGGCCGATGGGGGATACCAGCAAGCCACGCAAGCCCAGGTCGCGGGGCTTTTGACGTCGTCGCATGGAGCCGACCGACCACGTGGAGCATGCGCTGGACATCTGCCCGGACTGCGGGACGAGTCTTACCGGCGGGTGGGTGCATCGCACGCGCGAGGTGATCGAGATTCCGGCCATGCCCGTGCAGGTTACCCAGCACGTGGTGGTGGCGCGCACCTGCCGGGTGTGCAGGAAGCGGCGGGTGCCGAGGCTGGAGCTGGGAGGCGTGGTCGTGGGCCGTCAGCGGTTGGGTATCAATCTTGTGAGTCTGGTAGTAACGCTCAGGGAGCGTGCCAGGCTGCCGATAGGCACGATCCGGTGGTACCTGCGGACGGTTCACGGATTGGACCTGAGCGCAGGGGCGATAGTGGGGATGATCCACCGTGCGGCAGAGGCGGCGCGGCGTCCGGTGGCCGATATGGTGGACCGCATCCGCGGCAGCCCGGTGGTCTTCGCCGACGAGACGGGCTGGCGCCAGGACGGTGTGAACGGGTTCGCCTGGACATTCAGCACCCCGGGCGAGCGGTATTTCGTGCGGCGCAACCGCAGCAGGCAGGTGGTGGACGAGGTATTGGGAGACGGGTTCGGCGGAGTGCTGGTCAGCGACTTCTATGCCGCCTACCACCACTACCCCGGGCTGAAGCAGAGATGCTGGGCGCACCTTCTGCGGGACATCCATGACCTGAAGGTCACCCATCCCGACGATGGGAACCTGGCGCTGTGGGCGTCGGCGGTCAAGGGCCTGTACACCGAGGCGGTGGAGTTCGGCCACGCCGACGCTCGGGAGCGCAGTGCGGCCAGGCGGCGGTATGAGCACAGGCTGCTGGCGCTGTGCCGACCCTACCTCGACGCCCCGTCGGCGGTGCAGCGCAATCTGTGCAGGCGTATCGAGCGGCACATCAAGGAGCTGTTCGTGTTCGTCGCAGATCCGGGTGTGCCGCCGGACAACAACGCTGCTGAGCGCAGCCTGCGGCACCTGGTGGTCAGCCGCAAGATCAGCGGCGGGACACGCTCAGCGCGTGGCACCGACAGCAGGATGGCCCTGGCCTCACTGTTCGGCACCTGGCATGTCCGGGACATCAACCCCTTGATCGCCTGCCGACAACTCCTCGCCTCTCATCAAATCTGAACTGTTACGTACCCGGAGGAACGCCCACCCCCGGCGCTTGCGGCCGTCCTGTGCGATGTACGCCAGGCTCCCCCAGTCGACCTGGGCCTGCTCGCCGGGGCCCGTCTCGAACCTCACCGTAGCCCGAGGCTGCCTGCGACGACGGCGCGGCTGAACGTAGTCCTTCAGGATCGTGTAGCCGCCGCCGTATCCGAGGGCGCGCAGCTCACGCAGCAACACCACACAGTTATCCAGGCCTTCAGACAGGCGCACGTCGATGTACTCGGTGTACGGGTCCAGCTTGGATGCCCGGCGACGTCTCGGCTTCTCCCTCGGCACGCCCGGCGACCTCAGATACTTGCGCACCGAGTTCCGGGACACTCCCAGCTCACGCGCGATCCCTCGGATCGATCTCCCCTCACCCTTCAACTCGTACAGCTCTTTCACTGTCCCTCCTCTCAGCAATCTCTTGCGCACCTCCGCGTCGGGTTTCTTCCAACGTCAAGGTGCTCTCTGCTAAGGGGTGGGTCAATCCCATATCGCGGCGCTAATGGGTCATTCTTACACCGGCGATGACACGTGCGACCTCAGCACTCGGCTCAGCTCCCGTCCTTCGAATATCGGTCCTATGCCAATGGAATGCCTCAACTCCCACATCGTCGACTTCGACAGGGCGTGCGTGGCGTATAGTTTAGCCAGCAGTTCGTCGCGGCTCTCCTCGTTTTTGGTTTCGGCGAGCTCGATCGCAGTCTCCAAGCCTAGGCCGATCACATATGCGGACTGGGCTATCGTGTCATGAATGGTCTGCGAGAGCTCGATCCGCTCCCGTTGCAACTCTCGTTCCCCCTTCACTGCCTCTCTCCTCTTGGCCCGTTCGAACCATGACACCAGGTTCACCGCTGCGACGATCGCATACATGACCACGATCCTCATGAACAGGACTCTTTCCTCCCCGACGTCGAAGCTGACCCCAGGCTCTGACGTCAGGCTCAATATCGCGTACACAACCGCAACCAATGTGACCCCGACAAAACTGAGCCTGAAGGAGGTAAACGCCACAGCGAACATTGCCAGCGCTGGGTAGTACAGGACGAAGAATGTATTCGCGAATCCGCCGGAGATCCACAGGCCTGCTGTGAGCATCACCGCGTCCATGGTGCTGAGTGCGAGCGCCCAGTGCCAGGTCACCTTCTGGTTCGTCTCTATGCGGTAGTGGACGTAGCCGTTCAGTGCCAGGAGCGACAGGGAAACGAGGGTATGGGCAACATAGATCTGGTCGAGATTGACTCTGTACTGATGTTGAGCCAACCAAGCGAGTACGAGGAACCATCGCACCCATACCGAAATCCTCAGGCTGTAGCGCACATCGTCCGAATCGGTCCTAAGCACTTGATTCTCTCGTAAAAAGTCATGACTGATGACCTTGGCATTGAGGATAATAGGATCTGGAGATGGAGAAGGATAGAACGTTCAGGAGTAGGTAGCCGATGTTTCGAACGAGAGAGCCTCAAGAGAGCCTATGGCAGTCGGAGTTTCTGATCACGCCGAGGAAGGCCAGGCTGATGCGGAGGAGCTGGGCGCAGGTGTTTCGGAACGAGGCTGTGCCGCTGATAGACGAGGAGCGGTTCGCCGAGATGTACAGCGCGGACATGGGCAGGCCCAACCGCGCGGAGCAGACGGTGCTCGGGGTGCTGGTGCTCAAGGAGATGTTCGATCTGACGGACATGGAGGCCCTGGAGGAGTTGGAGTTCAACCTGCTGTGGCATCACGCGCTGGGGTTGGAGATGGAGGAGGCGCACCTTGCGCAAAAGACGCTGCACAACTTCCGCGTGCGGTTGATGGAGCACGACGGGGGGCGGTTGGCGTTCTGCGAGACGACGGACCGGATGATCGGGGCTCTGGGTCTTCGTACAGGCAAGCAGCGCGTTGACTCTACGCACATCATGAGCAACATCGCAGTGTTGACGCGGTTGGGGCTGTTCTGCGAGACGGTCCGGGTGTTTCTGCTGGCGGTGAGCCGTGAGCACCCCGGCCTGGGAGAAGGGATTGGGGATGGTCTGGCCCAGCGGTACCTGAAGGAGACCGGAGAAGCATCCCCATACGAGGACGCGCGTTCGGGAGAGGGGCGTCGCCGGCTGTCGGTGTGCGCGCGAGACGTGTACCGGCTGGTCGATCGGTTCCGCGGGACGGCGGTGGCTCAGATGGACGAGTACGGGCTGTTGGAGCGACTGTTGCGCGAGCAGTGCCACGTGGGTCGTCACGGGGACGGTCGTCCCGGAGCGGATGACGACGATGCGGAAGAGGGGAAGGCGCCGATAGCGCTGAGGGAGCCGGGGGATGTGCGGCCGGACTCGCTGCAGAGCCCGCACGACCCGGCGGTGACCTACAGCGGACACAAGGGGAAGGGATACGAGGTGCAGGTGGCCGAGACGTGTGAGAGCGACAACGCCGTTCAGATGATCACGCACGTGGAGGTGACGCCATCGAGCGGCAGCGACTCTGTGGTGACGACGCGGGTGATCGGCGAGTTGAGTGAGCGGGGGATAGGTCCTTCGGAGCTGTGGGCGGACACGTCGTATGGTTCTGGACGGAACGGATGGGAGGCGGAGCGTAGGGGTACGGAGCTGGTGAGCCCTGTCGGGGGCCGGGCGCCGGGGGAGGCCGATGAGGATGATGGGCTGGTCAGGCTGACGGCTGCTGACTTTGACATCGACGCTACGGCAAGGAGGGCTGCGGTGTGTCCTGCGGGACATGAGGCCGTGTCCGAGTACGAGGATGAAGACGCTCCCGAGCGAGTGGAGATGCACTTCGCCCGGGAGGTGTGTGAACCCTGCTCGCTGCGCCCACGGTGTCCTGTGAGGTGGCGCAGTCGCCCTGAGCTTGGAGGAGCGTGGTCACGGGGTGGAGCGTACGTGCTGAGTGCGGACCTGGCGAGGGTGAACATCGCACGGAGGCGTGCGGCAGAGTCAGACGGACAGTGGCGCAAACGGTACGGGTTGCGTGCGGGGATAGAGGGGACGAACTCGGAGATGAAACGGCGCCATGGTCTTGGCCGCTTACGGGTACGTGGCGGCGAGAGGGTCCGGCTCGCCGTCTATCTCAAGGCCTTGGCGTGCAACGTCAAGCGGATGGTCCGGGCACGGTTGGACGAGATGTTGTTCCCACCGGCTGCCCTGGCGACCGCTTCCTGCGCTGCATGAAGCTACAGGAGCCGTTGCGAGCCCGCTGATGCCTACCAGGACGGGGTATGGCGCACCACAACGACCCTACCGGCCACAACACAAGCCCCGACTGGAACAAAACCAAATCCCTCGCCTAACCGCCCTCACGCCGCAGAACCAACCCGAAAGGCCCTTGTTACGAGGGAATCAAGCACTTGCCCGCCTCGTAACAGCGCCGCGTGGGATGATCCTGAACGCGAGTCTCAACTCCAACAGTGTATACTGCGTGACTGCCTCAACAAGGTTCGCATATACCTTGTCCGACAGGTATGACTGTACCGCCTGAATTGAGTATGAACGAACCTTACGGAGGCGCGCGGCCAAGGCAAAGATAAGAAATGGTACTCAGAGCTTGTCTTGGGGCGAAGGACGGGAGGGAGACGTGACAGAGACCATCAGTGGGGGACCACCGACACACAGCAACTCCCTAGAACAAGGCGGCTCTAGGGGGCCCTTCATGCAGGAAGGCACGGAGTTGTGAGGACCTGTCCATGAGATGTCGGTTTCTCGTACCCAGGTTGTCTGGCACCACCTGTTCCACGTCAACCATTCTTGCCGGTCGTGCTGCCTGCGGCATCTTTCGGAGGATCCGGCATGACCCCCAGCACCGCCTTCTAACGAAACCCCTTCTTTCACGGGAAAGAGTGATGGGAACTGGCTTGTAGAAGACGTGGGCTGATCAAGCCGATTATGGGAGTGACATGGTGCAGACGACATTGCCAGGCTTGTTCACCGACTCGGCTCAACACCTGGCCCCGACCAATGCAAGTATCTGCCGCAAGGAGAGAAGATGTGAGCCACCTTACGACCGTACAGTTAGTATCAAAGCTGCGGTTGACACCGGCGCTGAGCATACTGAGCGTGCTAACAATCTTCGGGTGCGGGATCTTTTCGAATGATGTGCCACCCACCCCGGGGCCCAAGGCAATTCCAACGGTCGCAGACGCGCAAACACCTCTGGCAATTCCGACGGCTGCCACCAAGCAGTCTTCTCCGTCAGAGACTGTGGACAAGATCGCAGCTGGAGAAACGGTCCTCTACCGCGCAATTTGGACAAGCGACGTTGATGTAGTGAAGGAGCTAGTCGCTCAAGGCGAGGACGTCAACGCCAAGGACTCCGAAGGCAACCCCTACCTGCGCGAGGCCATATGGCGAGGCCATCTCGAGGTCGCGCAGGTCCTGATCGACGCTGGCGCGGATGTGAACGCCAAGGACACGGACGGTAACCCGCTGCTGCACGAAGCGATATGGCGAGGCCACACCGAAGTGGCCCAGGTCCTCGTAGACGCCGGCGCGGATGTCGACGCCATAGACTCGGACGGCGATCCGCTTCTCTACTCGGCGATATGGCGAGACCCCCCCGAGATCACAAGGATTCTTGCGGACGCTGGCGCGGACATGGATGCCAAAGACTCAGACGGAGACCCGCTACTGTACACTGCGGTCTGGAGGGGCAAAACGGAGGTTTTGAACATTCTCATCGAGGCTGGGGCAGACGTCAACGCAAGAAGGGCTAACGGCGAGTCACTCCTGTACGTGGCACGGTGGCGGGACCATACGGAGATTGAGCAGATTCTTCTGAAAGCAGGTGCTCAGGAATAGGCGCATTGAAGTACAATAGCCGCCGAATCCCGGGGGCTTAGCTATGCGCTCTAGGAGTTCGGTGCGTCTTCTTGTATGCACGCTGGTTCTGCCAGTGACGATAGCCTGCGGCATTCTCGGGGGCGACCCAACTCCAACCCCCGCGCCCGTGATGGTATCCACCAATATCCTCACGCCGACCCCTACTGCCGACCGTCCAGGTGCCGGGGACCGTCCCGACGAAGTAACCTTGGACCCTTCGCCGCAACCCACATACACTCCTGAGCCGACCCCCACGCCCGAGCCCACGCCCGAGCCCACGCCCGAGCCCACGCCCGAGCCCACGCCCGAGCCCACGCCCGAGCCCACGCCCGAACCCACGCCCGAACCCACGCCCGAGCCCACGCCCGAACCCACGCCCGAACCCACGCCCGAGCCCACGCCCGAGCCCACGCCCGAACCCACGCCTGAGCCCACGCCCGAACCCACGCCCGAGCCCACGCCTGAGCCCACGCCCGAACCCACGCCTGAGCCCACGCCCGAACCCACGCCTGAGCCCACGCCCGAACCCACGCCCAGGCCCGTCCCAACTCCTGGCCCTCCATTGCCTCGCGGTAGTGACGCTCTCTTCGATGCGATTTGGAGAGGTAACATCGAAATTGTCCGGATTCTCGTTGATGGGGGCGTGGCGATCAACGTAAGCGACGAAGATGGCGACCCAGTTCTACACGAAGCGATTTGGCGGGGCCATGCCAAAATTGTGCAGATTCTCGTTGATGCGGGTGCAGACTTTAACGCAAGAGACTCGGATAACAACCCGTTGCTCTACGAAGCGATTTGGCGGGGCCATGCCGAGATTGTGCGGATTCTCAGTGCAGCGGGCGCAGACGTCAATGCTACAACCGCTGATGGCACCTCGCTCCTATACGAAGCGAGTTGGCGGGGCCATGCGGAAATTGTGCAGATATTAATTGAAGCAGGTGCTGAAGAGTAGGGAATTGGCAACCAACTGCCAAGCAGGCTTTCGACTCCATGAAACACTTCTCAGCCTCGCAGTAAGAGCACAAGACACATAGATGTACGTATTCTCACAGGTGGGGACAGAGACCCCAAATCTGAAGGTGAGAGGGACTTAGAACCGAATTAATCCCGTAGAGATGGCAATAGTAGCAGGAGACATGAAAGATTCTCAGAGGGATTCAAGACAGCTCTCTACGGGTGGGTCGTGAACTTGCAGAGTTTGAGAAAACGCCAAGGAAGCATCTGAATCACCATGACAAACTTAGCAGGATTTCGCCAGATAAACGATTTGGTCGAGAAGGAAGCACGGTTCATCCACGCTCTCCTGGCTGAGATTGGGAAGGCGATCGTCGGTCAGGACAGGCTGGTGGAGCGCACTCTCGTGGGGCTTCTGGCCGACGGCCACATTCTTCTGGAAGGTGTGCCAGGCCTTGCCAAGACTCTCCTGGTCAAGACGATTGGCGACGCGATTCAGGCAGGGTTCTCGCGTATTCAGTTCACGCCCGACCTTCTGCCCTCGGATCTCATAGGGACCCGAGTATACAACCAGCGGACCGGGGAGTTCAGCGTTCAGAAGGGACCTATCTTCTCGAATCTGATCCTTGCCGACGAAGTCAACCGGGCGCCGGCAAAGGTGCAGAGCGCGCTGCTCGAGGCGATGCAGGAAAAGCAGGTAACGATCGGCGACGAGACTTTCCCACTAGTGGCTCCCTTCCTGGTCCTGGCGACACAGAACCCGATAGAGCAGGAGGGCACTTACCCGCTTCCAGAGGCTCAGATCGACAGGTTCATGATGAAGCTCGTCGTCGACTATCCGCAGTATTCCGAGGAGCGTGAGATGATCGGCCGGTTCACCGCGAGCGCTGCCGCCGATGTGCAGTCGGTCGTGGACGCTGAGTATGTCCTGAATGCGCGGGATATCGTGCGAAGGGTGCACGTCGACGAGAAGATCCAGGACTACGTGCTCAACATCGTGGTGGCGACGCGCGATCCCAGCATCGCGGGGCTTGATGATCTTGGAAACCTGATAGCTTTTGGTGCTTCGCCTCGCGCCGGTCTCTTCCTGATCGCTGCTTCGCGGGCGTATGCCTTCCTCAAGGGTCGCGGGTACGTCACTCCCGACGACATCAAGCAAATTGCGCCGGACGTCCTTAGGCACCGGATAATAACGACCTTCGAGGCCCAGGCCCAGGATGTCACCTCAGAGCAGATCGTCCAGCGCATCCTCGACAACGTGGAAATCCCCTGACCATGCTGACCAATGAGCTGATCGCCAGAGTCAGGAGAATCGAGATCACGACGAGAAAGCTCGTCGAGGAAGGTCTGGCGGGCGAGTACCACTCGGTGTTCAAGGGCCGGGGCATGGAGTTCGACGAGGTCCGCCAATACATACCGGGCGACGACGTGCGCACTATCGACTGGAACGTCACGGCCCGCACGGGAGAGCCCTACGTCAAGAGCTATGTCGAGGAGCGGGAGCTGACAGTAATGCTGGCGGTCGACGTGAGCGGTTCAGGAGACTTCGGCACCAGGAACTGGTTCAAGCGAGAGCTGGCGATCGAGCTGGCCGCGGTCATGTCGATTGCCGCAACGACCAACAACGACAAGGTTGGATTACTCCTCTTCACCGACAGGGTAGAGCTGCTGGTCCCCCCCATGAAGGGAAGGAGCCACGTCCTACGAATGCTGCGAGACCTGCTGGCGTACGAGCCGGTGGGAACCGGAACGGACATCAGGCTGGCCCTGGACACGATCTACGTGCTCCTCAAGCGCCGCAGCATCGTGTTCTTGGTCTCTGACTTTCTAGCTGACCCTGGATCGTACCGCCAGGCGATGTTGGTAACAAATCGACGACACGACGTTGCCGCGTTCGACATCAGCGACCCACTGGAGAGCGAGATAGCAGACGTGGGCATCATCGCTCTCGAGGATGCTGAGAGCGGAAGACAGCGTTTGGTGGATACGGGTGACGAACAGTGGAGACGTGACTTCTCGGAGAGAGTGGCAAGGCTGGACGCAGAGAAGAGCGATGTACTTGCCGCGGCAGGCGTAGACCGAGTCAGGGTGACGACCGAGCGAGACTACATCACGGAGATCGGGGCGTTCTTCAAGAACCGGCTTCAGAGGATGTCGCGATAAGGGGAGCATTCCGTACGTGGCCGATGAGTTGTTTCGAATGGTGCGCCGCGTAGTCGGAGTCTTGGGCCCGCGGCCTTGGCTTCTCTGCGCTGCCGCTTTCCTGGCTGCCATGGCACCCGGCGCGACCGCCGCGCAGGACGGAGGTCACTCGGCCGTCCGCATCTCGTTCACCGCCGCCCGCGCTACCTTGACGGTTGGCGACCTCGTGACGTTGACGTTGGAAGTGACTCACCCGGCGCACCATGTTGTGGTCGTTCCCCGTCTGGGCTCCGAATGGGGTTCTTTCGAGGTCATATCCCAGACCCCGGCTAGAACGGACTCCAACGGCGACGGAACGGAGACGACGAGCCAGCGGATCGAGGTCACGCTCTTTGCGCCGGGGACGTTCGACACGCCCGATCTGTCGATATCCGTCCGCGATCCGGACGGTGGGGTCGAGCAGCTGTTCCTCTCGCCGCTCCAGTTGACTGTGACCTCGGTGCTGTCCGGTTCCGACGAAACGCTGAGAGACATCCGCCCTCCTGCCGACCTTTCTCCGCCGGCATGGAGACGGCCGACCACCCTGGCCGCCGCCGCGCTAGCGGTTGTGGTTGTCATGGTTGGAGGGTCATACCTTGTCCATCGTCGCCGCCGGGGTCAGGATGAACAGCCAGTGTTGGCGACCGAAACTCGTACGCCCTGGGAGATCGCGGTCCAAGAGGTCGGCAGGATCGAGAAGCTCGATCTGCCTGGCCAGGGCTGCTTCAAGGAGCACTACACCCTGGTCGCGGAAGTCTCGAAAGCCTATGTCCGCTCCATGTACCTGGAAAGTGCAAGCCGGACCGATCCGGCGGAGATGACCACGGATGAGACCGTGACGGCGATATGGCGGTCATCGCTTGACCGCAAGAATGCGCGTCTGGTCGTCGATCTCCTCCATGAGGCCGATCTCGTTAGGTTCTCGAACTACTCGCCCCTAGAGCCCGAGGCTAACGAGGCATTGCGTCGAGCCCGGGCCTTCTTGGAGGAGACGAGACCGGTAGCAGGAGGTGACCCGCAACAGGATGCCCTTGGGCAGCCGGAGGGGACGGCGTGAGCGAGCTGACCTTTCAGTCCCCGTTGCTGCTGCTCCTGTTGCCTGCGGCTGTTGCTCCCGCCGTGTTGCCGTACCTGTGGAAGCGGCGGATGGGTGCAGTCACAATGAGCTACGCCGACACAGCACTCCTTCCCGCAACGAGAGTGTCTCTGCGCCTCCGGCTAGTGCCTTTCGTGCCGGTGCTGCGATTTCTGGCGCTGGCCTTGGTCATCGTTGCCGCCGCAAGGCCGCAGCTGGCCGATGCGCGGGAAGTCATCCGGGGCGAGGGTGTGGATATAGCCATAGCCCTTGATGTATCGGGGAGCATGAGCGAGACGGACTTCGAGCCGAACCGGCTGGGGGCGGCGAAGGAGATCATCGCCGACTTCATTAGCGAAAGAAAGTACGACCGCATAGGCCTCGTGGTATTTTCGAGAGAGGCGTTCATCCAGAGCCCTCCCACGCTGGACCATGTGGCCCTAGAACGCCTGCTCCGGGATGTCCACCTTGCGGGCGACATGAGAATCGAGGATGGAACGGCGATTGGCAGCGGAATGGCGACCGCGGCGAACATGTTGAAGGACTCCAGTGCCGAGAGCAAGCTCGTCACCCTGATTACGGATGGGGTGAACAATGCGGGCGAGCTCGACCCCATTACAGTCGCCACTGCAGCTGAGGCGGTCGGCATAAAGCTGTACACGATTGGGGTAGGGAGAGGTAGAGATGATGACGGTGCATCTGCTGCAGGAGCCACACCGCAGGAGAACCCGCTCGACGAGGAGACGCTCAGGGAGATCGCGGCCATCACGAACGCAAGATACTATCGCGCGACCGATGCGGAGCAGCTGAGGGGGATCTACGACGAGATCAACGCCCTGGAAAAGTCGGATGTGGAGATACTGAACTTCATCCGCTATAGGGAGATCCTGGCCTGGTTCCTTGTTCCGGCCCTGGCGTTGCTGCTGCTGGAACTGGTCCTCTCTAATACCGTGTTCAGAAGACTGCCCTGAGCTTGATATGACTTTCGCATCCCCACAGCTTCTTATCATCCTAGCCGCGCTGCCTGCTCTAGCGTTATTCGCGCGGTGGGTCTTGAGGCGTCGTGCCGCGGCAATGATGCGTATTGGCGACCCGGACCTCGTGGAGCGCCTGAGCACCGCCAGTCAGAGGATGCGCCTTTGTCGACTGGCCCTCTGGTTTATCGGAGTAGCATTGATAGTCGTCGCCCTGGGAAGGCCTCAGTGGGGCACCGAAATCGAGATTGTCGAACAGCGTGGGGTACAGCTGATGGTGGTGCTGGACGTATCGCGCAGCATGCTCTCCCAGGACGTGAAGCCTTCTCGTCTCGACCGAGCCAAACTTGAGATATCGGACCTGATATCTCGGCTGAGGGGTGACACGGTTGGCATCGTTCTGTTCTCGGGTGCCAGCTTCATCCAGTTTCCACTAACAGCCGACTACGCCACCGCACGGACCTATCTGAACAGCGCTAGCCCCAAAGCGATCACCCGCCAGGGTACCGTGATCGACGAGGCGATAGGGACGGCTATGGGCGGATTCAACGATCAGCGGGTGAGTCAGAAAGTCATCATAATCATGACGGACGGAGAGAACCACGAGGGGGACCCTGTCGAAGCCGCCAGGCAGGCCTCAGCTGAGGGAGCGGCCATATACACGGTCGGTTTCGGCTCGCCTGAGGGAGTGCCTGTAGCGGTTTACGATGAGCAGGGCGAGGTTATTGGATACCGACAGGATCCGGAGGGCCGGCCAATCATGTCCCGGCTCGACGAAGGTGCCCTGCGACGCATTGCGGAGGCTGGCGGAGGCAGATACTTCAGGGCCGACGATCCTGGCGCTTTGAGCGGCCTGCTCGACGAAATAGATGCCTTCCAGGACGAGAGCCTCAAGAGTGAGCTCAGCGAGAGAAGGGTCGAGCGGTTCCAGCTCTTCCTAATCGCGGGAGCTCTTTCGCTCTTCCTAGCCGAGGTGTTGACGGACCGGCTGTTACTCACGTCGCGAAGGCGACTGCGGACGGCTATCGAGGGAGCCGAGCATGTATGGTCTTAGAGTGCTGCCAGCCCTGCCTGTCATTGCCCTCTGCTTGGCAACATGTGGGCCAACCCCCGATCAGATCAACAACTCGGGACATGAGCCCTACACGAGTGCGGAGTATGACACCGCGCTCGACAGGTACGAGACAGCGAGGGATCGCGCTCCGAAGTCGGGGGTTCCGCCATACAACGCGGGAAATGCCCTGTACAGGATGGAGGAATACGAAGAGTCGCTCGAGGAGTACGACGAGGCTCTCATGCATGCAAGGGGGGATTTACGCTCACACGGGTTCTTCAACCGGGGCAACGCGGCCTTTCAGCGACAGCGCTTTGCTGAGGCGGTCGAGGCGTACAAGGAGGTGCTGCGCATGAACCCCGGCGACCTCGACGCCAAGCACAACCTGGAGCTGGCCCTGAGGCAGCTTCCGCCGGAGAGCCAGGACGAAGAGCAGGCACCGCCGCAAGCCCAGCCGCCGCAAGCCCAGCCCCCGCAGTCTCAACCTCCGCCCCAAACCAAACCCCCACCGCCGGAGCCACAGACCGAACCGTTGACCAGAGAACAAGCGAGGCAGGCGCTCGAAGCCGTTGGGGAGGCTGCTCAGACCCTCCAGGAGCGAAGGGAGCAGACCCTGGTCTCCCCCAAGCCCCAGATCGAGTTCGACTGGTAGCCTTTGGCCATGGGATGTATGGGGATCATACAGCGAGCCTTAGCGATCGTCGTTCTTGTGGGAACGGCGATGGTTCTTGCGACTCCCCTCATTCGTGCCCAGCAGTTGCCGTCCGGCGAGCCGCTGTTCGTCACTGCGTCCGTGGACAATGACCGGCCATACATTGGCCAGCAAGTTACCTACATCTCCAAGATATACCAGCGTTCCGATTTCCCCCGCTCCCTCCATTACGAGCCTCCCAGCTTCGCCGGCTTCTGGAATCCCCACGCGACCGAGCAGAATGAGCATAGCGAGACCATCGACTCAAAGGACTACAGGGTGATCGAGCTGCGAACCATACTCTTCCCGAGCGTAGTCGAGACACTGAACATCGAACCCGGAGTGCTGACTGTCCCCGCCGGCCCTTCGGAGGGCCCTATCGTCGTTGAGAGCATCCCAGTTTCGGTCGATGTGCGTCCGTTACCCACAGGGGTTCCGGTGGGATTCACGGGAGCCGTGGGCAGGTTCCAGGTTTCTGCCGAGTCAGACACTACGGCCATACGGGTGAACGAGTCCGTGCACCTGACAGTCAAGGTCCAAGGCTCGGGAAACATCGACACGCTCCCGGACCCTTCCTGGCCGGAGTTCCAGGGGTGGCGGGTGATCGAGTCGCCTGGCGTCGCCAACAGTGAGATCATCGATGGGAGACTCGTTGGAAGCCGTACGTACGAGAGCGTCCTGGTACCCGAAGTGACAGGTGAGTTGACAGTCCCTGGAATCTCGTACACCTACTTCGATCCTGACCTTGAGCAGTATGTCCAGGCCGCGACGTCACCAATCGTCATATCCATTGCCGCAGTGGACGGTGTGACGTCTGCCCCTCCTTCCGTAGTAGGAGCGGAGGACGACCGCGCCGTCCAGGGCGCAAAGCGAATCAAGGCAGTGCCGCCTTCTGTGCGCAAGTCAGGCGGGGAGATGACGGATAGCGTCATCTACTGGATCATGTGGTGCCTTCCCCTGCTCGCAATCGCCGGGGCGGCGGTCTGGCGGCGCAGGCGCGACGCCTGGGAAGCCGCTCTTGCGGACTCGCGACGGCGGAACGCCTTGCCAAACGCTAAGTCTGCACTTGCAAGCGCCGTGGCGGATGGTGATGACCATGACATCGCCGCTGCCGGCGCCGTGCTGTCCTACCTGTCGGACCGGTTCGGAGACCCGTTTACCGGACTCACCCGGGAGGCGCTTGGACAGCTGCTTCGGGATGCCGGGGTTTCAGCCGAAGTGGCGGAGCGGGTAGAGCACACCTTGGCCTCAGGCGAGGCGGCAAGGTACACGCCTGGGGCGCAGTCTGCCGATCAGGTTCGCATCGAACGCGCCACGCATCTCCTGATCGAGCTCGATGGAGCTATCGAGCCATGACCAGATCGACGTGGCACTGCCTTGCTCTGATGGCAGCTCTAGGCGCTATCGCGGTCGTCACCGCTGGTAGCCTGTTGGCGCAGGAACCGTCGGCCACCGACATGATGGCTAGGGCGAACAGGAGTTACGATCGCGGCGAATACGCCGAGGCCGCGCAGCAGTACGAGTCCCTGTTGAACAGGGGTTACGAGGACGCTGCCATCTTCTACAACCTGGGCAATGCCTACCTTGAGACAGGTGACGTGGGTAGGGCAATCCTGAGCTACCTGCGTGCCCGGAAGCTGTCTCCTCGCGACTCTGACATTGCGGACAACCTTGAGCTGGCGCTCGATATGACCGTCGACCGCATCGAGGCTGATCGGGACTCGCTGGTCGAGAGCGCATCCCTCTTGGCACGAATGTGGGTTACTCCGAGTGAGCTAGGCCTTGCAGCGCTCTTGATATGGGTACTGGACGGGGCTGCCATTAGTGCTCTCGTCATGTGGCGTAGATTTCCCCTCAGGCGCTTGGTACGTGCAGTAACCGCTGTTGCGACGGTGGCAGCGGCGATTTCGTTCTTGCTGCTCGTCACCATGACCTACGCCAACCCCTACGACAACACTGGAGTAGTCACTGTTGCGGCCATTGAGGTCGTGGGCGGTCCCGGACCGCAGTACCCCGAAGAGTTCGCCCTTCACAGTGGTGCGCAGGTGCGCATCGCAGAATCTCGCCACGGCTGGCTCAGGATTGAGCTGCCGGGCGGGGAACTTCAGGGTTGGGTGCCGTCCCGCGCCGTTGAGGTCGTGGAGAGAGACCTCTGAGTGTGACCCGCTTACCCTCGGTTCCACCAGCGATCTTGTATGGATCCGTGTGAAAGGGTGGCGCAGGCTCCGCCCAACTGTCGCGATGAGTCCATCTGCGAAACGGACGCTCGATGTGTCAATCGACCACACGAACCGGTTCCGTTTGCTAGTGGAGTATGTCGCTGGAAAGTCCCTATGACAATAGGGGACGATACACCCAAAGGAAACGGAACCCAGCGTCGACTGATCTTGACGAGACCTCCGCTACTACGCAGTCCGCCCTGAGACGTATGTCTTGATGGCAGATTGGCCGTGCACCAGAGCCTCAGGACCGGTTGCGGAGCTCCTGCAGGGCTATGTTAGCCTCGCGACGCAGCCTGCTGGCGTTGTCCCGTTCCCGCTCCACCGCTATGAAGGGGTCGACGGTGAATGGCTGCCAGGAGTTGCGCAGAGCCCGGATGGCGCCCTCCTCCCTTTCCACTGCTTCCACCAGCAGGTTGTAGATGGGCAGCAGATAGCTCGACTGGGGGAGGTCCCGAACCTGTCGTCCAAGCTCGCCCATGCGCACGTTGAATTGGCCCAGCGACTGGAACACTTCAGTCCGGTCACATCCGCCCTCGGCGCTCCGCCAGTCGTTGTAGCGCTGGTGGAACGCGTCCCAGTCCGCAAGTAGTCTCTCATACTCGCCAACAAACTCTTGAACTTCCTCCAGATCCGCCAACGCGTGGCCGTCGAGGAACTCCCTGGTGGTTCGTCTGACTTCTCTTAAGGTCGCCTCGACGTCCTCGATAGTGGGGTTCATCGTCTCCAGGAGCGGTCCAACCGGCTGGCCGGATTCGTCCTCTCCAGGTGCATCTGGCTTCTCAGCGGCATCCTCCATAACCACTAGGTCCAGAGTTTCATAGACATTTGCAAGAGCCCTAAGCTCGGCTTCCGCAGCGTCTTGAAGCATCTCAATCGAGTCTTCCGCGGCAGGTGCCGCAGGTAGTCTGTCTACAGCCTCAAGTACGGCGCCGAGCTGTCGCATAAGCTGCTCGAGCCGGAGAAGGACCTCGGCGTTGTCCATGCTGCCCGCTTCCTGCGACAGGCCGGCGTAGTCATCATGGAAATTATCCCAGTCGTTTCTGACGAGATCGAAGGCCGTGTCGAACTCCTCCATTGCCAGCAGCTCTTCCGGGTCAGAGGCTTTTTCGAGCTTTTCCTGCAACGCCATTGCCAGGTCTTCTACTTCCTTCTGGGCACGGGCCGCCTTGGAACGCTGCTGCTCCACCGTCTCGAATAGTGAAGGGCTATTGGGCTGCCAGCGGTCCCGTAGCTGGCGGAACGCCGCCTCCTCTGCCTCGGCAGCCGCTATCAACATGTCGGCTAACTCCCCATCGAGCGATGCCCTGGGAAGACCCCTGGCCCGCTCCGTCACAGTGTTGAAACCGACGGCGAAGTCTTGCAGGGCCTCCTGCACCGCGCTCCTGTGGCAGGAGGCCAGTCCGGCGCGCCACTGGTCGAACTCCTGATGGAACTGGTCCCACTCCTGACCGACGGTCTGCTGCCGCTCTACGAACTCGGCTACCGCCCTCAGGTCGCTGGCCGACAAGGGCCTGACGGACTGGGGAGTCGAGTCGGGAGGTAGAGTTGCAGGCACGGTCGCAGGACCGTCAGTCTTCCCGCAAGCCAACAACAGGACCAGCATCAGCAACAGTGCCGGCAGCAGATGACAGGATCCGAATCGTGCTTTCATGAGCTGTTGCGCAACCCCACGGAATCGTTAAGCAGGTCCCTTCTGAACTCGCCGCTGAACAGGCTGCCTACAGCCTCGGCCAAACCATCGGGTGTGTCCGCGAGAACCACCAGCACATGCCGGTCCTGGTCTCGGTGGAGGAGCACAATTGCCGTCCCTTCCCTGTGCAGGTCCGCGGCAAAGGGAGTGCTCAGAGCTTCGTCAATGCGAATACCAGCGGCCTGTAGGTATTGACCCACCTGGGGAGCGTCGTCGTATAGGCCCAGGAACGCCGTGTCCCGGCTTACGTCTTCCGTCCCGCGAACCTCGGAAGACAACCCATAGGCCGAAAGGCCGCTTCTCATCTCGGTACCGCTGCTCCAAAGGGAGGACCGCCCTAGCAGAATGTCTATAGTATCTTCCCGACCGCCCTCGTAGAAATGGGGAAAGTCTCCCAAATCGAACCTTCGCTGGCTGTCCGTCAGATAGTGCGCTAGATTGGACAGCAGCTTGTCGTTGTCCACCAATGAGTTGTAGGGAGGTACCATGAAGGTGAAGTCACCTATCGCCAGTACGTTTTGGCTGTCGCCCCAGGCAATGGGATGGAAGTCCTCGGTAGCCTCCACCAGCGAAGACCTGGTATTGGCATCGGTGAAGGCCAGTCCGTGGCCGGAAGACCGGACCGATCCCGCGATGTACAGGGCTATCGTGTCCAGGCCACTGGTGAGCGGGGCGGGTTGGAAGTCTCTGACGAAGATGTGCCGGAAGTTCAGATCATACTCCGCTGTGTTGTATAGGTAATCAGGCTGAAACTCCACCCCGAATCGCTTGGCGAGGCTGTTTATCCGGCTGGGCCGGGTCGGGTCCGAAACCAGCAGCAGCTTCCCGCCCTTCTCGACGAACCGTTCCACTAAGCCCACTTCGGCCTCCGTGTAAGCGTATCTGGGAAGCGCGACCAGGAAGCTGTCGGCGCGCCGCAGCTTATCCTCCAGCAGCCTCAGCCTGGTCTCTCTTCCCACCGTGGTAAAGCCGCCAACGACCTCCACGTCATACCCCCGGTTGGCTACCCACGAGATGAGGGTCACTATTTCGCTTTCCGTAAAGGAGTTTACGTGCAGCGCGTCCACCAGCAACAGCCCCCGCTGGACCTGGGCGATACCGGAATCCACTGCAACAGCCGGGGCCACGCCAGGCGAAGTTATCTGCTGAAAGGGAATATCCACCGAGGGTGGCGGGTCGTAGCTCCCGTGGTAGAAGAAGAGGAACACGACAGCGAAAGTGGCGGCGGCGGATAAGGGGAACAGCGCTATTATCAGTAGCTTATGGACCATGTCCCACGTAGAGGTAATATATGTTTGGGCGGTGTATCTCCATGGGAAATTCCGGAAGAGGGTCTTCCTGGTCTGTTCCAAGACCTCCGTGAAGCATCAGTTCTCTCAGGACCTGGCTGCCGGACTCAGATCCAGTGAGGCCGTCTCCTCCGTTGCTGTAGTCTCCCGAAAGCAGGGTTAGGAGATCGGCGAGGTTGGCACTACTCCCTTTGTCCCCGGCTCCTGGCGACAGGAGCCGTTGCAGGTTCTGGAGAAGTTCTCGACTCACTTCCATGTTCACATCCACGAAATCGTAATTGGAAATCCCCGCCAGGTCAGCCGCTTTTCGGATGGCGTCGCTGTCGCCGCCAATCTCGTCAGCCAGTCCCAGTCTCACGGCGACCATGCCCGGATAGAGGCGTCCTTCGACCAGCTCTTCCCCGGAAATACGCAGCTTGTCTCCCCGTTCGCCGACTACCATTTGAGCGAAGGCCGACTTCAGCATGTCCACTGATCCGACCCACTCTCTCCTGGGGCCCCCATCCAGCTTGTAGGGACTGCTGAACACTGTCCTCTCGTCCGGCAGCTCAGGGATCAGCGGGCCGGCGACGAAGATCACGCCCACGTTTCCGACCAGCGAAGATGTCTGCGCGTAAGAGTAAGAAGCCCCCATTGACATCATGTACCCGCCGCTGGCAACCAGGTCGCCCATGACAAACACCACAGGCTTTTCTTCCCGCAGCCTGCGGGTCTCGATGTACAGGCGCTCGCTGGCGGCGGCGGCTCCACCGGGAGAGCTCAGCTTGATGACCACCGCCTTGATGGAGCCGTCCCGGCGCGCGTAGTCGATATACCTGCCAATCACAAAGGCCGATCTCTCGGTGATGACGGTGAAGGGCACGTTTATTATGCCAATCTTGGGTTTGCCGGGAGACACATATATGAAGATCGATGCGCCTGCCGCTATGCCCAGCCCCACCAGAATCGGCGCAAGGACGTACCAGCTAGAGAACAGTCTCCGAAAAGCGGACAGGATATGTATAATCCACCTCGGCAGTCTTGGCAGGAGTCGAAAGCTCTCCGAAGGCTCTGGAACGCGGAATGCTCCGACTGCCTATCCAACCTGCCCTGATGATTGTACCACCATCATGTTGCTGGGTGGCGTGGGCTCATCCGTCGGCGAGGTTACGTCAAGAGTTGTGTAAACGTGATCAGGCGGCGACCTTCTCTACCTTTAGCTCAACGGCGATCCCATCGACGTATTTCGCACCGAGATAGACGCCTTTCATCAGCTCCGCCGCCTGCAGGCGGCGGAGCCTCTTCTCGGCCACCATCAACATCTTCCAGCGGCAAGCTCAGCGTGCCACCTCTCCTTGAGCCGGGTGACCGTGCTCGCGGATATCGGCGCCTCCTCCCCGAGCAGTCCCCTCAATGCCAGGTCGAAGTCGCCCTCCGACAGACCGTGCAGATACAGCTCCGGGATCAGGTCGGCTACCTCCCTCGTCCTCCCCACTAACTTCAACTGTCACGCCGTGACCGCTGGGGCGGATTCACCAGTTAGTCGCCTCTGCACGGGCCGGATACGGGCATAACAATGCTCCCCACTAACAGGGTTTTTCAGAGCACGGCCGCCGCCGGGTTGAGAGGCAGGCCGGTATCCTGGTGCTCACCATGGGACATGGGCACCAACTGGTAGCCCAGGTGGGCCGCCCGACGCTTGGCCGCGCGCAACGCCCGCTGCTGATACTGACTTTCGTAGTATTCGGCGCCAGCGTCCACGTACGCCTGGCCGTGCCTCAGCATGGAGTAGATTACGCAGGCCAGCTTGTGCGCTGTCGCCGTGATGGCCTTGGGCGCTCCCAGATGGGCCTCCTTCCGGCGCAGGAAGGCGCCCAGGGCACTGTCGGAGCGGTGCAGCGCGTTGGCGGCCAGACGCAAGGCCGCCGCCGCCCGGTTGGCGCTGGGTTTGGTCTTTGAGCTCATGACCCGGCCGCTGGTGATGCGGTTGTTGGGGCTCAGCCCCAGCCAGGACGCGAAGTGCTTGGCGCTGGGCCATTTGGTCATATCGGTGCCAATCTCGCTGATTACCTTCAGGGCTGTGTACGCGTCCACGCCGTCGATCCGGGTCAGGTCCACTCCCGTCATCCGGTACAGTTGGCCCTGGACATCGAAACGGGGCGCGTTCTTCTGATTGCGCTTTTTGCCGTTGGGAGCCGGAGGCTCGCCGTCGCTGCTGTCTTCGAAACGCTCCAGCTGGGCTTCAATCTCCCGATCGCACTCGGCAATCTTATCCTGATAGAACCGGTACAGTTCCAGGGCCTGGGTCATGTCGTTGTTCTACGATTATGTCAGTAGCTAACTGGTCAGCGAAAATGTCATCCCATGGAAGGAGTGACATTGACGCAGAAGGAGCAGACGAGACTTCAGGTGCTCAACAGCGTTCTGGCAGATCAGGTGCCGGTATGTCAGGCGGCCGAGGTCCTGGGAGTGAGCGAACGCCACACGAGGCGTATTCTGGCGGCCTATAGGAAGGAGGGCGCCGCCGCACTCGCCCACGGGAATCGTGGCCGCCGACCGGCCAACACCACGACGGAGACCAAGATGACTTACGTGGTGCAGCTGGCCCGCACTCGCTACGCTGGAACGAACCATACGCATCTGACCGAGTTGTTGATGGAACGAGAGGGGATCGACCTGAGCCGCTCTACGGTGCGCCGCATCCTGGTCAGCGCCGGCATGGACAGCCCCCGCCGCCGCCGGCCGCCCAGACACCGTGTCCGGCGCAAACGCATGGCCCAAGAAGGGATGCTGCTGCAGATAGATGGGAGCCACCATCGGTGGCTGGGGGAACAAGGACCCCGGTTCGCCCTGCTGTTGGCCGTGGACGACGCCACCGGCACTGTGCCTGACGCTTTGTTCAGTCAGGAGGAGGACACCCGCGGCTACTTCCTTCTCATGGAGGGGTTGATCCGGCAATGCGGGATACCGCTGGCCGTCTACAGCGACCGGCACGCGGTCTTCAAGCATGCTGGAGAGCCTCGCCAGAAGCCGGCCGGGCCAACCCAGTTCGCCCGCGCCATGGAGGAGCTGGGGATACGCCAGATATTCGCCAGGTCACCGCAGGCGAAGGGCCGGGTCGAGCGGACGGCGGGGACATTCCAGGACCGGCTGGTGACCGAGCTGCGCCTGGCGGGCGTCACCACCATCGACGAGGCCAATGAAGTCCTGCACCGCTTCCTGCCGCGCTTCAACGAGAAGTTCGGGGTTCCGGCAGAGCACTCAAGCGTTGCCTACCGCCCTATGGAATCATCGGTGGCCCTGGACCAGATACTCTGCTTCAAGCATCGCCGCAAGGTGGCCAGGGACAACACCGTCAAGTACAACTGGCGTACCTTGCAGCTGCTGCCTGGTAAGGAGCGGCCCAGCTACGCCGGAGCGCAGCTGGAGGTCCATGAGGGCCTGGACGGTCAGCTCCTCGTGCAGTACCGGGGACGCACGATCCCCACACAGGAGGCGCCGCCGCGCCCTGGAGTTCTCCGTGCCTCCAATGGTCCTCTCCGATATGGCCCCGGCCTTGATCGTAGGGTCAACGGCGTGGGCAGCCACCCCAAGGAGAGCTTGGCAACCCTCGACGCCATCGAGGCCGACAGCGCCACATTGAACGGCGGCGGCAGAGTTCGCAAGCCTCCGGCATCGCCACGCAGGAAACCCACGCCGCGACAGAGGGTTCGGTGGAAGGCCGTGCAGCAGGCCAAGCTTCGGGGCCTCTCCATTCGGGCAATCGCCAGGGAGTTGGGCATCCACAGGAACACGGTCCGCAAGTACGCCGAAGCCAAGAGCCCGCCCATGATGCGCACCAGGGGCAGGTCCCGCGTATCACAGTCCGATCGTATGACAGCGGCCTAGATGGACATTTTCCCTGACCACTTAGGCGGACATAATCGCTGGACATCGACACCATCCCCAAGCAGAGCCGGCACAGTTGCATGGGTCAACCAAGCCCGCATCTTGCAAGGACGGGCCATTATCGCAGGAGGTGTTCATGGAGCAGGAATCGATCTTCGTAGGCATCGATGTGGCCAAGGCCCAGCTGGATGTGGCAGTACGTCCCGCGGACGACAGATGGGAGATCTCCCACGACGATGCGGGGATCGGGCAACTGGTATCTCAGTTGAAGAGCCTGGGACCTGCCATGGTTCTGGCGGAGGCATCGGGCGGCCTGGAACTGCCTCTTGTGGCAGCTCTGGCGTCCGGGGAGTTGCCGGTGGTCGTCGTCAACCCCCGACAGGTGAGGGACTTTGCCAGGGCCACCGGTAAGCTGGCCAAGACCGACGCCCTCGATGCAGCGGTTCTGGCCCATTTCGCCGAAGCGGTCCGGCCTCCCGTGCGCCCTTTGCGAGACGCCGAGACGCAGGTTCTCAACTCGCTGGTAGCTCGCAGACACCAGGTGATGACCATGCTGGTCTCGGAGAAGAACCGCCTGGGCTCCGCCGCCACCGTCGCCGTTCGTCCCCGCATCGAGGCCCACATTGCGTGGCTGGAGCGGGAGTTAGAAGACTTGGACGAGGATCTGCGGCGAACCCTTCGTCAGAGTCCTGTATGGCGGGAGAAGGATGACCTCCTGCGCACCGTTCCCGGTGTTGGAGAGCAGCTCTCGCTTACACTCTTGGCGTACCTGCCGGAGCTGGGCACCCTGGACCGCCGACAGATAGCCGCCCTAGTGGGGGTGGCTCCTTTCAACCGGGACAGTGGCACTCTGAGAGGTAAACGTACCGTCTGGGGTGGACGCGCCCGGGTCCGTGCCACTCTCTACATGGGAGCGTTGGTGGCCAGCCGCTTCAACCCCGTCATACGAGACTTCTACCAGCGGGCTGTTGGCTGCTGGTAAACCCAAGAAGCTGGCCCTCACAGCTTGCATGCGCAAGCTGCTGGTTATTCTCAACTCCATGCTCAAGCATCGTTCCCCTTGGCGCGACCTGACTCCTATGGTCGCCGGTCATTCCACTTGACTTGCAAGACAGTTGCTTGACAGCTTGGACACGCTCATCAAGCCCGTTCGTGACGATGATGAATACGACGCCGATATCCAGATCGTAATGAACCCCACCCCCAACTGGCAACCCAGAGATTACTTCCAGGCCCTTAGCACAACGGACACCTCTTGGAGAGACCTAGTCGAATTCAGCATTGGCGGTCCTTTCTCATCTGAATGATGGTGTTCTGGACATCTTTGGATACTTCATCAAGTTCCCGCGACACCGATGGGCATTGGCCAAGCTCTCTTCCCAACGCCACCACGATAGGTTGCAGAGGGTCAATCGCGCCGGCGTGTTCGATCAGGGCCAATGCCTCCGCCGGTTCAATCGTTGCAACGTACTGGAGCAGGACATGTACACTCTGGGTGGGGAGCATGGTAAGACGTTGCTCTGCCATATCGAAGAGCAAGTTCTCGGCATCAGACTTCCCGATAGTGCCGCCCTTGGTCGCCGCGAGTAGTCCCTTCATGACGATTGCTATTCCCCGCACTTTGCGGTCATTATCATCAGTAGCGTCTTGGAGGAGCCTCAGAGCGCACTCAGCCTCGCAGATAGCCGCCTCGACTTTTCCAAACGTGAGCAATGTGAGGGCTCGAAAAACTATGCCGACAGGATGCACCGAGTTGTTGTCAACGTGTAGGTGCATCTTGACTATTGCTTCTGCCATGTCAACGTCTACGCGTTGGTCGCGGGCGAAATAGTTGACAGCAACTGTTCCAATAGCTTCGTCGTTCCGGTCCAGCTTTTTCAGCAGGCCGATCTTGCTCAACACCGCTGCGCCCTTGGCGACGGCCAAGTCGGGGCCTCCGACGTCGTCCACCATACGGATAGCGTCTTCCAGATAGCCGAGCGCCTCCTCCAAGCGCTGCTCGGTTTCCATGGTTCTTGCTTTCGCCAGCAGTGCGTATACCATGGGTTCAGCAAGCTTGGGCGTTTGGGAAGAACCAAAAGCACCGACCACCGCATCCTGCGTCAACACATCGAGGAGCAGGTCGCCCAACTCCGGTAGCGCGATCAGGTGCAGAAACGCTGTGGACTGGATTTCCAGCTGCCGCGGATCATCCCGGTCAAGGCCCTCGGCCATCCCAATGCCGATATGCACCAGTGCGTCGGGAGAGTAATAGAGCGCCATGAAGCGCACGAGGGCGTCCACAACATGGCTTTCAGCGCCAGGACGCCGCAGCAAATAGTAGATGTTGTACATCCTTTCGGCGATGTAGTACGTTCGTCGCCGTCTTGCTCCATCCTGAACCAACACAGCGCCGCGGTCCACCAGCCGACCAAGCTGGGCGCTGCACTTGTTGACGTTCACGCGAGCTTGGGAGGCGACCTCCTTGGCCGTCGCCGGTTTCCACAGTCTAGCCAGGGACAGGTATACGCGGCGCTCTTGGGGAGGGAGAGCTTCGATATGGCTCCGAAAGTATTCGGTATGTTCATCAACCAGATCGAAGAGATTGGACATTAGATCCTTGAACGAGTACGTCTTGACGAATCCGGCCAACACCGCGATGAGGCGCGGGTTCCCTCCGGTAAGGATTTGAAGCGGCCTCATTTGCTGGCTTCCCTTAGGTTGTCCTGAAAGCGCCGACCAGAGGGTGTCACATTCCTCGGTTTCCAAGGCCTGCAACGTCAGCACCCTGAAGAGGTCATAGAGCGCATGGTCGGGATGGTCAATCTCGTCAAACCGGCTGGTGGCGCTCCCGAGCAGGATTATCCGGGGCTCCATCTGCAGCGTGTGCCGCAAGAGCCATCCGGCGTCGGGATCCGCAACGTCGGCGAAGAGCATGTTCAGGTTCTCTACCATCAGCAGCAGCCGCTTCGCATGTCGATCTGCAAAGTCCAAAATGGTCCCGAGGCAACGACCCGCTAGATCGCGGTCATCGGCCGTGGTCCGCAGGTCGTTGTAGGACAGTCTTAGATCGGCACGCTCAACTTCCGGGGCCTGCTCGGCCAGATGATTCAGGCATTCGAGCCAGAACTCCCCCACCGTCGCCACCTCATAGCTCTCCTCGGCAAATACGATCGGGTAGAATCCCGACAGTCTGGCATCGCGTCGCACCTCTGCGGCCACCCGCAACAGCAGGTGGGTCTTCCCACTGCCCCGGGGACCGACTACAAGGGAGTGCGCATTGGCATTGCCATCGCTGGCGTGCAGGGATTCCAGGAGAGACACGAACTCGGCGTTCCTGACGCAGAACGACGCCACGATCTCATCGTCGCTGAGGAAACCGGGATTGTACTTCTTTGTGCCGACGACCACGCTGGGCCTCCCACTCCGACCTATCGATTGGTTATTGAGGTGAAACTCTGGCCATGCCTGGCACGCCACCAGTCCTCAAGCAGACCGGACACGAAAACGTACCCGCCTTCGCTCTCTTCGAGATACCCGTCGTGCTGCAGGACGTACAACACGGTAGCCACGCTATCCTCATCACCCGTCTGGATCGCCTCGTCACGATAAAGTTCGATCACCCGATAGGTCAGCAGTCCGCCGTTCACCACGGCCTCGGACAGAAGGCTCAATGCCTGGGTATACACTTCGTCCCCCAGCACCATCCGCAGCCGCTCCTCGTAGTGGACCAGGCCGGCTTGGCCCCTCACGCTGAGAAGGTTCCGTCGGTACACGCGTTCCACGTCGTCGAGGATGGCCTCGTTCCGCTGGTCTCTGATGAGGTGCTCGTAGAGGAGGTGGAAAAACAGCTGCACATGATGCGGCACGCAGCAGCGTAGTCGGCGACACATTTCCCAGCGTATCTCATCGGGAAGACTTGTCCCGTGTCCCCGAGCTAACGCCGCCAGGCATTCCACTGCAACGTCGTGGGACCAGGGCCTCAGGTCAAGGGTTGTATAGACATTCGCATGGGTGCTGAGTCTGGCTTGACTGAGAACTGGTTCCAGCCCAACGCTGCCCGATATGATCAAACAGATCCTGCCCTGGTGGGTCTGGCAGCACTTCCTCAACCAGCCCATGAATGCGTCCGTAGCCGCCAAGCGTTCAGGGGTGACGCGGTACTCGTGTCCCTTAAGCAGGCGGTTGACCAATATGGGCAAACTCGTCGATGGCCAGCACGACCGGTCGATCATTGGCCGCCAAGGCCTCGAATATCTGATCGCCGATCCGTTGCCAACTGCCGGCGTCCAAACCTGCTCGCAACCTCACGCGAAGCTCGGAGACGCCCAGTTCCTCAACATTGTCGCGGACGTCCCGAACACTGTTTCTCAGCCACGACGCTATCCGCATACGGACGCCCTGAAGCGGCCGCGCCCAGGTAGCCAATTCGGCGACCGCGTCCGCAGGGTCCATCGCGCCCTCCCAGTCCACGAAGACCGTGGCGAACTTCCCATCTTCATCCAATCGGCGCAGCAGCTCCCGCACCAGACTCGTCTTACCCATCCGGCGTTGCGCGGTCAGCAGCGTATGCGTACCGTTCTCCACCCGCTCCTGCAGCAACCGCAGTTCCGCCTCGCGGTCGAAGAACCGGTCTCCATCGACCCAGTTACTGCTCATCCGTAGTGTTGTCATCTCACTTCCTGTTCCAGCGACTCCCGGCGTTTACCACAGCATAGCATGCCAACAATATAGTTGGCAACAAAAGCGTTGGCAACGGTTCCGTTTGCTTGCGGAGTACGTCGCTTGAAAGTCCTATGAACTAATGGGGGGGCGATACACCCAAAGGAAACGGAACTGATGTTCTATGGCGCATTGACAACCCTGCCCATGCGTGATAAGTCCATAGAGGCGGGAAGGGATGTATGGGAAAGCTACTCATCGTCATTGGTCTAATCGCCCTGGTCATTGTCGTCTTCGCCATTGGCAGTCAATATGGGGATACGACGATTACTCTGGATGTACCGACGATCAGTAGGAATGGCACAGCCACGTCTACGCCTCTACGGACACCTACGCCCGTAGTCATTGCAGTCACCCCTCCCGTAGTGGTGGCGACTGCAACCCCTACTCCCACTCCTACTGTTGTGCCGGTGATTCTCATACCCACGCCCATTCCTGCCGAGACCCCCGAGGTTCCGCCCGTATTAGGTGGCGGTTACACTTTCACCCCTACGCCGTCCCCTACATCTACGCCTGAGCCTACAGTCACTCCCACGCCTACAGTCACTCCCCTTCCCACTGTCATACCACCAACTCCTAATCCGACGGCTACCCCAATCCCCCAAACAGAGTTTGACCTTGCAGAAGCACGGCTCTATATGTTGGAGTTAGTCAACCTTGTACGACTGGAAGATGAACTTGACCCCATGGTGCTGGGTGAGAACGGAGCGGCGCAGCTTCATGCTGAGGCTTCTCTCGAAGGCTGTTTCTTGTCCCATTGGTCAGCAAGCGGCTTACAGCCTTACATGAGATACAGCCTTGCCGGAGGCTATCAATCAAACCAAGAGAACGGAGTAGGGCTGAACTACTGCATCACGCCTTCCGATGGCCGTCCTGTCATTCAAAGCATAGAAAGGGAGATAGAACGGGCGATGGAGGCGTGGATGAATAGTCCAGGTCACCGCAGCACCATACTCGACCCGACGTATAGGAAGGTCAACATAGGTCTAGCTTGGGATAGGTACAACTTCACTTCCTACCAGCTATTCGAGGGCGACCACATCACCTACGACCATCTACCGAGGCTAGAGGATAGCTGGCTCACTCTCTCCGGCAGTTTCAGTCACGGCGTACAGTTTGATGAATTCGACAAGATTCACATCTATTATGACCCACCACCTGCATCGCTCAACAGAGGGCAGTTGGCGAGGACTCACTGCTATGATCACGGCCGTCCTATTGGCGTTTTGCGTTCAGCACTCGCAGCCAGTCACTTCAGCACAAAGGAAGCCACAGTAACGTATAAGCCCTGTCCTGACCCTTACGACATCCCCGTAAGCGCACCTGCGCCCGAGTCCTATGCAGAGGCGTTGGAATACTGGCACAAGTCGTACAATGAGAGTCAGAACCTGCCAGACATAACAGTGACGATACCCTTCCTCACAGCGTCCACTTGGCTAGTCGGGAATCTGTTCTATGTAGAAGCAGACCTGTACAGATTGCTGGCAACCTATGGCGATGGAGTCTATACCATCGTGCTAAAAGGTCATGTGGATGACAAGGTTGCAGTCATATCCGAATACTCTCTGTTCTACGAGGGGGAATAGGGCGTTGGGTTCCGTTTCCTTTGGGTGTATCGCCCCCCCCCCATTAGTTCATAGGACTTTCAAGCGACGTACTCCGCAAGCAAACGGAACCTTGGCAACTGATGCGTTGATTGATGTAGAGGGCAGTGAGGAACTATAAGTGGCGCTTCGTCCACCGGAACCGGATAGGACCCTATAGCCCCGCTAAAGGAGACTCGAACTCCGCAGATGTAGCGTGGTAAAAGGTGATGAAGGGAAATCCTAATCATAGCTATATGTTGCTGCGTTAGAGTCCGGGCAGGAACCGTACGCTCGGGATACTACGTCATCTCTCATCCAACGCAAGGTAGCCGTGTGATCGTTCCGGGAGGAGACCATCGCGTTTGGGATTCCCGTATGTGAAGTTGGACGGGGCGGCCAAATATCGCCATCCCAGAGTGTGATACGATGCGGCTTCAGGACACCAAGCTTGGGATACTATCAGGAGGGTACGATGTCTATACTTGGAAGAGTGGGAACGACAGTGAGAGATTCCTTGTCCGGTACGTTTCGAGGCACGGGCCAGGTGACGGGGGTGGCCATCGACGTGGTCCGAGACACGACAGTCACTGCGCTCAAGAGTGCTCGCACCGTTGGCGGGGAGGCTGGACATCTGGCCCAGGACGCCGTCATAGGCGTCCTACAAGCGACCGGTAAGATCGGAGCCGAAGCTGGGGCGGTGGTCAGAGACTCTGCAATAGGCGTGATCGAAGGCACAGGCCAGGTCGCCACAGCCACCACGACCATGCTCCACGACGTAGTGGTCGGCGCGATTCGTGGCTCCAGCGACGCCGGTGCGGAGTTGGGAACCGCTGCTCAGGGGGCCGTTGAAGGTGCCTTGAGAGGAGGCGCGTCAGTTGGTCTGACGGCGGAGGAGTCGGTCGTCCAGGTGACTCGCGGGGCCATAGAAGGCACGAGGGAGATCGGAGGGGCGTTGACCGTTGCTGCCCAAGGGACGATCGCCGGAGTCATCACAGCTGTCGCAGGCACTGGTGGAGACGTGACCACCGCCGCCCGAGACACCTCCAGGCAGTTGATCAGCAGTGCAGCGTCGGTGGGAGAAGACTTGGCGGAGGTCGCAGTAGCGGCTGTTAGAGGATCAATAGGCGCCGCGAAGTCCGTAGGAGTTGATGCGGAGAAGACTGCGGCCGCCGTTGCGACTGGCGCGATCGAAGCTGCATACGATGTGAGCGACGCGGCTGGAGATGCGGTCAGAGACGCGGCAACCGGCACCATCCAGGGAGTTCGGGTTGTCGTGGACTCTGCAGTATCGGACGGCAAGGAAGCTGAAAAAGAGGCCAAAGCCTAGGGCTAGGAATTTGAACCGGATGAGACCGAGCGAAGCAGGTGGGCGCTGACTGATACTTGGTCACGCAGAGTTGCTGGTCGGCATAAGCCGATGCCAAGAACCTTTTGAGACTCCGCCTTTCGGGGCGGAGTCTTAAGTATCCGGACAGTTTAATCCCGCCGACGAGAATATCAGTGGCACTTGCTAAACTGGTTCGGCAGGACTCACACGTGGTGAGGGCGATACATGCTCTGGCCCCAAATCCAGGGAATTCCTGTGTTCAGTGAGACACCCATGGATCGATCCAATGTCCCCGTTGAGCGGGTAGCTCAACAGGTCAAGAAGAGCCTTGACCCAAACAACAGAGGTCGGCGCCGACTCACAGGGTCGGCGGTGCGTGCCGCCGCAGTCTTGGCGGCGAAACGTACTCGCTCAGTTGGCCGGGGAGCGAGCAACCTCGCCCGCGAGGCTGTAGAGGGAGCGGTGGTGGCCGTCGCCGAGATAGGCGGCGAAACGGGGGCGTTCGTCAGGGATTCCGTCATAGGGGTCGTTGAAGGCACAGGGCAAGTTGTGACGGTTACAGGCCTACCGTCAGAGAGGTCGTGGTTGGCGCGATAAGGGGTTCCGGTGGTGTTAGTGCCGAGGTGGGACAGATCGGCCGGGACGCAGTCGAGGGAGCGATAGTCGGTGCCACTTCGGTCGGAATAGATAGTGTGGAAGCCGCATCGGCGGCTGTAGATGGTGCTGTTGAGGCTGTTGCGGAGGTTGGGGGAGATCTGGAGGACGCGGCAAAGGCAACGGTCGGCGGAGTAGTTTCCGGGGTGGCCGCCGGCGCCGGCGATGTTGCTGCCGCCACTCGGGACGCGGCCCACACGCTGATCGCCCACGCTGCCGATTCCGAGCGTGGCGTGGCTGAGATCACGGGTGTGGCTGGAAGGGCAGTCGACGCGGTTCTGCAGGAGGCCGAGGGGACCGACTTTGAGACGGACGAGGTGATAGTGGCCACCGCAACCGGAGCTGTGGAAGCTGCATATCAGGTAGGCCAATCGCACGGAGATAGAGTCAGGCAGTCGGTCGTTAAGAGGCTCCTCGAACCCCGCCTGACTGTCACGCCCGACTTGGAGCGGCAACTCTCCGCAGTTGCGGAGAGGTTGTCGGACGAGTTGCCTCGAGGACGAGCGGCGTGGCGGGGAACAGCGCTGATAAACGCCGCGCGTTTTCTTGTTCAGGCAGGGGGAATAGACCTAGCTGCTTCCATGGCGTATTTCACCATCCTGTCGTTCCTTCCTCTGATCGCGTTGGTAGTCATGGCGGTAGCCATCTTTGGCGAACCCGAAGAAGTCAGGGAGAAACTTACGGAGATACTCGTCCATTACTTCCCAGCCTCGGCTGACCTGATACGCGAGGCGGTCTAGAATCTTCTGAACGGTTCGCTCGTCTTCGGTCTCGTGGCATTGGTCGGCGTGGTGCTGGGGGCCAATGGCCTGTTCATGGCTGCAAACAGGTCGGTGAGCAGGGTCTTCGGAATCGAGCCGAGAAGGGTCGTGCAGATAACCGTAACCGAGGAGGCAATCGCTACGAGCGTGGCAGTTCTGTTCCTGTTGTCGCTTGCACTCACCGCCCTCTTGCAGGTCGCCGTAAACTTCAGCGAAGGCATAGTCGAAGTGACGGGAGGAGTTTCTGCAGTTGCCGTTGTCGTGTTCGGCGTAGTATCTACGGTGGTGCCCGCAGTCCTCACCGCGACAGTGTTCGCCGTGGTGTACCGTCGGCTGCCGAATGTAGATGTGGAGTGGAGAAATGCTACGTTTGGGGCGATGGTGGCCATCGTCCTGTTCGAGATCGGGAAGCACCTGTTCTTCTGGTTTACAAACCTGTCCAGCCAGCGGAACGTGGTCTATGGCCCGGCAGCCTCCGTAGTCGTTCTCATGATGTGGGGCTACATTGCCAGCCTGATATTCCTGTACGGCGCGGCTCTAGCCAGGGCGGCCGGAGAGCTCAGGCCAGCAGCTTCTCCGGAAACTCGTCGCTAGTCTGGGCTGTTCCCCACAGCTGTCTACTGCGGACCCAGACGCAGCGCCTGCGCTCGCCGTGATTGTCGCCATCCCTTCCCCCATCCCAGACACCAGACCAATAGCGTCCACCTCCGCCACCAGGACGTCGGCGGACTCCCACGAGAATACGGCCCCCGACACCGCATGCCCGTTCGCGTCGAGTGCCGCCGCCATCAGTTGAACGTTCTCGCTCCACGAGGTCAGCTCGGCCACGGACGGCGACACCTCCACCGAGGCCACCTCCTGCGTCACCGTCACTACCGCGGCCCCTGATGCCGACCCGGCCGACGCCGTGATCGTCGCCGTCCCGTTGCCCGACCCGGACATTAGACCGGCCGCATCCACTGCCGCCACCGGGACGTCAGTGGACTCCCACGAGAATACGGTACCCGCCACCGCATGCCCGTTCGCGTCGAGCGCCTCCACTGTCAGCTGAACGGTCTCGCCCCACGCGGTCAGCTCGGCCACGGACGGCGACACCTCCACGGAGGCCACCGTCTGCGTCACCGTCACCACCGCGGACCCTGATGCCGCCCCGGACGACGCCGTGATCGTCGCCGTCTCGTTGCCCGCCCCTGTCACGAGACCGGCCGCATCCACCGTCGCCACCGAGTTGGCGCTGGTTGTCCAGGTCACGGTGACTCCAGTCATTACGGTGGAGTCCTGGTCATGCACCTCCGCCCTCAGGGTACGAACTCAGAGTTGAAACGGCGCCATGGTCTTGGCCGCCTACGAGTACGTGGAGGAGAGAGGGTCCGGCTCGCCGTCTACCTCAAGGCCCGGCGTGTAACATCAAGCGAATGGTCCGGGCACGGCTGACCGAGATGGACGAGATGTTGGTCCCACCGGCTGCCTTGGCGCCCGATCCCACCGCTGCATGAAGCTACAGGAGCCGTTGCGAGCCCACTGATGCCTACCAGGACGGGGTATGGCGCACCACAACTACCTCATCGGCCGCAACACAAGCCCCGACCAGAACAAAACCAAATCTCTCGCCTAACCGCCCTCACGCCGCAGAATCAACCCGAAAGGCCCTTGTTACGAGGGAATCAACCTTCCCCCCGTCGCAGCAGCAGTGTTGTTGGTGGGCTTCCTACGTTGCATGGCAGGTATCTTGCGGACTCTGACAGTGCCGTTGTCGACGGCCCTGTCGTCAGCATCGGAGATGTCCATTCTGGTGTCGAGTGCTGCCATGGCTGCCTTCCGATGTCGTGGCCGAGAGCGATATAAGCGAACTGTTCGTCGCCTGCTCATTGACACGGCCTGCGGCGCATGGCTAGGATGCCGGCATGAAATTACTGCGGCCGACGATGCTGGCTCTGGCCATAGTACAGGCCGCCCTCGCCGGACTCACCGCCATGGTGGGCGCCTTCGCCGACGGAGGCGATGTATGGTCGCGGCTGGTGGTTGTGCTCCTCCATCCACTCTGCGCCGCCGGCCTGCTCCTGCTGGTCCTGTCGCCCCGGCTGACCACTGCCGTGGTGCTCGCCATAGCGGCGCTCCTGTTGGTGACTGTGGCCGCCGACCTGTCGTTCGCGCTGGCCATAGCGCGCGGGGCGGTGAAGGGAGACTGGGAACTTCCGGTAGTCTTTTCAGTGATACCCACGCTTGGAGTCGTCTATGCGCTGGTTCTTGCAATGGCGCCGGATCGTCCAAGCCATAGGTAACGGTTGACCTCAGATCCAGATGCACGTGCCCACTGCCGGCTGGACTCGACCAGCCAAGTGAGCTCACCTCGTGGACATGGATCATCATCGGGTTGGGTCCATGGGTCCGCGATATCCCCGTATCAACCTGAAGCCCTTTCCTGATTCCCTCGTATCGTCTGAGCCGTTGGGATATTGATCCCCTCCCCAGTACGTGCTTGGATATGGCGGAGCGTCTTGGCTAGGAGGCAGTCCCGATTGGCCCCTCGGGCCCCGTCCTCTGTTGTTCCTGTGGGGTGGAATCAGGTGGATCAGGGTCATACGGCGACAACAGACAGTGCCAGCTGTTCCTACCTGCCATCGCCGCTCCTTTGAGGACATCTGCGGCAATGATTGTCAACCCGGTGACCAGGGCGGTCACCCTCCTAGCGTTCTCTCAAACTACTGGTACATAGTTCCCGGCGTTTTATGCTCTAAGAGGGATGCTGGTCTTGGGCTGCAGCAAGAGAGCGAAGTGGAATGAGAAGAACAGAAAGGGGGGGTGCCGGCCCCACCAATCCGGTTTGTACAAGCAACCGTATACTTGTAACAGGCTCAAGAGTCAGTCGGGGCGGTTGTATCTGACAGGAGGCATCTGATGGCATTCACACTCCCTGCCATTTATGGAGTTATGGGACTGGCGAACAGGACCTTATTAATGGCTTTGCTGTACTCGACAGCAGTTGTCCTGGTGGCCGCATGTGGCGACGGTGATGAGCCTGCCGCCACCGCTCTTCCCACCACAACCCCGGAACCAACTGCAACGCCCGTGCCTGCCGCCACCGCTCTTCCCACCACAACCCCGGAACCGACTGCAACGCCCGTTGCCGGAGAGTTCAGCGTCGAGTTGACCCCCGAGACCCGTTGGCAGGACCTGTTCGACGCATTCACCGAATTGGAGCGGGACTGCATTCGCGCGGAGCTGGGTGCCGAACTGGTTAAGACGGTATCGCAACGGTTCGTCATGTCGGAAGGCGAGACACAATCGTGGGAGCCGCTGGTGTTCGGCTGCCTGTACCAGGGAACAGCCTCCGCGCTGTTCCTGTCGTCTCTTGAAGGCCAGACGGGTGAACTGAGTGACGAAGAGCATGAGTGCCTGCGGGATCTGCTGTCCGAGGTCGACATAGCCAGGATAGTCGCCGCCTCACTGCCTGATGCTGGATCCGATGACGCCGAGGCGATGGGGGGGTTCGCAATCGGCTTACTGACATGTCTCCCTGAGTTGATGACAGGCGGTCCACCACCCTCCGGGCAGACAGGGAGGGACATGCTCTGGAGCCATCCCACAGGAGGCTTTGTCGTTAACGCTCCCACTGTGGTCGACGGCGTCGTATATGTGGGGTCCGACGACAACCACGTGTACGCCCTGAGCGCCTCCACAGGGGCGGAGCTGTGGAGATTCGAGACGGGAGATGTCATCCGTTCGTCCCCGACCGTGGTCGGCGGTGTGGTATACGTGGGGTCCAATGATAATCACGTATATGCCCTGGATGCAGAGACCGGAGCCGAGTTGTGGAGCCACGACACGGGCGACTGGGTCCAATACTCCCCCGTGGCAAGCGGCCGGGCCGTCTACATCAGGGCGCTGGCCGACGGAGACCAGAAGCTGCACGCTCTCGACGCCCTGTCCGGGGAGCGTCTATGGGTTTCCGAAAGTCCCTATCCCTACATCGATGAGTTCGCGGTTGCGGTGGTGGGTGTCAAGGTCTACATGCCGGGCGAGTTCGGAGAATTTCACGCCCTGGACGCATCGACCGGAGAGATCATCTGGAGCTTCAGTGCAGGCATAGGGGTGGAATCCTCGCCCACCGTCGTGGGAGGAGTCGTGTACCTGACGGCAGTTAACACCGCCCATGCTCTTGATGAGGAGACCGGAGAGATCATATGGAGCTATGGAACGGAGAGATTCCCCGCCAGGGACTTCCCGGCTGTGGTGGAGGACGGTGTCTACTACTTCTCACCCGATAACGTCCTGTACGCGCTTGATGCATCAACAGGCGAACCCGTCTGGTCCTACCAGGCGAGCGGGTTCATAAACGCAGAGCCCCTGGTCGCTGAGGGCATGGTGTACATGGGGTCGGAAGATGGGCAGTTCTACGCTCTGGACGCCGCGACCGGCGGGCTTGTCTGGAGTCGTGAAGGAACGGGTTCAAGTCTGGCCTCTCCCGTGGTCGTTGACGGTGTGCTGTACGCTGAATCCAGCGACGGAAACCTGACAGCTCTGAATGCGGTGACAGGCGAAGAGCTCTGGAAATTCCAGAAGGGATACTTCGACGGCGTGCCGTCCTACAGGGTGGACGGCGGAGCGGTGTACGTGGGCTCCCTGGACGGCAGCATATACGCCTTTGCCACTCCTTAACCCGAATCCACCGATGGACAGGGATGGATGGCGTGAGGACAGCGGAAGGGGTGAGGGAGTTACAGGCGCGATAATCCGGGCTCGAATTCGTGTAGATGGGGGGTTGGCGGGCGGTATGCAGGCGCTTTTGGGGGCACCGATAGCAGCCTACAGTGGCTGTGGCGAGCCAGATGGCGGGATAGGACACGGCAAGAGGCGCTCGCGGACTGGGCTGGCGCGAGTTTGCGGGGACGTTGGGTTGGCTGGCGGGTCAGTGGCGGACGGGCGCCGTCAGGCTGGGAGTGGAATGGCTCGCAGCCGGGCCAGGGCGCGGCTGAACTGCTCCTCCCAGGGCCAGCGCCGGGGCAGGTGCAGGGTCAATCGGCGTGCCGAGCGGGTGAGCCGTCCGGCCAGGGCAAAGACCCGTCGTCTGAGGGTCTTGGTGGTCACGATCTGCTGACCCAGGCCGATGCGGGCTGTCCAGCGGGCCAGGTTGTGCGCCATCACCTGTACCGCCAGCCAGGCGCCGTTGGCGGCGAAGCGGCCCGAGGGGAGATGGTTCAGCCCCACGCCGTACTTGAGGTCGCGTATCGCATTCTCGATCTCGGCGTGGCGGCGATGATCGGCCTCCAGTTCCAGCGTCTCCCCGTCCCGGTCGGTGATGAAGGCGTGATAGCTGTATCTGGCGAAGAGGGCGAGCTGGGAACCGGGCGTCGGCTTCACCCGCCGGACAATGAGCCGCACCGGCGGGGCGTCCGGCTTGGTCTGGAACGGGGTGTGAGTCGTCTCGGCGACATCGGCGCCGCCGTCCATCCAGTAGGGAATGGGAGTCCAGTCCTCCTCTGGTATCGCCTCGATCAGGTCCCGCAGGCTGGCGCGCTGGCGGATGGTGATAGAGAAGCGGACATCCATCCGGCGGCAGACGGCGACCACGGCGTGGGTATAGAAGCCGCTGTCGGCCCGCACCGTGAGTTGTCCCCTGGCCCCGCCGTAGCGCACCCGCCCCACCATCTCACGCAGGAAGTGGGCGGTGCCACGGGCGGTGTTGGCCCGGCCCTCGCGCAGCCGGGACATCAGCACCTCGCCGGTGCTGGCGGCAATGGCCAGCAGCGGGTGATAGCCGCGCTGGCCGGTGTAGCCGTGATGGCGGGCTCCCTCCTTGCTCAGGCCGTAGGTCTCGCAGATGGTGGAGTCCAGGTCAATGGTCAAGGGTGCATCGCCGGGTCCGGCCCCGGCGGCCCAGGCTTGGGCCAGCAACTCCCGGCTGACCCGGTCCAGTTGCCTGACGTGTCCCCAACGGAAGCTGCGCAGGAAGGTGCCCAGGGTGGACGGGGCCTTGACCACACACCCCAAGACCCTGGCGGTACCGCCACTGCGCAACGCATCAGCATCGTCGATGCAGTCGCCTCCGGCCAGGGCAGAGGCTACCAGGGTCATCAGCTTGTCGCCGGTGTTGGCCCGGCCGGGGGCGTTACCCAGGTCCAGGTACCGGTCAACCACTTCACCCAGACCCAGGCGGAGAGCCAGGGTGGCGGGCAGCAACAGCCCCGCATTGGCTACCAGGCGGTGATCATCAAAGGCGATGTGGATGCGATCGGGGTGCTCAAGTGGTAGCATCTAAAGGGTGCTCCTTCTCTGGGGTCGGTTTTTCGACACAAAACCATTATCCCAGATACGCGGGAGCGCCTTTTCACGCTTTCAGGACACCTTTATTCCCCACTCCTTCGGTGGATTCGGGTTTACGCATCTGCGCCTCTGTGTAGCCTGGCACATCATGCCAGTTGCCGTAGAGCGGGAGCACCAGTTCGCCGTCGTACTCAGGCAGGTAGAGCTCAGTGTAGTAAGATGGAGCATCCCAGGGTTCGTGGGGATCCCATGTGTCCACGTACAGAAAGAAATCCTCCTTGTAGTGGCGTTCCAGCCACTGTATGGCAGTCATGAATGTCTTCGGTGCATTCCTGTCCGATTCAGAGTGCCATCTATCCCTGATATCCAATGCCTCATTGTGATAGCCGGACTCCGGAATCAACGACCATAGGGTGTCTTGTCCGGTATTCATGAAGAAAGTCTGGAAGCCGCGGTCGTAGTTCATTCCATCCCTGAGGTAGTACGGCGTGTCCACAGAAGCCGCCGTGTGAAGGCCATGTTCGGCCAGTATCTCTGCCAGGGTGGTCGCCCCCGCAGGCAGAGCCTCCCACCCCATGAAGGACATCGTCCAGCGTCCCGTCTGATGATCTGCCCGGGTCGGCATGGTGGGGAATCCAGCGGAATAGTGGCCGTCGAACCTGACGGAATTGGCCGCCAGCGCATCGAGAGAAGGGGTTCGAATCGTCGTATTGCCGTATGCACCTATATGGTCCCTGCGAAAAGTGTCAGATACTACCCAGATGACATTCATCTTCGTCCTCCCCTTGGACCCGCCGCCGAAGAATGTATCACAGGCCGCGGGACTCCTTGACTGGTCGAAGCCGTCTGGAACAACGACACCGCCGGGATGGACTCCCTGTAAGAAAGTGAACGCCCAACTCCGAATCTGATTAGTTGGAAACTGCGCGAACATATCTATCGGTCGGACCGCACGAGAAGGTCACGCTAAGCTCCGTGAGCTGGGTAGAATCCCTGTCTCATGCCTGGGCGGTTGTTTACCCCGGCGAGCGTGCGAGGGTATACTCCTCTTCCGCTGGGGCATATGACTTGACCTGTCCCGAAAGTGCGCGTCCGCCGCATTGATACCGTCTCCGGCGAGGTCACACCGCGCGGAGGCTACGTCCGCACTTCTAGTCGTCCGTGAAGAGGTAGGCGACCTCGTCGTGCTGAGATGCGTCGAGTCCGGCTTCCTCTTCACGGTGGTCTACCCGGAGGCCCATCAGCGCCTTGATGGCCAGCAGGATCACCGCCGTGGCTACGAGCGACCATCCCCACGAGGCACCGATGCTGACCAACTGGTCCAGAATCTGCTCACTGCGGGTCACTCCTTCGGCCAACGCCCCGTATCCCACGCCTACGAACAGTCCTGTGGCGATGGCTCCCCACGTACCGCCGATCCCGTGGACTCCCAGCACCGCCAGGGAGTCGTCGATCCGGAGCTTGCCTAGGAGCTCCACAGCCAGATAGCAGATGACCCCGGCAACCAGTCCGATGCCGACCGCCGGCATCGCGCCGACGAATCCCGCCGCCGGAGTGATCGCAACAAGTCCTGCCACGGCGCCTGACGCTGCCCCGATAACGCTCGGCCTCCTGTTGAACAGCCACGACGCTCCCGTCCAAGAGATGACCCCGGCCGCAGCCGCCGTGTTCGTGACGACGAAGGCGTTCACAGCGTCCCCGTTGGGCGCCAGCGCGCTCCCCGCGTTGAACCCGAACCAGCCGAACCAGAGCAGCCCCGCGCCGAGGACGACCATCGGCACGTGGTGCGGGATCATCGGCTCTTCTCCGTAGCCGAGCCGCCTGCCTATCACCACCGCCGCGACCAGTGCCGCAACGCCGGACTTGATATGGACCACCGTGCCTCCTGCAAAATCGAGAGCCCCCATTGAGCGAATCCAGCCGTCATTGGCCCACACCCAGTGAGCCAGGGGGGCATAGACCACGGTGACCCATATGACGACGAACACGAGGAAGGAGGAGAACTTCATGCGCTCGGCGAATCCGCCGATGACCACGGCAGGGGTGATCATCGCGAACATGCCCTGGAATATCATGAACGCCTGGTGCGGGATCGTGTCCGAGTACGGCCCTGGCTCAGTTGCGCTGACGCCCGACAAGGCAAACCACTCCAGGTTGCCGATGAAGCCTCCGAGGGACGGGCCAAACGCGAGACTGTATCCCCACAGCACCCACACCACGCCGACGATTCCCATCGTCACGATGACCTGCATGAGAGTCCCCGCGACGTTTTTCTTCCGGACGAGCCCACCGTAGAAGAAGGCCAGGCCGGGAATCATCAGCAGGACAAGCGCCGCGCTGACGAGCACCCAGGCGGTGTGCGCCGAATCGATCATTTCACGATACCTCTTTTTGCCTGCCTTACACTCACAATCAGATCGCTCGTCGGGAGACTGGGCGTGAGGGTATTCTTGTGGGCTGTCCCAGCCTTGTCAAGCATCAGGCTCAGCCCAGATTCCTCCGGAGCCGTCGGGACTCTGGTGGCCTAGCACCATACCTGTCGACGGCGGAACGATCTTAGGCCACGTGGCGGAGGAAAAGTGGCAACCAGCCGGGCTCTCGATGACAGGGCGCGACCATACCTCTGTCGGTCAATAGTCGTTCTGGGCATAGTGCAGTCCTATGTCGGCGATGCTACGGAGTTCGTCCGCTATGAGGCAAATCTCGCCTCTTGGATCCATGTCATCCGCATCCAACCGTCTAGCGACGGGCACACAACCTTCCCCCCGTCGCAGCAGCAGTGTTGTTGTTCAGCGAGTCTGTCCGCCCAAGCTGGCCAGCGGAAATGAGACCCTGCGATGGATCCCAGGGTCTCAGAGGGAGCCGTCAGTGGGAGTGAATGCGGCGGGGTCTAGGCGTCAGCGGATCGGCGGCAGAGCGGAGCGCGGCGGCCTGCCTGCTCTGCCTGAGGCGGTAGCTCTCCACGTTCATCTCCAGGATGTGAACGCGGTGAGTGATCCGGTCCGGCAGGGCTCCGGTCAACCTCTCCGAGCCGAAGGTCTCGGTCCACTCGTCAAAGGGCAGGTTGGTGGTGACCAGGACGAAGCCCAGCTCGTCGGTGATCAGCAGCTTAAGCCGCGCCAGCTTCTTCTGAAGGTTGAGCAGTCGCCGCTCGTCCCTGGCCTCGATCCGCTCGTGTACCAGGAAGGCGTTGGTGACGCCGCCCGACAGCCCCCTCTAACAGGCGGCGAGCCCCTGGCCGAGGGCCACGTGAGGCTTGCCGATACCGCTGTTGCCGACGGCGATGGCGACTCTAAAATCGCGCACGCGTGGGCATGTTGATGTCCAGCGATTATGTCCGTTCAAGTAGACGTCGCCGTCCGAGGCGGCTGCATCCCGGGTTAGACCTTTTCTCTTCCGCAGTGGAGGGCTTTCGGCCAAGGCGTACTTTCGGAGGGTGTTTCTGTGGATGACGAGTCCGCGGGCAATCGCCCTGAGGGATAAGCCTTTGCGCTTGGCCTGCTGCACGTTCTCCCAGAGTGCCCTCTGGCGAGTGGTTGGCACCAGAACCAGGAGCGGGAGCTTGCCCTAGCCTTCAAGACCGGCGCAGACGACTACATCGCCAGACCCTTTTCCCCACCGAACTGGTGGCCCGAGTGGGCGCTGCGCTTGCGACGACGGAACGCACCGGAAAGGGAGCCGCAACGGGGCTCCCTCCAGCTGGGGGAGCTGACCGTGGACTACGCCCAGCGCTGGGTGACGCTAGAAGGCCGGGCGGTGGCGTCGACCGAAACGGAGTACCGGCTGCTCTGCGAGCTTGCGGTGAACGCTGGTTGGACACTGAGCCGGGAGCACCTGATGAGCCGGGTCTGGTCGGCGCGGGAGTCTGACGATTCCGGGGTGGTACGGGCCTACGTGAGGCGGCTGCGCCAGAAGCTGGGGGAGACAGCCGACAACTCCAAGCACATCTTCAACGAGCCTCGCGTCGTCTACCCGGTTGTGGCCGGTCAAGGATGAACGGGATGGGGCTCCGTTATGATGGCCAAGACCGCGACATCGCCCCGTCGGCTGTGAGGTTCGCCCTGGTCGAACGCCAGCGAAGCCGGCGTGTCCGCCCTTGTTTCACGGAGACGCGGCGGTGAAGAAGGCATCAGCGTGCGTCAAAATCGGGGGCTAGGTAGAAGCTATCCGTACCATCGTCTGCTGCCCCGTCAGGTGAGGCAGGTCCCGTAGTATCTGATGGCTCAGGCCCGGGCCGCGAGTCCGGAATGGAGTAGCCACTGGTACTGTGGGATGTGGGCCATACGCCGTCGCAGTGCCCCGATGCCCATGCCGGAGATCCCGAACATGAGCGAATCGTGGAGTCGCAGATGGCGGCCTTTTGAGAATTTGGAACCACCTAGAACGCCAAGGGATTGAGGTGCTATTGTCCTGACGGCGGCAGTTGCAGCTAGGTAGGAAGGCCATTGACGGAACCTGATCAAAGCATCGCCCCGATCGGCGACACGGATTCGGCACGTTCGCTGTGGGAGCAATGGAGACTCCTGGGGCTTGTCGTCGTTGCCGCAGTGACGGTGGCCGTACTTCTCTTTGCGGCGCTCGGGTCGATTCTGCCGCTGATAATCAGCATCATACTGGCCGAGCTGCTGTTCCCAATCGTCTCATACATAGAGACCCACCTACCCGGATACCGACGCTATCCCTCGGTCGCAAGGCTCGTCTCGATAGCGATCGTCTATCTGGTCTTCTTCGCAGTAGTCGCCTTCCTCACCTACATCACCTTCCAGCCAATAGTCGAAGAGGTACGGCACTTCGTAGAGGATGCCCCCCGCCTTTTCGAGAGTGCGAAGACCACATTCGAGGAGTGGTCTGAAGAGTTCAACCGTCAGGTCCCCGAGGAAGTCCAGGGTCAGGTGGAGGAGTGGCTGCGTTCGGCAGGCGGCGTGGTGGGCGGCGCTGCGCTGGACATCCTGAACAAGACGATCAGTCGAGTCACCAGCACGATTTCGATTCTGTTCGGGCTGGTGGTTGTGCCAGTCCTGCTATTCTACATGCTAAAGGACAAGGAGGGCCTCTCCGACGGCATGTACTCTGCCCTGCCTGACGGAGTTGCCAGACACACCAGAAACGTGCTCGGGCTCACTCACGAAGTCATCGGTTCGTATGTCCGCGCACAGCTCATCAGCGCCTCCATCGTCGGCGGAGGTGTATTCATAGGACTTTTCGTCCTGGACGTGGACTTCGCGATCACCCTCGGACTCCTGGCCGGGGTGCTGGGGCTCATTCCCATAGTCGGCGCAATCCTCGGAGCCATTCCGGGACTCCTGGTCGTGCTGGCAACCGACCCAGGCAAGTTGATTTGGGTGGTCCTGGTGTACATAGTCGTCCAGTTCGTCGAAAGCAACATCATATCGCCCCGAGTTCAGGGCAGGGCTCTCAGACTCCATCCCATTGTCATAATGGCGACCCTGGTCGTAGCAAGCGACATCTTCGGACTGTGGGGGATGTTGATCGGCGTGCCTATGGTGGCGATAGCGCGGGACGTGTTCACATACTTCTACAGAGAGTGGAGCGGGGCAAACTCGGCAGTGAGCAGCGTGGAGGTCGCTATTGAGACCGGAACACCAGATGCTCTGGCCGAGTCTGCCGGGGTTGAGAATACCTGAAGATGACCGGAGCAAGGTGCCGAAGCTAGGGTGCAGGGCTATTGCGCCAGATGCGGCCCCCCTTGGTCGGTCGTCATGGTCGCAGTTCGGTAAACGGACAAGTAGACCGTCGGGGTACGACACTACGATCCCGATCGCCCCGGAAGATCGAACGACCGGGTCCACAGCCACCGTTCGGTATCGGGCTCGACAGCGGCGGAGAGATCGACGAGCTTGTCCTCAGCTTCCGTCCTTTCTCTAGATTGTTGCATATGGGACCGAGTCGAGAATCGCCGACAGACTGAGGCGTAAGTGACTATACGTCCAGCTCGACCTCCCAAGAGTACCGAAGAACTTCGTCGCGGCTTTGCGCCCGCCAAGAAGGAAGCTGGTTAAGATATCGACACGTTCTGTGCACCATGGAGGAATCGAACCAGCTGAACTGAAGTGGGTTTCTCCTTGATGTAGCGAGAGCCCAGGTAGAGAGAAGTTCATCGGTCCCTCGGACGTGAGAACATCCTTTTAGCGTCGACCACGCACCGCCCCGGCCAACAGGGGCCTATTGACACGGACTCCACGTTCTTGCTCCAAGTGGCCCTAGAGAATCAGGACTGTGCGCCCGCGTAGCTCAACCCGTTGGCGAGAAACTTTCTGCAGGAGCGTGTGACGGGTCAAAGCACCGCCAAGCCTATCTGTGACAAGGCCCCGGTGACATGGGGTTTGGGTCTCGAAGTGGTACGTGGAGTGTTACATCCGAGGGCCCAGCCTGTCTTGTGCAGGGAGAACGCTGTCTTGCCTGAAGCCATTGTTCCCCTAACCAGAGGTGGTGGCCCTTCGGCTGGCACTCTAGGGTGACTCGCATGTGCCGACAGTGATCTACTGCCCGGCCAGATCATTGAAGACACCGCGCCACGTCGCCGCGTCGCCCTGGCCGAAGCCCGCGCGATAGACGATCGTACCCGAGGCGTCGAATGCGACCTTCGTGGACTGGACCCGAACCCCCAGCTCTGACAAGGCGCTGCGGGACGCCCTGCCCATAGGCCAAGAGTAGCTCCGCTCCCTCCCAAGCCTCGCGATCTCCGACAGGTCCGACGACGGGTCGGTCTCGAGCGCGTAGAAGTCGATGACGTCGGTGTAGTCGTCCCAAATGTCTCTGAGCCGCCGCAACTCGGCGGTACATTCGGGTCAGTACTCTGCATAGAAGAACAGGAATGCCGGTCTGTTCCTGGCCAGCAGATCAACGGTCGTCAGCGTCGATCCGTCAGTGAGCTGGAACTCGATGTCAGGGAGGCGGTCTCCCACCTCCTTACCCACCTTGGCCGTGGAAGTGGGCGGCGGCGTGGTTGCGGGAGCGGGTATAGGCGTCACTGTAGGTGGAGGCGCAGGCGAGGCAGTGACCGTTGGCTCTGCAACGCGGGCCTGGGGCGCCGACTCCGACGTCGGCGTAGGGGGCGTGGTCAGGGACTCCGAGTCGAACGCTTGTGGGTCGGTTCCTCCACAGGCGGCTATAGCCACCAAGAGCACGGCTGCCAGAAGACTCTGCACCACTCTCCTCATCTTGGCCCCCAAGGCTCTATCACCCGGAAGACAGGATAGCACGGCCCCGTAGGATATTGACGCATCGGCAGATAGGGCGGAGAGTGAAGTGGTGCGACCGGCCGACGTCCTACGCACCACAGGCGATCCCTCTGACGCCTAGCCCCACTCACTTCTGGCGCTGTCCGTCATCCGGCGCTCGCCTGTACCGTCCGGCGCGTGGGCGTGCAGAGATTGACATACAGAACGTCCGTTCTGTATCATCTCTCGTCCAGACTCCCACAGATGAGGTTGATACAATGAGGGTCGTCTGCGTGCTCGTCACTCACCTGAGAGCTAAGGTGGAGATGAGCCGACAGCCCCACCTGAAGACCACGCCCGTCCTGATCGTCGACCGAGACGCTTCGAGGGCGAGGCCCCTGGTCGTCGACCGCTTCCCCGGCGCCTCGGAGGCGATGGCCGGGATGACGCTGGAGCAGGCGGTTTCTCGGCACACGAACGCCGTCGTGCTGGACACCGACGAGCCGCACTACCGCCGGGTCTTCGGCCAGATGCTCTCCGCCCTGCAGGGTATCAGCGACCGGGTTGAGAGGGCCGAGCTAGGCACGGCCTATGTGCGCATCGACGGACTCGAAGGGGTGCATCGCGGAGAGGCGGGAGTCGTCTCCGCCCTGCTGAACTCGGTCCCCACCTACCTGGTCCCGCGCATCGGCGTTGCCGATGCCAAGTTCCCCGCCCTGGTGGCAGCGCGGACTTGCACGGCCCACGGAGCGTTCAGGGTCCCCGGCGACGTGAGAGCCTTCCTCGCCCCGCACACCGTCGACCTGCTCCCCGTCTCAGGCCAGGTGAGGAACGAGCTGCACCGGTTCGGCCTGCACACTATGGGGGCGGTCGCCTCGATGAGCCAGCACATGCTTGCGGACCGCTTCGGGCGCAACGGAGTGCGTGCCTGGGCGCTCTGCAATGGGACTGATGACAGCTCGGTCGTTCCCCTGGCGTTCGAGGAGTCGGTGGTCGAGCACACCTCCCTGCCGTTTCACTCCTCTTCCATAGAGGTCCTGCACGTGGCGGTGGATGCCCTACTCAAGAGGGCTTTCGCCCAGCCGGAGATGAGAGGCCGGTATGCGGGCGCGGCGGACCTTCTCTGTACGGGGGTAGGCTGGCCGGCATGGGAGAAGAGCGTCAGGTTCAAGCAGCCCGTCGGCGCATGGGAGAGAGCCTCCTTCGTGGTCCGAAGCCGGTTGGAAGCGGACCCTCCGCGCAATCCCCTGGAGGATGTGACGCTCAGGCTGTCCGGCTTCACGGGGGAGTCGGGATCCCAGATGGGGCTGTTCGACTATGCCCAGTACGACATGTGCCGGCGTCTCGTGGAGGTGGACCGGAGGTTGCAGCCGTTGATGGGAGGAGACCATGCGCTCCACAGAGTCGTCGAGGTCGCTCCCTGGCACCCGGTGCCGGAGATGCGGACATTGCAGGTGCCGATCGACCCTTCGGGCAGAGACGCCATCAGGCTTCTGCACGCTCCCACACCGGTGGAGGTGCGAGAGGATCCTGGGGGGGAGCCGGTGTCCGTAAGGTTCGATAGGCGCTGGCAGCAGGTGGCGCGTATAGACGACAGGTGGACGTTCGACCTGTGGTGGCTTCCCGAGCCGGTCACCCGCTCCTACTACCGCATCGAGCCCAGCGATGGCAGGCTGTTGACCCTGTTCCGCGACCAATGGGACGAACGCTGGTACCGGCAGAGCACCTGATGACGGATGGCTACGTCGAGCTTCATGCCAAGAGCTTCTACTCCTTCGGGGTGGGAGCGTCCCACGCCCACGAGCTTCTCGCCCAGGCGAAGGAGTACGGCTACACGTCCCTGGCACTGACCGACACCAACCTCTGCGGCGCCCTGGAGTTCGCCCGGCTCGCAAACAGCCTGAACATCCGACCCATCACGGGCGGCGAGCTGATCCTGACGGATGGATCACGGCTGACGCTGCTGGCGAGGACGCGGGCGGGTTACTCCAACATCTCCCGGCTCTTCACCATCGCCAACGCCGCTGACCGCAGGGAACCGAGGCTCGACCCCTCTTACCTGTCCCACCACTCCGAGGGCGTCACGCTGCTTACGGGCGGGCGAGACGGGACACTCTCCCGGCCGGTAATGGATGGCCGCGTTGGTGAGGCCCGCACGCTCCTGAAGAGGTACCTGGACTGGTACGGCCCCGGCTCGGTGTACGTCGAGCTCAACCAGAACCTCCTGCAAGACGACACCGACCGCAACAGGAAGCTGGCAAGGATCGCCGGAGAGGTCGGTGTTCCCGTGGTAGCAACCAACGACGTCCACTACCACCACCCCGAACGCTCCCGCCTTCAGGACGTTCTGGTCGCCGCAAGGCTCAACACCACCGTCGACAGAGCCCTACCCTATCTGAAGCCCAACCATCACCTCCACCTGAAGCCTCACGCCGAGATGGAGCGGCTCTTCGCCGAGTGCCCGGAAGTCGTCTCCAACACCCTGCGCGTCGCCGAGAGGTGCGAATTCGACCTCAGCACCGACCTGGGTTACACGCTGCCAGATCCCGTAGTGCCAGGCGGCTACACTCCAGAGAGCTACCTGCGGCGTCTCTGCCACGAGGCGGCTGCACGGCGCTACAGAGGCGCGATGCTGCAACGTGTGGAGGAGCGTCTCCGGGAGGAGTTCCGGCTCGTCGAGCACCTCAATCTGGCGGGCTTCCTGCTCCTCTACAGGGAGATCGCGCTCCTCGCGCAGCGGATCATGGAGGAGCGGGGACTGGTTGGACCCGAGACGCCGGTAGAGGAGAGGCCGCCGGGCAGAGGACGCGGATCGTCGGTGGCGCTGCTGGTCGGTTACCTCATCGGCATTAGCCACGTCGATCCCCTGAAGTGGGATCTCACGTTGGAACGGTTCATCTCGGAGGACCTGACGACGCTCCCCGACATCGATCTCGACTTCCCCAGGGGACTACGGGACGAGTTGATCGAGCGGGTGCACCGCCACTTCGGACCGGAGTACGCCGTCCTGACCGGAGCCATCACCACCTACAAGGTGAAGGGCATCATCCAGGACCTGGGCAAGGCCCTGGGGCTCCCACAGGAACATCTCTCCCTGCTCTCTAAGCAGTTGCACTCCCACGACGCCGCAGACCTGCGGGACGAGATGGCGCAGCTCCCGGACTTCAGGGACAGAGTGAACGCACCGGGATGGTGCGACCTGGTCGCGCTCGCCCCCCAGCTGATGGACGCTCCAAAGGGGCTCAGCCAGCACGTCGGCGGAATGGTGCTCAGCAGCTCTCCCATACCGGAGATGGTGCCCATGAGGGCGGGGGCGATGGACGGACGCTACATCATGGACTGGAACAAGGATAGCGTCGCCGACGCCGGATTCGCCAAGATAGACATCCTCTCACTGCCCGTGCTCGACCAGATCGAGGAGGTCCTCGACCTCGTGGAGGCGCGGGAGGGAAAGCGACCAGACCTGAGCAGGATCGACCCTGAGGACACCAACGTCTACGACATGATCAATGCGGGGCTCTCCAAAGGCGTCTTCCTGCTCCAGTCCCCCGCGCAGCTGAAGATGGCGCAACGTCTGAAGTCTCGCAACCTCCTCGACCTCGCCTACCAGGTCGCCCTCATCCGGCCCGGCGTCGGCGTACAGGGCAGCGCCGTATCCCAGTTCGTGGAGCGCTACAGGCACGGGGCGAAGTGGGAGTACGACCACCCGCTGGAGAGGCGCGCCTTGGAGCGTGGCTACGGGGTCATCGTGTGGCAGGAGCAGGTCGTCCAGCTCATCGAGGACGTGGCCGGCATGACTGCGACGGAGGCCGATGAGGTGCGCCGCGCCTTCGCGAGGCCCAATAGCGAGCACCTGATTGCCATGCACTGGGAGAGGTTCCTGGAAGGAGCGCGGCGCAACGGCGTCCCCGATGAGACGGCGAGGAAGATATTCGGCAAGATCAACGGCCACTACATGTTCCCAGAGTCCCACTCCCACGCCTTCGCCATCACCGCCTACCAGGCCGCGTGGCTCAAGCGCCACCACCCGCTGGAGTTCTTCGTCGCGCTGATCAACAACCAGCCGATGGGGTTCTACCCGATGGAGACGTTGAAGCAGGACGCAAGGCGATTCGGGGTGCCATTCCTGAACCCATGCGTCAACGGGAGCCGGACGGGTTGCGCTCCTGAGAGCGGCTCGGTGCGGCTGGGCCTTCAGCTGATCAAGGATGTTGGTGCGGAGTCGGCAAAGCTCATCGTGGAGGAGAGAGAGCGGCACGGTCCCTACATTACCGCGGGGGACCTGGTGCGGCGGACGGGACTGAAGCAGCAGGCCGTTCTGTCGCTGGCGATGGCCGGAGCGTTCGACGGCATCGCCCACAACCGGAGGGAGGCCCTGTGGGAAGCGGGGCTACATACCCGCCCATCCCGCAACGGGCAGGCGGCGCTACCGGTCACCATGGATGACGGCGTGCCCCGGCTGCCCGATTTCACGGAGCGGGAGAAGATGATGGGCGAGTACCGGGTGATGGACGTCTATCCCAGGGGGCACCTGATGGAGTTCGTCAGGCCCGGTCTCAGTCCCGACGTGCTCCCCACGGTGGACGTGGAGCGGTGCGGAGACGACGAACTGGTCACGGTGGCCGGCTGGCCCGTGGCGAGGCAGCACCCGCGCGGGCGGGACGGCACGGTGTTCGTGACCATCGAGGACGAGACGGGCGACGTCCAAGTGATCGTCTGGCGCGACCTGTTCGCCAAACGCCGCAGGGAGCTCAAGAGCCAGGTCATGGAGGTCTCTGGCCGGGTGTCGAGGTGGGACGGGACCACGAACATCATCGCGGCGGACGTGCGTGCGGTCGGGTCAGGAGTGACCATGCCCGCCTCCCACGACTGGCGCTGACGTCTATCCCAGTGTACAGCGATTGCGCCGGCATCGCCAAAGGTTCATGATAAGCACGAGATGTGCGGAAGATACAGTCTGATAGCGGACCTGGTGAAGTGGGACAAGGCAAATCTCGATATCTTCTGGCTGCGCGACGAAAGCATGGAGGACTCTGCCAACCTTCCGCCGCCGGACCAGATCGCCTCGCTGCCTTGGAGCAGCTGGAAGAGATAGCCGCCGACCTGTCTGCATAGACAGAGACACTCGTACAAACTGGAATCCTGCCATGATCATCCTCCATGCAGATGAATCCACCGGCGCGCTGGTTCTCTGGGGCGAAGTATCGAGGGAAGCCCGCGTTCGCCCGACATCACGTCGGTGGCGAACGACGAAGGACCCGTGTGCGAGTCCGCATCCGTTTGCGGCCAGCGCTAGGGACTTGGCCGAAGCCCTAAAGAAAACGGCGCTCGGTCCCAAACCGGCGACAAAGCGGACTTGCCACGTCACGGCTTGGCTACCGACCAAGGGTAAGAGCCCGGTCCCGTCCAGCCCTCTCATCGCCGCGCCGCCCAGATCACGTGCCAAGGCAAAGATTGCGCCATGGACGGTCGCGGCCTATCGACTCTCGACGGCAGAGGCCGTGGAGCTTCTGTACGCGTCCATGGGCAGGCGGACACTCGCGGCAGGCGTGATCGTAGGCTCTGATCTGGCGTACTGGGCGGAGGCGCTCCGCTTCGCAGGGTCGATGGTGGCGCGGCAGCAGTTTCTTCCGGGTCTGACGACCGGCACGGATAAGCGGCGTGCGGTATGGGAGCCCATCTTCATGGGGACGGACTCGGAACGATTTGCCCGACTGGCCAGGCTGATGCCTGCGGTCGCACGGGCGCTCTCCGAGCCCGGCGTAGCAGCGCCTCCTGTGAGGCCCTCCACCGAGGTCCTCAGGCAGTTCGTGGCCACACTAACGGACCACCTTGTACGCACCGCAACCTCCGATGCGTCGCCGGCGGCGTTCCGACGCAGGAACAAGCCATCCTTCGACAGCGTGCACGACTCCTGGCTTCACGCCCTGAGGTCGAAAGACGGGATCGTTCTGGGAGATGACTCCGAAGTCTCGCAACTCGCAGCACAGGTCCGCGAATGGCGACGACCGATCGCGATTTCGGCAGGTTCTCAGTTCCGCCTCTGCTTCCGCCTGGAGGAGCCTGAAGATGCCGTAGGAGCCGATAGGTCGGATAGTGAGACCCCCGGTGACGCATGGTACGTCCGCTATCTGCTCCAGCCTCACGACGACCCGAGTCTTCTCATCCCGATGGAAGAGGCGTGGAAGGCCAAGGGGCGCAAGATATCCGCGCTCAGGCGGAACGGCTCGAACGTGCGGGAGTTCTTGCTCTCCTCGCTGGGCCAGGCTTCCGGCATCTGTCCTTCCATCACGGCCAGCCTCGAGAACGCAAGGCCCGCCGGATACTCGCTAGACGCTGCCAAGGCCCACGAGTTCCTGACCGAGGAGGCCATAGCGCTTGAGCAGGCGGGCTACGGCGTGATGCTTCCGGCATGGTGGACGCGCAAGGGCGCGAAGGTCCGGTTGGCCGTTCAGGCCAAGGTAAAGAGCCCGAAGATGCAGGGTGGGAGCGGTCTGTCCTTGGAAACGATTGTCCAGTTCGATTGGGAAGTGGCTCTTGGAGACCAGAAGCTCACCCTCCGGGAGTTGGAAGCGCTTGCGCGGATGAAGGCCCCGCTGGTCAGGGTCCGCGGTCAATGGGTCGAGATGAGCGCCCAGGATATTCAGGCGGCGATCGACTTCTGGAAGAAGAAGGGAGCTGAGGAAGCGACCGTCCGTGACATCATCCAGATGGCCCTCGGAGCCAGGGACGCGCCGCAGGGGTTCGGTTTCAACGGCGTTAGGGCCACCGGATGGATCGGAAAGTTGCTGAAGCAACTTGAGGGACATGCAGAGTTCAAGGAACTCGCGTCTCCGAGGGGCTTCTCCGGCACGCTCCGTCCATATCAGGTTCGCGGCTATTCGTGGCTTTCGTTCCTGAGGCAATGGGGCCTGGGAGCGTGTCTGGCCGACGACATGGGCTTGGGCAAGACGGTCCAGACTCTGGCGCTCATCCAGCGCGATTGGTGGGGCAACTGCAAGCGGCCTGTCCTCCTCGTCTGTCCAACATCGGTGGCAGACAACTGGCGGAAGGAGGCCGCCCGCTTCACTCCTAAACTTCCTGTGCTGGTCCATCACGGCCCCGGGAGGAAGCGGGGTGCGGCGTTCAAGAAGGAGGCAGGAAATCACGCCATCGTAGTTTCCAGCTACGGACTGGTGCATCGGGACGTCAAGTTCCTCAGGGAAGTTCCGTGGAGCGGCGTGGTGCTCGACGAGGCTCAGAACATCAAGAACCCTGAGACCAAGCAGGCGAAGGCGGCACAGTCGCTGGGAGCCGACTACCGCATCGCCCTGACCGGAACGCCGGTAGAGAACAACGTGGGGGACTTGTGGTCGATCATGGAGTTTCTAAATCCCGGCTTCCTGGGCTCCCAGAGCGAGTTCAAGCGCAACTTCTTCGTGCCCATCCAGGCCGAGCGGGACGTGAGCGCGGCTGAGCGCCTCAAGCGCACGACCGGCCCTTTCATCCTCCGGAGACTCAAGACGGATAGGTTGATCATCTCCGATCTGCCCGAAAAGCTGGAGACGAAGGTCTTCTGCCCGCTGACGAAGGAGCAGGCATCTCTGTATGCCTCCGTTCTCAAGGAGACGGAAGAGGCGTTGGAGTCGGCCGATGGCATCCAGCGGAGAGGGCTGGTCCTGGCCACGCTCTCCAAGCTCAAGCAGGTCTGCAACCATCCGGCGCAGTTCCTAGGCGACAACTCCGGTATCAACGGCCGGTCCGGCAAGCTGACGAGGTTGACGGAGATGCTGGAGGAGGTTATCGAGGTTGGCGACCGGGCCTTGGTCTTCAGCCAGTTTGCGGAGATGGGCGACCTGCTTCAACGCCAAGTGCAGGAGACGTTCGGCCTAGAGACGCTGTTCCTTCACGGTGGGGTTACGAAGCGTCGGCGCGACCGCATGGTGGAGCGCTTCCAGGATAAGGGCGGCGCGCCGCAGGTCTTCATTCTGTCACTGAAGGCTGGCGGCACCGGGTTGAACCTAACCTCGGCCAACCACGTCTTCCACTTCGACCGCTGGTGGAACCCTGCCGTCGAGGACCAGGCAACCGACCGGGTATTCCGCATCGGCCAGACGCGAAACGTTCAGATTCACAAGTTCATCTGCGCGGGAACCCTTGAAGAGAAGATCGACGAGATGATCGAGCGCAAGAAGGAGGTTGCCGAGAAAGTCGTGGGAGCAGGTGAGGGCTGGCTTACCGAACTCTCTAACGACGACCTGAGAGATGTCTTGGCTCTGAGCAAGGAGGCCGCAGGAGGGTAGGATGGCACATCGTTACGATGGATACTTCGAGTCTTCGCGGCCTCGCAAGGCGAGGGGCGGCATCAAGGCCCAGTCCAGACGGGGCGGATTCGGCCAGAGTTGGTGGGCTGGCCGCTGGATGGAGGTCCTTGAGGGATTCGACCTAGGAGCGAGGCTCACTCGCGGCAGATCCTATGCTCGCCGGGGCCAGGTGCTGTCAATCAATGTCGAAGAGGGTGCTGTGACGGCCAGAGTGCAGGGCTCCCGTGCCCGGCCATACCGTGTCGAGATCAGAGTCGAGACGCTTCACGGTTCGGACTGGAAGAGGCTGATCACTGCGCTGCTGGAGCGGCCCGTCTTCGCCGCAAAGCTGCTGTCAGGCCAGATGCCCGAGAGTATCGAGGACGTCTTCGAAGACGTGGGACTCTCCCTCTTCCCTGAAAGGAGTAACGACCTTGAGACGGACTGCTCCTGCCCCGACTGGTCGAATCCTTGCAAGCACGTAGCGGCGGTTTACCTCCTCCTAGGCGAGGAGTTCGACCGTGACCCGTTCCTTATCTTCAAGCTGAGGGGAGCGGAGCGAGAGAAGCTTGTCGGCGAAGTGGCGGCGGATAGCAACATTGGAGCCGATGAAGCGACCATTGGGGCCTCCGCTGAGCAGGGGGCAGACCGATTACCACCTGAGCCGCTTCCTGTTGATCACGTCGAGTTCTGGGGACGGGAAAACGCTGAGCGAGAGGAGGATGTCCACGGAGGAGCGCGCATCCCAACGGTTTCAGCGGCGGTACCGAAACGGTTGGGCAGCTTCCCATTCTGGCGAGGTAAGGAGAGCTTCCTCCCTGCGTTGGAGGAGATCTATCGCAGGGCATCGCCTGCCGGATTGGAGGTGTTTCTGGGTGAATGGCGGACTCAGAGCGATTGAGGGCTGAGGTGGACCCCAGGATTTGGGACAGGTCAGTCGCCAAGTTAAGTTCCAGTCCTACCGTGGCATAGTCGATCCAGATGACATCTTCCATTGGGCACCCCTCCTCACATGGTTGTTAACTGCCTGCCAGCCGCCAACCCTCTCAATCGCGCAACGCCGCTGAGAGACCCAGACCCGCTGTGCTAGAATGGGCGCCCGCCCGCCGGGGTGGCGGGTTCGCACAAGAGAGCTTGGCAGCAAGGGCAGGGGTCATGTCGAGAGAGTCAAGAACGGAGTTCGATCCCGTTACGCTGGAGATCCTGTGGAACCGGCTGATCTCCATCGCCGACCAGTCGGCGACGACCCTGGTGCGCACCTCCTTCTCGACTGTCGTGCGCGAGTGCAACGACTACGCCTGCGTTCTGATGGACCGCAACGGCGACACGCTTGCGGAGAACAGAGGGTCGATCCCTTCGTTCGTCGGCACCATGTCGCGCACGGTGAAGCACTTTCTCCGCCGCTTTCCTCCTGAGACCTGGAAACGGGGCGACGTAGTCATCACGAACGACCCGTGGATGGGCACTGGCCACCGGCCCGACTTCTCGATGGCGACGCCTGTGTTCTTGGACGGCGAGCTGGTCGCCTTCACCGGCATCATCGCCCACGCCTCCGACGTCGGGGGCGCCATCTTCTCTGCAGACAGCAGGTCGGTATTCGAAGAGGGGATCGGAGTGCCCCCCATGAAGCTCTTCTCCGAAGGGGTTCCAAACGAGGACCTGTTTGAGATGATCCGCTACAACGTCCGCCTTCCCGAGCCCGTCATCGGGGACTTCATGGCCATGGTCGCCGGATGCGAGGTCGCGGGCCGGCAGCTGGTGAGCTTCATGGAGGAGTACGGGGTGGGGATGCTGGAGACGCTGAGCCAGAATATCCAGTCTCGGGCTGAAGAGGTGATGCGGAGGGCGATCCGAAGGCTGCCGGACGGGCGATACAGCCACACCGTATCGCTGGACGGCTTCGACGAGCCGATCGAGATCGCCTGCGCGATAACGATAGACGGGGACGAGCTGGAGGTCGACTTCGCAGGAACGTCCGAGCAGGTGGACCAGGGGGGCGTAAACGTCGTCTACGCCTATACCTGGGCTTTCACGACCTATCCGCTCAAGTGCGTTCTGGACCCCCTCACGTATCGGAACGAGGGGTCGTACCGGCCGTTCACGATAAAGGCGCCGGAGGAGAGCATTCTCAACGCGACCTATCCGAGGGCGGTGTCCTCACGTCATCTCACGGGCCACTGCATAACGGCAGCCGTATTCGGCGCGCTGGCGCCGGTCCTCCCGGACACGGTGATCGCCGACTCGGGTTCTACACCGCAGTACATATCGTTCTTTTCGGGCGTGGACGAGGCGATGCGTGCGTTCTCCCTGATGTTGTTCCTGAGCGGGGGCATGGGCGCGAGCAGCGGCGAAGACGGCCCCCACTGCAGTCCGTTTCCCAGCAACCCGATACCCGGCTCCGTGGAGGTGTCCGAGTCGATCGCGCCTCTCGTGGTCTGGAAGAAGGAGCTGCGTCCCGACTCGGGCGGGGCCGGGCGCTATCGTGGGGGATGCGGGCAGGACATCGTCATCGAGGTTACGTCGCCGAGGCGATCGGAACTGTCCGTGATATCCGAGAGGTGGGACTTCCCCGCCGAGGGCCTTCACGGGGGCGAGGCTGGGGGACGGGCCGGGGCTATGAGAATCGCGCCAGACGACCGGGTGCTGCCGGAGAAGGGGCGCACCGTGCTCGATCCGGGCGACGTCATCCGGCTCGTCACCGCGGGCGGTGGAGGCTTCGGGAGGCCCGAGGAGCGCGACGCGGACCGAGTCGCGCAGGACCTCCGCAACGAGCTGATATCCGAGGACGCGGCCAGAGAGGTCTATAGCCTTGATCGGCGGGATGGCCGGTAGATGGCGGACGCCCGGCTAGGCGTCGACGTAGGGGGCACGTTCACGGACTTCGTGGTCTTCGACCCTGAGTCGGGCTCCTTCTCGGTCGGAAAGACCCTGACGACCCCTCAGGACCTCGCGCTTGGGATCATCCGAGGGACCCGCGAGGCCGCCGAACAGTCGGGTTTCGAGGTCAGGGACATCTCCCAGGTGACCTACGGGACGACGCTGGTTGCCAACCTGCTGCTGGAGCGGAAGGGCGTGAGGGTCGGCCTGGTCGCTACGGAGGGGTTCCGGGACATCCTGGAGACCGGCACCGAGCAGCGGTACGACATGTACGACCTGACCGCGAGGCGCGCCGAGCCTCTGGTGCCCAGGAACCTGCGGCGGACCGTCCGCGAGCGAGTGGGCTGGGACGGCGAGGTGCTGGTTCCGCTGGAGCCATCGTCGCTCGCCCCGATACTGTCGCGGTTCGAGGCGTACGGGGTGGAGACGGTCGCCGTCGCCCTGCTGCACTCCTACCGGAACCCATCTCACGAGCGGATGGTCCGTGAATACCTGAAGGACCGGTATCCCCAATACGCCGTATCGCTCTCATCGGAGGTGGCCCCCGAGGTGCGGGAGTACCCCCGGACGTCGACGACGGTCGCCAACGCCTACGTGGAGCCGCCTCTGCGGAGGCATCTCGCGGAGATGGAGGATGGACTGCGCTCTCTGGGATTCGGGGGCGTCATCTACATGATGCTCTCCGAGGGGGGTATAACCACGCTGGAGGCGGCCCGGTCGTTCCCCGTGCGGCTCGTCGAGTCCGGTCCGGCGGCCGGGGCGATGGCGGCCGCCTACTATGGGGAGGCTCTCGGATACGACGATCTCGTGTCGTTCGACATGGGAGGCACGACGGCGAAGCTGTGCCTCATCACCGGCGGAAGGCCATCGCGGACGACCGAGTTCGAGGTGGCGCGGGAGCATCGATTCAAGAAGGGAAGCGGGCTCGTTCTCAAGGTCCCGGCGATCGACATGATCGAGATCGGCGCGGGCGGCGGTAGCATAGCCTACGTCGACCCCATGGGACTGATGAAGGTGGGACCGCAGAGCGCCGGGGCCGACCCGGGGCCCGCGTGCTACGGACTCGGCGGGACGGAGCCTACCGTCAGCGACGCCGACCTGGTGCTGGGTCTTCTCAATCCCGACTACTTCCTGGGTGGGGAGATGACCCTCGACCTGGCCTCCGCACGGAGGGCCATCGAGACCCGCCTGGCGGGCCCCATTGGGATGAGCGTGACCCGCGCGGCCCAGGGAATCCACGAGGTTGTCAACGAGAACATGGCAACGGCGGCCCGCATGCATGCAGCCGAGCAGGGCGTGGACATCCGTGGGAGCGCCCTCGTGGCGTTCGGCGGCGCCGGGCCGGTCCATGCTTACCGGGTGGCGAAGCTGCTGGGGGTGACCAGGGTGGTGTGCCCCCTCGGAGCGGGTGTGATGTCGTCGATCGGGATGCTGGTCGCGCCCAAGTCCTTCGACTCGGTGCAGAGCTACATCAGCCGCCTGGACGGCGTCGACTGGGACCACGTCAACTCCGTCTATGAAGTGATGGAGTCCAGCGCGGTGGAGCTTCTCACGTCGGCCGGGGTCGAGGCCGGGGATATCAGGGTGGAGCGCAGCGCCGACATGCGGTACGTGGGCCAGGGGTTCGAGATCGTGGTCCCGGTGCCCGGCGGGAAGCTAGGGCCGGGCTTGCGGGAGGCGCTCGCGGCGATCTTCAGCGAGACTTATGAGTCCCTGTTCGGGCGCAGCCTGACCGACGTTCCGGTGGAGACGATCACCTGGCGCCTTTCGGCGTCCGAGCCGCCGCCTCGGCCCGACATACGATTCCGCGCAGCCGAATCAGAAACCCATCCGGGAGGGGTCAAGGGCGAGCGGCCCGTGTTCCTCATTGAGGAGGGCCGGTTCGTCGATTGCCCGGTGTTCGACCGGTACGGCCTCGAGCCGGGAGCTACGGTGAACGGCCTGGCCATCGTGGAAGAGCGAGAGGCGACGGTCTTCGTCGGACCGGACGCCCGGTGCGTCATCGACGAGCACCTGAATCTGGTGATGTCTCTTGGATAGGACGTGATTCCAACTCAGGCGTGCCCTACTGAGGAGCTTGCCGAGTTGCAGGCGCAGTCGTAGAGACGCAGGCTGAGGGACGGGCTGCTACCATTCATCGTAGGCCCTCGGCGGCGTTTCGGTCGATAGAGGCGGATATGTGTAACTCCGTGTAACATTCTGCTTTTTGTCAAGGGCGGATCGCTTCTAGGCCATGTAGTGTCGATGTCCAGCGATTATGGCCTAAGTCCCATCCACCGAAGGAGGGCGTGTAGCGGGGTCCTGAAGAGACCAGAAAGTGCTCCTGTGCCTCTGGGATAATGGTTTTCGAGACAGAAAACCGGCCCCAAAACAGGAGCACCCAAACGATGCTATCACCCAACCACCCCGACCGCATCCGTATCGCCTTCCTCAATGAGTGTGAACGGTGTTGATGGCCAGCATAAGCGTCCTCCCTTAGCCCAAATCCACCGAAGGGATGACTATGCAGCAGCGGAACGGGCGATAGGGGCAAGGGAGGGCGATGGTCCGGGCACGATTTGGGGTAGAGGGGGGCCGGTGTCTGTCTTCAGTTGCCGCGGGAAGACTTTGTGACCGTCTGCGAATGTTGGTCAGGGCGAGATAGCGGGGAGAGGACGCAGCAAGAGGCACTCGCAGACCGGACTGGCGCGAGTTCGCGGGGACGTTCGGTTGGCCGGATGGCGGCCGGTTGCTGCCGCCGTCAGGCAGGGAGTGGCAGGGCGCGCAATCGGGCCAGGGCACGATCGAACTGGGCTTCCCAAGGCCAGCGCTGTGGCAGATGCAGTGTGAGGCGGCGCGCCGAGCGGGTGATCCGTCCGGCCAGGGAGAAGAACCGCCGCCGGAGGGTCTTGGTGGTCACCACCTGCTCGCCCAGACCGATGCGCGCTGTCCAGCGGGCGAGGTTGTGGGCCATCACCTGTACCGCCAGCCAAGCGGCGTTGGCGGCGAAGCGGCCCGAGGGGAGATGGTTCAACCCCACACCGTGCTTGAGGTCTCGGATGGCATTCTCGATCTCGGCGTGGCGGCGATGGCCGACCTCCAGTTCGAGCATCTCCCCGTCCCGGTCGGTGATGAAGCCGTGATAGCTGTAGGAGGCGAAGAGGGCCAGCTGGGAACCGGGCGTGGGCTTCACACGCCGGACGATGAGCCGCACCGGTGCGGCGTCAGGTTCACTCTGGAAGGGAGTGCAGGTGGTCTCGGCCACATCGGCGGCGCCGTCCATCCAGTAGGGAATGGGAGTCCAGGCATCCTCGGGTATCGCCTCGATGAGATTGCGTAGGCTCTTGTGCTGGCGGATGGTGATGGAGAAGCGGACATCCATCTTGCGGCAGACGGATACCACGCCATGAGTGTAGAATCCGCTGTCGGCCCGTAGCGTGAGTCGTCCGTTGGCCCCGGCGTAGCGCACCCGTCCCACCGTCTCCCGCAGGAAGTGGGCAGCGCCGCGGGCGGTGTTGGCCCGGCCCTCGCGCAGCCGGGACATCAGCACGTCTCCGGTGCCGGCGGCGATGGCCAGCAGCGGGTGGTAGCCCCGCTTGCAGGTATAGCCGTGGTGGCGGGCGCCCTCCTTGGCCAGTCCGTAGCAAAATTATGCCCGTGCCCGGCCTGTGCAGAGGCGACTAACCGATGAGCAGGCCCAAGGGTGTATGCTCGTGGCGAGGCGTGTCGTCCGGACGAAGACCGAGCAGACACTGGTGCGTATTGCCCGATCCGTAGCATGGTCCGGGAGCCTTACGACTGCATCATTGGTGACGCCCAGATCCGGGCGATCCCGTTGGGGAGAGTGGCTACGGTCCGTGGCTCCCTCTGGCGACACGCCTACACGGCAATGGTGGAGGCGATGATGAACAGACGCAAGAGCAACGCAGAACCGGAAGGACTGTCCCAGCTGAACCTGAACGCGGCGGGCATTGACGTGGGGGCCACCAGCCACTTCGTGGCAGTTCCCGCCGACCGGGTGGAAGAGCCGGTGCGAGAGTTTGCCGCCTTCACGGCGGACCTGTACCGCTTGGCCGACTGGCTGGTGGAGTGCCGCGTGGACACCGTGGTCATGGAGTCCACCGGCGTGTACTGGATACCGCTGTTCGGGGTGCTGGAAGAGCGGGGCTTCCAGGTGATGCTGGTAGACCCCAGACGCATCAAGAACGTGCCGGGTCGCAAGACCGACGTGATGGATTGCCAGTGGCTGCAGCAGTTGCACACCTACGGCCTGCTCTCCGGCGCATTCCGGCCCGAGGGGGAGATCCGGCGCTTGCGCAGCTACCTGCGGCAGCGGGCCATGCTGGTGGAATACGCCTCCCAGCATATCCAGCATATGCAGAAGGCGCTGACCCAGATGAACGTGAAGCTGCATCACGTCATCAGCGACATCACAGGCAAGACCGGCACGGAAATCATCAAGGCCATAGTGGGTGGCCAACGGGACCCGGTGAAGCTGGCGCAACTGCGCGACCCCAGGATCAAGGCCGACGAGGCGACCATCGCAAAGTCGTTGCGGGGCCATTGGCGGGCGGAGCACATCTTCGAGCTGACCCAAGCTCTGGAGCTGTACCGGGCGTACCAAGGCAAGATTGCCGAGTGCGACCGGGAGATTGAAGCCCAGCTGGAGCGGTTTGAGGACCGCAGTACTGGCGAACCTCCAGAGGCGAAGCCCGGCCGGAAGCGCATTAAAGGAAACGCGCCCCGCTTCGATGTTTGGACGCACTTGTATCGGATGACGGGAGTGGACCTGACCCGGATCGACGGCGTGGACGCGTACACGGCCCTGAAGGTCATCAGCGAGATTGGCACCGACATGACGAAATGGCCCAGCGCCAAGCACTTCGCGTCCTGGCTGGGGCTGAGTCCCAACAACCGCATCACCGGTGGGAGAGTGATCAGCTCCAAGACCAAGCCCAGCGCCAACCGTGCCGCGGCGGCATTGCGTCTGGCGGCCAACGCGCTGCATCGCTCCGACAGCGCCCTGGGCGCCTTCCTGCGCCGGAAGAAAGCCCAACTGGGCGCGCCTAAAGCCATCACCGCCACCGCGCACAAGCTGGCCAGGCTCATCTACACCATGCTGCGCCATGGCCAGGAGTACGTGGATGCTGGCGCCGAATACTACGAACGACAGTATCAGCAGCGGGCGCTGCGCGCGGCCAAGCGCCGGGCGACACAGCTGGGCTACCAACTGGTGCCAATGTCCGATGCCCCGGATTACGCCACCGACGCACCACCTGGCTCACCAATCGCTGCGTGACGACGTGGGTTAGTGGGGAGCATTGTTATGCCCGTATCCGGCCCGTGCAGAGGCGACTAACAGTTGAAGTTAGTCGGGAGGTTTCGCAGATGGTGGAATCGAGGTCGATGGTGAACGGCGCGTCGCCGGGTCCGGCCCCAGCGGCCCAGGCCCGGGCCAGCAGCTCCCGGCTCACCCGGTCCAGCTGGCGGACGTGGCCCCACCGGAAGCTGCGCAGGAAGGTGCCCAGGGTGGATGGCGCCTTGACCGTGCCGCCCAGGGTGCAGGCCGTCCCCCCGGTGCGCAACACATCGGCGTCGTCGATGCAGTCGCCGCCGGCCATGGCTGAGGACACCAGGGTCATCATCTTGTCTCCGGTGTTGGCCCGCCCCGGCGCGCCGCCCAGGTCAAGGTGATGGTCAACGAGTTCCCGCAGGCCCAGATGCCGGGCGAGGGTGGCCGGCAGGAGCAGACCGGCATTGGCCACCAGGCGGTGATCGTCAAAGACGATACGGATACGGTCGGGGTGGTTGCGTGGTAGCATCTATTGGGTGCTCCTTCTCTGGGACTGTTTTGCTGTTACAAAACCATTATCCCAGATTCAGAAGAGCACCCTCTGGCCACTTCAGGATGCTAACCAAACGCCCTCCCTCGGTGGATTCGGGGTTAGGCATCGGCCCCGCCGTCCAAGTAGTCCGCCCACTCCTGCATGATTGGGAACCGTTCCTCTAGGAGATCGTCTCGCCAGTAGGCCGCCTCGACAGCGCCCCGCACATCGTGAGACAGCGCAGCCTCAGAAGCCTCCCTCTTCTGTCCCGTCTTAGCCGCCCACTCACGGAACGACGACCGGAACCCATGCACGGTGTAGCCCTTGCGCCCTAACGTCTTCTGGAGCAGGTCGCGCGGCGTCTGCTGACTGTAAGCCCTGCCTGTCATTGGAGACTGGCACACCAGAAGCTGTGACCCAGGCCCACGCCCGAACTCTTCACCCAAGCGCTCCAAGAGTGCCAGAGCTTGCCGAGAGAGCGCGACCCGATGTTGTTTGCTTCGCTTGCTCATCCGCTCAACTGGCACCGTCCAGACGTTGCCGTCAACCTCTGTCCAGCGCATGGGCAGCGCCTCTCCGACCCGGCTACCGGTAAGTATGACAAACTCAAGCATCCGAGCCGACAGATTCCGCGATGCCCTAATCTCAGCCATCAAAGCGGGCATATCCTTGTAAGGCACCGCTTCCCGATGCCGCACCACCGTCTTGACCGAGCCCAGACCGTCCCGGACAACCGTGACCAAGTCCTTCCCACCAGTCTCCCGATACTGCCACGCATACGCATAATTCAGCACCGCACCAACCCGGGTGAGACTGTAGTTCGCCGACTTGTGCTTGCTCTGCCACATCGGCTCAAACGTCCGCATCAAAGCCACTCTGTCAACATCATCGACCGGCAGATCGAGCAACGCAGCCGCGTGACGGTAAATGCTCAAGTTCCAGATTTGCCGAGTCCCCTTCGTCCAACCCTTTCTCCCAGGCCTCGCCATCTTACTGTCCATGTAACGCTCCGCACACTCACGGAACGTAGGAGCCAGAGCCGCCGCAGGAGCCTTACTGAGCGCCGCCGAGAGTTGCCCGAGCAACGCCGTCAGGTCAGCCGGAACCGGAGCCGCCATTGCACCCGCAAGCTGGCCCCGCCACCGCTCATCGTCAACGGCCCGCGCCATCGCCGCCGCCCCCCGCGCCTCATCCAGGCTGACCAGCGCAGCCGAGCCTAGACCCTTGCTCTTGGACTTGCCGTTGACCTTCCACTTTCGCACCCACGACTGCGAGAGCCGTCCGCCCTGCTCCCGCACCTGGAGGTAAAGGCCGTGCATCCCCGGCCCGTCCGAGTGCCAGCCGACGCCCGCAGCGTCAACCGCCTCTTGAGTCAGGCGACCCGGCCCGAACACTCTACCCGTCACTCGTTCCACCATCTGCTACACCCCCTTGCTAGTAGACCCTTAGTAGAATCTTATTTGAATCTTAGTAGAACCCTACTAGCGCCTTAGTAGAATCCAGTAGGATACCTAACCATGCCTTAACGTCCATGTCAAATCGTAGCTTGTGATACGCCTTGTGTGATGTGAGGCATTTGTATGATGAATAGGATATCCAACCGCCTGATCGCCCGTTTCGTGGCCATTGCCGCGCTGCTGGCCCTGGTGATGGCCGCCCCGGCAGTCTTCGCCCAGGACTCGGAGCTCGAGTATGAGGAGAACGACACGGAGCCGGTGGGTAACTTCTCGGCGACGGACGCGGACGATGACCCGATCGTCTTCTCGTTGAGCGGGCCGGACGTGAAGCTGTTCGAGATCTCTGAGGGCGGCGCGCTGAGCTTTAAGAAGTCGCCGAACTTCGAGAGTCCTGGGGACAGCGACAAGGACAACGTGTACATGGTGACGGTGAGCGCTGCCCGGGGCTCCACGGACGTGGCCGTTACGGTGACGAACGTGGACGAGCCCGGGAGTGTGGAGCTGCTGGATCTGCAGCCGCAGGCGGGTGCGGGCCAGTCGGTGACCGCCGAGGTCTCGGATCCGGACGGCGACCCGATCAGCACGGCGTGGCAGTGGTCCAGGTCGATGGACATGACGGAGTGGACGGACATAGCTGGGGCTACGGCTGCCACTTACACGCCGCAGGAAGAGGACGAGAACTACTACCTGCGCGCGTCGGCGACCTACAGCGACGGCCTGGGGACTGGGCGTGACGCTGCGAGTGGGGAGTCGGCCTTCCCGGTGGAGATCAGGCCAACGGCGAACTTTGCTCCGTCGTTCGAGATCCAGGACGATACCGGGCCTGAGGTGGACGACGTCACCGACGTAACTGGCGAAGCCGACACCATCGGCGACCAGGACATCATAGTTATAACCCGGACGGTGGATGAGACTGCGAAGGTTGGGGCGAGCGTGGGGAACGCGGTCACGGCGACGGACGCCGACAACGACCCGCTGATCTACAGGTTGACCGGAGAAAATTTCACCCTCGAGCCTACTGTCGATAGTGAAGATACTACTAGTGGTGATAGTGGTGACGCTGTGGTCGTTAAGTCACAAGACCTGTTCAAGATTGACCGCAAGAGTGGGCAGATCTCGGTGAAGGACGACGACTATCTGGACTTTGATAAGTACGCCACCACCTTGGACGATCCTGACACCGATGATGATGAGCGTGCGCTGGTGTACACAGTCAACGTAACGGCGACGGACCCGTCGGGTGCGATTACTGACCCCAGTCCGCAGAAGGTGACCATCAAGGTCGCGCCGGTGGACGAAGCCCCGAAGATTACGCGAGTGACAGGTGATGCGGGGACTCCGGCAACCATCATTGCAGCCGGGGCGGACAGCTTCCTGGTGAACACGGACGAGCAGAGTCCGTTGGATCCGGCCGATGTTGGCGGAGCGGACAGCACCAGTAGTGACCTGCCCGTGTTCTCAGCGGCAGATCCGGAAGACATCGACTCCACGGAGATAGAGTGGTCGGTGGCCGGGCCCGACGCCGGGCGCTTCCAGATCGTAAAGCTCGCGACTGAGGTCGTCAGCCCCGGCACCGACCCCACCGCTACTAACACAGCGGCGCTCCGGTGGAAGGCGAAGGACCGCAAGGCTCCGAGCTTCGAGGCCATGGATTCGGCGGACGGGACCAACGTGTACGAGGTGGTGGTGAGGGCCTCTGACGGCAAGGTGAGAGGCGCCGTGACGGTGACTGTCACGGTGGACAACATTGAAGAGCCGGGGAAGGTGAGCCTGACGCAGCGCGTGCCTCAGGAAGGCATACCTATAACCGCCAGCCTCACCGACGCGGACCTCAACATATCGGCCACCAAGTGGCAGTGGTACAGAGGCGACGGCACACTAAACATAAATAATGACGGCGACTTGGTATTCGGCGCCACTGTAACTCCTGCGACCGCAACAGATCCTATCTCCATAACAGACGGCACTGAGGTGACCAACTGTGACCTCACCGCCGCCGAGAGAGCTGCCGACACAACTGTCTCGTCCACCTGTGCCATAAACAACGGCACGTCGGCCACCTACGTACCGGCGAGGGCTGATAGGGACAAGAAGCTGCAGGTTAGGGTGACCTACGTGGACGGCTTCGTATCGGATGAGTTCACAGTAGGGACGGACGGAGCGATTTCGAGAGCCGCTGATCGTGAGAAGGACGGAGAGGATGGGGATGTTGCCGCTGTCACATCGGAGCATCCGTCAAGGGTGAGGCCCAACGCCAACACCCGCCCCAGGTTCCTGAACAAGGGCCCTGAGGAGAGGGAAGTGGCGGAGAACGAGAAGGGCGCGAGCGTGGGCGACCCGGTGGCGGGCATCGACACCGACCCGCTGAAGCACGCGCTGAGCGGAGATGACGCGGCTTCGTTCAATATCGACGATTCGGGACAGATAACCACGAAGGTGAAGCTGGACTACGAGACGAAGTCGAGCTACACGGTGACGGTGACGGCCACCGATCCGTCGCTGTCGAGTCAGTCGATCGTGGTGAACATCACCGTCATCGACGTGGACGACGCGGCAATAGTGACGCTGCTCGCGGACAACGGCGACGTCGAGTATGCGGAGAACGGCACGGAGCCGGTGGGTAACTTCTCGGCGACGGACGCGGACGGTGACCCGATCGTCTTCTCGTTGAGCGGGCCGGACGTGAAGCTGTTCGAGATCTCTGAGGCCGGTGCGCTGAGCTTTAAGAAGTCGCCGAACTTCGAGAGTCCTGGGGACAGCGACAAGGACAACGTGTACATGGTGACGGTGAGCGCTGCCCGGGGCTCCACGGACGTGGCCGTTACGGTGACGAACGTGGACGAGCCCGGGAGTGTGGAGCTGCTGGATCTGCAGCCGCAGGCGGGTGCGGGCCAGTCGGTGACCGCCGAGGTCTCGGATCCGGACGGCGACCCGATCAGCACGGCGTGGCAGTGGTCCAGGTCGATGGACATGACGGAGTGGACGGACATAGCTGGGGCTACGGCTGCCACTTACACGCCGCAGGAAGAGGACGAGAACTACTACCTGCGCGCGTCGGCGACCTACAGCGACGGCCTGGGGACTGGGCGTGACGCTGCGAGTGGGGAGTCGGCCTTCCCGGTGGAGATCAGGCCAACGGCGAACTTTGCTCCGTCGTTCGAGATCCAGGACGATACCGGGCCTGAGGTGGACGACGTCACCGACGTAACTGGCGAAGCCGACACCATCGGCGACCAGGACATCATAGTTATAACCCGGACGGTGGATGAGACTGCGAAGGTTGGGGCGAGCGTGGGGAACGCGGTCACGGCGACGGACGCCGACAACGACCCGCTGATCTACAGGTTGACCGGAGAAAATTTCACCCTCGAGCCTACTGTCGATAGTGAAGATACTACTAGTGGTGATAGTGGTGACGCTGTGGTCGTTAAGTCACAAGACCTGTTCAAGATTGACCGCAAGAGTGGGCAGATCTCGGTGAAGGACGACGACTATCTGGACTTTGATAAGTACGCCACCACCTTGGACGATCCTGACACCGATGATGATGAGCGTGCGCTGGTGTACACAGTCAACGTAACGGCGACGGACCCGTCGGGTGCGATTACTGACCCCAGTCCGCAGAAGGTGACCATCAAGGTCGCGCCGGTGGACGAAGCCCCGAAGATTACGCGAGTGACAGGTGATGCGGGGACTCCGGCAACCATCATTGCAGCCGGGGCGGACAGCTTCCTGGTGAACACGGACGAGCAGAGTCCGTTGGATCCGGCCGATGTTGGCGGAGCGGGCAGCACCAGTAGTGACCTGCCCGTGTTCTCAGCGGCAGATCCGGAAGACATCGACTCCACGGAGATAGAGTGGTCGGTGGCCGGGCCCGACGCCGGGCGCTTCCAGATCGTAAAGCTCGCGACTGAGGTCGTCAGCCCCGGCACCGACCCCACCGCTACTAACACAGCGGCGCTCCGGTGGAAGGCGAAGGACCGCAAGGCTCCGAGCTTCGAGGCCATGGATTCGGCGGACGGGACCAACGTGTACGAGGTGGTGGTGAGGGCCTCTGACGGCAAGGTGAGAGGCGCCGTGACGGTGACTGTCACGGTGGACAACATTGAAGAGCCGGGGAAGGTGAAGCTGACGCAGCGCGTGCCTCAGGAAGGCATACCTATAACCGCCAGCCTCACCGACGTGGACCTCAACATATCGGCCACCAAGTGGCAGTGGTACAGAGGTGCCGGTGCACTGCACATAAGAGATTCTGACGGCGTGTTGGTGTTTGACAGCACAGATGATGCGGTGGCCATAGACTCCACCACCGGTGTGGTATCAGGCGGCACTCCAGTGACCAACTGTGTCCTCACCGACGACGAGAAAGCCGGTCCGGATGGTGAACTCGGCACTGACGACGACGTAACAACCGCCTCGGACACCTGTGCCATAAACGACGGCACGTCGGCCACCTACCTGCCGACGAGGGCTGATAAGGATGAAAAGCTGCAGGTTAGGGTGACCTACGTGGACGGCTTCGTATCGGATGAGTTCACAGTAGGGACGGACGGAGCGATCGACAGGACAGAAGGCCGTACAGCGGACGGAGAAGATGGGGATGTTGCCTCTGCCACATCGGAGCATCCGTCAAGGGCGAGGCCCAACTCCAACACCCGTCCCAGGTTCCTGAACAAGGGCCCTGAGGAGAGGGAAGTGGCGGAGAACGAGAAGGGCGCGAGCGTCGGGGACCCGGTGGCGGGCATCGACACCGACCCGCTGAAGCACACGCTGAGTGGAGATGATGCGGCTTCGTTCGATATCGACGATTCGGGACAGATAACCACGAAGGTGAAGCTGGACTACGAGACGAAGGACGAGTACACGGTAACGGTGACGGCCACCGACCCGTCGCTGGCGAGTGAGTCGATCGTGGTGAACATCACGGTCACGGACGCGGACGACGCGGGAACGGTGATACTGCTCACGGGCAACCCGCCCGCCTTCGCGGCGGATGAGATGACCCGGAGCGTGGCCGAGAACACGGCCGCAGGCATGGCGATCGGCGACCCGGTCGCCGCGACGGACGAGGACGGCGACGCGCTGACCTACACGCTGTGGGGCGACGACGCAGACTCCTTCACGATCGACTCGACGGGCCAGCTGATGACCAGCGCCGCGCTCGACTACGAGACGAAGATGAGCTACACGGTTACGGTCTCCGCCTCCTCCGGCAAGGCCGACGAGGTTGACGCCATGACCACGGTGACGATCATGGTCACCGACGAGGGTCTGGACAACGCGTACGACCTGAACGAGGACGGGACCATCGAGAGAGACGAGGTCATTGCCGCGATACAGGACTACCTGGCCGGCAATATCGAGAGGAGTGAGGTTACGGCGCTCATCCGCCTCTACTTCGGAAACGGCGGATAAGGCAAAGATCGAGGGGGGCCAACCCGTTCGTGGTGAGCTTGTCGAACCATGAACGGGCGCCCTCCTTTGATAGGCTCAGGACGAACGGCTGGGACTCTTTGACGGGTCGGGGCGAACGACCAGGGCCTCACGGAGAATAAGGAGGAGGACGCTTGTTCAAAAGAGCGTTGACGCTGATGATGATCGTTGCGGCGGTGGGAGCGGCCGGGCTGCTCAGCCCGGGTCCCGTGGACGCGACAGGCCACAGCGCGACGAGGTCCTTCTCCGCAACCAGTGTGATCGCGGGCGGCACTGTGGAGGTGACGATCGAGGTCGCCGACCTGGGCGGCTTCGGCGGGGTGGTGGAGACGCTGCCCGACGGCTTCAGCTACGTGTCGACCACGCTGGCGGACGAGCCGGTGATCGACGGGCAGGATGTGACCTTCGCCCTGCTCGATGAGGACTCGTTCAGCTACACCGTCCGCGCCCCCGACGCGCTGGGCGCGCACACCTTCCACGGCGTCGTGAAGGACAACGCACTGGACAGCAACGAGGTCGGCGGCGACTCGGACGTGATGGTCATGGCCTCCGGGCTGGAGGCCTCCCGGTCGTTCTCCGCGTCGACCGTCGACGCGGGCGGCGAGCTGACGGTGACGATCACCGCCGCCGACTACGGCCAGTTCGGCCAGGTGGTGGAGACGCTGCCGGCCGGCTTCGGCTACGTGTCGACCAGCCTGCCCGACCCCCCGTGGGTCAGTGGCCAGATGCTCGGGTTCTCGCTGTTCGGCGAGGAGAGCTTCACCTATACGGTGACGGCGTCCAGGACGCTGGGCTCTCATGAGTTCTCCGGCGTCGCGAAGGACGAGGGCCGGATGGAGACGGCCATAGGAGGAGACTCCACGGTGACGGTGCAGGCCGCGACCGCGTCGCACAGCGCGACCAGGTCCGTCGACTCGCGGGTCGAGGCCGGCGCCGAGGTGGTGGTGACGATCGACCTGGCGGGCCTCGGCGGCTTCGGCCAGGTCCGGGAGACTCTGCCCGAGGGCTTCGCCTACGTGGCGAGCAGCCTGCCCGACGACCAGGTCGCGAGCGCGGACGGGATGCTCACCTTCACGATCCTGAGAGATGATAGCTTCACCTATACGGTCACCGCGTCCGGCACCGAGGGCGGCCACGCCCTCTCGGGCGAGGCGGTCAACGACGTGCGGGCGTCGGCGTCGATCGGCGGCGCTGCCTCCATCGCGGTCGGAAGCACGGTGGTCACGTCGGACGGCGGAAACGTCATGCTGACGATCACCCCCGACGCGCAGTCGGCCTACTTCAAGGGCAGGATCGTCGAGGGCTGCGAGGGCGGGCCGGAGGACGCCGAGGTGGCGCTCTGCGCCACGGTCGACGCGTGGGACGCCCAGGGCGGCGAGATCGTGGGATTCTCCCTCGACGCCCCCTCGGCGCTCACCCTCACGCTGACCGCGGAGCAGGTGGCTGAGCTGGGCGGGTCCGAGACGCTCGCCGCGCTGGACGAGGCCGGCGGTGTGATGGTCTACGCCGGCTCCGCCGACGGGTGGACGGCTCTCGAAGCCGAGGCCGCCTTCGGCGAGGACGGAAGCGTGACCCTCACCACCTCGATCACCGCGTTCGGCGACGTGGCGGTGACGCTCGACAGGGCGCTGCTGCCATCGACCGGCGGCGTGACGCCCCCGAGCTGGCTGATGCTCTTCCTCGCCCTCGCGGGCGCGGCGATGATACCCACCGGAGTCCTGGTCCTCAGGAGGATCCGGGCCTAGGCGCACCGGAAAGCATAGGAACCAACAGGGAGGGGCGCACCAGCGCCCCTCCCTGTTTTTATCCCCTGCTCCGCACCCGTTCACCGTGAGCCTGTCGAACCATGAACGGCGCTCCGGCCTTTCGACAGGCTCAGGGTGTGAACGGCGGAGTGATAATGGACCGTGCCAGCGGGGGCGAGTGCTGAACAGGGGCGCTTGAATACTGGACCACCCGCCACCTTCCATCGTGTTATAGCCAACACGATGGAAGGTGAAGAGGATGTACAGGGTGGAGTTGTACGCACGGGTGCGCCGGGCCTGCATGGTGGAGGGGATGAGCACGCGGGAGGCGGCGCGTGTGTTCGGGCTGCACCGGGACACGGGGCGCAAGATGCTGAGGTACTCCGTGCCTCCCGGGTACCGCCGGCAGTCGCCTCCACGCCTACCTAAGCTGGACCCGTACCGCGGCGTGATCGACCGGATCCTCGAGGAGGACCGGAGCCTCCCGAAGAAGCAGCGTCACACGGCGAAGCGGATCTGCGACCGGCTGAGAGCCGAGCACGGGTTCGACGGCAGGTACACGATAGTCAAGGACTACTTGCGCGAGCGCCGCCGCCGAACGCGGGAGATGTACGTACCGCTGTCGCATCCTCCCGGAGACGCCCAGTGCGACTTCGGCCAGGCGAAGGCGGTGATCGGCGGAGTGGAGCAGACCGTCCACTACCTCGTCCTGTACCTCCCCCACAGCGACGCATGCTTCGTCAAGGCCTACCCCGCCGAGACCACGGAGGCGTTCTGCGACGGTCACGTCTCGGCCTTCTCGTTCCTGGGCGGCGTACCCCGGAGCATCGTCTACGACAACACGAGGCTGGCCGTGGCCAGGATCCTGGGAGACGGCCTAAGGAAGCGTACCCGGGTCTTCTCGGAGCTACAGTTCCACTACCTGTTCGAGGACCGGTACGGCCGTCCCGGCAGGGGTAACGACAAGGGCAAGGTCGAGGGTCTGGTGGGATACGCTCGCCGGAACTTCCTCGTGCCCATACCGTCGTTCGAGACCTTCGACGCCCTCAACGCCCATCTGGAGGAGAGATGTCTGGAGCGTCTGGGGAGACGGCTGCGTGGACACGACGAGACGATAGGCCGTCGGATGGAGCGTGACCTTGAGGCCCTGCTGCCGCTCCCGGCCACACCCTACGACGCCAGCGACAAGCACGTGAGCCGCGTCAGCTCCCTGTCCCTGGTGAGGTACCGGACCAACGACTACTCGGTGCCCGTGGCCTACGGTCACATGGAGGTGGTGGTGCGGGGATATGTGGGAGAGGTGGTGATCAGCTGCGGGGCGGAGGTGATAGCCAGGCATCCGCGCTCCTACGGACGCGACGACTTCGTCTTCGACCCCATTCACTACCTGCCGCTGCTGGAGCGCAAGACGGGAGCCCTTGACCAGGCCGCTCCGCTGGCCGGGTGGGAGTTGCCGGAGGAGTTCGGGGCGCTGAGGAGGCTGCTGGAGTCCCGGATGGGCAGGCGCGGCAAGAGGGAGTTCGTGCAGGTGCTGCGTCTGATGGAGAGCTTCAGCAGGGAGGAGGTGCACGGGGGTGTGCGCGATGCTCTCAGGCTCGGCGCCGTAAGCTTCGACGCCATAAAGCACCTGGTGCTGTGCAGGGTGGAGGGCCGACCTCAGAGACTCGACCTGGAGCTGTACCCCTACCTGCCGAGGGTCAACGTGACAACTACATCGGCCGGCGACTACATGGCGCTCATGTCGGGGAGCGTACGGTGAGCGACAGGTCGACGGTGCTGTTGGAGCATCACCTGAAGGAGCTGAAGCTGCCGACCTTCCTGAGGGAGTACGGCAAGGTGGCCGGACAGTGCGCCGCCGAGGACGTCGACCATCCGGGCTACCTGCTGAGGCTGGCTGAGCTCGAGCTGATAGACCGTCATCACCGCATGGTGGAACGCAGGATCAAGGCCGCTCGCTTCCCCGCAGTCAAGAGCCTCGACACCTTCGGCTTCCTGGACATGCCGTCTGTTAACAAGCATCTGGTCATGCAGCTGGCGCGCTGCGAGTACGTCGACCGGCGTGAGAACGTCATCGCCGTCGGCAACAGCGGGACCGGCAAGACCCACGTCGCCCTCGGTCTCGGCCTCGCAGCCTGTCAGAGGGGGGCTGCCGGTCGGCTTCACCACCGCCGCCTCCCTGGTGCATGAGCTGATCGAGGCCAGCCAGAGACGAGCGGCGTCTGCTCAACCTCCAGAAGAGGCTTGACCGGCTCAAGCTGCTCATCATCGACGAGCTGGGCTTCGTCCCGCTCTCCAAGACAGGGGCCGAGCTCCTCTTCGAGGTCTTCAGCCAGCGCTACGAGAGAGGATCCGTCCTGGTCACCACCAATCTGCCCTTCGACGAGTGGACGGAGGTCTTCGGCTCCGAGAGGCTGACCGGCGCCCTGCTGGACCGGCTCACCCACCGCGTTCACATCCTGGAGATGAACGGGGAGAGCTACCGCCTCAGGCAGAGCAGGCATGCTGCCGCCGTCCGTTCTGCCGACGCCTAGACCACACCGCATTCACTCCCACTGACGGATCCTGCGACACCCATAGACGGGTGACATCTATGCTGGCCAGTTAGGACGGACAGAATCGCTGATCATCGACGCCCGAGTGGTACGCCTTTACTCCGCCGCGTGGCTTAATATCCCGCCGCCATTGACATAGCGAGGACATAATCGCTGAGCAGTTACAGGCCGCTAGAGTAAAATGCCCCTAGCAGCCCGTCCGAGAAACAGGGTTGGTGAGTCGTTGAGGGTATGATGGGGAGGAGCATCAGACGAGCGGAGAGGTCAATGAGCAAGACCTACCTTCCCTACGATCCAGACCAGCAGTTGCTGCTGCCTGCAGCCCTCCAGGAATGGCTGCCGCCGGACCACCTGGCCTACTTCATCTCCGATGTGGTGGACCAGTTGGACCTCTCGGCCATCACCGCCCGCTACGAGGAGGAAAGGCGTGGCGGCCCGCCCTACCATCCAAAGATGATGGTCAAGGTGCTGCTCTACGGCTACTGCACCGGCGTGGCATCTTCACGGCGCATCGCCCAGCGGCTCCACGAGGACATCGCCTTCCGGGTACTGGCGGCCAACAACACGCCGGACTTCCGCACCGTCTCCGACTTTCGAAAGGACCATCTGGAGGCGTTGGGAGACCTGTTCCTACAGGTGCTGGAGCTTTGCCAGCAGTCAGGACTGGTGAAGCTGGGGCACGTGGCGCTGGACGGGACCAAGGTGAGGGCCGACGCATCGAAGCACAAGGCGGTGAGCTATGGGCGGATGAAGGAGAAGGAAGGTCAGTTGGCGGCGGAGGTGGCGGAGTTGTTGCGGCGGGCCGGGGAGGTGGACGATGACGAGGACCGCCGGAACGGCAAAGACAAGCGTGGGGATGAGTTGCCGGAGGAACTGGCATTCCGGGAGAGCCGGTTGCGGAAGATAAGGGAGGCCAAGGCGGCGCTGGAGGCCGAGGCCCTGGCTGAGGCGGAGGGCCGGTATCATCCCGGGGTGCCTGATGACAAGGCGCAGCGGAACTTCACGGATCCGGACTCCCGCATCATGCCCGGCCCAGGAGGGAGGGACTTCCAGCAGTCCTACAACTGCCAGGCGGTGGTGGACAGCGAGCACCAAATCATCGTGGCGGCCCGTGCCACCAACCAGCCCTCGGACAAGGGTCAGGCCGTGAGCATGATTGAGGAGACCGTGGGTAACACCGGCGCGGTGCCGAAAGTAGTATCCGCCGACGCCGGATACTACTCAGCCAAGGCGGTGGATGAGCTGTACGGCCTGGGGGTGGACCCGTTCGTCGCGCCGGAGAAGACCCGCCACGGCTGTGTGCCGCCACCGGCTCCCCGAGGCCGCATACCCAAGGGACTGTCCGTCAGGGACCGGATGCGCCGCAAGCTGCGAACGAGACGGGGACGTGAACGCTACGCCCTTAGGATGGAGACGGTTGAACCGGTGTTCGGCCAGATCAAGCAGGGCCGTGGCTTCCGCCAATTCCTGTTGCTGGGTCTGACGAAGGTGAACCGGGAGTGGCTGCTCATCTGCGCCGGCCACAACCTGCTGAAGCTGTTCCGGTATGGTGCCGGACGCGCCACGGCAATGGATCGGGCAACGGAGAACCCGGACCTGGAAGTCTCCTCAGCTCGCAGCCGGCAAGTTCCTCATGCATCTCTCAGCATTCCCAACCCCACCCTGGCCCTGGATGGCTGTCTCCGGCCAATTGAGACTGTCCGGCTAACCTGCTCGGGTAATCCTCGGACGGGCTGCTAGGGAGAGACATTAGTTGAAGACCATCACGGTCGCTCACAACATCCAGATGGCCCCTCGCGCGATCCTAGTTGTCTGCTCTGTATCCTACGGCGTCTGTTGATGTATTTGCCGAGGGAGTACCCTTTCAGCCGCTCCCGGATCGAACTTCTCGGGCACCGATGCGTAGATCAGAGTCATCGCAACCGCAAAGACGCTTAAAGCAAGAACAAACGGAAAGTACCCGAGACCTGTCTCGGTGACTCTCCGTGCTCCCATGCTCCACAGGCCCCAACTGAGCAACGTGAAGATGCCACTCACGGCAATGTTGAGAGTAATCCGCTGGACAGGAGAGGCGATGATGGGATCGTATCTATTGGCGAGAACAGCGAGAATGTCCGCTGCTTGCACGAATCCTGCCATTGCCATGAGTCCGAATAAGACCGCACCTGCTATGCAAACGACACCGAATTCCTTACGCAAGACAAGCCCCCTTACGGCGTAGGATTTGGAGTACCTTTGCATACCAGCATCCGCGTCTGCGAGCCGCAAAGGGGGCGCGGAAAGGTAAACCTTCCTACAACGCCCCAAATGGGGAAGTCTCGCAGACGACACGGCCGCACAGCCGCCCCGCTGGTATGCACGGCCATTCTACCATGCTTGGCCTATGCGACGCGCAGCATCGTCCAGCGGATCGAAGGTGCGTCACGGGTCCGCAGATTCCGAAGCGCCGTCACCTTGAATGCCAGCGCGGACAGGATGCAGTGGAGCGCCACCTTCTCCAATCCACGGAAGCAATGGTCGTTGAGACGCCGAGACTGCTTCATGCCTTTGAATACGCGCTCGACGCTCTGCCGCGTGTCGTATAGCTTCTTCCACATCAGTTTGTCTTTGCAGTACAAGACACCTGTGCGGTCTTTCAGATGGCATCCTTCGTCCGGGCATCGGAATACGTGAGTCGGCCCTTTCTTCGTCCGCTCAGTCTTCACGTAGGCCATTGGCTTGCCGCCCATGCACATAGGAGAAGCCGTCAGCAGCCCGCATCCGGCCTTTCTTCGAATCGGTGTCGCGCCTAGCGATGATGGGAGCGGCTCCGTATGATTCGACCAGTTCGTAGTTGGCAAAGGAATCGTAGCCTTTGTCCGCAGTCACATAGTTGGGCGAGAAATTCAGGGCCGTTGCCGGGCGTAGTGAACCCCATCATTGGCACTCCGTACGTTGCATCAGCCATCAGGTGGTATCTATAACCGAAGTAAACGTCATCGTCCTTAGGCTCGCGGCCTTTGACGGTCTTGACCGACCAGTGCGCTTCAGGATCGGCGGTGGTCGAGGGCGGCTGGCCTTTCTTCGGCTGTCGAGCATGGGTATGGACGTTCGTGCCGTCGATGGCGATGGCCTTGCCGAACCCAGGTAGAAACTTCGAGAGCTTGACGTTCATCTGGGCCATAAGATCGAGCACGTTCCCCCAACAGCGGTTTGCCAACTTGCTGTAGAAGCGGTTGAACGTCGAGTGGTGCGGCAGCTTGCCATCGAATCCGCAGATGAACCACAGCTGAGCATCGCTGCGGAGACGGCGGATCAGATCATTCGTGGAGCGGATGAACTCCAACCTGGAGCTGAGCAGTAGGCTCGGAGTAACGGCTTGTGTGCCGGTCGGTGTAGAGGGCGATGGGTATGGCGTAGCGCTGTATCAGGCCCTCATCAGCAGGAAGTAGTCGCGGGTGTTCTCCTGCTCCCAGAACAGGGCGTTTCCCACGATGCCGGTGGCGTCATCGACGGCCAGCAGCAGCGCGAAGGGAGGACCATGGTCTCCCAGCCACCGGTGATGGCTGCCGTCCACCTGCACCAGCATGCCCTCGCGGGGCATCCGCTGCCGGCGTACACGGTGCCGGGGCGTCCGACGGTGGCGTGGGCTCCTCAGACCGGCACTCGTCAGTATGCGCCGCAGTGTGGTTCGACCGATCTCTATCCCCTCACGCTCCCCGAGCAGCTCCCTCAGGTGAGTGTGATTGGCTTCGGAGTAGCGGGACCGAGCAAGGCGCAGCACCTCGGACCTTGTCGGCTCCGGCGTCGCGTTGGGTGCTCGGCGTCCACGATGACCGTGAGCAAGTGCGGCTGCTCCCTCCTCTCTGTAAGCCGCCAGGATGCGCCTGGTGTGGCGCGCGCTCACTCCCATCAAAGTCGCTGCCTGCTCCGTGGTCATGTGGTCCGCCATCAAACTGTTGAGAACCTGAAGCCTCGTCTGCTCTCTCTGCGTCAATGTCACATGCTCCTTCATGCGGATATTTTCGCTTGACAGTTAGCGAGGACATAATCGCAGACCAACAACACAACGCCGGATTAGATTTGACCCACCCCACCTATGTTTTGGTGCTATTGGATACGTCTGATGGTGGATTGAGCAGCTGGTGCGAGGTCAGCAGACCCGCATGTCGTTTGTCCTTGAGCCTGTAGCTTTCGCCCCGGATGTTGAGCACGTGGCTGTGGTGCAGCAGCCGGTCGAGGATGGCGGTGGCGATCACGGTGTCGCCCAGGAGCTCCCCCCATTCTGAGAAGCCCTTGTTGGACGTCAGGATGATGCTGCCCCTCTCATACCTGGCAGAGACGAGACTGAAGAAGGCGGTGGCGGAGTCGCGATCGTAAGGCCAGATGCCGAACTCGTCGACGATGAGCACCTTCGGAGCCAGGTAGATCCTCATTCGTCGGTCCAACCTCTGCTCGGCTCGGGCCTTCCTCAGGTCCTCCATCAGGTCGTAGGCCCGCACGAAGTACGCCCCGTAGCCGTTCTCTATGGACCGCAGGGCCAGCGCCACCGCCAGGTGAGTCTTTCCAACTCCCGGGGGACCCAACAGCAGCAGCAGGTTGGATGCCTCTGCAACGAAGGCCAGCGAGGCCAGCTCCTTCACCTGACGCTCGTCAATGGAGGGCTGGAAGACGAAGTCGAACTGCTCCAGGGTGCGCTGGAAGGGCAGGTGAGCCATCCGTGTCCTCGTGGTCAGATACCTCTGAACGACGACAATCATTCTTGCCGGTGACGACAACGATTTTTGCCGGTCCGTAGATAAGGATGGTCTGGTACCCGGGAGGTGCCAGATTGGTCACGGATCAACAGGTAGTTGTACTGAGGCAGAAGTTGATGGAAGGCAAGACACAGCAGGCAGCGGCGGCGTCAGCGGCCATGAGCGAGAGATCGGCAAGGAAGTGGCAGCGTGGAGAGCTGCCGTCAGATAGGAAGAAGGCCAGGCGGAGATGGAGAAGCAGACCGGATCCCTTCGCCGACGTTTGGGAGGGCGATGTCGTACCGCTGCTGCTGACCGATCCCGGCGGTGAGCTGAGCGCGACAACCATCCTGGAGTGGCTCGATGAGAGACACCCGGGCAGGTTGGGCAGGTCCCAGCTGAGGACGCTTCAGCGCCGGATCCGAGACCACAGGGCCCTCCACGGGCCGGATCGGGAGGTGTACTTCCAGCAGGATCATCCACCCGGTCGTGAGGCGCAGGTGGACTTCACTCACTGCACCGAGTTGGGAGTCACCATAGGTGGAGAGCGCTTCAGACACTTGCTGTTCCAGTTCGTGCTCAGTCACTCGGGCTGGCGCTATGCGGAGGTGTGCTTCGGGGAGACATTCGGGGCACTGGTGCAGGGACTGCAGGGAGCGCTGTGGGAGTTGGGAGGCGTACCCAGCGTGGTGCGGACCGATAACCTGTCGGCGGCAACACACGATCTTAAGAACAGCAGTGGCCGTGCCATGAACGCCAGGTACGAGGCTGTCCTGACCCACTACGGGGTGGAGTCCACCAGGACCAACCCACGCTCCTCGCACGAGAACGGGGTTGTAGAGCAGGGACACAGGCGTCTGAAGAATGCCTTGAACCAAGCGCTGATCCTCAGGGGCAGCCGCGACTTCGAGTCCGGGGACGAGTACAGACAGTTCGTCAGAGGAGTCGTCGCTCGGCGCAACAGGCTGGTGGGCTCGAAGCTCAAGGCGGAGCGTCGTCACCTGCGGCCGCTTCCGCCGGCTCCGGTCCCGGAGTACGCCAACTACCGTTGCAGAGTGCGCAGGTGGAGCACGATCAGGGTGGCTAACCGGACATACTCTGTGCCGTCGAGGCTGATAGGGATGGTAGTTGACGTCAGACTGTACGCCGACCACATCGAGGTGTACTACAAGGACCACCTCGTGGAGAGCATGGAGCGGATACACGGCGCCGGCGAGGCTCGCATCGACTACCGACACATCATCGGGTCGTTGGTGCGCAAGCCGGGTGCGTTCGCACGCTACCGCTTCAGGGAGCAGATGTTCCCGTCACACACGTTCAGGCTGGCGTACGACGCGTTGTGTGGCTGGAGAGGCGAACGTGCCGATGTCGAGTACGTCAGGATCCTGCACCTGGCCGCGACAACCATGGAGTCGAAGGTGGACAGGGCGCTGAGGAGACTGCTTGAGTCGGGACTGAGCTTCGACTACGCGACGGTGCGCAGGCTGTCTGCTCCGGCGCCCCCAACGGTACCTGAGCTGAAGCTGCAGGGGACGGTGGACCTCGGCGTGTACGACCGGCTGCTGGTGGGAGGTGTGCGATGATCGTGGACACGCACGCACCGAGCGCGGTGGCGGAACGTGTCAGGGAGCTGTGCAGGCAGTTCAAGCTGCCCACACTGGCGGCGGAGACCGTCGGGAGGTTCAGTGAGGCCGGACATGCCGACGCCCTCGTCACCCTTTTGGAGGTGATGGAGCAGGAGGCAGAGGACAGGCGGATCAGGCGGGTGGACCGTCTGAGGAGAGCGTCGAAGCTGCCGGCCGGCAAGACCTGGGAGACCTTCGAGCACGATAGGACCCCGGTGCAGCTCAGACAGCAGCTACGGAGGCTTGCCGAAGGGGACTTCGTAGATCGCGGCGTCAACGTTCTGGCGTTCGGGATGCCGGGCACGGGCAAGACCCACGCGATGTGCGCCATAGGCCACAGGCTTGTGGAGTCAGGACGTTCTGTGCTGTTCATCCCGGCATACCGCCTGGTGCAGGATATGCTGGCCGCCAAGAGGGATCTGGAGTTGCCACGGATCCTCAGGAAGCTGGACAACTTCGACCTGCTTGTGATCGACGACCTGGGCTATCTGCCGCAGGGAGCCGAGGAGTCCGAGGTGCTGTTCACGCTCATAGCTGAGCGTTACGAACGCCGATCTCTGGGGATCACCTCGAACCTGGTGTTCAGTGAGTGGGAGAAGGTGTTCGCAAATCCTATGGCGACCGCGGCGGCGATAGACAGGATCGTTCACCACTCCGTGATCATGGAGTTCGACCTGCCCAGCTATAGGACAAACGAGGCCCACAATCGTCACATAGAGCAGATGTCAGACCGGCAAAAATGATTGTCGCACGACCGGCAAGAATGGTTGACGTGGAACATACCTCTCCCTGCGGGCCGCCACCTCAACGCCCAGCAGGTCTGCCAGCATGTCCGACGATGGCGACCTGGTGAGCGTCAATCCATGCGTTTAGATCCCGACCCCGATAGAGGACTCGGCGGCCGACCTTGTGGTACGAAGGTCCACGTCCATGATGACGCCATTGGGAAAGGGTGCCAGATGTGGCGAGAGCAGCGATCTCAGGATCCGTAGTTCGGTAGTACCGGTCGTCCTCAAATCTTCGCATGACGTGCCTCCTTAGCACCCGGCAATTGAGGTGTTGAGCACGACTCGCACGAGCCCAATCGTCGTAGAGTACGAAGGTCTGTAGTCGCGCCGCTGATGCAATGCCAGTTTGGATCCGGCTTCCCCACCTCCGACGGCGCGCGGTAGACCGATATGGCCAGCAACTCGCCCACAAACTTCCCGCAAAGCTCTCCATTCATTCGTTTATTCCCGCGTTGGTGGAAATTCGATACGCGGGGCTGGACTTCCACTCTCCCGGGCCACTCCCATGCAAGCCAACTAACTTGTCGCCTGAGCGGATGTGCTCCCCCGGGCCTCAGACCGACACCGCGTCTTCGAGCACCTGCATTACCCGAGCGGGCCGGGTGTGGCGGGTCGACCCTGATGGGCGGATTCTCTCCGGTGTGTTCGCAGGTGAATATCGGCCCGTCCGCATCTCGATAGTAATGGAGTCCCACCTGCACGGAGTCACGAGCCTGGGCACGGTCCGACCCCTCGGGCCGAAGAGGATGTGCTGGAAGAGGTCGGAGTGGAGCTGCCCGAACTGCGAGGGCATGTGGGACAGCTCCACTCCGCGCGGACGCGCGCCGGATCTGTGCCGGTAAGATCTTGCGGCGCCTCAGGATCTGGACGCCCATGGTCCTGCCGGGTCCCACTAACTCATGGAGGTCGGGGAGACACTCGGCCCAAGGTTGCGCCGGATGGGATTCTTGCCTAGACTTAGACACACACATGGGGAAGCGAAATCCTCCTTCCTCATGGGTACCGGAGGGCTGCGGGGGTTGATTTGCCTGTCTTCTTCCCGCAGTCCCCTTCTCTTTCAGATCACACGGTAGACTCCCCGTTCTCTCCGTTCATCCATCTGGGCGAGCAGCCAACACAGGTTTTCGGCAGGTTCTCACACCTCTCTCCCCGGCCGCCTCCGTTGTAGTTGCGACAGCCGGACAGGTCCACTCCCGACAAGTCAAAGTAATACGGGGCTGGCTCCAGTACTGCGCGAGCGAACTCTCCGGCGGATGGTGCAGCATCTCCGCTCTCTTCAGATACAGTGCAGGGCTCCGCAGTACGGCTCCTCAGCGCCGTGACCAGCGCAGACTGCACACGGGCCAGACCCGCGAACTCTCTATGGAGCTCGACCTGGCGTTCGGCGATCCCCTGGAGGGCTGCGTTCAACTCGGCATGGCTGTCCGGACTAGTCAGTCCGGTCGTCTTCCTACGGGACGTCAACGGATCGCCACTTTTCCTTTCAGTATTGTGGTCTCGGCTTCTGCTAGGGAGTTGATGACTCAAATCCAGTCCATGAATAGATCCTAACGAAATCTTTCAATTTTTGCACTGGCGCGCACGTCCTATGCCATCTTGGGACAGTAGCACGCAGCAATTCTTTGTTGCCCAGAGGTGACAATCCCCTTGGCTATACGGCGTAGCCGCCACATCCGGGTATACAGCCGTCCGCCACCCTCCGATGTATCGTAGACGTATGAGATGGACCCCAGAAATGAGACAGAGTAACGTCCCAGCACGTGGTGTATTAAGGAGATCTACATAAAGAGAGACCACCGCGTCATCCTTAACGGGCAAATGGTAAAGCTCGAGAGAGGAGGGCGACGGTGGTCAAGGAAAGGATGGTCCTGCTGGGGATATTGCGCAAGCATGGAGCGGACGGAGACGTGGATTTCCTGCGCGAGGCGCTGATAGTGCTGGTAGAGGGGATCATGGACGCCGAAGTGTCAGCCAGGACCGGCGCCGGCTACAGGGAGCGCAGCACGGAGCGTGTGACCCAGCGCAATGGGTACAGGTCCCGGCAGTGGGATACACGTGTGGGGACGATGGACCTTCGGATACCCAGGCTGAGGGTGGGGAGCTACTTCCCGAGCCTGCTGGAGCCGAGGCGTCGAAGCGAGCGTGCCCTGCTGGGAGTCATCCAGCAGGCATACGTAGAGGGGGTGCCGACGAGGCGAGTGGACGATCTGGTAAAGGCGTTGGGGTGCGATGGCATCTCCAAGAGCCAGGTCTCGCGCATCTGCGCTGAGCTCGACGAGGTGGTCGACAGCTTCCTGGATCGGCCGCTGGACGGAGGTCCTTACCGGTACGTGTGGCTGGATGCGCTGACGCAGAAGATCAGGGAGTCGGGCAGGATAGTGAACGTGAGCGTGGTGGTGGCTACGGCAGTCAACGCCGAGGGTAAGGGAGAGCAGACTGTCAGTGAGCTGGAGAGCCGGTTCGAAGTCCATCCCAACCAGATCCACAACTGGAAGAGGGTGCTACTGAAGGAAGCCGGGCTCGCTCTTCGAGAGAGGCCACGGCAACGGAGGGGACAAGTCGGATGATGCGAAGGTGTCCCAGCCCTATGAGCAGATCTGCCGGCTGAAGGTGGAGCGGGATTTCTTGGAGGCAGGGTTGGGTCGCTGAGCCGGGAGCGGCGGCGCGGTCTGACATGTAGTCTCCTGACTCCATCGTCGTCTGCCGCCTATCCTCAATCTCCGGACATGCGAGGCACGTGGCGGCCCAGCCACCTTGCCGGTCGTGTCGCCCACCGCCGCCATTCATGCGGGCGCCGGTTCAATCCGTCCGGCACTGCCGGAAGCCGACCCGCTTCGTCCAGGGCTCGTGCTTTCAGGCCGACCGATCACTCGAACAGATAGGCGGAAGCAGATTGGTCGACCGCCTCGATCACCTCCGGGCCGTCGTTGGCGACGGAGTTGACGAGGGTTGAGACTCATAGGCCTCCATATCGTCGCCGGCGTGGATCACCCGATCTTCGGGTCCCTGGCCCAGTGCGGAATCAGGCCCCAGCGCATGAACCCTGCGCGCCTCGTCTCTCCCCCCACGACGGTCAATACGTCCTGGGTTGGAGCGACGTTGTACGCCGAGTCGAATTTCACCCAGTCGCCATCGAACTCGAAGCGCCGGGCAAGCTCTCCCAGGTCCGCTATCAGACTGTACCTTCCACACATCTCGCACACATGATGTACCGATCGCGGCGTTCGCGCAAATGCCCGCCTGCCTCGATACGCCAAGCGCCGGAAGCTCCTGACAGAAGCTCGACGCAGCCATCTGCCGTCAGGCGCTCTGCCGGTACCAGCGTTTCTCCCAATGGTCACGAAACACGGTCAACAGCCTGCCGTCGCCGGGGTCGATGCGGTAGTAGGAGCGCGTCACCGGCTTCGGGAGCCACCACAGGTCGAACATCCACCGGTCGTCTATACGCGCCACGCGCCGCCAGCGTCTCCTGTACAGCACTGAGACAGGCTCCGCTCCGCCCCCTCCCTGACCTCCACGGGCTCCGGCGAGTGGAGCGGCCTGACGGCCTCCCGCGCCGAGGGGGCCACGGGCACCTGCAGGGCCCGCATCTCCGGCGCAGGGTGCCAGGGAGCCACCTCCTCCACCCTGTACAGCGCATGCACCCCGCCCAGCCTGTCCCGCAGCTGCCGCTCCGTCTCCGCTATTCTCCGCTCCCGGTCCCTGCGAGGACCGTCGAAGAGTCCCATCTGGGTCCCGTGCTCTCCCGTCAGGCTGGACAGGGTGAGCGTCACCTCCTCCACGGGAGTGTCCGGCGGGTCCGACTCCAGTTTGCTCCGGACGGCATACGGTGCGCTCTCCCACCTGCCGGCGGGCTCCCTGAAGGAGATGCTCCTCTCCCAGGACGGCCAACCGGTCGCAGTACACAGCAGGGAGGCCCTGCCCACGTACCTTCCCCTCATCTCCGGCCTGGCGAAGGCCCTCCTGAGGAGGGTGTCGACGACCAGCGAGAGTGCATGCACGAGGGAGGTGGGGAAGGACAGCGACATCCGCTCGACCACCGTCTCCACGAAAGCCATCGGATGGATGGCGTCGTCGTCGGTGCCGTTGCAGAGACGCCATACCCGTATGCCCTCCAGGCTGGTGAGGCGTTCTCGATGTCCGTCTCAGCGGTCCGCGGGCCGTCAGGAGGGTCCGGTCACTGGTCCAGCGCCACGAAACCGGACATGCCCGCATGGACCTCCTCACGGCCCTGATTCGTAGCTGGGAACCTTATATAAAAAAATATATTCTGGCGCTCCGACTTTTTATCACGGTCGATTTCGTCCCTTGCGGGCTCCTCCGGGGTGTCGCCGGGAGTCGCTCGCAAACCCAGGCGTTTCACCAGCCCGGCAGGTGGAACTCGGCGCTGCGCGATCGTCGCGACGGTCGCGCTGAGCACCGGCAGACCCTTGATGGTCGTCTCCCAGCCACCACCATGGCAGGGCGATGTCGATTGCGGTTCTCCATCGCAGGTTCCTGTGCCTAGGGAGACTGTAGCCCGGCGTTCTGCACCTCGTGCGGCGTGGTTGTGAGCTCACCGCACGGGCGTGTCCCTCTCTTGAGAGACGCGTCGCGGCGCTCTTCCGGCGATCCAAAGCCCCTTTGACTATTTCTTATCGCAGCGGTCGTGGTCTGGACGTCGACACGTGATGTTAGGTGTTCCCGCGAGCGTATCAGTCTGGAGGCCCAATGGATCATGAGGGACGACGGCCCCTACATTCAGGCAGGTTTGCCCGGCGGCCGTGGCACGTCATCGCCCATCCGCCGGCGGCCGGCGGCCGAGCCGTCCGGAGTGGAGCGAGCGGGGCTCCAACAGCACGTTCCACCGCTGATGGTGTCCCTCAATCCTGGTGTGAGTCGCGTCGACCATCTTACGCCTCCCATCCTTCATGTCGAGCAGCTCACGCTCCCTCCGGGCGGGTTTCTCATCCGACAGCCAGGGAGCCTGAGGGAGACGGTCCTTCGATGGGACACGACCGCTTCGGATGTCTGCGCCACTCATTCGGTATGTCACTGCTGCAGTCGGCCAGTTCAAAGTGCCGGTGGCGGGCGCAGGCCCACGGCGAGTCTACGAGTGCCACTGTCTATGCAGACAGGTCGGCGGCTATCTCTTCCAGCTGCTCCAAGGCAGCGCGGCGATCTTCGGCGATCTGGTCCGGCGGCGGAAGGTTGGCAGAGTACTCCATGCTTTCGTCGCGCAGCCAGAAGATATCAAGATTTGCCTTGTCCCGCTTCACCAGGTCCTCGTAACTGAATCTACGGAAGCAGTCGGTCTCCTGACGTTCGGGGCGGTCTTTCCGCCTATAGGACGCTACGAAATCGGCTAGGTCGGCGCGGGGCAGAGGTTCCCATAGGCGTCCGACTCGTCGAGCAGAGCCCTGAACTCGTCCATGAGGACGTCGGTGCGCTCCTCCAGTAGGAACATGAGAGTGAAGTCACCGCTTCGTCCGGTGAGGTAGTCCCCTATCTCGTAGAGGTTCCACTCCGCGACGCGCTGTAGCCAGTGCGGAGGGACGGAACGGTTGATGCCCTCGACTATCCTGTTGGTCGAGAGACCCAACGTCAGGAAGGGAGTATCCTCGATGTCGTCTCAGGCATTCGCCTGCTCCACCTCTCGGCGGTCCTCCAAGAAAGCCGTTGCCAGGTCGACGAGGACGAACAAAGACCTCGTTCTCGCGGAGCTGCGAAGTGTAGAGTTCAGGGCTCAGAACTGAGTTGACCGTCCGCTCGGCGATCAGCGCCAGCGAGAGTGCAACGAAGAAGACCGCGGCGATTGCCAGGGACAGCATCTGTCCTCTAGACATCATCGGGCCCAATCCACAACCAATTGACCATCGACAAAGACCAGCATTTGCGGCTTTGACAAGCTGAAGCCCCCGCAGTTCACACTACGCTCTGCAGACATTCACGGAGGGCGTTGGCAATTCAATTGCCAACGCCGACAAGAGTCCAGTCGAGGACGATGTTGGAGATGGACAGGGTGTCGATGCCGCTGCTCAGGATATCCCGGCGGATCTTCGTGTAGAAACCCCGGAAGGACTCCGCATGGGGCCCCGTCTCCCTCAGCAAGAGGACTCCACTGCTGCCCTGTCCCTTGGTTCGCCAGTAGTGTCCGTAGATCATGCCCTCAGCATGGCGTCCCAGGAACTCGTACTCCTCTCCCGTGGGAGGGTCCTTGCGGCGGATTGTCGCTCTGACCGCATAGTTGCCCAGGCGCTCCAGCAGGACCTCGTCGGTCTTCTCCACGGTTCCACCGTTCTCCGGCTCACCGTCGTAGATGCACTGCCTCCAGATCTCAGCGCGAGTCTCTGATCTCTCTCCTGGTTGACCCCTAGTAATGTCAGTAGGCGGGAGCGTATCTGCAACCAGGTCCTCCACCGAAACCCCCAGGGCCTCCGCCACCCTCAGCACACTGCTCGGGCGATGCCCTCCAGTGCCGTTTTCCATGTTCCAGACCACCTTCTGGCCGACTTTCGCCGCGTCCGAGAGATCCTTTTGACTGAAACCCCTGCCAAGACGAAGCTGCTTAATTCTCTCGCCGTCGACTCTCATGTGAAGTCTCCTCCGCGACTGGTCTGCCCATCTCAGTTCCCGCACGGCAACGTCGCCTTGCCGTGAACACGTCGGATCATCACCACGGAGCGTCCCGGCATCCTGCTGAGAGTCCGCTCGCCCTTCGATCTAGTCAGTGACCGAGCCTGGACGAGGTTTGATTATTCACCTGACTCACTGCGACCCGTTCAGACTGTAATGACCACAAATGTACGACTGTTTTACGAGTCTGGCAATCCCGGCGTCGGTTCAAGTTGGAATCGGAGCCACTCCCATCCAACGAGTCCGGGGCATTGAGGGTACCGCGCCTCCCTCATTAACGTCTGGCTGTCAGATGTGGCAACCGGCGCAGATTCAGGAACGCGTCCGCGAATGACAGAGGAGAGGACCATGCTCAACCAGACGATGCTTCCCGTCAGAATCACACTCATTGTCGCTGTCCTGGCGATCCTTGGAGTTCCGCTTGCTCCCCCCGTGGCCTTTGCCGACCACAGGGGGAAGCCCGACCTGGTTGTGGAGAACGCGACCGTCGACGACGACCCGCATCCCAGGAAGTTCAGCGTTGGGGAGAGAGTCACCATCCGCGCAAGCGTCACCAACGTTGGTCGGGGACCGGCCGGAAGATCGCGTCTCGCGTACCACATGGGCGACTACTCACATGGTCGCCTCTTCGATACCGACAGCGTCAGGAGCCTCAATCCGGACAGGGACGACGGCGAGGCCGCCAAGTACACCTTCACGGAGGACGACGTAGGAACGCGCTACTTCCGGCTGGTCGCCGATCACGACTCGGAGGTGGATGAGCAGGACGAGTCCAACAACGCCGCCGTCATCGGCCCGTTCACGGTCGTCCGCGACCGACGCAGCCAGAGTCGATCTGAATCCGGCTACGAGTGGAGCTGGTCACTCTCGGACTCCAGGATCGACGTTGGGGAATCCGTCTACCTAAAGGTGAGGATCCATGATGTCACAGGCCGCTTCGACCATGGCGGGGTATCGGTCTCGTTCCCCGAACTCACCAGCAGAACCGGCGACTCCTCGGAGCACACGTCCTCCCTGGGCGATGTCACCGCCGGTTCGACTTCAGGAGGCGTCGCCGACATCGACTTCCATGAACGCGACGACCGGGTCCACTCTTCCCGTGGTCGACGGATGGCCGCCAGGCATCTGCTGGTGGAGTCCCACAACTCCTCCTGGAACTCGTCGTCAGACAGGACGCTTGGACTGTGGATCACTCCAAAGCGGTCCGGCAGGTTCGCAATCCACGTGAGGGCCTGGCTGTGCAGAGATGGGTGGAGTGACTGCGACAGGCAGCCGACAAGAGCTGACACCGATGACCAGCAGGGCTGGGGAGCCAAGAGCCTCGCGATCGATGTGAACGCTCCGCCCCGGCCCGACCTGGTCGTCGAGAACGCGACCGTCGATGGCGATCCTTCACCGTCGGAGTTCACGGTCGGACAGCGAGTCACCATTCGAGCAAGCGTCACCAATGCGGGTGTCGGGTCCGCAGGCAGCTCACGTGTCGCGTACTTCATAGGCGACTACTCATCCGGCCGCCTATTCGATACCGACGGCGTGAGAAGCCTCGATCAGGGCAGGGACGACGACGAGTCCTCCAGGTACACCTTCACTGAGGACGACGTCGGTACACGTTACTTCAGACTGGTCGCCGACCACGACTCGGAGGTCGACGAGGAGAACGAGTCCAACAACACCGTCCGCATCGGCCCATTCACAGTTGTCCCCGAACAACGTGACCAGAGGCGCTCCCTTGGCATGGTCAGCATCAACTGTTCGCCATCCGAGGTTGAGGCAGGCGAGATCGTTACGTGCCATCCCGATCCGGGTAGTAACGTAGACATTGAATACACCTGGGGTGCTGTGGGCGGAACTCCGGATGTCGGTCACGGCGAAATCTTCTCCACCTCCTGGTTCAACTCGGGCCGCAAGACATTGATGCTGGAGGCCTGCTTTGGCGATGTCTGCGTCACCCACAGGCGGGCTATCGAGGTGGTTGAACCCTCCACCTCATCAGTTCCCAGGATCAATGACCTCGGCTGCTCGCCCGCCGAAGTGGACGAGGCCGAGTATGTTGTCTGTCATCCGGACTTCAGTGCCGGCGGGCCCGTCCGGTACACCTGGCGCACTGCGGGTGGGACGCCTTCCGCCGGCGATAGCCGAAGCTTCCGCACGAGATGGTCCTCGACCGGTCGGCAGTCGATAACGCTGAAGATCTGCAACAGGCACGGAGACTGCGACATAGGTGAGCAGAGCATCTCCGTGGGACGGTCCGCCGGCTCGGACGGCAGTGACAAGCGTGAGAGTCGGAGGATCACTGCTCATGTCGAGATTGAGCACTCCTATGTGGGGGACCTGGAAATATGGGTTGGGGCAGGCCCCGAAGATGACCCTCTCTGGGTCAGCCCCCTACGTACCCGCAACGCTGACAACTCTTCGGACAGCTCTGACGGGTTCAATGGCGACTTCGATCTGGGGACTGTGCGGGCATCGATCCTCGCCGATGACGTCTCCTGGTGGCTTAGGGTCACCGACCATGCGAATGGCGATTCCGGGAGCATAACCAGATTCGCCATCAGTGGAGATGGGATCCTACGGGAGGCTCATGACCTGCCGCTCCTGATCTCCGACCATGAGACCAGCTACGCCTACACATCCAACACTCCATGGCTGCGTACGGTGCTTGTCGTTAACGTCGAGAAGGACGAGGACCCTCAGGTCTTTCTGGTCACGATCCCTTCCCGGCACATGGTGGCCACGGCCCAGATCACCGGGGAGGTACTGGTCAATGTGGCACCGGTGGCGGCGGTTGCATTGGGCTCAGCCGCGGTGTCTGCGATCACCTGCAAGATGTGCGCCGGGGGAATCGCGGCGGCGGCGGCGGGCGCCCCCATCGTCGGTGTCGGAGCAGTGCCGGGCACCGTCGTCGCAGCTGTAACCTGCACTATATGCGTCGGCGGCGTCGTGGTCTTCCTGCTTTCGGTCGATGAGATCGCAGACTTCATCGAAGAGGTCGTCGCGGCGGGTATATACCTGAAGGACGAAGGCCTTGAGGACTACTTCCTCTACGTGGACGGCGGGGACGAGGAGGCCAAGGAGAGAGTGGTGAATGCACTCTCCACTCAGCTGTCCGGCGTTGCCGTGCTGGTGTCGGCTGCAGTGGGCGGAAAGGCGGGGGCCCGCATTGCGGGCAGGGGCCATGCTGCCCGCTTCAACGCACCCCGCTCGATCCGTAACCAGAGGGAGGCTGTCAGACTGTATAACGCGGCCCGGGAGGAACTGAAGCTGAGGTACAGCTTTAGTGATGAGGCTCTCGACGCAATGGCCAACATGTGCAACAGGGGTGGATTCACTCTGGCCAGGTTCAAGGAGGCCATGAACAGACTGGACGAGGCTGCCGGAAGTGGACAACTCGAACCCAGTGGCTGGGCAACCCTCAAGAGCTCATTGAAGGGCGTGAGGACGAACTACGAGGGACTCATATCGAACGTGTTCATTGCCGAACGCCGCGTCAGATCCGGACGCAGGATTGCTCTGGAGATCAAGACGCTGGGGGAGAGGAGGATTGACATCGTTGAATACGTTGAAGGCACGGGCTGGACTCTGGACGATGCGAGAGTTGCCAAAGAGGTGGTACAGGCTCGAACCCCTCTAACCTGGTCAAAGCTGAGGAGGTACATCAACGACCACACCAAGAGAGGGACAACGTTCCATGACCTCATCGTCATGGGCAAGTCCCACATAAGGCTTCAACTAGTCGTCGACGCCCGGTTCACGACGATTGTGGACAAGGCCGGCATGGCAAGGGCACTTGAGGAGTACTTGCCGAGAGTCGGGTACCTCGACAACGTGATCATATACTAGCCCGATGAGGTTTCATGCCAAGCGGCTCCAGATCAATCTGGGCGTACCATTGGATCGGTTTCCTCATCACGTCTTCATCGCCCGAAGGAGCGCATTCAACGTCGGAGTAGCGGTGTCCTAGGAATCGAGTAGGGGAGGAATTACAGATGAGATTTGATCCGACTACAAGAGCGGCGATTGTCGGCTGCGGAGATATGGCCAGGGCCAGCGTGAAGGGCATTCTGGCCGACTTCCGCAACACTCGCGTCGAGGTCGTGTGCGAGCCATCTGCGGAGTCCTATGGACAGACTGCAGATGTATTTCGGGCCGCCGGGCGCGAAGCCCCCGCAAACGTTCCCGACCTTGAGCGCATGCTCGACGCATGGGCGGAAAACCTTGACGCGGTCTACATTGCGACGCCCCATGTACTGCACTTCTCCCAGGCCAGGGCGTGTCTCGAGGCGGGGCTGGATGTGCTCGTCGAGAAACCGATGGTCATGGACACGGGAGAGGCCAGGGATCTGATAGAGACCCGGGACCGCACCGGGAGGCTCCTGGTTGTAGGCTTCCAGGGAAGCCTGTCGCCACAGGTCCGAAAGGCCGTGGAGATGCTGCGCTCTCAGGAACTCGGACCGGTCCAAAGCATCTCCGGGATGGTCTGGCAGAACTGGGGTGGCATGTTCGTCGACGCGTGGCGTTCCATGCCTGAGGTCTCCGGCGGAGGTTTCCTGTTTGACACCGGGGCTCATATGCTGAATACGGTGTGTGACCTGGCGGGCGAGGACTTCTCAGTGATCAGCGCTATCCTGGATAGCAAGGGAGGGCCTGTGGAGATCAACGCGGTGATCATGGGGCGTCTCCGCTCCGGTGCGCTGATAACGATTCATGCCTGCGGTGATACAACCCGGTCATGCGGCTCAGACGTTCGCGTATTCTGCTCCAATGGCGTTCTGCGAACCACCGTCTGGGGCGATTCCCTGGAGATGATGCGGCAGCAGCCGGAGGGCTGGCGCCTAACCGGATCGAGCCGTGAAGAGGGATGGGAGCCCATTGACGTGAGAGCGACGAGAGGAGTGTGGGAAGAGTTCCTGTCCGTCCGGGAGGGACTCATAGACAACCCGTCCCCGCCCGAACTCGGACTGAGGATGGCCACAATATGGGAAGCAATAGGGGAGTCCGCTGAACGGGACGGAGCCCCCGTGAGGATGTGAACGGACAACGGTGAATCGAGCGACGCTATGCTCAGACGCAAAAGGATTCGAGCCAGGAGTTGGAGAGATGACGAAACTGCCTAGGGTAACGGTCTGGAATGAGCACCGACACGAACGGCTGAAGGGGAGGGCGGCCGAGATATACCCTGACGGATTGCACGCGCCCATTGTGAGGTATCTGGAGAAAATGGGGTGCCGAGTACGGACGGCGACATTGGATGAGCATCAACACGGGCTGGCCGATGAGGTGCTGGAGGACACGGACGTCCTGGTCTGGTGGGGCCACCTGGCGCACGAGGAGGTGAGCGATCAGGTCGTGGATCGCATTCAACAGAGAGTGCTGGACGGAATGGGATTCGTGCCTCTGCACTCCAGCCACTTCTCCAAGATATTCAAGAGGCTGATGGGTGCCAGCTGCGGACTGACCTGGCGCAGCAACGGGGAGAGAGAACGTGTGTGGGTCGTCAATCCCGGGCATCCCATCGCCCGAGGGATCGGGGAATACTTCGAGATTCCCAACGTGGAGACGTACGGTGAGCCCTTCGACGTGCCTGAACCTGATTCCCTTGTATTCGTCAGCTGGTTCCAGGGAGGAGAGGTCTTCCGCAGCGGTTGCTGCTTCAGGAGGGGGCGGGGCAAGATATTCTATTTCCGCCCAGGGGATCAGGACTATCCGATCTTCCACCAGGAGGAGGTCCTTAGGGTCATCGGGAACGCTGTGCTCTGGGCTGCACCCGAAACCGGCATAGACTCTCGGCCCGATCGAACAACTGCTGTTGGGAGAGAGCGGCCTGAGCCCCCGGAGAACCTTTAACGCCGTTAGTGATACGCAGACGTCAGAGCTGCTGCCCGTGTTTAGTCGCTCGTCAGACTTCGTGAGTCCTAGCCTTGGCAAGCAGTGATGGGGTGCCTCGCCGGTGCCTGTACGACAACGCGAAGGTGGTGGTGCTGGGGCGAGACGTTGATGGTCGTCCCGAGTGGAACAGCCGGATGCTGGACTTTGCGTTGCGTGTCGGCTTCGAGATGAGGCTGTGCCGGCCGTACCGTGCACAGACCAAGGGGAAGGTGGAGAGCGGGGTCAAGTACGTTCGCCGCAACCTGTGGCCCACTGTCCGGTTCAGCGACGACGCAGACATGAACAGGCAGGGCATGGAGTGGTGTGAGACGGTGGCCAATGAGCGTGTGCATGGGACGAAAAACTGTCAATGGCGGCGGGATATTAAGCCACGCGGCGGAGTAAACGCGTACCACTCGGGCGTCGATGATCAGCGATTCTGTCCGTCCTAACTGGCCAGCATAGATGTCACCCGTCTGTGGGTGTTGCAGGATCCGTCAGTGGGAGTGAGTGCGGTGTGGTCTAGGCCTCGCCAGAACGGACGGCGGCAGCATGCCTGCTCTGCTTGAGGCGGTAGCTCTCCCCGTTCATCTCCAGGATGTGAACGCGGTGGGTGAGCCGGTCCAGCAGGGCGCCGGTCAGCCTCTCCGAGCCGAAGACCTCCGTCCACTCGTCGAAGGGCAGATTGGTGGTGACCAGGATGGACCCTCTCTCGTAGCGCTGGCTGAAGACCTCGAAGAGGAGCTCGGCCCCTGTCTTGGAGAGCGGGACGAAGCCCAGCTCGTCGATGATCAGCAGCTTGAGCCGGGCGAGCCTCTTCTGGAGGTTGAGCAGACGCCGCTCGTCTCTGGCCCGAGGTATCCTCAAAAAGTGTGTAAACGATCAGGCGGTGTACCCTCTCTCTGAACATAACGGGCTTGGAGGCCCAAGAGAGGAGATACACCGCCCATGGATGATGGAAACATTGAGAAGGGTCCTGCGTCAAGGCCGGAGTGGGAGCACCTGGAGGAGTGGTTGCGAGGTCAGATGCAGGGGCTGATCCAGGAGCTGCTCGAACAGGAGGTCACTGAGTTCCTCGGAAGGGCCAGGTCGATTCGCCGGTCGGAATCTGACAACGACGCCGGCTACCGTAACGGCTACGCGCCGCCGCGGCGATTGACCCTGAGTTCCGGGACCATACGGGTCAGGAGGCCTCGGGTACGAGACACGGAGGAGAGATTCGAGAGCCGGCTGCTGCCCCTGTTCGTCCATAGGACGAGGGAGGTAGCCGACCTGATCCCGGAGCTGTATCTGCACGGTCTCTCGGAGGGCGACTTCGATCTAGCGTTGAGAGGACTGCTCGGGGAGGAGGCGCCGATATCCGCGAGCACGGTCGCCCGGCTCAAGGAGAGGTGGAACGCTGAGCTTGCGGCGTGGCGTGCGAGGCCCCTGGACGACCTCGAGGTGGTCTACATGTGGGTTGACGGGGTGTACGTGAAGGCTGGGCTGGAGAGGGAGAAGGCCGCGATCCTGGTGGTGATGGCGGCGCTGAGCGACGGGAGCAAGGTGGTGGTGAGCGTTGTGCCCGGCTACAGGGAGTCGACCCGTAGCTGGTCTGAGGTGCTAAGGGACCTGAGGGACCGTGGGCTCAACTGCCCCAGGCTGGTGGTCGGAGACGGACACCTGGGTATATGGGGAGCGCTTCGAAACGTCTGGCCTCAGGCGTCAGAGCAGCGTTGCTGGAACCACAAGATCATAAACGTGTTGGACAAGCTGCCGAAGCGCCAGTACGAGCAGGGGAGGCTGCTGCTGCGCAACATCCCGTACGCCGAGACCCGGGCTGAGGCTGAGAGGTTGAGGAAGGTGTTCACCCGGTGGTGTGGCGACCACTCGTACGAGGCTGCCAGCGAGGCGATCGAGCGGGACTGGGAGCGGATGGTGACCTTCTACGACTTTCCCAGAGAGCACTGGCGTCACCTTCGTACGACCAACCCGGTGGAGTCGCCGTTCGCGGCGCTGCGGCTCAGGACCGATGCAGCCAGGCGCTACAAGAGGGTGGACAGAGCGATAGCGGTCATATGGAAGATGTTGATGGTGGCCGAGAAGAGGTTCCGCCGGCTGCATGCACCCGAGTTGATGGGGGACGTTTACCTCGGCGTCAAATACAAGGACGGAGTTGCCATCGAGGCACCGGTCGAGAGGATCGCCGCCTGATCACGTTTACACAACTCTTGACGTAACCTCCCTTCGCCTGGCCGAAGTCGCACTGGGCGTCTCCGGGAGGGTGGGTGAGCGGAACGTACATCTCCCGTGTCCGGCGTCGGCGCTCCCGCACGTAGTCCTTGACTATCGTGTACCTGCCGTCGAACCCGTGCTCAGCTCTCAGCCGGTCGTAGATCCGCTTCGCCGTGTGGCGCTGCTTCTTCGGGAGACTCCGGTCATCCTCGAGGATCCGGTCGATCACGCCGCGATACGGGTCCAGCTTCGGTCGGCGTGGCGGCGACTGCCGGCGGTACCCGGGAGGCACGGAGTACTTCAGCATCTTGCGCACCGTGTCCCGGTGCAGCCCGAACACCCGCGCGGCCTCCCGGGTGCTCATCCCCTCCACCATGCAGGCCCGGCGCACCCGTGCGTACAACTCCACCCTGTACATCCTCTGCACCCTCCATCGTGTTGGCTATAACACGATGGAAGGCGGCGGGTGGTCCAGTATTCAAGCGCCCCTGTTCAGCACTCGCCCCCGCCGGCACGGTCCATTATTACTCCGCCGTTCACACCTGATCATTGACATCCAGCCCCTGAGCGGTGTTGCCGTCGACGGTGACGACCGGGCAGTCCGCAGCCGTCGGGAGTGCCCGGACACCGGAATCCGGTTCCCCTGAACCGGGCATGCCCGGCCAAAATCGGTTGGGCCTCCTTCATGGCCCTGACTCGTAGCTAAAACCCTTATATATAATAAAATATTCAGCCGTTCTATCTTTTTATCATAGTGCAAAATGCTCCCTCTGAGGGCTCCCCCGGGGTGTCGCCGGGAGTCCCCTTGTACCTCAGACTCCATTCAGCTCGGGGCCTTGGCACACGGTGCTGAGCGTCATCGCAACGGTCGCTCTGAGCACCGGCAGACCCTCACGGTGCTCACCCCGACCCAGCCGCTGCATTGGCCACAATCTTCCACCTCGGACTTCTCCATGCCGGGCGACCTGTGGCCGACGGGCCATGCCCCGTCGGCACCGGCGTCAACGCACCTCAGTCAGGTACGTGCGCCGGTCAGGCGTCGTGGACGAATCTCTCCTACCGGGTCGCTCTGCACCACGAGTCCGCACCTATACCTATGGCGTAGAGGGCATCATGAGAGCGTGTACCTCTCTTGACAAGCGCGTCGCGGGGACCCTCCGAGATGCAGACCCTCTTCGACAATTTTTTATCGCAGCAGCCGTGGTTTGGAGCCCAGGATGTTGAGCGTCCCATACGAGCACATCAGCCTGGCGGCCTCATGGATCATGAAGACGACGGACTTTCGATCCAGCCGGGTCTTCCCCCAACACGGTTGGTCCACACTCATGCACGAGGTGACGAAAGCGAGTCGCCGCGGCGGCCAGATATGCTCTTCACTGCCTTGCCCGTCGCCACCGTCAACTCGGCAATGAGATACAGGACCTGGAGGCCGAGAGCCATCGACTCACACGGACGACAACCCCAGTTCTGGTGGATGGCTTCGGCATAGGGCCAGACACGGCGGCGACCCTCCTCGCTGCTGCTGGGATTATCCCGGATCTCCTCCCTCCGAGGCGGTCTCCCCCCCTGTGCGGCGTCAGTCCCATACCTGCTTCCTCCGGCAAGACCAATCGGCATCGGCTCAACCGTGGCGGACAACCGTCAGGCCAACGCAGCTCTCCATCGCATAGTTGTCGTCAGACTTAGTTGCGATGAACGGACCCAGGCATAGATGAGGCGGCGCACCACCGAGGAGATGAGCAAGGCTGAGGTTATCCGCTGCCTCAAACGTTTATATCGCTCGAGAAGTCTTCTCCGTCCTACGGAACTCAGCCCCATGCCAAAGCGTCCCTTGACATGTATAGGAGCATCAGTGGGGGCGCAGGCCCAAGACGGCGCAAGCGTTGGCTCAGCGGGCCCGAATGGTTTTGGAATGTTCTAAGGGCAAGACGAACACCGTTGTGGCCGCAGAGTTGAGAGTGTCGCAAGCGACGGTAGGCAAGTGGAGGTCTCGGTTCTTGGAGAGTCGACTGGACGGACTGGTGGATGAAGCAAGGCCTGGCAGACCCCGCACTGTCACCGATGCTGACGTTGAGAGGGTCGTGACGCTGACCCTGGAGACCACGCCGAAGGATGCCACACACTGGAGCACCCGGTCCATGGCTCGGCGTTCCGGTCTGAGCCACAACACCGTGAGCCGCATCTGGCGTGCCTTCGCGCTGCAACCCCACCGCACCGAGACCTTCAAGCTGTCGGCGGACCCCCTCTTCATCGAGAAGGTGCGGGATATTGTGGGGCTCTACCTCAACCCGCCGGACCGGGCGCTGGTCTTGTGCGTGGACGAGAAGTCCCAGATCCAAGCCCTGGACCGCACCAGGCCGCTTTTGCCCCTGCGTCCGGGACAGGCCGAGCGGCGCACCCATGATTACGTGCGCCACGGCACCACGTCCCTCTTCGCCGCTTTGGACGCCAGGACCGGTCAGGTGATTGGCCAGTGCCACCGCCGCCACCGGGCCCTGGAGTTCCGCAAGTTTCTCGATGCCATCGAGTCCGAGGTGCCCGCCGAGTTGGACGTGCACCTGATTGCCGACAACTACGCCACCCACAAGACGGCGCTGATCCGGAACTGGTTCGCCAAGCGGCCCCGCTTCCATATTCATTTCACGCCCACCAGCGCCTCCTGGCTGAACCTCGTGGAGCGCTGGTTCGGTCTGCTCACCGAAAAGCAGTTGCGCCGGGGCGTGCATCAGAGCAGCGCCGAACTGGAGGCTGCCATCTACCGCTACCTGGACGTCACCAACGAAGACCCCAAGCCCTTCGTATGGACCAAGACCGCTGACCAAATCCTGGCCAGCGTGGCACGCTTTTGCCAGCGTACTTTGGATACAGTACACTAGCAGGCTGCTGAAGAAAGGGTCTTGCTGGTTGGGCTTGGCTGATCGAGTAAGCACTAACCACGTTTTCGTGAGCCCGAAGTGAGTGTAGACCGTCAGCGAAATGGGACACCCGAGGGGATAGAAGGCCCCAAGAGATTTGAGGTGGAGTGAGCTCCCGGACTGAGGGTAGAGTGCCCAGGAAAGGAGTAGACGTGTCCCAACCAGATACTGACAAAGCAGTGGCCGGCCGCCTCCCCGGACACGGCTGTAGTGGACGAGGGTGATGCCGTCACGATGGAGACGGTCAGCCTGCTGCGCAACGACACCGACGCTGAAGATGACGCGCTGGCTGTCACCGGGGTGAGTGACCCGGTCAACGGGAGTGTGATGCTGGAGGGCACCACCGTGACCTACCACCACGACGGTTCCGAGACGACCGCCGGCAGCTTCTCCTACACCGTCTCCGACGGACTTTCCACGAGCACAGCCGAGGTCCAGGTAACCGTGAGACCGGTAGACGACCCCACGCCGGCTGCATCGGGCATGGCCGAACGGACAGCCGACGGGCCGCCGGGGAACGACTTCCTCGTAAGACTCGCGATGGTCCTCATGATAGGAGCCGGTCTGCTGGCCATGGTGATGTTGCTTGCAATCATATCGAGAAGATCCAGAACGGCGCCGTAAGACTGAGGAGACTCCAGATCATCGGCCACGTTCAGGACCGGGGAGAAGTGACAGGCAGGCCATTCGTGGAGGAAGACCGGCAGATTAACATTGCAGCCGGTACAGACGACTGTGCCTCTCGCCTCGTCAGCCCGCCCGACTGGGTCAGGGCGAAGCGACCGCCTCCATGATCTCAGGCCCGACATTGGCAGCAGAGTTGACGAGGGTGGAGACCTCGTGGGTTTCCATAGCTTCGTCGGGATAGGGATTGAGCACGGTGTCCAGCGCGTCTGGGTCGTCGACACTCTCGTCAAGCCAGAAATCCTCCATCTCCCTGGGCAGGATCACCGGCATGCGGTCGTGGACCGGTCTGAGCAGGTCGTTCGCCGAGGTGGTGATGATGGAGCATGACGGGATGCGGTTGCCGTCCGGATCCCTCCACACCGACCACACCCCCGCGAAGGCGAAGGGCTCTCCCGTCCGTAGGACTACGCGCATGGGCCTCCTGAACGTTCCGTCCCGCTGCCACTCGTAGAAGCTGTCCGCGAGCACCAAGCACCGCCGGCGCCTGAGCGTGTCGCGGAACGCCGGTTTCTCGGCAACGGTCTCGGCCCGGGCGTTGATCATCCGGCTGCCGATGGAGGCGTTCTTTGCCCACCACGGGATCAGGCCCCAGCCCATGAACCCTGCGCGCCTCTCTGCGGTTGGTCGTGACAGGCCGGAGTCTGACCTGCCGGACAATCCCATGGAGGTGGCTACGCTCGGTTAGGTGGCAGTCAGGAGGGTGACCGTAAGGCTGAGCGTTCACTTAGGAGACCCGAAAAAGACGGTTCAGTTCACTTGGAAGGCGGGGAAGGTGTTCAGATTGCAGCATCGCTGACGACATTCGTCAGCAACCCACGTCTCAGCGTTGTCCCTGTTGTTGACTATTTGTTGACTCGATGCCTTGCTTGGCTATCACGCTGCTTCGTTTAGCAGTCTATAGACTGGAGCGGGTGATGGGATTCGAACCCACGACATCCTGCTTGGGAAGCAGACACTCTACCCCTGAGTTACACCCGCTGTGGGCGACATTGTAGCAGCCATGCTCTCCTCCATCAAACGGAGCGCAGATGGGCGTCCGCGCCTGTCTTGACACGTTCCGGGAGCGGGACTATACTCTCGTGCGTGAGCGAGCAGCCGCAGAGGGAGTGCCGGATAGTTCGCTTCGAGGAGCGTGAGGTGGAGGTCGCGTCGGGCGGCATGACGCGGGTGGCCGGGGTCTCCGAGGGCCTTTCCGGCGCGAAGGGTATCCACCTGGCCGTCTCGACGATACCGCCGGGGTGCGCGTCGACTCCTCACCACCATGTAAACTGCGAGTCGGCGATCTACGTCGTGAGTGGGCGGGGCAGGTTCGTCACCGGAAGCAGGCTGGAGAGATCGGACGAGATCGGGCCTGGAGACTTCATATACGTGCCTCCGGGCACGGTCCATCAGCCGGTGAACGACAGCGCGTCCGAGTCGATGGAGTTGATCGTGGCTCGCAACGCGCCGGTCGAGATCGTCGTCGAGTATGAGGCGGCCGCGGCGGAGGCGTGCGCCTGAGGGGCGCCATCTTCAGGGGCCAGTAGCTCAGTCGGTTAGAGCGCAGTCCTGATAAGACTGAGGTCCGTGGTTCGAGTCCACGCTGGCCCACCATGCTTGATAAAGAACCTTCGTTTTGAGATTCATATTGGACGTGTGATCGGGCTGCTGGTTGTGCATGATGTAAGTGATCTCGTAGTTGTCCGGCCTCGCGCCGTACTGTTCGATATGATTGCTCCGCGTGGTCAGCGGCTTCGAATCGGTCCGGGTGATGATGCAGCCCCCACGCTCCCACCAGACCTGAGATTCCTCCGCCAATGATGGCTATGCGTCGCAATACCGTCCCTCTCGCGCCGGTTGCCATGACCTCGACCCTATGTCGATGGTCACGGCAAATGCTCGCCTAAGCGACCAGCATGGATGTCGCCCGCACTTCGCGCGATGGTATCAGATCGCTCCACCGAGCTCTTGGCGCCGCGCGCAGGCCGCCTCGCCCATGCTGGTACTTTAACGAGATCGGTAATATCATTAGGGTTGGTCGTCCATCCAGGGACGAACCCAGACAGACTGCGCAAGGAGGATTTTGATGACCGTTATCGACGACCTGCTCGCAAACAACACTCGCTATGCGGAGAGATTCGA